>CAVSWB010000004.1:0-765546 GCA_963731635.1 uncultured Chloroflexia bacterium | reverse complement strand
TCTATCCCGACCCCGGTGTCCGAGATCTCCAGCCGGGCCCAGGAACGGCTCGGCTCGCGGCCCTCGCTCGCCGGCGTTTCGAACTGACTCGTCGTGAGCTTCAGGCGGCCGCCCGATAGCATGGCATCCCGCGCGTTGACGACCAGGTTCATCACCACCTGGTCGAGCTGGCTCGGATCGGCCTCGATCGCACCGATAGCCGGATCGAGCCGCACCTCGAACTCGATCGCCTCGCCGAGCAGGCGGCGCAATATCGGCACGAGGGCCGAGATCCTGGCATTGAGATCGACCGGCTCGAGCTCCTGCGATCCGCGCCGTCCGAAGGCCAGGAGCTGTGAAGTGAGCTCGGTGGCTCGGTCGCCGGCTCGCCTGATCTCGAGCGCGTCGGCCGCTCGTTCGTCGTCGCCCAGGGCATCGACGAGCAGGTCGGCATAGCCGTTCACCACCGTCAGGAGATTGTTGAAGTCGTGGGCCACGCCGCCGGCGAGGCGACCGAGGGCCTCCATCTTCGAAGCCTGGCGCAGCTGCTCCTCGAGAGCCTTGTGGGCGGTGACATCCTCCACCGTCCCGACGGCCATTCGAGGAGCGCCGGAGGGAGCGCGAACGGGTGAAATGTGGACCCGAGCCCAGACCTCCGAACCGTCCCTGGCGATGTATCGAGTCTCCAGCTTGCTGCCGCCGGCGATACCGGCGAAGACCTCGCTGAGAGCCTGTTCGCTCGCGGCACGGTCGGCGGCGTGCGTGTAGTCAGCCGTCGACATGGCCGCCAGCTCGTCCTGGCTGTAGCCGAGGAGATGCTGGAAAGCACGGTTGCTCTCGAGCGCATGGCCCTCGCGATCGATCAGGATCATGCCCACGACGGACTCGTCGAAAACGGCGCGAATCCGCTCTTCGGCTTCGTGGCGGACGGCTTCGGCGGCCTCCAGCTCGCGAGCGAGCTTCCGCCCGCGGGTCGTCTCCGTGCCTGTCGCTACGATGAATCCGGGTCGCCGGCCTTCCGCAACGAGGCGCGCGGTCCAGGCGATACGAGTCTTGCGGCCATCCTTTCGGACCCAAACCGAATGAAATGAAACGCTCTTGTCCTGGCGCGCAACCAGACGGTCGAAGGCGGCCTGAGCTTCCCGAGCCTGAGCCGGCCGAAGGCGCATGACCGACCAAAGCGGCTGGCCGGCCACGGACTCCAGCTGCGTCCGCGAAGCCTCCTCGCAGTTCCGATTCCACAGCCATAAGGTTCCCTCGAGGCGAGCGACGACAACAAGGGCGTCCACGGCATCGACGAGGCGCCGCACGGATTCGGCCGACTCGCCGGCGGGTGCGGGCGGGACGGCGGCAGGACTGGGACGATGGCGGTGGAGCGGGGCGGTCATGCATTCGAACTCTACAGGGCGCCGTGACCCGCCCGCCCGCCCAATGGTCACGTTGGCGCGGTAGCATCCACCCATGGTCGTTCGCCGCTCGGCTCGTTCCGCAGGCAATTCCGGGACTTCGCAACCGCTGTTTGTGCCTCCTCCGGAGCGCCAGCCTCTGGCGGCTCGGATGCGCCCCCGGTCGCTCGACGAGGTGGTCGGCCACGAGCAGCTGATCGGCGAGCGAGGCGCGATCCGTCGGGCGGTCGATCACGGCCGGCTCGGCTCGATCCTGCTCTGGGGACCTCCGGGCAGTGGCAAGACGAGCCTTGCCCGCGTCCTCGCCGAGGGACTCGGCGCGGAGATCGTGACGATTTCGGCCGTCATGAGCGGCGTGGCGGAGATCCGCTCGGTGGTCGCCGAGGCCCGGGAGAGATTGAGCCTGCACGGGCGCCAGACGCTGCTTTTCATCGACGAGATCCATCGCTTCAACAAGGGCCAGCAGGACGCTCTGCTGCCTCACGTGGAAGAAGGCGTCGTGATCCTCGCCGGCGCCACGACCGAGAACCCCTACTTCGAGCTGAACTCGGCGCTCCTGTCACGCCTCCGCGTGTACCGCCTGGAGGCCCTCACCGACGAGCAGGTCGCCACGGTCGTGGACCGGGCGCTCGCCGACGAAGAGCGCGGCCTTGCGGGCTCCCTCGGTCCCCCCGGCGGGGTGGCACTGGAGGGCACCGGTCGCGACCACCTGGTCGCGCTTTCCGCCGGTGATGCCCGCCAGGCTCTCAACGTCCTCGAGGCTGCAGTGGCGCTGGCCGAAGCGGAGGGGCATCGGGACCCAAGCGGCCGCGTCTCCCCGACCCTGGGCGACGTGGAAGAGGCGGCGCAGGAACGGATACTCGCCTACGACCGGGCGGGCGACGGCCATTTCGATACGGTCAGCGCCTTCATCAAGAGCATTCGCGGCAACGATCCCGACGCCGCCCTCTATTGGCTCGCGGCCATGATCGCGGCCGGCGAGGACCCTCGGTTCATTGCCCGCCGACTCATCATCTCCGCATCGGAGGACATAGGCCTGGCCGACCCGCGGGCCCTGGAGGTCGCGGTCGCTGCGGCGCGAGCCCTGGATTGGGTCGGCTTGCCGGAGGCGCAATACAACCTGGCCGAAGCCACCGCCTATCTCTCGGCCACGACCAAGAGTTCTGCCGCCGGGCGAGCCTACTTCGCCGCACTCGACGACGTGCTCGCGAACGGCTCGCTGCCGGTTCCGGCGCATTTGCGATCGACAGGGCCGGGGCGGCGCAAGTACAAGTACCCGCACGATTTCGAGGGCGACGACGTCGAGCAGCAATACCTGCCCGACGAGCTGGCCGGGCGCCGTTACTACTTCCCCGGAGACCAGGGGGCGGAGGGCCGCATCGGCGATCGCCTGGACCGGATACGACAGGCCCGGCTCGAGGCGCCGCGGAGGAAGAAACAGGTTTCGGGGCAGTCCGCCGGAGATCCGATGGCCGCCGGGTCGGAGGGCATGCGACTGCGCCGGACGAACCTGGCGAGGCTCGCCGACGAACAGCGAAAAGATGCGGCCGAGTAGACGCCGCGTCTCGGCGTCCCCTGCGTTCGGGCAGTTGCCTTCGCGGTGAGATCGGTCCAAGGTTGAATTTGGAGTCTCTCCGGAGGTCGGTCGAGGTCAAGGCATCCCGGAGCCAGCACCGCCGCTCGGTTCCCGTGGGTCACGCCATGGCTGCGACGCAAGCTCCCCTCGGGCTGCTACGACGCTGGCATCGCCAGTCGGTGGCGTCGGTCAAGGTTCACCAGAACCGCCCGACTACTCCCTTGCGTCTCCAGTCCCGCTTTGGGAGCGCCCTATGTCACGAGCGCACGCTGTCGCGCCGGTACGAGGCGAACTGGTCCTGGCCCCCGTAGCCCGGCATGCCCCAAGGAAGGCAGGCCCGCGGGCCGTCGGCCACCACGAGCGGCCCGTCACGACCGACTACCTCGAGCGCGCCATGCTCCTGTGGCCGAGGCTCGACAGGGCGAAGCTTCGGCGGGTCGCCGGAGATCCCGTGCCGCATCGCGGAGCTGGTCCAGCGGCGAACCTCACAGCCGTATGAAGCGATTCTGGCGATGCTCACCCGCCAGAGCAGGGCTTTCAGCTCGCCTACTGAACAGTCGAGCGGGTTCGACTCGGGGCGAACGGAGGCCGCTCGAGGTGCACTCCGCATCGTGCGCAGCGACGACGGAACAGCCAAGCGGGATCTCTTGCCGGCCTAGTCGGGCTCTCCTGCACGCTCAAGGTTCGAGGTCGAGGGCTTTGACGTGGCGCGGCCGGAATATGGCGATCGGCCGGCGGTCGAACGCGGCTACGCGGGTGACTCCCAGACGCTCGGCGGTGGCCACCAGCACGGCGTCGGTCAGGCGCGGCCGATATTCGGTTGCCTCGCGCAAAAGTTCGGCCGCCCGCCCGAAATCCGCGTGTGTCGGAGCGACCACGCGCATCGCGCCGCTGGCGATCGCTTCGAGGATCGCGAGTGTGGCCTTGAGGCTCAACTCGCGCTGGAGAAGCAGATCCACCTCGCTGAGAGTCAGTGCGCCAACGAGGAGCGGCTCATTGACACGGCCGAACCAGGCCAGCGCCGCTCGGTGGTTCAGGTCCGATTGATCGGCCGCGGCCAGGATGGCGCTCGAATCGAGAAGGATGGCCATCGGTCAGCGCTCGTCCGGACGAGGGCGCCGGCCGGCTTCGCGGCGCGCAATGGACCGGCCGTCCAGCGACAGCCGGCCATGGTCGCTGCGGCCGACCGCCAGGAAGGGCAGATCCGGGATCGTGTCGTGGGCCTCCAGGTAGCTCTCCAGGGCGGCCGCGATGACGGACGTCTTGGTCGCGCCGGCGCGAGCCGCGAACCGATCGAGGCGTTCGAGAAGGTCGGCGTCCATGAGGACGGTCGTGCGTTTGAGCATATGACCGCATATATACCACAGTGGCGCGATGGCGCACCGGCCTACTAGGATCTCCCGCACACCCAGCCGCTAACGAGGACGACACCGTGAATCGCTTTGAGGCCAATCTCCGTATTCCCGGCCCCACGTCACTTCCGGATGTCGTCCGGGAAGCCGGCGCCCATCAGATGGTCAATCACCGGGGCCCGGAGTTCGCGGTCCTCCAGAACAGCATCATCGCCCGGCTCAAGACTTTCTATCGCACCGAGCACGACGTCCTGATCGTCACCGCAGCCGGAACCGGTGGCCTCGAATCGGCCATCGTGAGCTTCCTTTCCCCCGGCGATCGGGTGCTCGCCATCACGATCGGGGCCTTCGGTGATCGGTTCGCCAAGATCGCGACCGTCTACGGCGCGGACGTGACGAAGGTTGCGTTCGATTGGGGCAAGGCCGCCGACGTGGCTCGGGTCCGTGAAGCTCTCACCGCCGGAGGGCCGTGGAAGGCCGTTCTGATGACGCAGAACGAAACCTCGACGGCCGTAACCAACCCGATCGGCGAGCTTGCCGCGGTCGTCAAGGAAGTCGCTCCCGAGGCATTGCTGCTGGTCGACGCGATCAGTGGCCTCGGCGCAGTCCCGTTCGAGACCGATGCCTGGGGCCTGGACGTGGTCGTCAGCGGCTCCCAGAAGGCCTGGATGGTCGCGCCGGGACTCTCCTTCGTGGCAGTCTCGCCACGCGCCTGGGAAGCCGCGGCCACGGCAAGGATGCCCAAGTTCTACTTCGACCTGGCCGCCCACAAGACCAGCGCCGAGGCCGGCCAGA
The DNA here is from genome assembly GCA_963731635.1 of uncultured Chloroflexia bacterium. Lineage (GTDB taxonomy): Bacteria > Chloroflexota > Limnocylindria > Limnocylindrales > CSP1-4 > Fen-1039. The sequence continues at coordinate 760,438 of CAVSWB010000004.1, read as the reverse complement.
CCCCCTGGACGCCGGCGGTTGCGGTGATGTTCCAGCTCGACGCGGCGCTGACGCTGATGGAGCAGGAAGGCCTGGACGCCATCTGGGCGCGCCACGCTGCTGTTGGGGCCGCGGTCCGGGCAGGCCTCACGGCGCTCGGCTTCAAGCTGCTGGCGGACCCGGCATTCGCTTCGGACACCGTGACCGGCGCATGGATCCCAGAAGATCTCGACTGGAAGGCCTTGAACGGCAAGCTGCGCAAGTACGGTCTCGCGGTCGCCGGCGGCCAGGGCGCGCTGAAGGGCAAGATCTTCCGCATCGGGCATCTGGGCCACGTCACCGTCCCGAACATCCTCAATGCGATGGCCGTGCTAGAGCAGGCCATGATCGAAATGGACCGGCCGGTCCGGCCCGGCTCGGCGGTAGCGGCCGCGCAGGTCGCCGCCCTCGAAACCATGGGCGTCGCACTCCCGGAAGGAATTGCTCGATGAAGATCCTCGTGGCGGAGCCACTCGCCAGGCAGGGCGTCGAAATCCTGCGCGCTCACCACGAGGTCGACGAGAAGATCGGCCTGACGCCCGAGGAACTCGCCTCGATCATCGGCGACTACGACGCCCTCCTTGTCCGGAGCCAGGTCAAGGTCACGGCCGACATCCTGGCCCACGCCACTCGCCTGGTAGTCATCGGCCGGGCCGGCGTCGGCGTCGACAACGTCGATCTGGAGGCGGCGACGAAGGCCGGCGTGGTGGTGGTCAATGCGCCGACCGGCAACACCGTTTCGGCCGCCGAGCAGACGATCGCTCTCATGCTGGCGCTGGCTCGCAAGACCGCCGCCGCCGACGCCTCGATGCGCAGGGGCGAATGGAAGCGCAGCGCCTTCACCGGCGTGGAGTTGCGCGGCCGGACGCTCGGCATCGTCGGGCTCGGCAAGATCGGCCAGGCCGTGGCGCAGCGTGCCCGTGGCCTGGAGATGCACGTAATCGGCTTCGACCCGTTCATCACAGCCGAGCAGGCCGAGCTTCACGGCGTCACGCTCGTGGACATGGACTCGATCATCGAGAAGTCCGACGTCATCACCGTCCACGTGCCCCTCAACAAGGCCACACGCGGCGTGATCGGACCCCAGCAGATAGACCGGCTGAAGCCGGGAGTCATGCTGATCAACGTCGCCCGCGGCGGGGTCTTCGATGAAGCGGCCGTGGCTCAGGCTCTGGCCGACGGCAAGATCGCTGGCGCCGCCTTTGACGTCTACGAGAAGGAACCGCCGGTCGAGTCTCCGCTGCTCACTGCTCCGAATACCGTCCTGACGCCGCATCTCGGCGCCTCCACAGCCGAAGCCCAGGTCCGTGTCGCCGAAGAGGCCTGCGAGCAGGTCATCGACGTTCTGGCCGGCCGGTCGGCCCGCTACGCGGTCAACGCGCCGTTGCTTACGCCCGAGACCGCTCGCGCGATCGCGCCGTACCTGCCTCTGACCGAGACCCTCGGCCGTTTCGCCGCCCAGTATTTGCGCAGCGGAGTCAAGACGCTGACGGTGGACGTCGCCGGCGACCTGGCCGAATACGACGCGTCGCAGCTCACGGCCGCAGCTCTCCGAGGCATCCTCGACAACGCGACGACCGAGCGCGTCAATCTGATCAACGCGGGCTTCCTGGCCAAGAACCGCGGGCTGGTTGTGAACGAGCGCAAGACTTCCGACGCGGGCACGTTCGCATCTCTGGTGACGCTGACCGTCGAAGGAGACTCCTGCCGGGCAGTCGTGGCCGGCACCGTCGCCAACGGCGAACCGCGCCTCGTTCGCGTCGACGACAACCTCCTGGACATGGCGCCTGTACCGTTGATGGTGATGACCCGACACCAGGACAAACCGGGCACGATGGGTCGCATCGGGCTGATGCTCGGCGAGGCCGAGATCAACATCAGTGCCATGACTCTCGCCCGCGACGCCGAGCGGCAGAGCGCGTTGATGCTCCTGGCCGTGGACAACGACGTACCGGACGCCGTCACGGCTCAGATCCTGGGCCATCCTGCCGTCATGGACGTCTGGGTGATCCGGGCTGCGTCCGAACGTTGACTTCGCAAGCGCGTGAGGGCGGGCGGCTCACCACCGGCGACTCGCCGGCCTCGGGGGTCGCTCCACTCATTCCGGCGGGGCTCGACGCGACGATAGTTTTCGTTCGCCACGGCCAGACGGAATTCATCGTCGAGGGCCGCTTCCAGGGTCAGACGGAGACGCCGCTGACGCGGCTCGGGGAGCTGCAGGTCAGGCGGGCCGGATCGTGGCTGGCCCATCCCGGCGGCGACCCGCCGCTGCCGATCCCGGCGACCCCGCCTTTTCTGATCGCCCACTCTCCGCTCGGCCGCACCCGCCGAACCGCGGAATTGCTCGCCGAGGAGCTCGCCGACGCCGGCCTGGACGTTCCTCTGCTCCGGCCCGATCGGGGCCTCCTCGAGATCGCCCAGGGCGACTGGGAGGGGCTCACCGGGGAACAGATTTCGTCACGTTTCGGCGATGCCCTGGGAACGTGGCGTCGCTGGCCAGAGCGGGCGCACGCCGCCGGAGGCGAGAGCCTGGACGAAGTTCGCGGTCGCGTCGAGGAGACGCTGTCGGCCGTGCTGGCGGACCTTGCCGACGGAGGCCGTCCGGGAACCTTCGATCGACACCAGGTCCTTGGCTACGGCGAGGACGAGCCCGAACAGAAGCGCTGGGCATTGCTCGTCGGCCACGGCGGGGTTTTTCGGGTCGTCGTCTGCGCCCTGTTGTCACTGCCGCTCGAACACTTCTGGAACTTCGACTTCGGCCTCGCGGCCGTAAGCGTCATCGAGATTCGGGCGGGACGGGCGACTCTCCGGGCCCTCAATCTCGAGCCGCCGATGGGGGTGGGCAACAACGTCTCGGGCCGCGAGTTGGACGCGGAGCGCAGCGCAAAGGGCGCTTTGTAGCGGCAGCGAGAGGAACCGCCGGTTAGCGGGACTTGCCGCCCTGGCGTCGCCCTTTCCGGCGAGGATGGGGCAACCGGAACGCGAGCCTCAAGAGCGCGCGACGGATCCTGTTTCGAGCGTCGGCCAGCGCCTGCATGCGGTCGGCCGCGAGCTTGCGGCGCCCGTAGGTGACCTCGACCGTCGCAGTCGCGACGACCCCCAGCGAGTCGCGCGCCCTCGGGACACGTTCGGCCAGCATGCCCGTGTACTCGTAGACGGTTTGCGTCGGCTCGGGCCGATATCCGAGGCGGCTGGCCAGCTTAACGATGCTGCGGTAGATCGCTTCCGGCCCTTCTAGCTTGCGGGGCCGGCGTCGCCACAGGACGAACAGGGCCAGCAGCAGCACGAAGACGAACAGCGCCGCAATGAGCGGCAGGGGGTTGGGGGTGGAATTGGTCGGGGTGTTGATCGTTCCGGCAGTCTCACCGGTGGAGGCCGAATGGCGAACGATCGGAGAGCTCGGCGAGCCGGTGGCGCTCGGCGTAGGAGTTGCAGATACGGACGAACCGGCAGGCAGCACTGTCGGCACTCCCACGGAACCGCCGGTCGGATCGAACGGAACCCAGCCGTAGTTCGGGAAGTAAACCTCCACCCAGGCGTGCGACTGCTGACGCGTTACCTGCTCGATCAAGGTATGCGGATCCGGGCGGGTCGGCAGGTAGCCGAGCACGTAGCGCGCCGGAAAACCTTCCATCCGCATCAGCATCGTCATCGTGGTGGCGTATTGCTCGCAGAACCCCTGACGGAATTTGGCGAAGCAATCGACCGTCGAGAGGCCCGTGCACTTGGCCATGATGCTTTGGATGTTGGCGTTGTAGACGAAGCCGTGGTCGGGGCTTCTGAGGTAGTTCTGGATCTCTTTGGCCACGTCGTACTCTGACGTGAACGGCAGGCCATTCTTCTGCGCGTAGGACCTGATTTCCTCGAGCAGGCTCGTGCCGTCGACGCCGATTTGATCGATGCCCTGCGTGTATGTCGCCAGCAGGCCGGGTGGGAAGCTCGTGCTCGCGTGCTGCAGCGCGTTCTCGGTCAGGCCGTTTGTTTGTTGCAGGTCGGGTACGTTGGCGATGACCGTGTACTCCTTGGAGCCTGTCGACAACGACCCGACTGTGCTGTCGCTGCCATCGACGACTACCGTTCGGTTGACCTGAACATTCGTCGAGGCCGGCTCGTTGGGCACGACCAGGTGGCTGATCGATTGATCCTGGATCGTGACCACGAACTGCGCCTGAACTCGGCCGGGAGTCGTTCGGGTCGTGGCATCGACGGTCCCCGCATCGAGCTGGCTCCCGGCGTCGATCGTGTCCTGCCTGGTCTGGCTCTCGGCCCAGCCCGTCGATTGGAACTGGTCGTAAGAGACCAGGCGCCAGTGCTCCGACATCGTCGCGCTCGGGACCCGGATCGTGAAGACGTCGGTCGCAGGCGCCGAGAAGGAGGCCGAGATCGGCGAAGTGCTCTGGAAGTCGGCGCCTCCCTGGAAGCGGCTCTGGCCGTTGTTGGGCAGGTACTGGCTGAGCCAGATGCCGAGCCCCTGGAAGTTGTCCCCGACGTTCTGGACCGGTCCGGCCAGGGGAGCGGAACTGGCCAGTGTTGTCAGGACCAGTGCACCGCAGACGGCCAGCGATGCGAACGCGAGCCCACCCTGCAGGTTCGGGGCCTCGACGTCGCGTCCCCGCCAGATTCGATGTCGCAGCCAGCTGGAGCGTTCGTCGGCAGCGTGCGCCCGGAGTAGCAGCAGCAGCGCCGCCGCACTGAAGAGGACGAGCGCCGGATACTGATCGTGGAGTGTAAGGGCCATGTTGGCGACCAGGATCACTGCCAGGAGCAGGACCGCATTCACCGCCCTGTGGTAGCCGAAGGTGTCGTAGGAAGCGGCCTGGGCAGTCCCCCAGACCACGATTCCCAGGACGACCTCGTAGTGGCCGAACTGGGTCGTCGTCAGCTGATGACGCCAGGTGAGATCGAGGTAGGCCTGCGTCACCGACGTGCCGGTGGCGTTGAACCAACCGACAAGTCCCGGAGCTGCGCCGGGCAGCGAGGACCCCACGACTTCGATGATCACGAAGGCCCCGACAACGGCGCCCAGGGTGTGGGCCAGCCAGGGAGGGAGATTTGCCTGCGCACTCAGATAGCCCCACAGCGCCCCGGCCAGACCGAGCCAGATGACGAAGCTGGAGGCTTCGTCGCGCCCCAGGACCCAACGCGCGTCGGCGAGGGACCACGCCATCGTGAAAACGAGCACCGCAACCAGCGGGATGCTTAACCAGCCTTCATCCGGGCGAAGTGCAGCGAGTGCGTCAGCCGCTCCCCGGCGGGCGGGCGCCAGATCGCTGCCGCTGCCGTCCTGGGGGGAGTTTCGCGGGAGCCAAGTCGAGGCTGCCATGATCAGATCGACCCTCCGCGTGGCTTCGGGGTGGCTCGTCGAGCGCTCACGAGAGCACGGCCCCGAGGTTGTCGCCGGACCGGACCTCGTAAACCTTCAGGTCGTATTCCGCGAGCGCGAACTTGAGCGCCCGCTGCTCCTGGGCCGCGTGCTCCGAACCGCCGCCTTCGCCCTGGCCCGACGCTCCGATCTCGTAACTGCGGCCGTCGAGCGCGATGACGACGGCGGCGACGCCCCGGCTTCGGAGGCCGGTGAGGGTTCGGACCCAGTGCCGGTCGCGCGACGGCGTAACGATCACCGCCGTCATCCCTCGCCGCAACAACGGCAGGCCGTTCAAGAGCAATTCGGCCAGTGGGGTGTTGCCGTCGCCGTCGACGGCTGCGAGGAGTTGCATGATCTTCTGGCGCTGTCGCGGTCCCCTATCGGCCGGAATCGAGACGGTTCGATGGCCGCTGGTCGTCAGGCCGACGGCACGGTTTTCGATGATTGCGTCGTGGGCTATCGATGCGGCGATCCGAAGCGATTCCTCGAGCGTCGACGCGTCGCCCTCGCCCGTCTGGACGGAGCAGTCGAGATCGACGAACAGCCATACGTCGGCCGTCTGCTCGAGGTCGAACTCCTTGACCTGGATCTCCCCCAGACGTGCGGTGCTGCGCCAGTGGATCCGATTGAAGCTGTCGCCGGGTGCGTAGGGGCGGACGGCCGTGGCCAGAGGCGTGGTCTGAAGCGTCCGCTCGGGCGCGGAATGCGTTCCTTCCAGATTTGCGTTCGGCAGCCGCCAGCGCGGCAGCGGCACGACACGCGGAAAGACCGTAACGACAGTGGGACGTCCGACGGTTGCGGCGGCCTCGAAGAACCCGAACGGATCGCCGGTCCTGACCACCATCGGCTCGATCCGATACGTGCCTCTCCGGACCAGCGGAACGATGGCGACCCACGATCGCTGCGCCCCGGGACGCAGGCCCAGTGCACGTCCCGGCAGCGCTACGGGCAGGTCTGTCGGGTTGTAGACCTCGAGCCAGGGCTTGGGCAGGCCGCTCGCGTTGGAAATGCTGTATGTCGTCCTGAGATCGTCGCCGACGTGACCCTGCCGGTGATCGACCCGGTATCCCGCTTCGAGGTCGGCCAGGCCGAAGCGGGTCAGCACGTAGCTTCCACCGACGGCAAGAAGCCCGAGGTAGACCATGTAGAAGAGAAACGGCAATCCCGTCGCAAACGCGGCGACGACCAGAACTGCCGTTACGATCAGGAACTGCAGTCGTCGGATCACGATATCTGGCCTGTCCCCGCGATCAGCGGGCGGGGCTTCCGCTTGCGTCGCGCTTCATTGCCGCCACACCGGCGGGGAGCGGCGCGCCGGCTCTGCCGCCACCCGAGGCGCTCTCAAGCGGGATTGCGTTGAGCAACTCGGCGACGACCCGGCGCGGGTCGATGTCGTGCATGGAGGAACTCGTCTTGATGATCAGCCGGTGAGCCAACGCCGACTCGGCCAGTGCCTTGATATCGTCGGGGATCACATAATCACGGCCGGAGAGGGCGGCCAGGGCCTGGCCGGTGCGATAAAGGGCCAGCGAACCACGAGGCGAGGCGCCGAGATAGACATCGGGATGCGTCCTGGTTGCGCTGACGAGGCGGACGATGTAGTCGGCCACGACCGGGTCCACGTAAACCTCGCGGACCATCTTCTGCATCTCGCGCAACTCTTCCAGACTCAGAACTTCCTGAAGATCCTCGAGCGGATGAGTGATCTTCTGCTGGTCGAGGATCGTCTGCTCATCGGCCAGGCTCGGATAGCCGAGGCGAATCCGCAGCATGAAGCGGTCGAGCTGGGCTTCGGGCAGAGCGAAGGTTCCCTCGTATTCGATCGGGTTCTGGGTCGCGATTACCAGGAACGGTTCCGGCATCGGGTAGGTTGTGCCGTCGATCGTGGCCTGGTGCTCCTCCATGCATTCGAGGAGTGAGGACTGCGTCTTCGGTGTCGCGCGGTTGATCTCGTCGGCGAGCACGACCTGAGCCATGATCGGGCCCGGCCGGAACTCGAATTCTTGTGTCTTCTGGTTGTAAATGGACAGACCGGTGACGTCGGAAGGCAGCAGGTCCGGTGTGAATTGGATGCGCCGAAAACTGCAGCCGAGACTTCGCGCCACGGCTTTGGCCAGCATCGTCTTGCCGGTCCCTGGGACGTCCTCGATCAACAAATGTCCCCGACACAGCAACGCGACGAGCGTCAGCCGCACCTCCTGGCGCTTGCCGATGATCACGCGTTCGACGTTTGCCGCGACCCTCTCGCCGGTCTCATGAATGGTGGTCATCTGTCCCTCTTATGGACACGGAGGCAGTGATATGGTCCGCGATCGGGTCACAGAGCCTGCGATCGCTCAGCCCCTCCGCCGCGTTTGGCGACCGAGGGCCCTGCGAAGACATACTACCCCGAGACGCGCACGCGATCGCGCATGTGATCGACAGCTGTTCCCCTCCTGCAACAAACGCCCCGACGCCGGCACGCCAACGAATCGCGCGCGTTTCCCGACGTAATCGGCCCGGAATACGTTCGATCGTTGGCGAATGACAAGGGGTCGGGACCTTCGGCTCGCCCGCACGAGTACGCCAGGCTTGCTCAACTCGACGGAGTGCTGAGGTAACCTGGCAAGCGCGACGCGGGCAGCGTCGTGTCCGCGGTCAGGATTTTGGAGCAAGCATGGGCGACTACGCCGCCTCGTACTGCGAGCGCTGCGGAACCCGCTATACGTTCGGCTCGGGTCCGTCGGTTGCCGGGTCATTGGGTGGTGCCCGAGTCCTGGCGAAAGGTCTCAAGCACTTCGTCACGAGCAATTCCGGCTCGTTGGGCGAAGCGATGGCGTATGCGCGAATGGACGTACAGAGCACCGAGTCCACGCGCGTCACGCAGCAGTTCCACAAGACCTTCAACTTCTGCATGACCTGCCGCCAGTACGCATGCGACAACTGCTGGAATGCGACTCAGGGAGCATGCCTGACCTGCGCGCCGGAGACCGCTCTCGAGCCCGTGGAACCGACGGATCTCCTGCTCGTCCGGACCCCCGTCTCGAGGCTGGACGGGCTTCTCGGGACTCAGACAGAGGCTTCCGTTCCGGGGGCTTCCCCCGCGGGACGCCCGGAGATGCCAGCCTGGCCGGTTCAGGACTTGCCCGCGGCCGAATCCGTCGCACCCGAAGCAGCCGGAGAATCGGCCGCCGACGCACTCACGGTCGCGGAGGAGGCGGAGACGGAGCGCCTCGCAAGACGCAGCCTCTGGCCGATCCAGGACGACCTCGACGGCGAGAAGCTCGATCTGACGCCCGGAGAGCTGGCGCTCGTCGAAGCCCAGCTCGTGCTCACCGAGCATCCGGTCGATGAGCAGGTCGAGAGCGACGAGCCCGCGGAAATGTTCGCCGGGCCGGCCGAAGCCGATTGGGCGATCCCAACCTCGCCGGAGGCCGACGCCGTCGTGCTCCCCACGACCGCCGCTGCGGACTCGGCCTTCGCGCCCACGGCCGGGGCTCCGATCCCGGGCAACGCCGCCGAGCAGAGTGCAGTCGAGTCCTGGCTCGAGCTGAACCTCGGGCCATGGCCCATCGCCACGCCCTGGTCGGTACGCGCGATTCAATCCGGAACGCACGTCCTCGGGTTCGTTCCGGCCGAACTCACACCGCCTTCCGCCGAGATGGCGATGGCCGCCGCCACGACTCCCGGTCCCGCTGATGTCGCAGAGGCGGGAAGACCGGCCTCGGCAGAAATGCTGGACGAGATCGCGGAAGCGAGCTTGGTTTTGGATCAGGGCCCCGCCGCGGTATCGGAACTCGATGCCCTGGAAGCGGCGTCTCCGGCCGAACCGGAATGGGTCGCGGATGACGATATCGCCGCGGCGCCGGAACCGCTCGCCGTGGCGCCGGAGGCGCTCGCCGCCGAACCAGAACACGTGGCGCCGGAGCCGCTCGCCGCCGAACCGGAACCGCTCGTCGCCACGCCGGAACAGGCGGAACTCCCGGAGGATGCCGGTTCGTCCCTGCGACCATGGGAGCTCGAGCGGCCGTTCCCGTTAGTGGTCGACGATCTGCTGGGTTTCGCCGCCGCGCTCGAGAGTAGCCCGGAGCCGATCGAAACGTGGGTGGAAGATGCGATTCCAGAGGCTCAGGAGTCGGCCGCGACCATCGCAGCCGAGCCGATCGAGCCGCCTCAGACCATCGAGCCGCCTCAGACCATCGAGCCGCCTCAGGCCATCGAGCCGCCTCAGACCATCGAGCCGACCGCGCCGCTCCCGATCCAACGGCCGCTCTTCGAAATGCCGCCTGCCAGCGTCGATCGGTGGGCCGCGACCGCTCGCCCGGCGGAGCCGGAGGCTCGCCGCGCCATCGACGAATCGCCGACCCCCTGGCAGCCTCTCGGCGCCAGCTGGCCGGCTCCCAGGGCGCCCGAGGCGCCGTGGAACGGTCCTGAGCCGGCGGGAGTACCTGCCGCGATCGTGGCCGCGCAACTGACGCCAAAGCCGGCCGGGCCCGCGATCTGGGCCGTGTCTGCGCAGGAAGTCATGAGCCGCGGAAACGTCCGCGCGTGCCACCATTGCGCCCTGCCGGTCTCGACTCACGCGCGCTTCTGCCGACGCTGCGGAACAGAGCAGGTCTGATCCGGGCCGAATCCGGGCCCGCCAAACGGCCCGCGGCCCTGCTTCGCTAGAGGCCCAGGTCCTCGAACAACCCGGGCTGGCTCTCATCGACGCGAGCCGATCCCTCCGGCCGCAGCAAGGAGCGGACCTGTGCTCGTCGAACGTAGCGCCGATGTCCCAACTTGACGGTCTGGAGACGGCCCATCCGCGCCCAGTGTCCGATCGTGGCCGGGGTGAACTTCACGTTCGCAGCCGCAAGAAGTTCAGCCGCCTCCGATAGTGAGATCCAGTCGGCAGGTGGCCTGGACATCTCTCAGTCGCCGTCCTTCTTCGAGCTCTCGCCTGCGGCGCCGCCGGTGGACACGCTTGAGTCGTTCGAGGCCGCGGGTTTGTCGCCGGCCGGCTTCTCGGCACCGCCGGCGGTTTCGCTGGGAGCTGGCCTGGACGGTCGCCCGGTCCCGCGTTCCTTGCGAGCCCAGCCCGATCCCTTGAAGTGGACCGCGGCCGCAACGATGGCCTTGCGCATGTGACCGCCGCATTTGGGGCAGGCAGCCGGACCATGGCCCTGGACGGGATGGATGACCTCCATCTCGTGGCCACAGTTGGTACAGACGTAGTCGTAGATCGGCACAGGTTCTCCAGGGCGCGCGGCTAGTCGCGCAACATGCGCATGCCGCACTTAGGGCAATAGAAGGAGCGCTCATGTCCGGAGCTGAATCCGCAATGCGCGCATACGGTACCGGGCTGGCCGATGGCCGCGATCGGCCGTTCGATGCTCACCACACCGAGGGCCGTCGGCTCGGCACGAACGTTGTTGAAAATTCCGGCGAGGAGGCGGGCGGCGGTCCGCTCGGTATCGCCGCGCACACCCTTTCCGCCCCAGCCGACGATGGCGCGGACGATCATGTCGCCCGTCGTCTCGTCCCAGTGGGAGACGACGCCGCCGACAACCGTGTTGAACTCGGGGTAACCGGCGGTATCGACTTCACCGTCGAGCAGGCTGAGCACTACGGTTTCGAAGACGGGATCAATAGCGTCTACCGACTCGAGCACCATCAGGGCATGCCGGGTAACGGGTAGGCGCTGGCGGTGATAGGTCAGCCACTCCGCAGAATCGGGCAGGCGGGCGATGAACGGCGCAGCACCGCTCAGTTCCGTGGGCAGAGGTTCCACCAGCTCCGAATCCGTTTGAGCGTATCCGTCGAGCATCCGGGTCAGGCGCTCGACCGCATCCCTGCCGGCCTTCAAACGCACGCCTTCGCTGCTCTTTGCGGCGTAGGAGAGCTTCAGCGAGTACTCCTGTGCCCTTACTTCCTCAAACGCCGGCTGAAGGGCGGGCTTTTCAGCCTCCTTGCGGGACCTTCGGAACAGCGGCACGAGTCTGTCCTCGGTGAGGGTGGATGACCTGTACGTATCCTAGCAGCGAGCGAGACGGCTTTGGCCAACCGACGGTACCGGGGTACCGATCGACCGCCTCAGGCCCCCAGGCGCTCGGACAAACGAGCCACCAGGGCTTCGAGCTCCGCGGCCCGGGTTCTGGCGCCTTCAACCACCGCAGCGGGTGCCCTGGAGGTGAACGAGTCGTTGGCGAGCCGGCCTCGGGCCGCGGCCAGCATGGCCTGGGCGTCGGCAAGTTCCCGTTCGAGACGCGCTCGGTCGCGATCGTCCTGGCCGATGTCGCGTGCGGCCGGACGCACCACGGCCTCCATCTCCCCGACGATGACCGACAGGCCGCCCTCGACTCCAAACCGGATCGTCTCGGGGCTCCTCTCGCGGCCGAGCGGCCGGGCGCGCGAGAGCCGCTCGATCGCCGGCTTGAGGGCATCGAATGTCGAGCCCAGGGAGTCCGGGACGTAGACGTCGACGGGCAGCCAGGCGCCCGGCTCGATGCGAGCCTCCGAGCGGGCATTCCGGATCGCCCGAACCAGCTCGATCAGGGATGCGACCTCCGCCTCGGCTGTGGTGTCGGCCGCATCGGCCGACGAGTGCGGCCAGTCGGCAACGATGAGAAGCCCCGGATCGGCCGCCCGATGCGGCAGCTTCTCCCAGATAGCTTCGGTCACGAACGGCATGATCGGGTGCAGCAGCCGCAGGTACGTGTCGAGGACCTCGACGAGCGTCCACCAGGTCGCTTCCCGGTCGGCCGGTGTCAGGGCCTCGTCACCGAGACGTATCTTGGCCAGCTCCACGCCCCAGTCGCAGTATTCGTTCCAGATGGCTTCGTACAGCGTCTGGCTCGCATCGCCGAACGTGTAGAGGCGCATCGACTCGTCCACAGCGGCCACCGTTGCGGCGGCTCGCGACAGGATCCAGCGATCGGCAGGTCCGAGGTGCTCGCGGTCCGGGATTTCGCGAGGAGCGGCGGCTGGGATCGAGGCGGGCCGCGCACCCAGCACGAACCTCGCAGCATTCCAGAGCTTGTTGGTGAAGTTGCGGGCGTTCTCGAGCTTCTCGGAGCCGAGTCTCGCGTCGTTGCCCGGCGCGGTGCCGTTTACCAGGGCGAACCGCAGCGCGTCTGCCCCGATCTCCTCGATCGTCTCCAGGGGATCGACGGAATTGCCCTTCGTCTTGGACATCTTCTGGCCGTAGGGATCTCGGATCAGGCCCGAGAGATAGACGGTGTGGAACGGCTCGACGCCGGTCAGGTGGATGCCCAGCATCATCATCCTGGCTACCCAGAAGAAGATGATGTCGTAGGCAGTCTCCATGACGGAGCCCGGATAGAAGCGCTCCAGATCGCGAGTCTTCTCCGGCCAGCCCAGGGTCGAGAACGGCCACAGGCCGGAGCTGAACCACGTGTCGAAGATGTCGTCGTCCTGGCGAAGCTCGGCCGCCGGGACGCCCGCAAACGGCGCAGGCGGCCGGGCCGGCCGGATCGGCGGTCACGGTCGTGTGGCCGTCCGGGCAATACCAGGCCGGGATCCGGTGGCCCCACCACAGCTGGCGGCTGACGTTCCAGTCGCGCATCTCGGTCAGCCAGTGCTCCCAGACCTTCACGAAACGCTCCGGCAGGATCTGCGTCCGGCCGGCCCGGGTGGCCTCGAGGGCGGCGGCGGCCAGCGGCGCCACGCGGATGAACCACTGCGTCTTGAGCCGGGGCTCGACGATGTCGTCGGAGCGCTGGCAGCGACCGATCAACATGTCGTGCGGCTTGGCCGAGTCCAGATCGCCTCGAGCCTCGAGCGCCTCCACGATCCGGCGGCGCGCCTCGTAGCGGTCCAGTCCCGCGAACTCGGCTCCGTTCTCGTTGACGCGAGCGGCGTCGTCGAGGACCGTGATCATCGGCAGGCCGTGGCGCTTGCCGGTGTCGTAGTCGTCCTGGTCGTGCGCCGGTGTGATCTTGACCGCGCCCGTCCCGAACGCTCGATCGACGATCGGATCGGCGATGACCGGCACCGCGCGCTCGCACAAAGGGGATTACGACCCGGCGGCCGACGAGCGCGGCATAGCGCGGGTCATCGGGATGGACGGCCACGGCCGTGTCACCGAGCAGCGTCTCCGGCCGAGTCGTGGCGACTGAGATCCACGCGGAGGGATCTGGCTGCCCCGGTCGCTTCGTCGATGAGGTGGTATCGGATCGTCCAGATCGTCCCTTTCGTCTCGGTCGGGATGACCTCGAGGTCCGAAACGCTCGTTCGGCAGCCGGGGCACCAATGGATCAGTGCCTCGGTCCGATAAGCCAGGCCTTCTGTGTAAAGCCGCAGGAAGGCTTCGCGCACAGCACGGGCCGACACTTCGTCCATCGTGAAGCGCAGTCGCGTCATGTCGAGCGAGGCGCCGACCCGGCGTTGCTGGCTCAGAATCTTCTGCGCGTGTCTCGAGGACGAACTCCCACATCGCTTCGAGGTACTTCTCGCGGCCGAGCGTGGCGCGGGTCTCGCCCTTCGCCGCGAGCAGCTTGTCCAGGACGTATTGAGCGGCGATCGAGGCGTGGTCGAGTCCCGGCAGGAAGAGCGCCGGACGGCCCTGCATTCGAGCGTGGCGGGTCATCAGGTCTTCCACCGTGGAGCGCTGGGCGTGCCCGAGATGCAGCGAACCCGTCACGTTCGGCGGCGGCTGGATGATCACGAACGGCGGCTTGGTCCAGTCGGCGCGCGAGCCGTTGCCGTCGGGATTGAAGACGTCGGCGTCGAGCCAGCTCTGGAAGATGGCATGCTCGATCTCCGCGGGACGGTAAGCCTTTGCCAGCTCCGCCTCAGGCCGCTCCCCACCTGCCGTCTTCGCCGCATCGGTCATTGCACGCTCCGAATAGAACGACCCGCTCGCCCAGCGGACGAACGGGTCGTGGTACCACCTGCTGGTTCGGCGGCGCCGGTCGTCGGGTCATCCCCGACCGCTCTGATGGCGTCGCCCTCTCGGCGCGATATCGGGCGCCTCCCGCACTGCTCGCGAGCTACGTTCGCGCCGGTCCGGCTGCGGGACTTTCAGCCACGAGCCTTGCGGCGCGGGCCCCGCTCTCTGATGGCCGGCTGGGGGCGTTACTCCTCTCGGTCGTCGCCGTGAAGGCGGCGATCGTAGCACAGGGCGTCGCTGGCCTTGGGAGGCTTACCTGGCGGCGCCGTACACATCCCCCACCAGCACGCCCCGCGGCAGGACGACGAAGCTGCCGAGCCCGACTGTGGCCGGGTCGGGGCCTGCCCAGGCGATCGGCGTCCAGACGGCGCCGTCGAGGGAGGTCCAGGCTTGCTTGCCGCCGTTCTTGACCGCCACAAAGTAGGTGCCGTTGGCGCCGATCACCCCGTCGGGGCCGGTGCTGCATTGGACGGTGCACGTCGCCGGGCCGAGCGGGCCGAACTTCGCGTCCGGCGACCAGGTCTTTCCACCATCGGTCGATCTGGCCAGTTCCGTGCCGCCGGGGACGGCGTTCCAGCTGGTCTCGAGAAGCATCCCGTCGCGCCCGAAGTCGATGAGTTGGGGCGCGGCCTGGAAGCTCCCGCCCGAGCGAGTCCACGTCCGGCCGTTGTCGGACCACCAGACGTAAGACGGCGAGGTCGACGAGGCAAATACGATGCCGGTGCCGCCGACCTGGGCCAACGGAGTGGTAGTAGACCCGAGGAGGAAGAACCTGCCGGAATTCGACTGGACCATTGGAGCAGGAGCATTCGCGTTCCAGCTCAGGCCCGGCTGGATCGTTTCCGGCGACCAGTGCTCGCCGTCGGTCGAATACTCGACGAAGTAGTTGGTCGGCGCGAACTTGCCCGTTCCCGTGGTGACGGCGACCGTGGCCACGATCCCGGTACTGGTTCCCGCGATCGACACGAGCGAACCCGGCAGGTTCGACACGCCGGTGCTGCCGTTCCAGTTGCGCCCATCCGAAGTCGTCCAGACGGATTGCGGTGTTCCGGACGCGTCAACGCCGATCACGACCAGCCCGATCGGCGCGACGGCCACCATGACGGTCGGTTCCGTCAGCCCGATGTTCACAGGTGTCCACGTCTGGCCGTCGGGCGAGAGCCACAGGCCCGCCGACGCCGCGTTCCCGGAGCTGGAACCGGTCGCAGCATATCCGCCCTGCCAATTGAGCACTTCCCTGACGCCGCTTCCCGCCAGATCGGGGTTGGCGATCATCGGGCTGTTTGCCGCCAGCGTGGTCCAGGGGAAGCCCTGCCAGCCGCTGGCCACCCCGGGCGTCTCGAAACCGACGTTCGTCAAGGTCGGCCTGGGCGTGCCGGCGGGGATGCTCACGTGCGGCGTCTGCGTCGCGACCACGGCCGATGCGCTCGACGTCGGCTTCATCGACCCAGAAGCGGAAGTCGACGGCGAATTCGAGCCAGACGGGCCTGTCTGGTGGGACCTCTCGGAGATCAGCACACCCGCAAGTGCGACGGCCACGACCAGGGTTGCCGCAACGCCCAGCACCGATGCCAGGTGCACGGGCCCGCGACCGAGCGAGCCGCCAGGTGAGAATCGCATCTTGAAGCCCCTCTTTTGGTGCGTGACTTCGCCGGCGTAGCGAAGAACCGACCCTGGGACGGGCGGCTGCGGCGAGTCGGCGATGCTGCGAATACGGCGCTCGAGATCGGGATCTTCGTGGAATGTCATCGCTGTGCCTCCCGACCCTGCCGGTCGAGCTCCGCGCGGAGCGTTCTCATTGCGTAGTGGAGTCTCGACTTCACCGTGCCGAGCGGCAGCCGGAGTCGATCTGCGATGTCCTCGAGCGAAAGGTCGCGCCAGAAGCGAAGCCCTACGACGATCTGCTGGTCGGCCGGCAGTGTTCGAATTCAGCCGCCCGACCTCGTCGCGGGCCAGTGCTTCACGAAACGGGTCCCGCGCGTGCGGGACGCCGGCGATCTCTTCGTCCAGCTCAAGAACGCGAATTCCACGCCTGTGGCGGAGCCTGTCGTTGCAGACGTTGACGACGATTCGGTCGAACCAGGCGCTGAAGCGATCGGTTTCCCTGAGCTTCGGCCAGGCTTGCCAGGCTTTCTCGAGCGCGTCCTGCGTCGCGTCCTCGGCCTCGGTCGCGTCCCGCAGCAGGTAGCCGGCGAGGCGATATGCCCCCGGCAATTCCGGCTGGACCAGCCGAACGAAGTCTGTGGCCTCGCCGGCCGCCGGCATCGTCAGCGCCACCCTCAGAGCTCCTTCCCCAACCATGATCGCCTCTCCGTCCGGTCACTCCTTCCCGGAGCGCCCTCTTTGACGGAATCGGCGAACAGAAGGTTCAATCTGTCGGGCAGACCAATAGCCGGACCGGGATCCAGTGAGGAGCGAGACCGGAGCGGGACCGCGGGACGGCGGAAGCTAGGCGCTCTGGCCGCGCTCCGCGAGGAATTCCTCGTAGTTCGTCTCGTTGACGCCCTCGTCGATCTGGGTCTTGGTCAGCAGCAGCGGCGGCCGGCCCTCCCGGATCGTTTCCTGCGTGATGATGCACTTCCGGATCTCGGCGTGATCCGGGATGTCGTACATCACGTCCAGGAGCGACTCCTCGACGATCGAGCGTAGCGCCCGGGCGCCCGTCTTGCGGGTGATGGCCACCTCGGCCGCCGCCTCCAGGGCGTCCTGCGTGAAGACGAGCTCGACCTTGTCGAGCGACAGGAACTTCTGGAACTGGCGGGTGATCGCGTTCTTCGGCTCCGTGAGGACGCGGACGAGATCGTCGGCCGTCAGCGGCGACAGCGTGACCTCGACGGGCAGCCGGCCGACGAACTCGGGGATCAGCCCGTAGCTTGCAGCAAATCCTCCGGCATCAGTCGCTCGAGGATCTGCTCGCGGTCGAGGCTGGGCATGTGGTTCTCGGCCCCGAAGCCCATCGAGCGCTTGCCGACGCGCTCCTCGACGATCTTCTCGAGGCCGTCGAACGCTCCGCCGCAGATGAAAAGGATGTTCGTCGTGTCGATCTGGATGAAGTCCTGGTGCGGATGCTTGCGCCCGCCCTGAGGCGGAACGTTGGCGAGGGTACCTTCGAGGATCTTGAGCAGCGCCTGCTGAACGCCTTCGCCGGACACGTCGCGCGTGATCGACGGGTTGTCCGCCTTGCGGGCGATCTTGTCGATCTCGTCGATGTAGATGATGCCGCGCTGGGCGCGAGCCACATCGAAGTCGGCGGCCTGGATTAGCCGCAGCAGGATGTTCTCGACGTCCTCGCCGACGTAGCCGGCTTCGGTGAGTGAAGTGGCGTCGGCGATGCAGAAGGGCACGTCGAGAATCTTGGCCAGCGTCTGGGCGAGCAGCGTCTTGCCCGAGCCCGTGGGACCGACGAGCAGGATGTTCGACTTCTGCAGCTCGACATCGTCGATCTGGTGGCCGGCGTTGACTCGCTTGTAGTGGTTGTGAACCGCTACCGAGAGAACCTTCTTGGCCTTGTCCTGGCTGATGACGTACTGATCCAGGGCGAGCTTGATGGCCCGCGGGTTCGGCAGCTTCGCTACCTGCGGCTTGGTCCGCGGCGCGTCGAGCATCTCCTCTTCGATGATTTCCTGGCAGAGGTTGATGCACTCGTCGCAGATGTAGACGCCCTGGCCCGGCAATCAGCTTTCGGACCTGCTCCTGGCTCTTGCCGCAGAAGCTGCAGCGATATGGGACCTTGGGGCCGCCCTTGGTGTCGTGGTCACGCGCCTAGCCCTGCCCTTCGCGCCTTAGCCCGGTCATCGCCCGTCGTCAGCCGCGGGCTGTGCACCGTTGCCGTCTCCACCGGCTCGATCGGTCTCCGCGCTTGCCGAGATCGAGACAATCCTAGCCGTTAGCGGATCGCCGGTTGCGGAGTAGACAGCATCGATGATGCCGTACTCCTTGGCCTCGACGGGAGACATGAAGAAGTCCCGGGAGGTATCGGCAATTATCTTCTCGAGCGGCTGGCCCGAATGGCGGCTCAGGATTTCGTGGTTGACGTTGACCAGAGTCTCCATCTCCTTGACCTGGATGAAGACGTCCGGGGTGTTGCCCCGGAAGCCGCCGGAGCCCTGGTGGATCATGATCCGGCTGTGCGGCAGTGCGAACCGCTTGCCCGGCGCGCCGGCCGCAAGCAGCACGGCCGCCATGCTGGCCGCCATGCCGATGCAGATGGTGCTGACCGGGGCCCGGACGTACTGCATCGTGTCGTAGATCGCCAGGCCGCTGGTGATCGACGCCGCCGGGCGAATTGATGTAGAGGCTGATGTCCCGCTCCGGATCCTCCGCGTCGAGGAAGAGCAGCTGGGCGATGACGAGGTTCGCGACGTTGTCCTCGATGGCATCGCCCAGGAAGATGATCCGCTCGCGCAGCAGGCGCGAGTAGATGTCGTAGGCGCGCTCGCCACGGCTCGAGGACTCGATCACCATCGGCACGAGCATCGGATCGTCTCCTCTTGTCTGCGAGCTGCTTTACGCGCCGGCCGGGGCGCTGGTCGACGGCGCAAGACTTCCGGGATCGGTGGCGCCGACCGAGGCGGCAGCCTGACCGCGACTCGGTGCCGACGGGTGAGTCTCTCGTCGGCGTCCTCGAGATGCGTGCATCCGCGGTGCGTCCGGATGGGCGTCGAGCCACTCGTCTACGAGCTGCTCGACGGTCCGAGAGCGACGGATCGTGCTCCGGATGTAGTTTCGGCCACGTTCGGACTCGAAGTACCGCACCATGCTCTGGGTCTTTCGCATAGCGCAACCTGGCCTTGTCGATCTCGGCCTCGACGTCCTTCGTCGGGGACTTCCACGCCCTTGGCCTTGGCGATCTCGGACAGAACCAGGAGCGTCTTCACTCGCTTCTCGGCCTGGGGCCGGAACTCGCCGTGGAGTTCCTCCGTAGTCTTGCCGACGACCTTGAGATAGGCCTCTTCGTCCGATCCCCTGCCGGGCCAGGGCGGCCTTCAGCTCGTCGTGCATGACCTCGACCTCCTGGTCGATCAGCACTTCGGGCGGCTCAACCGTGGCATTGGCGGTCGCGTACTCGATGATCTTGTCCGCGAACTCGTGGCGGGCGTGGTCGAGGGCGTTCTCCTCGAGCCGCTTGCGCAACTCGGCCTCCAGCTCGGCCATGTCGGCGAACTTGCCGACCGAGCGCGCGAACTCGTCGTCCGCGACGGGCAGGATCTTCTCGCGGAGCTCCTTGACTTCGACGCTGAAGTGGGCCGTCTGTCCGCGCAGCGTCTCTTCCTGGTAGTCGTCCGGGAAGACGATGTCGAACTCGCGGGTCTCGCCCTTCTCGGCTCCGACGAGGTGGTCCTCGAAGCCCGGGATGAGGCGGTCGTCGCCCATCACCAGCGGCATGCGCTCGGATGTACCGCCGTCGAAGGGCACGCCGTCGCGGGTGCCCACGAAGCCGATGACGGCGTAGTCGCCCTTCTTCGCGCCACGCCCCGAAACAGGCTCCAGGTGCCCCTCCGCGTCGCGGAGTTCGTCGACGACCTTATCGACCATGGTCTGATCGACGGCGTTGACCTCGGGCTTGAACTTGAAATCGTCGTAGGCGCCGAGCGTGACCTCCGGCCGGACCTGGACGATTGTCTTGAAGATGAGCGGCTTGCCTTCTTCGGCCTGGGTTACGTCGACTTCGGGGGACGTGAGCGGCGCGAGGTCCGATTCGCGCATCGCTTCTCGGAATGCTTCATCGACTAGCTGTTCGACGGCTTCGTCCAGGATGGTGTTCGGCCCGAGGAAGCGCTCCAGCATGGCGCGCGGGGCCTTGCCCGGCCGGAAGCCGGATATGTGCGCTTCCCGCGAGAGCCGGCGCACGGCGGCTTCGATGGCGCGCGTGAGTCGTTCGGGCGGCAGCTCGAACTCGATCTGGACACGGGACTGGGGGAGGTTGGTGGTGGTGGTCTGCATCGCCGGGCGATTATAGGGGCCCGGACGGGCGGAGCGGGCGGAGGCCCGGCAGAAGTCTCGATGGGTTACCCTCGAGAAACGGAAGAGACGGTTCGGGCGGAGGCATCAGAAGGGGCGGTCTGAGCAGGGCGATCCCGAAGGAGGAGGGTTCGGTCGCGTCGATTGGCGGCAATCGAAGCCGCGCGGCGTCGATCCGAAACGTGGCGACGTCCGCGCGGGTCGTCGAGGCGTTCGGCTTCGTCACGCTGCTGGTGATCGCCCCATGCTGAGGGCCGCTTTCCTCGGCAGCCCACAGCTCTTCAGGGACGAGGCGTCACGATTGTGAACGCGGATCGAGAGCAGATCTACTTCTCGCCGCTGGTGCAAGGCCGGCCGGTCCAGCTCGACCGCACTCTGGTGGCCGGCAACGGTCGACTCGGTCAGATTCGCCGGACCGTTCCGGCGCTGCCTTGAGCAGCCCGGGGTTCACTCCGGGTACGTGGGCCGAGGCGGGGATCTGGTGGGCAAGGCGGGACTTGAACCCGCACGCCGCTTACGCGGCACCAGCTCCTAAGGCTGGCGCGTCTGCCATTTCGCCACTCGCCCGCGGCTGCTGAGTCTAGCGGGGGCCCGGCGGCGGCGCTCCTCGTGCGGCACGCCTGGAGCGGATCCGCTCCGTGGCGGCGGCGAAACTGCCGCCGTCGGGGCGGAACAGTTCCTTGGCCAGGCGTTTGCCCGCTTCGGCGGTGACCGGCCGCAGGACGTTGCCGCCCAACTCCGACAGGGTGCCCTTGAGGTCGCGGGCTTCGCGCTGCGGCCGGCTCTTCTCCAGGTAGTACGCGAACTCGCGTTCCAGGAGACCGCGCACGGCCTCGCCGTCGTCGCCGAGCGAACGCAACGCCTTGTCGATCTGCTTCGGCAGCATCGACTTGGGCAGGTCGGCCCTGGGGCCGAGCACCGCCCGGCGCATCATCCGGTACGTCCGCTTGGGCCCGCCGAGGGCGATGAAGGCGGTTCCTGCGGCCAGGGCCGCGGTCCTGCCCGGCGAACGGCGAATCTTGGCCTGGATGTCCACAGCCGAGCGGCCGGCAGCCTCGAGCCTGACGACTTCGTCGAGCACGAGCTGTCGGCTGGCTACGGCTTCCGCACGAGCGGCAGCTGTTCGCGCACCCACTCGATGGTCTCCTTGGTGGTTTCGATGGTCTGTTGAGGCACGAAGCGTTGCTTCAGCTCCTTGCCGTCGATGTGCGTGAGTACGAGGACCGCGGCCAGCGCGGGCCAGACGAGGAGGAATACGGCCAGTCCGATGGCGATGGCGATGTTCCAACTGATCGGGACGCCGGTGATCGCGCCCAGGATCGCCCCGATGATCGCGGCGACGATCGCCGCCCCGATAGCGCTGCCGATCCGGCGGAGGATGCCTCGGCCCAGGAACAGGGCTATCACGAAGGCGATGACGCCGAACACCTCCGCGAGGACGATGACGGCCGTTGCCATCGGGCGGTCCACGACTGCCATCGGGTGTCCGTCGAGTGGCCACGTCAAGCCGCTGAAGTAGTGGTCCGCGACCCAGCCCCAACCCTGATTGGTGAAGTTGAGGCCGAGCAGGACCGCCACGACGACCCCGGCGATCGCGCCGACTAAGGCTGCCAGACCTATGCGCCCCGCCGAGGCTGGAAGTATGAGCAGGGCGAGCGTGGCGGCTACCGCGATCAGGAACAAGGTCCCGTGCACCGGGCCCCAGCCGATCGAGCCGAAAAGCCACTCGTCGAGCCACAGGATCGAGCCGATCGAGACGAGCAATCCGGCGACGAACAGCAGCGCCAGGGCAATGCCCCCGAGCATCGCCGCGCGCTTCAACTGATCGGCGATCTCTTCGAACTCGGCCTGAGCCAGCCGGACATGGGCGCGGACCATGCCCTGGACCGCACTCCTGGTTCGTCCGAATTGCTCCCCAAGGCCGGGAGCGGAGCCCGTGGCAGGTTTCTCGTCGGGATCCGCGCCGCCGGAGGCCGGATCGGTCGAGGAGGGCCGGTTAGTCAAGGGGCCTCCTTCGGGTAGTTCGAGACAGCAGGGCGATCATAGCAGCGGCCGGTACGAGAACGAATGCCGCTGCGTCCCGCGGGCCTCGGTCGCGGGTCGAAACTCGTGGCGGCAGCGGCCCAGAGCAGACGACGCAAGCCCGACCCGTTACGCTCCCTTCATGGAAGAGTCCGCCGAGTCTCGGATACCGCCGAACCCGTCATTGCCGCTCGAAACGGCCGTATTGCTCGCGGTCGGCAGCGAGTTGACCGTCGGCGAGACCCGCGACACGAACAGCGGCGACCTGGCGCGATCACTGTCTCAGGAAGGCGTGGAGGTTCTCTGGATCTCGGCGCTCCCAGATCGGCGCGGAACGGTGGAGCAGGCGCTCTCGGCGGCCCTCGCCGCGGCGTCGCTGGTCGTGACGACCGGCGGCCTGGGTCCGACGCCCGACGACCTGACACGCGAGGCCATCGCTGCCGTTATCGGTGAGGAGACGGCAATCGATCCTGAGCTGGAGGAAGGGCTCCACCGCATGTTCGAGCGGCGGGGCATGAGCCTGCCGCTGTCCAACCTCAAGCAGGCCTGGGTCATCCCCTCGTCCACGATCATCCCCAACGACCACGGCACGGCGCCGGGCTGGTGGGTCGACCGGCCGGGCGGCGGCATCGTGGTCGCGCTGCCGGGCCCGCCTCGCGAGATGATGCCGATGTGGGAGAGCTGGGTCCTGCCGCGCCTTCGATCGATGGGGCTGGGCCGAGAGCATGCCGCGCGAACCTACCGTCTCACGGGCATCGGCGAATTGGTCGTCGCCGATCTCCTGGGCGAGACGCTGCTCCGGGGCTCCAACCCCATCGTGGCCACGTACGCTCGGTCCGACGCAGTCGACGTCCGAATCTCCGCGCACGCCGAGGGTTCGCGCTCAGCGAGCGAACTCGTGGACGCCGCGTCGTCCGTTGTGCTCGCGGCCCTCGGCGACCACGTCTGGGGAACCGCCGACGACACCTGGCCCGTAGTGCTGGGCCGCGAGCTGGAGCTGCGGCGCTGGACCGTCGCCGTCGTCGAAGCGGGAACCGGCGGATCTACCACGCGCCTGCTCGGGTCCGAGTCCTGGCTCAGCAGTTCCATGGTCGGGCGACCGACCTTCCAGCCGGAGACGAAGCTGACCGAACAGGCCGATGAAGCGCGTCGAAATGCCGGTGCAACGATCGGCCTGGCGGTCCTGGCTCGCGAATCCGGCGAAGACACGACTGTTGAGATTGCGGCCGCCGGGCCTTGGGGCATTTCCCGAACTCGCCAGACGGCCTTTCTCGGCGGCGAAGAAGGCCGGCGAAGGGCCGGCGTCGCGGCCGCGGCATTCCTGCTCCGGACGCTGCGCGGGCAACCAATTGTGGCGGACAATACGAGCGGCAGCGACGCTGCCGATTCCGACAGTGGGAGCAGGGCATGATGACCAGTGAGAGCGTCACCGCGGCCGAGCTGGCGTCCCTGCCGCTCTTCGCCGGGCTGGCTGTGGCAGACCTGGACGGACTCGCCTCCGGGTCATCGCGTCGTCGCCTCGACGACGGCGAGACTCTGGTCGAGGCCGGCTCGCCGATTTCTGAAGTCCACTGGCTGGAGCGCGGCAAGCTCGCCCTCCGAGTCCTCCATGACAACCGCTGGATCCTGGTCTCAACGATCCATGCGGGCGACCTGCTTGGCTGGTCGGCGTTGCGGGAAGAGCCCAGGGCCCTCTCGACGGCCCGCGCGATCGGGCCCGCCGTCCTGATCTCCATGCCGGCCTCAGGGCTGCTGAGCCTGCTCGCGGGCGGTTCGGCGAATTCCGAGCTGCTGCTGCGCAGGCTCTTCGGCATCGCGACCCAGCACCTCGATGAGAGCCGTGCACAGCTGCTGCAGCTCGGTCGCGAAGGGGTCATCTCCGCCGGCTGAGCCCCCTGGAGTGCCGAGAGTCCGGGAGCGGCGCCGAACTGGAGCGTGGCGCCGAACTGGGGAGAGGGCCGAACCGGGGTGCCGCGGCGGCGGGCGGCCGACACGCGGCGGGCTTCGTTGCCACCCGAGCACGCAGTCAGCGCTTCGACGCCTGGGTGAGGGCCACCATGTCGGTGACCACAAGGCTGTCGCCGTCCATGCGCAGGAGGCCCGACTCCACGAAATCGCCGAGGAGCTTGTTCACGCTCTGGCGGGTGGAGCCGATCATCGCCGCGAGATCGCCCTGGGTGAGCGGCGAGGGCAGGCGCATGGACCCGTCGGCCGCTCGCTCCCCGTGCTCCTCGGCCAGCCTCAGCAGCCTGGAGGCGAGCCGTCCGGTGAGGTCGAGGAAATGCAGTTCCGCAACATAAGTCGTCAGCCGCCGTATTTCCGCGGCCAGCGCAATGAGCAGAGCGTCCCGGATCGCCGGTTCGCCGGCCACCATGACCCGAAACTGCTCCCGGGATAGCGCCAGCATCTCCGTCTGTTCGAGCGCAATCGCGCTGGCCGAGCGCGACGCACCGTCGATCAGCGCCAGCTCGCCCAGGAAATCACCGCGCCGGAGCGTGGCCAGGATCGCCTCCCCACCGTCTTCCGACGGCACCACGACCTTCACCACGCCCGAAGCCACGATGAACAGTGCGTCGCCGGGATCGCCCTGATGGAATATGACTTCGCCGCGCTTGAATTTGCGCAGCCGAAGGTTCCGCGCGAGAGCCTTGAGTGAGCTGTCAGCCAGCCCGCTGAACAGCCTGCATCGACCGAGAGCCTCGACCCCGAACTCGGTTTGGAACATGACCACATCGTACAGTGTCACGCGACCACCGGACGCTTCGACCGCGCGGGGACGCTGCGCTCAGACCGCGACGCCGGGCATGGCTCGCGCCTACGATGGCAAAGTGACAAGTCGAGCGGCCATTCCGCGAGTCGCGGGCGCAATCTCGCTGGTGGTCCTGTGCGCAGCCGTGGTGGCCGGCGCGCTCTTCCTCGGTCCGCTGCGGCCCGGCGGGGCGATGCCCTCTGGTTCACCCTCACAGCCCGTGGTGCTGGCATCGGCATCGGCATCGGCGACCGAGACATCGTCGCCGGCTCCTTCAACTACCGTGCCTGTCACTCCGACGCCTTCGATGAGACCGTCGCCAACACCTTCCGGCGCCGTCGCTCCGAAGCTGCCATCGCTCCTCGGCGCAATCGGCGACTCATACAGCCAGGCCTACAACACCTCGCCACAGCACCCCGGGGACAACCCGGTCGACTCGTGGGTCGTGGGCAGCGCCCGCGGAGACGGGGTCTACAGCATTCGCGAGCGCCTCCTGGCGCTGGGAGCGAGCTTGACCGTGGTGGACGCGGCGACCTCCGGAAGGAAGATGAGCGACGCGACGCGCCAGGCCGCCGAGATCACGGCCGCCGCGGCGAGGTTGAAGGCGGGCCAGAGGGCCTTCGTCACTTTCGAGGTCGGAACGAACGACCTCTGCGACGATCCTCAGACCTCGACGGCGGATTTCGAGGCCGGGCTTGACGCGGCGCTGGCAATCCTTCGCCGGGGCTTGCCGGCCGGAAGCGTGATCCTGATCCTGCCCATCCCGGACTTCGACCATTTCCGGGCGATAACCCAGGCGGACCCTCAGGCCGACGCTGCACTTGCCCGGGCCGTCAACTCGCGCAACTGCGCCCCGTTCCTGGGCTCGGACACCACGCTGACGCTCGACCAGGCGCGGGCGACGCTGGCCGAGTACGACTCGACCCTGCTCGACGCTTGCAGCGCGATCCAGTCCACCGACGGAGCTACGGGCCGGCTCTACTGCCGGACCGATCAGGCCCTGCTCGCCGATAGGAACTTCGCGATCGCGGACCTGAGCACGGTGGACTACTTTCATCCCTCGCTGTTGGGCCAGGCGAAGATGGCGGCCGCGGCATGGAGCGCCAGCGACTGGAGCGCTGTCCCCCTGCCTGCCGGCGGCTGACTGCTAGCCGAGGCCGGCCGGCGGCGTCGTACTGGCCGGATGTTCTCCACGGAGAGCAGCTTCGGCGCTGGCGAAACCGTCCGCCTCCGCGAATGCGCCCATCGCCGCAGCTTCGCGGGCGGCCTGTTGAAGCAGTGGCAGCGCGCGCTCGATTTCCCCGGCGGCGATCCGGTGCCGGGCCAGCTCGGCAGGCCCGACCGGAGGTTCGACGCTTTCCAGTCGATCGGCCAGCGCGGCGTGGAGCTGCCGGCGCCGGGGTGCCAGGAGCCGTCCGTAGGCGGCGTCCATGAAGAGCTGGTTCTTGAACCGCCACCGGGCAAGGCCTTCGCCCACGTCATCGGACCGAACCACGATGCCGGCCTGAGCCAGGAGCAGTAGGTCCGCCGCCTGGCAGTCGACGCCGCGGAGCTCGCACAGGAGCCAATCGGGAAAGGACATACCGATCACCGACGCCAACTCGAGCGCGCCACGAGGCCCGGCCGGGAGGGCATCGATTCGAACGCCCAGCAGCGCTCGCAGACTCAGGGGGACGCTTCGTCGGGCCGATCCGACGTCGATGCGTATGTGGTCGCCGACCCGCTCTAGCCGGCCGGTTTCGCCGAGCGTCCGGATGATCTCGGTCACGAACAGGGCGTTACCGGAAGTTCGCTGATACAACCAGCGGGCAGACTCGGCTTCGAGGTCGCCCCCGGCCATCGCCGTTCCCAGCCGTTCGGTTGCTTCGGCGTCCAGACCGCTCAGCTCGACCAGTTCGACGTGCGGCCGGTGGGCCCAGTCCGGCACCACGGGCGGACGTGCGCAGGTCAGGACGACCAGCGGCACCTCGGCGGCGAGGCGGACCATCTCGGCCATCAGCATCCGGCTGGACGGATCGATCCAGTGGTAATCGTCCAATACAACGCAGCGCGGCTTCTCGGCAACCATGTAGCTGATCCATCTCCGTGCCGCCAGGCGGAAGCCCGCAACGAGCTCGCCGGGCTCGATGGAGGGCAGGAGCTTCGGATCCC
Organism: uncultured Chloroflexia bacterium; assembly: GCA_963731635.1. Taxonomy (GTDB): domain Bacteria; phylum Chloroflexota; class Limnocylindria; order Limnocylindrales; family CSP1-4; genus Fen-1039. The sequence goes on along the minus strand of CAVSWB010000004.1, from coordinate 733,300 downwards.
AGCCCTCCTCGGGGATGAGGAGCATCTTGGAATCGAGCGCGAGCGTGGCCAGAGCGCCGAGCGTGAGTCGCATCGCCTCGGGATCCTGGTCTTCCGCCGACGCCACGAAGACTTCGTGCCCGAGCACGCCGGCGTTGACGCCCCGCTCGTCGGCCATCCACTCGACCAGATTGCGGACGGCGCGATACGGCAGATCGAGGCCGTGAGGAGCGTTGTCGATCCACATCCAGTCGAAACCAGCCGCGCGCGCCTCTTCCTGGAGATCCCAAAGCAACCTCGACTTGCCGACGCCCGGTTCCCCGGTCACCACGGCCGCGCCGCCATGGCCCGTTGCCGCCGCTCGCTTCAGCAGCTCCACGAGCCGAGCCCGCTCGGCGTCACGGCCGACCAGGGGAACCGGTCGCTCCGACGAGTAGCCGATCGGACGCCGGACCGAGCAGAGCTTGCTTACCACGACGGGTCGACTCTGACCGCGCAGGAGCCGCTCTCCGGCGCTCTCCACGACGATGCGGGGGCCTGCGGCCGAAGCTGTTGGCTGGTCCAGCAGCACGTCCCCCGGCTCGGCCATCTGCTGGAGCCGCGCCGCGGTCGTCATCGGCTCGCCCGTGAGGGCAACCGACCGCACGCCCGCCATCTCGCGCACGCCCGCCACCACTTCTCCGGTAGCGAGCCCGATCCGAAGCTCCAGTGGACGGGACTCACCCACCGCCGCGCGCCCAAGCGCTTCCTTCATCTCCACGGCGCACAGACACGAACGCAGGGCGTCGTCGTCGTGCGCGACCGGCACTCCGAAGACGGCGAGCACGGCATCCCCGACGAACTTCTCGAGCGAGCCGCCGTAGCGAACGACGGCTTCGGACATGACCTTGAGCGCGTCGTCGACTCGAGAGCGGACCTCTTCGGGGTCCAGCTCGTCAACCAGCCGGGTATAGCCGACCAGATCCGCGAACAGGGCCGTGATGACGCGGCGGTCGCCGGCCTTCAAATCGTCCAGCGGGGCCGCGAGCGGGGTGCCGCAGAGATGGCAGAAACGCGCGCCGGGGCTGGCGGGCGCGGCACATTGCGGGCAGAGCATCGGGCCTCCCTCGGGCTAGGAGGAGGCGATGGTACGCCCTGCCGTCTCCCCGCGAAGCGCGCCTCCGCAAGCTGCCCCGCGATGCGCCGGCGTTTCAGGAGATCGTCAAGACCGGCTGTTCGCGTGCCGCCTGAATGCTCACCTTGCCGGCGATCGCCCGGGCCACGTGGCCCAGTGCCGTCGCAGCGGGGCCTTGCTGGCTCTGCGCCACGGCCGGAACGCCCACGTCCGCGCCCTGCCGCAGGGTGACGTCGAGCGGGATACCGCCCAGGAAGTCGAGGCCGTTCTCGGCCGCGAACCGCTCCCCACCGCCGCGTCCGAAGAGATCGGTCACTTCGCCGCAATGGGCGCAGACAAAGCCCGACATGTTCTCCACGACGCCGAGGATCGGCACGCTGACGCGCCGGAACATGGCCAGGGCCTTCGTGACGTCGGCCAGCGAGACCTGCTGCGGTGTGGTCACGAGCACGGCACCGGTGAGCGGCACCGACTGAGCCAGGGTCAGCTGCGCATCCGAGGTGCCGGGCGGCAGATCCACGACAAGGTAGTCGAGGTCTCCCCATTCCACGTCGCGCAGGAACTGCTGGATCGCGCCGCCGACGAGCGGACCTCGCCAGACGACGGGCTGGCCCTCGGGCAGGAAGAACTGGATCGAGATGACCTTGACGCCGTAGGCCTCGATCGGGGTGATCTTGCCGCTCGCACTCGCAATCGGCTGCCCTTCGGCCCCGATCATCATCGGAATATTCGGACCGGTGATATCGGCATCGAGCAGGCCGACCGAGGCGCCGGCCTGGGCGAGGGCCACGGCCAGATTGACGCTGATCGTCGTCTTGCCGACGCCGCCCTTGCCCGAGGCGACGGCAACGATGTTCTTGACGCCCGGCAGAAGTTGCGGGCTCGTCGGCGTCGAGCGCCGAACCGTCGCTCCCCACGAGAGATCGACCTGTTCCACGCCGAGCGGGCTGAGGGCGCGTTCGATGCGGGCCTGGATCTCGTCCTTGAGGGGACAGGCGGGGGTCGTCAGTTCGATCGTGAACGCGACCCGCCGACCTTCGATGACGAGGTCCTTGACCATGTTGCGCGTGACCAGATCTCCGCCGAGCTCCGGTTCCTGAACTGTGCGCAGGGCGTTGAGGACGGCTTCTTCTGTCAGAGCGGGCATGCGTGGATGTTCCTCAGGTGGGTCCGGGCGGGCAACGTGGGGGCGCGCCGATTGCAATATCCTACGTCTTTGCTCCGAGATGGTCGCTCCGGGCTTCTCTGCGTCGCGCCGCCACCTCGAATCGATTGGTCCAATAGGGATGCCGGCGGCGCATCAGGGCCGAGGCCGAGGAGCCGAGATAGGCGGGCAGGAACAAGGGACCGAGCCGCTCCCACTGGCGCACGTGCTCCAGTTCATGCTCCACGACTTCCGGCGAAAGCGGTTCCCGGGCGAAGACGTAACGGCCCAGGGTCTGGGCTCGGATGGGCATGGCACCGTGGTCGAGGTAACGACCCACCCTCGGATGCTCCACGAGATCGGCCGTGACGCCGCCCACCCGGATCGTTCTCGATACCTCGCCAACCCCGCAGCCACGAATCACGAGCAGGCCGAGCAGATCGCCCGGCAGCGCCCGCCAGACCGTGCGGAAGGAGCCGTGACGCCGCGCGCCAGGCGTCGATCAGCCGGGCGACGTGGCGGAAGAACACGACCCGTGCTCAGGCGCCGCGGCGGTCGGCCACTACGCGTCCGGCCTGCATCACGAAAACGATACGAGCGGGGTCGCGCCACAGTTCGGGTTCGGCGAGAGGATCGCCCGAGACGGCGATCAAATCGGCCTGCATGCCGGGTTCGAGCGTGCCCACTTCGTCGGCAAGCCCCAGCAGCTTCGCCGCTTCGGACGTGGCCGCCTGGAGGGCGCGGAATGGACCCAGGCCGAATTCGGCCATGTAGGCCAATTCGGCCGGCGGGTACATGCCGTTGAAGCTGTCCGTGCCCATCACGACGCGCACCCCGCGATCCACGGCGTGGCGGAAGTTGCGCTGCTGCCGCTCGAACAGGTATCGCATCTTCTCGACTGCCCACGGCGGGACCTCGCCCCGCGCGATGCGGCCCTCGTCCATCAGGGCGAAGTTGACGTTGAAAGTCGGCACGAGCGGCACGTCCCGCTCGAGCATGAGATCGATGCCCTCTTCGTCGATCAGGTCGCCGTGCTCGATGCTGCTGATGCCGGCTCGGAGGGCGTTCTTGATGCCCGCCGTTCCCTCCGCGTGTGCCAGCGTGCCTCTGATTCCGGCCGCACGCGCCTCTTCGACGATGACGCGGATCTCCTCCTCGGTGAATTGAGAGGAGTTGGGCGTGTCTGCGGCCGACAGAACTCCGCCCGTCGCCATGACCTTGATCCAATCCGCCCCGGCCCGGATCTGGAGCCGCGTCGCACGCCTGACGGCATCGGGCCCGTCCGCGATACCGGCCGGAAGATCGCTCATCTCGGTGCCGATCAATGCGCCCGAGGGCGTCCATTCGTCGCCGTGGCCGCCGGTCTGTGAGAGGGGCCGGCAGCTGACCTGAGTGCGTGGCCCCGGAAATGCGCCTGACGCGAAGGCGCGCTTGATGCCCGCAGGAGTGTGGCCGGCATCGCGGACGGTGGTCACGCCGGCTTCGAGGAAGTCGCGGCCGGTCTGAAGCGCTCGAACCACAATGTCCGTGGCGGAACGCTGAACCTGGTCGTGGACGGGCTCGAGCTTCATGGCCAGGTGGACGTGGCAGTCGATGATGCCCGGCAGCAAAGTCAATCCCGTCAGGTCGATTTCGATCCGACCCGCGTATGGCGCCGGCCGAGATCTCGGGTCCCGCCGCGATGATGAGACCGGCCTCGTCGATCTGAAGCGCGCCACCAGGCGTGGCATCCGGTGATCGGCCGTCGAGCAAGCGCGCGCCTACGAGGACCTTGGGGCTGAGCGGGGCAGGCATCGAGTTCTCCTGGCGGCCTGGGCAAGGCCAATCCTAATGCCCGGAAGACCCTCGGGGCTGTGGTCGGAGTAACGCCCGCGACGCGGCTGTGGGCTATCGAGGGCCGTCGTTTCCGTGCTAGGCGCCCTTTGTCGGCGGCTTGGTCGCCGGCTTCGGCTTCTTGACTTTCGGCGGTCGCTTGGGAGTCTTGTCGCCCATGATTTGCCTCCAACCGTGCGGACTGTCGGCGAATTGGTGCCGGATCGAGTCTAGCGGATGGGCAATCGCCCGACACCCGCAGGCCGACGGCTCGTGGCGGGTCCCCGATCAGCGGGCAGCCCCCAGCTGAGAAGGCACGAGGACCGCTAGAAGCTTGAATTGGCGGCCGGCCGACTGGTCGATACCGTTGGCCCAGTCCACTGTCAACGTTCGAATCGACTGCAATTCGTCGGGTATCGGAGCTGCGGCGAGAGTCCATTCGAGGCGACCGTTCGGACCGAGCAGCCGCGCGCGGGCCAGCACTTCGCCCACCGGAGCGTTCGACCATCGGGCGGTCACATCGAACGCCGACCCGGAACCAACGTTCGAGACGAGGAAATGGACACCCTGCTCGGTTGGCTGAGCGTCGGCGACGAATTGTGGTTTCGACCGGTCGAGAGCGCGCCCTACGCCGGCCGCGACGGCCGTATAGATGATCAGCCATGACACCACGACAGAAACCAGCAGGAACAGGAATGCCGAAGCGCTGTTGTTGTCCGTGTACATCGGTGCCCCCCTATCGCTTCCTGGTGCCCGGCGTCATGGCCGAGGAACGGCCCCCAACCGCTCGAGCAACTCATCGTGGATTAATCCGTTGGTGGCTACGGCCGACGGACCGTCGATGCGGCGCTCCCCGGCAGCGGTTGTGAAGCGGCCGCCGGCTTCTTCGACGACGACCAGCGGCGCGGCCCAGTCCCAGGTGTGGGCGCCGACTTCGATCATGGCTTCCGCGGCGCCCTCGGCGACCAGCATGTAGCCCCAGAAATCGCCGAAACCGCGGTCGCGCCACGCCGCGGCCAGGGTCTCCTCGAGGCCCGGAAGCGGCCCTTCGCGAAGGCGCTCGCTGCCGTAGACCAGCTGCGCGTCCTCGATCCGGGCGATCCGGCTGACGGCCAGCCGCCTATCTCCTCGCCAGGCTCCCCCACCCCGCCACGCCACCCAGCGCTCACGCAGAGCCGGCGCGCTCACCACACCGAGTTGCAGCTCGCCGTCGACGGCGGCCGCCAGCAGCGTGGCGAAGATCGGGATGCCGCGCACGAAGTTGGCGGTGGCGTCGATCGGGTCGATGTACCAGCACACCGACGAGCCCTCGCCATCGGGCCCCTCTTCCTCGCCGATGAGCCCGCAGCCTGGGTAGGCGCCGCGCAGCCGCTCACGGGCCAGGCGCTCGATCGATCGGTCGGCCGCCGTCACGAAGCTGCGGTCGGGCTTGGTATCGACCTCGATGTCGCGCCTGAAACCGGCCATCGAAATTCGATCGGCTTCGTCGCAGATCGAGAGAGCCGTTTCTCGCCAGCGCAGCAGATCGGCGGCCGGGACTGCGGGTTCGCTCATACGGGGATCGTAGCGTGGACCAAGGCGCCGCGAGTGTCGGTCCGGCGCGAGGCGGAACGTGACACGCTAGATGTCACGCGACCCGCCCAGACTTCGGGCCGGTGAGCTCACCGGCCAACCGTCGCGCCACGCACCCGAATGGAGACGAACATTGGATTTCCTACCCCTCGACGAACTCGAGGCTTTCATCGTCGCGGCCAAACGGCGAACCTACGTTGGGGACGGAGCGAGGCTTCTCTCCTACCGGCAAGGCTCGCACGATCTCCAGCACGCCGAGGGCGATTACGTCTACCACGACTGCTACTTCGGTGGGGCTGATTTCTCAGGAGAGGAAGTCGTCTACTGGCGGGGCCGCGCGGTTTGGGCCGAGAACTACTTCGGGCGCATCGTCGATCCGGGCCTGATTTCGCCCGAGCGTGCCGGCCGGGTGATCAAGTCGAGCCTTACCGGGATGTACGGCGAGGGGCGGTTCCTGGGCGGCTTCCAAGCGGAGGACGGCGACTGCTCCTACAGGGACACGAGCGTCGGCGATGTCGCGTGGTTCCAGGGTCGCGAGTGGATCGACCGACAAGGTCGGACTGCTTATGAACTCGTTTACCACGGCGGCTTGATCCAGGATTGAGCGCCCTCGAGGCGGCTCCGCGGCCGGACCCCTTCGGGCATCCCGAACCGTTATCCTTAGCTCACGGCCGCGGCAGTGCGTTCCGATCACCGTTCGAGCCGCGCCCATGATGCCCCCGCGAAGAGTGCTTGCGACTCGCGTGCCCGGTCGAGTCGCCAGGAGGTCCGGTACCAGTGGCTGAAGAGAAACGAGCCCGTGCGGCTCTCCCCCACGCAAGCAGGACCGTCGTCCTCCTCATCTTCCTGCTGTCGGGAATCGCCGGGCTGATCTACGAGGTCGTCTGGGCGAGGGAGCTCGTTCTCGTCTTCGGCAACACGACCCAGGCCATCTCAGCGATCCTCACGGGCTTCTTCGCTGGCATGGCCATAGGCAGCGTGCTCGGCGGACGCCTCGCGGACCGGGTGCGGAACCCGCTCCGCATGTACGCCATCCTCGAGCTGCTCGTGGTGGTGGTCGTGCTGCTCACCCCGGCCACGTTCCGCGGGCTGCACGAGGTCTACCGCGGGGCGTTTGGCTCGCTCGAGCAGGACACGATGGCTCTCGCCCTCGTTCGCTTCGCCCTGGCCATCGCGGCCCTCGGACCGGCGACGGTGTTGATGGGAGCCACGCTGCCGACCCTGTCGCGGTATCTGGTCCGCGATCACCACATGATGGGCCACGAGTTCGGCAGCCTATACACCGTCAACACGCTCGGCGCCATCATCGGAACGCTGGCCTCCGGGCTCGTCCTCATCGAGCTGCTTGGACTCACCGAGACCCTGCTCGTCGGCGTCTGCTTCTCCGGCCTGGCCGGCCTTACGGCGCTCGCCTTGAGCTTCCGCACTCGTTCGGCCGACTCGACAGTCGCCGTCGAGGCCGTTGCTGCGCCGGCGGCCCCGGTCGCTCCTCTCGAGACCGTCCGAACCGCTGTCGAGGCGGTCGCCGCCCGAACTGCCCGGCCCAGGCTGGCCCTGATGCTGGCCTTCGTTTCCGGGCTGACTTCGCTCGGCTACCAGAACCTGTGGACTCGCATCCTCTCGTCGGGCACCGGCGGCTCGAGCTACATCTTCACCGCGATCCTGGCGCTGTTCCTGACCGGCATAACCGTCGGGGCGTTCGTCTACGCACGGTTCCTGTCACGCACGAAACACCCGGTGGCGCTGTTGGGCGTCGCCGAACTGGCCCTGGCCGTGATCGTGCTCGGCGGGCTCGGGTTCGAGACCAAGTTCTTCGCCAACATGAGCTTCAACCGCGACCTGTTGATCGTGGTTCTGCCCGCGACGCTTGTGATGGGCGTCGTCTTCCCCATGACTTCGATGCTGGCCACGGACTCCGACGATCGCGTCGGAACCAGCGCCGGCATGCTCCTCGGCGCGAACACCCTCGGCGCGATCATCGGCACCTTCATCGTCCCATTCTTCCTGATGCCGGCCCTTACCTCCGGGCGCTCGGTGGTGCTCATCGCGCTGATCAACGCCTTGATGGGCCTGATCCTGCTCTGGGAGGCCCGAACCCTCAGCCTGCCGCTGCGGCGCTTCGGCGGCGCCTTGTCGAGCGCGGTCGCCGTGGTCGCGATCGGCCTGATCGTCATCCCGAACAACATGGTCGCGGATCCGAACATCAACGTGATGGGACGCTCGAAGGGCACCGTCCTGCAGGTCGCCGAGGACAACGTCGCGGCCGTGCAGGCCGTGCAGATGAACGACCCCGCTCACACGCTCCGGTTGTACGTCGGCGGCTACTCGATGACGGGCATCACCGCGGATACGCGCATGATGGCCCACCTGCCCCTGATGGTTCGACCAAACGCAAAGTCCATGTGCGTCATCGCCTTCGGCATGGGATCGAGCTACCGCAGCGCCCTGATGGACGGGCTACGCGTCGACGCAGTCGAGCTGGTCCCGTCGGTGCCGAGCATGATGGGCAACTTCTTCCCCGATGCGTCGGCGGTAGAGTCCAATCCCGACGGCCAGATCCTGATCGCGGACGGCCGCAACCACGTCGATCTCACGACCCACACCTACGATCTGCTGATCGTTGACCCGCCCCCGCCGATGAACGGCTCGGGAACCGCCGTCCTGTTCTCACAGGAGTTCTACCAGTCCGCCAAGGACCGCCTGAACCCGGGCGGCGTGATGATGCAATGGGAATTCCGCGGCCAGACCGTGGATGAGATGCGCAGCCACGTCAAGACCTTCGCGAGCGTTTACAAGTACGTGACGCTCGTGTTCGGCGCCGCCGCATCGACCTACGGCGTAATGATGCTGGGCTCCGACGAACCGATCAACGATCACCGCCGGCAGGCATCCAATCGGTGCTCTCGAAGCCCGGTGTAGTCAACGACCTCTCCAGCGCGCCGGACTCCCCCGTCGGGGTCGACACCGCCGCCGCATGGCAGCAGCAGATCATGAACAACCTCTGGCTGACGGGAGCGGACGTCGACAGGTTCGCCGCCGGCGGAACGCTCATCACCGACGACCGGCCCTACACGGAGTACGACCTTCTGCGGCACCTCTTTGGACCCAAGTTCCCCAACGGCTTCGCGCGAGAACCTGCTCGCGGCCATGCCGCGCTCGACGGACCTGGCCTCTCACTAGGTCGCGGGACTCGCCCGGACCTGAAACATCGCCGCTCGGACACCCACCCGTTTTCGGGGCCCACAGCCTCTGTATTGTTGTGAGCGATGCGATCGGCATGGTGTTCCTACCGGTGACGGAGACCGAGGTTCTGGCCAAGAGGGGTTCAAGGACGGTGGATTCGGAGCGCGCGCAGTTACAGGCCGAGCTGGATGAGGCGCTGCGCCGACACACGCCCGTGCTCCTCGCGGCGGCGCGGGCGCTGGTGCGTAACGACTCCGACGCTCGTGATCTGGTCCAAACCACGCTCGAGATCGCGGCTCGCAAGTCGGGGGACCTTCGAGACGCCTCGTCCCTGCGCTCCTGGCTTCTGGCGATCCAGACCCGCGAGGCGTTCCGGCTGCGGCGCCGCCTTGCTCGCTCAATCCGGCTGAATCCCCAGATAGTTGATGCGCAGATCTCCGAGGGCCCGAGTCCGGATGTGATCGCTTTGCGGACGGCACTCGCTGCGTTGCCTCCCCGAGCGCGTGCCGCCGTCGTTCTTCATTACTTGGCCGGTCTCCCGGTGGCCGGCGTGGCGCGGACGATGGGCATCAGCGAAAACACGACCAAGGGCCACCTCAAGGTTGGCCTGGCCCGACTTCGTGAGGAGCTTCGTGATGACTGACGACGCTGACCGAGCCGAAGCGCGGATCCGTGCGGCTTTCCTTTCAGAGGAGCAACGCGCGGCTACGGATCTGCTCCTCGATCCCATCCCGCCACGGTCTCGAAGCCGACGGCCCAGTGCGCTCGTCGGCCTTGCGATGGTTGCGGTCGTGGCAGTCGTTGCGGTCGCGACGACCGTGGGATTGTTCCAGGCCAGAAACATCACCACTGCCCCCAGCACCGGCCAAACAAGCAGCACCGCCGCTGGGCCGAGCCTCAGCCCCAGCCCCAGTTCGAGTCCAACGCCCGATCCCAATCGATACCCAGACGGCATCCTGCGCACGCTCGACGGCCAGCCCGTCCTGCGCTGGGCCGACGCCGTGGCAAAGGCAAGGACGACGACCGACGCCACTCCCTTCTTCGTGGCCGTGTGGCTCGACGTGTACAAGGGCGCGCATAACTGCCCGGCGAGCCATGTCGATCCCGCCGCGCCGAACTCATGGCTCGAGTATTTCTGTCCAAGCGTATGGCTGAGCGTAGATGCGGGCGCCGCACCGGTCCTTGTCGACGGCGTGGCGACCTTCCATTTCGCGAACTTCGATCAGCTCAACACCGGCCCGGCGATCCTTCAGGTCCACACCCACGATCCGCACTCGAGTCAGTGCGGGCCAAAGGCGGATGTCTGCAAGCTGATGATGGTCGTGGATCAGTCCGTATGGAGCGGCGACGCCGGCACAGACCCGCAGCCGTTCACGGTCGCGTCGGTCATTCGCGCAGCCGGCGAGGCCCATCCCGCAACCGCTCTCGAAACCCAGACGATCGCCGACCTCGGGTATGACGTCAGACTACCCGGCGCGCTCGCCCTGTCTCGTGTCTCGCCCGCACAAGGTCAGCCCGCCGACATGCAGATTGCCGGGGCGTACCTGATGCCAACAGATGTCGCGATAAATCGCGCGCTCCCGAACGTCCAGCCGGGCTCGTCCGGGGCATTGCTGCAGTCAGCGTGGAGGGGAACCGAGAGCGGCTCCGGCCCGACCTACTCCTTCACGGTGGAGCAGCGCTGGCTCGTGGTCGACAACGTGGCGTTCTCGGTCCACACGGATTCACCGCCCACCGCTGCCGACCGGGCCTGGCTTGTCGGCCTCGAAGCCGCCCTGAGAGCGACCCGTCCCTGACCCGGGAATCTGAAGGGCGCCCTAACGGGCGCCCTTCGAGCGTTTGCGAGCTAGCCGAACCTAGACGGCGGCTTTGAGGGCCTCCGGCATCGGCTTGTGGAACTCGACCGGCTTGACGTACTTCTCGACGAGGGCGCGGCTGCCGGGGGTGCCGAGCTGCTTGAAGAGGAAGTCGACCTTGGCGGCCTGCGACGCGAGGATCTCGTCCTTGGTGGCGAGGTCCCACAGCTGGCGCTTGAACGGGCCGATAGCCTTCTTGCGGCCGGTGTAGACGAACTGGATGTCCGTCTGGCCTTCCTTGCGCTCGTCCTGGCAGTTGGCGAAGACCCATTCCTCGATCGCCTTGTGGAGCTCGGCCGGGAAGGCCGGGTGCTCGAACAGGGCGTTCTGGAAGCCCGTGGCGAGGTGGATCTCGGCGCAGCCGGTGGCGGGGAACTTGTGGAACATGTCGTCCGGCAGGGTCGAGGCGCCGTGCTGGACAGCGCCCGACAGGCCGTACTCGCGAGCGACGGTGGAAAGCTCGGTCAGGACGTTGAAGTCGAGGGCGACCTCGGCAACGCCGCCGCCGGCGAGCGGGGTGCCGCCGTGGCTGGTGCCGGTCTGGACGGAGACCTTCGACAGGCCGATCGCACCCGCGGCGCGGGAGTCGAGCTCCCGGCGGTAGCCGTCGAGGTAGGCCTTGAGCTCGGCCGGGTTGGAGTTCTTCTTGCCGACTTCGCCGATCTCGCCGCCGACGCTGACGGTCACGCCGTCGACTTCGAGGGAGCGGATGAGGGCGGTCAGTTCGGCCGCGCGAAGGTAGTTCTGCTTCTGCTGCTCATCGAGCGTCTCGGGGCCGAGGTCGACCAGCGTGGAGCTGTCGATGTCGATGTTCCGGTAGCCGGCGGCGATGGCGTCGCGGCAGGCCTTGCGGATCTCCTCGGTCATCTTTTCCGGATCGGCCGCGTACTTCTTGGCGTTGAACTGGTAGTGGTCGCCCTGGATGAAGACGGGGCCGACCCAGCCGGCGGCGACGGCGCCGGCGAGGATGCTGGTGGCATACTCGAAGACGCGCTGGTAGGTGTAGGTCTGCTCCGAGCGGGCGAGCTCGAAGATCACGGCCGCGGAATCGTTCTTCTTGGCCGTCTCCAGGATGACGCGAGCCATGTCGAAGGTCTGGGCGCGAAGGTTGATGGCCGGGACCGTCATGCCTTCGTACTCGCCGCGAGCGCGGGCGTTGTACAGCTCCTGGATGCTGGCCGAGCGAGCGCCGACGGCCTGGCTGGCTTCCCAAACGATCCAGCGGGCGACTTCGACCGTGGCTTCGTCCTCGCTGAACGTCGCCGTCCAGGCCAGATCGTAGATACCGCGCGTGCGAAGAGCGTCGGCATCGGCGACGACGAGGCTCTCTCCCTCGATTCGGACGATGCCGTCGAGGGCGGCGAGGAGCTCCTTGACGGAGCCGGCAACCTTGGGCATTTGGTTCTTTCTCCTGAGATGCCCGGCGACGGCGCACGCAGACGGGACGCGCATACATCCGGGACCGGGGTCCATTGGTGGCATGTGCATGGTACCGCGCCCCGAGGCTCCTCTGCCCTGCCGCTTGGACCTTCGGCTGCCGCCGAGCGGACGGCTGCTTCCGGGTACGTCGGACCGCCCCGGCGGACGATGCCGTCGTCGATCGCCGCGCTCCTCGCCCGCGCCCGGTCGCGCCTGCTTCGGTCAGGCGGTCGGCCTGGCTGTCCGATCGATCGCCCGACGGACGCGCGCTAGCAATTCCTCGGGTGCGAAGGGCTTCTGGATCAGGTCCACCTCGCCCGCAAGATCCCCGCGGCGGCCCATCGCCTCTGTCGAATACCCGGAGGCGAACAGTGCCGCCGATTCGGGGTGAATCGTCTTCGCGACCTCGGCGAGGACCGGCCCGCGCACGTCCGGCAGGATCACGTCCAGGAGCAGGAGGGCGATCGGTCCGCTGTAGGCACGCAGCAAGGCGATCGCGCTATCGCCGCTGTCCGCCAGGAGGATGTGATAGCCACTTCGACTCAGCACCTGGAAGCTAACAGCGGCGACGGCGGGCTCGTCTTCGACGACCAGGATTGTCTCTTCGCCACCCACGGCCGCCGGAACCGCCGAGGGCAGGGCGCCCTGAATGGTCGACGCCTGCACCTCGGGGAGGAGGATCTCGATCGCCGTTCCGGATCCAGGTTCCGATTGGAGGGTCACCGTTCCGCCGGATTGGACAACGAAGCCCTTCACCATGGCCAGCCCGAGGCCGGTACCGGAGCCGACGGGTTTGGTAGTGAAGAAGGGATCGAAGACCTGGGAATGCAGTTCAGCCGGAATCCCCACCCCGGTGTCCGAGACGCACAGCGCGACCCACCTTCGGGCCGGCGCGTCGACGGTTTCGTCCGTCGACCTTCGATCGATCGCCAGGGTGAGCGTGCCGCCGCCGGGCATCGCGTCGCGAGCGTTTGCCGCCAGATTGAGGATGACGCGTTCGAATCCGCCCGGATCGACCCGGACCATCGCGGTCGATCCTCGTGACTCCAGCACTACCGACACGTTCTCCCCGACGAGGGGCTGGAGCATCGGACGCACGGCCGTGACAAGGTCGTTGAGATCGACGACCTGCGGCTGGAGGAACGATTTTCGGGAATAGGCCAGCAGCTCGCGAGTCAGAGTCGCAGCGTGCTGCGCCGCTCCCAGGATCGTCCTGGCGGATTCGCGCGTCTCGGGCTCCTGCGAGTCGGTCGCGATCAGTGACGCGAAACCGCCGATCGCGGTCAGGCTGTTGTTGAAGTCGTGCGCCACGCCGCCGGCCAGCCTGCCGATCGCCTCCATCTTCTGGGCCTCGCGCAGTTGCTCTTCCATCGCCAGGCTGGCGGTCACATCGATGGCCTGTAGCGCCACCGACATCGGCTTGTCCTCGCGGTCCCTCAGGGCGCCGCCGTAGAGCCTCACCCGCACGACCTGGCCGTCGCGCCGGGTCAAATCGATGAGCTCGGGATCGAGCGGATGGCCGTGCACGGCCCGAACGAAGCGACGGGCAATCCCCCACCGATCCCGCCCGACAAATACTGCCGGCATGGGCCGGCCGATGACTTCTGCCTGGCTCCAGCCCAGGAGATCCGCCGCTGCCGGATTCCACAGCTGAACCGTGCGATCGAGGCCGAGAACAACGGTCGGCAGCGGTGACGCCATCACGACCTTCGAGACCAGCTCGGCCCCGCGCTTGAGTTCATCCTCGGCGGCGCGGATGGCGGTGATGTCCTCGCCCAGGCTCGCGAGCCCGGTCATGCGACCATTGGGGTCGCGCCGCGTCACGTGGCTCCATCGGATCAGCCGCACGTCGCCGGACTTCGTCAGGATTCTGCTCTCGCGGTGCTGGGCCATGGATCGCCGGCCGCTGATGATGTAGTCGTAGTTGTCCCGGGCCGCCTCCCTCCGGTCAGGCGTGGCGAACGTATCCCACCAGTCGGCGCCGATCACTTCCTCGCGCCGCCAACCGGTCAGTCGCAGGGCGAACTCGTTGATGAAGTCGATCCTGGACTCCCGGTTCACGTGGACGCCTATGAGTTCGACTCCGTCGAGGAGATCGCGGACGCGCGCTTCGGCCGCGACGACACCCTCGAGAGCGTTGAGCCGTCCCGCGTCCAGGCGCCAGAGCATCGCCAGGGCGATCGCTTCCACCAGAGAGAACGCCGGAATTATCACCAGACCCGACGGGGCGGAAAGATCGAGGCTACGGAGCGCGGCAATCGATACGCCGACGACACTCGCCACGAACGCCGCCAGGTACGGAATCTTCTCCATGGAGGCCGGCACGCACCGGACGGCCACGCCCACGCCGATCATCGGCACGGCCACGACAAATGGCAACGCTATGGGCTGACTGGCCCCCAGCAGAGCGGCCTCGGCGTCCAGCAGAGCCACGGCCACCAGGATCACATTGGGGCGCCAGACCAGGCTGGCGACCGTCGCCGACAGGATCAGCAGGGGCAGCCAGAAGTAGGCGATCGCCTCGCCCACCTTCTGGTAGGCAGAATCCTGGGCGAAATAGCCCCACACTCCGGCCGCAAGACAGGGCAAACCGAGAGCCAGGGCGGCAGTCCATGGATGGGCCGCCGGGTACCCGCTAAGCCGCAGCCAGATCCGGTGCGCGAGACGGGCCCCGCCTGCCACTCAACAACCCTCGTCGTTTGACGCCAGGGCACAAGCCCAGAACTGCAGCCATCCTATGGCCGCGAGGCTGCGGTCCCATCCCCCAACCGTCGCATATCTCGACGTACGCCTGCCCGCTCGCCTTCCTGCAAGCGCAGGAGACGGTCGGCGTCGGGCACCACTACCTCAGGCCGCGAGCGAGGTGGTAGTAGGCCTGATTCCAGCGGATCTCGTTCTTGAGCGTCGCGATCCGCGTGTCGGCGCCGATCACCAGGCACTCCAGGCGGGCCATCTCGGCGAAGTCGCACAGGATTTCCGTGTCGAACGCTTGAGTGAACACCGTATGGTGGGCGCCGCCGGCCGTAAGCCAGGCCTCGGCCGCGGTCCTGAGATCGGGTAGCGGCCGCCACACGGCCCTCGCAACGGGGAGCAAAGGCAGGTCGTGCTCCGGAGTCACGACCTCGATCTCGTTGGCCAGGAGACGGAACCGATCCCCCATGTCGACGAGCGTAGTCACGAAGGCCGGGCCGGGGGCAGCCGTGAACACCAGGCGAATCGGATCGGCTTTGCCGCCGATCGAAAGCGGGTGGATCTCGCACCGCGGTTTCCCGGCGGCGATGGAAGGGCAGACTTCGAGCATGTGGGCGCCCAGGACAATCGGGCCTTCCGGCGTCAGATCGTAGGTGTAGTCCTCCATGAAAGAGACGCCGCCCGGCAAGCCCCGACCCATTACCTTGAAGAGCCGGACCAGAATCGCGGTCTTCCAGTCGCCCTCGCCGCCGAACCCGAAGCCGTCGGCCATCAGTCTCTGAACGGCGATGCCCGGAAGTTGCGGCAGCCCGACCAGGTCTTCGAACGTATCGGTGAACGCGCCGAAGCCACCAGCCGTGAGGAATCCGCGCAGGCCCGCCTCGATGCGGGCGGCGATTCGCAGCTGCTCACGGCACGCGCCGCCGGGCTCGAGGCCGGGCGCCATGTCGTATTCGCGGTCGTAGGCGGCAACGATGCCGTCCACTTCGGACTGCCGGGCCGCGGTCATCGCCGCAACGAGGTCGCCGACGCCGTAACCGTTGATCGAGGTGCCGAGGCGGATCTGCAGCCGCCAGCCCATCGAAGTCCCCGGTCAGCAGACAGAGCCTCTGCACGTGTGAGGCCGCGACCCGACCTGACTATCCTCACCCGCCCAGCGATCGGCCGGCCTGCCCGATCCCCCGGGCGCCGGCACACCTGACGGCACCGTTGACAGGATTTCGGCGGCTCGCTTAGACTCCGGCAGGTCTGCTGAATTCGGCAGCGCGTTAAGAGGTGTGTCCGTGCGCAACGTCATCAACGCAACGGCTGGAACCGCCCTCACCGGCGGGAAGTCCGCCGTGCGCGGAAAGTCTGCGCCCACCGAGAGCTAGCCCCAGGCGGCAGTGCCGCCAGGACAGTCTCTGAGCCGTGGGCCAGATCGGGCCCCGGCTTTTTTGATGCCTGTCACAGGCACCCTCAGCTTCCGAAAGCCAGCCGCGAGCCCATCCAATTCCGCCCCGGGCTCGTGGCGTGTCCGTCGCCGCGAGCCTCCAGCCAAGGAGGTTCTCAATGAGCATCGCGGTCGAGGAAGCACACACAACTGCCAACACAAGCGCCTCGCGGGGCCCGGTCCCGATCGGACGCGCTCTTCTCCCTGCCGCCGGCGCGGCGCTTCTCGTGGAGCACGCCACCAAGCGGTTCAAGGTCGATCGGCGCAAGCCACCGGTCGTGGCCGTGGATGACGTCTCCATGCGCATCGAGCGCGGCGAGATCTACGGCATCCTCGGCGCCAACGGCAGTGGCAAGTCCACGCTCATCCGCCTCGTGAGCGGCCTGCTCACGCTCGACTCGGGTCGCGTCGAGGTGTTCGGCCACGACATCGTCCGCGAGGAGATGGCGGTCAAGCGGCTGATCAATCGGGTCAGTGTCGATGCCGCTTTCTTCAAGAAGCTTTCCCCGGCGGAGAACCTTTCGTTCGCGGCCCGACTGTACGGGCTCGACCCACGCCGGGCCCGCGACAGGGCCGCCGAGATCATGGGTCGGCTCGGCATCGGCGAGAAACGGATGGGCCGCCCGGTGGAGCAGATGAGCCGCGGCATGCAGCAGAAGGTCGCCATCGCCAGGGCACTCCTGACGAGCCCGGCACTGCTGCTGCTCGACGAGCCAACCACCGGCCTGGATCCGCGATCCAAGCTCGACGTCCAGTTGTTTATCGAGGAGCTCCAGGCGGAGCACGACGCGACCATCGTTCTCACGACCCACGACCTCCCCGAGGCGGAGCGCCTGTGCGGACGCATCGGCATCCTCGCCGGCGGCCGGCTGGCAGCCGAGGCAACGCCGGCGGCGCTCAAGACGCGCGTCGCCATCGAGCGGGGGCTTCCACCGACGCTCGAAAGCGCATTCATGACATACACGGGCCGCTCGCTCGACGACGACGTCGAAGAGGGAGAGGCCGAACAAGACCCCGCCGGCTGAGCGGGGCAATGAGGAGCATTCAAATGCACAGCCATGACATCGGTCTGCTCATACACATGGAGCGCCAGCGGGAGATCCAGCGCCAGGGCCGGCTTCGGGCCGGGCGGCCGCTTCGTCCTCCCAAGCGCCCCCTTCGCCAGGCCATCGGTCGAGCGCTGATCCGGATCGGATACCTGCTCGCGGTCGACGGCCGGCTGCCCAAACCGGAGACACGGACATGATCTCGCTAAGGCGCGAGGCGGGCGCGAGCTACGCCTTCGTCGAGCGCAACTTCAACCTGACCAAGCGCTATTTCGGCTGGGAAGTCGCCTTCCTGGTCTATGCGGTCGCGGGCGCCCTCTCGGTCTCGCTCATCGGCCAGTCCGTCGGCAGCCAGCGGCTGCTGATGTCGCTGGTCGTGGGCGCCGTCTTCTGGAACTACCTCTCGGTGGTCTTCCAGTCGATCGGCGACACGATCACCTGGGAGCGCTGGGAGGGCACCCTCGAGTACACGATGATGGCGCCAGTCCGACGCTCCACGCAGCTGCTCGGATCGGCGCTCTATGCCGTCATCTACGGCCTGATCCACACCGCGATTCTGCTCGTCGTGCTGGCGCTGTTCTTCTCGCTCGACCTCGGCCGAGCCAACTTCGCCGGCTGCGGCGATCTTCATGGTCGTGGGCTCGGTAAGCTTCATCGGGATCGGCATGCTCGCCGCGATCCTGCCGATGATGTCGGTCGAGCGCGGCTCACAAATGGTCTTCGTGCTGCAGTCGTGCCTGCTGCTGATCAGCGGCGTGTATTACCCGGTAGCATCCTGCCCGCCTGGATGCAGCTGATCTCGCGGGTCTCGCCGGCGACTTACGTGCTCGACGCCGTGCGACGTGCGCTCATTGACGGCGCGTCCATCGCCCAGCTGCTGCCGGACCTGTGGCCACTGTTGCTGATGGCGTTCGTGTTCATTCCGCTCGGCCTCTGGGGCTTCGGGCGAGCCGAGCACTATGCCAAGCGCACCGGAAAACTGAAGAGGGTCGGCTGATATGACAGACCTCACGGGTGCCGCCGGCGATACGTCGACGGCACTCCCCTACTCGCTCGAAACATGGGGTTGGGACGACGGCCGTGGGGCCGAGTTCGAACCGCTGTTCGGAGCCGGTTTCTGGCCGGCCAGAGTGATCGCCCAGCATCGCGGGATGTGGGTCGTGGTGGGCGAGAACGGCGAAACCGGCGCCACTCCGACGGGGCGTTTACGCCACCATGCCGAGGAGGGAGCGATGCCGGCGGTTGGCGACTGGGTCGCGTGTGTTTACTCGCCCCACGATGGCGCGGCGCGAATGGATGCGGTTCTGTCCAGGCGCTCGGCCGTTCGACGGCGCGCGGCCGGTCGCCGCCCCGGCGCCCAGATAGTCGGCGCCAACGTGGACACGCTCCTCGTGGCCACCTCGTTGAACGGCGAGCTCAACCCCCGCCGGCTCGAGCGTTACGTGGCCATGGGCCGCGAATCAGGCGCGGAGCCGGTGGTGCTGCTGACGAAGGCGGACCTCGAAGAAGATCCCGCCGCCATCGCCTCGATGCTTCAAGGCGAATTGCGCGTCCCGGTGCTGGCCATCAGCTCACGCACCGGCGCTGGCCTCGGGGCGATCGCTCCCTGGTTCGAGCCTCGAAAGACGCTGGCCCTCGTTGGTTCGTCCGGCGTCGGCAAGTCGACGCTGCTGAACCGCCTGGCCGGAGAGGAGTTGATGGCCACGCGCGAGATCCGCGAGGACGACGCTCGCGGCCGCCACACCACAACCCACCGCGAGTTGTTCCTGCTGTCGAACGGAACGCTGGTGCTCGACACGCCGGGAATGCGTGAATTCGGCGTCTGGGATGCCGAGGAAGGGGTCGACGAAACCTTCGCCGAGATCGTCGAGCTTGCGGCCGGCTGCCGGTTCGCCGACTGCACGCACAAGTTCGAACCCGGCTGCGCAGTTCGAGCGGCGGTCGGCGATGGCCGCCTCGATGCCGGACGTCTCAAGAGCTACAAGCGGCTGGCCCACGAACTCGCCGACCAGCCGACCGATTGGGAGCGGCGGGAGAAGGAGCGCCGGTTCGGGAAAGCGATCCACAACGGCTCGGCCGAAAGCATGGCCCGCAAGGCGTATCGCGGCTGAACCTCGACGACCGGCGCTGGGACGACTTCGGCGGTACGGAGAGCTCGCCGGCAGGAGCAGAAAGCCTCACTATCGAGCCTACCCACGGATCGTGCGATCGCCACGCAGATCGTCCAAGCGATATGCGCCGAAGTTCCTATGGACCACGCCGACTCGTTCGATCAGGGTACGAACGGCCCTCTCCATCGCGTCACCGGCGGCGAGGGGAGCGACCCGCATGCAGCAGAGAGGTATGGCCAATGACTCCATTGAAAGACTCGCGGCTCATGAGACTGAGCAGCATCGGCCGTGGGTTGGTGGCAGCGGCCGGAATTGCGGCGCTGCTCGGCGCGGCCATGGGCGTAGCCGCGGCCGTCGGAGCCGTTCCCTCGCTCGCGAGCACGCCGGCCGTCTATATCCCGCTTGCGCCGAGCCGGGTTCTCGACACGCGTACGGGAAACGGTCTCATCGGCCCGCTCACGGCGAACAGCCCTCGAACACTGACCGTCATCAATCGCTTCCCCAACGACGCGACGGCCAACGTCCCCTCCAACGCCATTGCCATCACCGGGAACTTGACGGTCACCGGACCCTCAGCCAACGGGTTCGTTAGCCTGACCCTGGTGCCGGTCGTTTCCCCGACTACCTCCAGCATCAACTTCGTGCGGAATCAGACCGTGGCAAACGCTGTGACCGCCCCGTTGGGCGGAGGCGGCTCCGTCAGCCTGACCTACGGTGGTGCTGCCACCGGAAACGCAACCCAGGTCATCCTCGACATCACCGGCTACTTCATGCCCGGCAGCGGTGGAGCCACGGGTCCGGAAGGTCCGCAGGGTCCCCAGGGCCCCGGCGGTGCTAACGGTGCCGATGGCGCAACCGGACCTCAGGGTCCGGCAGGCGCAACGGGTCCGACTGGCCCATCTGGCGCTCCGGGTGAGACCGGTGCTCCTGGTGCTTCCGGCGAGCCTGGCGCTTCGGGCGCTCCTGGTGCTTCCGGCGAGCCTGGCGCTTCGGGCGCTCCGGGTGCCTCCGGCGAGCCTGGCGCTTCGGGCGCCCCGGGTGCTTCCGGTGGGCCTGGTGCTTCCGGCGCTCCCGGTCCTTCCGGTGAGCCTGGCGCTTCGGGCGCTCCGGGTGCCACCGGTCCCGCCGGCCCGGTCGGCTACCAGGCAGGCGAAGCCGTGTTGTCCAGCGGTACAGCGACGGTTTGGCTCTCGCCATCGATTGTGGGCGACTACTCGGTTTCCCTGACCTTCGTCGGGGCTCCAAGCGGTGGAATCCAGCTATGGGTCACGTCCGAAGGACCAACCAACTTCACGATCAACGGCACGGATCTAGGCGGCCTGTCAATCGACGGCCACGTCGACTGGATCGCGATCCCGAACCTCGGCGGCGCGGTGTGAGTCTTCCGGAGCTCGATTAACGCTCCGGCCCAAACGACAGCGAAACGAACCCCGGCAGGAACGCCTGCCGGGGTTCTTCTATGCGCGCGGCCGGCCCGGCAGTCGTCGCCCGCGTGCCGAGCTTGGCCTTGACCCTGGGACCGCCGACGCTGAAGCTTGCTTCAATGCACCCGCAGCCGAGGAGCGACATGGCCGGCTTCACACTCACCAGCCCGAGTTTCGCCGAGGGCGGCGCGATTCCAAACAAGCACAGCTGCGACGGGCAAAGCCTCTCGCCGGCACTCAACTGGCAGGGAGCGCCGGCCGGGACCGCGGCATTTGCACTGGTCGTCGAGGACCCCGACGCCAACGGTTTCGTCCACTGGGTTGTCTACAACATCGTCGGCGCGGGCGGCAATCTTCCCGAGGGTGTCAGTCCGTCCGGTCCACCGCCGCAGGGTCGCAACGCTGCAGGTGGTACCGGATACTTCGGACCGTGCCCGCCCCGCGGCACGCACCACTATCGATTCACGCTCTACGCGCTGTCGCAGCCACTGGCGCTGGCGGGGACGCCGAGCGCCAGCGAACTACGGGCGGCCGTCGCGGCCGGGGTGCTCCTCGGACAGACGACGCTGGTCGGGACGTATACGCGCCAGAGTTGACTGGCGCCGTCCGCGTCAGGCCGGCGGCCCGTCCGGCGCATTGGTCTGGACCGACACGGCTGCTTCTGCCGCTTCGATCTTTGCCCTCAGACAGGCGAGAGTCTGATCCACGCCGCTCCGGACGGGCGCCTCGACCATCGATGCGAAGCCGGCCAGGAAGCCACCCAGGGTGACATCGGCCGCCCACACGGCCCGCGTCCGGCCGGCGGCGGGCTCGGTGAGCTCGAGGCTGCCCTCGGCCTGGACCTGCCCCCCCATCACGACTGTTCCAGCCGCCGCGGTCGCTCGGTCCGGTGGCTGCATATCGGTCAGGCGAATGTCGACCACGACCGTCGTTCGCAGGAAGCCGTTCCCGACCGCGGCCGTGACCTTCATGCGGCGATCGTCCACCACCTCGACCTTTGGCTGCCCGGGGACGCACGCGGCGACCTGATGCGGATCCGTGACGGCGTCCCAGACGCGCTGCCGGCCGGCGGCAATCTCCGTCTCTCCGGAGAGATGCATCGCTCCTCCTGTGGTGGTTCTCCCCGATGTTAGCCGGTCCCGGCCGCGATACGGGTTTGCCTTACCTGCGCCTTACAGAAGTCGCGCGGCGTGCAGACCCGCGGACGTATCCTCAGCGAATGAAGTCCATCCTCGTCGTCGACGACGAGCGCAACATCGTCGAGCTCCTTCGCCTGTATCTGGAGAAGGAGGGCTTCGCCGTCGTGTCCGCCTCCGACGGCGAGCAGGCTCTCGTTCAATACGAGCGCAGCGAGCCCGATCTGGTCGTCCTCGACCTGATGCTGCCGAAGCTCGACGGCTTCGAGGTCTGCCGCGAGCTACGCCGGCGCGGCGATGTTCCGATCTTGATGCTGACGGCCCGCTCCGAGGACGTGGATGCGATCGTCGGTCTTGAGCTCGGCGCCGACGACTACGTGACCAAGCCGTTCAACCCACGCGCCCTGGTCGCCCGCGTGAAGGCGATCCTGCGCAGGACCGATGCCACGGCCCGGGGCGGCCGGCCGATCGAAGTCGGCAGCCTCCGTATCGATCCACGCCGTCGCGAGGCTACGGTGGGCGAGCGCCATCTCGATCTGCGCGCCCGGGAGTTCGACCTGCTGACCGCCCTGGCGCGCGATCCCGGCGTCGTTCTGACGCGCGATGCCCTGCTGGAAGACGTCTGGGGCACGGATTTCCCCGGCGAAACCCGCACCGTGGACGTCCACGTGGCCGAGGTCCGCAAGAAGCTCGCCGACGACGGCCCGCAAGTCGAGACGGTCCGAGGCCTCGGCTATCGGCTGGTGCCGCCGCGGCGGGGCGGCGACCCGGCAGCACAGACCGAATAGGGACGCCGCCCGATGCTGCCGCGGGGCCTGACGAGCCGCATCGCCCTGGCGTTTGCGGGCCTCGCCGTGGCGCTGATGTTCGTGGCGGGCGCGGCACTGTCGGTCATCCTGTACGACCTCCACGACACGACCGACCGAGACGACCTTTCCCGCAACGTCATCCAGTACGTGGTCAACTTCGTCTCCAGGCCGAAGGCGACCTGGGATGCGTACCTCCGCGAAGCTGCCGCGCCGATCGCGGACGAAGGTGGGTTCGTTATCGTCCAGAACCCGAACGGGGCAATCCTCACCCTCCTCGGCTCGCCCTCGTCGGTCTCGATGCCGCCGAAGCCGGCCGGGGCACCAAAGACCTTCATCGACACTCTCACGACCAGCGATGGCAAGCGCTTCATATTCGTCGAGCCGTCGATGGATGCCACCGGCGGCCGAACCTTCGTCTTCGCCATCCCCGACCGCGCTCGAGCCGAAACCGCGGGCGACCTCATCCGCATCCTGCCGATAGTGCTGCTGGTTCTGATCCTCGTCGGCGCCCCCGTCGCCTACCTGCTGTCGCGCTCCCTGACCGGGCCGATGCGCCGGCTCGCCCAGGCCGCCGCCGATCTGCCCGGTGGATCCGGACTTCACACGCCGCTGCCGCTGGAGGGACCGACGGAGGTACGAACGCTCACGGAACGGTTCAACGCGATGGCCTACGAGCTCGATGCGACTCGCTCCCAGGAATCGCAGATGCTCGCCAATCTCCGGCACGACCTTCGCACGCCCCTGACCAGCATTGCGGGGTTCGCCGAGGCGATCGCGGACGGGACCGCCGCAGGTGTCCGCGCCACTTCCGCGGCGCGTACGATCGCCGAGGAAGCCCAGCGACTCGAGCGTCTCGTCGGCGAGCTGGAGGTCGTGGATCGGCTGCGCAAGGGCCCGTCGGCGCTGCGTCCCGAAGCGCTCGAGGCTCGGAATCTCCTCCGCCACGAAGCCGGCCGTTTCGCCGCCCGCGCTTCCGGCCAGGGCGTCGCGATCGAAATCGTGCCGGAGTCGCCCGCCGATCGCGGCCCCGCCGACTCCAGATCGGGCGGGAGCGATGGCCCCGACCTCGCGTTCACCGCGGACCGCCTCGCGATCGAACGGATCCTGCAGAACCTGGTCGACAACGCGCTGTCCGTTCTGCCGGCCGGCGGACACGTCTGGCTCGCCGCGGCGCCGCTCCACCTCCAGGGTCGCCCCGAGGGCATCTCGCTCAGCGTCACCGACGACGGTCCCGGGTTTCCGCCGGGTACGCAGTCGAGGGTCTTCGAACGATTCTTCCGGGCTGATCCCTCGCGGACCGGCAGCGGCTCCGGGCTCGGTCTGGCGATCGTCAGAGAACTCGCTCGCGCACATGGCGGGGAGGCCTGGGCGGAGAACGTGGCACCTCGCGGCGCTCGGGTCACCGTCTTCCTGCCGGTCACTCCACCCAGGCCGGTTATCCTTCCCGAGTGAGCGACCCCATTACCCCCGCCGGTCCGCCGGCCGAAATCACCCACCTGGTCCGAGAGCGAGTAGAAGCCCGTGCCAGGCAGGACTGGACGCGCGCCGACGCCCTCAAGGAAGAGATCGAGCAGGCGGGCTGGAAGGTCGTCGATCGCGGCTCCAGGACGAGCGTGACGCCTGCGGCGCCGGCCAGCGTGGAGATCGACGGCCAGGTGAGGTACGGAAGCGCGGCTGCGGTTCCGTCCCTGCTCACCGAGCCGGCCGGGGCCGCCGTGACCGTGGTAGTCGTTGCTTCGGAGAGCCCGGCGGCCATCTCGCGGCTGCTCAGCGCGCTGCGCGAACACTCCCCCGCCGGCACGCAGGTCGTTGTCGTCGCCAACGATCCGAGCGCCGAGCAAGAGGCGGCATTGAGCTTGGCAGGCCCCGATACAGCGCCGATCGGCGAAACCCCGCCCGAGGCGCTGCGCACGTCACGTCGACTGGCCGTCGGCGCCGCACTGAACATCGGCTTGATGCGGGCGGCGGGCGAGGTGATCGTTCTGGCAGATGGCTCGGCCTGGCCGACCGGGGACGCGCTGACGCCCCTCATCGACGCACTGCGCGATCCGGCGGTCGCGGTTGTCGGCGGATTCGGTCTGAGCGCGACCGACCCGGGGCCGCTCCAACCGACGGCACTGGAGCGCTCGGACGATGCGACGGTGGTGGCGCTCGAGGCTGCCTGGCTTGCGTTTCGCCGCACCGACCTGGTTGAGGTCGGACCGCTCGACGAACGTTTCGTCATCCCGGCCTGGCTGGATGTGTGGTGGAGCCTCCGGTTGCGAGCCGGCAAGGACCCTGAATTCGTCGACGACACCGCGGCGGAGGGCGCGGATCAGCCGGAAGTTTCGCTTCCGGCGCCGCGCAGGGCCGTCAGGCTCGAACTGCCCCTCGGCCGTGACGAGACCGTCTGGCCGCCCGATCGATCCAGGATGGCGCGCCGCAACATGTACCGGGTGCTCGACGCCTTCGGCTGGCGCGACGACCTGATCTGAGGCGCGGCGCCGCGGCTAGCGAACGACAGCCGGCTCTCCGCCACCGCCACCGGCACCGGCACCGCCGCTGATCCGGGCGGGCTTACGCTCGTTCCGTTGAGGGATCGTTGCGGGTTGTTCCACTGACTCGTGCCGATGACCACGCCCGCCAGGATGACGGCCGCCAGAGCCGCGACACCGAGGACCCGCAGGCCCAAAACCTGGGATCGGGCTCGAGCCGCCCGGAGACCCTGCCAGCCCGAGGCCAGAGTCTGGACTTGGGTCGGCGGGATGATCAGCGCCAGCCACATTCCCGCCAGCAGCCCGCCGACGTGGGCGGCGTTGTCCACCGGGAATATGCCCGAGAACCCCAGAACGAGGTTGAGCACTATGAGGAATTCCCACCTGCGAGGCGACCGCGCGCGATTGCTGATCGAGCACGGCATGGTGGTAGCGGGTTGCGATGAGCACCACGCCGAAGAGCCCGAAGATCGCGCCCGATGCGCCCACGGAAGCGGCGGCGCCGCCGAAGACAAAGCTCCCGACCGAGGCCGCTACTCCGCATAGGACGTAGAAGAAGCCCATCAGCAGCGATCCGTACATGCGCTCGACGAGCTGACGCCGGCATACCACAGGGCGTACATGTTGAAGAGCAAGTGAAAGATGTCCGTCGGGTCGTGGACCAGGGTGACGCTGATCAGGCGGTAGAACTCGCCCGTGCGCGACGCGCGAGCTTGTTGCAGCTCGAGTTGCTGCTCGAGCGGGCTCGGAACATAGCCGAATGGGGTTGTGTGCCCGCCCGTACATCGCCGCCAGCGACGTAACCGATGTCACGGCGATGATCAGATACGTCATGAAGGGCTGCAGCGCGTCGCCGCGGCTCCGGGCGAAATACCTGCCCGCCGCGCGCGAGTTGCCGGTTTCCTTGTAGAGCCAGCCCAGGCGCGACGCGATCTCCGCTTGTGCTCGCGCGGGGCCCGTCGCTCGCACTCGCGGTAGGCCTGGAGAGCGCCGTTCAGATCGCCCGATCGGACACGGGCGGCGGCCACCTGGCGCCAGGCCCGATAGGTCACAGGCGTCTCGCCGAGCGACGCAGCCTGCTCCCAGGCCTTGAGCGCCTCCTCCTCGCGATCAAGACGATTGAGCGCGTTTCCCATGCCGTAGAAACCGGCCGCGGAGACGTCCCTGTCGGACGTTCCTATCGTGCGCGAATAGAGCGCCAGGGCATGCGGCGCCTCATCGGCCTCGAGAAGATCGTCGGCGCGGTGCAGAACGGCGATCGCGGTGGCGCGATCCAGCGGTCCGCGAGCCGAGGGGTCGAAGCCGGCAGGCAGGTTTTGAGGGTTGTCGACACCGAGCCCGTCGGTAACGCGATCCATGCTTGCAATGTACATGAAGCCGGTCGCCGGCACGCGCCCCGCACGAAGCACGTTTCCCCATCGGCGCCGATCAGTCCGTAACGGCCTCCCAGCCCGACTTCTCCATGGCCGCCCCGAAGGCCGCCTCCGCGTCCAGACCAGAATCGAGCGCCGCCGCGAAGGCGCCGACGACGCGGGCAAACGAGCCATCGTCTGCGGCCGGAGCCTCGAGGACGGTGGCGTCCGCGGGCAGATCGGCTGGGATCGAGCCGGCGGCAACGACCACGACAAGCCGCGCGGCCGCGAACTCCGCACCTTCCACAGCAGCTCTCAGGGCCGCGCCGGCCAGCCGATCCGCGACCACCACTACCCGCGCTTCGGCGAGGTACCTCATGGCGAGCTGGATGTCGCCGGACTCGAGACTGGGCCGTCGTCCCGGATCGACCGGCAGCAGCGAAACCGCGGGTAACTCGTCTGCGTCCACCCCGGCCACCTCGGCCGCGCCACCCGGCTCGGGCGTATCGTCGATCGCCAGCACCGGAGTCGGCCGCGCCGGATCCCGCAGCAAGGCCGAGTGCCCGATCCCCAGCCGCCCCAGCGCCAGAACGACGGCCTCACCGGCCCCGTCATCGCCGACCTTGCCGACCAGCTCGACGGCCGCTCCCCGCCGTGCCGCCTCGGCGGCGACGTCCACCGCCGGGCCCGCCGCCGTTCCCTGTCCGTCCGCCGTAGCCGAATAGGCGGCCAAACCGACGACGACGATCATTCGGCCGCACCTTCGACTTCGTCCACGACCTCCGCGGGGGTGTCGTCGCGAATTATCTCCAGCTCCCCGAAGGCGGCGGCCTCCAGGTCGCCGGCAATCGCGTCCGCATCGCCGACGATGACGATTGCGATGCGGTCCGGATCGATGTGATCGCGGGCCGCCGCCTGGACGGTTTCGGTGGTTACGGCCTCGATCAGCGGCCGGTAGCGGGCCAGCTCGTCGTCGGGCAGCGACTGAACGAAGAGCCCGCCGAGCGCCGCAACCACCGCGCCCGGGGTTTCGAATCGGAGCGGAAACACGCCGACGAGATAGTCCCTCGCCGCCTCGAGCTCGGCTTCGGTTACGCGGGACTCGCGGATCCTGCGCAACTCCACGAGCGATTCGGCTATCGCCGGCACGGTGACCGCTGTATGAACGGCCGTCCTGACCGCGAAAGGCCCGGCGCCACGGCGCATCTCGAACCCGGCTCCGACGCCGTACGTGTAACCCTTCTCCTCGCGCAGGTTCATCTGCAGCCGGGAGTTGAAGAGCCCGCCCAGGATGGCGGACATCACCTGAACGGCGTGGAAGTCGGGAGCGCGACGGGCCAGTCCCACGTGCCCGATTCGAACTTCCGATTGGACCGAGCCAGGCCGGTCGTACAGCCTGACGATCGGGCGATCGATCGCGGATTCGACCACCGGCGCGACGACGGCGGCCGAGGCTCCCCCACCGGCCAGCGAGCCCAATTCGGCAAAAGCCTCGCCCGCCATGACCGGCAGATCCAGTCCGGAAAGGTCCCCGCCGACGACCAGCGCCGTGCGCGCCGGGTCCAGAAGCTCGCGATGGATGCCCACGAGCTGATCGCGGTCGAGCCGCGATACCGTGTCCTCGTCACCGGCGGCGGGGCGTGAGTAGGGCGACGGGGGCGTATAGATCGACGCCGCGAAGACCCGTTCCACGCGGCGGCGAGGCTCGGCGCGAGCCTGGAGCAGGTCGTTGAGGCGTTCGTCGCGCAAGCGGGCCACGTCCTCCGACGGGAACGTGGGGTGGATCACGAGTTCGGCCAGGAGATCGAGTGCCGCCCGAAGACGCGGCGCGGCAACGTCGACCGACGCCGAGAACGCGTCCCAGCTGGCTTCGGCGTGCAGCGTGGCGCCGAGCCGTTCCGAAGCTTCGATCAGCTCCAGCCCGGGATAGCGTTCGGTCCCTTCGGTCAGCGCTCGCGCGGCCAGGATCGTGGCCCCGCCCAGGAGCGGCGGTTCGTCGGACGCGCCCTGGAGCACGATCAGATTGGCGGACACGAGCGGCCGTCCCGGCACATGGACCCACAACACCTGCATGCCGGACGGCAGGATCGCTCGTTCGAACGGCGGAAACTGATACGAGCGCGGTAGCCCGGGTGACGGTCTCTGGGCGAGCACCTCTTCGAGCGTCATGCCGCTGTCTCCTCGGTTTCACTGCCGGCCGCCGGAACGTAGGTCAGGACGACCCGATTGTCCGGCCGCAATACTTCGGCAGCCACGGCCTGGATATCGGCGGCGGTCACAGCAAGGTAGCGATCGAGCTGGCGATTGATCAGGTCCGGGTCGTCCAGCAAGGTCGCGCACATGGCCAGTCGATCGGCCCGCTCGTCGACGCGCTGCAAAGCTTCCAATTCGTAGGTCTCGATCAGGGCTCGAGCGCGGACGAGCTCGTCGTCGGTGACGGGCTCGCGGCCGAGCCGCTCCAGTTCTTCCTCGAACGCGCGCTCCACGACGTCCGGGGCGACGCCCGGCCGGACGGTCGCCTGGCCGGCGACGATCGAGGCCCCGCCGATCAGACCGAGCGAGAAGAAAGCAACGTCCTGGGCGACACGATCCTCCCGAACGAGACGGCGATACAGCCTGCTGCCCTTGCCGCCTGCGAGGATCTGCGCCGCGACCTCGAGCGCGTCCGACCGCGGATCGCCCAGGCACGGCGCCCTGAACCCGAAATAGTGGCGGGCCAGCGGCACGCGGTCCGGCACGACTTCGCGGATCTCGCGACCGAGCCTCGGGGGCAGCGACATGTCGGCCAGTGGTGGGATGGACGGGTTGGCCGGGATCGAGCCGAAATAGCGCTCGACCCAGGCCCGGGCCTGCGCCGGGTCGACATCCCCCACGATGGCCAGCACCGCGTTGTTCGGCGCGTAGTACGTCCGGAAGAAGGCGGCCACGTCTTCGATCGAAGCCGCGTCGAGGTCCTCCATGGAACCGATCGTGGGGTGGTTGTACGGGTGCGGCGCCGGAAAAAGGTAGGCCTGCAGCTTGTGGAACCACTGCCCGTAGGGACGGTTGTCGTACGAAGAACGCTTCTCGTTCTTGACGACCTCGCGCTGGTTGTCGAGATTCGCCTGGTTGAGGGCGTCGAGCAGCGTGGCCATCCGGTCTGCCTCGAGCCAGAGGGCAAGCTCGAGCTGATGGCTGGGCATGGTTTCGAAGTAGTTCGTGCGATCCAGCCAGGTGGTTCCGTTCATGGTGCCGCCCGCCGCCTGCACCAGCGCCATGTGCTCGGTCTTGGCGACATGCCGGGACCCCTGGAACATCACGTGCTCGAACAGGTGGGCAAAACCGGTCTTGCCCTCGACTTCGTGCTTCGAGCCGACGTTGTACCAGATGCAGACTGCGGCGACCGGGGCGAGGTGATCCTCGGCAACGATGACCCGGAGTCCGTTCGACAGGCGCTCATCGGTGAACCCTATGGTTGGGGCGGTCATTTGGTAGAGGTTCCTCCCATGGGTCGGGGCCGCAACGGGCAGCTGCCGGCCGGCGTGTCGGAATTGTAGCCGCCGTCACGCGCTGGGCTCCGTGATGCACTGTGCGCGTCGCACTCTTGAGAATCCGCCGATGGCATGTTAGTATCTCATCTAACACGTGTTAGAGGCCTGACTGCCATGGCTCAGACAACCAATCGACGGAGCCCGTCCCCGCACCCGGCCGGGCTGGTTCGTCCCGGTCTCGCCTCACCCGGCCTGCCCTCGGTAGAGCTCGATGCAAGGACCGCCTACGACTTCCTGATGAGCGCCTGCAGCGACTGCGGCGAACTCCAGGACCTGCTGCCGGAAGACCGTTCCTGGGTCGAGCGGAGCCGCGCCGAACTGGCCGCTCAACTTGGATCCGGCCTCCCGGTCACAGCCTGCCTGGGTTTCGTCACGGAGATCGGCCGGCTGCTGGTCGGACGAACGGAGATCAGGACGGCCGGGCAGGTCGTGGCAGCAATCGACGATCTCTCCGACGGCGACCTCGTCGAGATTCTTCTGGGCGAACTACTCGACGATCAGGATCTCGGCGCCGCAGCCAGACTGGCCGTCGGCGGCGACGCGCAGGCTTACGCCGATCTCCAGATAAAGCTCGAGCAACTGAAGGGCATGCCGATCCTGACCGCGACTCCGGCGGAGCTGGCGGCGGGCACGCGCCGGATCGTTCACGCCTGGCTGCCACGTTACGAGGTCATCGAGGAGCGAATCGGGCAGATGCTCGCACGGGATATCTCGGCTCGGTCGCTCAAGGCCGCAGCTACGGACCCGTTCGGTTTCGTAGAGCAGGCAACCAACGGAATCAGACTGACCGCGGAGACGCGTGTCCGGCGGATCGTCCTGGCACCGAGCTACTTCGGGCGGCCGTACAACTCGCTCACCAGGATCGGCCAGACACAACTGATCGCCTACCCGATCGCGGACGCTGCCCTGGACAGCAAGGACAGGCGCACGCCGCCTTCCTCGGCAATCCGACTCTACAGAGCGCTCGGGGACGAGACCAGGCTGCGCATCCTGCGTCTCCTCGCCGAGCGAGACCGCTATCTCACCGAGCTTGCCACCGAGCTCGAACTCAGCAAACCGACCGTCAGCCATCACCTCGCCCAGCTTCGCAGCGCCGGTCTCATAACCGTCACGCAGCAGGAGAGCCTGGGCAATCACACCTACTACACGCTTCGCCGGGACCGCATCGAGGAAGCCGGCATCGCACTGACCTCCTACCTGGCGGTTTGAGTTTTGGAGGACCGGCATGCGCAACTTTTACGACTCATCCGCAACCCTGGGGATACGCTCACCGCATTCCCACGCGCCCCTCATGGAGGCAACCATGCTGCCTGACGCGCCCCTCAGCTTATTCGTCGTCCGCCAACGTCAGGCCGAGCTCCGCAGCGAGGCCGCTCAACATCGACGCCGCCACGAAGGATTGGATCCGGCCGAGGATTGCCGCTTCAGCGGGCTTCATCTGAAATTCGGCCGGCTGCTCATCGTCGTCGGGAGGACGGTCACGAGTCCGAGCACGGAGTGCCCGGACGCCCACGGAGCAGATCCGGTCTTCTCCTGATCCCGCGCCCGAATGACCGGCGCGGCACGCTACTTCAACAGCTTCACCGGATTCGGTAGAGACGCGCGCCGATTCCTCCTGACCACCCTGCTCTTCGGAGCGGCGCTCAGCCTTTACTGGATCGACTTCAACCTCTATCTCGAATCCATCGGCGTCGACAACACGACGATCGGCTGGCTGATGGCAGCCTCGCAACTGGCCGGCGTCGTGATTGCCTTGCCCGCAAGCGCCATCTCCAACCGCATCGGCCGGCGTTCTGTCATGGCCGCGGGAATGGCTCTGGTGGCCGTGGCATTGTTTGCGTTCCTGCCCGGCCTGCTGCCGCTGCTCTTCGTGGGCGTCATAGCCCTGGGCGCGGGCACTCAGATGGTCTACGTCGTGCAGGTCCCCTACATCGCCGAGCACACCGAGCCGGGCGAGCGCAACGAGTACTTCGCGATCTGGTCCGCGCTCGGCAGCGTCACGGCGCTCATTTCCGCGCTGCTGGGCGGAGCCGTTGCCACCGAGGTCGCAGCGCGCCTGTCGCTGACTTCGGCCTCGGCGCCGTATCAAATCCTGTTGAGCGGCGTCGCCGTCATGGGCGTTCTGGCGCTGGCGACGGTCTACTTCCTGACCAACGACCGGCCGGCGACGACCATGCACGCAGCGGCTTCAGGCGGTCGATTTCGGGATCGCCGTCTCAGACCGCAGGCTCTTCTTCAAGCTGCTGTTACCGGGCTTCATCACCGCGCTCGGAGCCGGCCAGCTGATCCCGTTCCTCAATGTGTTCGTCAAGGGGAAGTTCGGCCTGGACCTCGCGGCCGTAAACGCGGTCTTCGCCGTGACGAGCCTCGGGACGACGCTCGCGATCCTGGCTCAGCCGGCGCTGGCGCGACGCTTCGGCCGCATCGGCTCGATCGTGCTGGTGCAGGGCTCGAGCATCCCGTTCCTGCTCGTGCTTGGCTTCTCACCGGTGCTGTGGTCGGTCATTCTTGCGATGACGGTCCGCAACTCGCTGATGAACGCGGGCAGCCCGATCTTCGACGCTTTTGCGATGGACAGGGTTTCCCCGGCGGAGCGGGCGACGCTTTCGGCTGGAATGACGCTGCTGTGGGCGCTCGGCTGGACGATTGCGCCGGTCTACTACGGACAGCTGCAGGCAACGCTCGGGTTCACCGCCGGCTATGCGGTCGACTTCGTCACGATCATCGTGCTCTACACGCTGTCCACGTGGCTGCTGTGGCACTGGTTCCGGGGCACCGACGTCCAGGCCGAGAGCGGCAACGCGACCGTGCCGATTCCTCTCGAGGCGCCGACCCTGCTCGAGCACGCCTGAGGACGCGCGGTCCCCTCGATCCGATCGCCGGTCGATGCGATCAGTTGGAGGCGCCCGGCGACGAGGTCGCTTTCAGGGCGGCGTCCACAGCTGCCGAGATTGTCGCCAGGTCTAGCGATTCAAGTTGCCGACCGTTGACCAATGCCGTCGGCGTCCCTGGTATCGAGGAAGCGGCCGCAGAGGCCGACTCTGCTCGGACGGCCGCCCGGTGAGTACCCGCGTCGTAGCAGGCCTGGAACGCCGGGACGTCGAGCCCCGCCCGCCGGGCCATTTCCAACAGTCGATCACGGCTGAATCGCCAAGCTGCCTCGTCCGGCGCTTGATTGGCCCAAAGCCAGTCGACGTAAACCCAGTACTTCCCCTGGTCCGCGGCGCACAGGGCGGCGCTGGCGGCATCCTCGGATGCGTGGGCGCCGTCTGCAGAGTCGATGACGATGAAGTCGTGATAGACGATCTTCAGGGTGCCTTTCGCCACGTACCTGGCGACGAGTTGCTGCTCTACTCCGCGGGCGAACTCGCCACAGAACACGCAACGGAAGTCGACCCAGACGTCCAGTGTCACGGGAGCGTTCGGATCGCCCAGGCTTCGGCCGGTGCTCGGGATCGAGCCGGGCGTCTGTGCCGACGGCGCGATAATGGCGACCTGGGTTGGTGACGCGCTCGCACTGGATGGAGCCCCATAGAAGGGACCCTGGTGGGCGACCGACATACCCACGACGACGGCTACGAGCATTACGGCCAGCACGCCGCCAAAGCCGTAGGCATGGGCCGTCCGGACGCGCATCCCGGACGCTGGGGCACGGCCGGGTCCGGGTTCCCAGGCATGCGGAGCCGGTACGAGCGGCTCGACGCCGGACAGCCGGCGGCGGACGTCTTCCAGGATCTGATCGTCGTGGAGTTGGACGTGGTCGGTTCGGCGGTCGTTCTCGTTCATCGCCAGATCTCCGGGTTGCGGCGCAGGGTGGCGCAGGCGCGGCCCACAAGCGAACGGACCCCCGAGGCAGACAGCCCGAGGATTCGCCCGATGGCCTCGTCGTCGAGGTCGCGCTGGTAGCGCAGGATCAGGACCTCGCGCTGACGCGCGGGCAGCTCGTGCGCGAAACGCTCGAACCAGAGCCAGAACTCGGTCCGGCCGGTGTCGGCCTCTACCGCGGGCTCGTGTGTCGGATGCAGGCTCGCCAGCGGCAGCCACGACAGCAGTCTGCGGCGGCGGGTTTTGTCGATCACCAGGCGGCGCGTAATCAGGAGCAGCCAGGGAATGCCGGGCCGGCGGGGCCATGGACGGAGTCCCAGGCGGCGTATGCCCGCTGAAATGCATCCGCCGTTACGTCCTCGGCGTCTTCTGCGCTCCGCAACATCAGCAGCGCATAGCGGTAGACGTCGCGATAACGCTGTCGGTACAGGGCTTCAAAGGTGGCTTCGACGCCGCCAACGTCGCCGACCGACGAGGCGATCCCCACGTGCTCGAGCAAGTCCTCGCTCCCTCTCTCGACGACCACGGCTGCCATCATGACCAGATTGACGAGGCAGCGATCCGTTCCGTCCCGGGTTAGCTCGGAACCATCGCCCCGCGCGGCTTGCCCGGCTCCGGCACCCACTCGCCGAGGGAGCGGACCTCTGCCAGGCGCGTGACCAGGTCCGGGTCGAGGGCTTCGGCCGCGGCGACGGCGGTCTCCATGGCCGTGAGGCATAGGATGCCTTCCGCGGTGGCGGCAAGGCGGATCTCGGCGGCATCGCGAACCGCACCGGACTTGGGTGCCGGCGTATTTACGACGAGGCGAACCCGGCCCGAGGCAATCAGCTCGAGGATCGGCACGCGCCCGTCGTCGGCCTTCTCCCCGACCTTGGCCACGAGCTGGGCGTCGTAACCGAGCTTTGCCAGCGCCGCGGCCGTACCCTCAGTCGCCGCGAAGCGATAGCCGGCGCGCGCCAGGGCGTGGGCCGCCCGGGGCAGCGCCGGCACGTCGCGCTCCGCCACGGACATCAGCGCCAGGGCTCCGTCCGCGCCGGGGCGCGGCGGGATCAAGGCCGCTCCCTGCATCGCTTTGGCGAGTGCCACGCGCGGGTCGGTGTGGATGCCGATCACTTCGCCGGTGGACTGCATGCCGGGGCCGACCGACGGGTCAACGCCGCGCAACTTGGCCGTGGAGAAGGCCGGCGCCTTGACCGCAACCAGCGGCGGCGGCTCCAGCAGCCCGTTCCCCCAGCCCATGCCGCGCAGCGTCTCGCCGAGAGCAATGCGGACCGCCAGCTTGACCATCGGTACGCCCGTGACCTTGCTCATGAACGGCACCGTGCGACTGGCGCGTGGGTTGACCTCGATGAGATACACGCCGTCGTCGCGGACGATGAACTGGGCATTGACGAGGCCGTGGACGTCGAGCGCCCGCACGATCCGGTCCATCGCGGCCACGATCAGCTCCTGGTCGGAAGCCGAAACCGTCTGCGGCGGGAACATGCCGACCGAGTCGCCCGAATGGACGCCGGCGCGCTCGACATGTTCGAGCAGGCCCGGGATCAGGACGGTCTCGCCGTCCGCGATGGCGTCGACGTCGACTTCGATGCCTTCGAGATAGCGGTCGATTCGAACGGGCCGGTCGGGATCGACGACCGTCGCCCGAGCCAACTGCGTCTCCAGGTCGGAGGCGGAGTAGCTGAAGTCGATGGCGAGACCGCCGATGACGAAAGACGGTCGAACGATGACCGGATAGCCGATCCGATCGGCCAGCGCCAGCGCCTCCTCGATCGACCGCGCCATGCCGCCTTCGGGCTGCGGGATGCCGACCGACTCGACGAGGTTGGCGAAGCGGATGCGGTCCTCGGCCTGGTCGATCGTTTCGAGGTTGGCGCCGAGCAGCGGGATGCCGGCAGCCGCCAACGGCTCGGCGAGGTTCAGCGGCGTCTGGCCGCCGAACTGGACGAAGGCGCCCATTAGCGGCACGCCCTCGGGCGACTCCGCCTCCACGACCGAACGCACGCTCTCCGGGTCCAGCGGCTCGAAGTAGAGCCGCGAGCTCGCGTCGAAGTCCGTCGAGACCGTCTCCGGGATTGGAGTTGATCATGACCGCCTGCCAGCCACGCTCGCTGCAGCTCGGCGGCGGCCTGGACGGCGCAATAGTCGAACTCGATCCCCTGCCCGATCCGCACCGGACCGGAGCCGATCACCAGCGCCGCGGGCCGCTTGACCGGCGGCAGCTCGGGCTCGGAGCCGCTGGCGGCGTATGTCGCGTAGAAGTAAGGCGTCTCGGCCGCGAACTCGGCGGCGCACGTGTCCACCATGGCGTAGCCCGGCACGAGCCCGAGTTCCATGCGAGCCAGGCGGATCGCTTCGGCATCGACGCCCGCCATCTGGCCAAGCTCGCGATCGCCGAAACCGGCCCGCTTCACCGTCGCCAGGAGAGCGGCCGCGTCCTCGTTTCGTGGATCCGCGATCCGCCGGCCCATCGCCCGAACTTCGCGCTCGAGCCCGATCGCCCGCTCGAACTCCTGCAGGAACCAGGCACTGATCCCGGTTACGCCGCGGATCGTCTCGGCCGGCATGCCCCGCCGCAGCAGGGCCAGGATTCGCCAGAAGCGCGAGTCGGACGGCGCCAGAAAGCGCTTCAGCACGATGGGATAGGCGGCCCGCTCCGCGTGGCGGGTGGCCTCGCAGAGAAGGCCGCTGCCGTCGATCGGCATGAACTCGGGCTCGGCCGGGGCCGGTTCGATCAGGTAATCGAGCGTGGATTGCCAGCCGGCGTTTTCGGCCAGAAAGCCGGCCCCCGCCTGTTCGAGCGCGCGCAGCGCCTTGTTCAGCGCCGAGCCGAAGGTTCGGTCGATCGCCATCACCTCGCCGGTCGCCTTCATCTGGCTGCCCAGGGTTCGATCGGCCGTTGGAAACTTGTCGAACGGGAAGCGCGGCAGCTTGACTACGACGTAGTCGAGGGCGGGCTCGAAGGCGGCGACCGTGGTCCCGGTCACTACGTTAGGGATCTCCGCAAGCCGCCGGCCGGCCGCAATCTGGGCGGCGACGCGCGCGATCGGATAGCCGGTCGCCTTGCTGGCCAGGGCCGAGGACCGGCTGACGCGCGGGTTGACCTCGATGACCGCGTAGTCGGTGTAGTCGGGGCTGAGCGCGAACTGGACATTGCAGCCGCCCTCGACGCCGAGCGCGCGAATGATCGAGAGCGCGGCGCTCCGCAGTCGCTGGTGGACGGGATCCGGCAGCGTCTGGACCGGCGCGACCACGATCGAATCGCCCGTGTGGACGCCCAGCGGATCGACGTTCTCCATCGAGCAGACGGCGATGCAGGTGTCGTCCGCGTCGCGCATGACCTCGTATTCGATCTCCTGCCAGCCGACCAGGCAGCGCTCGATCATGACCTGGTGGATGGGGCTGAGTCTGAGGCCGGTCCGCGCGCGCTCGAAGTAGGCCGCCTCGGTCTCGACTATGCCGCCGCCGGTGCCGCCGAGGGTGAAGGCGGGCCGGATGATGGCCGGCAGGCCG
This sequence comes from uncultured Chloroflexia bacterium, assembly GCA_963731635.1. Lineage (GTDB taxonomy): Bacteria > Chloroflexota > Limnocylindria > Limnocylindrales > CSP1-4 > Fen-1039. The sequence goes on along the minus strand of CAVSWB010000004.1, from coordinate 695,878 downwards.
ATCTCCGCCAGCGCCTCGCGCGTCGCGTGCTCCCGGGCCTCGTCCGTGTCACCTTCGACGATGCAACTCGGGGCGTACGGCTGGCCGATCCGGTCGAGCAGGTCGCGGAATAGCTCGCGATCTTCGGCCATCTCGATCGCCTCGAGCGGCGTACCGATGAGGCGGACGTTGTACTTCTCGAGAATGCCGGCCTTGGCCAGCGCCACGGCCAGGTTGAGCCCGGTCTGGCCGCCGAGGCCCGCCAGCAGCCCCTCCGGCCGCTCCTTGGCGATTACCTGCTCGATGGCCTCGACGGTCAGTGGCTCGAGGTAGACGGCATCCGCGACTTCCGCGTCGGTCATGATCGTGGCCGGGTTCGAGTTCACGAGGATCGTGCGGACGCCCTCGGCCCGAAGCGCCCGGCAGGCCTGCGTTCCGGCGTAGTCGAACTCGGCCGCCTGGCCGATCACGACGGGGCCCGATCCGATGATCAGGGCACTCTCGGGCTTGCGGCGTTCAGCTCGGGGCGCGGGATTGGCCGGCAACGGCATGGCCGGTGCCGTCATACAAAAAAGCCACCGGCCGCGTGGGCTCGGTGGTCAGGGTTGTACTTCAACATCGGCTCTCCTCCCCGGCCTCTCTGGACCGGTACGCCGGCCTCACAGGACCGGCCGCAAAGGCTGAGCGAAGGTTAGCACGAAGCTCCGCGGCTCCGCGGCTCCGCTTCCGTCAGTCTCGGAATTCGACCGGTTCGAACTCGAGCCCTCTCCATTTGGCCGCCACTACCGTACGACGGAACCGCTGGGAGACCACCATCAGACGAAATGCCGCGCCACCGCTGCCGAACCACTCGTGTGTCTTCACAACGTCTGGCGCCTCTCGGAACACGTCCCGGCGGAATTCTGAATGAACCCCTGCGCATCGCGTGGTACTTGCGTCGACCACAATACGGAAAGCCGCGGCTCCACGAACCGCTCGAGTCGCGTCGAGTCGGCCTCCACTCTTCGTTGTGCGGAGCGTAGGTGACCGGCTGCAGGCCAAGCTCATCGACGCCAGGCCCCAGGACAGTCGCGATCCGCAACTGGGCCACCTGCTGGCTGGGCACGCCGCTCCCGTGCAGCACGGGAGGAAGAAACTCGATGCCTGTCATCTCGGCCGCGAGGATCCCTTCTTGCGCCGGCTTCCTCGCAAACAGCTCGTCACGGTAGCGGGCGAGACTATTAGGTCCGGCGATGGATAGCATGCTCTGTGTCCCCCAGCCGATGGGCGCCGTGGCCAATCAAGACGCCTTCTTCTCAAGGCGCTCGGCGATCCACATCTTGATGACCGATTGGCGGGTGACGCCGAGGTGCTTCGCCTCGCGATCCAGCGACTCGACCATCCAGGACGGGAAGTCCACGTTGACGCGTCTGGCCTCCTGAAGGGGCCGGCGGGCGGCGGACAGGTCCAGATCGGCCGTGACGTCCTCACCCGTATCGAACTTCTGGTCGAACTCGCTAGCCTTCATAGAGCACCACTTCCTCGTCGCGCGATCGGCGAACGGATATCAGCCGGATCCTGTCCTCGCGGTAGGTGATGACCGCCGACCAGTGTCGGTTCCCGATCATCCCGATCACCACTGACCTCGGCTCGTCTTGAGTGCGAGCCGGCACCTCGATCAGCATGTCGTCGAGCCACAGCGCCTGGGCCTCGACGAAGTCGATGCCGTGTTTGGCCTTGTTGCCGCGGCTCTTGGCCTCGTCGAACTCGAATTCCATCCGACCTCCGAGGTGCCATAACGGTATGGAAAGTATACCAGTCGCGAAAACTAGGTCGACCGCCGCGCGATGAGGCTGGGCGAGTCGGCCCGTCCAGCCATCGGCTGCCGTGCGTGCTTTATCGGCCTAAGGCCAACCGGTCGCCGGAGGCCGTCGCCCGCTCGGACGAAGTCACGCGGTAGACGGGAGGCCGTGGCTATGTTCGGTGCCTGCTTGCGTATCCGGCTCTCGCTCGGTCGGTGCTACTTCCAGAGCTCTCCGGGCTTGACCACAGAGCAGTGGTAGCAGGCGGAGTAGCCATGGCCCTTGTTGTAGTACCGGTGCTCGCGCCTCTCGGCCTCGCAGTCGGCCGGCTTCAACGGATAGCGGCGCTCGAGGTATTCGTTGGGCTCGAGGTCGCTCTGCTCCATGGCCGAGAAGACTTCAGCCCCTTTTCCAGGCTCGTCGAAAAGGCGGAAGACTTCCACAAACCCCGTGAAAGCGCAGCCGTCAAGAAGACGCTCGTACTGCGCAGCCTCCCGCTCGGCCAGCTTCCTCGCCTTTCGAAAAGTCTGCGCCCGGACCAGGAGCACGCGCTCCTCGTAGAGCTGCCGAGGGCCGCTGCCACTGTCACGGTGGACGAACACGCATTTAGCCGAGAACCACTGCTTCTTCATGCTTCTCTTTGCCCTCACGCTGCCGAGCCCGACCACGGCCGGATCTTCGCCAGGTCGTCCGCCAACCGGGTTTGGGCAACTTCGGTGTCGTGGGCGGCCTGGGCGCGCAGCCAATAGCCGTCGGACAGACCGAAGAAGCGATGTGGTAGATCGGCTCGCTCTTTGACTTCATCATCAGGTACTCGGTCACGCCCTCGCGATAGAGGCCCGGAATTGCCCCCACCTGACGCCATCCCAGACGCTCGTATAGACGCCTGGCATCGGGATTGAAGTCCGCCACGACCAGGAACGCCTTCGACGAATTCTCGAAGACCCCGTCCTCGAAGAACCGAAGCAGCTCCCTCCCGACGCCCTTTCCGCGATGCGCTGCCTTCACGGCGATCACATGCAGATATGGAAAGCTGTGGAACGCGCCGCCGAGGACGAACCAGATGAAGCCGAGGCACTCGCCCGCATCGTCGAGGGCGACGAATACTTCCTCTCGTGCCAGACCCTCCGCGATAGAGGCGAGAGCCTTCTCCTCCGATGCGAAGTAGATCCGGCCCAGCTCCGAATCGGCGAGCGCAGCTACGCAATCGTATAGATGGCTCTCGTTCGCTCTCGAAATCGCGATATTCAACGCTTCTCCCTCAGCCTCTTGCCTGCCAGAGCGGGATTTCCTGCTCGCCGCGGGGCGACAGCCCGTATACGCCGAGTGACACTCTGTCGAACCAGCCGTAGGCGTTGTCATATAGGATCGCCCGCGCTTTCGGCTCGCCCAGAGCCCCGGCGACCTGCGAGGCTTTCGAAGGCCCGGCGTCCTGCAGGAGCCGCCCGATCGCCAGGGCACGTTGCCGGTAGGCGGTCATGACGCCCTGCTTCATGTCGGAGCCGCCCAGATTCGGGTCGCCGACACGCCTGACGAACTCCCCCAGGAGCCGCTCCCGACGGCGCTTCGAAGGCCGGGGGCGATACTCCCCAGGATCCAGAAGCACCTCAACACCGCCGGTATCGGGCCGCGGATCGATGGCCAGCAGGCCCAGGCCGAGCATTCGGAGCAGCTTGACGATCGGCTTCCCCCGGCTGTTCAGGGCGCCGCATCGGACGGGGATCCCGACGTAGACCTTCGGCGACAGGGCGAGCCTGTCCACCGCCTGCAGGATCACGCCGAGGTTGAGCGACAGCTTGAGTTCGACGACGACGGGATCTTCGTCACCGCGCACCGCCAGAACGTCGCATTCGCGAACCTCTCCCTTGACCTCGTACTGCTGCAATTCCAGGAATCGCTTCACCGGTAGATAGAGGTCCGCCTCCTTCATCGGTCCCCGCTCACGGTCGCCGGTCCACCGTCAGGAGGCTGTCGAACCGGAGGCACCGACGGCCTCGAGGACCGCCGCGGCGGCGATGGCAGCCAGCTCGGCGTCCTCTTCGCTCGATAGCCCGCTGACCGCGATTGCGCCGACAACGGTTCCATCGAGTATCACGGGCACACCGCCACCGAAGCCGACGTAGCGCGGGTCGCCGTAGAAGGCGAAGTCAAAGCCGGCCTCGGAATCACGTGATGTCCGGCCGAGCTCGAAGGTGGTCTTGCGCTCGCGCGCCGCCGTGAAGGCCTTGTTCGTTGCGATGACTATGGATGGTTGCGGCGCGCCGTCGAGCCGGAGCAAACCGAGGAGCTCGCCATGATCGTCCGCCACGGCGATGACGGCGGCCTTGCCGCGCTTCTCCAGTTCGGTGCGAATAACCTCGATGGCCAGCTGTGCGTCGGAGCTGCCGAGGCTGACGTGCTCTTTCATCTGCTCCTCCAGTCCGTGCCCTCCGGGCAAGGATAAGCCGGGCGTAAGCGATCGCGCCTACGATGCCGGCAACGCCGCACAGCATTGCGCGCTCGGACGTCGTCCGGGAGCTGGAGCGCTAATGGAGAGAGCCGAACAGACCCCAACCGCGAATTTGGAGAACGACCGCCTCGACCTGGTCGTCAGCCCGGACCAGCGGCAACTTCTGGACGAGGCCGCGGCGGAAAGTGGCCTGAGCGTCGACGCGTTCGTCCTGGACCGCGCAACCGAGGCCGCGCGGGACGTACTGGCCGACTGCTCCGGGGTCGTCATTTCGGAGGAACGCTGGAAAAGCTTCCTGGCGCTGCTGGATCGCGACCCGCGGCCCGGCCCGAGTTGGTCGCCCAGGCGTCCGACTACGGCCCTTTCGCAGAAGGCGAGCCGGTCTTTTCCCTGGCCCTGTTCTCCTCGACTCGGAACTCGACGACCCGCCGGATCAGATCGGCCGGCAGTGGGTGACTGAGCGGAAACTGAACCGAGCCGCGGCCCTGCTTGTACGGCTTGAAGTCGTCCTTGAAGGCCTCGATGCCGGTCGGGATCGGATAGAACCCGATATGCCTGGCATAGCCCGCGAAATGGACGAGGTGGCGACCGTTAAGATCGAACGTGGGCATCGAATAGCTGATGGTCTCGGTCGCGTCCGGCGCCGACGCTCGGATAAGCTCGCGCATCTCTCGTAGCGCCTTCTGCGTCTCGGGAGGAAAACCGGCGACGTACTCGTCGATGGAACCGGCTATCGATCGCATGCGCGTAGTGTGCACCAGGCCTCAGTCCATGCCCGCCAGGCGGCGCTTGAGTTCCACGGTATCGAGGTGCAGTGCTTCGACCCTACCGATAGTCGGCTCCGGCCGGGCGCCGCCGTGGCGAAGGCTCGCCGCGGTCACGAAACGGTCGAAGACGGCCAGTGCGTCCAGGGGCCCGGGCCCGCCCTCGGGGTGGTACTGGACCGTTTCGATCGGGAGCGTACGGTGGCGAAGGCCCTCGACCGAGCCGTCGTTGAGATCGATCTGGCTGACCACGAAACCGCTCGTCTCCGGCAACGTCTCGCCCACGACCGTGACCTCGTGGTTCTGGGCAGTGACCTGGACCAGACCCGTCTCGAGGTCCTTCACCGGATGATTGGCGGCGTGGTGGCCGAAAGGCAGGCGCCGGGTGCTCGCGCCGGCGGCGCGTCCAACGATCTGATGCCCCAGGCAGATGCCCAGCAGGGGTCGACCGTCCGCGATGACCTGCCGTGCGAGGGCGACGGGGCCGTTCAATCGGGCAGGATCGCCAGGACCTGGCGAGAAGACGACGCCGTCGATGTCCGGAGCCAGGGCTTCTGCCTCGGTGGCGGTGTGCGGCAGGACCCGGACGCGGGCCCCGCGGCGCCGGAGGCTGCGCACGATGTTGGTCTTGAGCCCGAAATCCAGGATTGCCACCAATGGGCCGCTTTCCGACGCGTCGCCCTCGTCCCGAGCCGCCGCGGGCGAAACCATGGCCACGAAATCCTGGTCTTCCCAGCGCCTGACGGCTCGGGCCAGCGCGCGCGCTTCATCCGGATCGGTCTCGCCGGGAGCGGTGACGACGGCGCGCAAGCTGCCGTTGGATCGCAGGTGTCGCGCCAGTGCCCGCGTGTCGACTCCAGCGATCGCCGGGATGCCCGCCTCACGCAGCATCGTCGCGAGCTGGCGGGCGTCGTCCAGGACGGCGGCGGTCGCGTTCGCCACGATCAGACCGCGCAGCCAGGGCCGCTCGGACTGGTCGTCGAAGCTGATCCGGCCGTAGTTGCCGATCAGCGGGTAGGTCATGACCACCAGCTGGCCCGCGTAGCTCGGGTCGGTCGCGATCTCCTGATAGCCGGTCTGACTCGTGTTCACGACGAGGTCTCCCTCGCCGGAGCAGCGTGCGCCGAAGGCGATGCCGGGGAACAGCCGGCCATCCTCCAGGGCGAGCAAGGCGGGCCCGTAGTCTCCAACCCTTGGGTCTACGACGGAGCTCGGGCGCGGGAACGGCGGCCGCTTCATGCGGCCGGTCGGCGGCCGGGGCTCACAAAAAGACCACCGGCCGGATCGGCGCGGTGGTAGTCATAACGCTTGCGCATGGACCTCCTCTCCGGCCTCTCTGGACCGGTACGCCGGCCTCACAGGACCGGCCGCAAAGGTTGCGCGTAGGTTAGCACGATCAGTAGCCGGTGAATTCCTCCGTCCGGATGTCGTCCTCATTCACGGCCGCCGCTACAAGCATCGCGCGCAAGCCCGCGACCATGCCGGCCGGGCCGGCGATGTAATAGATCGGGTTGGCCACGACCGGAAGGTACCGGGCGAGCATCGATGCGTCGATATGGCCTTCCTCGCCGTCCCACGGCTCGGTCGAGCCAGCCATGCCGGTCATCGTCGGCACGTAAGTGAGGTTCGGGTCGCTCTGCGCAAGCTCCCGCAACTCGTCGTGAAAAGCCGCATCCTCGGGCCTCCGGTTGGCGTGGAGCAGCGTGACGGGATAAGCCAGAGAGCCACCCCGGATCGTCTCCGCGAGAATGCTCCGGAACGGCGTGATCCCGATCCCCCCGGCCAGCAGCACCGCCGGACGTTTCGCGTTGTGGAGGTGGAAGCTCCCGAACGGGCCTTCGACTTTGACTTCGCTGCCCAGCGGCAGCTGCTGGAGCACGCGCTTGAAGGCCGTGTCGCGCAAACGAGTCGTGATCTGGATCACGTTCTCTCGAGGCGCGCTGGAGATCGTGAACGCCCGCAGATTTCCCTCTTCGTCCGTCTCCGGCGGATCCAGGAGGGTCATGTCCAGCGATTGACCGGCCCGAAACAACCATTCCGCAGGCCGGGCGAACCGGAATGACATCGTCCGCGCAGCGACCATCTCACGTTCGATGAGTCGGGTCTTCAGCCATGTCTCAGTTCCGCTCATTTCACGATCATACGGTTCGAGGTAACGGCCGGATCAGGAAGACTGCCCCACGAGACGGCGCGCGTTACCGACACGCGAATCATCGGCCGAGACGCCAGGTCGTGGCTCCGGTATTGCGGATAGCGCTGTCGGAGAGCCGACACGGCGGCCTCGTGTTCGTTCGACTCCGCGTTTGGGGCGGCATCGCCGCGAGCGGGCCGCGTCCGAGCCGCCGGCGCCTCGAGGATCGTTGCCGCGCCGTAGAGTCGGAGCCAGGCCAGCCGTGTCCAGTCCTCGTCCCAGATGTCGGCGAGCAGAGTCACCGACGGGCGCGCCTCGATGTCGCGGACCCGGGCCAGCCGGTGTGGATCCGACACCAGCTTGGGCTTCTCGTCGAGCGGGCAGTACAACACGAGCACACCGGCCGCGGACTCCCCCGGCCCGGAGTCCCCCAGCGAAAACTCCCTCGGCGCGAAGCAGACCGGGACTGGGCGCGGCGAACCATTGTCGGCAATCGTGCAAAGCACGATTCGCCGTGTCGCAAGCAGGAGCGCCAGCTCGGCCTCCGTCAGGATCTGGGTCACCGGGGCGCGGCTTTGACGATCTCGCTGTCGACAAGCTCGATGGCAGCCGTCAACCTGGCCGGGTCGGTCGCCTGGAAGACCAGCGCGAGATGGTCCAGGCCGAGCCTTCCGAAGGCCTCGATTTCAGCCTTCGTCGCCTCCGGATGGGCCAGCGAAGCGCCGCCTCCGGCACGCTGCTCGATCGCGATCGGGACTCGCGCCGAAAGCCAGGGCATCGGTCGACCGGCCGCATCGGCGGCAGCCCGGATGACCGCGACGCGGTTCACGAAGTCCTCGGGCGTCGACCTGGTGGCCTGGTAGCCGTCGCCGAGCCGGCCCGCGCGTCGAAGGGCGGCCTCGGATGATCCGCCTACGACGATCGGCAGTCGAGCCTGGACCGGCACCGGCCCGAAGACGAAGTCGCGGAAAGCGTGGAAGTCGCCCTCGAACGGTTCGGTCGAGCCCGACCACAGGTGCCGCCAGAGCCGGATGGTCTCGTCGAGATAGGCCCCGCGTCGATGGAAGCGGTCGGACATGCCGAGATTGTCGAACTCCGTCTCCACCCAGCCGATCCCCACGCCGGCGATGACCCGGCCCTCGCTCAGGACGTCGAGCGTGGCCAGCTCTTTGGCCAGCAGCACGGCGTTCCGCTGCGGGACCACGATCACGCTCGTCCCGAGCTTCAGGCTCGGATGGCGGGCGCCGACCCAGGCGAGCGTGGCGATGGCCTCGAACGTACGTCCGTATTCGCCGGCGGCGGAGTGTGGCACGAGCACGTGGTCCGTCGTCCAAACGGCCTCCCAGCCGAGGCGCGCCACCGTCTCGGCGCCGGCGTCTATCGCCTCCCGACTCGACCCGTCCCCGGTGTTCCGCAGACTCAACCCGAACTTCATGCCGATTTAACGCTCCAGGCGACTGCCTGGGATGGTAGCGGGCCGAGCGATGGGCGGCTGCCCGGAGCTTCCGCGGTAGCGCGGCGCGTTACGAGGCCGTTGCCGGCGGGTGGTGTCCCGGCTCGGGAGAGCTCAGGTCGGATCGGAGGGCGCCTTGGATCTTCGTCTCTGGCCGCGCTCTCGCGCCAACGCGAGCAGGTCCTCGGACTCCTGCCTGGCCGCCGCCATGTCCCCGGTCGCTTGAACGATTGATCGTTCCTCGCGCTTGTCGGCGGCCTCGCGGAGCAGCGTGTTGAAGCGCTCGTTCAGGAGTTCATCTTCTCGCGCCCTGGCCGTGTCGGTGCCCGCGCTGCGTTCGTTTCGTTTCATTGGCCGTCCCTTTGCGCATGAGGGGCAAGCATGAGCCAACCAGAAGCCGAAGGCAATCGACGCTCAGGACCGGCCGCGCCAACCGCGGCCGGAGTTCGTCGCTCCGGCCGGCCGCCGCTGCCGAAGCAGCAATTCGAGCTCGTCCCGCAGCCGCCGGCCGAACGTGGCACGGACGAGCCACTCCAGGTAATCCGTGTCGTAGCGGGCGATCTCCCCAAGCGACCAGCCCGCGTAACGCCCGAAATCCAGAACCGTTCCCGAGGGATGGCCGGGCGGTGGACCCGCGTGCCCGGTTTCGGTCTGGGCAGCCGGCTGGCTCCGGCCTGCGGCGGCAGACGGCGACCCATCGGCCCGCTCCGAAGCGCCGGTTTGCACGGTCCCCGTCACGGCCCGAGTTGCATCGTATGCGGCTCGCCGGATGGGATCGCCCAGGACGTCCCAGGCGTCGTTGATCGCGACCATCCGCTCGGCATCGCCGCCCATGTCAGGGTGGTATTTGCGGGCCAGGATTCGGTAGGCGGCCCTGATCACGTCGGGCTCGGCTCGCGGATGGACCTGGAGGACTTCGTAGTGATCCGGCATGACCCAGAGCCTACTCCTTACTAATCGGCGGTTTGCGGCTGCGACAGTCACCGCGAGTGGCGCCTCCCCGCCGGCCCGCGGCCGGGAGTCAGGCCAGAGCCGCGCTCGCCGGCGCTCCCGTGACTCTGCCGGACCCGCCTACCCTGCTCGCCGACCAGCGCTCGACGTGGACCGTGGACTGGCCCGGAGCGAGGCTCACCAGCGGGCCGAGTGTCTCGAGCTCGATCGTGCGCTCGTCGGTGTAGATCTCCACGTTGCAGCCCATGTCGGCGTGCGACATGTCGGTGCCGGGCTCGATGCGTTTGACGAACAGCACGCCGTCGAGCGCATAGCCGACTTCGCCCGTAGTGCTGAGGCATCCCAGCTTGAACGGAGAGCCCGGATCTGCCCGGACCGTCACCGCACGCTCCGAAATAGTCAGCCGTTGATCGGCCCAGGACCCGTACGGCCACATCACCACGAGATTGTTCGGCGCCACGGCGTGGTAGGCGACGACCGCTGGCAGCTCGACCGCGGCAACGCCGCCCAACCGAAGCTGGGTGATTGCCCAGGGCGAAAGGTCGAGCGTGCGCGTCCCCTGGTTAACCAGGATGTGCCGCACCTCCAGGGCCGGGGAGTCGGGGTCGAGTTCGATGTCCATCGACTTGCGCAGACCGCTGGGCGGCTCGAAGGCGCCGGTCAGCCGGAGGCCATTCCGGATCGGCGACATTTCGAGGCCTGCCGAATCGGGCACGCTGCAGTCGGGAGACTCCGGGGCGAACCAGAGCCGGTGGCCTCCCACGAGCTCGAACATGCCGTGGCCGGAGTCCCATCGCGATTCCGGCGTCTCGGCAAGCAAGTTCGGCTCGCCCGCAAGCCCGAAACCCACGATGCGCGGACCGCCGGCGGCCAGCACTTCGACCCAGCAGTGGTTGTTCGCCAGCAAGCGCGTGGCCCAGCCGTGCCGCTCGCCCGGAACGCCCGGCAGCAATTCCGGCGCCGCCGCCCCGCTCATCGCAGGACGACGTCCACTTTCACGCTGGCGGTCCCGGGCACCGGCAGCGGCACGACATCACCCGTCACGGCCGCTCCGTCAACGAGCAGCGAAACGTCGTTGCCTGGCCCTTCGCGGCGGACCGTGATCTCGTAGGCGGTACCACGGAATTCGCGATGGGCCGTGTAGCCCGGCCACGCCGCCGGCAGCACCGGCGCCACGCGAAGGCCCTCGTAGGTCGGCCGGATGCCGAGGATCCATTGCGTTGCCGCGACGAAAGTCCACGATGCCGTTCCGGTCAGCCAGGCGTTGCGCGCCATCCCGAACGAGGGATGAGTGGGGCCGCAGATGTTCTGTGGGTATGTGTACGGCTCGACCTTATACAGGACCGAATCGGTCCGAGCAAGCGGCAGGATCTGGCGGTAGTAGCGGTAGGCATCGTCGCCCCAACCGAGCATCGCTGCCGCCACGATCGTCCAGGTGTTGGCGTGGCAGAAGATGCCGCCGTTCTCCTTGGCCCCCGGCACGTAGGTCGAGGTTCCGCGGACTCGCTCGTCGCTGCCGTCGTACGGCGGCCAGAGCAGAGCGACGCCGAACGGCGTGTTGAGCAGCTCGTCGGCGGACCGCATCGCTCGCTCGGCCCTGTCTCGCGGCGCGACTTCGCCCAGCACACACCAGCTCTGGGGGATCAGATCGATCGCGTGATGGGCCGCCCCCGCGATTCCGATCGGGTCGCCGTCGTCGTCGAACGACCGCGTGTACCACTCGCCGTCCCAGGCCGACTCGTTGACCGTTGCGGCCATGGCGGTGTAGAGGGCGGCGAATCGCCGTCCGTCGGCACCCCGGCCCGTCCGGCCACACAGCTCGCTCATGTCGAGCATGGCGCGGCAGAACTGCATCGCCACCCAGACGCTCTCCGCCTTGCCCGAGCCGTGGTCGATATTCAGCGTGTCGTTCCAGTCGGAGAACCCCGAGCGCGGGAGCTTGTGCGGCCCGAGGTGATTCAACGTGAAGTCGACGGCGCGGAGCATGTGCTCCCAGACTGTTTCCTCGGCGTGGTCCTGGTATCGGACCCTTTCCTCGAGGTAGCCGAAGTCGCCGGTCTCCCGCAGGTAGGCGCACACCGAGATGATCAGCCAGAGGTGATCGTCGGAGAACCACTGGGGCCAGTCGGGATACTCGCCGGCGAGGCCGGGTCCGCCTTCGCCGGTCAGCGGCATGAACTGATGCCAGGTGTGCCCGTCGGCGAACTGCATCTCCCAGATCCGAGTCAGGACCCGGCGGGCATGGTCCGGGACTGTATGCATGGTGCCAAGCGTGTCCTGGCCGCTGTCGCGTGTGCCCATGCCGCGGCCCATGCCGCTCTCATAGCCTGACACGAAGCGGGACCAGTAAAGCGTGGTGCGGCACTGAACCTGGTTCCAGAAGTTGAGCATGGCATTCGTGTCGGGATCCGGAGTCTCGACCGTGAAGCGCGAGAGATAGGTGTCCCAGTCGTCGCGCAGGGCCGCGAACGCGGCGTCCACCTCGGCCTGGTCCGAGAAACGGGCGACGACCCGGGCGATCTCGGCGGGTCGTTCCGTGGCCCCCATGATGTAGACGAGTCGCCGTTCCTCGCCCGGTTCGAGCTCGAAGTCGTGCGCGAGCGAGCCGATACTGTTGCCGCGCGGCGAAGGCGCATCGCTGGGAACGCCGGATTCCACCACCGCAGGGTGTGCGAGATCGCGCCAGGGGCCCACGAAGTCCTCGCGGTCGCAGGTGTAGCCGGCGGGCGCGCTGCTGCTGGCGAAGAAATACACGAGTGGGTTGAACTTCGTCGCAACCCGAATCGTGCCCTCTTCACAGCTGCTGAAGACGATGTGCTGCGCCCAGTCCAGGTTGATCATGTCGTTCATGGCGTCGGCCAGGCTGAACTCGGCGTAGCTGAATGTCCGGAGCCGCCGGCGGACCGTCCCGCCGTTCTTGATGCGCAGCACCCAGAGCTCGCATGGCGCGGGTTCGTCCGGCTGGCTGAGCGGCACGAAGTAAGTCAGCTCGGTCTCAATGTGCCGGTGGATGCTGCGGATCTTCGTATACGCGGCGCCGTGGCGGCACTCGTAGAACTCGAGGCGCTCGCCCACGGGCTGCCAGGTGGGGCTCCAGTACTCGCCGGTGTCCTGGTCGCGGACGTAGACGTACCGCCCGGGCTGGTCCATCGGCACGCCGTTGTAGCGGTAGCGCGTCACGCGGCGGTTGCGCGGGTCCCGATCGAACGAATAGCCGCCGCCGGTGTTGGAGACGATCCCGCCGTAGCGGCCCTCGCCGATGTAGTTGATCCAGGGTGTCGGGGTGTCCGGCCGTGTGATCACGTACTCGCGGGCGGCCTCGTCGAAGTAGCCGTACGCGTTGGTCCCCGGCCGCGCCTCAACCTGCGTCACTCAACAGCCTCCCAGAGCAGCTGACTCCTACTGGACGAAAGCTTCGACCTCGATCGTCTGCCCGGGTTGGGCCGGCAGCGGAGCGAGATTGCCCGCGATCGTTCGACCATCCACGACCATCCGGGCGACGCGACCGGATGATCCTGTGGATTTGCGAACCGTGATCCGATAAGTGGCACCGCGGAACTGGCGAGTGACGGTGAAGCCGCTCCACTCTGCCGGCAGGCTTGGGTCGATGCGAAGACCGTTATGCTCGGGGCGGATCCCGAGTATCCACTGGCTGATCGCCACGAAATTCCAGGCCGCGGTGCCGCTGAGCCAGGAGTTTTTGGCTTCGCCGTGGGTCGGAGCGTCTTTCCCGGCGATCATCTGCGCGTAGACGTACGGCTCGCAGCGGTGGATCTCGGAGATCTCCTCGCGCGCCGAGGGGTTGATGCGCATGTAGTAGTCGAGCGCACCATCGCCGTTGCCGACCATCGCCTCGCCGATCATCAGCCACGGGTTGGTGTGGCAGAAGATCCCGGCATTCTCCTTGTAGCCCTCGGGATACGTGGAGATCTCCCCCAGGTTGATGTGGTAGTGGCTGAAGGCCGGCTGCTGCAGGACGATCCCGTGGGGAGTGGCGAGCCGCTCACGCACCGACGCGAGCGCTCTGTTCGCCAGCCCGTTTTCGAGGCCGATGCCGGCCGTTATGCAGATGCCCTGCGGCTCGATGAAGATCTGGCCCTCTTCGTTCTCGACGGAGCCGACTACCTTGCCGTAGTAGTCGTAAGCTCGCCGGAACCAGTTGCCGTCCCAGCCGGCCGTCTCGACGACCTTGGTCATGACCGAGGATGCCTTTCGGCAGCGCTCCTCCTCGACCTTGTCGTTGCGCCGCCCGGCGATCCTGGTCATCTCGTTGGCGGCCATGACGAACAGGCCGCCGATGAACACGGATTCGGCGACGCCGCCTTCCTTGTTCTCGGTCGTCTGGAAGGATTCTCCGGGCGTGTTCGAGAAGCAATTGAGGTTCAGGCAGTCGTTCCAGTCGGCCCTGCCGATGAGCGGCAGGCCGTGGGGACCGAGTCTGTCGAGGGTATAGCCGATCGAACGCTGCAGGTGTTCGTAGAGGGTCTTCTCCGAGCCCGCGACGTTGTCGAACGGCACCAGCTCGTCGAGGATGCCGGTATCGCCCGTCTCCTTCAGGTACGCGGCCACGCCGAGCACCAGCCAGGCCGGGTCGTCGTTGAAGCCGCCGCCGATGTCGTTGTTGCCACGCTTGGTCAGCGGCTGGTACTGGTGGTAGGCCCCACCGGTTTCGAGCTGCGTGGCGGCGATGTCGACGATCCGCTCCCGAGCCCTGGCCGGGATCATGTGGACGAAGCCCAGGAGGTCCTGGTTCGAGTCCCGGAAACCCATCCCGCGCCCGATGCCGGATTCGAACCCGGAGGCGGAGCGCGACATATTGAACGTCACCATATTCTGGTAGGCGTTCCAGATGTTGACCATGCGGTCGACATGCTCGTTGCCGGTCTCGACCTGGATTACCCCGAGCAGCCCGGTCCAGTAGTCGCGCAGGGCGACGAAAGCCTCCTCCACGGCAGCCGGCTGGAGGTACCTGTCGATAACGGGCTTGACCGTCCGCTTGTTGATCGTCTGGCTGTTGGGCGGATCGAACTTGTCGTCCTGCGGGTTTTCCCAGTAGCCCAGCAGGAAATCTACCTCGCGAGTCTCGCCTGGGGCGAGCACGAGCTCGACATGATGCGAGCCCATGGGCTGCCAGCCGTGGGCGATCGAGTCGGTCGACTTGCCCGTCTCCACGACGATCGGCCGGTCCCAGCTGCGATAAGCGCCCAGGAATGCGTCGCGGCTCGTGTCGAAGCCGGCTTGCGGCGCCGAGCAGGCGAAGTACGCAAAGTGATTGCGACGCTCGCGGTACTCGGTCTTGTGATAGATGACGCCGTCCACGACCTCCACCTGTCCCGTGGAGTAGTTCCGCTGGAAGTTGGTGTTGTCGTCCAGAGCCTCCCAGAGGCAGAACTCGATGGAGCTGAACAGCGACAGCTTCGCGGCGGTCTCGCGATCGTTGGTGACTCGGACGCGCCAGACTTCGAGGTTCTCGCCGAGCGGCACGAAGTAAGTCGTCTCAGCCCTGATGCCACGGAACGATGAGCCGATTATCGAGTAGCCGAGGCCGTGGCGGCAGCTGTAGTCCTCGATATCACGCTGCGTCGGCTGCCAGCTCGGGCTCCAGAACTCGCCGGTGTCGTCGTCGCGCAGGTAAACGTATCGGCCGCCCACGTCCAGCGGAGCGTTGTTGTAGCGATACCGGCTGAGCCGCCGCATACGCGCATCGCGGTAGAAGGAATAGCCGCCGGCCGTGTTCGAGATGATCCCGAAATAGGCTTCGCAGCCCAGGTAGTTGATCCAGGGCAGCGGCGTGTCGGGGCGGGTTATGACGTATTCCCGCGTCTCATCGTCGAAATGGCCGTAGCGCACGCTTCTCCTCTGACCGTCTGACTCGGGCTGATTTGGCCGGCCCAATTCGGTACATAACCGAAGGCGGCCGGGTCGGGCAGTGCGCGTCGTGACGCTCCAGTCGCGCGCTCGGGCAGATTACCATTCCCGGCTTTCCTGCCGCTGGCCCTCTGACTCACCAGCTGAGCGTGACGGCTCCTCGGAAACGAAACGGCAACTTTCGCGTCCAGGCACCGGGTGAGCTCTTCCGGTCGTCGCTATCGATCCGCGGAGTACAGTTGACCGGTGAAGCCCCGCATCGCGCGACGCCGTCCAGACCGCGCCGGAGCCGTGCCGGCGTCTCCCCGTGAAATGGAGCCGGGACTCGAGCCCGCTGTTCCACCGATTGCACCCGTCGTGCCCGAGCCCACGACCCCGTTCGGCGAAGGCCTCCACAAGGTGATCGTGGACAACATGGCCGACGGCGTCTACTACGTGGACACCGAGCGCAAGCTCACCTACTGGAACCTCGGGGCGGAGCGGATTTCAGGCTATTCCGCGGCGGACATCGTCGGCCGGCACTGCTACGACAACATCCTCGCCCACGTGGACGACCAGGGCCGGTCGCTGTGCCATTCCATGTGCCCGCTGGCCGCGACGATGCTTGACGGAGCGCCGCGCGAGGTGTCGATCTGGCTTCGGCACCAGGGCGGCTACCGAAAACCGGTCCGCGTGCGCACGGCTCCGGTGCGCGACGCCACGGGCAAGATCGTCGGCGGTGTGGAAGTGTTCTCGGATGCCTCCGCGGTCGTCCAGGCCGTGGAAGACGCCAACAGGGCGCGGCGGGATGCTCTCACCGACGATCTGACAGGCCTGCCGAACCGCCGCATGTTCGATGCCGCACTGAGCGGCCGCCTGGAGAACCTCGATCGCTATGGCTGGCAGTTCGGCCTGCTGATCGTGGATATCGACCACTTCAAGAACGTCAACGACCTGCACGGGCATGCCATCGGCGACGCCGTATTGGAGGCCGTCGGCGCCACCCTCCAGGGAGCCGTGCGAGCCGGAGACGTGGTCGCGCGTTGGGGTGGCGAGGAATTCGCGGTCCTCGTAGAGGCATCCGGCGATGCGGGTCTGAGAGAGACGGCCGAACGCATCCGCGTCCTGGTCGCCCAATCTCAGGTCAGGCGTGACGGAGCGGTCGTGAGCGTCCGAGTCTCGGTCGGCGGCACCCTGGCATCCACGCTCGACACGCCACAGAGCCTGTTCGCCCGCGCAGACGCGGCGATGTACGCAGCCAAGGGTGCGGGACGCAATCGGATCGAGATCGCCGGCTCCGGTGACGAGGGCTGAGCCAGTTTCCGATCCCGCGGGCTGAGTCACGGCGTCAGTATCTGCCTCCAGCTCTCGCCGCCATCGGACGTGGCCAGCAGGTCGTATGAGATCTGGCAGGCCTCCGATGAGTCTCCCGAGGGCTGACAAACCGACTCATAGCCGAGCGCCCAACCGCTCGTCGAACCCACGAAGACGACGCTCGCGACGGACTTGAGGCCGGCGCCCCACATCTGCGTCCATGTCCGCCCCGCATCGAATGTTTCCCAGCCGGTGGGAGCGGTCAGCGGACCGACATCGGCCGGAAGTGCGATCCAGGTGTTCTCCGCGAGCCGCGCGAATTGGTAGCCGGAGCCGAGTTGCGCAAGTTCAGCCGAGGCGCCGGCGTCGACCCACGTCTTGCCGCCGTCTGCGCTGGTGAGCACGGTGTGGGCACTGGAGCGCTGAACAACGGCGTCGATCGAGCCGTCGGCGTGCCGATCCAGAAGCAGGAGCGCGGGGTAGTTCAGGTCGGCGGAGACTGCGGCCGGCAGCTGGCCATGGATCCAGGTCTGGCCGCCGTCGGAGGTGATGAAGACGTCGCGCCCCCCGATCAGACTTTGTGCGTAGCCGTTCAAGCTGTCCGTGAAAGTGGGCTGGCCGAGGCAGGGACCATCGCGCGGTTCCGACCAGGTCGCGCCACCGTCGGACGTGGACGATTGCCGGCAGACGCTCTGCCACTGACTCATGTCGGCGACATCCGGGGACGGCGGATAAGACACCACGGCGTACAACTCGCCGTGCAACGGGTCCCGGAAGTGGATGCTGTTTGCCACCGAGAAAGCGCCCTGGGACGAGACGACGTCCGGGAGACTCCCCATGTCGACCGATGTCATTCGCCACGAGGTTCCCCCTGCGTCGGTCGACCACAACGTCACCGCCTGATCTGAGCCCGGCGCCGCCCCGGATTCGACCACCCAGCCGTTGTTGGCGTCGACAAACTGGACCTGGCCCATTGCCGGAATGGGCACCGGGGCGGACCAGCTCGCCCCGCCGTCACCGGTCATCCGCAAGTCATACCCGCTCTGCGAGCTGATGGTAGCCCAGCCGGTGTTCGCGTCGACTCGCCCGATCGACGTGATGCTTGCCGGTGCCAGCACGGGCTGAGGCTGAATCTGGTCGGAGTAATCGGGCCCGACGACCATGGGCGTATCCGTCGGAACAGGCGAGGCCGGCCACGTCGGCGCGCCGCCCAGGGCGGTCCATGTCTTGCCGCCGTCGCGGGTGGTGTAAATGTAGTAGGAAGCCACGCCGAGGCTTCTCGACGTGGAGCCCGCGTTCGACATGACCCAGACATCGTCCGGCGATACCCACTGGCTCAGGCCGATCATTCCCGGCAGACCTTTCGTCGAGTAGCTGAGCCAGGTGATACCGCCGTCGAAGGTAGCCTGGAGGGCGTCGGTACCCGTGCCGGGCGCCTGGTTGTTGTCCATCACTGCAATTGGTTGGGACCGGGCGGCCGGAGTGAGCGGGTTCGAGCCGGTGGTCAAACCGGCCGGATATTCCCCGGGTATCGCCCGCGTCGCGTCGAGCGTCCATGTGCTGCCGCCGTCATCACTCACAAACGTGAGGATCTCGAACCCTGCGCCGTAACGCGCATTCGGCGTGTCCGGGCCCTGGTTCGTCAGCGGCCCGCTTTGATAGGCGGTCATGCGCAGCATGAGGCGGTCTCCGTCGCTTACAGGTGGCGTTCCAATCCCCGCTGCACTCATGCCGTCCGGGAGCGCGATCTGTGCCTTAGTCCAGGTTCGAGCGCCATCATTGGAGTGCACGACGAGGTCGAACGAGCCCGTACCCGTGGTACCGAAGCCCCAGGCTTCCTGCGGACCCGTAAAGGAGACGAACACCATCGAGGTCAGCGTGGAGGCAGGAGACCAGCTGGCGCCTCCGTCCGAGGAGGCAAGCACCGTCGTTTCATCGTCCGGCATGGGAGTTGGTGCCGGCGTGGGGGCAGGCGTCGCGAGCTCCGGTCCCGGATCGGCCGTCCAGGAGATGGTTCCGTCGCCCGCCGGCGTGGGGCAGCTGTATGCGTAGTCCATGCGTGTGATCGTCACCCAGCCGTGCTGGGCGTCCGTGAACTGAACCGAGCCGTAACCCTTGTAAGTGCCCGGAAGCTGGGACGACTGCCATGTCCGCCCCCCGTCGGCGGTCCGCCAGACGGTCAGCGTCCAGTCCCCAACCTGGCAATCGGAGAAGTTCGCCACCGTCCAGGAGAGCAGCCAGCCGTGGTTGGCGTCGATGAACACCGGATACAGGTGATCGACACCCGGACCGGAGCTCGCCCCAGTCGTGGGCGCAGCCGTTTGCTCGCGGGACGAGCTGCCTACGGGAATGCTCCCTTTCGCCCAGGTAAGGCCGGCGTCCTGCGTTATGTAGAGATCCGAGCCGCTCTCGAGCCACGCCGAGTTGGCGTCGATCCGGCCGAACATGTCGAAGATCGCCGGCAGGTTGGCGGGATTGGCCGGATGAGGAGGGTTCGGGTGGAAGGCCATCGCGGATCCGATCAGCAGGGCAACGACCGCTACCGCGGCGAGAACGCGAGGCTTGCGAAGCACGCGCGGCACGGTGATGACGCCGTGGCCACCCCGATAGCGGATGGGCTCGAGGATGTCGAGCGCGGCGACACGACGTCGCAGCGTGTCCGGGGCTCCATAGGGAGGGCGCACCAGCTCCTGAATGTCGGCCCGAAGCCGCTCTTCCAGCTCCTCGTCGTTCATCGTGACTCCTCCAGGGCCGTACGCAGGAGCTGCATCGAGTGGTGAAGCCGGGACTTCACCGTGCCCTCGGCGATGCCGATTTGCTGGGCAATGTCCTCGACCGTGAGATCTGCCCAAAACCGCAGGATCACCACGATGCGATGGTCGGGATCGAGACAATCCAAAGCTCGGGCCAGCTCGTCACGGCTGGATGCCGCTTCGCAGTGGTCGGAGGCCGGCGGCAGACGCGAGGGATCGAGGGCTTGCGCCATGTTCCGGCTCCGCCGGCGCAGCCGGTCGCGGCAGGTGTTGATCAGAATCCGGGACAGCCATGCCTCGAGCTTGTCGATGTCGCGCAGCTTGTTCCGATTGGCCCAGGCAGAGGCGAAAGCGTCCTGGGTCGCGTCTTCCGCTTCCTGGGCATCCCCGAGGATCGCCCAGGCGAGGCGGTACGACCTGTCGAGCTGGCGCGACGCCAGGAGCCGAAACGCTTCGGTGGCGGCGTCGGGCAGGACGACCAGCTCCCCTGGCTCCAAGATGGCCACTCCCTCAAACCAGGCGTCGCTCATGTGCGATATGACGATGGGCTCCGCCCATTCGTTCACGCCCTCGCGTCCATTCTGACTGTTCCGGGCACGCGGCGACGGGCAGCTGCGGGCGCGCCACAGAAACGAAGACCCCTCCGGTCACGCCACCGAAGGGGTCGTTTCGAGTTCAGGGTCTGGTGAGCCCGCTCGGATTCGAACCGAGAACCAATTGATTAAGAGTCAATTGCTCTACCGTTGAGCTACGGGCCCACGGCCGCGAAGGATACAACAAGAGCGGTTTGGCGTGAGCGGAACACCGCACGAGGCCACCGCAGTGTGCCGTTGTCCACGGCCTACGTCGGATGGACTACCCCCGACAGGGACGGATGCACCGGCGTAACGCGAGGCCACCAGGGGCTACGATAGCTCGGGGCAATCCCAACGCGCCCGTCGCCAGTCAGCACGCACATGGTTGAGGCCTTGCCAGGAGAGGATTTCCGGTTGCTCGGGCAGCTGGAAGCCGGAGTAATCGTCGTCGATCAGTCGGGGCTCGTCGTCCGCTGGAACGAACCGGCCGAACGGCTGCTCGAACGCGCCGCGGATCAGGCCGTCGGCCGGCCCTGGCAGGACAGCGTCGCGCTGGTCGCAGGCGACGCGGTCAGGTGGCCCAGGATCCGCGCGGCGGCGAGCAAGCTCGACGGTTGGAACGGCCGCCTGAGCGCCGCCCTGACCCCCGATAGAATCGTCGACTTTCAGGTCCACGTGCAGGCGATCGATCTCGAAGAAGGCGCCCTCGGCACCATCGCCTTGTTCTGGCCTGTGCCGGTCTCGGATCAGACCTCGCTGACTCTGCAACAGCGTGAGGCCCGAATGCTGCGGGCACTGGCCGGACTGCCGGCCATCGCCAACGGCTCGAAGCAGCTCCGCCAGACGGCAGAACGCGCTCTGCAGGTTGTGGCAGAGGCCTGGCTGACCGATATGTCGGTCGTGGTGACCGAAGAGTCCGGCGCCGGGCGCGTCGTCGCGGGGCCGAACACGTCCGAGGCCGCCGGCGCCAGTCTGGCCGGCATGGGATCGGCGAATTCTCGATTGACCGGCCGCACCATGGAGGTCACCGCGCCGATCGAAGTCGACCTGTCCGGCGACGCGGCCGTGGCAATCGCCGACCAGCTTCGTGCACTGGGCTGCCAGACCCTGCGCGCGACCCCGATCAGGTTCGGTGGCAAGCCGATCGGGTCGCTGATCCTGCTCTGGAATACGTCGCCTGCGGTTGTCTTCGATGCCGAGTTGCTGCAGACGGTCGGCGATCTGGTCGGCGTGGCGCTCGGTATTGCGGGTCTGCGGATCAAGATGGGCCGCGAGTCCGACCTGCGTGCCCGGATGGAGGGCTCGGCCCGGATAGGCGGGGTAGTCCTTGCCCAGATGACCGAAGCCATCCTCACAACCGACAGAGCCGGCAAGATCACAACGGTCAACACGGCGGCCGAACGCCAGTACGGCTTCCGAGGAGACGAAGTCGTCGGCCTCGAATTCGGAGAGGTGGTCGAGCAACTCGGTCTCGACGGCACGCCGGTCGAAGCCAGAGCGGTTCCGGAGGCTCGCGACGCGGGCCACTGGCACGATCGGGCGATCCACCGGCCGCTGATCGGCAGCAAGGCAGGCCAGAACCTCGTCGTCGATCTATCCCTGACGGCGATGACCGACGACCGACACCGGCCCGCCGGCGTCATCGCCCTGAGCCACGAACTGACATCGGCGGCCCACCTCGAATCCGAAGCCGCGGCCTTGAGTTCGCTGGCCGTGGCCACCGGCCGGGCCCGGACCCGCCAGGAAGTGGCCGAGGTAGCCATCGAGCGACTGTGCGAGGCGACCATGGCCGATGTCGGCCTGATCGTGTCGTGGCCGGGCAACGGCAGGCAGAAGGTCGAGGCGGGTCGAGGCCTGGGCGAAGAGATACTCGAAGCCATCCGGACCGCCGAAGTGCCCATGGCCGCGAGCGCAATTCAAGAACCCGGCCGCATCCTGGCAATCGAGACCTTGCCCGACCTCATGCCGGGCACCGATGCAGCCGCGCTGCTGGCCAGGGAGACGCTCCGCGGTGGATTCATCGTCGCCTTGCGAAGTCGCGACGAGTCGCGGGGCTTCCTTTCCCTGGCCTCGCGCCACCCCACATGGGCTCGACCCAGCGACGAGGTCATCCTCCAGGCCGCCGCCCAGGTGTCCAACGCTCTCGAAAACACCCTGCTGCTCGAACGCCTCGAGGACGGCCTTCAGCAGGAAAAGCGACTGACCGCCCAGATCGAGAGCCTGATGGGTCTGACGCAGTTGCCCCAGGGCGAGATCACCGAAACTGCCCTCACGAGATTTCTCCTCGAGCGGGTTATTGCCGCGCTCGGCGCACGGGGCGGTTTTGCCGTTCGCGTCGACGGCGAGCGGATGGAGGTCGTGGCTTCTTTCGGCGTCGGTTCCAGGATGACCGCACTCGCCAGAACGATGCCGGCAAGTTCGTTCTACTTCTGGCGGAGGCTCAAGACTTCCGGAGGCGAGGCTGCGTTCCACCTGCCGCTGTCCGACGCGAGCCGCGAAGGTGCCCGCACTCAAGAGATGTCCGAGCGCGGTGTGGCGTCATACGCAGTCTTCCCGATCCGGGACGGACAGGAGATCGTCGGCGCCTTGCTGTGTCACTTCGGTGAGGCGGGCGACGAGGGAACCCAGATCGACGAGCGGGCGGTCGAGGCCGTCGGCCGGATCGTCTCGATCGCCTATGCGAACCTCCGGATGAGCGAAGGGCTCGCCGAGGCCGCGGACCACGAACGCCGGCTCACCGCCGAGCTGCGGGCACTGCAAGGCCTCACACTTCTGGGCGCTTCGACGGACGACCTCACACGGCTGGCCCAGGAGACGATCGAGGCAGTCGTCGTCGCCACCGGCGCCTCGGGCGGCGGTTACATGCTGGTCGACCCAGTGCTCGCCAAGGTGGATCCGGTCGTGTGGGTCGGGCACGCCAGCGAAGCGTGGCTTGGACTGAGCGAATCGGCCGCGATTCCGTCCTACTGGCCGCCCGTTCAGCAGCTCCAATCCGACGACGGCATCTGGCTGTCGTCCACGCCAGACAATTCCAGCGACGGAGAGGGTCGGGCGGTTGCACAGGCGGTGCTGCCGCTCCGCGTCGACGACCGGCTCGCGGGTGCCCTGCACCTCGAATGGGTCGATCTGCCCGGGCGAGAGCAATTCGACGTACACTTCCTCGAGCCGATCTCCCGTATCTGCAGCATTTCCCTGGCCAACTTCAGGCTTCGATCGGAGTTGCTGCATCGGGCCTCGGCTCAGCGCGCCCTGGGTCACCGTCTGGACACGCTCGACGAATTGACCCGGATCGGCGAAGAGGCCAGCTCTTTCGAAGAGCTTGCGCACCGCACGGTCAGCCTGGTTCGCGAGGCTCTTGCCGCCACAGGCGTCTGCTATCTCCTGATCGAGGCCGGCCACCACCTCGAGACGAATGCCGTCGCCGGCGAGACGGGCGCGTTCCGACTCTGGCTCAAGGGTGTACCGGCACGAGACACCCCCGGTGGAAGCTTGCTTCTCTCTGGCGGCGGCAGCGTCCTGGGCGACTTCGTCGCGGGCCAGGTCAACGAGCGGGTCCTGCCGCTGGCCCGTGCCAGCGACTTTCGGTCGTTCGGCGCCATCCCGATCCGAACCGGCGAGGAGCTGGCCGGAGCGCTCCTGTGCTTCTTCGAGCAACCGACCGCCGCATTGCCCCTCGACGAGGCGGCGCTCGATTCGGTGGCTCGCATCGCCGGCATCGCCCTGGCCAACTTCCGTCTCAGGGAGCGCCTCGTTTCGTCCGAGGAGCGGTACCGCACCCTGTTCGAGGAGTCTCCCGACGCGCTCCTCGTGACCGCCCTGGACGGCACCGTCCTCGATACGAACGAGGCCATGATCCGGCTGTATCGGGTCAATCGCGGCGAAGTTCTGGGCCGCTACTTCGGGCAGCTGATTTCGGCCGACGAGCGCGAGATGGCACGGCGCCGGCAGATCGTCTGGGCTCAGGGCCGCGGCACCTTCCTCGACCGCGGGCGCCGGCCGGACGGCAGCGAATTCCCCGTGGAAGTCGAGATCCGTGTCGTCGAGCTCGGCGGGCAGCGGCGCTTCCTTTCGCTGGTCCGCGACCTATCGGACCAGGAGCGTCTGCAGCGCGAATTGCTCCAGGCCCAGAAGATGGAGGCCCTCGGTCAGCTGGTGTCCGGAGTCGCCCACGAGCTGAACAATCCCCTGGCGGCGATCATCGCCTTCAGCCAGTTGCTCCGCGGCGACGATCGCCTGCCCGAGGACATGAAGCACGACGCCGGCCTGCTCGTACAGGAGGCGGACCGGACCCGCCGCATCGTCCAGAACCTGCTCGATTTCGCCCGCCAGCGGCCGCCGGAAAGGCGCCCAACCAGCATCGCCACTCTCGTCCAGAGTGTCCTGGAGCTCCAGTCTTATGCCCTGGGCACCAACCGGATCCAGGTCGGCGTGGACATTCCCGACGCTCTGCCCGAGGTGGACCTGGACAGAGCGCAACTCCAGCAGGTCCTGCTGAACCTGACCATCAACGCCATCCAGGCAATACGAAGCCGCGAGCGCGGCCAGCCGGCCCATATCTGGATCACGGCGTCGCTGGTCAGGGCGCGCGCTCTGTCTTCGACGATAAAGAGCGACCGGCCGGCCGAAGATCAGCGTCGTGTCAGGCTGGCCATCCGGGACGACGGACCGGGCGTTCCCGAGGGCGCGCGAGCCCGCCTGTTCGACCCGTTCTTCACGACCAAGCAGCCGGGCGAGGGAACCGGTCTGGGCCTTTCGGTCTCCTTCGGGATCGTCGCCGCGCACGGCGGCCACCTCTGGTACGAGCCCGGACCGGCCGAAGTCGGCAGCTCGTTCATCATCGAGCTTCCGGTGCGCGCCAAGATGACCGATGACAGGCGGGTCGCCGAGGCCCTGGGCGTCACCGTTCCGATGCCGGCCTCCGTCGATGACCGGCAGGAGCCGATCGCCGCTCCCCCGGCTCCGGTCGAGAGCGCAGCGCCGGCTCCGGTCGAGAGTCAACCTCCGGTCCGCGTCGGCCACCCAAATCACACCCCCAGCCGGCCTCGCGTCCTCGCCCTCGACGACGAGCCGTCCATTCGGGCGTTCCTGCGCAAAGCCCTGGCCGCGGCCGGCATGGACTGCGCCCCTTTCCAGGATGGCGCCCAGGCTCTCGACGGCCTGCGCGAGAGCACCTACGACGTCATGCTCATCGACCACCGCATGGCCGGCATGAGCGGAACCGAGTTCTACGAGGCGGCCGTCAGTTTCCGGCCGGAGCTCGCAAACCGCGCCGTTTTCATGAGCGGCGACGTCCTCAATCCTGACCTGCGCGGCTTTGCCACCCAGCGCGGCATTCGACTATTGGCCAAACCGTTCGACATCGACGCCGTGATCAGGGTCGTGCACGAAGTTCTGACTGCGGCCAGCCACTCTGACGCGAAGGCAACGGCCGAGCCTCGGTCGTAGCGCGCAGCTAGGAGTGCGACCTGGGCTCGGGTTCCGGCGATGTCGGGCCGGCTTCGCCCGCGATGAGGTCCACGAGGCAGTCGGCGGCGTGGTACGGGTCCAGCTCATGGATCGCCACGCGGCGCAGCAATTCCCCGGCAGTGGTCGGCCCGGCCGGCCCGCCGTCCAGCGATCCCTCCATCGAGCGGATCCGCTCGTGCAGGCGGTCCGACAGGATGGCCCAGACCTGCGCCTCCGCCCGCTGCAATCGCGTCGCCGTCGCCGACCGAGCTTCGCGCGGTGGAGCGGTGCCTGTCGATCGCGGCGAGAAGCTCAGCCACTCCCTCGCCGGTTGCTGCGGTCGTTACCAGGACTTCAGGTCGCTTCGGCTGCGGCCTACCCGAGCGGTGCTCCCGTGGGACGTCCGCCAGCATTGCCTGCAGCTGACCGGCCGTCCGATGCGAACCCGGCCTGTCGCCCTTGTTGACCACGACTATGTCGGCGACTTCGAGCAGTCCGGCCTTGATCGCCTGGATCTCGTCGCCCATCTCCGGGGCCTCGACGACCACTGTCGTATCGGCCGTGGCAGCCACCTCGACCTCGCTCTGGCCGGTCCCGACGGTCTCGATCAGGACGACGTCGAAGCCGACTGCATCGAACACCGCGGCCGCGGCCGTGGTTGTCGACGAGAGCCCGCCCGCGTGCCCGCGCGACGCCATCGATCGGATGAACACGTCGGGGTCGGCCGCGTAGGCCTGCATCCGGACCCGGTCGCCGAGCACCGCGCCGCCGGTGATCGGGCTCGACGGATCGACCGCCACGACGGCCACCGGCCGCCCCGCTTGGCGGAGCTCGGCGATGAGCGCCGCGACCAGGGTGCTCTTGCCCGCGCCGGGGGGACCGGTCACGCCGACCAGTTGGGCGCCGCCGGCCATCGGGTAAAGGCGCCGCATCGCCACTTCAGCGAGCGCGGTGCGGTTTTCCACCGCGGTCAGGAGCTGGGCCAGGGCCCTTCGATCGCCCGAGAGAGCGGCGTCGCAGAGCGCCTCACCACGGGCTGAAACGAATTCGACGACCGCCGGCCGGCAATCTTCTCCCACGCCGCTGGAAGTCAGTCCCGCGGCCGGCAGTTGGCGCGCAGGAAGTCGGCCACCTGGGCGATCGTCGTCCCTGGTCCGAAGACTGCGGCCACTCCGTTCTCCTTGAGCGCCGCGACGTCGTCGTCGGGGATGATGCCACCGGCGGCCACGAGAACGTCGTTCATGCCCCGCTCCCGCATCAGGGCGCAGACCTTGGGCACGAGCGTCATGTGCGCCCCGGACAGGATCGACAGGCCGACAACGTCGACGTCTTCCTGAAGAGCGGCCGTCACGATCATCTCGGGCGTCTGTCGGAGGCCCGTGTAGACGACTTCGAAGCCTTCGTCGCGCAGGCCGCGCGCCAGCACCTTCGCGCCTCGGTCGTGGCCGTCGAGCCCAGGCTTGGCGATGAGTACCTTAATCGGTCGATCAGTCATGGACGGATGATAGCGGCCGAGCGCCTATCCCCATTTGGGCAATTCGGCGTCCGCCTCGGCCTCGCCGTCGATGTGGATCCGATCGTTACGGGGCGCACCGCACAGGGCGCATTCGGGGTTGCTCGCGTTGGGCAGACCCATGCCCGCAGCCAGTACCCCTTGCTGGAGCATGGTCCCGGTTCGGGGATAGACACTCGGGACGTCGGGCACCGCTTCGAACGCGTGCGGTTGGTGCTTGTCGGGGGTCGGCTTCGTTTCGTCCATCGTCGCAATCCCTCCCGGCGGCGATCTCTTGACGCCGCGCTCGCTCAGAATAGCCCCGGGAGAGCGATCAGACTCGCGGGATCGCCCGATCCAGGTGCGACATGAACTCGTCCCGGGTTTCCTTGGTCGAGCGGAATGTACCCAGGACGCTGCTCGTGACCATCGTGGCGCCGCCCTTCTGGACGCCCCGCATAGCCAGGCAGAGGTGTTCCGCCTCGATCACGACGCCGACGCCGTAGGGGTTCAGCCGGCCCTGGAGGAACTCGGCGATCTGCTGGGTCATCCGCTCCTGGACCTGGAGGCGGCGGGCGAACATCTCCACTACGCGCGGAATCTTAGAGAGCCCGATGACACGGCCGCGCGGCAGGTAGCCGACCGAGGCCGTGCCGAAGAACGGCAGCATGTGGTGCTCGCACAGCGAGTAGAACGGGATGCCCTTGATCACCACCATCTCGGAGTACCCGACGTCGAAGACGGCGCCGTTGATCAGGCGATCCGGGTCGACGCTGTAGCCGCAGGTCAACTCCAGCCACATCCGATGCATACGCTCCGGGGTGCGAAGGAGGCCTTCGCGATCCGGGTCCTCGCCGATCTCAGTCAGGATCTGGCGGACCGCGCCCTCGATGCCGCCGGCAGTATTCCCGAGGCTCGTCCCTGCTGCGACCCCGGCCCTCCCTGCGGCGCCTGGCTCGACTGAATCGTCGTCGCCGCGCTCGATTTCCTCGACGATGCGGCGGACGTGCGCGTCGATATCGAGCCGGTCTGGTTCGGTGGGCTGGTCGGTTGGCATGGCTGGCTCCTTCGCCCAAATCCTACGCTCCGGGGCCGTAGCATAGGCACATGGCCAAGCGACAGAGAGGCAGCTCCCGCCACCGGCGCCGATCCGCGGCGGACGCCGGCTTCGAGCAGCTCGTCGAACGGGCGCTCGGTTCCATACCGGAGCCTTTCGCGCGCGCGCTCGACGAAGTCGCGATCGTGATCGAGGACGAGCCCTCGTTGGGCCAGCTCCGCGAGAACGGGCTTGGAGCCACCGATAGCCTCTACGGCATGTACGAGGGGGTGCCGAGGACCGAGTGGGCCGCCGATTGGGCCTTCGTGCCGAACAAGATCACCTTGTTCCAGGTCCCGCTCGAAGAGGATTTCCCCGATCCACGGGAGCTCGAACACGAGGTCCGGGTCACGGTCGTCCACGAATTGGCCCACCACCTCGGCCTCGACGACGATCGGCTCCACGACCTCGGCGCGTATTGACACGGGCTCCGTTTCGGCCCGGGCTCGGCCCGCGTCCGGCGCCGTCAGCCGGCGGCTGGCGGTACCTCGAGCGGCGCGGCGCCCGCCAGCAACTCGGCCACCCGGCTCACTTCCACGTTGCCGCCGCTGACCACGACGCATACCCGTTCGCCGTCCCGGATCGGGATCTTGCCGAAAAGCACCGCAGCGAGAGCCGCGGCACCAGCCGGCTCGACCAGCTGCTTCATCCGTTCGAGCGCGAAGTGCATCCCTGCCAGGATCGTCGGGTCGTCGAGAAGGACGATGCCGTCCAGATAGCGACGGCCCATCGCCATGGTCCACTCGCCCGCAAACGGAGCGCCCAGGCCGTCGGCGACCGACACCGGCTTGATCGGCACGATCTCGCCGCGTTCGAGTGCGAGTGACAGAGCATTCGATCGCTCAGGTTCCACTCCGTAGACGCGCACGCCGGGTCGTGTCTCCTTGATCGCGCCCGCCGTGCCGGTGCAGAGCGCGCCGCCGCCGATGCCGGCCACGACGACGTCCACGTCGGGCAGGTCGTCGAGGATCTCCAGGCCCACGGTCCCCTGCCCCGCCATGACCCACGGATCGTCGAACGGCGGCACGAACGTCAGCCCGCGCTCAGCCTGGATGTCTTCCATGCGCGCCCACGTCTCGCCGACGTGCTGGCCGAACAGGATCACCTCGGCGCCATAGCCCAGGCACGCGTCGACTTTCGAGCGGACGGCGCCGGTCGGCATCATGACGACGGCGTGAACCCCGGCCTCGTGGGCCGCCAGCGCCACGCCCTGCGCGTGGTTGCCCGCTGAAAGCGTGATGACCCCGGCGGCCTGCTCGGCCGCCGACAACGCCCCGACCTTGTTCAACGCCCCGCGGATCTTGAACGCGCCGGTCTTCTGAAGATGCTCGGCCTTGGCATAGACGCGCCCATCGGCCACACTCACGCCCTGCGCGGCCAGCACCCGGCCGGCTGTCGCCGACGACAGAATCGGCGTGCGGCGGACTCGGCCCTCCAGGACGCGTCGGGCCTCCTGAAATCGTTCGAGGGGGACGATGTGATCGGTCATGGAGAGAAGTATGAGCCCGCCGGGCTCCCGCGATGGGCGCGATTGAGGCTCCCCGGGCAACCTCGGCGGCGCTAACATTCGGGCACACCGTCACCAGCCGGGCAGCCGGTCAAGCCGCAGCAACCAGGAGTGGGTCGAATGCCGGGCTTCACCCCGTTCACGAGCAACTACCAGGACCTTTCGAGCGATCAGGGCTACCAGTTCGAGTTCCGCTGCGACATCTGCGGCAGCGGCTACAGGAGCGAGTTCGAGAAGAACCTTCTCGGCATGGGTGGCTCGATCCTGAGCGGCGCGAGCAGCGTCATCGGCGGCCTGTGGGGTGCCCGCAACGCCACTAATGCGGCCCACGACATCACCGACCGCGGCGCCCGTGATAAGGCCCTCCAGAAGGCTTCCAACGAAATCATGCCGTTGTTCCACCGCTGCGTGCGCTGCAACAACTGGGTCGACGAGACGTGCTTCAACAAGGCCCGCGGACTGTGCGTCAACTGCGCGCCCAACCTCGCGGCAGAGATGGAAGCCGAGCGGTCCTCGGTCGAGGTCTCCCAGATGCGCGACGCGGTTCGCGCGACGACAGTCTTCTCGGGCGACACCAGCGCCCGCTCCACCGAATGCCCGAACTGCGGCAAGCCGGTCGGATCGGAGAAGTTCTGCGGCAATTGCGGCACGCCGCTGGGAGTCGCCAAGTGCTCCAAGTGCGGAGCCGAGCTCGCCGCCGACACTCGCTTCTGCGGCAACTGCGGCAACAAGGTCGGCTAGCGCGACCCGCGACCCGCGACCCGCGACCCGCGATCGGCGGAGAGGATCGGCTGAGCGGATCAGCCCGCGGCCATCGTCCCGCAGATCGTGCAGAAACGCGCCCCGGCCGGGAGCGGAGCGCCACAACCGCCGCAAGGTCCGGCCGACTTGAGCACCGGTGTCGCCGCCTCAGGGTTGAGCGGCGGTAGAGGTGCGGCCGGTGCAGCTGCCGGTTGCGTCGCCGTGGTCGCCGTTGCCGCGGGCTGAGCCTTGGCCGGTGAGCCCGTGCCGGTTGCAGTGGTAGCGCCCGGCGGCGGAGCGATCAGCGATGCACCGCACGACGGGCACACGATCCACGCCGGATCCTCGACGATCTTGCGGCAGGCCTGGCAGCGCTTCGGGCTGAACGGCTCGACGACGCCGCAGTAGGGGCAGGCGGCCACGATCTTGTCGATGAACTTGCCGCAGTACGGGCAGGCGTGCTTGTAAGTCGGCATGTTCTGCGCTCCTATCAGCCGGGCGTGCCGGTCGGGTGCGATTCGGTTGCTGGGTCGCCGGCGGGAGCGGCCGCGTCTTCTCCACCGGCGGCCGAAACCTCGGCCTCTTGAGCCGCCCGGCCAGGCCAGTCGGCGGAATCATCGGTCGCCGTCGAATGCCAGCGGATTAGATCAGTTACGGCGGCGGACCATCCTGTCGGGTCCTTGTGAACCACGCGGGCCACGAAACGGGCTCTGGCAGCGGCCAGTGTCGGCAGGACCGCCAGAGCGAGCCTGTAGCGGAGGTATTTCGGGAGCCGCAGCTGATCGGCCGGGAGGGACATGGGTTCGCGCAGGAAGCGGCAGTCGACCAGCGCCTCGCTGATATCCCGAACCGCCACTTCGGCCGCCTGGCCCAGACCCTCGGGCGGCTCGGCCTTGTACCGGGCCCGCGGCATCGCGCGGTAGAAGTAGGTGGCATGGGCTCCGGCCGTCACGAGTTCGAGGGCCACCAGATTGCCCGGCATTGCGATCAGGAACCAGATCTTCGGCTCGCTGCCGCCCGGGTCCTCCGGCGACATGGCAACCCAGCGCGGCGCGGCCGCACCGGCCGTCTCGCACAGCGACCGATAGCTGTCCGCGAAGGTCGGCTCTGCCAGAACCGCAGCCTCGACGATCGGCCAGCCCGCGTCCCCGAATTCGTCGGGGCGAGTCGGGCGGCCGTCCACCAGCAGCGCCGACGCCTTCTGTCGGACACCGAACGGAGCGTCCGGCATGAGCTGCTCCACGAACGCCGCCGCATCCGCGAATGCGCCGTCGCGCAGCTTCTGGAGCCTGTCGTGGTAGCGCGTCGCATCTGCGCCGAGGCCGCGGAGAGTTAGGACACCGGGCTCGCCGTCGAGGGCGACGCTCCCCGGCGACGGCAGCGTGACTCGAGCGATCGCTGCACGGCGATAGCGGATCCAGCCGGAACGCTCGTCGATCGGAGCGATCACCACTCCCCACGGGTACTCCAAGAGCTGGCCGACGCCCGTGGTCGCGCCCGCCGGACCGTCCGGACCGGGGCCCAGGCCCGTGGCGCTCGGCTGCCAGTCGAATTCGATCAGCTCGGCAGGGTCGTCCGGTACTTTCACCAGGCCGTCGGTCAGCCGCTGCTTGAGACGCCGCTCCCGAAGTTCGCGAACCAGCGGCCCGAGGCGATCGCCGAACCGCATCAGCATCCAGCGCATCGCGTCGGGGCCGTCGCCGAGCACCAGCAACGCCGTCGACTGCTGGATGGCGATCAGCGTCAGGTCTCGATAAGCCGCCCGGATCGGGCGCTCGCCTCCGGCCTCGAGGATGAGGCCGGTATCGTCGAGCGTGATCGTGGCGGGGGCCGGAGTGGTTCCCGGCGCCGCCGGACGCGCTTCGCCGTGCATGGTGACGACTTCGAGCTTCGGCATGGCCACTGCGTCCCGGCCGGCATCGCGGCCGCCGCTCTGTTCCCGCACGTCGCGCGAGTCGCGACCGTCGAGCCCCAGCGCGCCGCGCGGGTCGCGAGCATCGTGCCGTTGCTGCGGCAAGCCGAGCATTCCGGCCAACCCCGCCAGATCGGGCGCTCCGCCCTTGCGTAGATCTCGGGCGTCGCCGCCCCCGCTGCCGCCGTCATCCATGCTGCGCATCGTACCGACTACGCGCCGCCTTCGAGCGACGCTTCCGCCGGCGCCACCACCTCCGCCGGGCCCTCCGCGCCGCCGCCGCGCCGGGACCGCCCGGCCACTACTTGCGTCTTTGCGCAACTGGCGTAGAATTGGCCCATGCTCGACGTAAGCGAACTGGAGGTTACGCGACAGCGCTCGGCGGTTGTAGCGAGAGCCCTGGCCGATCCCAAGCGGCTGTGCGTACTCCAGAGCCTTGCCGAGGGAGAGTTGTCGGTGCGTGAACTATCCGAACGCGTCGGGTGTCACGTGCCCAATATGAGCCAGCATCTCGCTGTCCTTCGCAACTCCGGTCTCGTTCTGACCCGCAGAGACGGGAACGCGATCTACTATCGACTGGCAGATTCGCAAATCATGGACGCATGCCGATTGATCCAAGCAATTGCCGGCTGACCGCGAAAAGCTATTACCCGGCGCAGCCTCACGGAGAAAGGACCATCCGCCAGATGGCCAAAGTCACACCAGTCACAGACGAAACATTCGAGGATGTCGTCCTCAAGGCAGAACGGCCCGTCATAGTAGATTTCTGGGCGACCTGGTGCGCACCGTGCAAGCTCGTCGCCCCGGTCATCGAGCACCTCGCCGAGAAGTACGACGGCGCGATCGATTTCGTTTCACTCGACGTCGATGCGAATCCCGGCGTTTCTCAGGCGCTCGGCATCATGACGATGCCGACGATTGCCTTCTTCCGTCCCGGCATGCCGCCCATGGCGCAATTTGGCGCGCGCCCGGCAGAGCAGTTCGAAGCCTATTTCGGTCTTTCGCAGTACGCTACGAGTAAGGCGAGCTAAACCGCCGATCGCAATTCGAATACCCCACAACGGGGCCTCCCCCTCAGGCCCCGTACAAGACGACCCCGGCCTCCCCCCTCAGGCCGGGGTCGTGTTTTGTCCGGCGAGACGCCAGGCACTCTCGAACCACGATGCGGCGCGGTCCAGGGTGAATTGGTCCTCGGTCGCGGTCTTCAAGCTGATCCAGTCGGGGCCGAGCGCAGACGGCGCCGTGTCCGGCGTTTGCAGCGCCGCACTCACGATCTCGTCACGCAGGCGAAAACTGAGGACCTCAGCCCGACGCACGGCGAACAGCACCCCGCCTCGGTCGAATTCGATTGCGTCGCCAGCGACCGACCTTCGAATGCCGTCCAGTCCGGTGGCAAGTCGCTCCATTGCTTCGGCCGGCGTTTCGGCCGGTGTCTCGTCGGCGTTCGGGTGCGGATCGTCGGTCATCGGCTGCACTCCCGGTTCGCGAGGCGGTAGAGGACGTGAGGCCGGAGCGGATGGCCGCGTGGCAGGTTCGGATACTCGAAGTCGTCGGCGGGATCACGCCGCATTCCGAGCCGCTCCATGACCCGCATGGACGCCATGTTTTCACGCGTGGTAAACGACACGATCTCGACGAGGCCGGCCACGTCGAAGCCAAACCGCACCGCCGCTCGGGCCGCCTCGGTGGCGTAGCCGTGACCCCAGGCGAACTTCGCCAGGCGCCAACCCACCTCGACGCAGGGCGTGAACGGCGCCTCGAAGTCCTGGTACGCGAGCCCCGTGAACCCCAGGAACTGCCTGTCGCGGCGGCGCTCGACCGCCCACAAACCGTAGCCGCGTTCCTCGAGCCGAGCCTCGATGCGATCAACGAACGCGTCGCTCTCCTCCCGGCTCAGCGGGCGGAGGAAGTGGCGCATGACTTCGGGATCGGCGTTGAGCCGGGCGAACGGCTCGCGGTCCGAGTCCCGCCAGGAACGCAGGATCAGCCGCTCCGTCGGGAGTGCCGTGGCGTCGATGCCGGTCATCGCATCCTCGGCCGAGCCTGAGACGTCAGCGGCCCGCGCCGGCGAGGATGGCCCGCAGGTCGGGCTCGTGCTCGGCGTAGTGCTCGCTGGTGTTGCCGAGCAGGGAGTTGACGTGAGCCGCGTCCTTGAGCCAGCGCGACTCGGGCACGACGGTCAGGTAGCCGCGCAACTCGCCGGGAGTAGCGGCGAAGCGGCTCCGCACCTCAGCCATCTGCAAAGCTCGCCACTCGGCCTGGTAGTCCGCGTTCAGGGCGTCGCCGTCCGCGTCCCAGGTTCCCGAGAGCGCCTGCAGCTTATCGAACGAAGGACTGCCGGGGCCCATTGCGAGCTCGGTCGCGATCGTCCGCCACCACTCCTGCCAGACCGCCAGATGCGCCATCAGATCCCGGCCCGACCAGCCGTGAGCAGCCGCGACCGGCTGTTCGAGCTGTTCGTCGGTCAGCTCCAGCAGCGCTTCGAACGGACGCCAGGCCTCGCGCTCTTCCTCCAGGAATGACATGCCGTCGAGATACATGCCCGCATGTTAGCGCCGCCGGATCCGCCGGGCCCGGTGCGTGGGCGCGCCTGACTTATGGCCGCCGCCGGACACCACCGGGCCATTGCCCCGGACTGCAGTCCATCTAGCTTGGTTTCTGGCCGCCGATGGACAAGCACGAAGGGCCTGGGGCGTCGGATACGGGCCGGGACTGCAGCTGCCGCCACACTTGAGACGAGCGGGCGTTCGTAGCAGGAGGCAGCGGGACCCGACTACGACCCGAGCAACTGAGGCTTTCCGGCCAGCGAGGACCTTCGGTCGGCGGCCAAACCCCTCAACCGCGCGGAAAGACCGTGTCGAGGCGCGGGCGCCTGACCGCTCCCGAACGCTCGAGGTGGCGCAGCACGACGCGAGCCGCGAGCAGGACCTCCGGATCGCGCCCGATCGTGCGCACGATCCAGTCCACGTACGTCGGCTCGATGCCGGCCACGTCCCCGAGCGTGAGACCCTCGAACTTGCCGAATCGCAACCGCGTGTTCCACGCCTCGGCCAGTGTCGGCAGGTCGCCGTCCATGACCGGCCCGAGATGGCGTCGCATCGGTCCGGTGGGATCGGAGGCCCGCGGCGGTTCGTGACCCATCATTGCCCGCGGACGCGGCGGCAAACCCGGCAGCGGGCTGTGCTCCATCGGCCGCAACGTCGAATTGCGCGGCCGCAGCAACGAGCTGGTGTCGATTCGAGCGGTCACGGGTCGCGGCGGTCGAGGCCTCGTCCAAGTCGGCCGTGCAGGTTCCGCATAGGGCCGGGCGTATTCGCCGAACGGCCCTTCGGAGTGCTTGCCGTTTCGCGTCGCACGCGCAGCAGCCTCGCGGTGCAGCCGCCGCTTCTCCGGGTCGCGCAACTCCTGGTAGGCGGCGTTGATCTCGGCCATCGTTCTGGTTGCGCCTTGCTGGACCGCCTTGTCGCCGCTCGCGACGTCGGGGTGATGCTGGCGGGCAAGCCGGCGCCAGGCAGTCTTGATCGCCTCCGCCGTGGAATCGACGGGCAGCCCGAGAACGGCGAAGGGGTTTCGCGGTGGCATCCCGACAGTCTACCGGCTGGGGCTCGAACCACGCCCCCTTGACATCCTGCCGTCGCTGCCGTCCCCTTGCCATATGAGACAGAGCCCGAATGACCGGCGCCGGTCGCCTCTATGGATCGGCATGTTCGCCGTCGCCACGGGTTTGGTGGTCGCCTTTGCCGCGGCCTGCCGCTTCGCCCTGAGCTATCGAGATCGGGTAGGCCTGCCGCGGCGCAGCCCGGTCGAGGCGAGCCCGGCGGACTTCGGGCTCGAATTCGAATCGGTGGCCGTCCGTTCAGGAGACCTGTCGCTGGCCGCCTGGTTCGTTCCGGCCGATGCGCTCGGGTCGGACGGCAAGATCGGTCGAGCCGTCCGCGGGCCGGCCGTCGCCATCGTCCACGGCTGGGAGTCGAACCGCGGCCGGACGTTCGCCCACGTCCGCTATCTCCACGCCGCAGGGTTCCACTGCCTCGTTTTCGACGTGCGGGGCCACGGGGACAACCCGCCGGAAACCCTCCCGATCACCGTGCCGGAGTTCGCCGCCGATACTGCGGCGGCCGCGCGGTGGCTGCTGGCCCGGCCCGAAGTCACGGCGGTTGGCGTGCTCGGCCACTCGATGGGCGGAGCCGGGGCGATCGCGGCCGGGGCCTCCGAGCAGCGCATCGGGGCGGTGGTTAGCATCTCGGCGCCGGCCGACATCGTGCGGATGACCCGACGAACCTTCGAGATGGCGGAGATGCGGATCCCCGATCTGATTGCCACTCCCCTCGCCTGGCTGACCGCGCGGGTGCTGCTCAGGCCCCGCGGCGACTCCATGGCGCAGGCGAGCGCGACGACGTCCGCGGCTATCTATCGCGGGCCGCTCCTCATCCTCCACGGCGAGCAGGACCGTGCCGTTCCGGTGGGGCACGCGGATCTCATTGCGCGGGCCGCACGTCGAACTCGCGGGCCCGGCGACGCATCCGTCGAGACGCTGGTGCTACCCGAGTTCGGCCACCGCTGGCTCTACGAAGCGCCCGAGGCTCGCCGGACCGTGGCCTCGTTCTTCGCCCGATCCCTCGCCGGACCGGTTTCGGTGGAAGTCGCCGGGTTCCTGGCGGCCGAGTGCGCCGTCGAACGGCCGGCCAACCCAATCTACGGTTTCGGAGCCATGCCGGCCAGCCAGGCAGATCGTTCCGATGCGGCCCAGTTCGGCGCCGAGAAATGGAGATTCTGATGGACACGTGGCAGGCCATAGACACCACCCGGGCGATTCGCAAGTTCGACGGCCGGCCGCTCGCGCCCGAACACCTGCGCCGGATTCTCGACGCCGGCCGGCGCTCGGGCAGCTCGAAGAATCAGCAGGCCTGGGACTTCGTCGTCTGCACGGACCGGGAGCACCTGATCCAGCTCTCCGCCGTCGGGTCGTACGCGCAACATCTCGCCGGAGCCGCTGCTGCCGTCGGGCTCGTGACACCAGATCCCGCCGCCAGCGCTGCCCCGTACTCGATCATGTGGGACCTGGGCCGAGCGGCGCAGAACATGACCCTCGCCGCCTGGGAGCTCGGCATCGGCAGCGTTCCGGCCACGGTCTACGACCAGCCGCTCGCTCGCGAGCTGCTCTCGCTGCCGGACGATCGCTGGTGCGAGTTCTTCCTGTCGTTCGGCTATCCCGAGAATCCGGAGGCGCTTACCTGGGCGAAGCGCGCTAGCGGTCGCAAGCCCCTCGACGCCATCGTCCACACCGAGCGCTGGTAAGTCACCCAATGCCTGAGCTAACCTGAAGGCGAACGGGCGGCCAGGCCGCCATTTCCTTGGGGGTGAGCCGAATGTCTGAGCGGTCGCTCGGTCCATTGACCGTCCGCCAACGGATCTTCTGGACGTTCGCGATGGCTGTCGTCATCTTCGGTTTGGTCACCGCGGCCATGGCGGCGTGGCCTTCGGGCGCGTGCGGCTGCGGTGGAGGCTGAGGGCCGCGTCCGGCAGAAACAGCGCGGCCGCCCCGGTGCCCCGGAGCGGCCGTTGCCGATAGAGAGGGCCGACGAAGAGGGAGAGCGCTACTCCCAGCGGAAAGAGCGCGCGGCTATCCCGAGGCAGACCACCAGCCAGCCGAGCAGGATCGCCGCGTCGAGCGCGATCGGAGCCACCTGCGTGCCGTTGACCATGCTCTGGCGCAGACCGTCGCCAAGGTAAGTGAGTGGAAGCAGCCGCGCGATCGAGCGCAGGAAGTCCGGCATGAAGTCGAACGGGAAGAAGATGCCCGACAGAAACATCAGCGGCATCTGGACGACCTGGACCACGCCCGTCGCCTGCTCTTCGGTCTTGAGGAACGAGGCCAGCATGAAACCCAGAGCCAGGAAGGCGCCGGCGCCCAGGAACACGAAGCCGGCGGCCTCGAGCAGGTTCCCCACGATCTGGACGTTGAAGACGGCTATTCCCACCCCGAGTATCAGCACGGTATCCACGGCCGCGACAACGAGCCGAAGCAGGATGTTGCTGGCCACGAGCTTCCAGCGGGCGAGCGGCGTGGCGCCCATGCGCTTGAGGATGCCCTTCTCGCGCTGCTGGACGAGCGGCACCGCGGCGAACACGCCGAGCTGCATCAACGCCATGGCCAGGATGCTCGGCACCAGGTAGGCGACGGTGCTGATGTTCGTCGATGACAAATTCAGCTGCGAGATCCCCAGCACGCTCGTGCCGCCGGCGAGTCCCAGGTTGAAGCCGTTGGCGATCTGAGTGGCCGCTCCCTGGACCACCTGGGTGGTCTGAGCCTTGCTCGGATCGGTGTATAGATCAAGAGAAACGGGGGTCTTGGACGCGACCGCGGACGCGAGGCCCTTCGGCACGACTATCACGGCCGAGACGTCGCCGCGCTGCATGGCGGCCTTTTCGTCGGCCAGCGAGCCCGTCTGGAGACTCAAGAACCCGACGCCATCGAAGGCCTGCCGGATCTGCGCCGAGACCGGAGAGCCGTCCTGGTCGACGAAGCCCACGGAAACCTTGGAGTCGCCGCTGCCGCTGAACAGGACGCCGAAGAGCAGCACGAACATGATCGGGAAGAAGAAGGTCCAGAAGAGCGCGGCGCGATCACGGACGAGACCCTTCATGTTCGCGACGGTCAGTCGCAGGAGTGTTTCCATCGTCGGCTCCTAGTCCCGCAGCGCTCGACCGGTCAGGTCGAGGAAGACGTCTTCGAGGGTCGCCTGCCGGATACCGAGATTTCTCGGCTCCGCGGACAGGCTGTCGGCAAGAGCAAGCAGCTCGCCGATCGTCCCGGCCACGTTCGCGGAGTACAGCACGGTCTGGCCATCCTCCTGCGACGCGTGGGTCACGCCTTCTAGCCTGGCCAGCTTCTCGGGCACGAGCTTCGGCGATGTATCGAAGAAGACGGCCCGTTCCTTGAAGCGGCGCCCGATCAGCTCCGGCACGGAGCCCATCTCGAGGATGTGGCCGTGGTCCATGATGGCAACGCGGTCGCAAAGCTCGGCGGCTTCTTCCATGTAGTGCGTCGTGAGCATCACCGATTTGCCGCGCGCCTGGAGGCCCTTGACGAGCTCCCAGAGAGACCGGCGAGCCTGGGGATCCAGGCCGGTCGTCGGCTCGTCGAGGAAGACCAGTTCGGGGTCGTTGACCAGCGCCAGCGCAATCGAAAGGCGCTGCTGCTGGCCGCCAGAGAGATCCATCGAGCGAGCCTTCGCGCGCTCACCCAGATCCACCGCATCGATCAGCTGCTTGGTGGGCACGTGATGGTCGAAGAAGCTGCCAAACAAGTCCAGCAATTCGGTGACCGTCAGCCTCGGGTAGAGCGACACGGACTGCAGCTGAACGCCGATGCGCTGTTTGATCGACGGGGCGTGGTGCGTGACATCGAGCCCGAAGAGTTCGACTTTGCCGGAATCGGGTTCGCGCAGCCCCTCCAGAGTCTCGATCGTGGTGGTCTTGCCGGCGCCGTTGGGGCCGAGCATGCCGAAGACCTCGCCCTTCCCGACATCGAAGCTCACTCCGTCCACGGCTTTGATGTCGCCGTAGCATTTCCGAAGGTCGGAGACGCGGATGACGGGTTCGCCGCTTTGTGCCATCTGACTCCCTGGCTCCGAGTTGGGTGCCGCGCGCCTCCGCGTGGCTGGGATTGAGTCTAGCCAACCCGCCGCGAGTCGATCATCCATCGCTCGGATGATGAGCCGGCCATCCCGTCGTACGATCTCGGCCGGTCTCAGCCCAGCAGCAGGTCGGCCGATTTCGATCCGTTCACGGCGAAACCCAGCCGCTCGTAGAGACGTTTCGCGCCTTTATTGTCCGCATGGACGCCCAGGTAGACGATGCCGACGCCGGCGCCGATGGAGTCCTGTGCGAGCGAGCGCGTGATCGTCGCCCCGAAGCCCCGGCCTCGCCAGGCCGGCCGAGTGCCGATCGAGGACAGATAGCTCGCGCCGTCGAAGGTGTAGCGACTTCCCGCCGCGACGGGCTCGCCGTCGAGCGTCAATACGTTTGCGTGGAAGCTGGGCACCTCGAGCGTCGCGGCGATCTCACGGACCAGGTTGGCGTGGCGTGTGGGAGGGACCTCGAACGCCTCGCCGACGACCACGGCCAGGGCCTCTGAGCGCGCCCCGATCTCGTCGGGCGGCGGCTGGTGCCAGCGCTCCAGAGCGTAGCGGCGGGAGATCGGGGGCTCCGCGTCGTCGAACGGGCTGCGCACGAGGACAAGCTCGTAACCGCCTCCCTGGTCGGCGAACCCCACGGCCTCCAGGCGGGCGACGATGTCCGGCGGCGTGCTGAGACCCGGGCTGACCCACACGCAGGGACGCCGCTCCACGGCCGCGAACAGCTCTTTCGCCATGTCGAGTCGCGCATCGAAAGCGGCCGGTTCCGCAGGCCAGCGCACCGCCCCGAGTCGATTGAAGAACGGGTCGTTCTCGCCAGCCGAATAGAGCATCACCGAGTCGCCGAGGTCGCGCCATGCCCGGCCGGGAACCATCATGGCCCGCATCCGATGGATCTCCAGGAAACGCAGCGTCTCCGAATCGAGACCCAACCACGGGGCGGAGGGATCCAGCAGCGGCATCGGTGCGCTCATGGGTGCGCTCAGGAGATCAATTGCGGCGGCGCCACCGCTCGAGGGTCGACGGCGTGCTCCGCTCGATGCGGGCACGTCCCAGCCGACTCAACGGCCGAGCTGAAGGCAGATACCAGATCCGGATCGAACTCAGGCCGCTGAGCATCACCAGCGGGACGACCAGGCCGATCACGACGACGAAGAAGGTCGCGCCTGCATCGGCTCCGAGCGCGGCCGCCTGAGCCGAAGCGTTCGTGATCCCGGCCACCAGGTACGCAATCGTGACCGCGACCCCGACCAGCCAGCCGGTCCTGAGTCGCGCGACCAGAGCCGCGGCCGTCAACGTCGACAGCACACCCCAGATGGCCGGCCAGAACGGAGAGTAGGAGGCCAGCAATTCGGCTGACACCGGCGCCACCGACTGGAAGGCACCGGTCGCCATCGAGACGGCTTCGAGCAGGCTGAGGCCGCCGCGGAAGACGAAGGCAAGGACGATGAGCCAGCGCAGGGCGGCGCGCCAAGTGGCGACGGCGGGCGTGGCCCCCTCCCCAGCGGCCCGCCCGAGGTCCGCTCCGGCCTTCTCGGGTGAAAGGGTCACGCGATCAGCCTACGCCATTGTGCGATCGCCTGGGTCTCATCTCGACGCCGCATCGGAGCCGGCCGGCGCAACGGGCAGAGAATGCGGTGCGGTCTGGCAATCCCGAGCGGGTACCATCGTGCTCGCCCGGGACCGGAGCCGGGTTGCTCATATGTTCAGCCGGGCTCCGTCACGCCCGAGCAAACCCGGACAGGAGTGATATGCCGTCGCTCGGCAGGCGGGTTGGCCTGGGAATTGGGGGACGCGGCGAAGTCTCCGATGCCGTCGACTGGGCGAGGCTGGCGCGCGACAGCGGTCTCGACTCGATCTGGATCCACGACTCTCCCTACGAGCGCGACGCCGTTACCTACGGCTCGGCCATAGCGAGCGCGCTCGGCGAGGACGGCGTGAGTCCCTTCCGAGTCGCCCTGGGCTCGGTCAATCCGTATACCCGCCATCCCCTCGTTCTGGCGATGACCGGCTCGGCCCTGGACGAGATGCTGCCGGAACGGATTGTGATGGGCATCGGCAGCGGCATGCCTCTCCGGCTTGCGCAGATGGGCATTCCCTACTCCCTGCCTGAGGCGCTCGAGCGCGTCAGCGACACCTTCGACCAGCTTCGGACGCTCTGGGCGGGCGGCCGACTGCCATCCGCTACTCCCGGCCTGCCCGAGATCCAGCCAATGTTTCCGCCGGTCCATCGAATCCCGCTTTTCATCGCCGCTTACCGCAAAGAGTTCGTCGAGCTGGCCGGCCGGAAAGCGGACGGTTATCTGGCCCGACCGTGCGAATCGATTCCATCACTGGCCGGGATAATCGATCGCCTGCACGACTCGGTGACGACTGCGGGCCGTGACCCGCGCGACATAGAAACGGCCGGATACCTGCTCACCCTCATCGACAAGAGCCGGCGCGAAGCCCTGAACCGGGCGAAGCGCGAGCCGTTCGTGATCTACATGATGTCGATCCTGGGGAACGTCTCGCTCCACCGCGCCGGTTTCGAACCCGAGCTGCGCGACCGGATCTCGGCGGCCTGGCGTGCGGACGAGTTCCACGAAGCCGGCAAGCTCGTTCCGGATGGACTTCTCGACGCGTTCATGCTCTGCGGCACGCGCGAGGACGTCGCGGAAAAGGCGCTCGCCTTCCACCGGGATGCCGGTCTCGAATTGCCGCTCCTTCAGCCGATCCTGCAGGAGGACCGCCACGTGCGCGAGGTCATCGAGGCGGCCCGCCTGTACGCATCGCTCCCGGACACCGTGTCGGCAGACCGCGAGCGAATTCCGGTTGCAGCCGGCGTGATTACCGGCCCCGATCATGCCGCCGGGAGCACGCCCGCAAGCCATGAGCTCGAGGGCGACCACCGACTCGGGCCTATCGAACGTGCGCGACGTCGTGTGGCGGCCGGCTGGGAGATCGTTCGACCGTTCGCCTATACCGTCAGCGTCATGCCCGTGCTCGCCGGCGGTTCGCTGGCGGCGGTCGACGGCCGTTTCGCATGGGCACCATTCCTCGCGGCACTCGGCGCTGCGATGTTCGTCCAGTCGGGAACGAACGTGATAAACGAGGTCTACGACGTCCGCAAAGGCATCGACACGATCACCTCGCCGCGCGCCAGTCAGGCCGTGCTCAAGGGCAGGTTTTCCGAG
The DNA here is from genome assembly GCA_963731635.1 of uncultured Chloroflexia bacterium. Classification (GTDB taxonomy): domain Bacteria; phylum Chloroflexota; class Limnocylindria; order Limnocylindrales; family CSP1-4; genus Fen-1039. Next base: position 652,872 of record CAVSWB010000004.1, on the reverse strand, counting down.
CAAGGAGCGCACGCATTCTCGATCGGGCTGTTTGCGATCGGGATGGCGCTGGGCATTTATCTCGTCTACCTGCGCGGTCCCGGGATGCTGGCTCTGGGCCTGCTCGGTCTGGCGGGCGGCTACTTCTATACGGCGCCGCCGTTCCAGTACAAGTACAAGGGCCTCGGCGTGCCGATGATCTTCGTGCTGATGGGCCCGCTGACGGTTGTCGGCTCGTACTTCGCAGTCAGCGGAACCTGGGACTGGCACGCCCTCGTGCTCTCGGCGCCGGTCGGGTTGCTGGTTGCCGCTATCGTGCACGGCAACGACTGGCGCGACATCGGCGACGACACGAGAGCCGGCATCGTTACCCTGTCGAGCAAGATCGGCCGGCGCTGGGCCCACTACTCCTACCTGGGGCTGGTGCTCGGTGCCTATGCCACCGTTGGCCTGGCGGTTACGGTCCGCTGGCTGCCACCGACGACCGGGCTCGTCATGCTTTCGGTGCCGTATCTGGCCCAGGTCGTACAGTCGGCGGAGCTCGGTGCCAACGGGCAAGCTCGAGCCATCGCCAAAATCGACCTCGAGACGGCCCATCTCCACCTGGCGTTCGGCTTGCTGCTCGTGGCCGGGCTGCTCCTTTCCGGTGGAGTGACGGCGTGAGCGCGCGACCGGCGTCCACCCGATCTCGATTGGGGGACGTTGCAGCCGCCATCGGCCTTGCAGCCGCCGTGCCCGCCTTCGCGGCAACGTTCCAGGGACCGCGCCACCGCTTCTGGGACCGCATGACGGCGACGGGGCTCGGGTTGGGGACGCTCGCGATTGCCGCCAACCCGTCTCTGTTGCGGACCCGGATCGGACGGCGCGATATTGCGCTCGGGCTCGGGTCGGCGGCGGTGCTCTACGGCACTTTCAAGCTGGGCGACCGATTCGCACGGCGGTATGTGCCCGGTGGGGATCGCCAGATTCGCCAGATCTACGGCCTGCGCGAACTACGGCCGCGACAGGAGACGGCGCTGCGCCTCGTGGCCGTAATCGGCCCGGCCGAGGAGCTCTTCTGGCGGGGTCTTGTGCAGGAGGCTTTGATGCGCCGCTACGGGAGGTGGCACGGTGCGGCGCTCGCCGCCGTCGCCTACTCCTCGGTCCACGTGACAACCGGCAACTTCACCTTGATGGGGGCCGCGGGTGTGGCCGGCGCGCACTGGTGCGCTCTCTACGCCGCCGGTGTGCCCATGGGCGCGCTCATCGTCAGCCATTCCGCCTGGGACGTCTGGGTCTTCCTGGTGCAGCCCACCGGCGCAATCGAGCCGGTCAGCTCGAAATAGAGCCGCTCAGCGGCGTCTGCGGAGCCGAGCACCGGAGCGAGCGGCCTCGAATGGCCGTGAGCGAGGAGCACAGGTGACAACGAAGCGATGGACGACCCGCAGAACAGGCCGTCGCCGAGCCGGCCGTTCAGCGCGAGGCGGAGCCGAGCACCGGAGCGAGCGGCCTCGAATGGCCGTGAGCGAGGAGCACAGGTGACAACGAAGCGATGGACGACCCGCGAGGCGACTCTAGTTGCTCCAGCGCTCCAGGGCGCGGGCCCACTTCTCAGCCGTCTTCGCGGCCTTCATCCGCTGCCGATGCACGCGCTCGCGCTCGAGCTGGTCGCGCACAGGAAGCAGAATGCTCAGCCAGCCGGACACGCGTTGGGCGCTGAGCTCATGATGCGCGAGCATTTCGCCCACGATCCCGCTGTCGAGCCGCCGCCAGACGAGGCGCAACTCGCCCGACTCGCCCAGCTCCATCGACGCCTGCGCCGCCGGCCCACCCAGGGCGCCGCCGACGGTCAGGAAGCGCGGCCAAAGCGCGACGAGTTCGGGCATTTCGAGCGCGTCGATGAGCCGAGTGACGATCCACCACATGCCCTCCGACCCGAGCCGAACGCGGCCGTTCGCGAGCGCCGATAGGTGGCCGTCGCCTCGCTCGTCCATCTCCAGGATCAGCCCGGCAGGCGAGCTGGGCAGCGAGAACGAGACGGGCCGGACTGGGCGGACCGAGATTCGCGGATCGTCCGGGAAGGCCAGGGCCGCGCCCGGAGACACGCCTATGACTTCCGGCCTCTGACCGCGCTCCGTGGCGTCGTCGATCAAACCGCGGACCAACGAAGCGACATCGTCATCCGAGAGCGGTGGGTCGTTCGTGACCGCGGGGTTCAGGTCGAGCTCGAACAGCCTTATCTGACGATCGTCGTCGGCAGGTCTCGATAGAACCTTAACGGTCTTGCCGTCGACGTTGACCTCCAGAAGGTCTTCCCCGGCCGCTTTCATCGTCTCCACGACGTCTCCCTTAGCTCGTTCAGACTGGCGTCGGCGACCGCGGCATCGACCTTCGGCCCGGCTTAGCCTACCTTGTTTGAGGCTCCCGGTGGGACTTTTGGCGCAACTCGGGTAGTACTTAGAGCGGGTCGAGTACTAATCGCCGCGCCGCGCCCGGACGGGAACCGCCGGAAGACACGGCATCGGGCCTATACTCGAAAACCCCGAAAGTCGCCTTGTATGGCGATCCGTCGCTTCTGAGGAGCCCGCGTCATGGATCCGACCGCCAAGGAACAAGTCGTCACCGCATCCGCCGCCGCAACCTCGGCGGGCGTTCCGGTCGGCGGCGCAGACCCGGCGGCGTCCAAGGCGCTGGCGGCCAGGGGCGACTTCGCGGCTCTATCCAAGCCGCATATGTCCCCTATCCTCGGCCGGTATTACGAGCGCAGCTGGAGCCACGGCGAGGGCCACCTGCTCTATGACACGTCCGGCCGCGGCTTCCTCGACTTCGCCTGTGGCATCGCGACGACGTCCCTCGGCCATCACCATCCGGCGGTCACGGCCGCCATCAAGGACCAGGCCGATAAGCTGCTGCACATCTGCAACGCGCTCGGCTATGTGGAGCCGGTAGCCCAGCTGTCGACGCTACTTGCCGACTCCTGCCCGGATCCGCTCGACACGGTGTTCTTCTGCAATTCCGGGGCCGAGGCAATCGAGGCCGCGCTCAAACTTGCTCGCCGCGTGACTGGACGCCCCGGGATCATCGCCTTCCGAGGCGCGTTCCACGGCCGAACCTTCGGCGCCGCGTCCGTCACGAGCTCGAGTATCAACTACCGGCTCGGCTACGAACCGCTGCTGCCTTCCGTCTACCTGACACCCTTCCCGAACGTCTACCGCTACTTCGGCGACGACGAGGAGGCGGCGACCGCGGGCGCGATGGCGGCGCTGCAGACCCTCCTCGGCCACGAGATCCCACCGTCCTCGGTTGCAGCCATTCTGATCGAGCCGATTCAGGGCGAAGGCGGCTTCAATCCCGCACCGGCATCCTTTATGCGCCAGCTGCGAGCCTTGTGCGACCAGCACGGCATCCTGCTCATCGCCGACGAGGTGCAGAGCGGCATCGCCCGGACCGGGCGGATGTGGGCCTTCGAGGACGCCGGCATCGTCCCCGACGTGGTGTGCGTGGCCAAAGCGCTGGCCAACGGATTGCCTCTCGGGGCGATCGTCAGCCGGCGCGAGCTTCAGGAGGCCTGGGGTGTCGGCGCGCACGGCACAACGTTCGGTGGGAACCCGGTGTCGTGTGCGGCGGGTGTCGCCGTGATGAGGACCATCGAGGAGCAGGGGCTCGTCGCGAATGCGGCGGCCCGAGGCAAGGAACTGCTCGCCGGCCTGCGCGCAATCATGGCGGACGACCCTCGGATCGGCGACGTGCGCGGCCGAGGCCTGATGGTCGGCGCCGAACTCGTGAAAGACGCGAGCACGCGCGAGCCGGACGGTGATTTGTGCGAGGCGGTTCTGCAGGCATGCGCCGAGCAGGGCTTGCTCGTACTGAATTGCGGCACCCACCACAACGTGATCCGCTTCCTGCCCCCGATCGACGTCACCGCTGAGGAGATTGGGGCAGGCCTCGACCTGTTCCGCGCCGCCCTGGCCGGTCTACACCGAAACTAGCCGCGGGGCCGGCCGCTCCTCAGCCACAACCAGACGGCGACGCCTGCGGCGAGGCCACACGCGTCGTTAGTAATCTGGATTATGTGGCCCGGGCGCCTGGGACGGCCGGAGCCTTAAGAGCCTCTGCTCCGGCGACTGTCAGCGGTTCCGATCGAGGAAGCTCATGACATCTTCGAGACGGAAGCGTCGGTCACCGCGCTTGCAAACCCGGTAGAACGGAAGTTCCCCGCGATCGCCGAGCCGCTTCACCGTGTTGACATGAAGATGGAGCATTTCTGCGACTTCACTCGCGGTGAGCATGGGCCCTAGATCGTTGACGGCCATGGCAACCATGGTTTCCCTCTGCGGCGACAGCTAACCGGTCTCACTGACCCTGAGCGAGTCACGCCACCGACCGGTCTGATGCGAGCAGAACCGTACAGACCGCACACAACCCCAACAAGCCGTACTTTTGAATACCGCCACCGGTACCAGTCGGCGACCCCCAACCGGCAGGGGTCCTTCTCAGGAATCGGGCCCAGCGCCCTCCGACCCGATCAGGTAGCGGACGCACCGGCTGAAGGCGACGCGCTCGGGGCCGCGGACCCGGAAGCGGAGGCGGAGCCGCTCGGTGCGGCGGACTCGGAAGCGGAGGCGGACGCGGAGGCGGACGCGGAGGCGGACGCGGACCCGCTCGCTGCGGCCGGCCCAGATCCCGACGGAGCCGCACTCGGGCTCACGGCCGGGACGCTTTCGGACGGTGTCGCCCGCAAGCCGAGCTTGAGCCTTACGGTCGCGATTTCGGAGGCGAACGTCTGGCTGTCGGTGACCAGGGTCTGCGAAATGGCATCGAGATCGCTCGTGGACGTGGCGGCGGCCGCCTGCGTAAGAGTCGCGACGTAGCTCGCCGTGTCGTCGAGGAGCACCTGAACGTCGGCGGTTGCCGGCGCCCAATCGCTGGCAGGCCCGAGATCGCTCATCCAGCCTGCCGTCGCTGTCTTCAGGTCGCCGTAGTCGATTACGACCTGACTGAAGTTGCTCGAGTCGTTGCCCAGCGCGTTCAGCGCGCTCGTCTGCGGAGGCTCCCATTTGTTCTGGATGTTCTGCCAGCGCTGCGCCAGCGTGACATCCGGGTTTATCTGCTTGTAGACGAACACGCCGCCGAGCAGAACCAGGAGGACGAGCACGAACGGGATGTAGACCCGCGTGAACGCGAGGAAGGACCGGACCATCGGGCTTCGCTGAGCTCGATAGACGATGCCTCGGTGCGGCGCTTCGTACTCGGCGTCTTCGGTCGACCCCTCGACCGCCACCGGAATCGTCGGCTTCACCCCGCGCCGCTCAGCGTCGAGTCTCTGGCGAGTGGAAGAGCGACGGTTACCGGTCGGCGTAGCGCGGCCACGGCGCGTCTGTGGCGACAATGCGAACCTCCTGACAAATTCCCTCGGCCTACGGCCACCCGACCCGCGACGGAGAGGCGTGGCGAAGTCTATCGCGATCGGTCGGCCCGTGGGGTCCGGCCGGCGAACGTCGGCCGGCGCCGATTCGCAAACCGTACCGATTCGCAACCTAAGCCAACTTGACCGCGGGTGCCATCTCGGGAGAGACTCGGGTTTCCGCAACGGGTAGAGGGCTCCTGCGCACGGAGCAGGAACCCCTGTCGGCATCTGGCCGGCGCTGCGCCGGCGGGATGTCAGGGCGATTGAGGATGGAACGGAACGTGCGGCACACTGGCGGTCCAAAGAAGCAGGGCCTTTATGACCCGGCCCTGGAGCACGACGCGTGCGGGTTCGGTTTCGTCGTGGACATCGCCGGCCGCCCCTCCCACCGAACGGTCCGCGACGCGCTTACTGTGCTGGTCAACCTCGAGCATCGGGGCGCCACGGGATCCGAAACCAACACCGGCGACGGCGCCGGTCTGACCATCCAGATCCCCCACCGTTTCCTGGCCGACGTCGCCGAGAAATCCGGCGTCCGCCTCCGCGGCAAGGGCGGATACGGCGTCGGAATGGTCTTCCTTCCTCAGGATCGGACCAGCCGAGTCGAGTGCTTCCGCCTCTTCGAGCAGGTCGTGGCCGACGAGGGCCTGCGGTTCCTCGGCTGGCGTGACGTGCCCACGGAGAACGCCAGCCTCGGTACGAGCGCCAGAGCCGCCCAGCCGCTCATCAGGCAGGTCTTCATCGACCGCCCGGAGCGTCTGGTCGAGGATCTGGCGTTCGAGCGCAAGCTCTATGTCGTGCGCCGGCTGGTCGAGAAGGCCGTCTCCCGGTCGGCTATTCCCAGCCGTGGCGACTTCTACATCCCCTCACTGAGCTGCCGGACGATCGTCTACAAGGGCATGCTCAACGCATCGCAGCTGCAGGTGTTCTACCCGGACCTCGCCGACGAGCGCGTAGAGAGCGCCATCGCGATGGTCCACTCGCGCTTCTCGACCAATACGTTCCCATCGTGGCCGCGAGCACACCCGTACCGCTACATCTCCCACAACGGCGAAATCAACACTCTCCGCGGCAACGTCAACTGGATGCACGCCCGCCAGGCGCTGTTCGCCTCGAACCTGTTCGGCGACGAGCTGACCAAAGCCCTGCCTGTGATCGACGCCGAAGGTTCGGACTCGGCGATCCTGGACAACGTTCTCGAGCTGCTCTACCTCTCGGGCCGCTCGCTGGCCCACTGCTCTGATGATGATGGTGCCGGAGCCCTGGCAGCACCACGAGTCTATGGCTCCGGAAAAGCGCGCCTTCTACGAGTTCCATTCCTGCCTGATGGAGCCCTGGGACGGCCCGGCATCCATCGCCTTCACGGACGGCATTCGCGTCGGCGCGACGCTCGACCGCAATGGCCTCCGGCCCGCGCGCTACTACGTGACATCCGACGGCCGCGTGATCATGGCCTCCGAAGCGGGCGTGCTCGACATCCCGCCGACAAGATCGTGGCCAAAGGTCGGCTGCAGCCCGGCCGCATGTTCCTCGTGGATACGGCCGAGCAGCGCATCGTCTCGGATGAAGAGCTCAAGCGCCGCGTCGCGACCGAGCACCCCTACGACCGAGTGGGTCCGGGACTGGCTGGTCAAGCTGACCGAGCTGCCGCCCCCGCCGCGGGTCATCGAGCCCGACCACGAGACCGTCCTGCGCCGCCAGGAAGTCTTCGGCTACACGGCCGAGGACGTGCGCATGCGTCATCAACCCGATGGCCACGACCGGCACCGACCCGATCGGGGCGATGGGCAACGACCAGGCACTGGCCGTCCTCTCAGAGCGGCCCCAGCTGCTCTTCTCGTACTTCAAGCAGCTCTTCGCCCAGGTCACGAACCCGCCGATCGACGCCATCCGCGAGGAGATCATCACCGCCACCGAGACGGCCATCGGTCCCGAGGGCAACCTCCTCGAGCCTGAGCCGCGCTCCGCCCACCAGCTCGAATTGCCTTCGCCCGTGCTGTCCAACGAGGAACTGGAGAAGATCCGCAGCCTCTCCGGACGGCGATCCGCACGGTCTTCCGAAGCCGATCACGCTGCCGATCCTGTTCCGCGTCGCCAACGGCGGCGCCGGCCTGCGCAAGGCCATCGAGCAGGTTCGCGAGCGCGCCAGCGAGGCGATCGAAGAAGGCCACAACATCATCATCCTCTCGGACCGCGGCCACGACGCAGACCGAGGCGCCCATCCCCGCGCTGCTCGCGGTTTCGGCCGTCCACCACCACCTCGTCCGGGCCGGCACGCGCACCCAGGTCGGACTCGTGCTCGAATCCGGCGAGCCGCGGGAGGTCCATCACTTCGCCCTGCTCATCGGCTACGGCGCAAGCGCGGTGAACCCGTACCTCGCCTTCGAGACCGTCCACGACCAGGTGCGTCTGGGGATGATCGCCGGCGTCGGCCGAACTGGCGGAGAAGAAGTACCGCAAGGCGATCGCCAAGGGCATCGTCAAGGTCATCTCCAAGATGGGCATCAGCACCGTCCAGAGCTACCACGGCGCCCAGATCTTCGAGGCCCTGGGGCTCAGCCAGGATTTCGTCGACGAGTACTTCACCTCCACGCCCACGCGCATCGGCGGCATCGGCATCGACGTCGTGGCTCGCGAAGTCCGGCTGCGCCAGGATCGTGCCTACCCGCCCAAGCGGCCGATCTATCACAAGCAGCTCGGCGTGGGCGGCAACATCCAGTACCGCTTCGACGGCGACCGGCACCTCTTCAACCCGCTCTCGATCGCGCAGCTCCAGTACGCCACCCGCAGCGGCGACTACACCGCGTTCAAGGAGTATTCGCGCCTCATCGACGACCAGTCCGAAGGCCTCTGCACGCTCCGCGGCCTGATGGAGTTCAAGCCGAACCACCGCCATCCACTCGAGCTCGACGAGGTCGAACCGGTCGAGTCCATCGTCAAGCGCTTCAAGACGGGCGCGATGAGCTACGGCTCGATCTCCAAGGAAGCCCACGAGGCGCTGGCGATTGCGATGAACCGGCTCGGCGCGCAAGTCGAACACCGGCGAGGGCGGCGAGGATCCGGCGCGCTTCGAGGCACTGCCCAACGGCGACTCGCTCAAGAGCGCAATCAAGCAGGTCGCCTCCGGGCGCTTCGGCGTCACGAGCGAGTACCTGGTCAGCGCGCGAGAGATCCAGATCAAGATGGCCCAGGGCGCCAAGCCCGGCGAGGGCGGCCAGCTGCCCGGCCACAAGGTCTATCCCTGGATCGCCAAGGTCCGCCACTCGACACCCGGCGTGGGCCTGATCTCGCCGCCGCCGCACCACGACATCTACTCGATCGAAGACCTGGCCGAGCTGATCCACGACCTCAAGAACGCCAACCCCGACGCCCGCATCTCGGTGAAGCTGGTGTCCGAAGTCGGCGTCGGGACGATCGCCGCGGGCGTCGCCAAGGCCCACGCCGACGTGATCCTGATCAGCGGCCACGATGGCGGCACGGGCGCCTCGCCGCTCTCCTCGATCAAGCACGCCGGTCTGCCCTGGGAGCTCGGCATCGCCGAGACGAACCAGACGCTGCTCCTCAACGACCTGCGATCGCGCGTCGCGGTCGAAGTCGACGGCCAGATGAAGACGGGCCGCGACGTCGTCATCGGCGCGCTGCTGGGAGCCGAGGAGTTCGGCTTCTCGACGGCGCCGCTGGTGACTCTCGGCTGCGTGATGATGCGTGTCTGCCATATGAACACCTGCCCGGTGGGCATCGCCACGCAGGATCCCGTTCTCCGCGGCCGCTTCAACGGCGACCCGCAGTACGTGGTCAACTTCATGACGTTCGTGGCCCAGGAAGTGCGCGAGTACATGGCCGAGCTCGGCTTCCGCACCTTCGACGAGATGGTCGGGCATACCGAACGGCTCGAGATGCGCCGCGCCATCGACCACTGGAAGGCCCACAACCTCGACTTCAGCCGCATCCTCTTCCAGCCGCAAGTCCCCAAGACCACGCTACGGACCTGCCAGATCAGGCCAGGAGCACAACCTCGAGGCGTCGCTGGACTCCACGACGCTGATCCCGCTCTGCGATGCCGGCCCTGGAGCGCGGCGAGCCGGTCGGGGCCGACCTGGCGATCCGAAACGTCAACCGGGTCGTGGGCACCTCGCTCGGCTCCGAGGTCACGCGCCGGTACGGCGCCGCCGGCCTGCCGGAAGACACGATCGACCTCCACTTCCGCGGCTCGGCCGGCCAGAGCTTCGGGGCCTTCATCCCGAAGGGCGTCACGCTGACTCTCGAGGGCGACGCCAACGACTACCTCGGCAAGGGGCTGTCGGGCGGCAAGATCGTCCTGATGCCAGACCGCGAGTCGAAGTTCGTGGCCGAGGACAACGTCATCACCGGCAACGTCGCCTTCTACGGCGCCACCTCCGGCGAGGCCTACATCCGCGGCATCGCGGGCGAGCGCTTCTGCGTCCGCAACTCCGGCGCGACCGCGGTGGTCGAAGGCGTAGGCGACCACGGCTGCGAATACATGACCGGCGGCCGGGTCGTCGATCATCGGCAAGACCGGGCGCAATTTCGCGGCCGGAATGTCGGGCGGCGTGGCCTACGTCCTCGACGAGAGCGGCGAGGGCGGCGCGGCTGGCGGCGGCTTCGAGCGTGTCTGCAACAAGGAGATGGTCCAGCTGTTCCCGCTGTCCGACCCTGCCGAAGCGGCCGAGATCCACCGCCTGCTCGAGCGCCACGTCCAATACACGGACAGCAGCCGGGCCCAGGCTCTCCTGGACGACTGGCAGACAACGGCCGGCCGTTTCATCCGCGTGATCCCGAACGACTACCGCCGTGTCATCGAGGCCCAGGCTCGGATGCGCGAACGCGGCCTCTCCCAGGAGGAGGCCGAGATGGCCGCATTCGACGAGAACGTCCTGGACGCGCGCCGGGTGGCGGGGAACTGAAGATGGGCAAGTCGACGGGTTTCATGGAGTTCGATCGAGAGCCCTCCCACGTGCGGCCACCGCTCGAGCGGGTCAAGGACTGGGCTGAGACGCATCCGGCGTACGAAGAGAAGACGCTCCGAGACCAGGGCGCCCGCTGCATGGACTGCGGCATTCCCTACTGCCACACCGGCGAGCTCGTCAACGGCATGGCAATGGGCTGCCCCATCCACAACCTGATCCCCGAGTGGAACGACCTCGTCTACCGCGGCCAGTGGCGCGAGGCGATCATCCGGCTGCACAAGACCAACGACTTCCCGGAGTTCACCGGCCGCGTCTGCCCCGCGCCCTGCGAGGGCTCCTGCACCCTCGGCATAAACCAGCCGGCAGTCACGATCAAGACCATCGAGAACGAGATCGTCGAGCATGCCTTCATGGAAGGCTGGGTGGTTCCCGAGCCGCCGCTGGCCCGGACCGGCATGAATGTGGCGGTCGTCGGAAGCGGTCCTGCCGGGCTCGCCGCGGCCGCGCAGCTCAATCGAGCCGGCCACCTGGTGACCGTATTCGAGCGCGACGACCGGGTCGGCGGCCTGCTCATGTATGGCATCCCCAACATGAAGCTCGACAAGTCGATCGTCGAACGGCGCATCAGGCTGCTCGAGGCCGAAGGCGTGGAGTTCGTCACGGGCACCGCGATCGGCAAGGACGTTCCGGCGGAGACGCTCACCAAGGACTTCGATGCCGCGGTCCTGGCGGTCGGCTCGACGATCCCGCGCGACCTGCGGGTCGAGGGCCGCGAGTTCGCCGGCGTCCATTTCGCCATGGACTTCCTCGTCGCCAACACCAAGGCGCTCCTGGGCGGGCCCGAGACGCCAATTTCCGCGGCAGGCAAGAACGTGATCGTCATCGGCGGCGGCGATACCGGGACCGATTGCGTCGGCACCGCCATCCGCCAGGGCGCCAGCAGCGTCGTCCAGCTGGAGATCCTGCCCCGGCCGCCCGAAACCCGGGACGCCGACAACCCCTGGCCGCAGTGGCCCAAGATCTACAAGCTCGACTACGGCCAGGAAGAAGCCGCGGCCTTGTGGGGAGCGGATCCGCGCCGCTACCTCGTCAACACCCGGCGGCTGGTCGGCAACGAAGCGGGCCACGTTTCGGCGATCGAGACGGTCGAGATCGAATGGGTCCACACGCCCGGTAGCCGGCCGGAAATGCGCGAAAAGTCTGGCACGGTGCAGACGCTCCCGGCCGACCTCGTCCTCATCGCGATGGGCTTTGTCGGCCCCCAGCAGGACTTGCCGAATGCTCTCGGCTGCAAGCTCGACCATCGCGGCAACATCGTCCACGACGACGACTACATGACCACCGTTCCCGGCATCTTTTCGGCCGGCGATTGTGCGCGGGGACAGTCACTCGTGGTCTGGGCGATCCAGGAAGGCAGGCAGACGGCTCGCGCCGTGGATCGGTACCTCATGTACGGCGAGACGGTCCTGCCCGACTACTAGGTTCCCGGGCCGCGGTGCCTCGCGGTTGGCTCGTCGGCCGCCGCGACGTTACGGAGTCGCGCTCGCGCTGGTCGCGCCGCCTGCCAGGGCCCCAAAGCTCGTGGGCGGCCACAGCCGCAGAACCGCCCGCCCGATGACGCTCGACTTTGGGATGGGCCCAAACACGCGTGAGTCCTCGGATTGCTCGCGGTGGTCGCCGAGCACGAAGAGATAGCCGTCCGGCACGACCCAGCGGGTCAGCGGCCCGGTTTTGGTCGTCGGCTGGCCGCCGTAGATATACGGCTCGTTAAGCTCGACCCCGTTGACCCAGACCGCGCCGTCCTTGAGCTCGACGGTATCGCCGCCGACGCCGATCACGCGCTTGATGAAGGGGATCGGCTTGCCGTCCTCCAGATATCCGTCGGGCGGGTTGAAGATGATGATGTCGCCGGCTTTGTAGTCGGACACGCGCGGGGTCAGCTTGTCGACGAGCACCATCTGCCCCGGTTGGAGCGTGTTCTCCATCGACGGCTGTTCGATCTGGTATGGCTGAGCCACGAAGCTCTGGACGACCCAATAAATCAGGAACGTCAGCAGAAGCGTCTCGACGATCTCGAACAGACAGCCGCGCCAGCGGAGGCTCATCTTGGGCAAGTCACCCCTTTGGTCATCATGCCGGGCACAGACGGTCTGCGCCGAACAATCAAGCAGAACGCCGCCCTCTCACAATGCGACAGTTGAACGGTAACACCTCAGCCACGACTTCGGAGGAGAGCGCGCATCAGGGGGGACGGTCTGGTTCGCCGCCACGACGCCGGGGGGAAGCGCGCCGGGCGGGCCCGCTGTATCGTCTCGGGGTGAGCACAATCGTCGAGTTCCGAGGGACGTTTCGTATGGTCGAGGCCGACATGGACCGGCTGCGCCATCTCAGCAAGGGCACGTGGTATTGCCGCTGCGGAGAGCTGGCCGATGTCGAGCGCAACTCCCCTCAGTGCGACGTCTGCGCCGCCGGGAGCAACTGCGGGCTCGATTGCACCGTCAGCCGGCTGTCCTGCACCAAGTGCGGCGCGACCGCCTGACCGCCGACCGCCTGGCACTACGATCGACGGACACGAAGACGCCGCGACGGGCATTGCCGCCGCAGCGTTTTAAATTCGAGCGCCGTTGTTACGCAGTCTGCCTGACGATCCAGCCGGGCTGCGCCGGGACGACGCTGATCAGGTAGTCCTTCGACTCCTCGACCAGATTTCGCGGACCGTCCAGCTCGGCCAGGAGCTTGCCGTCTCGCTTCTGGACGCGACCGTTGATGATCACCGTGTCGACGTTCGAGATGTCGGCTGCGGTGACGACCACGGCCACCGGATCGATGACCGGCGCGGTGTTTACCGCGTGGCCGTCGATGATGATCACGTCGGCCTTCTTGCCGGGAGTGAGCGAGCCGGTTCGGTCGGCCAGGCCCGCCACCCGCGCACCGTCGATGGTGGCGAAGCCAAGCACGTCGCGCGCCGTGAGGAGCTCGGTCGGATCGACGTCCTCGTTCCAGGAGATCTCGTGGCGGCGCGCCCTCTCGGCGGCGAAGACGGCCCGCATCTGGCTGAACATGTCACCCGGGCCGGTGGTCACGACATCGCTGCCCAGGCCGGGGCGCAAGCCGTTACGCAGTGCTTTGACCGCAGGCGCCCAGCCGTGGCCCATCTGCAGTTCGGCCACCGGTGTGACCGAGATCGTTCCGCCGGAGTCGGCGACGTACTTCCACTCTTCGTCGGTCAGGTGATTGGCGTGTACGTACATGGTCTCGGGGTAGAGCAGGTCCATATCGTGCAGCTGCTTCACCATCGTGGCCTTGCCGGCCATGCGATCGAAGCCAACATGAACCGTGACCGCTACGCCGAGGTCTTTGGCCAATCCCCAATCGTGCCGGACGACTTCTGGTGTGCAGAAGCCCGGTCCTCGGGTGGCCATGGCCATGGTGATCAGGCCCTCGTCGGACGCGAAGTACCGGGCGCGAATCCGGCGGGCGTCCTCGGGCTGAATCAGCTGGCTGTTGAACCACCAATCCGATAGCGAGGTGTTGGGGAAGCCGTACGCATAGACCGCCCGAAGGCCCGCTTCCATGAGCCCGCGAATAGCCTCGTCGCTGTGCTCGGGCGTATTGGAGATGTGCGACCAATCGACCAGAGTCGTGATTCCGGCGTTGACGCACTCGAGCGCGCCCCACAGGTTCCCAGCGTAGACGTCTTGCGGCCGGTACTTGGGCGCAAACGCGTCGAGGATGCCCGGGAAGTACTCGCTGAGGGTGTGGTTTGGCGCGCTGCCTCGAATCGGCGCCTGCCACGTGTGGCGGTGCGTGTCGACGAAGCCGGGCATGACGATGCTGCCGCCGGCATCGATCACTTGCGCGTCGCCCGCACTGAGGTTGTGGCCGACCGCGACGATCGAGTCGCCCTCGATCAGGACATCCGCGCCGGACTGATCGCCGAGGTCGGCATCCATCGTAAGCACGAAGCCGCCGCGGATCACGATCCGTTCTGCCACCGCATTTCTCCTTTTGTGTTTGCTGCCGGCCGAGTATGTTCGAGGGTGGTTAACGTGGATTGAAGGGGTGGCAAGAGTGCGCCCCGCGAGACTCCAAAGGGTGGTGAGGACGACCTGCGCGACTGTCTTGACCTCTCTGCGACGTCACCGCACACTCGCCTGGCCGAGTCGCGTTCGTGCGTCTCCTGGGTCCCCGGAGGGCCGAGCTGCCGGCGCAGGAGTCCGATGCATTTCGTCGGGAACGTTGACTGGTCGTTCGCCGGGAGGCCCGTCGCCGGCACCGCCAACGCGGTCGGCTTCGCCCGCAAGGTCCTCGTTGGGCCCCAAACCGGGGCGATACACACGGAACTGGCCGCAGGGGAACTGGCGCCGGCGGGTTGGATCCGCCGCCACATCCACTCCTTCGAGGAGGCTCTCTACGTGCTCCAGGGAGACCTGCTGCTCGACATCGACGGCCACATCCACTGCCTGGCTGCCGGCGACTACGCGCTCATGCCCGTGGGCGCCTGGCACGCCCTGGCCAACGCTTCGGGAGCCCCAGTGCGGTGGCTGTCGGTGAACACGCCGCAGCGGCTTCCGTTCGATGCCCCGAGACGAGACACCTTCTACGGTGGGACGGCCATCGAGCCGGACCCGCTCGACGCAATCGGCCGTCCGCCGGACTTCTCCGACCCGTCGACGCGTTACGTCGGCCATTACGCGGGCACGCCGCCCTTGCCCGAAGCACTCGCGGTCGCGGACTCGGGGCGAGGACCAGCCCCGGCCGGCATGGATACGGCGATCCTGGCCTACAGCGGCATCTCGGTGAAGATGCTCGTCGATCGTAACTTCGGCGCGGATCTGCTGACGATGCTCACCGTGGACTACGAGGCAGGCGGCGCCGCGCAACCCCACGACCATCCGTTCGAAGAGGCCTACTTCTTCCTGGAGGGCGAGATAGAAGCGGAACTGGACGGCAAGGCCTACCGCTTCGGGCCCGGCGACTTCGCCTTCGCTGGGGTCGGCTCGGTGCACGGGTTCTACGACGCGGGCACAGAGCGCGTTCGATGGCTCGAGACGCAGGCGCCGCAACCCCCCGCTCGACACGCCAACCGCTGGCTGGCGAGCTGGAAGCGCTTCGAAGCAGCCGGCGAACGATCGTCGAAGTGAGCAGGGCCATGGCTCGCGACTGCCCTCTATCGCGATGACCCTACCGAGCTATCGCGTCGACTACGTGCCTGCAGCGGCTCGAAGGACTCGGGCCTGAGCCGCTAGATCTGGCTGATGGTCGTCGCACGTCTGCTCCATCCGAAGGCAGGACCGGCTCAGGCGCCTGTCGGATTGGGCCGGATCGGAGAGTTCAGCTTCGTCCTGGCATCGGCCGCACGAGAGTCCCATAAGAGCCAAACGGAACGTGTCCGGCTATCGCGTCGTGACGAGGTCACCTGGGATCGGACATAGCGCCGGGCGAGCGTAACGGCAGGCCGGCTGACCCCGATCGACCGATCCATGTTGGCGTCCCCGGTCGGACTCGAACCGACGACCTGCCGCTTAGAAGGCCAGCCCGCCTATGCGCAGTGGCATTCCTCGTGGAAGAACGAGCAATTCGTGTCCAGTTAGCGTGTCGTGATTTCGTCCCCCGATGCGTGTCGGGCAATAAATCCTGCCGCCTGCCTAGACCCTAGGGACGAACTGGCGAGGATCGGCCGGCTCATCGACCGCCGGCGTTTCTCGCAGCCTCTCACCAAGCCGATACCAGCGGCTACGTCGCTCGCCGACCGGTTCGAGATAGCCCAGTTCCACCGCCTGAGCGAGGTCCCGCGTAGCAGTTGAAGGCGGGCGACCGGTTATGCGTTGGTAGTCGGCGGGTCGCAAGCTGCGGTTGATCCAGGCGTATAGAAGTGCGTCGAGCATCGGCGGCACGAGCCCGCCGCCCACCACGTCGCGCCGGACGCGGATCTGGACGTTACCCAGACCCCTTATCCGTTCCAGCAGGTGGTCAGCCGCGCCCGAGAACGCCTCGAGGAAGAACACCACGAATGGCGTGGCGTCGTAGCCCGGCTCGTATGAGCGACCGATGCTCGACCGGATCGCCCCAAAGTATTCGGCGCGATGAAGGTCGAGGTGGGCGTCGAGAGAGACGAGCCCATCGAGGCCATAGCCGCCGCGCATGAGCAGTTGCCTGGCGATGACCCGAGCGGTCCGGCCGTTGCCATCGTTGAATGGGTGGATCGCGACGAACTCCAGATGCGCGAGTCCGGCACGGATGGGCGCCGACAGATCGTGTTCGGCGCCAAGCCAGCGGGACAACTCACGCATGAGTCCGGGCACATCGCCCGATGGAGGGGTCGTGAAGACGATCTCGCCGTCTGGACCGCCCACGCGATTCTCGCCACGGCGATATTCCCCCGGCGTCAACAGCTCACTCTGACCGGCGAGAATGCGTCGGTGAGTCTCCCGGATCAGCGCCTCGTCGATAGGCACGTCGGGAACGGTCGCGAGGCCGTCGGCGAACTCCAGGGCAGTTCTCGTTCCGAGCACCTCGAGCGCGTCCTTTCGCGGGAGACCGCGACCTGCTGAACCCTCGAGGAGGTGCTCCACTTCAAGGCCGTTGAGAGTGTTTCCCTCGATACGCGTTGTCCCGTGGACCGTCCGCACCCATGCGCGTTCCCGCAGCCAATCCCTATGCAGGGGGTCGAGTGGCATATTCTCGAACAGCCAACACCGCCGCTCGACCCCGTCCAATGCAAGCGCAACGGCGTCGAGATCCAACCTGTAATCCAACGCTATCCCTCATTTGTGGGCGTGTCCTTGCGTAATTTTCCGCATGTGGAAATAAGTGTCAAGTGACGCTCGAATCTGAGCGGCGCCGTTCCGGAAGTTGGGCATCGCTGGATGAGGTTCCAGACGGTTCCGTCGGCTCGCCTTGGGGAGGCAAGTAGCATTGCGTTAGGTCGAGCTCGGGATAGCCTGATCCGAGCCTCGCTCAGATCGGGTCTCGAATATAGGCGCGCCTAGTTCTTGGGCCTCTGCCCTCGGAGACCAGATGAATTCTTTCCTGGCCGCAATCGGCCAGCACAAAGCCCTGACTGTTGTGATTGCACTCGTCGCCCTCGCAGTCGTTCTGCCGGCGATCGTCTACAGGCTTCTCTCCGCGCATTGACCTTGACGAGGGCCGGATCGACCACGCAGCCGCCCGGTCCGGCAGCTCCAGGGGGCCCTGCGTGGGAGGCGATGCAATGGTCAGACGCAACAGGCGGCGTGTCGTGCCACGCACGATGTGAGGTTTGGCGTCCCCGGTCGGACTAGAACCGACGACCTGCCGCTTAGAAGTCCTGCTCAGCCGACGCAGTTGGCCGAGCCCGAGTCGGTGAAGGTGTACGTGGGGGCCGGCACGAACTGCCAGCTGTAGCTTGTGGGTCCGAGGGTCATGCCGATGACGCCGAACGAGGTGTCGTTGCGGACCACCTCGCCGGTGAGCGAGGGCACCGTGAAGCCGTAGTGGTTCTTGCCGCCGGTGCCGACCACGAATTCGGTCACGCCTGTCGGATCGGGCTGGCCCGCCGCTCCGAGCGGCACGAAGCGCTCGTAGTCGTGGTTGTGACCGGATAGCACGACGCTGACGTGGGCCGCTACGAGGTCGCTCCAGATCGTGACCATCTGCGTGGCGTCCCCATGCTCGCCGGACGACCAGCGCGGCTCGTGCCAGTAGACCAGGGTGCAGGTCGAGGGATGCGCCGCGAGGTCGGCCAGCAGCCAGCGCTCCTCCGGCGACCCCGTTTCACAGCCGCCGATATACGAGCATTCGGAGTCCAGGCTGATCATGTGCCAGCTCCCGAGGGTGAAGCTGTAGTAGGGCGGCACTCCGAAGTAGCCGAAGTAGCCGGCCGCGCCCTTCGTCAGGTACTCGTGGTTGCCAATGGCGGGATGGATTATTGAGTCGTATTTGCCCCAGGTACTCGCGAACACTGAATTGAAGGCCGTGGCCTGGCCCGATTCGTACTGGTCGTCGCCCAGGGTCAGGACCGCCGTCGGGTTGAGCTGGCCGATCTCGTCCGCCGTGGCCGCCTGATCGCAATCCTTGGGTGCACCCGTGTTGTGGGCGGGATCGCAGGCGATGTCGCCGGCGGCCACGATCGTCACGGTCGCGCCGGCCGACGGACCTGTCGAAGCGGTAGACCCCAGGACCGACTCGATCGGGGTGGGGCTGGCGTCCGGGCGGCCGGTCGAGTTGGACGTCTGAATGGGGCTTGCGCACCCCCACAGGAACGCGACGATGATGCCGACACTGGAAACGCGGGCGGCGACTCGAAAGGTCTGCGAGCGGAAGTGGGGGTTCACGGTTCCTCCTCGAACGGGGAGCAAGTTCGAGACCGAATGAGTATTGGGTAGGCAGGCGGATGGGGCCTGAATTGGACCTTCCGTCTTGCCTGCTGCGCCGGTGCGGACGGCTGGTGAGTCAGCGTCTTCGTCGTGGCGGCCTCGCGCGGTCTGGTTGGACGGGCGGCCGGGATCGTGGCTGTCTCGAGGAAGTCGAGGGCGCGAGCGGCGTGCCCCGGCGCGCTAGCAGAACGCCCACGCCGATGATCACGGCCAGGGCGAACGCGATGCCGACGATCGCCGCCAGTGGCGGCCCAGATCCGCTCGAACCGGCGGACGAACTGCCAGTGGCGCCAGAAGTAGAGGCGCCCGAGGTAGAGGCACCGGGTCCCGCGGGTCCGGCGGCGCTAGACCCCGAAGATCCCTCATGAGCCGGCACCCAGCCCGGCGGCGCCACGATCGCGAAGTCGCCGAAGTCGGTCACCACTGCCGTGAACATGTGGGGCGTGCCTGCCGGGTCGGTTTGGAGCGGCGTCCAGCTGCCGCCTGTCAGGCGCTCGATCGTGGCCGAAGGCAGGTTCGGCGGGCCGCGCAGGACGATCGTCACGCCGCCGCCGGAGCTTCCGCTCAGCGCCGCGCCGTCCTGATTGGTCAGCGAGAAGCTGTACACGTTGCCTGCGATCACGCCGTCCGAGGGTGGAGCGGTGCCCGGGACAGGTTGGATCGAGACCTTGATCGTGGTCGTACCGGGCGGCATGACGAGATAGCCCTGGCCCGCGAATACCTGAGCCTGGGGCGGTTGTTCGGGCGTGAATACGGACAGATCCGGGTTCTTGTCGCCCTGCACCGCGCCGGAGGCTGACGCGGATTGGGCCCCGCCGGCGAACCCTGCGGGTGGTGAGAACCACTTGTACGGATCCTCGACGACTACGCCGTCGTAGAGCGGCGGCCCGGCGATCGGGACGAGGCGCTGCGCCGCCACGACGACCCCGAAACCGCAGACGAGGGTCGCCAGCGCGAGGTGCCTCCGCTCCATCACAGCCACCACGTCGCCAGGTCGGCCAGGACGTGCGCGGCCGCCGGCGCCGCCGGGCCGCCGAACCAGAGCCTCAGTCCGCCGAACCAGAGTCCGACACCGAAGTCGAGCGGCACGACGTGCCACCCGTAAATCGGGACGTGGATGAGCGCGAATAGCGCACTCGTCGTGAGTAGAGCCTCGAAGTCACCGCCGGCAGCGGCCATCCAACGCCACAGCACGCCGCGCAGCACGAGTTCCTCAGCCGTGGCAACGAGGATCGTGGCGGCAACCCAGGGCGCGAACGGCGCCGCGTGGCCGAGCACGAGCGGTGGAAACGGCCAGCGTGCCACGACCGAAACCGCGACGAGGACTCCGCCCGCGGCCAGGCCCCCGGCCAGCGCGCCGACACTCGGCACCGACGCCCCGAGCCCGCCGAGACGCGCCACCGCGAGCAGTGCGAGGCCGAACAGGAGGCCTTCGGCGATGCCGTCGAGCGCGGCCGTCCGGAATATCTGCGAGCGAACAGCCACCGCGAGACCCAGGGCGAGGCACGTGGCGAGTGCCCGGCCCGCTGCGACGGCCCGGACGGGGGTGGGGCCTCGGGACTGGACGGTTACGGCCGTCATCGCGGCAGCGGCACGAGCGACGAATTGATCGGCCCGCTGGCGAATTGGGCCGGCCAGACCGTCACGCTCCGAGGAGTCGTCCCGCTCGAGGCGCCCGCCGAGCTGGATGCGGTCGCTGCGGTCGCCGGCTGCCATTGCCAGACGACGGCCGCCGCAAGCTCGTTCTGGCCGAGTCGGGTCGGATCCGTCGAGAACTGCAAGCCCGAGCCGTTCGGCAGACTGCCCTCCGGGAGGTCAACCGCCCGCGCTGCGGCCGCGATCGACGCCGGGTCAAATCCCTTGGAGTTTGGCAGAACGTCGTGGAAGAGGGCCCAGGCCGCAGCGAATCCCGCCAGGCCCTCCTCGGACGGCTGGGTCGAACCGTTCGCCTTCGTCCAGGACGCGGCGAATCGGTCGTAGAGGGCGAGTGCGGCCGGCTGGAGCGCACCCGGATTGAAGCCCCCGGTCGGCCGGTCGGAGGCGAAAACGCCGATCGCGTCGGCGCCGAGCTCTTCGCCGAAGTCGCCGACGCATTGCGCCATGGTCGAGCCGATGAGCGCGCCGACGTGGACGTTGGCCGCGATCATTGCCCGCCGGAACGCTTCGCCGTCGGGAATATGGGCCGCGAGGATGACGACGTCGGGCCTGGACGCGACGAGCTTCTGGAGTACGGACGGCCAATCGGGCACGGATAGCGAGTAGTCGATCCGATCGGCCAGGACGGAACCGGCGGTCGCAATCCCGGCCTGGGCGGCGTCGGCGACGGATCGAGCGTAGTCGTCGGTAGCGGCGACGATCGTGACCCGCAGCGTGGAGGCGGTCTTCCCGAGCCGGGGCGCGAGTTCGGTGGCCGCGAATGCCGCCGAGTTGGCGCCCAAACGAGCTCCGTCGGCGCCGACCCGGAAGACGAGCGGCAGGCCGCGCCCTGTCAGCTGATCGGCCACCGCGCCGGACTCCCAGTAGACGAGGCCGGCATTGGCCGCCGCGCTGCTCACCGCCATCGATAGATCGGAGGCATAGGAACCGACGATTACCGGCGCGCCCTCAGCCTTGAGTTGCGCGACTACCGCCGAGGCCTGGGAGCTGTCCGAGAGATCGCGAACATCCAGGACGATCTGGCGCCCCTGCGCGCCGCCGTCGGCGTTCACCAGGTCGGCACCGAGTTGGATGCCGAGACGCTCTTGGCCCGCGAGCGCCGCCGGCATGCCGGTCAGGGGCAGAACGACCCCCACGCGCAACGGCGGCGGGGCCGAAGTCGAGGGCGCCGCCGCGCTCGAGCAGCCGGCGATCAGACCGGAGATCAGCAGTGTGGCGCCCACGCCATGAAGTCGATTTATTTGTCAGCTCCTCATTTGACCGTGAAGAAGATCTGGGTCGACCAGTCGCGTGGGTTGAACGGGGCGTGGTCGTTGGCGACGAATTCGGCCTTGATGGTGTACGTGCCGGGGTGCACCGGTATGTCCTTGGTGAGGCTGTACTGCATGTACCAGAGCGTGTTGTCGAGGTAGACATGGACGTGGCCCTGGTCGGGTCGAATGTCTTCGTTGGTGTCGTCCACGATCGTTGCCCCGGTCACCGCGACCACGACGTGCACCGTGCTCCCGGAGATCACCTCATTTGGGGTCGGGGACACAATGGTGATCTTGGCCGTGGTCGAGGGGCGGCCCGACGGGACGTAGCTCGCATATGGCGCGCCCGAGCCGGCGGGCGTGGATGTGGCCGACGCGCCGGAGCCGCACGAAGCGACCATGAGCGCCGCGACCAGGGCGACCAGAGGCCGGCGAAACCGAATCGAATGCATGGTGTTCCTCATGAGCTCTGCTCGATCTGGAGCTGGGTTTGGAAGTCGATGCCGCCGGGTCCGGTGGCGCTGAGCGCGAAGGTCGCCGGCAGGCTCGACACTTCGACCGGCGCCGCCTCGTGGCCGGAATCGAGTATCTGGGGCTGGATTTCGACCGAGCCGCCGGTGGTGAGGATCTCGGTCATCGTCACGTCCGAGACCGGCATCTCCTTGCCATCGGCCTCGAACCAGGTGGCGTGGAGCGTGTTCGGTCCGGGCACGCCCGGGTCGAGATAGATCTGGACGCTGCGCCCGTTTCCGAGATGGACCGTGTAGATCGTGGGCAATCCCGGCACGCGGTTCACGTCGATCTGCTGTGGCGTCGCCTGAGCCGTAACCTGCAGGTCGATCTCGACGGATGTCGTCGGCTCGGTCACGAGCGCGGAGACCAGCCAGGCCCCGGCCAGGGATAAGTTCGCGCCTGTAGCCGTGAAGCTGCCGGCGCCCCGACGCTGGAGCTGGAGCGTTGACGAACCGATGTCCGGCCGAGCCGGCAGGCTGAAGCTAAGCCGAACGCTCGTCGCGTCGACCGGCGCGCCGGTGTCGTAGTCGGTGAGGCGCGCGGAGAAGTCGTTGCTGCCGATTGCTCCCGACGAGATGGTCAGCGCCAGCCGGACCGTCGTCCCAAAGTCGGAGCCGGTCACGACGAGTGGCGCCGGGGTGGCGCTCGGCGCGGCCTCCGCGCTTTGCCCGGCGGCAGCCGCCGCAACCTCGGTGGGCGGCGCCACGTTTACCAGCATCGATGCCACCAGAAGCACGACGGTGCCCAGCGCCAGCTCCATCGATCCTGAGCGGCGAAGCGGCCTGAGTTCGCGACCTGCGCGCGGCACGTTGCGGAAATGGTTTAGGGCGCCGAGCGCCGCGATGGGCACGAGCAGCCCGACCTTGAGCAGGACAAGCCGGCCGAAGTCCGTAGACACCAGAGCGTTGAGGGTGCCGATATCGACGATCGATCGCAGCACGCCGGTCACGGCGACCATGCCGAGACCGAGTCCGGCCAGCATCGCGAAACGCCGGGCGAGCTCGCCCTTGGCCGCCGTGGCCGGGCCGCGGAGCTCGGCCAGCAGCGCGAGCAAGCCGCCCAGCCACAACCCCACGGCGGTGAGATGCAGCCACTGCAGGCCGATCTCAGCCGGCGCGAACGCCTGGGAGGCCGCATGACTGAGCGTGGCCTCGACGAGCAGCGCCATAGCTGCGAGAACGCCGCTCGCCGCCAGCAATGCCCGTCTTCCGCGCGCGGATGCACGGACTGCCGCAATGAGCAAGGCCGCCGCGACCAGCAGGGGCGCCAGCCGCCAGAGAGCGTCATTTCCGAGGCTGGTTCCGGGCAGGTCGGCAACCGAGGCGCCGGCGTCACCGATCTGGAACCCGATCAAGAGCACCGTCCCGGCGATGGCGACCGCAGCCTCGACAAGAGCGAGCCCGAGCGGCAGCCCAAAGCCCCCGGGCAGCAGCACCGACCCCAGGAACGCCGCGCCGAGGAGCCCGAGCAGGCTGACGAAAAGGATCAAGCGGGCGATGACAACGCCCGACGAGGCGCCCGAGTCCGCGCCGGAAGTCGCCGTCGCAACCACGGTCGAACCTGCCGGTGGTGGAGTCGTTCCAATCGAAAACGCATACGACCCAGCCGCGATGTGCCCGTCGACCGCGGAAACCGTCCGCCAGGCCACGGTGTAGACGCCATCCGAGAGCCGCCCGACCGGGACGGTCAACTCGTCGGCGTGGCCGGCCACCGACGAAACCGACGCGGTCGTGACCGGCCGGCCGTTACTGTCCAGAACCCGAACCGAGGAGAGCTTGGGGTCGGGTGTCTCGGTGAACGCCAGGTTCACAGCGGCCGGGGCGGCCCTCAGCACGGCATTGGGCGCAGGATCGCCAGACGTCAGGAGCGCGTGGGCGCTCGCAGTCGAAACCGCAAGTGCCACGAAGGCAAGTCCCGCCATCAGCGCGACGAAGGCCCGGCGCATGCTTAGGTCCGCCGTCTCGAAACGCGCAAGCCGACGATCAGCCCGGCCAATCCGAGAAGAACCCCGAGCCCGCCGACGAGGACGCCGGCCAGCAACGCGCGGTTCGCGTTGTCGGAGGCCTGGCTCGCCGTCTGTTGGGCCTTAGCCACGTACTGCTGCGCCTGTGTGGCCGCTTGCTGGGCCTGTGTCGCGGCCGTATTGGCGGTCGTTGCTCGGCCATCCACGCGCTGTATGAGCGTCGAAAGGTCGCCGAGCGCGGGCAGCTTGACCGGGAACTGGACGTCCGTGCCGGCCGTCACGCTGTTGAACGTCTGGTCGGATGAGGTCGCCGTCTCGTCGACCGCCTGGCCGTGGATCGAGCCGGTGAGGTGGAACGTGTAGTCGCCTACCTGCGTGGGTATGAGGGAAGCCGTGTACTCGCCCGGGGTGCCGAGCCCCGTGTCGGGATCGAAGGATGGCTGGAGCGGCAAGGCCGCCGTCTGCTGGCCTGCCGTGGATACGACGACCTGGAGATCGCCTGGCTGCAGGTCGTTGACGGGCTTGCCGGCCGCGTCCTTGACGATGACCTGGACCGAGTTCTCGACGCCGACGTAGGTCGGCTCGTGGAGCCAGCCCATCGCGACGCTGTACGTGCCGAATTGTTTGACGACGTGGGCGCTGGCGGTCGATGAGACGACCAACGCCAGCATGAACGCGGCGCCCAACGCGGTGCCGCCGACTCTGAGGCGCATGAGGATCCCCTTGCGTGCTGGGACGTGGCCGGCGGAAGGCCGGCCAAGCCTCGAGGGCTTTGCCTATTGCGCTCTAGAGAGGCAAGGCGGTGCCCGACCGGCAAGGTTCCGCCCGAGGATCGACGCGGCAGGCCGGAGCGGCACGGTCCGGTGGCCCCGAGTCGGAGATACCGCCGCAGCCCGATTGCGGCTCCGACTCGCAGCAATCCGCGCCTCCAGTTCGGTGATGCCGAAAACGAAGAGGGCCGTCACCGCAGATACGACGAGACTCACGATCAGGAACACGAAAATGGGACCGGCGACGCCGAACGATGCGAGCACCGAAATCCCGGGTAGGGCGATCCCGACCGTCCATCGTTCGTAGTTCTCCTGAAGCACGAACAGCGTCACGGCGATCGTGAAGACTTTGATCCAGAACGGAGCCAGGATTCGCAAGAATGCGCGAGCAGGAAGCCGGCCCGAGTCATCGGGTCGAAGGCGCCGGATTAGGCGAGCTAAATAGGCAATACGCAGGATCGCAACTGCAGCCAGCAAGCCAGTAGCGGTCAGCACGGCCTGGACTGTCTCGCCCCAGCGCGCGTCGTGGCCGGTTCTCATAAGGGCGACGCCATAGTCGGCCCCGTAGGTCAGCAGGAAGACGAGGTTGTGCCCGGTAACGAGCACGGCCAATGCCGGGACCGCAGTTAGAGCCAGACCGCGCACGCGACGCCCCATCCGCAGACTCTAAGAAGGAGTTGGTCCCAACCTACCGTTTCGGGCCGACTGGCCCATCAGTTGCGCCGGGAACGGCTTCCGCGAGGGCGTCGTATCGGCAGGCGCATCGAGTGTCTTGGCAATCGAGCGATTAACTCGTGTAGCTCAGCGGGTTACGGGCGCAGCCGAGCGTGCCACCCGTCCAGGGATAGCAAACCCACACTTCGTAATGCAGATGCGGGCCAGATGCGCTGCCGGTCATGCCGACGCTGCCGATACGCTGGCCCGCCTCGACCCTCTGCCCGACCTTGACGAAATCAGCCGAGAGGTGATTGTAGGTGCTGTAGAGCTTGCCTCCGTGAGAGATCCAAACCACCAGGCCTCCGCCATAGCCGTCCGATCCAGCCAACTTCCAGCCCGAGTAGATGACGATCCCTCCGCCGGCGGCGACGACCGGAGAGCCCTGTGGGGCTCCTATGTCGATGGCGCCGTGGAAATGCGCGCAGCTGCCATACGGCGGCTCTGAGGCCACGCCCGTGCAGCCGAACCCTTGAGTGATTCGCCTGTGACCCGGGACTGGCCAGTTCAGTCTGCCGGTCCACGCAGCGGAGCTGCCGACGCTTCCGCTGGTTCCGCTGCCACTCGCGGCTCCCTGGGGCGCAGGCAGAGGCGGAGTTTCGGCGCCCGGGACGATGAGGGTCTGGCCAACCGTTAGCGTCGATTCGGACAGCACGTTGGCATCGACGATCCCCTGGCTCGCGACGCCATACTTGGTCGCGATCGACTCGAGCGTGTCGCCCTCGCCCACGACGATGACGAGCCCATCGATCGGCGGCACGATCAAGTGCTGACCAACGTGGATCGACTCGGGTTCGGGGAGGCTCTCGCTGTTGGCCCAGTAGAGCGTCGTCACGCTGATGTAGAACTGGGCAGCTATGCGCCCGAGAGTGTCGCCGGCTTGGACCACGTAGGTG
Organism: uncultured Chloroflexia bacterium; assembly: GCA_963731635.1. GTDB lineage: Bacteria > Chloroflexota > Limnocylindria > Limnocylindrales > CSP1-4 > Fen-1039. The sequence continues at coordinate 626,457 of CAVSWB010000004.1, read as the reverse complement.
GTGAAGGTGCCCTGGCCGGGCGAGCCAATCTTCGGCCCGGCGAACGTGTTGGGGATGACGACGTCGTAGTAGGGAAGATCGCCCGTCGTGAGGCCGGGTATGGTCTGTCCGATCGGGGGCGAGGTGCTCGGGCTGGACCCGCCATCGAGGCCGGCTACAACTATCCGCGGACCCCGCGGCGGCCCGCTACCACCCACGGTCGTGCCCGCCGGCGGCAGCGAATTCAGGGCGACGGCAATGAGGAGGACGCACGCGCCGATCGGGACGAGGCGCTCAGGAGCGACCAGCCGCGAGCGAACGGCAGCGACCAGCGCATCTGGACCACTGTGAGCGAATTTGCGGCTCTCGGCGATGGGATGGAATCGGCGCAGATCGCCGCCCAACAGCTCACTCGCTGCACCCGAGACTGGCGCCACGATGGAGCGCAGCGGCGAAAGAAAGGCCCCGAGGAGGGCGCCGGCGCGATGGTCGCCAAGCCGCCCGAAAGCTTCACGGGCGGCGAGCGCCGCTCTATGCAATACGGACTCCTCCAGTGGTGGGGGGCACCGACGGGCCGGCGATGGAGAACATGCCGCGCCGGGAGTTTCAGATTTCCGGCTAGGCTCGGCGAGACCGACAACGCGGTAAGAGTCGGTGAAACCTAACAGACAAAGGCGCAGCTAGGCAACGCGGTTGTGGACTGTGTGAGCGGCTCGGAGCAACGTACCGGTGCCGCCCGCCGAGAGGGGCTCGGCAGCGCCCGCAGTCGTCGGTCGATCGAGGTTCGTCAGGCGACAGGCGGCGTGTCGTCCCACGAACGAATTGGATGTTGGCGTCCCCGGTCGGACTCGAACCGACGACCTGCCGCTTAGAAGGCCAGGGCGCCTATGCGGTGTGGCCTCCCTCGTGGAGGCCCAAGCGTTTCGTGTCCAGTTATCGTGTCGTGATGCCTGAGCTTCTCGCCGGCCTGTCATCCTTTGCCGGAACCTCCGAGACCATCCGTCAAACGGGCAAATGCCTCGTCTCTGGCCCGGACCTCCGAGAAGGCGAGGATCAACACGGCGTTCGTTTCAGCTCCGATCAGCGCCAAGGGTGGGTCCACCGACTGCTGGACGGATGACCCTACGCCCGATGGATCCTTCCGACTCAGACCCGTGATTAGGGTTTGCGGGCCGCCTCGCGAACGCTTCTTATGACCGGTGAAGCCAGCGACATCAGTCTTGTCGACCATAGGCGGCGTTCTCGGGCCCTGATGCTGCCAAACGGAGGCCGAACAGTTCGGCCTCCGTTTGGCCAATCTCAGCGGAACAGCCCTACGGAAACGTCAAACGACAGTGTCGATCCATCCGCCGCCTGCATGAGGAGCAGGGCGTCAGTCCCGCCAACGATCCGAAGCGGCCCTGTGTGGCCCGGTGCCACATAACGTGTTGGTAATGCGCTGGCGTCGTCCCAAACGACCACGACCCCGATGGTTGCGTCAGTTGCATCTCGTCCGCAATACACGATCGTTGACGTTGCCGGGCCTGGCCCAAACCAACGGTTTGAGATCACGACGTTCATATGTCCAGGCGGTACGTCCGTGCTCTGCAGCACGACGCCGGAGCCAACAGTAAAGTGGGGGTTTAGGTAGATCGGATCTGAACCGCCCTGGGAATCGTGGAGACTCCCGGAATTGGAATCAGGCGGCATGCGCCTCTTCTAGTTGGCGATAGTAGGCCTCCTCGAACTCGGCCGGAGGGATGTCGCCGCAGGTGCCGTGGAGCCGCTCGATGTTGTACCAGTGAACCCACGCCGCGGTCGCGAGTTCGAGCTCCCCGAGCGTTCGCCAGCGTTTCCGCCGGCGGATGAGCTCGGCCTTGTAGAGGCCGTTGACCGACTCGGCCAGGGCGTTGTCGTAGCTGTCGCCCTTGCTCCCGACGGAGTTGACGGCCTTGGCCTCATCGAGGCGCTCGGTGTAGCGAATGGCGAGGTATTGCACTCCGCGATCGGAATGGTGGACCAGGCCGGGCAGCTCCTTTCCCCGGAAGGCGAGCGCCATCTCAAGGGCGTCGAGCGCGAGATCGGTCCGGAGATTCGCGCTCGTCCGCCAGCCGACGATCCGTCGCGAGAAGGCATCGGTGATGAAGGCGGTGTAGGCGAAGCCGGCGTCGGTCCAGACATACGTGAGGTCAGCGAGCCAGAGCCGATTGGGCCCCGATGCGGTGAAGCTGCGCTCGACGAGGTCGGCCGGTCGGGAAGCCTGATCGTCGGGTTTGGTCGTCCGGATCGTCTTTTCCCGCGTGACGCCCTGCAGTGCCACGGCCTTCATCAGGCGGGCGACCTGGTCGCGGCCAGCGTCCATGCCCAGGCGGTGGAGGGCCTTCCAGACCTTGCGGGCCCCGTATACCCCGAAGTTGGCCCGGTGAACGCGAATGATGACGTCTTTGAGCATCGAGTCAGAAACGGCCCGCGCCGATGGGGGCCGACTGCGAGCGGCGTAGTAGGAGCTGGGGGCGATCTGCAGTTCAGCGCAGATCGGCTCGACCCCATAGGAGCCACGGTTCTGATCGATGTAGCGGGTCACTTCTGCGAGCGGCGGTCGAGCTCCGCCCCGAAGAAAGCTGCGGCGCTCTTGAGGATCTCGTTGGAGCGGCGCAGCTCCCGGTTCTCCTTCTCGAGCTCGACGATGCGCCGGCGCTCTTCGGTCGTGAGGCCGGCTCGAGCGCCCTTGTCGACTTCGGCCTGGCGGACCCACTGGCGAAGCGACTCGGTTCCGACGCCGAGGTTGCGAGCTACTCGGGTGACGGCACCGGTGCGTTCGCCGGACTGCTCGATCGTCTCGAAGACCATCCGAACGGCGCGCTCTCGAAGCTCTGGCGGGTAACGGTGACGGTGGTCGTGACTGCCTTGGTTCTCTGACATTGCTCCATCATCCTCCAAGAGATGGAGCCTCCATCAGACCCAGGGCGGCGTCCCCGAAGTCATAATAGGGAAAGCCGTTTGCATTGGAATAGGCGGTGCCCCAAGCAAGGGTAAGGTCGGGAGTATTCCAGTCCAACTCTGAATCGGTGGCCCCCACGATCTTGGTTTGACTGCCGTACGTGCCAAGGCCAGTGTTCGTGGCGACCACCATCTGCGCCCAGGCCGTTCCCATCGCCTGATACTCATAGAGATTCACCGAGACGCTGCCTCCGACATAGAGGTAGTTCCGGGTTCCCATCGCCAGGGTCAAACGGGCCGTGCTGTCAGATGCGGTACATACCCAGAATCCGTGGGCCCACTCTGTGGCTACCGCTCGGGCCTGAGAAATCGGGTGGAATACGCCATCTCCCCTCGTTGTCCCCAAATTGCCGTTGCCGTTGTCGTCCTGGCTGAAGAAGTCCAAGATCACCATGACGCTTTGCGGAAGGGTGCCATTTAGGGCTGCTTGCCCGACCGAGCACCCGTGGCTGTACGCGACGGCAGTATCGAAGTTGGTGACGTACCACGACAAGGTGTAGGCAGGTGCCGATACAGCCAAGACCGGCTTGGCGCCAATCGATGCGAGCGAGGCCACGCTGAGAAGACACATAATTCCCGCGAGGACGCGGGAGCGAAGGCGAAGTGGGGCCAAAGTGTCACTCCTGCTTTCGGGCCTAGCGCTGGTGACTCGCGGTCACCGCACGGTTGACTCAGGGCATGGCTGGCCATCCGGTGGGCAGCACGCGCTGCGGTGCTGACGGCAAGGCCACATGCCTCTGCATCCCTCTACATCCCTCTCATTACGCCCCCCTTCCTACGCGACCCTCTGCGTTGTCATGTGGATGGCGGTCAAGCACCAACACAACTGCCGCGTCAATTTGTATTATGCCATGCACGCCGTCGCCACGAGGTTCAGGAGAGGGTCCCGAGAGGGACCGGCGATTTTCCTGTAAGTCGGGTTTGAGGCGATTTGTCGGCTCTCTGAACCTTTTGACAAGAAGAAGCATCCTGGTAGGCGCGCGGAACTGAGCGCCGACGCAGGCCAGGAGAGTCGATGGAGCTGTCAGTGGCTGAGGGACCGCCCAATTTCGTTGCGGCAGAACCAGCCGAGTCGGACGAACGAGCCGAGGACCCAGGCGTCGCCTTCGGCCGGCTGGCTACTAGGCATCTGGACGCGGCCTATGGGCTAGCTGGTTTCCTGCTCGGAGATGCCGTCGAGGCCCAGGATGCGCTCCAGGAAGCGCTACTTCGAGCCTGGCAAGCGTGGCCGAGCCTCCGCGATAGGACCGCATTCCCAGCTTGGCTCAACAGGATCGTGGCAAATGTGTGCAAAGCAAAGCTTCGCGGTCGGCGAGGACTCCGGTGGATGGAACTCGATGAGGAGGCATCCCCGGAAGCAAGGGACCCGTTCCGTGCCATGTTTGCTCGAGATGCCGTTGGACGCGCTCTTGCGAAGCTTTCACCGGAACAACGCGCAGTCGTGGTGCTGCGCTATTGGCGGGATATGCCTCTCGAGGCTATTGCCGATACGTTGGACGTGCCGCTCGGGACGGTGAAATCGAGGCTCCACTACTCCTTGCGGGTGATGAACAATGAGATCGAACATGAACGGCGATAGCGGCGGATCAGGCGAGCCAGAGGACGAGGCGGAGCGAAGACTACGCCAGATGTTCTTGTCGACCGCGGTTCCCAAGGCACCTGACGCGGCGCGTGACTTCCTTCGGTCGGTCGCCGCCGGTAATGGGCCGGGGGCGCATTCGTTCTGGACTCAACCGCCGTTGCCGGGCAGGAGGCTTGGTCGAGTGCTGCCGGCGTTAGCGATCGGAGGGCTCGTACTGGCTGTCGTGGTCACGACCGCGGCAATCTTCCTGACCAACCGCAGTCCAGCCCCGGCGTATCAAGCCCCTTCACCGGCCCCGTCGATGACTGGGAGCCAGGCGCCGAAGCCATCCCCGTCTGCCACAGTGACTCCGAGCCCCACTCAATCGTCGATTGCGGGCAACGCGACCGGGGGCCTGGTTTGGACTCGCACGTCGACAGCGGAGGGCGTCACGTTCGACTTTGTCATCGGCGATGGCCAGGGTTTTCTGGCCGGAGGTACGAATGCGAACGGTTACCCTCCCCGCATGTGGCGCTCGTCCGATGGCCTCTCGTGGCAAGAAGAGCCTTTGTCCCGGGCCTTTGTCGATTCAGATCCGAGCAAGTACTTCTACGCAGTTAGCCGGGTGGCCCGTGCTCCTGGCACGACGCATCTGGTCGCGGTGGGAACACGCCTATACGAGGGTTCCACCAACTCTGGCGACGCGGCAGCTTGGTATTCCTCGGATGGAGGCAGCTCATGGACCCGAGCCGCGCAAGGTCCGGAATTCGCCAACGCCGAAATCAGTGACGTCGTCGCCGGACCGAACGGTTGGGTCGCTGTGGGCCTCGACGGCTTTCCGTCGGGGGGGACCCAGATGGTAGGAGTCAATGGCGCTGCGGTCTGGACTTCGACGGACGGTCTTCACTGGACCAAGCAGCCGACGCAGGATAGTTTCGCTGGCGGGTTCATGAGTCGAGTTGTCCGCACCGGTCAAGGTTTCGTTGCGAGCGGCGGCGCCCTCCCCGGAGCCACGAATTAGGGACAACCGCCGATCTGGACGTCTCCAGACGGGCACAAATGGAGCCGCGCATCGGAAGACAATGGGCTCACTGGACTAGATAACGCGACGGTGAGCGTCGCACCCGGCGGCTTCATTGCAATCGCGGGCCCGACTGGCGGACCTGAGAGCATCTGGCTTTCGAGCAGTGGGTCCACATGGACGCGCCTCAAGACTCTGCCCATGGGGTCGTACCTCGGCCCCGTGGCGAGTCTGGGAGGCTTACAAGTCGCAGTCGGGAACCACAGCGATGACGCAGCGTACCCACCGTCGAATCTGACGCTCTGGACCTCCAGCGACAGCCAGACATGGTCCGCTTCTCCGCCAATCGTTGAGTTTGAAGCCGCTATCGCGACCGACTCAACCTCCAACGGCGCACGAGTCGTTGTGATTGGGGAGTCTGACGACCCGAACGCATCGCTGACTCGAGGCTACGTGTGGGTGGCGGTCCGGCAATAGGGTCCCGTATGAAAGCTCAGCGTCGTTGTCAACCCGGGATGGGCATGATCACCTAAACCGGCCCCACTTTCGGCCGGTTCGATCATCAGAGTTGGCCCCACCCCCGACCTCAATTCCGTAGGCTCGATTGGTCTTGCGAGGCCATCACGAGCGACGGAGGAAGGAGTTGTCGAGGGTGGAGCAGTTCGAGCGTATCCGCCGAGACCACCGGGAGGAAGGGGTGTCGATCCGCGAGTTGGCGCGCCGTCATGGGGTGCACCGGCGAGCGGTCCGCCAGGCCCTCGCCTGCGCGGTCCCGCCACCACGCAAGCCCGTCGAGTCGCGGGTTCAGCCGGCTATCGGAGCCCACGCGGCGACGATCCGTGAATGGCTCGTCGCCGATGCCGATGCACCGCGAAAGCAGCGCCACACGGCCCGGCGGATCTGGGAGCGCCTCCTCGACGAGTGCCGCGCCGACGTGGGCGAATCCACCGTCCGGCGGTATGTCCGCGAGTGCCGCCGCGAGCTGAACCTCGAGCACCGCGACGTTGCGATCGTGGCTCACCATCTGGCTGGCTCCGAAGCCCAGGTCGACTTCGGTCTCGCCGACGTGATCATGGCCGGCGAGCGCACCTCGGTCTCGGTCTTCGAGCTGCGCCTCTCGCACTCGGGCGTCGCTGTCCACGTCGCTTTCGGCTCCGAGGGTCAGGAGGCGTTCCTCGAGGGTCATGTCACCGCCTTTGCCCGCATCGGCGGGGTGCCTGCCCGGATCAGATACGACAACGCCCGTTCCCTCGTGGCCCGGGTCTTGAGAGGACGAGACCGAACCGAGACTGAGCGTTTCGTCGCCCTGCGCTCCCACTATGGCTTCGACTCCTTCTTCTGCATCCCGGGCGAGGAAGGCGCCCACGAGAAGGGCGGCATCGAGGGCGAGGTCGGCCGCCAGCGCCGCCACTTCTTCGTGCCGGTGCCCACGGTGAAGAGCCTCGCCGATCTCAACCGCCGCCTCGAAGAGGCGGACCGGCGCGACCTCGCCCGCCACATCGGCACCCGCCGTCTGACCGTCGGGACGATGGGCGAGGCCGATCGGGCGGCATTGCAACCGCTGCCTGATGCTCCCTTCGATGCGGCCCGGATCGCGACAGTCCGGGTCGACTCCAAGGCCCGGGTCTGCGTCCGCCAGTGCTTCTATTCGGTGCCCGCCAGATACGCCGGCAGGCGCTATCTGCTCGGATCGGTGGCACCCGTATCGAGGTCGTCGATGGCGGCACAGTCGTCGCCTCCCACGAGCGCAGCACGATCCGGGGCAGCCAGACCCTGGTGCTCGACCACTATCTGGAGATCCTGTCCCGCAAGCCAGGCGCGATGCCCGGTGCCCTCGCGACCCATCAGGCCCGTTAGCGGGGCGTGCTCACGGCCGCACATGAGGCGTTTTGGGCCAGGGCGCGACGCAAGTTCGGCGACGCGGGCGGCACGCGGGCGCTTATCGAGGTGCTCCTGCTCCACCGACGGATGCCATTCCCGGCGGTCCACGCCGCTCTCGAAGCCGTCAACTCCATGGGCTCGGCAGATGCTGCCCTCGTGGCCATCGAGGCCAGACGGATCGCCGAGCACCGCGGCCCGACCGGCTCGACCGTTCCTTCGGCCACCCATCTGGCGCGATATGACCGGTCCGCTCCGGCACTGACCGTCTATGACGGCCTCCTTGGGAGGACCGTCCGATGAGAGGTCTGACCGAAGAAGCGGCCTCGGTCGGGATCGACGTTGCCACCCGTGTTCTGCACCTGCCGACCGTTCGCGCGCAGGCCGACGAGCTTGCCGCTGCGGCCGTCCGCGATCGGGTCACCCACCGGGCGTATCTGGCCGAACTGCTCGCGGCCGAAGTCGAGGACAGGGAGTCTCGGCGACGGGAGCGCCGGATCGCCGAAGCCCGCTTCCCTCGCATCAAGCGCCTCTCCGAGTTCGATCTGGGCGCCACACCCACGATCGCCCCGGGGACTCTGGCGGCTCTCGCAACCTGCAACTGGATCGGTGAGGGCGAGCCGGTCGTGCTGCTGGGCGATTCCGGGACCGGCAAGACGCACCTGCTGATCGGTCTTGGCATCGCCGCCTGCGAGCAGGGTCGCCGGGTTCGCTACGTGACTGCGGCGGCCCTCGTCAACGAGCTCGTGGAAGCCGAGGACGAGCGCGAACTCTCCAGAGTGGTCGGCCGTTATGGGCGCCTGGACCTGCTCTGTCTCGACGAACTCGGCTACCTCCATCTGGATCGTCGGGGCGCCGAGTTGCTCTTCCAGGTTCTGACCGAACGCGACGAGCGAGCCTCGATCGCGGTCGCGTCCAACGCCCCATTCAGCGAGTGGGGCCAGACCTTCACCGACCCGCGCCTGGCGGCCGCGGTCGTCGACCGGCTCACATTCCGGGCCCACATTCTCGAGACCGGATCGGCCTCGTATCGGCTCCGGACCAGCCAGACAAAGCGAAAGGAGGGATCGCCAGCGACCTGATCTAGAGACCTGTCAGAAGGCCATCACACCGGTCGGGGTGGGGCCAACTCTGGTGATCACGGTGGAGCCACTTGACGTGATCATTCCCACCGGGGCGACGGCAACCGGATCGCCGAAGATCTCGGTCCAAGCTTGAAGGTCTTGTTGGAAGACACGATCATCGAGCGCCGTTCATAGCGGTAGCTCACCCGAGAGAAAGAAGAGCGACGCCGCCTCCGGATCGAACGGGATGTAGCCGACCTCGTCCACGATTAGGAGATCTCACCCCGCTGACAGCCGCGCATCGCCGGTAATCCCGCGGCGGACTTGGACAAAGTCGATGATCTGCTGCTCCGTTGCGGTGGCCATGTCGAGCCCCGCGCCGCGGAACCAGCTGACCGATCGGGCCAGAGAGCGGAGCCGGTCGTATTCAGGCGCCGGGATGACGGCGACGGCCAGATGACCTCGGGCGACGATCGTGCGGACTCGACCCTGAGCAACCTCCGCGACGAGTGTCGCAAAGGCGGCACGGGCATCGGACAAGCCAATCGTGCGTAGCGGTGAGAGGATCGCGCGCGGCTCCGACGTGAGCTCACAGACGGTCCCGCGATCGGGCGGCTTGAGGGAAGCGAGGTCAGCGAGCTCGGAGGGATCGTCGACGGCTTCGGGGTAGACGCCCAGCGCATGGAGCGTCGCGAGTGAGTCCTCGATCTTGCGCCAGCGCTCCGCTTCCTCGTGGCTGACCAGGACCGCGAGGGGCTGTCCGTCCTTGAGACAGACCACGGGCGTACCGGCCTCAACTCGTTCGACGACGGCCCGAAGGTTGGCGCGCAGATCGCGCGTCCCCATGGCATCGAGAACGCCACCAATGGTCACGACGTCTCCTCTGGGCACCGCCTCTGCTTCACGGTACTCCCGCTCAGGCTGCCAGGCAACACGTTTTGTGCACGATATTGCAGCTATTACCCGTACGGTGGGACACCCACACTATATGGTACACAATCCCTTGCGCGCCAGGAGATGTGGGCGTAGGGTCAGACCGTTCTCGCTCCGCCTCCTGAACTCGGCCCCAGGCGAGGTCAAGCAGCAGGCGGAGCGGGAGCGCCAAGGACGGCCCCGGCGATCGAGCGAGCGTTCGGCTGACCCCATCAGGGCCAGGCGCGCGAAACTCGAATCGTCGCGGCAAGCAACGGAGGCACAGGGACCATCGGATGGACGAGGCAGAGCGGGCCAGTCGGGCCCTTCGCGGCAGGATCGGTGCACACCGACTCCACGCGACCCATGACCCTCGCGAGACGACCAAGGCTGCCAGAGCGGCCTTCATGTCGTCGTTCGAGCGAGAGGTCGATCCCGACGGTCTGCTGGAACCCGATGATCGCGCTCGACGTGCCAGCCACGCCCGAGCCGCCCACTTCGCTCGCCTCGCCTACTTGTCCGCCAAGGCGCGGGCCGCGCGTGCGCGACGACCTCGCACCTTGTACCTGGACGACTAGCAGCCCGATCCCAGGATGCGTCCCCTGACAATCGGAAGGGCCTCCGCCCACCGCTCGACCGCCTCAGGGCCGAGCGGATTTCACGCCGCGAGCACCCCAGAAATGTGGCGCCGGATGCTGCATCGGCTTGGGGTTGGACGGGGTCGACCCGCGACAACCCAATGTCGCGATTTCACGCTCAATCGGTCGGCCGATTGGATGCAACTTACATGAGCTACCGTCCTTCTCCTCCCGCTCATGTTCGTACACGAGTAGACGTCAGCCTGCTCTCGCTCTCCGATCGTGCATGCCTTCGCCTTCTCGAATACGCCCGCGTCTGCACCGCAAGCCAGCTCGCCGATCTGATCTACCCATCTTTACGCACCGCACTCCGACGAACACGCAAGCTCGCACTCGCCAACCTCGTCACCAGAGAATCCCTCCCAGCAGAACGTGGCGGAATCCCTCTCGCCTATCGACTCAGCTCATCCGGACGACGCCGCATCCACCTCAACGCCTACCGCTCGCCCGGACTCATCACGACTCGTCATTCGCTCGACGGCGTCCAGTTCGTCGCCTCGCTCGTCCGCCACGATCCGGGGCTCGTTCAGCTCTGGTGGCCCGAGTGGCTTCTCTCTGTTTTCGGCTGGGGCGTCAACCCTGACCACCTCGTCGTCATCGACACGGGCGACGCCTCGGCGTTCATCCTCGTCGAAGTCGACGAGTCGACAGAGCGACCGCCGGTCATCCGGGATCGCCTCCGCGCCTACGCCAAGCTGTTCGAGGACCATCGCGTCGGCTGGCATATGCTCTGGGTCGCCAACAGCCCCGAACGCCTCGCCAGGCTGCGCCAGATCGCGGCACCGACTAAGGATGCGATGCTCTCGGGCTGCTGCTGGGGCGTGGCCATCGACGACGTCTCTGATCGAGGAGCAGCTGCCGAGGTCCTGGCCATCGGTGCGAAAGATGCTCCTCGGCCACTGCGTGCGATCGCGGCGGATCCAAAAGCCCGGCGCTCGAGCTATCCCGTCGGTTCGCCCGCTTGGGTCCGACTTCTCGCTAACGGCGGGCGCGAGGACATCAGCGGGCTCTGGCACGGCGCGGAGCGTGAGCCAGCCGAGGGGAAGACTACAAACGAGGCTGTTGAGATGATTGGTGCACGCCCAGAGCAAGAAGCAACGCCGGTCCTGTCGGGCGAACCGCCTGCGGTAGAAGCTGACGCCAGCCAAGCTGTCGCCGACGCAGCAGAGGTCTATGACGACCTCGTGATGATGTGGCCGGGCGAGCTGCTACGGCTGATCCTGAATTCGTCTAGCCCCCAAAGTCGGGTCGAACGGGCGGTCGAGTTGCTCGTAGAACGCGAGAATTGGTACGACCTGTTCGACGCGTTCGAGGGACTATGCAAGTCCGAAGATCCGCGTCGGCGGCTCGACGGTGCGCATCTCATCCGGCGGGTTCGTCCGTCCGCGAACACCTGGTTACGCCAGCAAACCCGAATATTGCTCCTCGACCTGATCGACGGCCAGAACGACCAAACCGTTGTAGATGCCGCGCTTGCTGCCCTCGAAGAAGCAGCCTCGGGCTAACGCGGGCGAGCCCACTTCCTAGAGCCGGTCCATCGGCGAGAGATTGCGGTGAGCGGCTCTTGCCCGCTCGTCGGCCGCTGAGGCAGCGTAGCGACCCACCATCGACCTGCTGCGCCAGCCGGCCAGACGCATCAGGTCGGTTTCATTGCCGCCTTCCGCAAGCCAGCTGTGCGCGAAACCATGCCGGAGTTGGTGGGGATGAACCTTGATACCAGCGATCTCTGCCCGGGCCGACACCACCTGATAGATGCCATCCCCACCCATCGCTCCCGCGTGACCCAACCAGAACGCAGGGAGTTCAGCCGATCGGTGCTTTGCCCTGGCTCGGAGATAGCGATCGAGGATCATCGCGGTTTTCCTGCCGAAGGGCACGGTTCGCTCTCGTCGGCCCTTCCCAAGCACACGGGCGACGTTGAGTTCAAGATCAACATCATCAACCCGCAGACCGGCGCATTCGGCACGACGAATGCCCGTGTCAATGAATAGCGCCATGATGGCCATGTCCCTGCGGTCCGCGAATGCCGTACCGGCGCACGCCTTCAGCAGCTTCTCTAGGTCGCCTTGTGATAGCACGGCAACGGGCTGCTCAGGAACGATCGGTCTTCCAATGTTGGCCATCGGCGATGCTGTGATCTCCCCTTCCTCGAGCAAGAACTTCCAGAACTGCTGCAAGGCTCGAAAGGTCTGCGACACGGTCGCGGGTGCCTGTCCGCGCTCCCGAAGGGCCACCAGGAAAGCCTCGACGTGTTCCCGCCGGATCCCGACCGGGTCTGTTGGCATGCCTTGGCCGACCAAGAAGGCGCCCAGCCGGTCTACCGCCCCGATGTAGATCTTTTCGGTCTTGGTAGAGCGATTTGAGGCGCGAAGCGACCGCCTGAAGGAGTCGCGCAGGGCCGAATACGCGCCACCGGCCTCGACAGCCGGGCGTCCTGTTAGCATGTCGTGAAGTATAGCAGCAGGGCTGTCATGGTCCGACACGCCAGGCGGCGTGTCGGCACACGCACAATGTGAGGTGTGGCGTCCCCGGTCGGACTCGAACCGACGACCTGCCGCTTAGAAGGCGGACGCTCTATCCGCTGAGCTACGGGGACACCGTGACCCGCCGCGATCGAGGAATACAAGAACGCGGCGGGTCCATTACGGGAGTTCGGTGGAGCCTCGGCGCCGGCAGAAGCTGGTCGGCGAGGGCGGGCCCGGCAGACAAGCCGCCGGTTCCGTGAACTACTCCGAACACCGCAGCTAGAGTACCCCGTGCTGTCGAGTGGGGCCAGCCCACGGTCCACCTCTCGTCGCGCCGCACGCCCGGTGCTAGACTTCCGATCCCCGCCCCGGAAATCGGGCAGTAAGAGCCCCGTCGGAGGTGTCTACGTGTCGTCGCTCCCGGTCGAGACCGATCCGGTCTCCTGGCCTGCGACATTCGAGAAGCCCGCTTCCGAAGGCCAGCTGGCCCTGCAACTCCCGATCAGCCTGCCGCAGCTGTCGATCGAGCCCGAATGGAAGGACCAGCAGCGACTCTGGGGCCACAGCTTCCACCCGATGTGCTCGTACCTGGCCAGCTTTCCAGCCGGCCTCGTCCACGCCTTCATCGCCCGCTACACGCGCCCCGGCGACGTGGTCCTCGACCCGTTCAGCGGACGCGGAACCACGCCGCTGCAGGCCTGCGCCGAGGGCCGGATCGGGGCCGGTAACGACCTCAATCCCTTCGCCCAGCTCCTTACGGCCGCAAAGGTCGATCCGCCCACCCGAGCCGACGTCAAGACCCGAATAATCGGACTGCGCCTGGCCTGGGCCGCGTCGTCCGCCGAGTGGCTGGAGCTGGCGCAGGCGGTCGTAGCCGACCCGGACCGAGCCGATGTGGTCGTCCCGAGCCCGGGCTCGCGGCCGGTCGGCGCCTCGCCGGCCCGCCTGTCGGCAGTGGCAGCCGCCCGCTCGGCCGGTGGCGCGACGCTGATCCGACCCGATGCCACCGTGCCAGCCGAGGTCGCGGTCGCGTTCCACCCCGCTACCCTCGCCCAGCTGCTATTCCTGCGGGCCGGCCTCGACGCCGACGAGCGGACCGATCGCTTCCTGCTGGCGTCGCTGACAGGCATCCTTCACGGCAAGAGCGCCAGCTACCTGTCCGCGGTCATGCCGAACACTTTCAGCATGGCTCCGCGCTATGTCCGCGATTTCGTCAGCCGGACCGGTTTCGCCTCGCCGGAGAGAGACGCATTCGAACTGCTCGACGACAAGCTGCGCCGCCTGTATCGCCAGCCGCTGCCTCGAACCCGCGGCATTGCACTGCTCGGCGACGCTCGCGACGCCGGCCTGCGGTTCCGCGAGACCCTCCAGTCGCGCGGCCTGCCGGAGCGAGCCCGGCTCGTTGTGACCTCGCCGCCGTACATGCGGGTCGTGAAATACGGCTACTACAACTGGCTGCGACTGTGGCTGCTCGGCTACGACGCCGCCGCCGTCGACGACCTGCTCGACGACGCCCATCACCACGACGCCTACCTGGTCTTCATGCGGGAGGTGCTGCGCGGGCTCCGTTCGGCCCTGGCGGACGACGCCGTCGTCGCGCTCGTCATCGGCGACGTGGAGATGGACCGCGGCCACCCGGCGAACGGCGGAGCAAAGCTTGCCGAGGCCGTCTGGGAGGTTGCGGCAGCGCCCGAAGGCTACCGGCTGGCGGGAATCGCGCTCGACGACGTGGCTGCGGGCCGCAAGATGACCAAGCTCTGGGGCGACGAGGCGGGTCAGGCGACCAAGCTCGACCGAATTCTCGTGCTGGCGACCAACGAAGCCGGCCGGCGCAGGGCCCTCAGCGGCACCCGGCTCCCCATCGACTGGGCCTGGCCGCCGCGCTCGCTGCACTCTCTCTAATCGCCGAGGCGCCCGATTTCCGTCGCCCATACAATCAGCGCATGAAGCTGATGTACGACCCCAGCGATCTGGCCGCGATGGACCCGCTCGTGCTCATGAAGAACCTCGATCACGTGCGGATCACCAGCCGGCGCCTGAGCTACATCCTCCAGCAGCAGGTCCACCTGTACACGCCCAAAGCCAACGAACTGCGCGATCGGATCGACACCTACGTCGAGGCCGAACGCCAGATCGAGGCCGAGATGGCGCGGCGCCAGCTCCGGGCCTGAGCCGGCGCCGGGTTGCCGGTGTTCAGCCTGCGGCCGCGATGAGGATCTGGGGCCGGCGAACGTCTCCGACCTGCTCGTCCGACGACGGACTCTGCACCGGCAGCTGGTCCATCACGCCCACGAGCAGACGGCTCCGCCGGTCATTCTCTTCGGACGCGACGACGGCCACGAGCCTCGCCAGGCCAGGCATTTCGGTCAGACCGAAGGCGATGCCGTGGTCGCCGAGCTCGCGGAATCCCCAACCGCGATAGATGCCCCGGCTTGCCACTGCGCACATCTCGTCGTACAACTCGGGCCAGCCTACGCGGCGGCGCCTGTGGCAGAACCGGATGAAGTCGAGAGCGGCATCGCCAACGCCTTGAACCTGCGGGCGCTCGTGCGAATCCATCGATACGTTCACTCCTCTTGAAAACTTCGGACCGGGCCCGCTGACGGGCCGCTCAGGCGGCTTCGGGCTCGGCTCCGTCCCCCGCGTCTCTCCTACGCGGCTGACCCCGGAATGCTAGGCGGGAGTGCCCCGACCGAGAAGGGGGTTTCTCCACCAAGTGGTCCACGAAGTTTTCCACAGAACGAGCGTTCACCGACCGTCTGTTCGAGCCGCGCCTTCCGGGGCACAAAGAAACGCTCCCGGACGCGATCCGAGAGCGCTGGAACATCGCTTGGGTTTGGTACCGCATATCGGATTCGAACCGATGATCTCAGCCTTGAGAGGGCTGTGTCCTAGGCCTCTAGACGAATGCGGCATCGAGCGGCGGCGCGACGGCGGGCCGGGCGGGATGATACCAGGCAGAGCGGCAGCGTGCCACTCTAGAGACGATGCGACTCCAGGAACGCCCGGATGCCGTCGGCCACTTGCTGGTAGCTCGTCTCGCCGATCACCAGCCCGTAATGGGAATGGGCGCCGAACGGTTCGTAGGTGCCACCCAGCCAGTCCGCCAGCCTCTCGGCCCCGGCCGCCGACTGGGTTCCGTCCAGGCCCGCGCCGACCACGAGGATCGGCACACCCTGGAGCCGCGAGCGGTCGATCGCGATGCCTTCCATGATGTCGCGCCGCGCCTGGCCCGACTCGTGGGGCTTCTGACCGAACAGGTGCTGCACCCTCAGGATGTCGGCCAGCGTCAGGTCGCGGTTGTCTCGCTGGATCTTCTCCGGCAGCGTCTCCCAGCCGATCAGGTTGTGGCCGTAAACGTCGGGAACGTCGCGCAGGACGTGGGGCCGAACGGGCGGACGAAGATCGCGAGGCAGCTCGCTGTCGAGCAGCACGATGGCACTGACCGGATGCCGCTCCGCGGCCTTGAGAACGAGCAATCCGCCCATGCCGTGGCCGACGGCGACCAGGTTCGGGCCGAGTCGCTCCATCACCGCCACGACGTCGTCGACGTACGCCTCGAAGTTCGTGCCGGCTATGTCGGTCGTCTGCGACCAGTAGTGGTGCCGCAGGTTCAGGGCATGGCCTTCCCAACCGCGACTGGCGAAGTAGGACAGGTAGCGCTCCCAGACCCACGAGCCGGCGAGCTCGCCGTGAACGAATAGGAGCGGTCGTCGTCGGGAGCGCCGCTCGGGCATCCACGACTCGACGTATAGGCCGAGCTCGGGAATCTCGAGCTCGTCCTTTCGGATGGGGCGGCCGTTGGCGCCGAGGGGATGCGGCCTCGCGACGCGCAGGCTGTCCATGTTGTTGTCGGTCATTACCTCGCGTGAACCTCGTCCATCACCATTCGTGGGGGTTGATGATCAGCCCTGTGAGCGCCTTGGGGTAGAAGTAGGTCGACTTCTGGGGCATGACGTCGCCACTCTCGGCCACGGCCGCGATTTCTGCAACCGGCGTGGGGTCGAGCAGGAAGGCCGCATCCGCCCCTTCGTGAGCGTCGTCGACCCAATCGAGCGCCTCCCGCACGGATTTCGTGTAGGCGAGACGGCCGCCGGCGATCCCGGCCGCGTCGATGCCGCACAAACGATCAAGGGCAACCTGGAGAAGCGTGACGTCGAGTCGACGCAGAGCCTGCCCGCCGCGCGGCAGGAACGGTTCGAACCTGTCGCGCCGCGCGCGCAGCAATCCGCCCCCCCTCCGGGTCCAGAGGCCCATCCGCCCCTCGCCGCCCGTTGCGGCATCGACCGAGGCGAAGGCGGTTTCGAGCGCCGACCGGCCCGGCACCGGCTCGACTTCGAAAAGGGAGTGAACTCCTTCGAGCAGGCGGTGAACGTCGCGCTCCCCAAGCCCGCACACGACGCGATGGGTCGGCAGCACGGTCAAATGTTGCCCGGCGGTGTCGAGGAAGAGCATCAACAGGAAGTCCGAAGGCGGATCGGTCTCGCCGGTCTTGTTCGCCCGCCGCTCGTCGCGATAGCGCAGCGACGTTTCGTAGCGATGGTGGCCGTCGGCGATCGTGATCGGATTGCGGCCGGCCTCGTTGAGCAGCGAACGGACGAGGTCGTGGGACGCTCCATCCTCGGCGACCACCCACAGGCAGTGGCGCACGCCGTCGTCGTCCACGATGTCGGCGTCGGCCGGGCGCGAGGCCAGCTCGGCCAGCGCGGCTTCAGACGTCCCGCTCGGGTCCGAGTACAAGCCGACCACCGGACTTGTGTTCACCGACGTCGCACGGAGCAGCTTGTAGCGATCTTCCTTGGGCGCCGAAAGCGTCCGTTCGTGCGGTAGTACGCCGGATTCGGGTCCGAAGTTCTCGAGGCGCAGTCGGGCGAAGAAGCCTCGCTGCCGGCGGCTGCGGTCGCTGCCCGGGATCGAGTACGTCTGCTCGTAGACGTAGATGCCGGGGCGACTTTCCTTGTGGAGCGTGCCGTCGGCCCGCCAGGCCGCCAGGGTCCGCCCGGCTCGACGATAGCGATCGTCAGGCTCCTCGCCCGGCTGGAGCGCCGGCAGATCGAGCCGAATCGCATTGAAGGCGCTGCGGGCCAGCAGGGCTTGCTGTTGCTCCGGTCCGATTACGTCGTACGGAGGGCAAACGACCTTGCGCAAATCGCCGACTTTTTCGGGATCGAACCTCAGACCTCGAAAGGGTCGGACTTCTGGCACCCGGTGTTCCTCCGAAACGACCATGGCACGCCCTGCCGAGCGGGCTCGAGGCGGCGGCCCGCGCCAGGACGGATTGCACAGGCCTGCGGGGTCGATGCAGATCGTAAGGCACCGGCGCGCTTTGGGCCACTCCGATAGCCCGACCCGGGTCGCGGGGCCGCCTCTGCGGGAACGCTGCAAGTTTTGGCAAGCGCTGTTACTTTTCTGCAATGAACCGGGACACCGCCGGCCCTGCCCACGTGGCATCTTCCCCCGCCGCCACCAACGCCTTCGACACCGAGCGCGGCCACGGTGCGGGTGCCGGTCAATTCGACCACGGCACCGATGCGGAGATCCTCGAGCGGCGCGTTCGCACCCTCAATCCGCTCGCCACGCCGTCGCCGCACCCCGGCAACGCTTCTCCTACGCTCCGTCGCGAGGTCCTCTATGCATTGCGGACCGGCGGGCCTGCCTCGCCGGACCAGATCGCCGACCGCGTCGATGCCAGCCGGACCGGCGTCCTCCAGCAGCTCCGCACCCTCGAGCTGGCGGGGCTGGTCAGTCGCAGCCTGAGCCGTCACGGTGTCGGCCGGCCGCGCCATGTCTACGACCTCACGATGGCGGCGCAGGAGTTGTTCCCTGCCAACTACGGCGCACTGGCCCAGTCGATCCTGACGGCCATCCGCAGTGTGGGCGGCGACGCCCTCATCGGTGACGTCTTCGAGGCCCGCTGTGAGCTGATCAAGACGCGGATCACCCACCGTCTCGAGGAGCGGCTGCCGTCCGATGCCTCGCTTTGGGAGCGTGTCCGCGAGGTTGCCGCGTATCAGGACGAGAACGGCTATCTCGGACGGGCCAGCCTCGACCAGGACGGCACGATCCGGTTGTACGAGCACAACTGCGCCATCTTCGGCGTCTCAGGCACCTACCAGACGGCCTGTACGGCCGAGCTGCAGCTGTTCAAGGAACTCTTCGGGGCGAACGTGACGAGGGAGTGCCACATCGCTTCGGGCGGGCGCAGCTGCACCTATCGGGTCGAGTCGTCGGTCCAGCCCGAGATCTAGCGGGGCCGCCGCCCGGCGCCGCGCCGGGCCACGCGCCACGCGCCATCGCCGCCGGCCGCGCCGCTAGGCCTCTTCGCGCTCGACCTCTTCGCGCGTTGCCGGCTCGCCTATCGGGGACCGGATGTCGCCCACCTTGGGGACGAAGGACGATTCGAGCGAGGTTTCGGCCGCCCGCACCTGCTCTTCGAACGAGAGGATCCCGAGCCGCCCCAGCGTCGCGAGCTCGTCGCGGATGTAGGTTCGGAGCATCTCGGGCCCGTCGGTGCTGACCGCGTATCGGATCTCGTTGCGCCGGAACTGCTCGAAGATCCAGCGAAACTCCTCCCAGCCCGACACGACGCCGGTCTGGAGGTTCGAGGATGGACAGACTTCGAGCACGATCGCGCGCTCGCGGAGCATGCCCATGGTGCGCTCGTCGTAGGCGGCCTTCACGCCGTGTCCGATCCGGTCCGGCTCGAGGAGCTCGATGACGGCAGCCATCTCCTCGACCGAGCCCGCTTCTCCGGCGTGGACCGTGATCCCGAGGCCGCACTGGCGCGCGCGGCGGAAGAGATCCTGATACCGGGCGACCTCGAAGCTCTCACTCTCGGGACCGGCGATGTCGATGCCCACGACGCCCCGATCGCGCCACGCGATGGCCTTCTCGGCGATGATCTCGTTCAGCTCGAACGGGAACGCCCGGTCGAGGCAGAAGATCAGGCCCGGGCGGATCGGGTATTCGAGCATCGCCCGGTCCATGCCCCGCAGCGCGGCCGCGATGATGTGGTCGAGGTCCTGCTCGCCGCCCCGGTTGCGCTTCATCGGGTTGAAGCGAAGTTCCGTCGTGGTGACGTTGTTCTTGCGGTACGCCCCGCCGACGACCTCGTATACGGAGCGCTCCACGGCAAGCGGCGACGACTGGATCAGTTCGGTCCAGCGGAACAGCTCCAGGTAGCCGTCGAAGGAGTGCCCGCGCGACGGGGAGGCCGTGATCATGTCGCGGAACTCCCAGTAGTCCTTCGTGGGCAGCTTTATCCCCTGGGCGTGGGCGATGCCCCACATGATGGAGGGCGTGACCGCGCTGCCGAGATGGCAGTGCAGATCGGCGAGCGGCATGCGCCGGGGCAACTGGCGGGTCATTGGTGGAGAGCATACCCGCCATGCGCGATCGTGCAGGATAGCCGCCGGGATGCGGCTCGAGCGCTCATCGGGCGGCTCGGTGGCAGGCAAAATCAAATATCCGGCGCTTCCGTAACTAAGCCGCAACCGACGATGACGTGGACGCCTTGCACGCTTGGGCCCGGCAGACTACGCTGCCCGCACGAGACCGCCGATCGCCCGCGTGCTGCGCTGGGGATAGCGCGGGCGGACGAACCAGATCAGTGAGACAAGGAGAGGCCCCGTGATTCCATCTCGACTTCGAGTCGTTGGTATCTTCGCCGCGGCTGCCCTCGTGGCGAGCGCCTGCTCGAGTGCCGGCGCTACTGCTACGCCCACGAGCACGCCCGCTCCCACTGCCACCCCAACCACAGTCGCCTCCGCCAGCAGCTCGGCCTCGGCCAGCAGCTCGTCCTCCGCGTCGGCAATCCCGACCGTCCCGAGCAATCAGCTCATCAAAGCCGGAACGCTCACCGTTTGCTCCGACACGAGCTATCCCCCGCAGGAGTCGCTCGACGCAAACAACAAGCCCATTGGATCAGACATCGACCTGGTCAATGAAATCGGCAAGCGCCTTGGCCTCACCGTCGTAGTCAAGACCACCAACTTCGACTCGATCATCCCTGCACTCGTCGGCGGCAGCTGCGACATCATTGTCTCGGCGCAGACGATAACTGCCGACCGACAGAAGCAGGTCGATATGATCCCCTACTTCGCAGCCGGCCAGTCCTTCGTGGTTCTCGCGAGCAATCCGGACAACATCAAGACCCAGGATGACCTGTGCGGCAAAGCCGTCGCAGCTGAGACCGGCACCGTCGAGGCGATGCACATCAATGGCAGCGGCGATTACACGGCTGCGCAGGGCCTGAGCCAGATGTGCGTGGCCAAGGGCCTCAAGCCGATCACGCTCAAGACCTTTACTGCTGACACGCAAGCTCTGCTCGCCCTGCAGGCTGGCACGGTTGCTGCCCATTTCACCGACGAACCGGTCGCCGGCTACGAAGTCGCCAATGGTGGCGGCAAGTTCATCGAGCTGACGGCGCTCACCCTGGAGCGCGCCCCCGAAGGCATCAGTGTCGGCAAGAACAACACCGGGCTCAGCACCGCGGTCAGGGCAGCTCTCGACTCCATGCTCGCCGACGGCACCTACCTCCAGATCCTCACAAAGTGGGGCATTCAGTCGGGCGCGGTCACCAGCACCGCTCCTGTCTCCTGATCAATAGCATTTAGCCGGATCGCCAATAGATGGTCAGCTCCATCCGTGCATTCGGAACCCGGCGAGTTCAACTCGCCGGGTTCCTATTACTCGTAGCTTTCGCGCTCGCAGCGTGCAGCGGCCAAAACAAGGGCGCCACTTACCACTTCCAGTGGAACATCACCTTCGACTCGATCTTCAGCCCTAACGGCTCGATCCTCAACGGCCTCTGGCTGACCATCGGCATATCCATCAGCGCCCAGGTGTTGGGCGTGGCTCTGGGAATTGTGGCCGCCCTCGCCAGGATGTCTCGAATCTGGCCGTTCAGGGCGCTCTCGAACACCTATATCTGGTTCTTTCGCGGCACGCCCCTCATCGTTCAGCTGACCTTCCTGTATTACGGCCTGCTGATCAGCCACGTGCTGGTCTGGCCGACAATCGTGATCGGACCGTTCACAATCGCCGCGGAAGTATTCGCCGGCACCCTCATTCTCGGCGTCAACGAAGGCGCCTACATGGCAGAGATCGTTCGCGCCGGCATCCTGGCAGTCGATCCCGGACAAACCGAGGCCGCCAAGTCCCTGGGCATGAGCTACCGGCTGACGATGAGCCGGATCGTCCTGCCGCAGGCGGCACGGGTGATCATTCCGCCGCTCGGCAACGAGTTCAACAACATGATCAAGAACACCTCGCTGCTCTACGTGCTGGCGGTCTTCGAGCTCTACACCACGTTTGACAACTTCGCCGTGAACTCACTGATCTACTTCGAATACATGATCGCCTGCTGCTTCTGGTATCTGCTCCTGACCACGATCTGGGGCTTCGTTCAGGGCGCAATCGAGCGGCGGTTCTCCAGGGGGACGACCAACAACACGGCCGGACCCAGCTGGCGAGAGCGCATCTTCGCGTCGAGGCGGCGCAATCAGGCCGAAGAGATCACCGTCCTCGGAGGTCATTGATGGCCGCGAACGTCGTTTCCCATGACCTCCTCGGAGCAATTGGCGGCGTCCCCCGGCCGGATACAGATGTCGTGGTCGACGCCCGCGACGTGAACAAGTGGTTCGGACGGCTCCATGTCCTCAAGGATGTCTGTCTTCAGGTGAAGCGGCAGGAGACCGTCGTCATCATCGGGCCGTCCGGTTCGGGCAAGACGACCTTCATCCGCTGCGTCAATCACCTGGAGAAGATCCAGGGCGGGCGCATCTTCGTCAACGGCCACCTCATTGGATACCGAGAGGCCGGGCCGAACAAGCTGGTCGAGGACAAGGAGAGGAACATCGCCCGGCAGCGTATGGAGATCGGGATGGTCTTCCAGCGCTTCAACCTGTTCCCGCACATGACGGCGCTCGAGAACATCATCGAAGCTCCGATCCAGGTACGCGGCATGGGGCGTGACGAAGCGGTTGCGGTAGGCCGGGCGCTCCTCGAGCGCGTCGGCCTCGCGGCCAAGGAGAAGGTCTACCCGAACCAGCTCTCCGGCGGGCAGCAGCAGCGCATCGCCATCGCGCGGGCGCTGGCCATGAAGCCGGCGCTGATGCTCTTCGACGAGCCGACCTCCGCACTCGACCCCGAGATGATTGGCGAGGTCCTGGAGGTCATGAAGGAGCTGGCGCGCGAGGGCATGACCATGATCGTGGTCAGCCATGAGATGGGTTTTGCCCGCGAAGTGGCCAACCGCGTCGTCATGATGGACGACGGCGTGGTCGTCGAGGAAGGCACTCCGGAACAGGTCTTCAGCTCGCCCACGCAGGAACGCACCAAGACCTTCCTCTCGAAGATCCTGTAGTCGCGCGGCGGATGCCGACCGCGCGAAAGACAGAACCGACCCGCGCGTCGTTCACGTCGGCACGATATGCGGCGCGGCTTGGCGCCGGCTTAGCGACGGCTTACCGCCTGGTTCGCCAGGTCAATCGATCCGGTAGATCACCCGGCCATCTGCGCCGACGGTGGGCCGAGGTCGAGAGGCTGACGCCCCGGCCGAGTCCGGCGCCGACTCCGCGGCCGCGGCGGACCGCGCCGCTCTCTCCGCGCGCCGCCCCTCCGCATCCGGGACCTGATCGCGGGCGTGGTAGCTGGAGCGGACGAGCGGCCCCGACTCGACGTGCTTGAAGCCGAGCGCAAGAGCCTCTTCCCGCATTTCGGCGAACTCGTCGGGGTGGTAGTAGCGCTCCACCGGCAGATGCTCGAGCGACGGCCGCAGGTACTGGCCCAGGGTCAGGATGTCGCAGTCGACCGAGCGCAGATCTACGAAAGCCTGGTGCAACTCAGGCCGCGTTTCGCCCAATCCGACCATGATCGAGGACTTCGTGTGGACCGCGGCCCCCGGGTTCAGCTCGGCCGCGTAGGCCTTGGCCCGCTCCAGGACCCCGAGCGATCGATCGTATCTGGCGCGCTTTCGAACCGGCTTCTGCAGCCGCGCGACCGTCTCGACGTTGTGATTGAGGATGTCTGGGCCCGCCGCCATGACGGTTCGCAGCGGCTCGACCTCGCCGTTGAAGTCGGGGATCAGGACCTCCACGCCCATGCCGGGGCAGGCCACCCGAAGCCGCCGAATCGTCTCGGCGAAGATTGCGGCCCCGCCGTCGCGCAGGTCGTCGCGGGCCACACTGGTGATCACCACGTGTTCGAGCCCGAGGCCCCGGATGGCCTCGGCCACCCGCCGTGGCTCGTCCTCGTCGTAGATCGTCGGCTTGCCCGTCTTGACCGCGCAGAAGCCGCAGGCGCGGGTGCAGGTGTCGCCGAGGATCATCACCGTCGCGGTGCGCTGGTCCCAGCACTCCCCGACGTTGGGGCAATGAGCTTCCTCGCAGACCGTGTGGAGCGAGAGGCCGTGGAGCAGCTGCCGCACTTCCTGGTAGGTCTCGCCGGACGGAATGCGCGCCTTGATCCAATCGGGATGCCGCCTCGGCGCCGCGGAACCGTCCTGGGCGGTCTCGAACCCGCCGCCGCCCATCGCGATCGTGGTCGGCAGCAACGGCCCGTGATGGCCGGCGCGCGCGGCATCCGGGTCGGTGGGGAGTTGTCGTTCCATCGTCCGCCTAGTAGATCGAGGTGTCCGGGCCGGTCGCTTCCAGCCAGCAGATGACGTCCTGCATGAACTTGCCGACCTGAGCGCCGTCTGTGGCGCGGTGGTCGTATCCGGCGACCATGTTCATCATCGACCGTACCGCGATCACGGCCCCGTCGTCGGTTTCGCGGACGATCGGCCGCTTCACCACAGCCTCGGTGGTCAGGATGCAGACCTCCGGCACGTTGAGAATCGGCACCGTCAGGATCGAACCGAACCAGCCGGTATTGTCGACGGTGAACGAGCCGCCCTGCAGGTCGTCGAGGCGCAGCCTGTTGACCCGCGCCCGAGCCGCCAGATCCTGGATCGCGCGGTTGATGCCGTTGAGCGAGAGCTGGTCGGCGTCGTGGATGACGGGCACGATCAACCCGTTCTCGACCGCGATGGCGATGCCGATGTTGATGCGCCGCTTGCGCAGCAGCCCGGCTTCGCTGTACGTGGCGTTGAGGTTGGGGTTGCCCTTGAGGCCCTCGACCACGGCCTTGACCACGAACGGCAGATAACTGAGCGACACGCCTTCGCGGGCCTTGTAGGTCGCTCCTTGCGCCGCGCGCAGGTTGGCGACGGCAGTCATGTCGCATTCGAACGTGCTGTAGGCGGTCGGGACGGCGGCGGCGCGGGTCATCTGCGCGGCAATTCCCCGGCGCATCTGGTTGAGTGGGATCAACTCCTCGTCCTGGCCTTCGGGCCAGGCGATCGGCGAAGGACCGGACGGAGCCGACGGGCTCGAAGGCGCGGACGGTGCCGGCGCCGGGCGGTCGGCGGGAGGCCGCGGCGGTGCCGAGGCCTGAGCCGGCGGGGTGACGGCGCCGGGGCCTGGGCGGGGCAGGATAACGGCGGGCCGGCTGCTGGGGCCGGCGGCGCCGCGGCCGACTCGCGACCCGCGGCCCCCCCGCCGTTCCGATGCGTCTCGACATATGTCGTCACGTCGTCGCGGGTGATGCGACCGTCATGACCCGTGCCGATTATCTGGACCGCGGACAGGCCGTTATCGCGCAGCATCTTGCGGACTGCCGGGGTCATCCGAGCCTCGGGGTTGCCCAGCAGCGCAGCGTCCTCCATGACCGGCACGAGGGCCGGCGCTTCGGGCGCAGGAGCAGCCGGCGGAGTGGCCTGGGCCGCGGCCTGGAGCGTTGGCGCGGCCGGAGGGGCCTGAGGCGCGGCCTGGGGAGTGGCCGCTGGGGTCTCCGCCACGGCAGAAGGCGCGGCTGCCGCTGCCGCGGCAGTGCCCGCTCCCCGGGGAGCTGCCGCGCTGCCAGTGTCATCGATGACTGCGAGCTCGACGTTGTACGGAACCGTCTGCCCTTCGGCCACCAGGATCTCGGTCAGGATGCCGGCAAAAGGCGACGGGACCTCGGCGTTGACCTTGTCCGTGATCACCTCGAGCAGCGGCTCGTCCCGTTCGACGCGGTCGCCGGGCTGCTTGAGCCATTTCCCGATAGTCCCCTCGGCGACGCTCTCACCGAGCTGTGGCATCGTCACCTTGGCCACGGAATAGCTCCTCCTTCGAGTGGAGATCCAGTTCTCGGGGTTAGTTTGGCCTATTCCCGACAAACTCGGGCCGCAGGGCCGCCTGTCGGCGCGCTCTGCGAGCTACTCCGCCCCAACCGAAAAGGCCCGCCCGGTCGAGGGCTTGACTTCAGGAGTTGATCTGCCGGCCCGCGACCGCCATGGCCGCTTCGCCGACCGCCTCGGCCAGGGTCGGGTGCGGGTGCGTGGCGGCGCCTATCTCCCAGGCCGTGGCCTCCAGGGTCATGCCCAGAGCCGCCTCCGAGATCAGGTCCGTCACCGCGGGTCCATACAGGTGAACGCCGAGCACCTCGTCTGTCTTTGCATCGGCGATCACCTTGGCGAAGCCCTCCGTCTCGCCGACTATCACCGCCTTCGCGTCCGCGCCGAAGTTGAACACGCCCTTCTTGATCTCAATCCCCCGCTCCACGCACTGCTGCTCGGTCAGGCCGATCGAAGCGACCTGTGGGCGCGTATAGGTGGCGCGCGGCTGGTGGTCGTAATCGATCGGTTCGGGGCCTTCGCCGGCGATGTCGTGGACGGCCACGATGCCTTCGTGCGCCGCCACGTGGGCGAGCATCAGGCCGCCGATCAGGTCGCCGATGGCGTAGACCTGCGGCTCGGCCGTTCGCATCCAGCCGTCGACTTTCACGAAGCCGCGCTCCAGCTCGACCTTCGTCGTTTCGAGGCCGATGTCCTCGACGTTCGCCGCGCGGCCGGTGGCCACGAGCAGCTGGTCGAACTTCAGCTCCTCGACTTTGCCGCCTTCCGGCCCGACTGTGAGTGACACGCCGTCGTCGCCGACCTTGACCGACGCCGTGTCGAAGCGGGCCTTCGTCATGACCTTGATTCCGCGCCGGGCGAAGCTGCGTTCGAGAGCGGCGCTGACGTCGCGATCCTCCAGCGGAACGATCCCGGGCAGGTACTCGAGCAGCGTCACGTCGACGCCGAGGTCGTGGAACATCGAGGCGAATTCGGAGCCCACCGCACCGGCCCCGACAATGGCGATCGACTTCGGGAGATCGGCTTTGGTCGTGACGTCGTCCGAGGTGATGATCCGCCGACCGTCCGGCACGAGTCCGGCCAGGCTCTTGACCCGGCTGCCCGTGGCGAGGACCACGTTTGCCGCGTGGAGCAGCCGCTCTTCGGCCCCCGGAGCGCCGTCTTCACCGCTGAGCGCCACGCGGACGGTGCCCGCTCCCTCCAGGCGGCCGCGGCCGCCGACCCAGGCGACCTTGTTCTTGTCGACCAGACTGCGCAGGCCGGTCCACATCCGCTTCACCACCTGGTCCCGCCTTCGGGCCATCTGTTCGTAGTCGAATCCGGGCTTGCCTTCGAGCAGTATTCCGAACTCCTTGGCCTTCTTGAGGCGGGCCAGGAGTTCGGCCGATTCGATAAGGGCCTTGGTGGGAATGCAGCCCACATGCAGGCACGTGCCCCCGATCTTGGCCTGCTCGACGAGCGCGACCCGCAGCCCCAGCTGAGCGCCGCGGAAGGCGGCGGTGTACCCGCCGGTGCCTCCGCCGAGGACTATCAGATCGAAGTCGTTGTCGGGATTCGCGGCCATGGGTCTGGAGGCCTTTCGCTTCGGGTGGTGGGAGTGGTCGATCCGCCGGCCCAGCTCTCCTGACGGCCGATTACGGCCGCATCGTAAGCGGCGTGCCGAATGGCGGCAACCGGACCGGGTAGGGCCCGCGCGCCACGCAACGGCCGGCGGCATTGCTGCGGCACTTGCCGGCCACGCCCCGGGCCGCAACGCCCGGTGCCGGAAACGAAACGACCCGGGTTCGAGGCCCGGGTCGTCGTGCTGGCTAGTAACGCTCGATCAGTTGCCCCGAACACTCCTGAAGCAATCGCTGCAGTAGACGGGCTTGCCGTTCGTGGGGCGGAACGGCACCTCCGTTGAACGCCCGCATTTGCTGCACGTGGCAGGGAACATTTCGCGCGGTCCCCGCTCAAATCCGCCGCTGCTGTATCCGCCGCTGCTGTATCCACCGCTGCGGGCGCCACCGCCGTCGGGACGCGCTGCCTTGCGGGCATTGCGGCAGGAGCTGCAGCGCTTGGGATCCGTGAAACCCCGCTGGGCGTAGAAGTCCTGCTCGCTCGCGGTAAATACGAACTGCTGTTCACAATCGGCGCAAACCAAGATCTTGTCCGTGTACACGAGAGCCTGGAACTCCTCTCAGTAGGCTCCCCACGCGCGCTCCAAGCGGGTGGCCCGCTTGCTCGCGGCTTTGCGTGAGAGGCCCGGTCGCTGTGCCTCAAACGTGCTCACGGCCAGCCCGTGAGCTTGGGCGGGATTGTACGTCGCACCTGCCCGTGTGCATAGGGTCTGACGAGGGGGGCCGTACCGAGCCTCGGGACAATTCAGTCTCGATCCGCCTCAGCGGGGATGCCTATCGGCGCCACCAGAACCCGACCCGCCACGCCCGCGCCGCGCCGCGCTCGAAGACCCGTCTTGGGCCGGTGGAACGTGACCGTCAGGTGGGCCCTGACCACGGGATCGGAGAGATCCCCGCTGGTCAGGTCGACCGCGGTCGGAGCGTCCACAGCCACGATCGGGATGCCGGCCCTTCGTGCCCGCTCCACGAGTTCGACGGCGGATTTGATCGGCTCCCGCAGCGCTCCCTGGACGCCGGCGCCGAGAAGCGCGTCGACGACCACCGCGGCCTTCTCGACGCTCTGCCCGAGGATGGCCACGTCCCTGGCCACGGCGGTATGGATACGCTCGACACCGGTCTCGGCCTCCAGCCGATCCCAATTGCGCGCGGCGTCGCGGCCGGTTGGACGTGCTTCGGTAGCAACCAGGACCACGACCGCCCGCGCCCCGTGGCGGGAGAGATGTCGAGCCGCGACGAACCCGTCCCCGCCGTTGTTGCCCGGACCGCACAGGACCAGGATCGGTCCCTTGTTCCAGCGCTCCGTCTGCACCGCGATGGCGTGGACCGCGGCGGCGACGGCGCAGCCGGCATGCTCCATCAACCGCGAACCCGGCACCCCGAGAGCTTGCGCTCGCCGATCCGCGCCCCTCATGGCCTCGGCGCCGATAGGGGCCGATTCCATCGAGCGCGCCCAGCGGGCGGCGAGACCGTCGAGGTCGAGCTCGAACAGCGACGGGTCGTCGGCGGGGGCCGGTGGCCGGGCCCCGGCCGCGGTCAATTCCGCCGGGACGAGCTGGGCCTCGCTCGACTGCGGCGCCGAATTTGCGGCCCGCTTCCGGGCCGGTTCGGCCGGTTCGGCCGGGACGTCTCCTCCTGGCGTGGGCAACGTTTCCTCCTTGCCGGCCGCTAGCCGGTGTTCTGCAGACCGGCCGCCACGCCGTTGATCGTCACTTGAACCAGATGCTGGAAGCGCTCGCGGTCCGGATGGTCGGCCGGGAGCGCGCGCAGTTTCGCAAGGAAACGGACTTGAATGTGCGACAGCGGGTCGATGTAGGGCCGGCGCAGGCGTATCGAACGACTTGCGGCCGGCTCGGTCTCCATCAGCTTCTTGCGGCCGGTGACCCTGGACAGCATCACGATCGATCGCTCGTATTCGGCTTCGATTCTGCCCCACAACCGCGGACTGCGCCGATGGTGTGCCAGAGCGGCGTAGAGACGCGCTATCTGCGGCTCCGAGCGGGCCAGTATGAGCTCGGCGTTGTCGAGGGCGCTGGTGAGGAAGGGCCAGTCCCTGTACAGCTCGGAGACCAGATCCAGGGAGCCCTCGCCGCGGGCCCGTTCGTATCCCTCGAGCGCGGAACCGAGCCCGTACCACGCCGGTAACCCGATCCGCGCCTGTGACCAGGAGAAGACCCACGGAATGGCGCGCAGGGTTTCGATGCCGGATGTCGGTATCTCGACACGGGCCTCCGGCTTTGCGGGGGCGCGGGTCGGTTCCGGCGCGCCGCGGCGGGCGGGCCGGGAACCCAGGGCCATGGCCGAGAGTTCGGCTATTGGGGTCATGGCCCGGAAGAAGTCGCCGAACCCGATCTCTTCGTAGACGAGCGAGCGGTAGGCCTTGCGGGCCAGGCCGGCCAGCTCGTCCATCGTGCCCCAGCCCCGGGTGTCGACCTCGTCGACGCACTCGTCGTGCTCGGCCGTCGACGAAACGAGGACGGCGCTGCCGATCAAGCCCAGGTGATGCTCCGCCAGGACCAGGTTCGAGTAGTTGGCCGCGACCATCTCCCCCTGCTCGGTCATCTTGAACCGGCCGTCTATCGAGCCGGGCGCCTGGGCCAGGATCGCCCGATTCGTCGGTCCGCCGCCTCGCCCGATGGCCCCGCCGCGCCCGTGGAACAGGGTCAGCTCGATGCCGTGCCGGCGGGCCACTTCGGCCAGACTCGATTGCGCCCTGTAGAGCATCCAGACGGCCGCGAGGAAGCCGGATTCCTTGTTCGAGTCGGAGTAGCCCAGCATGGCTTCCTGCCGGTTCCCGCGAGAAGCCAGATGACGCCGGTAGTCCGGGTTCTCGAGCAAGCTCTCGAGGATCTCATCGCAATGCGTGAGCGCGTCGGCGGATTCGAACAGCGGCACGACATCGAGGGCGGCCAGGCCGCGCACGATGCCCCCGGTGGCCACGGTCGGCACGATAGCGGTCGACGCGAGCTCGGCGAGTTCCAGTACGCGCATGACGTCGTCCGGCGAGCGGGTGAAGCTGATCACGTAGCGATGGCACGCCTCTTCCCCGAAGCGCCGCTGGACCGCCGCGATAGCCCGGAACGTGGCCAGCACTTCTCCCGCGGTCACGCCCGGGACGAGTTCACGCGCGAGATCCGGAGCTCTCCCACCGCGAACGGCCAGGGCTCGCAGCGCCTGCTCGTGAACCTCCGAATGCTGCCTGATCTCGAGCGAAGCGAGATGGAACCCGAACGTCTCGACCTGCCATCGGAACTCTTGTATCTCCCCGAACGCGACACGACCGAGGCGGTCCTCAACGAGCGCGGTCTGCAACTCGTCGAGCTCCTCGATCAGCTGGCCGGCCGTGTCGTATCGGCCCGCAACGGGGCCGGCCGTCTCCGTCAGGTAGGCCCGCGTCCGGCGCAATCGCTCGGCGATGGCACCCAGCCGGCGGCGATAAGGTTCGTCGGGATAGCGGCGCGACAGCTCGCGCATCGTCTCGGGCAGCTCTTCGGCGTCGCGGGCGAGCCGGGACTCGAGCGCCGGCTGCACGGCGGCGCGGGGCTCGTCGACGGCGATTGCCAGCAGCAGCCGGTTCGCCACGGCCTCGTAGCCGCGGAGGACGTGGTCGGCGTGCGTGCGCGGAACCTGGCGAGTCAGCTCCGCGGTGACGTAGGGATTGCCGTCCCGGTCGCCGCCGATCCAGGAGCCCCAGCGTAGAAAAGCCGGAACGCCCGGCGGCCGCGTTCCGCTGAGACCGGCATCGCTCGCCAGCTCCAGTTGCGCGGCCCGATCCTCGCCACGTGTGGCAGGCCGCGGCCGGGTCGCCGGTTCAACTGTCGCGCCCGGCTCCGCCGCGGTACCGAGCGGAGCTGTCAGGCCGGCCCGGTCCAGGGCTCGATCGAAGGCTCGGTAGACACGCGGAACCGCCCGGAAGATCGTCTCGTCGAAGTACGCCAGGGCCGTCCTGACCTCGTCCATCGGCTCCGGGGCGAGCTTGCGTACCGGCGAGGACCGCCATAGCAGGCTGATCTCCTCACGCAGCCGGCGGCGAATCTCGGCGTCGTCGGCCGGGCCGATACGCGGGTCGTCGAGCTGCTCGAGCAGCCGGTAGCAGCGCCGCAGAGCGGTGAGCATAGTGCGGCGCCGCGCCTCCGTCGGATGCGCCGTCAGAACCGGGGTTATCCCCAGGCGGCCGACGAGCTCCCGGATGCGCTCCCTGGTCCAGCCCCGCTCGACCAGCC
The DNA here is from genome assembly GCA_963731635.1 of uncultured Chloroflexia bacterium. Taxonomy (GTDB): domain Bacteria; phylum Chloroflexota; class Limnocylindria; order Limnocylindrales; family CSP1-4; genus Fen-1039. The sequence goes on along the minus strand of CAVSWB010000004.1, from coordinate 594,962 downwards.
AGTCGATCGCCTCCTCGGGCGAACCCTCCGGAGGATCGTCCGGAGACGTCTGGCCCCGCTTGATCTGGCGGACGGCATCCCGTTCCTCCGCCAGGTTCACGAGCTGGAAATAGAGGCTGAACGCGCCGGCGAGCGCTTCGGCTTCGCCGACGTCCATGCCGTCGAGTTCGGCCGCCATTGCCTCGCCCGCCGCGGCGTCGTTTTGCTCGTGGAATGCGATGGAACGATGGCGCCACTTCTCCACGAGATCGAGTAGGCCCGCGCCGCCCTGTTCGGCGATCACCTGCCCCAGCAGCGAGCCGAGCAGCTTGACCTCGCGTGACAGCGGATCGCGGGCTCCGGCCGAACCCACTTCCTGGGGCTCGGCGCGGACCGCGGCGTTCCGGGCAGGACGGCGCCGCGGTTGGCTGCGGCTGCTTCGACTGACGACCATATTCGCGAGCATACAGCCCGCGGGCCAAGTCCAGAAACGCCGAGGCCTCCTGTCGCCGCAAGTCCGCGAGCTGTGAAGACCTCACGACTGCTGCTACCCGGGAGGGTAGGTCGCGGCGGGAGCTTCGTCCCGGGTTTGGATGACCTAGCACAGATCACCCCGCCGGCGCCTCGAAGTAGGCTGAACCACATGATCGCTACCCCCCCACACGCCACGGCGCTCGTCCTTGTCCAACCTGCTGCCATCGATCCGCGCCGGGCCTACGACCTGCTCTCGAAGGCCGGGGCCGAATGGCTCGGCGAGGTGTCCAGGCCTGCGCGGGCCGGCACGCGCCGCTACCTCTCGGACCTGAGCTTCCCGGTCCGCGAACGTGCTCCCCAGCTCACCTTCAAGAAGGCGGCCTACGTCGACCTGGGCGAAGTCAGGGTCACGCCGGACGGTTGCGTGGCCGAGATCAGCTGGCAGTCTTCGTCGCTTGCACCGCTCTTTCCGGTCTTCGCCGGCCACCTGACGATCGGACCGGCCGGGCTCAGACTCGAGGGCTATTACGCCCCGCCGGGTGGTGGGATCGGCGCCGCACTTGATCGCGCGTTCCTGAACATCGCAGCCCGCGGCACTGCCCGCTGGTTCCTCGAGCGAGCTGCCGAGGCGCTGAAAGCCGTGTCTGAGGCCAGGCCCGGTGGCCCGGCCGGAGCCTAGGCAGGTCGCGGGGACAACCCGGCGTGAAAGCGCTCTCAAGCCAATCTTACGTCCATGAATCATGAACTGACCGCCTGGAGCGTGTTTGGGCCGAATTTCAGGCTCAATCTAGATGCCAGTGGTATGGATTCGCAACCGTCGCCATAGTATGGTGTCGGCTATCACCCCGGGCACGCGACACCCGGCTACCCCATGAAGGAAGGAGGCCCTAGTGCCTGAGCCGTCCGCCATCGAGGGGGTCCTGCGCGCTCTCGTCGAAGCTATGGAGGCCCGCGAGGCCGCCGAGCCCGACCTGCCGGAGTGGGAAGCGAATGCGCGGCTTCGCGCCGCCGAGGCCAACCTGCTCCGCCTGTATCGCGAATCGGGGCGTAATCATCCCCGTCGCGTAGGCATCGAGATCGAAGTCCCGCATGCCCTCGGCCCGACGATGGTCGAGGTCGCCTGACCTCGCTTTCGTCACTCCCATCCTCGCCCTCGGCCGTCCGTAGAATTCCGGGGGCGAGATAGGGCTGAAGTTGCCGCCTCCAACGGCCGATACCTTGCTCGGTTGGGCAGACCGTGCCAATGGAGCATGCCGTGCTTACAAGGGCGACGGAAGAACCCGACGCAAGCGCCGCCCAAAAGGACCGCCGCCTGCGGGCGGTTTATCGTCGGGAACTTCAGGAGAGCGTCTTCTTTTCGGCGCTCGTGGTAGCGATCATGATCGCGGGAGCGACCGCGATCATGTTCATCGTCATGCCGAGGGTCGCGCTGCCGGAGGCGGCCCTGAACGCGCCGCTGGTCGTGGTCGCGCTGTCAATCGCGTATCTGTCCCGATGCCGGGGCCGCCGCTACGTGATCCCGCTCGGCATGGTCCTCGGGCTGCTGCCGATCGTGTCGTCGCTCGATTCGATCGTGTTCTCGCCGGGCTCGGAACCCCTCGCGCTCGGCACACTGGGGCTGATCCCGCTCGCATTCGCGATCTTCCTGCCGCTCGAACGCAAGCAGCACCTGATGTGGCTCGTGGCGGCCAACGTCCTGTTCTTCGGCTGCTTCCTGGCCGCGGGCCTGGGTGCATCGTGGCAAAACGAGCTGACTGCACTCGCCTCCTCGGCGGCCCTGGCTTCGACCCTGAGCCTCGGCGCCAACGAGATCCAGCTGCGCCGGCGCCGCCAGATGAACGGTCAGATCCTCGCTGTGCGCCGGCTCTACGGCCGCATGAAGGAGCACGAGCTCGACCTGCGCCGTCAGGACGAGTTCCTTTTCATGCAACAGGAAACACTCGTCGTCCAGCAGGCCGAGCTGCTGCGGCTCAACGAGGAGTTGGAGAGCGATCGCCCGCCTCGATGCCCTCACCGGCCTCGGCAACAGGCTCCGGCTCAACGAAGACCTGGCCCAGATCGCCGGACGGATCGAACGCAGCGGCGGCACCGCCGGCCTGCTGCTCATGGACCTCGACAGGTTCAAGCGCCTCAACGACACCCTCGGCCATCTGGCCGGCGACGCGGCGCTGCGGGGCGTCGCGGCGGTACTCAAGCACACCAGCCGCGTCGGAGACGGGCTGTACCGCTACGGCGGCGAGGAGTTCCTGATCATCCTCCACGACGCCGACGAGGCGGTCCTGAAGGTCGCGGGTCAGCGATATCTCAGCGCCATCCAGGCGGCCGGAATGGCCCACGGCGACAACCACCCATGGGGAGTGGTCACGGCCAGCGCCGGCGCCACCGAGCTTTCACAGCGCAACTGCCTGGACATCGACGGCGCGCTGCACGATGCCGACGAGGCCCTCTACCGGGCCAAGGACCGCGGCCGCAACCGCTGCGAGGTCATCATCCAGGCGCCCGGCAACGTCGTGCAGATCGACCAGCAGCTCGCGGCGAGCTGAGCCCGGGCACCGCGCTCGACGCGTTTCGAGGCGGCTGCGGCGCGCCCAAGCGGCTCGGGCGGTCGAATGTTACCGTCTCGCAGATGAATCGAGACCGGGAATGGTGGCTCGCCGAGCTGACATTCGCACTTTCCGCATTCGCCGCCCTCATGGCGGTCCTGCTCGTCTTCGCGGCGATCGACGGCGTATCCCTCGCTATCCGGGACACCGCCAACAAGGACCGCATCGCGGAGGCGATCGCCTGGACGCTGGGCAGTCCCCTGCCGCGCGCCCAGCAGCTCGCGCCGTTCTTCCTCGGATCGTTCATCGGGTTCCGCCTGCTCGTGCCGACCCTGGCCGGAGCGCCGCCGCGTGTCGTCGCCGTGATTGTCGTCACCTGGCCGCTGGCATTCGCCGGCTTCTTCCTGTACGCCTCGCTCTCGAGCGCCCTGTGGTTCGGCGCGATCGGAGTGGCCTGGGCCCTGCTGATGCCGCTGCCGAGCAAGAGCCTGCTCGTCTACGGGCCCGTCGCCGGCGGCATCGTGGCCGGCCTCGCGTTCGGCGCATTCGCGCTGCCCAGCATCGGACTCGAGACCGCGATCGTCTGGTGTGCCTGGCGCCTGTACCGCCGCCATCAAGACGAAGTCGCCGCCACGGCAATCGCGGCCGCGCTGGTGCCCGCGATACTGGCTGCGCACGATCTGCCGGCACTGCGGTTCACCAGCCAGGCGGTCTACGTCACCACGGAGATTGCCATCCTCCTGGCCATCGCCACGGCGGCTCTGCTGTTCTCGCAGATCGAGACCGAGCCCTCGGACACGGATCTCTAGCGAGCGCCGGTTACCCGTTACGGGTGGTAGAAGTCCATAACGACGCGCACCCGGCCGCTGGTCACCCAGACGCCGACCCCGGCCCGATCGAACGACGGGTTCATCAGGTTCCGGTAGTGGCCACCCTTATAGGAGGCCTCGCCCTGGAAGTACTGAGCGACGTCGACCATGCCGTTCATCACCGTCGACGGCGAGCCGATGTTCTCGCCCCAGCTGTAGCTCGTGTAGCCGGCCCGGGCCAGCCGCTGAGCCGGCGTGCCGTCGGCGTAGTGGTTGAGGATCCCGCGATCGGCCATGAACTTTGCGAAGGGCCTGGCCACGTTGGCGGAGATGCCGTCGTCCATGACCAGCGCCCGAGCTGCCGGCAGCGTGTGCGGACCCGATGACCGGCACAAGCCGCCGTCGAGGACCCAGCCGCCCGTTCGGGTGCAATTGGTGAGTTGCAGAAAGTAGACCTCGGCTGCGTGCCACTGGGCCGTGCCGACGCCCGAGCCGCCGGTGGTCGGAACCCTGGTCGTTGTGCTCGGGGCCTTCGGAGCCGAGGTGACCTTCGGCGCGGGCTTTGACACCGTGAACGTCGCTGAAGCGGGCTCCGACATGTGCAGCCCATTCGTAGCCGTGGCCGCCGTGGAGACGGTCGCCACGACCTTCGCACTCGCCGGCAGCGGCGTGCTCGGAGAGATGGCCAGGACGGTGTCGCCTTCGGACCAGGTCAATTTGCCGGTCACGGGCTTGCCGTTGGCAGTCGCTGTGAACGCCGGGCCGGTCGAGGCCTCGTCCATCTTCGTGGTGAAGCGCACCGAGATGACCTGGCTCGGATCCACGCCGGTGCTACCGTCACGGGGTCCGAAGCGGACCACGTCCGGCTCGATCTGCGTGGCGGCCGTGAGCGGCGCGACGTAGGCCAGGGGCGCGCCCGAGGCATCGTTCAGGACAGCGGCGCTGAAGCTGACGACGTACCCGGTGCCCATCGCCAGTGGCTCGTCCGGGGTGAAGGTGAAGACCTGCGAGCTCGTGTCGGTCGGATCGTCGCCGACCAGCGTCCCCGAGACGAGCGGCGTGATGTTGAAGGCGGTCTCGACGGTGGCGAGCTTGACCGGACCCGAGAAAGTGACGAGGAAGCTCGTGGTCGGGGCTACGTAGGTGCCGATCGGCGTCGTCGCGGTGATCTTGCCGGTGTTTCCGGCGAGGGTCAGGAACGAGCCGTGGGTCAGTTCACCGACCTTCAGCCCGTCGCGATCCAGGGCGGTTGCCGCGACGTCCACCGTGTAGTAGGTGCCGGGCGCCCAGTGGCCGGTGGGGACAAGCGAGACGGTCTGCCCGGTCGCGTCCCAGAGGAGGTTGTAGTTCGTGAAGGGCACGAGCGCGATGGAGGCGGCTACGCTGGCCTTGTTCATCGGCTTCGAGAATTCAATGCTGAAGGCCGACGTCAGACCGAGGTCGCTGACGATGTTCGGCTGGGCGGTGGCCGGTTTGGGCGAATACGTCGGCGCGGAATTGGCCGAAACGCTTTTCGCCGGCAGCCCGATCAGCAACCCTCCGGCGACGAGTGCGACGACCAGACCGAGCGCGACAAGCTGCGCGGCAACGGATCGGCGTACGAGAGAGTTGAGGTAGACGAGCCCGAGAACGGGGACCGCAAGTGTCGCGGCCATGAGCTTTCGCAACAGGTGATGCCTCGGTGACGGGTCGGCAGCAGGTGGTGGGTGCTGAGCCCGAGCCAGCCTAACACCGCCCCACCCGGTTCGGCAACCCAAACGGGCGGTGCGTCGCGCCCCAGCGGACGGCGGCCGGCGCGTGCGCAGTCTCCCGTAGACTATGGGCCAACCTGAGGCTGTCCGCCGCGATCTCGCCGCGCTAACCTGAGCCGATGCGACTGCTCGAAGTCCGGCAACCTGCGGCGGTGAAAGAGGGACCGCTTCGGTTGGTCGAGCGGGCTGAACCCGTACCGGGCCCCGGCGAGCTGCTGTTGCGGCTGACGGCATGCGCGGTCTGCCGGACCGACCTGCAGCTGGCAACCGGCGATCTGCCGGCGAGGCGCCTGCCGATCGTGCCCGGTCATCAGGCCATCGGCCGCGTGGTCGCGATGGGCGAGGGGGTGACCGGCTGGTCGATCGGCGATCGGGCCGGCGCTTACTGGCTCTTCGGCACCGACGGTACGTGCCGCTTCTGCCGCGGCGGGCACGAGAACCTGTGCGAGTCGGCCGCGTTCACAGGCTGGGACCGGGACGGCGGCTTCGCCGAGGCGATGATCGCTCGGGCCGACGTTGCGGTGAGGATCCCGGACGGGTTCGCGGACCTCGATGCCGCTCCCCTGCTGTGCGGCGGCGTGATCGGGTATCGAGCCTTGCGCGTCTCCGGCATCCAGCCCGGCGGCCGGCTCGGGCTGTACGGCTTCGGAGCTTCGGCCCTGCTGTGCATCCAGGTGGCGCGACATTGGGGCTGCGAGGTCCACGTCCGGGCTCGCTCCGAATCGGAACGCGGGCGCGCCCTGGAACTTGGCGCCGCGTCCGTCGGCGGCTACGACGACCCGCCGCCGCACCCACTCGACGCGGCGATCACAACGGCCCCGGCGGGAGACGTGATCGTTGCCGCGCTGCGGGCCCTGGATCGCAGCGGCGTCGTCGCCATCAACGCCATCCACCTGGACCGCGTGCCCGAGTTCTCCTACGACCTGCTGTGGTGGGAGCGGCAACTTCGTAGCGTCGCCAACGTCACTCGCCGGGACGCGGTCGAATTCATGGAGCTGGCGGCGTCAATACCGATCCGGACGACGGTCGACCTCTTCCCGCTCGAGGCCGGCAACGAGGCTCTCCGGGCGCTGGCGGCGGGAGCGATCAACGGGGCCGCCGTGCTGACGATGGGGAGCAGGTAACAGATGTCCTGAACGAGGCCTCGACCGTAGGACTCGCCGGCCACTCTCCCTACCAGTCCGCTTCGACCGTGCCCCCCGCGAATTGCGTGCTCGCCGGCGTGTACTGGTGGACCTCGAAGCGATTGCCGGTCGGATCTTCGAGCCAGACCTGCCAGGTGTTGTCGACGCCGAGCTTCTTGGGCGTGACCGCTACGCCGCGCTCCGTCAGCTGCGCGACGACGGCGTCGATGTCGTCGGTCTCGAGGCAGAAGTGGGCGATGCCGTTGTTGACCACCGGGCCGAGGTTCGGGTCCTGGAAGATCTCGATGAAGCTGCGGTCGGCCAACGCGAGGTAGGCCCCGTAATCCGAGCCGTTGCGCGCGAAGCGAAACACCGTCTCGAAGCCCAGCTTCCGGTACCAGGCCACGGACTGCTCAAGGTCGCGGGCGAAGAGGCAGACATGGGCAATGCGAGTGAACATCGGTCGGCTCCGTGGCGAGGCGGGCTGGCTGCGGGAAACATGCGGCGCCGCGAAATCAGAGACCCGCGGTGCCACCGCGGGTAATGCTATGCGGAGCTGCGGCCGGCCGCGGCGCTATCTGCGGGCGTGGGATGCCTGAACCAAGCGTGACCGGAGCGTGGGTCGGGCCCTCCGCGAGGCCGCGGAGGGCGATGAAACAGGCAGCGGCCCGGGGTGGTATCGAGGAAACCGGCCGAGCCGCGCCGCGTCCCCAGCTACTCCTCCCCCGCTATTCCCCTGGTTCGAGCACGAAGACCGGAATCTGCCGCTCCGTCTTGATCTGGTAGGTCGCGTAGTCCGGCCAGGCTTCGACCGCCCGCGCCCACCAGAAGGCTTTCTCGTCGCCGATCACCTCGCGCGCCATGTAGTCGCGTTTCGTGGCACCGTCCTGCAGCTCGACGTGAGGGTTGGTCTTGAGGTTGTAGTACCAGCGTGGGTTGTTCGGGGCGCCGCCGAGCGACGCCACCACCGCGTAGAGGCCGTCGTGTTCCACCCGCATCAGCGCGGTCTTGCGCAGCTTGCCGGTCCGCGCGCCGACCGAAGTCAGCACGATGATGGGCTTGCCGCGCAGATCTCCCCCCTGCTGGCCGCCGGAGGCCTCGTAACGCTCGACCTGCGAACGGGACCAGGCAGCCGTTCCGGGTTCGTATTGTCCGACCAGTGGCATGTTCGCTTACCCCGCGATCTCGGCGCGATCCGAGAAGACCGCCGCGACCAATAGCGCCAGGATCAGCCATACGCCTACGAGAAGCAGCGCCTGATCGGCCGGCAGCGCGCTCGCGCCTCCGGAGAACGCACCCGTACTGGTCGAACTCGTCGCCAGCGACGCGTTGGCCACGCTGAACGGCAGGTACTTGACGTAGTCCGGCAGGAACAGGCTGGCGAACCCTTCGCCGAAGTAGAAGGCGATGCCAACGCCGATGCCGGCCAGCTGGCTCCGCGCCAGAGTGGCGATGGTGAAGCCCAGGGCGCCTTCCTCGACCACTGCGAACCAGCCCTTGAGCAGCCGCTCCGGCAGTCCGCCGAGGGTCGCCGAATCGCTCAGCCCGCTCGTGGACACGTTGGCCAGGTGGGCGCCCACGATCGCGGCCGCGACGCCGGCGGCGAACGTGATCAGCAGGCCGATGCCGATCATGACACCGACGGTGACGTAAGAAGTAAGCATGTAGCGAACGCGGCTCTCGCCCCGCGCGACCGACCACTTGAGCGTGCCCCAGGTCCACTCCGAGCCGGCGATGGCGGCCCCGTAGATTACTGCGAACAACCCGCCGAGCCCGGTGATGAATTGCAGGATCCGGTCGTACGCACCGGGGAACGTGACCAGCTGCTTGGCAGCCGTGCCGTTGGCCCGAACGGCGTTTCCGTTGGCGGTCGCGCCGACGGCGACGACGATCAGGACCAGCAAGCCAACGAGCATGCCGAGGGTGACCCAGCTGGCGGGACGCCGGACGAGCTTGCGCAGGCCGGAGAAGAAGAGCCTCATGCCGCAGTTTCCTTTCGGGTCGAGGCGGCGGCCGTTTCCCCGTTGGCCGGGCCGCCCAGGCCCACGAACGAGCCCTCGGCAGCGAACGACTGTCCACCGCCGGTGAGTTCGAGGAAGAGCATCTCGAGGTCGTTGCCGGACTCGAGGCCAGAGACGTAAATGCCCGCGCCCGCGAGCGTCCGGCTGACGTCCTCGGCTCGGTCGCCGGCGACGTGGACGGCCAGCCAGCCCTCGTCGCGATCTGTTTCGGTTAGCCGTTCCGAGCCGCCCAGCGGCTTGAGCGTTTCGATCGCGGCGTCGACGAGGTTGGGTCGCACCCGCGCCTTGACCACGCCCTGAGACTCGAGCATCTCCTTGAGCGGCCCTTCGCGGACCAGCTTGCCCGAGGCGATGATGCCGACTGTGTCGGCCATGACCTGGATCTCGGCGAGCAGGTGGCTCGATACGAAGACCGTCTTGCCTTGTGCCGCCAGCGCTCGAAGAGTGTCGCGCATGGCCACGATGCCGGCCGGGTCCAGCCCGTTGGCGGGCTCGTCGAGCAAGAGCAACTTCGGGTCGTTCAGCAAGGCTGCCGCGATGCCGAGCCGCTGCTTCATTCCCAGTGAATAGCCCTGGACCTTGTCCTTCGACCGGTCACACAGACCCACCAGATCGAGCAGTTCCTCGATCCGCTTGGTCGGCACCGGACCGCCAGACGCGGCGAGCTCGCGCAGATTGGACCGCGCGGACAGATATGGATAGAAGCTCGGCGTCTCGACGAGCGCACCGACGTCGAAGAGCCGCTGCCGGTCGCCGCGCCTGAATGGCTTGCCCAGCAGTTCGACTGTGCCACCGTCGGCATGGATCAGGCCGGTGAGGACCCGCATCGTCGTGGTCTTGCCGGCGCCATTCGGACCCAGAAAGCCGTACACCACGCCGCTGGGTACGGACAGGTCCAGACCGTCCAGCGCATGGCGAGAGCCATAGGTCTTTCGCAGCCCGCGAGTCGCCAGGGCGAGCCCGTCGGTGCCGCTCGAAGTTGTTACGGATGGCAATTCATTCTCCTTCGGCCGTCAGGCGTTCGGCGATGGTGCGAAGCAAGCCGTCGAATTGAGCCAGCTCATCCGGCTCGAGGACCGCGAGCGCCCGGCGTAGAACCTCACGCCGCGCGCCACCGACCTCGGCCAGCAGCCGAGCGCCGTCCTCGCTGAGGACGCACTCCACCACTCGCCGGTCGTCCGGGCGATGATTCCGCGTGGCCAGACCGCGACGGACCAGCCGATCGACGATCTCCGACGCAGTCGCGTCGGTTACGCCCAGCATCTCGGCCAGGCGGCCGATCGAAATGGCCCCGGATTGCATTACGAACAAGAGTCGGAGCTGACCGAATGTGAGGTCGTGCGACGCCCACGGCGGTGGCCCGCTCCGGGCCGCCCGAACGAGCGCCTGAACGCGAATCACGATCTCGTCGATTGTTACTGCGGGCAACGATGCTTCGGCCATAGCCATATCTTGTGGCCTCAGCCTCAAGATATCCTGAAAGCCGTGGATCACCGGGCGTGACAATCGTCGCTTGGAGAGCCTATCCGCCGAGAATGGAAATCGGAACTCACGGCTGGAGATCGCGTGTCGGAGCGGCAGACAATCGGCGCGTTACTCGACGCGGCAAGGTCGGGTCTGGACCGGCTGGAACCGGAGGCCGCGCTTCGGGCGCAGGCCGAGGGCGCGCTGATCGTCGACACGCGCTGCGCCGAACTCCGGCGAAACGACGGCGTGATCCCAGGCTCGGTTCACGTGCCGCTCTCGGTCCTGTACTGGCGCCTCGACCCCAGCTCCGGCCACGCCGACCCCGCGCTGACCGACACGGGGCGCCGGATCGTTCTCTGCTGCGCCCACGGCTTCTCGTCGAGCATGGCTGCGGCCACTCTCCGCGAGCTCGGCTTCGACCGCGCGACGGATATCGCGGGTGGGTTCGAGGCATGGGCCGCGGCGGGGTTGCCGGTCACGCGTGCGCGGGCCCGGCGTCCGCCCGGGCAGCGGGGCAACACCCGATAATCCAGTCTTCGCGAGCGACCGAGATTCGCGAGCGAGCAGGAGGAACGGGATGCAATCAGGGCGCGCCGCCGACTCAGGCACGACCGGCACCACGTGGCTTATCCGGGACGCCGATCCCGAAGCCGACGCGCAGTCCTGCCTGGAGATATACGCGCCCTTCGTCAGCAACTCGAGCGTGTCGTTCGAGGAGCGAGTCCCGACGGTCGAGGAATTCCGCGAGCGCATCCGCGCCACTGCCGCCGCGTATCCCTGGCTCGTACTGGTGGAGGCCGGTCGGGTCGCAGGCTACGCCTACGCCTCGCAGCACCGCTCCCGTGCCGCCTATCGCTGGGCTGCGGACGTCACGGTTTACATCGGCCCGGAGCACCGCGGCCGGGGCGTGGGTCGGGGGCTCTATACCGAGCTGTTCGAGCGTCTTCGGCGCCAGGGAATTCGGACCGTTTGCGCCGGGGTCACTGTGCCGAACGAAGCCAGCGTCGGGCTTCATCGGGCCATGGGTTTCGAGCCCGTGGGCGTCTACCGGCGGATCGGCTGGAAGGCGGGCGCCTGGCACGACGTGATCTGGCTGCAGCTTGAGCTGGTCCCCGCGACCGACACCGCGCCGCCCGAGCCCACCGCTCCCGGCGCCAAAACCGCCTAGCCGGAGCGCGGCCGGGAATTTGTGCGTGGCGCGTACGCCGTCCCGAACTCCGGCCGCGAACGATCGAGCGCCGCGGCGGGCGTCGGTGCGACGGAGCCGAGTCGCGATTCGAACACCGGGGCGCTGGGCGCACGCGCGGCCATCTTGACGATGCTCTGCGGGTCGCTGCCGCGACGGAGTTGCTCGCAGAATCCGACCAGCTCCGCCTCGAATGCCGCCATTCGCTCCCCGACGCGCTTGATCTCGGCTTCTATGTCGGCCTCGGACTGGCGCAACTCGTCCTCGAGCCGCATGTTGCGGCGCACGACCCGCTCCGCCGTCTCGGCGACGATCCGATCGGCCGCAACTTTGTACTGCTGCCTGAGCGCCCCGACGTCGGCGACCGCAGCTCGATGGAGCGCGTCGGCGCCGGTCTTCTTGCCCGCGAGAAGACTCTCGGTATAGGCGGCGGCGTCCGACCGGCACTGGTCGATCGACGCCTGGCGCGCCGATCTGGCGGCCTCGCTCATTGCCTGGACGAGGTCCGTCAGGAACTGTTTCGGGCGATGGCCGTCCGTTTCGATCACGCTTCCCCAGGGCTCCCTTATTGCGCATGACGATGCGCAAGCTGGTTCGTCTCAGGCTGGATCATCGCCCCATCGCTGCCGGGGCGGACTATGCCGATGGTACTAGGACGCCGGCCCGTCGGTACCGACGGCGCGACCTCAGCCGGGGGCGCAACTTCAGCCGAGCGCCGCCTCGACGATGGCCCCCACCGCCCCGATGTTGCCCGCGAGAGAGTCCGGGACCGCATACCGTGCCGCCAGGACGATCGGGTCGCTGTAGCCGACGAACGCATGACCGCCCGAGTCCGACCAGACCAGGACCCGCAGCGGCAATTCGATCGCGATCAGCGGCGAGGCGATCATGACCGGCGTTCCGGCACGAGGGTTGCCGAAGACCAGGACGCAGGTGAACGGCATGGCCAGTCCGACCGAGACCGCCGCGGCCGCATGATCGAACCGGGCGAAGATCGCGAGACCACGTCTGGCGATCTCGGCCTCGAGCCGGGCGACGGTCTGCGCCGCCGTGTGAGGGCTCGGGCGAGTGACGATCCCCGGCGCGGTCGGGGATGGGTTCGAAACGGCGTCGGCGGCCATGGGTCAGGACCTGCCGTCGCGCCGGACGCGGCGCGGGCGTCGGCGCGGCGCCCGAATTGAGACGCAGAGCATTGCCACCTCCAAGCGAGCCGACAGCTGTGGTCACTTTACGGCGGTCCAGCCGCGAGACCATAGATCGACGGGATCGTCGCGCGCAGGGAGTACCGGCCGCGGCGAGTTGCGAGTGGCGTGCCCTGCGCCTTTCCCGAGCTAGGCTTGGCCTCTCGATTCGCAAACCCGAGGCCACGTCCATGCCCGCTCCGCTCGGCACGACGCCGACCAGGAAGATGCCGAAGATCGCGGTGCTCGGCACCGGAGACTCGCCGTCGACGCGGGCGGCCGTGCGCTTCTTTCGGGAGCGGCGGATCGTGGTTCGCTTCGTGGACCTGCGCAAGACGCCGCCGGACCAGGGCGACCTTCGCCGGCTCATCGACAAGCTCGGTGGATCCGCCCTCGTCGACGGGGACCCGGGCACCGACCTGGGCCGCCTCGTGGCCCGGGTGCGCGCCGATCCGGGCCTGCTTCGGCTGCCGCTGGTCACCTACGGCGACGAGGCAACCGCCGGACCGAGCGAGGCGACCTGGACCGCCTGGCTGGCAGGGCCCAAGCGAGCCTAGCCGGCGTGGAAGGCCGCCAGGCGCTCCGCCTCGGCCTCGAGGCTCCGGATCGTTTCGGCGGAAAGCGGCACGAGCGGGACCAGGTCGACGCGGCCCTTTTCGTACTGCCACGTTCCGGCCACCGAACCGGCCACCAGGAACGTCGGCACCGAGTGCGGGGTCTTTGTGTTGAAGATGCGCGGCCGCAGCTCTTCCGAGAGGATCTCGGTCCGTCGCGCATGGGCGAGCAGCGTGGCATCCCAGGTCGGCAGGAAGCGGACCGGCGCCGGGGTTTCAGGATCCGGGAGCGGAGCGTCGCGGAGATCGAGCAGGACGCGGCCTTGCTCATCGCTTAAACGGCGCAAATCTAGCCGCTCGACCACGGGCCGCAAGACTGCGGGCGGCAGGCCGGCCCACAGGGCGATGTCGAAGATCGGGGCGGGCCCGAAGCCGCCGAGGTACCGCCGCACCAGCAGGTCGAGGCCGGCTTCGACCGTCGCCGGCTCGGCCGGTTCCGCGGTGCCGGCCACGGGTCTGGCGCCGGCCACGGGTTCCGCGCCGGCCGCGGGTCCCGCGCCGGCCACGGGTTCCGCGCCGGCCGACAGCCATTGGTCCGCCAGGCCGAACAGGTCCGCTTTCCGGCGGGCCCAAGTTCCCGAAGGCGGCACCCGAACCATGTCCAGCCACTGGCCCACGCTGGCCCAGGCCATTCGCGGCAGCCCCTGGGCCGCCAGCTTCGCCTGGATCTCGGCCGCCGGCCGCGGTCCGTCCATCAGGATCTCCCGGGTGGCGGCGGCGACAGCGTCCATGTCCAGGCCGTCGAGCTGCCGGCGCAACGTCCGCATCCACCATTCCCGGCGAGTCGAGCGCGTGGCGGCGGCCATGAGCCAGTAGTCGGCCGCCGAGATCATGTGGATCGTCGCCCGCATCATCGTCGCCTGGACAACGCTCCGGTCCACCAGCGCGTCCGTCAGCGACTCGCGGCGGAACTCGCGCAGCCGGCTCCAGAGCCCGACATAGCCCGACGGCGAGTACTGCGTCTGCAGCCCGCCGACCTGCTCGATGGCCTCGACGATCCCAAGGTCGGACGGCTCGAGCAAGAGCTGGCGTGCCAGCAAGGCTCGATTGAGCATTCGGGCGGTCAGAACCCGCTCAGCCATGGTTGCCGCGGCTGCCTAATCGCCGTCCAGGAGCGAGCGAACGCGCCGCGCCAGGTCGTCGGCGGTGAAAGGTTTCGCCAGGAATGCCTCGTCGGTATCCAGGAGGCCGCGCTGGATCATCTCGTCGCCGGCATAGCCGCTGACGTAGAGGACGCGGAGGCCCGGGTGTCTCGGCCGAAGCAGGGCCGCGAGCTCCGGACCGGCCAGACCCGGCAGACGGATGTCGCTGACGAGGAGCGGCAGCCGCCCGGACTGGGCCTCCGCGACCGCCTGCGCTTCGGTAGCGTCGGAGCTGACCAGAACGCGGTAGCCGAGCCGCTCGAGTGTCTGGCGGATGATCGCCTTCACGGCGGGATCGTCCTCGACGACCAGAACCGTCTCGCTGCCGCCGGGCGACGGCTCGCCCGGGACCGGGTTCTGGCGCGTCGGAACGTAACCGGAATACTGCGGCAGGTACATCGTCACGGTCGTGCCGATGCCGAGCTGGCTTTCCGCGAACAGGTACCCGCCGGACTGTCTGACGATCCCGTAGGTGGTGGCCAGGCCGAGGCCGGTTCCGCGGCCGACCGGCTTCGTGGTGAAGAACGGCTCGAACACTCGCGAACGGGTCGCCTCGTCCATGCCGACGCCCGTGTCCGAGGCGGCGAGCACCACATAGGCGCCCGGCTTGATCGAGCCGGATCGTTCGTCGTCGGGCATGACCTCCAAACTCGATATCGAGATCCGGAACGTCCCTCCGGCGGGCATCGCGTCACGAGCGTTGACGGCGAGGTTTACCAGCACCTGCTCGATCTGGCCCGGATCGGCGAAGACCGGCGCCACCGGGCCCGCGCTCGCGACCTCGAACTTGACGCCGGGCCCCAGCAGGCCGGCCAGCATCGGTCTCAGCTGTCCGACCAGCGCGTCCAGCTCGAGACCCGCCGGTTCGAGGACCTGGCGGCTCCCGAAGGCGAGAAGCTGGCGAACCAGGCTGGCTGCGCTCCGCGACGCCCGGAGAATCTCGTCGACGTCGGACTGGGATTCCGACCCGTCCGGAACCTCGTTGCGCAGGAGCTCGGCATAGCCTGCGATGGCGGTGAGGAGGTTGTTGAAGTCGTGGGCGATGCCGCCGGCGAGCTGACCGGCGGCCTCCATTCGACCGGCCTGGACGAGCTCGCGTTCGAGCGCCCGCTCGCGGCTGACGTCGCGCTCGACCCCGACGTAGCTGTCGACCTCGCCGTGGGAATCTCGAAGCGGGCTGACGACGGCATCCACTTCGTAAAGCGCCCCGTCCTTGCGGAGGTTGAAGAGTGTGCCCCGCCAGGTCTCACCGGAGCGCAGCGCCAGCCACATAGCCGCGTAGAACTCCGGTGCATGGCGGCCGCTCTGGAGCAGTCGCGGATTGCGGCCCACCAGCTCGGCTCTCGAATATCCCGAAACCTGCTCGAAGGCCGGGTTTACGTAGACGATGTTTGCGTCGCGGTCGGTGATCACGATGGCCTCGCCGGCCTGTTCGACTGCAGTGGCCAAACGGAGCCGCTGTTCGTCGGCCGCCAGCCGCGCAGACTCGGCCGCTCCGATGGCCATGGCCCGACGGGCAAGGACGACGTAGAGCGCCGCCGCGGTCACGACCACGAAGCCCCAGCCCTTGACGACGTCGATGGTTGTCGAGCCCATCCCGGAGGTCACCAGGGTCACGACGTAGCCGCTGCTCAGAATCCAGGCCGCGCCGACGACCAGGTAAGCGAGCGCTATCCGACCGGGCTTCAAATCGGCTCGTTCGTCCGGTTTCGGGAACCGTGAGCTCATCGGTCGTCCTTTCGGGATGGAGGCGGCCGCCGCCATGCGCCGAATGCCTATGGTAGAGCCGTTGTTCGAGTAGAACCATCGACATTCAGGCTCACCGCCCGAGCACCTCGACGCCCACGCTGTGCACCGGCCTTCCCAACCGCGCGGGCGGCTGGCCGACGACCAGCGCCGCTATCTTCGGGCCGGGGCGCGGTCCTTCTCGCGGAGCATGCTCACCTTCCACCGGGCTGCCGCGAACTAGGACCCGGGGCTGCGCGGCGCCGCGGGGCTGCGCGCGGCCTCTCCCCAACTAACGCGCCGCGAGGCGGACCGCGGCCAGCCAGTCCAACGCCACCGGCACAGCGCCGAGGACCGATACGTGGCCGTCGCGGGGACGCAGCCACAGCTCCGCGGTTGGAACGTTACGCATCAGCCACTCGGCATGCGATCGGGGCACGACGCGATCCTCACCGCCCTGAACGAGCAGCACCGGCGCGACGATCGACCCGAGCTCGAAGCCCCATCCGGTCGCGAATGCCACGTCGTCGTCGATCAACCCGTCAGGCCCGGCCGACCCGGCTCGACCGGCATCCGCCCCGAGCGACTTCCACTCGCCTTGAAGCGCCGCCCAGTCGGCCGCGGTGAAGCTCGTGGCATCGAATTCGGCGGTCTCGGCGTAGCGAGCGCGCGCTTCCCTGCCCTGCCGGGCCGCCCGCAGGCCGCCGGGCGCCGCCATTCCCGCGAACCAGTCGAACGCGTCGGTGAACGGGGCGACGCCCGCGAGAGTGACCGCGCCCACGACCCGATCGGGCAGCAGCGCCGCGCAGGCGAGCGCGTGAGGGCCCCCGCCCGAGGCGCCCATGACTGCGAAACGGTCGATGCCGAGAGCATCCGCGATCGCCGCCACGTCGCCCGCCGCCGACGCCACCGTCCTGCCCGGCTGCGGAGTCGATCCGCCGTAGCTCGGCCGAGCGTACGTGACGAGCCGGATGCCATCCGCCTCGGCCGCGTCGACGAGCGGCGGCAGCAGGGCGCCGGTATGGGGCGAGCCGTTGTGCCAGACGAGCGCGAGCGCCGCGGGATCGCGCGGGCCGGTCTCGTGAACGCCGAGCATTCGACCGTCGGCGAGTCGGAGATCGAGATCGGTTGTCATGGGTCGAGTGTATGACCGTGGCCTGAGCGGCCGCCGCCGCTGGTGCACCGGTCGCGGCCTGCGCGGCGGCGGGCCTCCGGTGAGACGGCCGGCCCACGCCTTGGGATGATCGTCGACCCTGGGCAACGGAGAGTCCGCGAAAGGAGAGTTCGATGGCGAGAGTGACTTCGAGCATCACCATATCGCTCGACGGGTACATCGCCGGCCCGAACGACAGTCCGGAACGAGCCTGGGCGAAGGCGGCGAGCGACTGCACTACTGGGTCTTCGGCGGACCATGGACCTATGCCGGGGAGCATGGCGCTCCCGGACCGATCGGCATCGACAAGGAGTTCTTCGACCTGGAGATTGCCGGCCAGGGGTCGGTCATCTGCGGCATGGGCACCTATCGAGCGGCCGCGGCCTGGGGCGGCAACAATCCCTGGCCCGTGCCACTGTTCGTCCTGACGCACCATCCCGAAGCTGAGCCGGCGGATCGAGGCTTCACCTTCGTGAACGGATTCGATAACGCGGTGGCGCAGGCGCTCGAGGCGGCCGGCGGCAAGGACGTCCACGTGATGGGCGGCGCCGATGTCATTCGCCAGGCGCTCAGGGCCGGCGTGGTCGAGCAGCTGTCGATGTCGGTGTCGCCGGTCATCCTCGGCGGCGGCAAGCGTCTCTTCGAAGGGTTCGACGACTCGATCGATCTCGAGCAGATCCGCGTCCTCCACTCGCCGCTGGCGACCCACATCACCTACCGGGTGCGGCGCTAGTCGCCTCGGAGCCAGCAGGGAGGCCCCCGCCGCCCGGGCAGGCACGCGAACCAGACGGACGCTCGAATCGCCGTCTCGGGAACCGTCTCGCAAGCCATGCCCCGAAGGCTATCGCGTTGCCGGGGCGTAGGATGCCTTCGTGCCGAAGGCCGCCTTTCTTGCGTGGGGAGCCGCAGTCCTCCTGTTGGGGTCGGTGGCGGCGTGCGGCGGCGCAGCCACCATGGACAAAGGCGTCTCGCGACCCATCCTGGTTTTCGCCACTCCCACGCCTTCGCCGTCACCTTCGCCGTCGCCCTCGCCTTCACCTTCGCCGTCGCCCTCGCCCTCGCCTTCACCGACACCCATGTCGACGGTGGACAGCTTCAAGGCCATTGTCACGAGCGTCGACTTCCAGGCCGAAGGCTCCGTGCTCGGGTCGGTCAAGGTGAATCTCGTCGTGGGCTCGACCTCCGGCTCGATCACGGGAACGTTCATGGTCAAAGGCGGAGACAGCGCCGTCTCGACCACCTCGAACGTCCTGGGAATCACCACCGCGAACGACAACATCGTCGTGGGCAACTGGGCCTACTCGCGCACGAACGGAGGGCCGTGGACGACCGCGGCGGCCTCAGGCAAGACGCTTCAGTCCGTCGTCGGCGGCGGCATCGTCCTGACGGACGTCGGAGTCGAGACCAAGTTCGGCCGGCAGCTTCATCGCCTCACCGTTGCCAACATGGCCGGCGTGGACCCCTCCACGTTCGGCATTTCGGCCGGTCCCGGCCAGGAGAACCTCGCCCTCGACAGCCTGTCGTTCTGGGCCGAGGACGACGGCACCCCGGCCGGCCTGACCATCGAGGCGTCTTTCGATCAGAAGATCCTCATCACGCCGTCCCACGAGACGGTCACGCTCGACATCAGCATCGAGACGTTGTCGGGCGTGACGATCACGGCGCCGACGAGCTAGGGCCGCGGGACTCAGATGAGAGCCAGCGAAGCCGACGCGGGCATTCTGCCCCCAGCAATGGTTCGTCTTACATCACCGCGGGCTGGACTGATATCATGGCCGCGTGATACGAACCCAGATATCGCTCACCGAAGCGCAGATGGAACGCCTTCGACGCGAAGCTAAGCGGCGGCATTCCTCCATTGCGGCCATCATCCGCGACGCCGTCGACGCAACGGTGACGGAAGATTCCGATCGATTGACCCGGCAGCGACGTGCTTTCGGCCTGGCGGGCGCATTCTCATCCGGTCGGTCCGACACCTCGGAGCGCCACGACGAGATCCTGGGCGAAGAGACTCGCTGGTGATCGTTTTCGTCGACACGAGCGCGGTCTATGCGCTCCTCGACGCCGACGACTCGAACCACGAGCGCGCACTCCGCGCCAGCGCACGCTTGCTCGGCGAGGAGCTGGTGACACACAGCTACGTTGTCGTGGAGCTCGTCTCGCTCGTCCGTCGCCGCCTGGGTCCCGACGCTGCCGCCCGACTGATCGACGAGGTGCTGCCGGCCATCGAGGTCGCCGACGTCGACGCCTCGCTACGCGCCCGCGCCCTCGCAGCCTTCCGCGCCACAACCGGCTCGGCCGTGTCGCTGGTCGACCGGACCAGCTTCGAGTTCATGCGCCAGCGCGGAATCCGCCGGGCCTGGGCGATGGACTCCGACTTCGCCACGGAAGGCTTCGAGCCCGAGGCTTAGGGGCGGAACCGGGCCGAGCATGAGCGGGACCGGCTCATCGGTCATTTCGCCTCCTGCACCGATGCTAGAGTTGCCGCCGGCTGGTGGTCCGTCTCAGCAGGGGTCTGGTCATGTCGGAACTAGGGGCTCGGGATCCCTCCGGTCGACGAGGGATTGGCGGCGTCAGCCTACGCCGGTACCTGCCATCGCTCCTCGCGGCCGGCGCCGCGGTGGCGGTGCTGAGCACGATTGGCGCCTCGACGCCAGTTCCCTTTGTCGGACAATTCCCCGTTATCGCGATCCTCGCTCTGATAGCCGGGATCGTCGCGCTGCCTGAGCGGGGCATGGCTTGGACCGCCGGCGCCGAGGGCGAAGCACTGACGGCCCGTGCTTTCTATCAGCTCAAAGTGGAGGGGTCCGTCGTCCTCGAAGATCGCCGGCTCCCAGGGACGGATCTTCGTATTGATGCGTTGGCCATAGGCCCATACGGCCTGGCAATCGTGGTCGAGGAGAGTTCAGCGGCCCCACTGGAGGGGGTGACGGATAAGGCGGCGTATGTGACGAATGCGGTCGCGGCCATATTGAACGACCAACTCGGACACCGGGACCTCGGGATTCGGCCAATCGTCTGCGTCGACCATGATCGGCCGCGTCGACTTGGTGCCCGCCCGCATGGCGTATCGATCGTCGATGGCCGGGGTCTTGTGAGGCTCCTACGCAACACACCGCGCAGGCTCTCAGCCGATGACGTCGGCGCACTCGCGCAAGTCGCCAACGATCGGCTACGCCCGATCGCTGCGCATTTGCAGCAAGCCTACGATCCGCTTCCGGTCGCTGAACCGGACCGCCCGACAAGAGACGTCACTGTCCCTTCTCCCCGGCCGTTCGATGCGGACCAGACCTACATGCCGCCGGTCAGGCGCGCCCATATCCAGGCTGCGCGCGAGGCCCGGGCCCGAGCCACAGACCAGCGCATGTACTGGTCTCGGGCTGGGCTCGCCGAAGGAAAAGCTCCCCCGACGATCCCCACGGGCGATCCGGACGAGCGGTAGCAGGCGGCGACTGCCGACCCCACAGCAGGAAGGCGATCGGCTCCGGCGGCTCGACGAGCGATTCGAATCACCCGCTTTCGTGAACGGGCACCAGATCATCGAATGGCTGCCCGGGGCATCCCGCGCAGCCCAGCAGCGGCAGCTTGGGACTCGGTCCGTGGTGCCGACCTGGATGAAGTGCCAAGACAGCCTCAGCCCGCAGGCCTTACGGCGCGCCAAACACCGCGTGACCACCGATACGCCGCCAGCGGATCCCGGGCTCACCGTCGATCTCGACCCATTCGAATGTCGCCCGACCATCCGGGCCGGTGAAGCTCCAGGTCATTTCCCAGACGCCGGCCGCGCCTTCGACAGCCTTGACACGCAGTCTCTTGGGCCAGGCCGTCGTGGGATCGGCACGCCTTCGCTCGCAGGCCGGGTTGAAGTCATCGCGAACGACTGCCCGAAACAGGGCTCGCTCCTCGTCGGATAAGCGCCGCCAGTCGCCCTCGAAGGAGCTCGTGACTTCGAACTTCAACCCCGGTCAGGCGTCCAGGCCGCGGTCGAGGTGCTCGAACAGGGCATCCGGGCCGTCTACGACGGTAACGCGCCCGGACGCGACGTCCTCGTCGGCCTCCCGCTCAATCGCCTGCCAGCGCTCACTCCAGAACCAATGCTGATCCGCGGGAACCGGTAGGAGCGCCCGCAACTCCACGGTTCCGTCGTCGCGCTCGATGATCTGGAGTTGAGCCCCGGGTTCGTCCAGGTGCAGCCGCCGCCGAAGATCCGCCGGCAGAGCGATAGTCCCACGCGACTGCACGGCGACATAATGCGTCTTCATGTAATGCAGCATAGCAGTAATACCGCTCTGTACATAGCGCGGAGCGTCCCGAGCCAGCCCATCAAACCAGGCCGCGATCATCGCCGGCTTACGTCAACCAAGCCAGCCGCGGCCTCGAAGGAAGTCGACGAGATTGATACTTGCTGCCGTCTGAGAGCCGAGCACGCTCGACCGCGCATCGTCCCATTGGGCCACGATGGCGCCAGTCGTGCGGTCCAGCGCCTCCCCTAGCGACGTCACCTCCTCGCCCGACGGAGCCGCAGGCTCGATGGGCGGATGGTCGCGAAAGAGCACCTCGTACTCTCGAGTTGTCCAGCGTCTGGCCATGATTCTTCTCCCCTTAGTGTTTGTGCCGACGGCCACCAGATCAGCAGTTGACGTAGCGGACAGGATTCTGACATCCCGTGGGCAGGTACGACTTCACCGACCGGCCCACGTATTTGGATTTGACTGCATCTGGAGCCACCCTGCCGACGAACTCCCAGCGGCCCGGCACGGCCACGTCCTTGCGGTGGCTACGCCGCGGCCCAGTGTTCGGAGAGGACTTCGGCTTGCTCAAGGACGGTTAGCGTGGCTTTGGCTTGCTTGTCGGGCGGGTAGCCGTGTTTGCGGAGAATGCGCTTGACGTAGACGCGGAGCTGGGCGCGGACGTCCTCGCGGACGGTCCAGTCGATCTTGACGTTGTCCTTGACCTTGGCCACCAGCTCCCGGGCCATGTCGCGGAGGCACTCGTCCCCTAGAACCGCCACGGCGGAGTCGTTCACTCCGAGCGCGTCGTAGAACGCAAGCTCGTCCTCCGTGAGCCCCAACTGCTCGCCGCGGGCGTCGCGGGCGCGCATGTCCCGAGCCAGGGCGATCAGCTCTTCGATGACCTGGGCGGTCTCGATGGCGCGGTTCTGGTAGCGCAGCACGGCATCGTCGAGCATCTTCTCGAAGGAACGCGACTCGACCACGTTCCGGCGCGACCGCGCCCGTATCTCCCCCTTCAGTAGCTTCGCGAGCAACTCCACCGCAAGGTTCTTCTGCGGCATGTCGCGAACTTCGGCCAAGAATTCGTCGGACAGGATCGAAATGTCGGGCTTCTTGAGCCCCGCGGCCTGGAAGATGTCGACGATCTCGCCGGGCAGGATGGCCCGGGAGACGATCTGGCGGACCGCGTAGTCCAGATCCTCGGACGGTTGGCGGCCTCCGGTGGCGGACTTGATCAGGACGGACCGAACGGCCTGGAAGAAGGCGACGTCGTCGATGATCGCCATTGCCTCGTCCGACGGCACCGCCAGCGCGAAAGCCCGCGACAGCCGGTAGACGGCATCGACCAGCCGCTGCTTCCCATCACGCTGCGCCAGGATGTACTCCTGCGCGGCGGGCAGCACGCAGACCCGCTCGGCTGCGGTCCCCGACGAGAACTTGCTCCAATCGAAACCGTGGAACAGGCCCCGGCAGACCTCGTATTCGCGAAGCATGATGCCGATTGCGTCGCGCTGGTCGTGCTCGACCTTGCCCCGGCCGCCCGCCTCGGTGTAGGTCGCCAGCGCCTTCTTCAGCTCGTCGGCGAGGCCCAGGTAGTCCACCACCAGGCCGCCCGGCTTGTCCTTGAAGACGCGGTTCACACGGGCGATCGCCTGCATGAGCCCGTGCCCGTGCATTGGCTTGTCCACGTACATCGTATGAAGGCTGGGCGCGTCGAAGCCGGTCAGCCACATGTCGCGGACGATCACGATGCGGAACGGATCCGCCGGGTCGCGGAAGCGCCGTGCCAGCGCCTCGCGCCGCGACTTGTTCCGGACGTGCGCCTGGAACTCCAGCGGATCGGTGGCGGAGCCGGTCATGACGACCTTGATCGAGCCCGCGTCGTCGCCCTCCCCTGCCCAACCCGGCCGCAGGGCCACGATCTCGCGGTACAGCTCCACGCAGATCCGGCGGCTCATGCAGACCACCATGGCCTTGCCGTCCATGACTTCGAGGCGCTTCTCGAAATGATCGACCAGGTCGGCGGCGACCAGGCGCAAACGCTTCTCCGAGCCGACGACAGCGGCCAGCTGCGCCCACTTGCTCTTGAGGCCTTCCTTGCGTTCGACCTCCTCGCCTTCGGTGACCTCTTCGAAGTCGGGGTCGATCTTGGGGCGTTCGGCCTCGGAGAGTTCGAGCTTGGCCAGCCGGCCTTCGTAGTAGATCGGCACCGTGGCGCCGTCTTCGACGGCGCGCTGGATGTCGTAGATGCTGATGTAGTCGCCGAAGACCGCTCGCGTGTTCGCGTCCGCCTTCTCGATCGGCGTGCCGGTGAAGCCCACGAAGCTGGCCTGCGGCAGGGCGTCGCGCAAACTCAGAGCGAAGCCATAAGTCATCGCGCCCGTCTTGGCGTTGACCTTCGCGTCGAACCCGTACTGGCTGCGGTGAGCCTCATCTGCGATGACGACGATGTTGCGCCGTTCCGACAGGACGGCGTTGCGATCGCCTTTCTCTTCAGGCATGAACTTTTGGAGCGTGGTGAACACGACTCCGCCGACATCGACACGAAGCTTCTCGCGAAGGTCCGCTCGGTCGACAGCTTGGACGGGATCCTGGCCCAGCAGATCCCGGCAGCGGGCGAAGGTGCCGAAGAGTTGATCGTCCAGGTCGTTTCGATCGGTTATGACGACGACGGTCGGGTTCGCCATTGCCGGATCGAGGATCAGGCGCCCGGCGTAGAAGGCCATGCTCAGGCTCTTGCCAGAGCCCTGCGTGTGCCACACCACACCAATGCGCTGGTCGCCTGGGGCGCCGCCGGGCTTTTGTCCCGACTCATAGCGGCCGATCAGAGTGCTGGACCCTCTGGATCCGGCCGCCCGCAACGTCTGCTCGACCGCGAAGTTGACCCCATGGAACTGGTGGTAGCCCGCCATCTTCTTGGTCAGGGCGCCGCCACCCATGTCCTCGAAGACTATGAAGTAGCGGATCAGATCGAGGAACCGGCGCTTGTCGAAGACGCCCTCCAGTACCACCTGAAGCTCCGGCATCCCTTTGGGCGCATCGCCGCGGCCATCGATCGTGCGCCAGGGCTTGAACCACTCCTTGCCCGCGCCCAGGACGCCGATCCGCGCCTCCGTGCCGTCTGAGACGACGAGCGCGCAGTTGTAGTCGAAGAGCGCCGGGATCTGCGACTGGTATGTCTGGAGCTGGCGGAAGGCCGACCAGATCGTGGCGTTCTCGTCGGCTGGGTTCTTCAGCTCGATCACGCCGAGCGGCAGCCCGTTGACGAAGATCACGATGTCTGCCCGCCGGTTGTGCCCCTGCGGCCCAACCACCGTGAACTGGTTGACCGCCAGCCAGTCGTTGTTGTCCGGGACGTCGAAATCGATCACACGCGCCTGCGCGCCTCTAATCGGCTCGCCCGGCCGGTGGTATTCGACGGTCACGCCGTTCACGAGCATCTTGTGGACGGCCCGGTTGCGCTCGATCAGTGACGGTCCGTCCGCCCGAACGATCTTGCGGAAGGCGTCGTCGAGGGCTTCCTGTGGCAGGTCGGGGTTGAGGCGAACGAGGGCTTCGTGGAGGCGCCACTCCAGGACTACGTCGCGGTAGGTGGGGTCGGATCGCTCGGCCCCGAGCTGGCCGAAGGCAACGGCGGGACCGCTCAGAACAGCAAATCCTGTGTTGGTGAGCCAAGCCAGAGCAGCATCTTCGACTACAGACTCCGCGAACGTGGACGCCATCAACCCGGCTCCCCGTTCGCATCCATCGCAGACACGTCACACAAACGTGTCCCCCAATCTCGATATGCGTCGCCGTCCAAGCTGAAGAGGATCTCGCTAGCGTAGAAAGGTTGCTCGCCAATCTCCACCAGGCCGAACTCATTGTCGATCGCGCGATCAAATTTCGGATCGTGCTGTCGCTGGCCAAAAGGTGCCATAGAGGCTTCTAGGCGAGTCTCTGCCTGAGGGTCATCGAACAGAAGTCCAAAGACCCAGATGGCGGTCCTGCGTGCAAGCGCAAGGACGGATCTTTCCGGCGTGCCCTTATTGCCGCCGTGGTACTGCTCGTTTCGTTGCTGGTGAACCCAGACAACATGCGCCCGATCAACGTCCCAAGTCAACCCTCGCGCAAGGAGTTCGGCGTCTAGGAAGTCAAGCCTGGAGTGGTAGTTCTCCAACCACCGCGCTACGTCAGCGTTCGGGTAGTTGCGTCCTGACCGCTGGATAGGGTGCAGGGTAAGGTACGTGGTGACCGCGACTTCAACGGCATCATCGAAGCTGATCAGGGCGATACGCCGATCGAAATCGTCGTCGCCCCGGAGGTGCTGTTCCGCATGCCGTATCAGCTCGAACGGGCCGTTCGACCAGGGAGGCAAAGGGGCGGTCATAGAGGATCCTGCGAGCGGCGCTCTGCAAGAACTCCACTCTCCCAGCCCCACAGAAGGAGAGGCATCAGCGCGTCGCGGATCTCGGCGAGAGCCTCCGACCCGCCGCTGGCGTTCTCGGTCGCCAACCCGAAAGCGCCAACGGTGACGCAGAAGGCTTGCTGTACATGCATCGGCGGGATCAGGATCGCCTTCGCGAGGAGATGGTCACGGTCGATCGGCTGACCCTCGCGCGCCCCCGGGCGCAAGATGTCCATGAGCTCTGACATTCGGGTTCGTAGGTTGCGATCGAGTAGCTCGGGTATGAATGCGTCGGGGTCGACGTGGAACACTTCATACACGGGGCTGACCGACCCCACCGGCTCTCTCATCAAGCCGAAGTTGATGACTCGCCGGCTTAGGCCAAATGCAAGGTCGCCTCGCACAATCATTCAATTCGAGGCCGCGGACCGAGCAAGGCTCTTCTTGAAGTAAGCGGCTCGTAGTTCGAGGCCGCGGACCGTCGCAGAGTACTCTGGGGCTTGTTCGAGACCGATCCGGGCAGCCGATGGGGAGAGGATGTCCGCCAACCGTCCCACCTTCCATCCATGCGGAACCGGGCCCACCTCGGAGTTCTCGAAGAACCCAGGGAATAGGTCGGAGACGGTGCTACGCAAACAGGCTTTGTCGCTCGCGCCCTTGCTTCTGACCGGGCCAAAGTCCACAAACCAGTGCTTGAATAGGGCCGCCTCGATCGACTCCATTGTTGCCGTCTTCCGACGGTTGAGTTCGATCCTGTTGTCGAGCGCGCCAAGAGAGCGGGCGATTCGAGCGCGGTCTCGTGCGTCGGCAGGGTACGGAACGGTGATCCGGTTCAGGTTGCCCTGCGAGAGCTTCGCCTGAACCGAACCGCTCATGAAAGGGCGGATCGGGATGGTCGCGAGCGCGTAGTAGAGATACCTGGTGTCGTCGTCGGTTGGGCCGCGCAGAACGTGAGCGTGGTTGTTGACCCAGAACTTGCCGTCGACTAGTTGGAGAAACGGCTTGCCGGCATCCGTTTCGACGGAGCCGTCTTCGGCGACAAGAAGGTGCAGGCCCTCGAACAAGTAGCCGTCAACGTGGTCCATGACGCCGGTCGCGCCGTGGTACGGGTACGGGCCAGGCCGCTGGGCCCGTTGCATGGACGACAACGGCACACGCTTGGAGTCGAAGTTGTGGACCAACTCGCCCAAGGGTCTCAGCGGCCACTCACTCCCCATACCCGAGCTCCCGCAGGGTGGCGTTGATCAGTCCATCGAGGCGGGCCGCCTCGACCTGCTGCTCGCGGAGGGTGGCGACCAGGCGGCGCATCTTGTCGTCAAATGGTTCAGCGTCCTCTTCGGCCGTCTCGGCGCCGACATATCGGCCGGGCGTTAGCACGTGGTCGTGGCCGCGGATCTCGTCTAGCTTGGCTGCCTTGCAGAAGCCGGGGACGTCCTTGTATTCGGCCGCGTCGGGATCGCCGCGCCAGGCGTGGTACGTGCCGGCCACCTTCGCGATGTCGGCGTCGGTCAGTTCGCGGTGGGTTCGATCGGTCATCGAGCCGAGCTTTCGAGCGTCGATGAAGAGCGTCTCGCCGCGCCGGTCGCGGAAGCCGCTGTTGCGCTTGTCGCGGGCGAGGAACCACAGGCAGACCGGGATCTGGGTCGAGTAGAAAAGCTGGCCGGGCAGGGCGACCATGCAGTCGACCAGGTCCGCCTCGACGATCGACTTTCGAATCTCACCTTCGCCCGACTGGTTGGTGCTCATCGAGCCGTTCGCGAGCACGAAGCCGGCGCTGCCCGTGGGCGCCAGGTGAGAGATGAAGTGCTGGACCCAGGCGAAGTTCGCGTTTCCCGCGGGCGGCGTGCCGTAGACCCAGCGCTTGTCGTTGCGCAGCAGCTCGCCGCGCCAGTCGCTGTCGTTGAAGGGCGGATTGGCCAGGACGTAGTCCGCCTTGAGGTCCGGAAAGGCGTCGGCGTGAAAGCTGTCGCCCTGGGCGATGTTCGCGCCGATGCCGCGGATGGCGAGGTTCATGTTGGCCAGGCGCCAGGTCGTGTAGTTGGACTCCTGGCCGTAGATGCTGATGTCACCGACTCGGCCGCGGTGCTCCTCGATGAACTTCTCGCTGCTGACGAACATGCCGCCCGAACCACAGCAAGGGTCGTAGACGCGGCCCTTGTACGGGGCGAGCATCTCGACGAGCACGCGGACGACTCGGCTGGGCGTGTAGAACTGGCCGCCCTTCTTGCCCTCGGCGCCGGCGAACTGGGCGAGGAAGTACTCGTAGACGCGGCCGAGGATGTCTTTGGCGCGATCCGCCGGGCTGCCGAGGCCGATGTCGCTGACGAGGTTGATCAGCTGGGCGAGGCGGGCCTTGTCGAGGCCGGGTCGGGCAAAGTCCTTCGGGAGAACGCCTTTGAGGGTGGGGTTCTCGCGCTCGATGGCGTCCATTGCGTCGTCGACGGCGCGGCCAATCGTGGGCTGGGGCGCCTGCGCCTTGAGGTGGGACCAGCGGGCCTCGCGCGGGACCCAGAAGATGCTCGCGGCCTTGTACTCGTCCGGGTCTTCCGGGTCGGCTCCTTCGCCGGCGGCGGCGGCCAGCTCGGCGCGCTTGGCCTCGAACGCGTCGCTGATGTACTTGAGGAAGATGAGCCCCAGCACGATGTGCTTGTACTCGGCGGCGTCCATGTTGTTGCGGAGGCCGTCGGCCATGGCCCAGAGCTTGGCCTCGAGGCCGTTCGTGGCGGAGGCTTCGGGCGAATCGTCGCCGCCGGCGCGTGCGGATCGCCCGCCGGAGGCGCGGCCAGAGCGAGCAGCGCGTGGGCTCAAGTTCTACCCCGTTTCGATCGACCGCCCAGACGCGCGGACATGACGGACGTCCGAGTGCGGCGGTCCCCCGTCAGCCTACCTCTTGCAGCCCCTCAGGTGGTTGCGTGTTTATACGCAATCCCGGGTCAGTCGGGGCCTAGCAAGGTATCGATTTCATGAATGAGGGTCGGAAGCTTGGTCTCGACTACGTCCCAGACCAACCGGTCATCCACTTCGGCGTAGCCGTGGATGAGGATGTTGCGGAAGGCGACGATCGCGCGTTGCTCGCTGATCCCGGCCGCCAGCTCCGCGTCGAGCTTGGCGAGCTGCCCGAGAGCCTCGCCGATGATCTCGAATTCGCGTTCCACCGCGGCGCGCAGCATCGCGTCGCGGTCGTAGTCGGTGAAGCTCTTGCCCGTCGTGAATTGCGCTAACAAGGCCGCGGCCTGGCGCATGTCGAACAGGTACTTCTTAGCCTCAAGCCGCATAGAGCAAAGCCTTCGTCTGCTCGACCGACTGACGGAAATACGGGTTCTTGATCGCGGAGGCGACTACCAGGTCGACAGGCCGTCCGAGGAGCTGCTCCAGCGCATCGATCAGGCCGAAGTAAGCGTCGGCGTACTGCCCGGGCGGCAAGATCTCGAATTCGACCAGAAAATCGTAGTCGCTGCGGGCGGGGTCGAAGTCGTCGCGTGTGGCCGAGCCGAACAGAGACAGGCTAACCACACGGTAACGGCGGCAGAGTTCCGACAGTTGCGCTCGATGCTGATCGATCGATGGGCTCACGACTCCTCCTCTGAGAAAGGTTAGCCGACGCGGACGAGATTCTCACGCTGGAAACCCGGGCGCTCACCTAGCTCAGCCCGAGTCTGCGCCTGGCATCCTCCACGGACAGTTCGCGGTCCTCTTCTAGATCGAACACGCCGGCCAGGACTGCGCGCATGAACTCGCGCTCTTCCTGGGCGGCCTCGAACTCGCGCAGCGTCTGGACAACTGCCACGCCGCGGCCGCGACTCGTGAGGAGGACCGGACGACCAGACTCACTCGCCCGTCGAACCACCTTGCCGGGGTTGACCTTCAAATCCCCGAGAGGGATGACATCCTCCGAGAACTTGATCGTGGGTCGCATCAGAGACCTCCCAACGGCACCTTTGTAGTAGTGCCGATAGTAGCACCTGTTCAGTACGAGCCCGTCCGCGCACCTCTCCATCGCGCGTTCACGGCCAGTTCACATTCGGCCGCGACCATGCTGGGCATGGACAACATCATCGAAGTCAGCCACCTGACCAAGCGCTACAAGAAAGCGACCACGCCCGCGGTAGACGACATCAGTTTCGAGGTTGCGCCCGGCGAGCTGTTCGCATTCCTGGGGCCGAACGGCGCGGGCAAGACGACCACGATCAGCATCCTGACCACGACGCTCGCCAAGACGAGCGGCTCGGTCGCCATCGCGGGCCACGACCTGGATCGCGAAGCCACCGAGGTCCGCCGCAACATCGGGATCATCTTCCAGAACCCGAGCACAGACGAGCACCTCTCGGGCGAGGAGAACATCCGGCTCCATGCGGCCATCTACGGCATCTACTCGTACCGGCCGTTCTACCGGGCCATGCCGGCCGAATACCGGCAGCGGGTCGAACGCCTGGCGGGCATCGTCGGTCTCGGCGACGACATGGGCCGGCCGCTGCGGACCTTCTCAGGCGGCATGAAGCGCAAGCTCGAGGTCATCCGCAGCCTGATTCACCGGCCGCGGGTGCTGTTCCTCGACGAGCCGACCTCGGGCCTCGATCCGGTCAGCCGGCACGACCTGTGGGCCTACCTGCGAACGGTGCGCGAAGACGACGGGACTACGATCTTCCTGACGACCCACTACCTCGAAGAGGCCGAGGAGTCCGACCGCGTCTGCGTCATCGACCACGGCAGGATCGCGGTCATCGGCACACCCGACGAGCTGAAGCGCCGGCTCCTGGAACGTGCGGTCCTGCTGGATGCTGCCGATCGGCCCGCGCTCGAAGCCGAGCTGCGCCGACTTGGGCTCCCCGCCGTGGAGGACGCGACGGGTCTGCTGCGTATCCCCTATCGGGACGTCACCGCGCAGGAACTGATCTCGCGGATCACGACGCCGCTCGAGGTCCTCCGCATCCACGAACCGAGCCTCGAGGAGGCGTACGTCGCGCTCCTCCGCACGCCCGAGGAGGCAGCCGCATGAACGCCGCCATGACCCGAGCCGCCGCGACCCGCGCCGCCGTGACCCAATCGAACTCGCGCGCCTGGGACGTTCGAGTTCCGCGCCGCACCGCGCTCGCCCGCGAGATCAACGCCACCTTCGCGATCGCCTGGCGCGAGGTGCTGCGCGCCGTCAAGGCTCCGTCCTCGCTCGTCATCACGCTGCTCTTCCCCGTGCTGTTCATCGGGGTCCTGGGCGGCAACATCAGCGCCAACCTGGGCGCGTCGCTGCCCTACTCGTACATGCCGTTCATGCTGATCGGGATGATCGCCAACTCGATGTACCAGGGCACGATCGCGGGCATCACCAATCTCGTCGAGGAGCGCGAGAGCGACTTCACGGCCGAACTGTTCGTTGCCCCGATCTCACGTTATGCGGTGCTACTCGGCAAGATGATCGGCTCCGCGATCGCGGCGCTGGTCTCATTGGTGGGCATCCTGGCAATGATCGTGATCATGCAGATCCCCATGAACCTGGGCGACCTGCTGCGCGTCATCGCCGTCACGCCGATCCTGGCGCTCGCCGGCGGGTCGCTCGGCATCATCTTCATCGGCTTCGTCCACAACCCCAAGACCGCCGCCGTCGGGATGCCGCTGCTCGTCTTCCCGCAGATGTTCCTCTCGGGCGCGTTGATCCCCGTCTCCGCGTCGTCGGGCATCCTGGGCTTCCTCTCGAAGGTCGCTCCGATGACCTATTCGATCGATCTGGCGCGCAACATCTTCTACATGGGCAAGCCCGAATACGCCGCCACGGTGCTGAACCCGCTATGGCTTGACCTCGGCGTCACGGCCGCGCTCTTCCTGGTCTTCACAATCGTCGGAACGTACTTCTTCGTCCGCTCGGACCGCTCCAGGTAGACGCGAGAAGCCGGCCGACTCGAGAGCCGACCGGCTTCCAGCGCGTCCCGGGCCGCGTCGCGGCCCAAAGTCTACGGAATGGTCACGTCCTGAAGCACGACCGGGCCGAGGGTGTAGTCGAGTTCCGTCGACTGCTGGACGCCGCCGGGCACCAGGATGTCCATCGCCTTCGGGACCGCGTTCGGGGTCGAAGGTGCAGTGCGGGTCGGTGCTCGCCGTAGCGCACACGCCGAAGTTGTACGGCTGCGGCGTCGCCATGAAGCTGCGGGCCTGGTCGGGCGCGAAGCCGTCCTGGCCGGTCAGCGCCACGGTGAAGCCCCAGCCCGAAGCGGGCGTGCCGCCGAGGCTGGCCGTCGGCACGCTGAACGTGATGTACCGCGAGATGTGCATTGGCCGAGATCGCGATCGTGCCGACGGTGTTGCCGGAGGCGTCGACGTACCGCTGCCCGAAGCCCTGGACCTCGAGCAGACGGCTCCACGCCGAGCCGGCCGCGATCTGGTAGTTGCGCTGCGGGAACGAGGCCGCCGTCGACGTGGTCGAGGCCGCCGGATCGTGGACGTAGACGTCGGCGAGCTGCGCACCGAGCGGGCTGCCGAAGGTGGGGGTCAGGTCGCGCGTCTGGAGCTTGAACGTGGTCGTGGCGCCGTCGGGCGAGACGATGACCTGGAAGTTGGTGATGTCGTAGGCGCCGGGCACGAAGTTCGACGACGTCGGGTAGGCGTAGTTGCCCGGGCCGTTGTCGTCGCCGGCCGGATCGGTCTGGCTGAAGACGACGGTGCCCGGGGTGAAGTCCCAGACCACCGAACACTTCGGCGTGGCCGGTCGCGCCGGTCGCACTGGTGGCAACCGCGTTGATCACGGTCGTGCCGCCCTGGATGGTGATCGGGACGCTCCAGCTGCCGTCGCCGGCGGCAGTAGTGGTGGCCGTCGTCGTCGCGGAGTTCTGCGTCCGTGTTCGGTCGCCGAGACCACGATCTTGTTACCGGCCGCGGATGTACCCGTGACCGTGATCGGTCGGCCCGGTCACCGCCGTCAGGTTCGCCGGCGAGGTGATCGCGATCGGCGTCGATCCCTGAGTGTGGGTGACGTACCGCGCGGTCGTGATCGGCGGGCGTGTCGAGCAGGCGGCCGCGCCTTTATGTCGGCGAGGAGCCGGACGTACGCGCCCGCCGACCAGGTGAGCGGCGCCGCCGAGCCCGCGGCCTGGCCGTTGACGAAGCCGATCGACGCGGTCGTCGGGTCGGTGCCGTACGGCGAGGCGGCCAGGTTTGGCAGCTCCCAGACCTGCTCCGGGATCAGGCCCACGCCGGAGGCGAAGCCCGAGAAGCTCGGAACGAGGGACGCCGCGCTCGGGCGACGCGCCGGAGACCATGTCGTATTCGCCGCGCTCCACGGAGAGTGCCGGCCAGAGATGACCGGTCCCCTGCCCGCTCGGCGCCCACGGCGCTCCGGTGGTCGCGTGGTCGCCGTAGCCGTCGCCGTTGTAGCGATGCCAGCCGGGGCCGCTCGCGGTCGAGTTCTGGATCGTGGCGTCGACGACCGGGATGGACGCGGCGACCTGCGGGTCGTTGGCAGGCAGCTCGCCGAGTCGGACAAGCTCGAGGAAGCCGGCGTCGACCACCGAACGCTGGTCGAGCGTCGGGCCGCCGTTGCCCACGTTGTAGCTGATGGCCGCGTTGGGATCGCCCGTCTTGGACAGGCGGATGAAGTACGGGCTGGTGGAAAGCGGGCCGTTCGTCGTGACCGTCCAGCCCTTGATCGAGCGCTGGTAGTCGTCCGCCACGCCGAGGAACAGCGCGGCGGAAGTGGCGTCGCCGTTATGTTTGGCGATGTCCGCGGCGGCCACGAGGCCCGCGATCTCAGCCGCGATCGTGGACGGCGAGTAGCCGCCCTGCTCCTCCCAGCGCTCGGGCGCCGAAGCTCGGGCCGTGGCGAGATCAGGAACATCGCCGCCGGCCGGATGTGGCTCTGGTAGAGCGAGCTGCCGAACATGCCCATCTGGTCGGCCATCAGGATCGGATAGGCGGTTTCGTCGAGCTGGGTGTTGAACGAGTCGGGCGCGGTCTTGCCGTTGAGCAGGCTGTTGCGCGGCATCGAACCGTCGGCCTGCTGCTGGCGCAGGAACAGGAAGTTGACCGCGTCACGCGCGGTGGCGAGGTCGCCATCGGCGATCAAGCCGGTCCAGGCCTCGTACAGGTCGCGGGCGAAGACTTCGCGGTAGGAACCGAAGTACGTGTTCGCCGGGTCTCCGGCCGAGATGGCCTGGCCCCACGGCGAAGCGATACTGGCCGAGATCGCGCCGGGGAACGTCTTGTCCTCGGAGGCCTTCAGAACGTTGGCCGAGACGTAATAGAGCGAGTCGGCCGCGCGGACCTGCGCCGCGCTCAGCCCGGACACGAACGCCGGCGGCCGGTTGAGGTGCGCGTCGTAGAGCGTCCAGCCGAGCTGGTAAAGCCCGAGCGCCAGGCCGAACCCGCCGTGCAGCGAGCTTTCGGCGGTCGAGACGGCGCCGGCCTGCGTCGAGCCGAAGCCGAGCGCGAGGGTGAACTGGCTCCCGAACCGGCCGAACTGCCCGCCGAACCGGCCGTCGAAGCCGCCGGGATTCACGCTGGCCGTCTGGACGACGTTGCCGTTGAGCGCGGCGGTCGTCGAGCCCGTCAGGGCGTGCGAGGCGTCGAGCTGGGTCAGCCCGTCGCTGGCGGCGCCGGCAAAGCCGGATTCGACCTGGCCGAACGGTCCGTCGAGGGCCGCGTACACGGGCTGGCGGTAGTCGTTGTTCGCGGCCTGGGTAGCCGTCACGGTGTCATAGGAAACGGCGATGTTGTGGCCGGTCGAGGTGTCGACCGTGGCGCTGTCGGCGCCGCCGTTGCCCGATCCCCCGCCGCCGTTGCCGTTGACCGTCGGGTCGAAGCGGACGTAGACGTGGTAATTCCCGCCGATGAGCGGGATCAGCCGGCTCTGGATCAAGACCGAGTTGTGGCGCGGATCGGTGATGTAGCTGGTAATGAGCCGGTACTTGCCGCTCTTCGCCGTGCTCGTCACCTGGCAAGCCATGCCGCTGGGCCCGATCGAGGAGACCGTGTAGGTCATGTCGCGGGTCGCCAGGTCGGTGAACGTGGAGCCGTCCGTGACGACGAACTGGAGCGTCTCGACGTTGGTGTTGTCGATCGTCGGGTAGTAGACGTCGCTCAGGACGCCGTCCGCGACCGTGTACCAGACCTTCGAGCTCGTGTTCTGCGCGGTGCCGAGGCAGTCCTTGCGAGCGAGGTCGAAGTGCGACAGTGCGCCGGGCCCGTCGGTGGCCGGCGTCGCGGCGACGGCGGTCAGCGGCAGCGCGGCCGGGGCGAGCAGCCCCACGAACAGCGCCGCGGCCAGGAGCCGCGGGTGAAGGGCGCGGGGTCGCCGTGGCGGCCTCGGCTTCCATTGAGGATCGAAGGACGTGGCAAGCGCGGTGCGGTTGCCGGGATCACGCGTGGTCATCGAAGCCTCCCTGCGGGCATCGAAACCGGCGCGCGGCGCGGCGGAAGCCCGCTCGACTGCGGCTGAACACCTGGTCGGACGAGCCTGCGCCCACGGGCGGGAAGTGGCAAACGCGCGGCCTCGGCGGTGGCTCCTGTTGCGTCCGGCGGGGCAAGGACCGTCCCGCGCGGCGCCCCGGAATCCGAGACCTCCGGCAAGCGGAGATACCATGCGGGAGTGACGACCTCATCTGAGACTGCCGGTTTCGCCGTTCTCCGCAATCGGCCGTTCCTTCTGCTGTGGCTGGCTCAGCTGTCGACACAGGTCGGCGGCAACATGGTCATGCTCGGCCTGCTGGTCATCATTTCGTCCGATCACAGCGGCTCGAAGATCGCGATCAGCGTCCTGCTGCTGTGCTTCCTCGCCCCCGCGATCTTCTTCTCGGCCATCGCCGGAGTCTTCGTGGATCGCGTCGACAAGCGCCACATGCTGTTCGTCACGAACGTGCTCCGTGGCGTGGCCTTCGTAGCGGTCTTCCTCGTCGGTGGGAACCTGCTCCCGCTCTACCTCTTGATGATCCTGGTCTCGACCGTTACGACCTTCTTCGGTCCGGCCGAAGCTTCGATGATCCCGTTTCTGGTCCCGAAGTCGCAGCTGCTGGCCGCCAATGGTTTGTTCTCCCTGACAACTAATGCGGCGTTCGCCCTGGGTTTCGCGCTTTTCGGGCCGTTCGTGGTCGCCATCGCCGGGCCCGAGATCCTCATCCTGATAGTTGCCGCCCTCTACTTCGTGGCCGCGGTCTTCTGCTGGGTGCTGCCATCGTCGATGCCGTCGCTGCCGTTACCCGAGTCGCTGCCGTCGTCGGTGCCGTTTTCGCTGCCGTCGCGGATCCCGAGCGAGCCGCCGGCCGCGGCGGCGACCGGGCGGACAGTGGTGGTCGCGGGGAAAGCGGTCAAGGGAACGCTCGGGCAGCTGGTCGAAGGCATCGCCTACATCCGTGAGCATCACAACGTGGGCTGGTCGCTTTCCTATATGGGGATCACGGGTGCGCTGATCGGCATCCTGGCCGTGCTGGGCCCCGACTTTGCCAAGACGTCCCTGGGGTTGGGCAGCAACGGCCTGGTAGTGGTCGTTCTGCCTCTGGGTTTGGGCATAGTCACCGGCATCCTGGGCCTCAACGCCTACGGTCACAACTTCCCGCGACGGCGCGTGATTGAGGCCGGATTGATCGTCCTGGGTGTCCTTCTCGTGGTGCTCTCGTCCGTCGGCTCGATCGCGCACTTCCTCAACGTCCAGATAGCCGCGGCGACGGGCGCAAACGACCTGCAGAACGTGGGCCAGGTCGTCTCCATTCTCTCGGTGGTCGTGGGCATCGCCTTCGGCGCGGGCGTCTGCTACGCCGTGGTCGCCATCTCCGCCCAAACGCAGCTCCAGGAGGAACTGCCCGAGGAAGTTCGCGGCCGGGTGTTCGGCATCCTCAACATGCTGGTATCCGTCTCGAGCCTGCTGCCGATCATGGTAGTGGGCCCCGTGGCAGACCTCTTCGGCGCGTCCGCGATCCTGCTGGTTGTTTCGCTGGTCGTTTGCGCCTGGGGCTTCGCCAGCGTTTTCCGACGAGGCGCGCTCCATCCTGCCGCGCTGATCGCCTGACACTCGCCCCCGGGGCCGCGCCGCCGGTCGGCTGCGCACGGGAGAGTTCTCATCCTCGCGGCGCGCGCTCGATCCGACCAGACTCGAACCCGCCAATGGGAATGCATGTCCAGCGCGGCATGCTCAGTTACTGGAAGGAAGACACGATGAATGTTTCCGAGGTCCGTCAAACGGGCAGCGACGTATCGAAGACGGTGATGGACGCGGCCGCGGAGATCGCGGCGAAGGCGCAGGAAGGGGCGGGAGTGGCACTCGCCGGCGCTCGCGCAACCGCGGATGACGTAGGTACTCGACTGCCCGGCATCGCATCGGCGGGCGCGGAGGGAGCTGCCGGATCGGTGAGGATGCTGCAGGAGCTGTCCGATCCGAGGCTCAAGCTTCTGGTCGCGTTCTCGCTCGGTGTGGGTGCGGGGCTCTGGATGGCGGGAGCGCCACGGCTCGTCACCCTGGCGGCTCTTTCGCCCGCGGTCGTGGCCAGCATCGCCATCGCATCGCGCAAGCAGGGCCATCGCCGGTAGATCGCGATGCTCCGAGCAAAATGACACCGAACGCTTCGCCTCACCTCTCTGGGCTCCCCATCCAGGCTCCCAAACCAATCCCCAAATCCCGTCTGACCGCACTCCGGACAGTGAAGCTGCCCCCGGCTTGGAGCGTCCGCCGGTTGGCGACCATCTTCTTCGCCTCTGGGTCGGTGGTCTTCGTTCTGCTCATTCTCGAACGAGCCCTCGCCGTCGCCGGCGCCTTCAGCGGAATCTTCGTGATCTGCTTTCTCGCCTGGCTACTGGCGTTCGTGGTCAGCCCGCTCGTGGACGCGGCGGCACGCCGCCTGCACGCGGCCCGCAGCGCGGCGGTCGGTCTGGTCTACGGCTGCGTGGCCCTGGCGTTCATTGGCTTCGTCCTCGTCGTAGCTTCGATCGGCATGGGCGAGGCCACGAATTTGGTGAGTCGGACCGACCAGGCGACGGCGAACATCAGCGCCAGCCTGGCCTCGCTGCAGCGAAGCCTGAGGATCGGCACGCAGACGATCGATCTGGCCGCCCTCTTCCGCCAGGCCGAAGGGCGAGTCTTGCCGGATATCAAGACCACGCTGGCGAACCAGTCCGGAGCGATTGCCGCAACCGTGGTCTCGATCGTGAGCACCCTTTCGATCACGCTGGTGCTATCGATATTCATCGTCTCCGACGCTTCGGGCCTGCAGGCCAAATGGCGCCGCGTGATACCGAACCGCTTCGAAACCCAGCTGGACCTCTTCGACCGGTCCGTCGGTAGAGCGTTCCGAGGTTTCCTGTGGACGCAGGTAATCCTCATCGCTATTCAGGTGGCACTGACTCTCGCGGTCGGCCTCGTCTTCGGCTTGCCGTACCTGTTCCTGATTTGCTTGTTCGCCGCGCTGTGTATGCCGATTCCCTTCGTCGGTCCCGGCCTGGCGCTGCTACCGCCAATCTTCATTGCCGCAGGGTTCGTACCCGGAGCGTTCATCCCGGTCACGCTGGTGCTCTTCGTCGGACAGGCCCTGATCATGCATCTCGTGGTCCCGCGGCTGATGAAGAAGACCTCCGGGGTCCACCCGGTCGTGACCATCCTGTCGGTTCTGGTCGGAGCTCAGGTTGCCGGTATCTGGGGCGCCCTCTTCGGACTGCCTGTCGCGGCCGTCATCTCGATCCTGGCCAACTACGTGATCAATCTCCAGGCAGTCCAGGAGGTCGAGGGCGTCGACCTGCTCACAGTGACCACGGCGATCCGAGCGGCCTACCCGGAAGCCACACCGGAAGAGGTCCTGGCCGAGGCGGCCGACCAGGCCGAGGCAATCTATGCCACTCAGCGCGACGAGAGAACCACCACGTAGCCGGTAGCCTGCGGGCGCGAACCGCCCACGGAGGCGTTGATCGACTGGCTGCGCGCTTTCGCCAACTACGTGACGACGAAGCGCGGACTGGCCAAGTCACTCCTCGACAGCGTCGACAATCGACACCGGCTCTTCCACCAGATGCACGAGATGATCAACAGG
This sequence comes from uncultured Chloroflexia bacterium, assembly GCA_963731635.1. Lineage (GTDB taxonomy): Bacteria > Chloroflexota > Limnocylindria > Limnocylindrales > CSP1-4 > Fen-1039. The sequence goes on along the minus strand of CAVSWB010000004.1, from coordinate 556,185 downwards.
GCGGGGAATGCCCTGCTCGATCGGGCCAAGTCTGCCGGCGCCATCCGCGCGGATCTGGAGCTGACAGACCTGACCCGTCTGGCCAGCGCCTTCGCGATCGCCGGCGAGCAATCCCCGACGGTCCGGCCGTCTCTGACCGCCTGCTCAGGCCAGCCCTGGATGGGCTCCGGCGCCGGGATGGCGAGTAAGACCGACAGCCGGACGCGGGCGCGCCGGGACGCTCCCCTTCTCTGCCGTTCGGCGGCCAGACCGGCTGCTGCGGCGGCGCGCGGCGAATTTCCGGATCAGAACTTGGCGGCGGCTTCCGCCTGACAGATCGGGCAATCGGTGTCGCCGAATGAACCCTCGGAGAGATGTCCTTCCTCGTCCCGCGGCTCGCCCTCGGCGCCCTCGCTGAAGCTGCCTTCCACCCGGCGGGTGTGCTGAGCATGGGCCGCCTGGAGGTCCATGCACTTCGGGCAATCCACGTTGCCGAAGGAACCCGTCTCGAGATGCCCGGCGTGGTCTCGTTCCACGTCGTCGTTGAAGCTGCCCATGAACTCACTGGCCATTTTGCGCGCCTCCCGGGCTGTCGCCGCCCTGGCGGTCCGGATGCCGTCGGACGGCAGACCCTGAGTCTAGGCGCGAGAACACCCAATGTGCCGTTTTCGGGCCAACAACATCGCGCCGTGGAACCAGGGCAAATGGGCGGGCCTCGGAGTGCCGTCAGCTGAGTATCTCGGCTCCGAATCGGGGCGACGGCGTCCGAGGGTTTGGGGTCGGAATCGATGATCGAACGTGCTTCGCCTCGCTCGGATCCGCATGTGGACGTTCACATCGACGCCCTGCCCGATTGGCGGCACGCCGCGCCGGCGGCTGGCGCAACCTGAAGTGAGCGCCGCCCGCGCCGGCGGCTGGCGACCGCAAGCCGATCCGCGCCGCAACCGCCGAGGCTATTGCACGAGGCCGTAGCCCATGGGGCGCGGGAATGCGTCGGAGTTGTATTGGAAGTGGAAGGTTGGGGTGCCCTGGAGCACCAGATCCCAGCTGATGAACTGGATCGTGAGGTTGCCGCCGGCGCCGCCCGCTCCGCCTCCCATGCTCACCGTCGCCGCGGGTGCATACACGCCCCCGGTCATGTCGACAATCCGCTCGATTGGGAAAACCACGACATATCGTGGTTTATGGCTGGCGAGGAAGGATTCGAACCTTCAATCCCCTGTTCCAGAGACAGGTGCCTTACCGTTAGGCCACTCGCCAGCGGAGCGACCGACAGAATACCGGATTCCTTGGCCCGGCGGTGCGGGCGCCGCGGCAGCCGCGTCCAACTCGGCCATGAGCTCTAGCTTTCGCGCGTCCGTGGCGAATGAGCCGGAGATCGCGTACGCGGCCAGCCGGACCAGCTCCTCCGCCGTCAGCCCCAGTGCTCCGGCAACCTCGCGATAGTTGTCGCCGATGTAGCCGCCGAAGTAGGCCGGATCGTCCGAGTTGATCGTGATCGCCACGCCGGCTTCGAGGAAGGCCCGGATCGGCGCCAGTTCCATCGCCGGAAAGACCCGCAGGCGCACGTTCGAAATCGGGCAGGCGGTCAGAGTGACGCCCGAGTCGGCAAGCTGGCGCATCAGCGCCGGATCGTCGGCCGCACGGACCCCGTGGTCGATTCGCGAAACCACCAGGCTTTCCAGCGTGCGGGCCACGAACGACGCCTCGGCCTCTTCGCCGGCGTGGGCGACCGCCCGCAATCCTCGAGCTTGTGCCCGAGCAAATACCCCGGCGAACGGTTCGGGCGGGAAACCGATTTCGCTCGAGTCGAGACCAACGGCGGCGATCCGATCGAGCCACGGCTCGGCAGCGGCCAGAGTCGCGTCGGCATCCTCCGCCGGAAGGTGCCGCAGGAACGACAGGATCGGCCCGTTGGTGATGCCGTACAGGCCCTCGCCCTCGGCCAGGCCGTCGAGAATGCCGCCGATCACGTCCCCGATCGGAATTCCGCGGCTGGTGTGCGTTTGCGGGTCGAAAAACGGCTCGACGTGGCGGACGCGATCTGCGTGGGCACGTTCGAGATATGCCAGGGTCAGTTCGCGGAAATCGCGGCGTGTGACCAGCACCTGGCACGCGGCGTAGTAGATGTCCAGGAAAGACTGCAGGTCAGCAAAGTCGTAGGCTGCCCGCATTGCCTCGACCGACGCGAACGGCAGGTCGACGCCGTTGCGGGCCGCCAACCGGAAGGCCAGCTCGGGCTCGAGCGTGCCCTCCAGGTGAACGTGCAACTCCACTTTCGGCAGGCGCTCGATCAACTCCACGACGGCAGCGTTCACGCCGATCGATACCTCCGAGGCGGCTGGTCTACGAGCTTTTGGCAAGTCTATCGAGTCGTCCCGCAAATGCAGCCGGAGGCCGGCCGAAGCGCAGGAGGCGCGGAGCGGACGCAGGGGGCGCACGCCCGCCGGACTCCGGCACCGAACAATGGCAGGACGGCGTCCCGGCAAGTGTGGTATGGTTTCTTTCGGACACTGCATTAGGTGTCAATACCAAGCGGCACACGACACTCCCTCTCATCGGTTTCGGCGAGAAAGTTCGCTGAGGCCGCAAGAGAAGGAGTTCTTTTTTGTACGGACAAGACAAGACGCTGGCGTGCGTCGACTGCAACCAGGAGTTCTCGTTCACCGCGAGCGAGCAGCAGTTCTACGCTGACCGGCAGTTCACCGAGCCTCGGCGCTGCCCCTCGTGCCGCGCAGCCCGCAAGGCCTCGCGTGGAGACAGCGGTGGCGGCGGATACTCCGGCGGCGGCCGCTCAGAGGGTGGCTATTCGAGCGGCCCTCGCGAAATGTTCAGCGCAACGTGCTCGAGCTGCGGCCGCGAGGCCCAGGTCCCCTTCCGCCCCAGCGGCGCGAAGCCGGTCTACTGCAGCGACTGCTTCACCAGTCAGCGTTCTAGCAACCGCTACTAACTCGCACTTCGCAAACTGAATAAGGGAGCCCGAGCAATCGGGCTCCCTTTTCGATTCCGGCTGAGGCCGCACTCCGAGACGCGCCGCCCTTCTGAACGCGACCGCGAGCATGTTCTCTATGCCCTGGCCGCTCCGGCAACTACCGCCCGCGACACTTCGGCACTCTCGACCGCCGGCCGGCTGAACCCCTTCGCGATCAGCCAGACTGCCATGGCCATCTCCTGCACTGCGAGCGGGGCCATGAAGACGCCAAACGAGAGCCCGAACATGCTTCCAAGCGGCGCCACGATGTAGAGCGCCGCCCCAAGGAGCGCCCAGGTGGACAGCCACCGTGGAACGAGTCGGAACTGGTAGAGCACGACGTAGAACATCAGCGCGCCGAGAACGAACGGGATGGCGATCAGCTGATCCCAGATCACGGTCTCGATTGTCCGCACGAAGCCGGCGAGCGGTCCCGCATCCGGCTGCTTGCTGAGTGCGATCAGCAGCAGCCACCCGAGCACGCTGACCATGTAGATGGCAGTCTCGAGCGCGCCCCGGAACACGACGTACCCTATGGCCAGCGTCTCGTTGTATCTCTTGCCGATGGGCCAGAACACGACCGGGACCATCGCGAGCGCGAGGCCCGCCACCAGAATGAGCAGGGCTCCGACGGCCAGGTGGTTCGGCTGCGCCGCGACCTTAGCCAGGTAGGCGGGGCCAGACAGGATCGAGTCCGTGACGACCAGGCTGAGCGCCATGCCAACTGTCCCGATGATGTACAGCACGCCGATCCAGGCGGCGGCATTCCGATCCGCTTGATTCGAATTCACTCTCTTCTCTCCTATTCGGGTCGGGGCGACAGGATGACGATCGCGGTCTCTCGTGATCGCCGAGCCGCATAGCCGTCGAGATCCTTGTCCAGCGTGGCCCATCGGGCCCACAGGCCCGGCCGCTCGTCCTTGTCCGCGGCATGGGCGTGGACGGCACGCGGCCCACCGGGCAGATCGACGATCGTGTCCGGTCGAGCCTGCAGGTTGAGCCACCAGGCGGGTTCCGCATCTGCCCAACCGTTCATGGCCATGGTGACCAGGTCGGGACCGTCCTCGAAGTAGCAAAGGATGGCCGTCCGCTCCTTGCCGCTGACGCGCCCGGCCGTCCGCAGCCGCATCATGCCCTGGCGGTCGGCCGTCGCGGTCATGAGGCCGAAGCGGCCGCGTGTGACTGAATAGAGGCCACGCTGCGCCGCCCAAAAGGTGCGGATGAACCAGCGCGGCGGTAGAAACGGTGTCTTGGTCGATGCTTCCTCAGTCATGGTGAAGCTCCTTCCGCGTGCGAGGGTGGTTGTGTCGTCCGGCGGAGGCCCGAGCCGGCGGTCGGCCGGTCATTCCTGTTCTGGCGGGTACTGGAAGACCTCGTCGAGGCGAACGTTGAAGGCACGGGCGATCTGGAAGGCCATCTCGAGCGAGGGCGAGTACTTGCCCTGCTCTATGGCGATGATCGTCTGCCGTGTGACCCCGACTCGATCGGCCAGATCTGCCTGGGTCATCTCGCCGCCGGCAAAGCGCAAGGCCCGTATCGAATTGGTGACGTGCGTGGGCTTTACCACTTCTGGAACGGCCCGTGATAGGCCGCGATCTTGGTTACGGAGGCACCCATCGCGCCGAGGATGCCGGCGAGGTAAATCGCGTTGCCGATCCAGAACCGGTCCGCCGCGACCATGGCCAGGACCAGGGCAACGCACGAGCCGGCGATGATCAGGTAGTTGCCTACCCTCTCGCCGAAAGCGTTGATCTCCTTGTCGCGCTGGTCGCTCTTGTCGGCCTCTCTCGGGTTCGAGGCGGCGACGATGACGTTGCCGACGATGTTCGCGGCGATGAAGCCGACGATCGAATAGATCATGGGCTGCACCCACGAGATCTCCCCGACGGGCCTGCTCAGCGCCTGCCCGGCGGTCGTTCCGCCGTAGATGACGAGCGTCGCGACCGCGACGAGCAGCACCACCCAGTTGCTCTTTTCCAGGAATGCCACTTGCCAGCTCCCATGTCAAAGATTGTTGACATGGGCAAGGTAAAGGATCACTGATAGCATGTCAACTATTCTTTACATGCTAATCGCGGGGTGGCAGCGCGGGGGCGGTCGGCGCGCCGGGCGCTTCCCCTGCCCCTCGACGCCCGCCACCGGTGGGGACTCGCTCGGGCAGGTCGGCCGTGTCAGGAGTTCTGGCGGCCCTGCGCCTGGAGCTTCGCCCAGGTGTCCTTGAGCGTCAGAGTGCGGTTGAAGACGGGGGCGCCGGGCTTCGAATCCGGGTCCGGACAGAAATAGCCCAGCCGCTCGAACTGCACGGTTTCGCCGATCGGCACGTCGGCCAGGCTCCGCTCGACCCGGCAGCCGGTCAGAACCTTCTCTGAGTCGGGGTTAAGGTCGGCGAAGAGGTCGCCGTCGGCGCCGGGATCCGGCCGCGTGAAGAGGTGGTCGTAGAGTCGAACCTCGGCCGGCATGGCGTGGGCCGCCGAGACCCAGTGGAGCGTGGCCTTGGGCCGGCGGCCGTCGGGCGAATCGCCGCCGCGAGTGGCCGGGTCGTAGGTGCAGCGCAGCTCTGTCGACTTCGCCCGCGGCGTCCTTGACGACTTCCCGGCAGGTCACGAAATAGGCGTAGCGCAGCCGAACCTCGCGGCCGGGCGCCAGGCGGAAGAACTTGGCCGGCGGGTTCTCCATGAAGTCTTCGCGCTCGATCCACAGCTCGCGTCGCGAAGGGCACCTTACGAGTTCCCGACGCCGGGTCCTCCGGGTTGTTGCAGACGTCCATCTCCTCGACCCGGCCCTCGGGGTAGTTCTCGATCACCACTTTCAGAGGCTCGAGGACGGCGAAGCGGCGAGCGGACTTGCGGTTCAGCACGTCGCGGACGGCATGCTCGAGCTGGCCCACCTCGACGACGCTGTCGCTCTTGGCCACGCCGATGATCGCGGCGAAGTCGCGAATGCCTTCGGCCGGGAAGCCGCGCCGGCGCAGGCCGGAGATCGTCGGCATCCGCGGATCGTCCCAGCCGCGCACGTGCCCCTCGTTGACGAGGCGGAGCAGGACGCGCTTGGAGAGCACCGTGTAGGTGATGTTGAGGCGGGCGAACTCGTACTGATGCGGCCGGGACGGCACGGGCAGGTTCTCGATGAACCAGTCGTACAGCGGCCGATGAACCTCGAATTCGAGCGTGCAGATCGAATGGGTGATGCCCTCGATCGCGTCCGACTGGCCGTGCGCGAAGTCGTACATCGGGTAGATGCACCAATCGTCGCCGGATCGCGGGTGCGCGGCGTGCAGGATCCGGTAGATCACCGGGTCGCGCAGGTTCATGTTCGGCGAAGCCATGTCGATCCGCGCGCGCAGGACCCGCGCCCCGTCGGGGAACTCGCCCGCCCGCATGCGCTCGAATAGATCGAGGCTCTCCTCGATGGATCGGTCCCGCCAGGGGCTGTTGCGGCCCGGCTCGGTCAGCGTGCCGCGGTGGTCGCGGATCTCGTCGGCGGAAAGATCGTCTACGTAAGCCTTGCCGGCCTGGATCAGGTAGACGGCCCATTCGTAGAGCTGGTGGAAGTAGTCGGAGGCGAAGAAGAGGTTGTCGCCCCAATCGAACCCCAGCCAGCGAACGTCCGCCTGGATCGAGTCGATGTATTCCTGCTCTTCCTTCGTGGGATTGGTGTCATCGAAGCGCAGGTTGCAGCGGCCGCCGAACTCGTTGGCGATGCCGAAGTTCAGGCAGATCGACTTGGCGTGACCAATGTGAAGGTAGCCGTTCGGCTCGGGCGGGAAGCGCGTGACGATCGTCTTGGCCCGGCCTTCGCGCAGGTCGGCGGCGACGATCTCGCGAATGAAATCGCCTCGTTCGGATGTGGTGTTCGTCTCGATGCTCACGGTGGCGGCTCCGGACTCTTGGCCCTGGATCGACAGGATACCAATTCCCGAACTCGGCAGGCCTCGGGCCCCAGTTACGGCGCAGGCCAGCGCCGGGTGGCGCGGCGCCGGGTGGCGCGGCGCCGGGTGGCGCGGCGGGGTAGAAGCGCGGGGCAGCAGCGGGGCCGGCTCCGGCGTGGCGCCGCGACCTCAGCGGCGCATGTGGCAGCCGATCCTGGCGCAGGCGTCGCAGGGCGACACCGGCCCGACCGCGCCGGGCTCCGGCATCGGGCCAAGTCCCACGATCCCCGACACCGACTTCAGCGGTCGCATGAGCATCGAGGGCAGGAGCGTGACTCCCGCCGCATCGGCGTCCACGAGACCGAAGAGGACGCTCTGCTGGGCCATCGCCATGCCGCAATAGCCGGGGCTGTAGCGCAGCGTGACCGCCTCACCGGGTCCGGCATGCGCACCGACTCGATCGGTTACCGCGTCCGCCGCGGCATCGGCCGCCCAGGAGCCGATCGCGTCGGCGATCCAGGCGGCGAGAGAATCTCCTCCCGGCCGAACCGCTCGGAAAGCTCGGAGATCCCGGCCCCGACCGTCGCGACGACGACCGCGATTCTGTCCACGGGACCGACGAATTGGACGACCTCGCCCCTGATCACCGTGCCGCCGACCTCGATCCGGCGGGGCGTCCGCCCCTCAACCGCATAGACCGCATACACGCCGCGCGGCCGCAGTACGTCCGCCGCCGCCTTCGCCACGTCTTCCATTCGTGCCGCGATCCGCGCCTTGGGCGCTGCGTGGGCCGGATAGCCGAGGTACCTGCGAATCTCCTCTTCCGGTGGCCGGCCGACCGACAGATCGGCGCACACCTCGGTGACAAGCGGCGCCGATGCGTTGCGGGGAACAGGCCGCGCCCCGTGCGTGCGGGAGCCGGTCACGAGGCGGACTCACGAGTCGCTTCAGCGTCCACGGCGTCGCACAGCGCCTCGACGTTCTCCAGCGGCGTACCCGGCGGCAATCGCAGCCGGAAGAGAGCACGAAGGCGCGATTCCCCGCGCTCGCGTCGAGAAGCCGCCTCGCCGCCGCATGTACGGCCGCGGGTGGTCCGGCGTGAATGAACGTCGGGTCGATCTTGCCGGACAGGAGGACCCGGCCGTCGACCCGGGCCAGGGCGGCCGGCAGGTCCATCGGCGCCCCGAAGTGGTACATCGCCGCGCCGGACTCGAGGATTCTGTCGAGGTGCACCAGCTTCGCCCCGCAGTTGTGGAGCACGATGGCGAAGCTCTGATCCTGAGCGGCGTCGACCACACGCTTGACGAACGGGGCGGAGAAGCGCGCCAGCGCGCGCGGCGAAACTAGTCCCGCAACGGGTTCGGCCATGACGACCCCGGCCGCGCCGGCTCGGCGGAACTCGAGGGCGTATGCGACCAGAAAAGGCGTGACTCGCTCGAGCAGTGAGAGGATCACAGCAGGCTCGGATTGCGTCGCCTCGAGTGTCTCGGCCACCCCGAAGAGTCGGGCTGCAAGCGACAATGGGCCGATCAGCCCGCCGAGTACCGGTCTCGCCGGCAACGCCCCGACCAGCAGCGCAGCGGCCTCCAGGTGGACTCGCGTCCGGGCCTCGCCGGGCGCCGGCACCGCGAGCCGCTCGACCTCCGCGACCGTCGTCACGAGCCGGCCGACCAGCGCCGGCATTGCCTCGTCACTCAGCCGGACCGAGGATCCGAATGCTTCCGCCTCGGCGCTGAGATCCATCGCCGTCATGAGGAACGGGCTGCGGAGCCGCTCGTTGAGGGCAAGCACGGCGGCGGCCTGCGCGGCGGCGTCGGTCAGGACGTCCCGAACGCTGTCGCCGGTCAGGGCCAGCCCGGCGAAAGCCCCGATCGGCATAGCCGGCGGCCGCGGGCTCGACTCCACGAGGGCGCGTAGGTTGCTCAAGGTCGTGCCGCCTTCGCCCCGCGGGCGACGGCGCGCGGCGCTTTCATGCTCTCAACTCGTGAGCCGCCCCACGGTCGAGATCAGGGCTCGGATGTTCTCGGTGGAAGCGCCGGGCGGCATTCCCCCGCCACACGAGACGATCAAGCGGGAACGGTCTTCCAGCGGCTCGAGCATCTGCGTCACCGCGAGTTCCACGTCGGCGGCCGTACCGTCCGCGAGCACGTCGCGCGGCGGGATATTGCCGACCAGCGCGATACGTCCGTTCGTCCAGGTCCGCATGTCGCTGATGGAATGCTGGATGCCGAAGTTGAGGAGGTTGATCCCGGCGTCGGCGAGCAGAGGAGCAGACGCCTTGCAGGGCGCGTCGTTGTGGAAGAACTTCACCGTGACGTCGGCATCGTAGCCGCGGCGGAGATACGGCAGGCCGAAGGTCTCGAAATCGCGCCGGCTTATGAAGCCCACGATGTCGTCGAGCAGGAGGATGCCGTCGATGGTCGGGAACGTCTCACGCTGCCAGGCGATCCAGTCCACGAGGTAGTCCGTAACGATGCCGAGCAGCCGGTGCATCGCCTCCGGATCGGTCTTGATCGCGGTGAGGAACTCGGTGGTGCCCATGAGGAACGAGGCTATGTTCAGCGGGCCGCGGGCAACCGCGAAGCGGATCTTGTGCCCGCGCCGCTCGATGTCCGGCTGGATGTGCTGGAGCCGCTTGATCACGAAGGGCAGCAACCCGTTCTTGCGCGGGTTGGGAGTCTCCAGCGCATCGACGTCGGCGATGGAGTGCAGGACCTTCCTGGTGAACGGGAAGTCGTTCTCCTCCCAGACCGAGACCGACCCGAACGCGGAAGGCTCCGTGCACATGCCATATTCGGACCAGAAGCCCGGCAGGAACATCGTGTCGGGGAAAGTCTCGATCGCCTTGAGGTTGGCCTCGAGAAAGGCGCGGTCGTCGGTGAAGTAGTCGAGGATCGTATGCCCCGCCCACCCCGGCAGCCAGGGGCTGTCGATGATGAAGCCGGTCGGCAGCGGGCGAACGACCTCACCGCGTACGACCGCCACGAGCTGGTCCCAATGCCGGTCCTGCATCGCCTATACCCCGCTCTCTTCGAGGTTTCGAGCGTCGATCAGCTTCCGCGCGAGATCCACGGCAGCCGTCGCGCTCTCGCCGTAGCCGTCGGCCCCGATCGAGTCCGCGTATTTCTGGGTCACGGGCGCGCCCCCGACCATGACCTTGACCTCCGAGCGCAGACCGGCCTCATCGAGGGCCTGGAGCGTCGTCTTCATGGCCGGCATGGTGGTCGTGAGAAGCGCCGAGAGACCGACGAGCTGCGGGCGGGCTTCCCGGACCGCCGAGACGAACCGCGACGCCGGAATGTCGACCCCCAGGTCGACGACCTCGAACCCGGCGCCCTCGAGCATCGCCCCCACGAGGTTCTTGCCGATGTCGTGCAAGTCGCCCTCGACCGTGGCCAGCAGGACGCGCCCGGCCGGCTCGGCGCCGGCCGCTGCCAGGAGGGGCCGCAGAATTGCGAAGACTTCCTTGGTAGCGCGAGCGGCGATGAGCAGCTCGGGGACGAAGTACTCGCCCTCCTCGAATAGCTGCCCCACCTCTGCCATCGCAGGGCTGATGCCGCCCGCGATGACGTCGACCGGCGTCACGCCCGAGTCCAGAGCTATTCGGGTGGCGCCCGCCGCCGCGGCGACATCGCCCGTCAGAATTGCCTCGCGCAGGCTGGACAGATCATCCATCGGCCAGATCCCTTTGCTCGACATGAAGGGGTATTGGCCCGATCATAGAGTTGAAACAGCAAGCGCAGTTGTTTCATTCTTCGCGTCCGATCGTCACCGAGGAGCCGCTATGCAATCCCTGCTCGAACGGCTCTCTGCCGGCGGCGTTCTGATCTCGGACGGGGCGATGGGTTCGTTCCTGCAGTCGGCCGGGCTGCCCGTCGGGGCCAGCCCGGAATCGTGGTGCGTGGCCCGACCCGAGGTGGTCCGCGGCGTGGCCGAGGCTTACCTTGCCGCCGGTTCGGACATCGTCCTGACCAATTCCTTCGGTGGTTCGCCTGTGAAGCTCGCGCGTTACGGCCTGGAGAATCGCGCCGGTGAGCTGAACCGCGCCGCCGCGACTCTGGCGCGGGAGGCGGCGGGCGGCGGGAAGTTCGTCGCCGGCTCCGTCGGGCCGACGGGCCGGATCGTGCGTGATGAGGGTGGCGACGTCACGCCGGCGGAGCTCTACGAGGCATTCCGCGAGCAGGTCGCGGGTCTCGCCGACGGCGGCGTCGACGCCATCTGCGTGGAGACCATGAGCTCGCTCCCGGAGGCGCTCGAAGCGGTGCGAGCGTCCAGGGAGAACACCACGTTGCCGGTCTTCTGCACGTTCAGCTTCGCCCTTGGGCGGCGCGGATTCCGCACGATGATGGGCGTCAGCCCGGAGGTCGCCGCGCGCGAGGCCGCCGATGCTGGAGCCGACGTCATCGGCACGAACTGCGGCAACGGGATCGAGAACATGATCGAGATCGTCCGATTGATGCACGCCGCGGTGCCGGACCGCCCCATCCTTGTCCAGGCCAACGCGGGTATGCCAGAGCTCATCGACGGGATCGCGGTCTACCCGGAGACGCCCGAGTACATGGCGTCGCGCGTCGCGGAGCTGATCGCAGCCGGAGCGACCATCGTCGGCGGCTGCTGTGGCACGACGCCTGAGCACATCGCGGCTATCGCGGCGGAGGTTCGCGGCCGCTGACCGATACTGGGGAGATGGCGCGGACCATCGATCGGACCGCTTCGGCGTCGGCGGCCTCGAGCGCGCGGCTCGCCAGGTCGTCGAGCTGCGCCCCGGTCGCGCCGGCGAGGGCCGCCCTGACCCCATCGAGCGAACCGGCATCGGCCGATAGCTCGTCCACGCCCAGCCCGACCAGAACGAGCGCCCCGACCGGATCCCCGGCCAGCTCGCCGCAGACGGCGACGGAGATGCCGGCTGCATCCGCCCCGGCCACGACCATCCGGATAAGCCGCAGGACCGCGGGTTGGAGAGCGTCCTGTAGATGCGCCAGCGCCGGGTTGCCGCGGTCGGCGGCCATGGCGTACTGGGTCAGGTCGTTTGTGCCGATCGAGAAGAAGTCCACGATGCGGGCCAATTCGGTGGCGAGCAGCGCGGCCGACGGTATCTCGACCATGACGCCGGTGACCATCCTTTCGGGCAACGGCTCCCCGGCGGCAGATGCAGTGGCCGCGGCAGCCGCTCGCGCCTCGTCCCGCAACTCCACCAGCAACTGAGCGTCGGCAAGGGTCGCAACCATCGGCGCCATGACGTGGGGCGTCACGCCGGCCAGACCCGCGGCTCGCCAGACTGCTCGGAGTTGGGTCAGCAGCAATTCGCGCGACCCGGCGCCGGCCAGGCGGATTGCCCGGACGCCAAGGAACGGGTTTGCCTCCGCCGGCAGCTTGAGATAAGGCAGCGCCTTGTCGCCGCCGATGTCGGCCAGGCGGACGACGACCGGTCGATCCGTCCCGAAAGCTTCGAAGACGGCCCGGTAGGCGGCCACCTGCTCCGCCTCAGTCGGCGCCGTCTGGCGCTTCATGAACAGGAATTCGGTGCGGAAGAGGCCCACACCCTCTGCCCGGGCCTCGAGCGCGCGAGGGGCGTCGGCTGGGCTGCCGATGTTCGCCAGCAGCGTGACTCGGCGGCCGTCGGAAGTTGCGCAGGGACGGTCGCGGAGTGCGGCGGCGGCGGCGCGAGCCTCGCTCAGGGCATCCGCTCTGGCGCCGAAATCGGCAGTCTCGTCCGGCTCGGGGTCGAGGACGATTTCGCCGGTGCCGCCATCCACGGCCACGGTGCTGGCGGTGCGGGCGGCGGCGGTGAGCCCAGCAGCGCCGACGATCGCGGGGATTCCGAAGCTGCGGGCCAGGATGACGGCATGTGCCGTGATCGAGCCGCCCTCCAGCGCCACTCCGAGCAGCAGTCCCGGTGGTATTTCCGCGGCAACGGACGGCGGCAGGTCTTCGGCGATCGCGATCGAGGGGACCTCGGGCAGAGCCACGTCCTCGCCGAGCAGGATCCGGACGATCCGCTCGCCGACGTCCCGCACGTCCGCTGCCCGAGCCGCGAGCAGTTCGTCGGGGAGTGCGGCGAGGGTCGCGGCGGCGGTTCCCGCGGCGGCACGAACGGCGGCCTCGGGCCTCTCTCCAGCCGCAACGAGCTCCATCGCCGCATCCACGAGCTCAGGATCGGTCGCCATCATCGCCTGGGCTTCGAAGATGCCGGCCTCGTCGGCTCGGCCCAGGTCGCGAACGCGGCCGGCCAGAGCCTCCAGCTGGCGAGAGGCCCGGTCCGCGGCGGCACGAACGGCGGCGCCGGGATCACCGCGAGCCTCACCGGGAGCCGCACCAGCCACCGCTTCCCCCGGGCGCGCCTCCCCCGGCGCGGCCTGGCCAGCCTCCCCAGTGGCGGCTCGGCCCGCCTCGCCAACTCCGCCCGCCGAATATCGCCACAGCGGGCCTATCGCCACGCCCGCGGCGCCGGGCTTGCCGACGATGTGCGTTCCCATTGCCGCGCCTCAGCCTGCGACGGCCTCGCCGAAGCCGTCCTCCGCCAGCGCGCGCAGGGCCGTGATCGCCGCTTCTTCGTCGTCACCATCGGCCGAGACCCGGATCGTGTGGCCCTGCTCGACGCCGCAACCGAGTACGGCGAGCAGGCTCTTGGCGTTGGCCGCGGCCGCACCACGGGTCAGATTCTGGACCGACACTTTGGAGCGGAACCCCGCGGCCGTCTTCACGAACGTGGCGGCCGGCCTGGCGTGCAGCCCGGATTTGTTTTGCACCTCGAGTTCGGCGACCTGCATTCCTGGCTCCCTTCAGCGCCTCAGCCTACGTCCTTCGGCATGCTCGCCGCCTCCTCGGCCGCGGCGACCACCGCCGCGACGTCGTCGCCGATCGAGGCCTGTACCGCCGCCACGACGGCGCCCTCCACCAGGGGTCCGCCGCTGAGCCGGGTCCGAGCCGCAGTTTCGGGCGGGACCATGTCGAGCGCAAGTTTCGTCGCCATCACGGCGCTGCCGAGATCCGCGAGAACGACCACCCCGGCGCCGGCATCGGCACGACCGATCGCCTCGGCGATCCGACCGGCGTCGGTGCCGAGCGAACCGTCGATGGCGCCGCCGGCCGCGATCAACCGGACCTCCGATCCGGCCATCTGCCCGGCCAGCTCCACCACTCCTTCCGCGATCTTTGCCGAGTGCGACGCAACCACGATCCCCACCAGTGGCTTAGCGGTTTCGGGCACGCAATCCTCCGCTTCCCGGGCGAGCGGCCTCGCCCGCCTGCGAGCCACCACCGCGCGCCGCATCGCCGGCCTTGTAGGCGGCCTGCAGGATTTCGACCGGGTGCCTGGTCCGGACGCCGGTGGCGCCCTCGATCTGCCAGCGGCAGGTCTCCGAGTCGCAGGCCGCCTCGGCGGCACCACTGCCTCGCACCTTCTCGAACAGAGGCGAGCCCACTGCGAAGGCGATGTCGTACTTCTCCTTCTTCATGCCGTAGGTACCGGCCATGCCGCAGCAGTCGTGGTCCATGTCCCTGGCCCGGAGGCCCGGAACGAGGGCGAACAGATCCATCGCCGGCAGCCCGATGCCGTGGCTTCGAAGCTGGCAGGGAGCGTGGTAGGGCAGGTCCTCGTCGAGGCGGCCGAAGCTCGTGTCGAGCTTGCCCTGCTCGTGCAGGTCGAGAAGAAACTCGCAGATGTCCCAGGTCGCCTGGGCAACCAAGGTGGCATCGTCGCTGCGGATGTCGAGCATCTCGCGATATTCGGCCTTGATGGTGTGCGTGCAGGAGGTCGAGGTGCCGACGATCTTGTAGCCCTTGCGAGCGTAGTCGGCCAGGATCTTGATGTTCTCGTTGGCTTTGTCCCGGGCCTGGCCGTAGATGCCGTTGCTTATGAGCGGCAGCCCGCAGCACACTTGCGGCGGCACGATCACCTGGTAGCCGTTGCGCTCGAGGATCGCGATGGCCGCGTTGGCGACATGCGGCTCGTAGTAGTTCACGGCACAGCCGTGGAAGTAGACGACGGCCTTTTCGGGACCGGGCAACGCCGCACCTGCCACTCCGCGACGCTTCTGGCGGCGCTTCCAGGCCGACTGGAACGTCCGTCGCGAGAACTTGGGGAACGGCGCCTTGTGGTGCACGCCGACCGTCAGCTCCATCATTCGCCGGATCGGCCGATTGTGGAGAGCCCAGTTGCCGATCGGCGAGAAGAGGACGCCGACGTGGCCCGTGAGATCCGTCTGGCCGAGACCCCAATCGCGCAGCTTGGGCAGGTGGCCCGCCTTCATTCTGGCCCGCGACTGGCTGTTCATTTCGGCGATCTTCACGCCGGCAGGGCAGGCGGCGGTGCACCAGCCGCAGCCCGAGCAGTAGTCGACGGTCACGTCGGGCGACAGCAACCGCGGCGCATCCTTGAGCTGGACGGGTTGAGTCCGCCCCATGCGGAATCGCGCCGCCTGCGGACCCACGTACTTGGGTCCGGGGAACAGGTCGGTAACGCGCGCCACGGGACAGACTGTGTTGCAGACGTTGCACTTGAGGCATTGGTCGGACGAATATCCGACCTGATCCATCGAAGCCTCTCGGACCAGTTCTGCGATAGTCATGACCGGACACTCCCCGACTGCGCCGCGGCAAGGGGTGTGGCAACCGCGGTCAGCGTCTTTGCCGCACGCCAGCCGCTGGAGATCGAGACGCCGTCGCGGCAGCGCTCGCGCAGGTATCGCTGGCCGGCGAGGGTGGTGCCGACCACCCGGACGTTTTCGAAGACGGGCCGGCCAGCCCGATCCACAGGACGCAGTTCGGCATCGGCTCTGATGCCGGCCGCCTCGAGCGGGTGACCGGCCGGGTCGAAGGCGTCGGGCGAAAGCCACTCCTCGAACTCAGGCGCTTCGACCGGGAGACCGAGCACGACTTCCTCGAGGTGCCCGCCGTTGTCGGCGACGATGCCCCCGCCGGCGATGCCGCCGGTCGCGAGGACCATAGCTCCGGTTCGGAAGATGGCGGTGCGCACCGCAGCCTCCATGGCGACGGCGATGACGCGGTCCCCGCTTCGATCGACCTGGGCCACGGGCTCGCCGATCAGGATTCGGCCGCCGGCGCCGATGAGCGCGGCGCGCAGCGCGTTGTAGAGCCGTATGCCGGGCACGCTCGGCTGGACGAGCGGCATCTCGAACGGTTCGAGGGGCAGCCGCCGCCGGAATTCGTCGAACGCGGCCGCGTGGTCCTTGAGACCCAGAACCGCCGGCAGAGCGACCCGACCGGAACCGGCCCGGGCGCCGCCCTTCGCGCCGCTCGCGTCCAGAGCCGAAGCGATGCGGTCGATTGCAGTGGCTCGCCAGCTTCGATCGTCGAGCCGGCGGGCCAGCTCGAGCGCGTTGAGGTTGTGACGCTCGGCCAGGCCGGGCAACTCGACGCTGATAGCGTCCACCCGATCCGGGCGGTTGCCTCCGGCCCAGACTCGCGGGCGCGAAAGGCTCGCCGCGATGGCGGCGGGCCAGAAATCCTTGAAGCCGGCGATGCCGCAAATCACGAGCCGCTCGCCGGGACCCCACGGCCGCACTGCGGGGGCCTGGGCGGCCGGGAGTATGGCCGCGAGCCGCGTCCCGCCGATCGAAGTCGGGACGAGCTGGAGGGGCGTGTCGAGGTCGCCCTGATAGGCCAGCCCTTCGGCCGCGAGAAGCGCTCGCAGCCAATCGAGGGCCGGAGCAACGTCGCCGGCCAGGTGCGCATACGGGTGGCCCGGCAGCGCAGCCAGGCCATCCAGACCCTCTCGAGGGGTGGCGGCGCCGGGCGTGGCGCCGGCAGGCAGTCCGGCGATATCCAGGCCGCCGCTGCCCCAGTGCGTTCCGGCGTGGCCCTTGGCCACTACCTGGACGCGGGCCCCGGACTGGGCGACAGCCAGCGCGGCGGTGAGACCGGAAAGTCCCGCCCCCACAACGACGACATCAGCGCTGGGCATCGACGACCTCCCGCGGCTGTTCGGCCGGCTCGTGCTCGATCAGCGACTCGAGCCCGAGCGCGCCGACGTACATGCCCATGACCATCCACAGCTCCTGCAGCTGCCGACCCGCTGCGATCGGCCGCGTGCCCTTGAACCGCTCCCGAAGGTAGCCCGACGATCGCCTGGTCGGCGTCTTCGGCGAGCGCCGCGTCGGTGCCGCCGGGTTTGGCCGCCGCCCTGCTCCGCCACGAGGCCGGCGGCCCGGAAAGTGCAGAAGCCGCCCTGGCACGGGCCCATCCCGAGGCGAGTTCCGCGCCGGACGTCGTCGAGGCTGCAGGCCGAATGGGTGTCGAGGAACTCGTTGAGCATCGGCCGGGTGACGAGCTCGCATTCGCACAGCAGCGCGGCGTCGCCCCCGCCCTCTGCCTCGTGCTCGGCGAGCCTGTGCCCGAGCCAGTAGGTCTTGCCGGGGACCTGGTTGGGCAGGATCTCGTCGGCGGTGGTGCATTTCTCGGTGACGCCGAGCTTGGCCGCCACGACATCCACCGTGTCCTGGGCCATCAGTCGGAAGGTCGTGAGCTTGCCGCCCACGATCGAGACGAAGTTGTCGACGCCGTCGCGATTGGCGTGGTCGATCACGGCATGGGCTCGCGAGACCGCCCTGTTGTCGCTCGCCAGCGCATCGGCCGGCGGCTGGTAGAGCGGCCGAACGCCGGCATAGGCTCGCATGAGGCGCATCCGGCCGAGATCCGGGAAGAGCTTCTCGCCCTCCGCGATCAACTCGGCCACTTCCTCGCGGGTGATGTCGTACACGTCCGGGTCGGGCACCTTGAGGTCCGTCGTGCCGAGGATCGCGACCGTGTGCATCGGGACCATGATGTCGCCGTCGCCGGCCTTGTGGCAGCGGTTGACGACCGTGTCGGTCATGCGCTGGTTGTAGATCAGCATGACGCCCTTGCCGGGTCGCATGGTCAGCTCCACGCCGGCCATCGCGGCTATCTGGCCTGCCCAGGCGCCGGCTGCGGAGACCACGAAGCGCGTCGGGACTTCCGTGATGGTGCCGGTCCGCTCGTCGCGGATCGTGGCCGAGACTATCCGCTCCCCTTCTCGCTCGAGACCGACGACGCGGTGGTAGGACCAGGCGTCGCTGCCGTGGGCCCGGGCGTCGGCGAGATTGGCGTCGATGAGGTCCCAGGGTTCGATCGAGCCGTCCGGGAGCCTGAAGACGCGCCGGATCTTCGGGTTCAGCGCCGGTTCGCGGCGAAGCGCCTGCGCAACGGGGATCTCGTCGCATTCGATGCCGGCCTTTTCGCACGCCGCGGGGAAGACGTCCAGGTAGTCGTCGGGGTCGTCGGGCGTGGCCACGAAGTAGCCGCCGGTGTCTTCGATGCTGGCCGGGGCGATCCGTCTCAGGACGCGGTTTTCATCTATGCACTCCCGCGCCGCCTGCGAATCCCTGACCGCGTAACGGCCGCCCGAGTGGAGCAGGCCGTGGTACCGACCGGTGGTCCCGGTGCCGAAGTCGCCCCTCTCGATGAGCAGCGAGCGAAGCCCCCGCCGGGCCAGGTCGCGCAGGACGCCTGCGCCTGTCGCTCCCCCGCCCACGACGATCACGTCGAACGCTCCGGTCGCCTTCGGCGACCCGGTCGCATGTGGCGACCCTTGAGGCGACTCAATCATGCGATTACCTCGATCAGCCGCGTTCCCTCTTTGGTTGCATGATGCGCGCTTTGGCGAAACCTGCCACGCGGGGCCGGATTTCGGCGCGGACAGACTCCGGGGCCCGGGCGTTCGTGCCGCCGGGCCCCGGAGAGGTGCGTTCTACGAGGCTATTCGACCCAGTCGAAGGTCCGAGTCACGGCCTTCTTCCAGAGCTTGAGGTCCTTTTCACGAGTCTTCTCGTCCATCTTGGGCTTCCACTCGTGATCCTTCTGCCAGTTGGCCCGCAGGTCCTCGACTTCCTTCCAGAAGCCGACGGCCAGACCGGCCGCGTAGGCAGCGCCGAGCGCGGTCGTCTCGGCGACCTTCGGTCGGATGACCGGCACGCCGAGGACGTCGGCCTGGAACTGCATGAGCAGGTCGTTGAAGACCATGCCGCCGTCGACCTTGAGGGCCGTGAGCGGAACTCCGGAGTCGGAGTTCATGGCGTCGAGCACTTCGCGCGTCTGCCAGGCCGTCGCCTCGAGCACTGCCCGGGCGATGTGGCCCTTGTTCACGTAGCGGGTCAGCCCGGCGATGACGCCGCGGGCGTCGCTCTTCCAGTACGGCGCGAACAGGCCGGAGAATGCCGGCACGAAGTACACGCCGCCATTGTCGTCGACAGTCTTGGCCAGCTCTTCGATCTCCGGGGAGGTCTTGATCATGCCAAGGTTGTCACGCAGCCACTGGACCAGCGCGCCGGTGATCGCGATCGAGCCCTCGAGGGCGTAGACCGCCGGCTGGTCGCCGATCTTGTAGCCGAGCGTGGTGAGCAGGCCGCTCTTGGAAGGAACAGGCTTCGTGCCCGTGTTGAGGAGCATGAAGCAGCCGGTGCCATACGTATTCTTGGCCTCGCCGGCCGAGAAGCACGTCTGGCCGAAGAGGGCCGCCTGCTGGTCGCCAAGGTCGCCCGCAATCGGGATGCCGGCCAGATCGCCAACGCCCATGCCGTACACGGCACTGGACGCCTTGATGTTGGGCAGCATGGACCGCGGAACGCCCATGACCTTGAGCATGTCCGGATCCCAGTCCAGGGTGGCCAGGTTCATCAGCATCGTCCGGCTGGCATTGCTCACGTCGGTGACATGGACGCCGCCGCTGACTCCGCCGGTGAGATTCCAGATGCACCAGGTGTCGATGTTGCCGAACATGAGGTCGCCGGCATCGGCCTTCGCCTGCGCTCCCGGGACGTTGTCGAGGATCCACTTGATCTTCGGGCCCGAGAAGTACGTCGCCAGAGGCAGTCCGACCTTGGCCCGGAACCGATCCTGGCCGCCGTCCTTGGCCCACCCGTTGATGAGGGTGTCCGTTCTCGTGTCCTGCCAGACGATCGCGTTGTAAACGGCCTTGCCGGTCTTGCGGTCCCAGACGACCGCGGTCTCGCGCTGATTCGTTATGCCGACGGCGGCAAGGTCACTCGCCTTGATGCCCGCCTTGGCCAGGGCGCCCCGAATGACCTCGACGCAGCGCGTCCAGATCTCAGCGGGATCGTGCTCCACCCAACCGGGCTTGGGATAGATCTGCTCGTGTTCCTTCTGATCAATCGCCACAACCCCGCCCGAGTGGTCGAAGATCATGAACCGGGTGCTCGTAGTCCCCTGGTCGAGGGCGCCTACGTACTGAGCCAATTGAGTCACCTCTTTCAACTGAACTAAGGCCCGCGCCGCGGTTCTAGGCAGTCCACTCGTCGGCTGCGGCTTTGACGAGCAGGCAAGAGGAGGTCGCGCCCGGGTCCTGGTGGCCCGCACTGCGCTCTCCGAGGTAGCTCGCCCGGCCCTTCCGGGCAACGATCGGGATGGTCGCTTTCATGCCTGCCTCGGCCGCCGCAGAGGCGGCGAGGAGAGCCTCTCGGGGACTCTTGCCATCGGCCAGGCCCTGTTTGAGGGCGTCGCGGGCGGGCATGAGCACGTCGAGCATCGTCTTGTCACCGGCCTCAGCCTTCCCGAGCCGCTGGATGGCAGCTATACCCAGGTCCAGACCATTCAGCCAATCGGTCAGGCTTATCGTTTCGTGGCCGGATAGGGCGATGCCGAACTGGAGGAAAAGCGAGCCGTAGAGGGGCCCGCCGGCTCCACCGACCGTTGAGATGAGCGTCGATCCGACGAGCTTGCAGGCTGCGCCGGGATCGTCGCCCTGAAAGGCGTCGAGCTTCGGTATGACCGCCTGGAAACCGCGGTCCATGTTGATGCCGTGGTCGGCGTCGCCGATAGCCGAGTCCAACTCGGTCAGATAGACCTTGTTTGCGACGATCTGTCCAGCGAAGCGCCGGATCCAGCCGAGCACTTCATCGAACGACAACCGGCCCGATTCTTCCATGGATGTCACACGCCCCAGCGAAGGCCCGGCGTGTGCACCGGGGCATCCCAGAAGCGAATCATCTCGTCGTCGAGACGGAGCAGGCTGATCGAGCAGCCGGCCATCTCAAGCGATGTTATGTAGCTGCCGACAAGGTTCCGCGCGACAGTGATCCCGCGACCCTTGAGGATCTTGTTGACCGCGTTGTACACGATGTACAGCTCGATCAGCGGCGTTCCGCCCATGCCGTTGACAAAGGCAAGCACCCTGTCTCCGGACTTGAACGGGAGGTCTTCGAGGATCGGCACCATCATCATCTCGACGATGTCATCGGCCGATGCGACCTTCATCCTCGTGCGGCCCGGCTCGCCATGGATGCCGACGCCGATTTCCATCTCGTCGTCGGCAAGCTCGAAAGTGGGCTTGCCGGCCGCCGGGACCGTGCAACTGGTCAGGGCCATGCCCATGGAGCGGACGTTGTCCTGGACCTTCTGGCAGAGTGCCGTGACCTTGTCCAGGTCGGCGCCGGCCTCCGCCGCGCCGCCCACGATCTTCTCGGCCAGGACCGTGCCGCCTACTCCGCGCCGGCCGGCCGTATAGAGTGAATCCTTAACGGCAACGTCGTCGGCAATGACGACTGCCTTCACCGGAATGCCTTCGGCCTCGGTCAGCTGTGCCGCGAGGTCGAAGTTCATGATATCGCCGGTGTAGTTCTTGACGATATGCAGGACGCCTGCGCCGCCGTTGACCGCCTTGGTCGCGGCTTCCATCTGATCCGGAACCGGCGAGGTGAAGACTGCGCCGGGGCACGCGGCATCGAGCATGCCCAGGCCGACGAACCCGCCGTGCATGGGCTCGTGGCCGGAACCGCCGCCGGAGATGACCCCGACCTTGCCTTTTCGAGGCGCGTCCTTGCGGACGATGATGTTCGGTACCTCGACCCGAATGAGGTCGGGGTGGGCCGCCGCCATGCCGGCGAGCGCCTCGTCCACGACGCTATCGGGCGCGTTGATGAGCTTCTTCATGGCAAATCCTCGCTACAACGCCGAGGCCCACGCATGCCGTTCCGCCGGCGCGAAGATTGGTTCGTGCCGGCGGTCCGACGAAAACGGGACGACTAGGACGGGATCTTGAGGATGATGAACTGCGTGAATGCCACGTAGTAGACGACGGCCGCGAGGGCGCCGCCGATTAGCGGACCGACCACCGGCACCCACGAATACTCCCAATCCGAGCCGCCCTTGCCCGGGACGGGCAGGATCGCATGAACGATGCGCGGGCCGAGGTCGCGGGCGGGGTTGATCGCGTATCCGGTCGTGCCTCCGAGAGAAAGACCGATCACGAGGATGAGGAACGCAACCGGCAGCGCACCGATGGATGCCGGAGCCAGGCTATGGGGCTGGCCAAACGCGAAGATCACGAACACAAGCACGAACGTGCCGATGATCTCCGAAACGAGGTTCATGGGGTAATTGCGGATAGCCGGGCCAGTGCAGAACACGGCCAGCTTGAGGCCCTGGTCTTCGGTGGCTTTGAAGTGGTCCCAGTAGTGGATGGTCACGATCGTCGCACCGATCATGGCGCCGACGAACTCACCCAGGATGTAGGGCGGAACCGACGCCCACGTGATGCCCGTACTGCCTTGCTTCAGTGCCTCCATCGTGGCAAGGCCAAGCGTCACAGCGGGGTTCAGGTGAGCGCCGCTGAGCGGTCCCGCGACCACGACGCCGCAGAAGACGGCGAACGCCCATCCGAAAGTGATGACTATCCAGCCAGCGTTCTGGGCCTTGGACTTCGCCAGCAGCACCCCCGCCACGACGCCGTCGCCCAAGACGATGAGCGTCGCTGTTCCGAAGACCTCGGCGAGGAACTTCTCGACCATTCTGTGATCTCCCTGGCTACTCGTCGGCGACGTTGCCGACGGTGTTTTGGTGTAACTGGGCGTGTGCCACGTCGGACGAAATGAACCGCCAGAACGTCAATCGCCAAGCGAGGCATCTGGCTGCGCGTCTTGCTGCGCACCGAAACCAGACTCCTGCGCCCTTACCTCCTCTCCGGGGGCGGGCCTGCATCGAGGGCAGTCTCTTGCGGTTTGGACACACCGCCGGTTAGCAATCTACGGCGCGACGGCCTTGCAGAATCTCAAACAATTCTCAAAAACCACCCGGTCGGCGCCGACCGACCCGACGGGGGCGGCTCAGCCCCGCTTTTCGTGAGTTATCGGGGCTCCGCGCCTTGCTTTCCGCGGGAGTAGGGCGCGGGTGCCCTAACCCGGGAGGTGAACGCGGGTTCGCACCGTGGTATTTCAGTCCTGCCTGCTGGTTCCACGGGCGGCCGGGGTGCATAATGCGAGGCGGTGCAACGAATCCGCAACGGTCAACTCGTAAGCAAGCGAGATGGTCGGTGAACGAGCGGCCCGAGTACGCTCCGCGACGGACCCAGGTCGTGGTCCTCGAGGATGAAGACGACCTTGCGGGGCTGATCCAGTTATGGCTTGCCCGCCATGGTCTCAGGACGGTCCCGATCGACGGCGAGACCGATGCCGCGCCGCAGACGCCCTCCGGTTCGAGCCCATATCCCAACATCCACGTGGTTGGCGGTAGCGCTGAGGCCGAGTTGCCCGAGACCGCGATCCCGAGTGTTGTGATCGTCGCCGATGCCGCCGGGGCCGGGCCGGACGGGGGGCCATTCCTGGTGGATGTCAACCGGCGCCACTTCGACCTGGAGGCCTGGGCGGACGCCCTGCGGGCCGGGAGCCAGGCCGGCGAACGTGATCACATCCGGCTCGGTCCGCTGGACATCTCCTCGGCTCGCCGCTCGGTTCGCGTCAGCGACGCGGATGTTCACCTCACTCCGACCGAGTTCCGGCTGCTCTGCTATCTCGTCCAACATGCCGATCGCGTCGTCGGCCATTCCGAACTACTCCACTCCGTCTGGGGTGCGGGCTACGAGGAGGACATTCACCTGCTCCAGGTCACCATTCGGAGCCTGCGCGCTCGCATCGAGCTCGTGACCGACCGGCCGCTGATCGAATTGGTGTACGGCGTCGGCTATCGTATGGCGACATGCCCGGTGGACGACTCCCAGGGCGCCTGACCGACCCGACGGCCCGACCTAGCCGACGGCGTGCCCCACCAGGCTCCCCAGACCGAAGGTGACCGCGGCCGCCGCCATGCCCAGCAACACCTGCCGCCCGCCCGTCTTGAGGACGCCTGATCCGGTGACTACAGTGATCGCCGCGCCGACGAGCATCAAGGCCACCGCACTGACCACGATCGACACGACGATGGCCGCGGCGCCGCTGGCGAAGAAGAACGGCAACACGGGCACGACCGCCCCGACCGCGAACAGGCAGAACGAAGTGGCAGCCGCCACCCAGGCCGAACCGCCGAGTTCGTCCGGGTCGATACCCAGCTCTTCGCGGGCCAGCGTGTCCACTGCCTGACCCAGATCTCCCCCGATGATGGACCTGGACATCAGACGCGCCTGGTCGCTCGTGAGGCCCTTTGCCTGGTAGATGAGCGCCAGCTCTTCCTCCTCCTCGTCGGGAACCGCCAGCAGCTCGTCGCGCTCCACCTTGACTTGATGGGCGTAGAGCTCGCGTGCGCTCTGGACCGAAAGCCACTCGCCGATTGCCATCGAGAGCGCGCCTGCCAGCATCCCCGCCAGTCCGGCCACCAGGACCGCATGACCGCCCTCGGAGGCGCCCGCCACGCCCATGGAGATGCTCAGGTTGGAGACCAGGCCGTCATTCGCGCCGAGGACCGCGGCGCGCAGCTGGTTGCCGCCGCTGCCGCGGTGGCGGCCCTCGATCCGGGCGATCGCGGAACCTTCGACTCCGCGACTGCTTGCGAGTTCGCGGAATAGACGAGCGTGCGACCGTTCGTCTCCTGGCATGCGGGCAAGCGCTTCGGGCTGGTCGTCGTACATGGCCTCATCGGCCGCCTCGCGGCCTGCGATCGTAGGGATCACCATTGCCGGACCGAAACGGCGGGCCACGAACATGAGCACACGGGCGCGCCACGCCGGACGAATGCTCCGGGTGTCGACGCCGGCCGCCTCGAGGTTCTTGCGCCAGACGCCGGCGTGGACCTCCTCGACCTCGACCATGCGGCCGTAGAACTCTCGCAAGGCCTGGCTGGACTCCTTCTCCACGAGCACCCCGTACAGGGCGACCGCGTCGACTTCGCCCTGAAGGTTCTGACGGTAACGGGCAATGTCTTCCGGCGTCGTGGACGTAACGGGCTCGCTCGCGGTCGCCGGCTTCGGCGGAGCGATCGCGGTGCGCTTCTTGGTGGGCCGTGGGTGCTGCTTCGTCTGGGGGCTCATGCGCGTAGTGTCAACCCTTAGCCCCGCGGCGGCAAACCTCCCGCGCCATCCGCCCGACGGCTGCCCCACGGCGCCCCGATCAGCTCCCCGAAGCCGCCTCGCTCGCAGCCGTGGCCACGTCGGCGGCAATGACTTCGTGGTACTGCAGGTCGCGCCCGGAAAGGCAATTCTCGAAGCTGAAAATCGCTGCCGGGACATCGAGAAGGTCGGATCCGCCGACCCAGTCGTAGAGGGCCGGCAGGTCGCGCCAGACCGTGGCGAAGACGATCTCCTCGGCTCCGTCGGACCTCATCTGCCTCGAGACGCTAACCGAAACGACCCCGTCGCGGAGATGTACTTTCGGGACGGTGCTCTTCGCCAGGTCATGGAACGACGGCACCAGGTCGGCGGCGACCCTCCCCCGGACGATGCGGACGATCAAGCCCCGGCTCCATTTGGTCATTTCTACCCCGCGCGATTGTCACCGACGAGGCGGGGCTTTGGGAATTGCTGGGGCGTTGCTTAAGAGAGCTTCAACATAACGTCGGCATTTACGGGCAGGCGCCCCGGCACCACGGCACGGCTCCGGCGGGCGGATTTGGCGCGGCGCCCGGTGTTTCGCCCTTACACGCGGCTTACCTGCGCCCCGACTTCCCCGAAGCCTGGCCCCCGACTATCGCAATCGTCACCACGCGCCATGACGACACAGAGGTAGGCCAGTTGAACCGCAAGTTGGGCTCCAGGGCAAGACTCGCCGCGATCGTGCTGGTCGTCGGGGTGATCGGGCTGGCCGGCACGGCCTGCGGCGGACCCGGGACTCCCGCGCCATCCGGCTCACCGGCCGCCTCCCAGTCGGCTCAGACAAGTGGAACCGGCTCGACGAGCTCGGTCGAGCCTGCCGGGTCGACCCCGGCCGCTACGGTGACTGCGACTTCGTCTTCGACCGGCACGTCGGTTTCGGCCGTGCCATCGGCGATGGCGGCGACGAGCAAAGCGCCTGTCGCGGCGACGACTCCCGACCCGCTCGATGCCGAGCTTCAAACGCTCAACCAGGTCGTGAACGACGTCAACGGCTCAATTTCGGGCAGCGATGCCAGTTCTAGCGGCGGCGAATAACCGTCCGCGCCTCATCCAAGGAGTGACCCTCATGAAGCTACGAATTCCGGCACTGATCGCCGGCCTCGCCGTCGGTGGTGCGCTGACCTTTTCGTCGGTCGCCGTCGTCACGGCCGCGCCCACGCTCATTCCCGGCGGCCCGGCCGGCAAGGGCGTGTGTGAGACGCAGTTCGCCGCGCTCAAGGCGCCGGTCACCCTCGACGCGCTCCGTGCCTTCGGCGACTGTGAGATCCAGCGGCGCTTCACGACCCTGAACGCGCTCTCGGCCAAGATCACCGGCTCGACCGCGCTCACGACCTCCGACGCGGCCGCTCTCACGGCCGAGATCGGCGCCACCCGAACCGGTCTCACGGACCTGAAGACGACCGTCGACGCCGAAACGTCCATCCCGGCGCTCAAGGCCGAGATTGGCCGCATCGCCACAGAATTCCGCGTCTATCTCCTCGTCGGCCCGCAGGTGAACCTCGTTTCCGGCGCCGACCGCGTGGTAGCTTCGCAAACCATGTTCACGAAGGTTGACACGAACCTTGCCGCCCGGATCGCGGCCGCCAAGGCGGCCGGAAAAGACACGACGGCCGCCCAATCGGACCTCGATGCCATGAACGCCGCGGTCACCAAGGCCGTCGGGCTCGCAACGCCGCTGCCGGCGACCCTCCTCCCGCTGACTCCGGCGCAGTACAACGCCGGAACCGCCGGACCGGTAGTGAGCAGCGCTCGCGCCGCCCTCGTTCAGGCTCGGGATCTCCTCAAGTCGGCCGTTCAGGACGCAAAGGCCTGCCGCGCCGCCCTCGTCTGAGACTCGCCGCTCCGAACCCCTCCCCCAGCACGCGCGGCTCCCAATCAACCGGGAGCCGCGCTCTTCTATGCCCAGTCCCGGTAGGGATGCTCCACGAGGTTGACGTTGTAGTAGCGCGGATCGCCCGTCACTTCGGCATCGGCCCAGGCCGGCACGACGAACCGCGCATCCTCGCTGGGTAGCTCCACCTCCGCCACAACCAGTCCGGCATTGACGCCGCCGAAAACGTCGATCTCCCAAACGCGATTGCCCGCCTCGACCCGATAGCGAGTCTTCTCGATCAGCGGGCGCCGGGCGATTTCGTCGAGCATCGCATCTGCGTCTTCGGGCGGGATCGGATACTCGAATTCCGGCCGGCTTGTCCCGTGCGCGCTGGTTATGCCCTTGATCGTCAGGAATGCGAGCTCACCGGCACGGCGCACACGCACAGAACGTTCGGGATCGATCGAAAGGTAGCCTTGCCGAATCTCGATGCCCACGAGTCCATCGAGCACCGACGTGTCCCGCACGAGGAACTTGCGCTCGATCTCGCGACCCACGGCGCTAGATGGCGTCTTCGCGAAGCGGCTGAAGGCTGAAGCCGAATTCGGCGCCGGGGCCGTCGTCACGGGGCCGGGCCCAGATCGTGCCGCCGACCGCCTCCACGAGACGTTTGGCGACGAACAGTCCGATGCCCGAACCGGCGACGCGCGACGTTCGACCGGAGCGGTAGAAGAGCTCGAACAGCCTGTCGGCCTCGGCGGGGTCCACACCCGGGCCGCGGTCCAGCACTCGAACTCTCGGGCAGCCGTCGGGAGCGTCGAGCAAGATGTCGATCGGGCCGACCGCCGGGCCGTATTTGGCGGCATTGCCGAGCAGGTTGTGCAGGACCTGGACCACGAAAGCCTCTTCAGCCCTCGCCACCGGGACCGGGCGTTCGATCGTCACGTCGATCTTGAGGCCGGGCCGGCGCCGCTCTTCTTCCTCGCAAATTCGTGGCAGCAGGTGCTGGAGGAGCACCGGCTCGAGCTGTACCTGGATGGCGCCTCGTTCGGCTTTGGCGAGAACCAACAGGTCCTCGACGAGGCGGCGCAGTCGCTCGGCTTCCTCGCTGACGTCCGCCACCAGTTCCGCGCGCTTGTCCTCGCCGAGGCCGGGCCGGGCCAGCAGTGTGCTCGCCGCGTAGATCGACGTGATCGGAGTCCGCAGCTCATGCGAGAGGATTCCGACGAACGCATCCCGGAAAGCGTCGGCCTCGCGACGGTCGGTGATGTCCAGGTTGATGCCGGCCCAGCCGGTGACCGTACCGGCATCGTCGTCCACGGCGTTACCGAGCGAGAGCACGGTATGGCGGCGGCCGTCCGAGCCGTTGATGACGTACTCCTGGTTCCACGGACGGCCCGCCACCATCGAGTCGACCCAATCCTGTTCGGTTGGAACGGGCGAATCAGCCGACAGGGACGCCATCCAGCCAAAGTCCATTGCCTGGTCCATGGTCTTGCCGAGGAGGGCTAGGAATGACGGACTGAGATACTTCATGCGGCCGTCCGGCCCGGCTATCCAGATCCCGAAGGGGATCGACTCCCCGATCGCCTGGGCCTGGCGGCGAAGCTCCACCAGCGCCGCGAGTGCACGCTCCCGATGCTTGCGCTCGGTTATTTCGACGACGCTCAGAGTCAGCCCAACCGTTTCACCCGCGGCGTTGCGAAGGGCTGCGGCGCTCAGCAGCCAGGTCGCGGGCTCCGAGCCGAGCGGGGACGACCCGTTCACCTCTTCGTCGCTGATGGTCCTGCCGCTCGCGACCACGCGCTCGAGGAGCTCGACCGTGTCGAGTCCCAGCTCGGGCACGATTCGCTCGATTCGCTGGCCGAGGTGCGCCACCGCCGGGAGACCATCCATTCTGGCCAGCGCCGGGTTGACGTACAGGAAGTGCAGCTGGTGGTCGAGGACGGCCAGGCCGATTGGCGCCGTTTCGATCAAGGGCGTCGAGACGGCAGCCTGGAGACGCCAGCGCTCGATGGCGTAACGCAGCGACCGCCGCAGAAGATCATCGCTGACTCGACCCTTCACCAGGTAGTCCTGGGCACCATGACGGATTGCCTGAAGGCCTACCACTTCGTCGTCCAGACCGGTCATCACGAGGACCGGCGCGCGGGTCTGGGCGACGATGGCCGCCAGCGTGTCGAAGCCGTGGCTGTCCGGTAGATCCAGATCGAGCAGAACGGCGTCGAACGGCTCCGAGTTCAGAAGATCAAGGCCGCGGGCCAGACGGTCGACATGCGCGAGGCGGACCGAGCCGCTCTCGCACAACACGTCCTCTATCAGGCGCGCATCGCCGGGATTATCCTCGATCAGGAGCACCCGGAACGAATCGACGGGCACCCTGGTGCCATCGCCGGGCTCGGCGGAAGCGGGGATCGCTTGGTTCATGGGCGCGGCAGCTGGACCACCGCCAGCCAGAAATCGCCGAGCGACCTGATGGCGGCCAGAAACTCCTCGATGTCGATCGGCTTGGTGACATACGCGTTGGCGTTGCGTTCGTAGCTCTGGAGCACGTCGCGCTCGGCCGCCGACGAGGTCAGAATCACGACCGGAATCAGCCTGAGTGCCGCGTCGGCCTTGATCTCGGCCAGAACGTCCAGGCCTCCCCTGCCCGGCAGATTCAGATCCAGGAGCACCAACCCGGGTTGCCGCTGGTTCGCAGCCTGTCGCTCTCGTAGCAGTCTCAACGCCGCGTCGCCGTCTCCGCAGACGACCAACTCGTTGGCGAGCCGGCCGTGGCGAAACGCCTCCTGGGTGAGGCGGACGTCGCCCGGATTGTCCTCGACAAGGAGGATCTGGACCGAACTGCCACTAGTCATCAAAGTCGCTCCTCGTTCGATCCGGCAGGGTGAACCAGAAGGTAGCGCCACGCCCAACCGTCGTCTCGATCCAAATGCGCCCGTTGTGGCGCTCGACGATTCTCTTGCAGACAGCCAGGCCGATGCCGCTGCCAGGATATTCCTCTCGCGAATGCAAGCGGCGGAATATCACGAAAACGTCCTCGCGGCGTTCCGGCGGTATGCCGATGCCGTGGTCGCGGACGAACATGCGCCACTCTCCGCGGGCGCGCTCCGCACCGAGCTCTATTTCGGGTGGCCGCTCGCCGTGGAACTTGATCGCGTTGCCGATCAGGTTCTGGTACAGCTGGCTCATCTGCAGGCGATCGGCCGTCAGGGTCGGCAATCTGCCTTGCCGGATCGTGGCGCCGGTCTCCTCAACGAGCGTGCGGAGATCGTGGGCCACCGATCGGGCGATGTCCCCGAGGTCGACCGGTTCCGGGTTTCGACCGCGAGAACCGACCCGCGAATAGGTGAGCAGATCGTCGATGAGCCCCTGCATGCGGCGCGCGCCGTCCACCGCGAAGCCGATGTAATCGTCCGCCTCCTCGCCGAGGGTGTGGCCGTAACGCTTCTCGAGAAGGCCCATGAAACCCGTCACCATCCGCAGCGGCTCCTGGAGGTCGTGGCTGGCGACGTAGGCGAACTGCTCGAGCTCGGCATTGGAGCGGGCCAGTTCCCGCAAGCTCTGCTCGAGACGCTGGCGCGCCTCGTAGGCGTCGCTCACATCCCGGACGATCGTCGAAACGCCCAGCCGGTCACCCTCGCGGCCCGTCACGGGCGAAAGCGAAAGCAGGGCGCGGAAACGGCTGCCGTCCTTGCGCCGGCGAAAGGTCTCATACACCTGCGACCGGCCGGCTGCGGCCTCACTCCACCGCCGCAACTGCTCGGAGCGGTCCTCTTCCGGGGCGGTGAGCGCCAGGTCCTGGCCGATGGCCTCGGTGGCCGTGTATCCGAACAACGCCTCGGCCCCGGCATTCCACTCGCTGATGCGGCCGTCCGCGTCGACGGCCAGGATGCCATCGGCGCTCGAATTCGACGATGGCGGCCAGCCGGGCCAGATCCTCCTCCGCCTGCCTGCGCTGCGTGACGTCGCGCGCCACGGCATACATGCGCCCGGTGGTCGCGTCCGGCATTGAGTTCCACTCCAGCCAGCGGTAGCCTCCGTCGGCCGTCCGGTATCGATTCTGGAACGCGTGCACCTGGCCGCCACCCAGCTCCGACCCGAACTCGGCGATCGTCCGCTCTCGGTCGTCCGCATGCACGAAATCGATGAATGGCCGCGAGGCAATTTCCGAGATGGGGAAACCGAGAACCTGCTCCCAGCTCGGACTGACCACGACAAGCCGTCCGGCGCCATCCGCAACGCACACGAGGTCGGTCGTCAGCTCGAAGAACCGGTCCGTGTCGCGGCGCGCCTCGGCCCGCTCGGCCTCGAGCCGCTGGATGCGGAACGTTGTCCACGCGCCGATCGCGGTCAGGATGGCGGCCTCGAAGGCGACCATGAGCGTCAAGCCGATCGACTCGTCGTACAGCCCCGCCCGCTCCCCCCAAAGGCGGATCCATGCGCTCGCAGGCACGACCAGGAGTGCGGTAGGCAGGAATACCCTGATCACCTGGCCGGCCGCTCCGGGGTCGGTCAGCACACGGACGAGGCGATGGTCCGGGTTCTCGGCAACGAGAGCCGGCCCGAGCAATGCCAGCGCCACCGACGCCGGGAGGGAAACCTGCGTCGCCGAGCCCAACGACAGGAGCTCACTCGCGCCGAACATGTACCCCAGCAGGCCGATCCCTCCGACGCAGCCGACCAGGACGCCAAGGACCTCGCTGGGGTAGAGGCCGCGAAACGTCCGGCGACCCATCAACGGCACGGCCGCCGCGGCGCTCAGGAAAGCCATCGACGTCTGGACCGCGAAGCGACCCGGATGCGGCGATCCCGCGCTCGCCTTGTCCACGAACAGCGCCTGGTCTATCCCGAGGTTTATCGAACCGAGATGCTCGATCAGTGTCGCGCCGGCGATGGCGACCACGAGCAGGCTCAAGCCGGCGGCGATCGGTCGCCTAAGGCGTTCAGGCAGCGGGGAGGCAATCACTCCGAGAGCCGCGGCCAGAGCGAGCACGCAGATCGCGGCGTTGACCTTCATCTCCACGGCGCTCGGCAGCCAGCTCCCGAGCTGTGGCAAGTCGAGCACCCATCCTGCCAGCACCTCAAGCGAGAGGATGCCCAAGATGCCGGCGAGGCCGAGGACGACGAGGTCCGAGTTAATCTGCGAGGTCCGCCCTTCCCGCCCGACCACGACCGCCCCGCCCTCGGCGCCGCCCGACCGCTCCCGATGTGCCCTTGCCACCGCGTCGGTCATCGCAGCGGATCCTCCAGCCTTATCAGGTGCCGCTCAATGGATCCAGCGGCCGGCCCTCCGTCGGGCCCGGCACCGCTGCGCCCACGACGCCCTATGGTACGCCGCGCCCGAGTCGGCCTCGCCGATCGCGTGCCGACGGACCCCGCCGGTCGGCCAGGCGAACCGGAGCCGAGACCGGCCTCGTCAGGGCGTCCAGGTCTTGGGCCGGCGCGTCTCACGATCCCCACGCTCGTCGGTGTTGAGCTCTCCCCACTCGGGCGACTCGGGCTCGGGCTGACCGGCCGGCGGCGATGCAACCGGCGCGAATATGGGATGTGGCGCGATCCTCGCCGGCTCGACCGGAGCCGGCCCCGGGCGCGGGGCAGCGGCAACTCCGGGCCCCAGCGCAGGGACCATGCCGGTGGCGGTGTTGCGCTTGCGGGCTGCCGGTTTGGGCGAGGCTGCCGGCTTCCTGGTTGCGGGCCCGGCAGCGGCCTTTTCCGCCGCCGGCTTGACCGGTTCAGGCGCCGCGGCACGTGGAACGGCCGGCGCCTTCGCCGGCCGCGAAGCGACGGCCTTCGGAGGTTTCACACCGGCTTTCGAGGCGGGTTTCGGCGCCTGCTTCGCTGCAGCGGCCCGCTTCGGCGCGGCCTTCCCGGGCGCAACGGCGAAGGCCTGGGGCGCCAACTCCTCGCCGGAGAATTGCCAATCGCGCCCGTCCATGGCGGCGACCAGACCGCGCACGAATTCGCAGACGCGGTCGGCACCGGTGTCCGTGCCCTTGAGGACCTGGCCCTCGACCTGGACGGCAACGATGCGGTGGCCGCCGGATGATTCCAGGCTCAGCTCGCTCGTCTGCAGACGTGTCCAGCGAACGAGCTTGCCGGTGACACGTGGCTCCGACCCGGCGTTGAGCCGAACGGCCACGGAAATCAGGCCGGCCCGGGTGGGCACCATCACGGAGTAGCGGAACTCCGGATCGTCGCCCCATTCCACCCAACATTCAGGGTCGGCGGAGGCACCGAGATCGCCCAGGACGGGCTTGAGTACGTTGAGAACCGCGTTGCTCATGCACTCCCGATTGGGGGCCGTCTTCCGCCACTCGCCCAGTTGCATCGAACCGCCTCCAGATACCTTTACGACAGCTCTCGGCGCCGCGAGTGAGGCTAACACTTGCCTGCTCTCGCCGGGGCACCGTCAGTCTCAGGAATGACGCCGGAGTGTCTACCGAAGGATGAGAGTGTGCCTCAACGAAGGATGTAAACGCGTTACCGCCGCGCGTATTCTGGCGACATTCGCCGGCCTCGGTCATCTGACCGGGCCCACAGGGACGCGCTTTCCGGCGTCGCCCCGCTGAACTCGGCGCGCTCTTGGGAGAGGTGGCAAAGGATGAGGTTGAACCGCGGTCGGTTGAACTGGGGTGTCTTCCTGATCGTGCTTGGGGCAATGCCTCTGGCCTACAACCAGGGGCTGATCTCTAGCTCGGCGCTCGGCGAGGCGTGGCGTCTCTGGCCGCTGATCCTGGTCGGCCTCGGCCTGGGCTTCATGCTCTCGCGCACCCCGGCGTCCTTTGTCGGCGGGCTGGTGGTCGCCGTCTTCCTCGGCCTGGTGGTCGGCAGCCTGTTCGCAGTCGGGCCGCGGCTGGGCTGCGGCAACGGGGCCGCAACTTCGAACAGCCTGAGTCGGGACGGGACCTTCAACGGCTCGGCATCGGTTGAGCTGAACCTGCAATGCGGCACGACCACCGTCACGACATCGCCCGACGCGTCCTGGCACGTCACCGCGGCCAGCAGCTCCGGAAGCCAGGCCCAGGTCAACTCGAACGCCAACTGGCTGTCCGTCGGGTCCGACCGGAGCAACTGGTGGGCGGACAGGAGCCAGGATGACTGGCAGATCCAATTGCCGACCCAGACGCCGATCTCACTATCGGCCTCGATAGACGCCGGGGACGTCCACCTCAGCCTTCCCGGCGCGAAATTGACATCGGCGACGTTCTCGGTCAACGCCAGTGCCGCCCATATCGATCTCAGCGGCGGCTCGCTCCAGAATCTGTCCATGTCGACCAACGCGGGTTCCACCGCACTCACTCTCGACGGCCAGACGGATCTCACAGGATCCGTTTCGACAAATCTGGGCGAACTGCGGCTGTGCGTCCCGACGGGACTGGGTCTCCAGATCCGGTCGAGCGAAAGCCTGGCCGGCAACAACTTCGGTTCCTCCGGTCTGGTCCACGTCGGCGACGTGTGGCAGACGCCCGGCTACGACACATCAGCTCACAAGGCCGACTTGACTGCGAGCACGAGTCTCGGCGGCTTGACCATCAATCCCGCGGGAGGCTGCAAATGAACAACCGTCGTCTATATCGGTCCGCCAACGACCGCATCATCTCGGGTGTCGCGGGCGGAGTCGCGGACTACTTCGAGGTCGATCCGGTCCTCGTCAGGATCCTGTGGTTCATCTCGGTGCCGGTGACCGGCGGCCTGACCTTCGTGGCTTACATCGTGATGATGATCGCGGTTCCGATCGAGCCGGAAGAGTGGCCGCAGCCATCCCCCTGGGCCCCCGGCGGCGAGCCGACCGGCTTCCCGGCCGCCTACACCCCCCCGGCGTCGACCGGCCAGGCCCCCACGGAGGGCGCCAGCGGCGCCAACCCGACCGGTCCTGCTGACGGTTCAACTGCCGCATCGGCCGATAGCGGCAACACGGCGGCTCCAGGTTCGTTCGGGGCGGCTCCAGGTTCGTTCGGGGCGGCTCCGGGCACGCCTGGCGCGGCTCCGTTCGTTCAGTCGCCGCCGACCGATTGGCGTTCACAGCGCCGGCAGGAACGCTGGCAGCGCCGGCAGGATCGCTGGCAATACCGCGCCGAGAGCCGGGGGGCCGGCGGTATCGCATTCGGATTGCTGTTGATCATCCTGGGCGGCGCCTTCGCCTGGAACCAGATCGATCCACGGTTCAACCTGAGTCTGGCCTGGCCGATCGCGATCATGGCCGTCGGGGCGATCCTGATCCTGTCCGCGATTGGGCGCACCAGGCACGACTGAGGACGGCCGAGGCTACGTCCGAGCCCTGCCGGCGTCCTTCTTGCGGCGCGCTCGCCTGCGAATGGTGAGAATCAACCCAGAGGAGGCCGCCAGCAATCCGGCTGCACCGCCGGCGGCGACGCCAACAACCGACGAGTCGATCGGAGAACCGGGACGCCCTCTGCCGCCGCCCGCCTGCGGCTTCACGACCGCCGGCGAAGCCGACTGACTGGCATTCGGCACGGCGCTGTGTGATCCCGTGGGCGAAGCGGAGAGTGTCGCGGCGGGCGCCGGCATCGTCGCGCTCGCCGTTGTCGTCGGGTCACTCGAGACCGGTGATGTGGCGCGGGCTTGCGTCGGCGGAGGTTTGGGCGGCGCCGTGACGGCTGCGGTCGGACGCGGCGTGGGCCTCGGGGTGGCCTGACGAGTCGGTTGCGCCGTGGGTAGCGGGTTGTTGAACGGTGCCTTCGTCGGCGGCGACACCAGGGAGCCCGGCCCGCCATTGCTGAAGAGGCAGTCGTAGTAGAAGGTGCCGTCGCCACCGATCCAGCCGCCACAGCCGACTCGATCGTAGGCGCCGACGATGATGTTTCGATGGGTCGGGCTGTTCATCCATCCCAGAATGCCGGCCTGGTTGGTGTAGTAGGTCCAGGTCTGCCAGGTTCCCTTGCTTCCGGTATAGGTCAGCAGGTGCGCGCTCGTGCCGTAGTTGAGGTTGTCGAGGTCGATCTCGCCGTTGCTGCCGTAGCCGTAGACGCTTTGCAGCACGGACACGAACATCACGCTCGGGCAGAGGCGCAGGTAGTGGCTGGGCGGGCCGTAGGTGGCGAAGTCCTTGGCCCTCCCGGCCATGACCTTGCTGGCATCGTCGGGGCATGCGATCGGCGCGTCGCGGGCCAGACCGGCGAGTGTCGGATCGACATTGAGCGCCGGGAGATTGTTCGCGGCACGGACGCCGTTGATGAGGCGGACCATTTCGGTCGCCTGGGCGTCGGCCGGTCCCGCGGCTGCTCGCGCCGTCGGCACGCCACCCACGCTCGCCACAAGAGCGAGGCCCAGAATCAAGACGCTCCGCACAGCACGGCTCAGTCCGGCGTGGCTCGGCACAAGTGATCTCCTCTGCACGGGAAGGCGACGGTCGGAGCCCCTGGGACCATCCCCGGTTCCACCCGGGCACGGCAATAGCTGGTTGGTTCATTCTCCCGGCCACGGCAACAACTCGTTCGGGTAGCGCGCCGGGACGTTTAGTAGAGCACAGTCCCGCTTGCCGTGGAAAGCGCTACGAGAATCGCCACCAGGATCCACGCCTCCAGCAAGACGGCCAGAACCGCGAACCGCAGGCGACCGAGCCAGACCCGCCGCAACAGGGCGGGCGGCAGCCGATCGATGGCCGGACGGGCAGCCGTGAGTTCTGCGATCCCACTGCCGCCCCGGGCCGCGGCCAAGAGTGCGGCTTGGTACGCGAGCCGCACCGCTCCCCCTGTCGGAGACAGCGCGCCGTCCACCCGCGTTGCCGCCTCGATCGGGCCGAATTCGAGCGGCCGAAGCTCGAACGCGTCGGCGTCCAGCTCGAGTTCGAGCCGCTCGCGGCGCTCCCGGGGAGTGGCGTTGGGAAGAGCCGCGATGACCTCACGCGCTTCCGCCGGCCGGATTGCCAGGATGAGCATGCTTGCCCGGGCAATCGCGGGGGCCGACGCGGCGTCATCGGCGTCAAGCCACGCCCGAGCTTCGATGGGGCTGCGAGGACGTTTGGCGCCTGTGCGCTCCTGCCAATCCTGGATGGTGGTCCAGTCCAGCCAGCCCAGCACTTCCTGAGCTGCCCACTCGCGGCGCGTCCGCAGCGCAATGAGCGCCTCGACAAGGGGCGTCGGCAGGAGAACCAGGGCCGCGAACGCCGGGACCGGGAGGTGGCCGGCAAGACCGAGGCTGGCCAGCGCGATGGGCCCGACGACGGCGAGTCCCACCGGGACCGCGACGCGAGCGCGACTCCAGCCGAACACACGATCTCGAAGGGCGAGGTAAGGGTTGGCCCTTGGTGCCGGCTCGGCCGAGGCTGTCTCGATCGAAGTCACAGCGAGGCAGTTCCGGGCGCGATCTCCAGCCGAACGAGACCTTCACCGAGCCGGCGGCCCACTTCGGCCAGCAGTTCGGCGTCGTAGGCGACTCCCAGACGTATTTCCATCGGCAGCGTTGCTCCGCCCTGCTGCGGTATGTGGAACACCACGCGCGTCGCCCCGGGGCGCTGCTTGAGAAGCGCGCTCAATTCCTCCATCGCCCAGACGATCCGGCCGGTGCCGGCGCCGCGGGTGAAACGGACATGGAGAATCCCCGAAGCAGTCGCCCCGAGGGCCGCGGTCGGGGCGGATGAGGCCCGCGCCGCCGCATCACGCGCTTCATCGGGGAGAGGCGGCTCCTCACGCTCGGGCGAGAGCCGGGCCAGGTCATCGGGTTCCGGCGGCGAACTGATCGGCTCCGCCGGCACGGGCCGCAAACCAGCAGGCGTCAGACCCGCGCCTACCGACGCCGCGGCGCCGACTGCCGCCGGCACTCCCCCAGCCCGCAGCGGCGAAACGCGCACCGGCGGCACGGCGGGCCGAGGCGCGGATGTCGAGGAGATGACGGCCCCGGGCGCGGCTACCGGGGCGGATACGGTGGCGCCACGCGCGTTTCCGCTGCCGTTTCCGCTCCCATTTCCGTTGCCGTTGCCCCAGCGACGGCCGCCGTTCCGGCTTCGATCGCCCGCCGCAACTTCCGCTGCGATTGCTGTGGGGCCGCGAGTGAGGGCGTCTTCCCAGACCCACACGGCATCGGCGAGCAGGGAAGCCTCTTCGCCTCGATGGTCCACGCGGCCGGCGACGAGCAGGATCGCGCCGTCGACGAAGGTAGCGGCGCTCGTGGCGTACATGCGCGGGAAGACGACCACTTCGAGGGTTCCCTGCAGGTCCTCCAGGGTGGCTACGGCCATCGTCTCGCGGTTGCGGGTGGTCACCAGTCTCAGCGCCGTCACGATGCCACCCATTACGACCCGCTGCCCATCGAGGGATTCGTCCTTGAGGTCGGCGGAATAGGCTGTTACAAATTGCCCGAGTTGCTCGGAGATGGCGCCCAGCGGATGCTCGGATAGATACAGCCCGAGCAGTTCCTTCTCCCAGCGCAGCCGCTCCCGCGACAGCGCCTCGGGAACCTGAGGCAGGGGCCGATCCAACGCTTCCGGCGCCGAGCCGAGGTCGAAGAGCGCGGTCTGGCCGCTCGTCCGATCGCGCTGGGCGGCCTGGCCCGCGGCCATCGCGTCGTCGAGAGCCTCGAGCAGCTGCGCGGCATGCCCGAACCGACACAGCGCGCCGACCTTGATCAGCGACTCCATGACGCGCTTGTTGGCGAGCCGCAGATCGACCCGGGCGCAGAAGTCGGCCAGGCTCTTGAACTCGCCCTCGGCTTCGCGCGCGGCGATTATCGATTCGATCGCGCCCTCGCCGACGTTCTTGACGGCCAGCAGACCGAAGCGGATGGCCTCGTCTTCGACGGTGAATTCGACGAACGACCGATGTACGTCGGGCGGCCGGACGTCGATCCCGAGGCGCCGGCATTCGGCCACGGCCGCGGCCACCTTCTCCTCGTTGTCGCGGAAGGCCGTCAGCACGCTGGTCATGTAGTCGACCGTGTAATTCGCCTTCAGGTACGCGGTCTGGTAGGCGATCAGGCCGTAGCAGGTGGCATGGGCCTTGTTGAAGCCGTAGCGCTCGAACGGCTGGAAGGCGGCGAAGACGGCGTCGATGACGTCTTTCTTGACCCCGCGTTCGGCCGCCTGGCGGAGGAACTTCTCGCGCATCTCGCTCATCAGCGCGGACTTCTTCTTGCGGATCGCGTAGCCGAGCATGTCGGCTTCCGGACCGGTGAAGCCGGCCAGCGCCGTCGAGGCGGACATGATGTCTTCCTGGTAGACGAACACGCCGTAGGTGCGGTTGAGGTATGGCTCGAGCAGCGGATGGAGGTAGGTGACCTTCTCGCGGCCGTGCTTCCGGGCGATGTACGAGGGGATGTTGTCCATCGGCCCCGGCCGGTAGAGCGCCACCATGGCCGCCAGGTCGAAGACGGTGCTGGGTCGAAGCTCGCGGATGTAGCGGCGCATGCCGGCCGACTCGAGCTGGAAGACGCCGGTCGTCTCGCCCGACGCCAGCAGCTCGAACGTCTTGGAGTCGTTGAGCGGAATCTTCTCCAGATCGATCTCCTCGCCGCGGTGGTCGCGGATGAGATCGACCGCCTGGCGGAGGATCGTCAGGTTCGAGAGGCCCAGGAAGTCGAACTTGAGCAAGCCGAGGGCGTCGACGGCGTGCATCTCGTACTGGGTCATGACCGCGTCTGAGTTCGTGGCGCGCTGGAGCGGCATCAACTCCGTCAGCGGTTCGCGAGCAGATCACCACGCCGGCGGCGTGAGTGGATGCGTTCCGAGCCACTCCTTCGAGTTGCTTGGCGAACTCGATGACGCGATGAACCGGGGGCTCGTTCTCGTACATCTCCTTGAGAGCCGGGCTCGTCTCGATTGCCTCGTCGAGCTTGATGCCGAGCTGGTTCGGGACGGCCTTGGAGATGCGGTCGCCCTCGCCGTACGACATGCCCACGACGCGGGCAACGTCGCGGATGGCGGCGCGGGCCAGCATTGTGCCGAAGGTGATGATCTGAGCCACGTGGTCGGCGCCGTATTTGCGGCTGACGTAGTTGATGACTTCTTCCCGGCGCCCATCCTCGAAGTCGACGTCGATATCGGGCATCGTCACGCGGTCCGGGTTGAGGAAGCGCTCGAACGGCAGCTGGTAGTGGATCGGGTCCACCGGGGTGATCCCCAGGGTGTAGGTGACGATCGAGCCCGGGGCCGAGCCGCGGACGGTGATGGCGATATGCTGCTGGCGGGCGAACGCGGTGAAATCGGCCACGATCAGGAAGTAGCCGGCGTAGCCCATCCGGCAGATGACGTCCAGCTCGTAGTCGAGACGGGCCTGCAGCTCGGGCGTGACCGTGCCGTAGCGGCGGGCCAGACCGGCCTGGCATTCCTTCTGCAGCCAGGTCTCGATCGTCTCGCCCTCGGGCACCGGAAAGCTCGGGATCCGCAGTTGGCCGAAGGGCAGCTTCAGGTCGACCATCTCCGCGATGGATCGCGTCCGTCGGATGGCATCGAGGTTGTCGGGGAAGAGCGCGGCCATCTCGGCCGCCGACTTCACGTAGAACTCGCTCGACTCGAAGCGCATCCGCCCCGGCGTGTCGAGGTTGCTGCCCGTTCCGACGCACAGCAGGACGTCGTGCGCGTCGTGCTGCTCGCGCCGGACATAGTGCAGGTCGTTGGTCACGATGACGTCGAGCCCGACCTCTTTGCCCAGCTTGATCAGCTTGGGGTTGAGCGCCAGCTGCTCGGGCATACGGTGGTCCATCATCTCGAGGTAGAAACGCTCCCGGCCGAAGAGGTCCCGGTAGAAGCCGGCCGTCTTGCGCGCCAGGTCCCAGTCGTCCACCTCGAGCGCCTTGGCTATCTCACCGCCCAGGCAGGCGGAGCCACCGATCAGGCCTTCGGAGTACTTCGCCAGGATCTCGTGATCGATGCGGGGCTTGTAGTAGTAGCCCTCGAGATGGGCGTCTGTGACGAGGCGGCAGAGATTCTGGTAGCCAGTCCAATTCTGGGCAAGCAGGAGGAGGTGGAAGGGCTGGCTGTCAGGCTTGCCCTCCTTGTCTCGCATGCTCCGGCGGGCCACGTACGTCTCGATGCCAATGATCGGCTTCATGCCCTTTGCGGAGATGGCCTGCGTGAAGGCCACCGCCCCGTAGAGCGCGCCGTGGTCGGTGATGGCCATGGCGTCGAAGCCGAGCTTGGAGGCCTGGTCGGCGACGTCGTTTATGCGGCCGAGCCCGTCGAGCAGGCTGAACTCGGTATGGACGTGGAGATGGACGAAGTCGTTCGGGGCAACGGTCACGGCCCAAGTCTATAGGCTCGCGGCGGTCCGGCACCCGGGCGGGGCGCCGCGTGGCTCAGCGGGTCGGAGCCTCCTCGGGACGCGCCTCCGGGGCGGCCGGCTTGGGCGTGGCTCGGCCCTCGGGTGCGGCGGCTCCCCGAGGCGCGGCGGCTCCGTGGGTCGCTTCCGGCGCGTTGCGTCCTGGGATCGCGACGTCGCCCTGCGGCCGCGACCACGTGGTTCCTTCCGGCGCGTCGTGCAATTCGATGCCCGCGGCGAGCAGGCGGTCGCGGATCGCGTCGGCCGCGGCCCATTCCCTGGCGGCCCGCGACCGGTCCCGCTCCGCCAGCAGCCCGTCTACGAAGGGCCGGATCAGATCGCCGGTGTCGCGGGTGCCCTCGACTGCCAGCTCCCCGAGACACACGACCGCCGATCGCAGCGCCGATCGCGCGTTCGCCAGGGCGTCCGACTGCTCGGTGTCGCCCGCCCAGGCCTGGATCGTCTCCTCCAGCGACAGGATGGCTCGAACCGCGGCCGGGACGTCGCATTCGTCGAGCGAGGCCTCGAAGATACGTTCGAGGTCGGCGACTTCTTCGCGGAGAGTGCGTGAGGAAGGCACCACGATCGATGGCCCGGCCGCGACCAAATCCGAGCCGCCGCCACCGTTTTCGGCAGAACCAACCGTCCATGCCCGGCCGGCCCCGCCGTCGCTCGGCGCATCTGCGCCCCGCGCAGCCGCCACGAGGTCGGCGATCGCCGGCTGGGAGCCTGCCGGAAAGACTGTGCTCCGGCCGTTCTTGCGGACCGTCACGGTGCCCAGGCCGGTGACCGTGGCCACGCCGGCATCGAGATCGAGCACCAGAGCCGTGTGGCCGTCGACGCCCAGGATGAAGACTTCGTCGGGCATCTCGGCTTCGAGCATCCGCAGCCGCCGCTCGCCCAGGTAGCAGAAGCGGGTGTCGTGGTTGCCGCCTTCGGCGTTGTCGTAGTGAGGCACCACCGCGACCGGCAGACCGAGAGGGGTCAGGAGGTCGAGCCCATCGACCCAGCGCGGCGTCTCGCCGACTTTGTAGATCTCGTACACGGGCACCGTCAATCGGCCGAGTGTCAGCGCGGCGGCGCTCGCCATGGTGACGGCACCGCCCGTCTCGAGCTTGGCGGCGAGAAGCCTCGGGATCTCGGTGCCCGACCAAACCCGCAGGGCGTACGTGGGACTGCCGGGCCCGGTGAAGAAGTAGCGAGCCTCGCGGATCCGGACGACGGCCGTCTGCCGGATCAGCGGGTCCACGTCGGCGGACCGGAAGGAAGCTAGGTTGAATTGGGCTCCCACGGTCGTGCGGAAGTACTCCACGGCTCGATCGGAGATGTCCTGAGCGTTCTCCTGGAATCCATACGGAGTGTCGAGCAGCACCGCCGGAACCGGCTTCTCGCCGAGCCTGTCCAGGATCGCCCTGTGTGTGCGCGCCATCGTCGGTGTCGTTTCGCCCGAACCCATGATTGTCAGGATGCGGGGCAGGTGGGAAGCGGCGGTCACGGCACGGGCACGCTGTCGAAGAGACCGGCTCGCACGGCGTCGAGGATTGCCTCGGTCAGCTCCGCGGGACGTTGGGCGTGGATGTCGTGGTCGCCCGCGAACCAGCCTACCCTGCCGGGCACGCCCGAAGCTCGGAGCGCCGCCTCGGCGGCATCGGCCCCGGCGCGCTTGGCCCGAGTCCAGTCGCCCTCGCCGCCGTCCACGGGCAGGATCAGCGCCGGAACTCTCAGCCGCGACCACAACTCGGCGGTGCGCTGGCCCCACATCGATTCGAGGATCGCCTTGTGGCGGTCCCTCGAAAGCCAGGGCGCGATCGTTCGGTCCGAGCGGATCTCGAAATTCGCCAGCGAGCCCTCCAGGCCCTCCGCCGGCCAATCGGGGTGATTCTGCTCGAAGTAGCCTTCCACGTCCGAGAGAGGCATTCCTACCA
This sequence comes from uncultured Chloroflexia bacterium, assembly GCA_963731635.1. Classification (GTDB taxonomy): domain Bacteria; phylum Chloroflexota; class Limnocylindria; order Limnocylindrales; family CSP1-4; genus Fen-1039. Next base: position 513,127 of record CAVSWB010000004.1, on the reverse strand, counting down.
ATGGCGGCGGCGCCAGACGATCCCAGCACACTTCCCAGGTCGGGAACGCGTCGCGCAGGTCCGTGAGCCCGCCGTCCACCAGGACGATGCCTCGCGTCAAATCCGGATGCCGGACGGCGAAGTCGAGGACGACGTTGGCTCCCCACGACTGGCCGACCAGGATCGGCCGCTCCAGATGGACCGCTTCGATGAGCAGGCGCAGGTCCTCCGAGATGGTCGCGAAGTCGTAACCGGTATCCGGCTTATCGGATCGTCCGTGGCCGCGCAGGTCGATCGCTATCGCAGTCCGTCCGGCGCCTGCGAGTCGACGCGCAACCCCGTCCCAGAGCCGGGCGTTCGAGGCCAGCCCGTGGACCAGGAGAAAGCCCGGTCCGGTCCCCTCGGGCGGAAGCCAGAACAGCGCCCGCAGCCCGAAATCGCCGGTGACGACCACGCGCCGATCGCTGGGCGAAATCTGCTCGGTCACAATTCCTCCTCTAGCCGGCCATTCTGGACCCGGTTCGACAAGTCTGGCTCCCGTAACCGCGCTCAGCCCGAAGCCGCCGGGGCGGTCCCGCCGAGCGAGCCATCGAAGAAAGCGACGAGCCGCCGCTCGTATTCGGCCGCGTCGTGGCCCATCGCGCCCACGTGCCCGACCTCCGGCAGAGTCCAGACCGTTGCCTTGCCGTCAAGCGCGGCGGCCGCGATCAGTTGCTGGGTCTGCTCGAATGGGACCAGCGCGTCGGCCTCACCGGCGACCAGCGCGATCGGCCGGCCGTCGAGTTTCGCCAGCGCATCGACCGGCCGGGTCGTGAAATCCGCACCGCGCAGCCTGGCCACTCCGACGGCGACGTCGACGATCTGCAGCGGCCAGCCGCGCTGCGCCTCCTGGAAACGCAGCGTCTGAACGAGGTCCGCATAACCGCTGTCCTCCCACACGGCCGCCACCTCCGGCTCCTGGCCCATTGCCAGGATCGCCGCGCCGGCTCCGAGTGAGACGCCGAAGAGACCGATCTTCGCGGCCGGGATGCCCCGGTCGGTTCGGAGCCAATCCCAGGCGCCCAGGATGTCGCGGGCCTCGCCCGCGCCGCCGGTCATTCGGCCGGTGTCGACGGTGGACGAACCTTCGTCGCGCAGATCGATCATGAGCACGCCGAAACCGTGGCGGTGGAGCATGCCGGCCGGCAACAGCACCGAGGGCGCTCTTTTGCACTCCCCCAAACCATGGGCAAGGATGACCACCGGGGCATTTGCGTCGGGACCCGGCACCCACCAGGCATCGATGGCGATACCCCAATCGCGGCTGGAGAAGCGTACCTGGCTGTACGTCGGCATCGCGTACTGAGCGGTATCGACCCCCGCCACGAACAGCGCCGGGGTGTTGTACTGATAGGCCCCGCCGCAATCGGTGGCGACGCGGGTCAGCCGGTCGTACGCGCCGACCGAAAGCTGGACCCCGTCCCAGACGAGCAGGACGGCGATGAAGATGACGAGGCAGGTCGCCGCCAGCCTGCGGAAATGAAAGCGCATGGCCCAACTGTGGCGGTCCGGCCGCCGCGCCACAAGGTGCAGCACGTACCGAGGACCGGCTCCGTACAATCGGCCCATGAGCCGTGCCGGACGCTTCCGCATCTCAGCGGCGCTGCTGTGCCTGGCCACGATCCTGGCCGGCTGCGGATTGCTCTCGAACGAGCCTGCGCCCTCGACGGCCGCGATTTCTACGACGCCATCGACTCCCCCGGACGGCTCGACTTCTTTGGAAGCCGCGTCCCCGCAGGTGACCCCAAGCCAGGCGCCGACTGCCCGGCCGGTCCGGTCGATCGCGATGGTGGCGGACGTCGGCGAGTCCCAGCCGGGCACCGCCAGTGCAATGACCTGGCTCGGGGTGCAGCGCGCCGCGTCGAGTCTGCAGGCCCTGAGCTCGATGACGGTTCCCCGGTCCGAGGGCGATCTGGCGGTCGCAATCGGGACTGCGGCGAGGTCCGGCGCGGGCGTCGTGGTCACGGTTGGAGCGCCCGCGGCCGCCGCCACGTGGCTTGCCGCGACCGCCAACCCGAGCGTCCAGTTCTTCACGCTCGACGAGCCGGCGGCGGCCGACGCGCCCCCCAATCTGCACGCCATCACCTTCGATGAAGCTGAGATGGGCTACGTGGCGGGCGTGATTGCGGCGTCGCTGAGCCGAACGGGCACGGTCGGGCTGATCGCCGACGACGCGAGCGTCACCATCGCCAACTACGCGGCCGGCGTGAGGAACGGGGCGCTGTTCGCCAACCCTGAGGCGATCGTCAATTCGACGAACGCCGGAACGGCGAACGATCCGGCGAAGGGCCGCATGGCGGAAGCGACACTCGCGGCCGGCAACGCGGATGTCATCGTCGCCACGTCGGGACTGACGGGTATCGGCGCCATGCGTGAGGCCTGCGCGGGCAACGCCCTCATCGTGGCTCTCGGGGCCGATGCCTGGCAGCTGGTGCCGGACATCCACGCCTGCCTGGCGGTAAGCGTACGGAAGCTGTACGACGTGGCTATCGAAGCCGCGATACGCGCCTACGCCGGCGGGGCGAACGTGCCCGCGACAATCCTCAGCGACGTCGCCGCGGGCGGCATCGCTCTCAGCACATTCCACGCGGCGGAGTCACCCACGCTCGAGTCCATGCTCGATCGGGTCTTCAACGACATGAAGGCCGGGCCTCCCCGCCCGACCGCTCCCCCGTCTTCGATCCCGACCGCGACCCCGAGCCTCGAGCCAGAAAATCTTCCCCGAGCCCGCCGAGTCCCAGCCAGAGCTGACGTAGATGCAAATGTCCGGCGCAAACCCTCAATCCGAACCCGCGGTCACGTTGCTCGAAGATGACGGCATCGCCGAGTTGCTCAAGACCGCGCGGCGCATCGCGGTCGTCGGGGCATCGTCGAACCCGGCCCGACCGTCGTTCGGAGTCTTCCGCGCCCTGCTCGCGGCCGGCTACGAGTGCATCCCCGTCAATCCCAACGAGGCGCAGGTCGCAGGCATCCCGGCCGTCGCTACCCTGCGCGAGGCGGCGGCATCGGGACCAATCGATATCGTCGACGTTTTCCGGCGGAGCGAATCGACGCCCGAAATCGCGCGAGAAGCGGTCTCGATCGGCGCCCGTGCGTTGTGGCTCCAGCTGGACGTGATCAACTGGGAGAGCGCGCGAATCGCCGCCGAAGGGGGCCTGGTGATGGTGATGGACCGCTGCACGGCCATCGAGCTCCGACGCCTGCGCTGACTTCGCCCGTACCGACTTTAAACGTGCGACGCCGCCCAAAAGGACGGCGTCGCACGTGCTGCCTGGGTTATTCATCTTCGGGATCCGGAGCCGCCGCGTCGATGCATTGGCTTCGAACAAACGGCATTCTGGCAGGGCACCCCCGGTCCGCACCTTATCCCACCGATCCAGACCTGGGGCTCACCTTGGGGTCCTACCCGTCTCACCCGTTTTACGTAGAACAAGCGGGTTCAGCGGCGCGTCGCCGGCCGAGCGATCATTGGGTCACTGCCACGTATGAGGAGGAAGTCCAGTGGAACGACCCGATTTCGAGCTGGCCGGGCAGGTCGCCCTCGTTACCGGAGCGGGCCGCGGCATAGGTCACGACCTGGCTCGGGTCCTGGCCGCTTGCGGAGCCCTGGTACTCGGCGGCGTGCGCGATCCGGAAGCTGCAGTGGAATGGTCGGCGCCGGGCGGCGGCCGGGTCGTTCCATTTCGCCTGGACGTGACGGACGCAGCGGCGACACGAGCCGCCGTCGACGCCGCCGTTCTGGACCACGGCCGCATCGACATCCTGATCAACAATGCCGGGCTCGGGGCAAACCACGATGCCGTGGACGTCACCGAAGAGGATTGGGACGAGATGATGGCGGTCAATCTCAAGGGCGTCTTCTTCACGAGTCAGGCCGTCGGGCGCCACATGATCGAGCGCGGCTACGGCCGAATCGTCAACCTCAGCTCCCAGGCAGGGCTCGTGGGCATCCGGCGCCATGCCGTGTATTCGGCCGGCAAGGGCGGCGTGAACATGCTCACCAGGGTGCTCGCCCTCGAATGGGCGCCGTTCGGAGTCACCGTGAACGCCGTCGCGCCGACCTGGGTATACACGCCCGGCACTGCCGAACGGCTCGACGATCCGGCGTTTCTGGCCCAGGTCCTGGCGAACATACCGGTGGGCCGCGTAGGCACGACGGCCGACGTTGCCGCGGCGGTCGTATTCCTGGCGTCTCGGGCGGCCGGGCTTATCACCGGCACGGTCCTCCCGGTCGATGGAGGCTGGACGGCACAGTAGGCCCAGCGTGGGACGGCAACCGCTGCGGCACCGCCCGGGTTACGCTCTGGCACTGGACACCGGGACGGTACATGGAGGCGAAATGGTCATGGGGCAGGGCCTGTTCCTTCTCGAGCCGGAGTTCCGCGAGCGAGTCTGGGGCGGCCGGCGGCTGCGAGCCTCGGATCCCCCGACCGGCGAGGCCTGGATTGCCTACGGTGCCAGCCGCGTGCTCAATGGCCCTAATCGGGGCCGGACCCTCGACGAAGTGCTGGCTGCGGACGGGCTCTCGCTCCTGGGCACGAACGCCACGCCCGGCCGAGATTCCCGCCGCTTCCCGTTACTGGCGAAACTGCTCGACTGTGCCGACTGGCTGTCTCTGCAAGTGCACCCGAACGACGAGCAGGCCAGGCGGCTGGCCGGCCCCGATGAGCTCGGGAAGACGGAGGCCTGGTATTTCATCCAGACCGACCCGGGCGCGAAGATCCTGCTCGGCGTCGCACCCGGCACGGGCAGAGACGAGCTCGTCCGCGCGATCCGCGCCGGCAGCGCGGTTGACGTCGCGTCGGAGATCCCGGTGAGCGCCGGTGAGGCGGTGCTGATCCCCGCCGGAACGCTCCACGCCCTCGGACCCGGCCTTTTCCTGTACGAACTGCAGGAATCGAGCGACATCACTTACCGGGTCTACGACTGGGGCCGGCCCGAGACGCCCAAGCGGCGCCTGCACATCGAGGAATTGGTCGAGGTCGCTCTGCCCGTGGGGCCGCTCGACCGCGCGGTGCCACGCGTTACCGGGGAGACCGGCACCGCATTGGCGATCGCCTCCGAATACTTCCGATTCGAATTAGCCGGGATCGGCCCGGAACCTTTGCTCGGGACGACGGCCGGACGAACCTTCCATATCATCACCGTCGTTCGCGGCAAGGTCGAGCTGAGCGTGGGCGGCGAGACAGCACATATCGAACCCTTCGAGACGGCACTCGTCGCGGGCGCTGCCGGCGCTTACACGATCCGTTCCGTCGAAGGTCCCGCAACGTTGTTGCGGGCCGGGCTCCCCGACTAGGGGCCGAGCGAGCTCGGGCCTCCGAGACGAGCCGATAGCGCCTCGCGTACGCTTGGCATATGCCACCCAGAGTCAGCGCCGGTGTACTCCTGTTCCGTCGCCGGGACGGCCAAATCGAAGTCCTGCTGGGCCATCCGGGCGGACCCTTTTTTGGGCGAAAGGACTTCGGCAACTGGTCGATTCCCAAGGGTGAGACGAGTCCAGACGATAAGGCTCTCGAACTGACTGCCCGCCGCGAATTCGAGGAAGAGACAGGCCACCCTGTGCCCGAGGGATCCTTAGTCGATCTTGGCTGGGTCAGGCAGAAGGGCGGCAAGATCGTCTACGCCTGGGCGGCCGAAGGCGATCTCGACCCCGCGGCGGCCGTCAGCAACACGTTCTCGTTCGAATGGCCGCCGTTCTCGGGCCGCATGAGGGAGTACCCAGAGATAGATCGGGTCGACTGGTACGGTCCGCTGGAAGCCCGCAAGCGCATCAAGCAGACCCAGATTCCGTTCCTGGACCGCCTGGAGACGGTCCTCCGGGAAGAAGCCCTGAGGCCGGCGATTCGCTTCTCCGATCCACGGGACGACCGGTCATCGACCCGTGAGTGAGCCCGCCGGCGCGGGCGCCGGCACCGTGGTCGGCCTGCAGGGGATTTCCGTAATCCGCTCGGGCAACCTGCTGCTCGACGACGTGAGCTGGCAAGTGGAACGCGGCCAGCGCTGGGTCCTCCTGGGGCCGAATGGCAGCGGCAAAACCACGCTCATGTCCGTGGCATCTACATATCTGTGGCCTTCGCGCGGCACGATCTCGATCCTCGACGGCAAGGGCGGGTCGGGCGGCTGGAGAGACGTGCGTGAGATCCGCCGCCGGATCGGCATCGTCAGCGCAGCCCTGGAACCGCGCATACCGGGCCAGCTGACCGCGTACGAGGTTGCGCTGGCCGGCGCGACCGGGGCCACCGCGCCGTGGTGGGACAGTCACGGCCGGCAAGCGGAGCGCCGCGCCCGGGAGGTCCTCGAGCTCGTGGACTGCTCGGACCTCCGGGATCGGCGTTTTGAATTGCTTTCCTCCGGGGAGAGGCAGCGTGTTCAGATCGCCCGCGCCCTGATGGTCGATCCTCTCTTGCTCCTGCTCGACGAACCGGCCGCCGGACTTGACCTGGGGGCCCGGGAGAGACTGGCCGTCCTGCTGGCTCGGCTGAACGCAGACTCGCGACTGGCGGCAACCGTCGTGGTGACCCACCACGTCGAAGAGATCGCTCCGGGCACAACACATGCACTCGTGCTTCGCTCCGGACGGGTCGTCGCCTCGGGCCCGATCGATGCCACGGTTACCGGCCCGATCCTATCGGAGGCGTTCGGCCTGCCCCTGACCGTCACCAGAATCGGCTCTCGCTTCGCCGCTCAGGCCCGCGTCTGAGCGTCGGCTGCGCCGGGATCGTGGTTACTCAGAGACACGTGAACCTTCGAGCGAGTGCTAGGGGCGAAGCCAGTCGATGCTGGGCCCGGCGGCCTCTGATTCCTGGCGGCCGACGCCGGCCAGCGACGGCTCCAGCTCGGCGAGGTCGTCATCCGGTCGTGTCGCCGGCCCATCCGGCGCGCCGAAATGTCGGTCGATCAGGCGAGCGGCCGATTCCAGGGCGTCGATTGGTATGGGCGCGGCCAGGATTTTAGGATCGATGGTGGGCAGCATCTCAGGCTCTATTGCGACGGCCGTCGGTTCGCGCACGATCGGAACGGCTGCGCTCTGCTGCGCTCGAGGCGTCTCCCTGGAGGCGCTCCCGGCCTTCGCCTTGAAGCCCTTCCGGGCCACGAGTCGTCGTTCGTAGGATCCGGCGACTCGACCGGCCGAAGCGGGTTCATCCCGTTCCTCCCCTTCCGTCCGGGCCCCGACGAGCACCGACGGAACCTCGGAGGCCACCGACTGGACTTCGGCAGCCACGGGGCCGACTTCGGCAGCCACGGGGCCGACTTCGGCAGCCACGGGGCCGACTTCGGAGACTGGATCGTCCGCTGCCGGAACCGGCACGACGTCGGCGGCGGTGGACTGGTCCGGTGCGGCCACGGGCTGGCCCTCGGCGGCCGCGGCGACGGTCTCCGTGTCCCTTCCGTGGGCGGCACCCCGCAAGCGACCGTCGACGTGCGGGATCGACATGACTCTCAAGGCATCCAGACGGTCGACCAGCCGTAGCGCCTGCTCCACCTCGTTGGCACGTACGTCGCCGGCGGTCACTGCGTCCTGGAGACGGCTCGGCCGATCCACCGGCTCAATTTCGATCAGTTCGTCAAGGACTTTCTGCCGCCGTGCCTCACGGTCAGTCTTCGACCAGAACATATTCCTACTCCTGCCTTTGGGTTTGGGGACGACCGCCGCAGGCACTAGCCACCTGGAGAAGGCCACCAACGGTGAACGAGATCCTCCTCGAGGGGCTGGCAATTCCACCGCCCCAGGAACTCCTTCAACGTGAGACAAGGCTGACATATGAGCAGCCGGGTGGCAACACCTATGCATAGCTGGATCACCTGCCGGCACGGGTAGGTACGGAGTCCGCAGGTGGTCCGCGCGACTTTGCCGACAGCCGCTCCAATGTCTCCGCCGGCCGGGCAGGGATGCTGAATGGGTTCGGGATCCGTTCTCAGTGCCCTTCCGGCACTCGATCAGCGGGGATACGTGGTTCCAAGACTACCGGCGAAGGCGGTGGCGAGGGGAAGCGCGGCGAGCGCAAGTCCCATCAGCGAAGCAAAAACGACGGCTCGGGCGTGGAGAAAACGAAACGACATCGGACGACTCCTTGTATCGGAAATCGCCCAACCGGCGAGACGCCGGGCGACTGTCGGCGGGCCAAGCGTAAGCGGCCCTGGACGGGTCGGTCAAGTGACACTAGACCATACTAGGAGCCGCAATTTCCCCCATACAACTCGGTTGTGACAGGCTGTACACTCCGGACATGGCACGAACCAGCAAGACTCGCCCTCGGGTAGACGACTCCCCTCTGGCTCGGGAAATGGGACAGAGGTTGCGCCGAGCCAGGCTGAACGCCGGCCTGACACAGCAGCAGCTCGCCGACGGCAGGTTCACCAAGGCCTACGTCAGCGCGCTCGAAAACGGCCTGAGCCGGCCTTCGATGGCCGCGCTGCGCTTCTTCTCTGGACGGCTCGGCATTCCGGCCAGCAACCTGATCAACGACCAGTCCGCCGGCTGGCACCGGCTCGAGGCTGATCTGGCGCTGGCGTCCGGCCGCTGGGAGGAAGCCGCCGATGCCTACCGCCAGCTTCTAGAAGGCGGACCGGTTCAGGACATCCACGGCGAGCTATGCCGAGGGCTTGCCGAATCCCTCGTCCGGCAGGGCAAAGGCAAGGAGGCGACCGCGTTCGCCGCCGAGGCCGTGCGTCTATTCCGGGAGGCCGGCCGGGGCGCCGACGCCGCCCTCGCCGAGTACTGGCTCTCGTACGCCCATTACCAGCAGGAGAACACGGCGGAGGCCAAGGCCATCCTGCTCTCCACCCTCGCAAACGTGCGAGCCGGCCTCAAGGTCGAGCCCGACTTCACCCTGCGGCTGCTGATGGCGATTTCCAGCAACGAGTCGCGCGAGGGCAATCACACGGCCGCGCTCGCCTACCTCGAAGAAGTTCGGGGGCTGGCCGGCGATCTCGACGACCGGCGCCGGGCCGCATACCTGTACGACCTTGCGCACAGCTACCGAGAGACCGGCGACTACGAAGGGGCGCTGCGGGCCGGCATTGCCAGCCTGGAACTCTACCGCCATGCCGAGGCGGAACGTGAGACGGCAACCCTGGAGAACGACCTGGCCCTCTCCTACCTCGCCCTGGGCAACACCACCAAGGCCGACGAGCTGGCCAGCTCGTCGCGTCGGACTTTCGAGGCCCTGGCGGACGATCGAGCGCTGGCCCACGTGATCGAAACGCAAGCCAGGATCGGCCTGACCATGGGGGCCTTCGAACAAGCGGCCGACCAGTCGACGACCGCGCTCGAACTTGCCGAGAGCACCCGGAATCCGACCGCGATCGTGCAGGCCTTGCTGACTCGCGCCCGCGCTCGGACCGGCCTGGGGGACATGATCCGCGCTCTCGCCGACAACGAGCAGGCCGGCCGGGTCGCGCGCGAATCCGGCGCGCCCACTCTGCTCAGGCAAGCGCTCGGCCAATGGGCAGACGCTCTCGCCCTCACCGGCGATCACGAGCACGCCTTCGCTTTGATGCGCGAGGCGCTGGCGACATCCTGAATCTGCGGCGTCGGTGGGCGGGTACAATGCATGTTGACCTAGCCCAGGGGACCGTCGATTGGAAATCCCGCAGGACTGGACATCTCCGACGGGAAGTCCTCCCCGCCAACTCTGCAAGTTGCCGTGGCATCACGATGGCTCGAGCACGCTTTTCGTCCTGGCCACGCCGGATGTGCCGCCCTCCGATGACTCCATGGTCCGGGCCGCGCTCATACGCGGCGCGATCTCGTGCCGGACTCTAGTCCAGCTGGAGCGCGCCCTCAATCGTGAGCTGTGGCAGATCGGCTACGTCGCTCGCCTCCGGATCAATCCCGGGCCTCGCGGCGTTGTAGTGGTGGAGGTCTCTACGGGCTACTGACTGGACGCCGATGCGGGGTAGAGCTCCACCATCGAACGAATCACGTCGGCGATGTGGCGTCGGAGTTCGATCGGCTCGATGACCTCGGCATCTCCTCCCAGCTGGAGCAGCACGATTTCCGCGTTCCGGAAGTCCTCGAGTCGCACGTTCAGGGTGAGCCAGCCGTCCGCGTCGGGTTCACCGGCGGCGGCGCTCGCCAGCCGCGCCGGTAAAGAGCCGAGTACCCCCGGCAATCGGGCCAGTCCTTTTCCGCGGACTCGAATTACGGCCGGAAACGAGGGCAGGCCGGCCTCGTATGCCGCGACCGATCGTTCCCAGTAGTCCGCCAGATCGAAGTCGGCGGGGCGCTCGAAGCGGTCCGGCAAAATCGTGAGATCGACGATCCGCGAGACCCTGTACGTCCGGATCGATGCGGCTCGCGCCACCAGATACCAGACGCCGGCCTTGGAAACCAGGCCCAGCGGATCGAGCGTCCGCTCGACGATCTCGCCGTCCTCGCTCCCGCGCTGGTACTGCAAGGTCAGGCGACGGTCTGACCAGACCGCTTCCGCTATCGCCTGGAGGTGTGGGGCAACCTCGGGCTCCTGGAACCAGCCCGGGGCGTCGAGGTGGAAACGTTGCCGCACACGGGACGCGCGGCTGCGCAGCTCGGGCGGCAGGGCAGCCAGGACCTTGAGCTGCGCGGCCGCCAGCACCGTTCCGAGGCCAAGCTGTGCTGCCTGCCCCGGAGATCCGGAAAGGAACAGCGTCTCCGCCTCTTCGGGCGTCAGACCGGTTAGTCGCGTGCGATAGCCCTCCACGAGCTGGAACCCGCCGTGAGCTCCCCGATCCGCGTAAATCGGAACGCCCGAGTTGCTCAATTCGTCCACGTCGCGGTAGACCGTCCGAATCGACACCTCGAGCTCCTCCGACAGCTGCTGCGCGGTCATCCGGCCGCGGGTCTGCAGCAGTAGAAGGATCGATATGAGTCGGCTTGCTCGCATGTATTGAGCGTAATGGATTGTTCGCCTGCATTCCTGACAGTATCCGTCAGGTTCCGGTCGTACTCTGACGGAGTCAGAACGTCAGGAGAACGGGCCGTGATCAACCAGCCCATCGACCCAGAGATTCAGCTCATCGTCGCCAGGAGGCACGCCGCGGAACTCCGCGAGGATTGGCGAAGCGCGAACGGACTCAAGGACCTCCCCTGTGCGCCGGGTATCGTGGCCGCGGCTCGCGACTATGCGAGGCGGTTCCTGGCCGAGCTGATGAAGCAGTCGCCGTCGGCCGGGACCCGCCGGCCGCAGCGACGGACGAACTCGCCGGCGGGTCGTGCCGATTCGAGATGCTCAGGATGAGACTCTCGATCCCGCGCCGCGGGTCGGCGTGCGCAGACGATCGGGATGCGGCACGCTGACGGCATGCCGACCCTGCCCTTGCCCATCGAAGGGCAGCGTGAATTGAACCCTCACGACCCGGGATCCGATGCCGCGGCCGAGAGGGCGGCCCGCGTCGCGCAGTCGGCGGCGAACCCACTCCACTCTGCCGACGTCTTGACCATCCGCATCGGAACGGCCTCGTGGACTGACCCGACGATGACCGCACCCGGCGTCTTCTATCCGCGCGGGGCCGATACCGCGGAGGAGCGCCTGGCCTTTTACGCGGGCACCTTCCCGATCGTCGAAGTCGACTCGACCTACTACAGCCTGCCAAACGCCCGAACGGCCCAGGCCTGGGTCGAGCGCACGCCGCCCGACTTCATCTTCGACGCGAAGGCGCACGCACTGATGACCGGACAGCCGACCGAGCCTCGCCGCCTGCCCAGGGACATTCGGGCCGCCCTCCCGCCGGAGATAGCCTCGAAGCCCAGGTTCTACGCTCGCGATCTGCCCGCCGAACTGAATGACGCGATCTGGCAACTGTTCCTCGAGGGCCTCGAACCGCTACGAGCGAGTGGCCAGTTGGGATCGGTGCTGCTGCAGTATCCCCGCTGGTTCTTTCCTACCGGCGAAAGCCGCGACGAGATCCTCGCGGCACGCGAGCGGCTCGGGGAGTTGAAGTCGGCCGTCGAGTTCCGCAGTGAGACCTGGTTCAACGACAAGAATCGCGACCAGACGTTGCGCTTCCTGGGCGACAACGCAATCCCGTTCGTCATGGTCGACGGGCCGCAGGGCATGCGCAGCAGCATCCCGCCGATCGTCGCGGTGACATCCCCTGAATTGGCCATAGTTCGGTTCCACGGCCGCCGGGCCGAGACGTGGGAGGCCAGGTCCATCCCCGTAGTCGAGCGGTTCCGCTACCTCTACAGCGAAGACCAGCTCCGGGAATGGGTGCCCAGGATTCGCGAGGCAGCCGAGGCGACGCGCGAGATGCACATCCTCATGAACAACTGCTACGCGAACTACGCCTCGACGAATGCCCGGGAACTGGCCGCGATGCTCGACTCCGAGCTTGCCGACTCCCCTGCCCCAGATACCGCCGATCTCTCCGTCACCGGCTAGCGGCGCCCAGCGATATCCCCCCCAGGACGTGGCAAACGGCCCGGGGAGGGGGGTCCCGAGCCGTTTGCGTAGGAGAGCGCGCCGTCACTCGCGCTCTTTGAGATTGGATCGAATGCTAGGGCTCGCTGCCTGGCCTGATCCTGAAAGAACGGCATGTCCCACTGGGCGCGCCTCGGTTGGAGGGTGTGCAACGACCGCGTCCCGGGGCTCCATTTGGCCATGCTTCCGAGCACTGGGAGTACTATGCCCCCGAGTCAGGCCGCGTCCCAAGGAGCCTGAGTGCCCAAGCTGTCTTCTCGAATCGACTCGTCTCGAGCCACCGCCGCGCTCCCGGGCGCGCCGACCGACCCCAGCATTCCGGAACTGAGTGCGGCTTCAGTCCCTCAGGTCGGCCTGCTCAGTGCGATTCTCGCCAGCCATCCCAGCGCGGTGATTCTCGTCGAGTCGACAGGCAAGGTCGCGTACGCAAATCCGCACGCGAGCGAGCTGCTCGGCTATCCGGAAGACGAGTTGCGGGGCATGCCGGTCGATCTCCTGGTGCCCGAGACGCTGCGCTCGGTTCACCATGGCAACCGCGAGTCCTATCTCGAGGCCCCCCGGACGCGACCGATGGGTCTCGGCCGGGACCTCCATGCCCGGCGCAAGGACGGTCACCTCGTGCCCGTGGAGATCGGCCTTTCCTCGTTCCTGTCGGCCGGCGAACGCTATGTGGTCGCCGTCATGGCCGACATAACGGCCCGCAAACAGATGGAGGCCGACCTCCGCAGCACGACGGCAGACCTCCAGGCGCTCATCGAGGCTTCGCCGCTCGCGACTGTGGTGCTTGACCTGGAGGGCAGGGTCCTGCTTTGGAACCCGGCCGCCGCGTACATCTTCGGCTGGACCGCTGAAGAGGTGATCGGCAAGAAGCTGCCTCACGTCCCCGAGGCGGAGCTGCCCGCGATGCAGGAAGTCCTGGCCGGGGTCGCGCGGGGCAACGTAATCGGCGGCATGCACCTTCGTCGCAAGCGCAAGGACGGCCATCCTCTCCAGATCGAGCTGTTCGCGGCACCCCAGCGCGACCACGACGGACGCGTGGTCGGCTTGATCGAGCAGATGGCCGACGTTACCGCCCGGCAGCATATGGAGGAGGCCCTCCTCCAGGCCCAGAAAATGGAGAGCATCGGGCGGCTGGCCGGGGGCATTGCTCACGACTTCAATAACATGCTGACCGCGGTATCCGGTTTCGCCCAGCTCTTGCTCATGGACCTCGACGAAGACAGTCCGCAGCATGCGAGCGCCGAGGCGATCCGAACCGCAGCCGACCAGGCCGCTGCGCTGACTCAGCAGCTCCTGGCGTTCTCTCGCCGGCAGATGCTCCGGCCGGTCGTGCTCGACCCCGACGAAGTCGTGGCGTCGATGGAACCGATGCTGCGGCGGCTTATCGGCGAGAACATCGACCTGAAGTTCGACCTCCGGGCGGCCCCGGGCCGGCTGCGGGCCGATCCGGTCCAGGTTGAGCAGATAATCCTCAACCTGGTCCTCAACTCCAGGGATGCCATGCCCGACGGCGGCCACCTCGCGATCGAGACGGCAGAGGCCGCATTCGACGACTCATACGTCTCGGAGCATTTCGCCGTTTCCCCCGGCCGCTACGTGATGATCGCCGTCAGCGACACCGGCATCGGAATGGACCGCGAGACGCGGGCGCACATCTTTGAGCCGTTCTTCACGACGAAAGCAGCCGGCAAAGGGACGGGACTCGGGCTCGCGACCACTTACGGCATCGTCCGCCAGAGCGGCGGCCACATCTGGCTCTATTCGGAGCCCGGTGAAGGCACGACCTTCAAAACCTATTTCCCCCTGATCGAGGAGGAAATCGCCGCTCGTGAATTGGCCGAACCTCCGGCCTCGGGTGGCACCGAGACGATACTTCTCGTCGAGGACGAGCCTGGCGTCCGAGAGCTGGCACGGCTGCTCCTCGAGCGTCGCGGCTATGAATTGCTGGTTGCCGCCGACCCCCTCGAAGCGCTGGCGATCGCCGAGCGGCACGACGCACCGATAGATTTGCTGGTCTCCGACGTAATCATGCCCGTGCTGAGCGGGCCCGAGCTGGCACGCCGCGTCCGCGAGCTCCGACCCGGTATGCGAACACTCTTCCTGTCCGGCTACACGGAAGAACTCGTCGGCGCCAAGGGCGGCCTCAACGAAATGGATGGTTTCCTCTCCAAGCCATTCACCCCCGACGCGCTGGCCCGCAAAGTCCGCGACCTCGTGGACGTCAAGACGGCGCCCGCATGAGCCGACGGCGAAAGCGAAGCTGCTGATGCGAAACAAATTCGGCTACAACGACGACGACCAACCGTGGGCCGAAGGGGACGAAAGCGCCCCGATCGAGCGTGTCCGGGGCACCACCCGGTTGATGGACTCGGGGCTCAAACGGCACCGGCAAGCCGACGGCCCCCTCGCGGGACGGGCGCTTGCCACCATCCAAGAGCAGGACGAGCCGCTCGAGCGCGTCGGGAGGCGCCACATCATCAGGCCCGAATTGGGCGCAATCGTGGTCGGCGTCATGTTCATCCTCGCCGCGCTGATCAAGCCGTGGGGCGGGCCGGTGCCCGGCCCGTCGCCTTCGGCGTCGGCCACGACCCCGGACAGCTTTCCGCCCCTCTTCGCGGTTCAGGTTCCGGGCCCGCAGGTCCCTTCGCTTCCTCCTTATCTGGCCGACCTTTCGCGAGGCTGGGCAGGCGTCGACTGGAGCTTCCTGGGCATGACGGATGCTCACATCGATTGGGGCATTACGACCGTAACGATGCCGGAGGTCACTCTCTCCGCCCCGTCTCCGACGCCCCACCTCCCGTCGGTGAGCTGGATCCCGATGCCGACCGCCAGTCCGGACACGGCCTTCGACGTCGGCCCCAACCAGGGTGTCTTCGCGCTGGCCATCACCTGGCCGCCGGACACGCGCGTCAGCGACATCACCGTCGAATACCTGGGCTCGGGCTACGACCCGCCCTACCTGACGTCCGGCGGATTCCAGCCGTACACCCAGCTGACACCTCTTCGGGCCGAATCGGTCCTGACACCTCAACCTGCCATGCAGGGATCCCCGCGCTCGGGTGAGTTCTGGATCCCACCCGCGGTCACGTCGCCGGTGGCCGCCGATCGGTCGGCCGCGGTGGCGTGGCATCAGCTGCCCTGGCCGTGGCCTCTGGGCGGATACAAGATCACGGTCACCACCCAGGAGCAGACCACGATCCTGCCGCTCTTCCTGCGGCAGACTCCGGGTCCGCCCGCGGAGTTGACTTCTCCCGCGACGCCGAAGGCCAGCATCACCCCGTGATCTAAGCGCGAATCGGAACGCCCGGCGGAACTCCGCCGGGCGTTCGAGTTGGGGACGAGGACGGTTACTTGTCGTGCTGCGTGTTCAGGACCGCCTGAGCCGCCGCCAGCCGCGCGACCGGAACCCGGAAGGGCGAACAGGAGACGTAGTCGAGGCCGATCTCGTTGCAGTAGGCGATGGACTGGGGATCGCCGCCGTGCTCGCCGCAGATGCCGACGCTCAGGTCCGGGCGAACGCTCCGGCCCTTATTCACAGCCATCCGCATCTCTTCGACGATCACGACGTCGAGGGTCTGGAACGGGTTGTACGGGAGGATCTTGTCCTCGACGTACTTGAGGAGGAAGCCGCCTTCGGCGTCGTCGCGGCTGTAGCCGAACGTCATCTGGGTCAGGTCGTTGGTGCCGAAGCTGAAGAACTCGGCCAGGCCCGGACCGGCGATCTCGTCCGCGACCCAGCAGGCCCGCGGGATCTCGATCATCGTGCCGAACGCGTAGTCGGCGCCGACGCCGGCCTTCTCGATGACGGCCTTCGCCTCGGCCTCGAGGAGCTTCTGCGTTTCCCTGAGCTCGTTCACGTGCCCGACGAGCGGGATCATGATCTTCGCGTGCGGATCGAGGCCCTTGGCCTTGACCGCGATGGCCGCGAGGACGATCGCGCGGGTCTGGATCTTGACGAAGTCCGGGATCATCAGGCCGAGGCGGCAGCCGCGCAGACCTAGCATCGGGTTCTGCTCGTGCATCGACTTGATCGTCGCGAGCAGATCCTTGTCTTCCTGCGTGGCCTTGTCGCCAGCCCTGGTGACCTTGACCAGCTGATCCTCGAGGTTCGGGAGGAACTCGTGGAGCGGCGGGTCGATGAGGCGGATGGTGACCGGCAGGCCGCTCATCGCGGCGAGGATGCCCTCGAAGTCACCCTGCTGGAGCTTCTCGAGCTTTGCCATCGCGGCGTCGAACTGCTCGACCGCGGCCTTCTCGTCCGTGGTGAGTTCTTGCTTCGCGGCGAGCTTGGCCTTGGCGCGGGTCGCCACGTTCGCCACGAGGATGGCGCCGCGCACGATCTCGAGGCGATCGCCTTCGCGGAACATGTGCTCGGTGCGGCAGAGGCCGATGCCCTGGGCGCCGTAGGAACGTGCCTGAGCGGCTTCTTCCGGCTTGTCGGCGTTCGTCCAGATCTCCAGGCGGCGGATCTTGTCGGCCCAGCCGAGGATCTTCTGAAGCTCGGGCTGATCCTCGAAGCGCGCTGGAACCACCGGCA
Organism: uncultured Chloroflexia bacterium; assembly: GCA_963731635.1. Classification (GTDB taxonomy): domain Bacteria; phylum Chloroflexota; class Limnocylindria; order Limnocylindrales; family CSP1-4; genus Fen-1039. The sequence continues at coordinate 496,168 of CAVSWB010000004.1, read as the reverse complement.
TCGCGCCGACGAAGACTTCGCCGGTCGAGCCGTCGAGGCTGATCAACGTCGCCTTGCTTGAAGGTGACGCCATTCGCAGTCGCGCTCTTGGTGGCGTAGTCGACGTACAGGTCGGTCATGCCGGAAACGCAGGGCTTGCCGATCTGGCGGGCGACGACCGCGGCGTGCGAGGTCGCGCCGCCGCGAGCGGTCAGGATGCCCTGGGCAACGGCCATGCCGTGGAAGTCGTCCGGCGAGGTCTCGACGCGGACGAGAACGACCTTCTCGCCCTTCTCGACCCATTCGACCGCGGTGTCGGCGTCGAAGACGGCCTTGCCGACCGCGGCACCCGGAGAGGCGTTGAGGCCCTTGGCGATGGCCTTGGCGGCCTTGCGGACCTTCGGGTCGAAGCCGTCGCGCAGCAGCTGGTCGACCTGAGCCGGCTCAACGCGCTGGACGGCTTCGGCCTCTGTGATGAGGCCTTCCTCGACCATCTGGACCGCGATCTTCACGGCCGCGTCGGCAGTCCGCTTGGCGATGCGCGTCTGGAGCATGTAGAGCTTGCCGCGCTCGATCGTGAACTCGAGGTCCTGGACGTCCTTGTAGTGCTTCTCGAGTTGCCGGCCGATCTTGAGGAACTCGTCGTATGAGGCCGGCATTTCTGTCTTGAGCTGGCTGATCGGCTCCGGCGTCCGGATGCCGGCCACGACGTCTTCGCCCTGGGCATTGACGAGGTACTCGCCGTAGAGCTCATTCGTGCCATCGAAGGTGTTGCGGGTGAAAGCGACGCCGGTACCCGAGTCGTTGCCCATGTTGCCGAAGACCATCGTCACGACGTTGACGGCGGTGCCGAGGTCGTGGGCGATCTTCTGGCTGTTGCGGTAGTCGTAGGCGCGCTTGCCGAACCAGGAGCCGAAGACGGCCTTGATGGCCAGATCGAGCTGCTTGTACGGATCGGTCGGGAACACTTCGCCGGTGACGGCCGGGACGATCTTTTTGTACTCGGCGACGAGAGCCTTGAGATCTTCGACCGTGAGGTCGGTGTCCTTGGCGCCGTGGCCGTGCTTTTCCTTGGCGGCGTCGAGCGGCTTGTCGAAGTCCTCGGCGGAGGCGCCCATGACGATGCGGCCGAACATGCTGATGAAGCGGCGATACGCGTCCCAGCCGAAGCGCTCGTTGCCCGACAGGGCGATGAGGCCCTCGAGGGTCTCGTCGTTGAGGCCCAGGTTGAGGACTGTGTCCATCATGCCCGGCATCGAGAACTTGGCGCCGGAGCGGACCGAGACGAGCAGCGGGTTCTTCGGATCGCCGAAGCCCTTGCCCGAGACCTTCTCGACATCCTTGACCGCGGCCAGAACGTCTTCCCAGAGGCCGGCGGGAAGCTGCTTGTCGGCGGCGAAGTAGTCGTTGCAGGCTTCCGTGGTGATGGTGAAGCCGGGAGGCGTCGGCAGACCGGCATTGGTCATCTCGGCCAGGCCCGCGCCCTTGCCGCCGAGCAGATCCTTCATGTTGCCGTTGCCCTCGGCCTGGCCGCCGCCCCATGCGTAGATGTAACGCTTGGCGGCCACGTGGCTCTTGTACCGGTCTCGACCATTGGGTCTCTGTCTCCTTGGATGAGGTGTCGCGCCGCGGGCAGGACGTGCGCCCGAGCGACCAAATCGCACGATGTCACGCCGATTGTACAGGCGTCGGCGCCGAAGCCTCGCGGCCGAGCGGCCTCGCGGGCCGGTACGACGGTCCCGGGCGGGGCGTTCCTTCGGCCCCAAATCGCGGGACTCTTGGCCCCGAACCCGGCCGCTTGCGGCGCCGCTACCGGGCTGCCGCGGCCTCGACTCCGCGATCGAGCCAGGCCAGCCACTCGTCCAGGCCCCGGCCCGTCGTCGCCGAGACCTCGAGGATCGAGACCGTGGTATTTAGCAGGCGGACGTCGGCCTCAAAATTGGCGCGGTCGAAGGTCAGGTGAGGCGCCAGGTCAATCTTGTTGAGCAGGATCAGGTCCGCTTCGGCAACCAGGTACGGGTGCTTGGCCGCCTTGTCGTCGCCCTCGGTCAGGCTGAACAGTCCGACCTTGGCATTCTGGCCGAGGTCGAAGCCGACTGGACAGATCAAGTTGCCCACGTTCTCCACGAAGATCAGGTCGACACCTTCGAGATCGAGGTCGCCGAGCGCGTCACGAACCTGCCCGGCCTCCAGATGGCAGCCCTGACCGGTCGAGATCTGCACGACCCGGTCGCACCAGCGGGCGAGCCGGTCGCCGTCGCGCCGTGTGGCCAGATCTCCGACCATGACCGCCGGCCGGTGACGCCCGACGAGAGCCCTCAGCGTGGCTTCGAGTAGTGCCGTCTTGCCGCTTCCCGGCGCGCCGATCAGGTCGATCGCAAAGACGCGCCGGCGCGCCAGGTCCGCCCGGACAACCGCGGCGATGTCGTCGTTGGCGCCAAGGATCCGCTCCTCTACCGGCAGCAGGATCGTTCGTGGCTCGTTGGTCATGTCGCTTCCTCCTCGTCGACCGTGATCGATACGAGGTCCAGTTCATCGCTACCCGCCGGCGTCGGCGAGGGATTTCCACAAACGCAGTCTACGAATGGCTTGCGGCTGCTCCAGATTGTGCCGCACTTCGAACAGGTCATCGTCCAGGGGAGCTGATCGACCACCAGCAGACAGCCGGCGATCGGGGTGTCGTGCGTAACGGCCTCCCAGGACATCTGCAAGGCCTCGGGTTCGAGGCCTCGCATGGCGCCGACGCGGATCTCCGCCCGGCGTGCGAGCGCTCCCGGCGGCACGTGACGCTGCACCTGGGAGGCGAGGGCTTCGGCAATGGAAAACTCGTGCACGGGACGCATCCTAGTCCGTTTTGTCAGGAGTTATGCCCTAATCGCCTCGGAAAGCTAGTCGTCACGAAGCGGCAGGGCCGAACCTCCCGCCACGAAGGGCCAAACTGCGGGGCCCTCCGCGGGCCTTCATCGGTAACCTTGGGGCTGCGACGCCACCCTTGATCGGCGATCGTGCCCACGCCCCTCCGAGTCATCGGAACCGCGTGGCCGTAGCGAGCGGAGGGTATGGCAAACATACTCCTGGTGGACGACGACACTCAGCTAGCTGCCGGCAATGCCGCAGCCCTCGAGGCGGTCGGTCATTCGGTCACTGTCGTTTCCACATCAGCGGAAGCCGCCGAGATTGCGCACAGCGCGGCGCCCGACCTGGTAGTCCTCGAGGGAATGCTTCAAGGAAGCTACTCCGGCTTCGAGCTGGCCAAGTCGCTTGCCTGGGACTTCCCCACTCTGCCCCTGATCATGCTCACCCGCGCGGACGAACATCTGACGCTCGAGGAGCGCGCCGAGCAGGATCGAGACGGCTGGCTGCCCGTCCAGCGCTACCTTCAGAAGCCCGTGTCGACCGACGTTCTGGCCTACGAAGTCGACCACCTGCTGCCTGGGTCGCACTGAGCCATGAGCGAACTAGTTGCCTTCCTGATCGCCTTCCCCCTCGTCGTCGGGGCCGTCTTGCTTCTCATCACGCGGCCGGCCGTTCGGAACCCGATCGTCCTGGTCGCCAGCGGCGTTATCGCCGCGGCCGCCGTCGCCACCGTGATCGTCTTCGGCAACGGCAACTCGGTCTTCTTCGGACTGCCGGGTGGTGTCGTGCCCGGCTACCTGCTGCTGGCGGCCGAGATCGCAATCACTGCCTTCATCGTGGTCGTCGGGCTGCAGCACGGGCGCGTCCTCGCGCCGGCCATGGCCCTGGCGCAGCTCACCATCGCCCTCTTCCTCGAGATCACGGGCCGCATGCCCGAGGTCGATCCCCAGCGTCTGTTCTGGTTCGACCGCCTGTCGATGGTGATGGTCCTGATCATCGGCCTCATCGGCACCCTGATCTGCGTCAACGCCATTGGCTACATGCGCGACTACCACCGCTCCAGCCCCATGACGCGAGGCCGCCGCAACGTCTTCTTCTCGCTGCTGTTCGTGTTCCTGGCAGGCATGTTCGGGCTCGTCACGTCGAACTACCTGCCAATGATGCTGGTCTTCTGGGAGATCACGACCCTCTGCTCGTTCCTGCTGATCGGTTACACCCGGACCGAGGAGACGATCGGCTACGCCTTCAAGGCGCTCAACATGAACCTCCTGGGCGGTCTGGGCTTCGGCTTGGCGATCGCCGTGCTCTCGAACCAGCCGAATGGACTCGATCTCGCGAAGCTGACGGCCGGACCCGTCTCCGGGACGCTTCTCGCCGCCGTCGCGCTGCTGGCATTCGCGGGCATAACCAAGAGCGCGCAGATGCCCTTCAGTTCTTGGCTGATCGGCGCCATGTACGCCCCGTCCCCGACCTCCGCCCTGCTCCACTCCAGCACGATGGTGAAGGCGGGCGTCTTCCTGCTCCTGCGGCTCTCGCCGGCCATGTCCGGCTCGACGGTCGGCTATCTCGTGACCTTCGTCGGGCTCGTCACGTTCCTGTTCGTCTCGCTCGTCGCCGTGACCGAACAGAACACCAAGAAGGTCCTCGCCTACTCGACGATCGGCAGCCTGGGTCTGATCGTCGGTTGCGCGGGTATCGGCACTCCCGAACTCGCCTGGGTCGGCGTCATGATCATCATCTTCCACGCCCTGGCGAAGGGTCTGCTGTTCCTCGTGGTTGGGACGATCGAGAACAGGCTCTACACCAAGGACATGGAGAACTTCGACACCCTGATCAGCCGCTTACCCCGGGTCAGCGTGCTGGCCCTGGCCGGCATGGCGGGCATGTTCATCGCCCCGTTCGGCATCGTGGTGGCCAAATGGGCGGCGATAAAGGCGTTCCTGCTCGTGCCGGGCGGCCAGGGCGCCGTGATGATCCTGATCATGGCCTTCGGCAGCTCGCTCACGCTCTTCTACTGGGGAAAGCTGCTGATCAAGGTGCTTTCGATGCGCAGCATCAGCGACTACGAGCGCTCGATCGAGAAGCGCATCTCGCGCTACGAGTGGCTCACCGAAGGCGCTCTCGCGGTGGGCGTGATCGCCGTCACGGCGTGCGATCGGCCTCATCTCCGACAAGGTCGTCGGCCCGTACGCGCTGTCCGCTTTCGCCTCGGCGCCCGCGCATCGCTGCCGGCGATCGACCCGGCGATGCTGGTGGTGATGCTGGCCGCGGTCCTGTTCCTGCCGCTCGTTGCAGTGTGGGCCTCGCGCCGCCGCTACGACGAAGGCGACTTCTACGCCAGTGGCCGCTCCGCCAACGCCGGCCACGTGATGGGCGCTGCGCTCGGCGGCTCGAGGTCCGTGTCGTTGCGCAACTACTACCTCGACGGCGTCGTCAACGGGGCCCTGATGTTCCGCGCGGGAACGTTCGCCTGCGCCGGGATCCTCGGTGGCGATGGTCCTGACCGGAATGGTGGTCCGCTGATGAACCCCGCGATCTACGCCGTTCTGTTCGTCGTCCTCGCGCCGGTCTTCGGCGGCCTCCTCGCCGGAGTCGACCGGATCGTCAGCGCCCGGATGCAGGGCCGCGTCGGCCCGCCGCTCCTCCAGCCGTTCTACGACGTCGGCAAGCTGCTCCAGAAGCAGGCCCGCCAGGTCAATCCCGTCGCGGAGCCGCTGCTGCTCGGTCATCTCGGCTTCATGGCCGGTTACCGGAGCGCTCCTGCTCAGCGGCACGGACCTGATCTTCATCGCCTTCGTCTTCGCCCTGGCCGCGCTGCTGCTGGTCCTCGCGGCCGGCTCGGCCAACTCGCCGTACAGCTTCGCCGGCGCCGAGCGCGAACTGGTCGTGCTCCTCGCATCGGAGCCGTTCTTCATCCTGATGATGGCCGGCGATCTGCAAGGTCACCGGCGCGAGCACCTTCGCAGGCGTCCTGGCATCGACACCAGCTCGTCGCGGTCCAGCTGCCCGGGAGTGCTGCTGGCGTTCCTGCTCGTCGCCACGATCAAGCTACGCAAGTCTCCGTTCGACATCTCCATCTCGCACCATCCCCACCAGGAGCTGGTGAGCGGCCTCACCACAGACATGTCCGGTCGGCTGCTCGCCTACGTCGAGCTGGCGCACTGGTATGAGTCGGCGCTGCTGTGCGCCTTCATGGTCCTGCTCTTCAACTGGAGCATCCCCCTCGGCATGCTCGCGTTCGTTGTCGCGTATGCCCTCGAGGTCCTCGTGGACAACTCAACCTCGCGCGCCAAGTGGCAGCTGGTCCTGCGTTCCACGTGGCTGGCAACGCTCCTCTTCTCCGGAGGCAACGTGCTCGCACTCTTCCTGCTGGGCAGGTGAGCCCAATGTCCTTTTTCAGCAAGTCGCCATGGATATTCCACTACGACGGCTCGAGCTGCAACGGCTGCGACATCGAGGTCCTGGCCTGCCTGACGCCGCTCTACGACGTCGAGCGGTTCGGCGTGGTCAACACCGGCAACCCCAAGCACGCCGACATCCTGCTCGTGACCGGCAGCGTCAACGAGCGCAACGTCGAGATCGTGCAGAACCTGTACCGCCAGATGCCCGACCCCAAGGTCGTGGTGGCGGTCGGCGCCTGCGCCTGCTCGGGCGGCATCTTCGCCCGGGCCTACAACATCCAGGGCGGCATCGACAAGGTGGTCCCAGTCGACGTCTACGTCCCCGGCTGCGCGGCGCGACCGGAAAGCATCATCGACGGCGTGGTACAGGGGATCGCGGCACTCGAAGCGAAACGGAAGAAGAAGACGGCCTGATGGACAACAAGACCTTCCTCGCTCGTGTCGAGGAATACCACAAGGCCGGCTGGCGCCTGGCACTGATCAACGCGACGACCGTGGTTTCGGCCCCTGGGGCGCCGACCCACGGCGCCGGGGCGCCGACCCACGGCGCTGGGGCGCCCGTCGTCGCTCCCGCGGCCGACGCCCCCGCCGACGAAGCCGCCTGCGTCTTCGAGATCGCCTGGGGCTTCGCCAGAGGCGGCGAATTCGAGACGATCCGCGAGCAGATCTCGTCGACCGAGAAGGTCCCGAGCATCTCCGAATTCTTCGGCGCCGCATTCCTCTACGAGAACGAGATCCGCGAGCTGTTCGGCATCGACGTCACCGGTATCGGGCTGGATCTGGGCGGGCAGCTGTACAAGACCGCGACCAAGGTCCCCTTCTCTCATGCCGCGATCAAGGCCCGCCTTGCCGCTCGCGAAGCCGCCGGGAAGGCGTCATGAAGCGCACCGTAATTCCGATGGGCCCGCAGCATCCGGTGCTGCCGGAGCCGCTCGTCCTGGACCTGATCCTCGAAGATGAGAAGGTTATGGACGCGGTCCCGACCATCGGTTACATCCATCGCGGCCTCGAGATGATGGTCGAGCGGGTCGAGTACACCGAGATGGGCTTCGTCGTCGAGCGCATCTGCGGCATCTGCAGCTTCATGCACGGCATGGGCTACTGCGTCTCGCTCGAAGGCGATCATGAACGTCGAGGTCCCCGAGCGAGCCCGCTGGCTGCGCCTCATCTGGGCCGAGATCTCCCGCGTCCAGAGCCATCTGCTCTGGCTGGGCCTCGGCGCCGACGCCTTCGGCTTCGAGAACCTGTTCATGCATTGCTGGCGGATGCGCGAGGAGATCCTCGACATCTTCGAGAAGACCACCGGCGGCCGGATCATCCACTCGGTCAATCGCATCGGCGGTGTCAAGCGCGACATCTCGGACACCGAGCTGGCCGCGATCCTTGTCAGGCTCCAGGAGCTGGGTGCAGAGTTCAAGCGAGACTGCCGCGGTTTTCGGGTCGGACCCGTCGATCGCCCATCGCCTCGGCGGCGTCGGCGTCCTGTCGATGGCAGACGCTCGCGCGGTCGACGCGGTTGGCCCCATGGCTCGCGCCTCCGGCATCGCCACCGACACCCGCCTGATGGGCGCGAACGGCTACGACCAGCTCGATTTCGAGCCCGTCGTCGAGACCGCCGGCGACTGCCTTGCCCGCGTCGTCGTCCGCATGCGCGAGATCGAGCAGTCGATCGGGCTCATCCGCCAGACGGTCGAGAGGATGCCCAAGGGCGAAGGCATGGCCCTGGAGAACAGGCCCCGCGGCAATCCATTGGGCGAGATCTTCACGAGGCTCGAGCAGCCCCGCGGCGAGGTCGTCTACTACATCAAGGCCAACGGCACCAAGAACCTCGAGCGGTTCCGAGCTCGCACGCCGACCTTCGCCAACATCCCGGCCATGATCAAGCTGGTCAAGGGCTGCGATCTCGCGGATGTCCCGAACATCATCCTCACCATCGATCCCTGCATCAGCTGCACGGAGCGCTGAGATGCCGAACCCGCTGAAGCTGCCGATGGTCGGCCGGTCGCTGCGGAACCTCGTTTCGAAGCCGGCCACGCGCCGCTACCCCTACGAGATCCGCGAGCGCTTCGAAGGCGCCCGCGGCACCATCGAATTCGACGTCGAGACGTGCAACTACTGCATGCTCTGCATGCGCCGCTGCCCCTCAGCAGCCATCACGGTTTCGCGCGAGGAGCGCACGTGGTCGATCGAGCAGCTGACCTGCATCGCCTGCAACGTCTGCGTCGAGGTCTGCGCCAAGAAGAGCCTCACGATGTCGCGTGAGTCGCGCAAGGTCCATACCAGCGCCGAGGTGGGCCCCCAGGGCCAGCGGCCCGGCCACGAGGAGTGGCACAAACCCGCGCCCGCAACCGAGACGCCCGCACGCGGCTGAGCAGAGTGGGGCCGCGGCCCGAGTCGGGCGCAGCTCGAATTCGCCCCCGCCGTGGGTGTGAAACGCCTACTCTTCGGCCATGCTCCAATCTCCGCCCATGCGCCGGCGCCGTCCGTCTCTGGTTGCGCTGGCCATCGTGGCGGTCATCGTCATCCTGGGCGTAGGCGGGGCTCTCACCATCGGCGTGCCTGGATTGAGCGGCGGCGCGTCGAGTTCGCCTCCGGCGCTCGGGTCGACCGGGTCGTCGCCTGCCAGCCCGTCAAATTCGGTCGTCGCGCCGCCGACGGCAACTCCCGAGGCGCCGTCCGCCTCTCCGACCGCCGTCCCCGCCACGATCGCGCTCGTCCCGATCGTGGACTACTGGTCCACCTTGCGATCGATTACGCGGGCCCAACTGGCCGATCTGGTGAGCGGCGTCCATGCTCCCGGCCCGTCGGCGGCCCCGACGAAGATCGTCGTCGCGTCTGCGGACCTGCCCGCGCTGGCGGCAACGCTCGGTGTCACTGCCGGCGGCGTCGAAGCGCTGCCCGCGGCAGACGTTCCGGCCCGGGTCAAGTCCGTGCCCGGAACTATCGGCCTGGTGCGTGCCGATGACGTTACGATGGACGTTCGAGCTCTCGCAGTCGACGGTGTCGCTCTGTTCGGTGCGGAGCGCGTCCGGGACCTGGCGGCCTGGCCGCTCCTCGTCTCCGAGGCGGGGGCAAAGTCCTCCTTCTCCCCGCAGGCAGCCTGGACCGTGGCGGCCGGCGGCGACGTAATGCTCGACAAAGCCATCTACACGCAATCCATCACCGAGGGCAAGGGCGTCGACTACGCCTGGGGCGGGGGCACGGCCGTGATCGATAGCCGCAGCTGCTGCGGCTGGGGCAACAAGCCGCTCGCCTCGGGCCACGAAACCGGCGACGCCGGCGCTGTAGCCGCGCTCTTCCGCGACGCCGACCTGGGCATCGTCAACCTGGAGTCGCCCGAGCCGGACAACTTCACGTATCACTCGGGTGGGTTCACTTTCACCGGCGACCCGGCCCTGCTCGCGGGGCTGCGCGACGCGGGCATAGACGTGGCCGGTCTGGCGAACAACCATCTCGGCAACGGTGGCACGCGCGGCGTCACCGATACCATCGCCCATCTGGACCGGCTCGGAATCGCCCACCCTGGCGCGGGCGCCAACGCGACGGCCGCCCGGAAGGCCGCCTGGCTCGAGGCGGGAGGGCTGAAGGTCGCCGTCCTCGCCTACGTGGACGTCCAGCCGACCAGCTACTGGGCGACGGCGAGCCAACCGGGATCGTCCGGCTACGACATCGGCTCGATCGTCACCGATATCAAGGCGGCCAGGAGCGCCGGAGCCGACATGGTCTTCGTGATGCCCCACTGGGGCCAGGAGTACGCCGACACGGTCTGGGACTTCCAGCGCACCGACGCCCGCAAGATGATCGCGGCGGGGGCCGACCTCATCCTCGGCAGCCACTCGCACTGGGTCGGACCGTTCGAGCAGATCAGACGGCGACCACCTGGCCTTCTACTCGCTCGGCGATCTCGTCTTCGACTGGACGCACGACGAGAGGACGCAGGAAGGCGTGGTCGCCGACCTGACGTTCGTCGGCAAGCGCCTCGTCCAGGTCGACCTCCACCCCACCTTCATCATCGCCGGCAGACCCAACCTGCTGGATCCGGCGGGCGATGGACAGGCAGTGCTGGGGCCGGTCCAGAAGACCTCCGAGCCACGACTCGGCTGGTAGCCCGCCCGCGCCGCACGCTACCCTCATAGCCGACACGATGTGACCTTCGGCCCGGCGCGTACGGGCAGACTGGTCATGTGGCCCGGAGCTCACTCCGGGCACTATTCCAGTAACTCATACTTACTTACCACACATTTCTTCCAACCTACTCCGCGGAGCGAGATGCACCCCATCGTTAGCAAGTCGCAGCTGTCTCCCAACGTAACCCGGCTTGTCGTGGAAGCGCCCCGGATCGCCGAAATCCGGCGGCCCGGCCAATTCGTGATCGTGCGGCGCGGACCGGGAGCGGAGCGCATCCCGCTGACCGTCGCCGACGTCGATCGCGCGGCCGGCACGATAACGCTCGTAATCCAGGCGATGGGCAAGAGCACCCACGAGCTGACCTCGCTGCAGGTTGGTGACGCGATCACGGACATCGCCGGGCCGCTCGGCAATCCGACCGAACTGCTCGACAGCGGCCATGCGGTCTGCGTCGGAGGCGGGGTTGGGACGGCGGTCGTCTACCCCATCGCCCAGGCGCTCGCGGCTCGGGGCGTGAAGGTGACGAGCATCGTCGGCGGGCGATCCAAGGAATGGGTCATCTACGAGGACGAGCTTCGCGCGGCCGGCGACGTTGTCGTCTGCACCGACGACGGCAGCTACGGCCGGCACGGCTTCGTCACGGAGGCACTCAAGGACCTGTGCGAGGCCGGCGGCATCGACGAAGTCTTCGCGGTCGGTCCGGTGCCGATGATGCGGGCGTGCTCCGAGCTGACACGGCCGTACGGCATCAAGACCACGGTTTCGCTCAACGCGATCATGGTCGACGGCACCGGGATGTGCGGCGGGTGCCGTGTGGCGATCGACGGCAAGACCCAATACGCCTGCGTCGACGGCCCAGAGTTCGACGGCCACAAGGTGGACTTCCGCCAGCTCGCCGATCGCCTGCACTACCTACCGGGAATTCGAACAGGCCGCCCTCGAGCGCTGGCAGGCCGCCCACGCTGAGGCCCACTGATGAGCGACTTCTCCGACAGGACCGACATGACCCTGGCCGAACGCCTCGCCGCCCACCTCGAGCCGCTCCCCAAGAAGGAGCGGATGAGGATCGACCGCGGCTCGATGCCGGAGCAGGACGCCCTGGCCCGGGCCCACAACTTCGCCGAGGTGAACCTCGGCTACTCCGAGCAGCTGGCCATCATCGAGGCCGACCGCTGCCTGCAGTGCCCCAAGCCTTACTGCGTCGAAGGCTGCCCCGTCGCGGTCAATATCCCGAACTTCATCCGGCTGCTCGGCGAGGGCAACGTCAAGGCCGCCGCCGACTCGCTGCTTGGCGACAACGCCCTGCCCTGTGTGACCGGCCGCGTCTGCCCGCAGGAGACCCAGTGCGAGCAGGTCTGCCTGCGCGCCAAGACCGGCAAGCCGGTCGCGATCGGCTACCTCGAGCGCTTCGTCGCCGACTGGGCCCTCAACCATCGCAGACGCCTTCGAGGCCGCCCACCCGGCGCCGACCGGCAAGAAGGTTGCGATCGTCGGGTCCGGCCCGGCCGGCCTGACCGCAGCCGGTGAGCTGATCAAGCGCGGCCACTAGGTCACGATCTTCGAGGCTTTCCATGCCGCCGGCGGAGTCCTGATCTACGGCATCCCCGAGTTCCGCCTGCCCAAGGACATCGTCCAGAAGGAAGTGGATCGCCTGGTCGCGGACGGCGTGGAGATCGAGCCCAACTCGATCATCGGCAAGACCTATACGCTGCCGGAGCTGCGCCGAGGAGTTCGACGCCGTCTTCGTCGCCGTGGGCGCAGGGCTGCCGGTCTTCATGAACGTGCCCGGCGAGAACCTCAAGGGCGTCTACTCGGCCAACGAGTACCTGACCCGCGTCAACCTGATGGGCGCCTACAACCCCGACTCCGACACGCCGATCCTGCACGGCAAGCGAGTCGCCGTCGTCGGCGGCGGGAACGTCGCGATGGACTCCGTCCGGACCGCCCGCCGGCTCGGCGCGGCCGAAGCGGTCATCGTCTATCGCCGCTCCCGTGACGAACTGCCGGCGCGGCGCGAGGAAGTCCACCACGCCGAGCAGGAGGGCGTTCGCTTCGACTTCCTGACCGCTCCGGTCGAAGTGCTCGGCGACGAAAAGGGCTGGGTCACCGGCCTCAAGTGCGTCCGCATGGAGCTCGGTGAGCCCGACGCCTCTGGCCGGCGCCGCCCGGTCGAAATCCCCGGATCCGAGTTCGTCTTCGAGTGCGACATGGTCGTCGTGGCGATCGGCACGAAGTCGAACCCGCTGCTCACCTCCACCTCGCCCGATCTGCGGGTCAACAAGTGGGGCTACATCGAAGTCGACGACAACCTGCAAAGCTCGATGGATGGCGTCTTCGCCGGCGGCGACATCGTCCGCGGCGCCGCCACGGTCATCCTGGCCATGGGCGACGGCAAGAAGGCGGCCGGCAACATCGACGCGTACCTGCGCGACGAGCTACCCGTGCCGACGGCGGCGACGCCAGCCCACTGACGCCACGCAGCAGGTTTGCCGAGTTGACACGGCCTTGGGTGCACCTTCACGACTTCGGCCACGTATTGGGCACTGCCGCATCGGCTTGAGCGTCATGCGGCAAACCGACGGCGACGACCTGCGCTAGATCTATCCTTGACTGCGAGCGTGGGAGGGACTGGACAGAGACCATGCGCAGGACGGTGTGCTTTCTAGCGTCGGCACTCATCTCCGTCACCGCTGCCGGCTGCGTCAGCGGCGGAGCCACCGCATCCCCGACCAAGGGCACGGGGCCAGACGACACCCCACGTCTCGCGTCTACGGCCACACCGGATCCGAGCTGCGTCAACATTCAGACCAGCGTCGATTGGTGGCCGATGACGGTCGACAACGTCGCCGGCGCTTCGACGGACGTCATCGTCGGCACCTTCAAGTCCTACACGCCGACTCAGTGGAACACGCCCGACGGGAAGCGACCGGCGGGGGTCGTAACCGACGAGACGCCTGCCCATCTCATCCGCCACGTCGTCATCGACCAACCGCGCGCCATCCGAGGGAAGGTTGGCGATGCCGCCCATTCGCGGATCAATGGCGGCGACCTCGGCTGTGACCACTACATTCAGAGCGATAGTCTCGGCCTCACGCCCGATCAGCGATACGTGTTCTTCTATATCCCCGTACCGTCATCCGAAGCTGGTCCGCCGGACGACGTTTGGCTCTACCAGGCCTGGCCGATCGGTTCGGACGACATCGTTCAGACCGGTCTCGATGGCGCTATCCCGTTGTCGCAACTGGAGAGCACGATCGCGCAGACGCCGCTCTGGACGCGGCCCCCCACCCCGACCCCCACGCCGTAGGACTCTCGAGACTTCGTTTGTGGCACCGGCTCCGAACGGACGAGGTAAACACAGACGCTCGTGTCAACAAAGGTTCGTTCGGTCATCAAGCGTCTCCCTCGTCCACGTCCCCCGCCTGCTCCGCTGCTGGCCTTAGAGGGGGCCGCAAGATCGGCGAATGCCGCGAGCGCGTCGTCGGTGGCGCCCAAACCGGCGTAACGCTCGAGATAATCGCGTCCGACGCGTTGACGGAAGTCCGATCCTCCGGCGCCCGAATTCGAGCTTTGGGAGGACGTCTTCGGACATCGAGGCGGTCAGATTGGCCACTCACCTGACCTCGCGTACCACGGGATCAGTGAGGCATTCCTTCTCCCCAGGGAGTCCTTGCGCTCGGCGGAACCGGAAACCGTACCTGTGACTGAACCTAGCCGCGTGCCTTCGCCAGCCGCTCCATGACGATCGGCTTCACCTGTGACAGGTCCACGCGGATCTGCTCCATCGAGTCGCGGTCGCGGATCGTGGCCTTGCCGTCTTCGAGCGAGTCGACGTCGATCGTCACGCACCACGGCGTGCCGATCTCGTCCTGACGGCGGTAGAGCTTGCCGATCGCGGCCGTGTCGTCGTAGACGGCCATGATGTCCTGGGCCAGATCGGCGCGCAGTGCGTGGCACCTGGCCACGATTTCCTCGCGCTTCTTCAGCAGCGGCAGAACCGCGACCTTGTAAGGCGCGAGCTCAGGGTTGAAGCCGAGCACGACGCGCTTCTCGCCGCGGACCTCTTCCTCGCGGTAGGCGTCGATCAGGAACGTGAAAGCGGCCCGGTCTCCGCCGGCGGAGGTTTCGACGATCCAGGGTATGTACTTCTCCTCAGTCGCGGGATCGAAGTACTCGAGGTTCTCGCCGGTGGCCTCCTGGTGCCGGCCGAGGTCCCAGTCGCCGCGGTTGTGGATGCCCTCGAGCTCCTTCCAGCCGAACGGGAAGCGGTACTCGACGTCCCAGGCTTCCTTGGCGTAATGGGCCAGCTCGTCGGGCCGGTGCTGGCGGAAGCGCAGGCGGGCCGGGTTTACGCCGTAGCGCACATACCAGGCCATGCGGCGCGGCTTCCACTCGTCGAACGTGGCCGCCGCAGTCTCGGGCTTGACGAAGTACTGCATCTCCATCTGCTCGAACTCGCGCATCCGGAAGACGAAGTTGCCGGGGCTGATCTCGTTGCGGAAGGCCTTGCCGATCTGGGCGATGCCGAAGGGCAGCTTCTTGCGCGCCGTCTCGCGGACGTTCTTGAAGTTGACGTAGATGCCCTGGGCCGTCTCCGGGCGAAGGTAGACCTGCGCGGCCTCTTCTTCGACCGGGCCCATGTACGTCTTGAACATCAGGTTGAACCGGCGCGGGGCCGAAAGCGGGCCGCCATCCGCCGGGCACTTGAGGCCCAGCCGTTCGACCACGGTCGGGTCCATCATGTCGGTGTTCGTCAGAGTCTCGGTGCCGGGCAGTTCGTCCAGCCGATACCGTCGCCGGCACGTCTCGCATTCGACGAGCGGGTCGGTGAAGTTGGCGACGTGGCCGGAGGTGACCCAAACCTGGGGCGCCATGATGATGCTGGCGTCCAGGCCCACGATGTCGTGCGCTCCTGGACCATGGCCCGCCACCAGGCGCGCTTGACGTTGTTCTTCAGCTCGACGCCGAGCTGCCCGTAATCCCACACGGCGTTGATGCCGCCGTAGATCTCCGAACTCGGGAAGATGAAGCCGCGCCGCTTGCTCAGCGAGACGATGGTGTCGAGGTTGGCGACGGACGGTCCCGGATCGTCAACGGCGGGTGTCGGGTTGGCGGCGGTCACTGCGTTCTCCTCGGGCACGGCGGGCGGTCGAACCATCGAACGCCTGGGGCGCAATTCTCGCACGTGCGCGCACACTCGGGCTCGGGCGCCGCCGGGCACATCCGCCGCGACGGCGTCATGATGATGCCGATGACGACACCAGAGCCAGAAATGACGACTGACCCCGGAGCCACTGCGCACCCCGAAGCCATCACTCAGCTCGACAACGCGACCGGAGAGCGGGCCGATGCCATCGAGATCGAGCACCCTACCCTTGGACCGGCCGTGGCTATCTACGACGACCGCCGCAAGTCGAAGCGCCGGCTCCTGACGGCCGCGGGGACGGGCGCGGTGGGCGCCGTCGGCATCGTCCTGGGCCTGGGCGATTTCGCAAACGGCGACGGCACCGGCGGGAGCATCTTCGTGCTGGCGGGCGCGGCGCTGCTGGTTTACGGCATCAGCGAGGCACGCGCGACGCTGCTCCGGTTTCGGACGGCTTTCTCCCTGGTCGTCGGAGAAGCGGGTTTCGAATATGCCTTCGGTGCGGGATCGGTTGCCTGGGACGAAGTGGCGTCGCTCGGTTTCGAGCGCGTCGCGCGGCGCGGCAAGCCCGGCGCAGTGAAGGTCCAGGTCAAGGAGCCGGACGAGTTCGCGGCTCGCCACGAGCTGTCGCTGCCCGCGAGCCTGATGCTGCGGATCAACGATGGCGCTCTATACGTCGCGCGCGGAGCGTTGATGCCGGCGGGTGCGGTGCTGGAGCTGATGAGCGCGCGACTGGCCGAGTTCAAGGCCACCCACAAACCCGTGGCGGCCGCGGCCGCGCCGGCCGGCAGCATCAAGCGCCGGACCTCGCGCCGCTAATCGAAGGGACGGGTTTCCATCCTCGTTTCGTGAGGCCAAGCGGAGCAGTCTTCGGGGCGAAAGAAGGTCCCCATGGAACTGCTACTCATCATCGTCATTCTTCTGCTGCTGTTCGGCGGTTTCGGCTTCGTCCGACGTCGCTGAGGATCCCCGGGCGCGTCAGCGGACGGCGAAGCCCGAAAACACCAGCACGAAACCCGCGATCAGGACCACGCCGCCGATCTGCGCGCGGCGGCGCATCTCCTGGGCCATGATCGAGGCCGCGCTTGGGCCCTCGTCGCGGAGGCGCGTACCTCGCCAGCCTTCGTAGCGGGAGATGTTCGCTTCCTGCGCCTTGAGCTCCTGGTAGCGGCTCCAGGGGCCTCGAGCGCGCAGGTAGCCCAGCGCGATGAGCGCTACGCCGAGAACCCAGCAGATCAGGTTGATCGGGCCCATCGCTCCCTTCACCTACGCGGGTTCGTCAAGCCGCTCGCGCAGCGCGGCCTGCACCATCATCGCGTTCGCCTGGCCGCGTGTCGCCTTCATGACCTGGCCCACGAGGAAGCCGACCGCCGCCTCCTGGCCGGCCCGGTAGTCGGCGACCGCGGCCGGATTGGCCGCGAGAACCTGGTCCACGGCCGCGCCGAGCGCCCCGGCATCGGAGATCTGCTTGAAGCCGCGGGCCTCGATGATCGAAGCGATCGGTGCGCCGGGTTGCGAAATGCTCCGCCAGGACCTGCTTGGCGTTGGTTCCCGATATCGCGGCATCGGCAACGAGCTTGACCAGCGCAGCGAGCTCGGCCGGATCGACGGACCCGTCGTCTCCCTCCTTGCCCGAAGCGGTTCCCTTGGCGAGGCGCATGTACTCGCCGGTCACCCAGTTTGCGAGGAGCTTCGCCGGGACGCCGCGACCGGCTGCCAGCGCTCCCTCGAACAGGGCGGTGGCAGCGGCGTCGTTCACCATCACGCCGGCGTCGTAGGGCGAAAGGCCGAAGCTCGGTCTGGTAGCGCGCCCGTCGCGCCGCCGGCAGCTCCGGCAGTCGAGCCTTGATCTCGGCCAGCCATTCTGGCGAGGTCAGCAGCGGCGGCAGGTCCGGCTCCGGGAAGTAGCGGTAGTCGTTCTCTTCTTCCTTGGGCCGCATGTGGTACGTGGACTGGCTCGGCTCGTCCCAGCCGCGGGTCTCCATGCGGACCGCGCCGCCGCCGTCGACCAGCTTCCGCCTGGCGCTCGATCTCGAAGGCGATGGCCCGCTCCACCGCCTTCATCGAGTTCATGTTCTTGACCTCGACCCGGGTCCCGAACGCCTCCTGCCCGACGCGGCCGGATCGAGACGTTGGCCTCGACCCGCATCTGGCCGTTCTCCATCTCCGCGTCCGAGGCGCCGATCGTCTTCATCAGCAATCGAAGCTCTTCGGCGTACCGGCGGGCCTGCTCGGCGGTCCTGATGTCCGGCTCGGTCACGATCTCCATGAGCGGCATGCCCGAGCGGTTGAAGTCGATCAGGCTGACCCGCCGGCCGGCCGAGTTCGGCGAATGGATGAGGCGGCCGGTGTCCTCCTCGAGGTGGGCCCGCCGGACTCGGACCGCTGAACGGCCCGTCGCTCGTGTCGAACGTGAGCCGCCCGTTCGCCGCGAGCGGCAGCTGGTACTGGCTGATCTGATAGCCCTTGGGCAGGTCGGGATAGAAGTAGTTCTTGCGATCCCAGCGAGTCGTCGTGGCGATTGCGGCGTCGATGGCGAAGCCGGTCGCGATCACCCACTCGACCGCCGCCTTGTTGATCGTCGGCAGCACACCGGGCAGACCCAGGCAGACCGGGCAGCAGTGGCTGTTCGGTGCTGCCCCATCGATCTCGGTGGAGCAGCCGCAGAACATCTTGCTGGCGGTCTTGAGCTGGCAGTGGATCTCGATGCCGATGACGGCCTCGTACCGGGTTGCCACCGACCCGGTCGCCGTCACGAGTCGCTCCCCAATCTGGCGACGAACCGCTCGATCCGGACGAGGGCCTCCTTGAGCTCCGCCTCCGAGGTGGCGTAGCAGCAGCGGACGTGGCCTTCGCCGGCCTCGCCGAAGGCGGAGCCCGGAACGACCGCGACCGATTCCTTGCGCAGCAGCTGCTCGGCGAACTCGTCGCTGGTCGAGGCCGGTGGAAGTGATCTGCGGGAAGACGTAGAAGGCGCCCTTCGGCTCGAACGTCCGCAGGCCGATCTTGTTGAAGCCTTCGACGAGCAGCTGGCGGCGGCGATCGTAGTGACTGAGCATCCAGCGAACGTCCGACTCGCCCGACTTGAGGGCTTCGAGCGCGGCGTCCTGGGCCACCGTCGGCGCGGACATGATCACGTACTGGTGGACCTTGAGGATGCCCTCGAGGATCTCCGAAGGCGCGCAGATGTAGCCGATCCGCCAGCCCGTCATGGCATACGCCTTGGAGAAGCCGCCCATCAGGACCGTCCGCCGCCGCATTCCCGGCAGCGAGGACATGGTCCGCATCTCGTAGCCGCCGTAGACGAGCCGGTCGTAGATCTCGTCGGAGTAGACGAGCAGATCGTGGCGAACGGCGATGCGGGCAAGCTCGTCCTGGACGTCGTGCGGCAGCACCGCGCCGGTGGGATTGCAGGGGTAGTTGAGGAGCATGGCCTTGGTCCTCGGCGTGATGGCGGCCTCGACCTTGGCCGGATCGAGGGCGAAGTCTTCCTCGATCGTGGTGTTGACGCCCACCGGCACTCCGCCGGCGAAGATGATCGCACGGGCGATACGACACGTACGACGGCTCGTGGACGATGACTTCGTCGCCCGGATCGAGCGTCGCGCGGCAGGCCACGTCCAGCGCCTCGGACGCGCCGATGGTGATCAGGATCTCCTCGGTCGGGTCGTAGCGGACGCCGTAGAGCCGCTCCAGGTGATGGGCGAGGGCGCGGCGCAGCTCGATCGTGCCGTAGTTGCTCGCGTAGTGGGTCCGCCGCGCGGCGAGGGAGTGGCGGCCCGCCTCGATGACCTGCTCGGGAGTGTCGAAGTCCGGCTCCCCCACTCCGAGGCTGATGACGTCGGTCATCGTGGCCATGATGTCGAAGAAGCGGCGGATGCCGGAGCGCGGAACCTCGTCCACGCGTCGGGCCAGGACGCGGGTGGAGAGCGGCGGCCGTTCCGGTTCGGCCTCGGAGTTGAGGATGGAGGGATCGGTGGCCAGGCGGTTGCTTCCGGAGCCGGTCGTTTCGGTAGTCATCGGTGCGTCCTCAAGCTTGGCCGCCCGAACCCGTGCGGATGCGCTGACGATGCGCTTCCGTTCCACCGGGCTGGGCGTGGTCGGATCGTCGGTCAGGCTGCAGCTCGGCGGGCTCGAGGGCCCGCCAGGTTGCTCTGGCCGTGATCGCTTCGTACGCGCGGGCCAGACGGAGCATCGACAGCTCGCTCCACGGCGCTCCGATGATCTGGAGGCCGACCGGCAGGCCGTCCGACAGGCCGGCCGGGATCGAAACCCCGGGCAGGCCGGCCATGTTTACGGGCAGCGTGCAGGCGTCGGAGAGGTACATCGCGACCGGATCGTCCACCCTCGCGCCGAAGCGGGAATGCGACGGTCGGGCTCGTCGGCGCGCAGATCGCGTCGAAACCGGCTGCCCAGACCGCGTCGAAATCCTCCTTGATGAGTGTTCGCACCTTCTGGGCCTTGAGGTAGTAGGCGTCGTAGTAGCCCGCCGAAAGCGCGTACGTGCCGAGCATGATCCGCCGCTTGACTTCCGGGCCGAAGCCTTCGCCGCGGGTGCTGCAGGTAGTCGGCGATGAACTCGCCTGAGCTGCGGTCGGCGTAGCCGTACTTGACGCCGTCGTAGCGGGCCAGGTTGGAGCTGCACTCGGCCGGGGCGATGATGTAGTAAGTGGCGAGGCCGTATTCCGTGTGGGGCAGTGACACTTCCTCGACCCTGGCGCCCGCGGCTTCCATGGCCGCCAGGGCCTCCCGGACCCGCGCCGCCACGCCCGGCTCCATGCCCTCGACGAAATACTCGCGCGGCAGGGCGATGCGCCGGCCACGCAGGTACGAGGCCGCTTCGTCGTCGCCGTCGGGGAGGCGCGAGCAGTTCATCGGGCACGGGGATCGGAGCCGAAGTGGCGTCCCGCTCGTCGCGGCCGGAAACGGCGTGCAGCAGCAGCGCGGCGTCGCGGGCGTCGCGGGCGAAAGGCCCGATCTGGTCGAGCGAACTCGCGAACGCGACGATGCCGTAGCGGCTGACCCGGCCGTAGGTGGGTTTGAGCCCGACGACGCCGCAGAGCGAGGCCGGCTGGCGGATGCTCCCTCCGGTATCCGTGCCGATCGCCAGCGGCGAGTGGAAAGCGGCCACCGCGGCCGCGGATCCGCCCGAGCTGCCGCCGGGGACGCGGTCGAGTGCCCACGGGTTCGCCGTCGGCCCGAACGATGAGTGCTCGGTGGACGAGCCCATGGCGAACTCGTCCATGTTGGTCTTGCCCAGGATGACGGCCCCGGCCTCTCGGAGGCGGGCGGTCACCGTTGAGTCGAATGGGGCGATGTAGCCCTTCAGGATCTGGGAGCCGGCGGTGGCCTGGCCGCCCTTGACCGAAACGAGGTCCTTGAGCCCGACCGGAACCCCGCACAGCGGATGGAGCGCGTTCAGGGCGGCGGCGCCCGCGCGGCGCGCTTCGGCGATGCGGGCGTCGGCGGCATCCGCCTGGGCCAGGGCGTCGGCGCGGTAGACGACCAGCCAGGCGTTGAGGGCGTGGTTCTGCCGCTCCATGGCGGCCAGATGCGCCTCGGTCAGGGCGTGCGACGAGATCTCGCCCGCACGAAGCAGGCGCGCCATCTCATGGGCGTGGAGGCGGGTGAGATCCGGCATGCGCTACGCCCCGCCCGCTTCGCCGCCGAGGATCGCCGGCACGAGGAAATGCCCGCCGCTTCTCTCCGGCGCGTTGGCCAGAGCTTCGTCGGCCGACAGCGAAGGCCGTACGACGTCGTCGCGCAGGATGTTCTGCAGCTCGATTGTCTGGGCGGTCGGCGGTATCGCCTCCGTGTCGAGGGTCGCCAGGATCGCGTACTGGTCAAGGATATGGTTGAGCTGAACCTGCAGCCGCACCAGCTCGGCCTCGGTCAATCCGAGGCGGGCGAGATGGGCGACATGTTCGACGTCGACGCGGGTGAGGCTGGCCATGCCCGCGATGATACCGGACAGAACGCGCCTC
The DNA here is from genome assembly GCA_963731635.1 of uncultured Chloroflexia bacterium. Taxonomy (GTDB): domain Bacteria; phylum Chloroflexota; class Limnocylindria; order Limnocylindrales; family CSP1-4; genus Fen-1039. The sequence continues at coordinate 474,677 of CAVSWB010000004.1, read as the reverse complement.
AGGGCGTGGGCGCGGGCGTCGGAGGCGGTACGGGCGTCGGCGTGGGCGGCGGAGGCGGTGTCGGAGTCGGGGGCGGCGGCGGCGTGGGCGTGGGTGGAGGCGGCGGCGTCGGCGTCGCGAACGGGGTCGGAGTCGGCGTCGGTGGCGGCGGGAACGTCGGCGTCGGGAGCGGCGTCGGGAGCGGCGTCGGCGTCGCGAACGGGGTCGGAGTCGGCGTCGGTGGCGGCGGGAACGTCGGCGTCGGGAGCGGCGTCGGGAGCGGCGTCGGGAGCGGCGTCGGAGTCGGGAGCGGCGTAGGAGTCAACGTCGGGATCGACGTCGGCGGAATAGGCGGCGTCGGAGTCGGCAGGAACTGGAAGGTCGGGGTTGGAGTCGGCAGGAACTGGAAGGTCGGGGTCGACACCGGCAGTGTCGGACCCGGCGTCACAGTCTGGGTCTTTCCGGGAACGACCACCGGCGCCACGACGGGCGGCGGCTCGGGTCCGACAGACGATGTGACCGTCAGCGTCGTGGAACTCGGGCTCGCTGGGGTGAAAGTGATTCCGTTCACCCCGCTCTGGGGCTGAGTAGTAGAGATCGCCGGACTACCGAAGGCGGCGGAGGAAGGAGCGTCAGAGGGGAACGTGTCTGTCGGCACGGCCGCGACCGCGGGCGGACCGCCGCTCGGAAGTGCCAGAACGCCCTCGAGCACCAGGATTCCACAAACGAGGAGCACGCCGAGGACGATCAGAGCAAGGGCCGAACGGGCACTGGGTGGCGAAAGGCTTTCGCGGTCGGGGTCTGGCCCACCGCGTCCGGGACGACTGGCGCTAGACAAGAGCGGCCTCAACAGAGACAAACGTGAATGCAAAGGGCGAGAAACCGCCACGACCGATCTGTCGATCGCGGAGCTCGAACCTAGTGTGCCGCCAGCCTAGGTGGCATCCGGACGTCGGACAGTCCGGACCCACGTGCCGACACACCGGCGGCGCTGCTCGGTACGGCCCTACTCAGCCGAAGGGGGCGTTTGCTGCCCGTACAGGTGGCCGCTTCATCCAGCCGTTTGATAACGTGATGGTCATGAATGGCTTCGAGATCCGCGCCATGACGGCCGCCGACGTGGACGTGGCTGCAGCGCTGGCCAGAGCCCAGGGATTTCGCGACCGCCACGCCTTCTACGATTTCGTGCTGCGCACGCCGACGGCTCAACCCCTGGTGGGAGAACTCAGAGGCCGGATCGTGGCCACCGGGCTCGGCACAGTCAGCCGGCCCGTCGGCTGGATAGGAGCGATCGTCGTCGACGAGGCGTTCCGCCGGCGCGGCTTCGGACGAGCCATGACCGAGGCAATCTGCGATCGGCTCCGCCGGGCTGGGTGCGAGACCCTGTCGCTCGAGGCCACGGACGCGGGTCTGCCTCTGTACGAGCGGATGGGTTTCCGGTGGGCGACCTGGTATCACCAGCTCCAGGCAGATCACCTCGACGAAGCGCCCGCGCCGCCGGCCGGCTCGCGGGTCCGGAGGCTGACCCGGTTCGACCTGCCGGGCGTCTTTGCCCTCGACGCTGCCGCGACCGGGGAGGACCGGTCGGCCGCGCTGGCGGTTCTCTCGGAGAGCGGCGGATGGGTCCTGACCGGCGAGAACGAGGCCGCGGGCGGAGGCGAGGCCGGGGGCGGCGAGCCTCGGACGTCGAGCGGCTCCGACGGCGAATTGCGCGGGTTCCTGCTGCCGGCCGAGCGGGCTTACGGCGCAGTCGTCGCGCCGCGAGCCGAGGACGGGATCTACCTGCTGGATCTCCACCGCTTCCTGGTACCGGCGGGCGCCCACGTTCGTGCCGGCGTTCTCGACGAACACGCGGCCGGATGGCTGACGCTCGAGGCACGCGGATGGCGCGAAACCTGGCGGGCTCCGCGGCTACTCCTCGGCCCGGACGTCGACTGGCGTCCGGAATGGATCTGGGGTCAGATCAACTCGGCGATGGGCTGATCGGCGGAGCGGCCGCCGTACTGCTGCCGCCGTTCCGCGGCCGCCGTTCCAAGGCTTCCAGCGCGGCGCGCGGACTGCGCTCGCCGCCGGCCGGGCGCACCGCCCTACTCGGACTGCCTCGCGAGCTCATCCTCCAGCAGGCGCCGGAACCCGTCCTCGTCGAGAATCTGGACCCCGAGTTCCTGGGCTTTCTGGAGTTTCGAGCCGGCATTCTCGCCGGCCACGAGATACGCGGTGTTCCTCGAGACCGACGCGCCCGCGCGGCCTCCGGCGGCGCGGATCGCTTCCTCGGCCGCCGCGCGGTCGAGGCCGGAAAGGGTGCCGGTGACGACCACGGTCTTGCCGGCAAGAGGACCGGCGGCGCCGCTCCCCGGAGCCACTCGCCTGGCGGGGGGCTCCGCGACGACGCCGGCATCGACGAGGTCGGCCAGCACGGCCGCCGTCTCGGGATTCCCGAAATACCCGGCGATACTCGCCGCCACGACTCCGCCTACGCCCGGAACCTCCTGGAAAGCCTCGGCCGGCGTGCCCGGGAGAGACGCAGCCAGCCGCCTGGTCCACGCGGCTTCCGACTCGCCCTCCTGCACGGGCCAGCGTCCCGCGATCCAGGCGGCAAGGTCGATGGCCGTCTGCTCGCCGACCTGGGGGATCCCGAGGCCATTCAAGATGCGGGCGAGCGGCCGCCGGCGCGACTTTTCGATCGAATCCTTCAGGTTCTCGGCGCTCTTGCGGCCGAACCGGTCCAGACTCAACAGATCGTCGACGCTCAAGCGGTAGAAGTCGCCGCGACTCTTGACCAGGCCGCGCTCGAGCAGCTGTTCCAGAACGGCCCAGCCGGCCCCTTCGATGTCCATCCCGCCGCGCCCGGCGAAGTGCCCGAACTCCTGGGCCAGACGTGCGGGGCATTTCTGATTCGGGCAGTAATGCCGGACGGCGCCCTCGTCCCGGACGATGGGGGTTCCGCAGACCGGGCAGTTCGCCGGCATCTCGAACTCGCGCTCGGCTCCTGTCCGCCGTTCGGGGATCGGTCGCACGACCTCGGGTATCACGTCGCCCGCCTTCTGGAGCACGACCCAGTCCCCTATCCGCAGGTCCTTGCGTCGGACCTCGTCGAGGTTGTGGAGCGTGGCGCGAGCGACGGTCGATCCGGCGACCCTGGCCGGCCGCATGTGAGCCACCGGCGTCAGCGTGCCGGTCCGGCCGACGTACGGAACGATGTCCTCGAGAACGGTCTCGACCTGTTCCGGCGGAAACTTGAAGGCGATCGCCCACCTGGGAGCCCGGGCGACCATGCCCAGGCGTTGCTGCTGGTCGACTCGGTCCACCTTGACGACCACGCCGTCGGTTTCGTAAGGCAGTTCGTGGCGCTTGTCCCGCCACTGCTCCAGAAACGCCATGACGCCATCGATGTCCAGAGCCTCGGCGCGATCAGGATTGACCGGCAGGCCCAGGGCAGCCAGCCGGGCGAGGGCCTCGGACTGGCTCTGGACCGCGGGCCGGCCGTCCTGCCCGTCCTCGATGAGCTGGTAGGTCCAGGACGACAGCCGCCGCGACGCCGTCACCCGCGGGTCGATCTGCCGGAGCGAGCCGGCGCCGCTGTTGCGCGGGTTGGCGTAGGTGGGCAGCCCGGCTTCCTCGCGCTCGGCGTTGATACGCGCGAATTCGGCCTTGGGCATATAGATTTCGCCCCGGACTTCGACCGTGGCCGCCTCGCGCAGCCGCTCGGGCAGGACGGAGACCGTCCGGAGATTCGCCGTGACGTCCTCGCCCGTTGTGCCGTCTCCGCGAGTCGCACCCTGGACGAAACGGCCGCGCTCATATCGGAGCGAGACGGCGAGGCCGTCGATCTTGAGCTCGGCAACGTAGCGGAGCTCCGGCGCCGGGGCGGGGGCCGCCGGCTGGCCGAGCCCCCGGCGAACGCGCTGATCGAAAGCGCGCAGCTCATCCTCGTCGAACACGTTCCCCAGGGAGAGCATCGGACGGCCGTGGACGACCTCGCCGAAGGCACCGGTCGGGGCAACTCCGACGCGCTGGGTCGGCGAGTCGGGGGTAACCAGCACCGGGAAGGCAGTCTCCAGGGCGACGAGCTCGCGCATCAGGCCGTCGTATTCGGCGTCACTGAGGTCCGGCGCATCGGCCGCGTAGTACAGCTCGTTGGCCCGCCGGATCATCGGGACCAGCTCGTCGTGACGGCGTCGAGCGCCATCTTCGCCGAGCAGGAGCGCGGCCTCCACGGCCTCGCCGGCCACCGGCAGTCCGACCACCTGCTCCGCCGATTCGCTCACCTGGGCCCTCCGTGCGTGAATACGACTTCGATTCTCGCGGATGGATCGGCCGCGCTGGAGCGATTATTGCGCCGGCCGACGCGGGGCTCACGGATTGACGCGTGACGCGAACCGCCGGCTCAACCGCCGGTCTGCTTGCCTCCTGCGGGCGAGGACGCTGCGTCGAGGCCGTGGACCGTCTTTTCCCAGAACGACGGCGCGCTCACGAGCTGAACGGCGGCTTTGATGGCGGCCACCGACATCAGCGCCCAGTAGATCGGGACCAGGAGCGCCGCAAAGACGAGCTTCGGCGGGCCGGCGGTCCTGGCGCTGACGAGCCAGGCGTAGAACAGCGAGAAGTTGCCGGCGACCATGACGCCCAGGCTCAGGTAGTACAGCCACGCCGGAAAGAGCGCCAGAACGATCGGTGGATGGATCAGGAACCACAGCGCCGTCAGCGCCCAGAAGATCGGGTTGACCAGCGAAAGCAGCGGAGTTCCGGCGACGAAGAGATTGAACCCGATGAAGCCGCGCCAGCCGAGCTCGCGCCGCAGCTCGCGCGGGTGCCGGGTATGGACGAGCCAGGTCTGCAGGTAGCCCTTGTACCAGCGGGATCGCTGCTTGACCCAGTTGATCACGTCGCTGTTGGCTTCCTCGTATGTCCGGCTGTCCAAAACGCGCGTCTGGTAGCCGCGGCGGGCGAGGCGAATACCCAGGTCGGCGTCTTCAGTCACGTTGTAAGGGTCCCAGCCGCCGACGGATCGCAGGACCTTGCCCCGGAAGTGGTTCGACGTGCCGCCCAGCGGCAGCGGGCCGCGCTGCCCGACCAGGCCGGGGAGCAGGAACGAGAACCACATCGCGTATTCGATCGCGAACCAGCTCGTCAGCAGGTTCTGGCGGAAGTTGTAGTAGGAGAGCTTGGCCTGGAGGCAAGCCACCGCGGGATCGAGCCGCAAGAACGCGGCGACGACTCGTCGCAGCTGGAGCGGCTCGGGCCGATCCTCCGCGTCATAGATCGTCACGAGCTCACCTCGGGCGCCCTCGAGGCCGTAGTTGCACGCCTTCGGCTTCGTCTTGGGTCCCACCGGCGGCACATGCACGATTGTGAACTGGGGCCCGGGGTTGGCCGCCACCGCGGCGGCGATCGTCTCGCGATCGTCCTGTTCGAGGAGGAGCCGGATGTCGAGCTTGTGGGCGGGATACTCGAGCTCGGACAGCCGGCCGATCAAGGCCGCGATGACGGAGGGCTCTCGGTACGCCGGCACGAGGATGGTGTAGACCGGTAGATATGGATCGGGCATGGCCCTGGCCTCCTCGTCGGTCACGACCACCAGGCCGGGGTTGCGGAGCGACAGCCAGAACGCCCCCAGCCTGTATACGAGCGCAGCGAGATACGCAAGCGTTGCCAGCGCGATAAGGCCGACCGCAGTCGATAGCGGGGCGAGGAAGACGCACAGGCCGAGCAGGATTGCAACCGTCGTAGCCGCGGCGAGTTGTGCGCGAGACGTCGTCTTGCGCGCGGTCAGGTCGTCCGGAAGCAAGTCAGATCGTGAAGGCGTCTGCGCGAGAGTGGTCATTGCTGGGTCCCCTGATCGACGGCCTGCGCCGGGGTGCTCATGCCGTCCTGCACGATTGATCGGGCGAGCGACTCGAGGGTCGTAGTCGTGGTCGCAAAGGTGGCCTGTGAAGTGACACCGCCCGGCTGACCGCTCGCATCGAGCGGAGCCAGAAGAACCAGCCGCTCGTAGCGGGTCTGGCCGCCGGCGTCGAAGGGCCACTCCCACCACAGGATCGACCAATCCGTGGCCTGGACTGGGCTGCGATAGCTGGCAACCTTGGCTTCAACGCCCGCTCCGACGTCGGTTGATCCGCTCGAAACCTGGCCGAAACCGTGGAAGTTGTAGCAGGCTTCGACACCGTAGGACGCCAGGCTGCCCGAGTCGTCGGTGCGGATGACGTCCAGGTACACGCTCGACGGCTCTGTCGTGGAATTGGACGTCGAGCTGAATGCCACCCGTTCCCATGTCGCATGCGCTCCGAAGTAGGAGGTCGCCTGATCGAACGAGGTCGAGGGAGCTGCCTGCCAGCCTGGGATCGTCACCGCGCTGGGATCGATCGTGCCGAGCGTGGGGTGCCCGAAGGCATCGACCAGCGAGTCGTAGTGGGCGAAGCCGGCGTTGGGCATCGCCAGGACGCCGGCAAGACCGAGGCCGACGGCCATGGGTGCCGCAACCCGGATCCCCCGAGCGGTTCCGCGACTGGACCCGGGCGCGACATCAGCCGGCACGGCCGCGGCCGCCGGGTCGCGGCGCGGAGGCTCCGGGATCCGGAGTCCGAAGATCGGGGCGATTCCCAGCATCGCCATGGCGCCCAGCCCGAAGACGATGACGCCGGCCACGGGATGGAGGACGTCGATGGCGAACGGCTCGCCGAAGGCCCAGCCCGCCACGAAGATCAGATCGATGCGTGCAACGTTGAGCGCTCCGACGAGAAGTAGTCCGGCCGTCAGCCACAGGATCCGATTCAGGAACCGGCCGCTGAAGACGGTGTTGAGCGCCGCACCGATGATTCCGAAGCCGACCAGGCTGTTGATCCCGCTGCAGGCCGAACCCACGGCCAGGCTGAACTGCTGGGAGCCGTGACTGATCAGGAACGTTCCGTTGCCGAGCGGCTGGGCCACCGGCACGACCCGCAGTGAAGCCTCGACGGCCGCCAGCGCCAGGTCTGTCGAGGCCCCGATGGCGGTCGCGAGAATCGTGACGTACGGATCGGGCCACGCCAGGAACAGGAACAGGATCGCCCACCGGAGAGCCCAAAGGCGGCGCGTGCCGTACAGCAGCGCGACCATACCGGCGGCGAAGAAGGGCAGGCCGAGCATGTCGATCCGGTGCAGCCAGAAGTCGGCCGAGTAGGCCGACGGCAGCAGCAGGTCAATCGACGCGGCCACCGCGATCAGGAAGAGGCCGAGGATCCAGTCCAGCTGGCGGTCGTGGATGGGCCGCAGATACGGCTGGAGCCGGAAGTTGACCACACCCAGGAACAGCGCGATGAGCGGCACCAGGGCGAGATACGCGAGCGGCGTTTCGAGGCCGAGCCCGCGGGTCAGAGTCTCGAGCGAGTAGTTGTACGCCAGCGCCACCGACGCGACGAGAACCAAACCTCGCACCGGTATTCGACTGTAAGGAATGGCCAGGCCGGAGCCGGCACGGGCAGTGGCGAGTTCCAATTGCTTCCCCTTTTCGAGCGGCTTGGCGCCTGGTTGCCTGCCCCGGGAACCTACAGAGATCCCCGGGGCAGGGCAATTTGAGAGCGCCTGGAATGGGACGCCGGCGCCGGTTGTTCCGACGCCAATCGACGCTAGACGATACGGTGGAGGTGCGGGACGGGCAGCCGGACTCCGGTCGCCTTGGCCGCGAACAGGCCGACGGCGGGGAACGCTCCCAGCAGCAGGAGCGGCGTAGCCGGCGCCTCGGGGACGCGATATCCGCATTCGTCCTTGTTTAACGTCCGGGAATACGTGCCGTCGCCGTAGATCCGGAAGAAGTTGTACTTGGACGAGAAGAGGTCGAACTTGAAGCTGTAGCTCGTCTGGCCCGTCACGAGATTCACCGAGTAGGTCTTGCCCGCCGGTTGCCAGAACTTGCCGTCCTTGCTCTCGTAGAGAACCAGCGTGGTCTTTCCGTAGCTTCCGTCGGGTACGACGAAGCTGCCGTCGACTTCAGGATGGGAGTAGCCGTTCGTTGTGCCCCAGACGTTGACCTTGCCGGAGCCCGCTCCAGACCCGGGGGAGCCGGCAAATGCCGGCGCCACACTGGCCAGGACGAGGGCCAACGCGATCAACGAAGCGAAGGTAGCTCTTCGCATCTTTCCTCCAAGATGCCGATCCGGCCGCCGCAGCGACGGATCCTGCATTCCAAGGGCCTCGAGACCTCGCGCGGTCTCGCCTCCCGGGCCCGGATGGACTTCATTCGGGTCTCTGGCCTTGCCAGGCTGAATTGATCGTCTGTTCGTCACCTCGCTTCCCGACCTTTCGGTCGAAGCATTCGACTCATTCACGGCCGCTAAGGCCCCGGGGTGAAGCTGACGTTGTCGAATGTCGCCGTCCCGAGCACGCCCGGTTTGTGCGAGCACTCGTAGATACCGACGGTCGCCGCGGTCGGGATCGTGGGCAGAGACTGGTTCGCCAGGACCGACGTCCAGGTGACGCCGTTGGGCGAGAGATAGGCGCTGAACGAGCCGCCCGATCGGACGAGCTTCATCCATACGTTGGGGAAGGTGTACGTGGAGGTCGTCACCGAGCCGCTGAAGTTGTACTGGACCTTCACGAGCCCGGTGTAGGAGACGGCGATGAGGATGTATGGCGACCCGGCGGTCGTCGAGGCCTTCCAGATGACACCGGCCTTGTCGTTGGTGCTACCCGCGTTCGACTCGGAGGTGACTCTTGCGACGATCGTGCCGTTGCCGCTGGTCGGCTGGTAGACGTAGTTGAACTGATCGGAGGTGCCGAAGATGTCGATGCCTTCGCCTTTCACGCTGAAGGTGCCGCCGGAATAGCTCGCGGAGCCGGCCGGCGAAGGCGATCCGACGTCGGCGTCGAGCCAGGGCGAGGGCAGGCCGGTCGGTGTGGGCGTGGCGGTGGGGGTGGCGGTTGGCGTCGGGGTCGGAGTCGGAGTGGGCGTCGGAGTCGGAGTTGGCGTCGGAGTCGGAGTGGGCGTCAGGGTCGGAGTGGGCGTCGGGGTCGGCGTCGGAGTCGAGGTCGGCGTCGGAGTCGAGGTGGGAGTCGGGGTCGGCGTCGGAGAAGCGGAGCTGATCGGTGACACCGAGTCGAAAGTCGCGGTGCTGAGCTTTGTGGTCGAGTGCGAGGTAACGGCAAGTCCCGCCAGAACAGTGCCGCTCAGATCGAAGACTGCCGCCGAGCCCGTCAGCGGACTCCAGCTCGCGCCGTCGGCGGAAGTCGAAGCCGTCACGTCTGGGCCGGCGCGATCGATGCGGAGGTAGACGGGGACGGTCCCGGCGGTCGTCAGCAGCGTCGCGACCTGCGCACCGAAGCTGGCTCGCTCGATGACCCAGACCCCGGCGCCCGGCGTGACTATCGCCGCGTAAAACGGCGAGGCCGGGTCGCTGCTCTGGCGGAACATCACTCCGGCCCGGGCCCGGCTGTTGGTGTTGGTCTGGGCGACCACCCGGGCGGAGATGGAGCCGTCCCCGGCCAGCGGCTGAGACACGAAGTGGAACTGGTCCGACGTGCCGCCGATGTCACGGCCGGAACCGGAGATCGTCCACACCCCGCTCGCGAAGCTGTCGCTCCCGGCCAGCGGAGGCGCGCCGATGTCCGTGCCGCTCCAGGCCGGCGTAGTGCCCGAACCCCAGACGGCCATCGATTGCGTCTGGAACGTTCCGATCGTCGTGACCGAGGCGGCGACGATGTCGGTTCCGGCCGTCGAGTCCAAATACGTGAACGAGGCGTGGCCGGCGGAGTCGGTCAGGGCACTCCCGGTCTTCCCGGCGTTGGGGCCGGACCTTACCGAGAACGCCACCGCGACGTTGGCGAGGCCGTTGCCGCCGCCGTCGAGGAGCGTCGCCGTTTCGGTCACGGAACCGCCGACCGGTTGCGTGATCGTCCCGGGAGCGAGACTCAGCGTCGCCGCCGCCGACCCGGCTGCGCCGATCGGGCGCCAGGCGATCGATTCATTCCTGGCGCTGCCGGTGTTGCAGAAACCGACGTCGATGCCGCCCGTGTCCAGGACGTGCGTGCTGTCCGCAAGAGTCGTCTTCACGCCGCCGATCGTGATCGTCACGGTCGGCGCGACCGCGATCGGCGTGCACTGGTTGCCCGGGTAGCCGCTAGTGTCGAAGTCGTCCGAACTCGCGGTGTCTCCCGGTGGGTTTTCGGCCAGGATCACGCTCTCTCCGGCGGGAACGGTGAACGATCCCCAGAGGTCGAAGACCTTGCCGCCGGCAATGGACGAATGGATGTCGACCGATACGTCCGAGACGGAAATGGCCGCCGCAGTCGGGTTGTCGAGCCGGATGGCGCCGGTGTCGAAGCAGGTCGGAAGCGTGCCGCACTGCGTCTGGCCGACTACCGGGCCGCCCAGGAAGACGGTGCTCGGCGAACCCTGCCACGGCACCGGGAAGGCGGCCGGGTTCGGGTTGTTGGTCTCCTTGTCTTCGGCATAGCCCACCGATACCAGCAAGCCGCCGGCGCTCGTCCCGGCCGCTCGAACTCCCGCCACGCCGAAACCGGCCGTCGCGGACGTCTGAACGACCAGGGCCAGGGCGAGAGCGATTTGGGCGATCGTAGGGCCGGTCGGACGCTTCATCGTCACGGCCCCGGCGTGAAGCTGACGTTGTCGAAGGTCGCGGTGCCGAGCACGCCCGGCTTGTGCGAAACCTCGAAGATGCCGACGGTCGACGCGGTTGGGATCGTGGTCAGCGACTTGTTGGTCACGACCGCGGTCCAGGTGACGCCGTCGGGGCTGATGTAGGCGCTGAAGTTACCGCCCGAGCGAACCAGCTTCATCCAGATGTTCGGGAAGCTGTAGGTCGCGCCCGAGAGCGACCCGTTGAAGTTGTACTGGACCTTCACTACGCCGGTGGGCCCGGTCTCGATCAGGATGTACGGCGAACCCGAGGTGGTAGATGCTTTCCAGATGATGCCGGCCTTGCTGTTGGTGCTGCCGGTATTCGACTGCGAAGTCACCCGGGCGATGAGCGTGCCGTTGCCGGTAGTCGGCTGATACACGTAGTTGAACTGGTCGCTGGTGCCGAAGATGTCCGCGCCGGAACCGTTGACCGTGTAAACGCCGCCGTTGAACGCCGCCGAGCCCGCCGGGCTGGGGGCGCCGACATCCGTGTCGAGCCAGGGCGAAGGAAGCGCGCCGGGCGCCGTCACCGTTAGCGACACCGGCGTGGTGTGGCTGGTCGAGGGCGAGGCGCCCGTCACTGTGATCGGGTAGGTGCCCGGAGCCACGGAACTCGCCACGTTGAATGTCAGCGAAGACGAGCCGCCGGTGGTGACCGAGGCGCGGCTGAAGCCGGCCGTGACGCCGGACGGCAGACCGGACGCCGACAAAGCGATCGACTCGGCTACGCCGGAGACGCCGGCCGTCGAGATTGCCGTGGAGCCCGAGGTTCCTGCCGTGACCGGGACCGCCGCCGGATTGGCCGTGATCGAGAAGTCGTTCGGAGGCAGCTGGACCGCACCGGTGACCGACACGTTGTCGAAGCCGACGCTGTCGAGCTGGCCGATATTGTGGGAGGTCACGAACAGCCCGACGGTCGCCGTGGACGCCATCGTGATCGTGTGCTTGCCGATGAGGTTCCAGGCGATGCCGTCGAGCGACTGCCACGCGGTGAACGTGTTGCCCGCCCGCTGCAGTTTCAGCCACTTGTTCGGCGAGAGGTAATTGGAGAGCGGCGTTGGCGACGTTATGCCCCCCGTGGTCGAGTACTGGATCTTGACGCCCTTGCCGTAGGTCGGGATGACCGGCGGGAGCGGCGCCGCGCAACCGTTGGCCGTACATGCGACGCCGTTGAAGTTAGGGGTGTTGAGGCTGACGTCGGGGTAGACCAGCGCGGCGAGATACGTGGCGCCGGAGGTCGCCGTCTCCTTGAACATGATCCCGGCCTTGGCCGAGGGGTTCGTGTTCCACTGATAGCGGACGCGGGCGATGATCGTGCCGTCGCCGCTGAGCGTCTGGTAGACGTAGTGGAATTGGTCGTTGGTCGAGTAGACGTCGGCGCCCGAGCCGTCGATGTAGAAGGCTCCGTCGCCGGTCGAGTAGTCGGCGGTACCAGCCATCAGCGGCGCGCCAACGTCGACGCTGGTCCAGCCATTGGGCAGCGCGCTGGTGACCGGATCGAGCCGCGTGCTGTACGTCGCCGGTGCGGCGACGCTCGTGAACGAGTCGGACAGGGCGCTGCCGTCGGCGAAGCCGTTGAGCCGGTAGCGCGTCCCGCCCACGACTTGCGTCGGCAGGCCGATCAGCACGTGCGCAACGCCCACCACGTCACTCGTGGTGTACGGTGTGGTCTGGAGCGTGCCGTCGACGAAGACCAGCGAGCCGGGAACGTTGGAATTGACGGTCCAGCTGGTCAGGTTGGGATGGATGTCCCGGACCACTTTGCTCGTCAGGCCGAGCGAGTCGGTGACCGTCATCGTGACCCTGTAGAAGGTCGAAGGCGTGTTGGAAACGTCGTTGGGTATCTGGAAAGAGCCGCTCGAGACTCCACTCTTCGAATAGAAGGGCCCGGGCACCTCGTAGGTGTAGAAAGGCTGGATCACGCCGTTGGCGACGAAGTCCACCTGCCACGAAAACGCGCTGGGTGGCTCCGCGCCGTCCGCGGCGTCGGTGGCGGAGCCGCTGAACGAGATCGTCTGGCCGCCGTTGTAGGTGGCGCCGACGGTCGGCGAGAGCATCGAGGCCGTCGGCGGCGAACCGCCGACCACGACCTGTGTCGTGGCCGTCCCCGTCGAGGCACCGTCGTTGAGCGTCAGCGTGGCCGTATATGTGCCGCCGGCGGTGTAGGTGTGGCTCGGGTTCGGGCTGGTTGAGGCGGCCGAGCCGTCGCCGAAGTCCCAGCTGTAGGTCAACGAAAGCCCGGTCGGGTCGGACGAACCGGCCGACGAGAACTGGACCGTGAGCGGCGCCAGGCCGGCGTTGGGGCTGGCCGAGGCCGAGGCGTTCGGGGCGAACGGGCCGGTCGGGTAGATCTTGGTGAACGGTTCCTTCGTAGATCGAGACGTAATAGAGGTTGCCGTCCGGGCCTTCCTGCAGGTCGGCGATGGTGCCGACGCTGCTGTCGAAGACCGTGTCGGAGACTTCGGTCGTATAGGTCGGGTCGAACTTCACGGCCTCGATGTCGAGACGGTTGTAGTCACCGAAGAACACCGTGTTGGCGTAGGTGGACGGGAAGACGTTGCCCGAGTAGGCGGCGATGGCCGAGGCCGCGCTGTCGACCGGAAGGTGGCCGTAGGCGTAGACCGGATTTATGTAGCCGCAGCTGAAGCAGTTGCCCTCGTAGAAGTCCCAGCCGTAGTTGCCGCCCTTCTGGATCTTGTCCAGCTCCTCCCAGTAGCTCGAGCCGGTGTCCTCGGTCATGGCCTGGCCGTTGGGCAGGAACGTGAACCGGAACGGGTTCCGGAGGCCGTACGCGTAGATGGAAGGCTCGGCGCCGGGGACGTTTACGAAGGGGTTGTCCGTCGGGACGCTTCCGTCGAGGTTGAGGCGGTGGATCTTGCCGTAGCCGTTGGTCAGGACGGTGGCGTTGGTGATGGCGGGGTCGTTGTCGCCGATGCTGAACCACAGCTTTCCATCCGGGCCGATGTGGACATCGTTGATGGCGTGATGGAAGACCTGCAACTGGTTGCCACGCCAGTAGACGACTTCACTCGAAAGGCTCGAGGTCGTGCCGCCGCCGGTGACGGTGAACCGCGACAGCTGCGCGTGGAGGTCGACCGTCGTGTAGGCCACGTACATGTAGCCGTTGGTCGCGAAGTTCGGATCGAGGGCCAGGCCGAGGACGCCGGTCTCAGTTCCGGTGTCGGCCGGGATTGTGATCACGGGCGTGCTCTGGACCACGCCTCCGCGGTCCAGCAGGATCGCCCCTTTCTGCTGGGCGATGTAGATGTCGCCATTCGGCCCGAACGCGATGGCCGTCGGGTTCTTGAGCCCTTTGGCCAGCTCCACCTTGGCAAACCCGACCGGCAGGTCGGGAAAGGCGGTGTTGGTGGCCGCCGCGACCCGGGAGACTGCGCCCGGTCCGGCGAGGACGCTCGAAGCGGCCAGCAGGACAGCGGCGGAGGCCGGGGCGAGGCTCCGCAACAGGGAGCCGCGACGCCAAAAGCGAATTCGCGCAGGGGGCGCAACAAAGCCGGGTATGCGAGCGGCCGCAGCCGCGGACATGGGACGCATCGGGCACCTTCGGTCGAGACAGCTTGACTGGGCCGCGGTGGAGGCGGACGAGGAACCTGTTGGTAGGTTCGCGCGACGAGTCGGTGAAGCGAGGGGCGGCGACCCTACTGCGAACCACCCCTAACTGCCCTTAAGGGTCGCTTCGCTTCAGGCAAGTCGAGTATCCAGACCTTTGGTTAACGTGGTCAACAGTCGCCCCGGATTGGCCGATCCATGAGACGTGGGTTTCACCTGGTAAGCGCGCAACCGGGCGTCGACCGGGCGATTCCATGAACGTTCCGGGTCGCGCGACGCGTGTTGACGCGCGGTCAGCCGCAGAGTAGCGAGGCCGAAACGGCGGCTGACGTGGCCCGCGGCGCGGCGCCGTGGCGGGCGATGACGGCCCAGACGGCCGGCGTCCGAGGACTCACTTCGTAGCTCGTCGGCCCTATCTCGCAGCCCATGTTCCAGAACACGAAACCGGCGTATCCGAGGTCGGAGCCGGACGAATAGACAGCCTCGAAGAAGTCGGCTCGCCCCCCGGTCAGGCCGTTGTAGGCGGCGCCGCCGGCGAAGCTGCCGTCGCCGAAACCTTGCGGCATGCCGAACTCTTCGTCGATCACGGGCTTGTCCACGGACTGTCCGTACGCCGCGATCGTCGGCATCAGATCGAGATCGTGCTGTGAATAGGTCTTGACGGCCACGATGTCGTTGGTCGGAAGCTGATCGAGCGATTGCCACCAGCTCAACTCCGGGTGGTCTTCCATGTGGTTGAAGCCGCCGAGCGCGATCAGATGGTTGGGATCGGCCGCCCGCAGGGCTTCGCTGGTGGTTCGATAGAAGTCGGTGAGACTCTGCAGTTCGGCTGGGGTGGACGGCGGTTTCGGCTCACCGGCGATCGAATAGAAGGCGACCGCCGGGTTGTCGCGATAGCGCGCCGCGACCTGATCGATGAACGGCACCCACAGGTCTGCCCGGCTCGGGTCCGAGCCCTGGCTCGTCAGCAGCCAGCGGAACGCCGACAGGTCGACGACGACGAAGACGCCTCTCTTGCGAGCGGCGGCCATGAGGTAATCCATGTTGGACCACACGATGGGATCGTCAGCGGTCTGGCCGGCCGCGTGGCTGTCCCACTGATCGGTGGCCCGGATGAGGTTCTGGCCGGCCGCCAGACCCATGTCGAGGACGTGGTCGATGTAGCTCGGGAAGCTGGGATCGTGCCAGGCTTTGGCGCCGCCGAGCAACGACGGGTAGAACGTGAAACCGGTCAGCTCGTACTGGCCGGCCGGCGCAGGTGATCCGAGTGCCCGCTGCCCGCAGGAACGGTCCCGAGGCGGAGCCGTCCAGGCAGGGAGCGGCGGCGGCCATCGTGGAGACCGCCGAGGGGGCGGGTGTCGGCGAGGCGGCCGAACCGATCTCGAGCGGCAGGCCGGACGCGGACCCTGCCGGCTGCAAGCTTTCCGTCGGGCCCGGCGACCGACTCCCACGCGGCGGCACCGCGCCGCAGCCGGCGACCGCTATCAGGGCGAGCAGCAAGACAGCCGCGACCGGCGCTTGGGCGCGGACGCGGGCATTGGCACGGGGATCTGCCGGACCGCGTCTCCGGGTCGGGCGGGCGGTGGCGCGGAGCACGGCGTTACGGTCCCGGAGTGAAGCTGACGTTGTCGAAGGTGGCCATGCCGAGCTTCGTAGTGCTGTGGGAGCACTCGAAGATCCCCACCGTCGCGGCGGTCGGGATAGTAGTCAGCGACTTGTTGGCGAGCACCGATGTCCACGTGACGCCATCCGGCGAAAGGTAGGCGCTGAAGGAGCTGCCGGAACGCACGAGCTTCATCCAGACGTTCGGGAAGGCGTAAGTGGACGTCGTGATCGATCCGCTGAAATTGTACTGGACCTTCACGAGCCCCGAAGGGGCCACGGCTATCAGGATGTATGGCGATCCGGCGGCGGTCGATGCCTTCCACATGACGCCGGCCTTGGCGTTGGAACTGGTGTTGGTCTGGCTCGTGACGCGGGCAATGATGGTGCCGTTACCCGTCGTGGGCTGGTAGACATAGTTGAATTGGTCGTTCGTGCCGAATATGTCCGCGCCTGAGCCGTTCACGGTGAAGACCCCGGCGGCGTAGGTGGCCGATCCCGCTATCGGGGGCGAGCCCACGTCGGCGTCGGTCCAGGGCGAGGGCAGTGGCGGCGGAGGGGCCGTGACCGCGAGCGTCACGCCGACGGCGTGGGTGGCCGACGGACTCGTGCCGGTGACGGTGATCGGGTACGACCCGACGGGGACCGCGGAGCTCACGGTGAAGGTGAGTTTCGTGGATCCCCCCGCCGTCACCGATGCGGCTCCAAAACCGGCAGTCGCACCCGTTGGAAGCCCCGTGGCCGCCAGCCCGATCGTCTCGGCGGTGCCCGAAACCACCGCCGTGGAGATCGTGGTCGATCCGGAATTGCCGGCCACGACCGAAACCGTGGAGGGCGCTGCCGCGATCGAGAAGTCGTTCGGCGGCGGCGCGGCGGAGCCGCTCAGGGCCACCGAGTCGAACGTGACCGTGCCGAGCTTGGAGGCGTTGTGGGAAGTGACGGCCAGACCCGCGAGCAGCGCGGTCGGGGTAGCGAACGTCACGCTCGAGCGAGGCACCGCGGTCCAGGTCGCGCCATCCGGCGAGGTGTAGGCGGTGAACGTGCTCCCCGATCGAGCGACTCTAAGGTAGACCGGTACCGTGCCCGTCGTCAGAACCTGCGAGGTCGACGCGCCCTGGGTCTTGCACCACTGGATCGCGATGCCGTTTCCGGGGGTCGCGAAGGCGGCGTAATACGGCGAACCCGAGGCGGTCGTAGCCCGCAGCATCACGCCCGCCTTGGCCCAGGCGCTGGTGTTCGTCTGGCTGGCGACTCTGGCGCCGAAGGTCGTGTCGCCGCCGGCCGGCTGGTAGGCGAAGTTGAACTGGTCCGACGCCCCGTAGATGTCCGCGCCGCCGGCCGTGACTGTGAAGACTCCGGCGTTGGAGATCGCGGAGCCGGCCAGTGCGGGAGCGCCGATGTCGCCGTCGAGCCACGGCGGAGGCAGCTGCGTCAGGGCGAATGTGTCGAATGTGGCCGTGCTCAGCACGCCCCAGTTATGCGATGTCACCGCCATGCCTGCCAGCACCGTGCCGGTGAGCCCGAGAGCGACGGTGGAGCCTGGCACGAGAGTCCAGGTCGTGCCATCCGGCGATGTGTACGCCGAGTAAGAGCCGCCGGTCCGGGAAACCTTCATGAACACAGGTGGCCCACCGGCGACCAGGACCTGGGAGGACGTGCCGGCCTGGGCGGATCGCCATTGGACGGCAACACCGTTGCCCGGGGTCGCGAAAGCCGCGTAGTACGGCGAGCCGGGGTCGGTCGTGGCCCGCAGCATCACTCCCGCCTTGGCCCAGACCGAGGTGTTCGTCTGCGACACGATCCGCGCGCTGACTCCGCCGTCGGTGGCGAGCGACTGCGAGACGTAGTGGAAGTTGTCGGCGACGTCCCAGATGTCGCCTCCCCCACCCTGGACGGTCCACGTCCCGGATGTCAACGCCTGGCCGCCCGCGACACCGACGTTGCCGATGTCGGCGCAACTCCAGCTCGTCGGACACGCGCCCGGCGGAGTCTGCGCGGAGTTGGTCAGCGTCTCCGTGTCGAACGTCGCAGCGCCCATCTGGCCGCCGTTGTGGGAAGTGACGGCCAGCCCGGCGAGCAGGGTCCCGGTCATAGTCAAGCCAACGCTGGCCCCCGGCACCGCCGTCCAGGTCACGCCGTCGGCCGAGGTGTATGCGGTGAAGGTGCCGCCCGACCGGGCCACTTCCAGCCACGCCGGGACGCTGCCCGAGGCGAGGACCTGGGACGATGCGCCGCCTTGGGTGCCGCGCCACTGGACCGCCACGCCGTTGCCCGGCGTCATGAACATCGCGAAGTACGGCGAACCCGGATCGTTCGTGGCGCGGACCATGACGCCTGCCTTGGCCCACGTCGAGGTATTCGTCTGGGAATCGATTCGCACCGAGAACGTGCCGTCGGCGGCGAGCGGCTGGCTGAGCAGGCGGAAGCTGTCGTAGGTGTCCCAGATGTCACCGCCGCCGGCCTGAACGGTCAGGTTCGAGCCGATGACGTATTGCGAGCCCGCGGCCGGCGTCGGAAAGCCGATGTCCTGGCACGTCCAACCCGTCGGACAGAGGCTCGGCGGCGGAGCCGCGGAGGTGGCCAGCGCCACGGAGTCGAAGGTGTCGGTGGCCACGGTGGAGCCGTTGGAATTGACTGCCAGCCCGGCCGCCATCGCACCGCCCGACCCGAACGTGACGCTGGAGCCCACGAGCGGGTTCCAGTTCACGCCGTCGGACGAGGTGAAAGTCGTGTAGGTGTTCTGATAGCGCGTGATCTCGAGGTAGATCGGCGCCGCCCCCGCGGCGGTTGCAGCCAGCGTGGAGCGCAGGCCGGTGGCAGTCCGGTAGACCACCTCGACGCCGCCCGCGGGCGTAACGAACGCCCCGTACGAGACCGCTCCACCGGTCGATGCGTCACTTCGGAAGACCAGCCCCGCCTGCGCGGCGGTCGACGTGTTCTGCTGTGCGGCGACGCGAGCCGACAGAGTGGCGTCGCCGGGGATCGACTTCCAGACGAAGTGGAACTGATCCGTGTAGGCGTTGTTGCCGCTGGCGGCGCCCGCGCCGCTGATCGTCCACGTGCCGCCGCTGAGCGACTGGTTCCCGGCCGCGGCGGGATTGCCGATGTCTGTGCAGGACCAGCCCGACGGGCATGGGGAGGCCGGCGGTGGCGGCGACGGGGCGGTGCCGAGCGCGCCGACCGAGACGCTATCCACGGTAGAAGCAGCGGCGGTGCCGTTGGAACCTGACGTCCCAAACAGTCCCACCAGCGCCTGATCGGGCATCACGTCGGTGACGGAGCTGCCCGGGACGAGCGTGTACGCAACGCCGTCGGGTGAGCTGGCCGCGGTGAAGGTGTCGCCCGAGCGGCGTATCTGTAGATACAGCGGCAGGCTCACCGAAGCGATTCCGATCGATTTGGTTGCGCCGCCGAAGGACGTCCGGTACTGAACGACGATCGAGTTGCCCGCCGCCGCTGCGATCGAGTAGAAAGGCGAGCCGGGATCGGCGGCCTGCCGGACCATCAATCCCGACTCGCTTCCGGAAGAAGCCGTGGACTGAGCCACCACGCGAGCCTGGGCCTGGACATCGCCCGTCCACGGCTGACTCATCAGCCGCAGTTGATCTGCCGCGCCGCCGATGCCGGCGCCTCCGGCGGAAATCGCCCAGGAACCGGCGGTCACTGCCTCGGACCCGGCCGGCGCCGGTGCGCCGATGTCCTGACAGACGAGGCCGCTCGGGCAATTGGGATCGGCGGGCGGGCTGGCCAGCGAGACGGGCGCAAAGGCGTAGACGTTGCCGTCACCGGAGCCGATATAGACGATCCCGCCCGAAATCGACGGCGGCGAGTAGATGGTCGCTCCCGTCGCGTAGCTGAAGAGGCGAGCACCGCTGCCGGCATCGAGGACCTCGAGGCGAGGACCGGATCCCGCGAAGACCATTCCGTTGTCATAGGCGAGAGCCGGGATTACGGGGCCGGAGAGCCCTCGGGCCCAGACCACGGCCCCGGTCGTTGGGTTGATCGCCCGCACGGCCCCTTGATAGCCAACTCCGCCGATCGTCGTGTTGCCGCCGCCGACATAGAGGAGACCCTGGGCGAAAGCCATCGAGGCGACGCTCGCGTCGCCGCATGTGGGGCAGATTCCGCCCACAGCGATTTGCTCGGACCAGATCGGGCCAAGGGCCAGGTTCGACCGGTCAAAGGCATACAGAAAGCCGTTCTTGTTGATACCCGCGACCATGGCCCGGCCGTTGCCGTCGGTGAACAGGATCGGCGAGTCGCCCCAGTCGGAATCCGCATTGGCCGCGCTCAACGGGATCTGCCAGTAGCTCTTGATCGCCAGGGTCGTGGCGTCGACCGCGACCATCGCCTCGGAAGTGGTCTGGCTGGCCATATTTCGCGTCCCGGTCGTCACATAGACGGTATTCGTGGAGGTGTCGATCGAGGGCGTGGTCCACACGCCGCCGCCCACCTGGCCCGTCGGAACGAAGTTGACGCTCGCCACGACTGCGTGAGTGGTGAGGTCGACGCGCAGCAGCTGGCCCTGGACGAGCGGGCAGTCGCCCAGGCTCGCGATCCCGATATAGGCCGAATTGCCGACGATCAGCGGGCTCGACCAGTTGTAGTGGCCGCCGGTCGCGCTGTTGTCGCCCGTGGGAACGCTCCACAGCACCGCGCCGGTAGTGGCGTTGAGCGCGTACCAGTTCGAATCGCCGCCGCCGACGTACACGACGCCGCCGACGACCGCCGCTACCGACGAGACGCCCAGGGCCGGCGGCGAGCAGGCCGGCGCCGTGGTGACACCGAGGTACGTCTTCCACAGCATGGCCCCGGTCGTGGCATTCAGGGCGTATTCGTAGCCGTCCCACGAGCCGACATAGGCCACGCCACCGACGACCGTGGCCGACGCCGCGATGACCCCGCCGGTCTTGAACGTCCACAACGGCCGCAGGTTCGGGGCGGCCGAGGGGGTGAGTATCGTCTCGGTGCTCGCAGCGGTAAGCGAGCCGTCGTGCAGGTACATGGGCCAGTCGGTGGCGGAGCCGGCCGCCGCGACCGTCGCAGGCGCCAGGGCCGACGCGGGCACCGCTAGCGCGAACAAGACCGCGACGATCGAGGCAAGCCTTACGACCACGGATCGCATCACTGTGAAACCTCGTACAGACGCCAGCGATTGCCGCCGGCAGAGAATTGCCGGACGAGCTTGCCTATCCCGGCGCCGTTCTCATAAATGCCGGGGTATGCCCGGTTGATCGCGTCGAGGCTCTGGTAGCCGACGCTCTCGGGCACGAGCAGGTATTTGACGTGGAAGGAGACCGGGTCGAGCAGCGCCTCCTGGAAGTCTCGATCGGGCGTCGTCACGAATTGCGTGGGATTCCTCGACTCGAGGATTACGGGGAATCCCATCGCGCCGTCGACCAGGACGGAACCGCTGCCGAGGTGGAGGCCGTCGATGTAGGTCGCGGCCTGCCGGCCCACGTCGTACTGGCCGAACGGCGTGTAGACGCCGAGCGGTTCCTTCGGGAACAGGATCGGCCGCAGCTGAAAGGCTTCGCCGCCGTATTGCGGGTTCTGCCCCGGATCGAGCATGGTGGCGGTGCCCACGGGTACCGCCACGGCGACGAGTGCAATTGCCGCCAGACCCATCGCCCTGGAGGCTGCCGTCCTCGCCCATGCTCGGGCGGGCTTTTCCGCCCCGGCCGGATTGGGCGCGAGGACCGCGAGCGCCAGAATTGAGGCCAGTGGGATCTCGGTGATCAGGTAGCGCAGCCAGCCCAGGGTTCGGCCGGTCAGGAACCCGAACAGTGCGAAGGCGACCACACCGCCGAGGATCGCAACCGCGGGCATGGTCAAGGCCCAGCGTCCACGGAAAGTTGCGGCCAGGCCCAGGGCCCCGAGCAAGAAGAAGCCCGGTTCGAGCCCGATCAGCTGACGGCCGATCCAGAGGTACGCCGAGGATGTGCCCTGGCCCGTGACGGCGGCCACGCTGGATTGGGCGACGGCAAGCTGGGACACGACTCCATACACGGACGTGAACTGCTGGAACGGGTCGCCGACGATCAGCCAGCTGGCCACGGCCCAGGCCACGAATACAGCCACGAACGGAACGGCCAGCACGACACCGTCTGCCAGGCCTTCGGTGATGCGTTCCCGGAGGTCGCCGGGCTTGCGTGCTGCCGAAATCAGAACGACGACGCCGGTCGCGCCGATCGCCGCGACTACCGCCTCGTAGCGGGCAAGGTAGCCAACCGCGAGCCCGAGGCCCGCTACGACGAGCGGCGCGGTCGCCTGATCGGCCGCCCAGCGAGCCAGATACCGGACGGACACAACCAGCGTTAGGATAAACATCGCCTCGCTCATGCCGTTGGCGCCGTAGTAAACGATCATCGGGTTGAAGGCGAACAGGATCGTCACCAGTAACCTGGCCGACCGGCGCACGTGCCAGTCGAGGGCGATGCCGTGCACTTCCCAGACGACGGCCGCCATGCACAATGCCGACACGATGCTGCCCACGAAGCCGGTGGCCACCATGTCGGGCCAGAGCAGCTTCAGGGGCAGCAGCGGTATCACCGCCAGCGATGGCAGCGGATTCCAGACGAAACCGATCGCGGCGAGATGCGGGTCGCGGCTGTAGAGCACGTAGTACGCGTTGGCGACCCGGCTCCAGGCGTCGCCGATGATGCTGTGGGCCTGCAGGACTATGACGACCGCCGCCGCCATATAGGCCAGCCAGGCGGCGCTCGCGACGATCGCCCGCTCGCCGGGCCTGAATTGGGCAACCGCCCTCGAACTCGATCGGGCGCGACTGGGCCGCCAACCGACCGCGGAAGCGGCTCCCGGAGCGACGGGTATAGATGGATTGATCTCGTGCATGAAACCCCCGGATCGAGGCTGGACGGCGCGGACAGTAAACCTGAGTCGATCGGGGTCTCAAGGGGGCAGCAACGAGAACCCGTCCGTGGCGGCGTCAGCATCCGGTTACCGGGAGAGACGAGTCAACCGCAGGGTCGCGGCATGAGACTGCCGATCCGGTCGGCGCGCCGGCGAGCACGGCGGTGGCCGCCGAAAATCGCCGGCGATCGTCCCACCCCGATGGCCGCATGGGCCACCCGGATCCAGTGACCTTCGTCCGACCCGGTCGAAGACCCATTAGGCCATGACCGGCGGACGGGGCCGTCGACTAGCTTGGACTCGTCACCAATTTCGCCGCCTCACCAGGCGCATCCGTGCCCGAACCGTCCCCGGGCCCCTCGGAGAAACGTCTCATGGTCCTTACTCGTCAACGCTTGCACGTTCGCTTGCCGCGCACGGTTCTGCTCGTCGGGATCGTTACCGCCTTCCTGATCCCGGTTGTGGCCCAGGCCGCAACCAGCCCGTCTTTCGCCCTGATGTCGTCGAAGTCGTCCGACCGAAGCTCCCCGGTCGCACTCGCCGGTGGCCAGGTCAGCGGCAGCGTCTACATCTTCCTGACACCGACCAGCGGCGTGTCCAAGGTCAGCTTCTGGCTTGACAACCCGACCATGAGCGGCACCGCGACCCACGTCGAGGGCTCCGCGCCGATCGACTTCGTCGGCACCGATTCCACCGGCAAGGCCAAGCCCTGGAACACCGCGACCGTCGCCGCCGGCGCCCACACGATCACCGCCCGGATCGTCACGAGCAGCGCCAGCACGACGCTCATGACGTCTTTCACGGTCAACAGCGGCGTTTCGCCCACGGCGACACCGGCGGCGAAGCCGAGCGCGACGCCGAGCGCGACGCCGACTGCCAAGCCGACGGCCACGGCCACTCCCAGGCCGACCGCCTCGCCAAGTCCCACGGCAAAGCCAACTCCCTCCCCCACCCCCAGGCCGACGGCTTCTCCCACGCCGGCCCCGACCGCAACGCCGGCGCCCACCGTCACCCCGACCGCGCCGGCGGCCGGCTTCGTGGGTCACTCCGGAACCCAATTCACCCTCGGCGGCAAGCCGTTCAGCTTCACGGGATTCAATATCTACCAGGCCAACAGCCGGGCCAACTGCTCCTACACGATGGGAACGGGCTCGGCCCTCGACACCGCGCTGACCGGCATCGGCTCGGGCTCGGAAGTCTTCCGGGCATGGTTCTTCCAGAGCCTCGCGACGACCAACGGCCAGCGTGACTGGAGCGCCTTCGACCACACTCTCGCCGTCGCAAAGGCCCACGGCGTCAAGGTCGTCGTCACCCTCGGAAACCAGTGGGGTTCGTGCGAGGGCTCGCAGTACCTGACGGATAGCTGGTACACCGGCGGTTACAAGACCCAGGTCATCTCCGGCGACACGGTGCCGTATCGCCAGTTCGTCCAGGAGATCGTGTCTCGCTACAAGAACGATCCGACGATCGCCATGTGGCAGCTCATCAACGAGGCGGAGATCAAGACCAGCAAGTCGGCCACGAGCTGCGCCCCGACGGCGGACCTGTACAACTTCGCTGCAGACGTCTCGGGCTTGATCAAGTCGATCGATCCGAACCACCTGGTCAATCTCGGGACCATGGGCGGCGGCCAGTGCGGCAGCCAGGGAGCCGACTATCAGAAGCTCGGATCGATCCCCGGCATCGACGTCCTCGAGTTCCACGACTACGGCCACGACTCGACGGCTCTGCCCGCCAACCTCGCGTCCGACATCGCGGCCAGCAAGGCCCTCGGAAAGCCGATCTTCGTCGGCGAGGCCGGCATCCAGGTCGCTTCGGGCGGAAGCCTCTCGACCCGCGCGAGCGAGCTCAACGCCAAAGTAACAGCGCAGCTGAGCGGCGGCGTCGGAGGGTTCCTCGTCTGGTCGTGGAACAACGCGCCGTCGAATCCGGTCAGCTGGGAGGTCGGTCCGAGCGACCCGACAGTGCAGGTGATCGACTCCCACTAGAAATCCACGCCGTCACGCATTCGACCCGGGCTCGTCCCGGGTCGAATGATTTGCGGGACAAGCGGCGGGCGTGCAGCCACTACTCCGTCAGCCGATCAGCTCCAGGTTCGCGATGCTCGCCAGAAGGGTCTTGATCCCGCCGCCGTGCGAGAAGGCGATCGTGATCTCTTCGTCGTTGCGCGTGAGCTTGGAGGACACGACGATGCCGTCCCCGAACCGGGAGTGGCGGACACGGTCGCCGTCGCGGAACTGACGCTCGCCGGGGATGCGTGGCCGCGAAACGGGAGCGGGGCGAGCCGGAGGCGCGGGCAGCCTGGCTGGCGCGTCATCCCAGGGATCCGGTGGTGAGCTTGCCGGCGGGACCTGCAGACTCCCCGAGCGCGCCCCCGAGCTGTAGGCGTCGCGACGGGCGCCGAGGTCGCGGGTAGGTCGAAACTGCTCGCCCGGCCGCGGGGCACCGGGTTGGCCGCTGCCCGCACGCCACGCCCCGCCGCCGCTCCTGGTGGGAGTGCCGAACCGCGAAGCTCTTCCCCGCCCGAACACCATGTCGGGGTCCACCTGGCCCACGTCGTCGTCGAAGTCGTCGCCGCGCTCCAGGCGCGGCCCCGTCATCAGGGTCGGCGGTATCTCGAACAGGAAGCGGCTCGGCACCGACAGCCCGCCCTGCCCCCACGTCGCCCGCCGCGCGGCGTGGGAAAGGAAGAGCCGTTTCTTGGCCCGAGTTATGCCTACATAGGCGAGGCGGCGTTCCTCCTCGAGCTGCTTCTCGTCGTCGAGCGAGCGGCTGTGCGGGAAGACGCCCTCCTCCAGACCCGCAATGAAGACGATCGGGAACTCGAGGCCCTTGGCCGCATGGAGCGTGATCAGCGTTACGGCATCCGCGCCGGCCTCGTAGGAGTCCTGGTCCGCCACCAGCGCCGTCTCCTCAAGGAACCGATCGAGGGCGTCGTCGGGGGTCAGGTCGTCATAACGAGTCGTCACCGAGCGCAGCTCGAGGAGGTTGGCCCAGCGTTCCTCACCGTCCTCCGAGCCGTCGGCGAGCATCGCCCGGTAGCCCGATTCCTCCAGGACCGCGTCAAGCAGCTCCGGCAGGGCGAGGACGCCGATCCTGGTCCGCAGCCGCATGACGAGGGTCACGAAGCCGCTCAACGCAGCGCGAGCCCGGCTGCCGAGTGCCTCGAGACGTCCCTCGGAGCCGGCCACGATGGCGCCCCAGTAAGTCGCGGCCTCGCCGCCGGGGCCTACGCCGCCTGCCGCCGTCCGCAGCTCCCCGAGCGTCTTGTCGCCGATGCCGCGCCCCGGCACGTTCAGGACCCTCTCGAAGCTCACCTGGTCGGAGTCGTTGCGCAGGATCCGCAGATATGCCAGCGCGTCCTTGACCTCGCGGCGCTGGTAGAAGCGCGTCCCGCCGACGAGCTGATAGCGGATGCCGTAGCGCAGGAACGCTTCCTCGATGGCGCGGCTCTGGGCGTTGGTCCGATACAGGACGCCGACGTCGCCGCGTTCCCAGTGTTCGGCCGTCTCGTCCGCCCGACGAGTCAGGATCGAGCCCCGGTCGCCGGTCAGGCCGCCGATCTGGCGGGCGATCCACTCGGCTTCTTCCTCCTCGTTGTAGGCCTCGAAGCGCTGGATCGGGAGCCCGCCGCCGACGTCGGTCCAGAGCTTTTTGTCCTTGCGAGACGAGTTGTTGGCCACCAGCGCATGCGCCGCGTCGAGGATCAGCTGGGTGGATCGGTAGTTCTGCTCGAGCTTGATGACGGCGGCCTTGGGATAGTCGCCCTCGAAGTCGAGGATGTTGCGGATGTCGGCCCCTCGCCACGAGTAGATCGACTGGTCGTCGTCACCGACCACGCAGAGGTTCTTGTGCGCCGCCGCCAGTGCCTTGACCCACAGATACTGCGGCCGGTTGGTGTCCTGGTACTCGTCGACGTGAAGGAAGCGCCAGCGATCCTGGTATCGCGCCAGCACGGCCGGCGCCTCATGGAACAGCCGCACCGCCTCCAGCAGCAGGTCGTCGAAATCGACGGCATTCGAAGCCCGCAAACGCACCTGATATCGCCCGAAGAGCCGCGCGATCTCGCGTTCGCGGTGGGTGTGGGCGTTCTGGGCGAGGAACTCGGCGTCGAGCATCTCGTTCTTTGCCCGTGAGATCGCGCCCAGGATCGCGCTCGGCTTGTATTCGCCGGTGATCGGCAGGTCGGCCTCGCGCAGGATCTGCTTCATGAGCGACTGCTGGTCGTCCGAGTCGTAGACGACGAAATGCGAGTCCAGACCGATGGCCGAACCGTCCCGGCGAAGGACCCGTGCGCACAAGGCGTGGAATGTGCCCATCGCGACCTCGCGGCCGGCCTCCTCCCCGATCAGGCCGATGATCCGGGCCCGGAGTTCAGCTGCAGCCTTGTTCGTGAAGGTCACGGCCAGGATCTGCCACGGCCGGACGCCTTTGACGCCCACGAGGTATGCGACGCGGTGAGCGAGGACGCGCGTCTTGCCGCTCCCCGCGCCGGCGAGGATCAGGACCGGTCCATCGGTCGTGCGGACGGCGCGTTGCTGCTCCGGATTGAGGCGCGCCAGTATCCGGGCCGCGAGGGCCTCGGTGGCAGCCTGCCGCTCCGCGAGAGCTACCGGCTCAGGCTCGAATGGTGACGGCTCGAGCGGCTCGATGCGAGGGCCATCGAAATTCTCGGGCGGAGCCCAATCGGGCGGCGGCGGCAATTCCTGCGGCTCGAGCGCTGTCACTCCGAATGGATCCTGGGGCGTGGCCGGGTCGATGGACGCGGCCGGATGGCCGAGTAGACCCGACGCGGCGGCGCTGCCGGGCGCGTCGGAACCGGTGGATCCGGGTCTGCGGTGGGGGCTCACCCCAAGATTGTACGGGCCGCTCGCTGTCTCCGGCTTCACCCGCGCTTTACTGCGAGAAGCCCGGAACGTCGAACTGATCGATCGGCGGAGCCTGGATGTTGAGCGACTCGCCGTAGTTGGTCAGGACCAGTCGGAACGCGGCACCGCCCGCCTTGGGGTCGCTGGTCCGGAACTCCATGACCGCGACGTGGAAGTCGCTCTGCATGATCCAGAGGTCAAGCTGGCCGGATCCGAGGGCACTGCCCGCGCCCGCCAGAACCGCGTTGGCGACGCTGGGATCGACCGTGACGCGAACGTGATAGGTCTCCTGGCCAACGACGTTCTCGGTGCCGATGAGTTGCGGACTGAGCCTGCTGTCGGCCGCGATCTGGATGAAGCCGATGACGTCTGCGGCGACGCCGGCCGGGTCGGCAGGATTGATGAACAGGTTTCCGGCGGCCGCGGCCGTGTACTTGCTGTCACCGGGCCGGCGGATATAGGCGTAGTCGTTGGCGATGATGATCTCGCCGGCTGCGCCCGGCAGAGCCGGCAGCTGACCCTGCAGCTTCGCCGACTTATTCGACAGATCGATGTCGCCGGAGATGTTCATGTCCTTGAGAGAGACGGGCACGGGCGTGCTGGTCGGACCGGCGGTCGGTACCGGAGTGGCGGTAGCCGACGCGCTGGCGGTCGGTGACGCGCTCGGCGATGGGCTCGCGCTGGGAGATGCTCCGGGGCCGGACGAAGGCGATCCGCTGGCGGTCGGAGAAGGCGTCGGCGACGGCGAGGGAGACGGGCTCGGCGTGGGCGAAGGCGACGGCGTCGGCGACGGCGACGGCGTCGGCGACGGCGAGGCCGTTGGGCTCGGAGAAGGAGTCTGGCCGGCCGGGGTGGGCGTGGCCGCCAGAGTCTGGTCCCCGACGAGGAGCTGACCGACTCCGGTCGCCTCGAAATGGACGGTCGTGACGTTGTTCTTCATTGCGTCAACGGATTTGGCAAGGATCTGGTGCACGTCGGTCAAGGGAGCGGACGATCCGCAACCGGCAACCAGCGGGGCAGCCACCAAGAGGCAGCCTAGCGCGATGAACAGATGGGTCCGACGAAACACGAAAATCCTCCTGGGGCGTTGTACCGCTCGGAGACTCTATCGCCTAACCGCGGCGCGCGCATGCCGTCGGCGCTGAAAGCACGCGGCCGTCGGCCGGAATCTCGGACCGGACATGAAGAAGCCCCGAGCTTGGGAGCCGGACGCGCGAGTGCCGGCCCCGAAGGGCCGGCACTCGCGAAGAGCTTCGTTCGGAGCGATGTGGGTGGACTAGAAGTCCATCTCTCCGCCGCCATGGTTGTGGCCATTGGCGGAAGAGTCCTTCTTCTCGGGAAGGTCCGTGATGAGGGTCTCGGTCGTGAGCACCATCTTGGCAATCGAGGCCGCGTTCTCGAGGGCGGATCGGGTCACCTTGGCGGCGTCCACGATGCCCTTTTCGAACATGTCCCCGAACTCGCCGCGGAGGGCGTCGTAGCCGAAGCCAACCTTCATGCCGCGAACCTGATCCACGATGACTTCGCCGTGAGCGCCGGCGTTGTCGGCGATCTGGCGAATCGGGTATTCGAGAGCGCGCCGGACGATGTCGACGCCGACCTGGGCGTCGGGCTCGTCAAGCTTGAGCTTCTCGAGGACTGCCTGGCAATGCAGGAGGGTCGCGCCGCCACCGGCGACCATGCCCTCCTCGATGCCCGCACGCACGGTGGACAGGGCGTCCTCGATGCGGTGCTTCTTCTCCTTGAGCTCGACCTCGGTGGCCGCGCCGACCTTGATCACCGCGACGCCGCCGGACAGCTTGGCGAGGCGCTCCTGGAGCTTCTCGCGGTCGTAGTCCGAGGTGGTCTCTTCGATCTGGGCCTTGATCTGGGACATGCGAGCCTTGATCGCGTCGGCGGACCCGGAGCCTTCGACGATGGTCGTGTCGTCCTTGGTGGCGACGACCCGGCGCGCTTCGCCGAGGTCTTCCATCGTGACGGAGTCCAGCTTGCGGCCGATCTCCTCGCTGATGACGGTGCCGCCGGTCAGGATGGCGATGTCGCGGAGCATTTCCTTGCGGCGGTCGCCGAACCCGGGGGCCTTGACGCCGAGCACCTGGATAGTGCCCTTGAGCTTGTTCACGACGAGAGTCGCGAGGGCCTCGCCATCGACATCCTCGGCGATGATCAGGAGCGGGCGACCGATCTGGACGACCTTCTCGAGGGCCGGCAGCATGTCCGGAACGGCCGAGATCTTCTTGTCGGTGATGAGGATCCTCGGGTTGTCGAGGACGGTCTCCATTCGATCGGCGTTGGTCACGAAGTAGGCCGAGATATAGCCTCGGTCGAACTGCATGCCCTCGGTGTATTCCTTCTCGAGACCGAGCGACTGGCCTTCCTCGACCGTGACGACGCCGTCCTTGCCGACCTTGTCCATCACTTCGGCGATGATCTCGCCGACCTCGGGATCCGCGGCGGAGATGGTCGCGATGGCGGCGATCTCTTCACGCGAGTCGATCGGTCGGGACTGCTTCTTGATTTCGGCGACGACGGCCTCGACGGCCTTCTCGATGCCGATTCGAATGAGCATCGGATTGGCGCCCGCGGTGACGTTGCGGATGCCTTCGTTGATCATCGCCTGGCCCAGGACCACGGCCGTCGTCGTACCGTCGCCGGCGACGTCGTCGGTCTTGGTCGCGACTTCCTTGAGCAGCTGAGCGCCCATGTTCTCGAACGGATCTTCGAGCTCGATGTCGCGGGCGATCGTAACGCCGTCGTTGGTGATGGTCGGGGCGCCGAACTTCTTGTCGAGGACCACGTTGCGGCCCTTGGGGCCGATCGTGACCTTCACGGCCTCGGCCAGGCGGTCCACGCCGCGCTTGAGGGATCGACGAGCGGTCTCGTCGAATACGAGCTGCTTAGCCAAGTCTGTCTGTCCTCCGCTTTGCGCCGACCGGCACGGCAGGGCCGGTGGCCGGTCTCGGTTAGTTCAAGGAACCGCCTAGTTCTCGACGATTGCCAGGATGTCCTTCTGGCTGACGATGAGGAGGTCCTCGCCGTCGACCTTGAACTCGGTTCCGGCGTACTTCGCGTACAGGACCCGGTCGCCGACCTTGACGTCCATGGCCTCGCGCTTGCCGTCGTCGAGGATCTTTCCGGGACCCGCGGCAAGGATGAGACCTTCCATCGGCTTCTCTTTTGCCGTGTCCGGCAGGACGATGCCGCTCTTGGTCATCTCCTCACGAGGGGTCGGCTTGATGACGACGCGATCGCCGAGGGGCTTCAGCTTCTTGCTGGTCGCAGTGGCCGTTGCCAACGCGCAATACCTCCATGGGGACGGCGGCGTGTCGCCTTACCGTCACGATTCCTGGATCTGGCACTTTCGAACGCCTTCACTGGACCAGGCGCCGGCTGTGCCGAATGCTCGACCCGACGTGGCTTCGATGGCTCCTCGCGGGTGCATTAGCACTCTACCGTTGAGAGTGCTAACAGCCTAACTAAGGGCGTCGGGCCTGTCAAGCGCACCGCCCGTGGGCGCGGGCGCGGGTCCCGCAAGCGCGAGTTGAACAAGGCGGCGAGCGAAGACGTCATCTTGTGTGCGATTGTTCGCTCCGGCAACGACAGGGGCGCCGCCGGACGGTCCCGCCGAACAGACATACGGGCTAGAGCTATGAGCGAATTGTACTGGACCAGACCACGCAGCGCGCAACAGGGCCGTCTGGGATCGCTGGGCCCCCGACTGGGTCGCGGCCGGAGAACGCAACTGGGCCGCCACCGAACCGACGTGGGGTGTCTGGGGAATCCCCGAGAACAAGCTGCGGATCCTCGGCGATGTCGCGGATCTGGACGTCATCGAGCTTGGTTGCGGCACGGCCTACGTCTCGGCCTGGCTGGCTCGTCTTGGCGCCCGTCCGGTCGGCATAGACATATCGCCCGGACAGCTCGAAACCGCGCGCCGGCTCCAGGGCGAGCATGGTCTCGACTTCCCGCTCCTGCTCGGAAACGCTGAGGCGGTCCCCTATGCCGACGCCTCGTTCGATTTGGCAGTCTCCGAATACGGCGCCGCAATCTGGGCCGATCCCTATCGCTGGATCCCGGAAGCCGCGCGGCTTCTCCGCCCGGGCGGGCGGCTCGTATTCGTGATCAACGGCTACCTGGAGATGCTGTGCGAGCCAGACGGCGACGAAGTCGTCTCAGACCGTCTCGTCCACGACCAGTTCGGATCGTACCGGTTCGAATGGTCGGCGGACGAGTCGGTCGAGTTCCACCTGCCCCACGGGGAGATGATCCGGTTGCTCCACCAGACCGGCTTCGAGGTGGACGAATTGCTGGAGATCCAGGCGCCCGAAGGAGCGACGACCAGGCACGCCTACATCTCGCCCGAATGGGCCCGCCGCTGGCCGACCGAGGAAGTCTGGAAAGCCCACAAGCGAGGCTGACGCGGAAAGCCGTCCGCAGCTTCGCCGCGCTTCGCCGGGGCTAGCGGGCGAGTCCGAGAACGCGCTCGATGTGGTCCAGGTGCTCGTCGCGGTGGCGGTGCCGGTGGAGCATGTAGGCTGCCGGTCCACCCTCCAGCTGCACCACGATCGAGTCGGGAGCTTTCGCCACAAGGGCATCGAGGGTGACGGCGGCCTCGAGGGCAAGGGCGGCGAGGTTGGCATCGGTGACGCCTGCCCAATACGGGTGCAGCGCCTCGTTGGCCAGGTGCTCCGCGGCCAGGACGGATTGGTCGTCGGCGGCCCAGGTGCCGCCGAGCATCTCGATCCAGCGCTCCGCCTGCCAGCGGTCCCAGAAGCCCATGTGGCCGAGCGCGGATGCCACGGTCCAGCCCTCGCCGAGATCGGCCGCCAGCTCCGCCGGGCCGAGCGTCGCTGCGAGTCGGGCCAGTCGAGCTCGTGAAGCGTCGTTCGCCCGATCGTGGCTACGGTCGATCATCGGGTTCCTCCTCGCCGAGTCTCAGCCTGCGGAATGGCGCCGGAAGGTGTTGTCGTAGGCCGCCACGAGGCTTTCACCAATGCTATCCGGGGTTTCCCCGCGCCGCTCCGCGAGCCAGCGAGCGGTGATGTGGACCCACTCGGGCGAATTGCGCCGGCCCGCAAAGCCCGGCACGGCGCCGCGCGGCACACCCGGCGGGGCGAGGAACGGAGCATCGGTCTCGATGAGGAGCCGCTCCGCCGGGACGAGTCTTGCGACTTCCGCCGAGGCCTCTTCCCCTCGCCGGAAGACCAGCCCGCCGAACGCTACCGCCAGGCCCAGGTCGATCGCCTCGACGGCATAGGCGACGCTCCCCGAGAAGGAGTGCAGCACCGCGGGCGGGCGCTCTCCGAATGCGCTGCGATCGCCCGCTTCTCCGAAGCTCGCCGCCCGCAGCTCCACCAGGAGGGCGTCCTGGGCGTCGTGGCTGCCCGCCGCGGATCGGCAATGCAGGATTGCGGGCTTGCCGGTGTCGAGGGCCAGGCGGAGGTGGCGTCGGAGATTGTCGAGCTGCGCGTCGCGCGGAGAATGCATCCGGTCGAAGTCCAGGCCGGTCTCCCCAATTCCGACGATGCCGGGCTCCCAGGCGAGACGAACGACCGTCGCCCAATCGGCTTCGGTGGCGACGGCCGCCTCATGGGGATGGATGCCGGCCGCGGCGTCGACCCAGTCGTACTCGGCAGCGACCTCGAGCGCGGCGACCGACGAGGCCGCATCCCAACCGGGCACGAGCAGCCGTTCCACTCCGCCGGCGCGTGCCGCGGCAATGACGGCGGCCCGGTCGGAGGCGAATGCCTCGGCCTGCAGGTGCGAGTGGCTGTCGATCAGGCGCATTTGAGTCGGCGCTCAGCCGGCCGAGGGAGCGGCGGCCTCGATCTCGATCCGCGGGAAAAGCGGCGCGGCAGTCTCGAGCCGGCCCGCGTCGGCAGCATGGGCGCCCCAGCGCAATTCGTCGAGCAGCGCCGGACCGCCGTTGCCGTCGGCTGCGTACGGATAGTCGTAGCCGAGCTGGGCGAGCGCCCGGGGCGCGGCGAGCGGGATAAACGGAGCCGCTGCCAGAGCCACCAGCCGGCATGCCTCCACGAGATCGCCGAGAACGTTGTGGAGGCGCACGTCGGCCTCCGCGTTGCCGGCTTTGACCTCCCTGGCGAGGGACCAGGGCTGCTCGGCGTCGACAAGCCGGTTGGCCGCGCCGACCATCTCCCACAGGACGCGCAGCGCTTCGTGGAGGAGGCAGCCTTCGAGCTTCTCGCCATAGGTTGCGAGCGTTTCCGCCCACAGTTCGGCGAGCCCCTCAGCCGGTCCGGGCGCCGGCCGTTCGCCTCCGAAGTATCGGTTGGCCATCGAGACTGTCCGGTTCAGCAGGTTGCCGAAGTCGTTCGCCAGGTCAGCGTTGTAGCGGCGCACGAACGATTCCCAGGACACGTCGGTGTCGCGATCGAAGGCGACTTCCCGCAGCGTGACATAGCGGGCTCCGTCCGCCCCGAGCGTATTCACCACGTCTATCGGATCGAGGAAATTACCCAGGCTCTTGCTCATGCGCTCGCCCTGGGCCAGCAGCCAGCCGTGGATCCAGACGTGGCGCGGTGCTTCCAGGCCGGCGCTCCAGAGCATCGCCGGCCAGTAGATCGTGTGGAAGCGGGCGATGTCCTTGCCGATGACGTGCAGGTCGGCCGGCCACCATTTGGCGAAAGCCTCGGGATCGTCGGGAAAGCCCGCGCCGGTGACGTAATTGATCAGGGCGTCGTACCAGACGTAGATCGTGCCCGCGGCAGGATCCCAGGTTCCGTCGGCCCGTTGCGCCGAACTGCCGTCCGGCATGATCGGGAATGGGATGCCCCAGTCCGCCCCGGCTCGGCTGATCGAGAAGTCCTCGAGGCCCTGGCGGATGAAGCCGAGCATCTCGTTGCGCCGGAAGTCGGGCTGGGCGAAGTCGGGGTTGTCCAGGAAGTAACGCTCGAGGCGCTCCTGGTATGCGGACAAACGGAAGAACCAGTTGTGCTCCGAGAGCCACTGCAGCTGCACTGTCGGGATGGTTCGGGCAGCGCGTCCCTTCGGAGGTCTCGACCACGTCGGAGGGCGCCTTGAACCCCTCGGCCGGGCAATACCAGCCTTCGTAGGTGCCCAGGTAGACGTCGCCGTTGGCGTAGGCACGGCGGACCATCTCCTGCGCCGAGCGGATATGGTCCGGATCGGTGGTCCTGATGAACCGGTCGGGGCTGATGAGCAGCGCGTCCTCCGCGGCCCGGAAGAGCGCCACGTTCTCGTCGATGAAGTCCCGCGTCGTTTTACCGAGCTCGGCGGCCCGCTGGGCGATGTTGACCGAATGCTCGTCGGTCCCTGTCAGGAAGCGGGTGTCGTCGCCCTTCATCCGATGCCAGCGCACGATGACGTCGGACCCGACGACTTCGTACAGCGTGTGAAGTCCGGGCTTGTTGTTCGCGTAGGCGATGGCTGTGGTCAGGTAAAACCGATCGGCAGGGCTCATGGCGCCCGATGGTATCAGGCGCCCGACTCAAGGTCATGGGGAGGCTCTCTGCACTGGGTCGGCCCAGCTTAGACAGCTGCGTGTCGGCCGACCCCGGGACTCAGAGCGACCCGAAATGGCTCGGACGTGCGTGGTTAGCCGCCTCTGCAGTCCGAGGCGCAACTCGCAGCCCTGCCGGCCTCAGTGGCGGAAGTGACGCACGCCCGTGATCAGCATCGCCGCACCGGCCCTGTCCGCTGCCTCGATCGCGTCCTTGTCGTGGATGGAGCCGCCAGGCTGGGCAAAAGCCGTCACGCCCGCGTCCAGGCAGACCTGGACTGCGTCGGGGAACGGATAGAACGCGTCGGAGCCGCAGGCGGCACCCTTCAGAGCATCCTCGCCCTGGAGGGCGATGGCCTTGGCCACGGCCTGGCGGGCGGCGTCGACCCGGCTCGTCTGGCCGGACCCGAGGCCGATTTCCATGCCGTCCTTGACGAGCACGATCGCGTTCGAAACCACGCCGCGGCACAGTCGCCAGGCGAGGTCGAGGTCCCGCAGCTCCCCGGCGGACGGGGGACGCGTGGTGGCGAGCTTCCACGCGGCCGGATCGTCGGGCAGGACGTCCGGAGCCGTGACCAGAACCGCTCCCCCGACGATCCGGATCGAGCCGAGCGGATCGGGTGCGGGGGCCGTCTCGATGCTTCCCAGCACGGCATCCTCGAGCAACCTCAGATTCGGCTTGCGGGCCAGGATCGCGAGCGCCTCCGGCGAATAGGACGGGGCCACGATCACCTCGAGAAAGATCGAGGCAAGCCCCTCGGCGGTGGCAGCATCCACCTCCCCGGTCAGCGCGACGACACCGCCGTACGCGGAGGCGGGATCGCCGGCCAGGGCCGCCTGCCACGCTTCCACCAGCGTCCCTCGTTCCGCGGCGCCGCACGGGTTGGTGTGCTTGACGACGACGCAGGCAGGGCCACGCAACCGGCGGGCGATCGCATCGGCGCCGGACGCGTCGAGGACATTGTTGTAGCTCAGCGCCTTGCCCTGCAGGATCGCGCCGCCCCGCGCAAACGGCCCGGCCCACTTGCTCGTGCCGGGGCGCCGGTAGCGTGCCGCCTGCTGGTGCGGGTTCTCCCCGTAACGCAGGGTCTCGATCTTCTCCAGGCCGACGACCAGCGTCGACGGGTACGGATCCGCGGAACCGGGCAGGCCCGGCTCGTCCGGCAGCGCGACCCCGGCCGCCGCCATGCGGCCCGGCAGCTCGGCGGCGATGCGGGCGTCGTAGGCGCCGGTGTGGCGGAACGCCTCGACGGCCAGGGCGGAACGCAGGCCCTCCCCCACCCGCCCGTCGCGTTCGAGCTCCGCCAGGACGGCTTCGTAACGTGCCGGCGAGGTCACGATGGCGACCGAGGCGTGGTTCTTCGCCGCGGCGCGAACCATCGAAGGCCCGCCGATGTCGATCTCCTCGACCAGGTCGTCGAACGAGAGGCCGGGCTTTTCGGCCGCGGCCGCGAACGGATACAGGTTGACGACGACGAGATCGAACGGCTCGATCGCGGCCGCGGCCAGCTGCTCGCGGTGCGAGGCCAGCCGGCGATCGGCCAGGATGCCGCCGTGAACGCGCGGGTGGAGCGTCTTGACCCGGCCGTCGAGCATCTCCGGGAAGCCCGTGACAGCGGCCACGTCCGTGACCGGCAGCCCGGCCTCACGCAGCGCCCGGGCCGTGCCCCCGGTGGAGACGAGCTCAAAACCGAGCCGCACCAGCCCCGCGCCGAAACCGGCCAGACCCGTCTTGTCGGAGACGGACAACAGTGCCCGACGCGGCACCGGCATGGTCTCGGCCGCCCGGGCGGCATCGATACGGACGGTCCGGCCGTCCGGCCCGATCGACAGCGCACCCGCGAGGGCGAGGCCGACGGCGCGCGGCAGGAGCCGGTGCTCGAGTGCATGGATCCGCTCGAAGAGCGTCTCTTCCGTGTCCCCAGGCAGGACCGGGACGGCGTCCTGGACAACGATCGGCCCACCGTCGAGAGAGGCATCGACGAAATGCACGGTCACGCCGGTCACCTTGACCCCGGCTGCAAGAGCGTCGCGGACGGCATGAGCC
The DNA here is from genome assembly GCA_963731635.1 of uncultured Chloroflexia bacterium. GTDB lineage: Bacteria > Chloroflexota > Limnocylindria > Limnocylindrales > CSP1-4 > Fen-1039. The sequence goes on along the minus strand of CAVSWB010000004.1, from coordinate 437,649 downwards.
CCTGGGAAGCTCGGCAGAAGCGCCGGGTGCAGGTTGAGCAGCTTGCCCGCGAACCCGGAAAGCGTGGCCGGGCCGACGATGCGCATATACCCGGCAAGCACGACCAGCTCGGGCGAGACGGCTGAGACCGACTCGGCCAGTACGCGATCCTCCTCGACTCGAGCTGCGTCATCACCGCGTGGCGCGGCCGGGACGAGCAGCGTGTCGATGCCCTGACCGGCGGCCCAATCGAGGGCGGCGCACTCACGATCGGCAAAAACGAGGACGATCTCCGCGTCCAGTCCTGCCCGCTCTGCCAGCGCGTGGAGCGCCCGCAGATTGCTGCCGGTTCCGGAAACGCCCACCGCTATCCGATGTGCCACGCCGCTCCTCCTCCTCGATTGCCGCTGCTGATCGTCGAGACCGTCAAGACTCCGAGTAACGCGCACCGCGGGCGCCGATCGAAACCACATCTCCCACTCGCCAGGCCGTCAGGCCGGCGTCCTTCAGGCTCGATAGCGCCGCCTCCACCGCATCAGGAGGCACCACGGAGACCATTCCCAGCCCACCGTTGAATGTCGAACGAAGCTCGGCCTTCGAGAGCCCGCCGAGCGCGCCCAGCAGCTGCATCACCGACGGCATTGGCCAGTCCGCAGGATGGACGCACGCTCCGAGGCCCTCGGGCAGTACCCGCGGGACGTTGCCGGGCAGCCCACCGCCGGTGATGTGGGCGACGCCGCGGAGCGAGGCGCCGGCCTCGTCCAGGTGGCGCCGCAGCTCGAGGATCGCCTTCGAGTAGATGCGCGTCGGGGTCAGCAGCACCTCGCCGAGGGTTAGCGATGCCATCTCGGGTTCCGCGGCCACAGCCGGTCCGAGGATGCGGCCGAGCAACTCGGCGTAGCCTTCGCCGAGCTCCAGGTCGGTCTCGGCCAGGATCCGCCGGACGAGCGAGAAGCCGTTCGAATGCAGGCCGGACGAGGCGATGCCGATGAGCGCGTCGCCGGCACGCGCCGCGGTTCCGTCGATCAGCCGGTCGCGCTCGACCACGCCGACGCAGAAGCCCGCCAGGTCGAAGTCGTCCGGCGCCATGAGCCCGGGATGCTCGGCCGTCTCCCCGCCGATGAGCGAGCAGCCGGCCAGGCCGCAGCCCGCCGCCACGGAACCGACGATCGCCGCCACGCGCTCCGGGATTACCCGCCCAACCGCCACGTAATCGAGGAAGAAGAGGGGCTCGGCCCCGGCGCAGACCAGATCGTCGGCGCACATGGCCACCAGGTCGCGGCCGATGGTGTCGTACCGCCCCAGCGCCATTGCGATCGCGGTCTTCGTTCCGACGCCGTCGGTGGAGCTGACCAGCAACGGCTCGCGCATACCGGCCGGCAGCGCCATGGCCGAAGCGAACCCGCCCAGGCCGCCGACGACCTCGGGACGTCGCGTCGCCGCCACCGCCCCGCGCATCAGTTCCACCGCTTGCTCGCCGGCATCGATGTCGACACCGGCCCGGCGGTAGGCGCCCCAATCGCCACCGGCTTTGGCGCCCCTGACGTCACTCATCCGGGTGCGCCGCCGCCAGTCCCCGAGCCTCGCCCTGCGAGACCGGCTCCCCGTCCGCGTCCTCGAGAACGAACTTGTGGCGGGCCGTGTCGTAGGGCACAGGCACCGGGTAACGACCGTCGAAGCAGGCGAAACAGAACCGCTCGTACGGCAGATCGAGCGCCTGCAGGACGCCGCCAATCGACAGATACGTGAGCGAGTCCGCCCCGACGAACTCGCGGATCTCCTCGGTCGAGTGGGTCGAGGCGATCAGCTCGGTCTCGATCTGCGTGTCGATGCCGTAGAAGCAGGGGTGATGAATCGGCGGCGAGCTGATCCGGAGATGGACTTCCGTGGCGCCGGCCTTGCGCAGCAGAGCCACTATCTGGCGGGTGGTGGTGCCGCGCACGATCGAGTCGTCGACGACGATCAGCCGCTTGCCGGCCACGACCTCGCGCAGCGGGCTGAGCTTGACGGTCACGCCGCGCTGAACGCATCGCCTGCGAGGGCTGGATGAAGGTGCGGCCGCTGTAACGATTTCGGACCATGCCCTCGCGGTACGGCAGGCCGGAGCCTTCCGCGAACCCGGCCGCCGCCGGCGCGCCCGTGTCCGGGACCGGCATCACGAGGTCGGCTTCGACCGGGGCTTCGGCTGCAAGAGCAACGCCCATCCGGCGCCGCGACTCGTAGAGGTTGCGGCCCAGCATGTAGGAATCGGGCCGGCCGAAGTAGATCAGCTCGAAGACGCAGAGCTGTTCGTGGCCTTCGGCGAAGCGGACCGAGACCGGCTCCTTGCCCTGCTCGAGGACCACGATCTCGCCCGGCTCGATGTCGCGGACGACCGTTCCGCCGGCGACTTCGATGGCCGCCGATTTCAGAGCTGATGACCCAGCCGCCCGAACGCTCGCCCTCGGGATCGCCCGGCTCGGGCTCCAAGCGGCCCAGCACCAGCGGCCGGAAACCGAACGGGTCGCGCACGCCGATGACGCGCTTCTCGTCCAGGATCGCCAGCGAGTAGGCGCCGCGCACCGTGGGCAGCACGCGCTTCAGGGCTTCCACGGTGTCGTCGCTCGGGTCGTCGGCCAGCAACGCGGTCAGCAGTTCCGTATCGGTGGTCGCCGGCAGGCGCGTCTTGCCGCCCTCCAGATGCGAAAGCAGCTCCCTGGTGTTGACGAGATTCCCGTTGTGCCCGATCGCGATGGATCGGCCGTGGCCGAGGCGGAAGGTCGGCTGGGCGTTCTCCCAGATCGTCGATCCGGTGGTCGAGTAGCGGCAATGGGCGATCGCAAGATGGCCGCGCAGGCTCGGCAGTCGCCGCTCGTCGAGAACCTGCGCGATCAGGCCGAGGTCCTTGTAGAGCATCAGCTGCTCGCCGTCGCTGACGGCGATGCCGGCCGACTCCTGGCCGCGGTGCTGGAGCGAGAAGACACCCAGCGCAGTCGACGGCGGCCGCGTCGGTGCCGGGCATGACCGCCCCGAAGATGCCGCACATGTCAGTCGGCCGATCCGCTGTCGGGCGCGGCGGCGTAGCCATGGCCCGGCGCCGCGTTCTGGGTCGCCGAGGCCGTCTCGACGCCAAGCGCTCGGGCGAGCCCGTGGTCCCAGGCGTGGCGGAGGTCCACCAGCGCGACGTCCAGGGCATCGGCGACGCGCGAGCCACGCTCTTCCGCGGCGCCCGTGGCGCCCTGGCCGGCCAGCTCGATGCGAACCCGCTCACCACCGACGGTGCCGATCGCTTCGGCCGGCAGACCGAACTGGCGGGCGAGCAGCTCGAGCGCGGGGGCATGGCGCGGCTGACACGACAGGACCAGCCGGCTCGGACTTTCGCCGAACAGTTCGATCGCGGGCGCGCCCGAGACGCCGAGCCGGAGACGGGCGCCGAGCCCGCCCCACATGCAGCACTCCGCGATCGCCACCGCGAGGCCGCCGCCGGATACGTCCTGCGCCGAAACCACCAGCCCACGGCCGATCGCTTCGCGGATGAACGATTGGAGAGAAGCTTCGCGCTCCAGGTCCAGACTCGGCGCCGAATCCTCCGACGCCAGGCCGGCGAGGGCCGCGTAGGCCGAGCCCGCGAGCCCCGGACCGCTCTGGCCGATGAGCATGACGCAATCACCCGCGTTCTTGAAGACGGGCCGAACGAGCAGCGAAACGTCGTCGAGCAGGCCCACGACCCCGATCTCCGGTGTCGGCGCGATCGCGCCGCCCGGGTATTCGTTGTAGAGAGAGACGTTCCCGCCGGTGACCGGCACGCCGAGCGTCCGGCACGCGTCGCCCATGCCACGGACGGCTTCCTTGAGCTGCCAGAACGCCTCGGGACGCTCGGGGTTGCCGTAGTTGAGGCAGTTCGTGATGCCGAGCGGCCGCGCCCCGGTGATCGAGACGTTGCGGGTCGCCTCTGCCACCGACATCTGCGCGCCCAGGTGCGGATCGATCGCGCTTATCGTCTGGTTGCCGTCGGTGGTTGCGACGAGGGCCTTCTTCGTGCCCTTGACCCGCAGCACCGCCGCGCCGTGACCGGGCCACTCGACGGTGTTGCTCTGGACGCAGGAGTCGTACTGGTTGTAGACCCAGTGCCGGCTCGATAGGTTCGGGCTGCCGAGCAGCGCCGCCAGAACCGCGGCGGGATCCATGCCACGCTCGGGCAGGCCGTCCTGGGCCGTCAACGGAATTCCCGGCGCAGGCGCTTGGCGCCGCCGGGTCGGCGGCGTGGCGAGCCGATCGTGGACGATGGCCTCGCTGGTCAGCGCCTTTGCCGGGATGCGGGCAATCTCACGTGAGCCGGAATTGGGCAGGCCATCGATGCCGATACCGCCCTCGATAACGGCGATGTCGCCGTCGGTCGTCACCCGGCCGATGAGCGCGATCGGAATGCCCCAGCGGTCGCAGACTTCGCGCACCGCGGCGTAGTTCTCCGGCCGGCAGGTGGCCAGCATGCGTTCCTGGGACTCGGAGATCATCACCTCCCAGGCTTCCATGCCGGTTTCGCGGCGGGGAATGGCATCGAGGTCCATGAGGATGCCCGTGCCGGCCTTGTCGGCCGACTCCGAGCAGGCGCAGGTGATGCCGGCGGCCCCGAGATCCTGGATCCCTTCGACCAGTCGGCGGTCGATCATTTCGAGGCTGGCCTCGATGAGCAGCTTCTCCGCGAACGGGTCGCCGACCTGGACTGTCGGGCGCTTGTTGGGGTCGTCGTCGGCGAAGGTGGCCGACGCGAGCACGCTCGCTCCGCCGATGCCGTCGCGGCCGGTCGTGGAGCCGAACAGGACAACGTAATTGCCCGGTCCCGGCGCCTCGGCCAGGATCAGCATCCGCTCCTCGAGCAGGCCGATGGCCATGACGTTGACCAGCGGGTTGCCCTGGTACGAGGGATCGAACACGAGCTCACCGCCGACGGTGGGCACGCCGACGCAGTTGCCGTAGCCGCCGACGCCGCGAACGATGCCGTCCACGAGGTGCCGCGTGTGCGCGTCCGTCGGGTCGCCGAAGCGCAAGGCGTCGAGGATCGCGATCGGCCGCGCGCCCATAGTGAAGATGTCGCGCAGGATGCCGCCGGAGCCCGTTGCCGCACCCTGGTAGGGCTCTACGGCCGACGGGTGGTTGTGGCTCTCGATCTTGAACGCGACCGCCAGCCCGTCGCCGATGCGAACGACGCCGGCGTTGTCGCCGGGCCCGGCCATCATGCCGTGGCCGCGCGTCGGCAGCGTCTTGAGCAGCGGCTTGGAGCTCTTGTAGGAGCAGTGCTCGCTCCACATCACGCTGAACATGGCCAGCTCTACGTGGTTCGGGTCGCGGCCGAGCTTCTGGCGGATGACTTCCAGCTCCTGGTCGGTCACGCCGAGGCGGCGATGGAGAGGCTCCGCGGCCGGCATGGTTGCGTCGGCGGTCATCGGGTCCCTCCAACAGTCGCGGGGCCGTGAGCGGCGTCTCGCTCGGCGGCGCTGATGACGAGTGAGCGGATCAACTGCATTCCGTCTTCCGATCCGAGTATGGACTCGGACATGCGCTCGGGATGCGGCATCAGTCCGGCCACATTGCCGGCTGCGTTGCACACTCCGGCGATGGCGCGTAGCGAGCCGTTGGGGTTCGCGGGCTCGTCGGGGTCGAGTGCCGGTTCGCCGTCGGGACGGACGTAGCGGAACAGCACCTGGCCGTTGGCTTCGAGCTCGTCGAGCGTGGCGTCGTCGGCGTAGTAGCAGCCCTCGCCGTGGGCGATCGGAATGTGGAGCGAGGCCCCGGTGGCGGCCCGGGTGAACGGCGAATCGAGCCGCTCGGGCTTGATGTCCACGAGCTTGCAGGCGAAACGCAGCGACCGATTGCGCAGCAGCGCGCCTGGCACGAGCCGCGATTCGGCCAGGACCTGGAAGCCGTTGCAGATGCCAAGCACCAGGCCGCCTTCGGCCGCGAAAGCCGAGACGCCGCGCATGACCGGCGAGAAGCGGGCGATGACGCCGGCGCGAAGGTAGTCGCCGTAGGCGAAACCGCCGGGCAGGATCACGGCCGAGACACCGTTGAGGTCCGGCGACTCGTGCCAGAGCCTCACCGGCTCGACGCCGGCAACCGCCAGCGCGTTGAGCGCGTCGACGTCCGAATTCGAGTCCGGGAAGATGACGACGCCTATCTTCACGACCGGGTCGCCTCGACTGCGCTCGAGTCTCCCGAGGCCACCACCGACGACGTCGCCTCGAGCAGGGCGATCGCGTAGGTCTCGATCAGCGGATTGCTCAGCATCTCCTTGGCGAGCGCGTCGACCACGGCGAGCGCGGCGGCCTCGGACTCGGCGGTCACCGTCAGCTCAACGCGGCGGCCGACCCGGACGCGGGAGACCGTGGTGATGTTGAGATGAGGCAGGCTCAGCTCCACGGCCCGGCCTTGCGGATCCAGGATGCCGGGCTTGGGCAAGACGTTGACTGCGTACCGGAACTCGCTCATGGCGCGACCACATCCTCCTGCAGGTAGCGTTCGAAGCTGGCCCCGGTGATCCGCTCGAACGCCGCCACGTACCTCTCGCGGGTTCCGGCGACGATCTCGGCCGGTAGCTCCGGCCCCGGGTATGTCTTGTCCCACGGCTGGGTTTCGAGCCAGTCGCGCACGAATTGCTTGTCGAAGCTCGCCTGGGCCCGCCCGGGCTCGTAGTCCGCGGCGTCCCAGAAGCGGCTGGAATCCGGCGTCAGGACTTCGTCGATGAGGATCAACTCGCCGGTGTCGAGCGCAGTCCCAAGCTCGAACTTGGTGTCCGCCAGCAGGATGCCGGCCTTCTCGGCGATGGCCGCGCCGCGCGAATAGAGCGCCAGGGCGATATCGCGGACCCGTTCGGCCATCGGGCCGCCGACGAGGCCGACCATGGCGTCGAAGCCGATGTTCTGGTCGTGCCCGACTTCTTCCTTGGTCGACGGCGTGAAGATCGGCTCGGGCAGTCGATCGGACTCGCGCAGACCTTCGGGGAGAGCGATGCCGCAGATCTCGCCCGTCCGGCGGTAATCCTTCCAGCCCGAACCTGCGACGTAGCCGCGGACGATCACTTCCACCGGCAGAACCTTCGCCCGGCGGCAGAGCATCATCCGGCCGCGGAGCTCGGCTGCACCGGCGGCGTCGGTGTAGCCCGCCGGTAGATCGGCCGGGCTCGTGCCCAGCAGGTGGTTCGGGATGACGTCGGCCACGTGGTCGAACCAGAAGCGTGACAGCCCCGTCAGCACGCGGCCCTTGTCGGGGATCGGCGTGGGCAGAACGACGTCGAAGGCGGAGAGGCGGTCGCTGGCCACGAGCAGCAGCCGCTCCCCTACCTCGAATAGATCGCGCACCTTGCCGGAGCGGACGAAGCCGGCGGCGGATCCCAGCACCGGCCCCGAGGCCCGAGGATCGCCGGGATTGGTCGGTTCAGCGGGCGACATCGGCGGCCTCCTGGGGGACGCGAGGGGCGGGAATCAGGTCGTCGAGGCGGGCCAGCGCGATCTTGACGTTGCGCAGCAGGTGGGCATCGTCGAAGCAGGCGTCGAGCGCCTCGTCGGAGAGACGAGCGGCTACTTCCGGATCCGCGGCGAGGGTGTCGCGAAGCTGGCGGCGCTCGTCGGCGGCGCGCATCGAGCAGCGCTGGACCACGGCGTAGGCATCGTCGCGGGACAGCCCCGCCTCCTCGACCAGGGCCAGCAGGACACGGCTGCTGGCGTGGAGCCCGAGGCCTCGCTCGATGTTCTCGCGCATCCGCTCCGGCCGGACTACCAGGCCGGCGATCAAGCCGCGCGTCTTGACCAGCATGTAGTCGAGCAGGATCGTGGCGTCGGGGAGCAGCACTCGCTCCGCGGAGGAATGGCTGATGTCGCGCTCGTGCCAGAGGGGCTGGTTCTCCAGGGCTGCGGCGGCGTAGCCGCGCAGCAGACGGGCCATGCCGGCGATCCGCTCGCTCAGGATCGGATTGCGTTTGTGGGGCATGGCCGAGCTGCCCTTCTGGCCGGCTCGGAACGGTTCCATCAACTCGCCGATCTCGGTGTGCTGGAGGTTGCGGATTTCGGTCGCGATGCGTTCGAGCGAACCGCCGGTGATCGCGATCGCGGCGATGAACGCGGCATGCCGGTCCCGCTGGACGATCTGGGTCGAGATGGGATCGCGGTGGAGGCCGAGAACCGCCAGCACCTCCTCCTCGAGGTCAGGGTCCAGATGGCTGTACGTGCCCACGGGACCCGAAATCTTGCCGGTGGCCACTTCGTCGGCCACGACCGCGAGGCGCGCCATGTCGCGTGATATCTCGAAGGCCCAGCCGGCGATCTTCATGCCGAGCGTCGTCGGCTCGGCGTGGACCGAATGGGTCCGGCCCATCATGACCGTGCCGGACTTCGGCCCGGGCGCGCGCGACGAGTGCCTCGATCAAACCCGCGCAATCCGTGAGCAGCAGTTCTCCGGCAGCCTTGAGCTGGAGCGCCAGGCCGGTGTCCACGACGTCGCTGAACTGGTCAGGCCGAGATGGAGGTAGCGCCCCTCGGCGCCGACGGTCTCCGCTACCTGGCTGACGAAGGCGATGACGTCGTGGTCGGTCGTCCGCTCGATCTCGGCGATGCGGGCGACGTTGACGGTGGCCCGCGCCTCGATGGCGCGCAGGGCAGCCGCAGGCACCGTACCCCGCTCGACCTGAGCCCGCGCCACCGCGATCTCCACGCGAAGCATCTGCTCGAAACGGGCCTCGTCGGTCCAGATCGCGCCCATCTCCGGCAGCGTGTAGCGCGGAATCATGCGCAGCCTCCCTTGTCTGCCGGGGCCGTCGGCTCCCAGTCGCCCGGCGCGATCGGTGCCGGTGAGGCCGAAGCCAGGCTCGGGCCCGAGGCTTTCGGCAGGCGGGCCGCGATGTCCCGACGTCGCTGCATTCCGTGCCAGCCGATCATCTCCGCCGCGCGCTCCGCGTTCACGCGGGCAGAGCCGACGGTGCTTCCCAAACCCACGACCGAAAGAACGCGCCCGCCGTTGGTGCGGAAACGGCCGTCCTCGCCGCGGGTCGTTCCGGCATGGAAGACCCTCGCGCCGGTCGCGGCCGCCTGCTCCAACCCCGAGATCTCGTCACCGCGCCGCGGCGTGTCCGGGTAGTCGGCCGCGGCCAGGACGATGGCGACCGCCGCGTCGCCGGTCGTGGGCAGGAAGCGGCCGTGCAGACCGAGGGTCGCCGCGGCGCCGGCGAGGTCGCCCTGGGCGGCCCCGAGGAGCAGCGGCGCGAGCGGCACGGCGAGGCGCGGCAGCAGCGCCTGGATCTCCGGATCGCCGAACCGGGCATTGCACTCGATGAGGACGGGGCCCTCGGGCGTGAGCATCAGCCCGGCGTAGAGCGCACCGCGGAATGGCGCGCCCCGGCGTGCCAGCTCGGCGAGGATCGGCAGGTGGATGACGTCCACGAGGGTGGCGCAGAGGCCGTCGGGCAGGTCCGGCACCGGACTGTACGCGCCCATGCCGCCGGTATTGGGTCCCCTGTCGTCGTCGAGGAGGCGCTTGTGGTCGCGCGCCGGCGGCATGGCCAGGGCCGCGTGGTCGTCGCAAAGGGCGATCAAGCTTGCCTCGGCGCCGACGAGCCGTTCCTCGATGACGACCACCGGCTGGTCGAGCGACCGAAGCCCGGGCAGGTTGTCGAACAGTGATCGAAGCGCGGCTTCCGCGGCCATGAGGTCGTCGCATACGGTGACACCCTTGCCCGCCGCGAGACCGTCCGCCTTGACCACGACGCCACACGAGCCGGGGGCCGAAACCAGCTCACGGGCGTACGCGAGGGCCGGCTCGAGCTCGGTGAAGTCGCGACCGCAGGCCATCCGCACCCCGGCCGATGCGGCCACGTCGCGGCAGAAGGCCTTGCTCCACTCGATCCGCGCCGCCGCCTTGATCGGCCCGAAGGTCGGGAGGCCGGCCTCGTTGAGCGCGTCCGCCACTCCCGCCGCGAGGGGCGCCTCGGGACCGACGACGACCAGATCGACGTCTTCGGCGGTGGCCAGGGCCACTACCGCGGCGACGTCGGTGGCGGAGACGCCCGGCACGCAGCGGACCTTGGGCTCGTCGCCGATGGCGTCGCTCCCCGGTGCGGCAATCACCACTTCCACCGCGGCGTCACGGGCAATGCTCCAGACGAGAGCATGCTCGCGGCCGCCGCCGCCTAGGACCAGCACCCGGCAGGGGCCGGCCGCTTCGGGGTTCTCGACGGGCTGCGAATACATCGTTATGCCGAGGCCGCCGGCCGGGCCGGGGCAAGCGGCTGCTGCTGGGTCCCCTGCGTGGCGAGCGGCTGCGGCCGAAGCGGGCGAGCCATCCGCTCGATGGTCTGATGGCGCTCGGGACCGACGGAGACCATGCAGATCGGAGCACCGGAGAGGCGCTCGACGGCGTCGACGTACCGACGGGCGTTCTCGGGCAGGTCGGCCATGGAGCGACAGTCGTGGATCGGCTCGGTCCAGCCGGGGAAGCGTTCGTATATAGGTTTCGCGCGAGCCAGCATGTCGGCATCGGACGGCCACCAGTCGACGCGCTTGCCGTCGACTTCGTATGCCATGCAGATCAGGACCTCGTCGAGGCCGGAGAGGATGTCGATCTTGTTGAGCATGATCGAGCTGACGCTGTTGACCGCGACGGCATAGCGCAGCGGGACGGCGTCGAACCAGCCGACGCGGCGGCGCCGGCCGGTCGTGGTTCCGAACTCGCGGCCCCTGTCGATGATGCCTTCGCCAATCTCTTCGGTCAGCTCGGTCGGGAATGGCCCGGCCCCGACCCGCGTGGCGTAGGCCTTCATTACACCGATCACTTCGTCGACCTGGAGCGGCCCGATGCCGCCGCCGGTGCAGGCCCCACCCGCGATCGGATTGGACGAGGTCACGAACGGATAGCTGCCGTGATCGAGGTCCAGCAAGGCTCCCTGTGCGCCTTCGAAGAGCAGGTGCTCGCCGCGCGCCAGGGCCTGCTGGACGAGCAGGGTCGTGTCGGCCAGGTGCGGCTCGAGCCGGCGGCCCCATTCGCTGGCCAGGGCGACGAGGTCCTCGAGATCGAATGGGTCGACCCGGTGCTGCCGCTGCAGCGTGGCGTTCTTCTCCGGCAGGATCCGGGCGAGCTTGTCGCGCAGCGCTGCCGCGTCGAGGAGATCCTCCATGCGGATGCCGATGCGCCAGGCCCGATCGGCGTAGGCGGGCCCGATCCCACGCCGGGTCGTTCCGACGGCGGCCTGGGCCAAGCGGGCTTCCATCGCTCCGTCGAGGGCGATGTGATACGGCATGATCACGTGAGCCTTGCGGCTGACCCGGACTCGATCGACCTCGATGCCGCGGCTGGCGAGCATCTCCAGCTCGGCGATCAGCGTGGCCGGGTTGACCACGACGCCGTTGCCGATCACGGGGGCGATGTGCGGGTACAGGACTCCCGACGGCACCAGGTGGAGCTTGAAGACTTCCTCACCGAGCATGATGGTGTGGCCGGCGTTGTCGCCGCCCTGGTAACGGACGACGGCCGTCACATGCTCGGCAAGGGCGTCGGTGGTCTTACCCTTACCTTCGTCGCCCCACTGAAGGCCGACGATCACAGTGGCGGGCATCTATTCCTCCGCAGAAACGAAAAAGCCCTCGGCTGCACGGCCGGGGACCTGGGTAGACTGCCCCTCCGTCGGAGCTGCGGCGATAGCTCCTGCGGGAGCGAAGGTGGTGGTTCGTCTCACGGGGCGAACTGCACGCCTTCCTGGGGCAACGTGCACTCCTTGGTCGATCTGGGGGTTTCCTGGCCGCCGGCGGACCGACTCCAGGCAGGCGGAAGTATAGCAGGCGGAGAATCCCGTCCGGTTGGGTTCGAACCAAGCCGGTACGGGCGCGCCGCCGAACAGGCGCGGGACCCGGGCCAGAGGCGCGTTAGAGCGCGGCCCCGGGCGCCTCGGCGGCTCCGGCAGCGGCGATCGCCGCAAGCGCCTCGGGGCCGCGGGCGCGCCACTCCGCCCCGATGACGTCGGTAGCTGAGGCTCCGACCCGGCAGGCGCCCGCGGCGAGCATGGCCAGCATGCGATCGAGCGTTCGGATGCCGCCGGCCGCCTTGACGCCGACGTTGTCGCCGACGATGCGCCGCATGACCGCGATCTCTTCGGGTTCGGCGCCGCGGGGCGAGAAGCCCGTACCGTTCTTGACGAACGCGGCGCGCGCTTCCAGAGAGATCCGGCAGGCCATTTCGACCTGTTCCGGCGACAGGTACCCGGTCTCCAGGATGACCTTCACCGGCACCGGCGCGACCGCGTAGACCAGATCGGACAGTTCGTCGCGTACGACGCCGAAGTCGCCGGAGCGAAGCGCACTGAAGTTGAGCACGACGTCCAGTTCGACCGCGCCGGCATCGACTGCGGCCATCGCCTCGCGCTTCTTGATCGAGGCGGCGTTCGTTCCGTGCGGGAACCCGATCACGGTGCAGGCGCTCACGACGCTTCGCCGCAGGCGCGACACGACCAGCGGCAGGTCCGCCGGCCGGCAGCACACGGTGGCGGTTTGCCACTCGATCGCGACGTCGACGCCGGCCTCCACTTCCTGCCTTGTCATCTCGGGCCTCAGCAGGGAGTGGTCTATGAGGCCCATGAGCGACGCCTCGTCGAGGCTGCTCAGATTGGCGATGGGGCGGCGATTTGCCAGGCGCGGGTTCATGCGATTCATCCTCGTTCGGTACTCACGATGCCTGCCCGACGATGGCGAGCGCGTGTGTCGCACCCGCATCGATTGCCAGCACGCCGGTGGTTCCGGCGGGCACATTGGTCTGGTTCTGGCCGTCGGCGCCCCAGGCGACGACGGTTCCATCGGACTTGAGGGCGACGCTGAAGCTGCCGCCGGCGGCCACCGCGGTCACGCCGGAAGCGCTGTTCGGGACGTCGGTCTCGCCTTCCTCGTCTGCTCCCCAACCGAAGACCGATCCATCCGACTTGACCACCAGGTTGTTCGCGTAGCCGGCGGCGATTGCCGTGACTCCGGAGAGCCCGGCCGGAACTATCGCGACGCCGGTCGGCACATCGGTCGGGAACTTATCGCCCCAGGCCACGACGGTGCCATCGGATTTCAGCGCGAGGCTGTAGTCGTACCCGGCGGATACGGCGACGACGTTCGAAAGGCCCGGCGGGACGCTGACTTCCCCGTTGGCATTGCTGCCCCAGGCGACGACGGTGCCGTCCGACTTGAGCGCCAGGCTGTGCTGGCCGGCAGCTGATATCGCGACCACGTTCGAGAGCCCCGCAGGCGGTGTGGCCTGTCCGTCGGTGTCGTCTCCCCAGCCGACGACCGTGCCGTCCGACTTGAGGGCCAGGCTGTGCGTACCTCCACCGGAGATCGCCACGACGCCGCTGAGGCTCGCCGGAATATCGATCTGGCCGGATTCGTCCGAGCCCCAGCCGACGACCGTGCCGTCCGACTTCAGGGCCAGGCTGAACTGATCGCCGGCCGAGATCGCGACGACCCCGGCGAGGCCCTTGGGGACGCTCGTCTGGCCCTGCGTATCGTCGCCCCAGGCAATCACCCTACCGTTGGGCATCGCGGCCACGTTGGGGAGCTTGGGGATCGGCAGGAAGGACGCGGCCGCCGAGGTCGTCGCCATGGCGCTGCCGCTCTGGGAAGGGCCTTCGCTGACCGAAGACGCGGTCTGGGAGCCAACGACGGTTGCCGTCGGCGTCGCACCGCCACTCCCGCACGCCGCCGCGACCACGGCCAGCGCGGCAGCGAGGGCAGCCGGCCGAAACGCCGATATGGCGCCCCTCCATGTGGCCATGCGCCCTCCTCCCCCGCGTCCGGAGCCGTTTCTCGTCTCCACTCAGATCGCCAGCAGCATACACGCAGACCTGCCTCGGCCGCCGCCGGCGCGCCCGCCTGATGGCCGCAGCTCCGGCTGTTCGATTGTGGTGTTTCCCCGCACCTGGCTGTAATCCGGGGAGCCCGTCCGCGTTCTGTCTTCGAGCGGACTTATCCCGCTTGAATTCATCCCCACGTTTTGAGTGGAGCGCCGTGTCATGGACCAGAGACCGGATCCGAGTCACGGGTCACCGGAGACCCAGGACGCACGCATCGAGGAAGACTTCATCGGTCCGCTCACGCCGATGAAGAACATGTCGCATCCGCGGCTCCCGGCCGCACTCCCGTTCGCCCTCGCCGGCGTCCTCGTCGTGTCGGGCCTGGCCTTCGGGGCGCAATTCGTCAAGCCTTCGTCTGGCGATCATGCGAACCCGACCCTCGGGCAGGCAGGCCACGAACGTACCCATGCCACGCAGACCGCGACGGCGACCCTCGACGAGTCCGAGCCGACGGCCGAGGAACCGGTCGAAACGGCCACCGAGACCGCCACCACCATCGCGACGCCCACGGCGACGCCGACCGCAGCCCGCACTGCGAAGCCCACCACCAAGCCGACCGCCTCGCCGGCCCGGGGACTGACCCTCAGCGCCGCGGTCGTGTCCGGCAAGGTCAAGCTGACCTGGAGTGCCTACACCGGCAGCGACTTCGCCTATTACAAGGTCGTCCGGTCCTCCGACGCCACGGTTGCGTGGCCTCTCGGCTACGACGACACGCTGCTCCAGGCCATCGGCAGCAAGACGCAGACGTCCGTGACGGTCTCGGCCCCGGCCGGCAAGACTTACTCGTACAGGGTCTTCGCCGTGAAATCCAGCGACGAAGGCTACGCCGTCCTGCTCGCCAGCAACGTACGCACCCTCGCCACTCCCGCCGCCACCGAGCCGGTCACCGATACGCCGATCGACCTCGGCGCCATCACCGCCACCAGGAACAGCAGCTGCTACACCCTGACCTGGAACGCCTACGACGGACCGATCGATTTTAGCTACTACAAGCTCAGCGGCACGACCGGTTCCGGGCCATTCGGCTACGTCGAAGGCACCGGCTACTGGGCCGTCCTGAACCCGGGAACCGTGAGCTGGACCGGCGCGATCAAGCCCGGATCGTGGCGGATCAAGGTCGAGGCCGTCTACTACCCCGACGGCGCCGCCAAGGCCGCAGAGACGCAGATCCTGACGCTCCAGGTGGCCGTCCCGGAGCCGACTCCTGCGCCCGCCGCCATGGACCTCGCGGTCGCCCTCGCCGACGGCAAGCCAAGCCTGACCTGGAGCAGGTTCGACGGCGACGGCTTCCAGTCCTACGCGATAGTCCGGTCCGAGACCAACTCGAACCCGGTCTATCCCATGACCGCCGGCGCAACGACCGTCCGCAAGACGATCTCGAGCCAGGACACGGTGACCTGGACCGACAGCGACGTCGTCGCCGGCCACACCTACTACTACCGAGTACAGGCGCTCGTCGGCGGCGATTGCGGCACGAGCCTGGGCGCGGTTTCCCCGGTCCGGTCCGCCTCGATCCCCGACGCGGCGCCCACCGAAGTCCCGGCCACATAGCATCGTCAATCCCGTCGGTGAGCCGCACCCGAGCTCGGGCAGCGGCTCACTCGACACTGGATCAAGACCATGGCGCTACTCAACCCGGACAAGCTCAAGCTTCGGCACCAGGCCCGGGTCCAGTACCGGCCAGTACGGGTAGCGGATTTCTCCTCCCCAAGCCGTTCCCTATCGTCTGAGGCTCAATGGATCGATACGCTGCCACACGTATGTCGCCCGATCGTGAACGCGCCCTCGTCGCGCGTGCTCGTGTCGACACGGCTGCCTTCGGTGAGCTCTACGACTTCTACCTGCCCCGCATCCACGCCTTTATCTACCGCCGGGTACGAGAGCGATGCGTGGCCGAGGACCTCACCTCGATGACCTTCCAGCGAGCCCTCGAGAACGTCCGGCGCGCGGACTTCCGGAACGACTGCTTCGGCGGCTGGCTTTACCGCGTCGCCTCGAACGCGATCGTGGACCACGCGCGGCGGGGCCGGCGCTTCGTTCCCCTCGGTGAAGGCACCGACCCGACCATCGCCGACTCCACCCCCCTGGACGCCCTGGCGTCGACCCTCGACCAGGACGAGCTTCGGGTGGCAATGCTGAGTCTGCCCAACCAGTATCGAGACCTGCTCTTTATGAGGTTCTACGACGACCTGGATACCGACGAGTTGTGCGCCGTCCTGAACTGCTCGAAGGAGACCCTGGCCGTCAAACTCCATCGTTCTCTCCGCGCCCTCCGCGCCGCCATGGCAAGTAAGTCCGTCGATGTCGCCTGACGAAACCACCGAACTCGCGCAGCTCGACGAGCTGGCCGGCTCGCTGGGCGACGCCTGCCGCCGGGCGCGCGCGGCTTCGGCCAACTCCGAGAAGCCGGCACCCGATTTCGCTGCGAACCTTCGTGCCACGCTGATGTCGACTCCGTCTATCGCAGCCGCGCCCGTTGAGCTGACGGCCGAACCCGAGCGACGCAGGTCCGATCGCCCCTTCGATTCGACCGCCGTCAGTTGGGCTGCCGCGCGTACGGCCCCGGCTCACAGGCGTCCCGGCTGGGTCGGCCTCGGACTGGCCGCCTGTCTCGCGGTGGGCTTGGCTCTGTACGGCGGCAGCCTGCTGATCCGGCCGGCCACGATTTCGGCCACAGCACAGGACGCCAGCTCGACCACCTTGATCCGGGCCGGGGCGCGGACCGCCCTGACATCCTACGAAGCGCTTCGCCCGGACGACGAGATCGAAGTCGGCGCCGGCGGCCACGCCAGCCTCACTGTCGGCGACAGCTACGTGCGACTCTCCAGCGGGGCGGAGATCAAGCTCGAGCGGATCGACCCGGGCAATATCGTCCTGGATCAGCTCGCCGGCGAGGTCTACCACCGCGTCTCCCTGCAGGCAGGCGGCGAATACACCGTCCGGACCGGCTCCGTGACGTTTGTGGCGCACGGCACGGCCTTCGACCTGGCGCGCCGGTCGGGTGGGTCCGGAGGGGAGCAGCTGTACGCGCTGGCCCTCGTGGACGGCCTCGATGTCGATGGTGTCCAGGACGGCACGACGCTCCACCTCGGCCAGGGCATGAGCGCAACGCTGGAACTCACCGCCGCCGGCGCGTCCGCCGGATCGCTCGTCAGCGGCCCGATACCGGCAACGGTGCTCTCGCAGGCATGGATCGTCGAAAACGCCGCGCTCGACGCTCAGCTGGGATTGCCCATGGGCGTGCTGAAGGGTCTCTCGTCGCCATCGCCCACCGCCGAGGCGACCTCCACGCCGACAGCGAGCCCGACGCCCGACTCGACTCCAACCGCCACGCCGAGCCAGAGCCCAAGCCCAAGCCCGACGCCGAAGCCAACCCCGAAGCCGACGCCGAAACCCACGCCGAAACCGACCCAGAAACCCACGCCCACCGCGCCGGCCGGCCCGGTTAGCCTGGGCGACCTGGGCGTGACCGACAACGGCGACGGCACCTACACCTTCGCGTGGACGAAATACGTGGGCGCCTGGGGTGGCAACTACTTCTACAAGCTCGCCTACCTGGTAGGCACGACCGGCGACCCTTCCTATGCCGACGGCGATAGCTACTGGGCCGCGACCTCGGACCAGAGTCAGCGCTCGTTCACGATTTCGGCCGCCGACCTGCCGGGCCCCGGAACCTACCGGCTGCGCCTCCAGGCCCTCGACCTGAGCGGCCCGGCCGTGGTGCTCGGCCAGACCGCCACGATCGCGCTCGTCGTTCCGGACCCGGCTCCGGCCGCCACTTAGCGAGCGGCGAGGCGGAGTCTAGGCGGGCGAGCCCTGCGGCACCGCGCCGAGCTGCTGCATCATCGCCAGCGCGTCCATGACGCCCCAGTGCTCGCGCACGCGACCGTCGTCGCCGAACCGGAACACGTCGATGAGCTGGACGTCGACGCTCCTGCCGGTTGCCGGCATGCCCATGAAGTCACCCTTGTTCGTGCCCGTGTACCTGACGCGCGCGACGGCCTTGTCGGCGCTCGCGAAAACATCCTCGGCGTTCATGCGCAGGTCGGGGAATGCCGCGAGCTGCATCCGAAAGAAGCTCTTGGCCCCTTCCTTCGTCGGCTCGAGCCCCGGTGTCTGCTCGTGTTCGACGAAGTCGTCGGCCAGGTGTTCGCTGAAGGCGCCGATGTCTCCGGCGTTGATCAACTCGTACAGGCGCCGGACCGTGGCAGCGTGATCCATGCTCGGACCTCTTTCGGCGCGGGACGCGCCCTGACGGCAGCTCGGTCTCGCCATTGGCCCAGCGCGACGGTCGAGGCGACCGTATGGGGACGCCGCGCTGGTCGGAGCCGGAGCTCCCGTGCCCACCTGCCGTATCGATGGAGAATGGCTGCTCCGCGGCTCAAGCGATAGCCGGGTCCCGGTGCGTGAGCCGGCCCGTGAAGCGCGAGATAAGCCGGCGTTGAGCGCCCTCGACTAAGTTCCGGTCACCCGCCGTCACGCAGGGCGCCGCCAGCAGCGGCGTCGGCAAGAGGAGATCGGGACCGTGAACAAGGTCCTTCTGACCGGCCGCCTGACCCGCGATCCGGAGTTGCGATCGCTTGCCAGCGGTTCATCGGTGGCCACCTTCGCCGTCGCCACCAACGAGTTCCGCGGCAACGGCAAGGAGCGCGCGGAATATCACAACGTGGTCGTTTGGGACCGCCTGGCCGAGGTCTGCGGCCAGTACCTCGGCAAGGGCCAGCAGGTCGCCTTGTCGAGGGCCGGCTCCAGACGCGCCAGTGGGACGACGACCGCGGCACGCGCCACTGGAAGACCGAAGTCGTCGCCACGCTCGGTCGAGATGCTCTCGGGCCGGCGCAAGCGCGACTACGAGGCGGAATCGCTCGCGGCCGGCAGGCCGCCGAGGCGGCCGACTCCGACGATCGGCATCTCGCCGAACGAGGCGGCCGAGGTCGGCGTCAGACGATGCGGAGGCCGAAGCCGACGAGCAGCCCGGCCGACGAGGACGAGGTCCTCGTCCTGGCCTAGCAGATCCAACCCCGGGGCGCGGCCGCGTTCTCCCCCAGGCCGGCCGCGCCCCAATTCCCTCGCCGAATCGGGCCCCTGCGCGGCGCAGGTCCGTCGCCGCCACGAATCGGGCGATGCACCCGCGCCAGCCGCGGACCGGCGGTTCCGCCGCCGGCCAGTACCTCGGCGTGGCTCAGTTCCGCGCCGGAGAGGCCCGCGCCGGGGTTCGTCACCAGCGAGACGCCGCAGACCACGCATGCCGGCCCAGCGCGCCGCGACCGCCTCGAGGCACCGTGGACATGCCGACGGCGTCGGCCCCGAGGCGCCCGAGCATCCGAACCTCGGCCGGGGTCTCGTAGCTCGGGCCCGGGCAGGCACGCGTACACGCCCTCGACCATGGCCACGCCCTCCGCATCGGCGGCGGCGAGGAGTCGCGCCCGCAGCTCGCGCGTCCCAAACGCGCGGTCATGTCGGGGAAACGCGGCCCCGATCGTCGGCATTGGCGCCGATGAGCGGCGATCGACCGGTCAGGTTGAGGTGGTCGGCGATGACCATGAGCGTGCCGGCGCGCGTATTCCGGGATTGACTCCGCCGGCGGCGTTCGTCAGCACCACCGCCCGCGCCCCAGCCGCCCCATGAGAAGCACGGGCTGCACCACGAAACCCGGCCGAGTGGCCTTCGTAAAGGTGGAACCGGCCCTGCTGGACGACCACGGGGACTCCGGCCAGACGCCCGAACACAGCCGGCCGGCGTGGCCGGGCGCAGTCGCCGGCGGCCAGCCGGGCAGATCGCCGAATGGGATCGCGACATCCAGCTCCATCGCATCGGCCAGGTCCGCCCAGCCCGGAGCCCAGCACCAGGCCGATATCCGGCCGCAGCCGGGTGCGTTCACGGACGGCGCCCTCCAACGCCTCGAGCAGGGCGGGCTGCTCGGCGGGCGAGATCTCGCGACCCAGGAGAAAGCTCACTCCGCATCCGCCAGATTTGCCGAGTCGAAAGACATCGGCAGCAGGTCCGCGATCCGTGCCACCCAGACTTTGTCGCTCACGCTGGAGGCCGCGAACACCAGCACGTCCGGCCCGAACTCGGCCAGCAACTGGCGGCAGATCCCGCACGGGCTCGAGGGCTCCGCGGTCGGCGTGACGACCACGCACGCCACGGATGGCGGTTTCGCCGCCGGCGACTGCCCCCACGACCGCGCCCGCTCCGCGCAGATCGTAGCCCCGTATGACGCGGACTCCACGTTGCACCCCGGGAACGTCGCTCCACTCGCGCCGAGCACGGCCGCGCCGACGCGGAACCGCGAGTACGGTGCCCGCGCTCGGCCCTGGGCCTCGAGGGCCAGGCTCAGCAGGCCGCCGAACTCGGGCAGCCGAGCCGCCGCCTCTGCCCGGTCGATAGACTGTCACACCGCTACCGGCCATATCGCAACCTCACTCCGGCCGACTGCCGGACGCAAGGAGTGATAGCTTCTCCGTGAAGATCACCGAGCCACCGCCGACGGAGGACAGGACGACCGATGGGAATCCAGGACGCCGCACGTCGCGCCGACGCTCCGACCGACGAGACGGGGGCACAGTATCACCTGCACCTCTCGGCCGGGCAGATCCCGCCAGACGGTTCTGATGCCGGGCGATCCCGGCCGCGTGCCCAAGATGATGGCAACCTGGGACGACGGCGAGGAGCTGGCCTTCCACCGGGAGTACCGCTCGGCCCGCGGCACGTTCAAGGGAGTGCCGATCGGAGCCATATCCAGCGGCGTCGGCTCGCCGAGCCTCGAGATCGCGGCTCAGGAATTCGCCGTCATCGGCGGGCAGACCATCATTCGAGTCGGCACCTGCGGCGCCCTTCGCGCGGAGATCGAGCCGGGCGATCTCATCGTCCCGGCGGCAGCCGTCCGGCGCGACGGGACCGGCGACCGCTACCTGCCGCTCGAACATCCGGCCTTCGCCGATCCCGAGGTGTACATGGCCCTTATCGAGGCCTGCGAACGCCTCGGTTACCGCTACCACACCGGCATCGCCTGCAGTACCGGCTCCTTCTACCTCGGGCAGGAGCGTCCGGTCAATGGCGGCTTCTGGCAGACGGCTACCGACGGCCTGATCGACGACCTCCGCAAGGCGGGCGTGGCCTGCCTCGAGATGGAGTGCTCCGCGCTTTTCGTCCTGGCGCGGCTGTTCGGCATGCGCAGCGGCGCGGTTCTGGGCGCGGTGGCCAACCGGGTCACCAACGCGTTCGGCGACAACGGCGCCGAGGAGCGCACAATCCGCGTCGCGAACGAAGCGGTCGTCATCCTCGATGACTGGCACCGCCGTAAGGCGGCCGCCGGCAAGGCCAACTTCTACCCGTCGCTCCTCGGGAACTAGGAAGCGGACTCGCGCTCGTACGGCTGGCCGTCCGCGGCCGGAGCGATGCTCCGCCCGATCAGGCCCGCCAGGATCACGATGGTGATGATGTAGGGCAGCGCTTCCCAGAACTCGCCCGGAACGTGGGCCATCAGGGCGCCCAGGTCGCCGCTCGGCGGTGAGATCTGGAGCGAAGTGGAGAACCCGGTTGCCGAGGCGAAGAGCAGCGCCGCACCGAGCGCACCGAGCGGGGTCCAGCGGCCCACGATCATCGCCGCCAGGCCGATGAAGCCGCGGCCGGCGGTCATGTTCGGGCTGAAGCTGCTGCCGTGCTCCATGCTCAGCCAGGCGCCGCCGAGAGCCGCCAGCGCGCCCGACATCACGACGTTCCGATAGCGCAGCCGGATGACGTCGATGCCGACCGTTTCGGCCGCCCGCGGGTGCTCGCCCACGGCCCGAGTCCGGAGACCCCAGCGAGAACGGAACAGCATTATCTGCAGCACGATCACGAGCACGATCATGGCCATGCCGATGGGACCCTGGCCGAGCACCGCGTTCAGCAGCCAGCCGACCAGCGGCACGTTTGCGATGTCCGTCGGCACGACGAAGGCCGAGAATTCGCCCGCGCCCACCGGCGACTGTGGAGCAAGGAGCGTGTACATGTAGCCGGTGATCCCGACCGCGCCGATGTTGATGATCGTGCCGCTGATGATCTGGTCGACCCGCAGCGTGATCGCCAGCCAGGCGTGGAGCAGCGACACTGCCATGCCGGCCAGAATCGCCGCGACCAGGCCGACCAGCAACGGCATCGTGATGCCGTAGAACGGCGCCGGGTCGCCCGCGCCGAGAAGCCCGACCGCCGCCGCGCCCACGACCCAGCCGACGAAGGCGGAGGTCAGCATGATCCCTTCCAGGCCGATGTTGACCACGCCGGAGCGCTCGCACATGACGCCGCACAGGGCCGCGAACGCGATCGGGACCGCCACGGCGACGGTGGTTTGCGACATGAAGCTGCTGTTCGCCACCACGTAGCCGATGAGCTGGAAGAGGAGTCCCAGCACGGGCAGCGCGTCCAGGCTCGAGGCGAAGCCGCTCATATCGCGCCCTCCGAGACGTGCCCGGCTTCAACACCGAGCGAAAGCTCGGCCGCAGGACCGGTCGGACCTGCCCCGGAGCCAGCGTCTCAGCACGTTGATCACGAGGAATAGCAGGATGATCGCCTGGAGAGCGTCGACCAGCTCCGCGGGAACGCCGGCCTGGATCTGCATCGATTGCGAGCCGGCCCGCATGGCCCCCGAGCAGCACGCCGGCAAACAGCACTCCGATCGGGTTCGATCGCCCGAGCAGCGCTACGGTGATTGCATCGAAACCGACCGTGGTGTCGTAGCCGGGCGCCATCTGGTGGACGACACCGAGCAGCGTGGTCGAGCCGGCCAGCCCCGACATGAAGCCGGCGATCGACATGGTCAGGACGATCAGGCGATTCGTCCGCATCCCGCCGTAGCGAGCGGCGTCCGGGTTCGCGCCGGCGGCACGGATCTCGAAGCCCGAGAGTGGTGCGGTACAGCAGGAACCAGATGAGCGGAACCGCCACGAGGGCGAGAAGAATGCCGGCGTTGAGGTCCCGACCGAAGATGATCGGCAGGGATGCGTTGAGGTTGCCGACGTCGCCCGTGATCGGCTGACGCGCGTTGGGCAGCTTGAGGGGCCCGCTGATGGCCCAATAGGTCGCGAAAACGAAGATGTAGTTGAGCATGATCGTCGTCACGACCTCGTGCGCTCCCGAGGTCGCCTTGAGGAACCCGGGACGAAGCCCGCCGCAGCTCCGAAGAGCCCGCCGACCAGCAGCGCGAGGGGGATCGTGATCCAGGGTCCCGCGCTCGGACCGATCGCGGTGGCCACGGCCATCGACCCGACGGCGCCCATCAGGAATTGACCGCGCCCGCCGATGTTGAACAGCCCGGCCTTGAAGCCGAGCGCGATCCCGAGTCCCGCCAGGATCAAGGGCGTGGCGTATACGAGGGTCGAGGTCCAGCCGTTGGGATAGGCGGCGGCGCCCTCGATCAGCGCGGCATACGCCGCGATCGGCAGACCGACGTCGAAGTTGGCATGTCCAGGCACGAGCCCGCTGAACAGCGTTATGCCGATGCCTCCCACGACCAGGGCCAGGAGGATCGCAAAGAGCGGCTCGGCGATCGGCTGCAGGTCCAGAGCGCGGATGAAGCTGTTCGGAGCGCTCGAGCGAGGCGAACTCTTCTGCCGCTGGGAGCCGCTCATGCCGGGTTCTCCTCGTTGGTTGCCGCCTGCGCCGTCACTTGCTCCCGGCCTCCGGTCGCCATCAGCAGGCCCACCTCGCTCTTGTCGGCCGTCCGCCCGTCCAGCTCGGCCACGATCCGGCCGCGATACATGACCGCGATCCGGTCGGACATCTCCATCACTTCGTCCAGCTCGGCCGAGACCAGCAGGACCGCGGTGCCGGAGTTGCGCTTGGCGATGATCTGGTTGTGGATGAACTCGATGCTGCCCACGTCCAGGCCGCGCGTCGGCTGGTCCAGGATCAGCAGCTCCAGGTCTCGCTCGAACTCCCGCGCGACGACGACCTTCTGCTGATTGCCACCCGAGAGCGTGGTGGTCGATGCCGCGGCCGAGTGAGTTCGGATGTCGAAACGCTTGATCTGAGCCGTAGCCGAATTCATGATCGCGGAATCGTCGCGGAGCACGCCGCGCGCGAACGGGGCCCGGTAGTAGCTCGTGAGCACGAGGTTGTCGTAGATCGGGAACGACAGGATCAGGCCGAACCGATGCCGATCGCCGGGCACGTAGCCAACGCCCGCCGCGTTTATGGCCCGGGGCTGGAGGCCGGTGATATCGCGGCCAAGCAGCGTGACCTTGCCGTCGGTGGCGCGGCGCAGCCCCACGATCGCCTGGATCAGCTCGTCCTGGCCGTTGCCCGCGACGCCGGCAACGCCGAGGATCTCCCCGGCTCGGATTTCGAACGTGGCGCCGGGCACGACTTCGTGGTGGCGATCGTCGGCCACTCGCAAGCCCTCGACCCGGAACACGGCTCCGGCCACGTGGGACTCGCCTCGATCGACGGTCAGCTCGACTTCCCGGCCGACCATCAGCTCGGCGAGCTCCTCCTCGGTCGTTTCGCCCGGAACCCGCTCGCCTATCACCCGGCCGCGCCGGATGACGGTGATCCTGTCGGCGACCGCCAGGACCTCGTAGAGCTTGTGGCTGATGAAGACGATGGAATGCCCGTCGGCCGCCAGGCGGCGGAGCAGGGCGAAGATCTCGTCGGTTTCCTGCGGGGTGAGGACGGCGGTCGGCTCGTCGAGGACGAGGATTTGCGCCGAGCGATACAGCGCCTTGAGGATCTCGACGCGCTGCTGCTGGCCCACGGAGAGCGACGCGACCGGCGCGTCCGGGTCGAGGTCGAACCCGAAGCGGGTGGCGAGGGCGGCTATCCGCTTGCTTGCCTCGCGCCGATCCACGAAGACGGGGTTCGCCATCGTTTCGGCGCCGAGGATCACGTTCTCCGCGACACGTCAGAACGGGCACGAGCATGAAGTGCTGGTGGACCATGCTGATGCCGCGGGCGATCGCATCGGATGGACCGGCGATCTTGATCTCCTGACCGTCGAGCAGGATCTGGCCTTCGTCGGGCCGCGCGAGGCCGTACAGGACGTTCATCAGTGTGGTTTTGCCGGCGCCGTTCTCGCCGAGGAGCGCGTGGATCTCCCCTCGACGAACGTCCAGGCTGATGTGGTCGTTGGCGACCACCCCGGGATAGCGCTTGGTGATCCCCCGCATCTCGAGCGCGGGAACGCTGCCGCTGGCGTGTTCCTCGGTCATGGTGTCCTCGACGGTGGCCGCGGGCTCCAATAAGCGAGCGGGCCACGCCTTGCCGGCGCGACCCGCTCGAACTTACCGAACGCTACCGATGTTCGACTACTGGCCTGTCCAGGTTCCGCACGAGCCCGCGGGGCAGGTCACGAGAGTGCCGGCCTTCATGGCAGCCAGGGCGGTATCGAGCTTGCCCTGGAGGTCCGAAGGAAGGGTGATGCTGGTGTTCTCGAACGGCGAAATGCCGACGCCGTTATTGGCGGCGTTGAACTTGGAGATCCCGCCCTTGGCGGTTCCGCCGGCGATCGCGGCGATCGTCTGCTGGACCGCGTTGGAGAGGTGCTTCTCGGCCGAGGTCACGATGCACTTGTCAGCGCTCGGGTAGGAGAGGTATTCGTCGACGTCGACGCCGACGGCGATGATGCCGGCCGAGCAGGCTGCGTCGAGAGCAGCGTTACCGGTTGCGCCTGCGACCGGGAAGAGCACGTCCACCTTCTGCTGGGTGATGAACTGGGCCCCGAAGGTCTTGCCCCAGGTCGGATCGCCGTAGGCCTTGGTCACGTCTCCCGTCGAGAAGAACGCGCTCTTGACCTGTGTGCTGGCCTTGTAGGCAACCGCTCCGAGCTGGAAGCCCTGCATGTAGCGCACGACGGCCGGGTTGTTGTTGACCCCACCGATCATGCCGACGACGCCGGTCTTGCTGACGGCCGCTGCGACCATACCGGCCAGGTAGCCTGCCTGATCCTCCTGGAACTGGATGCCGATGAGCTTCGGCAGCAGCGTTGCGGCATCGCCCTTGCACGCGAACGTGCTGTCAGGGGCGCCGGTTGCGGTGACGCAAGGAGCCACGTCGACGGCGATGAACCAGATGTTCGGGTTAGCCTTGGCGGCCGTGATGGTGGCGTCGCCGAGGTTGAAGCCGACGGTCACGATGACGTTGTAGTTCTGGTCCACGAAGCCCTGGATGTCCTTGGTGTAGTCCGACGCGTCGGCCGGAACCACATAGTTGACGGTCGCGCCGAGGGCGGCGGCGGCGGCCTTGGCGCCTTCGTACGAATACTGGTTGAAGTTCTTGTCCGTAATGGATCCGACGTCGGTGACGACGCCGATCTTCATGCTCGAACTCGGCGCAGCGGACGTTGAGGCGGACGCAGAGGTGGATGCGGACGCCGAAGTGACGGCCGACGTGGTGGCGCTGGGCGTCACGGTCGGCGATGGGCTCGCGCTGCTCGAGCAAGCGGCGGCAAGCACAGCCACGGATACCAGTGAGAATGCCCCTTGGAGCTTCCCGCGCATACGGCTCTCCCTGTTATGTCGAAATCGGGGTCCCAGGCTGAACCTCTTCGATGACGCGGAGTATAGATGCCCACCCGCTTATCCCGGTAGGAGAGGTTTGCGGCAACGGCCCGGGTGCGGCGACCAGCTCATGACGAGAACGCTGCCCGTCGAAGGCTGACTGCGCCTCGGCAAACCGAAAGTCCCCGCGGCGGCGCTACTCCGGGCGGTACAGCTCCCGGCGATCCAGGCCGCTCGAAGCCGCAACCTGTCGCACGGCGTCCGAACGTTTCATGCCGCCGGCAACGAGACGCGCAACCTCGGCGCGGCCTTCGGCCATCGTCGGGGCGGCGGCGCCGGATGCCGTGGAGGCAGCCGCGCTATCCGGCGAGCGCCCCTCGACGACGATCGCGAACTCGCCGCGGGGCAGTATTTCGCCGGCGGCCGCCCGGGACGCCAGGTCGGCGAGAGTTCCGCGGACCACTTCCTCGTGGAGCTTCGTCAGCTCGCGGCATACAGCAGCGCGCCGGCCCGGACCGCAGGCTGCCGCCAGGTCGGACAGAGTGGCGCGGATACGCGACGGGGCTTCGTATAGGACGCAGGCCCGCTCGTCGGTCCCGACCCGCGTCAGCCGCTCCCGCCGCTCCCGCCCGCCGCGTGGCAGGAAACCCTCGAAAGTCCAGCGGGGAGCGGTCAGGCCGCTCGCCACCAGGGCGGCGAGGACGGCGGACGCACCCGGAATCGGCACGATCGTCCCGCCTTCCGCGGCCCAGGAAGTCGCCAGCTGGCCGCCGGGGTCGCTCACCATCGGCGTGCCTGCGTCGGTCACCAGCGCGAGGTCGCGGCCGGAGCGTAGGTGCTCGAGCAGTTCGGCTTCCCGGCCCGGCCCGCTCTGGGCGTGGTAGCTAACCATGTGAGTGGCGATCTCATAGCGAGCGAAGAGCCGCCGCGTCAGCCGCGTGTCCTCGGCTGCGACGAGCGGCACGGCCTTGAGCACCTCGATTGCTCTGAAGGTGACGTCGCCCAGGTTGCCGATCGGGGTGGCGACGATGTAGAGGCTGCCGAGCGGCGCGGAGAATCCGCGCGGAACTCCCGCCTCGCCGGCCGATCCCGAGTCTCGAGCCGCTGCCCCGCCCCCGGTCACGGGCGCGCCGAGCCCGGACGCCGCCTCGGGTACAGGTAATCGACGCCGGTGGTGCGCGGGCCGAGCTTGGCCACGGGCGGCACCTGGCGCTTGAATTCGGACGCCGCAACGAGCCGCTTGACGCGCTCGACGGCCGCCAGGGGGAAACCCATTGCCAGCAGCTCTTCGTCGGTGCGGCGTTTGTCGATCATCCAGAACAGCAGGCCGTCGAGTTCGGGGTAGGTGAAGCCGGCTTCGGCCTCGTCGGTCTGGCCCGGCCACAGATCGGCCGAGGGGGCCTTGCGAATGATCTCCTCGGGCACCCCGATCGCGGCTGCGACCTGGCGCACCTGGCTCTTGTACAGGTCGCCGATCGGGTTGAAGGCGCAAGCGGAGTCGCCGAAGAGGGTCGTGTAACCGATCAGCGACTCGGTCTTGTTGCCGGTTCCCGCCACCAGGCCTCCCCAGAGGACCGAGCGATCGTAGAGGACGCTCATCCGCTGGCGGGCCATGACATTGCCACGGCGCAGCTGGCTCGCCTCGCGCGCCGCCTCGCCGCCTGCGCCAGCCTCGCCGTCGCGGCCGAAATAGCCGTCGACCATCGGGCTTATGTCGATGATCTCGCTGGCGCAGCCGAGCTCGGAAACGACCCGGTTGGCATGCTGGACACTCTCAGAGGACGAGGTTCGATACGGCATGAGGACGCACAGCAGGCTACCGGCCCCGATCGCCTCGGCCACGAGATAGGCGACGAGCGCCGAGTCGATGCCGCCGGAGAGTCCGAGGAGCGCCCGCGCAAACCCGGCCTGATGGAGCTGGTTCCGAATGAAGCCCACCATGACGCGGCGGGCCACGTCGGTGTCGATCGCGAGTTCGGCCGGCAGCTCGAAGAGCGGGCTACCGCGGACGGACGATCGGTCGGCTTCGACCTTTTCGTCGGTGTTCATCTTTTGCCTTCGTCGCCCCCGGACACCGACCATCGATTCGGCACGCCTCGCGTCGGGCGGGACCTCCAAGAGTCCAATTCCGGGTCCTGGTCCGGGGTCTCCTCTCGGACCTCACGGTGGCGGGAACCCTCGCTGGCCTGATCCTCAGGCATCCCGGTCCGGTCGGCGAGGATCCGACGCAGTTCGCGCAAATGAAGTTCGGGCCGCTCGTCGCGGAGGAGCGGCAAGCTGATTCTCTCGCGGCGTACGTCGCCCAGCTCGACGTCAACGTAGTGAAGCCCCTCGTCGAACAGCGGCGCCGTGAACAGCGCCTCGCCGCCGGGCCCGATGACCTCCGAGCCGCCCCAGAAGCTGACCGTCTCGTCGACGCCGACGCGGTTGCAGAAGACCACGAAGCACGTCGTGAGCTGAGCGTAGGTGCGCATCAACGTTCGCCACGAAACCGCCGTCCCGAGCCCGACCTCGTGGATCGCCGCCAGATCGCGTCCGGGCGATGACGAAACGTTGATAAGCATCTGGGCGCCGTCCATCGCCAGCGTCTCGGGGACAGCCATGTGCCAGAAGTCTTCGCAGACCACGATTCCGAGCCGTATCCCGAGCCGCGAATCGACTGCCCGGAGCCGATCGCCTGCGGCGAAGAAGCGCCGCTCGTCGAAGAGCCCGTAGGTCGGCAGGAAGAGCTTGCGGTGGACGAACCGAACCTCACCGTCTTCCAGCAGCGCCGCGGAGATGAAGAGACGATGGTCGTCCGCCTCCTCGACGAACGAAACGACGGCCGACAGCCCGGCGGTTTCGGCGGCGAGACGGAGCAGGCGAGGGTCGTCCTGGCGCATCGCCACTTCCGCGGCGAGGTCCTGGAGCTGGTAGCCCGTCAGCCCCAGCTCGGGAAATACGATCAGGCCGGCGCCACCGGCCCGCGCTTCGGCGAGGATCGCCGAGTGCCGGGCTAGATTGGCGTCCAGCACCCCAAGCTGAGGCGCGAGCTGAGCGAGAGCGATGCGAAGCGGCTGCACGTTCGAAGTCTATCCGGGCGCCACCCATGTGCGCGCTACGAGCGACGGGCGCTACTCCGAAGCGGTGGCCGTGTCGATGACCGACTGCGTGGCCGCGGTCTCGGAGGCTGCCTCGCCGGTGACCTGCTCCGCGAAGTGGCACGCCACCTGATGGCCACTCTCCAGAGTTCGCAGCGGCGGATCGACGGTCGAGCACTCGGCCGGGTTGCCGAGGCGTTCGCGCAGCCAGCAACGCGTGTGGAAGCGGCAGCCGGAAGGCGGGTTGGCCGGGCTGGGGACGTCGCCCTTCAGGATCAGGCGCTTCTTTCGAACCCGCGGGTCCGCGACCGGCACGGCCGAGAGCAGCGCCACCGTGTACGGGTGGCGCGCGCCACTGTAGATCGTGTCGACCGGAGCCACTTCGACGAGCTTGCCCAGATACATCACCCCGACGCGGTGGCTGAAGTACTGGACAACCGACAAGTTGTGGGCGACGAACAGGTACGTAAGGTTGAACCGCTCGCGGAGATCGGAGAGCAGGTTGAGGATCTGCGACTGGATCGATACGTCGAGCGCCGAAACCGGCTCGTCGCAGACGATGAACTCGGGATCGAGCGCCAGAGCGCGGGCGATGCCGATGCGCTGCCGCTGGCCGCCGGAGAATTCGTGCGGATAGCGGCGCGTGTAATCGCGACGGAGGCCGACCGCCTCGAGGTAGTCCTCGACCCGCTTGTCGCGGACGGAGCGGACGTTCCAGCGGTTCTGCTTGTCGGCCTGGGCCAGCAGACCTTCGCCGATGATGTCGCTGATCGGCATGCGCGGGTTCAGCGAGCCATACGGATCCTGGAAGATGATCTGCATCCTGCGGCGCATCTTCTTGAGCGCGTCGCCGTGCAACGCGAAGACGTCCGTGCCGTCCAGGTAGACCTCGCCTGAGGTGGCCTTTTCGAGGCGGATCACGGTCCGCCCGAACGTCGTCTTGCCGCAGCCCGACTCGCCCACCAGACCGAATGTCTCGCCGCGGAAGATCTGGAGGCTGACGTCGTCCACGGCATAGACGGTGCCGATCTGGCGACGCAGGATGCCGCCCATGATCGGGAAGTGCTTCTTGATGTTGCGGATGTCGAGAAGCACCTGGTCCGACGGCCCCGAATCGGCCGCAGCCGATTTTGTGGGCACAACCTGGGCCGTCGACGTGTCGCCGCCGGCGATGGTAGTCATCGATTCGCGGTTCATTCCGTCCATTTCAGCCGATCACCCCGCGGACCGTGTCCTGGGCGGCAAGCTGGTACGCCTGGCGACGTTCGCTGCCTTCCGGGGCCTGCAAGAAGCAACGCGACCTGGCGCCACCGGCGGGCCCGAAGAGGTCCGGCTCGCACTCTTTGCACCGGTCCCATGCGTACGGGCAGCGCGGCTGGAACTTGCAGCCGGGCGGCATCCGGAACGGGTTCGGGACCACGCCCTTGATGACGGAGAGCGCCTGGCCTCGCTTGGCGACGCCCGGAATGGAATTGAGTAGACCTTGTGTGTACGGGTGCTGCGGGTTCAAGAGCACCTCATCCACGGTTCCTGTCTCAACGATGCGGCCGCCGTACATGACCGCGATGGTCTGCACAGTCTCGGCTACAACCGCGAGGTCGTGAGTGATGAGCAGGAGCGCCGTGCCGGTCCGAGCCTGGATCTCCTTGATCAACTCGAGGATCTGCGCCTGGATGGTAACGTCAAGGGCCGTAGTCGGCTCGTCGGCGATGAGCAGTTTCGGGTGGCAGGAAAGCGCCATGGCGATCATCGCGCGCTGCCGCATTCCGCCGGAGAGTTCGTGCGGGTATTGCTTGACGCGGCGCTCCGGAGCCGACACGCCGACGTCCTTGAGCGATTCGATCGCCAGGTTCCAGGCTTCCTTCTTGGAGGCATCGCTGTGCAGCAAGATCGCTTCGGAAATCTGGTCGCCGATGGTGAAGACGGGGTTGAGGCTGGTCATCGGCTCCTGG
Source organism: uncultured Chloroflexia bacterium (assembly GCA_963731635.1). Lineage (GTDB taxonomy): Bacteria > Chloroflexota > Limnocylindria > Limnocylindrales > CSP1-4 > Fen-1039. The sequence goes on along the minus strand of CAVSWB010000004.1, from coordinate 406,319 downwards.
AAGATCATCGCGATCTCCTTGCCGCGGACGTGCCGCATCTTGTCCATCGGCAGCTTGAGCAGGTCGCGGCCGTCGAACAGCACCTCGCCGGCGACGATCTCGCCCGGTGGAGTGTCGATCAGACGCATGATCGAGTGCGCCGTCACGCTCTTGCCGCAGCCGGACTCCCCGACCAGGCCGACAGTGCCGCCCCGGGGAATGGAGAAGTCGACCCCGTCGACGGCCTTGACCGTGCCGTCCATGACGTGGAAGTAGGTTCGCAGGCCCCGGACGTCGAGGAGGGGGGTCTCGGCAGTGGCAGCGGCAGCGGCGGCCGTGGCGTCTGCCGGATCGAGCTGGATGGTCACTCGCGGCTCCTGGGATCGAGGGCGTCGCGCAGGCCGTCGCCCATGAAATTGATACCGAGCACTGTCAGCACGATTGCCAGGCCCGGGAACAGGGCCCACCACCAGTTGCCGACGATGATCGAGCTCTGGGCATTGGTGAGGATGTTGCCCCATGTCGGCGTCTTCGCGGGATCGACGCCGTAGCCCAGGTAGTCGACGAAGGCTTCGGTCACGATGATCGCGGCGATCGACAGCGTCGTGGAGACGATGATCGGGCTGACCGCGTTCGGAAGGATGTGACGGAAGATGATCCGGCGGTCGCTGACGCCGACGGCGCGGGCCGCGTCGACGAAGACTTCGGTGCGCAGCGTCAGGAAGAGGCTGCGTACCAGCCGCGCCAGACCCGGCCAGCTCAGAGCCGCGAAGACGACCATGATGATCCGCCAATCGCCGAGGCCGAAGGCCTTCGCGAAGACGGTGATAACGATCAGGATCGGCAGGCTGAGCAGCACGTCGACGCAGCGCATCGCGACCGTGTCGATCCAGCCGCCGAAGTAGCCGGCGAGCCCGCCTACGATCGTCCCGAGAATGGCCGCAAAGACGGACGCCCCGACCCCGATGAGCAGCGAGATCCGCCCGCCGTTGACGACGAGCGTCAGCAGGTCGAGTTGCAGGCTACCGGTCGTGCCGAGCAGATGGCCGGCGGTCAGCGGCGGGCAGCCGTTGAAAGCCAGCTGGGTAGTACTGCCCGGGCAGTAGTGGAGCGGCGCCGGGACGAAGATCGGGTTGTAGGGAACGAGGAAGGGTCCGAATACAGCTATCGCGACCATCGTGAGGAACAGGCCGCCGCCGAACATGGCGAGCTTGTGCCGGCGGAAACGACGCCAGGCCAGCTGCCACTGGTTGAGGGAGGCGAGGGCGACCTCGAAGTCGGATTCCGGCGTGACGCCGACCGGCTCGGTGTATAGCAAGGGATTCACTCGCTCCGCCTAGTCGTACTTGACGCGGGGATCGACCACCGCGTACATGATGTCGGCCAGAAGGTTGGCGAAGACCACGAATACCGACGTTATCAGCAGGACTCCCATCAACACGGGGTAGTCCGCGTGGCCGAGCGACTCGATCAGCTGCCTGCCCATGCCCGGCCAGGCAAAGATCGTCTCGGTGACGATCGCGCCGCTGAAGAGGATGGGCAACTCCAGGCCGATGTTCGTAATGACCGGCAGGAGGGCATTGCGCAGGGCGTGCCGCAGGATGACGCGGCGCTCGGGCACTCCCTTGGCGCGCGCGGTCTTGACGTAATCCTGGTTGAGCGAGTCGAGCATGCTCGAGCGAACGAACCTCGAGTCGCCGGCAATGCTGACCATCACCAGGGTGAGGACCGGCAGTACGAGATGGCGACCAAGGTCGAAGATCGCAAAGAGCGGGTTCGCCCCGAAAAAGGCCCAGTACGCGTCGGTGCCGAAGCCGGGCGTGGTGTAGGCGTCGTTCATCCCGCTTGCGGGGAACCACCTTAATGGTGGCACGGCGAAGAACGTGATCAGCATCAGTCCCAGCCAGAAGGTCGGCAGGGAGTAGCCGATGTAGTTGAAGATCGTCAGGCCCGAGTCGAACAGGCTGTAGCGCTTTACGGCCGCATACACCCCGGCCAGTACCGCAACGGTGATCCAGATGATGTAGGCCGTCACCATCAGGATGATCGTCGGCAGGGCCCGCTGAGCGATGATGTCGGTCACGAGACGGCCGTCGAAGGTCGAATAGCCGAAGTCCCCGTGGAGCACGCCGTTGTCACCGCCGCCGATAGCGGCCGGCAGGGCGTTAATCAGGAACGGCTTGTCTCCGCAAACGCCGATCCAGTTGCAGTACTGGAGAGGCAGCGGCAGGTCGAGGCCCCAGCGATGCTCGAAGGCGGCGATCTGAGCGGCGGTCACGCGGGGGTTCTGGGCGAATCTATCGGCAGGGTTCCCCTGCACCCGCATCATGAAGAACAGCAGGATCGTGATCAGGATCAGCACCGGGATAGCCTGGAGGCAGCGCCTGATCGTGTACTTGATCATGAATCTCGCTCGTGTGTACTAAAGGGCGACGAGCCCGTCGGGCTCGTCGCCCTCTTGATTCGAGAACTATGACAGAGGGTCGCCCCTCAGGTCAGTCGGCTGTCCAGTCGCCGATGTTCCACTCACCAGCGGTGGTGGTGGGGTTACCGGTGAAGTTGTGGATCCGCGGCTGCACGAGCCATACGTCCTTGCGGTTGTACAGCGGGAGCTCGAAGGTGTTCTGCGAGCTGACGTAGATGTCTTCGACGGTGGCCATGGCGGCCTTCACGACGGTCGGATCGACGCTGTTCTTGACGTTGTTGTAGGCAGTGTCGAGGGCCGGCAGGCTGATCCGCGACACATTCTGGCCGTTGTGCGGCGCATTGTCCGGGATGCCCTGGGTCGTGTAGACGTTGTAGCTGGAGAGCGGATCGAGCGGCGTGACGTAAGCGAACTCGGCCACGTCGAAGTTGCCGTGCTGGAGGTTGCACTTCGTATCGGCCTTAGTGTCGTTCCAGGCCGCGAAGAGGTCGGTCGAGCTGACCGCGTTCACATCGGCCTTGATGCCGATGGCGTTGAGCTGGGAGGCCACGAGCTTGAGCGTGTCCTGCCGGACCTGGCGGGTCGTGGTGCAGTACTGAAGCTCGAGCTTTACGGTGCCCTTGGCGAGGATGCCATCGGAGCCCTTCACCCAACCGGCGTCGGTCAGCAGCTTGGTTGCTGCGGCCGGATCGGCTGCGGTCGAACCACCCTCGTTCTTGTAGTACCAGGTGAGCGGCGAGACGAAGTTATTGCTGACAGTGACATTGCCGCCGAGCGGGCCGTCCGCGATCGCCTGGCGATCGGTTGCGAGCTTGATTGCCGCGACGATGGTCTTGTAATCGGCGCCGAACTTGGTCTGGAGCGCCTTGTTGTTGAAGGAGTGGAGCTCGTACGTCAGCGAGTCATGGATGACCTGCTGGTTCTGATCGATGCCCGCAAGAGACGGAATGTCTGCGTCGTTGAGGTCCTGGGCGACGTCGTACTCTCCGGCCTTGTAGCCCTGAAGCATGGTGGCTGCGTCGGCGTAATACTTCCAGATCACCTGATCGGCGCCGGGGGCCTTGCCGCTGATCGTCGACCACTTGGGGTTGCTGACGGTGGTGATCTGCGAGTCGGTGGCGAGGTCCGTCGGCATGTACGGGCCGTCGTAGACGCCGGACTTCAGGTCGTTGAGCGGATAGAGCTTGGTCGGCGCATCCGCCACCGAGACGGTGGACAGATACTTCGCCGGGAGCAGCGGAGCCACGAGGTAGAGGTAGCCCTCATAGACCTTGCTGAAGCTCATCACGCACGTCGTTCCGGTTCCACCGGTCACGTTGCTGATGTCTTCCCAGCCGATGGTGCCACCGGCCAGGCCGGTGTTCGCCGGATCCATGATCCATTTCCAGGTCGCATGGAGGTCGTCACAGTTGATTGGGCTGCCGTCGGACCACTGCATGCCGGACTTGAGGTTCCAGGTCACGTCCATGCCGGCGCCGTTCATCTTCACGCCGCCGTTGGCCAGAGTCGGAACGCTGGTTACAAGCGTCGGAACGGTCCGCAGGTCGGGTGTGACATCGACCAGGTTGAGGAACATCGAGGTGCCGATTTCGACGTCGGTCTCGGCCTGTGCGTAGTAGATGTTGACGGTATCCGGGAACTGCCATTCCGCAACAACGATCTTCTTGACCGGAGTGCTCGATGAACAGGCGCCGGCCACGAGGACCGCGACCGCGAGTGCGCTGAATAGACGTTTATGCATCTATTGAAGCCTCCAACTCCGCTTCCTACCCGACCCTCCGGGTGAGTCTCCCCTGGCGCCCAGCGCCATTTCTCAGTGACGGACCCCGACGGAAATGCGAGGTCTTCCTCGGCCTGTCATGCGAGACAGGCCCGTACTATGTTGAGGCACCCCCAAAGGTGTCAATGACCCACCAAGGTCACTCCCGGGTTCATCAGTGCTCTCGTTCGAACGGCGCCTCCTCGACTCCAGAACCGATCCGGCTGGTCGAGGGTAGGCCCGGCCAGGCATTTGGTACCAACCCGCCGCCAGCCTCGAGTACGCAGGAAGGGCTTCTTGCGCATAGTAAGGTCACGATGGAGTGTGCGAGAGGCCGCTCTGAACGGTGGACGGTCGCGTTGGGCTTCGTTCTCGCTACTCCAGTGCCCCTTATAGCAACCATACACCCTGGTTAATGCCCGAACCTGCGACATTTCCCGTATCCGGCCCTGGTCCGGCACGTTTCTTCTTAGTCGGGGCAGGGTGTCTGGCTGCCGGTCATGCCCCGCCAGCGCAGGTTCGGCTGACGCGCGGCGGTGGTCTCATCGAGGCGCCGGACCGGAGAACTCGTCGGCGCGGCATGGAGCAATTCAGGGTCGGCGTGGGCCTCGGCCACGATCCGCGAAATCGCCTCGACGAACTGGTCGAGCGTCTCGAGTGCTTCCGTCTCGGTCGGTTCGACGAGCAAAGCCTCTTCCACGGTCAGCGGGAAGTAGATCGTGGGCGGATGGAACCCGTAGTCGATGAGACGTTTGGCCACATCGAGCGTCCGGCAGCCCGTCTCGCGCTTCAGTGTGGCGCCCGAGGCCACGAACTCGTGCATGCAAGGCCGGGCGAACGGCACGTCGAGGACGTCCGCGAGCCGGGACTTGAGGTAGTTGGCGGCGAGGACCGCGTCGTCGCGAGACTTCGCACAAGCCGGCCGCCCCGTGGGCCCGGATGTAGGCGTAGGCGCGCACGAGCACGCCGGCGTTCCCGACAAAGGAGCGGACACGGCCGATGCTGCTCGGGCGCTCCCCCGGCTTTTCCAGCCGGAAGGTTCCGTCGGCCTCGCGCAGGACTCGGGGCGACGGCAGGAACGGCAGCAGCTTGTCCCCCACCCCGACGGGGCCGGCGCCCGGTCCGCCGCCGCCGTGCGGCGTGGAGAATGTCTTGTGGACATTGATGTGCATGACGTCGAAGCCCGCGTCGCCGGGCTTGAAGCGGCCCATGATCGCGTTCAGGTTGGCGCCGTCCATGTAGGCAAGAGCGCCCACCTCGTGAACCGCGTCGAGGAGCTCGCCGATGCCGAGATTCGAACAGGCCCGAGCGTGCGACGGGTTCGTGATCATGACCGCGGCTGTCCGTGGCCCCAGGGCGGCGCGGAATGCGGCGACGTCGACGCCACCGTCGGGCGCCGAGGGGATCGAGACAGTCTTGAAGCCCGCCATCGATGCCGTTGCCGGATTCGTGCCGTGGGCGGAGTCTGGGACCAGAACCTCGGTCCGCTCGAGATCCCCGCGACTGCAGTGATACGCCCGCACCATCAGGATGCCGGTCAGCTCGCCCTGAGCACCGGCGGCGGGCTGGAGCGTGACGGCCTGCATGCCGCCGATCTCGGCCAGCGACTGCTCCAGCTCCCAGAGGAGCTGCAGCGTTCCCTGGGCGATTTCGTCGGGGGCGAAGGGGTGGAGGGAGGCGAAGCCCGGCAGCCGCGCGGCCCATTCGTTGATCTTGGGGTTGTACTTCATCGTGCACGAGCCCAGGGGATAGAAGCCCGTGTCGACGGCGTAGTTGAGCTGGCTCAGGTTGACGTAATGGCGGGTGACCTCCGGCTCCGCGAGCTCCGGCAGGTCGCGGGCCGTCGGCGCGCAGCTGTTCGGCCGGGATGCGGGCGAGAGCGTCCTTGGGCGGGTGCGGGATCTTGCCGCCGCCGCGCCCATGACGGGAGCGCTCGAAGAGAGTGGGACCGAGCCTGTCGCCGGCGACGCTCATCGTTGCTCCTCCCCGCCGTCCGCCGGGTCGATGCCCGGCAGGGCCAGCTGGCGGCCGCGTTCCAGTTCTTCGCAAAGGGCGCCCGCGAACGCCTCGATCTCGCGCGGCGTCGTGACCTCGGTGGCGCACACGAGCAGCGCGTCGGCGAGGGAAGGGTCCCCCGGCTCCGCCTCGGCGAGCGACCAGCCCGGCCAGAACGCCCCGCCGGAGCAGGCGGCGGTGGATCTCCGCGGCATCGGGGACGCGAACGGCGAATTCGTTGAGGTACGGGGCCGGTGTGCAGCGCGGGGCGCTCCGGCCGCGGCCAGCGCCGCCTCGAGCTCGGCGGCCCGCGCCGCTCCCATGGCCGCGACGTCGCGCAGCCCGTGAGGGCCGATGGCCGCGAGGTAGATCGCGGCCGCGAGGGCGCAGAGGGCCTGGTTCGTGCAGATATTGCTCGCCGCCTTCTCGCGGCGGATGTCCTGCTCGCGAGCCCGCAGCGTCATCACGAACGCGCGCCGGCCGTCGACGTCCGTCGTCATGCCGACGAGGCGGCCCGGGGATCTGGCGGACGAGCGGCTCGCGACAGCCCAGGATGCCGAGATAGGGGCCGCCGTAGGACAGCGGAATGCCGAGCGGCTGGCCTTCGCCCGACCGCGATGTCGGCGCCGTACGTAGCCGGCGAAGCCAGGACGGCCAGCGAAACCGGCTCCACGACCGCCACGAAGAGCGCGCCGGCTGCGTGAGCAAGCCGGCCGACCTCCGCCATCGGCTCGAGCAGGCCCAGGAAGCTCGGGTTCGCGACCAGCACGCCGGCCACCGGGCGATCCGGATCGGCGAGCATCCGTTGCAGCGCCGCCAGGTCCGTCGTGCCTGCGGCCGGTCCGTCGATCACGAGCGGGATCTCGTCGAGGGCGAGGTCGCCGCCGGAGAAGTAGGTCCGGATCGTGTCGCGGTAGTGGGGATGAACGCCCCGGCTCACCAGGACCCGCTCGCGCCTGGTTGCGCGGCAGGTCATCAAGGCCGCCCTCGGCGGCCGCAGTTGCGCCGTCGTAGTGCGAGGCGGACACGACGTCCAGGCCCGTCAGCTCGCCCAGGAGCGACTGGTACTCGTAGATCGTCTGGAGAGTGCCCTGGCTGATTTCGGGCTGATAGGGCGTATAGGCGGTGTAGAACTCGCCACGCAGGAGGAGCTGGTCGACGACGGCGGGCACGTAGTGTCGATAAGCCCCAGCGCCGAGGAAGCTGGCCAGATCCACCCGGTTCCGCCGGCCATGTCGCACAGTCGATCGGCCAGTTCGGCTTCGGATTCGGGCGGCGGCAGGTTGAGGCCGTTGGCCCGGAGCGGGGCCGGAATGTCGGCGAACAGGTCGTCGACAGAGTCGACCCCGATCGCTTCGAGCATTCGAGCTCGATCGTCGGGAGTGTGAAGGCCGTAAGCCATGCTTCAGCTCCGCGTCGGGTCGGAGGTCGGGACGGACGCCACGACGCTCAGGCCTCTTGTGGTCAGCTCCTGGTAGGCGGCCGCATCGAGCAGGGCGTCGAGCTGGCCGAGATCGGCGACGCGCACCCGCAGCATCCAACCGTCGCCGAACGGGTCCCCGTTGACGAGTTCGGGTCTGGCGGACAGCTCGCCGTTGACTTCGACGACCTCGCCGCCGATCGGCGCGAACAGGTCGCTCACGGCCTTGACCGATTCGACCACGCCGATCGGCCCGAACTGGGTGACCGCCCGACCGGGATCCGGCAACTCGACGAAGACGATGTCTCCGAGCTGGTGGGCCGCGTAGCCCGTGATGCCGACCGTGGCCACGTCGCCGTCGACGCGCACCCACTCATGGTCCTTTGGTGTATCGCAGATCCTGGGGCACCATCGCCTTGAGTCCTCCTCCTGTGCCGCGCGTTCCACGCGATCCGGCTCGCTGACTCGCCTGGCGCCGGCCTGCGGTAGAACGGCAGCGGCAACGACCTCCGCAGGGACGTGCTGGTCGCGAATGCCCACCGCCAGTATCGTACCGGGCTCCGCGTCCGAAGGCGCTACGTATGCCATGGCGATCGGCTTCGCCGAGCGTCGGCGAGAGCGTTCCGCTCGTGACGACGCCGGTGCGGCGCTCGCCGGAGAAAACCGTGATAGCCGTGTCGCGCGATGCCGCGGCCGCGGAGCACGAGGCCGACCAGCTTCTTGCCGCGGCCCGTCGGCCTGGGCTCGTCTCGAGAGCGGCACGGCCGACGAAATCGCCTTCTTTGGCGAGCTTGACGACCCGGCCCAGCCCGGCTTCGTACGGCGTCCTCGTCGCGGCCCGAGCTCGTTGCCGTAGAGCGGCATGCCGGCCTCGAGTCGCAGCGTGTCGCGCGCTCCGAGGCCGACCGGCACGACGCCCACCGGCGAGCCCGCTTCGAGGAGCGCGTCCCACACGGTCCCGGCATGAGCGATGTCGACGAACACTTCGAAGCCGTCCTCGCCCGTGTATCCGGTCCGAGCTACGAGCGCCGCCGACACCGGCCACGCGGCCTTCGGCGATGGCGTAGTAGCGCAGACCGTCCAGGGCGACGTCGGTCAGCGGAGCCAGCACGGCGGCAGCCAGCGGTCCCTGGATGGCCACGAGCGCGGTCGCCAGGGAGCGGTCGTCGAGGACGGCGCGGCAGCCGGCCAGCCGTTCGGCCAGCGCATCGCTGACGGCCGCGGCGTTGGAGGCGTTGGCGACGATCAGGAACCGCTCGGCACCGAGGCGGTAGACGATCAGGTCGTCGATGACGCTGCCGTCGGGTGCGCAGATCATCGAATACTGGGCCCGGCCTACCGCCAGCGCAGGCGGATCGCTGACCAGCGCATAAGCGAGCCCGGAGCCCGCTTCTTCGCCCTCGACGAAGAGCTCGCCCATGTGGGAGAGATCGAACAGGCCGGCCCTGGCACGCACCGCTCGATGCTCGTCGAGGATGCCGGAGTACTGGACCGGCATCAGCCAGCCGGCGAACTCCACCATCTTCGCGCCGAGGGCGACGTGGCGATCGGCCAGCGGCGTCGCGAGAAGGGTCTCATGGGCCTGGGCCATCGAGCGTCTACCTCCGGGTATGCGAGCTTAGCCGGCCGCGCTCTCCAGTTCCGGGAGTCGGCCGGCCGCCAGGGCAACGAGGCCGCGCTCGGTCTCGAACGATAGGAGCGCCGGGGCCTCGGCGAAGGCGATCCAGCGAACCTCCTCGAACTCATGGTCGTGCTGGCCGAGATCCCCACCAGTCGGCTCCATGATGAAATAGTGGACGGTCTTGCGGATCCTCAGACCGCTCTGCACGAACGTGTAACCGATGGAGTCGAGCGGCGACACGATTTTGACCTTGAGGCCGGTCTCCTCCTCGACCTCCCGCAACGCCGTCTCCTCGAGCGTTTCACCCGAGATCGGGGTGCCCTTCGGCAGAGACCAGGTGGAGCCGTCGCGCTCGCGTTTGCGGCGTCCGACAACGAGAAGCGGCACTCCGCCCTCGAACCGAACGACGATGCCGCCGGCGGATGTTGCGGTGGCTGCCGTCAGCCGCGCCACAGGGCCGTGGCGAGGCTCGATCGACGGTCGGGGCGGGAATGTCCGGTTTCGGCCCAGCAGATCGTCACGGCCGGACGAACGACGCCGCAACGAGGCGAGTTGGGGGTTGTGGTGGTGACCGGGCTCCAGCCGCTTAGGTGCAGGCCGCCGTGCGACGAGCGAAGGATCGTCAAGCGGGTCGCCGCGCGCTGGAACGACAGGCTCGAATGCAGCCCAAGACGGCGCTCCCGGCCGGTGCCGACAGGCCGGACGAACGAGGCTGCGGGACGAGCGGCATACCGGGCCGTGATGCTGCGCTGCATGCGGTTAATCGTAGCCGGTCAGGCGTGCTTTGCAAGCGCGGCTCGCAGGCGATCCAACTCCGCCGGTGCCAGGGCGCCACGCTCTTCCGCGAGTTTCAGCTCCCGCCTCGCCACCGCGACATAGAGCTCGAGCACATCCGGCGCGAACCGCCGGAGAGCTTCGACATGCGCCTGGACGGTCCCGGCGTCGCCCCTGGCGATCGGGCCGGTAAGCGCGGCGGCGACTCCGCCGGACCCGGCGTTGGCGAGGGTCTGCTCGACCAGCCGGCCGTAGACGGCCAGCGCGCCCGGCTCGTCGAGGCCGGCAACCTTGCCCAGGGTGACGACTGCATCCAGCAACGCCACCAGGCCGCCCGAGGCCATCGCTGCGGCGGCGTGATAGGCGGGCTTCGCGCCCGCCGGCAGCCGAACCGGGACGCCGCCGAGAGCTTCCGCCAGATCGGCCAGCGTGGTGAGCAGTTGTGGGTCGCCTTCGAGCGCAATCGTGGCCCCGCGGATCGCCGCGGCCGATCGCTCGACATCCGCGGTGAACGACACGAGCGGGTGAAACGAACCGATCTGACTGCCGGCCGAGAGCGCGGGCTGCAGCACCTCCGCGCCGAGGAGACCGCTCGTATGAACGAGCGCCTGGCCCGGGTAGAGGCGTATCGAAGCCGCGACCGAGGCTATCGCGTCGTCGGGCACGGCGAGTATGGCAAGCTCGACTTCCTCGAGCAGCGCGGCCGGATCGGCGGAGGCGCGGCTCCCCGGCACGAGGGCGCGGAACCTGTCCGAGCGGGCCTGGGAGCGGCTGGAGACGGCGGCCACCGGCCAGCCTGCTCGATCGATGGCGATACCGAGCGCGGTCCCCACCGGGCCGGCGCCGATGATGCCGACCCGCGGCGGCATGAGCGAGTCTTCGGGCACGGCCTTGTCCGCCGCGTTACTTCGCGCCAAGTCTGCCTGCAATTCCACGCGACCCACCTCCGCGCTCAGACTACATGGCCACGGGCCCGGAGTCCTGGTCACCGCCCACCGGCAGGGTCCGGTGGCCTCGATCTCATGATGAGACGCCGTCGACGTCCAGACGCCTGCGTCGCGCGCGGCGCTAGACTTGTCGTGGACCTGCGCTAGGAGACGCGCCGCCTCATCAGCCGCCTTTCCACCGCAGCGTGTCCCTGGCGGACGAGGCGCTCCCCCGCCGGGGTCTGGCGAACTCAACGAAGGAGTTGGTCATGACTTCCGACGATCTTTTCGGCGCCCGAGCACCGCTCGGACCTGGCCTGCCGGAGATCTACCGTCTCGCTGCCCTCGAGCGAGGGGCCGCCGGCGCACCGCTCGGCACGGACCTCTCGCGCATGCCGATTACGGTCAAGATCCTGCTCGAGAACGTTCTGCGTCACGCCGGCCACGGCATCGTCCGGGAATCCGACGTCGCCGCGCTCGCGGCCTGGCGTCCCGGCGCCGCCGCCTCCGGAGCGGATATCGAAATCCCCTTCATGCCGGCGCGGGTCATCATGCAGGACTTCACCGGCGTTCCGGCTGTCGTCGACCTGGCGGCGATGCGCGACGCCATGTCCGATCTCGGGGGCGATCCCGCCCGGGTCAACCCGCTCGTGCCCGCCGATCTCGTCATAGACCATTCCGTCCAGGTCGATCGCTACGGTACGGCCGATTCGTTCGCCTTCAACGTGGGCCGCGAATACGATCGCAACGGCGAGCGCTATCAGCTGCTCCGCTGGGCCCAGACCGCCTTCGGTGACCTGCGGGTCGTGCCGCCGGGGACCGGCATCGTCCATCAGGTCAACCTCGAGTTCCTGGCGAGCGTCGTCGCGCGCCGCCGCGACGGCCGGGGCGAGGTCGCCTTCCCCGACACGCTCGTGGGCACCGATTCGCACACGACGATGATCAACGGCCTCGGCGTCCTGGGCTACGGCGTAGGCGGCATCGAAGCCGAGGCCGTGCTGCTGGGCCAGCCGCTCTACCAGCCCATGCCGAAAGTGATCGGCGTGCGCCTCTCCGGCGAGCTGCCCGAGGGCGCCACGGCAACGGATCTGGTCCTTGTCGTGACCGAGATGCTGCGCTCGTACGGCACCGTCGGCGCCTTCGTCGAATTCGCCGGCGACGGCCTGGCGGGCCTGGCGCTCGCGGACCGGGCCACGATCTCGAACATGTCGCCCGAGTTCGGGCCGACGGCGACGCTCTTCCCGATCGACGACGAGACGCTCGCGTACCTCCATCTTACCGGCCGCGCCCCCGACCAGGTCGACCTCGTCGAGCGATACGCGAAGGAGCAGGGCCTCTGGCGCGAGCCGGGCGCGACGCCCGATTTCGACGCGCTGCTCACCCTGGATCTCAGATCGGTCGAGCCGTCGCTGGCGGGGCCGCGGCGGCCGCAAGATCGAGTGGCTCTGCGCGACCTGCGCACGAACTTCAGACGCGCCTACCCGCCGGTCGCCGCGCCGTCCCCCGTCGGGGCCATTTCGGGGGGCACGAGCACAGCCGTCGCCGAAGCCGGCTATCCGGCCGTTCGAGTCGAGGCCGGCGGTCGTTCGGTCGAACTGGCCTCTGGCTCGGTGGCCATCGCGGCGATCACCAGCTGCACGAACACCTCGAACCCGATGGTAATGGTGGCCGCCGGTTTGGTGGCCCGAAACGCCCTGGCCCGCGGCCTCGAGGTGCCGCCCACGGTCAAGACGAGCCTGGCGCCGGGATCGAAGGCCGTAACCGAGTACCTGCGCGGCGCGGGCCTGCTCGAGCCGCTCGAGAAGCTCGGCTTCGCGCTGGCCGGCTACGGATGCACGACGTGCATCGGCAACAGCGGACCGCTCGACGAGCCGGTCGCCGAAGCCGTCGAAGACAACGATCTGGTCGTGGCCGCCGTGCTCTCGGGCAACCGCAATTTCGAAGGTCGAATCCATCCGCTCGTGCGAGCCAGCTACCTGGCGTCGCCGCCGCTGGTCGTGGCGTTCGCTCTGGCCGGGACCGTCGACATCGATCTCACCAGACAGCCTCTTGGATACGATCCCGACCGGCGCCCCCGTGTTCCTCGCCGATCTGTGGCCATCCGCCCGGGAAGTGCGCGAAACCGTTGGATCTGCCGTCGGCGGCCAGCTGTTCCGGTCGGCCTACGCTTCGGTTTTCGACGGCGACGAGCGGTGGCGTTCGCTCGACATCCCGATCGGCGACCGCTACCGCTGGGACGCCGCGTCGACATATGTTGCGCGGCCGCCGTTCTTCGAGGGCCTGGCCGTCGAACCGCCGCCCGTGGACGCGATCGAAGGCGCCCGGGTGCTGTGCGTCTTCGGCGACTCGGTCACGACCGACCACATCTCACCGGCGGGTTCTATCGCGGCTACGTCCCCCGCCGGCAAGTGGCTGCTCGAGCACGGCGTCGGGCCGCTCGAGTTCAACTCGTACGGGTCCCGGCGCGGCCACCACGAAGTGATGATGCGCGGCACGTTCGGGAACATCCGGTTGCGGAACTCACTCGCCGGTCGTGAGGGCCCGTATACGGTCCATCTCCCGGACGGTGAGGCGACGACGATCTTCGACGCGGCGATGCAGTACGAGGCCGAGGGCGTACCGCTCCTGGTGATCGCCGGCAAGGAATACGGCTCGGGCTCGTCCCGCGACTGGGCAGCCAAGGGTCCGCGGCTGCTCGGGGTGCGGGCGGTTATCGCCGAGAGCTTCGAGCGGATCCACCGCTCCAACCTGGTCGGGATGGGAATCCTGCCGTTGCAGTTCCTGCCCGGCGAGACCGCGGCGTTGCTGGGACTCACCGGCCGCGAGGCCTACACGGTCGCGATGCCCGCCGGCGGCCTAGCCCCCCGCCAACGGCTGACGGTGACGGCCCTGGCCGACGACGGGCCTGAGATCCGTTTTGAGGTCACGGCGCGACTGGACGGCCCGATCGAGGTCGATTACTACCGCCAGGGCGGCATCCTGCCCGCGGTCCTGCGGCGTCTGGCGCTGGAAACGGCGACGGCGTAGGTTCCAGAACCGGCGCTCGGGCGGGCGCGCTGGCACGGCCGGCGGGCCGGTAGTCGGGCGGTATCCGGGCCGGGCTTCTACTGGCTCCACTCCGTCGGTTCGCGGTCCCAGCGATGCTTGCGCAGCTCGGCGAGAAGCGCCGGCGGCAGCGGTCCGGCGTCGGCGGCGGCAGTGTTGGCCTCGACGTTGCGGGCCTTGCGCATCCCCGGGATGACGGTGCTCACGTCGGGATTGCTCAAGATGAAGCGCAGCGCCATCTCGGGCATCGTCATGCCGGCGGGAACGAGTGGCCTGAGCGCGTCCGCATGCGCCACGGACGACTCGAGGTTCTCGGGCACGAAGTAGGTCGAGCGCCAGTCGTCGGCGGGCCAGGTCGACTCGCGGGTGAGGGTGCCGGTCAGGCTGCCCTCGTCGAACGGGACGCGGGCAATCACGGCTGCCCCGTTCTCCCTGCAGGCCGGGAACAGCTCGTCTTCAGGGGACTGGTCGAAGATGTTGTAGATGACCTGGACCGAATCGACGAGGCCCGACCGGACGGCCTTCACCCCGTTCCAGGGTTCCCAGCGGTTCAGGCTGACGCCGAACGCCTTGATCGAGCCCTCGCGCTTGAGTTCCTCGACGGTGCGCTCGATCTCGCCGCCCAGCCAGTCGTCCTCCCAGACGTGGAGCTGGAGCAGGTCGATAGATTCGACCCCCAAATTCGCGCGGCTGATGTCAACGTAGCGGCGGACATAGTCCCTGGGGTAAGTGTCGGCGAGCGGCACGCCACGGCGGCTGGGCCATTGGCGGTTCATGGGCGGCACCTTGGTCGCACCGAAGACGTTCGGATTCGCGGCCAGGAGCCGTGCCAGCAATCGCTCGCTGTGCCCGTCGCCGTATGCGTTCGCGGTGTCGAAGAAGTTGACTCCGCGCTCGACCGCCAGATCGAGCGAGGCCAGGGACTCGGCGTCGTCCGAACCGGACCAGTCACCCATGCCCCACATGCCGTAGCCGACCTCGCCGACTTGCCAGCCCATCCGCCCGAAAGTTCGTTGGCGCACTTCAGACACCTCCTCCTGGCCCGACCGCGGCAACGGCCGGATCCGATCATCGATGGCTCGAGAATCATGGTAGCCGCAGCGGGCCGGCGACACCTCCAGCGGATCGGGGGCCATCGCCGGTCGCGACAGATCGGTCGATTTGGCATACTCGTCCGGAACGCCCCTCCCGACCTCCGCAACGCCAGTGAGGCAGCTATGGCCGAGTGGATCTACTTCATCCACCCCGATCGCGACAACTTCGCAGCGACCATGACCGCGGCGGAGCGCGCCGTCTGGACAGAGCACTTCGAACACCTCAAGCGCCTGCTCGCGGACGGCACCCTGATCATCGCCGGGCCCACGCTGGGCCGGATCAACACGGGCGTGGCCGTCATCGAAGCGCCCGACGAAGCCGCCGCCCGCGAGATCATGGAATCCGACCCGACGATCGTGAGCGGCTTTGCCACCGGTGAGCTGCGCGGGTTCAATGTCTCCCTGCTGCGAGGTCGCGACCGCCGCGACGTCGACTGAGCCGACCCATCGCGCGTCCTGTGACGTGGGACGTCGCGGGCCGGGTTGAGAGGCGCCACGAGGAAGTCGTAACGAGATCCCGCCTTTGCCGTTTCTACGGCCGACCTGCGCTACAAGCGCCCCGTAGACGAAAGGCAGGGATCACCTATGACCCAGCGCTCACGAAGCCAGGGTTTCGGCAGGTTCGTCGTTGCATTCATCGGCGTGGCCGCCCTGACCGTGCTCGTAATTGGAGCCGTCGCCGCGGCCGGTTCGCCGCCCCGCCCGGGCAGCGTCGGTCACAACCTGCTGGCACAAGTCGACGAGACGGAATCGCCGACCGCCACCATCGGCGCCACGGCGATGGCAACAGCCAGCCCGAGCCCCACTTCCAAGTCAACTTCCACGCCCACCGGATCGCCATCCCCGACGCCAAAGTCGGTCGTGGCGGCTGCAACCTGCAACCCGACGGCCGACAAGGTCGAGGATCAGGCCGAGGCCGCATCGGCGGAGCAGTCCAAGGATGAGGCGAAGGACCAGGACCAGGCCGGCCCGGAGAACGAATCGGAAGGGCCCGCCACTACGGCGACCGCGACGATGACCCCTTCGCCGTCCCCCACTGCCACGCCGACAGAACCGCCGGAATGCAGCACGGCCGAGCGCGACGACGTTCGCGGCTCGGACCAGGACTCGGCCAACGGCCAGGATAAGGACATGACCGCACCGACCCCGACCGCGACCGCGGCGGCAACCGCGAGCCCCCAGGTCGACGTCGACGGCTCTGGTGGCGCCATGAGCTCGGAGGCGAAGCCGACCCTTCCGCCCGCCGGACCGGTCGAGCCCTTCAATGCCGGGCTGGATGGGCGAACCGCGCCCTTCATCTTCGGCCAGTTCCTCCGGCACTGAGATCGGCCCGACGGCCGAGACGTGCGACGGCTCCGATGAGCCTTCAGCGATCAGCCCGAGACCATTGGTCCCTCGCACCAACTTCCCGGTGGCCCGCCGGCGATCACGCCGGCGGGCATCGGCGAACGAGCGTTCGAGCCTCGCTCATTCAACGGCCTGAGTGGATCTCACCGGATGTCCGAAGACGAAATCCAGGCTCTCGTGGCCCGCGCCCGGGACGGCGACCAGGTGAGCTTCGCAGCGCTCTATGACGCCTTCGCGCCACGCGTGTACCGCTTCTTCAGATTTCGGGTCGAGGCCCGGGAGACCGCCGAGGACCTGACCCAGAAGGTCTTCCTCAAGATGATCGAGCAGCTTCCCAGGTACCGTTCGAAGGGCGTCCCGTTCGCGGCCTGGCTGTTCCGGGTCGCCAGAAACGCCTGGATCGACGAGAGTCGGGCCCGGCGGACGACGATTCCATGGGACACGCTGGCCCTGAGGTCCGAAGACTCCGCAGATCCGGAGGCGACGGCGGCGGCGGCCTCCGACTGGGCCGAAATCCGCAGCGCGATCGCCGACCTGCCGGCCGACCAGCAGGAAGTGATCGCCTGCCGGTTCTTCGCCGGCCTCTCGCCCCAGGAAACCGCGGTGCAGATGGGCCGCAGCGAAGGCTCGGTGCGGGTGCTGCAGCACCGGGCACTGGCGCGGCTGCGGCGGCGCCTCTCCGGCTTCGGCGTCGCGGGCAACGAGGACCTGGGAGTAAGTGCGTCATGAGACCGCTGCAGTCGCCGTTTCGCGGCGAGACTCGCCGTAGCGACCGCGGCCGCGTCGCGGGCGGCTGGAGCGATCCCGAGGACGATGGGCTGGTCGGCCTCCTCGATCGGTACGCCGTCGAATCCTTCTCCGCGGACGGCGCGGCGCTGGCCCGTATGCGGGGCGCCGTCATGGCCGCGTTCGTCGACGCGGTGACCCCGGCGGACCTCGACGCCGGCAGCCGCGGGGCTTTCCGATTCCGGCCGCGGTGGCCATTCGGCCGGTCCCGACACGTCCTGGCGACCGCGGCGTCTGCGATCGTCGTGCTCGTCCTCGCCACCGGCGGCCTGGCGGCGGCCGAAAGCGGCCCCGGACAACCTTTCTATCGCATCCGGCTGGGCCTGGAATTGGTGAACCTGCCGCCGGCCGGGACCCAGACCCGGCTGCAGGCCGATCTCAACCGGGCCGAGGCACGGCTCGGCGATCTGACCGGTGCGGCGGCCAGCGGGGACTGGAACGGGGCGGCCGACGCAGCCGGGGCTTATCACGACGTCGTCGCCTCACTGGCTTTGCCGGCCGCGGGAACCGGCGCCGGATCGGGGGCTTCGGCCCGCGCCGATCTCGAAGCGCAGCTCACCCGCCTCGAGGTCCTGCGATCGCAATCGAGGCCACCCGAGACGGCCGCGATCGACGAAGCGATCGCCACTCTCGCGGGCCTGCTCGGGATCCCCGTGCCATCGCCGCTGCCATCTGCGGGCGACGCACGAGGCGGGCCGGGGGGCTCGGCCGGGGCGTCGGCAGTGGAGTCGCCGGACCACGACCCCGGCGGCCGGGAATCCGCCGAACCGGAAGGCACCGATGGCGCGACCGACTCCGCCGCTTCCTCCGAACCGCGCGGGTCGATCGACAACGGACGCAGCAACTCCCACGGACCGGCCGCCACGGCAAGCGGCAGCGCTGACGGCGGCGAGTCCGGCCCCGGGCCGTCTCCGAGCCAGTCCGACCGCTACGCCTCACCGAGCCCGAGTCGGAGCGAGGACCAGAGCCCGGGCCAGAGCCCCGGTGCCGGCAACAGCGATGCGCCGGCTCCGACCCCATCGGAGAGCCGCCACTGAGCGGCCACTGAGTGGCCCCGCATCCGCTATTCGAAGACCAGATCCTCCATCGCCAGGACTCGCACGCCGGCGCCGGCGAGGCGGATGAGCGCGGCGTCGGGATCCTCGAACCGGAAGACGATCGTGGCCTTGCCACCACGGCAGGCGGCGCCGAAGTCGTACATGTACTCGACGCCCAGCCCGGCGTCTTCGATCGAACCGAGCACCGCGGCCAGCCCGCCCGGCGTGTTCTCGACCTCGATGGGCACGACCTCCGTGACACGCGCGACCATGCCGGCCGCCTCGAGCACCTGCTTGGCCCGTGCCGGATCGCGGACTATGAAGCGCAGGATGCCGAACTGGGCCGTGTCGGCGAGCGACATCGTCAGCAGGTCGATCCCGGCGGCGGCCAGCGCCTCGCACGGTGCGCGCAATGCCCCCGGCTTGTTCTCGACGAAGAGCGAAAGCTGCTGGAGCTTCATTCGATTGCCCTCCCGCGGCGAGGCTTGGGCCTGGCCGCTCGCTGGCTGGAGTCGATCGGATCTGTCAAACGTTGCGCAGGTCGGACACCCGCCTGGCCTTGCCCTCGCTGCGGGCCAGGGTTCGCGGCTCGACCAGAGTCACCTTCACTCGCAGGCCCAGGATGTTCTCGATGGAAGCCTCGAGGTGATGCTGCAGGGCTTCGAGCTTGCGGATCTCGTCGGAGAAGACCTCCGGCGTGACTTCGACCTTGACCTCCATCTGGTCGAGGCCCTTGTCGCGGGTGAGGACGATCTGGTAGTGCGGCAGCGTGCCCTCGACGCGCAGCAGCGCCGTCTCGACCTGGGAGGGGAACACGTTGACGCCGCGGATGATGAACATGTCGTCGGAGCGGCGGCCGATACGGCGGATGCGGCGGATCGTGCGACCGCAGTCGCACGGCTCGGCCATGATCGAGGTCACGTCGCGGGTGCGGTAGCGGATCATCGGCATGGCCTGCTTGGACAGCGTCGTGAGGACCAGCTCGCCTTCCTCGCCGTCGGGCAGGACGGCGCCGCGTCTCCGGGTCGATGATCTCGGGGTAGAAGTGGTCCTCGAAGATGTGGAGGCCGTGCTGGACGGCGCATTCCACTCCGACGCCGGGGCCGATGATCTCGGACAGGCCGTAGATGTCGTGGGCCTTGATGCCGCTCTCGGCCTGGATACGGTCGCGCATCGCCTCGCTCCAAGGCTCGGCGCCGAAGACCCCGACGCGCAGCCCCGGAGAAGTCGATATTCATCTCCCTGGCCGATTCGATCAGGTGCAGGAAGTAGCTCGGCGTGCAGCAGATCGCGGTAACGCCGAAGTCCTGCATGACCATGAGCTGGCGCTCGGTGTTGCCGCCGCTGATCGGGATCACGGTCGCGCCCAGAGCCTCGGCGCCGTAGTGCGCCCCCAGGCCGCCGGTGAAGAGGCCGTAGCCGTAGGCGTTCTGGATGACGTCGCCGCGATGGAGCCCGCACGCGGCGAAGGCCCGGACCATGACCTGCGACCAGACGTCCAGATCGGCCTGCGTGTACGCAACCACGATCGGCTTCCCGGTCGTGCCGGACGAGGCGTGGAGCCGGACGATCTCTTCCATAGGGCTGGCGAAGAGCCCGAACGGATAGGTGTCGCGCAGGTCCGCCTTGACCGTGAACGGCAGCTTCGCGATGTCCTCGAGCGCGACGATGGAAGCGGGAGTCATTCCGCGCTCGTCCAGGCGCTGCCTGAACAGGGCAACGTGATCGTAGGCGCGGCCGACCACCGACTGCAGGCGCTGCAGCTGGACGGCCCGCAGCTGTTCCCGTGGCAGGTAGTCCGGCGCGCTTACGGCGTGGAAACCGCCCGGGGGATCATTCCATGCGCTCACTACGACCTCCTGGTGACGGCTCCAAAGGCGCGGGCTCGAACCGGCGCGGCAATCTGGTGACGAGCGGCTTCCGGCTCTCTGATTGTGCCGGTTACGGCTTCGACTTTTCGGCCGGATTCGGAGTCCCCTGCCTTCCAAGGCACTGCTTGCACCAGACAACTTCGCGTGCTAGTCTGACACCTGTAAGAAGTTTCTGACATGTGAAAGGAGTGCATACGAAAGATCCACCGACGGGCGACGAACTGGTCGCAACGCTGGCTGCGCTGGCCAACCCCACGCGGCTCCACATCGTCGCGGTGCTCGCGGGCGGTCGGGACTACGTCAGCCATCTGGCGCGCGAGATCGGTATCAGCCGTCCCCTCCTCCACATGCATCTCCAGAGGCTGGAGGAAGCCGGCCTGATCGTCGGCAGCCTCGAACTCTCCGACGACGGCAAGGCGATGAAGTTCTTCGAAGTCGCCGACTTCGACCTCCACCTGACCGCCCCGACGCTTGTCGTGGCGGCTCGGACGCTCACCAAGCCGGACCCGGACAAGGGCCCGCGAACATAGGAGTAACAATCGATGGAAAACTGGACCTGGCCGCAGGTGATCCTCATTCTCGGCCTGGCGTTGGTCGCCTTCATGGTCTTCATCGGGGTCATCTCGACGGTTGTCGAGTACCGGAAGGTGAAGATCGGGAGCGATCAGGTCGAAGCACTTCGGCAGCTGGTGCAGCGTTACGAGCAGCTGGCCGAGAAGACGCTCGACGCCCAGCAGCGTTCGGCCGCCGACGTGGCGGAGCTCCGATCGCGCGCCGCGGCGATCGAGCAGATCCTCCGGACGGTGGAATAGGAGGAATCGTCACGTGAAAGACATGAGGGTCGCTCTGCCCACGCTCTGGGTCTTCATGGTTCTCAACTACTTGTACTGCGACGTCCTGTCGCTCCTGGATCCGGCCAATCTCAAGGATGTCCTGGCGGGGCACGCCGCTGGCGGATCCGTCCAGATCACACCCGAGTTCCTGCTCGCATCGGCCGTGCTCATGGAGATCCCGATGGCGATGATCCCGCTGACGAGAGTCCTCGGGCACGGGCCGAGCCGCTGGGCCAACGTCGCGGCCGCAGCATTCATGGCCGTGGTCCAGGTCGGCTCGCTGGGCGTGGGCACGCCCACGGCCTACTACCTGTTCTTCAGCGCGATCGAGGTCGGGACACTGGCGCTCATCGCCGTTCTGGCGCTTCGGTGGGTCGAGGACAAGCCGGCTCTGCCGGTCGGCATTGCGGCGCCCGAGGGTGCGGCCGTCTAGTCTGCTGCTTCGCGGCCTTTCGTCGCCGATCGGCCAAGTTCGAAGGCCCGCTCGTTGACGGCGTGGAGCCGCTCCGGGAGCGCGGCCCGGACCGAAGCCAGGAGCGTCTCGGCGGGGATGTCGAGGTACTCGCTCAGGGCTCCGAGCAAGGCGACGTTCAGGCTCCGTTTGTTGGGCAGGTCCGACTCTGGCACGAGATCGAGCGAGAGCAGGACGCCGCCGGGCCGGAGAAGCGGGCGCGTCACTTCGACTTCGGACGCAGCGAGGACGACGAGGAAATCCGCCTCGCCTCGCGGCACCATCGGCGAGAGAACCTCTCGCCGCCGAAACGGACGTCGGAAGTCACGGAGCCGCCGCGCTGGCTCATGCCGTGGACCTCGGCCTTCTTGACGTCGAAACCGGCGCGAAGGGCGGCATCGGCGAGGACGTCGGAGGCCTTGATCACTCCCTGACCGCCGAGTCCCGCGAACACGACGTTGTGACCTTGACCGGCTCGACCGACGTGTGGCCCCCGCTGCCGCTCATTCAGCCTCCAGGGGCAGGTCGAAGGCCGCCTGCGGGGCCGCGCTGGCTCGCAGTTCGGCCGCCTGCTGCTCCCACTTGCGTATGTCGGCGGCGGCGAGGACGCACGGCCTGCGGGCGACTATGACCGAAAGCTCGGGCGCAGCCAGGCGTTCGAGAAGCAGCCGCTCGAAACCCTCGGGGTCGGCATAGGGGTCGATAACCGTGACGCTGCCGATGCCCACGGCCGCGGCGACCGCTTCGATCGAGAGCTTGTTGGTCGGCAGGTGGTCGAGCGTGCGGCCCGTGCCGGCGTGCTCCTGCTGGCCGGTCATGGCCGTGGTGCCGTTGTCCAGGATCAGGACGACGTGGCCCGTCGCCGGAGGGTTGTAGGCCATCTCGACGAGGCCCGAGATGCCGGAGTGAACGAAGGTCGAATCGCCGATGACCGAGACCACGCGGCGGGCCTCCTCGGGCGGGAGAACGTGCCGCAGACCGAGCCCGACGCCGATCGAGGCGCCCATGGCCACGCACGTATCCATCGCCTGGTACGGAGGCAGCACTCCGAGCGAGTAGCAGCCGATGTCCCCGGCGACGATGCAGTCGTGCTTCTTGAGGGTTCCGTAGACCGTGTGGTACGGGCAGGCCGGGCACAACTCCGGCGGCTTGCCTCGGCCCGGAGCCGGCTCCGGGGACGTGTCCCCCGCGACGATGCGGCGAACACGGGCCACGTCCAGCTCCCCGAAGCGGTACATCTCCGCCTTCGACTCCACGGCGATGCCGGCGGCGCGCAGAGCGTCGGCGATGACAGGATCGCCCTCCTCCACCACGACAACGCGATCCGCCGAGGCGGCGAAGGAGCGCGCCCGCTCCACGGGAAGCGGATTCGTCAGGCCGATGTGCAATAGCGCGGCTTCGGGAGCGGCTTCGGCGGCGTGCAGGCGCGAGACGCCGGACGCGATGATGCCGAGGGAGTGCCGGTTGCCGTCCCGTGGCCGCCGCTCCCCGGTTCCACGCGATTGAGAGCCACCGCGTCTTCGCTCTCGCCCCAAGCGGCGATCTCGGCGAGCTTGGCGCGCAGGCGCCGGTGCGCGGGCCGGGCGTTGGCCGGGATCATGACCCGGCCCGAAATGTCGTGCTCGAAATGGGCGGGCCGCGGGGCGTGCGCAGGAGCGTCTCCCGCCGGAGCCGCGCTACCGGCCGCCGAACCGGCGACCACTACGGACTTGGAGTGGCAGACGCGGGTAGTCATACGGTACAAAACCGGGATCTGCCACCGTTCGGACATTTCGATCGCAATTGCGAAGAAGTCGTAGGCCTCCTGGCTGTCGGCCGGCTCGATCATCGGCAATCCCGCGGCGACGGCGTAGCGGCGATTGTCCTGCTCGTTCTGCGAGGAGGACATCCCGGGATCGTCCGCGGTGATCACGATCAGCGCCCCGTTCACGCCCGTGTAGGCGGCGGTGAAAAGCGGGTCGGCGGCGACGTTGAGACCGACGTGCTTCATCGTGACGATCGTTCGGGCATTGCCGAAAGCCGCGCCAAGGCCCACTTCCAGGGCGACCTTTTCGTTCGGCGCCCATTGCGCCCGGCCGCCGAGCTCCGAGAACCTCTCCAGGATCTCGGTCGAGGGAGTGCCCGGATAGCCGGTGCCGAGCGCGACGCCGGCATGGAGTGCGGCGAGAGCGACGGCTTCGTCGCCGGAGAGAAGCTGACGGTCCATGCCCCGTATTCTCGCCGCTCGGATCGGGCCGTGCCGGACGGCTGGGGTCATCCGGCCTCGGGCGGGACCACGAACAGAATTGCCGAGTACGAGAGCACCGCCAGGGCGAACAGCGTGGCCATGATCATCGAGCTGAAGTCCTCGCGGAAGTCGAGGAAGCTCGCGCCGTTGAACGCCGCGCCGACGATGAAGAGGAACCCGAGAACGGCGGAAACCGTCGCAGCCCGCCGGCCGACGCGCCGGCACAGCACGATCAGGGCGACGCTGCCGATGGCGAGCAGCAAGCCCCAGGTTGCGTGGAACACCAGCGCCGGCAGACCGCTCTGCGTAATGGCCCACCGGACGCTATCCGCCGAGCCGGCGAAGTACTCCGACGGGTTCGATCCGGGATGGCTGGCCGGGATCGTTGTGAAGAGGTTCACCAGCATTCCCGCGAAGAACTGGATGAGCAGCCCAACGATCATCCCCAGCGCGGCTCGCCGCAGCCGCTGGCGCGCCGAACCGCGCGAAGCGAGCTGATCTGCGTATCGATATCGGGTGGTGGTCGTATCCATCCGGCGACGCTATCGGGCCGGGGGCGACGCCGTCAACGTCGTATCGCGCCACGAGGCGGCAGGCCCGCCGGCGCTGCGCCCCGGAGAGGCGAACCGTCGCACCGCGGCTCGGCGCGGATCCGGCGCTTGCCGGCCCTACAATTCGGCCATGCCCCGACCCGACTTCCCTGCCCTGCCGCGGCTGGAGCGCGCCGAGGCGATCCACGTCCGAGTCCCCTTTCGCCGGCCCCTGCTGGACGCCACCGGCGAATTCACGCATCGGCGGGTATGGCTGGTCCGGATCGTCGACGCCGACGGCAAGGAAGGGCTCGGCGAGGCGGCCCTCAACCCTGTGGCCGCGGAAGTCACGGAGGGATCGCTCGACTCGCTGATCCGCTCGATCGTCCCGGAGCTCGCGGCCGGGCGGACGCCGGCCTGGGCCGACCTGCGCTCGGAGGGTGAGCCCGGACGAGCGGCGATGGCGGCCGTCGACGGGGCGGTTCAGGCTCTGCTGGCCGCCCGGGCGGCGCCGGCGACAGAACCGGAGCTCGCCGGCGGAACCACGCCTCGGATCCCCGTCAGCGCGGCGATTCCGTTCGCCGGACCGGATGCCGGAGCAGAGGCCGCGGCCCAGGCGATCGAGCTAGGGTTCCGGACGCTCAAGCTTCGGGCCGGCTTCGAACGTTCGACCGATCAGCTCGTCGATCGACTGCGGGCCATCCGCGCGGCGATCGGCCCCGAGCCGGACCTACGGGTGGACGCGGGCGGCGCCTGGGACCTCGACACTGCCGAGGAACGGATCGCGGCCATGGCGCCCTTCCGGATCGAGTACGTGGAGCAGCCGCTGGCCGCGTGGAACGTCGCCGGCCACGCCGCGCTCCGGGAACGTGTTCGCGTACCGATTGCGCTCGACGAGAGCGTCGAGTCGGAGAGTTCGGCGCGCGAGGCCCTTGGCGAGGGCGCCGTCGACGTCCTGATCGTCAAGCCCGCCAGGGTCGGCGGGCAAGCCGCGGCGCTGCGCATAGCGGAGGCGGCCGTCGCGGCGCACGCGTCGGTGACGCTGGGGACCTACTTCGAGACGGGCGTCGGGATCGCGGCCGCGCTCCGGATTGCCGCGGCCCTTCCGACGGCCGGGACCGGCCGGCGCCCGGCCCACGGTCTGGCCACGGCCGGCCTTCTCGTGCACGACTTGCTGACGGTGCCGCTGCCGATCGAGAGGGGCGCGATGGCGATACCGGTGCGAGTGGCGCTCGAAGAGTCCGAGGTCGACCGCTACACGCTGGAACGAGTCGAAGCCGCGCCGGGTCGCGCCGGCTCCCAGGGATAGGCGCATGATCTAGCAATGAAACCTTCCGAACCCGCCACTTCCAGGTTCGATTGCGTCATCGTCGGGGGCGGCGCGGCCGGTCTCTCGGCGGCCGTGAACATGGGCCGGATGCGCCGCAGCGTTCTGCTGGTCGACGAGCGCGACCGCTTCGCCTGGCGGCACACCGCGTACAACTACCTGGGCTTCCCCGACGGCATCGAGGGCACGGAGGTCCGCCGTCTGGGTTGGCGCCACGCGGCCAGGTACGGTGCGAAGCTGCTCCTGGGGCATGTCGCCGAGGCGGCGAGAGACGGCGCCGAGTTCAGTCTGAGGATCGATCGACTGCCCGATGGCGGCATGTTCGGGGCCGGGCCGGACTTCCCGCGCGACGCGGAGATGGCCAGCCTGTTCGACCAGGTCCCCCAGAGCGGCTCGATGGACGTCCTCGCTCGCACGGTGATCCTGGCAACCGGAGTCTTCGGCCACTTCCCGGAGTTCCCCGGTCGCAACGAGTGCGTCGGTCGGAGCCTCTTCTGGTGCATCCACTGCGAGGGCTACGAATCGATCGACCGCACCGTGGCAGTCGTCGGCCACGGCGAAGACGCGGCCGAGACGGCGCTCGACCTGCAGGTGTTCACGCCGCGCGTATCGCTGGTCGCGGGCCGGCCGGAAGGCTTCGAGGTTCCCGCCGGGCGACTTGCGGATCTCGCCGCGGCAGGTATTCCCACGTACCCGTATGCCGTCGCCGAGTACCGGAACCGGGACGGCCAGATGCAGGCGCTAGTGCTCGACGACGAGGCGGCGACGCGCATCGGCGTCGAGCAGGTCTACACGATCCTCTCAACTCGCCCGAGCAATGAGTTGGCGCGTCAGCTGGGTCTCGCCCTGAACCCGCACGGGCAGATCCTCGTGACTCCCGAGCAGCTCACCAATATCCCGGGGGCATATGCGGCGGGCGATGCCACGAGTCTCCACGACCACCAGATCAGCGCCGCGATCCACGAAGGCAACCAGGCCGCCGCAGCGGCGAACTACCACCTCTACGGCTACAGCGAACGCGACTGACGACCTCGCGGCGGCGCGTCTGCTGCTCTTCTGCCATCCTGAATCCGACCGACGGCCGAGCGCCGCGGCCGGAAAAGGATGGCCTCATGAAACTGGACCTTCAGCCGCGCAAGCGGATCGGGCTCGTGGCCCACGACAACAAGAAGCAGGATCTCGTCGAGTGGGCGCGCTATAACCGCGCACTGCTCGCCCAGCACGATCTGGTCGCCACCGGAACCACCGGCATCCTGCTCCAGCGCGAGCTCGAGCTGCCGGTCACGCTGCTTCAATCCGGACCGCTCGGCGGAGACCTTCAGGTCGGGGCGATGATCGCCGACGGCACGATCGATTTCCTCGTCTTCTTCTGGGACCCCCTCGAGCCGCAGCCTCACGATACCGACGTCAAGTCGCTGCTCAGGATCGGCGTGGTCTGGAACATACCGGTCGCGTGCGACCGTGCCTCTGCCGATTTCATGATCTCCTCGCCGCTGATGACGGGTTCGTACGAGCGCCGGATCCCCGACTACTCCGCGCACAACGACCGCGAGATCCCCGTTGCGGAGGAGTCCGGCGCCGGCGTCGGCGTTGCGGGCGAAGTCCTCGACGGCGCCGCCTCATTGGTCTCGCCGCGGCCCGGCCGCCAATCCGACTAGCTGGAGAAGGAAATGCCATCTTCCGACAAGGTTCGTTGGGGCATCCTGGGACCCGGCGGCATCGCCACCCGGCTGCTGCGGGATGCGGGCCACGCGACCAACTTCACGGTGACGGCCGTCGGCAGCCGGAACCTGGTTCGGGCGGCCGATTTCGCGTCGCGCTTCGGCATCACGCGGATCTACGGCTCATACGAGGATCTGCTAGCGGACAAGGAAGTCGACGCGATCTACATTGGCCTGCCGAATTCGCTCCACCACCCGACCACGATGATGGCGCTTGCCGCGGGCAAACACGTCCTGACGGAGAAGCCTTACACCCGCCATCCCGAACAGGTTGGGGAAGCCTTCGACGCCGCCGACGCCGCCGGGCTCTTCCTGATGGAAGCGTTCATGTGGCGGCACTCCCCTCAGACGAAGCGCTTCATGGAGCTGCTGCCGGAGGTGGGCGAGATCCAGTCGATACGGTCGACGTTCAGCTTCGCGATGACGGCCACGAAGGACGTCCGGCTCGACCCGACCCTCGAGGGCGGAGCCTTCATGGACGTCGGCTGCTACACGGTCAGCGGCGCCCGCCTGGTCGCCGGGGCCGATCCGGTGCGTGTCTTCGGCAAGCAGGATCTCGGGCCAAGCGGCGTGGATATCCGATTCTCGGCCATGCTGGAATTCCCCTCCGGAGTCGTTGCCGAAACGGTCGCCGGGTTCACGTCGACACACCGCTCCCTCGAAGTGATCGGCAGCCGGGGCACTCTCCTCTCGCGAGATCCCTGGCAGGGAGAGCTGGGCGGGATCGTCCACGACGGCCGCGAAGTCCCCATCGCTCCGTATGACGCCTACCGCCTCGAGATGGAGAACCTCAGCGCGGCAATTCTCGGCACCGAAAAGCCGCTGCTGGGACGGGCCGACGCGTTGGCCCAGGCCCGGACCATCGAAGCCCTTTACCGCTCGGCGGCAACAGGCGCGGTGGTGTCGCTATGAGCCATGCGTCGGGCAAGTTCGGCGTGACCGGCGGCAGCGAGCAGACTGTCCGCGAGGCGCCGGGCGAACTCAGGTTGACCCGAGTCGCCGGCACGCAGCGCTTCGGCGGCGCCATCGAAGGCGAGGGCTCGGTCGAGTGGGTGTTCGGCTACCGGGCCGATCGGTCGGCCGTCTTCGCCGGCCTCCAGCGGATCGAAGGCTCGTTGGCCGGACGCTCGGGCAGCTTCGTACTCGAATTGAGCGGCGAGCACGACGGCAAGAGTTCCAGGGGCCGCTGGCGGATCGTGGACGGGTCGGGCACGGGCGAGCTTTCCGGGATCCGCGGCGAGGGCACCTTCGAGGCGCCGGGCGGACCCGAAGCTTCCTACGAACTCGACTACGGCCTCGACTGACGGCCTCGGCGGCGGTTGCTCGATCAACCGGCGAGAACCAGATCCTCGGCCCGACTGAAAAGGCGGCGTCTCGGCAGCGATGCCACGACCTCCGGGGCGATCGCCGCGGCCGCGCCCGCTCGGGCCCTTTCGCCGAACTCGCTCATCGACGGCCTCGGCTGCGTTGAACAGCTCAGATCGTGGCACAGCCACGCCGTCTGAACGGTGGTTCGGCCGGGCCGCCCGTCACGAGAGACGGTGGCGTCTACGGGAATACCCTCGAATGTGGCCGATTTAGCGTTCCATCAGATTCGGATGGCGGAATCAACCCGTGGCCGGTGCCCATAGTCGTTGTACCCGTCCCGGCCACCTAAACGAAGCAGCCGACCGCTTTACCCCCTCCGCGGTCGGCTGTTTCTTTGTCTCAAGCGAGGATGGCGAACGTGCTCGCGGTGCCGGACGGTGCGGCCGCCCACTGCCGGCTCGGGTCTGAGCTCGCTGGCCCGGTCACCATGGCCGTTGCCAGCTGCGTGGCCTGATCGGTGGACAGGCTCGAATTGGCCTGGGAGAGGGCGCTGGAAATTGCCTTGACCATGTCGTCCTGGCTCACGCCTTTGGTCGAGGCGATGGAGGCGAGGCTCTGGCCGGTCTGAAGAGACGAGACCAGATCGCTCGTCGTCGTCCCGAGTGCCGTGGCGGCTGCGTCCATCGCGGCGGCCGCGGCACGGTGGCGATGGTGCCCGTGCTTGTGGCCGGTCGCAATCGTGCCCGCGGCCGCATCCGGCGCGGGACCGGCCACGGCGGATGCCGCCGGATGAGTCCTGGTCGCGATCGCAGTCGCAACTTTGGTCGCCTGGTCCGGGGAAACGTCCGGGTTGGCTTCCTGGATCGCGGTCGCCATGGCGCCGACAAGCGCGTCCTGGCTTATCCCCTTCGACGAGGCGATCGACACGAGGCTCTGGCCGCTCTGCAAAGCAGTAACCAGATCGCTCGAGCTCATGCCCAGCAGTTTGGCCGCCGCGTCCATGGCCGGATGGGGATGCTTCTGCTGGGGCTGGATGTATGCGAGCTGGGCCGAGGCGATCGAGGCCATGTCCAGGCTCACCGCTGACAAGCCGTCCACGCGTAGCTCCTTGCTAGGTGTCGGCCCCTCCACCGGGGAAATCGGCCCAACCCGGACCCGCTGAAGGCTGGTGCGAGCGTGGGCCCCTAGGGGTTCCCCCGCGATCTCTTACGGGATTGGACCGGGCCTGATCACGGGGGCGTCGGATGACGATCCATCCGGCGTCGGAACCTACGCCCAGGCGGGAGCCCAGTACGGCTTCACGACCCTCTGGACGAGCATCGCGATGCATTGAGAAATGAAACGACACCCGACGTCCTCATTGACCCGCACGCTCGGATCGGTTGAACATGTAGTCCACGATCCGCCACCCGGAGCCGTCCTTGCGGAGAACCCACAGCTCGCGGCTGAGACCCTGGATCGTCGTGTTCGTCTCGAGCATCGTCAGCGTCCCCGTAGTGTGGGTCTGCACCGATGCCAGGTCGCCCTCTTCGATGACACGGTCGACGTGCAACTCGCGCCCGAAGCTACGCGCCTTGAAGATCCCGGCGAAGAGACGGCGCAGCTGCTCCTGGCCCGTCGCGCTTGGAAACTCGTCGGCCATCAGGGACCCGTCGCCCGTGAAGACGGCGACGATGCCGTCGAGATCCGAGGCGTTCAGCGCTGTCATGTACGCGCGGACCGCATCCTCAGGTGAACTCATGAGCCTCTCCCATGTCTGCACGCACTCGAGTGAGTCGCCTTGCACGCCTCAGACACAAACGAGGCTTTGCCGCACCGTGCGCGGCACCGTCGTCGCTGCCGCCAGGCCCCCGGGCCGTGCGCCGGTCGCGAGGAGTACCTGAATTGGTGCAGGCCGTCGTGGACGGGCTAGTCCGGGTCTTGGCGGAAGGGGCAGTCGCTTCGTCGACTCCGGGGTCGAATATTGCGGGATTCCTGCGATTGCCTGGTCTAGCGGAAAGGCGTGTCCCATGACGTGGAAGATCCGACACGGCCAACGAAGGCCGGGGCTCTGTCGTCCGGACCGGAGGGCACCGGAGCCGTCCGAGCCAGACTTCCGTCGGCAGCTATCCCGGCCGATAGGTGGGTGCGGATGCGCCCTGCGATAGATCTTCGGGTAGATCGTGCCGGGCGAAATGGTGGGCGATACTGGACTCGAACCAGTGACCTCGCGGATGTGAACCGCGCGCTCTAACCAGCTGAGCTAATCGCCCACGGGCACCAGATCGTCGCCGGGGCATCGACGAGCGCCGATTATAGCGGCTGCGAGCCTTTGGCCACCCGCTCTCCGACAAGATCGGACTCGCCCGCCGGAGGAGCCGCCTCTATACCTTCAGCCCGGGCCAGCGTTCGACCACGCCCTCGGCCGGCACGCCCTCGACGACGATCAGCTTCTGCCGCCCGCTCGCGCCGGCGACGAGCCGCACCGAGGTTCGGGGCAGATCCAACTCGTCGGCGATCAGCTTGACCAGAGCCGCGTTGGCCGCTCCGCCGACTGCCGGCGCGGCAACTCGCGCCTGCAGCACGCCCTCCGCGGAAACCCCATCGACGCGGTTGTCGCCACCGCGGGGTGTCAGGCGCACGGCGAAACGAACCTCGGATTGGCGCTGACGGCCCGGCGACGGTGAGTGATATTCCATGGCGGTGATTATCGCCTGTCGATATGGCAGCAGGCCACTAATGCGTGTGAAATCCCACCCGTCGAGCCCCACCCGCCCGAACGCACCTACCTGGCGCCGAAGATCGCCCTGCCGATACGAACGACCGTCGCGCCTTCCTCGATCGCGACAGGGTAATCGCCGGTCATGCCCATCGACAGGCCGGAGCCGAGCTCCACATCGCCGGCGCCGCTACTCCGCAGCCGCTCCGAGAGATCGCGCAGCCGCGCGAACGTAGGCCGCGCCTCTTCGGCAGAGTCGCTCAACCGGCCCACGGTCATCAGCCCGAGCAGGCGAAGGTGCGACAACGAACCGAGCGACATGAGTTCTCCCTCGAGCGTCTCGGGCATAAACCCGGCCTTGGCGGAGTCGCGGTCGACGTTGACCTGTAGGTAGACGCCCAGCGGCGTCCCGCCCACTTCACCCCCAAGCCGATCGAGCCGCCGGGCAAGATCGAGCGAGTCCACCGATTCGATCGTCTCGAAAAGCTCGATCGCCCGCCTCGCCTTGTTCGACTGCAGCGGGCCGATCAGGTGCCAGCGAGCCCCGGGAACGGCCGGAGCCTTCGCCTCGGCTTCCTGGACCCGGTTCTCGCCCAGCAGCTCGAACCCGGCCGCAACCGCGGCCCGAAGCCGAACCGCCGGTACGGTCTTGGATACCGCGACAAGAGTGATATCGGCGGGATTCCGTCCGGCGCGGCTGCAAGCAGCCTCGACGATCCCGAGGACTCGAGAACGGGTCGCGCGAAAAGCGGCGACTTCCGCCGGGTCCGGAGTGCTCTCGATATCCAAGTCAGTCGAGGAGCTAGTCCCTGTCCTCCTGGTCGCGCCGGCGCAGGAAGCTCGGGATCTCGAGGTTGTCCTCGTCGTACTTGTGGCGCACCGATGTCTGGTCCATCGAAGGTCGCGGTGGCAGCGGCGCCTGGACCGGGACCGGCACCGACTGGCGCTCGCCCGTAGCCGGCTGGTAACGCTGGCGCTGCGGCAACGGATCGGCGGACTCGCGGCGCTGGCGCTCAAATTCCTGCAGGAAATCGGTTGTCTCCGGGCGCTGGACGTGGACCGGAACCGGGGTCTGCGACGCGCTCGGCTCACGGCGGACCAGCTCGTGCTTTCGCATGGAGTCGAAGCCCGTGGCAATGACCGTGATCATGACCTCGTCGCCGAGGCGCTCGTCGAAGCTCGTCCCGAAGATGATGTTCGCTTCCGGGTCGGCCACCGAGCGGATCTCCTCGGCCGCTTCCGTGACCTCGAAGAGGCTCAGGTTGGCGGAACCGGCGATGTTGAACAGGATGCCCTGGGCGCCGTTGATGTTGATCTCGAGCAGCGGGCTGGCGATCGCCTGCCGTGTCGCGTCGAGGGCGCGGCTGTCACCGCCGGCGCGGCCGATGCCCATAAGGGCCGACCCGGCGTCCGACATGATCGCTCGGACGTCCGCGAAGTCGAGGTTGATGAGGCCCGGGACGGTGATGATGTCGCTGATGCCCTGGACGCCCTGGCGGAGCACGTCATCGACGAACCGGAACGCATCGATGATCGACGTGTTCTTCTGGACGACGTCGCGCAGACGGTCGTTGGGGATCGTGATCAGGGTATCGACCTTGGCCTTGAGCGCTTCCGCGGCTCGCTCAGCCACGAGCTTGCGGCGGACGCCTTCGAACGAGAACGGCTTGGTGACGACACCGATGGTCAGAGCGCCGAGCTCCTTGGCAATCTCGGCAACGATCGGCGCCGCACCTGAGCCAGTACCGCCGCCGAGTCCGGCCGTGATGAAGACCATATCGGAATCCCGGAGCGCGTCGGCGATCTTCTCGGAATCCTCTTCGGCCGCCCTCTGGCCGACATTGGAGTCACCGCCGGCGCCGAGGCCCTTGGTGATCTTGTCGCCGATGCGGATCTTGTGAGGCGCATCTGACTGCAGCAGCGCCTGTGCGTCGGTGTTACAGGCGATGAACTCCACGCCCATCATCTCGGCCCGGATCATGCGGTTGACGGCGTTGCTGCCGCCTCCGCCGACTCCGATGACTCGGATCAGCGCGAAGTTCTCGGAATCGGACCGTAGCGGCATTGCCTATCCTCCGGTGGCTCTCCGGCAGAAGTTGTCGTGCGGTCCGGCCCCCCCGGAATGTGTGTAGAGGAAGCGCGTGACGGGGCTGGCTCGGATGTCGCGAAGTATACGCCGGAACTGCCTCCGGGGTCCCGGCGCCCGCGCTTTGAAACCCCGCCGAGAAGAGAGTCCAAGCCCCGGCTCCGGCCCTGCCGACCGGGCAGGTTCAACCCGGAAGGAAGCTCAGACGAACAGTCCGAACGGAGTTGTCCGGGTTGGAATCGAGCAGCGCAATCGACTGCCAGGTGCCCAGAGCCAGACGGCCCGACAGCACCGGCACCGTCAGGGACGGCGGCGCCAGAAGCGGCAGGACATGGTCGGCGCCGTGGCCCCTTGATCCGTGGCTGTGGACCCAGTGATCGTCGCGCGGCAGCAGCGCATCGAGGCTGGACATCATGTCGGCCTCCGATCCGGAGCCGAGCTCCATGACCACCACGCCGGCGGTGGCGTGTGGCACGAACACGACCAGGAGCCCGTCCCCTTCAGCGGCGGTGAACTGCTCGCAGGCCGGCGTAAGGTCGTACAGGCCGCGACGGCGTCCCGTCTGGATCGTCAGTTCCGCCGTCTTCATCTACGGAAAGAGGCTCCGAATCGCGTCACGAACCCGGGCGAAGCTGCCCATCGCAGGCGCCGACTCGAGCCGGGACGGCTCGCCCGCGGCGAGGCCCCGCGCGCCCCAGTAGAGCAGCCCCAGGGCCGTGCTATAGGCCGGGGTCATGATGTCGTCGGTGAGGCCGAGACGCCCGTCGGGCCGGCAACGCGAACCGGCATGTCCAGGACCTCGCGTCCGAGGGAGGCCGCGCCGGCGAGCTGGCGTCGCTCCACCGGTGAGGACCACGCCTGCGGGCAGCAGGCCGTCGCCGGCGGACCGGATCTCGGCCCGCAGCATCTCGAAGTTCTCGCGCATTCGAGCTTCGATGATCCGGCAAACCTCCAGGCGGCTGACGGTCCGGCCGGCCGGCTCGCCCAGCATCGAGACGCTGATCATCTCGTCCTCTGAGACCGTGTCCAGGGCGCACGAGCCGTACATGATCTTGAGGTCCTCGGCGACCTGCAGGCTCGTCTTGAGGCCAATTGCGACGTCGTTGGTGACGTTGTTGCCGCCGACGGGCAGGACCGCGGTCTTGAACGGCGAGCCGTCGACGAAGAGCGCGAGGTCGATCGTTCCGGCGCCGATGTCGGCCACAGCCACGCCCAGCTCGCGCTCGGTATCCGACAGGACGGCCTCCGCGGAGGCCAGCGAGTTGGCGACGGGCTCGTCGATCTTGACGTTGGCTGCCAGGATGCATTTGGCCAGGTTGCGGACCGCGGTTGCCGAGGCGGTCACGATGTGCGTCTCGATCTCGAGGCGGATCGCGCTCATTCCGAGCGGGTCCTTCACGCCCTCCTGACCGTCGACGATGTAGCCTCGCGGGATGACGTGCAGGACCTCGCGGTTCGAGGGGATCGTCACCGCCCGCGCCACTTCCATGGCCCGGCTGATGTCTTCGCGAGTGACTTCGCGGTTGTGGCCGCTTACGGCCACGGCGCCGCGCGAGTTCTGGCTCTCGACGTGCTGGCCGCCCACGCCCACGTAGGCCAGCTCGATCTCGTACCCGGAAAGCCGCTCGGCGTGCTCGACCGCGCCGGTGATGGAGCGGGTGGTCTGCTCGATGTTGATGACCACGGCCTTCTTCAGGCCGCTGGCAGGCACCACGCCCTTGCCGATGATGGTCAGGTTGCCATCGCGGCTCAGCTCGCCTATGAGAGCGCAGACCTTGCTCGTCCCGACGTCGATCCCGACGAGCACATCTTCGCGGTCCACTCGTTCACGTCCCCTTTTTCGGAAGTGCCTGTTCTATAGGAAATGTCTTCGGATGAGCGACACGTTCTGGAAGATCCGGAGCCCGAACACGATCGAGGCTACCAGGTACAGCTCCAGGCCGAGCCTGTCGCCGATGAACACCAGCAACACCGCCACAACGGTGTTGGTGAGGAACCCGCTGATGAATATGCGGTTGTCGTACGCGCCGTCGAGCTCGGCGCGCACGGCGCCCAGAACCGAGTCGAGCGCGGCCAGGATCGCCACGCCCGAATAGCGGGCGACCTCCAGGTCGACCTTGACGCCGAGCACCAGGCCGAGCAGGACTCCGACCAGGAGCCCGGCTAGGGGCAGGAACAAGGTGACGGTCCCTCCAGCAGATGCGACGCGCGTAAGTGAAGGCTACCCGACGGCGGGGAAAGCGGGCAACCTGCCCGTCCGCAGGAGCGGCCGGCGGGCATGGAGCGTGGCCGCAGGCTCATCTGGGCAGGTAGGAATTGGCGTGGGCATCGGAAATGTCGGCGACGAGCCACACCCAGGCCACGTGGTTCTCACCGTACCGGGCGAGCAGGAGGCCGAGATCGCGGACCTGGGTCGGGATAACCGTTTCCTTGCGCCGATTGGGCGTGTAGAAGCCGAACTCGGCAACCCAGGCCGCCGGGACGGGCCGGACCGTGAAGCCGTGGTCGTCGTCGAGCACGACCGTCAATTGCGATCCGGCGCTTCCCACGTCCGCCGGCTTCAGGCTGCCCAATCTGTACCCGGCGTCCAGGTTGATCGAGTCCACCCGGCTGCCCAGGCCCCAGTTCTGGGACACGGCCCGGCGGTCGTAGACGACCGGCAGGCTCAGCGCGTTCGGTCCTCTCGTCGTCGCGGGGTTCGGCGTGGGAACCGGCGCGAGCGAGGGTGCCCCCGGCGGCAAGCTCGCACCGGGCGGCGGGCTCGCGCCTGGCCGCAAGGTCGACCCCGCGGCTGCGCCGGTCTTGCCCGGCGAACCGGCCGCAGACGCCTTCGCGGAGGCCGTGACTGTGGGGCTCGGCGACGGGGAGATCGACGGCGACGGCGTGGGTCGGAGCGGGCCGGCAGCTGACGCTATCGGGTTGCCGCGGTCGTCGACGAGACCGAAGAGCAGGCCGTCCTGGTCGGCGACGTAGCGATGGCTGCCGATCACCCAGACCAGCCTCGGTTCCCGTTCGACGATGTTCACAACGACCGTAGACGGCAGCTGGACCTCGACGTTCGCGGTTTCGACCGCCGGGAGCGTGACCAGCTGCTGGGCGAGCCGGTCTGCCGCAAAGCGGAACAGGTTCGGTGAGCTGTCGAGACCCAGGAGCGCCTCGACCTCGGCCCGGGAGGTGAACCGTGCGCCGTTCAAGACCAGATCGTGAGCGCCGAAGACGGGCGTCGCAGCGACATTCCAGATCCCGAGCGCAAAGATGGCCATTACCGCGAGCGCCAGGAACTGGACCTGGCGGAGGCGAGGCGACGACCGGCGGACCGGCCGGCGGCGGACCTGCGAACCGCCGCGGCGAACTGGGATCCCGGCGCTCATCTGGGCCTACCGCGGCAGGTCTGACGTGCTGAGTCTTCGCCGCACGCGGGACGCAGCACGCTCTTCGGCCAGCTCGACGATGCGCTCGCAGACGGCCCCGAACCCGCCAAGGCCGGTCGCGGCCATCTGCGGGAAGAGGCTGATCGGCGTGAAGCCCGGGATCGTGTTGATTTCGCTGATGAAGACCGTGCCGTCTGCGGCGGCGAGACAGTCGAGCCTGGCGAAGCCTTCGCAGCCGATGGCGAGGTAGGCGCGCCGGGCCATCTCCCGGATGCGGGCCCGAACCGGGTCCGCCAGGTCGGCCACCGGAACCGTTCGCGAGACGCCGTCCTCGTACTTGGCGACGTAGTCGTAGAACTCTCTGCCCGGGAAGACCTCGCCGGGGCCGAAGACCGAGATGGACCCGGGCTCGTTGCCCAGGACGGCAACCTCGAGCTCGCGCGGGTGGTCGAGGTAGCGCTCCACCACCGCAAGAGTGTCGTACTCGAATGCGAGATCGAGCGCCGCGGCCCGGTCGCCGGGTACGTGGGCCACGGTCATTCCGACCGACGAACCCAGCCGCGCAGGCTTGACCATGAGTCGCACTTCACCGGTGCGCGCTGCCAGGGCGTCCAGCTCGCGTCCGACAGCCTCCGGATCGGCGGCCCAGCGAGCTGCCCCGACCTCGACCCAATCGACGATCGGCAATCCCATGCCGCCGACGAGCCGCTTGAAGATGGCCTTGTCCATGCCGATCGCAGAGGCGGCGACGCCCGCACCGGCATAGGGCAGCTCGTAAGCTTCCAGCAACGCTTGGACCGTGCCGTCCTCCCCGAACGGTCCGTGCAGAGCCGGAAACACGATCGGGCGCGGGTCGCGGGCGGCCATTTCCTCGAGCGCGGCGGCCGGGGTCATCGGTCCCGAAGCCCCCGCCTCACGCGGGCCGTCGAAGGCGCCGACGCGGGGCCGGCCCGAGGCCGCATCGGAGGGCATCGACCACCAGGCTCCGGCGAGGTCGATGAAGATGCGTTCGACGGAGCGACCGGATTGGGCGAGTGCGTCCGCAATTGCCCAGCCCGACACGACCGACACGTCGTGCTCGGCCGAAGGCCCGCCCAGCAGAACCACAATCGGTCGCCGCCCGACCGCCGCATTCGCCGTCATCTCGCCTCCAGGTTCCAGGTGGTCCAGTCCCCGATGAATTGCACTTCGTTGACGAGTTCGATGCCGAACCGTGCCGCGACGGCAGATCGCGCTTCCTCGGCGAGCCGGCGCACGTCGGATGCGCTCGCGCCGCCGCCGTTGACGATGAAGTTTGCGTGCTTCTCGCTGATCGAGGCGCCACCAACGCGTTTGCCCTTCAACCCGCACGCGTCGATGAGGCGGCCGGCCGAGTCGCCCTCGGGGTTGCGGAAGACGCTCCCGGCACTGGGGAGATTCAGCGGCTGGTGTTCCCGCCGCCACCGCCGGATCTCGGAGAGCCGCTCTTCGATCACGGCCGTGGGTTCGGGTCGGAGGCGGAAAGTGGCATCGAGAACGAGGTCGCTCGCGTGCTTCAGCCGGCTGTCGCGGTAAGCCAGGCCGAGTTCGTCGGGGGTTTCGGTGCGGCGGGTTCCGTCCGGCGCGAGGATGGTCGCGGCTTCGAGTACGGCCGCGACGTCGGCGCCGTGAGCGCCGGCATTCGCCCAAACCGCACCCCCGACCGTACCGGGGATCGCCAGTCCGAACTCGAGGCCGGCCAGGCCGGCCCGCTGCGCGAGCGTGGCTGCGCGGGCCAGCGGCAAACCCGCGTCTGCAACCAGCCGCTCGCCTTCGATGCGGTAGCCCTCGGCGCGGCATAGGACGACCACGCCGCGGACGCCGGCGTCGGCTACGACCAGATCGCTGCCGCGGCCCAGAACCATCCATGGCACCGAGCCCGCACGAGCAAGGCCAACGATCTCTGCCAGCTCGCTGGTGGTTCGGGCAGCCACGAGCAGGTCCGCGGGCCCGCCGACCCGCATCGTCGTGTGGCCGGCCAGCGGCTCGTCGAGACGGAGGCGCAACCCGAGGCGATCGCGGAGATCGGCCGCGAGCGCGGCGAGCGCGCCGCGGTCGGACCCGAGTACCGGCGCCACGTCACCCCTCATGCGCCCGCTCCGCGAGAGAGCGCTTCGACGCCGACCGGGTCGGGAAATGGGCGTCGTTCGGCGGCCGCCATCACCAGCGCGGCCACCGCGCCCGCCGCGCCGGGCCGGGACAGGGAGCGGGCGGCTGCCGTCATCGAGGCTCGCTCGGACGGGCTTTCGAGGATCGCCGCGGCCTGTAGCAGCGCCGCCGCATCGAACGCCTCGTCTTCGACCAGCTTTGCCGCACCGGCTCGGACCATCTCCTCGGCGTTGCGGCGTTGATGCCCGGCGGCATGCGGATACGGCACCACGACCATCGGCAGCCCGAAGGCGGCCACTTCGGAAAGTGTCGACGATCCGGCCCGGCCCACGACCAGATCCGCGGCCGCCAGGGCGACGTCCATCTCGGTCCCCAGGAAACGCTCGGGCCGATAGCGAGCGCGCATTTCGACCGGCAGCGCATCGCGACCGGCCAGGGCGGCCTCGTAACCGGCCTCGCCGGTCACGTGGATGACCCGTGTCGGGCGACCAGCCTGGGCAGCGCCTCGGCGACCGACATGTTGAAGCGCCGCACGGCTTGCGATCCCCCGAAGATCAGGAGCAACCGATCGCCCTCGGGGACCCCGAGCCGAGTGCGCGCTTCCGTCCGAGTGATCGCCTCAGGGTCGCGGATGGGCGTGCCGGTCACAAAGCACGGCCTCTTCGAGCCGAGAGTCGAGCAGGTCTCCGCAAACGTGACGGCGACTGCGCTCGCCAGGCGCGCCGTCAGGCGAACGCTTCGGCCCGGGACCACGTTGCCGTCCCACATGACGACGGGAATGCGCAGGGCCGTCGCCGCCAGCAGGACCGGGATTGCCACGTAACCGCCGGTCGTGAAGATGGCGCGCGGGCGCCGGGCCAGGAGGAGCGCCGCGGCTTGCGGCACAGATAGCCCCAGCCGGATCGGATCGAGCACGGCATGAACGTTGAAATCGACCGTCCTCAGGGAGCGCAGCAGCAGACGGCTCAGCGGAATCCCGAACCCCGGAACCACCTGTGCCTCGAGGCCGCGATGGCCCCCGACCCAGCGCAGTTCAGGCGCGATCGGAGTCGCTTGCAGCGATCGAGCCACCGCGAGAGCCGGGAAGATATGTCCTCCCGTACCCCCGCCCGCGATCAGCAGGCGCATTCCACGCTCCTCCCTCGGCGGTTTCCCGCGAGATGGACAGCAAGATCCCGATGGCCGCGAAGCTCACGATGAGCGACGAGCCGCCGGCCGAAACGAACGGCAAAGTGATACCGGTGACCGGTACGACATTGACCACGACGCCGATGTTGATGAGGGCCTGGAAGGCGATCCAGGCGGTGATGCCGGCGGCCATCAGACCTCCGAACGTGTCGGGCGCCCGCAGGGCCGTCCGAACCCCCGCCCAGGCCAGTGCCACGAACAGCCCGATGACCACGAGCCCGCCCACCATGCCGAGCTCCTGCGCCACGTGGGCGAAAATGAAGTCGTTGAAGTCGTTCGGCACGTAGACGTGCTCGTTGCCCAGGCCGGTCCCAAAGAGGCCGCCGGCCCCGAGCGCCTCCAGCCCCTTGATCGTCTGCAGGCCCGCGCCGTTTGGGTCGGACCAGGGATCCATGAACGTCTGGACGCGCTGCAAAGGCACGCTG
Organism: uncultured Chloroflexia bacterium; assembly: GCA_963731635.1. Classification (GTDB taxonomy): domain Bacteria; phylum Chloroflexota; class Limnocylindria; order Limnocylindrales; family CSP1-4; genus Fen-1039. The sequence goes on along the minus strand of CAVSWB010000004.1, from coordinate 365,948 downwards.
CCGATGGTCAGGATCAAGCCGACAGCCGCGCCGAGCGCCGCCAGAAAAGTCACTCCGAGATGGAACAGATTCGCTCCGGCCACGAAGAAGATGGCCAGGCCGATCAGCGCGATGACGGTCGTCGTGCCGATGTCCGGCTCGCGGGCGACCAGCACGAGGAACGGAAGGACGATCAAAACGAACGGCACCGTGCCGCGCCAGAAGCTCTTGACCGCCGTGCCGCGGGACGCCAGCCAGTGGGCCAGGTACACGACCAAAGCCAGTTTCGCAACCTCGGCAGGGTGGACCTGGACGGATCGGCGTCCGGCAGCCAGCGCGCCGAACTGTTGACCGTGACACCCGAATGCCCGGCACCAGAACCAGCACGAGCAGCACGATCGCGATCCCCGCTATGACCACGCTGAACTTGCGCAGGTAGCGATAGTCGAGCTGCATCAGGACGACCATGACGACGAGGCCGCCATCAACGCCACGATCTGGGGAGCGACGAGCTGGAACGTGTTGTTGCTCTGGGCGTAGGCCGGCAGGGCCGAAGCCGAGTAGACCATCAGGATGCCGATGGCGGCCAGGGCTATGACCGAGACGAGGATGACGTAGTCGGGTTCGTGACGATCGCGTTTGGGACCCTCGAAGCCCGGCAGGCCACCGGCTCGCTTTATGGCGGGGCCGAACCGGCTGGGATTTCGGCCCCTGGCGGCGCGGTCGTGGGCCGATTGCTCCTCGAAGCTTCGCTGCGTGGCGTGCTCCGAGTGGCGCGGCAGCTGGTCGGGCCGGCGCATGGCCGCGCCCGCGCCACGCAGGACGATCCCCTCGGGCTGGCGAAGCCCCCGGCCTTCGGAGCGGCGCAGGATCGGCTTGCGACGCGGGCTCTCGCCGTCGGGCATCAGGCCGATCCTCCGGAGCCGCGGCGCCCGGCGAGCGCAGCCACGGCGGCTCTGAACGCCTGCCCGCGCGCGGCATAGTCCACGAACATGTCGAAGCTCGCCGCGGCTGGGCTGAGCAGCACCGTCGCGGGTGCCGGACTCCGATCGTGCCGGCGAGCAGCTGCCTGGCGATGACGTCGGCGCGTTCGACCGCGGCCTCGAGTGTCGGCGCCCGCTCCACCAGGGCGACGCCACTGTCCCGGAACAGCGCGGCCAACGACTCGCCCCGACTCCCCTATCAGGACCGCGGCGTCGGCGCGTTCCGCGGCCACAGGACCGAGGCCGGAGAGATCCACGCCCTTGTCGCGGCCGCCGGCGATCAGCACCAGCGGCCGCGGGAACGAGCGCAGCGCTGCGATGACTGCATCGGGCTGCGTCCCCTGCGAGTCGTTGATGAAACGCACGCCGTCCACCGTGCCGACGGGCTCGAGTCGGTTCTCCACTCCCGTGAACGCCGCGGCCGCGGTCCTGATGGCGTCCACCGGGACGCCGAAGAGCAGCGCCGCGGCGATGGCCGCCAGCGCGTTCGACACGTTGTGTTCGCCCGGGATCGACAGTTCGGCAATCGGCATGATCCGCCGCGACCCGGCGCGCACATCGCTCCGCCCCGGCAGCCGCACCGCCGGCGGCCACGATCCAGCCGTCCACGACGCCCATTCCCGCGGCCGCCGGCTCGCCGCAGCGGTACGTGACGACCGGCACCGTGCTCGCCTCGGCGTAGCCGGCCGCGACCGGATCGTCGGCGTTGAGCACCAGCGCGCCCGCGGGATCGACCAGCTCGGCCAGCCGCCGCTTGACCGGCGCGATAGGCCTCGAGGGAGCCGTGGCGATCGAGGTGATCGGCCGTCACGTTGGTGTAGACGGCGACGGTCGTGCCGCGCGAAAGCGTCGGCAGCTGCAGCTCCGAGAGTTCGATGACGACGCGATGATCGGGCGTGAGCTCCGGCAGCCGCTCCACCAGCGGGATGCCGATGTTGCCGCCGAGGACGGCCGGGTGGGCCGGATCCGCCGCCAGCAGCGCGGCCGACAGCGACGAAGTCGTGGTCTTGCCCTTGGTCCCGGTCACCCCGATCGTCGGGCACGGGCACATGCGCAGAACGAGGTCGGTCTCGCTCACGAGCGCCGGAGCCCCGGCCGGATCCGCCCGGTGGGCCGCCACGACGAGCGACCAGAGCAGCCCGCAATCGCGGCTCGGCCGTCGGGAAGTCCGGGTTGATGCTCGGCGAAGTGGCGATCAGGTCCGCGGACGCCCACGTCGAGCCGGGATCGACGTCCGGGCCGAGCCGCAGTTCGACGACCCGGCCGCCCAGCGGCCTCGATCGCGGGCCCGAGCTCGCCGCCGGTCCGCCCGTCGTAAACCGTGACGCGGGCCCCGGCGTCGCTGAAGAAGCGAGCCAGGGCGATGCCGCTCCGGGCCAGCCCGAGGACCGTGATCGAACGGCCCTGCAGGCCGCCGTCGCGCACGCCGGCGGCCGTCAGCTCCTCCAGCTGCGACGATCCCGCGTCCCGCGGCACGCTACTTCGGGCCTGGGGATCGAGGCGACGAAGAGCGTCACCCCGAGCATGCCGGCCAGAGCCGCCACGATCCAGAAACGCATCGTGATCTTCTCCTCGTCCCAGCCGCCCAGCTCGAAGTGGTGGTGGAGCGGGGCCATCCGGAAGACGCGCTTGCCGCGGAGCTTGTAGCTGGCGACCTGGATGACGTCCGACGCCACCTCGACCACGAAGATGATGCCCGATGAGAGGCAGGATCAGGACCTGGCCGGTGATCAAGGCGACGACGGCGAGCATGCCGCCGAGCGACGAGTGCGCCCGAATCGCCCATGAAGACCTGGGCCGGGTGGACGTTGAACCACAGGAACCCGAGGACCGCGCCGACGACGATCGCGTTCACACAAGCGCCAGGTTCGGCTGGACGACCGGCTGGTTGAGCAGCGCGATGATCAGGAAGCTGATGAAGGCGAAGACCAGGGTGCCGCCTGCCAGTCCGTCCAGGCCGTCGGTCAGGTTGACGCCGTTGCTGGCCCCGACGATCGCCATAACGGCGACCACGATGAAGATCAACGACGCCCAGCTCCACGTTGCCGGTCCGATGATCGGCAGCCAGATCGTCGCGTGTTGATTACGTCGCCGATGAACGGCACGCGGAAGCCGTTGAAGCCGAAGTGGTTCTGGATGTAGATCGCGCCACCCGATGGCCACGACCGACTGCCACACGATCTTCTGACGGCCCCGGATGCCGATGCCGGTTCGGGCGTTGAGGTAGTCGTCGACCGCACCGAGAGCGCCGACGAGGGCGAGCACGGCGAGCGGCGAGTACGTGGACGCGTCGAAGGCGTCGAACACGAAAGCGACGACCAGGATGACCGCCACGATCAGCACGCCGCCCATCGTCGGCGTTCCCTGCTTGACCAGGTGCGTCCCCGGGCCGTCCTCGCGGATCTGCTTGCCCATGCCGAGCCAGCGCAGGAGCCGCAGGTACGGCGGCATCAGGATCGACCATGCAGGCGAACGCGAGCAGCAGCCCCTGGATGAACTCGACGGTGTGGGTGTTCAAATGATCTCCTCGGACGGCTCACGGGACGGCCGCGATCCTCCCGCCGCGACTGCCACGAGCGATTCGACTATCCACTCCAGCGCGACGCCGCGCGAGGCCTTGACGAGAACCACATCGCCGGGCTCCAGGCGCTCCCGCAAAGCTTCCAGCGCCGCCGCTCGATCCGGGACCCGAAGGACCGACGCGTGTCCCGAAATGGCTCCGTCTGCGATGCCGCTCGCTTCCTCCCCGACGGCCACAACCAGATTCGCCAGCCTGCCCGCCGCCTCCCCCACTTCAAGATGACCTCGGTCGTGCGAGCCGCCCAGCTCCCGCATCTCCCCGAGAACGGCCACGTGCCGGCCGGGGAGTGTCGAGAGCAGTTCGAGCGCCGCGATCATCGACGTCGGTGAGGCATTGTATGAATCGTCGAGGATCGTGAGGTTCGGCAGGCGCACGATCTGGTCTCGATGGGGGGCCTGCCAGCCGAGGCTAAGTCCGGCGGCGATGGCGTCGAGGTCCAGACCCGCGGCCAGCCCGACCGCCGCGGCCGCCAGACCGTTGTGGACGCCGTGGCGGCCGAGCGCGGGCGTCGCGGCGTCGACACGCCCCATCGGCGTGACAAGCGTGTATCTCATGCCGTCGAGGCCTGCCGATACGACATCCTCGGCCCTGACGTCCCCTTCCGCGGCGAAGCCGTAAGTCAGGGCCCCGGCGGCGGTTCGGTCGCGCATCCTCACCACGCGGAAGTCGTCGGCGTTGAGTACCGCCGTGCCATCCGGCGGAAGCGCCTCGAGTAGCTCGCCTTTTGCCCGCTCGATTGCCTCGATGCTGCCGATGCGGGACAGGTGCACCTCGCGAACCGCCGTCACGACTCCGATCCGCGGTCGCGCGATGGCTGCGAGCTCGGCAATCTCCCCGCCCACGTACATGCCCATCTCCAGAACAGCCGCCGTGTGCTGCGGGCCCATTCGCAGGACGGTCAGCGGCAGGCCGATCTCGTTGTTGGCATTGCCCTCGTTCTTGAGCGTGACGAATCTCCTCGGCAAGCACGGTGGCGATCGCCTCCTTGGTCGAGGTCTTGGCCAGGCTCCCCGTCACCCCGACGACGAGCGGCGAGAAGCGGCTCCGCCAGGCCGCGGCGACTGCATGCAAGCCGCGCAGTGTGTCGGGCACGGCCACGATCGCGGGGCCGCCTTCCACGGCCAGATCGGCCATCCCGACCGGCAGCTCCCTGATCAGCAGCGCCGCGGCGCCGCCGGCGCAAGCCTGGCGCAGAAACGCGTGGCCGTCCGTGCGCTCTCCGGGCAGCGCCACGAACAGCTCGCCGGGCCGGACCTGCCGCGAATCAACCGCAGCTCCCCTGACGAGCCGATCGGACGGGTGGATCAGGCGACCGCCGGTTGCGGCAGCGATTTCGTCGGCGGTCAGGGCGAACGGCCCCGCTCCAGGCCGAGGCTCCGGTTGGCGGGTGTCGGTCACCTCTCCAGTTTCGCACAGGGAAGGGCGCCCGATCTGGGACGGCCCGCTCACCCCCGCGGTGAGGACGTGGGCGCGACGCTCCGGGCTGCACTCGGGGGCGGCCCGGAGGCAGCCGGGGCGGATCCGGACGGCGTCGGCGTGGCGCTGCTTCGCGGCGGGATTCCGAGGCTGGCGACCGCGTCGGTCGCGACGCGGCGGAAGAGCTGGTAAGCCTCCTCGGGGAGGGGCAGGACGCCCTGCCTGACGACCGTGGCCGTGCCGCTGAACACGACCGAGCCGATCATCACTTCGGGCGAGTTCCGGCCTACGTAGCCGTAGAAGCTGTAGTTGTACGTCTCGGGCATCCAGGCGCCCTTGCCGTCGTCGAGGGTTGGATCCCAGATCTGCGCCGTGCCGGTCTTGCCACCGACGGTGTAGCCGGGGATCAGCGTTCCCTTGCCGTACGACGCCGGACCGCCGGTTATGACGTGGGCCATTAGGCCGGTCAGGCTCTGCGAAAGCGAGCTGTCTATGACGGTATGGCCGGACGGGGCGGGGGTCGGGCCCGAGATCGGCAGGACCGCGCGCGGCGTCAGAAGCGTCCCGCCGTTGGCCATGGCCGTATAGGCTCGGAGGATCTGGAGCGGCGTGACGGCGACGCCCTGGCCGAAGGAGGCATTGGCCAGCTCGATCGGACGCCAGGCCTGCTTGTTCGGATCGTTGACGAGGCCCGGAACCTCACCGGCAAGGTCCACGCCTGTCTTCTGGCCGATGCCGTACGTCTGCCAGGTGTTGTACAGGATTTTCGACGCGGACGGCACGTCCTTGCCGAGCCTGAAGGCCACCTGCGTCGCGCCGACGTTGCGCGACCAGGCGATTATGTCCTGGAATGCCATCCAGCCCATCGCCGTCTTGTTGGCGTCCGCTACTTCCGTGCCGTCGGACAGGCGCATCACGCCAAAGTCGTTGATCTTCGTGGTGAGCGACGTCGTCTTCGTCTGCAGAGCCGCCGACGCGGTGAACATCTTGAAGACGGAACCGGGTTCATAGACCTCGCTGATGGCCGGGTCCATGAATTGCGACGGGTCCTGCGAGGCCACTTCCTCGTAGAGATTGCCGTCGAAGGATGGGTAGCTGGCCTCGGCCAGGAGATCGCCCGTCTTGGGGTCCATGACCACGACCGAGACGGCCTTGGCCTTGTCGGCGACCCAGGTGGCGTAGACCTCCTGCTCGACCTGGAACTGGAGGCCGGCGTCGATCGTCGTCCGGATGTCTTCGCCTGGCGCCCCGGGATCAAGCACCTTGACGGCGCCGGCGCCCGAGACGTTGGGGTCGATCTCCGTCACCCGCGCGCGACCCGCCAGGATCGAATCGTAGGCCTGCTCCACGCCGTACTGCCCCTGGCCCGCCGCGTTGACGAAGCCGAGCAGCTGGGCTGCCAGCGAGGTATGTGGAGCTCCGCCGGCCTGGGGATAGACGCGAACCGGCTGCGGCTCGAAGGTGATCCCGGCCAGGCCGTCGGCGGCGATCTCCTGCTCAAGACCCGCGTCCACGTTGTCGGCGAGTAGCACGTAATAGCTCTGCCCGTTCATCGCGTCGCGGAGGGCCTGCTCGCTATCGCCGCTCAGACCAAGGTAGTCGACGAGGGCGTCGGCCGTGTGCTGGCGATCGGCCTTCGTCATGTCATTCGGGTCGCCGATGATCCGGTAGCGATTGATCGTCTGGGCCAGCACGATCGTCCCGGTCCGATCGTAGATCGTGCCCCTGTCCGATGGGTAGGTGTGGACCAGGGACGAATCCGGACCCGCCGCGGCCGCCGCAAGAACCTGCCGCTGGCCGATCTGCCAGTACGCCAGACGCAGCGCGAGGCCGCCCGACATGGCGATGACGACTGCCAGGAGCAGGAGAAGGCGGCCTTTCGAATCGGTCCGGCCGTACATCGGGTTTCTAGCGACCCGCAACCACGACTGGGGCCGGCAGCTGCGCCAGGCCTTCGGCGATCGCCTGGCGGCGGATCGCGGACTGCCGACCGAGCCGATCGATGTCGGACTTGAGTCTGCTGACTCTGGTTCTCCAGCTGGATGTACTGCGAGTTGAGGCGATCCATGTCGTAGGCGCTCGCCGACACGCGGACGGTCTGAACGAGCGAGAAGAAGCTCAGCAGGAACGCCACCACGATGACGCCGATGACCAGCCCGAAGACCCGCGGGCGGCGATTCGCCCGGATGGCCACGCGCGTCTTCCGGCGTTGGGAGCGCCGGCGCCTGGGGGCGGAGGAGGGGGGCCTCCAGGCGCCGACGCGGAAAGAACGTGGAACGGGGCCGAGCGCCCGGTATAGACGGCCATCAGTCGATGCCTCGCGCTTGCAGCCAGCGCTCGGTCGCCGGACCGGACGTCCTGGGCCGCCCAGGCGCCGGAGACTTCCTGCAGATCGGCTTCGAGCCAGCCGTTCGAACCGTCGAACCGGTCGCTTCGCTCGTGGAGCTCGTGCTGACGGCGACCGTACGTGCGGCGCCTGCTGGCCTGGTGACGCTTGCTCATGTGGGTCTCCTTTGCGCTCACGCGGCGACTCGTTCGGCTCCGCGCAGCCGGGCGCTGCGCGAACGTGGATTGGCTCGGATTTCGTCGGCACTTGGCGTCCGCGACTTGCCCGAGCGATCGCAGGTTCGGCTTCCGCCCGCACACACACACCGGCACCTCGGGCGGACAGACGCAGCCCTTCTGCTCGGCGGCGATGAAGCGCTTGACGATGCGATCCTCGAGAGAGTGGTAGCTCAGGACGACGAGCCGGCCCGTCGGCCGCAGCAGCAGCAGCGAGGCGGCCAGTCCGGCCTCCAGTGCGCCGAGTTCGTCGTTTACGGCGATCCTGAGGGCCTGGAAGACCCTGGTCGCGGGATGGGTGCGGCGGCCACCGCGCGCCGCAGGCACCACGCCACCACCAGACTGGCGAGTTGCTCGGCGGTTTCCACGGGTCCGGTCGCCCTGGCCTCGACGATCACCCGCGCGATCCGTCCCGCAAACGGTTCCTCGCCGTAGCGCCGGAACAGCGCCGCCAGCTCGCGCGCGTCCATGGTTGCGAGCAAATCCGCCGCCGGCACGCCGCGGCTGGTGTCGAAGCGCATGTCGAGACGACCGCCGGTCCGGAAGCCGAAGCCGCGTTCAATGTCGCCCAACTGGAAGCTCGACAGCCCCAGGTCGAGAAGCAGGCCGTCGACCTGGCCGAAGCCGGCGGCGGGTGCCACTTCAGCCAGTTCCCGGAAGTTGACCTGGCGGAAGACGACCCGGCCATCGAACCGCTCGAGCCGCCTGGAGCTCCTGGCAATCGCCGCCGCGTCGGCGTCGAGTGCCAGCAGCCGGCCGTCGGGAACGCTTGCTTCGAGGATCCGTTCAGCATGGCCGGCTCCACCGAGGGTGGCGTCGATCTGGAGGCTGCCGGCGCTGGGGGCGAGTGTTTCAATTACCTCGTCCACCATCACAGGCAGGTGCCCAACCTCCGGTTCGGCGCCCCCCTCGAAGGAGCCGGCGGCATTGCCGTTGACTTCGTCGAGCGGATCTTCAAAGCTCATTCCGTGCACCTAGACCGTCAGCCCGGCGAGAAGCCGGCCGAATTCGTCGCCCTCGATGTTGTCCTCGAGCTCCGTCCACCGGGCCGGCGACCAGATTTCGACGTGGTCACGGGCGCCCACCAGGACGGCTTCGCCGGTCAGGCTCGCCCAATTGCGAAGTGGCAGCGCGAGCAGGATCCGACCCTGGGCGTCGGCCTCGACATCGAAGGAATTACCGAAGACGAAGCGGGCGAATTTCCGGCCCTTCTCGTCGCTGAGCGGCAGACCCGCAAGCTTCTGGGCCAGCACGTCGTAGGCGGACCGGGGATAGAGACCGATGCAGTTCTCAGCCCACTTGACGGCGACCGCGCCCTCGTCCAGCAGCATCCGGAACCGAGCCGGGATCGCAACACGACCCTTGGCGTCGACCGAATGCGTGTACTGGCCGGTGAACACTGTCTATCGCCCGTTTCTTTCGACTCTCAGGGTTGGCAGTTGGCTCCGAGCTTGGCGGCCGGGCCGGGTTCCCCACCGGAACTCTCCCGTCGGGGGCTGGCCACCCGTTCCTCCCACCCATCACCACAATTCACCACTGCGGCGAATATTACACCCTGATTTAGGGCCGTCAAACAGAAATCTGGACGATCCTGAAAGCCCGGCGGCAGACTTGTGAACCTCCCGGGCCGACCGGTCGTAATACCGCTGAGTGAGCCACGTAAGCTTCCGCTCGAGCAGGGGGGATTGAATGTCCGGCATAGGTCGACCGAACCCAATCCACAGCGCCGCATTGCCGCGACCGATGCGCTTCGTCGGCATGCTGCTGGTCGCGGCGGCCCTCGCCGGGGCCTGCGGGTCGGAGCCCGGGTCCGGCATACCCGGAATTGAGGTGGCCGAGGGTCACGCGGCCAGGCCTGCGCTCTCGGCGGCGGCCGCGGCGGAGGCGGCACAAGAGGTCGATGCCTTCGGGCTGGACCTCTACCGGCAGACCGCGAGCGCGGACAACACCGTGCTATCGCCTGCGAGCGTGGCCGTGGCTCTGGCCATGGCGCGCGCCGGTGCCCGGGGCGAGACGGCCAGTCAGATGGACGGCGTCCTCCACGACTTCGGCTCGGATGACAGGGCCGGCGGCGCCAACTCCCTTCAGCAAGCGCTCGATGGCCTGAACGGCACCTTCATCGACGCCGCCGGCAACAAGCAGGCCCTGACGCTTCGGATCGCGAACGCTGCGTTCGCGCAACGCGGCATGACCATGGAGCCGGCCTACCTGGACGCACTCTCCGCCCGCTTCGGGGCCGGGCTCGACCTCGTCGATTACAGCAAGAACCCCGAGGCGGCCAGACTCCTCATCGACACGTGGGTGAGCGACCGGACGGAGGCTCGGATTCCCGAACTGCTGGCGCCCGGAACCATCGACAAGAGCACTCGCCTCTCCCTCGTGGACGCCGCTTATCTCAAGGCGCCCTGGGACAACCCCTTTGACACGGCCGCGACACACGATGCCGCTTTCACGCGTGCCGACGGCTCGGTTGTGCAGGTGCCGACAATGCATGCGCTTCTACACGATGCCGGACATGCGACCGGGTCGGACTGGCAGGCCGTGGAACTCCCCTACGCGGGCAACTCTCTGGTCCTGGATGTCATCGTCCCATCCAGCATCGCGACGTTCGACAAGGCATTCGATGCCGCGAAGTTCGCGCAGATCGTCGGCGCCTTCCGGACCGGCGAGGTCGTGCTGGCGCTGCCGAAGTTCAAGGTCGAGTCGAAGATCGACCTCAAGGACACGCTGGCAAGGATGGGCATGCCCGACGCATTCGACGCCACCGCCGATTTCTCAGGGATCACCGCCGCCGAGCAACTCGTCATAAGCGCCGTCGCTCACCAGGCCAACATAGCGGTCGACGAGAAAGGCACCGAGGCCACCGCGGCGACGGCTGCACTCGCATCGCCAATGAGCCTTGCACCCGGCCCGCCGATGACTCTGAACGTGGACCATCCGTTCATCTTCGCCGTGCGCGACAGGGGGACCGGCGCGGTCCTCTTCCTCGGGAGAGTCGCCGATCCTTCTCGCTAGAGCCCCAGGGTTTCGCGGACCGTCTTGAGCCCCTCGATGACGTTCGCAACATGCTCCTCGAAGGGCATGCCGATCTCGTCGGCGCCGCGCAGGAGCTGGTCGCGCGGAACCTGCCGGGCGAAGCTCTTGTCCTTCATCTTCTTGACCACGGCCCGCGGATCGACCTCGTCTAGGCTGCGGCTGGGCCGAACGTAGGTAACGGCGATCACGAAGCCCGACAGTTCGTCGCAGGCGTAGACCGTCCTGGCCAGCAAGCTCGTGCGGGGCACCCCGGTATGGTCCCCGTGGCCGAGGACGGCCATTACGACCTCTTCGGGATATCCAAGCCGGCGCAACTCCTCGGCGCCGCGCATGGGATGCGTCTCCGGGTAGCGCTCGTAGTCAAAGTCGTGGAGCAGGCCGGCCGCTCGCCACACCTCCAGTTCGGGCGCGGCGATCCCGAAGCGATGCTCGCCATACCAGGCGACCGTTGCCTCCACGGCCAGGCCGTGCTTGCGTAGCGCCTCCCCCGGCGTCCATTCGGTCAGCAACTGCCAGGCATCGTCGCGAGTGAGAGAGCTCACGTAAACCTCACGCTGCGGTCTCCCGACGAGGTTAGCATCCTACCCATGCGCATTCTGGCCATCGAGAGACCGATTCCCGGCGTCTCACCTGCTCAATTCACTGCCGAGCTTTCGGCCGCCGAGGCGCGCAAGGTCTGGGAGCTGTACCAGCGGGGCTCGATACGCGAGACGTCGTTTCGATCCGACGAATCCGCCGCGGTCCTCATGCTCGAGTGCGCGGACGTCGCGGAGGCCCGGGCTCTACTGGCCGGTCTTCCCCTCGTTCACGCCGGGCTCATCGACTTCGAGCTGATCCCGTTGCGGGCATACCCGGGCTTCGAAAAGCTTTTCTGGCCGAAGGCCTAGGCCCGGTCATGGCCGCCGCGGCCCAACCGGCGGCGCGCCTCTATCTCGCGGCGACCACGCAAGGGAGGTTCGCGGCGTCCGGGCCCGGAATGTACCGCGAAACCCAGCCGCACAGCTCGTCGGAGAGCCGGGCCGCGACGGTCTGAGTTGCGCCGTCGCGCTCGTAGGCCTTCCTGAAGTCGGCGATTATGCGGATCATTTCCGCCCGCGCCATGCCGTTCCATTCGAGTGCCGGGCAGGCGCCTCGCAGCGAGCAATCCTCGTCGCGGGAGAAGTGGCGGACGGCATAGTCGCCGAATTCGCGCAATGCTCGCTCGATCTCCGAGCGCTCGGCCTGGGCTTGCAGGAGCGACACGAGACGATCGGCGCGCTCGACGAACGCCCGGTGTTGGGCATCCACGAGCGCAGCCCCGGTTTCCATTGTCGACTGCCAGCGGATCGCCATGTCGTCAGCTCCAGAAGCGAGTGGCCGGACTCCCGCCCCGGTTCCCCCGGGTCCGAGTGCCGCGTCCGCAGGGAGCGCAGAACGCTGCTGAATCAGGCTCCATTGCCGCTATCGACCGACAGTGCCATATGTCCCGAGGGGCCGTGCCGCGAACGTCGAGTCCCGATCCCCACGGGTAGGTCCGGGTTCCCTGCTACGCCGCCCAGCGCGAGCTCGAGCTGTCGCTCCGACCGCCGCCAAATTCGACGGGCTGTCCGTAGCCATCCCCTGCCCTGCCGGAACCGCCGTCCACCTTGAAGCGGGCCGAGAGCGACTCGAGCTGCATGGCCATGTCGGCCAGGCTGCCCGCAGAAGCCACGACTTCCTCCGACTGGGCGGACATCTGCTCAGTGGCCGCAGACACTTCCTCCGCCGAGGCCGAGTTCTCCTCGCTGATGGCGGCAATCGATTCGACGGCCCGGGCGACCTGTTCGGCGCTGTCGGTCATCGATTCGGCGGCCGCGTTGGTCTCCTGGGCGATGGCAGCGATGGCGTCGGACGCAGTGACGAGCCCCGCGCTGGCCGACTGCATCACATCCATGGCCTTGACGATCCGATTGACGGCGGCATTCGAGGAACCGACGGCCGAGGCGATCTCGTCCAGCGCAGCGCCGGAGCGGGAGGCCAGGTCGGCTCCGGTTTCGACCTCGCGAGCGCCGATCTGCATCGCCCTGACGGCCTGCTGAGTACCCTCCTGGACCTCGGCGATCAGGGTGGCGATCTCCTTCGTGGCGCGCGACGAACGCTCGGCGAGCTTGCGAACCTCGTCGGCGACGACCGCGAAACCCTTGCCCTGCTCGCCGGCGCGCGCCGCTTCGATGGCGGCGTTGAGCGCCAGGAGGTTGGTCTGCTCGGCGATGTCGTCGATCGTTTCGACAATGTCTCCGATCCGCTCGCCCTTCGCGCCGAGCTCGGTGACCTTGACGGCCGCGCCTTCGACTGCGTCCTTGATCCTGGCCATGCCGTCGACGGTCTGCCGGACCGTGTCGGCGCCTTTGCTCGCCGCGTCGCCGGCCGCGGCGCCCAGACTCTGCACGTCCGCCGAGGCATATGAGGCGGAGCGGATGGAGCGGGTCATCTCGTCCACGGCCGCCGCCTGAGCCTCGACGCTGCGGGCCGTCTCGGCCGCGCCGCCGCGGACCTGCTCGATGACGATGCGGAGGTCCCCGACCGCGGCCGAGGTGTCCGTCGAAGCGTGCGCCTGGCTGGAGGCTCCCGCCGCGACCTGACTGATCGTCTGCGCGATCTGCCTCGAACCCGCACCGGACTGGACGGCGGCGCCGTTGACTTCGGACGCCGTCTTCGAAACCGACAGGGCCGCGGTATGGACCTGGCCCAGCGTCTCCCCGAGGTTGACCCGGGCGCGTTCATAGCTCTGAATGGTGGCCTGAAGACGGGCGAGCATGGCGTTGGCGGAGACCGCCATCTGGGCAATCTCGTCGTGACCCTTGTTCTCGATCGGTCGGACGTCCGCGTGGATGACCATCGTCAGATCGTTGTCCGCGAAACCGGCAAGACCGGCCTCGAGGGCACTGGCGGAGGAATTGGACAGTGCATTCAGCATGACCTTGACGCCGTCGACTCCGCGGACGATGCCTTCGGAGAGTATCAGGGCAAGGATCGATCCCAGGATGATGAGAAGCAGCGCGCCGCCGCCGACGACCAGAGGCAACATGCTGAGCTGCGACTCGGCGCTGGTCGACGCGGTGACTGCGTCGGCCGCGACCAGGTTCGACCAATCGTTCAGGTTGACGTCGAGGTTGGCGTAGGTTGCCGATGGGAGGCCGCTCTCGATGGCGGCTACCTGGGTGGCCACCGCGCTCGCCCCGGAGGCCGAGCTCAGACCCGACGTCTCCGAAAGATACTGGTCCCAGGCCGTTCTGGCGGCCGTGAACTTGGCCCGCTCCGCATCGGTCATCGGCAGCTTTGTCAGAGCCTCGAAGGCGTCGTCGACCTCACCCTTGTGCAGGGTCATCAGGTCGCTCTGGACGGTGCGAGAGGCGGCATCGGACGCGAGCAGGAAGCCCAGCTGATCCCGCTTGAACTCTCCGGCGGCAAGAATGAGCGCCCCGGTCTGGCGAGTCGCAGGCAGGTAGACAGAGTTCACCTTGGTCACGTTGTCGCTCGCCGACACGGTCGCGACGATCGCGGCGATCGAGGCCACGCCCATGACCAGGAAGACGGTGGCAAAGCCCGCGCCGAGCTTGAACCTGATCGAGCGACCCATATCTCTACCTTTCGCCGGGGGCGGAGGGTTCCGAATGATCGGGGCGTCGACGATGGACCACGGCCCCTGCGCACCCTTCGACCCGGCAAATTCACCGGCCCCGAAAGGCAGATGTACCGGGCTGGGGGTACACAGCAGGAGTCGGCCGGAATCCGGGACTCCTGAGTCGGAAAGGCGGGCGCGGCCTACTTGGTGGGCGGCGGCAGTCGCAGGATCTCGCCGGTGGCGATCTTGGTCGTTTCGTGCAGCCAGGGGTTCATGGCCCAGATGTCTGCCATCGTGACGCCGAAGTAGAAGGCGATCTCGTTCAGTTTGTCGCCGGTGTGGATCATGTACTCGTAGCAGCTACCCGCATCGGGGCACGGCACGAGGCAGGTGAGCCGGCCTCCTTTGGCACCTGGCGGGCAAGGCGGCCAGGGCGTCGGCGCGGGCGACGCTGTTGGCGTCGGCGAGGGGCTCGGACTGGGAGTGGGCGCTGGAGTCGCGGTCGGGGCGGCCGAGGGAGTCGCCGTGGGTGCCGCGGAGTCGGTCGGATTGACCACGGCAACCAACGTGGACGAGGGCGGATCGGTGGCGCCGGCGATCGCCCGAGTCGGGCTCGAACCGCCCAGGCCGGGCACGAGTCCACTGGCAGCCGCGCCGCCGGCCAGTGCGGCGACGAGGATCAGCACAAGGCCGGCGGCCACCATCCGGGAAACGCCCGTTCGCGCCCGCGCCGCCGGCGGCTCCGCGGCGGACTCGGATGCCAGGAGCGCGCCGCGAAGGTAGCGCGGGCAGCTCACATGGACCCGCTGCAGACAGACGAGCTCCTGCTGGCGGAGTGAAAGCGGCAGCGGCTCCCCGAACGCCCCACACCGATGCGTGGCAATCGCCTCGTTCTGCGGATCGACGAGCTTGCCGTTCTCGGTCAGGCCGCGCAGGAAGTGGCAGCGCTCCGGAGAGTTGGCCGAGGCCGCGGGATCGGACCAGTTGCGGAAGATCGGCGAGAGTTCCATCGGCGCGGCGGCGGAACCCGCAGATCCGGTCGGGCCGGAGGCCGGGCCGCCGGGTCCGGCCGGGCCGAGTGTCGCCGGGTCGACGGGTCGGGCAGGGTCGGATCCGGCCGTGCGGGCGGGGTCGGAGTAGCCGATCAGGCCTGCGGAGCCGGCCGGGCCGGACAATCCCGCCGGGGCGACGTCCGGACCCGTCGTAACACCGGAGTCGGCGGTCGCCGCCGAAGTGCCGTCTCCCGACGGGGCCGCATCGGACGTTGAGCGAGGCGTCAGGCCCGGGCGATTCCAGGCCAGGCTGCGGCCGAGACGCGGCTGAGGTTCTTCGACGGGGATATCGGCCGGTGCCTCATCCTGGTGCCCGCCCTCGCTCGGGAAGTCTTCACTACCCTGCACGCCACCTCTCCTGACAAGCACGGAGACACGGCCGGCTCGCGTGAGCCGGCAGCAACGCGGGCGAGTCTAGTACCTTTCGATGATTGCCGTTTCCCCTCCGGGAATGCTAGCCTCCCGGCTTCGGAGGATGAATCGACGCATGGCACTCGTTCGAGAGCTCACTGAACTCGAAGAGATACGGCGGCCTCAGGCTCTGCCGGCCCCGGCGCGCATCCGTCGCTGCACGTACCGGCGCCTCAGTCGAATCTCACTAGGCGATTCTCCGGCGTATGAAGTCAGCTGCCTCTACCCGGATCGAAGACTGCCGCTGCCGCTCGGAGACATGGCCACCAGCACGCCTATCTGCGCGGATTGCTCGGCGGGTCACATCTTCAGGCCCGACGAGGACTGAGAGTCCCGGCGGAATTGCATCCGCCACGACACCGCATCGAATACCGGCCGGAAGTTGACGGCGAGCCGGCCTGTAAGCCGAGTTCTGTGCCGCGACTTGCGTCACGGCGACGATCATCCATCTGTGGCCGCCGGTTGCCCGACGGCTCATGCGGCCGACCCGAGGACTGGGCAGCGCTACCTCTTCCGTCCGACGGATCGGTTTCCCGAGCCCTCGAACCGCGTCCTCCTATTTGGCCTTGCTCCGAGCAGAGTTTGCCGCGTTTCACCAACCTGACCGGACCGAAGCCCGACCAGGCTACGTCTCTGTGGCACTGGTCCTCGCCTTACGGCGGACGGGCGTTACCCGCTACCCTGCGCTGTGGAGCTCGGACTTTCCTCGCCCGCCCGACCGAAGCCGAGCGCTCGCGATCGTCCAGCCGACTCGCCGAGGCGGAATGGTAGACCAAGCCACCGGTATTACCAACTGAAACCATGAAGCAACCAGATCGAGCAACGTCCCCGGCAGCCGAGTCCGTGCCCGCGGCGCGGGAATTGCTCATCCGCAGAGCAGTCGTGGGCGACGCCACTTCGATCGCCGAGATTAGCGTGGCTGGATGGCGCGCGGCTTACCGGGGTCTGCTGGCGAGCGACTTTCTGGCGGGTCTCGCCGTGCAGCCGCGAGCAGTGGCCTGGGCGGCAATGCTCGAAAGCGGTATGGACGCGTCGTCGCCTGCCTGGGTGGCCGAGCGGGACGGCCGCGTGATCGGATACGCCAGCACAGGGCCGCCCCGCGACGACGACGTGCCCCTCCCCGCGGCCGAGGTGTACGCGCTTTACGTTCGGCCGGAGGCGTGGCGCGCGGGCTGCGGACTGGCTCTTCTTACCACCGCACTTGCCGAGTGGCGCCAGCGCGGCGCCGAAACGCTGGTGTTGTGGGTCCTCGAGGACAACGCGCGGGCCCGCCGGTTCTACGAAGCCGTGGGCTGGGCCGCGGACGGATCGCGGCAGGAGGTCGATCTGGGCGGCATCGCGGCGAGCGAAGTCCGGTACGCGATTTCGCTCAGGTCCCCGATAGACGACGCTGCTCCCAGGGTGGCTCGCCGGAGACCCTAGGGCCGGACTACCACCACGCGCGCGCCCCCCGCCTGGGCCCGATCGATCGCCTGATTACAGAGCGCGTCGGCCTGCTTGTTCTGAGCCCTCGGCACGTGCGTGGCGGTCCAGCGCTCGAAGCGAGCCAGATGGGCCTTCGCCTGCGCGTGGAGTGGGATGAGCTTCGCGTCCTTGACCCGCCAGCGGCCGTGGAGCTGCTCGACGATCAGCTTGGAGTCCAGCAACATTTCGACGCGGCGAGCGCCGAGCTCTCCGGCAAGCGCCAGGGCCCGGACCACGGCCGTGTACTCGGCAACGTTGTTGGTCTGGACGCCCAGGTACTCGGAGATCGTGGCTATCGGCGGAGCGTCGGGTCGGCGCGCGCCGGGGGTGGCAGCATCGATCAACACGGCACCCGAGGATGCGGGGCCGGGATTGCCGCGTGCGGCGCCGTCGGTACGGACAATGAAGGTGCGGGCTGCAGCTCCGGAGGCAGATGCGGGGGTCTCGAGGGCGGCTGCGACGGCGTCGTCCCGAACCTCGGCGGACTCCGTCTCCCCCTTCGCCCCGATCGCGTGCCAGAGTGAGTCCCAGGCCGACCCGGGCCGCGGACTCAGCCTCGTCGCCCCACGATCGCCGAGGAGACGTCCAGGATCGCCTTCGTAATGTTGATGCCGCGCGGGCAGGCGTCGACGCAGTTGAAGATCGTGCGGCAACGCCACACACCGTTCTCGTCGGACAGGATGTCCAGGCGTTCGGCCGCGCCTTCGTCGCGCGAGTCGAAGATGAAACGGTGGGCCTGGACGATCGCGGCGGGGCCGACGTACTCGGGCCGCGCCCAGAACGACGGGCAGGAACTCGTGCAGGCGGCGCAGAGGATGCACTTCGTGCTGTCGTCGTAGCGCGCCCGCTGTTCCTGTGTCTGGAGTCGTTCGCGCTCGGGCTCCGGGCTGTCGTTCATCAGGTACGGCTTCACCGAACGGTACTTCGAGAAGAAGCCGCTCATGTCCACGATCAAGATCCTTGACCACCGGAAGGCCGGGCAGCGGAGCCACCGAAATCTTCTTGCCCAGCTGATCGACGCGAATCGCGACACGCCAGCCGATTGCGGTTGTTGATCAGCATCGCGTCCGAGCCGCAGATGCCGTGACCGCAGGAGCGTCGGAAGCTGACCGAACCGTCCTGCTCGGCCTTCACCTTGATGAGAAGGTCGAGCACGCGGTCCATCGGCGCGCTCTCGACCTGATAAGTGACCCAATGCGGGCCACTACCTGCCGGCGCCTGGTCGGTGTCGGGGTCGTAACGGAGGATGCGGAGTTCTACGTTCATCAAGAGCCTCAGTACGTCCGCGGCTTCGGCTCGAAACGGGTTATCGAAACGGGCCTGTATTTCAGGATCGGGCCGCCCGGGCTCTTGTAGGCGAGAGTGTGCTTGAGCCAGTCGGCGTCGTTGCGTTCGGGGAAGTCTTCGCGCGAGTGGGCGCCGCGGCTCTCAGTACGGGCCAGGGCGCCCGTGACCGTTACTTCGGCCAGGTCGAGCAGGTATCCGAGCTCGTTGGCTTCGAGGAGATCGGTGTTGAAGACGGCGCCGCAGTCCGAGATCGAGATCTTTTCGTAGCGGCCCTCGAGCTCGTGGACCTTGTCGAGCGCCGCCGTCAGGAGAGTGGCGTCCCGATAAACGCCGACGTTGTCCATCATCACGTCGGCGAGTTCGCGACGGATCACGGCCACGGACTCACCGCCAGCCGGGCGGCTCCGGATCGCTTCCAGTCGAGCGTGGATCGGTTCCGTCGCGTCGGCGATCGGGCGGGGCCGCTCGACACCTTCCACGTAGCGGGCCATCCGGCGCCCGGCGCGGCGGCCGAAGACGAGCAGGTCTACCAGCGAGTTGGTGCCGAGGCGGTTCGCCCCGTGGACGCTCACGCAGGCGCACTCGCCGGCGGCGAACAGACCGGGCACGACCGTAGCCTTCCCGTCGCGAATGACCTCGGTCGAGGTGTTGGTCGGGATGCCGCCCATGGCGTAGTGAGCCGTCGGCTGGACCGGCACCGGCTCCTTGAGCGGCTCGACGCCCTGGTAGACGCGAGCGAAGTCGGTGATGTCGGGGAGCTTCTCCTCGATGACCTTGCGCCCGAGGTGGCGGACGTCGAGGTAGAGGTAGTCCTTGCCGCCGATGCCGCGGCCGGCGCGTATCTCCTGGTACATCGCCCGGCTGACCATGTCGCGCGGCGCCAGTTCCATCAGCTTGGGCGCGTAGCGCTCCATGAAGCGCTCGCCGAGATCGTTGAGGAGCGTTCCGCCCTCGCCGCGGGCCGCCTCGGAGAGCAGGATGCCGATGCCGACGATGCCGGTCGGGTGGAACTGGAAGAACTCCATGTCCTGGAGCGGGATGCCGTGGCGGTAGCACATCGCCACGCCGTCGCCGGTCAGGCTGTAGGCGTTCGAGGTGATCCGGAACATCCGCCCGAAACCGCCGGTGGCGATCAGGACCGCCTTGGCTCGGAACGTGTGGAGCTGCCCGTCGGCCACGCGATAGGCAACGACCCCTGCCGCTCGCCCGCCGTCGCCCGGCTCGCCGCCCTCGAAGAGCAGGTCCACGACCTGGTACTCGTCGAAGAACTTCACGCCGTGCTTGATGCACTGCTGGTAGAGCGTCTGCAGGATCATGTGGCCGGTGCGGTCGGCCGCGAAGCAGGCCCGCCGGACGGGCCCCTCGCCGTAGTTGCTGGTGTGCCCGCCGAAGCGGCGCTGGTCGATCTTGCCATCGGGCGTGCGGTTGAACGGCAGGCCCATGTGCTCGAGCTCGATCACCGTTTCGATGGCCTCGCGGGCCAGCACCTCGGCCGCGTCCTGATCGGTCAGGTAGTCGCCGCCCTTGACGGTGTCGAACATGTGCCACTCCCAGTGGTCCTCCTCGAGGTTGCCGAGAGCGGCGCACACACCGCCCTGGGCGGTCCCGGTGTGGGAGCGGGTCGGATAGAGCTTGGTCAGGACGGCGGTGTTGACGCCTTCGCGGGCGAGCTCCAGACGCCGCCCACAGGCCCGCGCCGCCGGCCCCGACGACCAGAGCGTCGAAGGGGTAATCCATCGTCTAGGCCCCCGGCAGCTTGACGGTGAAGACGACGATCGTGCCCATCGCGAACAGGATCGGGCCGATCAGGTATACGGCCGACAGCGCCAGGATTCGCCAGCCGCCCTTGAGGTAGTCCATCGTCACCGTCCGGACGCCGAGGAGAGCGTGGGACAGGACGAAAACCAGCATCAGCCAGTCGAGGAAGCGCCGCAGGGCGTTGTTCCAGGCATCGGCGAAGATCCAGCTGGCGGTCTGATCCTTCGGGTCGCTCAGAAAGTGCTGGACGCTGAAATGGGTCAGCGCAAGCACGAAAAGCGCCACTCCCGACAACCGCATGTAGTACCAGACCGCCAGCTCAAAGCCACCGCTTTGGGGGCGGGGCCGGCCGGAGCGCGAATACAGTGCCATCTCGACGCTCCTCTACAGGCCCAGTGCCGGTCGCATGATGATGAAGGCGCCGGGCAGGCCGACGCCGAAGAAGATCACCCAGTTCGCGTACCAGATCTGCTTGTGGTAGACGGTCAGCCTCGGCCAGAAGTCCATGAGCAGGATCCGAACGCCGTTGAGGGCGTGATAGA
Organism: uncultured Chloroflexia bacterium; assembly: GCA_963731635.1. Classification (GTDB taxonomy): domain Bacteria; phylum Chloroflexota; class Limnocylindria; order Limnocylindrales; family CSP1-4; genus Fen-1039. Next base: position 345,294 of record CAVSWB010000004.1, on the reverse strand, counting down.
AGAGCGCGGCCCCGAGCAGGACTTCCAGCATCCGGCCGATCGTCGCTCGCGTAGAAGGCCAGGAGGTCGTCGTAGGCCTTGGGATCGAGCCGGCGAGGAAGATGTCGAAGACGTGGAGGACGACGAAGGCGACGATGCCGAGTCCCGATATCCGGTGGAAAGCCCAGGCCACCATTCCCTCGGAGCCGCGGTAGCGGAGCAGCATGCTGCCTCCCGGTTTGACTTCGCTCTGACTTCAGGCGAGGCGGGCGACGATCGCGTCGGCGAACTCGCTCGTCCCGGCAGATCCGCCGAGATCGTAGGTGACCGTTCGGCCCTCGGCGATGACCGCTCGGATTGCATCCTCGACTCGGTTGCAGCGGCTTGCTCGCCGATGTGGCGCAGCAGCAGGACGCCGGAGAGCATCAGCGCTGTAGGGTTCGCTTTGTTCTGGCCCGGCGTACTTCGGGGCGGAGCCGTGAACGGCTTCGAAAACGGCCGCGTCGGGGCCGATGTTCGCTCCCGGCGCCACGCCCAGCCCGCCGACCAGCCCGGCGCACAGGTCGCTGATGATGTCGCCGTACAGGTTGGGCAGGACGAGCACGTCGTACAGCTCGGGCTTCTGGACGAGCTGCATGCACATGTTGTCGACGATGCGGTCCTCGAACGCGATCTTGCCGTCGTACTGCGCGGCGATCGTCCGGCAGCTCTCCAGGAACAGGCCGTCCGTGAACTTCATGATGTTGGCCTTGTGGACGGCGGTGACCTTGGTCCGACCGTTGGCGACGGCGTACTCGAAGGCGTAGCGGGCGATCCGTTCCGAGGCGGCGCGGGTGATGATCTTGATGCTCTCAGCCGCGTCCGGGCCGACCATATGCTCGATGCCGGCGTACAGGTCTTCGGTGTTCTCGCGGACGATGACCAGATCGACGTTGTCGTAGCGGGTCACAAGGCCCGGGATCGATCGGACGGGCCGAAGGTTGGCGTAGAGCCCGAGGGTCTGGCGAAGGGCGACGTTCACCGAGCGGAAACCGACGCCGACCGGAGTGGTTATCGGCCCCTTGATTGCGACTTTGTTGCGAATGATCGAGTCGAGTACGGATTGCGGCAGCGGCGTGCCCTCTCGGGCGAGAACCGCGTCACCGGCTTCGACGACCTCCCATTCGAACGCCACACCCGAGGCGTCGAGGACTCGTCTGGTAGCTTCGGCCAACTCGGGACCGATGCCATCGCCGGGAATGAGCGTCACAGTGTGGGTCATGCCCGGCATTCTAGCGACTCGGCCAAGGGCGGACGCGAGTGTCGCGAGGTCGCCGCCAGGGCGCCAGGCGAGCCCTCGACCCGGCCCGGCCGGGAGTGACCGCCGAGGCTCACTTGTGCGACCGGCGCACCGTCGGACCATCTCGTAGGGTAGGCCCGATTCATTTGCTACGATCCGGGCGATAGCCGCCCGAGCAGCTGCCGATTGGCTCACTCACTGCCGAGCCCCATCAGACAGGAGCTGCCGCCCTTGAAGATCCAGGAAGCGGACGCCAAGTCACTTCTGCTGGCTCAGGGATTGCCCGTTCCGGCTTGGGAGGTCGCCCGGACCGCCCAGGACGTAGGCGCCTCGGCCGAACGCTTCTTCGCCGCCGGCGCCGATCGTGTCGTCGTGAAGGCGCAGGTCCTCGTCGGCGGCCGCGGCAAGGCAGGCGGGGTGAAGCTGGCCGGGACGCCTGGGGAAGCCGAGCAGGTTGGGGCGCAGATCCTCGGCATGGATATCAAGGGAATCACGGTCCGAAAGGTGCTGGTCGGCGCCGCGGCGGACATCGTCAAGGAGTACTACCTCGGCGCGATCGTCGACCGTGTGAGCCGCCGGATCGTGCTCATGGCGTCCGCCGAGGGCGGCGTCGAGATTGAGGAAGTGGCTCGCCAGAACCCCGGCGCAATCCACCGCGTCGCCGCGGATCCAGAGCTCGGCTTGCTGGCATTCCAGGCGCGCGCGCTCGGCCTGCAGATCGGGCTGCGAGATCCCCTGCTGAACCAGTTCGTGGTCATCGCCCAGGGCCTGTACGGGACGATGCGCGCCAATGACGCTGATCTGGTTGAGGTCAACCCGCTGGCCGTGGTTGCCGAAAAGGCCCCCGACGGGACGCCGGTGCAGCGACTCGTCTGCCTGGACGCCAAGGTCACGCTGGACGACTCGGGCCTTGCCCGGCATCCGGAGTTGGAGGCGCTTCGCGACCTCGACGAAGAGGATCCGGTCGACGCCAAGGCGCGGCACGTGGGGATCAACTTCATCCACCTCGAAGGCACGATCGGCTGCATGGTCAACGGCGCCGGCCTAGCGATGACGACCATGGACCTGGTCAAGCACTACGGCGGCGAACCCGCCAACTTCCTCGACGTGGGCGGCGGGGCGCGCCACGAGACGGTCTGCGCCGCGATGGAACTGATCCTCGCGGACCCGAATGTCAAAGCGATTCTGGTCAACATCTTCGGCGGGATAACCCGGGGCGACGAGGTCGCGGCCGGACTCGATCGAAGCCCGATCCGAGCAGGTCCGGGAGGTGCCGATGGTCGTCCGGATCGTCGGGACGAACGCGGACGAGGCCGCTCGGCTGCTGCGGGAGGCGAAGCTTCGAGACGGCCGAATCGCTCGACGAGGCCGCCGAAAAAGCCGTAATGCTGGCGAAGGGGGCCGCACGATGAGCATTCTCGTAGGACTCGACACGCGCCTTGTCGTCCAGGGCATCACCGGCCGGGAGGGCGAATTCCACACCCGCGCCTCGATCGCCTACGGCACCCGGGTCGTGGCCGGCACCAGGCCGGGCAAGGGTGGTCAGTTCGCGATCGACGGGAACGTGCCGATCTTCGACACCGTCGCCGAGGCAGTGCTCGCAGGCCGGCGCCAACACGTCCGTTATCTACATCCCGGCCTCGGGAGCCCCCGACGCCATCCTCGAGGCCGTCGATGCGGGCATAAAGACGATCGTCTGCATCACCGAAGGCATTCCCGCGCTCGACATGATTCCCGTCGTCGAGGCGGCCAGGCGCGCCGGAGCTCGGCTGATCGGCCCAAACTGCCCCGGCGCCACCTCTCCGGGCCGGGCAAAGGTCAGGCATCATTCCGGGCAGCGTCCACAAGCCGGGCCGCGCCGGGGTCGTTTCCCGTTCCGGCACGCTCACCTATGAGGCCGTGCAGGCTATGACGGACGCGGGCATCGGCCAGTCCACCTGCGTGGGCATCGGCGGTGACCCGATCATCGGGACCACGTTCCTCGACGTCCTGAAGCTCTTCCATGACGATCCCGAGACCGACGCGATCGTCATGATCGGCGAGATCGGCGGCTCGGCCGAGGAGGAAGCCGCCGCTTACGCGGCGAGCATCTCCGCGGAGTGCCGATGGCGGCCTTCATCGCCGGCCGGACCGCACCGCCGGGACGCCGCATGGGCCACGCCGGGGCGATCATCTCGGGCGGTTCGGGGACGGCGGCCGACAAGATCGCGGCCCTCGAGGCCGCCGGGATCAGGGTCGCCGACTCCCCCACCCAGCTGCCGCGGCTGTTGCTCGAGGCAGGCTACCGGCCGTAATAGGGCGCCGGCCTTATCGCCAGAGCGTGGCCCGCGCGGCATACTCCGGCGAGGTCGTGCGGATTCGTCGGACCGAAGAAGCGGAGGCGGCGTGGGAGTTCTGATGGATCTCGTGGCCGGCGATGCCCGCGAGATACTCCTCGCGATCGGCATCGGCGATTGGGCCGGCCTTCGGGACCCGCGGCGCTTCGTGGCTTACGTGTCGCTGGGAGGCGGCATGGACCAGGGCTGGCTGGATCTCTTCGCTCGGGCCGTCCGGGAAAGCACCTCGCGCGGCGTCCCGCGGCCCTTCAGCGAGGCAATCTGCCCGCTCGAGGCACGCCTGGCTGCGATGTCGGATCGGACGGTCGAACGAGTCGATCCACACTGGATCGACGACGTGGCGACGCTTCCGGACAGCTATCTCGATCGCGTCGCGGCGCGCTGGATCGACCTGATCGAAGGCGAGGAATGCGACGTCGATCCGGAGGAGAAGCCGATGCTGCGCGAACTCGCCGGCGACCTCGTGGCATTCTGCCGCCGGGCCGAGGGCGCCGAGGATGTGCTTTTCGCCTGGACGCTCTAGGCAGCCGCTTGTCGGCGAGTCGTGGCGGTCGCGCCCGGCTCGTCGGCTGGCCCTCAGTAGGCCAGTTTCGTCCAGGCCGGACCGCCGGGGGCCTCGATCAGCTCGACGAGCACGCCGTGGCAGCTCTTCGGATGAACGAATGCGACCGGGCCTTCCCCGCCCTTGCGCGGTGCGACGTCGACGAGCGTCAGGCCCATCGAGGCGAGCTGGTCCAGGGCGGCCTGGATGTCGGGGACCTCGAAGCAGATGTGATGGAATCCCTCGCCCCTGGATTCCAGGAATCGCGCGGAGCCGGTGGTGTTGTCGGTGGGCATGACCAGCTCGATCTTTGTCTCGCCGACGGGCAGGAAACCGATCGTCACGTGGTCGTAGGCCATGTTCATAACCGCCTCGACCTCAAGACCGAGCTTGCCGCGATAGAGATCGAGGGCAACGTCCAGGTCTCGAACGATGACTGCGACATGGTGGATCTTGCCGATCCCGAGCCCTTCGGGGAGCACCGACTTCAACTGGTCCATGGATCTCCTGTCGTGCGCACGACACTGTTACCGCACATACGTTCGAATTGGATGGGCACCGTCGACTACGTTTCAGCGACGTCAATGGTAGGTGAGGGCAAGCCCGTAAGCGTTCAGATTCAGGGCCAGCGCCTCCGAGTAGCTGCTTCAAGGTCGTTTCGCGAGGGTAGAACACCCAGGGTTAGTGACAGCTGCTAGCAGCTGCTATCAGGACGCTTTCGGGCTGGGGAGGCCGCTCTGGCCGCCTTACACCGTGATCAGCTCGCGGTGCTCGCCCCATACGACCCGCAGACGGTCGCAGATCTCGCCGACGGTCGCGTAGGCCTTGACGGCCTCGATCATCGGCGGCAGTAGGTTCTCCCCGCCCCGGGCGCATTCCTCAAGCCGGACCATCGTGGCCGCCCAGGCAGCAGGGTCGCGCTCGGCGCGGACACGGTTCACGCGCTCGCACTGACGCCGCTCGCCTTCCGGGTCGATCTTCTGGAGCGACGGGTTAGACGTCTCCTCGTCGCGGAACTTGTTCACGCCCACGACGACCTTTGCGCCGCTCTCGACCGCACGCTGGACCCGGTAGGACGACTCCTGGATCTGGCGCTGCTGGTATCCGGCCTCGATCGCAGCAAGCGTGCCTCCCAGCGCTTCGATCTCGGCCAGATACTCGTTTGCGGCCTTCTCGAGACCGTTGGTAAGCGACTCAACGTAGTAGCTGCCCGCGAGCGGATCGGGGGTCTCTGTGACGCCCGACTCGTAGGCCAGGATTTGCTGGGTCCGCAGAGCGAGGCGGGCAGCCTCGGCTGTGGGCAGGGCCAGAGCCTCGTCGCGCGAGTTCGTATGGAGGCTCTGAGCGCCGCCGAGCACAGCCGCCAGAGCCTGGACGGTGGTCCGCACCACGTTGTTGTCGATCGACTGGGCCGTCAGGGACGAACCGGCAGTCTGGACGTGGAACCGGCACGCCATCGAGCGCGTGTTAGTGGCTCCGAAGCGCTCTTTGACGATCCGGGCCCACATTCGGCGCGCGGCTCGGAACTTGGCCACTTCCTCGAACAGCTCGCTCCAGCTGGCGAAGAAGAAGCTCAGCCGATCGGCGAAGGCATCGATGTCCAGGCCGCGGCTCAGGGCCGCGTCGACGTAGGCGATCCCGTCGGCCAACGTGAAGGCGAGCTCCTGGGCCGCGGTCGCGCCTGCTTCGCGCATGTGGTAGCCGCTGATGCTGATGGTGTTCCAGCGCGGCAGCTCCTTCGAGCAGAACTCGAAGATGTCCGTGACCAGCCGCATCGAGGGCCGCGGCGGAAAGATGTAGGTCCCTCTGGCGATGTACTCCTTGAGAATGTCGTTCTGCGTCGTCCCGCTGACCTGGGCCCTCGGGACTCCCTGGCGCTCCGCTGCCGCCACATAGAGAGCCATCAAGACGGCCGCGGAGGCGTTGATCGTCATCGAAGTGCTGACCGTCCCGAGCGGGAGTCCGTCCAGCAGGACCTCCATGTCGGCCAGAGAACTGATCGGAACGCCGACCCGTCCGACTTCGCCCTCGGCCTCGGGGGCATCGGAGTCGTAGCCCATCTGCGTCGGCAAGTCGAACGCCACCGAAAGCCCGGTCTGGCCTTGCTCCAGCAGATAGCGGAAGCGACGGTTCGTGTCCTCGGCCGTCGAGAAGCCCGCGTACTGGCGCATGGTCCAGAGCCGTCCGCGATACATGGTGGGCTGAACGCCGCGAGTGAACGGGTATTCACCGGGTCGGCCGAGATCCACGTCTTCGTCCAGCCCCTGCGTGTCGGACGGGACGTACAGGTCTCTGATCTCCACCCCGGATGTGGTCAGGAATTGTGGTTGACGTTCCGGGGACCGCGCCACAGCTTTGGCGCGAGTGGTCGTGCGCCAGCGCTCGAGCCCCGGATCGGGCTTCATCGCAGGCGATTCGCCCTGGTCGGTTCTCGGCTCCTTGGACACTTGGCTTTTCCTCCAGCAGATCGCATCTCGGTTCGTGCCCGCGGATCATGTCACGGACTTGCCTTTTCCCGCCAGCCGCAGGTCCCTTCGGCCTCGCCGAGCGTAGAAGCGTTGTGGGCAGCCTGGTCGGGACGGTCTCGGTCCGGACCGACCTCGCGCCGCCCCGCGCCGCCCCGCGCCATTACGCGTCGGGTGAGGCCCAGGCGAGACCCACGTCCACCGACCGCTAGTCCACTCCCCTACCCTTACCACTCTGTCTTTGTGTAAAGACAAACCGTGAGAGAGGCCGTCGCTCGCGAGCTCGCGGCTCGCGTTCACCGACGCTACCGCGACTTCGGGACCCCGAGACGCGGTCGGGTTACCTGTCTTATCCACAGAATCGGTGAACAACTCGGCGATTCTGTGGATAAAGCCGCGATCGGTGACGGGCGTTCCTGGGGTAGCATCTCTCCTGTCAGCCAGAGCGAATTCCGCCGTCGATATTCCGAGGCCAACTCCGCTGAGCCGAAGTGCCACCAGCGCTCTTCGTCTCGAGCTCCAGTACTCCGAGCGAGGTGACCCCCCGGTGGCCAACGTAATTGCAATCGCAAACCAGAAGGGCGGCGTCGGCAAGACGACGACCACCATCAATCTCGCGGGGGCACTTGCCGAGAAGGACCTGAGGGTGCTGTGCGTCGATATGGACGCGCAGGCCAACCTTTCAGTCGGTCTCGGGATCAACCTCGCCGAAGTCGTCCACTCGATGGCGAATGTTCTCGGTGCGCCGAACGTCGCGCTGAAGGAGATCGTGGTCTCGACCGGCACCGCCAACATCGACGTTGCCCCGGCGACCCTTGATCTGGCTTCGACCGAAGTCGACCTGCTGAGTGCGATCGGCCGCGAATACGCCCTGGCGGAGGCACTCGAGTCTTGGGCGCAAGCGCACTACGACTACATCTTGATCGATTGCCCGCCGACGTTGGGACTGCTCACCATCAACGGACTCGTGGCTGCCAACGGCGTGATCATTCCGGTCCAGACCCAGTACTACGCCCTGAAAGGTCTTACGGCACTGGTGAAGGTGATCACGACCATCCGCTCGAAACTCAATAGAGACCTCCGGGTTCTGGGGCTACTGCCGACCTTCCACGATCCTCGTACCGTGCTCGGACGCGAGATGCTCGCGGAAATGCGCGAGCACGGTGAGAACCACGTCTTCGATACGATCATCCGAAACGCGGTGAAGCTGGGCGAGGCTCCTCTGGTCGGCCGACCGATAACTGAGTACGCCAGCTCATCCGACGCCGCGAACAACTACCGCGAGCTTGCCCGGGAGGTAATCGCACTTGGCTAGGCCAGATTTCCGCGCCGCCGCCACCGCCCGCCTCAACGAGGAGCGGGGTCGCGAACTCTCCCAAAACGTCCTGAGCCTCCTCAACGACGAATTCGACCTCCTCGATCCGGCCTTCGGCCGTCCGCCACATCCCCGTCGACCGTGTCGACGCCAACCCGAACCAGCCTCGACTCGCCTTTGACCAGACCTCACTCGACGAACTCACGTCATCGGTACGAGAGCACGGTGTCCTGCAGCCGATACTCGTCCGCCCGCACACCGCCGGACGTTACCAGCTGGTCGCCGGCGAACGGCGCTGGCGCGCGGCGAAGGCGGCCGGGCTGCCGACCATCCCCGCGTTGATCGAGGAGATCGACGACGAGACCGCGTTGGAGATCGCCGTCATCGAGAATCTCCAGCGCGAGGATCTCTCGCCGATGGACGAGGCCCTCATCTACGACAAGATGATTCGCCAGCACGGCTACAGCATCCGCCGGCTCGCTCAGAAGCTCGGCAAGGACAAGGGCTATCTCGAGAATCGCCTTCGACTCGCAGACGCGCCCCCCGAGATACGCGAGCTGGTGTCTGTGCGCAAAGACACGCTCTCCCACGCCTATGAGCTGCTCAAGGTGAGCGACCCGAAGAAGCGCAAGAAGCTCGCCGACATGGTCGGCCGGGGTGAGTTGTCGCTTGTCAAGTTGCGCGAGAAGATCGACACGACTCCTCGACCCCCGCACATTGCGCCGAAGACGGAAGACCCGAAGACCGCCGAGCCCGAGGCCGCGGAGGACGCGATCCAGGCCGACGCATCGGCGGCATGGTCGGGCAGCGGCACCACCAAACCCATCACCGAAGAATCGCTGATCACCGTTCGGGCCCAGCTCAACCAGGCCATGACCGAGCTAATCGTCATCCTGCAATCGGACGTGATGCGGACACTGGACGACACCGATCGCCAGAATCTCGCCAAGTACCTGACGATATCCAAGGTGCGCTTGGAGAATGCGATCACACTCGTCCGGCGAGGCGGCTTCGATCGGTAGCGTCAGATCGGCTCGAGAGCGAGCGACCGAGGCCCCTCTCGCACGCGCCAGGCCAATCCCCGCCTTCCCTCCCCGAGCGATCAGACGTAGACGATTTCGCCGAAATTCGCCACCAGGTACTCGATCAGCAGCTTGCGGGCGTCCGGCGATTCGCTGCGGAGCCCCGCCACCAGACCGTGCAAAGTCACGGCGGGGACCATCAGGTTTCCCTCGGGATCGCGACCGATCATCGCCGGTGCACCCCCGCCTCGCGAGTAGATGCGGGCGAAGGCTCGATCGTCGAGATGTGCAGACCGCTTGAAGTCGGCCACGACCTTCACCACCCCTCGCCTTGCCGCAACGTCACGCATGAGCTCGGCCGACCAAGCGTCGATACGCTCGTCGGGCTGCTCGCGAAGTCGGGACCGATACTCGGTGAGGTTGGCCGACAGGCCGGTCGCATCCATGTTTCCTCCTATTTCCTTCGAAGTATCGCAGACTCCCGACCAACCCCGAACTCGCCCGCCTTCAGTCGCGCCGCGCCGGTACCGGCGGCCGGCTGCCCTCGGGCCAGTCATTGAACCATTCGGTGAGCCGCCTCCCGACGGGCCCAGGGGGGCGCCTGTCCGGGAAATCGACTACGAGATCATGGAGAGCCGCCCAGACTCGGGCCGTCGTCTCGTCGACGGATGCGCGGGTGACGGGGCCGCTCTGGGGAAGAGTCGCGATCGGGGCCCCGAATCTCACCCGAACGACTCGTCGAAAGCCGAGCCAGCTCGTGCCGTTTACAGCGGCCGGGACGATCGGGACGCCGCACCGGAGCGCCAGGTAGGCGGGGCCGTCGAGGAGTGGCAGAAGCACCGACTCGCCCGAGTGAATCCTCCCCTCCCCCGCGATCGCGATCGCTGCTCCACGGGCGACCAATGCCTCCGCCAGCCTCGTCGCGGCAACCAGGCTCCTTTTCCCGGGACGGAACGGCACGATCGTTCCACTCCAGCGCATCAGCCGGTTGCGGACGCCTCGCCGCATATCTTCCTGCTCGGGTCCAAAGAAGTAGACCCGCGGCCGGCTCGGCAGGCCGGCGAACAGGAAGAACGGATCCGCCCAATTCTGGTGGCTGAAGCAGATGATCGAGGGTCCGCCGGGCAGGTTCTCGAGGCCGTCGGTCTGAACCCGTGAGTAGATCCGGGTCACGAGCCGGAGAACGGCTCGGACCACCAGCCAGCGCCGCCGCGACCGCTGCGGGGCCTGCAACGCCATCTGGTATCCCGGCGGCGGCCGGAGGGCCTCGGGATCCGAGGTGGTTCGAGGGTCGCCATGAGGCAGTGTGGCCATGACGCGAGTATGCCCACCTCGACATATACTCGCTTCGAAGCCTCTCGGGCCGCCGGAGACAGCCACAGGCTGCCAGGCCCCGTCGGAGACCGCCGACCCAGCCTCCAGGCTCCGCCGCAACGCGCCTCCCCCACCCCTCGCGCCGCCTCGCACCGCCGCGCACCGCCGCCGACCCAGCCAACTTTACCAACCGCCGGGCGCCCCCTCCGCCCGAACCGCCGGCTTCGGCCGGTTGCCCAGGGCTTGACCTGTTCTCTGTTTTGAGTACGATTGTTCTCGTGTTTGAGAACAGCGCATCAACGGACCTGGCGATGGGGCGATCGTCCGTGCGGCGCCGCATTCTGACCGTGCTCGCGGATCCGAACACGCGACTGCACCTCCGAGAGATCCAGCGCCGCGCAGGAACGAGTCCGGGCACGGCCAGCCGGGAACTCGCGCGTCTGCTGGCGGCCGGCCTGGTCGAGCGGGAGGCGGAGGGAAACCAGGTCTACTTCCGCGGCGCGACGACTCCTCTGGCGACGATGCTGCGGTCGCTGCTGACCGGCCGGAGCCTCAACCCGCCCGAGACCGCCCGGCCAGCATATGGCTCCACCATTACTGCACCCCAGCCCACCCAATCCACCCGCTCCCCACAACCGGCCAGTGTCAGCGAGGTTCGAAGTGCTGCCGTGCGAGTGGCGACGTCAGGCGAACCGGAGCCATTCCATGGGGACGTCGACCCGACCGGTTCCACAGCGGCCGCGACGGCGCCGACCGGTTCCTCGGCGGCGGCCGAGCGGGCAGCAACGGCACCCGCCACGGAGCTCGAGCCGACGCCGGATGCCGCCGGATCTGCCGCCGGCTGGACCGCCGACGCGCGAGGTCTGAATGTGGCCTTGCGCTTCGCGGACCGGATCAAGCCAGCCTATGGCGACCGGCTGGTCGCCGTGTACCTGTACGGCGCGAGAGCTCGTGGCGAGGCCAGGCCCGACTCGAACGTCGACATCCTGGTCGTACTCGACCGGGTGGATCGCTACGGCGACGAGCTGGAGCTGACCAGTGCGGCCTGCGCGGACCTTTCGCAGGAGGAGAGACTGGTCCTCAGCCGCGTCTTCGTGTCCGAGACGGCCTGGCGCACCCGGTCCGACGGGCAGATGCCGGCGATTCGGAAAGAAGCGGTGGCAATATGACGCCGCGGGGCGCACAGCTCCTGGACGAGGCGGGCAGGGCGATCGCCGCCGCCCGCGATGAGCTCGACACGCAGGGCGCCGCCGTGGCCGCGCAGACGGCCTCCGCCGCGATGCTAACGCTGGCCCAGGCCTGCCTGGATCTCGACGGGCTCGCCCCCAACGGCACCGCCGCCGTATGCATCGCGTACGGCGAGCAGTTCGCGCGAACCCGGCGGCTGTACTCCGCCTACCACCGCTGGCTCCTCGATTCGGCCGACCTGGGACGGGCAGCGAGCGGCCAGATCGCCGCCCCCATCGACTCGGATTCCGCCGCGACGGCCATCGAACGAGCCGAGATCTTTCGCGATGCCGTGGAACGGTTCCTGGACAGGAGCGCCTGAATGGGTGAGCTGATCCGATTGGTCCCGCGAGCACGCCGAGAACCCGGCGACGGGAGACTTCGCAACCCCTCTGCCAGGCTCAGGAACGCAACCCTGCAGTGGCGGCGATACCGTCGCTGGACGGCTGCCTGGAGCCACGGCGCCTGCGAGTTCTGCCAGACCGAATTCAGCGAAGACGGCGATGGCGGCGCCCTCCATTCCGGCTATGCGGTTCTGGGCGCCGGCCCCGCCGGCCAGGACGACTACTCCTGGGTTTGCGCCATCTGCTTCGAGGATCTCCGCGATAGGTTCGGCTGGACGGTGCTCGAGATCGGCGCCGAAACCATCACCCGAGGAAGCCGGTGATGACTCCCCTGCCCGAGTCGGACGACCGGCGGCGGTGCTGGTGGCTTGATGGCGAGGGCCGGCCCGATCCGGCCATGGTGGCCTACCACGACCAGGAGTGGGGCCGCCTGGTCTCGGACGATGCCGCGCTCTTCGAGCGCCTAAGCCTCGAGGCATTTCAGGCGGGACTATCGTGGTCCACGATCCTGCACAAGCGGCGGGCGTTCGACAGCGCCTTCGCCGGTTTCGACCCCGGCCTCGTCCAAGCCTTCGGTGAAGCTGATCGCACCAGGCTGATGGCGGATGCCGGAATAGTCCGCAACCGGGCCAAGATCGAGGCGACCATCGGAAACGCGGCGGCTTTCCTGAGGATTGCGGACGAATACGGCTCGTTTGCGGCTTTCCTGGAGTCGCAGCTGCCCCGTCCCGCGCCGATCCTGCCCCGCGACGCCGACCGGGCCTTCATTCCGGCCACGACAGGCGAGTCGGACGCGCTATCCGCCGAACTCCGTCGCCGCGGCTTCCGTTTCGTCGGATCGACGATCGTCTACGCCTTCATGCAAAGCGTCGGACTCGTTGACGACCACCTGCCCGGGTGCTTCCTCTACCGCGGTTGAACGCGGCTCGACTCGAAGCGGGCCGCGGAAGCGGGCGCGCCGCGGTCCGCCAGGAGAAGCCGGCAGCAGAAGTCGAACAAAGGACCGGCCGACCTCGTCTGGATGAATGCGACAACAACCAGTCGTCGAATCCGGAGGAGGGATCTTGGCGAGCACTCGAGGCACGGGCCGGACGCGGCCGCGGGTACCGGCGGTGGTCGTCGGAGCAGCGGTCGTCGTGGCAACCGCTTTCGGCGGCTGCTCAGGCCCCATGTCGAGTCCGCAGGCGCCGAGCCCGACCGTGATCGCGCTACCGACCCAGCTCCCGGACCGGATTTCCTACGCCGACGCCATGGCGCTCTTCGCCTACGACCGCGCCCGCCCGTTCGACGTCCGGGAGCTTTCGGTCACCATCGAATTGGGCGCTCTCGTCCACTACATCACCTATCTGACTGCCGTCGGCACGCGCACGCAGGCCTATTTCGTGACGCCCTACGGGGAAGGCCCGTTCGGAGCTGTGATGTATCTCCACGGCGCGTTCAGCGGCTCGTCCCAGTTCCTCGTCGAGGCCTGCGACCTGGCCCGTCGCGGCGTGGCGTCGCTTCTGGTCACCCAACCCGAGTTGGACGCGGAGCCAATGACCGACAGCGCGGCAATCAACGAAATCGTCTACGAGATGCGCGAGCTGGAGCGATCGCTCGACCTCCTCGCCGGCCAGCCGGTCGTGAACCCGAAGCGCCTCGGTTTCGTGGGTTTCAGCTACGGCGCGGTGCGGGGAGCGACGTTCGCCGGAATCGAGGGCGGCCGTCTGCGGATAGCAGTCCTGATGTCGACGCCGCCGAGCTACGACGCGCCGGCGATGGCCTCATTCGACCCGATCGTTTGGGTTCCTCGCGTGTCTCCGGCATCGCTCTTCATCCAGCTCGGCAAGCAGGACACCTGGTTCACGCACGACGCCGGCGAATCCCTCACCGCCGCTGCCCGGGAGCCCAAGGAACTGGTCTGGTACGACGCCGGCCACGGCCTCGACTCGAATGCCTACGACGATCGGCTGGCCTGGCTCACTTCCGCCCTCGGCCGACCATGACGCCGGCAATCGAGGTTGTGACCGCCCGGCTCCGCCTGCCTGCGGCTTCAGGATGGACGCCTGCGCAGTAGCATCGGCCTGCACGCAGGCGGAGGTTGCGGTGATCGAATTCGACAGATGGAATTGGCACACCGAGGGCAAATTCCCCACGGACCGAATGCCCGAGCAGGGGTACGTCCACATCGGTATCTACCTGGTCTGGCTGATCCGTCAGGACATGCTGGATCCGGGTTGGGTGGCGAGCTCCGGCGTCTCCCGCGCCATCGCGGCCATAAATGACGGCAGCGAGTGCGTGACCGCTCTTCGCGACATGACCGACGGGGCGCTGACGAGCGAGATGCTCTCGGCCGATGGCCTGGCGTTCACTTCCGCCTACTACGCCCCGGAGTACGGGTACCCGCGAGACTGGCGACATGTCTTCGGAGGCAAGGCCGACAGATATGACGTGCCGGACGACTGGGAAACGTACGAGCGGATCGCGCCGCTGATCGATCGTCGGCACGCCGAGTGGATAGCCGCTGGCAGGCCCGAACTGCTGCCGATGCCGAGCCTGGTCCCGGGCTGGCTGGCCTTCTGGAGAGCCAGACCGCCCCTGCCGCGCTGACCCAACCGGGCTGCGGCTCGCACGGGCGCGCCGACGTGAGGCTCGAATTGCGGGGGAAGTGGCGGCGCTGCCAGTCAGCCTGCGCCGCCGCGAGCGCAGCATTGCACAGTTTCGCGAGACGTGCCGGGGAGCCCGGTCGGGTACCCCGTCAGTGAGTCGGTGATCCCAGAAGCCGGCGCTTTGCCAGCGTGAACTCCTCGTCGGAAAGGGTGCCCGCGGCGTGCATGTCCGCAAGCGCCTTGAGCTTGTCGGGGAGGACCAGTGCCCCCGCGACGGGATTCGAACTATCCGAGGTCGGCACGGGAGGTCGCCTGCTGGCTCGCCCCGCTGCGAACCCGAGGCCGCCGACAACTGCGGCACCCAGCAGTCTCGGCCGCCGCAGCAGCCTCCGCGGGCCGATCACGGCGCGTCGTCTGAACATGGCATCTCCTTGCCGCGACTTTGGAACCCAGGCACGGCCCACGATACGACGCCCCCTCAACCCCGGCGCCTGACGGCCCTGCCGCGCGCGGCAGGCGACACGCGGCAGGCGACACGCGGCAGGCGACACGCCGCACGCTCGGGGAGACTGAGGGTTTCAGGGCGCAGCTCGTGCTTGGACGATAATTGCGGGATGGGAGAACCCCTGACAGGCACGAACCCCACGGATCTTGCGGGCGAGACCAGACTGGGCCCGGCGGCCACGCGTGGCTTGCGGCGCGTCGAGCAGATCATGGGAACCGCGATCAGCGTCGACGTGCGCGACCCAGCCGTCCCTTCGGGCGCCCTGGACGAGGCCTTCGAATACCTCCGCGACATCGATCGGCGCTTCAGCACCTACAAACCCGACAGCGAAATCAGCCGCCTGAGCCGCGGCGAGATCGGCGAGAACGAATGCAGCCCGGACGTTCGCCAGGTCCTCGAGCTGTGCGAGCAGGTCCGAGTGGCGACCGAAGGCTACTTCGATATTCGCGGGCACCTGTGGGATGGAGGCCTCGATCCATCCGGCCTCGTGAAGGGCTGGTCGCTCGAGAACGCCGCCCGGATCCTCGAGGCTGCCGGAGCGACCAACTACTGCATCAACGGCGGCGGCGACATCGTCATCCGGGGCGAGCCGTCGGCCGGGATCGCCTGGCGCGTCGGAATCCGCCACCCGCTCGAGGCAGACAAGCTGGCGACCGTACTGGAGGTTCGGGATGGTGCCGTCGCGACGTCCGGCGCCTACGAGCGAGGCGATCACGTCTTCGACCCCTTCACCGGCAAGCCGCCAAAGGGAGTTCTAAGCCTGAGCGTCGTCGGCCCGAGCCTGACGTACGCCGACGCCTACGCAACCGCGGCATTCGCGATGGGTCCGACCGGGCTCGCCTGGATCGCCCATCTCGACGGCTATTACGGCTGCTCGATCACTGCTGACCGGGACGGCTCGAACGGCCGCATCGCCTGGACGCCGGGTTTCGAGAAGCTGCTGGCCGACCGAACCTAGCGCGTCCGGTCTCGGTCCGGCGAGCCGCCGAAGAGCCTGATGGCAGCCGCTCCGGCGGCGTGCTGCTCGGTCGTGATGAGGTGGCGCCGATCCGAGGTGCTGTTGTGCGCGTATTCGGCGAGAGTGCCGCGCAGAACCTCCAACCGTGCCAGTTGCGCGGTCGCGATGGCGTTCCAGCGAGCCTGGACTTCCCGGGAACCGGTCGCTGCCGCGGCCCAGATCGCACACAAGTCCTGCAGGCAGATCTCCCCGCCCGAGAGCGCGCCCGCCCAGGCCGCGTCTGCGCTCAGCCCCAGCAGGCGGGCAACCGCAGCGGCAGCGGCCTCCGCAGCGCGGTCGCACACGGGACAGCGCGGTGTCGTGATCTCGGCGATCGCGCGTCCTTGACCTGCCGAATCGGAGCCAGGCAGCTTCTTGAGAGCCGCGAGGCGCCGCTTCAGGATCGCCTCGAGCAGAACCGCGGTGGCCAGCTGGCTGCTCGTCTGCAGCAACTCCATCTTCGAGAGGCCGACGCTGTGCGCCTGGCAGAAGCCGACGCCGTGGTCCATCGATTTCCGGAGGCCGCGGTCGGTGGCCCCTTCTCTCGCCAATCCGCGCAGCGAGGCATATGTCGCCTCCTGGCGGGCGTCGCAGATCGGGCAGCGGCCGCGCTCGAGCGCTTCGGCGAGGCGTATCTCCTCGAAGTCGCGGGCTGGTAGTCGGACCGGCGGTGTCGTCATGCCCGACAGCCTAGCGCGCGGTCAGCCCCGGCGCGTCATGGCCGCGTAGGTCACGGCGAACCCGAGGATGCACCACACGCCGAGCGTCAGGAAGGCGCCCATCGGCAGGCCGAACTCGTGGGGCGCGATCGTGCCGCGCGTCACCTCGCCCATTGCCTGGATCGGCAGGAGGCTGTGGATGACCTCGAGCCAGCCGGGCAGCTTGTCGGGCAGGAAGGTCAGCGGCGAAAACATGAACACGAAGACCACGATCGCTTGAGTCACGATCACGGTGAGCATGTACGGCAGAACCGAGGCGAGGGCATAGCCGACGCATGTGGCGGTGAGCGCGACCATCAGCATGGCCGGCACGACCAGGGGGCTGACCTGGAGGTCGAGCCCGAACCGGAGAGCGCCGACGATGATGCCGAGGATCACGCCGGGAATCACGATCGCGAGCCAGACGGTCAGGTCGGCCACCAGATACGCCAGGCGCGGAACGGGCAGCGAACGCATGTAGGCGAGGCTGCCTTCGCTCTTCTGCTCACCGACGGTCTGCGGCAGGGCCACCAGACCCACTGAGATCATCGAGATGGCCGGAGCGCCCGTGGCGATCAGGTAGATTGACGTCCGATCGAGGGTCGGAAACAGGAGCGGATAGCCGAGCACGATGCCCAACGAGAAGAGCGTCTGGACGGCCATCATCAACGGCAGGTAGGCCTTCTTCCGCAACGCCTGCCAGGTCACCAGCAACTGATAGCTACGCAGCGGTTGCATCGAAAGTCGCCTCCACTTCGGCCGGTCCGGCGCTCGCGCCGCCAACCAGGGACACGTACACGTCCTCGAGAGTGGCCGGGCCCAACGTGTATTCCTCGATCGAGTGGGCTCGCGTGAGCGACTCCGCCCAGGACACGGCCTGGCCGGCCTGGTCCTTCGAGACGCCCACCATCAGGCGGTTCCCGACCGGCACCACGGAGCCGCCGAAGGGCGACGTCGGCAGGTCGGCGACCTCCAAGTCGAGCACGAGTTCGAGCCGCAGCTCGGCGCCGAGGCGGGCCTTTAGCTCGCTCGGCTTGCCGTCGGCAATGACACGGCCCTCGTCGAGGATCGCGAGCCGGTCCACGGATCGCTCGGCCTCGATGACGTTGTGAGTCACGAGAAGCACGGCAGAGCCGTGGTCGGCTAGCAATCGCACCTGGCGCCACAGCAGCCGGCGCCGGACCGGATCCACGTCGTTGGTCGGCTCGTCGAGCATGACCAGGCGCCCGGGCGTAACCGCCGCCATGGCGAACGCGACGAGCCGCTTCACACCGCCGGAGAGCCGCGCCGCATCGATGTCGAGCCACTCCCCAAGCTCGAGCGCATCGACCAGCTGGCCGCGCCGTCGTTCCACGTCCGCTCGCGACCCGCCGCGAAGCTGGCCGAGGAGGTCGATCGCCTGGCGCGGCGTCAGGCCGTCTATGGGCACCTGAGCCTGAGCCTGGAAGGAGCACAGCCGCCGGGCGAGTCCCGGATCGGCGACGAGATCGCGCCCGTCCACTCGGATTGCGCCCGAAGTCGGCTTGAGCAGCCCGACCACCTGGTTCACCAGGGTCGACTTGCCTGCGCCGTTATGACCCAGCAGCCCGAAGACTTCGCCTTCGGCCACGCTCAGGCTGATGCCGTCATTTGCGCGGGTGCCGTCTCTGTAGACCTTCACCAGCTCTTCGATGTTCAGCAGCATCCCGTTCCCCTTTGCCCGTTCATGGCAGCGCTTACCCAGGCCGGTCCGTCCCAGACGTCCGGAGCTTTCGAGAAGGAGCGGCCGGCGGCTCGAGGCCGCCCGGCTATTCGATGGTGAGGCGAACCTCGTCGCCGTGGTCCGAGACTTCCAGGATCGGGCCGGTTCGGCCGCTCTGGATGGCCTCGACTATGCGATTGCGGTGATCCGATGAGAGACCGGGCACCTGATCGATGGCGAACCCGGCTGCAGCGAGCGGGATCGACATGTCCACGACTGCGTGCCCGTTTTCGGCGACGAATATGCGGAGCTTCCTGCCCGCCAGGGCCTCCTGTGCGGGCCCGGGCCTTCGCTTGTCGCCCGGCGCGCTGTGCCCGGCCGAGGCGCCGTCGCCCGCGCGTGCCTTGTCCTGAAGCGCGGCGACGATCGGCGCCGCCTCCTCAGCCGTGATCCGACCTTCGGATACCAGGCGGAGCAGAGCTTCCAGTTCGTCCGACATGGCCTACCTCCTCGGCCTCTCGAGACGATCCGCCGCCTCGTCGACGCCGATCTCGCCCCGCTCGAGGGCGTAAAGGACCGCGAGTTCGTCCTCGTCGCTCCCCGACGCCTCGTCGGCCGGCTCGGCCGAGGCTTCGTCGGCGTCGGTCCCGGCCGTCCAGCTCTCCGTCGCCTTGGGTTCGGAGGTTTCGGCCGAAGCCTCCGACGGCGACGGCGCCGGGCCCGCGACCGGTGCCGAGCCGAACGAGTCGTCGCCGGACGGCGCCGTCGAGGCGTCCGAACCCGTCTGAGGCGGAACGCTCAGGCGCAGCGAGCCCGAAGTCGAACTGATCCGGAAGGTGGCCAGCCCATCCCCGAAGATCGCTCGCGAGTTGGCGCGGCCGCCTTCGACACGTATCGGCGCGTCGGCCCGGATCGAACCCGAAACCGACTTTCGCTCGACCGTCAGGCCGGAGAAGGGCATCAGGTCCATCCCTCCGGAGATCGAATCCGCCTTGTGCTGGCCGGCGGGATCGAAAGCGCCCGCGATCGTAATTCCACCGCTGGTCGAAGAGACCGAAGTGGAGCGGAAACGCTGCGCCCGTGCCCGCAGCGAGCCGGAGACGGTGCTGGCGCGCAGCCAGACGTCCAGGCCTTTGTCGAGCATGATCGAACCCGAGACCGTACCGGCATCCACGGGCCCGCCGACGCTCCAGAGCCTCACGTCGCCCGATATGGTCCGGTATTTCTGGTCGCCGGTCAGCGATACGGCTTCGACGGCTCCGCTGATCGTCTCCAGTCGGACGGTCGAACCCCACGGCAGCTCGACGCTGATGTCGGCGTTGACCCTGGCGCCGCTGAACAGCCAGGCCAGCCCGCTGGAGAGGCGCCGCTCGGGCGTCTCGATCTCCAGCCAGCGCTCGCCGCGTTCGATCTGGACGCGGCCGGTTTCCAGAGCGCGTTCCGCCGAGGCTTGATCGTGGGCGCGGATCCGGTAGACCACGGTAACGTGGGCTTCCTCGCCATCGATGCCGCGGGCGCGGATCGTGCCCGCCACGGCCTTGATAGTCACCAGGCCGTCGCTGCCCAGCCGATGGCTCAGTGTCTCGGTGCGCTCAAGCGTGCCCATCACTCGCTCCTTCCGAGCGCGCGGATCAGGGCAGCAGCCTCGTCCGCAGTCACTTCGTGCCGGGCCAGTCGTTCGAGGACTTCGCGGCGCAGCCCCACGGTCTCGTCGTTACGGCTCGTGGCTGAGTCGCCGGCGCCGTCGTCCGGCACCGGAGCCCCGTCGCCAAGCCCCAACGACTTGACCAGAGCGTCTATCCGACCCCGCACCGTGGGGTAGGACACCTTCAGCTCACGCTCGAGCTCTTTCAGGTTGCCCCGGGCGCGCAGGAAACTCTCGAGCAGCGCCAGCTGCTCCCGGCCCAGCCGCCCGAACCGCCCGACATTGAAGTCGCCCTCGATCGCCGTCCCGCAGCCTCGGCACTGCAGCCGGGTTACCGCAAGCTCGCTCGAGCAGACGGGACATGTGGAAATGACATCGCGCGCCATTGAATGCCTCTGATTCCGGAGTTGCGGGACGCGCTGCCTGCGGTGGCTCATCGCGTCCGTTGCCACTATGCCATGTTCACTTTCTATTTGTCAATCCCACCTTGCTACTTTGACATGTACCAAGCTCATCGGCTAACCAATGCCCCGCTCCGGCGCGCCCCTGCCCCAACCGCCCCGTCGTTCCAGCTTTCCGGCCGGCGCTCCCCGACCCGGGCTGGCGAGAAGCTGAGGGCGAGCGGGTATAGATTCGGCTCGGCAGTCGCCTCCGAGGGTGAGCAGCCCTTCGACCGCCCGGAGGATCCATGGCAGGACGCGTTTACGGCTTCGAGAACCCAGACCGCTTCGTCGCGGGCGCGATCGGTCAACCGGGCAGCCGCGTCTTCTATCTGCAGGCCCGCGAGGGCGGCCGGTTGACCTCGGTCGCGCTCGAGAAGGTCCAGGTCGCGTTGCTCGCCGAGCGGCTGACCGAGCTCATGAAGGAAGTCCAGAGCCGCGGTGCGGCCATCGGCGACGAACTGCCGGCAGCGCCCGACAAGGAGCCGCTCGAGGAGCCGATCGTCGAAACCTTCCGCGTCGGAACGATGGCCATCGTCTGGGATGGCAGCGACGAGACGATCGTGGTCGAAGCGCGCGAGATCGGCGAGGACGACGAAGAAGATCCGGACGAAGCGGCGGTCGAAGCCGAGGACCATGAAGACGACGACGGCGACGTGGTGCGTGTCCGACTTCGGCCACAGCAGGCCCTTGCGTTTGCCCAGCGCGCCCTCGAGGTCGTAGCCGCCGGCCGTCCGCCGTGCCCGTTCTGCGGCCAGCCATTGAACCCGGAAGGGCACATCTGCCTCCGCCGCAACGGCTACATGCACTGAGAGACGGCGATGCCGGATCAGATGACGCGTGAGGAGATCGAAGCCCTGGCCATGGAGGGTCGCCAGGTGGCCGGCCGCCTGGACGACGAGACCGCCCTGCGACTCCTCCACATCGGCGAAATTTCGGTCATCGGGCGGCTGCTCAGCGCTTCGAACGGCACGTTCTTCTGCCTGGTGGACGGCCACGCGGCGGATGGCTCGACGCCCCTGACGGCGACGTGCGTATACAAGCCGGTCAGGGGCGAGCGACCGCTGGCCGATTTCCCTGACGGCAGCCTGGCCTGCCGCGAGCTGGGCGCCTACAGCGTCTCGGTCGCAAGCGGCTGGAACATCGTTCCGCCCACGGTGCTGCGCGACGGGCCACTGGGCCCCGGCATGGTGCAGCTATGGGTCGAAGTGGACCCGCAGGTCGACGTCGTGGAACTCGCCCGTCTCGACCTGCCCGAGCTTCGCCGGATCGCGCTGCTCGACGCGGTCCTGAACAACGCCGACCGCAAAGGCGGGCACCTCCTGCCGCTGGAAGGCGGCCGGATCCAGGCGATCGACAACGGCTTGTGCTTCTCCATCGAACCAAAGCTGCGCACCATCCTGTGGCGGTGGCGCGGCGACCCGCTCACCGATGAAGAGATCGCCGTCCTGAATCGTCTCCGGGAGGCCCTCTCGGCCGAGCTGGGGAAAGAGTTGGGCGAATTGCTAGCTTCCGCCGAAGTCCGAGCGACGGCCCGCCGGATCGACGAACTTCTCGCCCGCCGCCGCTTTCCACTCCCCGACCGGAACCGGCCCGCCATCCCCTGGCCGCCCTTCTAGGACGCGGCCTGTAGAGCCGCAGCGCGGGCGGAAGCGGAGCGCGGACGTTCGCCAATGGCGCGCACACCGGCCCCGGCTCCGGCACAATCGCCCGGTATGCCGGCCCGCTCCGAGGTCGGCCCGGAGCAAGCCGTGCCCGCCTATTTCGGAACTCGCTCGACCATCATCGCCGCCGTTGCAGTTGTCGCCGGCGTGGCAACGTTCTTGCTGCGCCTGGTCGGCGCGGACGGAGTCGCGATCTTTGCCGTCTCCGCAGTCGCGCTGGCAGGCCTCGCGGCTCTCGTCGGCGAGGGCACCGACCAGCTCGGTCACCGGCTCGGTTCCGGCGCCACCGGGGTGCTCCAGTCGGCCCTCGGCAACCTGCCCGAATTCTTCATCGGCATCTTCGCCCTGAGGGCCGGGCTCGTCGACGTCGTTCGGTTTGCGCTGGTGGGCTCGATCCTTGCCAACACGCTGCTGGTACTCGGCCTGGCTTTCATCGCCGGCGGGCTCCGCCACGGCCCCCAGCGGTTCGGGGCGGACCAGACCAGGATGATGTCCACGCTGCTCGTCCTCGCGGTCGCCGCGATGGCGATCCCGACCATTGCCACCGCCCCCGGCGGACCCGCACACGGGCACGAAACCGAACTCTCGGTCGTGGTTTCGCTCGTGCTGCTCGCCGTCTTCGCCGCCAGCCTGCCCTTCTCGATACACCGCGGCATGGTCGTCGGCTCGGGTGACTCGGCGGTGACCGAAGCGCCCTGGCCGCTGCCCGTGGCTCTCGGCACATTGCTGGCGGCCGGCGTCGGGGCAGCCTTCGTGTCCGACTGGTTCGTTGCGGCGCTGCAGCCCGCAATGAGCGCGCTCGGCATGTCGGAAGCGTTTGCCGGGCTGGTCGTGGTCGCGATTGCCGGCAACGCCGTCGAGAACGTGGTCGGCGTCCAGGCGATGCTGGCCGATCGAGGCGACCTGGCGATCAGCCTCATCCTCAACTCGAGCCTGCAGGTCGCGCTGGCGCTGACACCCGCACTCGTCATCCTGAGCCTGCTGCTCGGCGGCGCCGCCCTGACCTTGACATTTACGCCGCTGCTGATCGCCGCGATGGCCCTCGCGACATTGCTCGCAGCGCTCGTAGTCATCGACGGGGAGTCCACCTGGCTCGAGGGCCTCGCGCTGGTGGGCCTGTACGTGATCGTGGCCGCCAGCGTCTGGTGGGGCGCCCCGATCTCCTAACGCGCTCGCCGGCCTCGCCGCGCCCGCCAAGCGGGGTCGCCATGGCGCGTGGCGACCAGGGGCCCCGCCCCGACGAGACTCACGTCATCGCCCAGCTCCGCCGGCACGATCCGCACCCGCCGAGCCGGGACGGTCAGGGCCGTCGTCCGGACCGCAGCCCTGGCAGGCGCAAGCCATCGCTCGCCTTGCCGCTCGGCAACCGTGCCGCCGACCACGATCGTCTCGGGGTTGAATGCGTTGACCCAGCCGACGCAGGCGATAGCGAAGGCGCGCCGGGCCCGATCCATCAGAGCCGTGCAGACGCGGTCGCCGGCCTGCTCGCCCTCAGCGACGTCCCGTCCGGTGAGCGGAGCTTGCTCCGCCCTCTCGGCAAGGAAACGCGAGCCGACCGATGAAAGCTCCGCCCGGGCCTGCCGCGCCAGCCCTGAGCCCGAGGCGATCCCTTCGAGGTGCCCCGTACCGCCGCAGCCGCACGGTGGCCCATCGTCCACGAGCAGGGTCACGTGGCCGAGCTCGCCTGCCGTGCCATCCGGGCCCAGCAGGAGGCTCCCGTCGCGGAAGATCGCGCCGCCCAGACCTGTCGAAACGGTCACGTACAGGAAGTCGCTGCAGCCCCGAGCGGCGCCGAGCCAGTGCTCGGCGAGTGCGGCGACGTTGGTGTCGCGTTCGAGGTAGGCCGGCAGCCCGAGCCGCGCCTCGAGCTCGTCGGCGAGGGCCGAGTCGTGCAGGGCGGGGATGTTCGGAGGGTCGACGACCACGCCGCGCCAGGGATCGACCGGTCCGGCCGAGGAGATCCCGACCGCGACGACGTGTCCACGGATGCCGGCCGGAAGCTCTTCGAGGACCGTCCGGAGAAGCCGCTCGCAAACCGAGAAGACCTCGCCTTCGGAGCTCCGACCGGCGCCCCCCGGCATGGCCACTGCCGCGCGACCGAGCCTGGAGCCGTCCGCCAGAACGGCCGCGGCCCGGATCTGAGTCCCGCCGATATCCAGGCCGAGGATGACGGTGCCGCCAACCGGCTCCGCCGGGACCGTCGCCTGCCCGGGCGAGGTGGCCGCCTTCGCTCGTGGCCCCAAGTCGGACTCCCCCATCAGCCGGGCGTTCTCGGATCGGGCCCCGGGCCGGCGTCCACGGCGCCGGGACCGGCAGGCTCGGGCGGAGAGCCCGTTGAATCCGCGAAGCCCGTAGGGGCAATGGAGCCGGCCGGATCGCCGATCTCGGAGCCCTGCCGTCCCGAACTCTCCTGCCCGTGCTCCGCGCCCCCACCTCGATCCCAGGGTTCGCCGCCGCTCGCCGTTTCCTCGGGAAATAGCTCGTGCAACGTCACGTTCAGAGCGGCTGCCACCGGCACCGCCAGGAGACCGCCAAGCACGCCCCAGGCGCTCAGGCCGACGAGGACGGCGAAGATCGTCACGACGGGATGGAGGTGAACGGCCCGGCCGATGACAAGCGGCATGATCACCTGGTCTTCGACCTGCCGGACCATGAGATAGACCACCAACACTCCGATCGCAACATCGGTGCCACGCGTCGAGAAAGCGACCGTTCCCGCGAGGGTCGCCGCGATCAGCGGGCCCACCAGCGGCACGATCTCGAGGAAGCCGCTGAGGATTGCCAGGATCAGTGCGTACGGGACGTGGAGGACGGGCCCGAGGATCAAATACAGCACCGTCGCGACGAGCGCGATCAGCAGAAGCTGGCCCCGGATCCAGCGTCCGAGCACGACGTGGATGCGCTGAGCGATCCGCAGCGCGTCGGCACGCCGCGGACGATCGAGGAAACGCAGCGCGAATTCGCCGAACCGCCGACCGTCGAGCAGGAAGTAGAAGAGAACGATCAGGGCCAGGATCGTCTGCAGGGCGATGTTCACGGCCTCCACCGCCACGTGGAGCGCATCCGACGGCGAGAGGCCGTAAATCTGTTGCTTCAGTTCGGCCGCGAGGGCGTCCATCCTGATCTGCTGCCCGGCGATGTCGACGCTGTTGCCGAAGAGCTTATGGAGCGCGGAGGCGATCACGTCGTTGCCGCCGGCCGAAAGCTCGCGCAGTTCGGAATCGATGCGGTTTGCCGCGACCAGCGTCAGCGCGGCCAGTGCACCCAGCACGAGGACATAGCCGACCAGGATTACGAGCGCCCTCGGCAGCCCCGTCCGAACCTGCGCCGCGGTGACGACCGGCGAGAACGCGTAGGCCAGGACCGCCGCGACGACAAACGGTCCCACGATGTCGCGTGCCAGCCACAGGACTCCCAGGATGACGAGCGCCAGCCCTATAAGGCGACCGCGTCCGCCAATCCCGGGGACGAGGACGGAGCCGGCCGGGCCTCCCCGGCGCCTGGGGCGGGTGACGAGCTCCCGTTGTCGCGGCTGACCACGTTCCTCCTCCTGGACCCGGCCGGAGCGCAAGACGGCGCTCCCGGACGACCTGCTCGCACAGCCTACAGTCTCGGACTCGATGGAACCCGCGACGGCAATTCGAAGGCGCCCGAGGTGGCCTGATGGTACGCTCGGAGAATGGACGATCAGATCCGGGAAGGCCCGGAAGCCGAAACGAACCAGGCCGCGCCGGAGGCTGCCGACCCGGTCGCTTCTGAACGACCCGCCGAAATCGGCAGCCGGCGGCGTAGCCGGCTTCGTGGCCTCAATGACGGACCCGATGGTCGAACACGTCGTGGAGCCGCTGCACGAGCACGTGGTCGGGCCCGTGGCCGGGGCGCTCGGAACCGTCCTCGGCGCAGCCAATCAAGCCTGGTCCGGGCGCGATGCCGTAGTCCGCAGACGCCTGCGCCGGCGCGCTCGAGAGCCGCTCGCCAGCCTGTACGAGCTATACCCGGAGGCGCGCTTCGCGTCGCCCCGTGAACTCGGCCTGCGGTTCGTGCCGCTCGAAGAGATCCGGGGCACGGCCGTCGCCGGCGCGGCCCAGCGAGGCGGCGACTTCCTGCCGCTGCAACCATTCCGAAGCTCGAACTGGGAGGCTCGCTGGCGGCGGATCCGCATGGCCAACGACCGTCTCGACGCGCTTCCACCCGTGGATCTGGTCAAGTACGAGGGCGAATTCTGGGTCGTGGACGGCCATAACCGCGTCGCGACGGTGGTCTACGCCGAGGGCGCCGGCCTCGACGCCATGGTCACGGAGCTGATCCCGCTCGACGGCCAGACTAGCGAGAGGCCCTCGAACCTGCTGTCCTACTTCCCGGAAGCGAATGAGATGCGCGCTGCCGCGCAGGGCCTCCGGCCGGCGATAGGCATGCGCTATTCCGAGCGGCACTCCAACGTGGATCCCGAAGCCGACACCACGGATGTCGACACCGCCACGTCTCCCGAGGCGGCGGACTGACGTGACCCGGCACATCTCCGTGGAATGGCCCGACGCAGCTCCGTTTCGGGACCGGAACGGGACGCCGATCCGTGTCCTCGCAGTATCCGATCAGCTCGATCCCGCTCTCATCGACAAGCGGAACCGTCTCGGACTCGGCCCAATCGACTTCATCGTCGGTTGCGGTGACCTCTCCCGTGAGGATCTCGGCTTTATCGCGGACGCCGTCGATGCTCCGATCGTGTACGTACGCGGCAATCACGACACCGACGCGCCGTGGAGCCGCTCGGTCTGCTGCCCGGAGGCGACCGAATCCACCGCCGTGCGCCTGCTGTGCGGCCTGCCGCTTGCGGGTCTGACCTGGCCCGGCCACGGCGGGCCTCACGCGGTAAGAAGCGAGCCAAAGGCCTGGGGCCAGGTCCTGGGTCTTGCGACACGGAGGTTGGGGCGATCGGGCCCGATGATCGTGTTCAGCCACGTGCCGCCGTTCGGCGCCGGCGATATGCCCGACGGCGAGTATCACCGGGGATTTCGCGGGTACCGCTGGCTCCTGGAGAGGCTGCAGCCGCCACTCTGGCTGCACGGCCATACGCCGCTCGCCGACGTCATCGATTGGCGGAGCCGTTGCGGCAATACGACCGTGGTCAACGTGACGGGTGCCGTCGTCGTCGAGCTCAGGCCCCCCGGCGCCGAACTGCCAGGCCGCTCATAGCGAACGCGGGTCCGGAGCCTCCGGGTCGACGCCCAATTCCTTCATGCCGGCCGCCGCGTCCGCGCCCGAGATCCGGCCGTCCCGCGCCAGCCCGGTAAGCCCCGCGGCGGCAACATGCTTCGGGTCGATCTCGAACAACTCCCTCAGCGCTTCCCGAGCATCGCTCCGGCCGAAGCCGTCCGTGCCGAGTACCAGCCGGTTCGAAGGAAGCCAGGGGGCGACGAGGTCGGGGTAGGTGCGGATCCAGTCGGTCGCGATGACGATCGGGCCGCCACCGGCCGGCAGGACCTGGGCGACGTACGGCACCTTCGGCTCGGAGTCCGGATGGAGCCGGTTCCAGCGGTCGGTCGCCAGGCCGTCGGCACGCAGCTGCTGGAAGGAAGTGGCGCTGTAGACCTCGGCCGCAATGCCCCGCTCGGCGAGCAGCTGGCGGGCGGCAACTACCTGCTGCAGGATCGAACCGCTGCCGACCAGCCGCACGGGTGGTCCTTTGGCCCGGGCCGCTTCGCCAAGGTCCGGCGCCTCGAACAGCCGGTAGATCCCGCGGACCACCTGCTCGTCCGTCACTCCGTCGGGCCGCTTGGGCATCGCGTAATTCTCGTTGTAAAGCGTGACGTAGTAGAAAACGTCCTCGCCCTTCACGTACATCCGGTCGATGCCCTCTCGAACGATGGTCGCGAGTTCGAACGCGTAAGCCGGATCGTAGGCCCGGATGTTCGGGATCACCGACGCCAGCACGTGCGAGTGGCCGTCGTCGTGCTGCAGGCCCTCGCCCATCAGCGTCGTGCGGCCGGCCGTGGCGCCCATCACGAAGCCGCGCGCGCGCACGTCGGCAAGCGCCCAGTACTGGTCGCCGGTCCGCTGGAATCCGAACATCGAGTAGAACATGTAGAACGGCACGAGCGCCACGCCGTGGGTCGCGTACGAAGTTGCGGCGGCCTGCAGCGAAGCGACCGACCCGGCCTCGGTGATGCCCTCCTCCAGCACCTGGCCGTCCACCGCCTCGCGGTAGCTCAGGACCAGGTCCGAGTCGACCGGCTCGTAGCGCTGACCGAGTGCGGCGTAGATGCCCGCTTCCTTGAACAGCGGGTCGAGGCCGAAAGTCCGCGCCTCGTCGGGCACGATGGGCACGATTCGTCTACCGATGCCGGGGTCGCGGATCAGGTTCCGAAGCAGTCGGGCGAAGGCCATGGTGGTACTGACGGCCACTTCCGATCCGGCGGCGAACTCGCGATCCACCTCCGGCCTCGGTGCCGTCAGCGGCGCTGCGCGGACGACGCGCTTTGGCAACGACCCGCCCAGCGCCCGGCGCCGCTCCAGTAGGTACTGCACTTCCTCGGAATCGGGACCGGGGTGGTAGTAGGGCGCATCGTGAAGCTGGGCGTCGGGAATGGGCAGCTCCAGGCGATCGCGGAAGATCCGCAGCTCGGCCTCGGACAGCTTCTTGGCCTGGTGCGTGATGTTGCGAGCTTCCACGCCCGGGCCCAAGGCCCAACCCTTGGTTGTCTTGGCCAGGACGACGGTCGGCGCGCCCCGGTATTCGGTGGCTGCGCGATACGCGGCGTAGACCTTGCGATAGTCGTGGCCGCCGCGGCGCAAGCGGGCGAGATCCTCGTCCGACAGATGCTCGACGAGCCGGCGCAGGCGCGGGTCGGGCCCGAAGAAGTGCTCTCGGATGTAGGCGCCGCCCATGACCGAGAACTTCTGGAACTCGCCGTCGAGCGTCTCGTTCATCTTGTTGACGAGCAAGCCGTCCACGTCGCGGGCCAGCAGGTCGTCCCATTCGCGGCCCCAGATGACCTTGATGACGTTCCAGCCGGCTCCCCGGAAGAGCCCCTCGAGCTCCTGGATGATCTTGCCGTTGCCGCGGACGGGGCCGTCGAGGCGCTGCAGGTTGCAGTTGATCACGAACGTGAGGTTGTCGAGGCCCTCGCGGGCCGCCATCGCCAGGCCGGTGATCGACTCCGGTTCGTCCATTTCGCCGTCGCCGAGGAAGGCCCATACCCGGCTTCCGGATGTGTCGGCCAGGCCACGATTGGCCAGATAGCGGTTCAACCGGGCCTGGTAGATCGCGGCGATCGGGCCCAGCCCCATGGAGACAGTCGGGAATTCCCAGAAGCCCGGCATGGTCCTCGGGTGGGGGTAGCTCGGCAGGCCGGCGGGCGAAAGGGCTTCCTGGCGGAAGTGGTCGAGGTTGTCCGCCGTGAGACGCCCCTCCAGGAAGGCCCGGGCGTACATCCCGGGCGCCGCGTGGCCCTGGAAGAAGATCTGGTCGCCCGAGCCCCCGTCGGCGCTGTCCAACGCCCCGTCTTTGCCGCGGAAGAAGTGGTTGAACCCGACTTCATAAAGCGTGGCCGCGCTGGCGTAGGTGGCCAGGTGGCCGCCGATCCCGGGCGCACGGTTGTTGGCACGCATAACCATCGCGACTGCGTTCCATCGGATCAGGCGGCGGATGCGCCGCTCGAGCTCCTCGTCGCCGGGGAAGAAGGGCTCCTGCTCGGGACTGATGGTGTTGATGTAACGGGTCTGCGTCAGCGGCGGGAGTCCGACGTGAAGCTGGCGAGCGCGCTTCAGCAGCTTGAACAGGACGAATCGGGCGCGCTCGTCGCCCTCTTGCCCGTGGATCTGGTCCAGTGCGTCCAGCCATTCCTGGGTTTCGGCTGGGTCGATGTCGGGCAGTTGCTGCTTGAACTGATCGAAATACATGGCTCGACTGACTCCGAGCTGGGGCGAGGCGGCGAAACCCTCTGCGGTCTCTGTTTTCAGCATGGTCGACCTTCCGACTCAGGGTATCCGATCGGTCTCGCGACGTGGATCTTGCCCTCGCCTCGGGCCGTCGGCCGGGCGGAACGGGGCAGGCGCCAGGCCGGACGCGGCCGGGGCCGTCGGCCGGAACCCGAGAAGGGCGAGCGAGCTGCCTGAGCCGCGAGTGCCCGGCCAGGGACGCAAAAGGACGAATCTCCCCGGCCGGCCAGATTCGAGTCCGGATTGCCCGCCCAGAACGCCCTGGAGTGGTGTAGGGTGGGGATGACGTTGCAAGCGCCTGGTGTTCGGCTTGCTGCCTGGGGGAGGAGATCGCCAATCGTGAGCACGCAACCCCTGCTCCTTGTCGCGGACGACGAGCCGCGGATCACTAAGCTGGTCTCTATGGCCCTGAGCGAAGAGGGCTTCAGAGTCGTGACCGCGTCGAGCGGCCAGGAAGCCCTTTCCAAGGCCGAACAGATTCGCCCCGACATCATCCTCCTGGACATCGTCATGCCCGATCTCGACGGCATCGAGGTCATGCGGCAGCTTCGAGAGCGGCGACCCGTGCCGGTCATCTTGCTGACGGCGAAGGGTTCGACATCGGACAAGGCCAAGGGACTCGACCTCGGAGCCGACGACTACGTCGCCAAGCCGTTCCATCCCGACGAGCTCGCGGCACGAGTTCGGGCCGTCCTCCGGCGTGCTTCGGGGGCCGCTCAGGGAGTGGGCGTGATCGCCTTCGATGACGTCGAAATAGACCTCGAACGGCGCATCGTGACCCGAAAGGGCGAGTTGGTCCAGCTGTCGCGAACCGAATGGCTGCTGCTCCAGCACCTGGCCGCCAACGCAGGCAAGGTCGTGCTGCACACCGAGCTCCTGACCAAGGTCTGGGGACCGGAGTATCGAGACGACCTGCAGTATCTGCGCGTGTGGGTCTCGCGGGTCCGCCGCAAGCTCGGCGCAAAGCCGGGCGATCCCGGCCGGATCAAGACGTTCCAGGGGATCGGGTACCTGCTCGACGTCGATGGACCGAAGCGGGACGGAAACGAGGCGGATGGGACCTGGTCGCACGCGGCGGCGACCGAGAGCTGAGCTCGGACGGGACCCTCGAGACGCACGCGTAACGAGAACGCCGCTTCCTCCGTGCCAGGCCCAACCGGGGCCACAGCCCAGCCGAGCGGCTTCCCCGCGCCGAGCCGCCGAGCCGCCCGCCCACTGCCCGGAGCCGCCGGCACCGCGCCGGCCGACTTAACGAGACAAGCGGCCCGGGGAGGGGGACCCAGGCCGCTTGCATCTGCAGGAGACGCCCCGTCACCGGCGTCTCCGTGGGTTTATATCGAAGGGAGCTTCGAGGGAGTTGCGCTTGAACTGAGGGAACAATAGCCGCCACCGCCTGACGGCCGCCCAGTCCGCGGCCGCGGCGCCATAACAGCAACGTTGCAAGGGCTCGATCCCGCCTTGCGACACGACGTGCTATCGCGTACAAAGGGTGCCCAGGGCCCGGATCGCGGCGCCGAGCCGCGTCGGGTGAGCACAGGCGGAGGCGAAACCATGGCGGACGAGCCTGAACCGGCGACGGCCTACGGCCCGTATGTCGCCTTGATCGTCGTCGACATCCAGAATGACTTCGCAGACCCTGCCGGAAGCCTCTACGTCAAGGACGGAGCCGACGTGGTATCCCTCGTGAACTCCCAGGTCGAGCGCGCGCTGCACGCCGGCGCCGCGGTCTTCTATACGCAGGACTGGCATCCGAGTCACACGCCGCATTTCGCTCAGGACGGTGGAATCTGGCCCGTTCACTGCGTCGCGGAAACCTGGGGCGCGGAGCTGAACCGCGAACTCCTGGTGCTCGGCCCGGTCGTGCGCAAGGGCAGCCACGGCGAAGACGGCTATTCGGGGTTCTCGATGCGCGATCCGGGAAGCGGCGCGACGACACCCACCGGGCTGCAGGCGACCCTCGACAGGGAGGACGTGACGAGCATCGTCGTCTGCGGACTCGCGACCGACTACTGCGTCAAGGCGACCGCGCTCGACGGAATCCGTCTCGGGTATCCGACGATGGTGCTGGTCGATGCCATCCGGGCGGTCGACCTGGAGCCGGGCGACGGGGACCGCGCGCTGGCCGAGATGGCCGGCGCAGGCGTCGTTCTGGGCAGAGGGGCATCCGACGCCGGCCAGCAGAGCGTCGACTGACAGCGCCCATGGAACTGCATCTCGTCGATGCCACGTACGAGCTCTTTCGCGCCCACTTCGCGCCGCGGCCGGCGGTTCATGCGCCCGATGGTCGGGATGTGGGCGCGGTTGCGGGGTTGCTATACACCCTCCTGGCCCTTTTGCGCGACGAAGGAGCCACGCACGTCGGCTGCGCCACCGACCACGTCATCAGATCGTTTCGCAACGACCTTTTCGCCGGCTACAAAACGGAGGAAGGCATGCCGGCCGAGCTGCTCGCGCAGTTCGCGCTGGCCGAGCGAGCGATGGAGGCTCTCGGGTTGGTCGTCTGGCCGATGGTCGAATTCGAGGCGGATGACGCCCTTGCGACCGCCGCCGCGCTCTGGCGCGACAGGCCGGACGTAGATCGGATCTGGATCTGCACGCCGGACAAGGACCTGGCGCAGTGCGTACGGGACGAGCGGGTAGTGATGCGCGACCGGCGCCGCAGGCTGACGATCGATCGTTCCGCCGTCGTCGAGCGCTGGGGAGTGGCTCCGGAGTCGATCCCGGACTACCTGGCCCTCGTGGGCGACTCCGCCGACGGCTTTCCGGGCCTGCCAGGCTGGGGCGCGCGCTCGGCATCGGCCGTCCTCGCCCGCTACGTCCACCTCGAGGAAATACCCGAGTCGGTCGGGGCATGGGGAGTGGCCGTCCGATCCCCCGCCGGCCTGAACGCGATGCTCCGCGCCCATTGGGCGGAGGCGATGTTGTACCGGCACATTGCGACGCTCAGGACCGACGCGCCCGTCCCCCAGCGCGACCCGGGTGAGTTGCTCTGGCGAGGCGCCAGGCGGGGCCTGTTCCCGAACCTGTGCCGGGAGCTCGGGCTCGACCGACTGGCCGAGCGGCCGCATCTCTGGCAGGACTGAGTCGCACGCCGGCAGACGCGCTGCCGGCTCTTGGGGCCGGTCGCGACCCTAGCCGAGCATTTCCAGCATCGCGGCATGATGCCGTGGGGAAGCCGCAAGGCACGACCACTTCTTGGCCTTCCGGGCTAGGTCGAACCACGGGCCGCCATCCAGGCTGGTGACTCTCGCGCCCGCCCGCTCGGCGATGAGTCCGGCGGCTGCCACGTCCCAGGCCGAAAGGCCGGCGCTCTGTGCATAGACGTCGAAGCGTCCGCAGGCCACGTACGAGAGCGTCAAGGCCGACGATCCCATGGAACGGTGGGCCCGGATGGCCTTGACGGCCGCGTGGCGTTTGCGCACGATCCCTCGCCCGCCGACGGCCAGCGTGACGACGAGATCCTCGAGCAGCTCCTTGTCGCCGACGCGGATCGGATTGCCGTTGCGCAGCGCCGGCCCATCGACGGCGGCGGCGAAGGTTTCTCCTCGGCTGGGGTCGTGGACCACGCCCACCACCGGCCGGCCATCCACGACCAGCGCGATGGAGACACAGAAGAAAGGTATGCCGTTGGCGTAATTGACCGTGCCGTCGAGCGGATCGACGATCCAGACCCGTCGCGGTCCCGATCGAACCTCGGACGCGGCCACTTCGCCGATCTCCTCGGCATAGAACTTGTCGCCCGGATAGCGCTCCTGAACCGCGCTCATCACCAGGGCCTCGCACAAATGGTCCACCTCGGTGACGACGTCGCGCGGCCCCTTGGCTTCGATACGCTCCAGGCGCTCGTAGCGGTCCATCTGGATGCGCCCGGCCCGATGGGCCATGTCGATCGCCAGATCCATTTCGGGGCCGTAAGCCGGCGATCGGCCCAGGATGCGGTCGGAAGCGGTCGACTGAGCCGCCATCAGACCGCTATTCCGGCTTCGAGGGCGATCTCGATTGTCCGCTCGATAGACCGGTTCAACTCGTCGAGCGGAAGGTAGGACTCCTCCGAGGTCGCTTCCTCGGAGAGAACGTCGCTGACGGTCAAGATCGTCGCGGCGGCAACCTGTGCTCCGGCCGCCCGGGCCCGGGCTGCAAGGTAGTACAGGACCGAACTCTCCATTTCGAAGGCGAGCACCCCGCGGCTTCGCCACTTGGAGAAGTAGTCGGGGTCCGGGTTGTAGAACACGTCGACCGTGGCGACCTGGCCGACGTGCGCCTTCTGGCCGTGTCGTTCGGCAGCGTCGAGAAGCGAGCGGATCAGGCCGAAGTCGGCGGTCGGCGCATAGGCCTCGCCATGAAGGTAGGTCCGTGTCGCTCCGTCGACCGGAGTCGCCGACATGGCAACGACGATCTCGCCGGTCCTGATGCCGGGGCCGATGCCGCCGCATGTTCCGACCCGGATCAGCCGCCTGGCGCCCAGACGAAGCAGCTCCTCGGTCACGATGGCCATGCTCGGCGCGCCCATGCCGGTCGTCTGGACACTGACCGGGACACCCCGGTAGGTGCCGGTGTAGCCGAGCAGGCCGCGATGGGAAGTGACCTGACGAGCCGCTCCGGGGCCCCCGTCGAACTTCTCCGCTATCCAGGTCGCGCGGTTTGGATCGCCGGGCAGCAGAACGACCGGGGCGTAATCCTCGGGTTCGGCCCGGAGGTGGATCTGGGGCATCGGCGGTCTCCCGGAAGCGGCAACGTGGCTCAGCGCTGGGGCTGGGATCGAGCGTTGATTCTAGACGGAGAGCTCAGACGTGCAAGCAACCGGGCGGCGAGCGGGGCCCCGGCAAGAATCGATCCCAGCACCAGGAGGGCGAAGTACTGGACGCCGACGCTCCTGAAGAAGACGCCAATGATCCAATTCAGTGTGTCCACCTCGACCGAGACGACCGCGGGAGCGGCTCCGGTTCCACCCAGACTCGATGGCAACCGAGCCGTAGCGAAACCTTGCGCCGCGCCTTCGCTCAGCACGGCCAGGAGCAGTCCGAGCCCGCCCGCAACAGCCACGGGGATGCCGAGCCAGCGCAGCACCGCCCCCACCGACCGGGCACCGAGGGCTGCGCCCATCAGGAGCAGTAGCACCGCGAGCCCGATTCCGCCCCAGGCGGCGGCCCGGGTCAGGTTCAGGAGATCATGCGCCGCGCCGATCGCGTTCGAGCCGCCGGCCGCTCCGCCCGAAAGGTCCACTTCGGCCGTGTCGGGCACGAAGCGGGCCAGGCCGTTCAGAGCCGATTGGATGCTCGGCCTGATGATCGGCATCACGCCGTCTGGCGGCCGGCAAACGGGTATCTGGCCCAGGGGAGCGCCGGATGTGGCGTAGGTGGCGATCTTGTCCAGCTGGTCGAACGTACAGGCCGGCTGGGCATCGATCAGATCCTCGACCGCGGCCAGGCCCTCCGGACCGGCGACTCGCCTCTTGAAGTCCGCGAGCGAGATCTGCACCAGCGGGCTGCCGCTGCCCGACTGGACGCTGCCGCCGACCTGGTCGATGGCAGCCTCGGCCTGCGTTCGAACGAGATCGGGGGGAAGCAGCGACGTCATGATGCCGTTCCAGTCGGCCTCGGTCAGCACCCAGAAATAGACGGGCATGCCCTCCACCGTCTCGCTCACGGTCGACGGCGCCCCATTGGCCCGCAGGCAGGTCTTGACCTGATCCAGCTCGGCCGGTGTCGCCGACCTGGAAAGCGATTGCAGCTCCCCGTAAGCCGGCAACCCGAGCGAGATCTCGAGACAACTCGACACAGACGTCGAGGCCGAATCGAAGACGCTGGCGAGGAAGCTGCGGTTGGAGGCGGCGCCCGCGCCGGCATAGACGATCTGCTGGGCCGCGAGCTCGGGCACCCGGGCGTACACGTTCTGGCTGATCAGCGCCTCTTTGTAGAGCGCCGGCTGCAGGAGCTCCTGCCCCACGTCCATCAGGACGAGCGCGGGCAGAGCCACGGCTATTGCCAGACATGCGCAAATACAGGCGATCGCGCTGCGGAGATGGCCGCCGTCCGGGCGATACCTATCGGTCCCGCGGCGAGAAGCATCGTAGAGCCGTCGATCCGACGCACCGGAATTCAAGAATTTGTCCGGTCGGTTCAGGCGAGTTTGGAGTCGAATCGTGCGGTTTGGAGTGGACAAACTGTGGATAACCTGGGATACATATGCACGAACGTCCTATGAAACGGCCCCGGACCATCGTATGGTACGGGGAATTCCCTGATGGGCCGTCGCATCGTCCACACCAGGAGCAGCTCCGTTCGAACGTGAGACCATCCTGATCCTCGATTGGCCGGTTTCGTCTCCCGGCCAAGGTGCCCGCCACGAGGGTCTGGTGCGCGAGGAACCTCCGTGCGGTTCATGAAGGCACGACCAGGTGTGGTCGAACGGCTTCTGTGGTCGCGAGACAGTCGGCTCGTATCCCGGATGGCCCAGAACTTCCCTTCGGCGCGCGTTATCGAGCTGGCCGATGCCGGCTGGTGCGTCATGGGCTCGGCCGAGGAGTTGAGCGACGCCGATGTGGCTCGCGTTGCCGGGGACTCTCCCTACGGGGTCGCGGATGTCGACCCGGCGCTGCCTCCGTCCGAGCGCTATGTCGTCTCCCTGGCCCAGGCAATCCAGATTTCCGGCCTCAGCGATCGGATCGGCATGGACCAGATGC
This sequence comes from uncultured Chloroflexia bacterium, assembly GCA_963731635.1. Classification (GTDB taxonomy): domain Bacteria; phylum Chloroflexota; class Limnocylindria; order Limnocylindrales; family CSP1-4; genus Fen-1039. The sequence continues at coordinate 308,634 of CAVSWB010000004.1, read as the reverse complement.
CCGAGATCGCCAAGCGCAAGGTGCTCGACTACTTCTTCGCCCTGAGGGAGAACCACCACGTCGAGTTCCAGCCCATCGTCGACCTCAAGACGATGCGCGCTCACGAGTGGGAATGCCTGTTCCGGCCGAACATGCCGATGCTGCCTCAAACCATCAGCGCGATCGTCGAGGCTGCCCTCGTCTCGAAGCGGCCGGTGGAATTCGACACGTTCGTCGTCGAAGCCACGCTCTACCGAATTGCCGAAGTGGTCGAACCGGGCCCGATCGGACGACGAGCGCGTTTCGGTGTCAACCTCCTGCCGGCGAGCCTCCTGTCGCCGACCTTCGAAGCTTCCGTGTTCGCGGAGCGAGTCGCCAAGGTCGGACTGGTCCCCAGTCAGATCATCGTCGAGTGCACGGAGCAACAGGCGATTGCCGACGTCCCGAGCCTCAAGAAGCAGGTGAAGGCCCTGCGCCGGCTGGGCTTCGGGTTCGCCATCGACGACGCGGGCGCCGGCTATGCGAGCTTCAACATCATCGCCGCGCTCGAGCCCACGATCATCAAGATCGACCGCGAAATCGTGACGCGCGTCGGCAACAAGGACAGTGTCGCCAAGAAGGCGCTCGTCGAAGCGTTCGTGTCGTTCAGCGCCCGGATCGGCGCCAAGACCATCGCCGAAGGCATCGAGAACCACCGCGACCTTGAGGCGCTGATCGAGCGCGGAGTCGACTTCGGGCAGGGCTATTTGCTCGGCCGGTCGGCGCCGACGCCCTGCGCGCCACGGAAGGTCCACCCGCTTGCGCCGGCTCCCGGCAAGATCACGGCGGTCGCGGCGTGGCGGAGCCCCAGAGCCGCCGGGCAGTAGTCCGCGGGCGGCCGAGCGCAGATCGCAGGCTTCCAGACGGAACGCCGGAGACGTTCCGACTTCGGGCGAGGTAAGGTCATCACGACCCTTCGACTGCTAACTGGAGTTGATGACGATGGCCAGGGCTCAGATTGGCTATGCGGCCATGCTGGAACAGTTCGGCCCCGCCGAGGTGCTCGACCTGTGCGCCCGGGCCGACGCGGCCGGGTTCTCGGGGGTCATGGCGGCAGACCACTTCCAGCCGTGGACGCCTCAGCAAGGTCAGGCCTCCTTCGTCTGGGAAGTCCTCGCGGTTGCCGGCGCTCGTACGGCCGGCGACCTGGGCCCCGGCGTAACCTGCCCGTCATTCCGGATGCACCCGGCCATCGTGGCTCAAGCCGCGGCAACGCTTGAGGTCATGTACGCGGGCCGGACCTGGCTCGGGCTGGGCTCGGGAGAGGCTCTCAACGAGCACGTCTTCGGCGGCTACTGGCCCGAGGCGCCGGAGCGGATCAACCGCATGTTCGAAGCCATCGAGATCATCTCGAAGCTGTTCAGCGGCAAGGAAGTCAAGCACGACGGCCGCTTCTTCAAGATGGAGACCTGCCGCCTCTGGACGTTGCCGGACAAGGCACCGCCTATCTACATCGCCACGGCCGGACCGGTCACGGCCAAACGAACCGGCCAGTACGCCGACGGCCTGATCACCGTCGGCGCGCCCGAAGGCAAGATCGAGGGCATCTTCGGCAAATTCGAGGAGGGCGCGCGAGAAGCCGGCAAGGACCCCGCGGCAATGCCCAAGATCCTCCAGCTGCATCTCTCCTGGGCGGACACCGACGCCGAAGCCGTCGCGAACGCAGTCTCCGACTGGCCCAACGGCGGAATGAGCTTCCCCAAGCAGGACATCCGCTCGCCCAAGGATTTCGAGGCAATGGCGAAGCTGGTCAGGCCGGAGGATTTCCAGGGCCGGATGTTGATGTCGGCCGACCCGGAGGTGCATCGCCGCGAGATCCAGAAATTCCTGGACCTCGGCTTCGACCGCATCTATCTCCACAACGTCGGGCGCAACCAGGCGGCCTGGATCGACGCCTTCGGTCGCGAAGTCCTGCCGAAGCTGACCGCCTGACGGTCGAACCCAGAAGAGGCGAACGTGGGCACTGTCAAGCTCGGATTGCTTTGCTGGAACCAGAACACCGAATGGCCCGCCCTGCTCGACGCAGGCGTACGGGCCGAGAGGCTCGGCTACGACACCCTCTGGGCCTGGGACCACCTCTACCCGATCGTCGGCGACCCCCACGGACCGTTCTATGAGGGCTGGCTGACGATCACCGCCTGGGCGGCCGCCACTGCACGGATCAAGGTCGGGCTGATGGTCGGCGCCAACCCGTATCGGAACCCGGCGCTAGTGGCGAAGATGGCGTCAACGCTCGACAACATCAGCGGCGGCCGGACGTACCTCGGCATCGGCGCGGCCTGGAACGAGAGCGAGGCCCGGGACTTCGGCTACGAATTCGGGGATGGGCCGCCCGAGCGTCTGCGCTGGCTCGCCGAGGCGCTCCCGCTGATCCGGGGCATGCTCGCCGGCGAAGCCCCGACCGCCGCCGGCCCGCATTACCACGCCGAGCATGTCCGGAACGATCCGAGACCGATCCAGCCGCGTCTCCCGATCCTCATCGGCGGCGGCGGCGAGAAGGTCACTCTCCGGCTGGTGGCCCGGTACGGCGACGCGAACAACCTCGGCAACGGCTTCGAGACGGTCAAGGCCAAGGAACAGATCCTGCTTCGCCACTGCGAGGAAGTCGGCCGGAACCCGGACGAGATCGAGCGCACGACCGGCGTCGGAGTCGTCGTGATCCGTGACTCGCGCGCCGAGGCCGAGCGCGTCTTCCAGAGTCTTTTCGCTCACAACCGCGTTGCCCACCCGTGGCAGAACCAACCCGTCGGCACGCCCGAGGACGTGGCGGAGATGCTCGCGCCGTACCTGGGCATCGGATATCGCCACCTGATCGCCGGCCATCCGGCGCCCTACGACCAGGAATCGGCGACGAGGCTGGCGAAGGAGGTTCGGCCGGCGCTTGAACGGTTGGGCTGAGGCGGGCCGCTCCCCCGCGGGAGAACCGGCCTGCGCCTGTGGCGGCGGGGCGCGGGCGCACCGCGATCCCCGGCGCTACCCTTCTCGCATGCGTGTCGTATGCCTGGCCGGAGGTGTCGGCGGAGCCAAGCTTGCCGACGGGCTTCAGCAGGTGCTCGCGCCCGGCGAGCTGACGGTCGTCGTCAACACCGGCGACGATTTCGAGCGTCACTCGCTGCTGATCTGCCCGGACCACGACACGGTCGCCTACACGCTCGCCGGCGTGGCCGACCCGGTGCAGGGCTGGGGCATCGCAGGCGAGACCTGGCAGGTCATGGACCGTCTCGCCGACCTCGGGCAGGAGACGTGGTTCCGTATCGGCGACAAGGATTTCGCCACGCACCTGTTCCGGGCCGAGCGGCTGCAGGCCGGGCTACGGCTCACCGAAGCGTCTCTGGAGCTGCAGCAGGCACTCGGCGCGCGCTCGCGGATCCTGCCGATGACCGACGATCCCGTGCGAACCCGAGTACGGACCGACGACGGCTGGCTCGACTTCCAGGACTACTTCGTGCGTCTCCGCCAGGCCCCCGATGTGCGCGAGGTCCGCTATGACGGAGCCGGGGCGTCCGCGGCGACCCCGGAGGTTCGCGCCGCGATCCGGGCGGCCCATTCGATCGTCGTGGCGCCTTCGAACCCCGTCGTCTCGATCGGGCCGATCCTCGCTGTGCCCGGCGTCATGGAAGAGATCGTGGCGGCCCGGGGACGCGGCGTGCAGGTCGTCGGAGTCTCCGGAATCGTGGGCGGCAAGGCCGTGCGCGGGCCCGCCGACCGCATGCTCTCGAGCCTGGGCGAGGAATCGAGCGCCCTTGGAGTGGCGCGGCGATATGCGGCCGCGGGCCTTCTCGACACGCTGATGATCGACGCCGCGGACGAGAGGCTCGCCGGCGAAATCCGAAACCTCGGACTGCGGGTCGCCGTTACCGACACAATCATGACGGACGTGGCGGCTCGGGCGCGGCTGGCGCGGGAGATGATCGCCCTGGTCACATCCGGCGGAGTCGTGGCGTGAAAGCCGACTTCTCGCGGGTCGTCGGAGTGGTGCCGGTTCGCTCGCTTTCGGGCTCGAAATCGCGGCTGGGCGAGCCGCTCGACGCCGAGGAGCGCGCCGACCTGATCCTCGGCCTTCTGCGGCGCACTGTCGCGGCTGCGCTCGCGGCGGGTGGTCTCGCCCGCGTCGCGGTGGTCTCGCAGGACATGGACCTGCTCCGCCTGGCTCGCCACATGGGCGCGGACGCGGTCCTGCAGAAGACCGAGGGCCTCAACGACGCGCTGGCGGAGGCGCGCGCGGCTTTCTGCGCCGAGGCGACGGCGCTGCTCGTACTGCCGGCCGACCTGCCCGGCGTGACTGCCGACGCGATCGACGACTTCCTTGGCCTGGCCCGGCTCACAGCCGAAGGCAACCCGGGTCGTTCGACCGTCGGGCTCGTGCCGGACCGTCACGGAACGGGAACGAACGCGCTGATCGTGTCTCCGGCATGCGCCATCGAGTTCGAGTTCGGGGACGACAGCCGCGCGGCTCACCGGGCTGCCGCTGCGGATGCGTGCGCGGCGTATTTCGAGATGGACGGGCCGCTTTCGTTCGACCTGGACACGCCCGAGGACCTGCTGCAGGCCGATCTGGCGGGCCTGGGCCACGAGGCCGGCCGATGACCTCGGGGCGTATCGAAGTGATCGCTCTGGAGGGCGTGCCCGAGATCCTGCCCGGCGACGATCTCGCGGCCGTACTCGCCCGGGCGATCCGGGCCACCCCGGGCGTGCTTCCGATGGCGGAGGACGACGTCCTCGTCGTGACCCAGAAGGTCGTGTCGAAGTCCGAAGGGGCGATCGTAGACCTGACGACCGTGACGCCTCGGCCCGAAGCCGTCGAATTCGCCCGGCTCTGGGACCGTGACGCCCGTCAGCTGGAGGTCGTGCTCCGCGAAGCCCGGCGAGTCGTGCGCATGGAGCACGGCGTGCTGATCACCGAGACGCCGCACGGGTTCATCTGCGCCAACGGGGGCGTCGATGCGTCCAACGTCGGGCCGGAAAGCGGGAACCTGGTGACGCTCCTGCCGGCCGATCCCGACGCTTCGGCGGATCGGATCAGGAGCGCCGTCCGGGCCGAATTCGGAGTGGATGTGCCGGTCATCGTATCGGACAGCTTCGGTCGGCCGTGGCGGTGGGGCATCATGGACGTGGCGATCGGGGTAAGCGGCTTGATGCCGATCGACGACCTGCGGGGCTCGCCGGACGCCGACGGCCGGATCATGCGCAGCACCATCCGGGCCACGGCCGACGAAATCGCGTCGGCGGCGGAGCTCGCGCTGAGCAAGACCGGTCGCCGCCCCGCGGCAGTGGTGCGCGGCGCGATACCGACCCGGGGCGAGGGTCGCATCGCCGACGCAGTCATGGCCCGCGAGTTCGACCTCTTCCGGTAGGAGCCGTGAGTCAGAACGTGGCGGCATCCGACACAACGAAAGCCGCTAACCCGGCCCTGACGGCGCGCCATGACACGCCGCAACCGATCGACCTGAGGTTGACGCTCGCCCCGCTCCGCCACGGCCGCGACGACCCGACGATCGGGTTCGAGGCGGACGGGGTCTGGCTGGCTCGCATGACGGCGGCCGGGCCGACAACGATCAGACTCGCGACCGATGGACGGACGCTCACCGCGGCCGCCTGGGGTCCGGGCGCCGAGTCCGCCCTCCAGGCCGTGCCCGATCTGGCGGGTCTCAACGATCGACCCGAACTGTTGACCGCCTGTCACGCGCTGGTACATGAACTGGAGCGCCAATTCCCCGGCCTGCGGCTTCCTCGGACGGGCCAACTGCTGCCCGCGCTCGTGCCGGCTGTTATCGAGCAGAAGGTGACCGGGTCGGAAGCCCACGCGGCGTACCTGGCCCTCGCCCGACGGCTGGGAAAGCCGGCTCCGGGGCCGATGCCGCTGCTGCTGCCACCCACCCCGGCCCAGCTCGCGGCGCTCCCCTACTTCGAATTCCACCCGCTCGGCCTGGAGCGACGGCGCGCGGATCTGATCCGGCGAATCTCGAGCCGGGCCGGGGCCATCGAAGCGTTGATTGCCCTGCCGGCCGATGCGGCGAGGGACCGCCTTCAGTCGATCCCGGGCATCGGACCGTGGACGGCAGCGGAGGCGACGCGGACCGCCTTCGGAGACCCCGACGCAGTGAGTCTCGGCGACGCGCATATCCCCGACCTGGTGGCGTGGGCGCTTGCCGGTGAGGCCCGGGCCGACGACGCCCGGATGCTCGAATTACTCGAGCCGTACAGGGGTCAGCGGGCGCGTGTCGTCCGCCTGCTGGAAGTGGCAGGGATCAAGATCCCGCGGTTCGGCCCGCGGTTCGCGCCGGGGCGCATCACCTCGATCTAGCGCCTGGTCCCGGGCGGGGTCGGCGATCAGCGGCCTCCAGCGCTCAGCAGGCCGCCAGGTAGATGCACGGATTGACCGCCGCGGCGTCGGTGCCGGACGCCCACGGATAGCCGCGCCAGACTTCGAAGTGGAGATGCGGCCCGGTTGCGATGCCGCTTGTCCCGATAGAGCCGATGCGCTGGCCGGCAGCCACTGCCTCGCCGGCGTGAACGGACCAGGCGGACAGGTGGTTGTACGTCGTGTAGATGCCGGATCCATCGGAGACCCAGATTACGTTGCCGCCGCCCGTGTACGACCGCCAGCCGGCGAATACGACCACGCCGGACGCCGCCGCCACGACCGGGGAGCCGTATGTCGCGGCAATGTCAATGGCGTGATGCCCGGACCAGAAGGGCTGGCTTATGTAGCTGCGGCCGGCCACCGGCCAACCGAAATCTCCGCCCGCGTATGTGCCGGCGTTACAGGTCGAACAACTCGTCGACCCACCGCCGCTGCTCTTGCGCACCGGGGCAGGGGCTACCGGCAGCGGCTTCGGCGTCGGCAGCGGCTTCGGCGTCGGCAGCGGGCCGCCGTTGGCGCCGGGAACGAAGAGCGTCTGGCCAGTCACGATATTCGGCCCGGAAAGCGCGTTCGCGTCCATCAGGTCCTGGGCAGTGGTCTGGTACTTCGCCGCCAGCGAGTCGATCGTATCTGAAGGGCCCACGGTCACGGCGAGGCCGTCGGCGGAAGGAATCACCAGACGCTGGCCGATATGCAGCGCCTGCGGATCCGAGATCGAGCTCTTGTTGGCCCAATACAGAGTGGTCTGGCTGATATCGAACTTCCGGGCGATGCCGCCCAGGGTGTCGCCCGAGGCCACGACGTAGGTGCTGAAGACGCCGCCGGTGGCGCTGCCGGAGGCCGCGGCACCCGCGATGGTGTTGACGATGGCGATGTCGGAGCTGTAGAAGGCGAGGCCGCCCGGAGCCGGACTGGCCGTGGCGGGGTTGGGTGCGGTGCCATCGAGCGAGCCCGAGGTCGCGGTCGGTCCCGGTGCGGCCTGATCGAGCGAGCCCTGATTGTCGAGACCGGCGATGACGACGCGCGGGCCGTGGGTGGGAGCGGCGCCGCCGTTGACGGTACCGACCGGCGGCAGCGAGCTCAGGACCGCGGCGGCCACGAGCAGGGCGCAGACACCGATGGGCACCAGGCGCTCGGGTCGTTCGGGAACCGCGAGGCGGGCCCGGAGCGCGGCGGCGAGGCGGGCGCGATCGAGGTGGGCGGCGTGGGTCAGGCCCTCGGCCGAGGCCTCCACGAGCTTGCGGGAGCCGCCGATGGGGTTGAGCCTGCCCGGAGCCCCGCCGAGCAGTTCGGCAGCCGAGCCGGCGAAGGGCGCCGCGATCGAGCGCAGTGGCGAGACGATAGCGCGGACCAGGACCGCGATCCGGGGATCGGCGGCCAGGCGGGCCAGAGTCTCACTGGCACGGAGCGGCGCTCTAGGCAATACGGACTCCTCCAACGGTGGACGGCAATCGACGGGACGTGGTGGCAGCCGCCCGAGGGTCTCGGTATTAGCTTTCGTTCGGATCGGCCGGCCAAGCCCTGCCGGCAGAGGTGCGTTGGCCGAACCGTACCAGAGACGGACCCACCTGCGCAAACGGGGAACGTCGCCGACGAGGGAATCGCAACCTATCGCCCGGGGCGGGCGGCTCGGAACCGCCTCAGGAATTGGTTGAGCGCGAGTGCTACGCTCTCCGGCAGGGATTGACGACGCCCGGCGCTGCCCGCGGGCTCGGTCCTTGGTCGGAGGCTCTCGGTGAAAATCGGACTGCAAATACCCTCGTTTACATGGCCGGGCGGCGATGCCGCGATCGGCGAAACGCTGGCCCGGGTCGCCGAAACCGCCGACTCAGCCGGCTTCGACTCGCTGTGGGTCATGGACCATCACTACCAGATCCGCAGCGTCGGCCCCGTCGACGATCCCATGCTGGAGGGCTGGACCGCCCTCGGGTTCATGGCCGCTCACTCCAAGCACGCCACGCTTGGGCTGATGGTCGGCGGCATCCATTACCGGCTCCCGGGTCTGTGGGCCAAGGCGGCCACAACGCTCGACGTCCTGAGCGGCGGCCGAGCCTACCTCGGCATCGGTGCGGCCTGGAACGAGGACGAGAGCCGCGGGCTCGGGTTCCCCATGCCGCCGCTCGGGCAGCGCTTCGAGATGCTCGAGGAGTGCCTGCAGATCTGTCACGAGATGTGGCGTGGCGAACACGGCTCCCAGGCGGCCTTCGAGGGCAAGCACTATCTAGCCACCCGCCTGCTGAACTCGCCCCAGGCCCTGAGTAAGCCGCACCCGCGCATCCTCATCGGCGGCGGGGGCGAGACCAAGACCCTGCGGCTGGTCGCCAAATACGCCGACGCCACGAACATTTTCGGTGGGCCGGCCCAGTTGACGCACAAATTCTCGGTGCTGCGGGAGCGCTGCGCCGAAGTGGGCCGGCCGTTCGACGAGATCGAAAGGACCAACCTGCAGAACGTGGATCTGAGCCGGCAGTCGCCTTCCGAAATCGTCGACCAGTTCGGCGCTCTCGCGGAGGTGGGCGTCCAGCACGTCATCTTCAACATGGCGGAAGTTTGGGACGTGCGGAACATCGAGACTCTTGGTCGCGAAGTCATTCCCCGGGTCCACGCCATCGACGCGGCGGCCATTTGAGCGCGCTGAGCCGCCGGGCGCTCGCTTTCTTCCTGCCGGCAGCGGCGCTGGCGACGCTGACGTGCGGTCTGGTTTACGCCGAGGTGCAGCAGAGTCTGCGCAGCGGCGCCAACGACCCGCAGTACCAGCTGGCGACGGATGCGGCTGCGAGGCTGGACGCGGGGGCCTCGCCCGCTTCGGTGGTCGGTCCATCGAAGGTAGACCTCGCCACCGGCCTGGCACCTTTCGTGATCGTGTTCGACCGCAACCATTCGATACTCGCCACGAACGGGACTCTCGATGGCGGGCGGCCGGCGCCACCCGACGGGGTGCTGGACGCGGCTTCGTCCGGACCGGACACGGTCACGTGGCAGCCCCGGGCCGGCGTCAGGATCGCGGCGGTGGCCGTCGCCTGGAACGGCGGGACGGTGGTGTCCGGGCGCTCGCTTCGGCTCGCGGAGGATCGCGAAACCAACGCCGAACTCATCGCCGGGCTGGCCTGGATCGTCTCACTCGCGGCCCTCGCGGCGGCCGCGTTGCTGGCGGCGCGCCTGTGGCCCACCACCCCGCAAACCGCCTAACGATCACGACAGTCTTGCGGTCCGCCGCAAGACTGACAATTCGGCCAGTCTTGCGGTCCGCCGCAAGACTGACAATTCGGCCAGTCTTGCGGTCCGCCGCAAGACTGACAATTCGGCCAGTCTTGCGGTCCGCCGCAAGACTGACAATTCGGCCAGTCTTGCAGTCGGCCGCAAGACTGACAATTTGGGCGGTCCTGCGGCTCGCGACCCGGCTGCGGCACGACTCGGCCGGAGTTATCTTGCCCTGACCGGGCACCGCTCTGGATCGGAGACAGCATGAACTTCAACGTCGTCCTGCCTCTCTGTTCTTCCCTGCTGAGTTTCGTGTTCTTCGCCCTGCTGGTCGATCAGTGGCGGGAGCGCCGGCGCGCCTATCAGGCCGTCTGGGCGTTGGGGATGCTGTGGTATGGATTGAGCGCGGGGACCGAATTCCTCGGCGGCGCTCTGGGCTGGTCCGAGCCGCTGTACCGCGCCTGGTACCTGATCGGCGCGATCTGGGTTGCCGGTTGGCTCGGCCTCGGCACCGTCTTGCTCCTGGGGCGGACCCAACTTCGGCTACGCCCTTGCGGCGTCGCTCTTCCTGGCCGGGCTGTTCACGGCCCTGACCGAGGCCAAGTACCACTACGCCGACAGCGGCATCGCCCCCGGCCTCTACTTTGCGATAGCCACCTTGCTCGCCGTCGTGGTTGCGATCGACACGCTGCGAGGGGGCGTCGCCTGGCCACGGATCGTGGCTGCGGCGATCGTTGCCGGCACCGTCTGTTCGGCGGCGATGATGGCCGTCGCGCCGCTGGCCGCTCCGGGCTGGGTCGTGGATCCGGTTACCCAGATCCCGACCGGCGACCTGATCCCCGGATACCTGCGGCTCCTGACGCCTCTGTTCAACATCACCGGGGCGTTCGCGCTATCGCTCGGGGCAATATTCAGCGCCTACATCTTCATGCCGAAACGGCGGGTGATCGGCTATTCACTCGATAGGAACCAGCCCTGGCCGGCGTTCCTGGCAAACCTGTTGCGAGCGCCCGTGGCTTTCACCGTGAACCTGGCGGCTTCGCTTCCCGGGGCGACGGTCGCCCTCTTCACGGGCCGGCTCAATAGCCGCGTCCCGGCCACGATCCTGATCGCTATCGGCGGCTTCATTCCGGCCGTCACCAGCGGCCTGAGTCGCTTCGGCAACACGAGCGCCTTCTTCGTGGGCGAGTTGCTCGGGGTGGCATTCCTGCTGGCGGGGTTCCTGGCCTCGATCGAAGTGTTCGCCGATTTCCGGATCCCGTTCACGAGCGTGGTCTTCCGCGCCCGCCGAGAGTCCGACGCCGGGTAGCGGAGGATACTCCCCAGGAGTATTCGCCTCGTGCTAGGATGAGCGCATGAACGACGACGCGACAAGCAAGAAACCGGCTCTGAAGCTGAACGACCTGAAGTTCTCCCTGGCGGGTCCTGCACCTACCGAGAACGGCACGCCGATGGTCCAGGGGATGGCCCCAACGGAATCGGCGGGTGAGCCGGTCGAGGCCAGGGTCGTCATCGTCGGCTCGGGTCCGGCAGGTCTGACCGCGGCCATCTACGCGGCTCGCGCCAACCTGGCTCCGGTGGTCATCGGCGGCCTCGAAACAGGAGGCCAACTCATGATCACGAGCGAGGTCGAGAACTACCCCGGTTTCCCCGAAGCGATCGGCGGCCCGGAGCTGATGGCGCTCTTCCGCAAGCAAGCCGAGCGTTTCGGTGCGCGGATCGTGGACGTCGACGTGGACAAGGTGGATCTCGCCCGGAGGCCCTTCCGGCTGTGGGCGGCCGGCGTCGAATACCGCGCCGAGTCCGTGATAGTCGCAACCGGCGCGTCCGCGCTGTGGCTCGGCCTCGAGAGCGAAACCCGACTGCGCGGCCGCGGCGTCAGCGCCTGCGCCACCTGCGACGGCTTCTTCTACCGCGGCAAGGAAGTCGCCGTCGTCGGCGGTGGGGACACCGCCCTGGAGGAAGCGCTCTTCCTGACCAGGTTCGCCAGCAAGGTCCATCTCATCCACCGCCGCGAAGCGTTCCGGTGCAGCAAGATCATGGAGAACCGCGCCATCGAGCATCCGAAGATCGTGCTGCATCTCAATCGCACGATCGGCGAAGTGCTCGGCGCCGACAAGGTCGAAGCGGTCCGGCTGGACAAGACCGACGAGCCCGGCCAGGAGATCCTCCCGGTCGAGGGCCTTTTCGTGGCCATCGGGCACAGGCCGAACGTCGAGGTCTTCCGCGAGTGGCTTGGCACCGACGACAAGGGCTACCTGGCGGTCGAGAGCAAGACGACCTTCTCCTCGATCGAGGGCGTATTCGTGGCCGGCGACGTCGACGACCACCGCTACCGCCAGGCCGTGACGGCGGCCGGCGAGGGCTGCCGCGCGGCGATCGACGCGGAGCGCTGGCTCGAAGCCCAGGAGGCCGCCGAACGGACTGCCACCGCAGCCGTATCCGCCGCCGCGGCCTCGAATAGCTGATGCCGACTCGCGAGGGGATCCTGGCACGCTGCGGAATCACGCCCAGCGTTTCGACGGAGTTGGAAGCTGCCTTGAGAATCGCGGTCGAAAAGGCCAGCGCCACGGCGCCGGATCCTTCGGCTGGTCTGACCGTCCTTGACGCCGGCTGCGGACGATCCTCCGCCCTGGAACCGTTCAGGGCCCGGATCGGCCGCTTCGTCGGCATCGACATCCACGACCCGTCGCCAGGCTCCATGCCGTATCTCGACGAGTTCGCGGTCGTCGACGTTTGTGCGGACACGGCCGCATTCGCCCCGGCGACCTTCGACGTTGCCCTCAGCTCGTTCACCGTCGAGCATTTCGCCCGGCCGGTCGATGCCTTCGCGAACGTCGGGCGATGGCTGCGTCCCGGCGGCACGCTGGTGATCACCACAGTCAACCGCCGGCACCCGTTCGTGGCCGCGTACCTGGACGTCCCGGCGGGATTGCGTCACCGGCTTCAGCGGCTGGTGAAAGCCACCGCGGCGGACGCGCATCCGATAGTGGGTGTCTGCAACGACCCGATGTCGCTGCGGTCGGCGCTCGAGGCCGCCGGTTTCGTCGACATCAGCGTTATGCCCATTGGGCACCTGGCACGAGCCTGGGGGCGTACCTGGCCCACGTTCCTGGTCGGCCTGGCGGGCGATCTGCTGTCACGCGACCTGCCTTCGCGACGCTCGACCTTACTCGTGTCGGCACGCATGCCGGCCGCGGCCGCGCAGGGCCACTAGCCAGCGCGACCGGCCGCCCATGGAGGGTCGAGGGAGTCTCCTGGTAGCGTCAGTGTCCACACTGCAGGAGGCCTGATGTCCTTTGCCGGTGGGTCGTCCGGCGGCGGCCGGCGCCGTTTCGCCGCATCGACCAGCGCAAGTTCGGGCTGCTCAACCTGTTCGTGGCGCTGATGATCGTCGTACCGATCATCTCGAGCCTGATCGGCATCGGCCAGACCTGTCTGAGCAACCAGGTCGGCCAGAGCGTCATGCGCGACCTCCGCGCCGCGCTCTACAGCCATCTGCAGTCGATGCCGCTGCGCTTCTTCACCGAGACGCGGACCGGCGAGATCCAGAGCCGCCTGTCCAACGACGTCGGCGGGATCCAGTCGGTGGTCACCAACACGGCGGCCAGTGTCACCAACAACGTGGCGGTCGTCCTCAGCACGATCGTGGCCATGCTCTTCATCGACAAGCGCCTGACGGTGCTCTCGCTGGCGATCCTACGGTCTTTGCGTTCGCCCGGCTATATCACGAGCAATTCCTGGCCGCTCTCGAGGGCGACGAGCGCGCAAACGGCTCGGACGACGTAACCTCTATCGCGGCCGCCGCGCCGAGCGGGCGCTGAACGGAGAAAGCATGGGCGAGAAGCACGTTTCCCTTCGCCACGAAGGCGGTATGCGGTTCGTGGGCACCACCACTTCCGGCCATGAGGTGGCGGTCGACAACGGCAAAGGCAACACCGGACCTCGGCCGACCGAACTCCAGCTGGTCGCGCTGGCTGCCTGCACGGCCATGGACGTGGTCGAGATCCTGGCCAAGAAGCGCCAGGCCGTCGATCGCTACTCGACCGAGGTTTCCGGGACCCAACGCGACAAACCGCCCAACGTGTTCACCGACATCACCGTCGTCCACGTCGTCGAGGGCAATGTCGAGACCGAGGCCGTCCGGCGGTCGATAGAGCTCTCGGCGACGAAGTACTGCACCGTCAGCGCCCAGGTCGCCTCCGGCGCGGCCCGCGTGAGCCACCGCTATGTCATCCGCCGGCCGGGTGCGGGCGACGGCGGGACGCAACGTGCGGAGGAATCGGGCGAGGTCGTCGTGACCGGGCCGATGCGAGACTTCCTGAGCGAGTAGCCGTCGCCGACGCCCCGAGCGAGCCGTCGAGCTCCCAACCCGCATGCCTATACTTCGCCGAAATGCCGCTCGCCCAAGCCTCCGCCCCCCGTCCCTGGGATCCCCTGTCCCGCGGCGATCTCCTGTTCAGCGCCGGAGTCGCGGCGGTCTATGCCGGCGCGGTCTACGCCTCGATCCACGGCCACCATATCCCGACCGACCGGATGATGACCCTGGCCGAGCAGGCGCTCAACGGCCGCCTCGACTTCCGCGACCTTCAAGGGCACCGTCGACTCGGTCGATGTCGCCGGCCGCTATTACGTGGCCGTCGGACCGCTCCAGCTGCTGCCCTATCTCCCCTTTGCGGTGCTCGGCGTGCTGCAAATCCTGGCCGGCACCATCATCGAGCTGACGGTCGGGATCGCTGCCGCCGTCCTCGCCCTGCCGCTGGCGCGGGCCTACGGCACGCGCGGCTCCACCACTTACTGGGTTGCCGCCTTCATCGCCTTCGGAACGCTGCTCTTCTACATAACGGCGGCCGGCAATTTCTACTTCCTGGCCCACGCCGAGTCTTTTCTCGCGCTCACGCTCTGCCTGATCGAGTGGGCCGGTAGACGCCGCCCGGCGATCCTGGGCGTGTGTATGGCCTTCTCGTTCCTGGCCCGGCCCACGACCGGCCTGGCGGCGATCCCGTTCGGCATCGCCTTGCTCTGGAATGAACGCCATGCGTTCCGGCCGCTCGTCCGCACGGCGGTCGCGTTCGCGATCCCACTGGTCGTCGCGGTCGCGGTCTACGGCTGGTTCAACTGGCTCCGCTTCGGTTCGCCGCTCCAGACCGGCTACGCCATTTCCTACCTCCCCCAGCCCGGCCTCGACGCACGCCGGGCCATCGGTCTGTTCTCGATCCTGCAGGTCCCCGAGAACTTCCGCCTGGCCGTGCTGGCGCCCTTCGACACGATGTCGAAATTCCCCTACTTCACCGCCAACCCGTACGGTCTGTCTATGCTGCTGGTCTCGCCCGCGCTGCTGACCGCGCTGTGGGCCGGGTTCCGCACCCGCAGCGCACAGCTGATGTGGATCGCCGCGGGGCTGGTGGCGATACCGGTCTTCCTGTACTACGGCGGCGGCTACATCCAGTACGGCTTCCGCTATTCGCTCGACTTCACGCCCTTCCTCGTGGCGCTCGTAGCGATGGGGTCGGGCCGCTGGAAGGGCGGCCTGGAACGGTTCCTGATCGTGGCCAGCATCGCCTCCGTCACCTACGGAGTCCTCTGGCACAGCATCCCGCAGCTCCAGAAATGAGCCATCCCGGGACGCCAGACCACGCGGCTCGAGGCCGTCTGTCCGCGGCGGCGGACCTGCTCCGCAGGGTCCCAGTCGAAGCCATCCTCGTTGGGCTGGGCCTGTTCCTTGTGCTGGCGGTTTTCGTGGCTGCCGATCCCCCGAGCCACGTGACCTTCAGCAGCTCGCCCTTCACGGATGAGGCGTTCAACACGGTCAACGCTCGCAACTTCGTCCAGTTGGGGCGCTGGAGCACCGACGAGTGGAACCTCTACCTGGTGAACCTGCCCTTCAGCCTGGTCGAAGCCTTGTGGTTCCACCTGGTCGGAGTCGGCATCGTCCAGGCGCGCCTGGTGGCGATCGCCTGCGTCTCGCTCTCGGCCGTGGCCCTGGTCTGGGGGCTTCGAGGAGCAGTGGATCGCCGCTCCGCGGCCTTCGCCGGTGTCGCCTTCGCTGCCAGCGGCCTGATCCTCGTCTACGGGCGGCTGGCGTTCCTCGAAGACATGGTCGTCCTGGGATTGGTACTTGGGAGCGTCGTCCTGGTGCGCGACGAACGTTTGAGTCTGCGCTGGGGCGCAGTCTCGGGCGTTTGCTACGCCATCGCGATCGGCGCCAAGCCATCCGCCGCCTTTGCGGTCGCGGGGATTCTAGTTGCCGTGGCCGTCCTGGGCCTCCGTGATCGCGCCGCCCGGCGTTGGGTCGCGGGCGCGCTGGGGACCATCGTCGTCGCCGGCCTCTTGTGGGCCGCAATCGTCTGGCTTCCCAGCCGCGACGTTGTCGCGCTCGACCTCAAGATCTGGGCGCCCGAAAACTTGAACCTCGCACCGCTCGGAATGCTCAAATCGGCCTGGCACTACTTCACCGGCGACAACGACCATATCTTCGGCACTCTCCTCGGTCCGCTCATCGGGCTGGGCGCGGCCGGCTTCCTCACCATCGTGTTGCTGAGGCGGCGCCTGACTCGGTCGCAGGCGCGGCTGGCCCTGGTTGCCATCGGCTGGCTCGCGGCCGGCTTCGGCATTCTCCTGATTGCTTCCTACCGCCCGAACCGATACGTCGTTCCCCTCGTGCCCGCGCTTGCGATCCTGGCCGCGCTCGGAATCCAGCTGGCGAGCGGCTGGCTCGTGGAACGGCGGTCCGGAACGGGCGCGGGCAGCGGGCCTCGGATGGCCGGCGCCCTGGTGCTGGTCGTGACGCTGGCTGCCGCCGCTCCGGGCATCGCCTGGTACGGCTCATGGGCTCGCGGCGCCACCTACAACCTGCCGGACATCCAGGCACGCTTTGCTTCGGCCGTGCCGGCCGGCGAGCGAGTGGCCGGCCGCGAGTCTGCCCTGTTTCTCATGCGCTCCGATGCCGTGACGCTGATCACGCAGCCGGGCGGTGGTCCGGCAAATCACGGTGACCTCTACGCCCAGGGCGTGCACTGGTACGTACTGCCCGCCGACGACCCGCCGCCTCCGGGCGTGCCGGCCGCGATCTGGGCGTCCAGAGAGAGCGCCATGTGCGGCCAATACGGCGGCGTCAGAGAGTGCCTCTTCCACGTCCCGTGACGGCCGGGTAGCGTCGCGCGCTCCCTTATGCAGGCGCGGCGTAACGTTGGAAGGTCTCCCAAGCACGCCCGGCGCCTGCCACGCATGACTATTCACGAACCTGTATACTTCGCGACCATGAGCGCCATCGAGTCCAAGCCCGCCTTCGGTCCCGCGGCTGTTCGCGCCCGAGGCGGCTCGCCGACCATCAGCGTCGGCATCGTCGGGGCCGCCGGCTATGCGGGCGGCGAGCTGATTCGGCTGCTGCTCGGCCACCCAAATGTCAGCCTGGTCGGCCTGCACGGGCGCAACCGCGAGAACCAGCCGATTGCGCTGTCCCATCCCCACCTTGCGGCGAGCGGGCTGGTGATCGACCAGGCCATGCCGGAGGCCGACGCGATCTTCACGGCTCTGCCGCACGGCGTCGCTGCGGGCATGGCGCCGGAAATCGTGGCAAGGGGTTCCGCCCTGATCGACATCGGGCCCGATTTCCGACTCCACGATCCGGCCGACTATCCGCGCTGGTACAAGCTGGACCACCCCGCGCCCGATCTGCTCGCCCAGGCCGTCTACGGCCTGCCGGAACTGCACCGACAGGAGATGCAGGACGCTGCGCAACGGCCCGTCACGATCCTGGGCATGGCCGGTTGCTACCCGACCGCCACGATCCTGACGCTGGCGCCGCTCGCCCGGGCCGGTTTGATCGGGGATCTGGCAGTCGACGCCAAGAGCGGCGTCTCCGGCGCCGGCCGCGAAGCCAAACAGGACCTGCTCTTCTCCGAGGTCAACGAGAGCGTCAAGGCCTACGGCATGTTCGGTCACCGCCATACCGCCGAGATGGAGCAGGAGCTGCAGGAACAGGGCCGCCGAGGCCCGCTCGCCAGTCCGGACGCAAACCCGGGCGTTGCGACGGTCGACTTCCTGCCGCATCTCATCCCGATGACCCGAGGGATCCTGTCGAGCTGCCACGTGCGGCCGACCCGTCCGGTGACCCAGGACGAGATCGACGCTCTCTACGACGAGGCCTATCGCGAGGAGCCCTTCGTGCAGGTGATGGCCGAGCCGCCGGCCACCAAGCACGTCATGGGCAGCAACCTGGCTCGGGTGTGGTGCCGCGTCGATCCGCGCAGCGGCAAGATCCTGGCCATCGGCGCGATAGACAACCTCGTCAAGGGTGCGGCCGGTCAGGCCGTCCAGGCGCTCAACGTCCTGTTCGACCTGCCGGAGACGACCGGGCTCGAGCAATACCCGATCGCCCCTTAGCCGCAGGAGGAACATGAAGCCCCTTTCCGGCGCCGACGCCCTGATGGCGCTTCCCAACGATCTGCCTGCGGTCGAGGAGCGCGCCTCGATGCCCGCGGGCTTCCGGGCCGGTGCCCTGGCGGCCGGCATCAAACCCTCGGGTCGAGCCGACCTCGGCCTGGTTGTCGTGGACGGGTCTCCGGCCGCGGTTGCCGCCGCCTTCACCACGAACGCGGTGGCTGCCGCGCCGATTCGCCTGTCGCGAGCGCACCTCACCGCCACCGAGCTGGGCGGCGGCGGCCGTTTCGGCTGGACCGACGCAGTCGTGGCGACCTCCGGCTCGGCCAACGCCGCCACTGGACCAGACGGCGACGACGACCAGGCAGAGCTCGCTGCGGCGGTCGCCTCGGCGCTCAACACACTCCCCGAGCGCACTCTGGCACTCTCCACCGGCGTCATCGGCGTCCGGCTACCGCTGGCCAAAGTCGTCGAGGGCCTGGGTCGGCTGGTGCCGACGCTGGCGCCGACAGACGACGGCCTCGAGGCGCTGGCTCGGGCGATCATGACGACCGATACCGTGGTGAAGCTCGCGACCACCTCGGTCGAGCTGCCCGGCTCCGAGCGGCCGGTCACGGTCACCGTCTCGGGGATCGCCAAAGGCGTCGGCATGATCCACCCGCGCATGGCGACGATGCTGGCGGTCATCCTGACCGACGCCGCGGTCGCGCCGGCAACGCTCCACGAGATCCTCGCGCCGATCGTCCAGCGGACCTGGAATCAGCTCACCGTCGACGGAGACACGAGCACCAACGACACGGTCTACGTGCTCGCTTCGGGCGTTTCGGGGAGCCGTCCGGTCGAGGCCGGCAGCGATGGAGCCACCATCCTGGGCGGCGCCATCGAGGCCGTGGCCAGGTCGCTCGCCCGCGCCCAGGCAGCCGACGGCGAGGGTGCCTCGACCCTCATCACCTGCCAGGTCAGCGGCGCCGCAGACGACGCCGACGCCAGGGCCATCGCCCGCAGCGTCGTGAGCAGCAGCCTCCTAAAGGCCGCGGTCCACGGCCGCGACCCGAACTGGGGCCGGGTGGCCAGCGCCGCCGGCAACACCCGACTCCCCGACGAAGCGCTGCTCGAAGCCTCGGGCCTCGGCCACGCCGAAGCGGCGACCCGGGCCGGGCGGCCGCCGAAATTCGAGATCGACCGCTTGAGGATCGCCATTGCCGGAACGCCGGTATTCGCCGGCGCTCCTCTGGAGTTCGACCGCGGCGCCGTCCGGGCCGACATGGAAGCCCCCGAAGTGCTGATCCGCGTGGATCTAGGTCTGGGCGGCGGCAGCGGCGAGGCATTCGGCTGTGATCTGACCGAGGGTTACGTCATCGAGAACGCGGAGTACACGACGTGAGCGAAGTTCTCGTCCTCAAGCTCGGCGGGACAACACTCGCCGACCAGGCCCATGTGCTCGACGAGGTCGCCGGCGTGGCGCGCGAGCGTCCGGTGGTGCTGGTCCACGGCGGCGGCAAGCGGATCACCGAGTGGCTGGAGCGCCTCGGCGTGCAGAGCCGCTTCGAGGGCGGACTCCGGGTGACCGACCAGGCCGCCCTGGACGTGGCCGCGGCCGTCCTGCGGGGAGTGGTCAACTCCGAGCTCGTCTCCGACCTGCGGGACCGCGGCGTGGATGCCGTCGGCCTCTCCGGCGTCGACGGCGGCTTCATGATCGCGGAGCGCGTGCCCGATCTGGGTCTCGTGGCTCACGTGGTTGGGGTGCGCCGCAACTTCCTCGATCAGCTCCTCGTGGCCGGCCAGGTGGCCGTCGTCGCGCCGCTCGCCAGGGACGAGCACGGCATCGTCTGCAACGTCAACGCCGACGACGCTGCGGCCGGCATCGCCGCCGGGCTGGGCGCCCGCCAGCTCGTCCTGATGACCGACGTCGACGGCGTCCGTAACGCGGCCGGCGAGAAGCTCGACACCATGACCGCCGGCGAGGCTGAGCAACTGATCGACGGCGGGGTCATCAAAGGCGGGATGGTGCCCAAGATCAGGGCCGCTCTGCAGGCTCTGAATTGGGCGGGCGCCCAGGCGGTCATCTGCGATTCCGGCGGACGCGCACGCCCTGTCGCGCGCGCTGGGAGACCCGAAATTCGGTACGCGTATCACCGCCGCCCGCGAGGCCGGCGAAGTCTCCGCCGGCAGAAGCTGAGATCGAAATGACCATGGCCGTCAACGGCAATCTCCCGAGCTCCAAGCAACGCCGCCAGAGGACGCTGCTCGAGCTGATCTCGCTGCTGCCGGTGGGCAGCCAGGAGGAGCTCGTCGAGCTGCTCCGTGAGCGAGGCTTCGAGGTGACTCAGGCGACCGTCAGCCGCGACGCCGCCGAGCTCGGGCTTGTGAAAGCACCGCGCGGCGACCGCCACGTCTACGCCACGCCCGAGAGCGCCGCCACGGGTGACGCCTACGACGCCAGGCTGGCCCGGCTGCTCGAGGACATCCCGGTGCAGGTTCGGCCGCAGCGGGCTCAGCATCGTTCTCCTCGCCACGCCGGGTTCGGCGGGAGCGATCGCCCAGGCCATCGACCAGTCGAGCCTCACCGAACAGATCGGCACGCTGGCCGGCGACAACACGCTGCTCGTACTTTTCGAAAGCGAAGCCGCCCTCGAACGGTGGCTCGTCCGCTTCCAGTCATACCAGCCGGCCGGTCCGACAGGCTTGCCGACCGGCCGATCATTCGCGCATTCGGAGGCTCCCAGATGAAGAAGGTGGTCCTCGCCTACTCCGGTGGGCTCGACACGTCGGTGGCAGTGGCCTGGCTGCGCGAGCAGTACGACGTCGAGGTCGTGACTTTGACGGTCGATCTCGGCGGCGGCGTGCTCAAGGAAGACGTGGATCGTCGAGCGATCAGCGCGGGTGCGGCGCGAGCCTACGTCGTCGACGGCCGGGATCGCTTCGTGCGCGACTTCTGCTGGCCCCATGTCCAGGCCGGTGCGCTCTACCAGGGCGTCTACCCGCTGGCGACGGCGATGGCGCGCCCTCTCATCGCCCAGCTGCTCGTCGAGGTTGCGCACAAGGAAGGCGCCGACGCGGTCGCCCACGGCTGCACCGGCAAGGGCAACGACCAGGTGCGGTTCGACGTCGCGACTCACGCCCTCGATCCATCTCTGGCCGTCATCGCCCCGATGCGCGTCGGCATGGGGCTGTCGCGCGAGCAGGAGATCGAATACGCGAAGGCCCGCAACATCGAGATCACGATCACCAAGGAATCGATCTACTCGACCGACGTGAACCTCTGGGGCCGCTCCATCGAAGCGGGCATCCTCGAAGATCCGTGGGCCGCGCCGCGCGAAGATGTCTACAAATGGACCGTCGATCCCGACAAGGCCCCGGCGGCCGTCGAGATCGTGATCGGCTTCGAGGGCGGTGTCCCGGTGTCGCTCGATGGTGAGCGCCTGGAGGCTGTCACGCTCGTTGAGCGGCTGCACGACCTCGCGGCGGCGCACGGCATCGGCCGCGTCGACCACGTCGAGGACCGCCTGGTCGGGATCAAGAGCCGCGAGATCTACGAAGCGCCGGCGGCCGTCGTGATCCACCGCGCCCACCGTGCGCTCGAGGGCCTGACGCTCTCCAAGGACACTCTGCGGTTCAATCGGGTCGTCGCCGACGAGCTGGCCCAGCTCACCTATGACGGTCTGTGGTTCAGCGCCCTGCACCGCGACCTTCGCGGCTACGCCGCCAGCAGCCAGCGAGTGGTGAGCGGCGACGTCCGGGTCCGACTCGACCACGGCAACGCCGTTGTGGTTGGCCGGCGCAGCCCGCTATCGCTCTACGACAAGGGGCTGGCCACGTACGAAGCCGACGATACCTTCGACCACGCCAGCGCGGTCGGGTTCATCGAGATCTTCGGGCTGCCGCTCCGAACCGAGGCGGCCCGCCACGGCGCCGTGGGGCGGCACCACGGTGCGGCCTGGACGTGGACGGACCCGCTCCTCGAGGATCTGCCGACGAAGGTCTACGACGCGCCCGGCAGCGCCGTGAAGTAGAGCGAGCGACCACTTGACCGCCCCGCACCGGAACGCCCCCCCAGGCCCGACGACGCCGGGTGCCGTTTCGGCGCGGCCGCGCCGTGTCGACGCCGAGCGCAAGCTGCGCGAGCTGTCCGTCCTGCATGAGTTCGCGAAGCTGCTGACCACGGCACGCGACTGGGATGAGCTGATGCGGACCATCGTGGACCGCACAACCAGCGCCCTCGACGTGGAAGTCTGCTCCTTGTATCTCAGAGAGCGTGACGAGGCCCGGCTGCGGCTGGTGGCGACCAACGGCCTCGACCGCGACCAGATCGGACGCGTAACGATGGCTCTCGGCGAGGGCCTGACCGGTCGCGCCGCCGAGATCGGTCTCCCGGTGGCGTCGCCGGACGTGCGGGTCGACCCCCGCTTCAAGTGGGTGCCCGGCTTCGACCAGTCGCAGTTCACCTCGATGCTCTCGGTTCCGCTGCCGTGGAACGATCTGATCATCGGCGTTCTGAACGTCCAGACGATCGAGGCCCGGACGTTCTCGCCCGAAGAAGTCGAGTTCCTGGTCACGATCAGTGCGCTCCTCGGCGGCATCGTCGAGAAGGGCCGGTTACAGGCGGAGGCCGAAGCGCAGCTCGAAACCCTCACCGCACTGGACGGCGCCCGCGCGGAGCTTCTTGCCGTCGTGACCCATGAGCTGCGGACGCCACTCGCAATCGTCCGGGCCTATCTCGATCTGCTCGCGGATGCGGCCGTAGACGCGGCCAGGGCCGCCAGCGACAACCGCAAGACCAGGGCGGCGGGCCCTCTCCCCAAGCCGGCGGTCGTGGCCGACTGGCGCGACCAGGCGATAGCCCAGGTCACGCGGCTGGACCGGCTCGTCGACTCGATCCTGGCCTCCGTGCGGGGCGAAGGCCTGGCCGCGGGCCTGTCGCGCGATCCCTTCGATCTCGCCCGCGCCATCAATGACACGGTCGACGAGATGATCCCGCTGCTGCGCAGCCATCCCCTGCGACGCTCCGGAACCGAAGCGCCGCTGATCGGCCTCGGAGACGAGGGTCGTTTCCGGCAGGTTCTCGAACATCTCCTCGAGAACGAAGTGAAGTATTCGCCGGAGGGCGGAGCGGTGAGCATCGGAGCCTGGGCGGCCGACGGCGAGGTCCAGGTCTACGTCACCGACGACGGCTCCGGAATTCCGGAGCCGGAGTGGGCTTCCGTCTTCGAGGCCTATGTCCGGACGGCCAACCGGCCCCGCGGCTCCGGGATCGGCCTGTATGCGGCCCGCCAGCTCATGACCGCCATGGGCGGGCGAGTCTGGTTGGAGTCCAACGGATACGGTGGCAGCCGGTTCATGGTGGCCGTGCCCCAGATGCGCCAAACTTCAGACGGCGATAATGCTCCCGAGGCCGGGGTGATGTCGGAGGACGGGGCCTGAGCCGCCGGCTTGGACCACAGGAGGCGAGTTGAGCCAGATGGATTCCGCAGGAGATACCGGCCTGCTCATCCTCGTCGTGGACGACGAGCCCGCGATGGTCGGAGCCGTCTCGGCCCTCGTCGGTCGCGCAGGCCACCGTGTCGTGACCGCGTACGACGGCAACACGGCCCTGCGGCGATTCTCCGAGGAGCGTCCGGACCTGGTGCTGCTCGACCTGGCGATGCCGGGCCTGGACGGCGTGGAAGTGTGCCGGGCCATCCGCCGCATGTCCCAGACGCCGATTATCGTCCTGACCGGCGAGGCCGACGAGCGGGCCAAGGTGGAGGCGCTCGACACCGGCGCGGACGACTACGTGGTGAAGCCGTTCGGCAAGCAAGAGCTGCTGGCGCGGATACGCGCGGTCATGCGCCGCCGCGGCAACGAGGCCGAGCCGCGTGGCGTCGGCGAGTTGCGCTGGGGACCGATCGTCCTCGACCGCGGCCGCCACACCGCCGCGGTCTCGGGCAACGAGCTCGTCCTGACCCGCACCGAATACAGCCTGCTGGCCTCACTGGTCGCGGCGGGAGGTCACGTGGTCTCGCACAGCAGCCTGCTCTCGGCCGGCTGGCCGGGCGAGCCGAACCCGGACCCGCAATGGCTCAAGCCACACCTGGCTCGCCTGCGAACGAAGCTCGAGGAATCGGGTGCTCCGGTGCCGGCCTCGGTGCGCGGCGTGGGCTACCGGCTGGGCGACGCGGGTTAGGCCACGGCGAGGCCCAGGCCGAGAAACAACGAACCCGCGCTGCCTGCCGAAAGGTGCGCGGGTCGGTGTTCGAACTGAGCGGCGCGATCCGGACGACCGCGCTTGGAGCGTTTGAGGTTATTCGGCCTCGTGGGCGCGAGACGGGGCCACGAACCAGGCCACGACCAGGATTGCGAAGCTGATGAAAGCGGCTGCGATCACGTCTCGGCTCCTTCGGCTGAACCAGGGACCCCGTCCCTTCACTGACCTGAAGTCTATTGAGGGAGCCGGCCGATATCAGTAGCGCGGCGGTGGCCGGTCGGTAGCGCCGGGGTGGCGCGGGGGTTGCCGTTCGGTACGAACGCCTGTTTCGATCCCCGGCCCGCTCGCCGAATGCAACCGAGGTTGCGCTAGGACTGGAATACGGCCTCGCCGTGTTGCGAGACGTCCAACCCCGCTTCTTCCTCCTCGGCGCCAACCCGCAAACCCACGGCCAGGTCCACGACCTTGAGGATGACCAGCGTCGCGACGGCGCTGTAGATCCACACCGCGGCGATGGCAACGAGCTGGGTGCCGACCTGTCCGGGGTTACCGTCGATCAAACCGGAATACCCGGCATGCACGGCCGCGACTGCGAAGACGCCCGTCAGCAGAACGCCGAGGGTCCCGCCGACACCGTGGACGGCCCAGACGTCGAGCGCGTCGTCGACCTTGAGGCGCTCGCGGAGCAGGATCGCGCCGTAACAGACGGCGCCACCGATGAAGCCGATCACGATCGCCGAGCTCGGATCCACGAAGCCCGAGGCCGGCGTGATGGCGACTTCGCCCGCGATCGCGCCCGAAACGGCGCCGATCACGCTGGGCGAGCCCTTGTGGAGCCAGCTCATCGTCATCCAGGTCAGGGCGCCCATGCCGGCGGCGGTATTGGTTACGAGGACGGCGTTGACGGCGAGCCCGTTGGCCGCGAGCGCCGAACCGCCGTTGAACCCGAACCAGCCGAACCACAGGATTCCGGCCCCGATGACGGTCAGTCGGACGTCATGGGGCTCAAAGCGGTCGGACTCGCGCTTGACGCGTGGCCCCAGCACCAGGGCCGCGACCAGCGCCGCAACGCCAGAGCTGATGTGGACGACGGTGCCGCCGGCGAAGTCCATGACGCCCATCTTGGCCAACCAGCCGCCCTGGCCCCAGACCCAGTGGCAAATCGGCGAGTAGACGAGAAGGCTCCACATCAGCGCGAACAGCACGAAAGCCTTGAAGCGCTTGCGCTCGGCAAAGGCGCCGATGATGAGAGCCGGGGTGATGATCGCGAACATCATCTGGAACAGCGCAAAGGCCGTGGATGGAATGGTGCTCGCATACGGCCCTGGCGCCACCCCGATGCCCTTGAGGCCGATGTGGTCGAGGTTTCCGATGATCCCCCAGCCGTTGACGTCCTGCCCGAAGGCGAGGGTGTAACCGACCAGCACCCAGGTCACGCTGACCAGGGCCAGGATGAACATGCATTGCATCAGGATGCTGAGCACGTTCTTGCGGCGGACGAGGCCGCCGTAGAAGAGGGCCAGTCCGGGTGTCATCAACATGACGAGCGCGGTCGCCGTCAGGACCCAGGCGGTGTCGCCGGCATTCAAAATCGAGACTCCTCAGGTTCCCCACTCGCAACGAAACGCAGGCAAAGGTTTCGGCCTGGGAAGCGTAGGGAGGCCGGAAGCGCGTTTCAGTAGCGGCCGAGTAACCCTCGGGTAGCGCTCTGGTGGCGCGGCGGTTGCCGTTGGGGGACACGTCTCAGCGACCGGTTCGGGCGAACCGTTTCGGAATCCGGCGGTTGGGCGATCCGGGGGCCGGAGTCTCGTCAGGCGGCCGGAGAAGCTCCTAGCTCTGCCATGCAACCTCGCCGTGCTGGGAGGAGTCCAGGCCCGCCTCTTCTTCGGCCTCCTCCACTCGGAGCCCGACGAAGAAGTCGACGATCTTGAGAATCGCAAAGGTGGCGATACCGCTGTAGATCCAGGTCGCCGCCACCGCGACCAGCTGCTTGCCGACCTGGCCGGCATTGCCGTCGACGAGGCCCGATGCGCCACCGACGGCAGCCACCGCAAAGACGCCGGTCAGGATCGCGCCGAGAGTCCCGCCCACGCCGTGGACGGCCCAGACGTCGAGCGCGTCGTCGACCTTGAGCCGCTCACGCAGGAGGATGGCGGCGTAACAGGTGATGCCGGCGGCAAGGCCGATGATGATGGCCGAGCTGGCGTCCACGAAACCCGAGGCCGGCGTGATGGCCACCAGCCCGGCCACACCGCCCGCCACGGCTCCGGTCACGCTGGGAGTGCCCTTGTGCAGCCACGAGACGGTGACCCAGGTCAGCGCCGCCATGCCCGCCGCCGTGTTCGTGACCACGAACGCGTTCGCGGCCGTGCCGTTGGCCGCCAGAGCGGATCCGCCGTTGAAGCCGAACCAGCCAAACCACAACAGCGCCGCTCCGATCACGGTCAGTCGGACGTCGTGCGGCTCGAAGCGCTCCGACTCCCGCTTGACACGCGGGCCGAGGACGAGGGCGGCGACCAGCGCCGCAACGCCGGAGCTGATGTGGACGACCGTGCCGCCCGCGAAGTCCAGCACGCCGAGATTGCGCAGCCAGCCGCCATCGCCCCAGACCCAATGGGCGATCGGCGAGTAGACGACCAGCGTCCACAGGAGCGAGAACAGGACGAAGGCCTTGAAGCGCTTGCGTTCGGCGAAAGCACCGGTGATCAGGGCCGGAGTGATGACGGCGAACATCATCTGGAAGGCCATGAAGGCCGACCCGGGGATCGTCGGTGCGTACTGGGTCAAAGGCTCCTTGCCCACGCCGTGCAGACCGATGTAATCGATTCCGCCGATGATCCCCCAGCCGTTGACGTCCTTGCCGAAGGCCAGGGTGAACCCGAACAGGACCCACGTGACGCTCACGAGCGCCAGGATGAAGACGCTGTGCATGATCGTGCTGAGCACGTTCTTGCGGCGTACGAGGCCGCCGTAGAAGAGGGCCAGACCGGGCGTCATCAACATGACGAGCGCCGTCGAGGTAAGTACCCAGGCGGTATCGCCGGAGTTGATCACGCGCGTTTCTCCTTCGTCCCATTGCCGCAACCGAACGGAAAGCTCTCCGCCGGCTCGCGAAAGCGTAGGGTTGCGTGAGGCGGTGTTCAGTAGCGACGGGGTGGACCTCGGGTCGCGCTCTGGTTCCGGGCTGGTTGCGGTTCAGAAAGTGGGCGCGGAGGCGGCTTCATGCATCGCGCGCCACTCGCTCGGAGCAAGGCCCCGCGGGCCTCCGCGTGCGCCATTCGCCCGGGCACGGCCTCGCGGCTCAGAGTCCCAGGCGCGCCTTTGCTGCCGCGAGCGCCGCCGCGACGCGGCGTGGCGCCGTCCCGCCGATCACATCGCAGCTGGCCAGTGCGCCGTCCAGGGCCGCGGCGGCCCGCAGCTCGCCGCCGATCGAGGCATCTTCGCCCAGCCGACGCGCGACATCGTCCTCGGATTCGGCCAGAGCGGTGGATATCGCGGCGTCGTCGACGACGTCCAGCCCGACCCCGCCGCGCTCCGCCGCCGCGACCAGCGCGCCGACGATGTGGTGAGCGGCGCGGAACGCCACTCCCCGGCGGACGAGCGCGTCGGCCACGGCCGTGGCGGTTATGTAACCCTCGCTGGCCGCGGCCAGCATCCGGGCACGATCGACGCTCAGCGTCGCCACCATGCCCGCCATCACGCCGAGCGATGCCTCGAGCGTGGCGGCAGCCTCGAAGAGCGGCGGCTTGTCCTCCTGGAGGTCGCGCTGGTAGGCCAGCGGCAGGCCCTTCATCAGCGCCAGGAAGCCGGTCAGCGAACCGATGACCCGAGCCGCGCGGCCGCGCACCAGCTCGGCGGGATCCGGGTTCTTCTTGTTCGGCATCATCGAGGAACCGGTCGAGAATGCGTCGGCGGCGCGGACGAAGCCGAAGCGCGGGTTCGACCACCAGGTAATCTCCTCGGCCAGCCGGCTGAGATGGACCATGCACAGGGCGAATGCGGACAGGGCTTCGGCCACGAAGTCGCGGTCGCTGACGGCATCGAGCGAGTTGGCGGTGACGCCGTCGAAGCCGAGCTCGACCGCGGTCGCCTCACGGTCGAGCGGGTAACCGGCTCCGGCCAGGGCCCCCGCGCCCAGCGGGCTGACGTTCGCCCGCCGCCGGCAGTCCGCCAGGCGGCCTCGATCGCGTTCGAGCATCTCGACGTAGGCCAGCAGGTGGTGGGCAAGCAGCACCGGTTGCGCCGGCTGGATGTGGGTCGTGCCCGGCAGGATCGCTTCCCCGTCGCGGTCGGCCAGCCGGACCAGCGCCCGTTCCATCTCCAGGACAGCTGCGTCCAGCTCGTCGATCGTGCGCCGCAGCCATAACCGCAGATCTGTGGCGACCTGGTCGTTGCGCGAACGGCCGGTGTGGAGGCGCCCCGCGAGCGGCCCGATTCGGGCCTGCAGCGCCGACTCCAGGTTCATGTGGACGTCTTCGAGCGCCGGATCCCAGCGGATGGCGCCGGTCACGACCTCGGCCCTGAGGGCGTCGAGACCCGCGACGAGGGCCGCCACTTCCTCATCGGCGAGCAGGCCGGCCCGACCCAGGCCGTGCACATGGGCGATCGAACCCGCGATATCGTCAAGCGCCAGGGCGCGATCGAGTTCGACCGACCTCGTGAAATCGGCCACTCGCTCGTCCGTGGTCCCGCTGAATTGACCGCCCCAGAGCTGCATCGATCTCCTCCGCTTTCGCTCCTGGCGAGCATGGTACCGGCCCGCCGCGTCGCGCGTGGGACCGTGGCTCGTGTGGGCCCTTGTGGCCTGCCCGAACATGGCCTACTTTGAGCACAAGGAGGTCGACCTTGCCGAAAGACCACGACAACCGGACGAGCGCACGGAAGCTGGATGCCAGGGCCGCGAAGGCCGCCATCGACTCGCCGCCGGAGCCCGAAGCCGAGAACGCGGCCGCAAGGGCCGTAGCCGCCGAGTCGATCCGGCGGCAGAAGAAGATCGCACGCTCGAAGGCCGCGAAGCGCGAAGGCAAGCACATTTCGAAGACCGATCGTTTCGATGCGTCGAGCGGCGACCTCGAGCAGAAAGCGCGCAAGAACCTCGACCCAAAGGTCTACGCTGCCGAGCTGGCACGGCTCCAGGTCGAGCTGGTCAAACTTCAGGAGTGGATCAAGGCCCGCGGCCTCAAGGTCGTATGCCTGTTCGAGGGCCGCGACGCGGCCGGCAAGGGCGGAGTTATCAAGCGCATCACCGAGACGCTCAACCCGCGCGTCTGCCGCATCTGCGCTTTGGGCATACCCACGGACCGCGAGAAGACGCAGTGGTATTTCCAGCGCTACGTGGCCCAGCTTCCCGCGGCCGGCGAGTGGGTCCTGTTCGATCGCAGCTGGTACAACCGGGCCGGCGTCGAACACGTCATGGGCTTCTGCAGCGACGAGGAATACCGCGAGTATCTCGAGACCGCGCCCGAATTCGAGAGGATGCTGCTGCGCTCGGGGATCATCCTGATCAAGTACTGGTTCTCGGTCAGCGACGACGAGCAGGAACGTCGCTTCCAGGATCGGATCAACAACCCCACCAAGCGCTGGAAGATCTCGCCGATGGACGTGACCGCGCGCTCGAAGTGGGTCGAGTACTCCAAGGCCAAGGACGCCATGTTCGCCGCCACCGACAAGCCCGAGACGCCCTGGTGGGTCGTTGAGGCCGACAACAAGGAGCGCGCCCGCCTGAACTGCATCAGCCACCTTCTGAGCCTGCTTCCTTACGACGACACGACGCCCGAGCAGATCGTCCTGCCGACGCGCCAGGTCGACGACGGCTACGTTCGACCGCCCATCGAGAGCCAACGGTTCGTGCCGGAGAAGTACTGAACGGGCCCGAAGGCGGGGACGACCAGCTGTCGCTGAGCCTCAGCGGCGACGTCTCGCGCCTGCCGCGATCTCTTCGGCCGATGCTGGCGCGGCCCGCCCATGCCCCGTTCGATTCGGACGAGCACGTCTTCGAGCCGAGCTGGGGCGGTCAGCGGGCCCTGGCGTTCATCGAGCCCGACCGATTTGAGCAACTGCCCCGAGTCCGGCTGCTCGACGCGACGGGCCGCGACATGGCCGCTTACCTCCCCGAACTGACCGCAACGCTTCCGGATCTCGTCGGCGACCTTCCCGCGATCCTGGACGGCGAGATCGTCCTGCCCGATCGAGACGGGCGGATGAACCCCGAGGCGCTGGCGGCGCGCCTGGCAGGTCGCGATACGCCCGGGCTTAGTCCCGTATTCCTGGTCTTTGACCTGCTCTGGGCCGCCGGAATGCCGGTCATAGCTCAACCTTTGCTGCGGCGCCGGGAGCACCTGGCCCGGATCGTCACGCCCGGCGCCGAGCTGGTCGTATTGCCGGGGGTCGTCGGCGACGGCATGGACCTCTACTTCGCCGTCGCCCAGCAGGGCCTGCGGGGAGTGACGGCCCGCCACCTGCGCAGCCCCTACCTGCCGGGTCGGCGCAGCGACCTGTGGCGCTGGATAGCCGCACAACCGGGCGGGATCCCACTGCACATCGTGCCCGACGTTCCCGACGAACCGGCCTCCCGCCCGGTCCTGGCCCTCATTCAGCGATTGCCGCTCGAGGACTAGCGCGAGACGCGGGCAGCCTTGAGCACCTGGCGCAGGCCGACCCGTTGCCCGTAGAGCAGGACCCCGGCGCTGTAGATGCGGGCGGCCAGGAAGAGCGCGACCCCGATGGTCGCGAGCATGATCCCGATCGCCAGCGTGAACTCCCACCACTCGACATGACCGATGGCCACGCGGGCGAGCATCAGGTACGGAGTGAAGAAGGGAACGTACGAGAGCACGGCGACCCACGTCTCGTTGATCGCGGAGAGGGCGAAGATCGCGATGAAGTAGCCCGACATGATGACCATCATGAGGGGCGAGGTCGCGCTCTGGATGTCCTCCTGGCGGCTGACCAGCGAACCGAGTGCCGCGTAGAGCAGGGCGTAGAGGATGAAGCCCAGCAGGAACAGGACGATGAACGCGGCGAAGACTACGGGGCTCAGCCCGGCAGGCGGCCCGGCAGCTCCCGCCGACTCTCCAAGCACTGCCCTCCGGATCGGAGCCTGGGCCAGAATGCCGCCTACTGCCGCCAGGATGGTGATCCCGTATTGGGTGAGTCCGGCCGCGCCGTTGCCCACGACCTTGCCGGCGAGCATCTGGATAGGCGTCGCGGCGTTGAGCATGAGCTCCATCACCCGGCTGCCCTTCTCCTCGCCGACGCTCATGGCCACCCACGTCCCGTAAGTGATGATGGCCATCAGCATCAGCACGATCAGCACCGTCGAGAGGACCGACGATGTGATCTCGCTGCTCACGCTGGTGGTGCTTGCGGGTCCCTCGTCCGCGGATCCTGATTTCAGGGGGACCACGGACCAGGCGGGCGGCGTCTGGAGGGCGGAGATCGAGACGCCGGCCCGGGCCAGGCGGTCGTCGAGGGCGAGATACGTGACGGCGTTCTGAAGCATCCCGGCCTGTCGCCCGTCGGACGGCATGTCGGTTCGGAGAGTGAATGCCAGGTCTCCGGTCTGCGCGTTGCGATCGATCGCGAGCAAGGCCGCGTACCGGCCTTCGTCGAGGTCCTTCTGGACGTTCGACTCGTTGTCGCCGGACCCAACGAACCAGCTGATCGCGAATTCCTTGTGCCCGCTCGACGTTTCGGTCTGTGGGTTGAGCTGCGAATCCAGCACCTGCTGTGCGTCCGCCGGCAGGTTCGTCACGGTCGTGTAGACCGCCACGCTCGTCTGGCTCGTGCCCTGCAGGTAGTCGATCAGGACCGGCGACTCGGTCGCGGCGAAGGCGATCACGGCCAGCAGGATCGTTCCAAGGAGGAAGCTCCGGCTGGCGATGCGGCCCCGGTACTCACGGGCCGCGATGTACCACGCGTTAGGGAAGAGCGTCCGCCAGCCGTTCATGCGGGCACCGCCCTCGGCGCGAGCGTCCGTTCGCTCGTGTCCATCTGGCCGACATGTTCGATGAAGATCTGCTCGAGAGAGGGGTCCGTAATCTCGAAATGCCTTACCCGGCAACCGCGCTCGAGCGCGGCCTGGAGGACGGCCTCCGCGTTGCTGCTGTGGGCCACGTCCGCCTCCACGTAATCCTGCCCACGACGGGTGACGACGACGCCATCGAGGGTGCCGAGCCAGGACATCTCCGAATCGCCTTCCACGGCCACCCGCACGACCTGCCGGCCGGTCGAGCGACGAACTTCGCGGACCGTGCCGCTGACGACGACCCTGCCCCGGTCGAGGATGGCGATCGACTCGCACAGCTCCTCGACCTGCTCCATCTGGTGAGTCGAAAAGACCAGCGTCTTGCCCCGGTCGCGCATCTCGAGGAAGGCCTCCTTGAGCAGCGCCACGTTGACCGGGTCGAGCCCCGTAAACGGCTCATCCATCAGCAGCACCTGCGGATCGTGCAGGATCGCGGCGATGAACTGGATCTTTTGCTGATTGCCCTTGGAGAGCTGCTCGGCACGTCGGTCGGCGTACTCGGGAATGCGGAAACGATCGAGCCAGCAGCGCGCTTCCTCCTCGGCCGCTCTCGGCTTTACGCCGTGCAGCTTGGCAAAGAACACGAGCTGGTCGAGGACCTTCATCTTGGCGTACAGGCCGCGCTCTTCCGGCAGGTAGCCCCAGGTTTCGCGTGGAAGCTCGGTGTTCGGGCGGCCGTCCCATCTGATCGTGCCGCTGTCGGGGCGGAGGATGTCGAGCACGATGCGCATTGCCGTCGTCTTGCCGGCCCCGTTGGCGCCCAGGAAGCCGAACACTTCTCCGGGGCGAACTTCGAGCGAGACATCGTCCAGCGCCCGGACTTCGCCGAAGCTCTTGGACATCGAGTCGATGATCAGCGACATGAGCTCTCCGGGAATTTCTGCCTGACACCTATTAGGACTCGTTCCTGGGCCGACCTGTTCGATTATCGACGGTTTTCCGCCCTTGCCGTCCACCAAGCGGACGAGGTGGTGGTCCTCCGGCCGGCGGCGGTCAGGCGACCCAGGGCCGATGGCGGACGGCACGATAGACCTCGGCCACGAGCGCCGGGGCGAGCGCGATAACCAGAACCAGAAGCCAATCGACAGCATCGAGAGGCGTGGCCTGGAAAGCATCCGCCACTCCCGGGATGAAGGGCATGGCAATCTGAAACGCGATGCAGACGACGCCGCCGAGCAGGAGCAGAGGGTTGGGCCGCCGCAACAGGACCGGGAAGGCGAGGCTGCGGTTGGCATTGGCCCGAACCACCTGGCCCACCACGAGCGCCGTATACGCCAGCCAGCGGGCATGCTCGAAGTCCGGGCTGTGCTGCTCGATGAGGGCCAGCGCGGCGAACGCACTGAACCCGCCGGCCAGGCATATCCGCAGAAGCATGCCCGTGTCGAGGAGCGGCCTAGACCGGGGTCTCGGCGGGCGCTGCATCGCGCCTGGCTCTTCAGCCTCGCCCTCGAAGGAGACCGCCGTCAACATGTCGATGAACACTTCGAGCCAGAGGATCTGGATCGGCAAAAGGGGCTGGCTGAAACCTGCGATCGTGGCGATGAGGATGAAGCCCAGCATCGCCACGTGCGTCGAGATAAGGAAGACGAGACCCTTCTGGACATTCGCGACGAGGCGGCGTCCCTCGCGCAGGCCGTGCATCAAAGTAACGAAAGAGTCGTCGCCGAGAACCAGGTCGGAGGTCTCGCGCGCCACGGCCGTGCCGCTCCCCATCGCGACGGCGACGTCGGCGTGGTGCAGGGCCGGGGCGTCGTTGACGCCGTCGCCGGTGACCGCAACCGTCCGACCAGACCGACGGGCCGCGTCCACGATGCGCAGCTTCTGTTCGGGAATCGCACGGGCGACTATGTTGAGCGTCGGCAGCTCCGCCTGGAGCCGGGCTTCGTCCCAGGTGGCCAGCTCGGGGCCGGTCACGACCCGCTCGTTGGGCAGACCCGCCTCGGCGGCAATCGCCGCGGCAGTGGTCGGGTGGTCGCCGGTGACGACGAGCGGCTGAATCCCGGCCGCAACCGCCAGAGCCATCGCCTCGCGGATTCCGGCTCGGATCCGGTCGGCGAACGCCAGCACTCCGAGCGGGAGCCAGCCCTCCCCGTCGACACACCGACCCAGCACAAGCAGCCTCTCTCCGGCTTCGGCGCCGCTCTCGACGAGGACGCGCCAGGCTTCCCTCTCCCCTGCCGGCAGTGACTCGCACAGCGCCAGAATTGCTTCGGGGGCTCCCAGCGCCAATTCCTCGATCGCGGGCGTCCCGGCGGGACCATTCGTTCTGGCGCGCGTCCGTGAATAGGGCCTTTCGTCGCTGACCGGATCGGCGTCGAGCAGGTCGGCCGGGTCGAGCTCGAGCACGATCGACTGCTCCGACAGGAAGCTGAACAGCGATCGGCTGAAGGACCCGAGCTTGCTGCCCGTGGCAACGCTCCAGGCGTCCTCCTCCGCTCGAATGGCCAGTGTCGCCAGCTCGGCCAGACGCGCGGGGTCCTCCACAACGCCCGCCGGCGTCCGGATCGCCGCCAGGGCCAGACGGTTCTCTGTCAGCGTGCCCGTCTTGTCGGTGACGATCAGGTCCACGGAACCCAGCGTCTCCTGCGCCGAGAGGCGCCTGACCAGCACCTTCATCTTCAGCAGCCGGTAGGCGCCCAGACCCAGGATGACCGCCACCAGGGCCGGGGGTTCTTCGGGGATTGCCGCGATTGCCGCCGAGACGCCGGCCAGGACGTTCTTGCCTGCTTCGTTGCCCCTCAGGAAGCCGAGGCCGACGACTATCGCGATCAGGCCGATGGCCACGAACAGGAGAATTCGGACGAGCCTGTCCAGCTCGCGCTGCAGGGGCGACCGGCGGCGCTCACGACTGCCGAGCGCCGCCGAGATGCGACCAAACTCCGTCTCGAGCCCGGTGGCGATGACCACGCCCTCGCCGCGTCCGCCCACGACGGCCGTGCCGCCATAGGCAATCGAGTGGCAGTCAGCAAGAGCGGCGCCATCGGGATCGGGCTCGGTCGAACCTTGTTCGGGCAGCGACTCGCCGGTGAGAACGCTCCGATCGAATGCCAGCGCCTCGGCGCGCACCAGGCGAAGGTCCGCCGGCACGACGTCGCCGGTTCGGAGCAGGACGAGGTCCCCGGGGACTAGCTCCTGCGTCGGGATGTCCTGGACCTCGCCGGCTCTCCTGACCCGGGCCGAGGGCGCGGCCGCTTCTCGGAGGGCCTCTAGCGCCTTCTCGCCGCGATATTCGGTGAGCACCCCCGCGCCGACGATGGGCGCCAGGATCACGAGGACCAGCAGGCCGTCGCGCACCTCGTTGAGCGCGATGGCCAGGCAGCCCGCGATGAAGAGCAGCACGACGAATGGCTCGCGGGCGCCGTCCCAGAACAGTCGCGCCAGCGACGTCTTTCGAACCGGCTCGAGCTCATTTGGACCGAACTCGGCGAGCCGCGCCGAGGTCTGTTCTGGTGAGAGGCCGACCGACGCGTCGGTGCCGAGTTGCTGCAGTACCGAGCCGGCGGTGAGTTGAGCCGCCGACCCGGACAGACCGACCGATCGGTCGGAGGTATGCGGACGAACCGGCTTGGAGCGCGAAGGCCTGCGCTCCGGGGCGGAGTTATTCATGGCAACCACGGGAAATCGAGCCGGGTCCGCTGCTCGGTTGTCACGCTGCTGGGCGCCCGCCCCGGCGCCGACCCTAGAATGAGGCATGACGCTGAACCCTGCAAATCGACCGGTGAACATCAAAGCCGAACGAGACCTCGGCCGGCTGACTATCGAGTGGGCTGACGGCCATCGCACGGAGTTCGACACGCCAACGCTGCGCCTGCTCTGTCCGTGCGCCTTCTGCCAGGGCGAGGCCGGGCGGCCAGGCTGGCTCGACACGAACCCGACGCTCACCCCGGAGCAGACACAGCTCGTGACCGCCCAGCTCATCGGGCAATATGCGATTGCCCCAACCTGGGCTGACGGCCACGACACGGGCTACTACACGTTCGAGGCATTACGCGCTTCATGTCCGTGCGCCGAATGCACGGCCCGTCGCGCTGACCCAGCGGCAGTTCGCCGGCCTGCCAGCGCATAGACCACCGAAGGAGATCAGATGATCGTCGCGACAACGCCATACCTCGCCGGCTATCGGGTCACCGAGGCCAAGGGCCAGGTCTTCGGCCTGGTCGTGAGGAGCCGCGGCTTTGCAGGCAATTTCGCCGCCGGCCTTCGCTCGCTCGTGGGCGGCGAAATCCACGAGTACACCTCGCTCCTGGAGGACACCCGCCGGCAGGCCCTCGACAGGATGGTGCAGAACGCGACCCTGATGGGGGCCAATGCCGTCCTCTCGATGAGATTCGACTCGTCGGAGATCGGCAACACCATGTCCGAGATCGTTGCCTACGGCACGGCCGTGGTCGTGGTTCCGGACTCCGCCGCCGGGGCACAGGTCGGCGAATAGCGGTCGAACGGCGAGGTTGATTCCGGCGCCGCCTTCCTGAGACGGGGCG
Source organism: uncultured Chloroflexia bacterium (assembly GCA_963731635.1). Lineage (GTDB taxonomy): Bacteria > Chloroflexota > Limnocylindria > Limnocylindrales > CSP1-4 > Fen-1039. The sequence goes on along the minus strand of CAVSWB010000004.1, from coordinate 271,978 downwards.
GCGCCGCCGGAGCGTCGGAGATGCCGGACGTTTACACCTGGATAGCCTGGGCTGTCGCGGGGCTGGCTCTCGTGGCCGGCAGCGAGGTCCTCGGCGTGACCGGATTGCTCGTGGTTCTGCTGCTGGCATTGATCGGGTTGATCGCCCTGGGTTTCGTTTCGGGTCGCCGAACTCGTCGACGAGACGCGGAGGTGGACCCGCGTTTCGAGCCGACCGACGAAGTCTTCCGCGACCCGGGCGGCGACGGCCTGGTCCGCGTCCACGTCGATCCCAGGACCGGCGAGCGGAGATACCGCAAGTCCAGATGACGAGGCCACCATGCTGAACGCCTGGGTGAGGGCGCTGGCCTTCGCCATCGGGGTTCTGTTGTGTCTCGGCGGGCTCGTCGCCCTGTCTCCGGGTGCCAATGCAGACGGCTCGGGTATCCTGGCGATCCTGCTCGGCGCAGGCGCAATGGTCGTGTCCATCCTGCAACGAAACAGGTACAGATCCGAGATGGCCGAGAAGGCCGGGCTCGACCCCGGTCCCGGCGGCGGCGAAAGCGAGTGGCTCGAGCCGCGGTTCCGGCCGACCGGCGAGCTGTTCACCGACCCGGAGAGCGGCCAGGTAATGCGAGTCTGGGTCGACGGCGCGACGGGCCAGCGACGCTACAGGGCCGAAGGCCAGTCGCCCTACCGCTAGCCACGCGCGGCCGCGGCAAGCCTCCGTCCGGTGCCGCGCTTGCCATAACTCGCAAGAAAGGCAGAATGGGCCGATGCATGCCGCGGCTGGCAGCTGACGCACGAGGCTTACCGGACTGACGTGACGGCTATCGATCGGAGCGAAACCCCCAGGCCGGTCCTGTCCGGGTTCGAGGCGGGCCCCGATTTCCCATACATCAACCGCGAACTGAGCTCGCTCGAGTTCCAGCATCGCGTTCTGTACGAGGGCTCCGACGCTCGTAACCCGCTCCTGGAGCGGGTCAAGTTCCTGGCCATCTTCGCCAGCAACATGGACGAGTTCTTCCAGATCCGCGTCGCGGGACTCATGGAGCAAGCCCGGGCAGGCGCGGTGCCGAATTCGCCCGGTGAACGTTCGGCGGCCGAGCAGCTGACCGACATCCGCCAGCGGTTCCGGGAGCTGCTGATCGAGCAGCGCCGCATCTTCGACGGCGTTTGCGCGGATCTGGGCGCTGCCGGGATCTCGATCGTTCACTATGCCGACGTCCCGGAGAGCCATGCAGAGCTGCGCGAGCGGTTCATCAACGACATGTATCCGGTCCTGACGCCGCTTGCGGTGGACCCCGGCCATCCGTTCCCGTATATCAGCACGCTCAGTCTTTCGATCGCCATCCGGATGGAGAACCCGGACGGCGGCCCCGACCGTTTCGCGCGCGTCAAGGTACCGCCGATCCTGCCGCGCTTCGTACCGATCGGTCCGAGCACCTTCGTGCTGCTGGAGCAGGTCATCGCGGCCAACCTGGACCTGCTCTTCTCGGGGATGACCATCCTCGAGACACACCTCTTCCGCGTGACCCGCAACGCCGACCTCGAGATCGAGGAGGACGAAGCCGACGATTTGCTGCTGGCGATCCAGGAGGAGCTGCGCCGCCGGCGATTCGGCGAAGCCGTCAGGCTCGAGGTCGATGAAGCGATGCCCACCGCAATGCGCCAGGTCCTCGAAAAGGGCGTCGGCGTGGCCCCCGAAGACGGCTACGAGGTCGGCAGCATGATCGACCACACCAGCCTCTGGGAAATCGCCAGGCTGGACCGGCCGGACCTCAAGCTACCGCCATATACGCCTGCGCTGCCGCCACGGTTGCTGCCGCCTGACGAGGACGAGCCGGCGGACATCTTCGCCGCGATCCGCGCCGGCGACCTGCTCGTGCACCACCCCTACGAGAGCTTCGCCGCCTCCACCCAGCAGTTCATCGCGCAGGCTGCGGCCGATCCCGAGGTCCTCTCGATCAAGATGACCCTCTACCGCACCAGCGGCGACTCCCCGATCGTGCGAGATCTCATCGCCGCGGCGGAGCGCGGCAAGCAGGTTGTGGTCCTGGTCGAGATCAAAGCGCGCTTCGACGAAGAGGCCAACATCGTCTGGGCACGCAAGCTCGAGCAGGCCGGTGCCCACGTCGTGTACGGCCTGGTCGGGCTCAAGACGCACTCCAAGACGTCGCTCGTCGTCCGGCGCGAGGGTTCGAGTCTGCGGCGCTATGTCCACATCGGAACGGGCAACTACAACTCGGGCACGGCGCGGCTGTACACGGACTTCGGTCTGCTCTCCTGCCGCCCGGAGCTGGGCGCCGACGTCAGCGATCTGTTCAACGTCCTGACGGGGCTCTCGCGCCAGAGGGACTTCCGGCGGCTGATCGTGGCGCCGATGAATCTGCGCACTTGGATCCTGGCCATGATCCGGCGCGAAACGGAACACGCGCGAGCCGGCCGACCCGCCAGGATCATCCTCAAGCTCAACTCGCTCGTGGACCCGGCCTGCGTGGCGGCGCTCTACGACGCCTCCGAGGCGGGCGTCAGCGTGGACCTGATCATTCGCGGCATCTGCTCGCTCTGGCCGGGTCTCGAAGGCACCAGCGGAAGCATCCGCGTTCGGTCGATCGTGGGCCAATACCTCGAGCACTCCAGGGTGTTCCACTTCGCCAACGATGAACGGCCCGAGTGGTACATCGGCTCGGCCGACCTGATGGAACGCAACCTGGACCGGCGGGTGGAGGCAGTGGTGCCCGTCGAGGATCTCGAGGCCCAGGAGCGGATAAAGCGGGTAATCGAAGTGATGCTCGCCGACGACCGCCGGTCCTGGCAGCTGTGCGCCGACGGCGCTTATCGCCGGACCGAGGAATTGGACGGGATGCCGGGCACGCTCGACACGTTCGAAATCCTCCAGGCGGTTGCCGCAGAGTCGGCCGTGAAGGCGGTCGAGCCGCGGCGACCTCACGCGGGTACGGGATCGCTCGATCCAAGGGCGTAACGGCACCGGGCAGCAGTACGGGCCGCAGTGCGGGCCGCGAGCTGCCATCGTGGACTGATGGAAGGCGGGTCGAGGATTGGCAACGGGTCGCAAGCTCGAAGTCGAGCTCAAATACGAAGTCGCGGGCGCAGGCAGTGCCGACCGCTATCTCGTGGCGCCGGAGCTCGGCACGTTCAGGCCGGCGGGCCGCGTCAGCTCCATCCAGCTCGAAGACCGCTACGTCGACTCAGCCGATTGGGCACTGGCCCGCGCAGGATTCGCGGCGCGACTTCGCCGCACCTCCCACGGCACGCAGATCTGCCTCAAGACGCACGCTCCGTCCGGAGGACGCCTCCACCGCCGCGATGAGCTGGAGGGACCGGCCGACCCTACCCAGCGGCCGGCCTCGTGGCCCTCATCCCAGGCCCGGTCCGTAATCCTGGAACTGTGCGGTGACGCGCCGCTAATCGAACTGCTAACGCTCCGACAGCTGCGCCGGGTGCGACGCTTCGAGTCGGACGGCACGAGGGTCGAGCTGAGCATCGACGAGGTCAGCGTCGAGAGCGCCGAACGCGAGATCGATCACTTCGAGGAGCTCGAGGTCGAGCTCAAGCGCGGCTCGGAGGCGCCGCTCGAAGCCCTCGCCGACGTGCTCGACCGCGAGGAGGGATTGAGGGGCGTTTCCCGCTCGAAGCTGGATCGGGCCGTCAATGCGGTTCGCGGCGCGCTCGAGCAGCTCCCTCCGGACGTACGGCGCCGGTGGCAATCCGCGCCGCCGGACGTGCTCGGCGAGGGAGGGGCGGCACAGCCGGTGCCGACGTCGGCTCCGGCGCCGGTCCCGGCCGAGCCGGTTCGGCCCGCGGCAACGACGGATCGTCCGCCGGAGCCGGCAACTGCCTCGGGCGCGGACGTTCCGGCGAAGCCGGGGGGACCGCGAGCACTGGGTGTCCTGGCCGACGACCCGATGGCCGAAGCCGCCTGCAAGATCCTGCGCTTCAACTTCGATCGGTTGCGCAAGTGGGAGGAAGCGGTCAGGAGCGACTCCGATATTGAGGCGCTCCACGACATGCGCGTGGCCACCCGTCGGATGAGAGCGGCGTGGCGCGTCTTCGACGACTCTTTCCGCGCCGGTCGAACCAGGAAGATCAGGCGGCGCCTGGAGAAAATTGCCGACAGGCTCGGCGCCGCTCGGGACCTCGACGTCATGATCGACGGCCTCGAGAAGTACCGGTCGGGTCTGGGCGAAGGCGATCGAGCCGGCCTGGACCCGCTCATGTCGATGTGGAAGAAAGAGAGAAAAGCCGCCCGGACTCTCCTGCTCGACGAGCTCGATTCGTCCGGTTATGCCGGCTTTGGCGAAGAAATGGAAGCTTTCCTCAACGGCGGCGCGACCTCAGCAGCCGTTGCGACTTCGCCTTCCCGCCCCAACCGAGTGAAGGACCGCGCGCCTTCGCTGCTCTGGAGTTCATACGAAACGGTCCGGGCCTACGAACTGGTGCTCGCCTGGGCCGACGTGCAAACCCTCCACGAACTGCGCATCGCGGCGAAGTGGCTGCGCTACGGACTGGAGTTCTTCGGCGAGACCCTGGGGCCGGACGCGCCGCGCCTGCTCCTGCGTGTCGTGGCCCTGCAGGACCACCTCGGCTGCCTCCACGACGCCGATGTGGCTGCCAAGCTGGCTCGCGACGTCCTTGTTGCTCGGGCCGGAGAGTTGTCGCGGTCGGAGGCAGACGCAATCGGCGCATATATGCGGGTGAACGAGCGCGAGCTCGCCAGGCGGCGGCGGACGATCGGTCCGATCTGGCGGGCGGTGGCCGGTGCGACGTTCCGCAGGTCGCTCGGCCGGGCAACTGCGGCGCTATGAGCGCACGAAACGAGGTCCAGCTCCACTTACTCCGCCACGCTCACGCCGGCGATCCGATGAAGTGGGGCGGCCCGGACGACCTCCGCCCGCTCTCTGAGAAGGGCCGGTTTCAGGCGGCGCGGCTCGGACTGCTGCTGGCCGAGGCGGAATTCGAACCCGACGCGATCGCCTCGTCCCCGAAGCTTCGCGCGCTGGATACCGCCCGGCTCGCCGCAACGCCGCTCGGGCTCCCGGTCCGGGTCGTCGAGGCGCTGGGTGAGCCCCTCGACGTCGCCGCACTCGAGGCGCTGCTGGTCTCGCTCGGAAACCCGAGCCGGCCGCTGCTCGTCGGTCACGATCCGGATTTCAGCGAGCTGGCGGCAGCCCTGGTCGGAGTCGCGGACCTGCCGATGCGAAAAGGCGCTCTCATCCGGATCAATTCGACCCGACCGATCGAACCCGGTTCGGGCGTCCTCCGATGGCTGCTTCCGCCGGAGCTGCTGGCCTCCCAGGATTGATGCCGGAGCGAACCCATTCGGCTGCATAGGCACCGGAGTCTCACTGGGTAGGTTTCCGGTTGTGCGTCGAGACGCGCCTGGACTATCCTCCCCGACCGGACGGAAAGCCTGGAAGTCGACCTGGGCAGACCAGAACACGTCCAGCCAAAGGGGGCCGCAATGGCCAAAAAGGGAACGAAGGTCTCACGCGACTCGGACCGCGAAAAGGCACCCGTCGCAGCGACCTCGGGCAAGGCTTCCAAGGCGGTCCGCAAGACTCTGCGCCGCCGATTGAGCAAGCTGAGGAGCCGGCTGGCCGAGGCGGCTCGTCTCGAACGCAAGCGCCTGCGCAAGCTGGAGCGGGCGCTCCGGCGCCGTCAGCGGATCGAGGCCGCCATAGACCAGATCGAGACCGCCCGGGCGTCCGTCCAGGCCGCCAGGTCCGGCGAGACCGGGCCGTCGGCGAGCCGGCCTGCCGCGCCGAAGACGGAGCCCGCGGCGAAAGCGGCGGCCACGTCCACAGCGATCTCCGAGCCCGTGGCGAAGGCTGCGGCTCCGAGGCCGGCTGCTCGAAAAGCCGTCGCTCCGAGCGCCGCGAAACCGGCTGCCGCCACGAAACCAGTGATTAAGCCGGCGGCGAAACCCCGCGCGGCCCGGGCGGCGGCAGGGCCGGCCCGGGCGGCGGCAAAGCCGGCGACCCGGGCGGCTGCCACCGAGGTCCCCGCTCTGCACGAAGCGCCCGACGCCGATGCGGCTCCGGCTCCGGTTGCCCCGAGCCCTGCCGCAAAACGCGCCCCGGTCAAGCGCGCCGCCCGAACTCGCTCTAACGGAGCGGCCGGCAGGCCGCGACCCGCACTCCCCTCAAACCCGGCCACCACGCCGCCGCCCGAGCGCTAACCGCCCGGGCCCCCGACTGGCCCCGTTCGCAACAAGAAGCCGCGGTCCTGAGCCGCGGCTTCTTCGTGGTTCTGGCCCGCACAAATTCATACGTTAACGGTCGGTTTATCGGCCGATGACCTGCCGGCTCCAGGCTGGGCATGATCCGCCGCTCGGATTCGCTTCGAATGAAGCGCCCCGGCGGGCAAGGAGGCCTATCGGTGATGCCCGGAGTCGCACTGGAGCCTATGGCTCCCCCAGCGCTGGCAGAACGGGTCGCCCTCGTTCGGGCTCAGCTCGAACCGATCCGAAGCCGGGTCGCCCTCCTCGAATTGTATCGGCGGGAATCGCTCTGCCGGCTCGCCACGACCGAGTTCGCATCGGGTTCCGCCACAGAGGTGCTCGAGCTCGCCTACGCCGCACGCTGGCTGGAGCTCGCTCCCGAATCGACTGAGCCATCGGCAGGGTGCCCGCTCGAGGTCGTCGATGACTAACGCCGGACGGGCCGCTCCGATCCAGTCCGGTCCGGACTACTACGCCCGGGGCCTGGCCCTCTGGCCTCGCCTCTCGACCCCCCGGCCCGGGCGAATCCGCCGCGATCCACATCGCATAGCCGCGCTCGTCTCGCGCCGCACCGTTCTCTCCTACCAGGCCATCCTCGGGCTGCTCGGCGCCCCCGAAGAACCGGTCGAGTCGCCGGTTCTCGATCCCTGACCCTCGGCGGCGACGGTATGCTTCCGACCTGGGAACGTCACCCATGGCGGCCGGCCGAAAATGCCTCTGGCACGGACCGACCTCTCCTGGGGGACGGTCGGAGATCGGGCGTGTACGACAGCAATCGATTTGCCGCTCACGGTCACCGCTACGTGCTTGGCCGTGAACTGCAGCAGGTTCGGGTAGACGTCGTTCGCATGGGCGAGCTGGTCGCGACCGCCATCGACGAGGCCGTGGACGCCTTCGCCCGCCAGGACCTGCAGGCGGCCGCGCGGGTCGTGGCCGGCGACGCGAAGGTCGACCGTGCCCAGGCCGAGCTGGCGTCCCTCATCGCGACCACGATCGCCACACAATCCCCGGTCGCGGGCGACCTGCGGTTCCTCGTCTCCCTGTCCCACGTCACCTACGAGCTGGAGCGGATCGGCGATCACGCCGCGGGTGTGGCCCGCCAGGTTGCCCGCCTGGCCGGGAGCGGTGTCGATTTGGGCTCCTCGACCGCGACGCAACTCAACCAGACGGGCCGGCTGGCAAGCGACATCCTGCACGGCGTGCTGCTCGCGCTGGTCGATCTCGACGCGGATGCGGCCCGGGCGGTGGCGGCGAAAGACGACGAGATCGATCGGCTCTACCACGCCTACTTCGAGCGCACCCTGGTTCGGATGCAGACCGAGCCGGCCTGGGTCGAGGCCGGCGCGCATCTTCTGTTCGCGGCCAAGGATTTCGAGCGCATCGGCGACCGCGTCACGAATATCGCCGAGGAAGTCGTGTTCCTTTCGACCGGCGCGGTCGAGGACCTCAACCCCTAGACCTCGGGGGTCACGCCTCTTGGCGCCGGACCGGCCGGGCCCGCCGGCTCCACCTGCTCGAGGGGGACCTGCGCGGATCCATTGGCGGTGCCGAGCCCGCCCCTCCCCTGCGCCAACGTCGCGGGCGCGAGAGGCACCGTGAACGAGAATGTCGAGCCTTCGCCCTCGACGGATTCGACCCAGATGCGCCCGCCGTGAGACACGACCACGTGCCTGGCGATGGAGAGGCCGAGGCCCGTCCCACCCCGGCCGCGGACTCTGGCGCGGTCGACCTTGTAGAAGCGCTCGAAGATCCTGGCACGGTCCGCGGCCGGAACCCCGATGCCCGGATCGCGCACCGATGTGATGACTTCGCCGCTACCTTCACCCACGCTCACGACGATCTCCCCGCCGTTCGGGCTGAACTTCACCGCGTTGTGAAGCAGATTGATCAGGACCTGGCCGAGCCGATCCTCGTCGCCCCGGACCTTGAGGATGCGGTGCGGAACGTCGACCCGCAGACGCAGGCCCTGCCGCTCGGCAAATAGCCGCAGCCGCTCGGCGGTCGTCTGGGCAAGCTGGACCATGTCGACGTCGTCAAGCAGCAACTGAGCCGTTCCGCTCTCGATGCGCGACAGGTCGAGCAGTTCGTTGACCATCTGAGTGAGGTGGCCGGTTTCTATCTCTATCTTCGAGATCTTGTCCCGCAAGCGTGCCGGCGCCGCTTCGGCGTCTCGAGCAGCCGTCTCCGCGAGGAGGCTTATGGTCGTGATCGGGGTCCGCAGCTCGTGCGACAGGTTGTCGATGAACTCGGCCCTGATGCGCTGCAGGCGGCGCAGCTCGGAGACGTCCTCCATGACCAGCCAGACCCCGCTGACCGGGGAGCGGCGCGCTCGGACCGTCACTGTCGGGCCTGCGGCCGAGCGTACCGTGAGCTCGCCGTTCGCCGAGCCGTAATCCATCGCGGTCTGGGCGATGCCCTCGACCCGGGTATCGACGAAGGCCTCCAGGGCCGGGCGACCGACCATGCTCCCCGGCCTGCGCTCGAGAATGGCGTGCGCGGCTTCGTTCGCGAACTCCACGGTCAGGTCGTCCCGGAGGCGCACGATTCCCGCGGTGAGAAGCTCGGTCAGGTAACTGGTGTCGTGGGCGACCTGCTCGGCGTTCCAGCGGGCCGCAGCGGCGTCGTCGAGGGCATCGCGGACTCGCCGTTCGACGTCGTCCGCGTCTCTGGCGCCGGTGGCGTCGGCCAGCCGATCGATCGTGCGGCCACGCGATATGGCAATTCCCGCCGCGTAGCCGATGACGACGACCAGGCCGGTGATGAAGAGGACGACGACCGGATCCATACGTCGAGCATGGCACACCGGCGCGACTTCGACAGCCCGATGTGACCGGCTGGCGGCGAGGCGCGCCGACCGTTACGCTAGCCGAGTCCAATGCGAGTCCCGGGTCCCAGAGACCCGCCGGAGGTAGATGTGCCGTCGTTTCGATTGATTCCGCGTGACGAACGCTTCTTCGACCTGTTCGTCGAAGACGCCGCGAACGTCCTCGACGGCGCCCGCCAGCTCGAAACGATGCTGCGCACGTTCGACACGCCGGACAAGGCGGCCAAGAAGATCCGCGACATCGAGCATCGCGGCGACGACATCAGCCACAACATCGGCCATCGCCTCGAGGCGACATTCGTGACGCCCTTCGACCGCGAGGAGATCCACTCTCTGATCAGCGGGCTGGACGATATCCTCGACCTGGTCGAGGAGGTCTCAGACACCTTCGTGCTCTATAACATCACGGCGCCGACAAAGACGTCGGTGAAGCAGGCCTCCCTCATCGTCCAGTGCTGCGATCAGATCCATCAGGCCTTGAGCAACCTGCGCGGTTTCAAGGATCTGGACCGCTTCGTCATCGAGATCCACCGTCTCGAGAACGAAGGCGACAGGCTCGAGCGATCGGCCATCGCGGCGCTCTTCGACGACGGCACCAAAACGATCGACGTCCTCAAGTGGAAGGACATTTATGCCCTCCTTGAAGCCACGATCGACAAGTGCGAGGACGTGGCGCAGCTGATCGAACGCATCGTGGTCAAACACGCGTAGGTAAGCAGCGCCGCGGGCGGCCCAGCGCTTCGTTGTCGCCCGCGCTCCTCGCTCACGGCCGTCCAGGGCCGCTCGCGGCGGTGCTCGGCTCCGCCTCGCTCTGTGCTCGCCGGCGGCGCTGCTCCTGGTTCGGCGGGCGGCCCAGCGCTTCGTTGTCGCCTGCGCTCCTCGCTCAGTAATTCGCGCTGCTTCACTCAACGTTCACGCAGCCGGAACATCGCGTTAACACCACGCGCCCAAATTCGCCGCCATGACGCAGGTTCGCGACGAGGGCCCGGCTGCGGGTCGCCGCTTTGGTGCGACCACACCGTCCGTGTCCGAGCCCGCTCCCTCCGGTTGGCTCGCGCTGGCGGACCCGGGCGGTCCGATCGATCTGGCGCGCTTCTTTCCCGGAGTTCAGATTCGAGTCGAGTCCGCATCGAGCGCGTTCTCGGAGGCACTTTCGTCCGCTGAGCCGAGCCTGGTGGTGTTGATTACGCCACCCGCCGGACCCGGAGACTTGCAGCGAGTGGCCGGTTGGCGGGCCCTGCACCATCGCTCCCGGGCTGTCCTGCTGAGTCCCCATCAGGCCGTCGCTGCTCGCCTCCACGCGCTCGAACTGGGCTTCGACGACGCTCTCGATCTCTCGTCGGATCCCATGGAAGTCGTGGGCCGGCTGTCAATCGCCGGCCGGCGCGGCACCGTCCCGACCTATGGTTCGGACGGTCGGATCCTCGTCGGGGACGGCGTCGAACTGGACCGGCCTGCGCATGCCGTCCGGCGCCGCGGCAAACTTCTGCCCCTTCGGCCGAAGGAGATGGCGCTCCTCGAATTCCTGGCCGTGAACCCCGGTCGCGCGTTCACGCGGGCGGAGCTGCTCGAGAGCATCTGGCACGACCTGACCACCCACCCGCGAGTCGTCGACGTCTACATCTTCTGGCTGCGCTCGAAGATCGAGCGCGATCCGGCCAATCCGGTCCACCTGCTGACGGTCCGCGGTTCGGGCTACCTGTTCGACCCGCCGGGCAACCCCGACAGCGAGGGCGGGTGGTCCTCGAGCGCGCCGGAACGTTAACAATCCGCCAACGCGCCGTTAAGCCCCGACTTCGACGATCCGGCCGGAACCTGAGAAGCACCAGGAACGGGGATTGCCCAACAGGAAGAGGAGAGATCAAGTTGCTAAACGGGACTCGTCGACTCGGCGTTCTGGCGGTTGCGGCGACGCTGCTCGTAACGGCGTGCTCGTCTGCCGCATCGCCATCGCCGACCATCGCGCCCAGCGATAGCGCATCGGCAAGCGCCTCCGCTTCGGTGACCTGCGTCGCGGGGAGCATCACCACTGCCGGCTCCACGGCCCTGCAGCCACTGATCCAGGACGCCGCGACGGCGTATCAAGCGCACTGCTCCGGCTCCACGATCACGGTCAACGGCGGCGGGTCGGGCACAGGCCTCAGCCAGGTTGCCCAGGGCGCCGTCCAGATCGGTGAGTCGGACGTTCTGGCGGCCACCAAGCTGTCCGCCGCGGATGCCGCGAAGCTTGTCGACCACGTCGTCGCCCGCCAGGGTTGGATCGTGGTCACCAACAAGGACGTGACCGGGGTCACGAACCTGACCACGCAGCAGAACAAGGACATCTGGACCGGCAAGGACACCAACTGGAACCAGGTCGGTGGACCGGATCTCCCGATCGTGCTCATCTTCCGACCTCAGTCCTCGGGCACCCGGGCCAGCTTCAAGGCCCTCGTTCTCGGCGGCGCCACTGAGGCGACCGGCGGGCAGACCCTGACCGAGGACTCGAACGGGGCCGTCACGACCGCCGTCACCAAGACCAACGGCGCGGTCAGCGTTATCGGCTTCGCCTACTACAACGACCCGGCCAATAAGCCCCTCCTCAACGGCCTCCAGCTCGACGGCATCGATGCCAACATCGCCAACGTCGGCAGCGGCACGTACAAGCTCGCCGCGGATGGAAACCTGTACACCAACGGTGAGGCCACAGGCCTGACCAAGGCCTTCCTCGACTTCATGATGGGACCGGAAGTCCAGGGAACGATCATTCCGAAGGACTCTTACGGCCCCGTCGTCAAGTAGCACCTCATAGCCTGCTCCGAGTCCCGCGCTGGCAGCGGGACTCGGAGCTTTCCTGTTTCTCTCCAGCATCTGTGTCGAGGCAGCGCCGATGGCTCAACTCACAAGCGCACAGCGGATAACGGGTCTGCGGGCCACGCCCGGCCTGCTGGAACGGATAGACATCCCTCGCCGGGTAGTCTTCCTGGCGGCAGCCTCGATGGTCGCGATCGTTGCCCTGCTGCTGGCCTTCATCGCCTGGCAGGGCATCCAGCTTTTCGTCAAAGACGGAGTCTCGGTCGGAACAATCTTCTCGTCGACCTGGAATCCGCTGGCCGACGGAGGCCCTCAGTTCGGAATCCTGCCGTTCATAGCGGGCACGATCGCGGTCACAGCCGGGGCGCTCTTGATTTCCACGCCGCTGTCCGTCGGTCTTGCGCTGTTCCTGTCGGAAGTTGCGCCCGGTTGGGCCAAGGCGATCGTCCAACCGGCGCTCGAGATCTTCGTCGGCATCCCCAGCGTGGTCTGGGGCTGGCTCGGTATCACCGTCCTGGTGCCCTTCCTGGCCGATACCTTCAACGGACCCATCGTCATCTCGCTACCGATCCTGGGTCGCGTCTTCAGCATGCCGGGCTTCCTCACCGGCTTTTCCTGGCTGGCGGGTTCGCTCGTCCTGTCGGTGATGGTTCTGCCGACCATCACCAGCGTTTCCTACGACGCCTTCCGAGCTGTGCCACAGGAGCTCCGATCGGGCTCCCTGGCCCTTGGAACCACGCGCTGGCAGACGATCCGCCACCTGCTGCTCCCGGCCGCCCTGGGAGGCGTATTGACCGCCGTCGTGCTGGGCATGACCCGGGCCGCGGGCGAAGCCCTGGCGGTCCAGATGGTCATCGGTAACTCGCCGACGCTGCCGGCCTCGATCACTCAGCCTGTGACGACGCTCACGTCCCAGATCACCCTCGACATGGGCAACACGGTCTTCGGCGAACCGTGGCAGGACGCGCTCTGGACCATGAGCCTGGTCCTGCTCCTCATCTCGGTCACGTCGGTTGTGCTGGTGCGAGTCATCAACAGACGGAGGATGGGATCGTGACAGCTACGCGCAGCCTGCGGCGCAATTCGTCGCGAGGCAGCATCCTCGCCGATCGCGCCGCGACGGTAGTCCTGTGGGCCACGGGCGTGCTCGTTCTGCTCATCCTCGGGGCGATCATCGTCCACTTCGCCCTCGCGGCCTGGGGAGTGGTCTCGCCGAGCTTCATCCTCAGCAACCCCAGCAGCGACACCCTGGGCGGGGTGATGCCCATCCTGTGGAATTCGATCTACATGCTCGTGCTCACGATGGTCGTGGCGGTCCCGGTGGGCATTCTCGCGGGCATCTATATGGCCGAGTATGCCGGCGACAACATCGTTACCAGCACCATCCGCTTTGCCGAGGAATCGATCAGCTCGGTGCCATCGATCGTCGTCGGCCTCTTCGGCCTCATCCTGTTCGTCGACGATCTCCACATCGGCTTCAGCGCCCTTGGCGGTGCACTGGCCCTGACCTTCTTCAACCTGCCACTCATGACCCGGCTGTCCGAGCAAGCCCTCCGGGCCGTGCCGCAGGAAGAGCGCAGTGGCAGCCTGGCGCTGGGAGCCACGAAGTGGCAGACCATCCAGCATGTGGTGTTGCCGCTGGCCATACCCGGCTTGATTACCGGCGTGATCCTGACCGCCGGCAGGGTCTTCGGCGAGGCCGCGGTGCTGCTCTTCACATCCGGCGTCGGGACACCTCCGAACTACAACTTCGGCAACTTCGACCTGACCAATCCGGCCTCGCCCTGGAGTCCCTTCCGGCCCGCGACCACCCTGTCGGTCTACATCTGGAAGCTCAACTCCGAAGGGCTGGGCGCCTTCAAGAACGAGATCGTCAACGGCTCCGCAGCGATCCTCATCGCCATGGTCCTGATTTTCAACCTCGGGGCGCGCTTCATCGGCCGCGTCCTGACACGACGGCTGACTGCCGCATGAGCACCGGAGAAGACATGAGTACGCCCGCCAACGCAGCTGTCTACGCCGAAACCGCGCCGCCTCGCCTTGTCGTGGCCGGGACGGCCGCCGCCGACGAGTTCGCCGCCCGGCCGGCCGACGTCAAGATCTCGACCGAAAAAGTCTCGATCATGTACGGCGAGAAGGTCGCCGTGCGCGACGTCTCCCTGACCGTCCAGGATCGCTCGATCCTGGCGCTCATCGGCCCTTCGGGGAGCGGCAAATCCACGTTCCTGCGCTGCTTCAACCGCATGAACGACCTGATCCCCGGCGCTCACGTTGAGGGTGCCGTCAACCTCGACGGCGAGAACGTCATGGACTCCGATGTGAGCGTGGTCGAGCTCCGGCGGCGCGTCGGGATGGTCTTCCAGCGCCCCAATCCGTTTCCGATGTCGATCTACGAGAACGTCGCCTACGGTCCGCGGCGGCGCGGCCAGAACGACCGTCGCAAGCTCGACGAGCTTGTCGAAACGAGCATCAAGCGCGCGGCGCTGTGGGACGAAGTCAAGGACGATCTCAAGCGCAAGTCCGGCCTGGCCCTCTCGGGCGGGCAGCAGCAGCGCCTGTGCATCGCCCGGGTCCTCGCCACCGATCCCGAAGTGATCCTGATGGACGAGCCGGCATCCGCCCTGGATCCGGTGTCCACGCTCCGCATCGAGGAGTTGATGCGGGAGCTGCGGCAGGCCTACACGATCGTGATCGTGACCCATAACATGCAGCAGGCGGCGCGTGTGAGCGACGTCACTGCCTTCTTCACGATGGCGGAAGACCGGGCCGGTTACCTCGTCGAGGTCGGCCCGACAGGCCAGATATTCACCCGGCCGAACGAGCGCCTGACCGAGGACTACATCTCCGGTCGGTTCGGATGAGCGCCCCACTGCACGAGGAGAGCCCGATGGCTTCACCGGACGAAGGCTCGATGATGCCGATGATGGCGACGCCCGAGCCGAAGCCTGTCGACGCAAACGGAACGGATCCGATCGCCAGGGCGGATCAGCAGGTGATCCGCATGCGCGAGAGCCTCGACACCGAGATGCTCGGCGTCAAGGACGGCGTCCTGCGCATGGGCTCGCTGGTTGAGGAGCAGATCCTGGCCGCTCACGACGCCCTCATGAACCGCGACGCAGCCCTGGCCCAGAAGGTGATCGCCTCGGACGGGCAAATCAACGAGGTCCAGCGTGCGGTCACGGCCCTGGTGGCAATGACGATCGCAACGCAAGCTCCGGTCGCACGCGACCTGCGCTTCCTCCTGGCCCTGGACCGCGTCACCTACGAACTGGAGCGCATGGGCGACCACGCCGGCTCGGTGGCCAAGCAGGCCCGCAAGCTCGCGGGCAACACGAGCATGGTCACCTACGACGAGCTGACCCCGATGGCGCAGCTTGCCGCACGCCAGGTCCGCGACGTTGTCATGGCCCTCGTCGACATCGATCAGGCCCGCGCCCGCGAAGTCGCCACCCGCGACGACGAGATCGATCGCCTGTACCACCAGGTCTTCGACGACGTCCTCGCGCGAGATGCGGACCGACCCGTCCAAGGTCGATCCCGGAACTCGCATCCTGTTCGCCGCGCACTACCTCGAGCGGATCGGGGATCGCGTGACGAACATCGCCGAGGACGTGGTCTTCCTGGCGACGGGCGAGGTCGAAGACCTCAACCCTTAGCGGGTTCCAGCCGCGCGTTCTCGAGGAGATCGAGTCCATCGGCGTCCGGCAGATCCACGTCCAGGAGGCGGGCCAGCGTAGGCGCCCAGTCCCGGAGGCATGGTGCGCGGCTGCGAATTGCCGCGGCCAGCTCCGCAACAGCGGGGTGGCCCCCGCCGACCACCGCCATGGTCCGGGCCGTGGCCACGGAACCGTGGATGCCGCGCGCCGGTATCCAGGGAGCGTCAAAAACACGCCCCGGCGCGGCGGCGAGCAGCAGGACGTCGGGATCGCGCCAGCGCCAGGTTTCGATACCGTCAAGGGCAGCGAAACGATCTATCGCCAGATGAGTGTCCACCCCCGGGGCCAGGCGGAGCCACGCCGCGCAGCCGTCGGCGATCCACTCGGCTGCCAGGCCCGTGCAATCGGCGGACGCGGTCGGGTCGATCGCCGGAAACGGGATTCGCCTGGCCATATCGTGATCGGAGACAGCCACCAGGACGGTGCGGTTCCAGTCCGGAGCGAGCCGCTGGAGTAATTCGCCGACGATGGCATCGGCCTCGTTGGCGCATTCGAACGTTTCGGGTGCGCTCGGGCCCAGATCGTGGCCGAGCGTGTCGGTCTCGTTGAGGTGGGCGAAGAGAAAGTCGACCTCGGGATCCTCGGCCGCGGCCAGCAGGAACGGCCGGACCGCCGCGTTGGTCGGGTAGCCGTGGGCGTCCAGTTCGGTGCCGTCGGGCACGATCGCGCCGGACGGCCAGACTCGATCAAGCTCGTCGAAGCGCAGCACCTTCAGGAGCTTCTGATCTCCCATCACGACGTCGGTTTCCAAGCCCGCCGACTGTGCCGCGTGGCCGAGAGTCGGCATCAGCGTCCGGTCAGTGCCCGCCCAGCCGGGAACCGCCCCGGGGCGTTGGGCCGTGGTGCGCACGCCCGTCTTCCACTGGCCCGCGCCGGTAAGCAGCGAGCTGAAGCCCGGGTACGTAGTCGACGGCAGGTCGCAATGGCCGCCATCGCCGGCAACGTCCGCCATCTGGCAGAGCCGCCACAAGTTCGGCGTGACGGTGCGCCGCAGCGCATGAAGAGGAAATCCATCGAAGGCGAGGAGGACGATGCGCGGTCGGTTGGTCATTGGATGAGAGTGGGCGCGGGCAATTAACGAGGCGTTCGTGACGCGTTAATGCTGCTCGCCGACCCTCCAAGCAACGGCGAGCCCGGAAACGAGGGGGCAGGCCGAGGAGGTTCCGCAGCAATGCCTTACGCCGATACCGTCGCGACAGTACGCTCCTGGGCCGAAGACCGGTCGATATCGGTCTGGACGCTCTTCGCGGGCGATCTACCCGCGACCGCCCAGGCCGCGCTGGCTATCGGGCTCGAGCAGGTTCGCAACGACGGGGCCGTCGTCGTCCTGGTGGCGCCCGACGACGTCACGCCCAGCCCCACGGAGCGCCGACTGGCCGATCTGGTCGTCCGTGGACCGCTCCCGCCGTCACCCTTCGGGCTGCTGGTTGCCCTCGCGGCGGCCGACGTTCCCGACGTGCGCAGGATGGGCGTCATCGGCGGTTCAGTCGAAGCCCTGATTGCCGGACACCGGGCCGGCGCAGGGGCGGTCGTCGGTCTGGCCAGCCACGGCCACGCAGGCAGGCTCGATCTGCTGCCCGGCCAGCCCGATCGCATCCTCGAGCCGGCCGACTTCGCGACGGCCGATGCGTTCCTCTACGGCCGATCGCGTCCGCATCGACAGCGGGTGCTGCTCAATCCCGGTCCCGCCGTGGTGAGCGACCGCGTTCACCGCGCCGTGGCCGGCCCCGACCTGTGCCATCGCGAGCCGGAATACTCCGAGATGTTCGGCCGCATCCGGGAGAAGCTCTTCCACGTGGCGGGGGTGAGCGGCCGCGATTGGGAGCTGGCCCTGATCGCCGGATCGGGCACCGCCGCGATGGAGGCCATGACGGGTGCCTCCGTTCGCCCGGGACGGCGCTTGCTGGTCTGCCGCAACGGCGTCTACGGGGATCGCCTCGCCACTATCGCCGAGCGGCTGGGAATCGAGACCGTGGCCGTCTCCGCTTCCCAGACGGAGCCCATCGATCCGGGCAAGGTGGCAGCCGCTCTCGCCGCCGACCCGACGATCGATGCCGTGGCCGTGGTCCACCACGAGACCACGACCGGCCTGCTGAACCCGGTCGGGGAGATCGCAGCCGTGGCGAGCAAGAGAGACGTGCGCGTCGTCGTGGACGCGATCAGCTCCCTCGGCGCCGAGGAGCTGATGCTGGCCGACTCCGGCATCGACATGGTCGCCTGCACCTCGAACAAGTGCCTCCACGGCCTGCCCGGAACGTCGTTCGTGCTCCTCTCCCCCGCCGGCGTCGCCCGCGCTCTGGAAGCGCCCCGCCGATCCCTCTACCTGGACATCGCCGGGTATCTCGCGGCCCAGAAGAAGAGTTCGGTGCCGTTCACGCCTGCCGTGCCGGCCGTCTACGGCCTGGAAGCGGCGCTGGACGAGCTTCTGGACGAGGGTCTCGAGCATCGACGCGAGTCTTACCGAGCGCGAGTGGCTCTGCTCGACAGAGTCTTCGCCCGCCTCGGGCTCGAGCCGACGGTCGCCGTGAAGGATCGATCGTCGTCGGCCCGGAGCCTCAGGCTGCCGCCCGGCGTGAGCTACGAGAACCTCCACGACGCCGTCAAGCGCGACGGCTACGTCATCTACGCCGGGCTCGGCGACGCCGCGAAGACCACGTTCCGAGTGTGCACGCTCGGTGCCCTTGAACTGGAGGTGCTCACCGGCTTCACGGAGTCGCTCGATCGGGCGCTTCTCGAAGCGAAACTCGCCAATACAGCGGCGCGACTCAGCGGGGACGCTCTCGACCGCACCGCGACAACCATCGGTGCGCGGCGATGATCGCGCCGACGGAGAGCTCTCCGCCCACCGGTAGCTGCGCCTCCGGCCGGTGCCTACGGGCCGTCGTCCTCGATTGGGCCGGCACGACGCAGGACTTCGGCTCGCTGGCTCCGGTCGGAGCCTTCGTCGAGGCTTTCAGCCGCTTTGGCGTGCCGATCACCACAGCCCAGGCGCGCGGCCCGATGGGCATCTACAAGCTCGACCACATCCGCGCCATCGCGGCGGTGCCGGAAGTGGCGAAGCTCTGGCGGACCGCCCATGGGTCGGATTGCACCGAGGACGACGTCCTGGCCATGTACCGCGAGCTGGTCCCGATCCAGGAGGCCGTGCTGCCGCGGTTCTGCGAGCTAATTCCCGGAACTCTGGATGCCGTGGCCGAGATCCGCGCGCGCGGCTACAGGATCGGCTCTACGACCGGCTACCCGCGCTCCGTCGGCGAGATTGCCGCCCGTGGCGCTGCACAACAGGGCTACGAACCCGATGTCATGGTCTGCGCCGACGAGGTTCCGGCCGGGCGCCCCGAACCCTGGATGCTGCTGCGAGCCATGGAGCGGCTGCGTGTCTTCCCGCCGCGCGCGGTGGTGAAGGTCGGCGACACCGTGGCGGATGTCCAGGAAGGGCTCAACGCCGGCGCCTGGACGGTCGGAGTCACAAGCACAGGCAACTACGTCGGGCTCGACCGGAATGGGTTCGGAAAGCTTCCCGCCGATGAGCGTGCCGTGCTCGTCCACGACGCTGCAGAGACGCTCCGCCACGCCGGCGCCCACTATCTGATCAGCTCCATCGCCGAGCTGCCGCCGGTGCTGGACGAGATCGAGATCTGCCTGGCCCTCGGCGAACATCCGTAGCGTGGCCGTGCACGAGCCGGCACCGCGCGGCGGGCTGTCGGAGGGCGACTCCAACGCCACCCCCCGGCGGGCGGCGTGGCAGGCGGCCAACCTTGACGAGGAAGCTCGGGCGTTGCTCGAGGAGGACGCCCGATACTTCCTGCATCAGTCGCTCTCGACGCCGTGCCTGAACGTCCTCGACGGTGCGGAGGGCGCCTGGATCGTCGATTCGGCCGGCCGCCGCTACCTCGACTTCCACGGCAACGCGGTGCACCAGGTCGGCTTCGGGAACCCGCGAGTCGTCGCGGCCGTCGTAGAGCAGCTCGGGAAGCTGCCGTTCTCGCCGCGCCGCTACACCAACCGACCCGCCATCGACCTGGCCCGCAAGCTCGCCGAGCTGGCTCCCGGCGATTTGTCCCGCGTCCTGTTCACCACTTCCGGTGCCACTGCCAACAGCGCCGCGATCCAGCTGGCTCGGGTGGCTACAGGACGCCACAAGACGATCTCGATGTGGGACGCGTTCCACGGCGGCACGCTGGACACGATCTCGATCGGCGGCGAAGCGCAGTTCCGGGCCGGCATCGGCCCGCTCATGACCGGCACCGAGCACGTCCCGCCGCCCGAGCCGTACCGCTGCCCGTTCGGGTGTTTGCATCGCACCGGCGCTTGCGACCTGACGTGTGCCGCCTATCTCGAATACGTCCTCGAGAAGGAAGGCGACGTGGCCGCCGTCATCGCCGAGACCGTCCGGAACACGCCCTCGATCCCGCCGCCGGACTACTGGCGGTCGGTTCGGGCAGCCTGCGATCGCCACGGCGCGCTGCTCATCCTCGACGAAGTCCCGCACGCCCTCGGTCGATCCGGGCGCTTCTTCACGGTCGAGCATTTCGGGATCGTGCCCGACATCCTGGTCATCGGCAAAGGGCTGGGCGGAGGCATCATGCCGCTCGCGGCACTGATCGCGCGGGAAGGTTTGAACGTCGCCGCGGACCGCGCTCTGGGCCACTTCACCCACGAGAAGAACCCCATGGCGTGCGCTGCGGGTCTGGCGGTGATCGCCGAGATCGAGGAGCGCGGGCTTGTCGCTCAAGCCGCCGAACTGGGCGCCTGGGCGCTCGGCGAGCTGCGCACCATGCAGGCTCGCCACCCCCTGATCGGCGACGTCCGCGGGCTGGGCCTGCTGATGGGCGTCGAGCTGGTGCTGGACCGCGCCACGCGCGCGCCGGCAGTAGACGAGGCCGAGGCGGTCATGTACGAGTGCCTGTCGCGCGGCCTGAGCCTCAAGACAACGATGGGCAACGTGATCCATCTCTCGGCGCCGCTGATCGTCACCCGCGAAGAGCTGGGCCTGGCGCTCGCGATCCTCGACGACAGCCTGACGGCAGTGGAGCAAGTCTCGAGCTGAGGCGACCCTACCGAGAGGTTCAGGCTCGCCGACCTTCCCGCCGGCCGGCTTCCGTCTGCCTCGACCGGCGATCGTTCTACAATGCCACCAGCGTCGGCGAGCTCGTCCGATTGACCGCCGGCGGCCGGGGGAATCGATGGACGATAGGGGCTCAGACACACCCATCGACGGCGGCATCGCCCAATGGGCGGGAGAACGGGCCCACGAGGCCGATAGATCCGCCTCGAACGCCGACCAGACCGCCTCGGATTCCGACCAGACGTTGTCCGACACCGACCAGGATGCTTCGGAACAGGACGACTCCGATGCGATGAGCGACCAGCTGGCCTCGGACAATGATCAGGCAATTGCCGAGAGATACCGAAGCCTGGAGTCCGATCCCTCCGAGGATCAGGCCTACGAGGCCGCAAACAACACCCGCAAAGACGGCACTGTGAGTCGTCTCACCAACCGCATCCGACGTGCAACTACCGCGCGGTTGCGCGCGGCGACGGCAGGAGAACGCGATCGGATCGCGGCCGAACGCGACGAGATGGCCAGGCGGCGGGATGCTCGGGCCGAAGCGATTGACGAGAGAATCGCCGCCTCGGACGAGCCGCTGGCCGAGAAGTTCGAGCGGCTCCGCGCCAGGGCCGCCGCCGATCGACGCCGGGCCGCCCAGGATCGGGCCGCTGCAGCCCTCGACCGAGCCCGCCTCGAGGCCGAGTTGAACAGCGCGCACCTCGACGATCTCACTGGCGCCTATCGGCGCGAGACGGGAACGATGGCTCTCACGCACGAGATGGAGCGCGCCAGGCGGGGCGACGGGAACTTCGTGATTGCATTCGTCGATGTCGACGGAATGAAGCAGGTCAACGATCGACAGGGCCACGCGGCCGGTGACGAGGTGCTGAAGGCGCTCGTAGCGCACATGCGATCGAACCTTCGGTCCTTCGACCCGATAGTCCGCTACGGCGGCGACGAGTTCATCGCGGGAGTGGGTGGAGTCAATCTCGATGAGGTCGGCAGGCGATTCGCGGTGATCGATCTGTCGGTGAAGCGGGAGGTGGGCGTCGGCATCAGTGTTGGGGTAGCCGAGCTTGGGCCGAATGACACGCTCGACCAGCTCACGGCTCGAGCCGATGCGTCCCTGCTCGAAGCCAAGACGCGCCGGGTCCAGCAACAGGCGGATCTTCGTCCAGACGACGGCTAGCCGGCGACTCCGGATATCGGTGCTGCCTCCTCGGCGCGGTGTCTCGGCTAGCCGAACCAGTAATCCGCAGCGGGCGCTTGAGCATCTGCGGGCTCGACCGACTCGGTATCGTGGGACGTCGACAGGCTGGAGGTCGCGAACCAGTCGGCCAATTCGGGGTCGATCCACTCACTGGCGTGGCCGACCGGGTCGAGGCCGGGCTCGCGCTGAACCCGCAGCTCGGCAAATGTGGCGGCCCTCTCTAGTACCCAGACGTTCATAGCGCCACCTCCGCTTTGGCCGGCCGGTCAGGCCGGGAATGCCTGCACGTGGTCCGGATCGACGTCGACCCGGACCGTTTCGCCTTCTTCGATAAGTCGGGCCTGGCGGCTCGGCAGGTCGCCGAAGATCGCGATCGGCCGCCCGTCGGCCTCACCGACCATGTGCAACCGCGTGGTCGGCCCCAGGAAGATCTTGAGCTCGACGCGCGCCGCCAGACCGGGACCGTCGCTCGAACGAGCCACGCGAACGTCCTCCGGCCGAAAGAAGGCCAGAGCGTGCCCGTTCGACCCTGCGGGCGCGTCGATCTGGAACGCTCCGGGGATACCAACCCGGCCGTTGTGGACCTCGAGCTCGACGGCGTTACGGCTGCCGACGAATGTCGCGCTGAACTGGGTAGAAGGCGTGTCGTAGAGATCCGCCGGCGCCGCGATCTGCTCGACTTTGCCGCCGTTCATCACCGCCACGCGATCGGCGATGGCCATCGCCTCTGACTGATCATGGGTCACGTAGATCGCCGTGATGCCGACCCGTTGCTGGATCAGCCGGATCTCGTCACGAAGGCGGCCCCGGACCACCGCGTCGAGGGCGGAGAGAGGCTCGTCGAGCAGCAGCACTTCCGGGTTTGGCGCCAGGGCACGCCCGAGGGCGCAGCGCTGGGCCTGGCCGCCGCTGATCTGCTTCGGGTAGCGGTCCGCCTGGCCGGTCAGCCGGACTAGTTCGAGCAGCTCCTCCACGCGCTCCCGGACCTCGCCTGCCGGCCGGTGCCGGACCTCGAGCGGGAACGAGATGTTCTGGCTAACGGTGAGGTTCGGGAACAGGGCATAGCTCTGGAAGACCATGCCGATCGGCCGGTGGCGGGTCGGCGTGTCGGTCACGTCCACCCCGCCAATCTCCACGCTGCCGCGATCGGGGCGCTCCAGGCCGGCGACGCAGCGCAGCAGCGTCGTCTTGCCACAGCCCGACGGGCCGAGCAGCGCGACCAGCTCGCCGTCGCAGACGTCGAGGGTGACGTGGTCCAGGGCCGCTACCTGGCCGTAGGTCTTGGTTACGCCGACGAGGCTCACGCCGCTCAAGAGCGATCTCCTTCTCGATGGGCGGCCGCGCCGGGCAGCATACGGACTGTCTGGCCGCGGTTCCAATACACGACCACGGCCGATATGGCGAACAGGATCGCGAACGTCAGGAGCGTCACCACTGCCAGCCGGTTGTACGAGCCGGCGGTGTCGGTGTAGGAGCGGATCATCTCCGCGCTCCAAAGCGGCACGGTGTCCAGGCCACGGCCGATGATCTGGGCCATGGCGAACTCCCCGAAGCTCGCGGCGAAGGCGAGCAGGCCCCCTGTCACAAGGCCGGGTGAGACGTTCGGGACGACGACGCGCCACATGATCTGAAGCGGCGACGCCCCGCAGGCTTCCGCGGTCTCGCTCAGCCGCTCGATCCCGGCCGCGGCCATTGCCCCGTCCACAGCCCAATACACGAACGGGAAGGCGATTGCGGAGTGGCCCAGAACGAGGAGCGGGAACGTGCCCTGGAATTGCGGAGCGACGACGCCGGAGAACTGCATCAGCCCGAAGGCGATGACGATGTACGGCAGTGCGAATGGGATTGCCGCGGCCACGTCCATCACGGGTCGGATGCGGGCGTTGCGGACACGCGACCAGTACGCCGCGGGAACGACCACCAGAATGTCGATGATCGCGGTCAGCGTGGCGAGCGTGAGGGACGTTGAGAACGCACTCCGGATCCGCGGGTCGCCCAGCGTTGCCGACCACCAGTCAAGGGTGTATCCGTCGGGCAGGATGTGATCCGTCCAACGAGTCGCGAACGAGTAGATCAGGACCGCGGCCATCGGCACGCAGAAGTAGAACAGCGCGGCGCCGAACAGTATGCGTCGGCCGGCCCGGCTGATGCCGCTCTCCGCTGTGGCCCGGGCGGTCGCGCGGGGCGTGGCGAGCGGCGCAGATAGCGGGTCGGTTCGGGATCCTAAAGCCATCGCATGGCCCTCCGCAGGACTCGCCGGTAGAGCAGCAGCGACGTCGTCGCGAAGGCCATCAGCACCACTGCCAGGATGGCGGCGCGGCCCGGCCCGAGCAGCACGTCGGACTGGAGCGCGGACCCGATCTGGAGGGTGATCAGCTGCACCGCCGTGGCGCCGGATTGGCCTGCGAGACCGTAGGCGATGCCGTAGATGCCGAGCGTCCAGGTGAATATGAGCAGCCAGCCGGCGATCAGGAACGGCGCAAGGATCGGCGCCCCGATGCGCCGCCAGAAGACCAGCCGCGTGGCCGCCGCCGTCTGTGCCGCCTCCCACCAGTCGTCGCGAAGAATGGCCATGGCGGGGATCGTCAGCAGCACGAAGAGCGGAATGTTGGTGTACTCGTAAGCGAGCAGGAGCGCGATCATCGATCCCTGGCGCGGCGCCTCGAACGAGATGCCCAGCCCCTGGACCACAAGCGTCAGCATGCCGACGCTGCCGACGGTGGCCATGTAGGCGAAAGCAAGGCCGATGCCGCCAAAGTTGCCGGCGACGTTGAGCAGGCCGAGCCAGAAAGCCCGCGAGCCCCGCAGCATGCGGCTGATCAGCCAGGCCAGCGGCGCGCCCACGAGCGTCGTGACGGTGGCGCAGACGGTGGCCAGAGTCACGCTGGTGATGATCGCGGTCTGGTTCACGTGCTGGCCGAGCACCTTGAACCACAGGTCGAGGGACAGCCCCGACTCCCCCATCCCGGTGAACGACTGGACCACGAGCACGATGACCGGCGCGATCAGGCAGCTCGTGACCAGCAGCAGAAGCGGGATGGCCGGCAGCCAGGCTGCCAGCCATCCACGCATCCGAGCAACGGGCGAGGTTGGGGCCGACCCGCCGGCGGACTCACGTCCGCCGACTTCCGCGTAGGGCCGGCTGATGGTCGCCATCTTCTATCAGCCGCCCGCGCCGACCTGGTTCTGCCAGATATCGGCAATGGTGGCGATATCGATCTTCGAAGTGTCGACGGTCTTGACTTGCGTGTACTGGGAGTCCGGCAGCCACAGCGTCTTGGCGCTGTCGGGGAGAGTCAGGTCGCCCAGGACGTAGCGGATGGGGCGGGCGCCGAACTTGGCGAAGTCGGCCTGCCCCGCGTCGCTGAGGATCCAGTCCATGAACATCTTGCCGAAGTCGGCGTGAGCCGTGTCGTACTTGTCCATGATGATGGCCGAGGGGGCGTAGATCGAGCCGTCGGACGGAATGACGACCTTGGCGTTGATGTTCTTGGCCTTCTCCTGGTTCGCCAGGGCGATCAGGTTGAAGTCGTACTTGATCTGGATCGGGACCGCGCCCTTCTCGAACTGGTCGGCGTTGCCTTCAGCGACGCCCTGGATGTTCGGCAGGAGCGACTTGGCGTAGGCGACACCCTTTGTGTAGTCGTCGAGTGTCCCGCCCGCGGCGAGGTTCATGGCCACGAAGGCCATCGTCGCGGTGCCCGAGGAGCCCGGCTTGCCGAAGCCGACGAGGCCCTTGTATATGGGCTTGGCTAGATCGGCCCAACTCTGCGGAACCGGGATGTTCTTGGAGGTGAGGTAGTCGACGTTGACCACGTAGCCCGGGACGCCGACGAAGGTGGCTTCCCAGCCCCCATTTGCGCCGTACAGGTACGAGGGCAGCTTCTTGGCGGCCTCAGGGACGTATCCGGCGAGCACGCCCTTCTGCTGAGCGGCACCCGCGAAGATGATGCCGATGTCGGCCAGAATGGCCTTGGGATTGTTCTTTTCGGAGTCGTAGGCGGCGATCTCTTCGGCGGAGGACATGTCCTCGCCCTGCGATCTGTCGGTGCGGTTGCAGTCGAAGTTGAACTTCGCCGTGCAGAAGTCGGTGAACTCGACGCCGTAATTGGCCCAGGAGTTCGGGGCGCCGTATGTCTCGAACGTCTTCGCCTGGTCGGCGGCCTTTGTCGTGTCGGGAGCCGCGGTCCACGGGTCGCCCGACGGTGAGGCGGCCGATGACGAGCATCCGACCAAGAGGACGGTGACGGCCACCGCCGCGAGGCTCGGCTTGACCCGGAGTCTGATCACGTTCCTGGTCTCCTCCACTCTGCGTTTCCGGGCCGAGCGGCAATGCATTCCCCGCTCCGCCGCGCCCGGCTCATCCGGTGCCGATCCTCTCGGGCGGCGATTAACGCAGTGGGCGGCCGAAGTTAACGGGTCGCCCCCCGGCCGTTAACCCTTGCTACACGAAGCAGGGAGACCAATGCGCGGGCAGGTCCGCGATTTGTTAGCCTCTCAGGGGCGTGGCGCATCGACGCCGCGAGCCCACCGTCACCGCGAGGTCGTCGAGTCTTGCCCGAAAGCACGTTCCTGGCACTGGTCGCGATCTTCGCGATGGCCGTCACTTTTGACTACATCAACGGCTTCCATGACACCGCGAATGCGATCGCCACGTCCGTCTCGACGCGGGCCCTGAAGCCGGAGCACGCCATCCTGCTCTCGGCGACCGCGAACTTCGTCGGTGCGCTTGTGTTCGGCACGGCGGTCGCGGGCACGATCGGAAGCGGCATCGTCCAGGACAACATAGTTCTCGGAAACGGCGCGACCGTTCTCATGGCCGCTCTACTCGGGGCGATCGCGTGGAACCTGATCACGTGGCGGCTGGCGATTCCGAGCTCGAGCAGCCACGCCCTCATCGGCGGCTTGATCGGTGCGGCATGGGCGGAGGCCGGCGTGAACGCGGTCCAGTGGGGAAACTTCGCGTTCAAGGTCCTGGTCCCGCTGTTCAGTTCGCCGGTACTCGGTTTTGTCATCGGCCTGGCTTTCATGGTGATCGTGCTCAACGCGATCGGCTGGGCCAATCCGCGCCACCTACTTCGCAGGCTGAACCGGCCCGACGCCCCTCGAGTGCAGCCGAGCTCCATCGAAGGCGCCGCTGGCGGCTCCCGACCGGCCGAGGACTGGAGCGGCACGGCGCCTCGCCACATCAACGACCGCTTTCGGCGACTTCAGATCCTCTCGGCCACGTACATGGCCCTCAGCCACGGCTCCAACGACGCCCAGAAGACGATGGGCATCATGACGCTGGCCCTGTTCAGCACCGGGGCGATCCATGACAAGACCGTGCCCGTGTGGGTGATCCTGATGGCCGCTACGGCGATGTCGCTGGGGACCGCGGCAGGCGGCTGGCGGATCATGAAGACGATGGGCCAGAAGGTCGTCAAGCTCGACCCCGTTCACGGCTTCGCCGCTGAGACCACCGCCGCGACCCTGATCCTCGGCGCCGCCCATCTGGGCATGCCCGTCTCGACGACCCACGTAATCTCCAGCGCCATCATGGGCGTAGGCACGAGCGATCGGGCCAGCGCGGTTCACTGGGGAGTGGCGCGCAGCATCGTCACGGCCTGGATCCTCACGATCCCCTGTTCGGCTCTGATCGCCGCAGCGGCCTATTTCCTGCTGCAGCTGATCTCCGGTCCGGTTGGCGCCTTCGCCGGTCTCTTCGGCGTCTAGGACGGCCGCGGGGTCAATCCATGCCGGGGCGGCGCAGCACGTAACCCACACCGCGGACGGTCTCGAGGTAGACCGGCACAGCAGGATCGTCCTCGATCTGCGCTCGCAGCCAGTGGACGTGGACGTCCACGGTGCGGGTTTCGCCGGCGTAGTCGTAGCCCCAGACGCGTTCCAGAAGCTGGTCGCGGGTGAAGACGTGGCCGGCGTTGCGGAGCAGGAATGCGAGCAGCTCGAACGCCTTCGGCTTGACCGGCAGCACTTCCGACGCCGCGCAGCAGCCGCCGGCCGGCCAGGTCCACCTTGACCGCGCCCAGTTCCACGGTGTCGGTTTCGGCGGCCTGTGATTGCTGCTCGGAGCGGCGCAGCAGGGCACGGATCCGGGCGAGCAGCTCGCGGAAGCTGAACGGCTTCGTGACGTAGTCGTCCGCCCCGAGCTCCAGGCCCACGACCTTGTCCACCTCGGCGCTCTTGGCGGTGAGCATCAGGATCGGCACGCCCGATTCAGATCGGATGATCCGGCAGACCTCGGTGCCGGACAGCTCGGGCAGCATGAGATCGAGCAGGATCAGGTCGGGATGGCTGCGCCGGAAGGCGTCGACGGCCTCTCGCCCGTCGGCCGCCTGCACCACTGTGAACCCCTCGGTCTCGAGGCTCTCGGCCAGCGTTTCGCGAAGCGTCCGTTCGTCGTCGACGACCAGGATCGTTCGAGCCATCCGAAAATGTTCCTCCTATGCGCCGACGCTCGGCGCTTGAGCGGCGAGCATCTCGACGGCCCGGTCCAGCCGGGCCAGCGTGCGCTCGTAGCCAAGGGCGACCATCGTATCGAAGAGCGGCGGCGTCGCCGTCCGGCCGGTGATCGCGACTCGGATCGCCATGAAGAGATCGCCGACCTTCCAGCCCCGCTCTTCGGCCAGGCCTCGCAAGGGCGGCTCGATCTCCTCGGCGGCCCACCTGGCCCGGCCGGCCACGCCGATCGACCGGCGCGCTTCGGCCAGGGCGATCGCCGTCGTCGCATCGTCCCAGCGCTTGGGAACGAGCAGAGCCGGATCCGGCCGCAGGTCGTGGACGAACAGGAACCCGACAACGTCCCCGACCGCGGAGAGGGTCGGCAGGCGCTCCTGGAGGACGGGCAGCAGCGAGGCAATCTCTTCGTCGGTCGGCAGCCAGTCGATCCGGCCGGCCGCAAGTTCCAGCTCCAGGAACGGGCGGAGGCGATCGATCAGATCGGCGGCCGGCAGGCGGCGGATCCACTGGCCGTTGAGCCACTCGAGGCGCCCGCGGTCGAAGACGGCGCCGGCGCTGTTGACGGTCGAGAGGTCGAATCGCTCGATCAGCTCGGCCATCGAGAGGACCTCTTCCTCGGTCCCGGTGGACCAGCCCAGCAGTGCGAGGTAGTTGACGAATGCCTCCGGGAATGAAGCCCTGGGCCCGGTAGTCGGCGACCGCGGTCTGGCTCTTGCGCTTGCTCATCTTGCTGCGGTCGGGGTTGAGGATGAGCGGCAGGTGGGCGAACAGCGGCACGTCGGCGCCGAGCGCCTCGAAGAGCAGGATGTGCTTGGGCGTGTTGGACAGATGGTCCTCGCCGCGGATGACGTGAGCTGATGGCCATCGCGGCGTCGTCAACCGCCACGGTGAAGTGGTAGAGCGGCGTTCCGTCGGCGCGCAGGATCACCAGGTCGCCGCCGAGGGCATCGGTGTCGATCTCGACGTGGCCGCGCACGATGTCGTCGAAGGCGATCGTGCGACCCAGCGGGATCCGGAACCGAACCACGGGCTTGCGACCCTCGGCCTCGAACGCGGCCCGCTCCGCGGGGCTCAGATGGGCGCAGCGGCCGTTGTAGCGGGCCGGCAGGTGGGCCGCCTCCTGGCGCTTGCGCTCGGCGTCCAGCTCGGCCGGCGAGCAGTAGCAGTGGTAGGCCTTGTCCTCGGCCAGCAGCCGGTCCGGCCGCCGCCGTGTAGCGCGCCATGCGCAGCATCTGGCGATAGGGGCCGTAGGCGCCGCGCTCGGGCTCGTCGCCGATGCCCGGCCCCTCGTCCCAGGTCATGCCGAGCCAGTGCATGCCGTCGAGGATGTCCGCTCGAACTCAACAGTGGAGCGGGCCTGGTCCGTGTCCTCGAGGCGGAAGATGAACGTCCCGCCGACGTGGCGGGCAAACAGGAAGTTGAAGAGCGCCGTCCTGGCGGTGCCGAGATGGAACGGCCCGGTGGGGCTGGGCGCGATTCGAACGCGAACGTCGGTCATTGGGCAAGTGTACGGGAGCGCGGCCGAGCACAGCCTGGAAGCGCCCGCCGGCTCGCCCATCGCCGTGGCCCAGACGCGGGCCGTCAGCCCAGCAGCTCCCCCACCGGGGTCAGATCGAATTCGGCCACGGCCTCCGATACCGCCTCGCCGCGCGGATCGAGACCTTTCGGCCGGTGGTACCGAGCCAGCGAGCGGAGGGCGGCGGCATCGAGCGCTCCGGCCTGCCTGAGCGCTTCGACCGAGCCCGCGGAGGAAGCCCGATCGAACCCTCCGCCGTCTTCGATCTTGAGCGCCAGCCCGGAGGCGACAGTCTGGCCGGCACCTCGTGGCAGGATCGCAAACCCGCGCAATCCCTCGGCGCCGCCCTTGCTCAGGATTCGGCCCGGCGCGGCCTTCATGACCGACGTGTCGAGTCGATCCCGGCTGCCGGCGACCATCTCGGGGTTGGCCAGGATGGCGTCCCGGATCCGGGTGAGGGCATCCGCCATGCTCGAGCGAGCGTCCGATTCGGGTATCGCGCCCGGATCGGCCAGGAGCGCGAAGGCCCTGGCGACTTCTCGCAGCGGGAAGGCATAGGTCGGCAGTCCGCAGGAGTCCGTCGAGGTCAGCAGCGAGCCCGGAACGGTCGCGAAGGCACGTGCGACGGTCGCGGCATAGAGTCGCTGGATCGGGTGGTCGGTGCTCCAGTATTCGGTCAACGGCCAGTCGTTGAGCTTGCACAGGAGCAGCAAGGACGCGTGCTGGCCGGAGCACATGTGGCGAACCGGGCCCGGCTTCTCCCCGTCCCGCGAGAGACGAGCGGCCGTCAGCGCGTCCAGCGGCGCCCCCTCAGCGCCGCAGCCGAGGAATTGCTGGGATATGCCGGACCGCCGGAAGACGGCCTGCAAGGTTCGAACGTGGAGATCCTCGCCCGAATGCGAACCGGCCATGATCGCCAGCTCGGCTTCCGAAAGCCCGAACGCCTCGACGCCTCCGGCTTCTACCAGCGCCACCAGACCGAACGGCTTGACGGTGGATCTGATGTTCACGACCGTGTCCGGATCGCCGACCACTCGGCGCATCGTGCCGTCGCTCGCGACCTCGACTATCGAACCGCGGTGACGGCTCTCCACGACCCCGCCGCGGACCTGGCGGACGAGTATGGGCGGCGCCTTCGTTCCTTCCTGGGTCCTGGCAACGGGCCGGGTGGATCGGGCACGGGAGGCTGCGCCCGCATTCTCGCCGGGGATGCGGTCCCGCGCCGGGCCGGCATTCTTCCGAGCCGAGACAGCAGTCGGGCGGGCCGCCGGTTTCGGATCGGAACCGGGACGAGACGGCAATTGGGCCTCCACAGCGCGGACCGAATCTCCATCGCCGAAGGGGCCGTCCGCGTGGTCAGGAGCATACTCCGGCGACCTCTGCCGGCGGCGCCCGAAAGAGATAGGCCCGGCTAAGCGTCCGGCTTGTAGCGGGCCATCTGCTTGATCGACTTGTCGGCCGGTGCGATTTGCGACCCTGCCGCGCTTCGGCCGGCGCGCGCCGTGCGGAGCCAGCCTCGGAACCGGGTCGCAGCGAACCATGCCAGGCACGCCAGCGGGATCGAGAGCAGGACGAGCTGCTCGGCATCGAATGGACCGAGGACGTGAGCGTCCCGCCAGGTGAATGCCGCCACGGTTCGGACGAGGGCCCACAGGCAGACGGCTGTGGCGAACCTGTAACCGCCGCGGAGAAGGGCCCAGTCCCTCCGGGCCGCCCAACCGGGCCGGACGATACGGCGCCAGCGCCGCAGCCGGAACCTTACGAGCACAGGCCCCACCAGCATCAACACCGCGACGAGCAGGACGAGCCCGCCTTCGATGGCCTGGGACGGCAGCGCCGACAGGCTGGGGTTGGCGCTGTCCCACGGCCCCGGCCTGACATATACGGTAGCCCACGACGAGTCCGAGTACTGTCCCTGGCCGGCGCCGCCCAGGACCACGGCGAGTTTCGAGAGCCCCAGGGCGATCAACAGCGGCACGCTCGCGACGTGGAGCCACCGCCCGATGGGCGCCGCCAGCAGCCGGGCGACGCCGATTGCCCCGAAAATCCCGAGCAGGACTCCCAGGGTCAGGGCGAAGCTGCCCTGGCCCGGATCGGTCAGAGCGGCCGGATGGGCGCTGTAGTAGTCGAGGTGGATCAGGCCGTAGCCGAGCCGGCCGCCCACAACGGCTCCGGGAACTGCCCCGAAGGCGATCAACACGAGGTCGTCGCGGCGCAGCCTGGGCTCGCCGTCGCGAGCATGGTCGCGCTCGTCGGTGCCGTCCAACCGATCGAGGTGAGCCTGCATCCGGCCGGCGCCCAGTGCGGCCAGCACCATCGCCACGAAAATCGCCGCGGCGATGGCGACCGTTTCGAGCCGGACCGTCAAACCCAGCCAGGTGACGGTGGGATCGAAGTCGAGACGGATGACGGCGAACACGGGGCCGAGTTTACCGGTAAGCGACCGATCGGGAAGGGACCATGCGTCAATGTCGGCTGGCCGACACCTGGAATGTCGGCTGCGCGCACGCCGGGCGGGCAAAGCGCGCTAAATTCGGGCATCGGCGGCAGCCGGAGCGATCCGGAGGTCGACGAGACGAAGGGGACAGAGCCCGGTGGGCGGTGAGAGCCGCCACCGAGGGGGATCGGACGGGCGGCGCCGTTGTTCCGGGAGCCTGGGGGGTCCGGGACCGGCGCCGCAAGTTCCCAGACATTCGTTCAGAGAGAGCCTCGGCCGGACGGGACCGCCGGGGCTCTTTCGCTCCCCTTGCCGAGGGAACCTAGGCGGGCAGGCCGTGCATGGTCTGCACCAGGTCGCCGACGGCGCCGGCCGAGGCGTTGAGGGCGCTCTTCTCGTCGTCGGTCAGGGCCACTTCTAGGATCCGCACCATCCCCGACGCGCCGAGCACGACGGGCACGCCGACCACGAGGCCGTCGATCCCGTACTCGCCGCGGAGCAGCACAGCGCACGGCAGGACGCGCTTCCGGTCCTTGAGGATCGACTCGACCATCTGCAGCACGGAGGCCGCCGGCGCGTAGAAGGCACTGCCGGACTTGAGGAGCGCCACGACCTCGGCTCCACCGGTTCGCGTGCGCGGCCACAAGCTCGGCGATCCGCTCCGCGGTCATGAGTTCCGGCAGCGGTATGCCGGCCACGGTCGAGTAGCGCGGCAAGGGCACCATGGTGTCGCCGTGGCCGCCCAGAACGAAGGCCGAGACGTCCGGCGGCCGACACTCCCAGATCGTCGGCGATGAAGGTGCGGAACCGGGCGGAATCGAGGACGCCGGCCATGCCGATCACCCGTTCCCGCGGAAAACCGCTCGCCTCCAGGGCCACATGAACCATAGCGTCGAGCGGGTTCGTGACCATGATCAGGATGCACTGCGGAGAGTGCTGGACGGCCTTTTCGACGACCGCTCGCACGATGCCGGCGTTCTTGAGGAGCAGGTCGTCGCGGCTCATGCCCGGCTGCCGGGCCAGGCCGGCCGTCACCACGACAATGTCCGAATCGGCGGTATCTGCGTATTCGTTCGTGCCGAGAACGACCTGGTCGTGGTCCTGAAGCGGCGCCGACTTCGGCTAGATCGAGCGCCTTGCCCTGCGGCAGGCCTTCGACCACGTCGATCAGGCAGACGTCGGCGAGGCTTGCCTCGGCGATCCGCTGGGCCGTGGTGGCCCCGACGTTGCCGGCTCCGATGACTGTTACCTTCGCACGAGCTACTGACATCCGGAACCTCCCTGTGGGACGCCGCCGGATTACCGGCGGAAGGGTCAGTCCGCGAGGCGCCGCCTCATCGTTTCGAGTTGCTGTGCCAGCACCTGCGGGAGCTTGGAGCCGAACCGCGCGTAATGCTCGTCGATCGCCCTGGCCTCGTCGGCCCAGGCGGCCGGGTCGACCTCGAGAAGGGCGGCCATGGTCGCGTCGGTCACGTCCAGACCGGTCGTGTCGATGGCCCCGGTGGCGGGCAGCATGCCGATGGCCGTGTCGGACCGCGTCGTCCTCGCCGGAGCAGCGGCCGAAAATCCACTCGATCACGCGGCTGTTCTCGCCGTAGCCGGGCCACATGAACTTGCCGACCCTCGCTCCTTGCGGAACCAGTTGACCAGGTATATCCGCGGCAGCGAGCGCCGGCTTTCTTGCCGATCTCGAGCCAATGAGCCCAGTAGTCGGCCATGTTGTAGCCGCAGAACGGCAGCATCGCGAACGGATCGAAGCGCAGCTTGCCGATCGTCCCGACGGCTGCCGCGGTCATCTCCGAGCTCATGATCGAGCCCAGGAAGACGCCGTGCTCCCAGTCGAAGGCCTCCGCGGATCAGCGGCACGGTGGTCATCCGGCGGCCGCCGAACATGATCGCGTCGATCGGAACGCCGGCCGGGTCCTCCCAATTGGGGCGATCGCCGGGTTCTGGCGGGCGGGGGCGGTGAAGCGGGCGTTCGGATGGGCGGCCGGCTTGGCGGAGGCGGGAGTCCAGTCCTTGCCCGTCCAGTCGATGACGATGAGCGGGCGGCTCCTTCGGTCAGGCCCTCCCACCAGACGTCGCCATCGTCGGTCAGGGCGCAGTTGGTGAAGATGCAATTGGCGTACAGGGTCCGGATGGCGTTGGCGTTGGTCTTCATGCACGTGCCGGGCGCGACGCCGAAGAACCCCGTCTCGGGATTGATGGCGTACAGCTGTGCCGTCCGCGCCGAACTTCATCCAGCAGATGTCGTCGCCGATCGTCTCGACTTTCCAGCCCGGAATCGTCGGCTCGAGCATGGCCAGGTTGGTCTTGCCGCAGGCCGACGGGAAGGCGCCGGCCATGTGCTTGACCGGCCGTCCGGCGAGGTGACTTTGATGATCATCATGTGCTCGGCCAGCCAGCCCTCGTCGCGGGCGATGACCGAGGCGATGCGGAGGGCGTAGGCACTTCTTGCCGAGCAGCGCGTTGCCGCCGTAACCGGACCCGTAGGACCAGATCTCCCGCGTCTCGGGGAAGTGGACGATGTACTTCGTCTCGGAGTCACATGGCCAGGAGCAGTCCTTCTCGCCCGGGTCGAGCGGCGCACCGACGGTGTGGACCGCCGGCACGAACTCACCCTTCCGGACGATCTCGGCCAGGGCGGCCGATCCCATGCGGGTCATGATCCGCATGTTCACGACGACGTACGGCGAGTCGGTGATCTCGATGCCGAGCCGGCCGATCGGCGAGCCGACCGGGCCCATGGAGAACGGAATCACGTACATCGTCCGGCCGCGCATCGAGCCGCGGAACAGGCCCTTGAGGGTTTCGCGCATCTCGGGGGCTCGCGCCAGTTGTTCGTGGGGCCGGCGTCTTCCTGCTTCTCCGAGCAGATGAAGGTGCGATCCTCGACCCGGGCGACGTCGGACGGATCGGAGCGCGCCAGGAAGCTGTTCGGCCGCAGCTCCGGGTTCAGCCGGATGAACGTGCCGTGCTGCACGAGCAGCTCGGCAGAGCCGATCGTTCTCTTCCGTGCGAGCCGTCGACACCAATGGACGGCGTCGGGTGTAGTCAGGGTCGCCATTTCGTTCACCCAGCGAACGATCGGATGTTCCCGGGACAGACCCTCCGGAAGCATCTCAGCCCGGGCGCCGATTGTCGTCACGATCTCTCCTCGCTGCCCAAAGGGCTCAGTCCCGCGATCGGCTCCCAATCCCGAGGAAGGCTCGCTCCCAGCCGGGCGGGGATACTGGATTTATGTCCAGACTTACGTCGGTATTCGGGACGGAAGGATTGTAGCGGAGCGAGCCCGCTCCCGCGCAAGCTCGGCCCTCGGAGCAACGTGGCGGAAACCGTGCCCTCCAGGCCCGACTCCCCTGCCGGATGAGGTGGTAGCGGGCGGCAGTACGATTCCGGGGCGCGGCCCCAGAGGCGGCTGCTGAATTGCCGACGGGCCCGCGGTACCGGAGGCGTCCCATGATCTCGTTCATCGTGGAGCTCGAGAACCATCCCGGCTCGGTCGCAGACGTAACCGAGGCGATCGCCGAACGCGGCATCAATATCACCGGAGGCGCGGGCGTCGCCTGCGGCAGCTCCGGCCAGTTCGCCCTCACGACCAACGACGAGGCCGGCACCCGGCGGGCGCTGCTCGGCCGGGGCTTCAAGTTCCACGAGGTCGAGGTGGTCCCGGTCGTCCTCCCCGATACGCCGGGTTCGTTCGCCCAAACCTGCCGGGCCCTGGCCGATGCGAAGGTCAACATCGAGGCTGCCTTTGGGGTGGCGGCGGGTGGTGATCGCATCACCATCGCATTTGCGACCGACGACCCGGTGAAGGCACGCTCCATCCTCAGCCAGAAGTCGGTCGCGGGCAACAACCGCTAGCCGCTCGACCTGCCCGGGGAGCCGGCGGATCAGCCCGCGGCGGGTTCGCTGCCGCGGAGCCCGTCGGCGCGGAGCCGGCAGCGGCAGGCGGGTTGCTCGGCCGGCCGGAGGTCGCGCTCACCCGAGATGGGTTGACCGCTCGGCCCGCCGACCAGCCGGTGTCGGACGACGATTACCCCGACAGCGACCAGGGCCGCGGAGATGCCGACGATCTGGGCCGTGCCGAGCCCGAAGAACGTCCAGTCGTAGCCGCTCCGGAAGAACTCGAGCAGGCTCCGCTCGAGGCCGTACCAGACGAAATAGAGCATCCCGATGTCGCCGGCGATGAGCAATCGCCCCCGCGACGTGAATCGGCGCCACAGCCACAGCATCACCACAACGCCGACGAGGCTGAGGAGGGATTCGTAGAGGAAGAGCGGCATGAAGTGCTGGCCCAGGGTGGCGTTCGGGTCGGAGCCGGGCGGGCAGGCGTATTGAGCAATCCGGTACTGGCACTGGATCGCGATGCCCCAGGGCAACGTGGTTGGCGGACCGTACAGCTCCTGGTTGGCAAAGTTGCCCCAACGGCCGATCACCTGCGCCAGCAGGATCGCCGGAGCCAGGATGTCGGCCCAACGCCAGAAGTCGAGGTGGTGTCGGCGCGCGTACCACAGCGTTGCGAGCAGGCCGGTGAACAGGCCGCCGTAGACGCCCAGGCCGCTGTACGGCGGCAG
This sequence comes from uncultured Chloroflexia bacterium, assembly GCA_963731635.1. Taxonomy (GTDB): domain Bacteria; phylum Chloroflexota; class Limnocylindria; order Limnocylindrales; family CSP1-4; genus Fen-1039. The sequence continues at coordinate 235,171 of CAVSWB010000004.1, read as the reverse complement.
GACGATCTGCGGGAGATGGTTGCTGTAGTAGGCCCACTGGTCGATCACGTGGTACAGGCGGCCGCCGATCAAGGCCGCGACGGCGATGAAGATCAGGCCGTCGATGATCACGTCCGTGCGCTCGCCGCGCCGGCGGGCTTCATGGGTGGCGAGCCAGGTACCGCCGACTATCGCAGCCACGTAAGCCAGGCCGTACCACCGGATTTCGATCGGACCGAGTGAGCCGAGGATGGGGTTGGGCGTGATGTCGATCATGGCGGGCACAGTGTAGCGAGACCGCACGTTTGCCTCGCCGAAGCACCCGCATCCCTATACTGGCCGGGACTCGTGGCGGCGTCCCAGAACCCCGACGTCGTCCGATTGCCGCGGCGTCGACGCACTGAGGATTGGCTGACCATGGACATGCCGTTCTACTTCTTCTTCGGCCTCCTCGGTCTGGCCGTCGGCGCCCTGGTCGTGTGGCTGCTACTGGCCGACCACCCATTTGAGGGCCCAGAGCCGCCGATCGGCCCCGTGGACGAGGTCGAAGCGACGATGCTCGTCCGGGCCATGGCCGGTCGCGGCAGCGCGATGGACGAAAAGACAGTCGTCGACCTGATCGAGCTCCACACCGCCTACCTGGAGGGCCGCATCAGCGACGATCTTGTCGTGACGGCCAGGCCGCGTGGAGGCGCCCTTCAGGCGACAGCGACGGACCGGTTGGTCCCCGAGAGCGCGGCCGTTGAAGGCGCCCCGGCCGACGACCTCTCCCACGACCCGTCCGGCCCCGAGTTCCCCGAGCGGGACTAGCTACTCCGCTCCCGTGCCCGGCCGCGGGGTTGCCGAGCCGGGCACCGTCCCGACGTGGAGCGCCACCGCGCCCAGCGCCAGCCGCCGCACGGTCACATTTGCCAGGCCGGCGCGGCGCATCGTCGCCGCCAGTTCGACCGGATCGGGGAAGCCTTCGAGCGTGTGCGGCAAGTAGGCATACTCGGCCCGGTGCCGGAAGAAGGATCCGATCGTGGGCGCCGTCCTGTTGAAGATCGCCTCGTACACCCTGCCCAACACCCTGGGCCGCGGTACGGACAGCTCGAGACAGACCACGCGCCCTCCGGGCCGCACGACGCGTGCCATTTCGCGGAACCCAGCCTCGAAGCTGGCCAGGTTGCGCAGTCCGAAGGAGATAGTGGCCGCTTCGAACGAGGCGTCCTCGAGGGGCAAAGCCAGCGCATTGCCCGATCGGAACTCGATCTGGACCATGTCGCCCCAGGCGCGGCGGGCCTCGTCCAGCATCACCGGCGCGAGGTCGACGCCGACGGCCCTGCCCAGCGGGCCCACCACGGATGCCAGAGCGGCCGTCAGCTTGCCGGTCCCGCAGGCAATATCGACGACCGAGTCCCCCGGCGCGAGGTGCGCAGCCTTGACCGCGGCCCGACGCCACCTGCCGTCCAGGCCTGCGGTCATGATCGTGTTCATCCGGTCGTAGACGGGGGCGATCGAGTCGAACAGCGCCGCGACATCCGGCTCGGGCACGTTGTTGCCCGAACGACTCGCCGGCGACGAGATGGGATCCGCCGCCTTGGGCCCGGTCTCCGTCACCCCTGGGAACCCGGTGGCAGCACGGACGATTGCTCCGAATCGCGCCGCCAGCGAAGCGGCCGGCGTTCGAAGGCGCTCGAGAAGACGACCTGGGTCTCGGTCGTGAACACATGCGGAACCTGCTGGATGCGATGCAGGGTCCGTTCGAGGTGGCGGGTATCCATCGCCCTCACCTTGAGCAGGTAGTCGGCTTCCCCGGCGAGGTGATGACACTCCTCGATCTCGTCGATCTCACCGAAATCGCCGGTCAGGTCGGTGGCGATGGTGCCCGGGACCTGCTTGATGAAGACGAACGCGAGAACGCCGTAGCCGAGCAACGTTGGATCCGCCACGGCGACGTAGCCCTTGATGATTCCCCGCGCCTCGAGCTTCTTGACGCGTTCGTGCGCCGAAGGGCCGCTCATCCCGACGGCCTGGCCGATGTCGGCGAACGACTCGCGACCGTCCCGTTGGAGGAGGTCGAGGATCCGAGCATCGGTATCGTCGATTCTTTCCACAGCGCCCATCTTCGTCGTGTCCTCAGGCTATGCGCCTGTCCTCCCTGTGGCGGTCGCCGGCGGGACCCGAGGCCTGGCGGCGGGCGATTATGTCGCTCCGGCTGCTCCCGGCCGGGCGTAATGCGGGCTCAGACTAGCCTATCGACGAGGAAACCACAGCGCCGCACACCGTCCGTGCCGTTTGCGGCTTCGCCACTCGCCGAGTGTCAGCTGCCGCCCGGCGATCGCGGCTTGGGCGGCCCGGGCAGGTGTGCCTGGGAGCGCTCCATCGCCACGCGGTCGCTGACCGGAGAGAGGTCGGGCGCAGCCGCTCGCCACGCGGCATCGGCGGCGACCCCTCGCTCGTCGCGGCCGGTGCCGACCACGGCCATGATGGCCAGGCCGAGGCAGACGCTGGAAATCGCCGCCAGCAGCTCGACGGCGTGCATCCAGAAGATGAGGAAGCCGAAGAGAATGCCTCCGACGATGGCACCGACGGCAAGTCCTCGCAACCGCTGCATCGATCTCCAATCTGGTTGGGCCAGGGTTTCCGGGTCGACCGCCGGGGGCACCATCCTACCGCTAGACTCCCACTGGCAACCGAAGTGAGAGTCTATGCCAACCTTTCGATACCTCGCCGCCGCCGACGTAGCCGCGGCCATGCCGCCCCTGGCCGAGCGCCTCGTCCTCGCGGAGAAGACGTTGCGGGCACTAGGCACGGACGCAGAGCTACCACCCAAGATCGGCGTCCATCCCAGACAGCCGGGTTCCGTGGCTCACGCGATGCCGGCCCTGCTCCGCGGCTCCGAGGCGGACGGCAGCGCCGATTCCATCGGCCTGAAATGGATCGTCGGCTTCCCCGGCAACTCGGCGCTCGGTCTGCCGACCTACCACGCGCTGCTGCTGCTCAACGACCCGCGAACCGGGGTCCCGGTCGCGGTCATGGACGCCGGCACGATCACGGCTCAACGGACGGCCGCGATCAGCGGAACGGCGATTTGGCTCTTCATGCCGGGCATCGGCAGCCGCCCCGCACGCGTGGCGATCCTCGGTGCCGGGGCACAGGCGCGCGGCCACCTGCCCGTGGTCGGTCACTTGCTGGCCGGGGCCGAGATTCGGATAGCGGACGTCGATCGGGATCGTGCCCGGGCGCTGGCTGCGTCGGCGGCGCAGATCGACGGCGTCGGATCCGCGGAGGTGGCCCTCGACGTTCGCCGGGCGGTCGAAGGCGCCGACATCGTGGTCTCGGTCGTCTCCTTCGGAGCCGTGCACCAGGCACTCGAGCCCGCCTGGCTCGGCCCGGATACGCTCTTCGTCGCCGTCGACTACGACATGCAGGCTCCGGCAGCGCTCGCCCGGGAGGCGTTCTTCGTCGTCGACGAGCGCGACCAGTTCCTGGCCACGCGCGACGACGAGTTCTTCACTGGTTACCCCGATCCGGACGCCACGATCGGCGAGGCTCTGCGAGGCGGCTCGTCGGGGCCGGGCGCGAGCGCTCGCTCCGGGGGCCGCGTCCTGGTAAGCCATCTGGGCGTGGGGCTGGCCGACGTGGTGTTCGCGTCGGCGATACTTGCCCGAGCGCAGGAACTCGGTTTGGGGCGCATCCTGCCGCTCTGAACGTTTGCGAGCTCCGGGGTGTCATGACTGTGGGCGCAAATGAGGCGCTGCACGGAGGCACCAGGCGGTGGAGGGACACTTGCCCGTCTCGAGGGGGCTTCGGGGATCGCCGGAAGGGAGCGCCGGTTTCACCGGCGCGGCAGCCGAACGCGCCAATAGACGTCGAATTGAAGCCTTCGCCGCCTTCGACGACGCCCGGCTGCTCCGCAGCTACCGGCTCGCGAGCCTCGTCCTCCGCGACCGCGAAGAGGCCGAGGACGCCACCCAGGAAGCCATCGCCCGGGCCTGGTCGAGCTGGGGAACGCTGCGCGACCCGAGCCGGTTCGATGCCTGGTTCGACCGGATCCTGCTCAACGTCTGTCGCAACCGCATGCGCCACGTCAGGAAGATCCGGATTGAGGCGCTCGACGACGCGTACGACGTGCCCGGCGCCGACTCGCACGGAGCGACGATGGCGCGGCTCACCCTGGAGCCCGCGTTCGGCCGGCTCAGCCCGGAGCAGCGGATCATCGTGGTTCTGCGCTTCTGGCGTGACCTGCCGATCGAGGAAATCGCCGAACGGCTCGCGCTTCCCGCGGGCACGGTGAAGTCGCGCCTCCACTACGCGATCGAAGCCCTCCGCGAAGCGATCGAGCCGGCTCAGGAGGCAGGCCGATGAGCGGCCGACGTCCCGATCCGGAAGAAGTCATCCGAGAGTGGCTGGCCGGCTCGGTCCCGGATCGGGCGCCGGTTTCCCTCAGAGCTGCCGTCGAGGCGGCAACGTCGCGGCCGGCGGGTCATGCCCAACCGTGGCCTCGCGGTGGGTGGCGAAGTGTCCAGTTTGCCGGCCGGGCTGCGGCGGCAGCCGCCATCCTGGCCATCGCCTGCACCGGTGCGTATTTCTACGGCAACTTCCGGTCGAACGCACCGGCGACAACCTCCGCGGCGAGCGCGAGCGCGACCGCAACGGCGGCAATCGCCGCATCGCCGTCGCCGACGACCCCACCGCTCCGGCCGGTGGTGACGCAGCTCCCCGGTTCCAACTGGAGCCTCGTGAGCGGCGCGCTCCCGGGTCTGGTCAAGCCGACCTGGAGCCAGTACCAGAAGACGGTCTTCGCGCTGGCCTCCGGCTTCGTCGCTTTCGTCCCTTCAGCTGGCGCGGGGGCGAGCGCACAGCCAGGCGGCCCCACGTCCTGGGAGACACGGGTCTATCAGTCCGTCGACGGCATCGCCTGGGTTCAGCGATCCTCCCTGCCGGGCGCCACCGACACCGTGACCGCGGTCGCCCAGTCCGGCGACACGATCGTGGCGGTGGGCTCAACCGGCGACACGCCGAACACCGCGGCCGCGACATGGACGACTACCGACCTGGCGACATGGCAGGCCATCGAGCTTCCCACGCCCAATCCGCCTGATACCTATTCCGACGCCTCGGGCGTGGCGGCCGGGCCGGCTGGTTTCGTAACCTCGGGATACGTGGGAACCTCGACCCGATTCTGGATCTCCGCCGACGGTCTGTCCTGGACATCGATTGCACCGTCGGGGCTACCGACCGCCGGTCCCATTGATGCCCTGTACGGCGTGTCCGACGGCTGGGTTATCCGAGGGTTCCTTTCGGATCGGGCCGCGATGTGGCACTCGACCGACGGCGCCACGTGGACGCGATCCTGGACGGGGCCGGCCCCTCAGGGGCTGGAGTTTTACGCCCTGGGCCCGATCTTGAAGGCCGCCGGCGGCGGCTACCTCTCGTTCGGCGTGGCCGGCATGGGACCCGGCGGACCCGCGGCAACGCCCTACGACCGGCTGATCTGGACGAGCAAGAACTTCACCAACTGGGCGATCTCCGCCCGGGTCCCCGCGCCCGGCTGGGTTTCCGACTACGGCGGCGGCCCCGGCGGCTATGTCGCGGCCGGAGTCCTGGCGCCCGGAGATCAGATGGTTCTGCCGGCAGGTTCCGTGGCAGTCTGGACGTCGAGGGACGGACGCGCGTGGAAGGCCATCTCAGGGCTCGAGTCGATCGGGTCCAGCCAGGTTCTGGCGGTCGTCGGCGACGGCGCTCACGTCGTCGTTGTCTGCGTGGACCAGGCCGGCAAGCTGCAGCTCGTGGTCGGCGGCGGCGCGAGCTGACCCTCAGCGGTTGACCTCGAGCGGACCCTCCGGTACTTCGATCGAGATGCGGCCACCCTCGGCGATCACCGGATAAATCGCCAGCGGCAGCTCGGCCGGCGGGTCGAGGGGTTCGCCCGTGTCCAGGTCGAAGCGCGAGAAATGGAGCGCGCAGGTTATCGAGTCGCCGGTCAGGAAGCCCTGATCCAGTTCGAAATACTGGTGGCTGCACACGCCCTGGGTGGCGTGCAGCCGGCCATTCAGGTTCACGACCAGGACGAGTTCGCCCTCGGATTCGAGCTCGACGAGCTTCATCGTGCCCGGCGGAACCTCGGCCAGATCGCATAGCTCGATCCGGCGCAGCCCGGCCGCGGCCGTCCCGGCGTCTCCGTCCCCCGCCACGTCAGGCAACCGCGGCGGCGCCGGAGCGTGTGCCGACCTGGGCCTCCCATTTGGCGTCGAGCAGTTCTCGCAGCCGGTTCTGCGCCGATTCGAGCGGCACGCGCGCCACGACCGGCTCCAGGTAGCCGAGAACGATGAACTTGCGCGCATCGTCCGGATCGATGCCGCGGCTTTCGAGGTAGAACATCTGGGTTTCGTCGATCGGGCCGACCGAGCTCGCATGAGCCACGCGGCGGCAGTCGGGCTGGTCGATCTCCAGGCTCGGGATCGCGACCGATCGGGCGTTCTTGGAGAGCAGCATCGCGAACTCGCCGAGGAAGCTGTCGGTCCCGTGGGCCGGCTTGTCGATCGTGGCGAGGCCCTTCATGTACGCCCGCGAGCGGTCGGCCAGAGCCGCCTTCGAGAGCAGGTTGCCGGTGGTGTCGCGGCCGATGTGGCGCGTGTAGGAGGTCAGGTCGAATAGCTGGTCCGCGGAGCCGAACACGATCTCGGCCTGCTCGACCGACGAGCCATCGCCTTCCAGGGCGTTGTCGATTCGACTCCGGATGATCCGCGCAGCCCAGATGTGCCAGAGCCCAGCGGATCGTGGCTCCCCGCTCGAGCACCGCCGAGCGATGCTGGAACCCTATCTGCGAGATCGCGAAATCCTGCAAACCGGCGAACGAGAGAGTGGAGCCGGGGCCGAGTCGGACCTCGGTCGTGCCGGCAAAGAAGGCCTGCGGCGCCGCCATGTCGGCGCCCGAAGAGTCCGCGGACGCGACCTGCTCCTCGACCACGGCGACCTCGGCATCTTCGCCGACCGAGATGATGCTGCGCGACAGAACGGCCGATCCCGGTGAGCCGACGGACCAGCGCAAGACGACCGGTCGCTCCAGGCGCACCCCGCTCGGAACATGGAGCAGGAGCCCGCTCGTCCAGAGGGCGCGCGTCAGCTGGGCCAGCTTGTCCCTTTCGGGAAGAGTGCAGCCGCCCTCGAGAAGGCGGCGCAGCCATTCGGGGTCACGCTCGCCGAGCCCGTCCAGCGTCTCGAGGACGATGCCGGCGTCACGAGCCTCCGGCGAAAGGACGAGTGCCGTTACCCGGTCGTCGCTGACTTCGGCGTAAGCCGCCGCTCCCTCGGGAAGCAGCTTCGGGTCCGTGGCGATGTTCGTGGAGGCGTTCGGGCGAGCAAGCGGCGGACGCGTCGCCGCCAGCTTGGCGTTGCGAAGGTCCACGTAGGTCGTGTAGAGCGGGTTCGTCTCGATCGGCAAGGCTTCGAATGCCCGGAGCCCATCGAGGCGCTCCGCGAGCAGCCACTCCGGCTCGCCGGCCGCGGCCGATACCTCTCGGACGGTCGCCTCGTCGACGAAGCTGAGGGTCAGATCGGCCGGCGCTTGGCGCGAAGCCACGGAACTCGGTTTGGCGGCTGCCCCGGTGATGTGGGCCACCGGGGCCCCCTCGGCGGGACTCATCCCAGCGAACCCTCCATCTCGAGCTTGACGAGCCGATTGAATTCGATGGCGTACTCCATCGGCAATTCCTTGGTGAAGACTTCGAGGAACCCCTGGACGACCAGGTTCGTCGCCTCGTTCTCCGTCAGGCCGCGGCTCATCAGGTAGAAGACCTGGTCCTGGCTGATCTTGCCGACGGTGGCCTCGTGGGTCATCGTCGTGTCGTCTTCCTGGATGTCGATGTATGGGTACGTGTCGGAACGGCTGCCTTCGTCGAGCAGAAGGGCGTCGCAACGCACGCTCGCCACGACTCCGGTGGCTCCCGGCGAGACCTTCAGATTTCCACGGTACGTGGTCCGACCGCCATCCTTCGAGATGGACTTGCTGATGATCCGGCTGCGCGTATTGGGCGCCAGATGTATGGCCTTGGCACCGGTGTCCTGGTGCTGGCCCTTGCCGGCGACCGCGACGGAAATGACTTCGGCGGTCGCGCCCTCGCCACGCAAATAGATGCTCGGGTACTTCATCGTGAGGCGGGATCCCGTGTTGGCGTCGATCCACTCCACGGTCGAATGGGCATGCGCATGGGCTCGCTTGGTCACGAGGTTGTAGACGTCGTTCGACCAGTTCTGGATGGTCGTGTAGCGGACCTTCGACCCGGGCAGCGCTATGACCTCGACGACCGCGGCATGCAGGGCGTCGGTGGTGTAGATGGGCGCGGTGCAGCCCTCGATGTAATGGACCTTCGCCCCTTCGTCCACGATGATCAGCGTCCGCTCGAACTGGCCGGTGTTCTCCGCGTTGATGCGGAAGTAGGCCTGCAGCGGCAACGGGACTTCGACGCCCTTTGGCACGTATACGAACGACCCGCCGGACCAGACCGCGCTGTTCAACGCCGCGAACTTGTTGTCCTCGGGCGGTACGACGGTCGCGAAGTACTTCCTGAAGAGTTCGGGGTACTCCTTGAGTCCCTGGTCGGTGCCCATGAAGACGACGCCGATCTTGGACAGCTCTTCGCGAACGCTGTGGTAGACGACCTCGGAGTCGTATTGCGCCCCGACGCCGGAGAGGAACTTGCGCTCAGCTTCGGGGATCCCCAGACGTTCGAACGTCTTCTTGATCTTGTCCGGGCACGTCGTCCCAGGACTTCTCCTCGCCCTCGGACGGCTTGCGGTAGTAGACGATCTTGTCGAGGTCGATCTGCAGGAGATCGCCGCCCCACATCGGCATCGGGCGGGCCAGGAAGTGCTCGTAGGCGCGAAGACGGAAGTCCAGCATCCACTGCGGCTCTTCCTTGATCCGGCTGATCTCCTCGACCGTCTCGCGAGTCAAGCCGCGCTTCGTCTGCTCGAGGTATTCGACCTCGTCGTGGAAGCCGAACTTGTATTCGCCTGACACGATCTGCGGGGTGGTAGCCATGACGCTCCTTGAAAAGCCCTCGATCTAATCCCGACTTGTATTATCGGGATTGGGCGCATTTGCGTCAAACCCGGCACGTTGCGGACGTCCCGCTCCTTGCCCCCAAATTGACGAGGAGCGTATCCATGCTATCCTCCGGCTTCCGGCGGCGAGACGGCCATCCCACAACTGCCAAGGATGGCCCTCGTCCTTGATCGGCCGGACCTGGGGGCTTCGCCGAGTCCTGCGCACTATCGCTCCTCCACCACCGGAGCGTGTTTGGCGCCTACCGGGATCAATCGATCAGCTCGTAATCAATCTCGTTTCTTCGGCAAGGCCCCTCCCTGTCGCGCTGCGCCCATCGGGCGAGCCGCGGCTGTGCCCGAAATCGGGCAGACGAATGAGTTCGCGCCTCGAACTCGCGTGAGGAGCTATTGAGACACCGAGCGCTTGCGGCCGGTCTCGCGGCGGTAGCTGCCGTCGTAGTCGTTTCCGGAACCGCGATGGCACTGGGCCCCGCGACATGGCATAAACCGCCGGAACCGTCAGGAACGCCTCTTCCGCCGCCGGCAACCTCGGCGGACGTGTACGACTACAGAGTTGCGGTCGACCAGTCCCCTATCCTCAGCGGCCCGATGCCGACTGTCCCGGCGTTTCCGACCGCCGTCCCGAGCTCGGCTCTCGACGGCCCGACGCCACCGATCACGGCGGTTTCGTCGACACCCGCGCCGACGCCTCAGCCGACGCCTCAGCCGACGCCGAAGCCCACGCCGATACCGGACACGGTCGCCAACGCGCGGGCTTACGCACGGACCCGCCTCGGGGCCGGCCAGTTCTCATGTGTCGACGTCCTGTGGCAGTCCGAGTCGCGCTGGAATCCCAGGGCGGTCAACCTGACAACGGGCGCCTACGGGATTCCGCAGTCATATCCGGCCTCGAAGCTGGCCGCGGCGGGGCGCAACTGGCGCACCAGCCCGCGGACTCAGGTGAGCTGGGGGCTGGAGTACATCGCCACTCGCTACGGCACGGCCTGCGCCGCCTGGAATTTCCGCCTCGCCCACGGATGGTATTGATCGCCGCTCCTGGACCGGGGACCGAACCTGTGTCAGGCTGCATCCGAAGCCATCCTGGTGCCGGAGCGTAGTCGACGATGGATCTGTGGCCCGGATCTCCATTTCCCCTGGGCGCCACAACGAGCGCCGGGGGTACGAACTTCGCCGTTGCTTCAGACGTCGCCGAGGCCATCGATTTGTGCCTGTTCGACGAGGCCGGCGCCGAAACGTCGGTCCGGCTGCTCGAAGAGGACGCCGGGGTCTGGCACGGCTTCGTACCGGGGATCCGGCATGGCCGGCGCTACGGTTACCGCGTTTCAGGACCCTACGATCCCGCGTCGGGACTTCGCTGCAACCGGAACAAGTTGCTGCAGGACCCGTACGCGAGGGCGATAGTCGGCGAGATTACCTGGGGCCCGGAGCTGCTCAGCTACCCGCCCGGCGACCCGGACGGGTTCAATGCGACCGACTCGGCCGGGTTCGTGCCGCGCAGCCTGGTGATATCCGGCGAATTCGACTGGGCCGGCGACGCTCCCCCGGCGATCCCGTACACCGACACGATCCTGTACGAGGCCCACGTCAAGGGCTTCACGCAGCTCAACCCGCTCGTGCCGGCGCCGCTGCGCGGCACTTATGCCGGCCTGGCACATCCCGCGGCCCTGGAACACCTCACAGGACTGGGGGTGACCGCGGTGGAGTTGCTGCCGATCCACCACCACCTCGACGATGCGTTCCTCGCCTCGAAGGGTCTCGGCAACTACTGGGGTTACAGCACACTCGGGTTTTTCGCTCCAGATGCCGGCTACTCGGCCGAAGCTCGTGCCGGCCGACCGGAGGAACTCGTCTCCGAGTTCAAGGAGATGGTCAAAGCCCTCCACGCCGCCGGTCTGGAAGTGATCCTGGACGTCGTGTTCAACCACACCCCGGAGGGCAACCACCTGGGCCCGACGCTCTCGTTCCGGGGCCTGGACAACCCCGCCTACTACCGGCTCGTCGAGGGCGATCGGCGCTTCTACTTCGACACCACCGGGACGGGCAATTCCCTCAACGCGGACAACCCGCTGGCCCTCCGGTTGATCATGGATTCGCTGCGCTACTGGGTCACCGAGATGCACGTGGACGGCTTTCGGTTCGACCTGGCTGTGGCACTGGCGCGGGAGCATGGCGGCTTCGATCGCGTCTCGGCCTTCTTCGACCTCGTGGCCCAGGACCCGGTGGTGTCGAGGGTCAAGCTGATCGCCGAGCCATGGGACGTGGGCCAATCGGACAGCTACGACCTGGGCCGCTTTCCGGCGCTATGGAGCGAGTGGAACGGCCGCTATCGCGACACGGTTCGCGACTTCTGGCGCGGCATCGGCGGCACGTTGCCGGACCTCGCGACACGCCTCACCGGCTCCGCGGATCTGTACGGGCCATCGCACCGGCGGCCGAACGCCTCGATCAACTTCGTCACCTGCCACGACGGGTTCACGCTTCGCGACCTGGTCTCGTACAACGCCAAGCACAACGAGGCCAACGGAGAAGGCAACAACGACGGCTCCGACGACAACCGCTCCTGGAACTGCGGAGCTGAGGGTCCGACCGACGACGCCGCCATCCGGAATCTCCGCCTGACCCAGTCGCGGGCTCTGCTGACGACCGTGCTGCTCAGCCTGGGGGTGCCGATGCTGCTCGGCGGCGACGAGATCGGCCGGACGCAGCGAGGCAACAACAACGCCTACTGCCAGGACAACGAAATCTCCTGGCTGGACTGGTCCGAGGCGGACGGAGATTTCCTCGAATTCTCTCGACGAGTCGTGGCCACCAGACTGAGGCATCCGGTGCTGCGCCGCAAGCGTTTCGTGATCGGCGCCGGTGAGGGCGACCTGTCGTGGTTCACCCCGGTCGGGTCGGCAATGACCGAGTCCGACTGGACGGCAGGCTGGACGCGCAGTGTCGTCATGTATGCGGACGGCCACCGGGATCCGGACCGCGACGCCGAGGGCCGGCCAATTCTCGATGACGACCTCCTGCTCCTGATCAACGGCTGGTGGGAACCGCTGACCTTCACGCTGCCGGACGTCGGCGGACCGCGAACCTGGGAGTACGAGCTGGACACTTTCGACGGATCCGCGGCACCGAGCGCGACCGGGCCGCGGCCGGCCCGGTCCCAGCTCGGCGCCGGCTCGGCGGTCACGCTCGGGCCACGCTCGCTGGTTCTGCTCAAGGCGGTACGGAAGGCCTGACGGCGAGGGTCGAAGGGCGCGAGTCGAGCCACGTGCCGGATTCCTGCCACACCTCGGCACGAGCCTCCCCCACAATCGCCGCATGCCAAACCAGATCAGCATCGAGACGGCCCGCCGATTCCTTGCCCTCCGCCACCTGCTGGCTCCGGCGAGGTCGCTTCCGGCCGACCCGGCCGGCGTCCTTGCGGTGGTCGATCGGCTCGGATCACTGCAGTTCGATCCACTCGACGTGGCCGGTCGCAATCACGATCTGGTCCTGCTGGCTAGGATCGGCGGCTACCGTCGCGAGCTGACCGAAGAGCTGCTGTACGGTCGGCGGCTCCTGTTCGAGGCCTACAACAAGTCGCTCTGCCTGCTCCCGACGCGCGAGCTGCCCTACTACAGGATCACCTGGCAGGAGGGCGCTGAGGGCCGCGCCGGCCGGATGGTCAGCGAGCAGGCCGTCCTGGTCGATAAGATCCTGGCGGAGATCTCGGCGGGAGGGCCGCGGTGCTCGACCGACTTCGAGCGGGAGGCGGCCATCGATTGGTGGTGGGGACCGACCTCCGCCGTCCGGGCGGTGCTCGAGGCGCTGGAGGTCTCGGGCCGGCTCGGCCTGGCACGGCGAGACGGCAACCGCAAGTATTACGACCTCACGGAACGCCTCTTTCCCGCGGACCTCCTCGCGACTCGAATTCCCGAGCGCGAGCAGCGGCGACACAAGGTGCTGTCTCGTTACCGCGGCCACGGCCTGTTGGGCGCGGTCGGCAGCGGCGAGTTATGGCCGGGGACCGGCAACGCGGCGATCCGGGCCGACTTGCGCCGCGAACTGCTCGATCGGGGCGAGCTGGTCGGGGTCACCGTCGAGGGCATGCGCGGGGAACGCTTCATCGTGGGCGACGAGCTGCCGCTGCTGGTTCAGGCCGAACGGGAAGTGGCGGCCGGCACGCCGCCAGGAGAGGCAGCCGCTACCTGCACATTCCTGGCGCCCCTGGACCCGCTCCTCTGGGATCGCGGCACGCTCGAGCCTCTCTATCAATTCGACTATCGCTGGGAGGTCTACACCCCGGCCGCCAGGAGAAAGTGGGGCTACTACGTTCTGCCGATCCTGTACGGAGACACGCTCGTGGGGCGCATCGAGCCGCGCCTCGACCGCAAGGCGCGAGTCGTCCGCGTCCTGGGCCTGACCTGGGAAGGCGGTTTCGACCCCCTGCAGCCTCCCGGGTTCGGGCCGGCCTTCGGCGCCGCCCTCGACAACTACGCGGGCTTCGGCGGTGCGGACAGCGTCGTGGCGCCGCCCGGTGCCGCGCACCTGGCGCTCTTCCGATCGCTGGGCGGCAAGGTCCGGGTTTCGCGGCATGAACCCGGCGCGCCCAGCTCGCGCCGTGCTTCGTCAGTCGGGCGGCGCGCGGCGTCGACTTAGCGTTCCGTCTCCCGGTCTATCGCGTGTGCGGTCGCCGCGCGGCAGGTCATGGGTGCCACCATCGCGCCAACGCAAGCACGAGGAGCATCTCATGGCCGCAGTACGACATGCCACCGCAACCTGGACGGGGACCCTGGCTAATGGAGCGGGCGAGGTCGACGCTGAGTCGAGCGGCGCGTTCGGTGGGTTGCCCGTGACCTGGGCGTCTCGGACCGAGGCCGCCGACGGACGAACGAGCCCCGAGGAGCTGCTCGCCGCGGCCCACGCCGCCTGTTACTCGATGGCCTTTTCGGGAGACCTGGGCCGAGCCGGTTTCGCGCCCCAGTCGCTGACTGTGTCGTCCGAAGTCACGTTCGATCGCGTCGACGGCAAGTGGACCGTGGTTTCGAGCAAGCTCACAGTTCACGGACGGGCGGAAGGCATCGACCAGGATCGCTTCCGCGAGCTGGCCGAAGGCGCCAAGAACGGCTGCCCAATCTCACGGGCACTGCAGGGCAATGTGAGCCTGAGCGTGGACGCGAGTCTCGACCTGCCATAGCCGCCTCGTGCCTGCTAATCTCGCGGCATGAGAGACGACTTCCAGCATCGGGCGGTCCGGATCGATAACTGGGGCTTCAGCGCGGAGTGGCAGGAGCGCAAGCGCGGCGTTCCAATTCTCGGCCTTTTCCTGGTCGTGCTCGGACTCGTACTGGCTCTGGGAGACCTGGTTCCGTCCTTCAACATCGGCACGTCGGCCTTCTTCCTGGGAATCGGGATCATCTTCCTCGTCGTCTGGGCCCGAGACCACAACCACGCCGCCCTCTATGCGGGCCTTCTCCTAACGGCAATCAACCTCTCCAGCGTGCTCTCCGACGCCGGCGCGATTCGGGGCCCGGGCTGGGGGACCTTGTTCCTCGGGCTGGGCCTGCTGTGGGTTGCAGTGGTGCGGGCGGCGCGGGGTGGAGGGAGGGGCTGGCAGCTGCTCGTTGGAGGCGCCCTGCTCATCTGGGGCGGCGGCGAGGTTGCGGCTTTCTACCTGAAGCTGAGTACCGACAATCTCGGCTGGCCGCTCGCGCTGGTACTGCTCGGCGTCTTCATCATCAGCCGAACTGCCCCGGACTGGCTTCACCGCCGATAGCCGGCGGGGCTTCGACGGCCACGACCATCTCGCAGCCCTCGCCCGAAGCCGTTACGGCGCACTCCTCGCCGTCGGGCGCGACGGGGCAGGGTTCTGCGACGGCCTTGACAACGGCCAGCGGCTCGAGCACGGGGACCACGGCCAGGCGGTCGCGCCACTCCTGAGAAGTGGTCATCGGGATGCGCACATCGGACTCGAGGCTCCGTTGCGTGCCCGGCGGCAGGGGGCGAAGAGCGCCGGACTCGTCGACGGTCTGTTCGAAGACGGCCACGATCTCGGGGTCGAACTGCGTGCCGGAGTGCGCCCGAAGCTCGGCCCAGGCCCGGTCCACCGGTAGCGCGGCCCTGTAGATCCGATCGCTGGTCATGGCGCTGAACGCGTCGGCGACTGCGATGATCCGCCCGCCGAGCGGAATTCGCGGAACCTGCGAGGGAATCCGGGTAGCCGCGCCCGTCCCAGCGCTCATGGTGGTGACGCACGATCTTCGATATGTCGGCCATGGCTTCGTGCACTTCGAGGATTGCCGCGCCGATCTCGCTATGGCGGCGCATCTCGGCCATTTCGGAGTCGGTCAGGCGGCCCGGTTTGAGCAGGACCGCGTCGGCGATGCCGATCTTGCCGATGTCGTGCAGGTAGCCGCCGATCCGGATCGTCATCTGCTGATGCTCATCGAGCCCCAGCACCGCGGCCATCCGCTCCGAGAGGACGCCCAGCTGCCGGCAGTGCTCGCCGGTCTCGAGGTTGCGGGCTTCGATCGCCGTCGAAAGCGTCAGCGCGATCGAGTCCAGGACCGGGCTCAGATAGCGGTATTGGAGCGCCTCGTAGCGCATCTGGGCCGATCCGAGCGCGCGGCGCACCTCGGTCAGGAGCTCCTGGCCGGTGAACGGCTTGACGAGCATTCCCGTCGCGCCTTCACGGAGTGCCTGGATGGCCGTGTCGACGGTCCCGTGGCCCGTCACGACCACCACGGGCAGATCAGGCTGCCGTTCCCGAAGCGCCCGCATCAAGGCGAGGCCGTCCATTCCGGGCATGTGGATGTCGGTGATAACGACGTCGAAATCGCCGTCCCCGAAACTCGCCACCGCGATCTCGGGCTGGTTGCACACGACCGCCTCGAAGCCCTGAACCTCGAGCAGCCGCCGAAGTATCTGCAGGATCGTCGGTTCGTCGTCGACGCAGAGGACCCGCGGCCGAGCCTTGCCCGGGTGTGGAAGTCGCAGTTCCCAGGTCATGCCGCGTCCTCGAGCAACTCCAGGCGAGCCCCGGGCCCGTCCGCGAAACCGTCATCCTCGTGATCCGCCGGTGCGGGCCGCAAACTCGGGGCGAGGTCGGCTTCGTCGGACGAGCGGCCGTGGATCGGCAACCTGATCGTGAAGACGGCGCCCCTGCCGGGCTCACTCTCGACATCGATGGTGCCGTGATGGCCTTCGACGATCCGCATGCTCACCGAGAGCCCGAGCCCGGTGCCGCCGGAACCTCCCGCGCGAGTGGAGAAGAACGGGGTGAAAATGCGGTTCCGCGTCTCGACGTCCATGCCGACGCCGGTATCGGAGACGGCCAGAGCCACACTGTCACCCTCGGCCCGCGTTGCGACGCGAAGCTCCCCGCCGCGAGGCATCGCCTGCAACGAGTTGTCGAGCAGGTTGAGGATTACCTGCTTTAGGGCGTCTGCGTCGGCGTCGAGCAAGGGCAGCTCGCCGTACTCCTCCACGACCCTGACGCCGGCTCGCTCGGCCCGAGATCGCTGTAGATCGACGGTGGTTCGCGCGAGGTCGTTGAGGTCCGTCGGGATCCGCTGCTGTGGGCGCGGCCGGGCGAATTCGAGCAAGGCCTTGACGATGGTTCGCGCCCGGACAGCCTCCGCGCGAATAACCTCCGCTTCCTCGCGCCGCGGATCGTCCTGGGCCAGCTCGCCGAGAAGTAGCTCGGCAAAACCGAGTATTCCGGTGAGTGGGTTGTTCACCTCGTGCGCCACGATCGCGGCAAGCTCTCCTACGGCGCCCATCTTGGAGGCCTGGACCAACTGCTGCTGGACCCGCCGAACCTCAGCCAGCTGCCGCTGGACGCTCGAGAGCAGGGACCGGTTCTCTATCGCCACGCCGATCTGGTTCGCCACCAGCTGGGCCAGGTTTACATAGCTTGGCTCGAGGATGCGATCCGGCCTCGGATCGACCAGCTCGAGCCAGCCGAGCCGGCTGCCGCTGTGGTCCACCAGTTCGACCCGCAGAGTGGCCTGGACCTCGATGTCTGCGTCGGGGGTGCGGAGTAGGGCCGGGGATGCCCCGGCGACGCGTCCGCTTTCGCCGACCAGGGCGAAGTCGGCCATGACGACCGGGTCCTCCCGCGCGGACAGCGGCCGGCGGAGACCGACGAGGGAAGCCGCAACGGGTCCATGCGCGGCGACGATGACGGCCTCGGACTCGCCCTCGGGTTGGACAAGGAACGACATCCCTCCCTCGGGCGTTATCGCCGCCAGCATATCGAGGAAATCGGCCTGCCCGCTGCCCGTCAGGACGAGGCTCTCGCTCGCCTTCAGGATCCGCGCCAGATCGACCGCGTGAGCCCGGGCCGACCCTTCGGCCGCGACGGCGCGAGCCAGCGATTCGTCGGCGGCGATCTCGGCCTGCTGCAACTCACGGAGGGCAACCGTCAGCACGAGCCCGACGAGCACCATGATGGTCACGGCCGCCGCGATCGCCACGCCGAGTCCAAGCTCGAACACGTCTTCGGCGGCCAGGAGGACGCAGGCGCCCGTGATCGGTCCGGCGACGAGGAGCGCCACGCGGCCGCCGTGGGTCGCCAACAAGCCACGCCTGGGGCTGCCTGCCGGGGCGCGTTCGGGTACGCCGGACGCCGTGTGGACTGCGACCATGCGCGAACCCTAGTGCGTCCAGGTGGGTAGCACCATCACTCACATAGGCGATTCTTAGGTGCGCCGGACGGCGTAGGACCGATGGCGCGCCCGACCCCGGAGCGGGGCTGAAACAGGTCAGCCCGCCGCCACCGCCGCGGTCGCCCGGAGCTTCCGGACCGCGTCCGGCGGTTCCGCCGGGGCCGCCAGCAACAACTCGAGCAGCGAATAGGCCTCGCGCCGGGCGGCCTCTGCAGTCAGGTCCGCACCTTCGATGGCCCGGACCATGAAGCCATCCATCAGCGTTATGAACGCGGACGCGATCCGATCGGCATCGATCCAGTTCGGCAGCTCACCGCGAACCAGAGCCTCCTGGAGAACGAGCCGCGAGAAGGCGACCATCTCCGTGCGGCGATCCCGGAGTATCTGCCGCAGCTCCGGAGTCGTGCCCGCGTGAGTCCAGGCGTGGGCACGGAAGCCCCGCTCGTTGGTGTCGTCCATGACCGACGCGACCGCGAAATCCACCGCCGATCGAAGCCGATCCGTGAGCGGGCTCAGCTCCGCCATCCGAAGTCGGAGAAGCGCCTTCTCCTCCTCCATCTGGCACTGGCACGCGACCACGAACAGTTCTTCCTTGCTACGGAAATGGCTGTACACCGCGCCGACCGACAGGCCGCTGGCGCGCACGACGTCCTGGACCGTGGCCTGCTGATACCCCATCTCGCCGAACACGCCCATGGCAGCATTGACGATCCGTTTGCGAACCGCCTGTTCGTGTGCCGCCGTCACTCGTGGCATTCGGTAACCTCAAGGAGAACCGTCACTCGCAACATCTTAGCGTTGCAGCCTCGATAGTCCAGTATGGAACATACACCCGGGGTTGACAAAAAGAATAGAGAATCTCTATTCTCCATATCACCGAGGGAGACCTCGGGACAGTCGGCCGACCGTCCAATCGCGAACAGAGTCAGCTCGGAAACGAGTCTGATGCGCTGCCCACGAAAGGGATGGTCATGTTCCTGCGTTGGGGGAGATTCGTCTTCCGGCACCGCCGCGTGGTTGCTGCCATCGCGGTCCTGAGCGCCCTGGCGTCGTTGACGCTCGCGGCTCGCGTTTCGTCCGCGCTTACGACGGGCGGCTGGTACGACCCGAGCTCCGAGTCCCAGCTGGTCGCCCAGAAGCTCGCCCGCGACTTCGGGCAGGGCGGCGGCTCCTTCATCGTCCTGTTCGAGGGCACCGGCCGCTCCGACGCCACCTCACCTGCGTTCCAGGGCGAAATCGCAAGCTCGCTCGCGAAACTGACCGCCGATCCTCGTGTCGCTTCCGTCGTGGGCTACGCCCAGACCGGCAGCTCGAGGTTCATCAGCACCACCGGAGATGCGAGCTGGGTGCTCGTGAATCTCAACATGAGCGCCGACTCGGCCATCGACGCGGTCGGCAGCCTGCAGAGCGAGATCGGGCCGGCGCCGGATCTGACCGTCCAGCTGACCGGTAGTGCGCCGCTGAACGCGGCGATGTCGGCGCAATCCGAACGCGATCTGAGCCGCGCCGAAACCGTCTCGCTGCCGATAGCCCTGATCATTCTCGCGCTCGTGTTCGGCACTCTCGTCGCCGCCGGCTTGCCCCTGCTCGTGGCCGGCCTGACGATCCCAACGACGCTTGCCATCGTTTATCTCGTCGCCCAGCGCCTGACCATGAGCATCTTCGTCACCAGCGTCGTGACGATGCTCGGACTCGCGCTGGCGATCGACTACTCGCTATTCATGGTCAGCCGCTTCCGTGAGGAGCTGGCCTGCGGCGCCAGCGTCGAGGAGGCCGTCGAACGCGCGGTCGCCACGAGCGGCAAGGCCGTCACGTTCTCGGGCACCGCGGTGGCGATCGGCCTGTCCGGCCTGCTGCTGTTCAGGGCCCCGACCCTCAGTTCGCTCGGCATCGGCGGCGCGCTCATCGCCCTGTGCTCCGTCGCCTACGCCCTCACCTTCCTGCCGGCGGCGCTCGGCATGCTTGGACCGCGCGTCGAGAGGCTGCGGGTAGGGATTCCCCGCGGGCGCAGCGCGGCAACGGCGGAGCAAGTCGGTCCGGCTCCCCGGGCGGGGCTGTGGGAGCGGATCGCGGCCGGGGTGATGAAGCGCCCGGTAGCGGTGTTGCTGCCCTTCCTGGTGCTGCTGCTGGCCTTCGGCATTCCGTTCCTGAGCGAGCATCCGGGCCTCCCCGGCGCAGACATCCTGCCCAGGACCATCCAGGCGCGCGCCGCCTGGGACACCATTGAAACCCAGTTCCCGGCCGGTGAAACCAGCCCGATGGATATCCTCGTCACCACCACGGGCGACCCGCTCTCCGCCGCGAACGCGACGGCCCTGGCGGACTACTCCGCGAGCCTGATCCGCATCGCCGGCGTGGCACGTGTGGACGGCCCGTTCTCGATCCCCGGCCCGGACGGAAAGCCGCTTGCGCCGAGCGCCATCGCCGCGCTGCTGGCCCAGCCGGCAGCGAGCCGGCCCGCCGCGCTGAACGCCCTCCTCGCCGCGGACGTGAGAGGTTCGACGGTCCATCTCCAGCTCATCAGCCCGCTGGCGGGCACCCAGGCCGGGCAGACGCTCGTCCAGACCGTACGCGCCACGGCGCCGGGCCACGGAATGGAAGTCCTGGTGGGCGGCACCGATGCCGGCACGCTCGACTTCCTGACGGCTCAGGACGCCCAGCTCCCGGGCGCCATCCTGTTCATCCTGGCGGCCATGGCCTTGCTGCTGCTGGCCCAGTTCGGCTCGGCGGTGCTCCCGATCAAGGCCGTATTGATGACCCTGCTGTCGTTGACGGCCAGCTTCGGCGCGCTCGTCTGGATATTCCAGGACGGCAACCTGTCCGGGTTGCTGGGCTTCACCGCACCGGGCTACACCGTCGCCATCGTCCCGATCCTGATGTTCGCGGTGATCTTCGGCCTGTCGATGGACTACGAGGTTCTGCTGCTATCGCGGATCCAGGAGGCCTACCGGCGCACCGGCGATACGCGCCAGGCGGTCGCCGAAGGATTGGCCCGAACGGGGCGGGTGATCACCGGCGCGGCTCTGATCATGGTTGCCGTCTTTGCATCCTTCGGTTTGGGCGATCTGATCATCATCAAGAGCCTCGGCATCGGCATGGCCATCGCCGTCCTGATCGACGCCACGATCATTCGGGCGCTCCTGGTGCCGGCGACGATGAGGCTGCTGGGCCGCTGGGCCTGGTGGTCTCCGAGCCTGGTGTCCGGCGTCACGAGGCGCCTCGGGTTCAGCCATCTCGAGGGCGCGGCCGACTGCGACGCGATCCCAGCGGAACGCGTCGCAGTACGGGAGGCCGAACCCGAGCCGAGAGGTGCGGAGCGCCCCGGCCGGGTCGCCCAGCCGACCCCCGGATCGGCGGCGGTCAGCTCGGCTCCGTAGCTCCGGCGCAAGCTCGATCGATAGCGTCGCCAAGGCGATCCGCGATCGACTCGAGCTCAGCCTCGGTCACGACGAACGGCGGCCCGAGTAATACGGTGTCGCCGTTCGTGCCGTCCGCGTTGCCGGTGCCGTGGTAGAGCAGCAGGCCGGCGTCGCGGGCGTGGACCACGACGTTCTCGATCAGACGGACCGATCTCGGGAACGGCCGCCGCGTTTCCCTGTCGGCGACGAGCTCCACTCCCACCAGCAGGCCGCGCCCGCGGATCTCGCCGACGTTCGGGTGGCCGCCGAGCCGGGCGTGGAGCAGACCGAGCAGGCGCTCGCCCTTGACTGCGCTCGCTTCGATCAGGTTCTCCGTCTCCAGAATTCGCAGCACTTCGCCTGCCACCGCCGCGCCCACCGGAGAGTGGCTGTAGGTGAAACCGTGGACGAAGCCCCCGGCCGCGGTGATCGTGTCGTAGACGTTGCCGCTGGCCACTGCCAGGCCCAGGGGGAAGTAGCCTCCCGCGGCGCCCTTTGCGGCGGCCATCACGTCCGCCCGGACGCCCCAGTGGTCCAGCCCGAACCAGCGCCCCGTCCGCCCAAAGCCGGTCATGACTTCGTCGGCGACGAGCAGGACGCCGTGGCGCCGGCACACGTCCGCGATCGCCGGCCAGTAGCCGTCGGGCGGCGAAACGGCACCGAGCGTCGCCCCGACGATCGGCTCGGCCACGAAGGCGGCGACTCTCCCCTGCCCCGCTTCGGCGATTGCCGCTTCGAGGTCGGCGACCAGGAGATCCACGTCGCCGAGTGCGTGCGCCGCCTCCTCGCCCGCCCGGTACGGGTAGGCGGCGCTGACGTGGCGGAAACGGCCGAGCCACGGTTCGTAGGGGCGGCGCAGGGGCTCGCGGCCGGAAAGGTCCAGCGCACCCATCGTGTTGCCGTGGTAGCTGCCCCAGCGAGCGATCACCACGGTCCGATCCGGCTCTCGCCGCGCCAGGTGATAGGAGCGGACCATCTTGAGGGCGCTCTCGATCGCCTCGGAGCCGCCGCTCACCGGGTAGACCACCGGATCGTCGACGGGCAAGTAGCAGCCGACGGCCCGAACGTACTTCTCGAGCGGTTCGGTCGTGAAGGTCGTTCCGTGCACGTAGGTGAAGGCGCGGGCCTGAGCCGTCATCGCGTCGACGATCGACTGGCGGCCGTGGCCGACGTTGACCACGATCGCGCCACCGGCCGCGTCCAGGTAGGCCCGCCCGGCCTCGTCCCAGATCGTGCAGCCTTCCGCCCGCACCGCCACGGGCAGTCTTCGGCCCACGACCCGCTTGAAGACGCGCCCGGATCGCTCGCCGTCGGAGCGGCCTGCCGCCGCCGAGTCCGGAACCCGGTTCGAAACGCTCATGCCGCGATTGTAGGCCAGCACGCCCGAACTACCCGTTCGGCGTGGTCCGGGTTTGCGCCGTCGTGCGCCGGTAGGGCTGGAACGCGGGCCGCCGAACGTTCAGTAGAGCCAGGGGAGCAGGCGCCGCCTCCGGCTTCGATAGACAGCGTAGTCGCGGTAGCGCTCCTCCAGCCAGAGCTCCTCGCGTCGGGACTTGAGATCGAAAAAGCCGAGCAGAACCGCCGCGCCCAGGATCGCCGCAGGAGACGCCGTCGCCAGGCCCCAGCCGAAGGCGGCCGTGATCAGGCCGCCGTAGATCGGATGGCGGACGAGGCCGTAGGCGCCCGTGTCGATTAGGCGGCCATCCGGAATCGGTTTCGGGAATGGTGTGAGGTTGCCGTTGAGGTCGAGCAGACCGCGCACGGCGAGCAACCCGCCCGCCACCACGAGTAGCAATCCCAGCGCGATCGACGCTTCGTGCGGCGAACCGCTCCAGGCGGGACCGAGGGTGCCGCCGAACGCGATCGCGACAAAGAGGAGGATCTGGACCAGGAACCAGCCCTCGCCCCGGCGACCGAGATCGGGAAGTCGCCGCGCATCCACTCGCTACGCCGCCGACCCGCTCGCCTGGCGGCCCATGTGGTCGACGTCGGCGTTCGGTCCGGTGACCAGGACTTCGCCTTCGATCGGGGCGGCCCCGTCCGGGCCTAGGATCCGGTAGCGGTGGTGAATCTCCACCGTGCCGGCCGACAGCATGGCCGCGACCGAGCAGTACTTCGTGGCGGAGAGTTCGATCGAGCGCCGGACGGCGGCTTCGTCGATGGCGGGGCCCTCGACGAGATGTACGACCTCGGCCCGGGTGAAGACGGCGGGCTGGTCGTCTCGCTGTTCGGCCGTGACGCCAACTTCGTATCGCGTCACGATCTGGCGCTTCTTGAGCAGGATCGATATGACGTCCATGGCGGTGCAGCCGGCCTGGCCGGCAAGGAGCAATTCGACCGGACGCGGGCCGGCATTGCCTTCGCCGTCGTCGAGGACGATTTCATGACCGGAACCGGTGCTGGCCGTGAACCGGAGGCCCGTGCCTGCGTACCGGGCCGTGGAGGACTTGACGGTCACTGTTACGACTCCTTGGGAGAGCTGACGAGGGGAGAGCCGGCAAGCGCGGGGCGGCGCAAGACAAGAAGGGCGTCGATCATGCCGCGCTCCGGCAGTGGGACCCGGCGGACCACGTCGGCCCGCTCGATTGCCAGCTCCGGGTCCGCGGCAACTATTTCCGCCGCTATTTCCGAAGCCGTGAAGAGGCGCGCGATGTCCGAAGGCCCGCCCGCGCCCTCGGTTGCGTTGCGCCGATCGTGGCCGACGATCATCAGTCGCCCACCCCGGGCGACCGCGGCCGCGGCGGCGCGATAGACCGGGACGCGCTCTTCGGGCGGAAGGTGCAGGTAGACGATGGCCACCAGATCGAACGATTCGACCGGGGGCGACCACTCGAGCAGGTTTTGCTGCTGCCAGTCGACCTGACCCCCGCCGCAGCGGCTTTGGCCCGTCCGTTCTCGAGCGCGACGGCCGACCAATCCACCGCGGTAGTCTGCCAGCCCCGGCTCGCCAGCCAGACGGCGTTGGTACCGCTGCCGCAGGCCAGTTCGAGGGCTCGGCCGGTGGCGAGGGGCGCGGCCGCGGCGACCAATGTGGGGTTGGGCCCTTCGCCTTCGAAATCGCCGGCACGGTGGCGCTCGTCCCAGCCGAGGCGGCGTTCTTCGGCGGTCATGTCAGTCCTTCTCTATCGGCCGGCGGCTCCGGACCCAGGCTCCGGTCCCGCCGCGGACCGAGGCGGCGCCGTCGAAGCCGTTTCGGAGCAGGAACTCGGCGCCGGCCAGGCTTCGGCTCCCCGACTCGCAGATCACCAGGATCCGCTTGTCGCGCGGCAGACCCGCGGCCCTGGTAGGCAACTGCCCAAGGGGAATATGAAGCGCGCCGGGGACTCGGCCGCGCCGGTACTCCCAGTCCTCACGGACGTCGAGTACGCGCACGTCCCCGGAACTCAGCAAGTTCTCGAGCTCGTCGATGCCGATCTCGGGTGTGGAATTTCGAAATGACAGGTGCAACTTCAACTCCTCGACTGAGCGGAGCGCCTCTATCGAGAACGCGCCTCCAGGCGCCGCCCGACTATGCCGTCGATAACGTCGCACGCTTCGACCAGCGCAGGCTCGGCCAGCTTGTACAGGACGGTGGTCCCGATGCGGCGAGTGTCGACGAGCCCGGCGGATCGCATGACCGCGAGATGCTGGCTCGCATTGGCCAGCGTGCAGCCCAGCTCCTCCGCCAGATCACCGACCGAATGCTCGCGGTCTCGGAGCAGGTCCAGGATCATCAGGCGCTTCGGGTCCGCGAGCACGCGACAGACTTCCGCATGAAGCCTGTATCGCTCGGGGTCCCGGAGTGTCCTATCGTTCATTGGTTACCTCAGCGCCGGCAAGCCGCCGGACATCGCGTAGAATACCGTCAGTTGCGTAGTTGCGCAAGTAACCGACTAGTGGAGGCGACGTTGAGCCGGTCCAGGCGAAGGTGACTCCAGAAGCGGATCTCGGCATCTTGCTCATCAGCGTGGTAGCCGGGCTCGTGGGTTCGCTCGCCGGCGTCGGAGGCGGGATCCTGGTCATCCCCGCACTCACGGTCGTCTTCGGCGTGGACATCCACCTCGCCGTCGGGGCGAGCATCGTTTCCGTCATCGCGACCAGTTCGGGCGCGGCTGCGGCCTACGTTCGGGACGGCCTGACCGACATGCGGATCGGCATGTTCCTCGAACTCGCGACCACGACCGGAGCCGTGGCGGGGGCGCTCCTGGCGGCAATCGTCGCGCCGGCCGCCCTCTTCGTACTCCTCGGTCTCGTGCTGCTTTCCTCCGCCGGGACGCAGCTGGCGCGCCTGGACGAAGAGACGCCTCCGGAAGGTCCGCCCTCGCCGATGGCTCTGAAGATGCGGCTCGCCTCCACCTACTCCGATCGAAGGCTCGGCCGGGACGTCGCGTATTCCCCGCGCCGCGTGCCACTCGGCTTCGTCGTCATGTGGCTGGCCGGCGTCGTATCGGGTTTGCTCGGGATCGGCTCGGGCGTGCTCAAGGTCCTGGCCATGGACGGCGTGATGCGATTGCCGATCAAAGTCAGCTCGGCGACCAGCAACTTCATGATCGGCGTCACTGCGGCGGCCTCGGCCGGGATCTATCTCGCCCGTGGAGACGTCGACCCGCGTATTGCGGGGCCCGTCGCGCTCGGCGTGCTCACCGGTGCGCTCCTTGGCGCGAGGCTGCTGCACCGCTTCTCGGACCGATCCGTACGGCTGATATTTCTGCCGGTGCTCGTGGCCGTCGGGCTTGAGATGATAGGCCGTGGCCTGGGGCTCGGAGTATGACGCCCGAGCGGTTCAGGACCGTGGTGAGCGTGGTCCTGACGGTTGGTGTCGGTCTGAGTGCCCTGCTCATCGGCACCGGCTTCGTGGCCGCTCTCGCGATCGGGTGGCAGGGAACCCTGACCGGCGGTCTCGTGCCGGGCGGCGGCCTTGACCCGACCGACTACGGCGCCCTGCCCCAGCGTTTGAGCGTTCTCGAGCCGCTGGCCGTCGCACAACTCGGCCTGCTCACGCTGCTTGCCACACCGGTGGCGCGCGTGGCCGCGTCCGTCGTCGGGTTCGCGCTGGAAGGCGACCGGCTGTACACGGCCATCACCGCGGCGGTGCTGGCGATCCTGCTGGTCAGCATCCTCCTGCTGCGCTGAACCTTCGCCGCGGCCAGGCCGTGACTCGGACCCCGCGCGGCTCGGCCGCGACTTCGGCGCCCGGGCGCCGCGCCGCGTCGCCTAGATGAAGAGCGTGGAGTCGGCTTCGGTCATCAGCTGCAAGGCGGTCGCGGCGCCGGCCGGCTCGCCCATGCCGTCGATGAGGTCCTCGCGCTTGAGCCCGAACATGTCCATGGTCATCTGACAAGGGATGAAGTTGACTCCAACCATCTGGGCCATCTCCAGCAGTTCCTTGGGCTTGGAGACGTTGTACTTCTTGGCCAGCTGAAACATCATCCAGGGACCCATGCCCATGAAGTTCATCTTGCTGAGCTTGCGATGGCTCACTCCGGGCCGCTGCATGAAGGACATCATCTTCTGCATCCAGTTCCGGCCGGTGATGCGCTTGCTGTCCTTCACGAAGGTCTGGAGGCCCCAGAACGTCACGAAGACGGTCGTCTCCATCTCCATGGCGCCCGCGGTCGAGGCCAGGATCAGGGTCGCCCAGGTCTTCTCCAGCTCACCGCTGTAGTCGACGATCACGAGCTTCTTTGTCTTCACCGCGCCCTCGGTTTCGAGCTCGGGGGCCGGGGCGGTTGCGACGGCGGTCATATGCGGCTTCCTTTCGGTCGGTGGACGGCCGCTCCCCAAGCGGCGTAATGGGCTACTTGTGTCGGAGAACGAAGCGGAACTTGCCGCCGGCTGCGTCCTGCTCGACCAGGGCATTACCGGTCGACCTCGCCCACGCGTCGAAGTCCTTGACCGAGCCCGGGTCCGTCGCAACGATCTCGACGAGGTCGCCCGTGGTGACGCTCTTCATCGCCTGAGCCGCCTTGAGGATCGGCATCGGGCACGACAGGCCGCTGGCGTCGACCTTGACCTTTATGTCGAGATTGCTCATTTGTTGGTCCCTTCCTGAGTCGCTTGGCCGCGTCCGCCGCTCCTGGCGGGACGGCGGCTAAACACGACGGCTAAATGAAGATGATCTGGCCCTCGCCGGCGTTGATGTAGAACGAAGCCACGCCTTCGACGCCGTCGACGAGCGGGTCGAGGTCTTCCTGCTTGATCTTGAGAATCTCCATGGACAGCGAGCAGGCCTGGATGTCGACTTCCCCCAGCTCTTTGGCGCTCCGAAGGTTGTCCGTCCAGCGAGCGTGGCCGGCCTTTGCGGCCGCGTCCACGGCAGCCCGCCCGGCCTCGCCGGCTTCGGGGGCAAGACCGTGATCCGATTCGATTCGATCGGCCCGGAAGGCGTCGAGCGCCCAGTACTGGAGAAAGATCTTGACCGGCCGACCCAGGGCGGCGGCGCCCGCCGCGAGCACGGCCGCAGCATTGAGCTTGTCGTCCGTTCCGGAGAAGAGGACGATCGAAATGGTTTCGTCCACGAGGGCGGCCTCGGCTAGTGCGCTGTTGAGGGTGGGTTGGCGGCGGCGCGCTCGGCAAGAACCTCTGCCGGAGTACGTGCCGCAGCCTCGGAAATGCGCGTCAGCCGGCGCATCAGGACGCCGCGCATCGTTTCGCAGGCGACGATGATGTCCGGATCGGCGAGCCGGTAGCGGACTTCCCGCCCCTCGCGCTCGGCCTGGACCATTCCGGCGGCCCGCATGATCGCGAGGTGCTGCGACACGTTCGGCTGGCTTACGCGGAGCTCTTCAGCAAGGCGGCTGACTTCGCGCGGACCGTCGGCGAGCAGGTGGACTATCTCCAGCCGCTTGGGGTTGGAGAGAATCTTGAGCACGTCGGCCTGAATTCGGTATACGTCGTCCACGCGATGGATTGTTCGTCATATGCGCAGGTGCGCATAGGTACACGGGGCCCGACGCCGAAGGGCCGAATGGCATCAGCGCGCTCAGCAGATGCGGGGCAGCTGCTCCCCTACCAGCATGTCGACGACTCGCTGGGAGCCGACGATGGTGCGGATCGTGACCATGGACGGGTGGTCCGCGACGACTCGGCCGATGTCCGCCGCCTCGGCGCCCTCGGGCAGGGCGCGCATCGCCGCCAGCACTGCCGGCGCCGCGTCGGTGGGCACGATGGCAACCAGCTTGCCCTCATTCGCGACGTGCAGCGGGTCCAGACCGAGCATCTCGCAGGCGGCTCGGACCGGGCCCGGGATCGGGATCGAGTCTTCGCGAAGCTCGATGCCCACGCCCGAGGCCGCGGCTATCTCGTTAAGAGCCGAAGCCAGCCCGCCTCGGGTCGGGTCGCGGAGGACGTGGACGGCAGGGCAGACGGCGAGGATCGCGGCCACGAGCCCGTTGAGCGGCTGCGTGTCCGAGGCGACCTCCACCTCGAAGGCCAGGCCTTCGCGGATGCTCATGATCGCGACTCCGTGCAGTCCGATCGGACCCGAAAGAATGACGGCATCCCCGGCGCCGGCTCGATCCGCCCCGACTACCAGGTCGTCGGCCACCAGTCCGATGCCGGCCGTATTGACGAACAGCCCGTCGGCCGCTCCGCGACCGACCACCTTGGTGTCGCCGGTGACGATTCGCACGCCCGCCCGTTCGGCCGCCCGGGCGACGAGATTCGGTGACCTTGCGCAGGTCCTCGATCGGCAGGCCTTCTTCGATGACGTAGGCGAGTGAAAGGGCCAGCGGCTGGGCGCCCATCATGGCCAGGTCGTTGACCGTGCCGTTGACGGCCAGCTCGCCGATGTCGCCGCCCGGAAATTCGAGGGGGCTAACCACGAACGAATCGGTCGTGAAGGCGAGACGCGAACCGGCCACTTCGACGACCGCTGCATCGTTGAGCGGGCCGCCCGGCGAAGCGCCCGCCAGCGCGGGCCCGATGACGTCGCGCATCAGTGCGGCGGAGAGCTGCCCGCCGGAGCCATGACCGAGCAGAACGCGTGCGCGCTCCGGGATCGGCGCCGGGCAGGACATGTTAGCGGGGTCGGGCGGCGCGGCCGTCTGGTCGACCGCGGGTCGCTCGCTCATCGATCGTTCCTCGTCAGCTGGTAAAGCGGCGGCGCATAGGGAGAGGCGAGTCCACGTCCCGCGGCATGGTAGGCCGAGCAGACGCCCTCGGTCGACACCATCGGCGCTCCCAGCGGCTTCTGCGGCGAGCAGAGCGTGCCGTAGGCCGCACAATCGAGCGGCGTCTTCGTGCCCTGGAGGATTTCGCCGGCGATGCAGGCCGGGTGTTCGGCCGTGTGGATCGTGCCGACGTCGAAGCGCGCCTCGGCGTCGAACCGCGCGAACTCGGGCTTGAGGTGATAACCGGACGCCGGGATCATGCCGATGCCGCGCCACTTGCGATCGCCCACGTCGAAGACGCGGAAGACGGCATCCTGGGCCTGGAGATTGCCCTCGCGCCGGACTGCCCGCGCATACTGGTTCTCGACCTCGGCCCGCCCCGATTCGAGCTGGCGGATGGCCATCAGGATGCCTTCGAGAAGGTCCAGCGGCTCGAAGCCGGTGACCACGATCGGGACGTGGTAGCGCGCGGCGATCGGCTCGTATTCGGTCCAGCCCATGACCGCGCAGACGTGGCCGGCGGCGAGGAAGCCTTGAACCTGGCACGAGGGCGACTGCAGGATCGCCTCCATGGCCGGCGGAACGAGTACGTGGCTGACCAGCACGGTGAAGTTGTCCAGGCCGAGGCGGGCGGCTTCCGAGACGGCCATAGCGTTCGCCGGCGCGGTCGTTTCGAAGCCGATCGCGAAGAAGACGACCTGGCAGTCCGGGTTGGCGGCCGCGATCCGCACGGCGTCGAGCGGCGAGTAGACGATCCGGACGTCGGCGCCGCGAGCCTTGAGAGCGAGCAGGTCCGTTGTCGAGCCGGGGACGCGGAGCATGTCGCCGTAGCTCGTGAAGATGACGTCCGGCCGGGCGGCGATCGCCAGGGCCTTGTCGATCTGCTCGAGCGGCGTAACGCAAACCGGACAGCCGGGCCCGTGGATCATGCGCACTCCGGCAGGCAACGCCTCGTCGATGCCCTGCTTGACGAGGGTGTGGGTCTGCCCGCCGCAGACCTCCATGAGCGCCCACGGCCGGGTGGTGATGCGATGGATCTCGTCGAGGAGCTTGCGGGCGATGGCGGAGTCGCGGTATTCGTCGATGTACTTCATGCCGCGCCTGCACCCGGGCCGGTCGGCGGCGGCGCGGCCGGGGAAGCTTCGCCGAGTTCCATGGCCAGGCCCTCCTCGTCCATCATGCGGAGCAGTTCGAGAGTCCGGAGAGCCTCTTCCTCGTCGAGCTGGCTGATAGCGAAGCCGACGTGCACGATCACGAAGTCGCCGAGGCCCACCTCGGGAACATAAGCCAGGCAGGCCTCCTTGCGCGCGCCGCCGTAATCGACCGTGGCCATGCGCATTGCGCCGTCGTCGCGGATCTCAACCACTTTGCCTGGAATGCCGAGGCACATTCGATTTCTCCTTGCCGCTCCGCGGCCGCTAGGAGCGCCGCCGGCCAGACGCGCGGCGGCTACCGCTGCCTGACCGTAGCTGATCCCGCCGTCGTTCGCCGGGACGCGTTCATTGGTATGGACTTCGAAGCCGTCTCGGGTCAGGCGGCGGACAAGCGTGGTCGCGAGCCATTGATTCTGGAACACACCGCCGGACAGCGCCACCTGGCGCAGGCCGGACTTTGCGTGGACGTCGGCGCACAGCTGACGGGTCACGGCCGCGATCGTCTCCTGGAATCCGGCCGCGAGCGTCCCCACCGGCACACCGGAGGCGCGGCCTTCGAGAAGGGCGCGGATCGTCGGCCGCGGGTCGAAGACGAGGAGGCCGTCCCGGTGGACGATCTCGTACGGAAGTGGACGGTGGCTCCCGTCCGTCGGCCAGCAGCTCCAGCTCGATCGCGGCCTGAGCCTCGTACTCGGCCACGTCGCGGATGCCGAGCAGGCTGGCGGCGGCATCGAAAAGGCGCCCCGCGGAAGAAGCGAGCGGCGAGTTCAGCGCTCGGGCCAGCTGGACGCGCACCACTTCCACCTCGCGCGGGTCGAGACGCTCGAGAAACGCGGCCGAAAGCTCGGGCGACAGCCAATCGGCGGTCGCGCCGTCGGCGTCGAAGGCTTCGGCGGAGAGCAGGTAGCCGAGCGCCATCCGGTACGGTTTCTTGACCGCGAGCGCGCCGCCGGGCATCGGGGCCCGCCCGAAGCGCCCGACCCGCCGATAGCTCGAGAGAGTGGCGACCAGGATTTCGCCGCCCCAGAAGGTGCCGTCATCGCCCATGCCCAGGCCGTCGAAAGCCACGCCGATGAACTCGCCCGTCAGACCCGCCTCCGCGGCGGCTGAGGCAACGTGGGCGTGGTGGTGCTGGACGCCGATGCGCCGGTTTTCCGGGAAATGCCTGGTCGCGAACTGGGTCGAGAGATAAGCCGGATGGAGATCGTGAGCGACGAACGCCGGTTCGAGGTCGAGGAGGCGGCTCAGGTGGGCCAGGTTCATCTCGAAGGCGCGGTACGTCGCCAACTCCTCGAGGTCGCCGGTGTGAGGAGCCACGTGGGCGCGACCGCCGCGAGCCAGTGCGAAGGTGTGCTTGAGCTCGGCGCCGACCGCCAGGAGCGGTTCCGGAGTGGCGAACGGCAGGTCGAGCGGCTCGGGCGCGTAGCCTCGGGACCGCCGGATCAGGCTTTCGCGCCCTTCGACCACACGCGTCACGGAATCGTCGTAGCGCGCTCGGATCTCGCGATCGTGGGCCAGGAACGAGTCGGCGATCCCGGCCAGCCGTTCGAGCGCCTCGCCGTCGTCGGTGGCGAGCGGCTCATCCGCGAGGTTGCCGCTCGTGAGGACGATGGGCCGGCCAAGAGCCTCGAGAAGCAAGTGATGGACCGGCGTGTACGGCAGGAACAGCCCCACACGCCGGTTCAGGGCGGCGGCTCGCGCGAGAGTCTGCTTGCGCGCGCCGGCCGCGACCGGACCGTCGGCGCGTGCCGGCTCGACGTTCCGCGGCGCCTCCGCGAGTGTGACCACGCCGTCGGCAAGTGCCGGCTCGACGTCCCGGCGCCGCTCCACCAGCACGATCGGACGTGCCGGCGACGTGAGCAGCGCTTCTTCCGAAGGCGACATCGCGGCCTGCACCCGGGCCTCGGCCAGGTCCCGAACCATCACCGCGAAGGGCTTGGCCCAACGGCGCTTGCGATCTCGCAGCCGAGCCACAGCCGCCGCGTCGGTGGCGTCGCAGGCAAGGTGGTAACCGCCCAATCCCTTGACCGCGACGATCCGTCCCGCTCGCAGATCGGCTACGGCGGCGCCGAGAGCATCTTCCCGCCATGCCACCGGCGCGGCGTCGCCGGGCCGCCGAATGCTCAGTTGCGGGCCGCAATCCGGGCAGGCGACGGGCTCGGCATGGAAGCGGCGGTCGGCCGGATCGTGGTACTCGGCCGCGCAGGCGGAGCACAGCGGAAACTCGCGCATCGACGTTCGGGCGCGGTCGTAAGGAAGTTCGTCGATGATCGTCGCCCGTGGTCCGCAGTTGGTGCAGTTGGTGAACGGGTAGCGGTACCGCCGATCGGTCGGATCGAACAGCTCGACGAGGCAGTCGTCGCACGTCGCAATGTCCGGCGGGAAGAGCCGCTCGGCTGATGCGGAAGCTTCGCTCTCTTCGATCGAAAAGCCCGCCGCTCCGACGGCCGGCCGATCTGGCGCCCGAATCTCGACCACCTCAACCCGGGATCGCGGAGGAGCGTCGGCTCGGAGACGGCGAGCGAAGGATTCGACCGCCTCAGGTGTGCCCTCGACCTCGATCTCGACCTGGCCGCCGGTGTTCCGCACGATACCGGTGAGTGCGAGCTCGTTGGCGAGGCGCCAGACGAACGGTCGAAATCCGACGCCCTGCACGACGCCGCGGACGACGATCGAGCGCGCAACCTTCGGGCCGGCTGAACTGCCGCTCATCGACCGAATTCCGCCCATCCGGCAGGAGCGGACCATCGCAGGCCACGCTGACGCCGTACCCTCGCCGCGGCTCGCCTCGGACCTGGCTCGAACACCCGACTACCTCGCTTGGGAAACGCCCTGGCAGACTGCTGCGCCCCGCGCATATCTCACACCTGGGCGCTCTAGTTTTCGCCTGCCGAGCGGCCCGGGAGTCGGGCCGAATGTCCCGAAGGGATCCCATTCGAGCGTGCGGGCGGCCCGGGCAGGCCGCAAGCCGGCGCGCCGGGCTAGACGAGGACCGGAGAATCCTCCAGGCCGACGCCCGCCAGAGCGTGCTTGCAGCGCGGGCACCGACCGTCGACAAGAAGCCACGCGGTTACGGCGAAGTCTCTGCGGTCGATCAGCGGCTCGCCGCACCTGGCGCACGACGTGACGGCCAATTCCACCTCGGGGGCATTGCCCACATATACGTGGCGGAGGCCGACTTCTTTGGCGATGCTTGCGGCCCGCAGCAGTGATGACGCGGGTGTCGGAGCCACCGACGCCATCCGATGGGCCGGCTGGAACCGCGTCAGATGCCACGGAACTTCCGGGCCCAGGGCCGTTCCGATCCACTCCGCCATGGCCGTCAGGCCGTGCTCATCGTCGTTCAGGCCGGGGATGAGCAGCGTCGTCAATTCGACCCAGATCCCGCGGCGGTGCATCTCGACGATAGTGTCTCGAACCGGCTCCCAGCGAGCGCCGCAGACGCGGCGGTAGAAGGCATCGCTGGCGGCCTTGAGATCGATGTTCGCGGCGTCCAGATATGGCGCGATCAGCTCGATCGCCTCGCTGGTTTCGTAGCCGTTCGTGACGAAGACGTTGTGCAAACCGGCCCGGCGGGCTCGGGTCATCGTGTCGAGGGCGTATTCGATGAACACCGTCGGCTCGACGTACGTGTAGGCGATGCTTCGAACCCCGGATCCGACGGCCTCCTCGACCACCATGTCGGGCGGCAGGAAGCGGCTCTCCGGGACGATGCCCTCCCGATGGGCCTGCGCGATCTGCCAGTTCTGGCAGAAGTCGCAGTGGAAGTTGCAGCCCTGCGTCGCGATCGAGAGGGCGTAGCTGCCCGGCAGGAAGTGGTAGAAGGGTTTCTTCTCGATCGGCTCGTCTTTGGAGGCAGCTATCTGCCCGTATACCAGGGTGTAGAGCCAGCCACCGCGGTTCTGGCGTACGCCGCAGATGCCGATCCGGCCCGGCCTCAAGACGCAGCGATGGGCGCAGGCTACGCAGCGTACGCTGCCCGGCACGAAGGGGTCGTCGAACGGCTCGCCGAGCAATGCCTGTCTGATGTTCGGCTCGCCCTCACCGCCCGGCCCAAGGTCCATCAGACCGAGGCCACGCGGCTGCACCTCACCCGGTGAGGCGGCGCGCACGGGCTCGGGGGGCTTGGCGTGGGGCTCGATGCTGACGGGCGGAGCCTTGGTGAAGGTCTCGCGGCTGTCTCGCTGGGGTTCGTCGTTCATTCAGGCCCCTAGAGTGCGGCTTCGCCGTTACTCGGCAACAGGGCCTTTGGACACTGCCCTACTCCGTTTGAAGTATGCCATTAGCGGGTCCGGCGGCGGCTTCCAAAAGGGCCGGCAGGCATGCGAGCGTGGATCGGAGTCACCACCCATTAGTCCTGGAGCAAGCCCGGAGGCGGCCCACGTCGGTCGACGCGACGCCTGCGCGGCACCCGGAGCCGGTCGGGCGAAGGGGACATGTCGTTCGGCCCTTGCGACGCCCGCAGTCGAGAGCAAGGCTACAGGCAACGAGTCCCGCCGAGGGACGCGCCACCGGTCATGGGCCGGCGGCTTGTTTCGCGACGGGCATCGCGCCTATGAGGCGCTGTCATGGCACTTGGTTCCGTTGCTCCGAAAACACTTCGAGCGCCCGCCGAATGGACGCCGCTTGCCATCGCCGAGGGCCGCTGCAAAGGCTGTGAGCTGTGCGTCGCCGCCTGCCCCAAGGGCGTGCTGGCCATCGATCGCGGCAGGGTCGACGCCCTCGGCTACCACGCGGTGAGGCTCGTCGATCCGGCCGGCTGCACGAGCTGTGCGATCTGCGCTCGCGTTTGTCCGGACGCCGTCTTCACCGTCTGGGCGCGACCAAGGTCGGAGCGCAACCGATGATCGGGTCCGAGGAGGCGCTCTCGAGGCGGCGGGCGCGCGTCTTGATGAAGGGCAACGAGGCGATCGCCGAGGCCGCCATCCAGGCCGGCTGCGATGCCTATTTCGGCTACCCGATCACGCCTCAGGCCGAGCTTCTCGAATGGATGGCTCGTCGTATGCCCGAAGTCGGCCGGGTCTTCGTCCAGGCGGAGAGCGAGCTCGGCGCCATAAACATGGCCCTCGGAGCGGCGGCGACCGGGGCCCGAGTCATGGTCTCTTCGTCGAGTCCTGGCATAAGCCTGATGGCCGAGGCCATGAGCTACATGGCCGGCTCGGGTACTCCGATGGTGCTCGTCAATGTCATGAGAGCGGGTCCGGGCCTGGGCGCCATCGGCCCCTCGCAGAGCGACTACTTCCAGGCCACCAAGGGCCACGGCCACGGCGATTACCGGGTCCCCGTCCTGGCTCCGGCGTCGATCGGCGAAGCGATCGACCTGGTGGCGACCGCGTTCGAGCTGGCCGAGCGGTACCGCACGCCGGTCATGCTCGTCGCCGACGGCATCCTCGGGCAGGCCATGGAGCCGGTCGAGCCCCGCTTCAGGACGCCGGAGCACCAGACGTTCGATTGGGCTCTGACCGGCGCGGCGGGCCGGCCCGCCCGGGTCGTCAGGTCGATCGACCTCCAGCCGGAAGCGCTGGAGAAGCGCAACCTCGCCCTCCAGCAGAAGTACCGAACCATCGCCCGCGACGAGGTCCGGTGGGAAGGCTGGCAGCTGGAGGACGCGGAGTTCGCGATCGTCGCCTACGGAACGGCCGCCCGCGTCGCTCGCACGACAATCGCCAGGGCGCGGGAGCGTGGAATCCGGGTCGGGCTCTTCCGGCCGATCACCCTCTGGCCCTTCCCGACTCGCGAACTGGCGAAGCTGAGCCGCCATCTCCAGGGAATCCTTACGGTCGAGCTGTCGGCCGGACAGATGGTCGAAGACGTGCGGCTCGCCGTCGAAGGCCGCTGCCCGGTTGCGTTCCACGGCCGGATGGGCGGCATGGTGCCGACGCCCGACGAAGTCGGCGGCGCCTTGAAGGCGCTTCGAGGAAAGGTGGCTCGAGGGTGAGTATCGACACCCGCGCGGCGCAGGCGGGTACCGCACCGGCCGGGTCGCGTCTGATCTACCGCAAGCCCGACGTTCTTCTCGACCGATCCACGCACTACTGCCCCGGCTGCGGCCACGGCGTGATCCACCGCCTGCTGGCCGAAGTTCTGACCGAGATGGAGCTGGCGCCTCGAACGATCGCTGTGGCACCGGTCGGGTGCGCGGTTTTCGCCTACGACTACCTTGGCCTGGACTTCGTCGAGGCGCCTCACGGTCGAGCGCCGGCCGTGGCTACCGGTGTTCGCCGCGTCCGGCCCGAGGCCTTCGTCTTGACGTATCAGGGCGACGGCGACCTCGCGGCGATCGGCACTGCCGAGATCGTCCACGCCGCGGCCCGCGGCGAGCGGATCACCGCGATCTTCGTGAACAACGGCATCTACGGCATGACCGGAGGCCAGATGGCCCCCACGACGCTGGTCGGACAGCGCACCACGTCGTCTCCGTCCGGCCGCGACGCCGCGTCGATGGGCTATCCGATCCGCATCACCGAAATGCTCGCGCAGCTGCCCGGCGTCGCCTATGCCGCTCGCGGAAGCGTCGGCAATGCATCGCTCATCGGCAAGCTCAAGGCCATGATCCGGAGAGCCTGTGAGGTCCAGATCGAGGGCGACGGATTTGCGCTCGTCGAGGCCTTGTCCAACTGCCCGGTGGGCTGGCACATGACCCCGCAGGAATCTCTCGAGCAGGTGAACGGCCCGATGACCGAGGCATTCCCTTTGGGCGTCATCGTCGATCGCTCGAGCGGATCGCGAGCCCACCAGCCCAGGGAAACCTGAGATGGAACGCTCGATCGTCTTCGCCGGTTTCGGCGGTCAAGGCTTGCTGTTCGCCGGGCGGATCCTGGCTCGAGCCGCCATCAAGGATGGGCTCGAGGTCTTCTGGATCCCGTCCTACGGGCCGGAGATGCGCGGCGGCACGGCTGCCTGCACAGTCATCGTCGCGACCGAAGCGATCGGCTCTCCGGTCGTCGATGCCTACGACGCCGTGGTCGCCATGAACCCGCCGTCGCTGCACAAGTACGGGCCGAAAGCGCGTCCGGGCGGGTTGCTCATCGTCAATGCGTCGCTCATCGCCCATCACGCCGGCCGGCACGATGTCGACGAACTCCGCCTGCCGTGCACGGCGCTGGCGGCCAAAGGTGGCGACGACAAGCTGGTGAGCGTCGTCGGCCTCGGGGCCTTGGTGGGCCGACTGGAGCTCGTCACGCCGGAGTCGGTTCGCGCAGCCATGGAGGAGGCTTCCGGCGGCAAGCGGCCCGAGGTCCTGGCAGCGGATCTGGGCGCTTTCGCGGCCGGGCTGGAGGCGAGCCAGGCGGTCCCGACGAGCCGGCTCGGCTAGGTTTCGCGCGGCCGGCGACGGCCGGAATCGTCGATCCGTCCCGGGCTGTGAACCAGGACCGCCACGCACCGGGTAGGTACGGGCGCGCGGCTAGGCTTCAGGCGGTGCCGAGCAGCTGCTCGAGGCCAAGCCGGAGGATGCCATGGAAGCCCCCGCGACCTACTTCCATTTCTGGTTCATCCTCATCTCGGTACCGAACCTGCTGGTCATCGGCGGCATGATCGTGCTGTTCGTGCTGGCCCTGGTTGTCCCCTTCCCCAGGCACCGGTCGGCAGCCAAACCGACGCCCCTCGCCGCGGCCGCCGACTCGCCCACCGAATCGAGCTCCGCAGCTACGTCGGCCGGCCCTGATGAGGCCGGCGGCAACTGGACCCGCAGCATCCGTGACGGCATCTCGCGGCTCTGGCCCTGGCATCAGCTGCTGCCCGACCGGCAGCCTCGTTACGTGGCTTCATGGGTATACATGTTCGGTGTGGCCGCGATCGCGGCCCTTGTCTGGATCGTGATCAGCGGCATGATCCTGGTCTTCTTCGGCCCGACCTGGTGGCACGTCAGCAGCACCGGCAAGTTCGTGAACAGCATCCACTTCTGGAGCGTGCAGCTCTTCTTCCTGTTCCTGGTCCTGCACCTCTGGGGCCAGTTCTTCATGGCCGGCTGGCGACACGGCCGCGCCCTGACCTGGATTGTCGGCGTCGCCATCTTCGCGGTCGCGATCGGGGCGGCGTTCACGGGTTATCTGTCGCAACAGAACCTCGACGCGCAATGGATAGCCCTCAACGGCAAGGACGCCATCAACGGCACCGGCCTCGGGGCCTTCTTCAACATCCTCGACTACGGCCAGATGTTCGGCATCCACGTGATGCTGCTCCCGCTCGGGGTCGTCAGCCTGGTCATCGTCCACATCCTGCTGATACGCCTGCGGGGAGTGGTCCTGCCGATCGGCTGGCCGGAGCGGTTCAAGCGAAATGCCCGGACCGAGGAGCGTGAGTCATGAGGCGCCAGCAGTGGGACCAGGACACCTACTACAAGGGCGTGCCCATGGCTCCCTACGACCTCATCAAGGAGCTGGTCGCCGCCCTCGTGATAATCGGCATCGTTGCGATGGGTCTGGCGTTCGCTCTGTCCTCGCCCGACGTGCCGTCGGTGACAATCCAGAGCTGGTCCACGGCCGACCCGATCGATTTCGTAACGACCGCCACCGCGGAACTGGCCGGCACCAGCAACACGGCCGGCTACGGACCGCCTTATACCGATACCCAGGGCGCGGGCCAGGCAATCGGCCCGTTCTCCCCGCAGCGGTTCTTCGGGGACGCCCTTCACATCGACACGGCCCAGGCCTTCGTCTTCGGGCCGCTGGAGACCGTCAGCCGCAACGACGACGCATTGACGACGGCACTCACCACTTACCAGGCCGCAACCGCCGACCAGCAGACGGCCTGGACCGACGCCTACACCACGGCGCTTGGCAGCGCGATGGTCCAGAACGGGCAAATCGTCCTTCCCGCCGGCAATTACGGCCCGGTGACCACACTGATGGCCAGAGAGCTATCCATTGCGCAGAGCGGCAGCCTGGACGGCATCCTGCTGACGAGCCCGCGCTTCTATCAGACCAACTATTCGGCGCCGCTCCTCTTCATGGGCGACGGCGGATACCTGGCCGGCCTGGCCGATCAGCAGCATCTGCTCGGAAGCCAGTGGGGCATGATGAACGAGACCGGCAGCTACCCGGGCCAGACCTGGCTGTGGCTCTTCACGATGTGGTATCAGCTACCGCCGTTCAACACGGCCAACAACGCCGACCTGCTGGTCGTGATCCTGATGGGCTTCCTGACGCTGCTCCTGGCGCTCGTGCCGTACATCCCGATCCTGCGCGACATCCCGCGCTGGATCCCGATCCATCGCCTCATCTGGCGCCGCTCGGCGCTGGCCGGCGAGAGCGACCTCCGCTAGCGACGACCCGCCGCCACCCGACCGGAATCCAGAACCGGGACTCTTGCGAGCCCCGGTTCTTTCGTGACGGTGCGAAAAGGCGTGTAACCGCCCCGAGCTAGCGGATGCCGGCAAGCTCCTGGAGCATGTGCCAGTTGGCGAGCCGGTCGTCCTGAGACGCCAGCAGCTCGTGGGAGGGCTTGCCCTCCTTGTCGAAGTGCTGGGCGAAACGGCCTTCCGTGCGGGCGAAGGAGACGAAGTCGAAAGTCGTCCCGTCGGGATTCTTCGACCAGTCTTCCTTGACCGCCGGATTGCCCTGCAGTGAGAGCCGCTGGGTCATCGACTCGCCGCGGCGCGGGTCGTAGGTGAAGAGCGGGAATGCGCGCGACTCGATCGCGAGCTTGGCCTGGCGATTGGCGGCGTCGTCCGCGATGCCGTGTTCGGGCATGCAGGGGCGTAGGCGATGACTACCGCCGGACCCGGATAAGCGTTGGCGTCGATGATCGCCGGTAGAAATGGTTGAGGTTGGAGGTGCTGACCTGGGCGACGTAGGCCTCACCGTGAGCCATCAAGATCCGACCGAGCTCCTTGCGGCGCTCGGACTTGCCGTGTTCGGACTTGCCGTAAGCGGCGAGCTTGGCCACCTGGCTGGTGAACGAGGCAGTCGAGGCCTGGCCGCCCGTGTTCGAATAGGCGCCCGTGTCGAGAACCAGGACCTTGATGTCCACGCCCGAGGCGACCATGCGAGAGAGCGACTGGAAGCCGATGTCGTACATCGCGCCGTCGCCGCCGAAGACCCACAGCCGCCGATCGGTGTGGCCCGCCTGATCCCAGCGAAGTCGGATGCCGAGGGCATCGGCAGGGCCGTTCTCGAAGAGCGAGTTGGTCCACGGAACGGTGAAGGGGTTGAAGGGATAAGTGCTGCCGAAGACGGTGTTGCAGCCGGTCTCGGCCACGATGCCCATGCTCTGGGCGCCGTGGACCTGAAGCGTCGCCGCCGTGACCATGCGGACCGACCGTGCCTTCGCCGCAACCCGAGCACGAGCCCGCGCCGCCGACGAAACCGTAGGCGTTCTCGCCGAGCATCAGATCGGCCAGCACCTTCTCGTTGCGATACTCGACCGGAGTGGTCGGCAGCGACTTGAGGAAGGAGATGTCGCGGCGGTAGCGCTGGAGGGTCGACTCGCCGCTGGCTTCGCAGTCGCTCTTCTCTTCCATGACCAGAGCCTCGTGGCCCTGGGCCACGCACACGTCCACGCACTCGGCGCAGCCCTTGCAGTGGTACGGATCGATGAAGAGGCCGAAGTCCGCCGGCTCGATGACCGCTTCTTGGCGGGCACGTCCGCGTACTTGGTGGTGTGGACGAAGTGCGCCTTCGCCGTTTCGGCGGCGAGCGCCGGATCCGGCTGAGTGGCCGCGAACTCGTCGAGCGCGGTCGCCAGCGAGGACTTCGGCTGAGCCGTAGCCATGATCGCGCTGTCCGGGCAGGCGCTGACGCAGGCCATGCAGCCCACGCACTGGTCGGCCACGAACCGCGGGATCAGCGGCGAAAGGGAGCTGAAGTCGCGGATCCCGGCGGTCCCGGGCCCGATCAGGCTTCGCGCGACGCCGGCGTCGGCCGGCAGCTCGACGTCCGCTACGCCGCGGCGGTAGGCATCGATGACCGTCGTGTTGAAGTCATCGATGTACGACTCGAGGTCGAGGGTCAAGGGCGCGATGAGGCCCGGTCCCGGCTTGAGGCTTGCCAGCATCGATGCCGGAAGCTGGCCGTGACCGTTTTTTCCGTTGGAAGCAGTTGGTTCAGTCATAGCTCGCTCATCACTCGGGCTACCTCAACCACGAGCGAACGAGGTCGCTGGTCGAGATGATGCCGATCGGGTTGGCCGCTTCGTCGGTTACGACTAGACGGTGGACTCGGTGCTCCTCCATCGCGCGGGCGGCCTGGTCGAGGCTCGCGGTCGCGGCGATGGTCGAGCGCCGGCTTTGTCATGATCTCTGCGACGGCCAGGCCGGGCCAGTTCCGCACCAGCTGCTGATCTGCTTGGGCGCGGACCAGGTCGGTCTGACTAAGGACTCCCACGAGCGTGCCGGCCGCATCGACGACCGGCAGACCGGTGACCTTCCTGCTGTCGAGGATTGCCACGGCTTCCGCGAGGGAAGCCGTATCCACGATGGAGATCGGGTTGGGGGTCATGACGTCCCCAACGCAGCGTGTTTCCGTCATCGAGCCGCCTGCGCTTGGACGGGGGCGGCCGCACCGTCGGCCAGAGCGGCGGTCACATCGATCACGCCGTCATACGCGCCCTGGATCACGGCCAGGTTGGCATCGACAACGGCGGTACCGCGCTTGCCGAAGAACCGCTTGAGGTTGTCTCGAACGGCTTCCATGAGAGCGGGCCGATCGAGACCGGCGCGCTCGGCAAACGGCGAGACCTTGAGGAAGACGCCGACCAGTGCCACGCCCTGCATTCGGATTTCGAGTTCGGGGCGGGGCGCGTACTTCATGGCGAGCGACGCCGTGTCGAGGGCCAGCAGCCGGATGTTGCGGGCCTTGATCTCGGCTCGCGTCGTCGCCGGCAGGACGGCCCAGATCTCCGCGGGATCGCACAAAGGCGTCGGCACGAAGACCGTGCCGCCGTCGACGAGCCCGATTAGCGGATTACCCTGGCGGAACGAGTTGGTGTCGTGGAGCGGCACGAAGTCGACTTCCGTCAGCTCCGAGTGGAGCCGGATCGGCTCTTCCGCGATGGTCAGGTAGTACGTCGTGGGGAGGCCCTTCTTCTCCGAGCCGTAGCGCGGGTAGGCCTGGACGTACAGGTTGAACA
The DNA here is from genome assembly GCA_963731635.1 of uncultured Chloroflexia bacterium. Classification (GTDB taxonomy): domain Bacteria; phylum Chloroflexota; class Limnocylindria; order Limnocylindrales; family CSP1-4; genus Fen-1039. The sequence goes on along the minus strand of CAVSWB010000004.1, from coordinate 192,785 downwards.
ACTCGCCCACCGTGGTGGCAACGAGCTTGTTCGTCGTCACGGAGCCAAAGCCGCCGACCGAGTGGCCGCGCAGGCTGTAGGCGCCCTTGGGGCGGAGGTTGAAGTTCGGTCGAGTCAGGGCGTCGGGATGCGGGATGCCGAGGACGGCCTTGCGGCGCGTACGAACGGCCTTCTCGTCGGCGGCCCAGTCGAAGACGGCGACAAGGTCCGCCGGCAGGATGTCTCGCGAACCGAGACCGGCCGAAACGGAGATGACGCGCGGCAGCGGTGCGCCGTTCATCGCGGCGTCGGCCAGAGCCGACTTGAGCTCGCGAGTCAACGGATTGTCGGCAGCGGCGGGCTCGTCGGTCCGCTCGACCACGGCCACGACCTTGGCGTGGCCGAGGGCCGCGGCGAGTTGAGCGGCCGGGAAGGGCCGGAAGCTGGTCACGGTCACGCGACCCGACCTTGCGACCCTGCTCACGCAGAGCGTCGACGACGGCGAGCGCGGTGTCGGCCATGGTCCCCATCGAGACCATGATGTAGTCCGCGTCTTCGGTGCGGTAGGCGTCGATGAGGCCGTAGCGGCGGCCGGTCAATTCGGTCCACTCCGCCATGGCGCGTTCGGCGATCTCGGGGAGCTTCTCGTACCAGCCGCGCTGCGCGATCCGGCCCTTCATGTAGGAGTCCTGGTTCTGGACCACGCCAGACATCAGGCCGTCCTTGGTGTCGAAGAGGTCGCGGACCGTGACGCGCGGGTCGCCGACGAAACGGCGAAGCAGGTCGTCCTCGGGCAGCTGGACGTTCTCGATCGTGTGGGTCGTCAGGAAGCCGTCCTGGCACACGAACCACGGGGTCTCGCTGTCCTCGGCCACGCGCCGGGCGATGGCGGTGAGGTCCGCCGCTTCCTGGCAGTTGCGGGCGAAGAAGATGCCCCAACCGGCGTCCGCCACGCCCATGACGTCGTCATGGCCGGCGTGGATGTTGAGGCTCTGGCTGGTCAGCGCCCGAGCGCCGACGTGGAAGACCGCCGGTAGTCGCTTGCCGGAGATGACGTACAGGACTTCCTTCATCAGGATGAGGCCCTGTCCAGCAGTGAAGTTGGTGACCCGGCCACCGGCCAGGGCGAACCCTTCGGCGGCTGAGGCGGAGGAATGCTCCGACTCGGGCTCGACGAACTTCAGCTGAGTGCCCCACAGATTCGGGGTGCCGTTGGCAACGGCGACCTGGTAGACCGCCGCCATAGTCGTCGAAGGCGTGATCGGGTAGGCGCAAGCGCCGTCGCTGATTCGCGTCTCGACATAGGCGATGGCTTCCGAGCCGTCGATGATGGCCGGAATGCCTGGAAACTCGGGTGTCGGCGTATTCGTCACGATGGTCGGTTCACTCAATGCGCGCAGCTGGCGGGCCAGCGCGCTTCCATCCAAGTGTTTGAGCAGCGTGCCGCCAATCCCGCTGGCGACTGCCTCCCGCTGCTCGTCGGCATGCCAGTAGGAGGCAAGCACTGCGATCCTCTCCACGGGGATGAGGTCTCGCAGCGCCGCCACCACCGGTGGCCACCCTCCCGGTACGTCGGCATCGAGCAACACGACGTCGGGCTTGCCTGCGCACGCCTCGCGCGCCGCGGATTCGGCCGAAGTCGCCTGAGCGACGATCGTGAAGCCGTGGCGGGACAGGTGATCGCAGAGAGCCTCGGTGGCGGCGCGGTGCTGACTTACGATAAGCAGCCGTTTCGAAGGTACCGGGTGGTCGGAGAGCATATCGGTAGCCTGCTCGCAGGAGCGATTCGGCCGTAGCGACAGGGCTCCCTAAGACCGGGGGCCATATGGCCCGCAAAGGTGCGTGGATACGGTGGGTCGACTGCCCAAAAGGGCAGGCTCGCAGCCGGGTGTTGCCGGCCGGACGCCCGCCGGCGCATGTCTCCCCGGCGCCCCGTTTTGAACGCCTTCGGCCGCGATCTGAGGCAGGTAATGTTGCCCGCCGGCGGGGGGCCATTCGGCACTCTCCAGGCTCGAGGCAAGCGCGCAGACTGCCGCTCGTGACGAACGCCGGAGGGGACGCCCGGCGTTCGTCCTTTTTATGCCCGCACGGCGGCCGGCGTATCCCTTTGTTGGCTCCTGCGATGCTCGCTCACACACCTTGAGGTGTGCTCGCTCCGCTCCTCGTCGCCGCCTCGGCCTCCGCTCGGCGGCCGTGCGGGCTGAGTTGAGCGGCGGCCGGCGTATCCCTTCGTTGGCTACTGCGGTGCTCGCTATGGGCCACCGACGATCGAGCTAGAGACCGAACGCTTTCCTGGCGTGGGCCGTCAGCTCGTCGCGGAAGTCGGGGTGAGCGATGGCGATGAGGCGCTTCGCCCGCTCGCGGAAGCTCTGGCCGAAGAGCTGAGCGACGCCGAATTCGGTCACGACGGTGCGCACATGGGAGCGGGTGGTGGTTACGCCGGCCCCCTCCTTGAGTGCCACCGTTATCCGCGAGAACTTGCCGCCGGCCGCCGTGGATGGCAGGGCAATGATGGCCTGGCCCTCCTCGGCCAATGCCGCGCCCCGCATGAAGTCCATCTGGCCGCCGACCCCGCTGTACATCCGCTCGCCGATGGAGTCGGCGCATACCTGGCCGGTCAGATCGACTTCGATGGCCGAGTTGATGGCCGTCATGCGCTTGAATTTGCGGATGATGGCGGTGTCGTTGGTGTAGTCGACCGGCCGCATCTCGACCATCGGGTTGTTGTCGACAAACTTGTAAAGCCGCTGGCTGCCCATCATGAAGGATGTGACAGCCTTGCCGCAGTTGACTTCCTTGCGCTCGCAAGTCACGACTCCCCGCTCGACGAGGTCGACCAGGATGTCCGTGAACATCTCGGTGTGAACTCCGAGATCGCGCTTGTGGTACAGCTGCTTGCCGACGGCACTCGGTATGGCGCCGATGCCCATCTGCAGAGTCGCTTCGTCCTGGACGAGGTCGGCGACGTAGCCGCCAATCTGGGCCTCGATCTCGCCGACGTCGCCGCTGCTGTGGTCGTAGGGCGGCTGGTCCACTTCCACGGCAAAGTCGATCTTGCTGACGTGGATGAAGCTGTCGCCGAGCGTGCGCGGCATCGACTTGTTGAGCTGCGCGATGATGGTTTTGCCCATCCGGACGGCACTGAGCATGGCGTCGACCGAGGTCCCCAGCGAGCAGAAGCCGTGCTCGTCCGGCAGGCTCAGGTTGCACAGGACGGCGTCGAGGGGCAGGTACTCCTGGTCGATCAGCCGCGGAATGTCCGACAGGAACACCGGGATGAACTCCGCCCGGCCCTCGTTGATCGCCTTGCGCGCATTCGGCCCGATGAAGAGGGCCTTGTGCAGGAAGTGCCCCTGCATACTCGGGTCCAGGTGCGGGTGAGGACCCTCGGCGTGCATGTGGACGAGCTTCACGTCGTGGAGCTCCGGGGCTCGTCGGACGAGCGCATCCAGTAGCACGGACGGTGTGGCAGCGGCACCGTGCATGAACAACTGCTGCCCGGACTTGATCGAGGAGACCGCCTCGTCGGCACTCACAATTCGCATGTCGCGGAGTGTACGAGGCTCAGCAATCCCTGCGAGGGCCCATTTAGCGAGGAGTTGGGGGCCGGGCGGCCCGTTCCGATGGGCCCCAGAAAGCCAGTCCTCCGTGGAAACCGCTTGAGGAAGCGCTGGATGGCCCGCGGAACCGGCCGTCGCCGAGCCGGCGGTTCAGGCAGAGGCGGGCACGAGCACCGGAGCGAGCAGGCTTGAAGGCCTGTGAGCGAGGAGCGCAGCGCCCAACGAAGGCCTGGACGGCCCGCGAGGCGACCACGTCGTCCGCTCGGAACCTAGGCCCCGCCCTTCATGCGGTGGCGCGCGACGAACGCCGCCGCCTGGGCCCGGCGTTCGAGGTTGAGTTTCGAAAGAATCGAGCTGACGTAGTTCTTTACCGTCTTGTCGGAGAGGAAGACTTCCGAGGCGATTTCCTTGTTGGTCTTGCCTTCGGCCACGAGCAACAGGATCTTCTGCTCCTGCTGGGTCAGCTGAGCCATCTCGTCGGTATAGGTGCCCGTGGCGATGCGCCGGACGCGGTCCAGCACCTTCTCGGTAACGGCCGGGTCGAGCAGCGACTCGCCGCGCCCCACTGCCTCTAGGGCGCTGATCAGGTCGCGGCCGCGGATCTGCTTGAGCAGGTAGCCGGAGGCGCCGGCGATGATCGCCGACAGGACCGCTTCCTCATCGGGGTAGCTGGTCAGGATCACGACACGCGTGCCCGGGAACTCCGCCCGAATCTCGCGGCAGGCCTCGATGCCCGATCCGTCGGGCAGCCGGACATCCATGACGACTAGGTCGGGCTCGAACTTGCGAGCCATCTCGACGGCCTCGGCGGCGGTCCCTGCCTCCGCGACCACCTGGAAGTGCTCGCGCCGGTCGAGCAGCGAGACGAGACCCTGGCGCACGACCTCGTGATCGTCGACCACGAGCAGCCGCAGCGGGCGTGCTTCGATCTGGTCGGTCATTCGTCACCTCGTTGCGGGGACCCGGTCCCCTGCTGGCCATGTAAAACCTCGACGATGATACGCGTGCCGTGTTCCGGTTCACTCTCGACAGTGATCCGGCCGCCGATCGCGTCGGCACGATCTCGCATGTTGACCATGCCCTGATGGCTCGGGCCGCGCGGCGCCTCCGGGTCGAACCCCACGCCGTTGTCGCTGACCATCAGCCGAACGAGGCCATCCTCGCTCTCGACCTTGACGCTGCCGCGGGTCGCCTTGGAATGTCGGGCGATGTTGCTGAGGGCTTCGCGGGCGATCGACAATAGCTGGCTGACCTGCTCGAGCGGGAGCTCGACCTGGGCCGCTTTCGCGGTGTCGAGATCGACGTCGACCATGCTGTTGACGCGGAATTCGTCGGCCAGCGCCGCCAGGCCGCCGATCAGACCGGCTTGCTCGAGCAGCTCGGGCCGGAGGCCGAAGATGAAATTGCGGATGTCACGGATCGATTGGTCGAGCGAATCGATCGCGCGCTCGACACGCGCCTTGGCGACGTCCGGCTCGTCCTCCATCAGGTCCGGGACGTCCTCCAGGGACAGGCCCACGGCGTAGATGCTCTGGATGATGCCGTCGTGCAGATCGCGCCCGATCCGCTCTCGCTCCTCCACGATCGCCAGCCTCTGCACCTGTTCATGCAGGCGGGCGTTGTCGATGGCGATACCGGCATGGAGCGCAAACATCTCGACCAGGCGCTCGTCGTCCGCACTGAACTCACCGCTCGGCTGCTTGTTGGTCAGATAGAGGCGGCCGATCGACCTGCCCTTCGCTGTTATGGGCACACCGAGCAGGGAATGCATGGGCGGGTGGTTGGGCGGGAATCCGTAGCTGCGCGGGTCCGCGGCAATGTCGGGGATGCGCAGGGGGCGGCTTTCCCGGACGATCACTCCGAGCAGGCCGTGGCCGTGTGGCAGCGGCCCGATCCTCTCCCGTTCGGCCCGGCTGATGCCGCTGGTTATGAAGCGCTCGATCGCGCCGTCCTGGTCGACGATCCCGAGGGCGGCATACTCCGCTCGCGCCAGCTCTCGCACTCGATCGGTGATGAGCTGCAGGACTCGGTCCACGTCCAGGATCCCGGCGATGCCGCGGGTCGCGGCGTCCAGAGCGGCGAGCTCACTCGCGGCCCTGCTGGCGCGGGTCGAAGACCATGCTCCGCTGAGAGCCATCTCCAGGCCGCGCGCCGCTTCGTCCAGGACCGATCGGTCCATCGACGCCGGCGCGTCGAGGGCGAGCGAGCCCAGAGAGCGGTCGCCGGATCGCAGGTCGTAGGTATGGACCGCCTCCGAGTCGCCGCCGTGGGCAAGGGTGCCGGCAACGACCTCAACCTCGGGGATCGGAGCGGCGTGTATCCGCATCCGGCAGCCGAGCAACCCCATTCCCGAGATGACCCGCCCGACGGCCGAGGACAGCCGGCCGTGGCCCGCGATGTTCGGATCGGCGCCCCACGCCTCCAGGGAGGCTTCCACGGCGCGAATGCCGAGCAGACCGGCAGGATCTGAGCGGGTTTCAGAGGCCGAGTGTGGGGTCGTCATCAACACGAGCGTAGCAGGCTACCGCGTCGACCGCCGGGTGCCGTACCTGCGCGGTGGAGCGCGAAACACGTTCGGGTAGCGCCGGGAACCGGGCTCCGGGGAAGGACGGCACACCCGAACGGGCCGGAGGTCCCTTGGCGCTCTATCGGCCCGCGGCCACCCTTCGGCCAGGGGTTCGGCATCACGTCGGCCCAACGCTGGATGAGACCGTGACGCCTCGCTACGAAACTATCGTGCTCGCGACCGACGGCTCGCAAGCGTCCGAACCTGCCAGCGAGCAAGCGATCGACCTCGCGACCCAGGTCGGGGCCAGGCTGCTCGTCGTGAGCGTCGTCGCTTCGGCCCGCCAGCCCTCGGAAGCGCCTGCTCGAGACCACGCCTCGGAGACACGCGACGTCCTGGCAGCCAACGCCCAGGCGATCGTCCAGCGGGCGCGCGCGGCGGGGGCCGACGCGACCTTCCTCGTCTGGGAAGGCGACGCCGGCGAGGCCATCGTCGCCGCCGCCGACGCGGAATCCGCCGACCTCATCGTCGTCGGCTCGCACGGCCGCAGCGGTGTCACCCGTTTCCTGATCGGCAGCGTCTCGGACTTCGTCGTCCGCCATGCCCACTGCCCGGTCATGGTGGTCCGCGGCAGGATCGACGTCGCCAGGCACTAGGGCACGAGCGCAGGGCGCCGGATGCGGGGACGCGCCGGGCCGCCCGCCGGCACCCCTGCATCCGGTTCCTCTATTTCGTGTAGGCGCAGGTTGGATCGAGCTCTTCGCGAATGAGGCGCAGCTCCTCGGCAGTCGGCGCGGGCGTCGTCACAAGGGGTTCGGCGACACGTGGCTCCCAGCCCATCGTCGCCCGGACCTGCTCGAGCGTCGCACCCGGGTGGATCGAGTCGAGGCGCATCTCCCCGGAGTCGTCGAAGTGGTAGATGCCGAGATCCGTGACCACGACCGATGGCCCGCGGCCGAGCCAGCCCTGCTCGCTGCGGATTCTGGCGGCGTTCTCCGCGCCCCCGAGGTTGCCCGGCGAGGTCCGGAAGTCGATCCGATCGACGAACGATCGCTTCGACTGGCGCATGATCACGAAGACCTGGCGCGCGTTGATGGCGATTTCGCACGCGCCGCCGGATCCGGGAAGACGCGCCTTCGGATGCTCGTAGTCGCCGATGACGGTACTGTTGAGGTTGCCGTAGCGATCGACCTGGGCGGCCCCGAGGAACCCGACGTCCACCAGCCCGCCCTGCAGGTAGAAGCTGAAGAGCTCGAACATCGAGACGGCGGCCGTGGCGCCGGTAACGATCGTGGGGTCGCCGATCGAGAGCGGCAGCCGCGCCGGCTTCGAACCGAACGCTCCCGACTCGTAAACCAGTTCGAGCGCCGGGGCCACGGTCAGGCGAGCGAGGTTGACCGCGATGTTCGGCAGACCTACGCCCACGAAGCAAACCCGCTGGCCGGCCAGCTCGCGCGCGGCTGCGACGATCATCATCTCCGACCTGGAGAAGGCCGGGGCTTCGGGAGCAGAGGTTTCCGCCGCCGTGTGCTGAACGGCACCAGGCTCGCTCATCGGTAGATCCCGTAGTCGACGGAACCGGACGGCGCCGGCCCGGAGGGCTTCAGGTTCGCGATCCGCTCTTCGCCGAGCTTCGCAACGTATTCTGCCCTGCCGCTCACGCCGTAGACCCACTCGTCGAGCCAGGCCTGAGTCGTTGCCGCCTCGCGGCTGATCGCGTCCCAGTCACGATAGAAACGGTTGTCGCGGTCGTAGGCGCCCTGGACGTAGGAGGGATGCGCGCCCCACGGCTCGACCACGACCGCATCCACGATCAGGCCGGGAATCACCGTTCTGTTCGGGTCGGCCCGAATGACGGCCTCCGGACACAACTCCTCGACCACCACGATGACCCGCTCGGCGGCAAACGCGGCCTCTTTCTGGCAGCCGAGCAGGCCCCACATTTGCGTGTCGCCCTCGGCGTCGGCCCTTTGAGCGTGGACGACGGTCACGTTGGGCTTGAGCGGCGGAACCGCATAGACGGTTCCGTCGCCAAACGGCGAACGAATCGGCCGGATCAGCGGGTTCGCCTTCGGCAGATCCGTCTCGAAATATGAGCGCAGCGGGAAGAAGGGCAGGTTCGACGCGCCGGCGGTGTAGCGCCCCACCATGCCGAAATGGCTGTATTCCTCCAGCTCGAGAGACGCCGGATGGGCCTCTCCGGGCGGCACGCCGCCCGCGTCCACTTCCACGCGCCGCCGGATCGCGTGGAGGCCGCCGACGCCGGGGTTGCCGAGCCAGCTGAAAATGAGCTTGCGGGCCGTCCCGGCGGCGACCATCTGGTCGTAGATCAGGTCCGGCGTCAGGCGCGCCAGCGTCAGGTCGCGTTTTCGCTGCCGGATGATCTCGTGCCCGGCCGCGAAACTGATGAGGTGCGTAAAGCCTTCGATGGCGACGACGTCACCGTCGTGGACCAGATCGGCGACGGCGTCGCGCATCGATGCGACCTTACTCATCGACGCTTACCTCCGGCTTTACTCGTTCGCGGTCGGCGCGTTCCGGGACTCGTCAGGCGGTGGCCGCGACCTCGGCGACCGCCGCGCCGAAGATCTCGAGCCCGACCTCAGCCTCGGCTTCGGTGAGCACGAGCGGCGGTGCCATCCTGATCACGGAATGGCCGCACTCGAGGGTGAGCAGGCCGCGCTGGAAGGCCGCCCACTCGACCGCGGCCGAATGCTCGTGAGTGTCGAACTCCACGCCGATCATGAGGCCGATGCCCCGAACGTCGCGAACGATCGACGGGAAGAGGGCCTGGATGGCTCGCAGTCCAGTCAGGAGTTGATTTCCGCGCGCGGTGGCGTTGGCCATCAGGCCTTCTTCGAGGAGCCGGATAGTCTCCAGGGAAGCCGCGCAGGCCAGCGGGTTGCCGCCGTACGTGGTTCCGTGGGCGCCGGGGCCCCACTTGGTCATCAACGAGTCGCGAGCGATGAAGGCGCTCAGGGGCATGCCGCTGGCGATGCCCTTGGCCGTGACGACGATGTCCGGCTCCACATCCCAGTTCTGGATCGACCACATCTTGCCGGTGCGGCCGGCGCCGGCCTGGACTTCGTCGGAGATCAGCAGGATGCCGTGCTTGTCGCAGATGGCGCGGAGGCCCTGGATGAAGCCGTCCTCCGGGACGACGTAGCCGCCCTCGCCCTGGATGGGCTCGACGATGATCGCGGCCACTTCGTCGGCCGGCGCGAGGCGGTCGAACAGGACCTCGTCGAACCACTTGAGGTCGGCGACGTGGCCGAACGGCGCGTGGAAGATGCCCGGCAGCATCGGCCCGAAGCCGGCGTGGTACTTGGCCTTGGAAGCGGTCAGCGAGACCGAGCCGTAGGTTCGGCCGTGGAAGGCGCCCAGGAACGCGACCAGATAAGGGCGCTTGGTGGCGTAACGGGCGAGCTTGATGGCGCCCTCGACCGCCTCGGTTCCGGAGTTGCTGAGGAAGACCCGGCACTTCTCCTGCATCGGGGCGATGCGAGCCATCTCGGCGCATGTTTCGGCGTAGAGCGGCAGGTAGAAGTCGGCGCTGTAATGGATCAGCTTGCCGGCCTGCTCCTGGATCGCCCGCACCACGTCGGGGTGGCAATGGCCGGTCGAGGTCACCGCGATGCCGGCGTTGAAGTCGAGCAGGAGATTGCCGTCGATGTCCTCGATCGTGCAGCCTTCGCCGCGCACGGGCACGACCGGGTAGGCCCGCGGGACGCTCGGCGAGGTCCATTGCCGGTCGAACTCGAGGTGCGCGCGAGCCTTCGGACCGGGCAGCTCGGTGACGAGATGGGGAGCGGCGGGAGCCTGGACGAGCTTGTCCGGAGCCTGGGTCACGGTGCACCTCGACGGGTTATGGCGGGCCGCGGAGGGTCGCAGCTGCCGCAGTGACGGATAGCCTTTATGCAGGCTGGATACTGCCGCAAGTATACCGGAGCGGCGGCCGGCTCAATCGACGAGCGTCTGCGATTGCTCGCGCATGAACTGCTGGACGTAGTGCAGGCCGCCGGACGCGCGGCCCGTGGTGCCGGACCCCTTCCAGCCGCCGAACGGCTGGATGCCGGGCCACGCGCCGGTGGTCGCTCCGGCGCGCCGGTTGATATAGATGACGCCAGCCTCGATCGCCCCCTCGAAGCGATCGATCTCGTCTCGATCCTGGCTGTAGAACCCGGCCGTCAGACCGTAGATGCTGTCGTTGGCCAGCTCGAATGCCTGCTCCAGCGTGTCTACCGACGTAACGGCTACCAGTGGCACGAAGAGCTCGTCGCGCCAGATATGGTGGTCGGCCGGCAGGTCTGCCACGATCGTCGGGGTCACGTACAGGTCGCTGCCCAGCCCCTTGCCGGTCAGGCGCTCTCCGCCGCAGACGATGCGGCCGTCGCGCTTCGCCTCTTCGACCGCCTTGTCGTATTTCGCGGCCGCCCGGGCGTTCACCAGCGGACCGAGCCAGACCTTGCGCCCGGTGGGATCGCCGATCGCGATGGCCTTGGTCTTGGCGCACAGCAGATCGAGGAAGTCCTTGTAGGCCGGCGCCTGGACGTAGACGCGGCTGCAGGCCGAGCATTTCTGGCCGCCGTAGCCGAAGGCCGAGCGCATCACGCCCTCGGCGGCTTCTTCGAGATCCGCCCGGGCACTCACGATGGCCGGGTTCTTGCCGCCCATCTCGACGATGACGGGCTTGGGGAAGCGGCGGCTGAATTGCTTGAATACATGGTTGAAGCCGACCTCGTACGAGCCGGTGAAGAGGAGGCCGTCCATGCCCTCGTTCTCCTGCAGCTCCGCGCCGACGACCTCACCCGGTCCGCTGACCATGTTGAAGACGCCCCGGGGCAGGCCGGCGAGTTCGACTATCTCGGTCAGCTTGACTCCACACAGCGGCGAGTCGCTGGACGGCTTGTAAACGACCGTGTTGCCGGCCACGAGTGCACCGCCCGAAGGACCGCCCGACAAGGCCATCGGGAAGTTGAACGGGCTGATCACCGCCCACACGCCGTGCGGCTTGAGCACCGAGCGGGTGTGGACGGTCGTGTCGCCGAGGTTGCCCATCGCCTTGTCGAAGCCGTCGTTGGCATCGAACTGGTCGCAGTAATAGCGGATCAGATCGGCCGTCTCCTCGACGTCACCGAGCGACTCGAGTCGGTTCTTGCCTACCTCGATGCCCATCAGGGCGGCGAGCTCCATCTGGCGCTCGCTGATCAGATCCGCCAGACGGCGCATTATCGAGACACGTTCCCGCCACGAGGTGCCGGCCCAGGCCGGAGCCGCGGCACGAGCGGCCGCGATGGCGTCGCGAACGTCTTCGCGCGTTCCCTTGGCGAAATGGCCGACGAGAGAGCCGTCGATAGGCGAGCGCTTTTCGAACGTCTGCTTGGTCGGGCGCCACTCGCCGTCGATGAAGACGCCGTGGGTGCAGCCGAGCGCTTCCCGCGCAATCTCGAGGCCCGCGTCGAACGACGCGTGCAACTGGTCGTTGTCGTTGCGAAGGGTGGCGTAGGTGATCTTGAGCCTGGGCTCAGACGGGGCGGTCATCCGAATGCTCTCCTGGGTGCGGAGCACATCGACTCTGCTGCGCCGCTCCGGGCCGCCGGCCCGCACAAACGCAGCCCTATTGCGGCTAGTCTACCGCCGGGTTGGGCAACCCAGTTCCCCGCCGACAGCGGGCAACACTCGTGCCGCGCGAGGGGCCCTCGCGGCAGGGTATAGTCTGCGCCGGACCAGCGCCGGTAGTCACACCGGCAGGCGCCGAGCCCACCCGGGAGGCGATCAGAGCCCGGGGACAGCCCCAAGGTTATTCCCAGCCCGATCCCGGTCGGGCTGCTTCGGAGAGCAGATGACGGACTCCAGGCCAATCCATTCGGTCGTGCTCGTCAAGCAGGTGCCCGACACGCACAACATCACCGGCGACGTGATGACCAAAGACGGCACCATGAACCGGAACGCACTGCCGGCCATCTTCAACCCCGAGGACCTCAACGCCCTCGAGATGGCGCTCCAGATCAAGGACGCGCACGGCGGCACCGTCACCGTGATCACGATGGGCCCGCCCAAGGCCGCCGCCATCCTGCGCGAGTCGCTCTTCCGCGGTGCCGACAAGGTCGTCCTGCTGACCGACCGCAAGTTCGCCGGCGCCGACACGCTGGCCACCTCGTACGCGCTCACCTGCGCCGTCGAGAAGAACGGACCGTTCGACCTGGTCCTGTGCGGCCGGCAGGCGATCGACGGCGACACCGCCCAGGTCGGCCCGCAGACGGCCGAGAAGCTCGGCATTCCGCAGATCACCTACGCCGAGTCGATCGTCGAGATCGCCGACGGCACGATCGTCGTCGAGCGCGCGCTCGACTCCGGCTCCGAGATCGTGCGCTGCAAGCTGCCCTGCCTGCTCACCGTCGATCGGGTTCCGCGAACACTCCCCGCCCCGACTCCGTCCGGCGCCGCATCGAGCTCAAGCTGGCCGCTACCACGATGGAATACGCGGCCCTGCGCGCCCAGCTGGCCCGAGTTCGAGTCCGACGAAGCCCTCGACGCCTACCTGACCGAACGGGGCCTCAAGATCCCCGTCTGGACCGCCGAGGACATCGGCGCCACAGAGGGCAAGCATCGGGCTCGCCGGCTCGCCGACCCAGGTCCACAAGGTCAATTTCGTGGTCCTCGAAAGCACCGAGAGCAAGATCGTTCCGGCCACCGCTCGAAGGCATCGAGGCGATGGTCGCAGGAACTCGTCCACGAATACATCGTCGGGTAGAGGGACGACATGCCTGCACAAAACAGCATCTGGGTATTCATCGAGCAGACGGACGGCAAGATTGCCGACGTCAGCCTCGAGCTCACCGGCAAGGCCCGCGAGCTGGCCGACCCGCTCGGCTACGAAGTCGTGGGTCTGCTGTGCGGCCACGACGTCGACGCGCTCGCGGACGCGGTCATCGCCCACGGCGCCGACAGCGTCCTGCTCGCGGATTGTCACGGAAGCTCGCCGACTACCGGACCCTCCCTTACGCACGGGTCGCGATCAACGAGATCAAGCGCAAGCGCCAGCCGGAGATCTTCCTCATCGGCGGCACGCCGAACGGCCGCGACTTCGCCCCGCGCGTTTCGCCAGCGCCCTGCGCTGCGGCCTGACCGCCGACTGCACCGACCTGCAGGTCGGCGACTACTGCTCAAGAAGGAAGACAAGGTCTACAAGGACCTGCTCTACCAGATCCGGCCCGCCTTCGGCGGCAACCTGATCGCCACGATCGTCAACCCGCACACGCGGCCGCAGATGGCTACCGTGCGCGAAGGCGTCATGCGCATGCCGGCCGCCGACGCCGCCCGCAAGGGCGCTGGTCGAGCGGATCGTGCCCGAGTTCGAGCCCGGCGACTTCGCCCTCGAGGTCCTGAGCCGGCAGGTTCGAAAGTCGACCGTCAAGCTCAAGGACGCCCCGGTCATCGTGGCCGGCGGCGCCGGCGTCGACGGCGCCGAGGAGTTCGCCCTGCTGCAGCGACCTCGCGAACCTGCTCGGCGGCGAGGTCGGCGCATCGCGCGCCGCCGTCGACGCGGGCTGATCGACCGAGCCCACCAGGTCGGCCAGACCGGCACGACCGTCCGGCCGCGGCTCTACATCGCGGCCGGCATCTCCGGCGCGATCCAGCACCGGGCCGGCATGGACCAGTCGAGCAAGATCATCGCCATCAACACCGACCCGACCGCGCCGATGTTCCAGATCGCCCACTACCGCATCGTCGGCGACGTCGGCGAGGTGCTGCCCCATGATCATCAAGACCCTGCGCGAGCGCTCCATGGCAACCAGCGGGACGAGGCATGAGCCAGACCGAGAACTTCTTCCTCGACAACTCCGACCTCCAGTTCCGGCTGGCCCAGATCGACCTGCGCGAAGCCGTCGGACCTGAAGGAGAAGGGCTATTCGGAGGCCGCCGTCTACCCGGCAGCGCCGCGCAACTATGCCGACGCCAAGGACAACTACGCGATCATTCTCGACGTCCTCGGCGACGATCTGCGGCGAGCGCGTCGCGCCCCGCGCCGCCGAGGCCGACGAGGAAGGCGCGCATTTCTCCGAAGACGGCGAGGTCACCTATGCCGCGGCCACCCAGGACGCCATCGAGGCGCTCCGCCAGGCCGAGCTGTTCGGCGCCATGCTGCCGCGCGAGTACGGCGGCCTGAACCTGCCCGAGTCCATCTATCCAGATGATGGTCGAGATCGTGGCCCGGGCCGAGAGCGGCCTGATGACCGTCTACGGCCTGCAGGAAATCGCGTCGATGATCGACGAGTACGGCGACCCGGAGACCAAGGCACGCGTCCTGCCGCGGTTCGCCCGCGGCGAGGTCTTCAGGAGCGATGGTCCTCACCGAGGCCGACGCCGGGTCCGACCTGGGCGCGGTCGCGACCAGGGCGACGCTCGACGAGGCCACCGGCAAGTGGCACCTCAACGGCGTCAAGCGCTTCATCACCAACGGCCTGGCGGACATCTCCGTCGTGCTGGCCCGCAGCGAGGAAGGCTCCACCGACGCCCGCGGCCTGTCGATGTTCCTTGTGGAGAAGGACGAGACCGTCAAGATCCGCCGCATCGAGAACAAGATGGGCATCCACTCCTCGCCCACCTGCGAGATCCAGTACAACGACACGCCCGGCATCCTTATCGGCAAGCGCCGCTTCGGGCTCATGCGCTACTCGATGAACCTCATGAACGGGGCCCGGCTGGCGGTCGCGGCTCAGGCGCTCGGCATCGCCGAGGCCGCCTACCGCGAGGCCGACGACTACTCCCGGGAGCGCATCCAGTTCGGCAAGCCGATCCGGGTTCTCCCGGCGGTCGGCCGGCTGCTCCTCTCGATGCGAGTCGACCTCGAGGCGACGCGCGCGCTGCTCGCCGAAACCGCCACGCTGGGTGGACCTCTGGAAGGTCTACGAAAAGGCGGTCGGTGACGGCGGCGACGGACGTCGATCCGGCCGCATCGCGCGCGCCACAAGCAGTGCCAGACCCTTGCCGAGACGCTGACCCCGATGGTGAAGTACTGCTCCACCGAGATGGGCAACCGCGTCTGCTACCAGTCGATGCAGGTCCACGGCGGCGTCGGCTACATGCGCGAGTTCAACATCGAGCGGCTCTTCCGCGACGTCCGCATCACGAACATCTACGAAGGCACGAGCCAGCTCCAGGTGGTCGCGGCCATCGGCAAGCTGCTCAACCGCTCGCTCGATCCGCTCCTTGCCGAGTGGGCCGCGGCGGAGTACCCCGAGGACATGGCCGCCGAAAAGGCGACGCTGGTCGAGCTGACCGGCGTCTACCAGCGGGCCGTCGATGCGCTGAAGGCCCAGCCCGAACGCGATCGTGTCGACTACTACGCCTGCGACCTGGTCGACCAGGCGGTCTGGCTCGTCTGCTCCTGGCTGCTCCTGCGCGACACCAACGCCCTCGAGTCCAAGAAGTCGATCGCCCGCGCCTATATCGCCTCGATCGCGCCCCGACTGCGCGGCGCCGCCGAAACGGTCGTGGCCTCCAACTCCGTTCCGCTCGACGCGATCTCCGCGCTGCTGGCGTAGCCCTCCCCCGTTTCGAAGCGCGGCCGCCGGGCACACCCCCGGCGGCCGCTTCTTTGCTCCTGCGCAACCCGCGGCCGCCCGATTGTGTAGCGCCTGGCTAAGGGTTATTCTCGGGTCCGGCCTGCGCCTGCCGTCCCGGCCGCTCGGGCACTTTCTCCGGCACGAGTAACGTTCGAGTTGCGACGGGGTTTGGACAGCCGAGGAGCGAACCCATGAAGTTGACGAGTCAATCGGAGGCCGTTGCGGCCTCGCAGCCCGAAACCAACAGCGGCGCCGTCATGCCGGCAGCGGCTTCGGTTGCGCCAGCAGCTGCCACTGCAGCGCCGGCAGCGCCGGTGGCCGACATGCCCGCCGCGCCGGTGGCCAGGCCGCGAGTGAGCCGGCGTCTGTCGCGTCCGGCGGACGACTGCGACCGCGAGGGCTTGCTCAAAGGCAAGAAGGCGCTCGTCTTCGGCGTCGCCAACGACCATTCGATCGCCTGGGGCATCGCAAAGGCGCTCTACGACCAGGGCGCCAGCGTCGGCTTCAGTTCCATGGCTTCGCTGATCAAGCGGCGCGTCCGGCCCCTCGCCTCCTCCATCGGCTCGACGTTCGTCGAGGGCTGCGACGTCCGCGACGACGACGAGGTCCGCAAGGTCTTCGAGCGCTGGCACCGCCGCGAAGGCGATCTCGACATCCTCGTCCACGCCGTTGCCTACGCCGAGAGGGAAGACCTCGACGGCCATTTCACCGACATCAGTCGTTCCGGCTTCCACACGGCTTTCGACATCAGCGTCTACTCGTTGATCGCCATGGCCCGTGAAGCGCGGCCGTACATGAAGCCCGGCGCTTCGATCATGACGATGACCTATTACGCGGCCGAAAAGGTCGTGCCCAACTACAACGTCATGGGCGTGGCCAAGGCCGCGCTCGAGGCTACGACGAAGTACCTGGCAGCGGACCTGGGCCCCAGCGGCATCCGCGTCAACGCCATCAGCGCCGGCCCCGTCCGCACCCTCTCGGCCCACGGCATCGCCGGGTTCCGAACCATGTACGGCGCCTTCAAGGACGTCACGCCGCTGCGGGCGCACATCAGCATCGAGGACGTCGGCAACACCGCCGTCTACCTTGCCAGTCCGCTCTCCAGCCAGACGACCGGCGAGGTGATCTACGTAGACGGCGGCTTCAACATCCTGGCGCTTCCGGTCACCCAGGAGTAGCTCGCGCCCGGGCGCGACGCCGGATGCCACGCCGCGCCACGCCGCGCCGGATGCCGTTCAGGGCTGGGCGGCCGGCTGCCCAGGTTCCAGCTGCCCGGGCCCCAGATTCAGGACCGTGTTGTAGGACCACGGGTCGGAGCGGTAGTCGATGCTGACGGCGTCGATTCGCTGCTCGCCCGGAGCCGTGAGCCGAAAGACGATCAGGATCTCGGGCTCGCCCTCGCAGCACGCAAACGTGATCGTTCGCGCCGGAGGCTTCAGCCACTTGTGGTTGTCGTCCGGAACCGAGATATCGCCGGCGGTGGCGAATTCGTCGCTGCGGACGTAGACGCCGAGCACTTCGACGCCCGATGTCGCGCCGACGACCTGGACGCGCTCGATCAGGGGTTGCTCGACGCCCTTCATCTGCGGCGCACGGTAGTAGAGCGTTTGCCCGCGGGGTATCGACGCTGGGATAACGAGGCCGTCATAGGGGACCGGTCCGCGATAGACGAGCGGCCCGCCCGGCATTCGCCAGATCGCCGCGGCGTTTCCCGCGCACGACGCGACCACAAATATCAGCGCGACAGCAAGAACCGCCAGCTTCCGACGCATCATCTCCCCCCGCTCGGAGAACTCGGACGAGACGCGCTCCGTTAGTCGCTGCCGCCGGGAAGCTCGAGGCGCATCAGTTTCCAGGTGGCGATGACGAACGTCAGGACGACGAGGATGATCGCGAGCGGCAGCGCCGTGTTTGGCGAGAGGCGTGCCTCTTCCGGCCGCATCTGCCAGAACCCGTTCGCGACTCCGACCGAGTACTGACGGATCGAAAGGTTCGCGATCCCCGGCAGCAGGTTCGACAGCGCGCCTTCCCAGACCAGGACGTAGACGAGGCCGATAAGCAGCGCCCGTCGCGTGAACAGGCTGATCACCAGGAAGAGCGAGACGTAGCAGATCGATCCGACGGCCATGGCAACGGCGAACGCCCGCGTCGCGGCCGCGCCGTCTTCACCCAGCGGCGCAAGCACGATCGCCCCCGAGACCAGAACCGAAACGATCGTGAGCGAGGCAGTCAGGCCGGCCGCGCCGACGAGCTTGGCCAGCACGATGGCCCAGCGCGATATCGGCTTGGCGAGCAGGTAGACGACTGTTCCGTCCTCGATTTCGGCCCCGAAGGCCGCGGTGCCGAACAGGACGGCCACGATGGGGAGCAGCAGCGTCACCCCGACGGCATCCAGCACGCCGCTCGCGAAATCGTGGACGGTAGCGGTGCGGGCGGCCCAGAAGACCAGCGCGAGCAACACCGGTACCGCGGCAAGCAGGCCGAGCAGGATCGTCCGGCGCCGGCCGAGCAGCTGGCGGAAGGTCACCTGGATGACCAGCGGCACGGCCGTGATCGACCTCGTCAGCATCATCGCCGCACCAGATAGTCGAATACGCTCTCGAGAGACTCGTCCGTCGAGACCACCTCGAACAGGTGGACGTTCGCGGACCTGCTGGCACCCGCGATCAGCCGTCGGAATGCCGAAAGATGGGCAGTTCGAACCGAAACCATGTCCTTCCCCAACTCGACCGCAAAAACGGCCGGATCCGACATCAGTGCCGTCGCCAGCCGCCGGTCGTCGCTCGAGCGGATCGTGATCGTATGCGGGCGATCGGTCATCAGGGCCCGGATCGCCCGGTAGTCGCCCGAAGCGGCCAACCGTCCGGCGACCATGACCAGGATCTCGGTCCCCACCCGCTCGACCTCTTCGAGGATGTGCGAGGAGAACAGGATGGTGCGGCCGGCCGCCGCCATCTGTCCGAGCAGATCCATCATGGCCAGGCGCTGGCGCGGATCCATGCCGTTGAACGGCTCGTCCAGCAGCAGCACCTGCGGGTCGTGGACCAGCGCTCCCGCGACCTTGGCACGCTGCCGCATGCCCTTCGAATAGGTGCCGATGGGGCGGTCCATGGCGTCGTCGAGCCCGACCCGGTGGATGGCGTCCCGCGATGCCAGCTCGACGTTCGGCAGGCCCTGGAGTCGAGCGTTGAAACGGACGTAGTCCAGGCCGCTCATGAACGGATAGACGGCCTCGCGCTCGGGCACGAGCCCGATCTGACGGTAGACCGAGGGATCGCGACTCGGGCTGCGGCCCAGCACCAGCACCTGGCCGGCGGACGGAGCAAGGAAACCGGCGAGCATGTGCAGGAGCGTCGTCTTGCCCGCTCCGTTGGGACCGAGGAGCCCGGTCACGCCCGGACCGAGGCTGAAGCTGACGTCGTTGACCGCGACCACGTTGCCATACCAGCGCGCCGCATTTACGAGCTCGATGGCGTAAGTGGTCGCAACTTGTACCCGGGCCTCGAGGCCCGGCCCCTCGATGGGCTCGGGAGCTGTCTGCGCGGTCATGCCGCCACCCTCCGGTACCGGAACGCCAGAACGCTCACGAAGACTCCGATGCTGAGTAGGACCGCGACCACGTAGGCATCCGTTCCGAGCGACGACGGATACGAGAGCCCTTCGAGCGGAATGCCAAAGAACCAGTTCGTGGCGGCGGCGATGGCGGTCGTCGGGGCAAGGGGCACGACCTTGTCGGCCCAGCTCCAGTCCGCCTGGCGGCCGACCGAGTAGATCACGGCCGGGACGATTTCCATGAGCAGGAAGTAGGCGATTAGCCCGATCGCGGAGTAGGCGCGCCGCGGGGAAAACGCCGACAACGCCAGCGAGATCGAGGCCAGACTCGCAGCGGCCAGCAGACAGGCCGGGATGGCGGGCAAGGCTCTCGGCCACTCGTCGCCGATGGCCTGGAGAGTGTCCGGCTTCATAAGAACGTCGCCGATGAACAGCGCCACCATCGGTAGCATCAGGGCCAGGAAGACCGCAGTCGTCAGTGCCGCCAGCCTCGCGAGGGCGTAGTCGAGCCGGCCGAGGGCGCGGGTGAAGTACAGCGGCAGGACGTGGTAGCGCTGGTCCCGGCAGACCAGTTCGGGTGCCTGGGCCACGAGGAACAGGAGAATGAAGAAGCCGACGCGGTTGTAGTAATTGTCGTAGGCGAAGAGACGGGCGCCGCCTCCCTGTGTCGTCTCCGTGGCGATGACCGACGAGAAGGCGAGCTGTATCAGAGCCGGGAAGGCGTAAAGCCCGAGCAGGATGAATGGCGCCGCCTTCGCGGCCACGGGTCGCCCGAAGCCCCAAACGCCGCGCATGCTCTCGACGTACAACGACCAGACCGCATACCAGCGGCCATGCCGCTTGCCGTCGTAGTGGCGGTAGCCGAGGTCGTAAATGTTGCCGGCCGGAACGACGGCCCGGGTCTGGTTGCTCATTGCAGGGCTCCCGCTACCGGCGCGGCGTCGCGGAACAGGTCTTCGAGGCGGCGGCGCTCCTGCTCCATCCGGACGAGCGGCAATTCCAGTTCGGCGACCGTGTCGCGGACGGCGTCGTAGACGGCTTCGCCCTCAAGGGCGATGAGCACGCACGCCTCCTCGGCGCGAGTCTTGAAGCCACGTCCGGCGAGGGCCGCGGCCAGGCGATCGGCGCCCTCCTCGACTTCGACGGCGAGAACCGGCGTGCGAGCCGTGAATGTCGTGATCGGCGCCGCTCGCAGCAATCGGCCCGCGTCGATGGCCAGCAGGTAGCTGCAGACCTGCTCGATCTCACCGAGCAAGTGCGAGGCGACCACTACCGCGATCCCGAAATCGTTGCCCGTGCGCTTGATCAAGTCGAGCATCTCGTCGCGGCCGACGGGGTCGAGGCCGTTGGTCGGTTCGTCGAGCAGCAGCAGCTTGGGGTCGTGGACGAGCGCCTGGGCCAGCTTGACCCGCTGCTTCATGCCCGTGGAGTAGCCGCCGATCTGGCGGTAGCGCTCCTCGTACAGGCCGACGTGGCGGAGGACTTCGGCGGTTCGTTCGCGGGCTGCGGAGCGCGGCAGACCGGAGATGCGCGCCATGTGCGAGACGAATTCGGTCGCGCCGACGTCGGGCGGCAGACAGTCGTTCTCCGGCATGTAGCCGACGACTTTTCGGATTGCCGGACCCTCGCGGACCGCGTCCATCCCCAGAACGGACGCCTTGCCGCCGGTCGGCGAGATGACTCCGAGCAAGATCTTGATCAGCGTGCTCTTGCCCGCACCGTTCGCGCCGACCAGTCCGATGATGCCCGACTCAACCTTGAGGTCGAGCATGTCGAGAGCCTTGACCTGGCCATAGTGTTTGCTCAGGCCGGTCGTTTCGATCAGCAGCATTGGAACTCCTGCACCCCTGCGCGTCGGCAAATGATAGCGCGCGACGACGGTCCCGCGGAGCCAACCCGGAAGGGTGGCTTGTCACTCGTTCTAGGATTTCTGGTGCCTGCGGCGTGCCGGTCTGGCCGCCGCGCAGCGGCCGCGTCGCGGAAACGGGTTCAAGCCGTCGCGTCGCGAACCGACACCTAGCGTGTGGAAGTCTTGACCAGCACCACTCTCGATCGGGCGCGCCAGATCGTCCAGCACGCCCACGCCATCAGCCCGTCGGCCAGCCTGCTCCGCCTGGAGCAGCAGCTCAGGCAGGGCGACTCGAACGCCCGCCAGCTCGCCAAGCTGATCGACGGCTCGCCCGCCCTCGCGGCGCGGGTTCTGCGCATGGCCAACTCCGCGTTCTACGCGCCGGCGGAACCGGTGACGACGCTCTCCCGTGCCGTCGCTCTTCTCGGCGACACGGTCCTGCGGCAGCTGGTGCTGACCTCGCTGATCGTCTCGCGGCGAGCCGGCAACCGGAGTTCGCGCGAGGCGCTGGCCGCCGCGCGGCTCACCGGCGACGCGGTCCGATCCGCCCTGGTCGGCAAGATGCTCGCCCAGATGTCGCGCTCGATGGACCCGGACACGGCCTTTGCCGCGGGTCTCCTGCACGACCTCGGTCACGTCTACCTGCTCGACGATGTCGGCGAGCGTTACGCCGCCTACCTTCTCGACCCGCATGCCCACGAGGCGCGGAACGCCGCCGGGCAGCTCGAGATGGAGATCGAGCTTTCGGGCACGACCCACCAGGACGTGGGCGCAGTCTTCTCGTACGAATGGAACCTGCCGCCCGTGATTGCCAGGGTCCTGTGGGACCATCACACCCCGGCTCCCGGGTCCCTCGGCGCGCTCATTGCCACGGCCGACGTGCTCGTCCGCGAGCTGAGCTACCCGACGATCGTGGATTCCGCGGACAGGCAGGTCGAGGGCGACGCGGCTCTGCTCTCCTTCGGCATCACCCGGGAGCGCTGGGAAGAGCGCACGCCGGCGGTCCGTGAGCAGTTCGGGGAGCTGCTCTCCATCTTCGACGTCCAGGCGTCCTGACCGAAGGCTTTCGCCGCCGGTGCTCCGAGCCCGCGACTGCCCGGGCGCCCTCTCCCCGACCGCCGCACTCCCCAGTGCGCACTCGATCACAGGCAACCGGCGAGTCCTCGGGACGGGCCCCGCGACGGCAATCTAATCGGCGGCGCGGCGCGGTACCAGGCGCCGAGCGTGGGGAGCGGGCGGCGTCCGGTCTGCGATCCGTAACCGGTTCGTCAGCGGGCTCGGCGGCCTCGCCTGTCGTACCAGTGGACCAGCAGCCAGTAGCCGAGCAGGATCGCCAGCCCTACAGCAACGGCGCCCTGAACCGGGCCATTGGACGCGATCGCGCCGACGTTGTCGACGATCGTCGAGGTGGAGGGCGGCTTGCTCGAGCCGATGGCGGCGGCGAGATGGCCCGTGGGAGTGGCCGCTACGACCGCGTTCGCGGAGCCCGTGGAGAGCGACGACCCGGCCGGCACAGCCGCAATCGCGACCGGGGCGCGGTCGACGGATAGCTCGAGCGTCCGTTGGAGCGTGCCGGTGCTGCCGAAGACCTCAATGGCGTTCTTCTCCTCGACGTGGAGGACGGAGCCTTCGTCACTGGCGGCGAGTGCGAGCACCGGTTGCCGTGCCGTGGCCCAATGGACGGCAGACTGCCCGGAAATCCGCCACAGGCCTGTGCCGATGCCGACGATCGTGGAGGTGGCCATCGGCGCCACGGCCGTCGGAACTCCGGAGAGGGTGGCAGTCCACGTGACCGCCAGCGAGGTCAGATCGATGCGGACGACGGTATTCGGATTGGTCGTCGCCACGAGTACGCCGCCCGAACCACGATCGATCGAGAGGGCGCGGATCTCGCCCGCCACGGTCGCGGCCTTCACGGCCGAGGTCGCCGGATCGACGACATCGAGCCAGGACTTGCCGGCTTCGGCCACGGCGACTCGGGGATCGTGCCGGTCGCCCGCGAGGAGGTTGCCCGGTCCCGGCATCTCGGCGCTTTCCGTGGCCGTAGCTCCCGGGAACCGAACGAAGGCCAGCGTCCGGCGAGTCGGCATCGACCCAACCAGAACCGAGCCCTGCGGATATGCGAGGGCGGCCACCGGGCCGGGCACGGCGATGGCCGTGCCGACCTCGAGCGTCTCGATATCGATCGGGCTGATGTGGTCGCCGCCGCTGCCGACGAAAAGCGTCCGGCCGTCCGGGGCGAAGGCCAGGGACTGCGGGTTTGGCGTGATCGGGATCGTGCTCACCACGGTCGAGGTCTTGACATGAACCTCGAGGACGCCGGCCGAGCTCGCAACGTAGAGATCGCCGACCCCGTTGGCCGCGGCCGTCCCCGAGAGGGCCAGCAGCACCACCAGGGCGAGCGCCCCACCTGATATAAAAGCTCTCTCTATCTTCACGCGAGTCCCTGCGTCGTTAGTGATGCCGAGGGAGGTATCGGCTGGACTGGAGATAACAGCAGGAGGCCGGGCCGGCGCATGGCCGACTCGGCCGCCTGTTCCTGGAGTCCGACCGCCGAAGCGGTCAGATCATCAACGCTTCAAATTGACCAGTTCCTGGAGCATCTCGTCGGAGGTGGTGATGACGCGGCTATTGGCCTGGAAGCCGCGCTCTGCCGTGATCATGCTGGTGAACTGAGTGGCCAGGTCGACGTTCGACATTTCGAGCGCGCCGGTTGTCACCGTGCCGCGTCCGCCGGTGCCCGCGATGCCGATGTTGGCGCTGCCGGATGCCGAGGTGGGCGCGAAGTTGTTCTGGCCGGCGCGCAACAGGCCGGCCGAGTTGAGGAAGTTGGCGAGTGCGATCTGGCCGAGAACCTGGGTCGAGCCGTTCGTGTAGACGCCCGAGATCTGGCCCGAGTCACCGACCGAGAACGTAACCAGGGTACCTGAGGTGAAACCGTCGGTCTGCCCCGTGGGCTGGCCCTGACCGCTGAACTGGGTCATCTGGGCGAAGTCGATCGACGGAGTAGTCGCGGTGGCGCCGTCCGGGAACGTGAAGCTCAGCGAGCCGGTCGACGAGGTCTCGATGCCCGAAGTGCTGAAGGCGAGGACGCCGTTGTTGACGGGCAGGACGCCTGCGCCGGCGAGAACCTGTCCAACGGCGATGCCGGTGTCGGCCGGATCCGCGGCGGCGGCCCAGGTCCAGCTGTTGGCCCCGGTCTTGGTGAAGTTGATCTTGACCTGGTGGGCGACACCGAGGCTGTCGAAGACAGTCGTGGTGGTCGGGACGAGGGTGCCGTCGGCGGCACCGGCATCCAGGTTGCCGCCGATGGTCATCTTCGAGGTCGCCATCGCCGTCGTCCGCTGGCCGATCGGGATCGTGATGTTCGTGACCGGCTGGGTAATGTCGATCTTGCCGGCCGCGTCCGCCTGCCAGCCCTGGACCTTCATGCCGCTCTCAGGGTTTCCGAGCGAGCCGTCCAGGGCGATGTCGAACGCGCCGTCCCGGGTGTAGTACTGGCTGGTCCCGTCCGACTCGACGAAGAAGCCGTCACCCTGGATGGCCATGTCGGTCGTCTTGCCGGTGGCCTGGAAGTTGCCCTGGGTCTGCAGGACGCCGATGCCGGCGACGGTGATGCCGAGGCCGATCTGGGCCGGGTTGATGCTGCCGAGATCGCCCTGGGGTGCGTTGGCGCCGTGAACGGTCTGGGACATGATGTCCTGGAAGTTCACTCGGCCGGACTTGAACCCGACGGTGTTGACGTTGGCGATGTTGTTGCCGATGACGTCCATCATGATCTGATGACCGCGCAGACCCGAGATCGCGGAGTACATCGAGCGAAGCATTGAGAGCCTCCTGAGGTCGTTTCGTTGACGCGCTGCGGCGCGCGACGCTGATTCGTCCGCGGCCAGGCCAGCTTCCTCAGAGAGGTCCGGCTATCGACCTGACACGCACGGCGGACAGTGAGCTTTGGGGTTCGCGGCGCGATCGAGAGATCGCGCGCCCCGGTTCAGCCGATGACGACGCTGTCTATCTGGGTGAAGACGTGCTCCTTGCTCTGGTCCGGCTCCATGGCCGTGACCACGGTGTGGCTGGGGACGTGGACGACATACGCGTACTGGTCGAGCATCACGAGTGACTGGCGGCTGCCCCGCTGGCTGAGCGTGTCCATCGCCTTCTGCAGCCGATCCAGCTGATCCCCGCCAAACGGGATCTGGCGCTGTTCGACGCGCTTCATGGCGTGCTCGGAGAGCTGGAGCGAGTGCTCATCCGCGGCGGCAGTCAGCGCGTCGCGGAAGGCCGGCCCGCTCGTCGGCGGCGCAGCTCCCGAGTTCTGTCCGCTCAGCGGGCTCGTGCCGGTTACGAGGCTCGGGTCCAGCGCTGGACTCGACGCCTGCGATGCCAGACCGGGTCCGACTCGATCGATCGTGGCGATTACCTCCGTGCGTTTGGAAACGGCGGCAGGGGGCCGCTACCCGAGGCGCGTGCTAGGCGCCTGTAGATGGCGAGGGTGGGACGGCGGCGCTGACGATCTGGACGTTGTCCGGCTGAATGGCCTGGGAGCCGACCATGAGCACCAGGCCCGCGTCGGACGACTGGACCACCCGATCGACGACTCCGTTGACTGCCTTGCCGTCCACGTCGAGGCCGGTGACGTTCTTGCCGATCATGTTCGAGCACTCCGCCAGCTGCGATCCGGCGAGGGACTTCTGGACCGACTGGAGGGTGCTCACCATGGTCATCTGGGCCATCTGATCGAGGAACTGAGAGTTGTCCACGGGGTTGCCGGGATCCTGGTTGGTCAGCTGAGCCAGGAACATCTTCATGAAGTCGTCGCTGCTGATGCCGAACGTGCTGCCGGTGCCCGAAGCATCCAGCGTGTCGGTTCCGCCGGTGCCCGACGCGGCATTGGCATATGCGGACGCATTCGGAGTGGTGGCGTAGCCGGTTGGTTGAACCGTCATGGGTCTCCTTTCAGGCTCTTATGTCGAGCGACGAGCCGCCCGAACGGGGCAGCCGGCCGGCGGGCTGCCGGAGGGTCTCGGGAGAGGCGGATCGGCCGGAGGTCGTCGCTGAACGCTCCGACGGGTGCGCTCCACCGGACGACGACCCGGTTCCCGGCCCGTGTCCGGAGGCGCCGTTTCCCGCGGACGCCAGAGCGCCGGCGTCGCTGCCCCGGCCGCTTCCGTCGCCGGAGCCGGCGTGCGGGTTGGCGCCCTGTCCCCAGGCCGTCGAGTCGGAGGCGGGCCCGCCGGAGCGGCCGTTCGAATTCCACGAGCCGCCGGATTCGGTTCGAACGCTGACGTTGACTCCGCTCAGGGCTTCACCCGCGGCGTGGCTGCTGGCAGCGGCGGTCAACAGTGCGTCGGCCGTGGCGCGACTCCCGACGACGAGCTGTGCCTGGACGATCTCGCCGGCCTGGCCGGTCACGGTCAGCTTGACGTTGCCCAGGATCGGATCGCTGATATGCGCCTCGAGCGCCGGGCCGCCGCTTGTCTGGAACGAATGGATCGTCTTGACGACCTGGTTCATCAGCCGGTCGGCAGAGTCCGCCAGGTTCTGCGCCGATTGGACGCTTGCCACCGACGGGGCCGGCTGCGGCGCCCTGGCGACCGTCCCCGCGCCGGATGCCGCCGCGGCCTGGGCGACGAGGCTCGTCGAATCTGCCGCGGCTGTCCCCGTAGCCGTGGCGGCAGCTGTCATCGGCCGATCGCCTGCCGAACCCGACTCGCGGGCGCGATCGGACGGCGCCGGGCCGGCCAATGCCGCGTCGCCGGAGCCGGACGAGGCCACCCCGCCGGAAGCGGCGGTCTGGATTGCGGAGAAGGTCGGGCCCGACCCGGCGGGGGCTGTGCCGCGAGGGCCCTGTTGTATAACCTGGTTGCGACCCGAGGCAGCATCGCCTGCTGGCGGGTTGCCGGCCTGCGGACCGCCCGCGGTCGCATCGGCCGCCGGAACGGCCGCGGTTGCGGCTGCGGTGGTTGCGGCTTGACCGGCGGTGCCGGCACCCGACGGGGCTTGCTGCGCGGCCGAAGCCGTGCCGATCTCCCCCGCGGCGCCCGGAGTTGCGGCACTCTCCGCGGTCAGGCGCCCGGTAGCGCGCAGGAACTCGCGAATCGCGCTCTCTCGCGAGGAGGGACTCGTGGCGGTGAAAGTGCGGGCGGCGAGGCGGGCGGTTGACGCCATTGTCGGAGCCTCGGCGACCACGGCAGTTGCTTCGCCGGACGCCGGAGCTGCGCCGGCGGCTGCCGCCCTGGCCGGGGAAACCGGATCGGGTGTGTCGAGGATCGGGAGAGTCGCAGGCGGCGGTGTGGCACTCCGCGACGCGGCGGCAGCGTCTGCGGAGGCGGCGCCGCGGCCCACGCCACGACCTTCGTCTCGGCCTTCGCCGCGACCAACGCTGCGCTGGAGGTCGGGGCCGGCCGGGGGCGTGGCCGCCGCAGCCGCGGCTACCTCCGGAGCGCCGTCCGTGGCTGCCGAGACAGCGCCAGACGCCTGGTTCGAGGTGGCGATCGCGGGGTCCGCATCGGAGCCGGCGCCGGGCGTGGCACTCGCCGGGCTCGCCGAGCTTGCCGGGCTCGCGGAGCCATTCGGCAGCGGCGCGGGGACTGGCGCGGACTGAGCAGTGGCGCCGGACCCGCTGCCGGGCGCGTTTACCAGCCACGACGCACTTGCCCCGGATCGTTCCTGCGAGCCCGCAGCTACCGGAGCGGGCGTCGCGGCCGGCCCGGATGCCGCCGCCGACCGATCGTCGGCGTTCGGCGCGGTGGCTGCGGCGGTCGCCAGCGCGCTCGTGCCTCCCACGACGCCAACGCCGCCGATGGCATCGAGACCAGTTTCGGAGGTCGGGTTCGCGGCTTCGCTTCCGGACTGCCCGCCGGAGGTGCCGGATCCGGCCTCGCCCGAAGTGTTCCGGGGCGTCGCGCCGACCAGCGCTACCCCGAAGGCGGGGCCGTCCGGGCCGGTCCTGTCCGGCCGAACGCCGGCGTGTCCGGCTTCGTCCCGATCGATTGCACGGCCCGCGTGGCCCCGGGCCCGCGCTTCCCTGCCCGCTTCACTTGGACGGCCGGGACCAGGCAATCCCGTGGATCTCCCGGCTGCGCCCCGCTCGGAGTCGGACCGCGCCTCCTGAAAGGCGTCGCCGAAGCTCATGTCGTCCGGACCGGGAGCGCCGCCGACAGCTCCGGGAACGGGGATGACCGGCTGGCCGAGTGAGACGTTAGCCGAAAGGCCCGACATGCTACTTGCCTCCCAGCACGTCGGAGAGCATGCCGATCTTGTTCGTCATGAGGCGAGAGACCGCCGAGTACTTGATCTGCGTCTCGGTCAGAGCCGTCATTTCGGTCTCGAGATCCACGGTGTTGCCGTCGTTCTTGAGCGACTCGTTGGTAGTCGAGGTGGTCGTCACCACGCCCTGGCTGGCGGTTCCGAGCGACGAGAAATGGCGCGGATTCGACGTCAGCAGGGCCACGCTTGCCGATGGACCGGAAGCGGGTGCGAGCGCGGACGCGCTCCCCTGGGGGGAGTAGATCGCCTCGGCTTCCTGGCTCAGGGCCGTCTCGAAATCGACCGTCTGGGGCTGGTAGTTGGGCGTGTCGATGTTCGCGAGGTTCGCCGAGATCGCCGCCTGGCGGCTCGAGAGTCCGCCGATGGCCTGCGTCAGGATCGTGGTCGCCGGATCGATCAGTCCGCTCATTGCGCCTGCTCCTGGTAATGACTCCACGTGTTGAGAATTCGGGAGACGTAGCCGCTGGTGGACGGAGGCACGGCCCCGGCCTGGGCAATCGCCCCGGGTCCGTCGTTGTAGGCAGCCAGGGCGAGGTCGACTCGACCGAAACGCTTGAGCTGCGTCGCCAGATAGCTCGCGCCGCCGCCGAGGTTCTGCTGTGGATCGAACGGGTCGGTTACGCCGAGCGATCGAGCCGTGCCCGGCATCAGCTGCGTCAGGCCCTGGGCGCCGACACTCGAGACGGCCGTCGGCCGGAAGCTCGACTCGGCCGACGTGAGCGAGGCGAGCAGCAGCGGATCGACGCCCTCCGCCACGGCCGCGGCTCGGATCTGGCTGGCGTACGGAATCTGGCCCGCTACCGCATCGAATTTGGCCAGCGCGGCCGTACTCGGCTGCCAGCTAAGCGCCGCCGGGTCCGTCGTCGAGGCGGGCGAGGCGAGCGTGCTTCCATCGGCCGCGGAACCGGTCGCGAGCCAGGCCGCCGGATCGATTGCCGTTCCGTCCGGCTCGTAGACGCCGAAATGGAGGTGCGGTCCGGTCGTGTTGCCGGTCATCCCTACGGCCCCGATCGCCTGTCCCGCGACGACGCGCTGCCCGGCGGCGACCTGGAGGGTCGGGTCGAGATGCCCGTAGAGAGTCTCGTCGCCGTCGTCGTGGCGGATTCGAACGACGACCGCGCCGCTGGAGTCCCGCCCGGCGGACACCACCGTGCCCGCGGCGGCAGCAAGCACCGGGGTACCGAGGGGCGCCGCCATGTCGAGCCCGGAATGGTAGTGCGGGTAGTACACGCCGTTGACCGTCGCCGCAGGCTCCAGGTCGAGCGAGGTCGGACCGAATGGTTGCGTGACCTGGCTGCCGGGCAGCGGCGAGGTGATGCCGCCGGCCGAAGGGGTCGCAGCCGCGACCTCCGAGCCATCCGACGGCACGCCATAGACGCTCTCGAGAACGTTGGAGAACGCCGTCGCGCCGAGCGAACCCGAAGCCATCGTCGTCCAGCTCGGATCGACTCGTCTGATCATCGAGTCGAGCTGCGCAATTCGCGAGATGACCGCCGCGTAGCCGCTCATGCGCGTTCCCTCGACGCCTTCACGGCATGCTGGGTGGACGCGATCTCGGCCATCGAGAGGATGTCGAGGTGGTCGGCCTGGCGACGCTCGGCGGCCAGGAAGCGATCGCGCAGCCGTTCGACCACTTCTCGCTGTTTGGTGGCCTCCGCAAGAGACCGGCGAGCCTCGAACAGCGCCGCCGAGGCCCTGGTGAGCCGCTCCTGCGAGGCGACGATGCCGCGCTGCGCGGTGGCCACCGCCACGACGGCGGTCTGGAGCCGGCCGGCCTCGGTTCGGCCGCCCTGGAGGTCGGCGAGCCAGCGCAGCTCATCTTCTCGCCTGCTCTGGGCGGCCTCGACCAGCGCCACGGCGCGCTGATGGGATTCCACGGCGTGGCCGAGATTGATCCGCGCGGTCTCTTCGGCCATCTCGCGCAGGCGGAGCACGATGCCGAGGCGGAAGCGATTGCTCATCGCGGCGCCTCAGTCCGGAAGATCGGCGGCAGCTGGGCCGGGCGTGACGGCTGCGCGGGCACGACCGTGGATACGGCGGCCGGCTGGCCTGCCGCCGGCAGTTGCCCCTTGCCTGCCTGTGCGGGGTCGGTGGGCCTGGCGGCCACGAATTGCGCTCCCGAGCTCATCAGGGCGCGAGCCTGGAGAACGCCGCTGGACTCCATCGCCTGCCTGGCCGCGACGATGTCCGACGACTCCTCGAGTTCCTGGCAGAGGAAGCCCTCGAGGGCGGGCCGGAGAGCGATCGCCTCGTCGATGGCGGGGTTGGAGCCGTGGGCGTAGGCGCCCACTTCGATCAGATCCCGGGCGCCTTCATATTCGGCCAGGGCCGTCCGAATCGCGCCCGCGACCCTCATATGGTCCTTGTCGACGACGGCCGGCATTGCCCGTGAGACCGAGGCCAGGACGTCGATCGCGGGATAGTGGTTGCGTTCGGCGAGGGATCGCGACAGCACGATGTGGCCGTCGAGGATGGATCGGACCGTGTCGGCGACGGGCTCGGTCATGTCGTCGCCCTCGACGAGGACGGTGAAGAAGCCCGTGATGGTCCCGAATTCCGTGTTGCCGGCGCGCTCGAGGAGCCGCGGCAGGAACGAGAACACCGACGGCGGATAGCCGCGCAGGGCCGGTGGCTCCCCCGCTCCGAGGCCGATCTCCCTCTGGGCCATGGCCAGGCGGGTGACCGAATCCATCATGAAGAGAACGTCCTTGCCGTCGTCGCGGAACGACTCCGCGATGGCCGTGGCAATCTCGGCGGCCTTGAGCCGCAGCAGCGCCGGCTGGTCGGAAGTGGCGACGACGACGCAGGAGCGGGCCAGGCCTTCGGGGCCGAGCTGCTCGTCGATGAACTCCTGGACCTCGCGGCCTCGCTCGCCGATGAGCGCGATCACGTTCACGTCCGAAGACGCGTGGCGGGCGATCATCGCCAGGAGGGTCGACTTGCCGACGCCCGAGCCGGCGAAGATGCCGAGCCGCTGACCCTTGCCGGCGGAAAGCATGCCGTCGAGGGCGCGCACTCCGGTGGAGATCGGCGTAGAGATGCGGGCGCGCCCGAGCGGGTGGGGCGCCGTTCCGGTCACGACCTTGTATTCGGCGCGCAATGGGCCGCGGCCGTCGAGAGGCCGGCCGAAGCCGTCGAGCACGCGGCCAAGGACGGCGGGCCCGATCGGGACGCGGAATTGCTGCTCGCGCAGGCGGACCGCGGAGCCGGGCCGGACGCCGGAAAGATCGCCGAACGGCACCAGCGTGATCAGACCGTCCCGGAAGCCCACGACTTCCGCGCTGACCATGCCCTCGGGCTCGAGGTCGATCCAGCAGATCGATCCGAGCTGCAGAACGAGGCCGGCGGCTTCGACGGAAGTGCCGACCACACGTACCACTTCGCCGGTCGCCTGGAACCGGGACGCTGCCTCGGCTGCCTCTATGAGATGCCGGAGCAGCGGCGAGACGACCCAGCCGGGGATCGCCGACTCGACGTGGGGGCGCCCATGGGGCCTGGCCAGGAGCGTGGTGCGGCCGGATCCGTTCGGGCCCGTCACGCGACCTCCTCCTCGACCGTGGCCCGGGCGAGGTTGGGAATTGCCCGGTCGAGAGCGATTCCGATCTCTTCGAGCTGGGCTTCGAGGCCGGCCTCGACGAAACCGTGCTCGTAGCGGACGGTGCAGCCGCCGATCGGCAGCGTGGGATCGCCTTCGAAGACCCATCGCTTGCCGAGATAGGCGCGGCCGTGGAGCGCTTCCCAGGCGCTCCGGACCTGGTCGACGGCGGAGGGGTTGAGCAGGACGTGGGCCTCCGGTGAGCCGTTGATCGTGCTGACGGCCGCCTCCAGGGCGCCGCACAGCAGGCTCGGCTCGATCCGAACTTCGTGGCCGACGATTCGCTTGGCCACCGCCAGCGCCAGCTCGGCGATCGCGTGGGCGACCTCGGACGCTCGTTCCGGCGCGATCATCTCCAGCCGGTCGACGATTGCGCCGGCGCCCTCGACGGCCGCCCGCAGCTCGGCCTCGGCACGGGTGCGGCCGATCTCGTAGCCGCGCTCCTGGGCCTCTCGCTTCAGCTGGGCGATGTCGGCCGCGAGCGCGGCCGCGTCCACGCCGGCTGCGACGGATCCCGGCGCCAGCCCGGCGCCGGCCTGGGCCGCCTCGTGGCTCTGGTGGGCGCCGGCTTTGTTCCGGCCCCTGAATACCGTTCGGCTCTGCGCGGCCCCTCCCTCGGGCACCTCGGCCGGTTCGGCGGTCGAGACCGGCGCCCCGGCCTCGGATTCCTCCGCCTCGCCGGGGCTCCGGATGAGCCTCCAGCTAGACGAGGACATCCTCCGTGCCTCCACGGTTTATGGCGATTTCGTCGCTGTCCTCGAGCTTCTTGATGATGTCGATGATCCGCTGCTGGGCCTCTTCGACGGCCTTCAGACGCACCTGGCCGCCCATGCCCATTTCTTCGCGGAGCATCTCGGCGGCTCGTTGCGACATGTTCTGGAAGAACTTGAGTCGCAGCTCCTCGGTGGCGGGTCTCAAGGCCAGCGCCATGTCCTTGGCGTCCAGCTCGCGGATGACGCGCTGCATTGCCCGGTCGTCGAGAACGGCGATGTCGTCGAAGACGAACATGAAGCGCCGGACCTCGTCGGCGAGCTGGGAGTCCTGCTCGGCCAGCGCGGCGAGAATCTGGCGTTCGTTCGTCCGGCCGATCTGGTTCAGGACGTGGGCAAGCGGCCTGGTACCGCCGACGGCGGTGACCTCGGTGACAACCGACGAGAGCTTCCGCCGCAGGCCCTCTTCGACGACGTCGATGGCCTCGGGCGAAACCTGCTCGGTCAAGGCGATCCGCTTGGCGACTTCGACCTGCACGAGCGGGTCGAGCTGGACCAGGATCAGGGCCGAAGTCCGCGGCTCGAGGTGAGCCAGGACGATGGCGATCGTCTGGGGGTGCTCGTCGGACAGGAGCCCGGCAGCCTGGACCGGATCGATGTCCCGCATGAAGTCGAACGGGATGATCTGCTGGGCCTGGTGGACGCGGTCCAGCATCTCGCGGGCCTTGCCCGACCCGAAGGCCTGGCCGAAGAGCTCGGCTGCGTAGTTCTCGCCGCCGGGAAGCACGCCGGCATGGGCGAAGAGACCGGCGTAGG
Source organism: uncultured Chloroflexia bacterium (assembly GCA_963731635.1). GTDB lineage: Bacteria > Chloroflexota > Limnocylindria > Limnocylindrales > CSP1-4 > Fen-1039. Next base: position 159,380 of record CAVSWB010000004.1, on the reverse strand, counting down.
CCTCCTCGAGAATCGCGTCGCGGACGTCGGAATCGACCGCCGGCATCCGCATCAGCTCGAGAGCGACGCGATCGATGGCCTCCGGCGGAAGCCTGGCCAGGAGCTTGGCGGACGCCTCGGTGCCGAGCGTGATCAGGAGAGCGGCCGCCTTGCGGGGCCCGCTGAGCGAAAGCGCGACGGCTTCAGGGCTCATCGTCGACGCTCCTCTTCACGCAGCCAGCCGTGCATCAGGCCGACGAGGGCATCGGGCCGCTCGTCCGCGACGAGCCGCAGCCGCTCCTGGATCCGGGCCTGGGGAGTCGCGTTGGGCATGTCGGCAGGGGCCGCTTCGGGGGCCGCGATTGCCGGCGCGTTGGTATTGCCGCCGCCGCGGGCCGGAGCGGGCAGATAGGCGCTCGCCGGGGCGGGGCCGAGATCCATCGCAGTGTCCTCGGCGCGCCGGCGCAGGGCACCCATGTTCATCCACAGCAGCACGAGCATGATCAGAGCGAAGACGGCGCCGAGGATCGTGCCGCTCATGTCACCGGCGGTCTTCATGATGTCGGGCGAGGCCGAGGCCGAGGCGCTGGAGGCGACGGCGGAGGGCTTGGCGAACGGGATCGCATTCACGGCCACCACATCGCCGCGGGCGACGTCGGAGCCGATGGCCGCCTGGATGCTGGTCTTGAGCGTATCGGCCGTGAGCGAACCCATGGCGGCTTGATCGACGAACACGGCGACGGACAGGCGCTTGACCACGCCCGGAGCTGTGATGATGTGCTGCACCGTCTGGGAGACGTTGTAGTTGATCGTGGTCGTGGTCTTTATGTAGCCGCCGGCCGCGGAGGCCGACGCGCTGGCGGAGGCAGAGGCGGACGCCGACGCCGAGGCCGAGGCCGAGGCCGACGGTGTAGCGCTCGGAGACGCGGAGGCGCTAGGGCTGGCAGACGCGCTCGCACCCGGCGTGGGGGTGGCGGTGGTGTTGTTGGGGCAGACGCCCGGATAGCTCGCCAGGCCCGGGACATTGGAGTTGGCGCCGGGGATGCCGCAGGCGTCGACGCTCGAACCCGGCCCGTACTGCTCAGTAGTGTTGTTGATGCTCAGCGGGGGGTTGCTGCCCGACGGCGAGTAGGTCGTGACGTCCTGCTCGACCTTGCTGGTGTCCACATCCGCGGAGACGGCCACCGAGGCGTGGCCGGCGCCCAGAGCCGTCTCGATCAGACCCGAGATCTTGGCCTTGAGCTGCTGCTCGACGACGTCCTTGGCCTGGGCGGCGGCCGTGTCGGCCGAGTCGGCCGCACCGGCAAGGACGTGGCCCTGCGTGTCGGTCACGACCACGTTCTCGGTCGCGATGCCGGCGATGGAACCTCGAACCGTGCTGACGATCGCCTGGACCAGGCTGTCTGACGGCGTGGCGCCGCCGGTCATCGACAGGACGACCGAAGCGCTGGCCGGCGTGTCCTGGCTCGAAAGCGCCCCAGTCTGAGCCGGGACGATGGCCACGCGAACGCTCGAGATCCCGGCCATCTGCTGGATAGTCCGGGTGAGCTCGCCCTCGGTGGCGCGCTGGAGCTTGACCTGCTCGGAGAAGGCCGAGTCGCCGAAGCCGGCCTGGTCGAACAGCTCCATGCCCTGGACATCGCTCGTGCCGGTCGTAACGCCGGCTTGTGCAGCGGCGATCTTGGCGTCGCCCAGCGAGTCGACCGGGACCTCGATCGTCGTGCCGGCATCCGCGACCTGGTAGGCGATGTTGGCGCCGCGCAGGGCGGACTCGACCGATGCCGCATCCGAGCCGGACAGGCCGGTGAAGGCGGGCGTGAAATCGGGCTTGCTCGCGAACATGACCAGGACGGCGATCATCGCGATCGAGCCGAGCGCGGCGCCGATGATCGCGATGCGCTGATATATCGACAGCTGCTTCAGCAGTCCCTGGACCTGTTCATTCATGGATCAGCCCACCCTCACAGCTGGGTCCGCATGATTTCCTGGTAGGCCTCGAGGAGCTTGTCCCGCACGTCGACGCCGGCCTTGAGGCTGAGCGAGGCCTCCTGCATCTGGAGCATCACCGTGCTCAGGTCCGCCGAACCGCCCGAGGCGAAGTTGGCCATCGACGCGTCGGCGGAAGTGAGCTGGCCGTTCAGCTGGTTCAGGGCGTCGCCGAGCGAGTTCAGGAACGAGTCGCCCGGCGCCGAAGTACCGCTCGCGGTGCCGTCCACAGCGCTCGCGCCGACCGTGGACCCGATCGAGGAAAGCGGCGATGCCGAGCCGACGCCCGAGACGCCGGAGATCGAGGAAATGGCGGAGATAGCGCCGATGCTCATTTAGGGATCACGCCCTTCCGAGGTCGAGCGCGTCGAGCGCTTGCTGCTTGGCCGCCTGGGCCACGGTGGCATTCACCTGGTACGAGCGCGCCGCACCCATCAGGTCGGTCATTTCGGAAGCCACGTCCACGTTTGGGTACATGACGAAGCCGTCGGCGTTGGCATCGGGATTGGTCGGGTCGTAGACGCGGGTGTCGGGACGGGCCGGATTTACGATCGCGACCGCCGACACGCCCTGCTGGCCGGGACCGGGGCCGAGGTCCTGTGCCTGGAAGACCACCGCCTGGTCCTGATACGGCACGCCGTTCGGGCCGCGGGTCGACTGCGCGTTGGCGAGGTTGCTGGCGGCTACGTCCATGCGCAATCTCTCGGCGGTGAGGCCGGAGGCGGCGATGCGGATCGTGTCGAAGACGCTCATGGCCTTGCTTCCTCGGATCTCGACGGGCTCGGTCGGGTCTGGAGCCGATCTCGGTACTCGTCGGGAACCGTCCGCATCTTCGGTTGGCCGGGCGACCCTCGGTATCGGTGAGCACCCTCAGAGCCGGTCCCATTGGTACCGTCGGCGGAGGCAGGGGGGACCTCCCCGAGCGGACTCGCCAGGAGGGGCCCCAAAGTGGGTACTCGGTGGGGAGTACGCCCGCGGCCGGGTCCGAGCGCCATCCGCGCGGCCGTCGCCGGCCATACACTGGCGTCACCCATGGAAGACCGGAACGTCGCCCGACATCTCGCCGGGGCGGAGTTGTGGGCGCGTATCGACGCCGCGGGTGAGCTGCTGGGCGACCCAACGCCGCGCCCCACGACGGCCGCCGGCGACCCCAGCCCACGCGACACGGGATCGGCCGAGGTCGCCTTCATCTCGGGATGGGAGGACGGCGAACCTTTCTGTGCCACGATCTGTTCGACCGACGTGGGTCTGAAGTTCTGCCGTCGCTGCCCCGAAGAACTCGCCGCCCGCGTGCTCTCCACGGGGCGAGCGGCGAAGGGACGTTGCCGGGCAGGTGGGCGGTTGCTCGGCTTCCCGGCTCCCCGGGGCTCGCGTTCCTTCGCGGGCATCCTGAGAGTCGGCCCGCCCCGCCCGCGAGAGGCCGCGGCGGTGGCCGATCGAACTCGAGTCGCCCCGGCGGCGCTTCGACGGGCCGCTCGCCAGGCTCCCCCGCCAGACGGCCGCGCCGCTCTGGACGCGGCCCGCGCCTTGCGCGATCCCCTGCAGCTCTTCGAGTGGCTCATCCAGCAGCGGACCCGCGGTTCCGACCGGCGCCGCACCGCCACCGCCGCCCTGGCCCAGATGGTCGCCACGAGTGAGGAGTTCTACGAGCTGTATCGAGATTCGGAGCAGCAGCGCCGCGAGCTGGAACGGAACCAGCGGCGCCTGGACCGTCTCGCCCGGCAGACGCTACGCGCCAGCGACCTCGAGCGCGCCCGGATCGCGCATCAGATCCACGACACGGCCGCCCAATCCATGGTCAGCGCCTTCCGGTTCCTCGACGCGGCGCGCGCCGTCGTGGCCTCGCACCCCGGCGAATCGATCGACGGCTATCTCGAATCGGCCTCGGATCGACTCGTGACCGCCATCAAGGAGGTCCGCGCCGTGCTCGCCGACCTCGTTCCCGCCGGACTCGAGGAGCTCGGGTTGGCCCAGGCGATACAGCATCGAATGAAGAGCCTGGCGGCCGAGTCCGGCATGGACATGACCATCGAAGGGGATCTGCCGCGCCTCGACGATTGGGTCGAGCAGGCTCTCTACGGCATGAGCACCGAGGCGCTGACCAACGCCGTGCGCCATTCCCACGCCGCCAGCGTCCGGGCGGAGCTCAGCGTCAACAGGAGTCGCGCCGTCATCACGGTCCACGACGACGGGCGCGGCTTCGATCCGGCGGAAGCCGAACGTCGCCGGGCCGGCGGAGGTCTGGGCCTGCTCGGCATCGCCCGTCAGGCTCGCTGGCTCGGTGGCGCCGCCTCGATTCGCAGCCGCGTGGGCTCGGGCACAGTCGTCAGGATTTCGATACCAATAGCCCGACACACGAGCACTCGGGCGGGATACCCTGGAGCGGTCACGGCAACCGACCCCACGGCGAAGAACGGAGAGCCCAGGGCGTGAACGAGAAAGCGCGCGTACTCCTCATCGACGACCACGAGATGGCTCGCCGCGGGCTTCGCGCCATGCTTTCGGCCGCGGACTGGATCGAGGTCGTGGGAGAAGGCGACGCCTGCGAGTCCGGGCTCAAACTCACCGATGAACTCGAACCGGACATGGTCCTGCTCGACATCCGAATGCCCGGCCTCGACGGACTGGCTTGCCTCGAGCGCATCAAGGCCCGCCACCCCAGGATGGCCGTCGTGATCGTGACCCTCTACGACGACCGCCGCTACGTCCTCGAAGCGATCCGGCGCGGCGCCTCGGGCTACCTGCTCAAGGACGCGACGACGGCAGCCGTGATCCAGACCCTTCATAACGTGGCCAACGGCCAGCTGGCCGTTGAGCCGCAGCTTCTCCGCGAAGCGCTCGCCACGAGGGATGAGGCTCCGTCGGCCGGCGACTCCGCGCGGCAGCGGGCCGAGCAATACGCCCTCACGCCTCGCGAGCACGACGTCCTTCTCCTCGTCGCCGAAGGGCTGACGAACAAGGAGATCGGCGGCCGCCTCTCGATTACCGAGGACACCGTCAAGAAGCACGTTCAGAACATCATCTGGAAGCTTCGGGCGGCAGACCGGACCCAGGCGGCCATCATGGCGCTCAAGCTGGGGTTGCTCGAAACGCCCAACTGAGCGGCGTCTGAGCTCGAATTCGTTGGCGCCAGGCAACGGAATCGGTAAATTCCCTGTCAGGGATTGCCCCTAAAGCCTCAAGTCGCCGGTGGCCACCCCGATTCCTAACTCACTGATGGCTACCAACGACCTGCTCCCAACGGCACTCGTCACGACCGGCACCGCGCCGGCGGCAATCCACTCGTTGTCTCCTTCCCAGGGGGCTCTCGGGCGGGACCGCTTCGGCAGGAAGGCCGGACCGGATGTTTCGTTCAACGGGCCGGATGGGATGACCGAGGCATACGCCGTCTTCTCCGTCGATCCCGACAGCAGGGATCTCAAGGTGACGGTCGTGGACGGCCAGGGCCGCGTGATACGCACCGTTCCCGCGAGCTCGGTCTCCCAGATGATGGAGTCGATGGGCCGCTACCGCCCCGGCTGATAGCGGTCGTCGATCACCCGTCCCGGTCCCGGATGCCCGGCGCGCCCGCGGCCGGCGCCGCCCCCGTCACGTGCCCAAGTCGACTCCCGCCCACTCGGCGTTCAAGTCGCGCGCGCCGGCGACCGATGCCCCGACAGGATCGTCAGCGATCCGCCCCGTCGCGGCAAGCGGCACCGGACGCCGAGGTTGCGCCCGGCTGCATGGCCCAGTGGATCGGTACGTCATGACAACAACAATTGCCCTCTCGGAAGCCGGAGAGACCGTCGTCGCGGGTACTTTCTCGCGGGCTATGAAGCGAGCCGGCGAAGCCATGGGCGGCATGAGCGGGCAGGTCATCGACGTTCAGACGCCGATCCTCCGCCGCTGTACAGCCGCCGAGGTCATGGCCATTGCCGGTGGTCCGGAGGCACTCGTCCTCGCCGTCTACGTCGGGATCAGGGGCTCACTGTCCGGCCACTCGCTGCTCCTCTTCTCGCCCCAGGACGCGCACCGCCTGGCCCGCATCCTCCTGGCCGGCCTGCTCGGGCCCGGAGAGCTGCCGATCGAGACCACCGCCGACTGCCTGGAATTCGACGAGCTGGAGCTGTCCGCCCTGCAGGAAGCCGGAAACGTCACCATCTCGGCATTCCTGAACGAGCTCGGCATGCACCTCCATGAGGCCGTGCAGCCGACGCCGCCGCAGGTCCTCGTCGAAATGGCGGGCGCCGTGCTGGACGCGGTCCTCCTGGATCTCTGCAGCGAGGTCGATCAGGTGCTCGCCGCCAGGACCCAATTCCGCGAAGGCGGTCTCGCGATCGACGGAACGCTTCTGGTACTGCCTCGCGCCGATGGCCTCCCGGTTCTCCTGGAAGCTCTCGGAGCGATCGGGATATGACCCTGACCCAAAGCCCAACCCTGCTCGTGGCGGGCATCGGCGAGATGGTCCTGAGCTCGAGCCCGGACGCCCAGCTCGTCGCTTATGGGCTGGGCTCCTGCATCGCCCTGGCGGTCTGGGACCCCAAGGCTCGGGTCGGAGGCCTCGCCCACTTCATGTTGCCGAGCGGCCAGCCCAACGGTTCCAGCCCCGTCAAGTTCATCGACAGCGGATTGGACACTTTCCTGCACGCGATGGAGGGCAAGGGTGCGCTGCTGAGCCGGTGCGTGCTCAAGGCCGCGGGCGCCGCCGCGATGCTGACGGTCGGCGATGGGCTCGCGATCGGCAAGCGCAACGCCGAGGTCATGCAATCCGCGCTGTCGGAACGAGGATTGCAGCTCACCGCAACGGCCCTCGGTGGGAATTCCGGTCGGACCGTTCAACTCGGAGTCGGTGACGGCCGACTCCTCATCAAGAGCGTCTCTTCTGTCGCTGAGCTTTAGCGGCACCGAGTAGTTGTAGGGAGCCCCTCGATGGCTAAGATCCTCGTCGTCGATGACGCGGCGTTCATGCGCCTGCGGGCGGCGAAGTTGCTGGTCGAGGCCGGCCACCAGGTTCTGGAGGCCGAGAACGGCCGGATCGCCGTGGAGACGTACCTTCGCGAGCGGCCTGATTGCGTCCTCATGGACATCACGATGCCCGAGATGGACGGTCTCGAGGCGCTGGCCGAGATCCGCTCGAAAGACCCTCACGCCCGCATAGCGATGCTGACCGCGATGGGCCAGCAGTCCATCGTCATGGACGCCATCAAGCGTGGCGCCCGTGATTTCGTGGTCAAGCCGTTCGCGCCGGACCGCGTCCTCGCGGCGGTGAACAAGCTCCTCGCTGCCTGACCCGCTCGATCGGGCGGGTGGGGCGGCCGAGCCAGAGTCGAGAGCATGCGATGGGTCGGATTCGCGTCCTCATAGTCGACGACTCGGCCTTCATGCGCCACGCCCTGGGCCGCCTGCTGGGCGAAACGGGCGCGATCGAGGTCGTCGGGGCCGCCTGTAACGGCGTCGAGGGCCTCCAGATGGCGGCCGCGCTCCGCCCCGACGTCATCACTCTCGATGTCGAGATGCCGGTGCTCGACGGCCTGGCGATGCTCAAGCGGCTGATGCTGGAGACTCCGACTCGCGTCGTGATGCTCTCCAGCCGAACCACTTACAACGCCAGGGTCACCCTGGATGCCCTCGAGTTCGGGGCGATCGACTTCGTTCCCAAGCCCTCGGGTTCGCTGTCCATTGACATCGGGCGGGTCGGCGAGGACCTCCTCGACAAGATCCAGACTGCCGCCGGCATGAGCGAGGCCGCCTTCCTGCGACACCGTCAGGTGGCGGCGATGAACGTCATGGTGGCCGGCGCCCACAAGCCCATCGAACCCACCGGGCACTCCCCCGCCGACACCCTGGCCGCGCGCCTGCGGGCGACGTCCGAGGCAGGCGCGGCCAGGAAGGCGCCGCGCAGCGGTTCGCGTGTGGCAGCCCAGCGCCTCGTGGTCATCGCGGCCTCCACGGGCGGCCCCATGGCGCTCCACACGGTGGTCAAGGGTCTGCCGGCGCACCTCGGCTCGGCAGTAGTGATCGTCCAGCACATGCCGCCGGGTTTCACCGCGTCGCTGGCCTCCCGCCTGGATTCGGCCGGTGGCCTGCACTGCGCCGAGGCGACCTCGGAGGACGTCCTGATCGAGGACGAGACTCTGGTCGCCCCCGGCGACCGCCACATGCTCAGCACCAGAACGGGCCACATCCAGCTGGCCCACCTCCCGACCGTGAACGGCGTGAGACCGGCGGCGGACGTGACCCTCCAGTCCGTGGCGCCCATCTGGCGAGAGCGCTTGCTTTGCGTGGTGCTCACCGGCATGGGCTGGGACGCTCGCGAAGGCGCTCGCTCGGTCAAGCTCCACGGCGGAACCGTGATCGCCCAGGACGCCGCGACCTCGACGATCTACGGCATGCCGGGCGCCGTGGTGGAGGCCGGGTTGGCGGACAGGATCCTGCCCCTCGGCAAGATCGCCGCTGCGATCGCCGCCTGGAGCCGTGGGGAGGCGCTCGAGCTGCCCGTAGAGCCGGCGGGCGCCGGCCACGAGCCGGCCTTCCAGGACGGCCACAGCCTGGCGCCCTGAGTTCCGCGTCATCCGGGCCCGGTGCCCATTCACGACCCATGCACCGCCGACCGATACCTAACTCGACAGCCCGCAGCCGGGTCGCGTCCGGTGCGTGATGAAAAGGAGAGACGTGTCGTGGCCGATAAGCCCAGGTCCAGCGGCAGCCCTCGGTCGGGCGAGTTGCAGATCGTGGTCTGCGAGCTTGCGGACGAGCACTACGGCCTGGACATTGCCAAGGTCTTCGAGATAATCCGCCACCAGCCGATCACGGCCGTGCCGCGCTCGCCGCAATTCGTGAAGGGCGTGATCAATCTCCGCGGCCGGATCATCCCCGTCGTGGATCTGCGCGAGCGCTTCGGGATGCCGCAGGCCGATCCCACGAAAGAGACACGCATCGTCGTCGCCGAGAGCGCCACGACGCGGGTGGGCCTGATCGTGGATAGCGTCTCAGAGGTGATGCTGGTCCCCGCCGATGCGGTTGAGGCCACCCCCGAAGTGGCCGCCGGTGCCGACGCGGAATATCTGCGCGGCATCGCAAATCTCGGCGATCGGCTGGTCCTGCTCCTGGAGCTGGCCGGTCTGTTCGGTATCGAAGACCAACGCGCACTCGCCGGAGCTGCATGAACCATGAGAGTCCAGGTCGTCAACCGCTACGTCGAGTCTGCCATCAGCGTGATCGTCAAGGAAACCGGCAGCCAGGTCACGCGGGGCGGCTTGCTCCTCGAGGGCAACCCCTACACGGCTGAGGACGTGACAGCGATCATTTCGGTCGGCGGCATGCTCTCGGGCTCGCTCTACCTGTCGATGTCGGAAGAGACAGCCCTCAAGATCACGAGCACGATCCTCGGCCAGGACAGCGTCGAGCTCGACGCCCTGACCCAGAGCGGCATCGCCGAGATGGCGAACGTCATCGCCGGCACCGCGGGCATCGAACTTGCCGAGGAAGGGATCCAGACGAAGATAAACCCGCCGATGGTCCTCGTCGGGCGGGGTGCACGACTGATGATGGTCGAGATCCAGCGCCTTGTGGTGCCGTTGAAGACCGCGTACGGCGAGGTCAAGCTCCACGTTGCGCTGCGAGAAGCCGCCTGAGATGCGCCTGACCTTCGACCTGCAGCCCGGCGACGACCGTCTCTTCATCGACGAGTCGCTGGAGCAGATCGAGCGGATCGAACAGGGCCTGCTCGAGCTCGAGCACGACATCGACCCGGCAGTGGTCAACGAGGTCTTCCGCGCCGCTCACACGCTGAAGGGATCCGCGGCGACCATCGGACATCGCCGCATGGCGGACTTGACCCACGCCATGGAGGACCTGTTCGGGGCATTCCGAAGCGGCAGCCTGCACGACGTCAAGCCCTTCGCAGACGTCCTGCTCGCCACTATCGACGTCCTCCGGGCGCTGGTGGCGGAGGTCCAGGAAGGCCGGACGCTGACGGACGCGCCCGAAGAGCTCACCCGCCGGCTGCGCGACCTGCTCTCCCAGGCAACGGCCGCAGCCGCCGGCGCGACTGCTCGAGAACCCCTCGCCCGACCTGAAGGGCCGGCCGAGGCCGGTTCCGTGGCGGTGGCTCCGCTCATCGACCGGCTGCTCCGGGAGGCGGCCCCCGGCCCGGAGGCGCGTTCGATCCTGGTGTGCCGGGTGGACCCCGCCAGCGACTGGCAGGCGGTCCGGCTGCTCCAGCTCGTCATGGAAGCCGACGAGAGCGGCGTCCTGATCGCCTCGGCTCCGGATCGCGACGAAATCGAGAGCGGCCTGTGCTCCACACTCCTCGCCGTGCTCGTGACGGGCCGGCCGGTCGAGCTGGCCGAGGTGCGCCGGCGGCTTGCCGCCATCGACGAAGTCGTGGGGGTCGAAGTCGTGGCCGCCCCCGATCTGGCGGTTCCGGCCGAGCCGCCGGCGGCACCGCCCAGCCGCGACGTGTACGGCCCCGAGGATCCCGTTCCGTACGCTTGCCGCCGAGCGGACCGACGACCACGCCGAGGCCGGCCCGCCGGCGGAAGCCGAGAGGCGCCAGGCCGATCTGGGCGCCGAGTCGCGCGGGCTTGCGCCCACCGAGCGAATGACCGTCGCGGGCGACCGGCTGAAGTCGGCCCAGCAGACGATCAGGATCGACGTGACCCGGCTCGACGAGCTGATGAACCTCGTCGGCGAGCTGGTCGTTCTCAAGACCCGCCTCCAGCAGAGCGCCCAGGAGTTTGCCGCGCGGCTCGGCGACGATCCGCTGGCGCGCCAGGCCGACGAGGACGCCCAGATGTTCGCCCGGATCGCCGGGCAGCTGCAGGACCAGGTCACCGGCCTTCGGATGCTCCCGATCGAGACGGTCTTCAACCGCTTCCCGCGGGTCGTCCGAGACATCGCCGCGCGGCTCTCCAAGGACGTGCAGCTCGTCGTGGAGGGCAAGGAGACGGAGCTGGACCGGTCCGTGCTCGAAGAGGTCGGCGACCCGCTCGGCCACCTCGTCCGCAACGCCCTCGATCACGGCATCGAATTGACCGAGGAACGCGTGGCGCTGGGCAAGCCCGTGCCGGCCACGGTTCGCCTGTCCGCAAGGCACACAGACGGCCGCATCCTGATCACGGTGGAAGATGACGGTCACGGCATCGACCCGGCCCTGCTTCGCCGCACGGCCGTCGAGAAGGGCCTGATGACCAAGGAAGCCGCCCAGGCGCTGACGGACAGCGAGGCCCTCCGGGTCGTCCTGATGCCGGGCTTCTCGACCGCCAAGGTGGTGACCGAGGTCTCGGGCCGGGGCGTCGGCATGGACGTGGTCCGCAACAACATCGAGCGACTGGGGGGCTGGGTCGACGTCGCCAGTACACCCGGCGGCGGCACGCGGGTGTCGCTGTCGCTGCCGCTGACCCTGGCGATCATCAGTGCGTTGCTCGTGAGGTCCGGCTCTCGAGTGTGCGCCCTGCCGCTCACCGGCGTGCTCGAGACCCTGCGCGTCGAGCCGTCCACGCTGGCGCGGCGTGCGCGGCCACGACGTCCTCACCCTCCGGAACCGGGTCATACCGGTCGAACAGCTCGACAGCGCCCTGGGCGACGCTCCCCGACCGCTCGTGGCCAACGACCGCGGCTTCGTGAACCTCGTCGTCGTGCGGTCGCGCGGCAGCGAGATGGCTCTGGCCGTGGACGCTTTCGTCGGGCAGCACGAGATCGTCCTCAAGTCCCTGAGCAAGCTTACCGGGGATCGGCGAGCTCTGGCCGGCGCGACCGTCATGGCGGATGGCACGGTGGGGCTGGTCGTGGACATCGCGGCGCTGCTGGAAGGTCGGTCCAGGGCGAGCGGCGGAGCCACTCCCGCTCGAGGGAACGAGCGCGTCGCCTGACGATCCGAGCCGGCCCCGCGGGGCTTCCCGGGCCCTCTAGCCTGCGACCTGCAGCGCGGCCGAAACGTCGGCGTTGAGGGTGCTCCAGCCGCCCAGGACCTTGATGAACTCGCGCAGCAGCTCCTCGTTGAACTGGCCACGCATGGTGACGCTCATGACCCGGAGGGCCTCGAAGGCGCTGATGGCCGGCTTGTACGATCGTCGTGACGTCAGGGCGTCGTAGGCGTCCACCAGCGCCACGAGCTGGCTGTCGAAGGCGATCTGGTGCGGCTGCCGCCCGGCCGGGTAACCCGACCCGTCACAGCGCTCGTGGTGCTCGGCGATGATGTGAGCGTAGGAGGGCGCGTAACCCAGGGCCCGGACCACGATGTCGTAGCCCGCCTTGACGTGACCGCGCATTACCTGCCACTCGGCCACGTCGAGCGAGGACGGCTTGTCCAGGATGGCCTTCGGCACGCGGGTCTTGCCCACGTCGTGGAGCAGGCCGCCGCGAGCCACGTCCTCCACCTGACTGATGTTGCCCAGGCGAATGGCCCGGGCAAGCGCGACACCGTAGATCGCCGTGTTGAAGGCGTGGGTGTGGGAGGCCATGTGCCTCTGCATCGTGGCAACCATCGCCCAGACCAGATCGTCGTCGTCGAGCAGGGCCGCCGTGAAAGCGTCCACCGTCTGGAGGGCCAGCATGAGCCGGTCGTGGTCGAGCCCTCGGTCCTGGGAGAAGATCGGAGCCAGAACCTTGGCCGCGATTGAGTAGGCCGTCCTGCTGCGCTCGAGGGCCGGGACGGCGCGGTTCTCCAGCACGTCCGGGAGGGAGGCCGCGAGAGCACCGCGCAGGAGGTCCGAATCTACGTCTCGGACGAGAAACGACATTCCGTGCTGGGTCCTCGCGATGATCTTGCGAAGGTCTCCGCCTCCGGCCGCGTAGAGGACCGGCCGCGGACCGCGCCAGATGTACAGATCGCACGGAAGAATGGCGATGTCCGAGAGGATCCTCGCCCCAACCGGCTCAAATCCCGGCGGTGCGGAAGCGACTACCGGTTCCAATGTCATGGACGCTCGCACGCTCGACGGTCTCTGCCTCTACATGCTCTGCCCTGCCGGAGGAGTCGGGTCCGGCGAGGTGGGTCTTTAGAGCGGTCAAGCGATGCCTCCGGCGGCCGATAACTGAAGAATGGAGACTCCTCGACCGTCGGAGCGGTTTGTCGACGCGCCCAGTCCCGGGCTGATTCCGGAGCTTGACGGCGCGGCGTACGAGCGCCTGGCGTGCGAGGTTCGCACCATGCTGGGGATCGACTTGAGCCAGTACCGGCCGGCGCAGGTGTGGCGGCGAGTCAACGGCTTTGCGGCGGCAAAGGGGCTGCGCGACTCCGACGCTCTCGTCGATCGGGTGCGCCAGGACCCGGTCCTCCGCCAGGCGTTCCTGGACATGATCACGATCAACGTCAGTGAGTTCTTCCGCAACCCCGAGGCCTGGGACAGGCTGGTCGAGCAGCATCTGGGCCCGATGCTGAAGAACCAGCGCTCGGTCCGGATATGGAGCGCGGGTTGTGCGCTCGGATATGAGCCGTTCGGACTGGCAATGCTGACCCAGGAGCTGGCCCCCGACGCCGCCACATACATCCTGGCGACCGATCTCGACGACACGATCCTGACCCGGGCGAAGGCTGCCACCTACTCGGAAGCGCAAATGGCCGGCGTGTCCGAGGAGCGGCGGTCCAGGTTCTTCGTCGCCGCCGCGGCCAAGTGGCAGGTCCGGCCCGAGATCCGCGCCCTCGTCAAGTTCCGCCGCCATGACCTGCTGCGGGATCCCTACGAGAGAGCCTTCGACCTGATCGTTTGTCGCAACGTGGTGATCTACTTCACCGAGGAGGCCAAGACGACGCTCTACATGCGCTTCAGCGAAGCTCTGCGAGCCGATGGAATCCTCTTCCTGGGCGCGACCGAGTCGATCCTGAACGTCCGCAGCGTCGGCTTCGTCCCGACGGGATCGACTTTCTACAGGCGGGCTTGAGCCGAATTCCCACAATCTGGCCGAAAAGTCCCCCGGCTCGGTCCTGCCTAAGACCATGCAAACACCGCATGCCTTATACCCCAGTAGTGCACTACCCTCCAGACCTTATGGGTAGTCCCACTCCACTTCATTCGATCGGAAGCCGCGCTCAGCGGGTACTGATCGTGGACGACGACGAATACGTCCACGGCGCCCTCGAGGCCGCGCTTCGGGGCCTGCGCGTGCACCTTCTGACGGCGCACACCGCGGCCGAGGGCGAAGCCCTTGCGCTGCAATATCGACCGCATCTGGCGATCGTGGACGTCGGGCTCCCGGACCGCGACGGATACCGTCTGACGGCCGACATGCGAGCCGCGCCGTCACTGACGGGCATGAGAGTCCTGATCCTTACCGGTCAGTCGCCCGACCTGGCGGCCGCGCGGAACGCCGGCGCCAACGACTTGATCCTGAAGCCATTCCGGCTGCACCACTTCCTCGATCTGGTGCGCAAACACCTGGACATGAGAGAGCGCGAAACGGCTGCCATGCCGGCCGTGCTGGCCCGAGGCGCCTGAGCCCACTCCCCTACCGTCGCCGGCCGGCTCTCCTTCCCGAACTCCGCCTTCGTGCGCTAATGGCGAAAAGGCATCTCGCTACCGTCGAGGGCGTGGACGATGCGTTCGTCGTTGAGGAGCCGGAGCTCCCGGCGGATCTGCTCGAGCTGGCACTGCAGCGAAATCAGCAACTCGCGATCATCGATCAGCAGCCGCTCGAGGCGCCGCTGGATCGACCGGATGGAAAGCGGGCTCAAGGTCGCGGCCATCGTCTCGGCGGCGATCTGTCGTTCGATCGAGTTGGATCCCGTCGGCGAGATCACCGTCGCGCCCCTCCCGCGTACGTTCCCGCTCCGACCAGCGGCCGAGAGCCGATGGACGCGCCGACGAGGTGCCTCGGTTCGAAGTCCGGGGCCGCGTCGGTCAGAGCGGACCGCGGCCGCGACGCCAGCTCCTGCCAGGCCTCCAGAAGACCGCGCAGGACCTGAACCGCTTCCTCGGTCGGCCTGGCTTCCTTGGTGACGTTGCCGTCGACGAGGCGGCGCAGGACGAAGTCGTATAGCTGATCCAGCTGGATCGCGATCGGGCCGGCCGACAGATCGAGCGAGCCGCGCAGCGCGCCGACGATCTCCTGGCACCGGATCGAGGAGCGGTGGGCCTGCTCGATGTCGTGGCGCTCGAGCCAGGCCAGGTGCTGCACACCGAACCGGATTGCGCCCTGATAGAGAAGGACGATCTGGCCGGCTCGACTTGAGCTGACGACCTGCGATGTTCGATATGTGGAGGTGGGATCGAGCATTGGAACGGTGGCCTCTTGGCTCGGAGAATTGCGTCCGTCCGGGTGGCGGCTCCACCTTAGGTATCGGCTCGCGGAAGGTCTTCTTGACCGCTCGTGGCATCCAGTCACCGCGAGGATGGGTTTCGGCGAGGCAGCGCCCGAGATCCCGTCAAGCCAAGCGGAGGCAACTCAACGCGTCGGACAACGCGCGCCAAGTCGCCGCGGAACGAGCGGAGAAGGCGCCGCGCGCGAGCGGAGGAGGCGCCAGGGCGCGGGCTACGAGCCTGAGGACGAGCTGCTGAGGCCGCTGCCGACCGAAGGGGTGGAGGAATGCCCGAGCTCGAGTAGCCGAGCGTGGCCGCAACCTGCTGGGATTGCGACTGCAGCTGCGCCAGGGTCGCTTCCATCGCGGCGAACTGCGCCTCGATCATCGTCTGGTAGTTGTCGATCATCTCCTGGCGGCTGGCTTCCTCGCGATGAAGCTCGGCGATCTCACCGCCTATTTCCGTCGTCTGCGACTGCACGTAGGATCGTCGTGTTGGTCGGATCTTCGATCGTGTTGAGTTTCGCCAGGACGGCGGAGAGCGGACCGGTCGCCCCGTCGAGCAGCGATGCCACCTGACCGGCGTCGGCGTTGAGTGCGGCAGTCAGTTGGGTCGAATCCAGCTGGAGCCGATCCGTCGAGCCAGCCGCGGATCCGATTGCTCCCGTGTTCAGACCGATGGCGCCCAGCGAATTGAAGGTCCCGCTTCCGGACGTCCCGAAGAGAGTCTCGCGGAGGCTCAGGAAGAGCGTTCGGATGGTCGAATCCGATGCCAGGGGGCCGCTGGTCCCAGCGGTGCCGCCTGCCTGGCCGGGGGTCATTGCCGTCAGCTTGTCGAGAGTGTCGCCGAGCGAATTGAAGCTGGTGATGAACGAGTTGATGGCCGTCGTCACGGCCGACTGATCGACTCCGATCGTCAGAGCCCTGCGCCAGACCCAACGGGCTCTGCTTCAGCAAGTTGAGTGTCACGCCGTCGATCGCGTTCGTGACGGTGTTGCTTACGCTGGTGATGGAGCGACCGTCGACGGTGACCTGGGCAGTATTCCCGATCTTCTGGGCGTTGGTAGTCCCGGGGCCAGATTGAGGACCGCGGCGAGGTTGTTGCCGGCGCCATCCTCGATATCGATCGCCATCGCGCCCGTGTCCTTGCGGGTCAAGCACCAGCTGATCGTTGGTGCGGTCGACAGAGGCGATGACCCCGGCGGAAGAGTTGTTGATCCGGCTGATGAGGGTGGACATCGAGTCCTTGGTCGTGTCGTAAGAGATGCTCACGCCATTGATCGTCAGTACGCCGGCCTGCGTCGAGATCAAGCCGCTGAGCCCCGCGTTGTCGAGGGCCCCGTTCATCTTCGTCACGCCAAGGTTCGTGGTGCCTGTGAGAGTCGGGTTGGTGGCCTTGGAAGCCGTGGCGGAGGCGATGCCGAACATGCCCAGGGCGTTGCTCGAGTCGCTCGCGGCTCCGAACGAAATGGAGTGCAGGGCGTCGTCGGCACCGGCGATGGTCAGCTGGAGCTTGTTGTCCACCACGGAGAATGTGGCCGTGGCGGCCGGGGAGCTGCTCGGACCCGCGGCACGCAGCTGGTCCTGGATCGCCTGGCCGAAGCCGTCCATGACCTGGGCAAGGGTCGTCACGGTGGGATCGCCGACCGTGTAGTGGACGATGACGCCGTCGACGATGGCGCTGATCTGACCGGCAGTCACGCTGCCCGGCAAGTTGAGGGCCTGGAGCGTGTTTGAGGTGTCGCTCGCGGTTACCGGGGCGCCCATCGAGTTCGTCGAGACGGCCCGAGTAGCAGTTGCCAGTCGATCGACGGAGATGTCGTATTGTGAAATGAGGGCGCTCGAGGTCGCGGTAGCGGTAAAGACGGAGCTGTCGGCGGAGATTCCGATGCGGCTCGAACCGGCGGCCGTGACCGTGAAATTCTTGATGCTCGCGACCAGGTCATCGACCGCGGTACCGAGCTGGCCGTAGGCCGTGCTCTGAGCCTTGAGGGTCGACTCCTGGTTCTGCAGGTCGGTGAGCGGCTGCTTCTGGGCAGTCATGAGAGCATCGATGATGCTCTGCGTGTTCAGTCCCGAAATGACGCCGCCAAACTGGATCGTCGACATTCACGTTCTCCCGAGGACGCCCGGCTGGTCGCCCCAAGCTCGGAGGCGGCCATTCGAGGTATCGGCTGCTCCGATGCCCAGCTTGAGCCAGCACACCGTTCTGCGATAGCCGGGTTCTCCCCGATTCGGACCGCGACGGTTCGGTTTCTTCACCGAGCCGACCCTATCGACCCGGAGCGGCCGGCGTATGTGTGGAGCAGCTGACGGGTGTTCGCGAGTCGTCCGCGGAGTGAATCCATCTCGAGTCGGAGCTGATCGGCCGCCTCGCGGTCGCGATCGAGAATTCGACGGAGCCTGGCGTTGAGATCGGCCGGACGGGTCCCGGCGTCTGTCTGCAGGAGAAAGCGCAACGCCGCCTCACGGGCTTTGAGGGCGGCCGTGGCGGCTCCCAGGTCGGGATCAGGTCGCCGCGCCAGAGCGAACATCAACGTGTCCGTGGCAGCTTCGAGCGCGCTGATGGTTGCAGCCTGATGGGAGGCGTCCATGCTCACCTGGGAGGTCTGGCTCGAACAGAAGGGGCCGGCGGAGACCCGTCGACCCCTTCTTCACTCTGTGTCGCCGGCCCAACCGACGCTGGGTTCGGCTGATCCGAAACTAGCGGAGCAGGGTGAGGATGTTCTGCGGCGCAGAGTTGGCTTGCGCGAGGATCGCGGTGCCGGCCTGCTGCAGGATCTGGGTCTTGGTGAAGTTGACCATCTCGGACGCGACGTCGAGGTCGCGAATTCGGGACTCGGAAGCGCTCAGGTTCTCGGACGCGACGCCAAGGCTGGCGACCGTGTGCTCGAGGTAGTTCTGGGCCGCGCCGAAGGTGGCGCGCTGGGTGCTGACGGCCGTGATCGCCGCGTCGACCGTCGAGATGTCCGTCACGTCGACAGCGGAGAGAGCTGTCGTGGTGGCACCGTCGTAAGAGCTGAAGTCGACGGTGTAAGTCTCCCCCTGATCGGCGCCGATCTGGAAGTCCGTCGACGCGCCGCCGGTAAGGAGGCTGATGGCGTTGAACTTGGTGTTGGTGCCGATGTCGTCGATAGCCTGCTTGAGCTGAGCGACTTCATCCGTGATGGCAGCCTGCGAGTCTGTGCCCTGGTTCGTGCCGTTCGCCGACTGGACAGCCAGCTCGCGAATTCGCTGAAGGATGCTGTGGACTTCGTTCAGCGCGCCTTCTGCGGTCTGGACCATCGAAATGCCGTCCTGGGCATTCTGGCTGGCCTGATTGACACCGTTGACCTGGGCCCGCAGGTTCTCGCTGATGACGAGGCCGGCCGCGTCGTCGGCGGCACGGGTGATACGGAGACCGCTCGACAGCTTCTCGACGCTCTTCGAGAACGCGTTTGCGGTGATCCCGAGGTTGCGCTGGGCGTTGAGAGCCTCGATGTTGGTATTGATGCGAACCGACATTGAACTAGGCCTCCTAGCCTTGGATCGATGCGGCGTCCCTGCCGCTGGAAGGCAATCTGCCCGCCACGGGAGAAGTCGGTTCGGGGATGGCTGACTTGAGGTGAATGGAGCTTCGCGGGCTCATCTTTTGCCGGCGGTGGTGCGTTTCGGCGCCACGGTTCAATGTGCCGCCGGCGATCAGGCGATGCCGGGTCCGTCCGGGTCGGCCGCGGCCTGAGGCGCCGCCTCGGGATGCATCGGCTTGAGCATGACCCGCAGCCTTGCCCGGGTCTCCGCGGCCTCGCGGACCTCGCCCGAAACCTGCTCCACGAGCTCGGATCGCACCACCGCCACGTGCCGCGGCGCAGCTATGCCCAGGACCACACGGTCGCCCTCGATCCGGACGACGCGCACTTCCACGTTCTGCCCGACGCGGAGCGACTGCCCCGCCCGGCGGGTGAGGACGAGCATCAGACGGGCTCCGCGACCGGCGCGCGGAGCGGGAACTCGGCATCCTCGAGGACGAGCTGACGGGCGGTGGCCTTGGCGACGTCCACAACCAGCGGACCCGCAAGGTTCGCGGTGACCGTCGGCGGCTCGCCGTGGACCGCGAGGATCGCCAGCACCCATTCCCCTTCGTTAACCAGGCCCCGTTGCCGGAGCAGCTCGCTGGTGCCGGCTTTGACGCTGTCGGCGGCGGCGGCGATGAAGCCCATCGTCGGGTCGTCCTCCGAGGCGAACTCGTAGAGTGCGCTGTCGGGCACGGCGGTGAAGCGATGACGAACGAGGTCCGGCAATCCGACCAGTCCATCGGGAAACACGATCTCTGCGGAAGCTGTGGACGATGTCACTTCATTTCCTCGGGACGTTAGGTCGCGTGGCTGGGCCGACCGGGCTCGGCCGGGCCGACCGGGCTCGGCCGGGATGGCGTTAGCGCAGGTAGTCGATGAGGCTGGTCTGCATCACCTTGGCCGTGACGGCCAGCGTGGCCTGATAGGTGGTCTGCCGCCTGGTGAGCTCGGTTATCGCGGATGCCATGTCCGCGTCTTCGAGCTGGCTCAGGATGCCCTGGTTGCTGGTGATCAGCGATCCCTGGGACGTCTTTGCCTGCTCGAGGCGGTTGGTCCGGGCGCCGACTTGTGCCCGCGCAGTGAGGTTGCTGTCCAGGGCGGCCTGGATCTTCGCGATGGTTCCGGCTTGAACGGCGTTGCCCGACTCAAGGTCGGCCTTGAGCTGCGAGAGGGCATCGAAAGCGGCCTGGAATGCGGCATCTCCCGGTACGCTGGTTTGGACCGTAGCCCCGGGACCGATCCGGGCAACGGCAACACCGTGGTCGCCCTGGTAGGTTCCGACTGTACCGGGCGCGGTGACCACGTAAGGCGCCTTGTTCACCTGGAATCCGCTGAACACGTACGCGTCGCCGACCTTGGCACCGGCGTCCTGGGCCATGGACTCGACCAGCTGAGAGACCTCCTGGACCATGGCCTGGCGATCGGCGTCGGTGAGTGTGCCATCTCCGCCCGCGATGGCGAGCTCATTGGCTCGCTGAATCAAGTCCCCGGCGGACGCAAGGGCGCCGTCCATCGCGTTAGCTTTGCTGGTCGCAGCATCGATGTTGCGTTGGAACTGGTTCAGCTCTGATAGAGCATCCCGCAGTTGGATGGCCGAGCGCACATCCGCAGGATTGTCCGAGGGCCTGTTCAGGGCCTTCGTGGAGCTCACCTTCTCCGAGGCGGTCTGGACCGCCGCCATGGTCGTGGTCAGACCCCGGTTGGTGGCGTCGTAGATCATGCCCTGCGTCACGCGCATGTCACACCTTCGTTCAGCGGCCGACGAGGCCGGTGTTGTTGATCAACGTGTTGAGCATCTCGTCCATGACCGTGATCACGCGCGCCGCGGCCTGGTAAGCGTGCTGGAAGCGGAGCATGTCCGTGGCTTCCTCGTCGAGCGAGACGCCGCTGGTCTCTGCCACTCGCTGCTGCAGCTGATCGACGACGAGCTGCTGGTTCTGGCTGATCTCCTGCGCCTGCGCGGAGGCCGTTCCGATCTTGCCCACGAGCGCGGCGTAGAAGTCGGAGGTGGTCTGCGGGATGGTGAACAGCGAGGCCGTGACGAGCGTGTTGTGCCCGGCCGCCGTCAGATCGGTGACCAGGTCCGCGCCGGACTTCGCATCGGTCGGAGCACTGAGCGTCAGCTGGATTCCCAGCTGGTTGAAGTTGAGTGTCTGCGACGAGCCCGCGGTCATGTCCGGGACGGCGATCGTCTGAGTCGAGCCGTCGGCGCCGGTCAGGGTCAGGTTCGAGCCCGAGCCGCTGAAGGTCCAGGTCTGGCCCGGCGCCCGGCCGGCCACGATCGTCATCAGCCGGGCCGTGCCGTTGGTAGTCAGGTCGCTGCCGCTGACGACGTCCGTGCCCGGTACCCCGGCCGCGTACGACCAGGCGTTCCGAAGGTCGGCCATCAGCCCGGCCACCGAACCGTCGCCCGGAGCATTGGGACTGGCAGAAGTGGCAAGGAGCCTGGGATCCGCGGCAACCGCCTGGTTGACTGCCAGCGTACTGGCGGCGCTGCCCGGGCGATACGTAAACAGCGGTTGCCCCGCGGCCCCGGTTGCCCCGTATCCGCGCGCCTGGACGGCGTTCGTGGCGTCGGCAATACCCTGGGCGAGCGAGTCGAGTTGTGAGCGGTAATCGGCCAGGTCGCCGTCCCGCACCGACAGGAGGGCCTGGAGCTGGCCGGACTGCAGGGTGACGGGCTTGCCGTCGGACCAGGCCGGCATGATCCGTCCCTGGGCGTCCTGCTGGGTAATGAGCGTGCGGGTGTTCATGTTGGTAACGAGGTCGGTGCCACCGACGAGGACCGTCACGCTGCCGTCCTGCGTCGTGTAGACGGTCGCCGGGACGATGGCGGTGAGCTGCTCGAGGAGCTGCTCGCGCTGATCCATGAGGTCGTTGGCGTGGCCGCCGGTGCCCATGACTCGCATGATCTGGCCGTTGAGGCTGGCGACCTGGGTGGCCAGGCTGTTCACGCTCGCGACCTGGTCGCCGACGAGGCTGTCGATGCCGGCCGAGGTCATGCTGAGCTGGCCCGAATCGCGGTTCAGCTCTTCCGCCAGCGAGGCCGCCTGCTCCGTCAGGGCTGCTCGCGCGGCCGCCGAGGTGGGGTCGGAGGCCACGTCCTGCCAGGCGTTCCAGTACTGGCTGATCGTGCCGCCGAGCCCGGAGTCAGACGGCTCGGGGAAGACGGCTTCGATCTTTGCCAGCTGCTGCTGCTTGGTGTCCCACTCGGCCTTCAGCCCTGCCTGGACCTGGAGCTGCAGATCGAGGAAGGTGTCCCGAACCCGAGTGATGGCGGAGACCGTCACGCCAGAGCCGACCTGGCCCGGCATGCCGGATCGGTTGAATGCCGGAAGCGAATACGGCGGAGACTCGGTAAGCGTTACGGTCTGTCGCGAGTATCCCGGGGTGTTCGCGTTCGAAACGTTGTGGGCCGCGGTGTCGAGAAGCTGTTGTGCCGCTCTCAGCGCCGAAGCGCCGATGTCGAGCCCGAAGAATGGGGAGCCCATCGTTACGCCTCCCGATTCACGTAGGTCGGTCCGGGCTGAGACCCGTAGCCGCTGACGGTGCCCTCGGAGGCGTTCGTGCCGACGCCCACGAGCAGGCGCATGAGCGCCGCGTCGACGGCCCAGGCCTGTTCGATGAGGTACGCGTTGCGTCGGGCCGAGACCGCCAGGCGCTTGCACAGGGCCGCGACGTTCGTCTCGCCGATGAAGGCGCGATCGGCCGGTGAGAGTGCGGCCGCGAGCCGGTTGACCTCGCCGACGAGGCCTTCGGCGCGCTCGTTGGCGCTCTCGAGGGACATCCTGTCGTGGCGCTGCACGGCGTCGGTGACGTCGTCCGACATCTCGGCCAGCGCCGTGAGAGCGGTCGTCAGGGCGGTCAATTCGGGCGAGCCGAAATCGGCCCCATAGCCTGCGGCGTATCGGGCCAGGTCACGGCTTCCGGGCGCGAGCATCTAGGCCCGCTTGTCGAGGATCCCCCGAGCCACGACCTCGGCCTTGACCGTGTACGTGCCCTGGGCGATCCGCTGCTTGGCGTCCGCCACCTTGTCCGCACGCACGTCGGGAGCTGCTTTCGCGGCGTCGAGCGCCTCGTGCATCTCCCGGCTACGCGATGAAAGCTCGACGCGTGCGGCGGGCTGGTTGGCGGCGTGGGCATCCTGCGCTCGCTGCGACTCGGTCTTCGCCGGCGCGCTCGTGGCGGGCGGCGCAGGACGGAGTGCAGGAGACGACGATACGGACCGCGGGTCTTCGATCTTCATTTGGTTCCTCTCTTGGGCGTCATCCTAGAGATCGGCCCGTACCGTGCAGTCTTTACCCCGGCGAGGGGCATTTCTTCATCGATTTGACGTATGCGTTGCGTCTCGGCGCCAGATGAGGCGCGCCGCGTCGAAGTCATCGCAGCCTCCCGAGCGCGATGGCGTCGCCGATCGAGCTGTCCTGGAGGGACAGGGCCCGGGAGCTCATCTGGAACTCCCGCTGGAGATTCACGAGGTCGGTCATCTCGAGGGCCAGGTCCGTGTTGCTGTGCTCGAGCACGCCTTGCCTGATCTTGCCGCTGGCCGGCGTGAGCTGGCCCGGGGCGCTGAAGAGATTACCGCCGAGCCTGGTGACACCGGCCGGCGGCCACGCCATCAGGGCGATCCGCTGGCCGGTGCCCTCCACGGTGCCGTCGGTGTCGACGCTGAAGTTCGGGCCGGCCTGGATTGGGCGGCCGGTCGTATCGAGAAGCGCGTAGCCCTGCTCCGTGACGAGCATGCCGCTGGGATCCTGGTGAAGGTCCCCGGCGCGGGTGTAGGCGACTCCGCCGGCCGTTCGAACGGCGAAGAGCCCGTCGCCGTCCACGGCGAGGTCGGTCATGTTGCCGGTGCTTTCCAGCGCCCCCTGGCTGGCGTCGAGCTTGAGCCCGGTCGGCATCGTGCCGGAGCCGAGCTGTCCGAGTTCGGGGCCAAGCGAATTCATGATCTGGAGCTCGAAGTCGTCCTGGACCGTCCGGGACTGCTTGAAACCTACCGTGTTCACGTTGGCGATGTTATCGGCCACGACGGCCTGGCGGGTCATCGTGGACACGACGCCGCTGAGGGCCGTGTAGAAGCCGCGGATCATGCTCGCACCCTCCTTCGCCCCAGACGCGCCTGCACGTCGGCATCGACGAGCCGGCTACGAAGGGCGAGGATCGCCTCGGTGTGGATCTGGCACACCCGGGACTCGGTCACGCCCAGAACGGCGCCGATCTCCTTGAACGTCATCTCGTCCTGGTAATAGAGCCCGACGACCATTCGCGAGCGCTGGCTCAGCCTCCCGATCTCGGCGACCAGAGATGCGATGGCATCGCGCCTGGCCGCCTCTTCCGCCGGATCGATGGCGTTCGGGTCGGGGGCGGTATCGGCCAGGACCGCCGACTCGTCGTCGCCGTCGTGGGAATCGTGCTCGTCGAGAGAGACGGTCACGACCGACGCCGCCTGGAGCCGATCCCGGTAACGGGCTACCGTGAGACCCAGCCGAGCGGCAATCTCACCTTCCGTCGGAGAGCGGCCATGCTCGTGCTGGAGGTCGCGGATGGCCCCCTGGATCGCCCGCGCGGCTTCGCGACCCGCACGCCCGACAGTGTCCAGAGATCGAACGGCATCGAGGATCGAGCCGCGGATCCGCAGGATCGCATACGACTCGAACGAGGCCGCGGCTTCCGGCTTGTACGCGTCGATCGCCCGGAGCAGCCCGAGGACGCCGGCCTGCATGGCGTCCTCGTGATCGAAGAGGCCCGGCACGGATACGCCCAGGCGTCCGACGACGTACTTCACGAGATGCGCGTAGCGCTGTACGAGCTGGTCGCGGCTCATCCCCGGACCGGCGATCGAGGCCTGCCCGTAGGCTCCGTAGCCGTTCAGGTTGGGCCGCTCGTCGCCCGGGGGTCGGCCCGTCCTCCGGCGGCCGGTCGTCGCGGCGGCGCCGGAGTGCGATATCCGTGGCGCCTCCTCCGGGACCACCGCGGCGGACTCTGCGGCCTCAGTGGGGTCGGTCCCGGGTCGGGTGCGTCGGCGGCGAAGACTTCTGCCGTCGAAGGCCCCCGCGGTCGGGGAAGGCTTGCCGAAGGAGTCGTGCTCGGACCCGACGCCGGAGCGCCGCTCCAGCATCACAGGGGCGGCGGAACATCGGGGAGTAGGTCTGTCGGTCGAACATCATTTCGTCTCCTCAGCCTCACGCGGTCCGGCTGACAGTGGATGGGCCTTTACCGGCACGGGCCGCTGCGCGGGCATTGGCATTTGCCGCTGCGGCTTGCCCGTCCGTCCTTCGACTTGCGGGCTTCCCGTCGTTTCCTCATTCGCAGCATCTTTTGTCTCCGGTGGCTCCAGCCAGCCCATGAGCCAGCGGCCGGCCGAGGGTGAAGAGGACCGCAGCCGCGAGAGCCCGGTCCATGCACTCCACCGCGGGAGCACCGGCCGGTACGAAGCCCCGCCCACGGCGAGAGCGGCGACTATCGGCAACCGCAGAGTCCAGGTTGCGACAGCAGCTCCATCTTCAGACCTCCACCTGGGCGTGGACTTGGACGGAAACGCTCGGCAGGATCTCTTCGTAGGAGAGGACCGTGAGCTGCGGCATGTGCCGCTCGGTGAGGTTTCGGAGAGCCAGCCGGATGCGGGTCGTGCACAGCAGGATCGGCTGGTAGCGCTGCAGTGACAGGCTGCGGAGCGATCGGTCGATCGACTCGATGAGCGCTCTGCTGTCGGCCCGGACAGCTCCAGGCCGACGTAGCCGGGCTGGACCATGACCGACGCTCCGAGCCGCGTGTCGAGTTCGGGCGCCAGGGCGACGGCGTGGATTGCCCCGTCGGGGGCTCGATACCGCATCGAGATCGCCCTCGAGCAGAGCGTGCCGCACCGCCTCGGTGAGGAACATCGGCTCCTTGGTGCTGCGCGCGGCGTCGGCGATGGCCTCGAGGATGGTCGACAGGTCGCGGATCGGGACCCGCTCGCGCAGCAGGCCCTGGAGGACCTTCTCGACGTCGCCGACGCTGACCAGGCCGGGAACGATCTCTTCGACGAGTCCCGGCTGCTCGCGCCTTGAGGGCTTCGAGGAGCTGGTTGGTCTCCGGCCGGCCGAGGATCTCGTCGGCGTGGCGGCGGATCGTCTCGGCCAGGTGAGTGGCCAGCACCGATGCGGCGTCGACGACCGTGTAGCCGAGGCTTTCGCCCCGTTCGCGATCGGCGATGCTGATCCAGGCGGCCGGCAACCCGAACACGGGTTCTGTCGTCGGGATGCCGTTCACGGCGATCTCGCCGCCGTTCGGATCCATGCACAGCATCTTGGTCGGGTCCACGTTGCCTCTGGCGATCTCGGAACCGCGCAGCTTGATCACGTATGCGTTCGGGTCGAGCACCAGGTCGTCGCGGATCCGGACGGTCGGGACTATCAGGCCAAGCTCTCCGGCTATCTGGCGGCGGATCAGGCCGATGCGTTCGACGAGGCCGCCGGACGTGCCGCCCTCGACCAGGCCGACCAGCCCATAGCCGACTTCGAGCTCCATGGTTTCGACCTTGAGCGCGTCCATCGGCGTCTCCTGGCCGCTCCCCAGGGCCGGTAGCGCCGGGGCCGCCGCGATGCCGGCGCTGCGCTAGCGCCACCGCCTTTGCCGTCTGCGATCCGGACAGCAGCCAGCCGCCGCCCGCGACCAACGCGCCCGCCGCGCCGAAGATCAGCGTCGGGAAGCCGGGCACGATGCCGATGATCATGAGCGCCGCTCCGACCACGATGAACAGCTTCGGCCGGCTCAGGAGCTGGACGCCCAGGTCGCTGCCGAGCCCGGCCTCGGAACCGCTGCGGGTCACGAGCACGCCCGTCGCGATCGAGATGAGGAGAGCGCTGATCTCGTTGACGAGGCCGTCGCCGACGGTGAGGACGGTGTACGTCGTGAGGGCAAGGCCGATGTCGAAGCCCTTCTGCATGACCCCGACCGTCAGGCCGCCGACGATGTTGACCACGATGATCACGAGGGCGGCGACCGCATCGCCCTTGACGAACTTGGACGCGCCGTCCATGGCGCCGTAGAAGTCCGATTCCTTCTCGATGGCCCGGCGCCGAGCGCGGGCTTCGTCGGGCGTGATCAGGCCGGCGTTCAGGTCGGCGTCGATGCTCATCTGCTTGCCGGGCATCGCGTCCAGGGTGAACCGGGCCGCAACCTCGCTGACCCGGCCCGCGCCGTTGGTGATGACCACGTACTGGATCACGACCAGGATCAGGAAGACCACGATCCCGACGACGGTGTTGCCCCCGACGACCACTTTGCCGAAGGCGCTGATCACTTCGCCGGCGTGGGCGTTGAGGAGGATCAGCCTGGCCGCCGAAACGTTGAGGCCGAGGCGGAACAGGGTGGCGATCAGGAGCAGCGGCGGGAACGAGCTGAATTCCAGGGGCTCGCGGATGTTCAGGCTGACGAGCAGGATCGTGAGCGAGAAGGTCAGGTTGAGGACGATCAGGATGTCCAGCAGCATCGGCGGCAGCGGGATGATCATCATCGCCACGATGCCGACGACGGCTGCGGCCAGGAACCCGTCGCTCCTGTGGAGGATTGCGGGGCCGGAGGCCGCTTGAGTTGTCATCGCTGAGGTTCCTCGTCGTCGGTGTCGGCGTCGATCTGGTTTGGGGTTTCGGGCTCTGCGTCGCCCGCGAGCTGAGCCTCGAAATCGGCCAGCTCCGTGGCCGTCACGTCGCGCAGCTCGTCGAGGGCCAGCGCGCGCGCCAGTGCTTCTTCGTCCACTTCGGGGTCGGGTTCGCCGCCGAGCCCTTCGCTCCAGGCCCGGTCTGTGCCGGCCGGGCCGGTCCCGCCGCTCTCGGTGCCGCCGATCGCTGTCCCGCCGCCGAGGCCGGGGACGACAGCCGTCGCCTTGTCAGCCCACCATGGCCGCAGGCCGAGCTCGGATGCGGCGGCCCTGCTCTGCTCCGCGGCCCAGCCGCGCGAGGGACGGCGGCCGCCGCTCTGGCGCGCCCCCACCGCGAACCGGGCCTGGTGGACCAGGACGAGCAGCCGCGCCACCGCGCGATAGAGGTGGGCCGGAACTTCGGCTCCGATCGGGCGCGAAAACAGAGCGCGGGCAAGCGGCTTGTCTTCGACTATCGGCACCTTGTTGTCGCGCGCGATCTGCTTGATCCGCTCGGCCATCAGCCGCTGGCCCTTGGCCACGATCTTGGGGGCGCGCATCGTGAGCGAGTCGTACTTGAGCACCACGGCCAGCGTCGTGGGGTTGGTCACGACGACATCGGAGCTGGGGATCGCGTCCATCATCCGGGCGAAGGCCATCTGGCGCGCCCGGCGCTTTCGGGCGCCGCGGACCTGCGGGTCGCCTTCCTGCTCCCGGTACTCCTGCTTGACTTCCTGCTTCGTCATCTTGATCGACTGGGTCGCTTTGCGGCGCTGGACGACGAAGTCGACCAGGGCGACGACGGCGAGCAGGACGGTGATTGTCAGCCCGAGCTGGAAGATGGCCGACAGGCAGCTGCCGGCGATCGCGCCCGTGCTCGAGCCCGAGGTTTCCACGAGGGTCGGCACGCGGCTGCCCACGACCTGCCAGGAGATCACGACGAGAATGGCGAGCTTGGCGGCGGACAGCCCGAGCCTGACCATGGCCTGGCGATCGGCGATGCGCTTCATGCCGGTCAGCGGGTTCATTCGGCTGACGTCGAAACGGATTGCCTTCGGCGAGAAGACCAGCCCGCCGGAAATCAGGTTGCCGGCAACGCCGGCGATGAGCACCAGCATTGCCAGCGGCAGGATCAGCAGCGCGGTCGTCAGGATCGCGTCACCGGTCTGAGCCAGGAGCTGGGCGCTGGTGGCGCGCGGGTCCATCAGCACGACCGAGGCCTGCGTCTTGGAGAGGAGCGTGCCTGCGGCGCCGGGCAGCAGGGCGGACAGGGCCAGCGTGCCGACGGCCAGGGTCATGCCCATCGACAATTCCCAGCTCCGGCCGACACCCTGACCCTTGGCGCGCGCTTCGTCGCGCTTTCGCTGGGTAGGAGCTTCAGTGCGCTCAGGCATCTCTCACTCCTACACCGAGATTGCGCCGCCGGTGGCGGCCTGGAAGATGAAGCGGTAGATGGAAGCGGCGCCGGAGATCAGGCTCGGCATGGCCAGCGACAGGACCGCGATGCCGGCCAGGATCTTCAGCGGCAGGCCGAGGATGAAGACGTTGATCTGCGGGATGGCCCGCGCCAGGAGCGCGACCGAGAGCTCCACGAGCAGCAGGACGAGCGCGATCGGCAGCGCCACGCGGACGCCGAGCTCGAGGGCCATGGCGATCGTCTGCGCCCCGAGGACGGGCAGCGAAGCGGGCCAGCCGCCACCGACCGGGTACGTGATGAAGGAGTGAGCCAGCGCCTGGACGACGGCGAGATGAAGGCCCATAGCCAGGAACAGCAGCCCGGCGAAGACCGAGAAGAAGGGGTCGATCGCGGTCGAGGAATCCTGCTCGGTCGGGCTGAAGATGGCGCCCAGCGAGAGCCCGAGCTGGATCGAGATGACCCGCCCGGCAAGCTCGATCGCTTCGAAGGACATCGACAGGATGAAGCCGAGCGAGAGCCCGATGATCAGCTCAACCGGCGCGGCCATGAGCAGCGGCGCCGAGCCGGCGGTGGCCCCGGCGCCCTTCACCAGGGCCACCGTGAACGCCGCCGAAATCCCGAACTTGACGAGGGTCGGCACCGAGTGGTGGCCGAAGATCGGGGCCGTGAAGACGAGCCCGCTGCAGCGGAGCATCACCAGGAAGAGCAGGGCGGCCTGGCCGCCGCTCACGGAGACGGTCATTGGCCCGCCTCCGCCACCAGCTGGAAGATGTAGCGCGTGAAATCCGAGAGCTGGCCGATCATCGCCGGCCCGAGCATCAGCAGCACCAGGGCCACGACCAGCAGCTTGGGAACGAAGGTCAGGGTCGCCTCGTTGATCTGAGTCGCGGCCTGGAGGACCGAGATCACGAGGCCGACGGCCATCGAGACCAGCACGATCGGCCCGCCCACCATCAAGGTCGTGTAGAGCGCCCTCTGCATGACGGCGCCGACGTCGCCCGGGCTCATCGCTGCGTCCTCATCCGAAGCTCTTCACGAGCGACTGCACGATGAGCACCCAGCCGTCGACCATCACGAAGAGCAGCAGCTTGAACGGGAGGGCGATCTGGGTCGGCGAAACCATGACCATGCCCATCGACATCAGCGCCGATGCGACCACGAGGTCGATGATCAGGAACGGGATATAGAGCAGGAAGCCCATCGTGAAGGCGGTCTTGAGTTCGCTCACGACGAAGGCGGGCAGGAGGACCTCGATGGACACGTCGTTGGCGGTGGCGGGCCGCGGTTCCTTGGACAGGCCGATGAAGACCTGCAGGTCTTCCTCCCGGGTCTCCTTGAGCATGAAGGTCCGGAACGGCGCCATGCCCTTCTGAATGGCCGTGTTCTGGTCGATCGTGTTGGCCAGATATGGCTGCAGCGCGTCGTTGTTGGCCTGGGTGAGGGTCGGGGCCATGACGAACATCGTCAGGAAGAACGACAGCCCGAGGATGACCTGGTTCGGAGGCAGGTTCGGGATGCCGATCGCGCTTCGGAGCAGCGACAGAACCACCACGATCCGGGTGAAGCTCGTGGCCAGCATCAGGATCGCCGGCACCAGCGAGAGCACCGTGAGGGCGAGCAGCAATTCGAGCGAAAGCGCGAACTGGCCGTTGCCGTTGGAGGCCTGGCCGTCGCCGATCTTGACCGAGATGTCCGAGGCGCCGTTGGTCGAGGTAGCAGCCCGCGATCAGGAAGACGGCGATGCCCAGAAGAAGGATCAGGCGGAGGCGGCGGTTCATCGCGCCCGGCCGCCGCTCAGCAGCTTGTAGAGGCCGGCGCCGACACGGTCGAGCGGAGCGAGCAGCGAATCCAGGGCGGGTCCGAGGCTGGCCTTGACGGCAGGATCGCCCGGCCCGGGCGAGACGGACTGATCGTCTGCCGCCTGGGATTCCGACTCCGCGTCGGTCAGTTCGGTGGCGTCAAGCTCGGCGAGCGAAACCATTCCGCTCGGAGTGAGGCCGATGACGAGCCTCCGGCCGCCGACGGCCACGAGGTGGAGAGAGGCCTTTGAGGCGATGGAGCGGGATTCGAGCACGACAAGGCGGCTGCTGCTCTTCTTCGCCACGTTCCCCTGGGCGCGGCCCAGGATCCGCAGGGTCACAAAGAGCAGGATCAGGACCAGCGCGCCCTTGGTGACGAGGTCGACGACATTGAGGCCGGCAACCGAACTCCCGGCGCCCCAGTCGGAGCCGACGCCGGTCGCCACGTTGTCCCCGGCGTGCGAGCTGCCCGGCTGGACGACACCGACGATCCAGACGATCGCCAGGCCCGCCACGATCGCGGCGACCGCCAGGCGGCGGCCGGTGAGTGCGCGGGCGAACGCCGAGAACCGCACGACCGTGCGGTCCCACGCGGCGGAGCGGCGCGCCTCGATCACGTTCAGCGACCGCCGGCCGGGGTGAGGCGCTGCTGGCGGGAGACCACGTCGGTGATGCGGACGCCGAAGTTCTCGTCGACGACCACTACCTCGCCCTGGGCGATCGGCCGGCCGTTGATCAGCACGTCGACCTTCTCGCCGGCGAGCTTGTCGAGCTCGACGATCGAACCCTGTGTCAGGGCCAACACGTCTCGAATGGCCAGCGTAGTCCGGCCGATCTCGACCGCCACCTGAAGGTTCACGCCCAGCAGGAGGTCGATGTTGTAGCCCGGCTGCCCGGTCGGAGCGGGCGTCAGTTCGGCGAATTGAGCCATCCGAACGTTCGGCTGCTGAAGCGCCGGGGCCCCGCCGTTGCCGCCCTTGGCCGAGGCGTAAGCCGGCGCGGGCGCGGCGGCCGGCGACGATTGGACCGTCCGCGACACGTTCGCCAAGTTGTCCTCCTGGGGTCGTTGGGTGGTGGGAGCGGCCGCTGCCGGGGCGATCGGAGCCTCTTCGGCAAGCGCCTGGAGGGCGCTTATGTGCGCCTCCAGCTCTCCGGCCACGGCCTCGTCATACGCGGAGATGAGGACCACTTCCTCGCCGTCGACCGCAGTCAGGGCCAGGCGCAGGAGCAGCAGCGGGCCATCGGCGCTCGACATCTCGACCGGGTCGCCGAGCCTGAGGGCCTCGCCCAGGATCGCCTCGAACCCACCGCTCAGGGCCTCCAGGACCAGGTTCTGGAGCCGTTCCGGCGTATAGACGTTGCCGCCGATCTTGTTGCCCTTCGCCGGGTCGAGGGCGGCCCACGAGCCGCGCCGATCGGTCCCCAGCAGCTCGAAGGATTGCGCGGCCGCCAGCGGCGACGGGGCTTCGGCGGAGGTTGTGTTGCCGACCAGCAGCTCTCCGACCGTGACGGAGCAGAGAGCGTCGGCGGAGATCGTCTCGGCGATCGCCGACTTCAGCATCGGCCAGAGTTCGAGTAGCGGCGCACCGGGGCCGAGTGTCCGGCTGTCGGCAACCTGCCAATCGAGCGTTTCCCAGCTCACGTCAAGCCTCCATCGGCTGAAGCGGTGTCACCAGTCGCAAGGCGATTCGATCCCCTACTCGACCCGGGATCGCCCATGCCCGGGCCTGGTCCGAAATGGCGAGAAGGACGGGCTCGTCGAAGTGCTCGTCGAAACGGATTACGTCTCCCGGCTGGAGTTCGCTGAGGGCCTCCACGGGAATGTCCACGGCAC
Organism: uncultured Chloroflexia bacterium; assembly: GCA_963731635.1. GTDB lineage: Bacteria > Chloroflexota > Limnocylindria > Limnocylindrales > CSP1-4 > Fen-1039. The sequence goes on along the minus strand of CAVSWB010000004.1, from coordinate 126,975 downwards.
GGAATGACGCCGACACCGGGATCTCGACGGCGCGAAGCTCGGCTTCGAGCAGATCTCGGGTGCTGGAAGCTCCCTGGGCTGCCTGGCGCCGCTGCGAATACCACATCGTGGCGGCAAGACGCGGCAGGACCGGCTCGAGGGTGGCGTACGGGTAGCAGATCGTCATCGGCGCCGTCTGGCCGGCGAAACGAACTTCGTACGTCAGGACCGCAACGACTTCGGTCGGCGCGGCGAGTCTCAGCAGGATGGGGGTGTGGGCGGTCTCGGTGATCGAAACGTCCAGGGCCTGGAGGTGCGCCCAGCCTTCGACCAGGGCCTGCGGCAGGTTCGCCGCGACGCGGGCAATCAGATCGGCTTCGAGCGGTGTGGGCTCGTGGCGGTCTGCCGGCACGCGGCCGGGGCCGCCCAGGACGCGATCCATCGCCGCGAAGGCCATCCCGAGGTCGAGGTCGATCATGAACGGCCCGGCGAGACCCGTGCTGGCCATGACGATGAGCTGGGTGGGCAGGGTCAGCTGGTTCACGTAGTCGTCGAAGATGAGCTGGTCGGTCCCGGCGAGCTGGATCACCACCGAGCCCCGCAGGAACGAGGAGAGACGTGCGGCCGCGATGCGCCCGACGTTCTCGTGGATCGCCTGCAGAGTCCGCAGCTGCTCGTTGGAGAACTTGGCCGGCCGGCGGAAGTCGTACGTCTTGACCAGGCGGCCGGCGGCGTTCAGGGACGACGGCTGCTCTTCGGCTGGCATAGAGCCATCCGCAACCGCTCCCAGGAGCGCATCGATCTCGGCCTGTGAAAGCATCTGGGTCGCCTACTGCATCACGAAGTCGGTGAAGTAGATGTCGAGGACCTTCTCGTCGCCGAGGACCTTGCGCATCGCGATCAGGAGCTCGGCTTTGAGCTTCGCCCGACCGTCGGCGCTGGTCAGGGACGCCGAGTCGTGCGAGGACACCGCCGAACCGAGCGCATCGAGAAGCAGCGGGACGTCCTGGCTAATCTCGTCGGTCTCGGTCTTCTCTTCTTTGGCCCGCCCGTCGCCGCTGAGGGTGTAGAAGCTCGCGCTTTCGGGTCGGAGCTCGATCGTGACCGCGACCTTGGCGTACTTGTAGCCGCCGGTCGGGCTGGGGGTGAGGTTGATGACCCGGCTGTCGAGGGCCAGCATCGGCCCGTGCTGACCGCCGCTCGGGACCGGAACCACGACCGGAGCCGATTTGGCCGCGGACATCTGCATGAACATGAAGCCACCCGCGGCGGCAAGGCCCAGGGGCAGGCCCAGGATGAGGATGGCGCGGCGGCCGTGCGGAATGGGCAGTTTCACGAACCAGTCTCCTTGGCGAGGGCGGGGCTGTTGACGAGGCGTCTCGCCATGCGGTGAGTCATGGGAAGGAGGGCTGCACGGCCGGGCTCGGCGTGCTCGAAGCCCCCTCGGTGGGATAGAGGATCACCACGTCTACGCGGCGGTTTTTCGTCCGTGAGGCGTCGTCGGTGTTGGGCACGATGGGGTTGTACTGGGCGTAACCGGTCGCCGACAGGCGATCGGGCGAGATGCCCGACTGCGTCATTGCGCTGAGGACGGCCAGCGCGCGGGCGGTCGAGAGTTGCCAGTTGTCCGGGTAGAGGGCATCGGGCGGCTGGTCGTCGGTGTTGCCCTCGATGCGGATGTTGTTGGGCAGCGACTTCACGATGCCGGCGACCTTCTGGACGACCGCCAGCGCGTGATCGTCGAGGTGGGCCCGGCCCGACGAGAAGAGCAGCGCGTCGTTGAGGCGGATGACGATCCCCTCGGGCGCCATGCCGACCTCGACGTCGCCGCCGAGGCCCTGGCCGATCGCGTAATCCTCCAGCGCGGCCTGGATCTGGCGCATGTCGGTGGCGGCGGCGGAGGTGCTCTGGTCGTAGGTCTGATTGATCTGCGTCGTGTCCTGGCCGTCGGTGATCGTTATCGGCTGCTGGCCCTGCATGACATCGGCGTTGAAGGCGGCCGAGACCGACTGCGCCAGGGCTACGAACTTGCGGATGTCGGTGGTGCTGATCGCGTACATGACCACGAAGAGCACGAACAGCAAGGTGATCAAGTCGGAATAGGTCAGCAGCCAGCGCTCGTCGTTCTCGTGGGGAGCTTCGAGGTGGGCGCGCTTGCGGCGGGCCATCAGGCTGCCTCCGGCACGGGCGAGCCTTCGGGGGCGGCTTCTTCGGTGGCCTGGGCCTTCTCGGGCCCGGCATGAGCGCGCAGCTTCTGGGCCACGATTCGCGGGTTGTCGCCGGCCTGGATGGCCAAAATCGCGGAGAGAGCCAGCCGACGTTCCGTGGCTTCGGCCTGGTCCTTGCTCTTGAGGTTCGCCGACACGGGCAGCCACAGAATGTTGGCCGCGCCGACGCCGAACAGCGTGGCGATGAACGCGGTCGCGATCGACTCGCCCAGGCCCGACGGATCGGCCAGGTTCGAGAGGACGCTGACCAGGCCCATGACGGTGCCCAGAACGCCGAACGTGGGCGAGTAGCCGCCCATCTTGGCGAACATGTCGATGCCCTTCATGTGGCGGCCCTGCATCGACTCGATCTCGATCTCGAGGATTTCTTCGACGGTATCGGGCTCCAGGCCGTCGATGACCATCTGCAGTCCGTGGCGGATGAACTGATCGTCGACGGCCTCGACGTCGCTTTCGAGCGCCAGGAGGCCTTCGCGGCGCGCCCGCTCGGCGAACTTGACCAGCATCTCCCGGATCGTGTCCATATCGCTGACACGCGGCTTCATGGCCATCCCCAGGAGCTTGGGGAACTTCATGAACTGCTTTAGGGAGGTCGAGGCGATCGTGGCCCCGAAGGTCGCGCCGAAGATGAGCAGGATGGCGGAGGGATTCAGAAAGGCGGCGGGCGAACCGCCGTCGAGGACATCGGCGACCATCATGGCGCCGACGCAGATCATGATTCCGAGGCCGCCGTCCATAGCGCCTTAGCCCTTGCTTGAATCGCCGTAGGCGCGCAGGCGCCCGCGGTTGGGATGCTCGTAGAGCGCCGGGTCGTAGTCGGTCGGCGGGTCGTAGGCGCGCCGGCCGCCGAAGCGGGCGTCGACGTGCAGCGAGCGCTGGTAGAAGTGGAACCGGATGGCGATTTCGGTGGCCGTCTCACGCACCAGGAGCTTCTTGCCGTCGGCCAGGGTGATTACGGTGTCGGGCGTTTCCTCGATCACTTCGATCCGGTCGGGGTTGACCAACACGGCTGTTCCGTCGGTGCGCGTCAGCGGGATCATCGTCAGGCCAGGCTGCCGGTCAGGGCGAGCCGCATGAGACCTGCCCTCGAACGGACGTTGAGCTTGCGGCTGAGATTGGCGCGATGGGCTTCGACCGTCTTGACCGAGAGCACCAGCGTCTCGGCGATCTCGCGATTGGAGAGGCCCTGGCCGATGAGATAGAGCATTTCCCGCTCGCGGGGCGTGAGCAGGGAGACCGGTCCCTCGTCGACCATCGCCGCGTCCAGCTGCTCGCCAACGCTCGGGAAGCCGGCCACGATCGGTCCGAGGCCGTCCATGACCCGCCGGATGACCACCAGGAAGGTGTCGCGGTTGATGTTGTCGAGGAGCATGGCGGCGTCGACGCCGACGGCGATGCAGTCGGCCGGTGCGACTTCGCGACCGCGTGTCACGAGAGCGATCAAACGGGGACGCGGCCACAGAGCGGCGAGCAGCCGTCCGACCTCGGGACCCTCGGTCGGCGTGAAGTCGAACAGAACGAGCTGCGGGTGGACGTCGGACGCCAGTCGGAAGGCTTCGTATACGGATCCCGCGCTGGAGACCTCGCATGCGGATCCGCTGGCCAACATGGTGGATACGCCCAGGCGGACGATCTCCGCCTTATGGATGATCAGCGCGTGCGTCGCCGCTCGAGACGGTCGTGGCGGAGTCGCCGCGCGGCTCCCTCCTCGCCGATCCTGAACGGCATAGCTGGCGATCGACATCGATCAATCCTTGGTTTAGCGGTTGCTGCTCTCGGACGGACGTCCGGCGATTGGCCTAAAGCATTCGGCAGGGAACCCTTGTAGGTGTATTCCCGGCTTGAGGCGGTCGTTCGGGGAGGGACCGTCGTCCGGTCGATGCGCCCGGAGGTACTACTCGGGCAGGAAGCCCCGCCGGCACGCTCGACGCGGCGGCACAATCAGTTTGGTAAAACCGCCTGAGTTCAGTATTGACTGAACTCACCGAACTACCTACGATCCGACGGGCGTTCCCGCCACGAGGCGGCACGCCTGCCCCCGAGGAATGGAGGCGACCGCGATGCTCGACGAGTTGGCCGAAAGAAACCGCTACAGGCTCGGCGGGCGCATGTCCGCCGAGCGCTTCGTCGAGGAGATAGGGCTCGTCTTCGACTCCATGCACCTGCCTCGCATGGCCGGCCGCGTTCTGGGCGCCATCCTGCTCGGCCCCGCCGACGGCCTGACCGCCTCGGACCTCGCGGACACGCTCCAGGCCAGCAAGGGTTCGATCAGCAACATGACCCAGCTGCTGATGCACTACCGCTTCGTGGACAGAACGGTTCGGGCCGGCGATCGGCGCGATCGTTTCGTGATCAGGTCCGGGGCCTGGGCGCGGATGATGCTGTGGCGGGTTGAATTGTTGCAGCGGCTTCAGGAGCTCGCGGGCGACGGCCTCGAGTTGCTCGGCCCGGACGGCAACCCCGAGCCGCTGCAAGAAGTGCGCGACATGTACGCGTTTCTGGAGCGCGAGCTGCCCAAGCTGTTCGATCGCTTCGAGGAGACCAGGAACCAGGCTCGAGAGGAGGCGCCACGATGAGCGCGGCAATCGAAACGGAGAAGCTCACCAAGTACTACGGCCACTCCCGCGGCATCATGGACGTGGATCTGACCGTCGAGGCGGGCCAGATCTTCGGCTTCCTCGGACCCAATGGAGCGGGCAAGTCGACCACGATCCGGCTGCTGCTGGACCTGATCAGGCCGACGAGCGGCAGCGCCCGGGTCCTGGGGATGGACGTCCATCGCGACCGTCTGGCCATCGACCGGCGCGTCAGCTACGTGCCGGGCGAGCTCTCGCTCTACCCGGAGCTGACGGGCAGGCAGCTGCTCACCTATCTCGGCAATCTCCAGGGTCGCGTTGACGGCCCCTACCGCGAGAAGCTGATCGAACGCCTCGAGCTGGACACGACCAAACGCATAAAGAGCCTCTCGCGGGGTAACAAGCAGAAGGTCGGCCTGGTGGCCGCGTTCATGATCCGGCCCGACCTGCTCATCCTCGACGAGCCCACCGCCGGCCTGGACCCCTTCATCCAGCTCGAATTCGAGAGCCTCTGCGAGGAGGCCCGATCGGACGGGCGGACCGTCTTCATCTCCTCGCATCAGCTCCCCGAGGTCGAGCACCTGTGCGACCGGGTCGGGATCATCCGTGAGGGCCGCCTGCTCGCAGTCGAATCGATCGCCGCCCTAAAGGACCGCGCGCTCCGCCGCCTGGAGATCGACTTCGGCGGGACGGTGCCCCTGGAGGCGTTCGCCGACCTGCCCGGCGTGCAGGACCTGACCGTCGACGGCGAGACCCTGCGCTGCACGGTCATGGGCAGCCTGGACGCGCTCATCAAGACCGCGGCGCGGTTCGAAGTCCGCAACGTCCGCAGTGTCGAGACGAGCCTCGAGGAGATCTTCCTGGCCTACTACGGCGCCGCAGAAACCATCACCGGAACGGAGGCCAGCCATGCTGCTGCGTAGCGTCTTCGGCAAGACGATCCGCGATCTCCGCTGGCCGACGTTTTGGGTCGGGCTCGGAATGGGCGCAATGACTGGCTATTTTGCCGTCCTGTTCCCGACATACTCGAAGCTCTTCGATCTCAACGCCATGCTCGAGAAGATGGGCCCGGCTGCCAAGCTGCTCGGCGCCGGCGCGGACGCCAGCTCGCTGGTTGGTTTCCTGCACATCGAGCTGTTCTCGATGATCCTGCCCGCGCTCATCGTCGCCTTTGCCGCGGGGATGGCCAGCGGCTTTACCGCCGGCGAGGAATCCCGGGGCACCATCGACGTCCTGCTTTCGTACCCGGTCTCGCGCCGGCGGGTGGTCCTCGAGAAGGCCGCGGCAATCGTGATCGGTTGCGTGGTCGCGGCGGCGGCGGTCTGGGTCATGGCCCTGGCAGGTGCGGCGGCGAGCTCCAGTTCCCTGCCCCCGGATCGGCTGGCGGCGGCGCTGCTCATGCTGGTGCTGCTCGGCCTCGCCTTCGGCGCGATCGCACTGGCCATCTCCGCCTTCACCGGCAATCGCGCCGCCGCCATAGGTGTGGCCATCGCGCTGATGGTGGTGATGTACCTGGTCGACGCGCTGGCGGCGATCGTGGACGGGCTCAACGCCATCCGGCCGCTCTCGTTGTTCCGCTACTACATGGGTAACGACCCGCTCCGGAACGGTCTGAGCTTCGCCGACCTCGGGGTCCTGGCGGCCGTTACCCTCGTCTTTCTGGTGACCGCGATCGTCGCTTTCGATCGGCGCGATCTGGCCGCCTGAGGTTTGGCGAACCGGGCCAATAGACGAGCCCGCCCCGGCTGCGTGCCCGGCGGGCTCGTTCTGTAGCCCGCTCGCACACAAGTCGCAACCGGGCCGCAACTCCTAGAGTCGCGCTGGCAACCGAAGCGCAGCACAATCGACGCTCGCCGGTCACTGACTCGGGTGAGTCGCTCGCGGATGCTTCGTTCAAGCACGGCAACCGCCGGTCGCCACCGATCGGACGCGATTTCCAGCCGTGCCCGAACGAGGAGGAAGACATGGCCGCTTCGCCAGGGACGGAGATGAAGAGAACCCTGACGATGACCGGGCTGACGATCAACGCCATGGCGCTGATTGCCCCGGGCGCGTTTCTCTGGACGACGTTCCAGGCACAGGTCGTTCAGCAGAACGGCGGCGGCACTACCGCGTCCGACATGCTCCCGGGCCTGCTGTTCGTGCTCGTGTTGGCGTTCCTGACCGCCTACTCGTACGCAGAGCTGTCCAACATCTACCCCGAGGCCGGAGCGGGCTCGTCCTATTACTTCGCGGAGGCCGCGTTCCTCGAGAAGGAAGAGGCGGTCCACTACAAATTCGCACGCCTCGCCAAGTTCATCGTGGGCTGGGTCTCACACCTCTACTACTGGATCTACCCGGGGATCATGGTCGCGTTCACCGCGACGCTGCTGGTCTACATCCTGGGCCTGTTCGGGGTAACGCTCAGCTCGCCCATAGAAATCGCAACAGCATTCATCTTCTCGGGCTTCGTCGGCTTCATCGCCTACCGGGGCATCTCCGGTTCCACGATGACGGCCATCGTCATCAACGCCATCCAGCTCACCGCGCTCGTGGCGTTTGCCGCGCTGGCGATCATCTTCCGCCTCGGTCACCCCGACCTTGCGTACGCTCATGCAAACGCCGTCGACGTGGTGCTGCCGCACAACTTCACCAACGTGCTGTTCCAGGGCACGATCGCAATCCTCCTCCTGGTCGGGTTCGAGTCCGTGACCGCATTGGGCGCCGAGGCGATCAATCCCAAGCGCGACGTTCGCCGCGCTGTCCTTCTGTCGCTGGCAATCCAGGGCGCGGTCGCCTACGTCATCGAGTACTTCGCCGCCAACTTCGTGGTCAACAGCTCGGTAACCGCGACCACTGCCGCCGGCGCCACGGTCAACGGTTACGGCGCGGCCGCGGCATCCGGGGCCCCGATCGGCGACATCGTCAGGTTCATCGGCGACCAGATGCTGGGCGGCACCGGCGTGGCGCTGGCACTCATCCTGGCCGCCAGCGTGCTCATCGCCCTGATCGGCACGACTCTCGCCTGCCTGAACACCGGTGTCCGGATCACCTACGTGATGGGCCGTGACAAGGAAGTCCCGGGCCTGCTGGGTCTGCTCCACTTCCGCCATGCAACCCCGCACTACGGTGTCATCGCGCTGACGGTGATCTCCGCGCTCCTCGGCGGCTACGCGGTGCTCTCGGCCGACAACCTGCTGCAGATCACACTGGCCTCGAACACCGGTACGTTCCTGGTCTACGGCATGACGAACGGTCTCGTTCTGGTGGCCTTCGGCGGCCGCCACAAGCGCAACATCCTGAAGCACGTCATCGTGCCGGTGGCGGGCCTCCTGGCCAACATCGGAATGCTCGCGGCGGTCGTGTTCATGAGCATCTCCTCGGGCGGCTCCACCCAGACCGACACGCTGATCGCCCTCGGGATCGTGGCTGTCTGGGTCGTAATTGGCGCCGTCTGGCTATTCGCCAACTCGGCCGCGACCAAGAAGAGCCTGCTCGTGGCGCCGCAGACCGTGAGTCCGGGGCGCTGATGGCCGAGCCGAGATAGCGTTTCCACCCCGCCGCCCCAAATTGGATCGAAACCGCGCCGCGACAGGCTCCCGTCGGCGCGGTTTCGTCCAATCCACGCTTAGAGCAGGGACCATGCCCCGCACAAGGTCGGATCCGTCACCTGACAGATGCAAGCCATGACGACCGTTCTCGCCGTCGACTACGCGGGTCTCTCGGCGATCGGCCATGTCCGGGATCACAACGAGGACCGTCTCGGCTGGGCCGCCCTGGACGGCGACTCGGCGTTCGTGACACCGGCCGAGGAAATCGCGCTCGCGCCATCGACGGCAAGCTCCGAGCGCGGGCTAGTCTTCGCCGTGGCCGACGGGCTGGGAGGATACGGCGGCGGTGAAGTCGCCGCGGGCCTCGCCGTTCAGGCGCTCCTCGACCACACTCGCCAGAACCTGAACGGTGGCGGGCGTCCCGGCGGCACGATCCGTTCCGCGTTCAACCGGGCCAATGAGGCCATCTTCAGCGCCGCCATCGGGGGGCAGGGCGGACGCAAGATGCAATCCACGCTGAGCGCGCTCGTGATCACGCCCGGCGAGGCTCACCTCGGCCACGTCGGCGACAGCCGCGTCTACCGGCGCCACGACGGCGAGGTGGAGTTGCTTACCACCGACCACAGCCAGGTCATGGAACTGCTGCGGCTCCACATCATCACCCCCGAGCAGGCCGTCGACCACCCCGCTCGATACGCTCTGACCCGCTCGGTCGGCGGCGACATCACGGTGCGCGTGGACATCCGCACGGAACGCCTGGAGTCCGGCGACTCGTTCCTGCTGTGTTCCGACGGGCTGTGGAGCAACGTCACTGCGGGCGAGATCACCGAAGCGCTCGCCCGGGACCCGGCATTTGCGTGCGAAGGGCTTGTGAAGCTCGCCCTCGAGCGCGGCGGCGACGATAATGCGACGGCAATGGCCATCCGCGTCCGCGAGGCGGGAGAGCGGCCCGAAGCGCCACAGGGGTGGCGGAGGTTGTTCTCGTGACATCGACGGAACTCCAGCCGGGCGCGATGCTCGACCAGTTCCGGATCGTCCGGGCCATCGGTCAAGGCGCCTACAGCGAGGTCTTCCTGGCCGAAGACGAGACCGGCCGCCAGGTCGTGCTCAAGTGCCCGCACGAATCGATCATGGGCGACGTCGCAACCTTCGACCGTTTCCGCCGCGAGCTCGAAATCTCCCGGCACCTGAACCACCCGGGAATCCAGCGGTCGATCGAGTTCAAGTCGAATCGCAGCCGCCCATACATGGTCATGGAATACGTCGACGGCGAGACGCTGCGAGCGTACCTCCACCGCGAGAAGAAACTGTCCATCGATCGAGCGGTCGATTTCGGGGAGCAACTGGCCGCGGCCATGGCCTATGCACACTCCCAGGGGGTGTTCCATCGCGACCTCAAGCCCGAGAACGTGCTCGTCACGCCGGAAGGCCATCTGGTCGTGACCGATTTCGGCGTGGCGCTCATGGCCGGCGCTCGAAGGCTCACCTGGCGCTGGTTCTCGACGGCCCTCGGCACGCCCGATTACATGTCGCCCGAACAGATCCAGGGCAAGCGCGGCGACGCGCGTTCCGACGTCTACGCCATCGGGGTCATGCTCTTCGAGATGCTCGCCGGCCGCGTGCCGTGGGAAGGCGACAACGCGCTCGCGGTCATGAGCCAGCACATCAACGCGGCGGTGCCGCCGCTCCACGAGTTCAATCCGCAGGTCCCGCCGCCGATCGAAGGCATCGTTCGCAAGTGCCTGCGAAAAGCCCCGGACCAGCGCTATGAAGACGCCGAGTCGCTGCTCTCCGACCTCCAGAGCTGGCGAGACCTGCCGCTCTCGCAATTCATCTTCGAAGACGAGCCCGCGGCTGCGGCGCCCGGGTCGTCGGACCTGAAGCTGGTGATGCTCATCTTCGGCATCAGCGCCGGGTTCCTGGCCGCCAGCGTCTTCTTCGTCCTCATCGCCTATATCCTTACCCATGCCCACCCGTAGCCGCGCAAGCGCGCCACAACCGCGCGGGAGGAACCAGATGCCCAGGAAGTCAGCCCCAACTCCGCCCGGCGCATCGCCGAGCGATGCGCACGTCCGCCGCCAGGCCGCTTTCACCGACGTTGACGGCGTCGTGACGGGGTTCCCCGAGGCCGACCGCCGGGCCATCGAGCACATCCTCGCCTGCGTCAAGGACGCGAAGATCCAGCAGATCGAATTGCAGTTCTCCGACGTGACCGGCGCGGTCAAGACCGTGGCGGTGCCGTCTCGTCGCCTGGCGCACGTCCTGAGCGCCGGCGAGTGGTTCGACGGCTCGGCCATCGAAGGCTTCGCCCGGGAAGTCGAGTCCGACATGTACCTGCGCCCCGACCCGAGCACTTTCTCGGTGATCGAGCCCGCCGGCATTCCCTGCGCGCGGCTCATCTGCGAGGTCGTAACGCCCAGCGGCGAGCCATACCCCGGCGACGCACGCTCGGTGCTGCGCTCGCTTCTGGCCCAGGCCGAATCCGCAGGACTCGGCTATTTGGTCGCGCCGGAGATCGAGTTCTTTCTGTTTCCGGCCGGCGACCTGATCGGTCCCCTGGCCGACGATCCGAGCAGCTATTTCGAGCAGGCCCGCGGCCATTCGCGCCAGGTCGAGCTCCAGATCGTGGCCGCGCTCGAGGCGCTCGGGATCAGGATCGAATCCAGTCACCACGAAGTGGCGAGCGGGCAGTTCGAGCTCGATCTGCCGTTGCTGCCGGCCCTGGTGGCCGCCGACGTCTTTACCACGCTCAAGCCGGCAGTCAAAGAGCTGGCCCGGGAGCGCGGCATGCAGGCCACGTTCATGCCGAAGCCGCTTGTGGACGCCGCCGGCTCCGGGATGCACACCCACCAGGTCCTCGTGGACCGCAGCGGTCGCAGCGTCTTCGACGACCCGAATGACTCCTACGGGCTGTCCGCCATCGCCAGGGCGTTCGCCGCCGGACAGCTCGAGCATGCCCCGGGCATGTGCGCACTCGTGGCGCCGGTGGTCAACTCGTACAAGCGCCTGGTGCCCGGCTACGAGGCACCTGTCGCAGGCAGCTGGGGCCGCCACAGCCGGGGCGCGCTGATCCGTGTTCCTGCGCAGGTGCGGCTGGAGAACCCGCCCGCCGACGTCTTCGAAACGCGACTCGAACTGCGACTCCCCGATCCCAGCTGCAATCCTTATCTCGCCTATACGGCGATGCTCGCGGCCGGCCTCGACGGTCTGGATCGTGGCTGCGAACTCGGGCCGCCGCTCGAGGAGATCGAGCACGGCTTCGGCGGCGGGGCCCACAGCGTGACCAGGCCGCTGCCGGCGTCGCTCGGCGAAGCCCTCGAGGCTCTCGAAGACGACGACGTGCTGACATCGGCGCTCGGCAGCGAGCTGATGGAACTCTTCCGCTCGGCCAAGGGGCTCGAGTGGGAGGCGTATCGCCGCCAGGTCACTGGCTGGGAGCGGGACACCTACTTCCAGCGCTGCTAGGAGCCGGCGCCCGGCGGGACGGGGCGTGGCGGCCGGGGGGCGGGGCGTGGCGGTCGGGGGGCGGGGCGAGGCGGGGCGTCTGGCGCGCCTGGCGGCTCGGCCGCGGGAGCGTGGCGCGCCTGGCGGCTCGGCCGCGGGGGGGCGCGCGGTGTCCGGCGACCGCCGTACCGTTTCGAAACCCAGCGGACCTCTCGCGGTCTGCGGCCGCGGGGTAACCTTGCATTGGGGAGAGTTCACGGCCGGGCAGGCCGACTCGGAGGTGGCGGTGCGCGTCTCGATCGGAATCGACCTGGGATCGTCTCGGGTCAAGCTCATCGCGCTCGACGAAGAGGGCAACGCGCTCGGCGTGACTCTGGCCTCGTACGCCACGGAGTCGCGCGCCCCCGGCTATGCGGAACAGAACCCGGACCGCTGGTGGGACGCGCTCCGGCTGGCCATGTCGGAATTGCTGTCTCGCCCCGCCCTGCGCGGAGCCGATGTTGCCGGCCTCGGCCTGACGGGCCAGATGCACGGCGCGGTCTTTCTCGACGAGTCGGGTTCGCCGCTCCGGCCGGCGCTCATGTGGTCGGACGCCCGAGCCGAGGCCGAGACGGCCGAGATCGAAGAGCGGATTCCCCGCGCCGAGCTGGTCGCCCTGACCGGGAACCGATCGAATGTCAGCTTCACCGCCCCCAAGATCATGTGGGTCGCGCGCCACGAAGCCGCCACTTTCGCTCGGACCCGATGGATCGTCCAGCCTAAGGATGCCCTGCGGTTCCGGCTGACCGGCGAGGTCGCGGGAGACGTATCGGACGCGTCGGCTACGCTGCTTTTCGACCTCAAGGCCCGAACCTGGTCGAATGAGATCTGTTCGAGGCTCGAGATCGATCCGAGCCTGCTGGCGCCTCTGTCCGAGTCCGAGGCCTGTGCCGGCGTGCTTCGCTTGGACGCAGCACGGGCGCTCGGCCTTCCCAGTGGCATTTCCGTGGCTATCGGCGGGGCCGATGCGCCGGCCGCGGCCCTCGGTCTGGGCCTGGCGCGTGAGGCCCAAACCGACGGACAGGTTCTGGTCTCGCTCGGAACCGGCGGCCAGGTGCTGGCGCCGGCGTCGCAACCCAGATATGACCCGGAAGGGCGGGTCCATGGGCTCTGCCACGTCGTGCCGGGAGAGTGGTGCGTCATGGCCGCGATCCTTTCCGCCGCTGCAGCTCTCGACTGGACGGTTCGCCTCCTGACGCCCGACGACCCCAACGGCCACCGCCAGCTGCTCGTTGCCGCGGCCCGGGTTCCGGCGGGCAGCGACGGGCTGCTGTTCCTGCCCTACCTCCGCGGCGAGAGGACTCCGCACTTCGATCCGGCCGCGCGCGGCGCCTTCGTCGGTTTGCGCATGAACCACGGTCCCGCCGAAGTGACCCGCGCCGTCCTCGAGGGCGTCGCCTTCGCTCTGTCCGAGGGCCTCGACCTGATGCGCGGCGTGGGCGTCGATGCCCGATCAGGCGTGGTCGCCGGCGGCGGCGTCAACCGGTTGTGGCAGCAGATAATCGCCGACGTCCTCGACATGCCGATCACCCTCGGCGCCACGGAACACGCTTCGGCGAGGGGCGCGGCCCTGCTCGGCGCAGTCGCCGCGGGCCTGGTTCCCTCATCGGCCGAGGTGACGCAGCCGCTCCCTGCCGACACCCGCGTGATGGAGCCGATCCCCGCCAACGCGCGCCTCTACGCCGAGCTTGCCGGGTCTTATCGCGAGCTGTACGCCAGCCTGCCCAAGCTCTAGCCGGGAGGGGCACGGCTCCGAACCGGGCGGCGCTCGGCGGGGCGGCCCCTGCGGGGCCTGCGCTCCTGCCGTGTGGCCCCACTTCCGGTGCCCGCGCTCACCACTTCTAGGGGAATCCCCTTATTCGCGGGGCTTCGGCGGCCGACTGCTTCGACATGGACCCAGTCGCCGCAGTCAACGCCAACCCGCTGCTCAGCGCCGAGGCGATCGAGGCCGCGCAAGCGAACCCCACCGGCGGTTCGGCCTCGCAGTCGCAAGCCCAGAAGCTCGGCCTGCCGCCCGTCGGTCTGGCCTCCGCTGCGGCGACCAACACCATCAACGCCCAACTCGTTTCGAGCCAGTGGGGCATCGATCCTGCCGCGGTCTCCGGAGTTTTCGGTGGCGCCGCGCAGTCGGGCGGGCTCTTTGCCGGCGACGCGATACTGGCCCTTCTCCAGACGCTGTCCTCGGCCAACGCCGAACAGGCGCTGACTCTCCTGGGCATCGGGAGCTTCTCGCCGTCACCGGACAGCGGCGGCTCACCTGCACCCAAATCGGCCGCCGCCACGAATGCCGCCGCCACGAATGCCGCCGCCGCTGCCGTCCCGTCTTCCGGCGGGGCGGACGTGGGTACGACCGTCGACCCGCTCTGGGGCGTCCGGGCCTGACACCGACTCGCTCCAGCCCCGGGTCGCCCGAGCGCGAGAGAAGCGTCGGCGGCCGCCGGCCGCGCCACCGATAAGCGCAAGCGAAGCCTCGGTGGCCATTCTTTCTTCATGGACGACCTCAGGTTCGGACTCGTCGTCCGCTCCGTTCGACGCCGCCGGGGCCTCCGACAGGTCGACCTGGCCCGTCTGGCCGGGTTCAGCCAGCAGACGGTCTCGGATCTCGAGCGCGGGCGGTTCGACTCGCTGCGTTTGATCCGCAAAGTCGCCGGCATCCTCGAAATCCGCGTGTCGCTGACCCCGGAGTGGCGCGGAGGCGACCTCGACCGATTGCTGGATCGACGTCACGCGGCCCTCGTGGAGGCAGCAATGACTGCGCTGAAAGACGCCGGCTGGGAGACCACCGCCGAGTTCACCTTCAACCGATACGGCGACCGCGGCTCGGTCGATGTTCTGGCGTGGCATTCAATGCGGCGAGCCGTGCTGATCGTCGAAGTAAAGACGAGCCTCAACAACCTGCAGGAATTGCTCGCCAGACTTGATCGGAAGACCCGCGTCGTGCCGGGGATCGTGGCCACCGAAAAGGGCTGGCGCGCCCTCAGCGTCGGCACTGTCCTTCTCGTCGCCGAGGAGAGCGGGATGAGGCGACCGATCGCTCGCCACGCGGCGACCTTCTCATCGACACTGCCGGCCAGGAACCTGGAGGTGCGGCACTGGATTGCGGATCCGGCCGGGCCCTTGCGCGGCATCTGGTTCCAGGCAGCTACCGGCCCCCGCGGTACAAGACGAGTTCCACGCCCCTCGGGAATCGTTTCGTCCACGTCGGGAACGGCAGATCGGCAAGTCTCACGCTCAAACCGAACACCGAGCCCGCGACTCAAGCGACCCGAGGCCGCACAGGCGGCGGCGGACCCGGGCCAACACCGCGGGGGCCGGTAGCTGCTCGAAACGGGGCGGCGCCGGGGCATTCACACCGCGGGGGCCGGTAGCTGCTCGAAACGGGGCGGCACGGCGCCCCACGGCGCGGCGCCCCCCGGCACGGCGCGGCGCGGGGCACGGCGCGGCACGGGGCACGGCGCGGCACGGGGCAGGGCGGCACCCCACGGCACGGCGCGGCGCGGCTGGGCCCGGCGCGGCGCGGCACGGAGCAGGGCGGCACCCCACGGCACGGCGCCCCACGGCACGGCGCGGCGCGGCTGGGCCCGGCGCCCCACGGCACGGCGCGGCGCGGCTGGGCCCGGCGCGGCACGGGCGACCGCGCCAACGCCCGCCACTCCACCGGCTGCGCCGCGCTGCCGGGTGCCGCCACGCGGCCACTGCCACCCCGTCCAACGCCACTCCCCGATCTGTGGCACGCTCCTGACCTCAGATCGTGTCGTCTCTGCGGAGCCCAGTGGCCGAGAACCCGTCACCAAATCCTTCATATCGGGCCTTGCTCGACGTCCCCTCGCTTGGGCGCGTTCTCCTCAGCATGCAGGTGTCGAGGATCGCCCAATCGATGGTCGGTATCGTGGTGATCCTGTTCGCCCTGCAGCGGTACAACTCGCCGCAGCTGGCGGGCATCGTGGCATTCGCCAGCATCGCTCCCGGCATGGTGGTCAGCCCCATCGCCGGTGCGCTGCTCGATCGCCACGGCCGGGTGCGGCTGATCATCCTCGACTTCCTGGTCGCTGCCTCGGCCTTGCTGCTCATTGCCGGCCTTTCGCTCGCCGGCACCCTGCCCGCGCCACTCCTCGTGGCAATTTCGGCGCTGGCGTCGCTGACCGGACCACTCAGCGGCAGCGGCCTGCGCAGCCTATTTCCACTCATGGTTCCGCCGCCCCTCTGGGAGCGCGTCAATGCTGTCGATTCGAACGGCTGGGTCCTGGCCACCGTCGTCGGCGCTCCGATCGGAGCCGTGGCTGCGCAGATCCTCGGTTTCGAGGTGGCGCTCGGGCTCATCGCCGGCGCCTATCTGCTCGCCGCGGTCGTCATCTTCGGCGCTCCCGACCCGCGCACCGACGTCGCCTCGACCGGCTCGCTGGTCCTCGACGCGTGGCAGGGCCTCGTCTACACGTGGCGCAACCGGACGCTGCGCTCACTGGCGGTCTCGCTGTCGGTGATGAATTTGTCGAGCGGCATGATCGAGATCGTCGTGCCGCTGATCGTCCTCAAGCGGCTGGGCCTCGGACAGGACGTCGTCGGCTTCATGTTCGGGATCAGCGGTGCCGCGGGCGTTCTCTCGGCATTCATCTCCGGCAGGATCCGGACCGAGGGCCGCGAGCGCCGCATGATCCTGCTGCCGGCGACGCTCTTCATCGGCACGACCGCGATCCTGCTCTGGCCCGCCGGTCTGCTGCCGATCGCGCTCTCGATGGCGTTGTGGGGACTGTTCAACGGCCCCCTCGACATCGCCATGTTCACGTTGAGGCAACGTACGACTGACCAGGCCTGGATGGGCCGCGCCTTCACGGTCTCGATGAACCTGAACTTCTCGGGCTTCCCCATCGGCGCGGCACTCGCGGGCATCCTGGTCGGGTTCTCGATCGAGGCCGCGATCGTCTTCGGCGTGGTCGCCAACGTGCTCGGAGCGGCGCTGGGCTACTGGCTGATCCCCGCCGCCGCTGAATAACGCCGCCGCACGCCGGCGCTCAATCGCCCAGGCAAGTTCCGACGTGCCGCGCCGCTAGAACCCAGGGGTGATCGGCCGGGACCGGCCTGCGCTTGCCGGCGACTTGCTCGAGCGGCACGGGCTCGGTGCCTTCACCCCGCGCCGCCACCATCACCCCGAAGACGCCCTCGCTGATCAGATCCGCGCCGGCGCTGCCGAGCCGGGTGGCGAGCAAGCGGTCGGCCGCGGAAGGCGTTCCGCCTCGCTGCACGTATCCGAGTATCGTGACCCGGGACTCGAGCCCGGTCAGCGCCTCGAGCTGGCTGGCCAGCCGCAAAGTGTTGCCCGAGTGGGCCGCCTCCAGCGCAGCCAGGGCCCCGATGGCAGCCTCCGTCTCCTCCGGAGTCGAGGCGGCGCGCTTTCGGGATTGAGCCTCTCGGTATGCAGCCGAAGCTTCGGTGTTCCTCGCGCCCTCGGCCACCGCGACGATGCTGAAGTTGGAACCCGCCCGTACACGCCGTCTGATCGCGTCGGCAATGGATGCGGCGGTGTAGGGGATCTCCGGGATCAGGATCACGTCGGCGCCCCCGGCAATCCCGGCCCCGAGAGTCAACCAACCGGCCCGATGGCCCATAATTTCGACCACGATGATGCGGTGGTGGCTGTGCGCCGTGCTGTGCAGCCGGTCGATGGCGTCGGTGGCGATGTCGAGCGCTGTGGCAAAGCCAAACGTCGCGTCGGTCTTGACGACGTCGTTGTCGATGGTTTTGGGCAGGGTGATCACGTTCAGGCCGGCCCGCAAGAGCCGCAGGGCGTTCTTCGCCGTACCACCGCCGCCGAGGCAGACGAGGGCGTCGAGGCCGTGTCTCTCGTAAGTCTTGACCACCGCGGCCGTCATATCGACGACCTCGCCGCCCACGAGCATGCGGTGCGGTTTGTCGCGGCTCGTGCCGAGGATCGTGCCGCCCACGGTGAGGATTCCGGAGAGCCTGCTGTCGAGCCGGACCGAGCGATCTTCGGCCAACCCGCGGAACCCGTCGCGGAAGCCGATGACCTCCATGCCGTGGCGCCCGACGGCGGCCTTGCCGATCCCTCGAATCGCGGCGTTCAGTCCGGGGCTGTCGCCCCCGGCGGTCAGGATGCCGATGCGCTTGCTGTGGGCCACGTTCCCCTCCATGCTCCTCCCCCGCCGGATGCCGGGCCGTCGGGCCCGGGCGAACGGATCGCTTCCGAGACCAGGATACGTCCGGCACGACAACCGGGCGACGAACCTCCTCGCCGGGGGAAGACAAGAGGCCGGGCGCTGAGCCCGGCCTCTGCCACTATCCAGAGAGTGCGCCGCGTTACGCGACCTCGACCTCGGCCGAGACGCCCCGGCGGCGTCGAACCATCTGCTTGAGGTCGTCCACCAGAGAGTAGACGACCGGCACCACGATCAAGGTCAGGAACGTTGAGGTGAACAGGCCGCCGATCACGACCGTGGCCAGCTCCGAGGCGATGATCTCGCCCTGGGACAGGCCCAGGCCGAGCGGCACGAGCGCCAGCATCGTCGCGATGGCGGTCATCACGATCGGCCTGACGCGCGTCCGCCCACCCTGCATCAACGCCTCGTACATCGGCAGCCCGCGCCGCCGGTGTTGCTCGACCAGATCGAGCAGCACGATGGCGTTCGTCACGACGATCCCGATCAGCATCAGGAAGCCGATCAGGGCGCTGATGCCGATGGCGCGCTGCGTGAGGAACAGCGCCGGGAAGGCGCCGATCGTGGCCAGCGGCAGGCTGAACATGATCACGAGCGGGTCCACGAGCGAGTCGAAGACCACGACCATGACCAGGTAGACGAGCAGAATCGCCACCGCCATCGAGAGGAACAGGTCGCCGAAGGCCGAGTTCATCTCCTCGGTGACGCCGGACAGTGTGACCGTGACGCCGGGCAGCTTGCCCGAGGCAGTCAGCTGGTCGATCGCCTTTTGGACTTCCGTCGACACGCCGCCGGTGTCCTTGCTCGTTGTGTCGGCGGTCACGGTGGCCGCCGGCGATGAGTCGACCCTCGTGACGCGCGCCTGGGTCTGCACCTGGGCGACGGTCGCGATCGAACCGAGCGGAACCTTGGTCAGGCCGACCGGCAGGGCCTTGAGTCCGTCGAGCGAGTTGAGGCCGTCGACCTTGAGCTGGATGTAGACCTCGGACGGACCGGTCTGGAGGTTGACCGGACCGGCGTCGGTTCCGACGAGGGCGTTGTGGATCTCGGACATGCACCTGCGCGGTGGTGGTGCCGGCCATGATCGCCTTGTTCGGGTCGACGTCGACCTGGATCTCGTCGGTCTTGGTCGCGAGGTCGCTCTTGACGTTGATCAGGTCCGGCAGGGTCTTGAGCGAGCCGATGACGGCGGTCGTGGCGGCGGCGACATCCTCGGATTTGGAGCCGCTGACGACCACGCTGATCCCGCCGCTGCCGGTCATGCTCTGCTGCGACACTTCGATCGACCAGCCGTCCGTCTGGACGGCGCCGACTTCCGCGCTGAGCGTCTTCTGCTCGGCATCGAGGTCGACGCTGTTGTCGAGGCGGGCAAGAATCGTGGCCGAGTTCGGCGCCGCGCCGGTGAAGGCCGCGGCCAGGCTCGACATGCCGGTGTCGCCTTCGCCCGGGCACCGTCGTCTGGATCAGGTTCACTTCGCTGTGCTTCTGGAGAACCGCCTCGACCTGCCGGGCGGTATCGAGAACGCGTGCCGACGGCGTGCCGGACGGCGGCGCGACGGCGATGCTGAGGTACTTCTCCGAGCCGGCGTTGAGGAACTGGGTCGGGATGTGCGGGGCGAGCAAAGCCGCGCCCAACGACTAGCGCGCCGGCGATGCCGATCACGCCCCAGCGCGAACCGCGGCTCCGGAGCGCGGCCTTGAGGAGCGGCGTGTAGATGCGCTGGACCAGCGTGTCGTGGTGCTGCGGTCCCTCGCCGGGATCGAGCTTGATGCGATCGATGAAGAGGCTGGCCATCACCGGGACGACGGTCAGGGCGCACAGCAGCGAGGCCAGCAGCGCGAACGTAACGGTCAGCGCGAACGGCAGGAAGAACTGGCTGACGATGCCGCCGACGAAGCCGAGCGGCAGGAAGACCGCCACCGTCGTCAAGCGTGGAGCTGGTGATCGCGCTGGCGACCTCACGCGTGCCGGAGATGACCGCCTCGCGCATTGGGTCGCCCCGGCCGCGATGCCGGTAGATGTTCTCGAGGACGACGATGGCGTCGTCGACGACCCGGCCGACGGCGATCGCCAGCCCGCCCAGGGTCATGATGTTGACCGTGACGCCGGCAACGAACATGAGCGTAAGCGCGGTCATGATCGAGACGGGAATGCTGACGGCGGCGACCAGCGTGGACCGCAGGCTCATCAGGAAGAAGAAGATCGTCAGGATCGCGAAGAGCGCGCCGAGGCCGCCCTCGCGCACGAGGCTGTCGCGCGACTCGATGATGAAGGTCGAGAGGTCCTGAACCGTGGTGTGGGTGAAGGAGCCGGTCTTGGCCAGCTCGTCGAGACGCTGCTGGACGCGCTGGACCACGTCGACGGTGTTGGCGTCGCTGGTCTTGGACACGGCGAGAACCAGCGAGGGCTTGCCGTCGAGCTGGGCGTAGCCCGTCGGCTGGACGTCCACGAGATCGACCGTGCCCAGCTGGCCCAGGCTTATCGGCGTCGGAGCGCCGGCAGTTCCCGCGGCCGGCATCTTGACCGTCACGACGAGGCCGGCGATCTCTTCCTTGGTCGTGAATTGGTGCTCGGTCGAGATCGGGATCGAGAGATCGCCCTGCGGCATCGAACCGGCCGAGAGGACCATGTTGTTGTACTTGAGGAGACTCTGGATCTGGTCGATCGTGACGCCTGCCGCGGCCACCTTGGCCGGGTCCAGGCTGATCAAGAGGCGGCTCTGCGATGGCGCCGGTCAGATCCACGGCACTGACCCCGTCGAGCCCCTCGAGCGAAGGCGCGATCGTGGACGCCGCCAGGGCGTTCAGCTGCGCCTGAGTAGTCGTGCCGGAGCCCTGGATCGCCACGGTCAGCGGCGGCATGGCGTTGATGTCGAACGACTGGACCTGCGCCACCACACCAGCGGGCAACTGCAGAGCCTTGACGTTCGCGTCGACTGCCGCCTCGGTGGCCTTGACGTCGGTTCCGAAGGAGAACGAGGCCACGACGATCGAGATGCTGTTGACCGAGCTCGAGTTGATGTGCTGGATGCGGGGCACGCTGCCGATGGATCGCTCCACCGGTTCGGTGATCTGCGTCGAGACATCCTGGGCGCTGGCACCCGGCATCGGGGTGATCACGACGATGTAGGGCAGCTGGATGTCGGGCAGCAGCTCCTGCTTGAGAGAGGCCCAGGAGAACAGGCCGCCGAGAAGCAGAGCCAGCGTGATGAGGACGGTCACGCTGCGTTTGCTTACGGCCAACTGGGTCAGTCGGATCACCTTGGACTCCTTCGACGATATGTGGGCGCGCGCCGCGCCGAGCTACGCGGACGGCATCGTTAGGGCGTGGTTGACGGTCTCTTCGTTTGCGACCACGACCGGCTGTGGCGGGACGTCGTGACGGGTCTTGCGGAGCGGGATTTCCTTGAGGAAGAAGGAGGCCACGAACGCGACGGCGACGAGTCCGGCGCCGATGAGGAATATCTCGGCGATGCCGGGCGCGATGGCCGCGGCCCGGACGGACTCGACCGCGCCCGCCGCCTGGGCGCCCATCTGGCTGCGGAGGTCGGAATCGCCGGCGTTCATGAGCTGGGTCGGGTTGGCGACCGAGAGGGACTGGCGGAGAGTGGCGGGCAGCGACTGCAGCCCCGTCTGGAACTCCGACGCGAAGCGATTGTTCATGGCCGACCCGAGCACGGCCACCCCGACGGCGCCGCCGATCGAACGGAAGAAGGCCAGGCTGGCCGTCACCACGCCCAACCGATCGACCGGGAAGGCGTTCTGGACCACGATGGTGAACAGCGCCATCGAGGTGCCGAGTCCCAGGCCGAGGACGATCATGAAGCGGACCAGCGTGCCGTTGTCGGTGCTGACCGTCATGGTGCTCAGCAGGTACAAGCCCACCAGAACCCCGAAGGTGCCGACGATGGCCAGTATCTTGTAGTGGCCGGTGCGACTCATCAGGTAGCCGCTCACGATGCTGACCAGGATGACGCCGACCATCATCGGGGTGAGCACGAGTCCGCTGTTCGTGGCCGATTGCATCAGCACGTCCTGGACGAAGAGCGGGATATAGAGGACCGCCCCGAACATGCCCATCGACGTCAGGAAGACGATGATCATCGAGACGTTGAAGATGCGGTTGCGGAAGAGGTCCAGCGGGATCGTCGGCTCGGCGGCCCTGGACTGGATGAACAGGAAAGCCCCGCCGAACACGATCGCGAGGGCGAAAAGACCCACGATCTGCGGACTCGTCCAGGCGTAGCTGTTGGCGTTGTCGGGATTGGTGCTGCCCAGCGACAGAGCCATCAGCAGCGGTACCACCGATCCGATCAGCGCGGCCGAGCCGAGCCAGTCGATGCTGTGGCGCTTGTGCATGGCGGTGTGGCTGGGGAAGACCAGGAAGACGACCGCAAACGCCAGGATCGCCACCGGCAGGTTGACGTAGAAAACCCAGCGCCAGCCGATGTTGTCGGTGATGAAGCCGCCCAGCTGCGGTCCGACGATCACGGCCAGGCCGAAGACCGCACCGATCAAGCCCTGGTATTTGCCGCGCTCGGCCGGCGGGAAGATGTCGCCGATGATGGCCATCGCGATGGGCGTCATCATGCCCGCGCCGAGACCCTGGACCGCCCGGAAGACGATGAGCTGTTCCATGCTCTGGCTGAGGCCGGAGAGCATCGATCCGAAGAGGAACGTGGCGATGCCGAGCATGTAGAGCCACTTCCGGCCGAAGATGTCGGAGATCTTGCCGAAGATCGGCATCATCGCCGTCGACGCGACGAGATACGCGGTGATCACCCAGCTGTAGCGCTGGAAGCCGTTGAGGTCGTTCACGATCTTCGGCATCGCAGTGCCGACGATCGTCTGGTCGAGCGAACCCAGGAGCATGCCGAGCATCACCGCGCCGAGGGTCAGGAACTGAGCCCGCCGATTGATGTGGACGAGGACTTCGTCCTCGGGCGCTTGAGCTGCGAGAACCCCTGAATCGCTCACTGTTTCCTTTGCTCCTTGCCGGCTCTGTCTCTTGCGGCGCTGTGTCCTGCGCTCTATTTCGATCGTTCCAGGAGGACCTTGACCAGGCGGGTGAGATCGCTCAGCTCGTCTTCCGTCAGCACCTGGAGGGTGCGGCGGAGCACGACTCGACGCATGCCGGCGATCTCCTCGATCAGCTGGTGGCCCGTGTCGGTGAGCGCGCACTCGACGACGCGACGATCGTCCAGCCGGTGCTGGCGCGTGACGAGGCCGTGCTTCTCGACTCGATCCAGGACTCCGCTGGCGGCCGGCATGCCGATGTTCAGCCATTCCGCGACCCGGCTGACCGGCGAAGGACCGTGCTTGCTCAGCAGGAACAGGAGCCGCATCTGACCGAAGGTCAGCTCCTGCGCGACCCAGTCCGGGATGTCATGAGCGCCTTTGTCCCAGACACGGCTGAGCGCGTCAATGACGGCTTCGATCTCGAGCTGGTTCGAAGATACTTCGCTCATGTACGAATAGTATCACGGCACGCGAATAGCTCGCCAGAGTGCGAATGGAGTAGCCAGATCGGCGGCCGGATTTGGACATATGCGCCGGGCATCGCCGGCGCGGCGCTGATACCTTTCGTTCATTGGCGTCAGGGTGGTGGGAGGCAGCATGCCGGTCAGGCACAAGAAGCCGCAGGGTCCGATCCGCTGGACCACGCTCGGGAGCGCACCTTACCCGCGCCCCGAAGAGCCGTGCTCGGGCTACCTGCTGCAGGGCGACGGGGCCAACGTGCTCGTCGACATCGGCGGCGGGGCGCTGACGGCGCTCCAGAACTACATCCGCCTCCAGGACCTGCACGCGGTCTGGATCAGCCACCTGCACGCCGACCATTTCGCCGACATGCCGCTGCTCTACTACGCCTGGGCCTACGCCCAGCAATCGATGCGCAAGATCCCCGTGCTGGGACCGCCGGGCTGGGCCAAGCGGGTCGAGGACTTCGTCAAGAGCGCCTCCGACCACCACATGGCCAACGTCTTCCAGGTCGTCGAGCTCAAGGATCGGGGCATCGCCCAGATCGGCCAGCTCAAGATCCAGGCGCGGACCGTGGAGCACGGCGTGCCGGCGTTCGGGCTTACCGCGACCCTCGGCGACTCCTGCCTCGCCTACACCGGTGACAGCGGGCCTTGCGACAACCTCCTGACGCTGGCTCAGGGCGCTCGAGTCTTCGTTTCCGAAGTCGGCACCGAGGTAATCGAGATCCCCTCGGTCCACTGCTCGCCCGAGGACGCCGGCATCACGGCCCAGCACGCGGGAGTCCGCCGGCTGGTCCTGACCCACCTGGCGACGGGACTCGGCGAAGATGAGGCGATCGAGCGCGCAGCGGAGCACTTCCACGGCCCCATCGAGGTGGCGCGGCCGGGATCGCTGATCGAGGTCTAGCTCCCGCGGGTAGCCGGCGCGGCGCGCCGGGCCCGCGCGACGGCGCTCGATGCGCGGCTAAGCGCCGCGCCGATAGGGCGTGTCGAGAACCACGAAGTCCTTGCGGCCCACCAGCGCGGCCCTGATGCGGTGCACGTTCTGGTTGTAGAGCAGGCGGTCCCACCAGTGGCGGGGCAGGTGCTCGGGCAGCAGGACGATCGTGAGCCGGCCGGGATCCTCCGCCTGCGATACCTCGAGGTAGCGGACGAACGGCCGGACCAGCGCTCGGTAGGGCGACTCCACCAGCACCACCCGCACGCCCGGGAGCTGCCGCTCGACGCGCTCGCGGAAATGCTCGCCCTCGGCGGGATCGAGGGTGACGTGGACCAGCTGGACTTCCTCCCCCATCGTCTCGCCGACCTTGACCGCCTGGACCACCGCCCTGCTCATCGCCTGGGCGGCGACCACGACGCGCTGGCGGCGATGCGGCGGCCCGAACACGACATCGGGCTGGACGTCGAGGCCCACGCCTTCCATGGCGTACTCGTGCTTGATGAAGAGCATCAGCAGTACCAGGATCGGGACGATGATGATGATCATCCAGACGCCCTGGTCGAACTTCGAGATGGCGATGACTACCACGACGACGCCGGTGACGAATGCGCCGACGCCATTGATCAGCGCGCTGCGCCGCCAGCCCGATCCGCGTTCGTTGAACCAGTGGCGGACCATGCCCGACTGGGAGAGCGTGAACGAGGTGAAGACGCCGATCGCGTAGAGACCGATCAGCCGATCGACCGAGCCGTTGAAGGCGACGATCAGGGCGATCGAGACCAACGACAGGGCCACGATCCCCGAGTTGAAAGCGAGCCGTTCACCCCGCAACGCGAACTGCCGGGGGAAGAAGCCGTCTCGGGCCAGGATCGAAGAGAGGCGCGGGAAGTCGGCGAAGCTCGTGTTCGCGGCCAGGATGAGGATGCCCATGGTCGAGAACTGGAGGATGTAGTACATCGGGCCTCGTCCGCCGAAAACCGTGCGACCGACCTGTGACAGCACCGATTCGCCCGCGCCCGGAACGCCCAGCGCATCGGTCACGGGGTGGGCGCCGATGTTGACCGCCAGGTAGCTCGTGCCGAGGAACATGATCCCGAGCAGGGTGGCCATGATGATCATCGTCTGCTGGGCGTTCTTCCATTCCACTGGCTTGAATGCGGGAACGCCGTTGGCCACGGCCTCCGTCCCGGTCATTGCCGAGCAGCCGTCGGCGAACGCTTTGCACAACAGGAACACGCCCATGTTCTCGCTCGCGAGGCCGGTCAACGGGCCGACGTCGGTGGCCTGGTGCAGATTGCCGGTGAGCGACTCGAGCACCCCGACGCCGATGAGCAGCAGCATCGAGCCGATGAATATGTAGGTCGGGCTGGCGAAGAGAGTGCCGCTGTCGCGAAGCCCGCGCAGGTTGACCACCATGACCGCCAGGATCGAGAAGGCAATCAGCGGGACGGCTATCGGCTGGAGGGCGGGAATGGCGGAGTAGATGGCTTGAATTCCGGCCGATACGCTGACCGAAACGGTCAGCACGTAGTCGGTCAGCAGCGAGCCGGCGGCGACCAGCCCGGCGATCACGCCCAGGTTCGCGTGAGCCACGATGTAGCTGCCGCCGCCGTTGGGATAGGCCCGGATCGTCTGGCGATAGCTGAACGTGACGATCACGAGCAGCGCGACGACCACTACCGACAGGCCCAGCACGTACTTGAAGTTGACCTGGCCGGCGCCGGCGAGGATGAGCATCATCGCCCCCGTCGCATACGCGACCGAGGACATGACGTCGGACGAGAAGACCGGCAGCGCCTTCCACTTCGGCAGGCGCTCCGTCAGCTCCGCAGCCGAAGACAGCGGGCGACCGAACAGAATTGCGCGCGCGGTGGCCATGCGGCGTTGCTGGGCGGTCCTGGGCGCCTGAGCCTCGAGTTTCGCCTCCAGGATCCCTGGGCCCAGATAGCGGAAGTACCGGGCGTGCGGCCGGTCCACGACGACGCGGCGATCGCCCAGCTTTCGACCCTTGAGGGTCTGCTGTTCAGACATCTGCGGCGGTGGCCCTCGTAATCACGATGTCCACGAGGCCGCCGGGACGGACGACGGTCGGGAGGATGGTGACATCGGCTTCGTCCGCGAGCTGGTATGCCCGCCACAGCAGGCCGGGCCACGACGGGAAGCCGGCGAGAACTATGCGGGTAGCCAGGCCCGATTCGACCATGGCCACGGCGGCTTCGAGGTCCCCGAGGCCGGGCTCGGCCATCTGAGGTTCGTGGGCGACGAGCAGCGCCGCACCCGCGAGCTCGTCCATGTCGTCGTCCAACTCTTGCGGTTGGGCGGTCTGAGCGGCAGCCGGCCAGACGGAGCCGACCGGCGAATCGGCTCGCAATTCGATTCGAGCCCCCGCTCTGACCAGCTTCAGCACCCCGTCCGCGAATGTCATGCCCGAATTGTAGGGCTGACCCCCAAGAGGAAGCGGCGGTTGCCGCGGCTCGGCCGGCTCAACAACCGCTCAATACCACCTGCCCTTTTGGGTCGCGAAGGGGTCGACGGGGCTACGATTACCGCCATGGGATTTATGCCTGCCCGCGGTCAAGTCGTGGGTGTAACGCAGATGGTGGCCACGATTGCGCTCGCCGTGGCGGCTTCCACGGTTGCGATCGGAGTGGTCGAGCAGTATCTGCATATCACCTACGCCGCGCCGCTGTATCTGCTTGCGGTCCTGGCCGTCGGCATGCGCCACGGCACGCTCCCCGCGGTCGGCACGGCCGTCATCGGTTTTCTCGCCTACGACTTCCTGTTCGTCCAGCCGCTTTACACGTTCACCATCAGCGACCCCAATGAATGGCTCAACCTGCTGCTCCTGCTGGTCGTCGCGGTCGCTATCGGGCGGCTCGTCGCGCTCCAGGCCGAGCATGCGGCCGAGCTCACTCAACGCGCCCGGGAGGCTCAGGCGCTGTTCGGGATCACCCGGGCTCTGGCCGAAACCCGCACCGTGGAAGAAGCCGCGCCGATCGTCCTCCAGAGATTGGCCCAGGCAACAGCAATGGACAGGATCTGGTTCGGTCTCGGACCGTCGCCGGCCGAGGAGCGGGTCATCGCCGACACGTCGCCGGGCCAACCTATGCCAATGCCGGGCTGGCAGGTCGTGCTGCAGCGTTCGCCGGGTGACGAGGCGGCACGCTGGGTGCGCATGCACGTGGCCGTTTCCCCGGGCCGGCGGCCGTCCGGGCGGGTCACCTTCCACCGCGTCCGCGTCGAGGCGCCGGGCGAGTCGCTGGGATCGGTCTGGGCCATGCGCGCCCGAGACGAGCGAGAGCCCAATCGAGCCGAGACGCGCATCCTCTCGGCCGCGGCAGACCAGCTCGGTCAGGCCATGGTCCGAGATCGGGTCGCACTCGAACGAACCAGCGCCGAGGTCGCCCGCCGCAGCGACGCACTCAAGACCGCTCTGCTCGACTCCGTCTCGCACGACCTGCGCACGCCGCTGGCGACGATTCGGGCCGCCGCGGGAAGCATGCTCGACGAATCGGTGGCCTGGACCGAGGAGGACCACCGCGGCGCTTTCCAGGCGATCGACTCCGAGGCCGAGCGGATGGGCCGGCTCGTTCGCAACCTCCTCGACCTCAGCCGGATCGAAGGCGGTGCGCTCAAGCCGGAACTCGAGCCCTGCGACCTCGCCGACGTGGTCGGGCAGGTCGTGAAGCGGGCGCGCGTCACTCCGAACACGCGGATCCTCGTCGACGTCCCCCATGCCCTGCCACCTGTGCTCGCCGACCAGCTCTACCTCGGCCAGGTCCTGGCGAACCTGGTGGAAAACGCCATCCGGTATGGGGGCGACACGATCCGAGTCGGCGCGAGGGAGGCTGCCGGCCGGGTCGAAGTGAGTGTCGAGGACGACGGGCATGGCGTGCCCGATTCGGCACTGCCGCACCTGTTCGAGAAGTTTTACCAGGCCGGCGCCGGCGGCGAGGCGCAGCGGCGCGGCATGGGCATCGGCCTGACGGTCGTCGAGGGCCTGACCCGGGTCATGCACGGCGAGGTGGAGGCTTGCCGCAGCGAGCTCGGCGGTCTTCGCGTGGACGTCCGGCTCCGCGCAGCGATCGTGCCGGCGGCCGACGACGGCGGCCCGCTGGCGGCCGCCTCAGCCACGGAGCCACGCCGATGAACGGGCCCATTCTCCTGCTGGTCGAAGACGAACTCACCTCGCAGCGGGCACTCGCCGAGTACCTGGAGCGGATCGGCTACGAGGTCCACGCCGCGGCGACGGCTCACGAGGCAATGCGGCTCTGGGATGCGCATCGCGCGGACCTGGTGCTGCTGGACCTGGGCCTGCCCGATCTGGACGGCGTGGACGTGATCAGGCGCATCCGGCGCGAGGCCACGACGCCGATCATCATCCTCTCGGCGCGCGGCGACGAACGCGACAAGATCGACGGGCTCGAGGCCGGCGCGGACGACTACCTCACGAAGCCGTTCGCCACCGACGAGCTGAATGCGCGCATCCGTGCCGTCCTGCGGCGAGCGGGAGGTCGCGACGCCGACGCCCGCGGCTGCCTGACCCTAGGTCCGATCGAGCTGGATCCCGTCCGGCGCGAAGTCACGGTTTCCGGAACACAGGTGCGCCTGACCCCGCGCGAGTACGAGTTGCTCAAGGTGCTGCTCTCCAACCAGGGCCGCGTCCTTACCAAGGCCCGGCTGCTGCGCGCGGTCTGGGGCCTCGCCTACGCCGAAGAGAGCACCTATCTCCACGTCTACGTCAACCGGCTGCGGCGCAAGCTCTCCGGTGCCGCGGCCGGCGCGGCGGACGCTGGGGGCGCCGAGGCGGGAGCGCGGCCAGTTTCGATAGAGGGCCTGATCGAAACCGAGCCCGGCGTCGGCTACCGCGTGGCGGACAATGAATTGCTACGCGAGACTTCCGGCGCGACGTCGCGCGGCTAGGGTCGAGAGCTCACATCCCGTCGCCCGAAGCGGCCGACCGAAGGGCTGCTATGACGGCCACCGCTTCGGGGGCCTCGTCCAGGCCCACCAGGTAGCGGCTGCCGGTCACGGTCTTGATCTCGAGCGCTGGGCCGGTGCGGAGAACGATCCTGCTTCGGTCGAACCTGAGAGGTTCAGGCTTCGCGGCGACCACCCGCGCATCTTCGATCTCCGAAATCGAAACGCTCCACCCGGCGTTGTTGCTCACCCAGCGGGTCCGCACCTTGACCCCGGCATCGGTTATCGAGATCGTGGCGTGGTCGCCGACGCCGACTCCGAATGCCCAACCCCCCACGGCCAGCAGCTGCAGCGGCAACGGTGATCCGGGCGCATAGGCGAAAGATGTCGCCTGCGCCAGGAGAATCACAAGGAGCGTTATCGCTCCGGTCGTGATGCCTGCGACCATGCGCCAGGAAGCGTCCGGCCCTGTTTCGGCAAACCACGCGGAGCGCCGACTCGAAGCAGCCTCTCGCCGCAGCCTGCCGGAGACGGCGAGACCGGCGAGGTAGCGCCCAACGAGCCAACCTGCCAATGAGCCGCCGAATCCCAGCGCGAGGCCGGGCAGAGAGGCCATAGGCATTCGGAACACAGTCGCGTCGATGTTGAACCACAGTGTGGCCGCCAGGATGGCGGCATAGGCTCCAAGCAACGTTAGACCGATGGGCAGAATTGTCTCGAGCGCGTATCGAATGCGGTTCGCGTGGGGCAGCGCAATCAACGCAAGGTAGACGGCGATCGCGATGAGTTCGCCTTCCGGAGCGAACGATGCGAAAGAACGCGCTTCGGCCGGGAGTCGCGACTGCAGCGCCCAGATCGCGGCGAACGACAGGGCGATGATCGACACATAGATGGCGGCGAATGCGAACAGAACCCAGTTGGCGGTCGGCGCCGGCCCGGCCCGGCGAGCGTACTTGCCCGTGCTCATCGCATTCCCTCCATCAATTTGGCAAGTTCTGCCGTAGTGAGGCCGCGCGAATCCGCCTCATCGAGCAGGTCGTGGATGAGCGAATTGAGGCGGGCGGAAGGTGCGACCGCCCCAGTGGCAACGATCGCGCCTCGACCCTGGCGTAACTCGAGCAGACCCTCGTCCCGGAGCAGCGAATAGGCGCGCTGGACCGTGTGCATGTTCACGTCGAGCTCCCGCGCCAGATCCCTCGACGGCGGCAGCTTCGACCCGGGCTTGAGAGTTCCGTCGGCGATGGCTCGCCGAACGCACGCCGCGATCTGTCCGTAGATGGGCGCGGAACTCAGAGTGTCTATCTCGAACAGCATGATCTAGTTGTACTAGATCAATAGGATCTAGTCAACCCCCGGCGTCGACGAACGGTCAGCCCTGGCGCCGGATGAGCAGCACGGGCACCGGGGAGTGGTCGAGCACGAAGCGAGCCACGTGGCCGACGCTCCGGGGTCCCGGCTCGATGGGACCTGTTCGGGGGCGCGGGCTCAGGATCAGCGCGTCGGGGCCGAGCCGCGCGGCCGCCGCCACGATCTCCCTCTCCGGCAGGCCGCGCGCGACCAGGTGCTCGATCTGTGCGCCGGGTAGCGCTGCCGCGAAACGCTCGTGCCAGATCGCCAGGATCGCGGCCGAGCCTTCGGTGTCTGCGTCGGTCAGGCGGTGCTCAAGCTCGGCCCTTTTGGGGAGCGGCCAGGGCCCTCGCCGAACCGCCGGCTGGAAGGCCGCGAGCTCGCGCGGTCCGGTCTCCTCGACGTGGAGGAGGACGAGCGCGATCGCTGCTGTGTCGGCGGGTCCGCCGGCGTTCGCGGGGCCGCCGGCGTTCGCAGGGCCGCCGGCGCCCGCTTCCGGCCCGCGGCCCGGCGATGTGCTGCCGGCCCCGACCACGGCCGCGACCTGCTGCGGTAGAGCCGCATCCTCCGTCCCCGCCAGGGGCACGAGGAATCGTCGAGTCTCGCTCATGGCCTGTTCACCTCGGCACTCCGATCAGCAGCGCCACGCCGAGCGCGGCGAGGATCGTGACCGGCGTCACGATCAACCCGATCCGAATGTAGCTCCACGTCGACACCTCCAGGCCACGCTGGCGCAGGAGCACGAACCACAGGAGCGTGGCGACCGACCCCACGGGCGTCAAGTTGGGTCCGAGATCCGCGCCGATGATCGTGCCCACGGCCGCCGCGTGGGCGCTTGCCGTACTGAGTCCGGCGCCGTGGACGGCGTCGGCGAACACGAATGCGGCGGGCAGGTTGTTGACGAGATTCGCGCCGACGGCCGAGGCGAAGGCGGTCACGACCATCACCGCGGCCGGCGAATCGCGCACCTGACCGAGGATTTGCTGCGCCAACCAGGCGGTGACGCCCGCCGAGGAGAGGCCGTCCACGAGGACGCTCATCGAGGCGACGAATACGAGCAAGGACCAGCCGATGCCTTCGAGCGGCCGGCGGAAACGGTTGCCGGTCCACTCGGCGCCCAGAAGCAGGAGCCAGACTGCGGTCATCGTCGGGCCGAGAGGCAGGTTCGCCGCCGAAGCCACCCCGAATGCGCCGATCGCGACGCCGAAGGCGACCAGGAGCCGACGAGGAACCGCGCTCCACGAAGCCCAGGAACTCGAACTCGGGACGACTGGGGCCCGGGCGGGCAGCTGGCCGCGGTAGATCATGAACAGGCAGCCGAGCAGGGCCGCGACCGACGCTACCCCGGCGGGGAGCAGGACCGGCACAAGGCTGGCGGCACCGACCCCAAGGCGGTCGCTGACGATCACGTTCACGGGGTTGCTGACGGGCAGCGCGATGGAAGCGGCGTCGGCTACGAACGTGCAGGCCAGCACGTACGGCAGTGGCGCCAGGCCGAAGCGCGCCACGAGCGCGTAAACGACCGGCGTCAGGACGAGCGCGGCGGCGTCGTTCGAGAGAAACGCGGCGACGATCGCGCCGGCTGCGACGATCGCGACCAGCAGGCGCCGCGGGCTACCGGCCGAGAACCGCGCCGATGTTCCGGCAAGGGCGTCAAACAGCCCGCTCCGCTCCGCCACGGCCGCCGCGCCGGTCAGGCCGAGGAAGAAGAGCAGGACGTTCCAGTGACCGTCGACGTCAGCGGTGGCGCCGGCCGGCGAGACAAGCCCGACGACGACCATCGCCGCGGCGCCGAGCAAGGCAGCGGCTGCTTCGGTGAGACGCCATGGTTTGGCGATGACCAGCGCGACCGTAGCCAGGAATATGGCGAGGGCCAGAGGCGCCGTGGGAGTCAGCATCGATGCGCGACCACGGACACGATTGTTCCACGACCCCCGGCCTGGCGTCGATTGTCGGTTCCGAGCGCGGCGCGTTCCGAGCAGTCACCGCCCGGCGCGGTACGAAAAGAAGGATTGGGGCATTTTCTGAGCATTTACCGGTGTCCGCGGTACAAGACCGGCGCGTGGAGTCAGCCGGCGGCGCCGAACCAGTCACCGCGGGCCGCGCCACGCGACTGAACTCCCCCGCTGAGCGTGAATCCGTGGCCAGAGCCCGCGATTCTGCCGCGTGGGGCTGCCATCGGCTGCTCCAATCACGTCGAACACCGCGCGGGGCGGTATCTGCTCGAAGAGTGCCGGGGGCAGGGACACGGCGGCGGCAGGGGGCACGGCGGGGGCACGGCGGGGGCACGGCAGGGGCGGGGGCACGGCGGCGGCAGGGGGCACGGCGGCGGCACGGCGGGGGCACGGCAGGGGCGGGGGCACGGCGGCGGCGGTGCCGGGCCAGCGCCGGGCCCGGTGCCGGTCCCGGGCCGGGGCAGTGCCGTGCCAGCGCCGGGCCCGGTGCCGGTCTCGGGGCAGGGGCAGCTGCCTGGCCAGTGGCGGGGCAGTGCCGGCCCGGTGCCGGGCCAGGGCAGGGGCAGTGCCGACACCCCTTGCCGGGCCTTAACCGCCAATCGCGGCAATCCCTCCCTTTCGCGTGCGTTTCGGCATCGTCGAACGTGTACGGTTCGAAATGATGCCGCTCGACCTGACCTCCCCCAAGCAGGCTCTCAACGCAGAACGCGAGCCGCGGCGCTTCGGCACCGGCTTCGGCGTCGGCGCCGGCGCGCCCGATGCTCATATCGGCCCATTCGAGGCCGCGTACGCAGCGGCATGGCTGCCCGTCTTCCGGTTCGCGCTGGCCTGGACGAACGACTGGTCGGCCGCGGAAGACCTGGTGCAGGAGGCGTTTCTTCGGCTCTGGGATAGGCGCGGGAAAATCGATTGGTCGCAGCCGGTCCTGCCCTGGCTCCTGGTGACGACCCGCCGCACCGCCACGGACCGCTTCCGGCGGTTGCGCCGGGCCGTCGCAATCCACGGGCCCATCGAAGTCGCACCCGGATCGGACGCCCGAATCGAATGGCTCGACCTCCGGTCGAGCTTCCGGTCGCTCTCGGCCCTCGAACGAGCGGCCCTGGTGCTCACTGCGCTCGAAGACCTGGACGCGGCGCGGGCCGGCGAGATCCTCGGCATCGAAGCGAATGCGGTGCGATCGGCGGCGAGCCGCGGCCGCAGGAAGTTGAAGGAACGGCGATGAGCGAGCATCGAGACAATCCGACTCAGGCGGAGGAGGACTCGCTTCTGCGCCGCTGGTACGCCGCTTCGTCGCTCGCGGAGCCGCTGCCGCCGGCCGATCTGCTCGAGTTGGGCGAACGGGCGCACCGTACCCGGCGGCGGCGTCGGAACCTGGCCGCCGCGGCGGTCACGGTCGTGGCGCTGATCGCCGTCACTGCCGGGGTCGGCGCCTGGGCGAACCATCGAGGACCCGCAATTCCGGCGGCCCCTACCGGCCCAACCGCCAGTTCCACGCCTGCGCAGGCTGAAACGCCCAGCCCCGCGCCGCTGGCGCTCAGCGGCCTCGCGCTCGCCGAACACGAATACATCCTGCAGACTCATCGATGGGTTGGCAGCGGCTGGCTCCTGACCACTTCGCGCCTGCTCGAGACCGACGGCTCGGGCTGGCTGGCCTGCTGGAGTTCGACCGCCGGCGCCTCCAACGGGCCGCAACTTCAAGCGATCGTGTCCGGGCGCACCGTCCGAGTCTTCGAAGGCGAGACGATGTGGACGAGCACCGACGGTTGCGCAACCTGGGCCCAGTCTCCGCTGCCGGTCCCGGTGAACGGAGCCGCCTTCCCGACCGCGACCACCGGCTACGTCGAGTACATGGACATGTCGACCCAGAATGCGACTCCGAAGATCTACCGGACCGACGACGCAGGCGCCCACTGGACGGCAACTGCGGCCTGGGCGCCGGGCGCGGTCGGAGCCGGCGCGACGCTCACCTTCGTCGACGCCGATCACGGCTGGCTGGCCGACAGCTTCAACCTGTGGTCGACCGCCGACGGCGCGCGTTCCTGGACAAAGGAGCTGCTGCCCGTTCCCGCCTCCGTCCGCGGCAAGCTCGACACGATAACGGCCCCGGTCGTCGAGCCCGACGGCAGCGCCGTCGTCACCGCGAAGTACGACACCACCCCGGGCATGGACGGCGCGAAAGGCCAGCGGGTCATCTACCGCACGGTCGACGGCGGCGCCCATTGGACCGTCAGCGCGGTTCTCGAGGACCCCGGAACGCTGATGCTGTCGCTCGACGATCCGGCGGCGTGGGTCGCTCTCAACCCGTCGGATCCGGCAACCGTCCAAACCTCCACCGACGGCGGTGCCACGTGGAAGACCACCGCCGTCCGCCAGCACTGGCCGTTCACCGCGGCATGGTTCATGGCCGGCTCGCTCAGCTTCGCCGACGCAAGCAACGGTTGGCTGGTCGTCCAGGAGCCGAACCCGCCCTGCGGGCCCACCCCGCTGCCCACCAATCTGAGTGTTGAGTGCAGCCAGGCCTTCTCCCCGCCGCAGCATCTGGTTGTTACCTACGACGGCGGCGCCACGTGGCACCAGGTCGGTAAGTAGGCTGTCTCGCGGCACGATCCGATCGTGAGGTCACGTGTCGGCTGGCAGGACCCCAGCAATCTTTCAGGATCGCCGCGCTTCCTCCGTTGATACTCGCACTTCAATGTGGAGCTACCCGATTGGGCCGCTCCCTGACCGGAGGATCCGTGACTCGTACAGCGAACGCGTCCGCCTATCGAACCGGTTCCAGGATTACCGCCCTCGGCCTCGTCGCGGCTTTCCTGTGGGCGTGCG
Source organism: uncultured Chloroflexia bacterium (assembly GCA_963731635.1). Taxonomy (GTDB): domain Bacteria; phylum Chloroflexota; class Limnocylindria; order Limnocylindrales; family CSP1-4; genus Fen-1039. The sequence goes on along the minus strand of CAVSWB010000004.1, from coordinate 91,544 downwards.
CCAGCCCGTCCCAGACCGCACCGCCCACGACCCAGCCAACGGCGAGCCCCTCGCCGGTCAGCTCGGTACTCGGCGCTACGGCTTCGACCCAACCCGGCACGACGGTCACCATCGCCGCCGCGGGCGACATCGCCTGCGATCCCGCGCACAACGTCGGCACCCCCAAGGACTGCGACCAGGCCGCCACCGCGAACCTGATCGGCCAGCTTAACCCGACTGCGGTCCTGACTCTCGGCGACAACCAGTACCAGGACGGGACCCTGGCCGCGTTTGAGGCCGTGTTCGACAAGACCTGGGGCGCCTACAAATCGATCATGCACCCCGCGATCGGCAACCACGAGTACCTGACGAAGGGCGCCAGCGGCTACTTCACCTACTTCGGTGTGCCGGCCTACTACAGCTACAACCTCGGGGCGTGGCACATGATCTCACTGGACTCCGAATGCTCCGCCGGCGGCCTCGGCGGCTGTAAGGCGGGCTCGCCCCAGGAGCGCTGGCTGCTGGCCGATCTGGCGGCTCACCCGTCGAAATGCACGCTCGTCTACTGGCACGAACCGCGCTGGTCGTCCGGCGAGCATCAGGACGCTACGCAGATGAGCGCGATCTGGGCCGACCTCGTGGCGGCGCACGTGAGCGTGGTCCTGTCGGGTCACAACCACGACTACGAGCGCTTCGTGCCCCTCGACGCGACCGGCCAGCCCGATCCGACCGGCGTGACCGAGTTCGTGGTCGGCACCGGCGGCAAGAACCACTATGGCTTCACGGTGGCCCCGCTCACGGGCGAGGTCGTCCGCAACGACACCTCCTTCGGCGTCATCTCGATGACGCTCGGGCCCACGAGCTACTCCTGGAAGTTCGTGCCGGCCCCCGGCTACACGTTCACCGACTCGGGCTCGGCCAACTGCGTCGGCTGACCGCCCCGCGCCTCCGTACACCCCTCCTTTAGCCGATCCGGCCCAGATTTGTGCCGCGCAACGACGCCCGGGCCGGACCAAGTCCGCGAGGCGGCTTGCTAGAATTCGCGGCACGGGTACGCGCCTCAAGGGATGTGAAGATGTCTCGCGCCATTCAACTGCGGTCGATCGGGGCCTTCCTGGTTGCGATTCTTTTCGTGGCGGCTGCCTGCGGCAGCTCCAGCCAGGACGTTGCGAAAGCGGTGACGACGCTTTCCGGGCGCGCCGGTCCGACCGCAACCACGTCGGTCGGTAGTTTGGCCACCGGCTCGGCTCCCGTCGTGGTGTCGAAGTTGCCGGCAAGCAGTCCGACCGCGGCGAGCCTGCCCCTCGTGAACAGCTGCAATCCTCAGTCGGTCCCGACCGCCATCCCGGTCAAGTCGAGCATCGTCGGGGTGAGCGCCCTGGCACTGCACGTGCCCATCCTCGAGTACCACCGAATCGTGCCGCCGGCCGATGCGGGCAACTCGCTCAAGGGCCTCGTGGTGCCGCCCGCCACTTTCGCCGCCCAGATGAACGCTCTCGCCGTGGCGGGCTGGCACACGGTCACGATGGCCACGCTGGCGAATGACCTCGCGGCGGGCATCAAGCCCGCGGCAAAGACTTTCGTCATCACGATCGACGACGGCTGGGACGACGGCTACACCTACGCCCTGCCGATCCTCGAGCAGCACGGCTTCGTGGCGACCTACTTCGTGATCGCCGGCCGGATCGACGCACCCCAATTCCTGTCGTCGGCACACCTCCGAGCCCTCGTTGCCGCTGGGAACGAGATCGGCGATCACACCATGACGCATTTCGACCTGGCCGGAGGGTCGACGTCGGTTCGCCAGTACCAGGTCGATGCCGCCGCCGCCCGGATCGCCCAGGTCACCGGCCGCTGGCCCGAGTCGCTCGCCTACCCGTTCGGCGGCGCGAATTCCCAGGCCGTCGCGGCGGTCGCCGGCTGTCAGGAACTGCGGAGCGCGGTCATCGAATCCGCCCCTCCGGTAACGGCACAAACACCGATCGTGCGCCAGGCCACGCGCCCCGGCCTGAAGCCGGCGCTGAACCTGGCGCCGCGTCCGACCACCGCGTCGGTGCCGGGCCGGACGCCCATCCCGAGCGAAACCTGGGCCAACCGCTTCACGATCCAGCGGATCCGGGTCTCGCCCGGCACCACGCCGGCCAATCTACTGGGCGAATTCGCCCTCTACATGCGCGCCGGCTGAGCAGCGGACTTCGCGCGGCCCGGCCTCATTTGCGCCGGTCGAGCAGGAACCAGACGGCGCCGATGACGATCACGATGACAAGCGCTCCGATCCCGAGTATGTGCGTCGGCACTCCGAAGATTGCGGCGACCGGCATGACTTCCTCCTGACCATACGGCTGCGCAACCCGAGACGGCGGCCCAGGCGGCAGACCGGGTGTGCGCTCCGCTGTCGTCCGGCTCGGGACCGGTCGAGTATGGGTCGCGGGCGCGAAGTGGGCGCGCGGCTCGCCGATCGTGCCGGCCAGTCGAACGTGCAGGGGCACCGAACGTGCCGACCGGTCGAACGTGCCGGCCTCGCGTTATGGGGCCTCGAATTCCGCAGGCTGCGAGGCGAAAGCCCACATCGAATCAGGCGCGATCCGGAACAGGGTCACGCCCGGGCCCAGTTCGTACGGGTCCATGCCCTCGACCTCCTGCCATGTGGCGTGGATTTCGGCGTGGTCCGGATGCTCCCGATCGATCCACTCGACGGTCCCGTTGACGACGACCGCCACCCGATCGCCCTCGAAGTGCACGGCCGAGCAGGCCGGGTTGGCGCACAGGTTTCGCAGCCGGGAAGCCTCGCCGCCCGTGCCCATCGTGAAACGACCGTGGATGAAGATCGCGTCGAGCGGCGAAACCCGCGGTTTGCCCTTTGCCGTCACGGTGGCCAGAGCTACGTGCCGGATTCCCTGGAGATAGGCTGCGACCTGCCCGGCCGAGAGTCTGCGCTCGGGCGTCAGGATGCTGAGCATGTGGGGGTTCGCGCCGCGCAGCGTGTCGTCGAACATACGCTGCATCTTGGCGATCTCCGCCTCCGTCTCGAACATGACGCCAGGTTATCGGGCGCCCCGGTCGCGGCCGAGGATCCGGTTCGGCCGGTCCATGGGCCGGGATCCCGCAACGTCGCGGCGGCGGCCTACGTCGCGCCGGCCGGCGGCGGAGCGGCCAGCGCGGCCCGGATCGACTCCGGGTAGGCGAGCTCCGAGGGAGTCGGTGATCGGCCGCCGAACGAGCCGCCCGGCATCACCACCTCGACCAGGACGTTCTCGACGCCGACCCATTCGGAATGCGTCTGCCCGTCCCAGTACTCGAGGTAGCCGGGCGCCTGAATGGACTCCGATCCGAAATACGGCTCGACGGCCTGACGGGCCGCCGGAGTCGGATAGATCAGGATGGCGCCGAGCCAGACTCCAAGCCCGTCGCTGCCCCTTGGCGACGTCGTCGACTGGGCGCGGAACATCAGCGACGGAAATACCCCGGAATCGGAGCGGAAATCGACCTGGGCCACGAGTGTAAGGCTGGGTTCGACCGTCCTCAGGCGGCCCGCCAGGTCGTCTGGGGTGAGCGGCTCCGCCGCGATCTCGGTCGCGGTCGGTTGGGTCGTGATCAACGGCGAGTTGCCGCTCCCGGAGTTCGTCGGATCGTGGACGCCCTGGCACGCGGCGGCGACGAGCGCGATCACGGCGCCCAGGGCGCAAGCCAACCGCAATCGCCGCCCCGGCCTGACGCGGCGAGCCGTCCCGCCGTCCGATTGCTGTGGCGCGCCGTCCATCACTCCCCCTTGACCCGCGAGACCGCGAGACCCGCGAGACCCGCGAGACCCGCGAGACCCGATCATCGTGCCTCTGGCGCCGATTGCAAATCCACTCCACGGATTCGCCGGGGACGGCGCCGTGGATCAACCTTCCCAGGAAGAGCGCCGTGCCAGCGGCACGGCTCGGCGCGGCCGGCGCGGCTCGGCGCGGCCGGCGCGGCTAGGCGCGGCCGGCTCAGCCCGGCCGGCGCGGCTCGGCGGCCGGCTCGGCTCGGCCGGCTCGGCTCGGCCGCCGCGGCGCGGCGCGGTCGGCGCGGCTCGGCCAGCGCGGCTCGAGCAGTCACCGGCCGGGGCGGTATTGGACGTGAACCGAGCATCCCTGGAGAGCCTGCCGGCGCAGTCCGCGAAGCTGGAGAGCGCGGGCCACGCTCTACAACCGCCATTCCTCGACAAATTCAAGGCCCCTCACTGCTGGCGCCGGGCCCAACCCGATCTTGCACCGCGGGGGGCGGTAAGTGCTCGGAAAGACCGCCGCGCGCTGACACGGCACCGCGGGGGGCGGTAAGTGCTCGGAAAGACCGCCGCGCCCCCGGCGCCGCTCCTCGCGCCCGCGGCGGCGCTTGGCCCCGCCGGAGATCCGGCGGCGGCAGCGATCGTTTAGGCCGCTTTTAGCCATTCCGCGCTCCCCTACCCGCCCGCCTCTTGGGGCCGTGGCGATGCTTGGGTCATGGCAAACGAATTCCCCGACGCCACGCCCGACCCAAAGGCCGACCCGGACGAGACCGTTCGGCGCCTCGCCGCCGAGGTGCAGGAAGTCCGAAGCGCGCTTGCGCTCGTGGCCTCGGGTGGCGCGTCGCGAGTGACCCTGACCGGGCTGAGGTTCGGCGAGGAACTGATGGCTCGCTTCACCCATCACGCGGAAGCCGAGGGCATCGTGCTCGAACCGATCTACTGGCCAGACGACGCGGGCTGCGACCTCATCGTCCGGACAATCGATGAATAGCGGCGAGAACCGGGGCACCGGCCGGACGCTGCGGGCCGGCGAGACGCCGCGGGTCAGCGCCACGCCCGAGAGCGCCGCCACGCTCCAGGCCGGCGCGACGCCCGAGAGCGGCGCCACGCCCGAGAGCGCCGCCACGCTCCAGGCCGGCGAGACGCCCGAGAGCGGCGCCACGCCCGAGAGCGCCGCCACGCTCCAGGCCGGCGAGACGCCCGAGAGCGGCGCCACGCCCGAGAGCGCCGCCACGCTCCAGGCCGGCGCGACGCCCGAGAGCGGCGCGACGCCCGAGAGCGGCGCCACGCCCGAGAGCGGCGCCACGCCCGAGAGCGCCGCCACGCTCCAGGCCGGCGAGACGCCCGAGAGCGCCGCCACGCCCGAGAGCGGCGCCACGCTCCCGGCCGGCGCCACGCCCAGGGCCGGCGAGCCGGCGCGTGTCCTCATGATCGAGGACGACCTGCCGCTGGCGCAGATCGTGATCAAGCACCTGCGAGCTCACGGCCACGACGCCCAGCTCGCCGAGTCCGCCGAGGACGCCGCGGAGCAGATCGCCGCCGGCTACCGGCCCACGGTGGTGCTGCTCGACATAAACCTGCCGGGTGACTCGGGCTGGGCCTTCCTCCGCTCGGGCTCGCTCAAAGCTGCCGGCTCGCCTCCGGTGTTCGTGGTGAGCGCCACGAACGTGCCCCCGTCGAAGCTGCGCGAATTCGGTTGCGCCGGCTTCCTACCCAAGCCGTTCGCAATCTCGACGCTCATCGAAATCGTCGAACGCCACCCCCGCGCGGCGGATGGCGACGTGAGCAGCGACGCGGACGGCGCCAGAACCTCCGTCCCCCCGGGAGGCCTCGATGCTTTTTGACCTGGCGATGTTCGCCTTGATGGCGGCGAGTCTGCTGTTCTTCATGGGCCTGATCTGGCTCTGCGATCGGCTGGCCCGATGAACGCCCAGGACCTGCTGGGCGGCGTGATCGTGCTGCTGCTCGGCATCTACTTGCTCTTCACGCTTCTTCGAGCGGAGAAGTTCTAGATGATCCCTTCCCTACCCGGCCTGCTCCAGGCGATCAGCCTCTTCGCGGTCGCCATCCTTCTGACGCGGCCGCTGGGCGGCTACATGCGCAAAGTCATGGAAGGCGAGCGCGTCTTCCTCTCACCGGTCATTCGGCCGGTCGAGCGCGGCCTCTACAGGATCCTCGGCGTGGACGAGACCAAGGAACAGCGCTGGACCTCATACGCGGTTTCGGTGCTCCTCTTCTCGTTCGTCTGCATCGTGGCCCTCTATCTGCAGCAGCGCCTGCAGACCTATCTGCCGTTGAGCCAGGGTGGCGTCCCCGGCATCACGCCGGTTTCTCCGGACCTCGCCTACAACACCTCGGTCAGCTTCGACACCAACACCAACTGGCAGAACTACCTCGGCGAGAACACGATGACGTACCTGACCCAGATGGCCGGGCTCGCCGTCCGCAACTTCACGTCCGCCGCCATCGGCATTGCCGTCGCCATCGCCCTGGTGCGCGGCCTGGTCCGCCGCGGCGCAACGACCATCGGCAACTTCTGGGTCGACCTGACCCGCAGCATCCTCTACATCCTGCTGCCGATCTCGTTCGTGGCCGCGCTGTTCCTCGTCTCCCAGGGCGTGATCCAGACCTTCGCCAACTCGGCCGTCGTCCACACGCTCCAGGGCGCCGCGCAGATCGATCCCGCTCGGCCCCGTCGCGTCCCAGGAAGCGATCAAGGAGCTTGGCAACAACGGCGGCGGCTTCTTCAATGCCAACTCGGCCCATCCATTCGAGAACCCGACCGGCGTCTCGAACTGGGTCGAGATGCTCGCTGATCCTGCTCATCCCCTTCGCCCTGACGAACACGTTCGGGCGGATGGCCGGCAACGCCGCGCCAGGGCTGGGCGCTCTTGGCGGTCATGGTCATCGTCGTGAGCTTCGGCTCCCTGGTCGCCATGTCCAGCGAGGAGCGCTCCAACCCCTCGATCCCCGCGGCCGTGGCGGTCAACATCGACCAATCGGCCGGTAACATGGAGGGCAAGGAGGTCCGCTTCGGGCCCGACACCAGCGGCCTGTTCGCGACCGTGACGACCGGCACGAGCACCGGCGCCGTCGAACTCCATGCACGACAGCTTCCTGCCGCTCGGGGGCCTGGTTCCGCTGTTCAACATCGAGCTCGGCGAGATCACTCCGGGCGGCGTGGGCGCCGGTCTCTACGGCATCCTGGTGTTCGCGATCATCGCTGTCTTCATCGCAGGGTTGATGGTCGGGCGAACCCCGGAGTACCTGGGCAAGAAGATCGAGGCCTACGAGATGAAGATGGCGATGCTCGTCGTCCTCTTCCTGGCCTTCAGCATCCTCTTCTTCACCGCGCTGGCCACAGCCACGACACCGGGCAAAGCCGGGCCGCTCAACAGCGGCCCCCACGGCTTCAGCGAGATCCTGTACGCCTTCTCGAGCATGACCGGCAATAACGGCTCCGCCTTCGCCGGGCTCACCGGGAACACGCTCTTCTACAACGTCACCGGCGGCTTCGCGATGCTGCTCGGCCGCTACGCCATGATCGTCCCGATCCTCGCGATCGCAGGCTCGATGGCCGGCAAGCGTCGCGTCGCGCGCGTCTCTCGGCACCTTCCCAACCACCGGCCCGATATGGGTCGGGCTCCTGATCGGCGTGATCATCATCGTCGGCGCGCTGACCTTCTTCCCCGCGCTCGCGCTGGGCCCGATCGTCGATCAGCTCCTCAATAACGCCGGGAAGGCTCTTCTGATGGCCCTCTCCGCTGATCCGATCGACCTGCAACGCGGCACGCCGCCGCATCAGCCCGTCGAGGACCGCCAGGCTGGCGCCGGCGGGCGGCCCCGAGGAACCGCGGCATCTTCGACCCCAAGCTCCTCCGCGGCGCGCTTCCCCCGGCGTTCCGCAAGCTGAACCCGCGCGAGCTCGCCAGGAACCCGGTCATGTTCGTGGTCGAGGTCACGGCCGCCCTGGTGACCGTGATCCTCGTCTCCGACGCGACTCGGGATCAGCTCCGCGGCCCCGCGCGAGGTCGGCCGAAACCCGGGCTTCGAGTTCCAGATCGCCGTCTGGCTGTGGTTCACGGTCTACTTCGCCACGTATGCCGAGGCCCTGGCCGAAGCGCGGGGCAAGGCCCAGGCCGCCACCCTGCGAAAGACGCGCTCGGAAACGCTCGCCCACCGCCGCCGCGAAGACGGCACGCTCGAGGACGTCGGTTCCTCCGCGCTGCGGTGCGGCGACGTCATCTTCGTCCGCGAGGGCGAGACGATCCCCGGCGACGGCGACGTGATCGAGGGCGTGGCCTACGTCAACGAAGCGGTGATCACCGGCGAGTCGGCGCCCGTCCTCAAGGAACCGGGCACGGACATCCGGAGCACGGTCACGGGCGGCACCACGCTCGACCAGCGACACGCCTCGACCATCCGAGATCACCGCCAACCCCGGCGAGACGTTCCTCGACCGGATGATCGCCCTGGTCGAAGGCGCCAAGCGCCAGCGGACGCCCAACGAGATCGCCCTCTCGATCCTGCTTTCGGGCCTGACGATCGTCTTCCTGCTGGCGACTGCGACCCTGCGACCCTTCGGCCTTTACGCCGGAGCACCACTCGGGATCGTGGTGCTCGTGGCGCTGCTCGTGTGCCTGATCCCGACCACCATCGGCGGCCTGCTCTCGCGCCATCGGCATCGCCGGCATGGACCGCGTCGCTCGCTTCAACGTGCTGGCCATGAGCGGCCGCGCGGTGGAAGCGGCCGGCGACGTGGACGTGATCCTGCTCGACAAGACCGGCACGATCACCTTCGGCAACCGGCTCGCGTCGCGGATCGTGCCGCTCCCGGGCGTCACCGAGCGCGAGGCGCTCGAGGCGGCGCTGCTGACGTCGCTCGAAGACGAGACGCCGGAAGGCAAGTCGATCGTCGAGCTCGCGCGCAAGCGCCTGGCGGAGATCGACGCCCGGCGGCGCCGACGCGGCGGCGGCCGTGCCCGCGCCCGGTCGCCGACGATCGCGACCGTGGTCCCGTTCAGCGCCGAGTCGCGGACGAGCGGCGTGATCCTGGAGGACGGGACCGTCGTGCTCAAGGGCGCCGTCGACGCGATCGCCGCCGCCCTGGACGGCGCGGCTCCCCCGGAAATGGAGGCCCTCGCCGACGAGATCTCGATCGCTCGGCGCCACTCCGCTCGCGATCCGCCGCAACGGCCGGCCGCTCGGCATCATCGAGCTCAAGGACACCGTCAAGCCCGGCCTCAGGCAGCGCTTCGACGAGCTTCGCCGCATGGGCATCCGGACGATCATGGTCACCGGCGACAACCCGCTGACGGCGGCGACCATCGCCGCAGAGGCGGGCGTGGACGACTTCATCGCCCAGGCCAAGCCCGAGGACAAGATCGCCCGCATCCGCGCCGAGCAGGCCGACGGCCATCTCGTGGCCATGACCGGCGACGGCACCAACGACGCCCCGGCCGTGGCGCAGGCGGACGTGGGACTGGCGATGAACAGCGGCACGTCGGCGTGCAAGGAGGCGGCCAACATGGTCGACCTCGACTCCGACCCGACCAAGCTGATCGAAGTCATCGCCATCGGCAAGCAGCTGCTGATCACCCGCGGCGCGATCACGACGTTCTCGATCGCCAACGACGTGGCCAAGTACTTCGCGATCCTGCCGGCCATGTTCGTGGTCGCGTATCCGGAGCTCAACTCGCTCAACGTCATGGGCCTCGCCCAGCCCGAGAGCGCGATCCTCTCGGCGGTCATCTTCAACGCGCTGATCATCATCGCCCTCGTCCCGCTGTCTCTGCGGGGCGTCGCCTACCGCGCCGCGCCGGCCGCCGAGCTGCTGCGGCGAAACCTGCTGATCTACGGCGTGGGCGGCATCATCGCCCCGTTCCTCGGGATCAAGGCGATCGACGTGCTCGTCACCGCCCTTCACCTGGCGTAGGAGTCCACCATGGCGACGCTTCCTCCGAACCCAGCTCTGGCCGGCAATCGCGATCCTGATCGCCTTCACCGTGATCACCGGCTTCCTCTACCCGGTCGTCGTGACCGCGGTCGCCCAGGCCGTCTTCCCGAGCCAGGCCAACGGCTCGATGATCGTCGTCGACGGCAAGACCGTCGGTTCGAGCCTGATCGGCCAGACGTTCGACCAGCCGAAGTACTTCTGGGGCCGGCCCTCCGCGGCCGGCGCGACCGGGTACGACCCGACGCTCTCGGGCGGCTCGAACCTCGGCCTCGACTTCGCAGGCGCTCATCGACGGCGATCACCGCCCGAGTGGACGCGCTCGCGCAAGGCCAACGGCAACGCCCCGATCCCGGTCGACCTCGTGACCGCTTCGGCTTCCGGCCTCGATCCCGACATCAGCCCGGCCGCCGCCGACTACCAGGTCGCTCGCGTTGCCAAAGCCCGCGGCATGACCGAGGATGCCGTTCGGGCGGTCGTCGCGCGCCACACCAGCCAGCCGTTCCTGGGCTTCATCGGCGCGGCGAACGTGAACGTCCTCGAGTTGAACCTCGACCTCGATGGGCTGCTGAAATGACTATCGATTCGACCGACGCCGGCCGGCCGACCGGCGACCAGATGCTGGCCCGGCTCAACGCCGAGCAGCGGCCCGAGCGCGGGCGGCTGCGGATCTACATGGGCATGGCGCCCGGCGTCGGCAAGACGTTCAAGATGCTCGAGGAGGCGCACCGCCGCCACGACCGCGGCACGGACGTTGTGGTCGGGTTCGTGGAGACGTACGGCCGGCGCCACACCGCCGCGCTGCTCGACGGCCTCGAGGTGGTCCCGCGCCGCCGCGTGGAGTACCGGGGCGTGGCCGTGGAGGAGATGGACGCCGACGCGATCATCGCCCGCCATCCCGGCCGTGGCGCTGGTCGACGAGCTCGCCCACAACAACGTCCCGGGTTCCGCGCTCGAGAAGCGCTGGCAGGACGTGGAGCGCGATCCGCGACGCCGGCATCGAGGTCATCAGCACCTGCAACGTCCAGCACGTCGAGTCCGTCGCCGATGCCGTCGAGACGATCCTGGGCGTGCCCGTCCGCGAGCGCATCCCCGACGAGGTGGTCCGGGCCGCCGACGAGATCGAGCTCGTGGACATGAGCCCGCACGCTCTCCGCCAGCGGATGCGGCACGGCAACGTCTACCCGCCCGACCGCGCCACGATCGCGCTGGAGCGCTTCTTCACCGAGCCGAACCTGACCGCCCTGCGCGACCTCTCGCTGCGGTTCGTGGCCGGCAAAGTGGACGACCAGCTCGAGGGCATCGTCAGCGAGCGCGGGCTGCACGTCGGGCCGGTGACCGAGCGCGTCATGGCCCTGATCGACGAGTCGGTCGAGTGCCGGCGAGCGCTGCGCCGCGCGGCCTCGATCGCGAGCGCGCTCCACGCTCCGCTTCTGGCGATTGCCGTCGAGACGCCCGGCGTCGGGCTGTCGCGCGACCGGCAGCAGAACATCCAATCGAACGTCGACTACGCCACGGACCTGGGCGCCGAGATCATCCGGGGAGAGACATCCGACCTGGCGCGAGGCCTGGAGGAAGTAGTGCGCGAGCGCCGGGTTACGCACATGGTCCTGGTGCACCGGCCGCATCGCGGGCTGCACCTGGGCCGCGCCTCACTGGCCGACCACCTGCTCGACGCCATTCCGGGCCTGGAGGTCCACCTCGTCGGCGAGCCGGCCGCGACTCCGCACAAGCACTAGCCGCGTGGCGCCGCAACCGCCATCCACCGGAGACGCCATGGACCCGCTGACCCTGTTCGGCGCGATCGCGGTTGGAGCGATGCTGCTCTTCTACACGCTCGAGGCGCGCTCGCCCTGGTTCGTGGCCGCGTTCGCCGGCGCGTGCATTGCCTCCTCGGCCTACGGCTTCCTGCAGGGCGCCTGGCCGTTCGGGGTCATCGAGTTGGTCTGGTCGGCGATCGCGCTGCGCCGCTGGCAGGTCCGGGCGCGGGGCTGAGCGGCCGGGCCGAGCCGCGTGTCGGGCGTCGGCCCGGCGCGGCGTCGACGCGGCGCTTCGCCCGTTTCGAGCAGATACCGTCCGGCGCGGTATTGGACGGAAACCGAGCAGCCGTGATGGGCGTGGTGGTCGATCCCTAAGCTTGCGCGGCGCGGGTCCACGCTCAAGAACCGCGATTCTCTGCCCCATTCGAGCCACGCAGGCCCTGCGCGCCCGACCCTGCCGATCTTGCACCGCGGCGGGCGGTAGATGCTCGAAATCAGCGCGTTTCGTTGTTCTTGCACCGCGGCGGGCGGTAGATGCTCGAAATCAGCGCTCGCCGGCGCCGCCGCGCTCCGACGGGCGGCAGGTGCTCGAAATCGGCGCTCCCCGGCGCCGCCGCGCTCCGACGGGCGGCAGGTGCTCGAAATCAGCGCTCGCCGGCGCCGCCGCGCTCCGACGGGCGGCAGGTGCTCGAAATCGGCGCTCCCCGGCGCCGCCCCGCTCCCCCGCTCCCCGGCGCCCGGCGCCGCTCCCCGGCGCCACTCCCCCCGCTACATGAAACGAGGCAGCCGTCCGAAGGCGGCTGCCTCGTTCTCCTACCCCGCTGAGATCAGCTGAAGTAGCCCGTCACATCGAAGATGACGTTGACCGTGTCGGTCGTCTTGGCCGACCAGTACATCGCATCGAGACCGCCCGACGCGATCGGCACCGTGACGCCGTTCGCTCGGATGTCACCCATCGGGAAGTTGATCGTGGAGGTCTTGGGCTCGGTTCCGCTCGTGAGGGCCGGGGCAACGGTCACGTAACCGTTGCGGGTCTGGCTGACGATGGTGACGTTGCCCGTGACCGCGACCGCTGCCGCCGGCACGCCGGATGCGGTTGTGGAGACGGCGAAGGTCTGCTTCGCGTGAGAGTGGAAGAGAGTGGCGCCGAGAGGCGTGCGCGAGTCGAGGACTCGGATCGGTGTGAGCGTGTGGTACGTCGCACCGGTCATGTCATTGGTGAAGTAGCCGGTCACATCGAACGCGATGTTGACCGTGTCGGAGCTCTTGGCCGACCAGTACATGACATCGAACGCGCCGGCCGCGAGCGGCACCGTGACGCCGTTCGCCCGGATGTCCGAGACTGGGAAGTTGAGGGTCGAAGTCTTCGGCTCGCTGCCGCTCGTCAGGCTCGGGGCGATGGTCACGTAGCCCTTGGCGGTCTGGCCGACGACGGTCAGGTTGCCGGTGACGGCGATGGCGTCCGCCGGCACGCCGGTCAGCGTGTTGGCGATCGTGATCGTCTGCTTGGTTCGCGAGTGGAAGAGGGTTCCGCCGAGCGGCGTGCGAGAGTCGAGCGCCCGGACCGGAGTTACCGAGTGGTACGTGGCGCCGGTGACATCGTCGGTGAAGTAGCCGGTCACGTCGATGACGACCTGGACCGTGTCGGTCGTCTTGGCCGACCAGTACATGACGTCGAGCGTGCCCGCCTGAGCGAGCGGCACCGTGATGCCGTTCGCGCGGATGTCGCCGAGCGGGAAGTTGATCGTGGAGGTCTTCGGCTCGGTTCCGCTCGTCAGCATCGGCGCGACGGTCACGTAACCGTTGCGGGTCTGGCTGACGATGGTGACGTTGCCGGTGATCGCGACCGCGTTGGACGGGATGCCCGAGGCGGCCGTGATCATGTTGATGGTCTGCTTGGTTCGCGAGTGGAAGAGCGTGCCACCGAGGTTGAGGCGCGAGTCGAGGACTCGAACCGGCGTGACCGTGTGGTAGGTGCCGTTGGAGACGACGCCGAGGACGCCGGCGACGTGGAGCATGGCCGCAGCGTGGACGCTGCCGATCGAGCCCGTGACCGTGTGGTCGCCGACCAGGGTCGAGGTGCAGACCGCGCCCGTGCAGGATCCGCCGCTGCTGATCGTGAACGTGGCCGAAGCGGTGACGTCGCCGAGGCTGTTACCCGCGGCGTCGAAGCCCGTGAGCGAGTAGGTCTTGGACTCTCCGGGGTTGATCGTGGAGCTGACCGGAGAGATGGTCATGTGATCGAGCGCGCCCGCGTTGATCGTGAACGTCGCGGTGTTGTAGGTGATGTTGTAGTCGTCAAGATCGCCCGAGGCCGCATGTAGCGTCGCGCTGATCGTGTACGTACCGACGGCCTCACCGGCGGTGCGGGTGTAGGTGGCGGTGACACCGTCGGCCGGCAGGAAGCCCGAGAGCGTTCCGGTCAGGGTCGGGTCGGCCGCGCCGAAGGTCTTGGAAGCCGCGTTCGGGGTGACCGAAGCGTTGGACTTCGTGATCGTGAAGGCCGCGTTGTTGAGGGTGATCGAGTAGTTGGCGAGGACCGCCGGGTCCGTGCCGACCAGGGACGGGGTGATCGTGTAGGGGCTGCCGGCGACGGTCTCACCGGGCGTGCGGCTGTAGCTGTCGACGATCACGTCGGTCTCGAGGAAGCCCGTGTAAGTGCCGCCGAGGACCGGATCGGCCTGGCCGTGGACCTTGGTCGCCGCGGTGGCGGTGATCGAGGCCGCGAGCTTGGTGATGTCGGCCGTCGTGTTGGGCTGGGTCAGGGTGTAGTTGCTCACGGAAGCGCCGCCGATCGTGAGGCCGGAGACCGTGACGGTCTTGCCGGTGCCCGCATTCGGGTCGACGAAGGCGCCCGTGGCGCCCGAGGCGTCCAGGGTGACCGTGTCGCCCGTGACCACGCCGACCAGGGCCGCCGCGCTTGTATCGAGCGTGGCGTCCGTGGTGCCGTCGTAGGTCTTGCCGGCAGCGGTGATGCCGCTGACCGTCAGGTTCTTCGCGGTGATGACGCCGGTCGTGTTGGCGACACGCGTGACGTTGTAGTTGAGCCCGCCGTTGCCGTCGGTGACGGTGCCGGCTGCGGTGAGGGTCTTGCCGGTCCCGACGGCGGCGGTGTCGAACGTCTGGGTCCAGGTCACCGTATCGCCGGTCGCCAGGCTGCCCGAAGTGATCGTCGGGATGCCTGCCGAAGCGGTCGTGCCGTTGTAGACCCTCGAGTCGGTCGCGGCCGTAACCGTGATCGGCCGGGCGGTGATCGTCAGGTTGGCCCCGACGAAGGTGATGGTGTAGTTGGCCGGCAGGGACAGGGTGCCCTGGGTGATCGCATGGGCACCGACATTGCTGCCGGTTTCTGCGCGAGCCAGGGCGCCTGAGAAGCTGTCGCCGGGGGCCAGCGCGCTGTGGGTGTAAGTCAGAACCGGATCGCCGCTGCCGTAGACCTTGGTCTGGGCGTCGGCGGTGACGGTGACGGCCAGCTGCGTGATGGTGCCGATCGCGGTCACGAAGCTGACCTGGTAGTTGGCGCCGCCGTTGCCGTCCACGACGGTCCCGGCGGGCGTCAGGACCTTGCCGGTCCCGACGTTCGTGCTGTCGAACGTCTGGGTCCAGGTCGCCGTAGTCGCCGGTCGCGAGAGCTGCCCGTGGTGATCGTCGGGACGCTTGGCCGAGGCTGTCGTGCCGTCGAAGCCCTTGGAGTCGGTAACCGCGGTAACGGTGATCGGCCGGACCGTGATATCGGCCGTCGTGCTGGTCGTGGTATTGCCGAGCACGTAGTTGGTGGAGTCGATGCCGCTGATCGCGATGTCGGTGACGCCGACCGGCTTGGCCGTGCCGACGTTCTTGTTCGCAAATGTGGCGGTGCCGGTGACGGTGACGGTGAGGACGTCGCCGACGACTCGGTTGTCGAAGTAGGTGACCGGGGCGGTGAGATTACCGTCGTAGACCTTGGTGCCTCCGGTCGCCGTCACGTTGAGTGTGCGGACGGTGATGTCGGCCGAGGTCTGCGGCTGAGCCAGCGCGTAGTTGCTCGCGTCGGCACCGGTGATGGTGAGTCCGGAGACGGTCACCGTCTTCAGGTGCGCGACGTTCTTGCTGTCGAAGGTGCCGACCGCGGCGCTGGTGATGAGGGTGACTGCGTCGACGCCGCCGACCAGGACCGCGCTGCCGGTGTTGATGGTGGCCGTCGCGTTTGCCGTCGTAGGCCTTGTTGTCGGCCGTGACGCCGGTGACCGTGAGGGCCTTGGCGGTGATCGAGCCGGTTGCGGCCTGGTCGTGAATGTGTAGCTGTAGTTGTAGCCGCCGTTGCCGTCATTGACGAGTCCGGCCGGGGTACAGGGTCTTGCCGGCCCGACGGCCTTGTGCTGTCGAAGGTCTGGCTGAAGGTCGGCCGCATCGCCGTTGCTCAGAGCCCAGGGCTGACGGTCGGCAGTGCCGGTCGAGCTACGGTGCCGTCGTAGATCTTTCGTGTCGGTCGCGGCGGTGATGGTGAGCGGGGCCTTGGTGATGGTGCGCGGTCGTGGTGGCGGTGGTGTTGTAGGTGTAGTTGTTGCCGCGTTGCCGTCGTTGACGTGATTCCGCTGGGCGTGACCGTCTTGGCTCGCCGCGTTCCGGCTGTCGAAGACGCCTCGTGTAAAGTCGCGGTCACGTCATCGCCGGTCGCGAGCTGCCGTGGTGATCGGCTGACGCCCGCGGAAGTCGGTGGTGCCGTCGTAGGTCTTGGTGTCGGTCGCGGCCGTGACGGTGATGGCGAGCTGGTTGATGGTGCCGGTCGCGGTCACGAAGGTGTTAGATGTAGTTGTTGCCGCCGTTGCCGTCGTTGACGATGCCGCTGGGGATCAGGGTCGCGCGGTGCCGGCGTCGGGGCTGTCGATAGATCTGGGTGAAGGTGGTCGCGTTGTCGCCGGTTGCCAGGCTGCCGGCCAGTGATCGTGGGCACGCCGCGGAGGTGGTCGTGCCGTCGTAGGTCTTGGTGTCGGTCGCCGCCGGTGACGGTGAGGGCGAGCTGATTGATGGTTCCGGTCCGGCGGGCGAGGAACGTGTAGGAGTAGTTGTTGCCGCCGTTGCCGTCGTTGACATGCCGCTGGCGGGTCAGAGTCGTAGCCCGCGTTGCGGCTGTCGAAGCCTGGGTGAAGTCTCGGTGGTCGACGTCGCCGGTTGCCAGGCTGCCGGAGGTGATCGTCGGCAGCCGCGGAGGTGGTGGTGCCGTCGTAGGTCTTGGTGTCGGTCGCCGCGGTGACGGTGATGGCGAGCGGTGTTGATGGTTCCGGCGCGGTCACGAACGTGTACGAGTAGTTGTTGCCGCCGTTGCCGTCGTTGACGATGACCGCCGGGCCAGGGTCAGGTCCGGTGCCGGCGTCGAAGGCCGGTGTAGGTCTCGCGCAAGCTCACGGCGTCGCCAGCTGCCGAGGGTGCCGGTCAGGATCGGGCCGCCGCGGAGGTGGTGGTGCCGTCGTAGGTCTTGGTGTCGGTCGCGGCGGTGACGGTGATGGCGAGCGGTGTTGATGGTGCCGGTCGTGGTTGACGAGGAACGTGTAGCGTGTAGTTGTTGCCGCCGTTGCCGTCGTTGACGATGCCGCCGGGCGTCAGGGTCAGGCCGGTGCCGGCGTTGCGGCTGTCGTAGGTCTTGTGAAGCGTCGCGATGTCGCCGGTTGCCGAGGCTGCCGGTCGGTGATCGTCGGCACGCCGCGGAGGCGGTGGTGCCGTCGTAGGTCTTGGTGTCGGTGGCGGCGGTGACGGTGATGGCGAGCGGGTTGATGGTGCCGGTCGCGTCGGCGACGAAGGTGTAGCGAGTAGTTGTCGCCGCCGTTGCCGTCGTTGACGATGCCGCTGGGACCAGGGTCAGTCCGGTGCCGGCGTCGGGCTGTCGAAGGTCTCGCTGAAGCTCGGTCGTCGTCGCCGGCTGCCAGGCTGCCGGCGGTGATCGTGGGCACGCCGCGGAGGTGGTGGTGCCGTCGTAGGTCTTGGTGTCGGTCGCGGCGGTGACGGTGAGGGCGAGCGGGTTGATGGTGCCGGCCGTCGGTGACGAAGGTGTAGGAGTAGTTGCGCCGCCGTTGCCGTCGTTGACGATGCCGCTGGCCGTGATAGGGTCAGCGCCGTGCCGGCGTCGGCGGTCGAAGGTCTGGGTGAAGCTCGGCGACGTCGCCGGTGCCCAGGCTGCCCGCGGTGATGGTCGGGACGCCGGCGGAGGTGGTGGTGCCGTCGTAGGTCTTGGTGTCGGTCGCCGGCGGTGACGGTGATGGCGAGCTGGTTGATGGTGCCGGTGCGGTGACGAACGTGATAGGTGTAGTTGTCGCCGCCGTTGCCGTCGTTGACGATGCCGCTGGCGGTAGGGTCAGCGCCGGTGCCGGCGTTGCGGGCTGTCGAAGGCCTGGGTGAAGTTCGGCGACGTCGCCGGCTGCCGAGGCTGCCGGTAGGATCGGGCACGGCCGCGGCAGTGGTCGTGCCGTCGTAGGTCTTGGTGTCGGTCGCGGCGGTGACGGTGATGGCGAGCGGGTTGATGGTGCCGGTGCGGTCAGTGACGAGGTGATAGGCGTAGTTGTCGCCGCCGTTGCCGTCGTGCGACGATGGCCGCTGGGCGCAGGGTCGTGCCGGTGCCGGCGTTGCGGCTGTCGAAGATCTTGCGTGAAGCTGGTCGCGGTGTCGCCGGTTGCCAGGCTGCCGGCGGTGATCGTGGCACGCCGCGGAGGTGGTGGTGCCGTCGTAGGTCTTGGTGTCGGTCGCGGCCGTGACGGTGATGGCGAGCGGGTTGATGGTGCCGGTCGCGTCGTCGACGAAGGTGTAACGAGTAGTTGTTGCCGCCGTTGCCGTCGTTGACGATGCCGCTCGGCGTCAGGGTCAGCCGGTGCCGGCGTTCCGGCTGTCGATAGGCCTCGGTGAAGCTGGTCGTCGTGTCGCCGGCTGCCAGGCTGCCGGCGGTGATCGTCGGCACGCCGTGGAGGTGGTGGTGCCGTCGTAGGTCTTGGTGTCGGTGGCCGCCGTGACGGTGATGGCGAGCGGTGTTGATGGTGCCGGTCGCGTCGGTGACGAAGGTGTAGGTGTAGTTGTTGCCGCCGTTGCCGTCGTTGACAGTCCGCTGGCCGGTGCAGGGTCAGCCCGGTGCCGGCGTCGCGAGCCTGTCGTAGGTCTCGCTGAAGCTCGGCGATGTCGCCCGCTGCCGAGGGTACCGGCGGTGACGGTGGGCACGCCGTGGAGGTGGTGGTGCCGTCGTAGGTCTTGGTGTTGGTCGCGGCGGTGACGGTGAGGGCGGCGGTGTTGATGGTGCCGGTCACGCGTTGACGAAGGTGAGGAGTAATTGTTGCCGCCGTTGCCGTCGTTGAAGGCCGCTGGCCGGTGACAGGGTCAGCCCGGTGCCGGCGTGCGGAGCGGTCGTAGGTCTCGGTGAGGCTCGACGACGTCGCCGGCTGCCGAGGGTGCCGGTGAGGACCGGGATCGCCGCGGCGGCGGTGGTGCCGTCGTAGGTCTTGGTGTTCGGTCGCGGCGGTGACCGTGAGTGGCGAGCGGGTTGATGACGCCGGGTCACGTCAGTTGAACGTGTAGCTGATGAGTTGTTGGCCGCCGTTGCCGTCGTGCAGACGATGCCGCCGGGACCAGGGTCAGCCCGGTGCCGGCGTTGCGGAGCCGGTCGTAGGTCTCGCTCAGGCTCATCGTCGTCGCCGGCTGCCAGGCTGCCGGTCAGTGATCGGGCTCGCCGCGGCGGCGGTGGTGCCGTCGTAGGTCTTGGTGTTGGTCGAGGCTGTGACCGTGAGGGCGGCGGTGTTGATGACGCCGGTCACGTCGTTGACGAGGCTGATCGAGTAGTTGGCCGCCGAGCCGGTGGTGAAGACGATGGCCGGGACCAGGGTCAGCCCGGTGCCGGCGGCGGAGCCGGTGTAGGTCTCGCTCAGGCTCACGACGTCGCCGCTGCCGAGGGTGCCGGTCAGGACCGGGCTCGCCGCGGCGGCGGTGGTGCCGTCGTAGGTCTTGGTGTTGGTCGAGGCTGTGACCGTGAGGGCGGCGGTGTTGATGACGCCGGTCACGTCGTTGACGAGGCTGATCGAGTAGTTGGCCGCCGAGCCGGTGGTGAAGACGATGGCCGGGACCAGGGTCAGCCCGGTGCCGGCGGCGGAGCCGGTGTAGGTCTCGCTCAGGCTCACGACGTCGCCGCTGCCGAGGGTGCCGGTCAGGACCGGGCTCGCCGCGGCGGCGGTGGTGCCGTCGTAGGTCTTGGTGTTGGTCGAGGCTGTGACCGTGAGGGCGGCGGTGTTGATGACGCCGGTCACGTCGTTGACGAAGCTGATCGAGTAGTTGGCCGCCGAGCCGGTGGTGAAGACGATGGCCGGGACCAGGGTCAGCCCGGTGCCGGCGGCGGAGCCGGTGTAGGTCTCGCTCAGGCTCACGACGTCGCCGCTGCCGAGGGTGCCGGTCAGGACCGGGCTCGCCGCGGCGGCGGTGGTGCCGTCGTAGGTCTTGGTGTTGGTCGAGGCTGTGACCGTGAGGGCGGCGGTGTTGATGACGCCGGTCACGTCGTTGACGAGGCTGATGGAGTAGTTGGCCGCCGAGCCGGTGGTGAAGACGATGGCCGGGACCAGGGTCAGCCCGGTGCCGGCGGCGGAGCCGGTGTAGGTCTCGCTCAGGCTCACGACGTCGCCGCTGCCGAGGGTGCCGGTCAGGACCGGGCTCGCCGCGGCGGCGGTGGTGCCGTCGTAGGTCTTGGTGTTGGTCGAGGCTGTGACCGTGAGGGCGGCGGTGTTGATGACGCCGGTCACGTCGTTGACGAGGCTGATCGAGTAGTTGGCCGCCGAGCCGGTGGTGAAGACGATGGCCGGGACCAGGGTCAGCCCGGTGCCGGCGGCGGAGCCGGTGTAGGTCTCGCTCAGGCTCACGACGTCGCCGCTGCCGAGGGTGCCGGTCAGGACCGGGCTCGCCGCGGCGGCGGTGGTGCCGTCGTAGGTCTTGGTGTTGGTCGAGGCTGTGACCGTGAGGGCGGCGGTGTTGATGACGCCGGTCACGTCGTTGACGAGGCTGATCGAGTAGTTGGCCGCCGAGCCGGTGGTGAAGACGATGGCCGGGACCAGGGTCAGCCCGGTGCCGGCGGCGGAGCCGGTGTAGGTCTCGCTCAGGCTCACGACGTCGCCGCTGCCGAGGGTGCCGGTCAGGACCGGGCTCGCCGCGGCGGCGGTGGTGCCGTCGTAGGTCTTGGTGTTGGTCGAGGCTGTGACCGTGAGGGCGGCGGTGTTGATGACGCCGGTCACGTCGTTGACGAGGCTGATCGAGTAGTTGGCCGCCGAGCCGGTGGTGAAGACGATGGCCGGGACCAGGGTCAGCCCGGTGCCGGCGGCGGAGCCGGTGTAGGTCTCGCTCAGGCTCACGACGTCGCCGCTGCCGAGGGTGCCGGTCAGGACCGGGCTCGCCGCGGCGGCGGTGGTGCCGTCGTAGGTCTTGGTGTTGGTCGAGGCTGTGACCGTGAGGGCGGCGGTGTCAACGCCCAGGTCAGCCGTCCCGGACACTGTGCCGATCGTTCCGGTGACCGTGTGCGGGCCCGCCGAGGCCGGCGTGCAGACATTGCCGACGCACGAGCCATCGGGAGCAATCGAGAAGATCGTGGTCGAGGTCTTGTCCCCGAGGCTATTGCCGTTCGAGTCGAACCCCTGCGCCGTGTAGGTCTGGCTCTCGCCGAAAGTGATCGTCGTGGATGCTGGACTCAACACGAGCCTGTGCAACGCGCCGCCGACAACTGTTACCGATGCCGTGCTGGCGATGTTGCCGCCGTTGACGGTGCCGCTGATCGTGGCCGGGCCGGTGACCGGGCTCGAGAAGGTGGCGGTGTAGGAGCCGTTGCCCTGGTCGATGACCGCGCTGAAGACCGAGCCGAAGAGGCTCGAGCTCAGGGCGCCGGTGGCGCCGCCGGAGGTCAGGTTGTTGCCGAACTGGTCCTTGAGATGGACGGTGATCGTCGAACTGCCGGAGTCGGTGTCGATCGAGGTCGGGTCCGCAGTGATAGTTGACATCACTGCGGAGGCCGCGCCGGTCGTGAAGGTCACCGTCGCGTTGTTGCCGATCGCGTTGCCGCCGATCGTGCCGCTCACGATGGCCACGCCGACTGAATGGCTGTCGTCGGTGAGGGTCGCGGTGTAGGTGCCATCGCCGTTGTCCAGGACCGTGCCGACCGAGCCGATGGAGCTCGTCAGCGTGACCGTCCCGCCGCTGGTCATCAGGTTGTTGCCGAACTGGTCCTTGGCCTGGACGGTTATCGTCGAGGTCCCGGTGTCGACGCTGACGCTCAGGGGGCTCGCGCCTTGATGACCGTCTGGCCGGCGTCGGCTGAACCGGTGGTGAAGGTCACCGTAGCGGTCGCCGTGATGGCGATCGTGTCGGTTGTGTCCGTGGCGGTGAAGACGTCCGCGCCGGCCGTAGTCGACTTCACGGTGAACGTCACGACGCCCGAGGCGTTACTGGCCCCCGAGGCGGGACTGATGGTCGGCGTGCCTGGGCCCGAGGTCTTCGCCAGGGTGACCGTCTTGCCGGACACCGGGTTGCCGCCGGCATCCTTGAGAGTCACGGTGATCGTCGAGGTGGTGCTGCCGTCCGCGACCACCGAGGTCGGCGATGCGGCCACGGTCGAGGTGGAGGCCGAAACGGCGCCGGTGGTGAAGGTCACCGTAGCGGTCGCCGTGATGGCGATCGTGTCGGTTGTGTCGGTGGCGGTGAAGACGTCCGCGCCGGCCGTAGTCGACTTCACGGTGAACGTCACGACGCCCGAGGCGTTACTGGCCCCCGAGGCGGGACTGATGGTCGGCGTGCCTGGGCCCGAGGTCTTCGCCAGGGTGACCGTCTTGCCGGACACCGGGTTGCCGCCGGCATCCTTGAGAGTCACGGTGATCGTCGAGGTGGTGCTGCCGTCCGCGACCACCGAGGTCGGCGATGCGGCCACGGTCGAGGTGGAGGCCGAAACGGCGCCGGCGGTGAAGGTCACCGTAGCGGTCGCCGTGATGGCGATCGTGTCGGTTGTGTCCGTGGCGGTGAAGACGTCCGCGCCGGCCGTAGTCGACTTCACGGTGAACGTCACGACGCCCGAGGCGTTACTGGCCCCCGAGGCGGGACTGATGGTCGGCGTGCCTGGGCCCGAGGTCTTCGCCAGGGTGACCGTCTTGCCGGACACCGGGTTGCCGCCGGCATCCTTGAGAGTCACGGTGATCGTCGAGGTGGTGCTGCCGTCCGCGACCACCGAGGTCGGCGATGCGGCCACGGTCGAGGTGGAGGCCGAAACGGCGCCGGCGGTGATCGTCTCGGCCTGCGTGCCGCTCGTTAGGGGGGCAGACGCTGCGGTCAGAACCGGTGAACCGGGAGTCGTATCGACGTACTTGAAGCTCGCCGAACTCTGACCGTTCGGGATCGTGACTGACGTGATCGTCGTCGTTCCGGTGGCGTTGTCCTTGAATAGGCCGGTACCCGAGGACGACGTCAGGTTCACGGTGATCGTGCTGTCGGCCGTGATCGCCGTGCCGCCCGCATTCTGTCGCTGGACAGTGACGGTACCCGAGGTCACTCCAGCGGCAACGCTGAATGCCGTCGTTGTGTAGACCAGTTTGGTCGCAGCGGGCGCGGCTGCAACTAGAGTTCCGGTGATCCCTGTGTAGGTGTGTTGGAAGGTCCCGCACGAGGCATTGCTGGTGCTGTAACGGTCTAGAGAAAGAGTGAACCCGGTTGAGCCGATCGGCGTGGTACCTGACGTGTTCGCGGTAAGCGTTACGGTGCTACTTCCGCGATTGCTTGGAATTGTGACGCAGGCGGGGGAGAAGGCAAACGTCGTTCCGGTGACCCCCGTCGTAATCCGGAAGTTGCCGACGTCAGTTGCGGCAGTGTTGGAGTCGTTGACGATTGTGATCGTGTATGTGGCCTGGGAGCCTCGAGTGACAGTGGCCGGCGACTGCGTGCCCACCGTTTCGGACCCGAGCTGGGCCGCCACATACGGCCCAACGAACGGGCCGCCCGAGCCGAGCGGCGCCGCGCCCGCGGGCTGAACCGAAGTGGTGCTCGTGTCGGCGATGGCGCGGGCCAGGTTGAGGCGGCCGTTGCCGGTCTGGGCGGCGGTGCCGGCTGCATCGGCATTGCGCGCCAGGCGGGAAACGATGACGCCGTTCGCGAGACCGGCGGCCGGCTCGCTCGCGCGCAGGAGGGCGGCGGCGGCGGCGACTTCGGCGGCTGAGGCCGAGGTGCCGGTAACCGTGGTGACGTTGCCGCCGGCGGCCAGGGTCACGATGTCCGTGCCGGGCGCGGCGAGGAAGGTGTCGGCGCCGAAGTTCGAAGTCGTGTTGAGGGCGTCGTTCTGGTCGGTGTTGGAGACGCCGATGACGCCCCGATCGCCGGCCGGGAAGCTGGCGGCCGAAGTGCCGTCATTGCCGGTCGCCGCGACGATGACGACGTTCTTGCTCCAGGCGTAGTCGATGGCGGCCTGGAGGGCGGCCGAATAGCCGGGGTTGCTGAAGCTCATGGAGACGACATCCGCGCCGTGGTCGGCTGCATAGACCACGCCGGAGATGATGTCGCTGTCCTGGCCGCTACCGCTCGAATCGAGAACGGTGACCGGCATGACCTTCACGCCCGCGAAACCGATGCCCGCGATGCCGAGGTCGTTGTTGGTTACGGCGGCGATGATGCCGGCCATTGCGGTGCCGTGGCCGTTCGGGTCGGTGGTTCCGGCGGAGCCGTCGAGGATGGAGGTGCCCGCGACGAGCTTGTTCGCCAGATCCGGATTGCTCGCGTCTACGCCCGTGTCGAGGACGGCGACGATGGCGTCACGCTTGGGCTGGACGCTGCCGTAGACCTGGTCCCACCCGATCTTGGGCAGCGACCACTGGTCGGCGTAGCTCGGGTCGCCGGGGGCTGCTCCGGCGTCGCGAGTCTGGTCCGGCGTTACCGAGGCGACTCCGGCCGCGGCCTGGAGGTCGGTGACGGCCGAGGTGTCGGTCGGCATGTCGACGACGTACATCCGCAGCTGCGGGATCGTGTCGACCTGCGTCGCGCCGACGGCGTTCAGGGTCGCGACCTGGTCCGCCGCGAGCGTGCCGGTATTGAACGAAACGATGAAACGGCCGGTTGCACCCGAAAGACCGGGGCAGACTGATCCCCTGTCGGCTCAGCCGCGACCGCAATCGCCGGCGTCACCAGCGTTGCGACCAGCATGAAAATCGCCGCAAGGGCGAGCGCCAGCGAAGTGGCGCGTCCGCGGTGCGAACCGCTCGTCGGGTACATGTGCAGCCTCCCTATCCCCAGTCGCCAGGGCCAAAGCCCAATGCGGCGACCCTCAACCCCAACATCGATCTGGAGTACAGCCGGGCCCAGTCAGGCTGAGACGAAGCGTGCCGAGGGGAAAACGGAAAGATGAGTGCGAGATGCCCTCTGCGCGCAGCCTGTCTGGTCCCATGTCCAGATACTGCAGGACCATACCACCGGGTAGGTGGTCTAGGACATCATATCTAGTGAATACGGCGTATTTCTTCGTTGCTGACGGACACCGGCCAGAGCACCGGACCGCACCAGACGTGCTCAGACGGCCCCGGAGCGCCACTGCGCCGCCGTGACGATGGTCCAGCGGGGGAACCGGACGGGTAGGACCGGACCGGGGCAGGCGAGCACCGGACGGGTAGGACTTCCGGCGCGCTTCAGGGCAGCGAGCCGGGCGGCTCAGGGCCGGATCAGGTCCGCCTCGACGGCCGCGAATGCCCGCTGATCCACGAGCATCTGAATGGCGTCAGACTCGCTCATAGATCGAGACTCCCTCTTCGAGCGCAGGCTTGAGAACAGTGCCGACCAGGCGACCGAAGGTCTCGACGTCCGCGGATGTTGCCACGAGGACATCCTTGGCAATGGGAAGATCCTCGAGTTCCTCGTAGATTTCCCTGGTTGTACGCCGGACATCCGAGCCGTCCGGCACCACGACGAGGATGTCCACGTCCGAGTCGGCGGTCGCCTCGCCACGAGCCTGAGAGCCGAAGAGCAGCACCCTGTCCGGATGGAACCTCCGAACGACGCGGTCGGTCATGACTGGCAGCCATTGCCGGGCGCTGTTCGCTCACGGTCCCGACCCGCGAGGCTGGCGGCTGATCGACTCCACGGGCGGCAGAAGCGCTGGCGCAAGACTCAGAAGTGCCTGGGTTCGGGCCGAGTCGACGAGCTGCCATCGGCCATCCGAACGAGCGGCCACTCCATCGGCCGCCAGGATTTCCAGCGCCTTTACTGCGCCGGTATAGGAGATGCCAAGGGACGCGGCGACCTCGGAAGTCCGCAGTCCACCGTCCGCTCGCGAGAGCAGCAGGATCGCCCGAAGGGCGTGGTCGGACGTGATCAACCGGCTCATGTCCGCCATTGTCACTCTGTCAGAGTGATCGGTCAATCCACCGCGTTCATACGCCGATGGCATACAATACTGGCATGGCAGGTTTCTTTTCGTCGGGTCGCGCGATTGAGGTTCTGGTTGCCCTCGACCAGTCTGGGAGCGCGTCGCTTGCCGAGTTGGCTCGCAGCCTCGACTTATCGCCGTCGGTCGCGCAGAAAGCGCTCGGGGTTCTGGCCTTGTCCGGCCTCCTCGAAACTTCGCGCGAGTCCCGGCGCCGCGTCCACTACTCGATCTCGGTGCCGGCGGGCGATCTGGACGGTTTGCTGAACGTTGCCGCCGCGTCCATCCCAGCGGATCGCCACCTGTTCGTCGCATTCCGGGCGAACCCGGGCGTAGCATTCGCCGGCCACGACGCCCTGGGGTGGATGGTCGTGCTGGGCCGAGCTGCCACGCCCGCCAACGGCGTCGCTGTCAACAGGGCAATCCGACGCTCGCCGGGTGCGGCCGTCACCCGCCTGACGCGCGATCAGATAGCCGACCGGCTGCTGGACGGTGATGTGGCCTTGGCGGATCGCGCGCGAGCCATGACCGTGTGCTCCGGCAGCCTCGATCGTGTTTTCGCCGATCCTCGTCGGCATGCCGACCCGAGCGCGCCCGCGCTGGGGACCCTTCACCAAGCCCTCACTCATCCTTCCCGTCGCGCCATCGCCGAAGTGGCTAGAGCCTACGGCCTGAGCCGCGTCGCCGTCTTCGGATCGGCCGTCCACGCCGACTTCAGGCCCGATTTCAGACGTCGATGTCCTGGTGCGCCACCGTCCCGGCATCCCCCGGTCGCTTGCCTCCGAGTCCGACCTCCAAGACCGGCTAGAAGCGCTCTTCGACCGCGACGTGGACCTCATCGAAGAAAGCGCCGCCGATCCCGCCATTGTTCGAAAGGCAAACCACGAAGGAGTGGCGCTGTATGGATGATCGCGATCGGAAGCATCTTGAATTGCTGGTCGCTCATGCGGCGAAGGCGCTCGACTACGTTCGCAATCGCGGCTCGGACTGGTACGTGAACGATGAGACGGTCGACGCGGTGATGATGCAGATCACTCAAGTGGCCGAAGATGCCAAGCGCGTATCCGACGAAACCCTCTCTACAATCCCGCAGGTTCCGTGGAGACACGTCAAGGGGATCAGAGACAGGATCGTCCACGACTATGGATCCGTTGACGTCGAGATCGTCAAAGACGTCGTGGAGCATTCCTTGCCGGATCTCATCGACGCGGTTTCGGCTGCTGTCGCGTAGGCCCATCCGCCTGGGCGAGAGGCGCCGCCAACATTAGATAGGCGGCTCGGGTTCGCGCAGCTGGCCGATGTCGCGCCCAGGCTCGAAGGAACGGTTCCTGGACGGCGTCCTCGGCCTCGGCCGGCGAGCGGACGATCGAGAGCGCCAGCCGGTAGGCGGCCGGGGTTTCCGAATGGACGAGCCGCGCGAACGCCGCGGAGTCGCCCGAGCGGGCAGCGAGAACCAGGTGTCCGGCGACAGCCGTCATCGGTCGGTCCGCTCCCAACGTGGCTCCCCGGTTTTCCCCGCCGGCTGCGGGGAGCTGGCCGGTGGCTCCGGCCCGACGCTCATCTACTATGGCGTGCCGCTCGGCCGTTTCGTTCCCCGGGTTGATAACTTGGGCCTATTCGCCATACTGCTATAAGCCTAAGTTGGAGACTTTCGTGGAACTCACTAAGCCCTTCTATTCCCCCCACGAAGTGGCCGTAATGGCCGACGTGCATCCCTCCACGATTCTCAACTACATCGCGTCGGGTCGGCTGTACGCCGTCAAACTTTCGGAGCGAACTTATCGAATCCCGGTCAGGGCGGTCATCGGCCTGCTGGAGCCCGAGCGACTGGCGCCTTCGTCGATGACGATTCAACCGGACGCCGACGTCGAGCCTGAGATCGTGGACGAACGGACCGGCCGAGCCTTATCGGCGTGAGGCCGCTGTCCTCGCAGGCGTACAACCAGCGCCGAGACGACCTCTACTCGCGCTTCGATCGTCTCGGTCGCGTCTCGATCCAGGACCTGGGCTCGAACAAGGCCACGCGCAAGCTGGTAGTCGATGTATTCGTGCCCGGCCAGGTCGACTCGATTCCGGACGAGGCCCATTTCCGGTATCAGGAATGGTGGCGTCGCTCTCCGCTCGGATGGCAGCGGATTCGTTACGACTACGACTATTTCGATCTGGTCGGCGGCGCTCGCCGCGGATATCACCTTCACCCGCTCAAACCGGATGCTGCCGCAGTCGCTCACGCCGTTTACGAGCTACCCGGCGGGCGTGGGGCCGGGCACCACTACGAGGCTCACGAGGTCGATCTTCTGGCGGCCCATGAGGAGTTCGAAGCCCAATACGCCTCGGGTCGACCGATCAATCCGCGAGGCCTCCGCCCCATCGACTGAGTTCTGTGGTTTCCCCTACTCCGCCACGACGCGGTAGCCGACGCCGGGTTCGGCGACGATCAGCCTGGCCGCCTTGCCGGTCGGATCGGCGGCGGCGAGCTTGCGGCGCAGCCGCGAAACGTAGACGTGGAGGTAGTGAGCCTCGTCCGAGTAGGCCGTGCCCCAGACCGCGCGCAGCAGCCGGCCGGCAGTGACCACGCGACCGGGCTGCGACAGCAGCACCTTGAGCAGCTCGAACTCGCGCGGGGTCAGCTCGACGGGAGCGTCCGCCACGGTGACCTCGTGATGGGGCACGTCCATCACCACGGAGCCGAGTCGCAGGCAGCCTTCGGCGTCGGCCGAGGGACCGGCGGTGCGGCGCAGGACGGCGCGGATTCGGGCGTGCAGCTCGGAGAGGCCGAACGGCTTGGTCAGGTAGTCGTCGGCGCCGGCGTCGAGGGCAAGCACGCGGTCCTCTTCGCGGCCGCGCGCCGAGACGACGATGATCGGCGTGGTGGCTTCGCGGCGAACCCGGTGGATGATCGCCTGGCCGTCGAGGTCGGGCAGTCCGAGGTCGAGCAGGATGAGGTCGGGGCGGCGCGCGTCCCAGGAGCGGAGCGCCTGGCGCACGTCGCCGGCTTCATCGACATCGTGGCCGCGAGCGCGGAGATTGCTCGCGATGGCGACCCGGGCGGGTTCGTCGTCCTCGACGATCAGGATCACGGCGCCGCCGTCAGCCACGGTGAGGCTCGGGCTCGGCGGTGGGGAGCGGCTCGGCGGTGGGGAGCGGCTCAGCCTCGGGGAGCGGCTCAGCCGCCGCCGCGGGCTCGGCCGCGGGGAGCGGCTCGGCCTCGGCCGCGGGGAGCGGCTCGGCCTCGGCCGCGGGGAGCGGCTCGGCCTCGGCCGCGGGGAGCGGCTCAGCCGTGGCGAGCGGCTCGGCCGCGGGGAGCGGCTCAGCCGCCGCCAGATCGGCCGCCGCCAGTTCGGCCGCCGGCTCGATCGGCAGCCGGATCGCTATCGCCAGGCCGCCGAGGCTGCTCGACCGCGCGTCGGCATAGCCGCCCATCGCCTCCGCCAGCCCGCGAACCACCGCCAGCCCAACGCCCGAACCGCCGCTGCCCTCACGCGACCCCTGCCGGCGAGGCACGCGGTAGAAGCGATCGAACAATCGCGGCAGCGCGGCGGCGGGCACACCCGGGCCCGCATCCTCGATGACTAGTTCGACGGCGTCGTCGGCCACCGGCGCGGCCGAGATTCGGATGCCGCGGCCGGGAGCGTGACGGGCGGCATTTTCGAGCAGGTTGGTCACCATCTGGTCGACGAAAAGCGCATCCACCCGGGCCGGCGGCAGCGTGTCGTCGATGGCCACCGCCACCGGGCCCAGTTCGAGCATCGGGGTCAGGCGCTCGACCACCGGCGCGACGAGGTCCGCCAGGTCGTACAGCTCGAGCGACGGATGGAGCGCGCCGCCTTCGATCCGGCTCAAGTCGAGCATGTTGCGCACGAGCCGGCTCAGCCGCAGCGCCTCGTTATCGATCGAGCGGGCGGCGGCCCGCGCCTCGTCCTGGTCGAGCGGCACGTCCGGGTCCATCAGGTTGCCGGCCGCGGCCCGGATCGCGGACAGCGGCGTACGCAGGTCGTGGGAAACGGAATCGAGCAGGGCCGACTTGAGGGCGTCGCTCTGGCGGGCGACTTCGGCCTCGGTTGCCTCCGACGCGAGACGATCGCGAACCACCGACTGGCCGAGCTGGTCGGCGGCGGCTGCGAGGAGACGGCTGTGGGATCGGCCCGGGAACGGGTCGCCAGCCACGCGCGAAGCCCAGATCGAGCCGATGGTTTCGAAGCCGGCCTGGATCGGGACGCGGAAAAGCGTCTCGCCTCCGTCGCGTTCGCCGCGGAGGATGGGGAGCTTCGCCCCCGCCACGGGATCGCGGCCCCGCCCCGCCATCGCCGGATCGTGGATCCGGACCCAATTCGGCTGCCCGTCCGCCGACGTCGCGTGGAGCAGCCATCGCGTGGCGACCG
Organism: uncultured Chloroflexia bacterium; assembly: GCA_963731635.1. GTDB lineage: Bacteria > Chloroflexota > Limnocylindria > Limnocylindrales > CSP1-4 > Fen-1039. Next base: position 61,345 of record CAVSWB010000004.1, on the reverse strand, counting down.
ACGGCCGCGGCTGGCCGGGCACGTTCGTGGCTACGATCCGTTCGTCGCCCACCGAAGAACCGAGCCCGATCCAGACGCGCGCCATCTCGGCCTGACGCGCCAGCCGGTTGGCGAGTCTCGGCGCCGCTTCGAGGGCCGTGGCCGCGGTGGCAATCTCGCGGCTCAGCGCGAACATAGCCTCCAATTCGGCCGTCCGCCTCTCGGCTTCCTTGCGCCGCTCCGTCTGCAGGGCGCTCAGCCGCCCGATCGCGATCGCGACGACCAGGAAGAGCAGCAGGTCGACCCACTCCTCGGGCGCCGTGATCGAGAACGTGTAGAGCGGTTGGACGAAGAAGAAGTCGTACAGAAGGAACGAGGCCAGCGCCGTTCCGACGGCGGGCCAGCTGCCGAATGCCATGCCGATCCCGACCACCGGCAGCAGGTACACGACCGACGCGTCGGGCACGCCGAGTGCGCCCTCGAGGAACGCGGCCAGGCCGGTGGCGAGCGCCAGGCCGATGGCAGCCACGACGATCGACCCCAGCGGCCGCCGGAGCCTCATCATCGGACCGGTCGAATCGAACATTTGACGCCATGGTAGGCCGCGGACCAAGTACGCGCGCCGGGTCCTTTCGGTAAGCGGCCCCGACCAGGATCAGCGCGGGCGACTCCAGGTCCAGTGCGTGGCGGCGACCAGGCGCTCGCCGGCGGCCAGCGATACCAGGCCCGTGTCGGTGTGGCCGGCGGCGGCCAGTCGGATCGCGTCGGGCCATGCGGTCATCGGCTCGACCGCAGTCGCTTCCGGCCGCGTGCAGACAACCACAGCACCAACCGGCAATTCGAAGCTCATCGTTAGATCGAGGTCGGCCCAGCCGATGGTCACCGGCGATCGAACGGCGGCGTACACGTGGTCGAGATCGTGACTCGCGACGCATGGACCGGAGCGGAGATCGGTCCGGTCATCGACCGGCACGAGCTCACCGGTGGGGATCAGATCGGGCAATCGGCCGAGGACGCTGTCGCTCGGGACGCAGACGCGGAGTGGGCCTCCGGCGTTGACGAACCATGGGTGCCAGCCCAAAGCGGCCGGCATCGGTTCTCTCGCCTTGACCTCCGCCTCGAGGGTCAGCCGCCCGCGCGCGATCCGTATCGTCTGAGTCATCGAGCCGCCAAACGGCCAGCGCGACGGGTCGTCGAAGTCGCAGGTCATCTTGATCGAATCGTCCGTCTTCTCGGCGACGGTCCAGCCGGCGTCGAAGACCGCCCCGTGGATCGAATGCGGCCCATCGTTCAGGCGCAACCTGGCGGTCCGCCCCGTCCAGGTGACGATGCCGTCCCGCAAGCGTCCGACGAACGGCGCCATGAGGAAGCAGCCCCACGCGATCGACGGTTCGATACCCGCCACCGGCCGAGTGATGATCCGCTCGCGGCCGTCGAGGACCAGCGAACATATCCGTCCGCCGGCGTTGGTATCGACTGCCAGGCCGTCGATTGAGTCGCCGATTCCGACGATCATCGTCCCCCTCGGGCACCTCCGACCGCCGGGAGCGCCAGCCGGAGCATGTCGCGATGCCTGGAAATCGTCGCGGTGTCGGGGTCCATCGACTCGAGGATCGTGCCCCGGTCCGTCCGCCAGCGCGCGGCGACATCGGCCGGCGCCTCGCCTCTCAATACAGCGGCCGCCTGGACCGCGGCGCCGATGGCCACGAGTTCGGTGGCCTCGGGGATCGAGACCTTGCGCCCGGACAGGCGCCGGACGACGCTCTGCCAGGCCGCACCCCTGGCCCCGCCGCCGATCAGGACGAGCGGAGCGGCCGGGTCGATTCCGGACGAGCAGGCGTCGATGGCGTCGAGCGCGTCGAGCAAGCCGAGGATCGCTCCCTCGTAAGCGGCCATCAGAATCGAACGTGGATCCGTTTCGTGGCGCAAACCGAAGATCGCCGCCGCCGCGTTGGGCAGGTTCGGGGTGCGCTCGCCGTCGAAATAGGGCAGAACCACGACGCCGTCACTCGGCGCGACATCGTCCCGATCCAGGCCGAGCCAGGTCGCCACCCGGTCCACCGCGACTGTGCAATTCAGGGTGCAGGCCAGCGGCAGGAATCGGCCGGTGGCGTCGGCGAAACCGGCGACGTCGCCGTACGGGTCAGCCGACCGGGTCTCCGAGGCCAGATACGCGGTCCCGGAAGTGCCCAGGCTCAGCACCGGCACGCCCGGCTTCAGTCCCAGTCCGAGTGCCGCACCCATGTTGTCGCCCGTCCCGGGAGCCACCAGGATTCCGGGCGCGAGCCCTGTCGCGGCGGACGCGGCTTCGGTGACCACGCCGGCTGCTTCCGTCGACCCGTACACGTGCGGCAGCAGATCTTCGGAGAGAGCCAGCTCCGGCAGTGCTAGGACTTCGGCGGAGTAGCGACCCGTGGCCGTCGACCACCAGGCCGTCCCAGAAGCGTCGCCGCGATCGGTGGCGCCGGCTCCGGTCAGGAGCTGGTTGATGTAGTCGTGCGGCAGCCGGATCGCCGCCGTACGCGCCGCGACATCGGGCTCGCAGCGTCGCAGCCAGGCCCATTTAGAAGCCGTGAACGAGGCCACCGGCACGACGCCGATCCTGGTCGCCCAGGCCTCGGCCCCGCCGAACGCGTCCACGAGCGCGGCCGCGTCGGGAGCGGCGCGAGTGTCGTTCCACAACATCGCCGGGCGGAGGGGCCGGCCCGCGTCGGACAGGCAGACCAGACCGTGCTGCTGGCCGGCGACGGAGATCGCTGCGATCTCGCCCGCCACACCGGTCAGAGCCAGTGCCTGGGCGAGAGCGTGCCACCAGACGTCGGGATGGGTCTCACGAGCACCGCCGGTGCCGGTGACGGTGTGTTCGGCACGCCCCGTGGCAACGACCTCGCCGGTGTCGGCGTCGACGACGAAGACCTTGGTCGACTGCGTGGAGCAATCGACGCCGGCAACCAGCGTTCTCATGAAATCTCCAAGTGCCCGGTTCGCCGCAGGAGAGTCCTAGCGGGCGCCCATGAGCAAATCCATCACCAGCTGATCGAGATGTTCGTTGCGGTAGCCACGGGCCGCCAGTCGATTGGGGTCGCCGGGGGCGGCTCGCAGTTCGGCGGCAGCTTCGGCCGAGTATGAACCGATTGTCGGCTCGGCCAGTTCGGGAGCGCCGGCAGCCGCGAGGGCCGCGGCGATCTCGGGATCGGCGGCGAAGCGGCGGGCTTTCTCTCGCAAGATCAAATACGTGCGCATGCAGCCTGAGGCGAAGTCCCAGACGCCGTCGCGGTCTTCCACGCGATAAGCGTGGGCGTCGAAGTGGCGCGGCCCCGCGTAGCCGGATTCCTCGAGCAACTTTACCAGGAAGAAGGCGTCCTTCAGCCCCTCGGAGCCGAAGCGCAGATCCTGGTCGAAGCGCCCGATCTTCTGGCCGTTGAGGTCGATGTGGAAGAGCTTGCCGTGCCAGATCGTCTGGGCCACCGCGTGGTAGAAGGACAGCCCCGACATCGTCTCGTGGGCGGTCTCCGGATTGAGACCGACCATCTCGGGGTGGTCGAGCGATCCGATGAACGCGAGCGCGTGACCGACGGTCGGCAGGAAGGTGTCGCCGCGCGGTTCGTTCGGCTTGGGCTCGATGGCGAAGCGCATCGGGTAGTGGCGGTCGCGGACGTAGCCGCACAGGAAGTTGATGGCTTCGCGGTAGCGGTCCAGCGCGTCTGCGGGTCGCTTCGCGGCCATCGCCTCGACGCCCTCGCGTCCGCCCCAGAAGACGTAGACCGGCGCCCCGAGCTCGGCCCCGATGTCGATGGAGCGCATCGCCTTGGCGATCGCGTAGCGGCGGACGCCGCGGTCGTTCGAGGTGAAGGCGCCGTCCTTGAAGACGGGGTGCCCGAACAGGTTGGTCGTCGCCATCGACACGACCATGTCGCTCTCGACGAGGGCCTTGTGCAGGCCGCCGACTATACGGTCGCGCTCGGCGGGAGAGGCGTCGTGGGGCACGAGATCGTCGTCGTGCATCGAGATGCCGAACGCACCGAGCTCCGCAAGGCGGCGGACACTGTCCTCGGGATCCAGCTTCGCTCGGGTCGCTTCGCCGAACTGATCGCGGCCCGCATTGCCCACGGTCCACAGGCCAAAGCTGAACTTGTCCGCGCGTGTCGGCCGATACTCGTCGACGCCGCTGCCGCTCTCTGCCAGGACCATAAGTGCGACCTCCCGCAAGGTATCAATGCCGCTCCGCCCGGATCGGGCCGCGAGGCGTGTAACCGCGTGCCACGGTCGCGCAAGGGCGCCGCCTCCGCATGCAATCGTATGCCGCAAATCCTACGTCAGCAAGGCCCGCAGGACCCTTGACTGGGGCAGCATGCGTATGCTACATAGGTATGCAACCGAACGCCGGTCGCCGTTCCGTCACGGCGCGACCTCGCCAGGGGATGGCGCGGGAGTGGCGGTCGGTCGGTCAAGGTGGAGCCCGACAATGGAGGAGGAGCCGATCAGGAACTCGTTCGGGAGATGGGAGTTTTGGGCGGCCTGGCTATCTTGCGCTGCCGGACCGTCCGGAGAAGGGTTGAAGGAGGCTCGATAGTGAAACTGGTTCCGCAGCGGCTCCTCGCAGGGGTTGCCATCGTCGCGCTCGCCGCCGGAGCGTGCTCCAATGCCGGGGCAACCGCCACCCCCAAGAACGTCACCATCGAGTGGTGGCACATCACCACCGCCGATCCCGGCAAGGCCAGTCTTCCAGGGAATCGCCGACGCCTACGTGGCGGCGCATCCGAACGTCAAGATCAACATCACCATCCTCGAGAACGAGGCCTTCAAGACCAAGCTCGCCACCAACATGCAGTCGGGTCAGGTTCCTGACCTCTTCCAGTCCTGGGGCGGCGGCATCATGGCCGCGCAGGCCGACGCCGGCATGCTCAAGGACATCACCGCCGACGTGGCGTCCTGGAAAGACACCGTCAATCCGGGCGCACTGAGCATCTACGCCTACAAGGGCAAGCAGTACGGCATCCCGTGGGACATGGGCATGATCGGGGTCTGGTACAACAAGGCCCTCTTCACCAAGGCCGGCATCGCCGCCCCGCCCGCGACCTGGGATGACTTCCTCGCCGACGTCTCCAAGCTCAAGGCCGCCAACATCGTCCCGCTGGCGATCGCCGGCAAGGACATGTGGCCGTCCATGCATCTCTGGACATACCTCGCCCTCCGCATCGGCGGCGGCGACGCGATGGCCCAGATGGTTCAGAGCGGCAACTGGAACACCGACGCCTGCACCAAGGCAGGCGACGAAGTCGTCAAGCTCAACGCCCTCAATCCTTATCAGGACGGCTTCAAGGGCGCCACTTACGACAACGAAGCCGCAGCGGTGGGCAACGCCCAGGCTGCAATGGAGGTCATGGGCCAGTGGGCCCCGACCGTCCAAGCTGCGGACAGCACCACCAAGAAGGGCATCGGCACCGACCTCGGTTGGTTCCCCTTCCCGACCGTAGCCGGTGGCAAGGGCGCTGCGACTGACGGAGTCGGCGGCGGCAACGGCATCGCCGTTGGCAAGAACGCTTCCCCCGAAGCGCTCGACTTCCTGAAGTTCTTCAACAGCGTCTACAACGGCAACAAGATCAACAGCTCCAACATCGGCATGTCGCCGATCATCGGAACCGAAAGCACCGTCACCGATCCGAACCTGAAGGCCGTCCTCGACGGCCGCTCCAAGGCCACCTTCATCCAGCTCTACCTCGACCAGGCAACCTCCCCGGCCATGGGCACCGCGATCAACGAGGCGACCATCGCCCTGTTCGATGGCGCGTCCACCCCGGCCAAGGTCTGCCAGGCCATCACCGACGCAGCGGCAGCGCAATAAGGCAACGCCACTGGGTCATAGGCGAGTAACTTCTGGAGCTGGCCGGCCTGCGCCGGCCAGCTCCAATTCTTGGTAGGTGAGGACGGTAATGAGCGTAGCCACGGCTCGGCCGAGGATGAGCAGGAACGCCCGCAGCAAGTGGTTGACCATCACGCTGTTCCTGCTGCCGGCCATGACACTGTTCGTCCTTTTCGTCCTGGTCCCGGTCCTACAGGCCGCCCACTACAGCCTGTACAAGTGGAACGGGCTCACCGAGCTCACCGATTTCGTCGGCCTGAAGAACTACCAGACCGCGTTCGGCAGCAACATCTTCAAGACGGCCATCTCGAACAACATCCTGCTCATCGTCCTGTCACTGGCTGTCCAGATCCCGTTTTCGCTGTTCCTCGCCATCCTGCTGAACCGGCGCTTTCAAGGGGCGCGGGGTCTTCCGGGTGATCTTCTTCCTCCCGTACGTCCTCTCGGAGGCGGTCACGGGCGTCGTCTTCACCCTGCTGCTCCAGCCCACGTCGCTCGTCAACGCCGGCATGAAATCGGCCGGCCTCGGCGGGTTCATACAGGACTGGCTAGGCGATCCGAACTTCGTGATGATCACCCTGTTCGTGATCATTTCCTGGAAGTACTTCGGCTTCCACATGATCCTGCTCCTGGCCGGCCTGAAGGGGATTCCTCGAGAGCTCGAGGAGGCAGCCATGATCGACGGCGCCGGTCGCTGGCAGGTGTTCCGCTTCATCACCTTGCCTCTCATCGGCCCCACCCTGCGGGTCTCCATCTTCCTGTCGATGATCGGCTCGCTGCAGCTGTTCGACATGGTCTGGGTGATGACCGGCCGGCGGCCCGCTCAACGCCTCGAACACGATGGCCATCGCGATGTTCAAGAGCGGCTTCAAGAACCAGCAGCTGGGATACGGGAGCGCGTTTGCGGTGGTCCTGTTCCTCTTCGGATTAGCTCTCGCACTCGCCTACCAGCGCTTCGTGCTGCGGCGGGACATCGAGGGCGCGGTCACGGCATACAACGGGTAGTGCGATGACGACCAGAACGACAACCAACGACCAGACAGCGGTCCCCGCGGTCCTCGAGGCCGCCGCGACCCCAAGCGCCGAGGCACTTTCCGCCGCCGCCCGCCGAGCCAGTACGGCCAAACGCAAGACCAGGCGCTCGCGGATCACTCGCTACTTCGCCCGGAGCACCACGAGCATCGCCCGATACGTGGTTCTCATCGTGGTGGCCAGCCTCGTTCTCGTCCCGATCGTCTACGCGGTCCTGGGCGGCGTTCAAGGACAACGGCCAGCTGGTCGGGAACCCGCTGGCGCTGATTCCCAGCCCGTGGGTCTTCTCCAACTACAGCGACGTGTTGTTCGGCGCGAACTCCGGCGCGTTCTGGCGAGAGGCGCTCAACAGCGTCATCATCGCCGCCGTCGCAGTCTCGCTGACCGTCGGACTCTCGTCGCTGGCGGCGTTCACCTTCGCCCGGATGGTCTTCCGCGGCCGCGAAGCCTTCTACCTGCTGTTCACCCTCGGGCTGCTGTTCCCCTCGGCGGTGGCGATCCTGCCGCTGCTGATCCTCGTCCGGCAGATCGGCCTGGAGGGCAATCTCCTCGGCGTCGCGCTGCCACAGGCCGCGTTCGGGCTGCCGCTGACGATCATCATCCTGCGGCCGTTCTTCAAGAGCATCCCGGTGGAGCTCGAGGACGCGGCCAAGATCGACGGTTGCGGCTCCTTCGGGTTCTTCTGGCGGATCCTGCTGCCGCTCGCCCGCCCGGCGCTCGCCACCGTGAGCGTCCTGGCCATCGTCAATACATGGAACGCGTTCATGCTGCCGCTGATCCTGCTCAACGGCCAGGACCAGTGGACCCTGCCTCTGGGCGTGATGAACTTCTCGACCCAGTACGTGTCCGACCAGGCCCGAATTCTTGCCTTTACGGTCGTGGCGATCATGCCCGCCATCCTGTTCTACGCGTTCGCGGAGAGACAACTCGTGAGCGGGCTCACCTCCGGCGCGGTCAAGGGCTGATGACCGAGCAGCCGGCCTACAAGGACTCCACGCTCGAAATCAAGGTCCGGGTGGCCGACCTCATCGGCCGGATGACGCTCGAAGAGAAGCTGGCTCAGCTCGGCTCTTACTGGTCACACGAAATACTGACCGACGAGGTGCTGGACGAGACCAAGGCGACCGAACGCATCGGCCTCGGCATCGGCCAGATCACCCGGGTGGCCGGCGCCACGAACCTCGGCCAGCGTGGCGCCGCCGCTCTGGCGAACGAAATCCAGCGCTTCGCGTTGGAAAGCACCCGACTCGGGATCCCGGTCATCGTCCACGAGGAATGCCTTCACGGGCTGCTGGCCCGCGAGTCGGTCTGCTTCCCGCAGTCGATCGGCCAGGCTGCGGCCTGGGATCCCGATCTGGTGCGGGAAATGGCCGGCCGCCTCGGCCGCGAGATCCGCGCCGCCGGCGCGCACCAGGTCCTGGCTCCAATACTCGATATCACCCGCGATCCCCGCTGGGGTCGCGTCGAGGAGACCTACGGCGAAGATCCGTATCTGGTTGCCGTCCTCGGGGCCGCCTACGTCCACGGGCTCCAGGACGTGGGCGGCCCCACTCAACACGTCATCGCCACGGGCAAGCACATGGTCGGGCACGGGCTGCCCGAAGGTGGGCTCAACCACGCCCCGGCCCACATCGGCAGCCGCGAGCTGATCGACTCGTTCCTGTTCCCCTTCGAGGCCGCGGTCCGCGAGGCGGGCCTCCGCTCGATGATGCATGCCTACGACGACGTGGACGGGCTGCCGTGCGTGGCCTCCAGGTTCCTGCTGACCGAGATCCTGCGCGAAAGCTGGGGCTTCGAGGGCACGGTCGTTTCCGATTACTTCGGCATCGACGAGATCATCGGCACTCACCAGATGACGCAAGAGCGCTCCGAAGCGGCGGCCATGGCGCTGGAGGCCGGCGTCGACGTCGAGCTGCCCACGTTCGGCTTCTACTCCGCTCCGCTCGCCGGGGCGATTGCCTCCGGCCGCGCCTCCGAGAAGACCGTCGACATCGCCCTCGAGCGGCACCTTCGCGCGAAGTTCGAGCTTGGGCTCTTCGAGAACCCGTTCGTGGATCCCGAGAAAGCCGGGCTTCCGTTCGCCCAGGACCGCCGCCTCGCCCGCGAGATCGCGACACGTTCGATTGTGCTGCTCGCCAACGACGGGGCGCTGCCGCTGCGATCCGGCCTGCGCTCGGTAGCCGTGATCGGACCCAACGCGGACAGCGCCCGCAACCTGCTCGGCGACTACGCCCACGTGGCCCACATCGAGGCTCTCCTCGAGATGGGCGGGTTCGGCTCCAAGCTTCCCGAAGGGCTGTCCGTTCAGGACGAAATGGTTGGCAAGGAAACGATCCTCGACGCGATCCGCGGACGGCTCGACGAGTCGACCGAACTCCGCTACGCCGCCGGCTGCGGGATCGTGGACGGGACCGACGCGGACATTCACGAAGCCTTGGCGGCGGCCCACGGCGCGGACGTGGCCATCGTGGTCGTCGGCGATCGCTCCGGCCTGACCCGCGACTGCACCTGCGGCGAGGCCCGCGATCGGATGGACGTCGGGCTGCCGGGTCGTCAGGACGAGCTTGTTTCGGCCGTTGCGGCGACGGGAACGCCCGTCGTGCTGGTGCTGGTCTCGGGCCGGCCGCTGGCGATCGAGGCCGCCGCGTCGAAGTGCGCCGCGATACTCCACGCCTGGGTTCCGGGCGAGGAAGGCGGCGAAGCGCTCGCGGACATTCTCTTCGGCGTCGAGAACCCCGGCGGCAAGCTGCCGATCACCGTCCCGCGGGACTCGGGTCAGATACCGATCTACTACGGGCACAAGCCATCGGGCGGCAAGTCTCACTGGCAGGGCGCCTACGTCGACGGTCCGAGCGAGCCGCTCTGGCCCTTCGGCTTCGGACTGTCCTACACCAGCTTCGAGGTCGGGAACCTGCGTCTGGATCGCGCGACCGTGGCCACCGACGGTGAATTCGAAGCCAGCGTGGATGTCGCCAACACCGGCGACAGGTCCGGCGACGAGGTCGTCCAGCTGTACGTCCGCGACGAAGAAGCGAGCGTCAGCCGCCCTATCGAGGAGCTGCGAGGCTTCCGGCGCGTCCGGCTCGCGGCCGGCGAAACCAGGACCGTGACGTTCAGGCTCTCTGTAGAGCAGCTGGCCTTCACGGGCGTCGACGGCCGACTTCGTATCGAACCCGGGCGCATTTCGGTTATGGCCGGCACCTCATCGGTCGCCCTGCCGTGCCGGGCCCAGATCGAGATCGTCGGAGACGTCCGACAGCTGAGCCGGCGGACGCGCTACTTCACGAGCGCTACCGTCGAGTAGCCGCCGCCTCCGTCAGGCGAGGACTTTCGCGGGTCCCGACGAGTTGCGGATCATGATGTCCGGCGTCAGGACCTGGACCTTGGGGACCTCCTCTTCCCTGTCCTCGTCCACGGCCGAGCTCACGCCCGCCGCCGCCATCTGAGCGATCGGCATTCGGACCGTCGTCAGCGAGGGCGTCGTGAAGGCCGCGATCGGCAGGTCGTCGAAGCCCACTACGGACAGATCGCCCGGGACATTGAGGCCCAGCCCCGCGGCGCCGTGGAGCGCGCCGATGGCGAGGACGTCGGTCGTTGCCATGACGGCGGTGGGCCGATCGGGCAGCCTCATCAAGGCTTCGAGCGCGCCTCTGCCGCCGGCAAATGTGTTCGGCGCGTCGCAGACGAATTCCTCGGGCAAGCCCAGGCCTTCCGCCGCCGCGCGCTCGAGGAAGGCGACCCGGCGATCGCCGATGTCGCCGATGAGGCGGCCCTCGACGAAGGCTCCGCCGATGAACGCGATCTTCCTGTGGCCCAGTCCGAGCAGGTGGTCCATCAACGAGTTGACGCCGAACCTGTTGTCCACGTCGATGACCGAGATGCCCGCCATTGACGCCGACCCCTGCCACATCGCCACGACCGGGAAGTTGGAGTCGCGCAGCTCCTCGAGGAGGCGCGGCTGGTCGCTCGTGTCGCCCAGAAGGATTATCGCGTCGCAATGGCGCGTCTCGAGGACGGCGCGCAGGGCGATGGCTTCGTCGGTACGGCTGTGGGCGTGGCCCAGGACCACGTTGTAGCCGCGGCGGTTGGCCTCGGTCGAAATGGCATCGACGGCGCCGGCGAAAAACGGGTCGGTGATCTCGCGAACGATCACGCCGAGCAGCATCGTCTTGGCGCCGCGCAGCCCGCGGGCAAGTGGATTCGGCCGGTAGCGCATCTGCCGGGCGACTTCGAGGATCCGCTCACGGGTCGCGGGGTTGATCGGGATGGCGTTCGGTGCGCCGGTGAGTACCCGCGAAACGGTGCTCTGCGAGACGCCCGCGACGTCGGCGATGTCCTGCATCGTCGGAATGTGCCCGGGCGTCCGCGCCGACCTGACGCCATCGGTCGTGGCGGCGGTGACCGCCTGCCGCGGACGCCTCGCCTCGCCCTGCGCGTTCTGAGACCGAGCGGTGGACTTCGATTTGGGGGCCATCAGTGTCCTTCTGCTCCACCTGCTGATAGTTCGATGGTTGCCATGGAGTGAGGAGGCAGCAAGGTCTTGAACGAGCCGCGGCCTTGCTCATGGACGGTGAGTTTCTGGGGCGAAACGCGGTCCGGCTCGGCCGGAGTGTTGCTCGCATCCGGCGAGTCCGCCGTCAGCACGAGGCTGGACCGCACCCGGCCGGGCGCGAGAATTGTGACGACCGCGCTCTCGCGGTAGTCGCGGTTGATCAGTGTCAGCGCGGTTCCGCCGCCGCCGGTGGAGGCGGTTGCGCTCAATCGCGAAGTCGCGCGCGCCGGAGCCCCGGCGACCGAGATTTCAGCTCGCAACGCCTCGGCGCCCATGTGGACCCGGTGAAGGGCGAAGGCGTGGTAGGTGGGCGTGCGGACCAGGGCCGGCCCTTCGGTCAAGAGGACGGCCTGAAGGACATTCACCACCTGCGCGATGTTCGCCATGGAGAGTGCCCGGCATTGCCGATGGAAGCCCTCGAACGCGACTCCAGCCGCGAGGGCGTCGCGGAGAGTGTTGGCCTGCTCGAAGGTCATCGGGGAGCGCCGCGCGACGTCGCCGGGGCCCCAGTCGCGCGCTTCCGGATGCCAGACGCCCCACTCGTCGAGGGCGATCCTGATCGGGTGGCCCGGTTTCGCGGCCTCGGCGAGCAGTCCGGAGACCCGCTCGACCAGCCGTTCCGTACCGTCGGCCTCGGCGAGCAGGGCGTAGTAGTCGTCCTCGCCGAAGCCTGTTTCGGGGCCGCCGTGGACCCAATACCGGTGCACCGAGAGGTGGTCGACCAGGTCCACGTCCGGGCCCAGGGCGCCGAGGAAGGCCGCGTTCCAGCCCGGATCGAGGCCCATTTCGGGCAGCCCGTCGTCCTCGAGGCCGACCGCGATCAACTCTGCCGCCGGGTCCAGGTGTCGGATCATGGCGGCATAACGGCGGTATTCGCGGGCATAGGAGACGGCATCGAACCGCCCGCCGCAGCCCCAACTCTCGTTGCCGACGCCCCACAGCCGGACGCCCCACGGGTCGGTCCTGCCGTTGGCCGCCCGCTCCGCCGTCAGCGTCGTTGCGGCGGCCGCGTTGACATATTCGATCCAGTCGCACAATTCCTGCACCGTGCCCGAGCCCATGTTTCCCGCCAGATAGGGCTCGGCGCCGACCAGCTCGCAGAGGCGCAGGAACTCATGCGTGCCGAGGCCGTTATCGTCCGAAACCTGCTGCCCGCACGACATTCCGAGAGTGGTGGGCCTGGCCGAAGGCGAACCGATACCGTCGCGCCAGTGGTAGTGATCCGCATAGCAGCCGCCCGGCCAACGGATGAGCGGCACCCGGAGGTCTTTCAGCGCAGCCACGATGTCGGCGCGAAAACCATCGATCTCGGCGGCTCCGGCGCCGGGTCCGACCCACAGCCCGCCATAGCAGCACCGCCCCAGGTGTTCCGCGAACTGACCGTAGAGGCGCGGGGAGATCCTGCCGATCGCTCGATCGTCGACGATTACCGTTGCTTCTGACACTGGGGGTGAGGCCCAATAGTGCGCGTATCGCCATCCCGGCGGGCGTTGCTGCAATCGAATGTAACATACCAATTCCGGCAATTGCTGAATGGCGACGGGTTACCCGAAACTTCGGCCTTTTGGCATCCCCCGGAGGGCTGTTCGGCACACCGCGCACCTTGTAGGAAACGATCGGGCCGAGCCGCCGGAACGACGGTACCGGGGCGTGGCCGGAACGTATCTGGCGGCCTGCGTCTTGTACGCCGCGATCTTCCGCCGGAGCCCCGAAGCGCTCGGCTACTTGGGCGGGCTCCCCAAACAGGACGCGCTGGATCTCCAGGCCGAGGCTGCCAGCTCGGCGCTCGAGAACCCCGATCAGTGGGGCCTGGGTTAGTCCGCCGGACGACCGTCGAGGAAGTCGAGTATCAGCGCCGCCACCTCCTCGGGCCGATGGGCGTGGACGTCGTGTTCGGCCCCGAGCCAGCGAATCTGCGCTTGTGGCACGGCCGCCGCGACGTCGCCGGCCGCCCCGCGTTTGGCAGCGGTCCAGGCGGCATCCCCGGTGTCGGCAACGATCCACAGCGCCGGGGCGGCGACAACAGGAAGAAGCGGAACGACGTGCCACTCCCACATCGAGCGGGCGAGCATCTCGACTCGGGCGGGGCCGAGCCGCCAGCCGGCCACGATCCCGTCGGCACGCACCTCCAGGTTCGCCATGGTCGCCGCGATCCGAGCTTCCGACCAATCCGGATAGGTGTGGCGGAAATAGCCTTCGAGCCGCGGCGCCGGGACGCCCGTGACGGGCGGCAGCGCAACGGCCGCCAGGCATGCCTCGAGCGAGGCAAATTGGACCGAGGCGTCGACCAATGCGCCCTCGACCAGCACCACGCCCCGGACCCGGCGCGCGAAATCGGGCCGGCGCGCCAGCGCTTCCACGATGGCGAAGGCTCCGAGCGAATGGCCGACAACAACCGGTCGATCGAGCTCGAGTGCCTCAACGAGGCCGGCAAGGTCGGCTGCGAAAGTAGCCATGTCGTAGCCATCGTCGGGTTTGTCGGACAGGCCGTGCCCGCGGAAGTCGGCGGCGAAGACCGTGTGGCCGGCGGCGGCCAGTCGGCTCGCGACCGGTTCCCAGATCAGTGCGTTCGAAGCGAGGCCGTGGAGAAGCACCATCGGCGCCGCATTCTCGGCACCGCCCGGTGCCGCCGGCCACGCGAGCACGTGAAGGCGCAACCCACCGGGCAGCCCGACGAACCTCGATTGAGCCATGCGACCTCCGCTCACCCGCTATCTTGTCGTGCGAACGATACGACCCCCCGGTAAGAGAAAATGATGACCGAGCCCAACGCCACCGATAAGTCGATCCGCGCACGTGTCCGTGCATTCCGGGAGCCGCCCGCGAGCCCCCACGAAACCCGCGGCGCGAGCGTGGTTCGGCCGGTCGTGTTCGGAGGGACCGACGGGCTCGTCTGCAATCTCTCGCTGATCATGGGCGTTGCCGGAGCGGCCGGCGAGGATCCGCACTCGATCGTGATCGCCGGCATAGCCGGACTGCTCGCCGGCGGTTTCTCGATGGCCGTCGGCGAGTACGTCTCGGTCCGCTCCCAGCGCGAGTTGCTCGACTACCAGATCGAACTCCAGCGCCATCAGCTCGTTCACACGCCCGAGCAGGAGCGTCAGATCCTCCACGAGATCTATCGCTCGAAGGGCCTGTCGCTGCCGGAGGCCGACCTGATCGTCGGTCGAATCCTGGACGATCCCGAGCGCGCGATCGACACCTTCGTCCGGGAGGAGATCGGGCTGTCCGCGGAAACGATGGGCTCACCCGTGGCGGCCGCGATCGGCTCGCTCACCGCCTTCGCGGTCGGGGCATTCATTCCGCTGCTGCCGTTCCTGCTGCTGGGCGGTACCGGCGCTTTCGCTGCGAGCATCGGCGGTTCGGCGGTTGCGCTCTTCGCCATCGGCATCGGAGTCAGCCGGCTGACGCATCGTCAGCCGCTCCGAACGGGCCTGCGACAAATGGCCCTCGGCGGTGGCGCGGCTGCGGTAACGTTCGCCATTGGAACGCTGCTCGGCACTGCGGTTCACTGAACAGCGGGCTCGGTCCCATGGCAGGGTCGCCTCCCCCCCGGCGGCCCTGCCGCCCTTTTCGGGCTTGGAACAGCGGAGCTCGGCCCGGGGGCCGGCGCTCTGGGCCCGGGGGCCGGCGCACTCGACGCCATTCCCGGCCGCGACGGCCCCGGCGAGGTATCCTCCCGCACATGTCTGCCGAATCGCCCCTCATCGTCATCGTTGTCTCCGATCCGGCGCCGGCCGCGAATCCCAGGTTCGCCGCCCTCAAGAACGAGTTGTACGCGGAGGGGGTTCTCGGACAGGGAGCCACTGCCGCGCTGATCAGCACCGCCACCCCGGCAGACGAGCGCGATCGGCTGCTCGCCGCGATGTCGGGGTTGCTGCTATCCGGCGGAGCCGATCTCGAACCGGAGCGCTACGGCCAGACCGCCAACGGCGCCGCCGGCATGGACCACGAACGCGACGAGTTGGAGCTGGCGGCCTGGCGCGAGGCCGAACGGCGCGGCGTGCCGGTGCTCGGCATCTGCCGCGGACTGCAGGCGATCAACGTCTTCATGGGCGGTTCGCTGCTGCAGGACGTGCCAAGCCACCTCGGGATCCTCTACGGCCAGGGCCAGGCCCACGTGCATCCGATCGAGATCGACCGCGACACCATCCTGGGCCGCGCCCTCGGCACCGATGTGGAATCCGACCGGCTGGAACTCACCGTCAACACGTTCCACCATCAGGCCGTCGGCGAGGACATGCTGGCGAGCGGGCTGCGACCCGCAGCCTGGGCCGAGAGCGAATTCGGGCGCCTGGTCGAGGGCTTCGAGGGAACCGGCGATCGCTGGATCGTGGCCGTGCAGTGCCACCCCGAGCGGATCGACTCCACGCCCGAGGAATTCGAGCACCTCTGGGAAGCGTTCGTGGGCGCGGCGCGAGCTTTCGCCGCGGCCGCCCCGGACAGCGTCGTGGGGAGCACCGCCCGGCCCGACTGAGCGACGGCCGCGCCGATCCGGCGCCGACTTCGCCGCGTTCACTTCCCTGCCCCGCCGCCGGCGGGTATCTTTCCTCAGTCAGCGCCAGACAGGCCAGGAGGAGAACCCGGTGTTCGTACCTCTATCCGTGCTCGAGTTCCGAGACCGGGCCGAGACGTTCTTCCACGCCAGGACCGGCGTCGTGGACGGCGAGCTGCGGTTCACGTACGGGGCCTTCGGTGAGAGGACGCATCGGCTCGCCAACGCCCTGCGCGGGCTCGGCGTTCGCGACGGTGATCGCGTCTCGTTCATCACGTACAACACCCACCAGCTGCTCGAGGCCTATTACGGTGTTCTCGAGGCAGGCGCCGTTCTCAACCCGATCAACATTCGCCTCGGACCCAACGAGATCGCCTACATCCTGGAGCATGCCGGATCGCGGGTGGTCTTCTTCCACAACGACTTCCGGCCGCTCGTCGAGGCCATCGCGCCCAAGCTCGCGAACCGGCCGCGGTTCGTGGTCCTGGAGGGTGAGCCCGAAGGGATCGCCAGCGACGAGTACGAAGCCCTGCTCTCCGGCGGCGCGACGGACCCGCTGACCCCCGAGATCGACGAGAACGCCATGGCCGAGCTGTTCTACACGAGCGGCACGACCGGTTTCCCCAAGGGCGTCGCGATGACCCATCGCGAGCTGTACCTGCACAGCCTCTACTCGCAGATCGGGCTGCAGTTCGACCAGGACGACGTGGTCCTGCACGTGGTTCCACTCTTCCATGTGAACGGTTGGGGAACGCCCCACTTCCTGACGATGGTCGGCGGCCAGCACGTCATGCAGCGCAAGTTCGATCCGCTCAGCGTGCTTCAGTCGATCGAACGCGAGCGGGTCACCCGCATGCTGGCCGTGCCGGCGATCTTCAACTCGATCCTGCACCACCCCGAACGCGCCAACCTCGACCTTTCGAGCTTGAAGCAGCTGATCATCGGAGGTTCGCCCTCGTCGCCGGCTCTGGTCGCCGCGCTCGAGGAGAAGTTCAAGTGCCAGGCCATCGTCGGCTACGGGCTGACCGAGACCTCGCCGATCCTGACGCTGGCCCAGCCGCGCACCTTCCTGACAGAATCCGAGCCGCCGGAAAAGCGCGTGGCGCGGCAGGCGATGACCGGCTGGGCGATCCCCGGCGTCCAGCTCAAGGTTGTCCACCTGGACGGTAGCGAGGTTCGGCCCGACGGCGAGCAGATCGGCGAGATAGTCGTCCGCTCGAACACAGTGATGGACGGCTACTACCGCGACGCCGACGCCACGGCCGAAACGATCAAGGGCGGCTGGCTCCACACCGGCGACATGGCCACGATGGACGAAGCGGGCTACGTCCTGATCAAGGACCGCTCCAAGGACGTGATCATCCGCGGCGGCGAGAACATCTCCTCGGTCGAGGTCGAGACCACCATCCTGAGCCACCCGGCCGTGCTCGAATGTGCGGTCGTCTCGGCGCCGGACCGCCATCTCGGCGAAGCTCCGGTCGCACTCGTGGTCCTCAAGCCCGGCGCGGAGGCCACGGAGCGGGAGATACGCGAGTTCTGCCGGGCCCGGCTGGCGCGGTTCAAGGTTCCGCGCGACGTGCATTTCCGCGATTCGCTGCCCAAGGGCGGCACGGGCAAGGTTCTCAAGGCCGAGCTTCGCGAGCCCTTCTGGAAGGGCCACGCGGCGCGCGTCCAGTAGCCGGAGACCCCAGGCAATGCTGTTCGACCTACCCCTGTCCGAACTGCTCGTCTACAAGCCCGATCTGGACGAGCCGGCCGATTTCGACGCCTTCTGGGCGAGGACGCTGAGCGACGCCCGATCGCACCCGCTGGCGCCCCGATTCGAGCCGTTCGACGCCGGCCTTTCGACTGTCGACGTGGCCGACGTGACATTCGCCGGCTTCGCCGGCCAGCCGATCAAGGGCTGGTTCCTGACCCCGCACGACGTGGCCGCCTCGCCGTTCGCGAAAGACGGCCGGCTGCCGTGCGTCGTCGAGTTCATCGGCTACGGGGGAGGACGAGGCCGGCCCGTGGATTGGCTTGTCCCGGCGAGTGCCGGCTACGCCCATCTCGTCATGGACGTTCGCGGCCAGGGCAGCAGCTGGCGTGCCGGCGACACCCCCGATCCCGAGTCCGACGCGGTGACCGGCCAGTTCCCCGGCTTCACCACGCGCGGCATCACCGAACCCGGGACTTACTTCTACCGGCGGCTGATCACGGACGCTGTCCGGGCCGTGGAGGCGGCGCGGGCTCATCCGCTCGTGGATTCGGGCCGGGTCGCCGTGAACGGCATCAGCCAGGGCGGCGGCCTGGCACTCGCCGTGGCCGGGCTCGTTCCGGATCTGCTGCTGGTCCTGACGGACGTGCCGTTCATGTGCAACTGGCGCCGGGCGGTGGATATCACCGACGGCGACCCGTACCACGAGGTTGTCCGCTACTGCATGATCCACCGCGATCAGGTCGATCGAGTGTTCCGAACACTGGCCTACTTCGACGGCATGAGCTTCGCGGCCCGGGCCAAGTCGCCGGCGCTCTTCGCGGTGGCATTGATGGATGCGGTGTGCCCGCCGTCCACGGTCTTCGCCGCCTACAACCATTACGCGGGCCCGAAGCAGATCGAGATCTACCCGTTCAACGGGCATGAGAACGGCGAGTCGGTCCACGTCGAGCTGAAGTTCCGCCACCTGGCCGCCGCGGCTCGGGGCTGAGGGAAGTGGCGGCCCGCGAGAAAGCGGCGCGGGCGCCGGACGGGGGCGTGGCGACGCGCGGGGACGTGGCGACGCGTGGGGACGTGGCGACGCGCGGGGACGTGGCGACGCGCGGGGACGCGGTCGGCCGCCGGTCGGAAGCTCCTCCGCCGCGCGACTTCGCCGCCGAGATCCTTCCATACGCCCGAACCGCGGCCTTGCTGGCCGCCGGCGCGCTCGTGGCTATCGTTGCGGCCGCCATCGTGTTGCGGTTCGCCGATCTGGCCAATCTCCCCGGCGGGCTCTATGGCGACGAGGCGGCCGAAGGGCTCGACGCGCAGCGCATGCTCCACCAGCCCGGCTTCCACCCCGACTGGTTCGTCTGGTTCACCGACGACGGCGGACGCGAGGCACTGTTCGCTTACGTGGTCGCCGTGGTGTTCCATTTCTTCGGCGAGACGGCGCTGACATTGCGGGGAGCGGCCGCCGGCTTCGGCGTCGCCGGGGTGGTGAGCGTCTGGCTTCTGGCTCGCCGCTGGGGAACCTGGACCGGGCTCGCCGCCGCGGCGTGGGCCGCCGGCTCGTTGTGGCTGATCGTCATCAGCCGCGACGGGATGCGCAACACGATCGTGCCACTCTTCGGTTCCGTGGCCTTGCTGGCCCTGCTCTTCTGGCTCGACCGACCCTCGCGCCGAACGTCGGTGCTGGCCGGCGCCGCAACCGCACTTTGCATGCTCTACACGTACCAGCCGCTCAAGCTGCTGCCGGTCGTGATCGCGACCTGGCTCTTCTGGCTTTGGCGCAGCGACCCGGGGACGTTCCGGCGATTGCGGGCGGGGTTCGTCGCGTTCGGTGGTGCGTTCCTGGTGGCCGCGGCGCCGATGATCGCGGTCGCGATCACCAATCCATCGAATTACTTCGGCCGGGCCGCGGCGGTCAGCGCCTTGAGCTTCCCGGTCACGAGCGACAGCAACCTGCTGGTCCACTGGCTCCGGACCATCGGCGCGTTCGGGTTCACCGGCGATCCCAACATGCGCCAGGACGTGGCGGGGATCCCGCTGCTGTCCGTCCCACTTGCGCTGGTGGCTTTCCTCGGGATCGTGCGGCTGTGGCGTGGACGTCACGTCGCCGCGAATTCGCTCATCCTGGTGAGCCTGCCCGTAATGATCGTGCCGGCCCTGTTCGCCGTGGAGGGTGGCTCGCCGCACTTCCTGCGCCTGCTGGGCATGGCGGCGCCGCTCGGGGTGACGGTCGGCCTCGGCGCCGCCGAACTGGTCGAGCAGGTCCACAGGCTGGCGGGTGTCTGGGGGGCGCGGGTGGCCGTAGGCGCCGTGGCGCTGGGCCTGGCAGGGACCGCGCTCGTGAGCTGGCAGGCCTACTCGACATGGCCGGTAGCCGATCGATACGACGCCTTCAGCTTCTCCGTCGTCGCCCTGGCCGATGCCGCGGCACAGCCGAACAGCGCGGTGATCATCGGCGACTACCAGGCGATGGACGTCGAATTCCTCGACTACGCTCAGTCCCCCACGATCGTCCGGCCCGGGACGCGCATCCCGAACCCTGCCGCCTACGGCCGGATCGTGGCCTCCACCCGAGCCGATCTCGCCGCCGCTGTCGGCTCGACCGCGGCTGTCGGGGCGCAAGCGGTCGCGTGGGATCTCTCCGGCAAGCCGGTCGTGTGGGTGCTGAAGCCCTGACGGGAAGCCAGCGCTCACCGGCTCGGCCGCGCTTTCGAGGGCGGCGAGGCGCGGACCGGGTCGGCCCCGGCCGAGCAAAGCCGGCCCCGGCCGAGCAAAGCCGGCCCCGGCCGAGCAAAGCCGGCCCCGGCCGAGCAAAGCCGGGCGAGCTTCCACGCCTTATCCTCGGGAAGAGTGTTATGTGGACGCGCGGCGGGGATCCGGGCAAAGCGAGCCCATTTCCGGGCTGAGAACCGTGGCAGTGAGGTCCTCTCAGCCATAAACGGCGCCTTTCGGACCTGACTGAGGCCGGAAGGGTTGGCCGGAGGGCGATTTGGAAACGGCGCCGCCACATTGCACCCTCCCGGGGAGTAAGGCGGGAAACCGGCGTCGAGCTGGGGCCGCGCGGCCCCGCGGTCGGCGTGGCGACGAAGGACGGGGCGGCAGCCGGACGCCCGGGGCCGTGGGTGCCAACCCGCGGTCGGCGCGGCGCAGAAGGGCGGGCAGTGGCCGAAACCCGGTCCGCGGCGTGCCCCGCGGTCGGGGCGGCGCCGGAGGGCGAGCGGTGGCATTCTTGGCCCGAAAGGAGGGCTCGTGAAAGGCCGCTTCCTGCTCGGAATAGCGAGCGTGCTGCTCGCCATCTTCACCTACGACGCCGTCCTGCGGCTGCTGTTCAGCGGCGTAGTCGCGCTGCCTTCCGTTCCGGGCGGACTTCGGATGCTGACCGCCGTTCTGGCTCTGTTCAGTCTCGTCCACGCCTGGTATTCGCTCGGCGGCCGCCTGACGCTCGCCTTTTTTGCCCTGAGCGCGACGATCTCGTGGGCCTACGAGCAGGTCGGCGTGGCCACGGGACTCATCTTCGGGGCCTACCACTACACCGACTATCTGGGCGGCAAACTCGGGGACGTGCCGCTGCTGATCCCGCTGGCCTGGTTCATGATGATCTACCCGAGCTACGTGATCGCCGGCCTGATCGCCGAGCGCCGGCCCACCGGCACACCTCCCGGCCTGGTTCCGCTGGTCCGCCTCGCGGCGGTCAGCGCGGTGGTGATGACCGTCTGGGACCTGGTCGTGGATCCGATTCTCTCCGGACCCGACGCTCGAGCCTGGATCTGGGAACAGGGCGGGCCGTATTTCGGGATCCCGATCCAGAACTACCTCGGCTGGCTGCTGACGACGTTCACCGTCTACCTCGCCTATCGCGCCATCGAGCAGCGGGTTGCAGCGGCGCCGGCCGGTCGCGTTACGGCTCGAGTCGCGGCCCTCGCGGTCGGCGCTTACGGAGCGATGCTGGCCGGCGAGCTGCTGTCGGGCGTCCTGCCGAATGAAGTGCTGCTGATCGGATCCGTGGTCATGGGCGTTCCGATCGGGCTGGCGGTCTTGCGCCTCCGCGCGCCGGGCACGCCAGAGGCCGCGGCCGAGCCTCAGCCGGCCGAACCCGCTACGGCCGCTACCTGAAGCGATCCCGCGTTCGGGCCTCGACTTCGTCCGCGACAGACGACGCCAGCCGCATGGCGAACCGATCGGCCAGGCGAGCCAGCATCGGGCGGCGGAGTCGCACGGCCGAAGCTTCGGCCGGAACGCCGGCCATACCCGCGGCGACTTCGATCGCGTCGTCCAGGTCCCCGATCGCATCGGCAAGGCCCAGCTCCAGCGCTTGACTGCCGAGCCAGACCTCGCCGGTGGCCACGTCGAGCACGAGCGCGCGATCGATCTTGCGGCCCGCGGCGACCCGATCGACGAAACGGTCGTAGAACGCGTCGACCAGCTGCTGCTCGCGGACGCGCTCTTCCTCGGTGTCGTCGCGCCAGGGAGCGCCCATGCCCTTGAGGCGCCCGGCCCGGTGTTCCTCGACCCTCACCCCGATCCGGTCGAGCAGCCTCGGCAGGCGCGGTCCGGCCGATATGACTCCGATCGAACCCACGATCGAAGACGGGGCGACGATGATCCTATGGGCGGCCATGGCCGCGAGGTAAGCGCCGGAGGCGCCGGTTCCGCGGATGTGGGCGACCAGCGGCTTCTTGTCGGCGAGACGCTTGAGCGCGAGGTAGAGATAGTCGGAGGCAGCCGCGTCACCGCCGGGCGAATCGATGTCCAGCACCACCGCGGGCACGCGCTTCTGGCGACCCAGCTCCTTGACGACCTCGACCCAGTCGGCCGTCCGAGCGCCGCCGGTGATCGGGCCGTAGAGGCGGATGATCGCGACACGGCCGGCCAGCAGCCGCCGATGTCCGGGCAGGAAGGCATGCAGCCAGTTCGACGAGGTATTCATGCCTCAATCCTGACCGCTGACGCGGCCCGGGCACCTTGCCGCGGCGGCGGGCTCGGCGGGCGAGACGCGCCGTGCGGGTCGAGGACGGCAAGGTTAGGCGAGACGCGTAGGGCTAGATGTTGACCCAGGTCTGGCCGCCGTCGGTCGTCGCTACCAGGTAGGTCCGGTTGTAGCAGTTGGTCTTGTTGCTGTCGCAACCCGCTTCCGCCACCACGGCGGTTGCGCTCGTTGCGCTCGTCAGATGGATCGACACGACGCCCGCGGGCAGGCCGCTGGCCGCAACCGTCGTCCAGGTCTGGCCGCCATCCGTGGATTCGCGGATCGCGGCCGGATCGAACACTGCCCAGCTGACCTGATCGAGCGAGTCGAACGCGCCGAAGGCTTTCGCCACCGAGGCGACGCCAGGGCCGGCCGGGCCGAAGGTCGCTCCGCCGTCGTGACTGACGAGGACGAGGAACGTGTAGTCGTTGCTCCCGAGCGCGAAGGTGGTGACCGGCAGTTCGATGTCGGAGCCTGCCAGGACCAGCTGGCCCAATTCGTAGGCGCCGGCGCTCGCGGCGGGCAGGCCGGTGACGGTCGCCGCGACCCAGGTGGCGCCCCCGTCGGTCGTGTGGTTGATGTCGTGAGGATAGGTACCGGCCCCGGAAATCAGGGCACCGTCCTGTGGCGTCGCGAATACCACCGACGACCAGTAAGGCCCGGAGTCCTGCGCCCTGGACGGCTGTGCCGTGTAAGTGAGGCCGTCGTCAGTCGAGACGAACAGTGCCTCGGCCGCCGTCGAATTACCCAGACCGATCGTCTCGGTCACCGTCACGAGCCCGGACGGACCCGGCGTAATCGTCGCGTTCTGGATCGGCCCGGTAACGCCCGCGGCGCCGGTCGTGGCCCAGGACGGGATGATCGGCGTGGGACCGGTCCAGGCCGAAGCGCCCTGCTTGCGGTACATGAGCACGCCGTTGCTGCTCCCCACCGCCAGCCAGAGAGCGCGCCCCGTCTCCGCCGAGACCGCCAGCACCGAGGTCGCGTTTACGCCGGTCGGCAGAGCCACGTCGGACCAGGTGCGGCCGCCGTCCTGAGAGAGCGAGAGTCCCGAGTTGGACATCGCCCAGGCGGAGGAGCCGTTCATGCCCACGGTGCCCTGGAGGTAGTGGGGCGCAACGACGTTCGGGGCGGCGGAATGGGCGGCGGAATGCGTGGCCGACGGCGAGGCGGATGGGCTTGGAGTGGCAAGGCTCGGCGAGGCGGTCGCGACCACCGCGATGGCTTTTGTGGGACTCGTCGTTGGACCGGCCGGCGCCGGCGAATTGCGCGAAACCATCCATGCCGTCGCCCCCACGACGACCGCGAGCGCCACCACGGCAAATGCCCCGATCGCCCGCGGCAGCCCGCGCCCCGAGCCTCGGCCGCCCCGAGCCGGCCGTCCGGACAGTTGCGGGGCGCGGTATCGCCGTGCGGCTTCGGCCGCTTCTTCCTCGAAGTGGGCGCGCAGGGCGGCTATAGCCTTCTCGTCCATTGGGTCGCGATCAAGGTTCACGTTAGCTCCTTACGGATGCTGGCCAGGCCCCGGCGCAGCTGTGTCTTTGTGGTGTTGGGGCTCACGCCCAGCGCGGTCGAAGTCTCCTCGACAGAAAGGCCGAGATAGTGGTGCAACAGGAGCGCAGCCCGCATGCGCGGCGGCAGCCTTCGGATAGCCCGGCGCAGATCCAGCGCGCCTTCGCGATCGGGCTGGTCGCGCATCTCTTCTATGTGAGTCTCCAGCGACACGAAGCGGCGGAGGCGCCTCCGGAGGCGAAGCGCCTCGTGCGTCTCGATGCGGATCAGCCAGGCCTTCGCCGCGGCCGGCTCCCTGAGGCGTCCGGCATTGCGCAAGGCAATCTCGAACGTGGTCTGGACCACGTCTTCCGACTCCGACCAATCGTCGGTGATGGCGTGGGCCAGGGCGAGCAACAGCGCGCCGTACTGGACGGCCAGACCCTCGACATCGAGGGCGACCGCCACGGGCTCGAGCCGGTGGAGTTCTCCGTCGCTGGGTAGTGCCACGTATTCCATGCTAGAGACAAAGAGGCGCGGCAGTGCGATTTCGGGTGACACGCGCAGATAACGCGAATGCCGGCCGTTTGGGCCGCGCCCTCTGCCCGAGCCGCGAGCTCCCCGCCCGAGCCCTCTCCGCCCTAGCCGGCGAGACTGCTAGCTGCTCGACGGCTCCGGTTCGGAAACTCCGACGGAAGGATCCGAGGCCGGCTGGTCGACGCCGAGCCGTGTCGGCCACCAGTTCCAGCGGCCCAGCAGCACCACGACCGACGGCACGAGCAGCGAACGGACCAGGAAGGTGTCCATCAGGACGCCCGCCGCGATGCCGTAGCCGATCTGCTGGATCTGAGCGGCGCCCGCCGTCCCGCCGACCGCGATAGCCAGGACGGCGAAGCTGCCGCCCAGGATCACGCCGGCCGTCGTGACCGTGCTGCCCGTCTTGCCGATGGCCCTGGCCACCGCGTCACGGAGTGGCAGATGGTGCGCCTCCTCTCTGATCCGGCTCATGACCAGGATGTTGTAGTCGGAGCCCAACGCCATCAGGAAGACGAACATAAGGAAGGGCAGCACGAAGTTGAGCCCCGCCTGGCCGCCAATCCGCACGAAAAGTATCCCGGTCAGACCCAGGGCGCCGAGGTAGGAGATCACGACGCTCGCGACCAGGTAGAGCGGGGCGATCGCGCTGCGCATGACCACCGCCAGCAGTATCGCGATCAGGACCGCAACGATCGGGATGATCCGTTCCAGGTCCGAAGCCGAGATGGCCCGGATGTCGTACGAGAATTCCAGGTTGCCCAGCAAGCCCGTGGCCTTCGCGCCTGCCGAGGCGCCCACCCCATTCACTTCGTTGCGGAGCGTCGGGACGGTGTCGAGCGCCGCCGGGCTCGATTGATCGGCGCCCCCGACCTCAGCTGAATACTCGACCGTCATGCCGTCCGGGCTGATCAGTTGGCCTTCGGCCCGATAGGCGTTGTAGAGCTGCGCCGGAACCGCCGAGTCGGCCGGCGGCACGGGCGGCAGGTTCCGCGGCGGGCCGAGACTCGTATGGAGCTGGGTCAGCTGCGCGGTGGTCAGCGGTATGCCGTTGGGATTGAGCGGCCCTACGACCGACTTGAATTGAGGCAGCGCGGACAGGCCCGACTGGATCGTTGCGAGTTCCTGCGGGTTCTGCCACACCGGGCTGTCGAACTGGTAGAGCACCAGGGTTCGCACGACTTGCGACGACGGGAAGTGGGCGTTCAGGGCTGCCGCGCCGGCCGCGGAGTCGGAGCCGGCCGTCTGCGAGGTGGCGTCCCCGAATCCCGAGGTTCCGGTGGAGAGCAGCGTGGCCGCCATGCCACCGAAGAGGATCGCGCCGAGGAGCAGCATCAAGGCCGGGCGCCGGGTGGCGATCAGGCCGACTCGATCCCAGATCCCCTTGCGCTCGACGACGCGGTGGGAAACGTCGCTTGGCCAGAAGACGGCGCGACCGAAGATGGCCAGCAATGCCGGCAGCAGCGTCAGGCCGGCTGCCAGCATGATGGCGATGCCGATCGCCAGGGCCGGGCCCATGCTCTGGTACAGCCCGAATTCCGCCAGGGCGACACTCGAAAGCGCCGCGATCACGGTAAAGGCCGAGAAGCTGATGGACTCCCCCACTCTGGTGACCGACCGAATGACCGCGTCGGGACCCGACAATCCGCGGCGCAACTCCTCGCGGACCCGGAACACCAGGAAGACACCGTAGTCGGTCCCGGCGCCCAGGATCAGGACGATCAGCATGAATTGCGTGATGGACGAGACCTGAACTCCCGCGCCGGCGGCCTGGGCAATCACCGGCCCGGACAGCGTCAGTACGACCACCGCGGGGATGAGCGTGACCAGCGGCGCAAGCAGCGCCCGGTAGGCGAGCACGAGCAGCACCAGGATGAAGAGCAGCGAGAGGTATTGCGTCCGATCCTGCGACTGGCCCGAGGCGTTGGCGTTGTCGACCGCGTCGGGGATTTGGCCGGTCAAGTGGACCTGCAACCCGGCCGGCGCCGCGGCCGCCGCCACATTGCGGATGGCCGTCACGACGACGCTTTCGCTGGCCGTGCTGGTGAACCCCTGGACTTGCGCCTCGATCAGCGCCTGGCGGGCGGCCCCGTCGGCGGAGATGCCCAGATCCGCCACCACCTTGACGGTGTTGAGGCCCTTGATCCTGGCCTCCATCGTATCGATCGCGGCGTTGTCGGCCGGCGTGAGTCCGCCCTCGCGAACGGCAACGAGCGTTGCGGTGCTGAGGCTGGCGTCGATGAAGGGCGAGGCCATGTTCGAGGCCTGGATGCTCGGGACATTGGCGGGCAGGAAGCCGCTCGTCGTGTCCTTGGCGACGCTGCCGAGAGTCGGCAGCGACCGCACTGCCAGGATCGTGACGGCTATCCAGGCGACGACGATCAGGTATCGGAAGCGAACGCTTGCGACTCCGATCAGGGCAAAGATCCGGTTCATTACATCCTCTCGGGCAACCGCGATTGGGCGACGGTAGGCCACGAGGTTCGCATCCCGGGCTCTTTAGCCCCGTTTCCGTCCCGGCCGATTGCGCGGTGCGGGCCGGGTCGCTCCTTCAGCGAGCGACGTCGCGCCGACGCATACCCAGGCCACCGATCGCCAGACCGCCGGCGGCCAGGACGAGGCACGCCGTGACGCCTGCCGGATCCCAGGTGCCCACCATCGGCTGCCCGAGATGAGCCGTCAGCGCGAGCTGATGGACCCAGTCCGGCAGATTCAGAGCGGGAACGATGAGATCGAGGAGATAGGTGGCGACCACGACCAGGGCCACCGCTTCGGCGGCGAGAGAAGTCCGGTAGCCGCCCACGGCGAAGCCGATGCCGGCCACCGCCGCGGCATAGAGCCCGAGCACGAGCGTGCCGCCCATCGGCGTGAGCGCATCGCTGCCGGCGACCAGCGCGCCGATCCCGATCGCCACGGCCATGATCGCAGTCATCACCGCGATCGCGGCGTAGACACCCAGCCCACTGGAGATTGCCCACGGGGTCCGAGACAGCGGCGTGGACAGCAGCATCTCGAGCCTGCCGCTGGACTCGTCCGAGGCCCAGCCGGAGACCAGCGTTGCGGCGGCGAAACCGACGACGATATAGGCCAGCGATATCAACAGCTGCAGCAGCCCGCCGGCCGTCGCCACGTTGAAGCTCGGGAAGATGGTGGCGAAGGTATGGGCGAGATCGGGCGAACTCTTGAACTGGTCGGCAAGCGATCGGCTGATCCCCGCCATAACAAGCCCGAAGACCCCGAGGCCGGTGGCCCAGGCCAGCGCCACGGGCAGCCGCTCGCTGAGCGAGCGACCGAAGGGATTGCCGAGTCCGCGGACCGCCCGCGGCGCGTTCGGGGCCGGCACCGAGGTCGTGGCGCCCAGGTCCCGTCGCACGAACACCTCCACGCCGACGGCGAGCAGGACGATCGCCACGACCCCCGTGAGCACGAGCGAGCCCCAGTCGAACTGACCGCCGAGCGGCACGTGGTTGGCCGTCCAGGCCCACGGGGTCAGTGCGGCCGGGAACCGTAACGCGGGCACGGTGACGCTGTAGCCGTTCAGGAGCTCGCCGGCGAAAAGGACCGCGCCCGCGATGCCGGCGGCCGCTCCCCGGCTCACGAACCCGGACAGAACGAGGGAAAGCCCACCGAAGAAGAGTGCGACGAGTCCGATCCACAGCGAGAAGCCGATCGCGGCCTGGGGCGAGATGCCGTCGGCCGGCAGCTTGGCGAATATCGCGGCCGTGAGCAGGGCGGCGAAAGTCAGGATCACCAGCTCGAACGCCATCACGGTCAGATGCGCGGCGAGCTTCTCCAGCGCGATCCGGCGCTTGCCGAAGGGGGACACCGCCACGAACTCGAGGCTGCCGTGCTGGGCTTCGCCGGCGAGGGTGGAGGACAACGCCAGGATGGACCAGAGACCGGCCACGATTACGAAGAACGGCCCGTACTTCCACTGCACATAGCCGCCCAACGTGCCGACATTGATGGGTTTGCCCGCCACGCCCGATGCGGCGCCGAGGTCGTTGGCCAGCCGGACGATCTCGGCCCGGGCCGCCGGAGTGGACAGCAAGCTCGGGATCGCAGCCCCGACAACGAACATGATTTCGCCGAGAAGCCCGGCCACGATGATGAACGCCAGACGCGAGTCCCGCATCGTCTTGGCATAGATGCTTCCCAGGCCGTACACGCGGCCCCAGGGGCGAGTTCTGCGCTCCGGCAGGCGGGTCTGGGCCGGGGCTGCCGCGGTCATGATCGGCTCACCTCCGCAGCCGGCTGGCTGTACTGCGCCAGGAAAGTCTCTTCGAGACTGGGTTCACGGGAGACGAAGTCGGCCAGCTCGTAGCGCGCGGCCGCCTTGACCACCGGCGCGATCGGTCCCGCCACATGCATGCGCAGGACGTGGTCTTCGGCCACGACGCCGCTTACCCCCGGGATGTTCTCGAATTCGGTTGCGGGTACGGGGCCGGTGAAGCGCAGTTCGACCTGGTGAGCGGCAAGGTCTCGCAGCGCATCCACGCGATCCACCATTACGATCCGACCATCGCGGATGATGGCGACGCGATCGCAGGACTTCTCCGCCTCGGACAGGACGTGGCTGGAGAGGAAGACGGTCCGGCCGTCGGTCACGGCCTCGCGCAGGACCGCGAAGAAGGTCTGCTGGACCAGCGGATCGAGGCCGGAGGTCGGCTCGTCGAGGACGAGCAGCTCCGGCTTGTGCTGCAGCGCCGCCACGAGGCCGACCTTCTGCTTGTTGCCCTTCGAGTATTCCTTGAACTTGCGCGACGGATCGAGGTCGAAGCGCTCTATCAGGCCGGCCTGATAGACGCGATCGACGCCGCCGCGGAGATTGGCGAAGTACTCGAGGGTGTCGCCGCCGGTCAGTTTGTCGTAGAGGGTGAATTCCCCGGGCAGGTAGCCGACTCGCTTGTGGATGGCGACCGGGTCGACCGTCGTTTCGATGCCGAAGACGAAGGCTTTGCCGCTCGTCGGCCGGATCAGGTCGAGCAGAACGCGGATGGTCGTCGTCTTGCCGGCGCCGTTGGGACCGAGGAAGCCGAAAACCTCACCTTGCCGGATCTCGAGGTCGACCTCGACGATGCCGCGGTGTGAGCCGTACGACTTCGTCAGCTTCTCGGTCTTGATGATTGCGACCAATTGACGCTCCTTTGTAGCGACTCGGCCTCAGCCGAACCAGAAAAGCAGGGTTGAACGGTCCAGGCTCGGCCAGGATCCAGGCTGGAGTCCGAGAACGCGCTCGCATGCCTCGGCGTAGGCGGCGAACGTGCATTCGACGTCTTCGAGGGTTACGGCGCCGGCCCGCCTGGCCAGGAAGAGCTGGCTCGCGGTTTCGTTTATGCCTAAGAGGAGGGAGACAAGCACGCGGGCCGTATGCTCGGGCGAGTTGATTGTGAAGACGCCCTCGTCCTTGCCCTGCTGCACGATCTCCGCCAGCAATGGCGTCAGGGTTTCCTGAGTGCCACGCCGGACCTGGTCCCGGACGACGGCGTTGGCGTCGGAGAACCAGACGCGCACGAGTTCGATCATCAGCTCGGTTCGCTCGCCCTTCCATTGCGCGATCGAAGCGAACAGACGCCCGAGCTTGGCGAGCGCGGTCAGGTGCGGATCCGCCACGATGGGCCCAACTCCCGCCGTGGCCGCCTTGATGATGCGATCGACGACGGCGGCGAGCAGCGCCTCCTTCGAACCGAAGTAGTGGTAGAAGGCACCCTTGGAGACGTCCAGTTCGTCGAGGACGTCCTGGACGCTCATCTCTTCGTAGCCCTTGGCCTGGATCAGCCGCAAGGCAACGTCCAGGAACGCGTCACGACGGATCGCGTGGGCAGAAGGATCGAGCGTGCGAGCCATTTGCGACCAATAACAAACCGACCGTCGGTCTGACAATACTTCGGACCCAGCTGGGTGTCAAGGCGACCGAGGCGGCTCGGCGGCGGCCGAGGCCATCCGGGGCGCGGGAGCTGCAGATCGAGCGCGGCCGCTACAGTAGGGCGATGGCCGACTCGCCCCGGGCATTCGTCTTGCGGAACACCCGGCTGCGCGCCGTGCCGGGACTCCCCGAGATCCGCCTCCATCTCGCCGACGAGGTCCTGCCGCTCTGGCGCGCCGTCCAGCTCCAGACGAAGGATCCCGACGCGGCTCTCCCCTACTGGGCGTTCGCCTGGGCAGGCGGCCTGGCGCTCTGCCGCTACCTCCGCGAGCACCCCGAAGTCGTGGCCGGCCGGCGTGTCTTCGACTTCGCCTCGGGCTCGGGGCTATGTGCCATCGCCGCGCTGCAAGCGGGCGCATCCGAGGTGGCCGGCGCCGATATCGACGCCTTCGCCGCCGCGGCAATCGAGCTGAACGCTCGCGTCGATGGCCGCCGGGTGACGGTGGTACATCGCGACGTGCTCGACGACGAGCCCCCGGAGGTCGACGTCGTTCTGGCCGGCGACTGCTGTTATGACGCCGGTCTGGCCGAACGGGCCCTGCCGTGGCTGCACCTCGCTCGGGAGCGCGGCGCGGACGTGCTCGTGGGCGATCCCGGCCGCCGCTACCTGCCCACGGCCGAATTGACGGAGCTGGCCGAGTACGAGGTCAGGACCACGACCGAGCTGGAAGACCTCGAGCAGAAGCAGGGCCGCGTCTACGCATTACGGGCTCGGGACTGAGGGAATGGCGTCCTGCGTGGCGAGACCGCGCGCCGAACGCGGCAGGAACGGAGAAGCGGCGCCCACGAGCCGCCCCTAGAGTGGCCGCCATGGAAGTCACGGGGACCGACACGCAATCGCCTTCGGCGCAGTCCGCCGCCAGCCACGACCTGATCCGCGTGCACGGTGCGCGCGTGAACAACCTCAAGGACGTCAGCGTCGAGATCCCGAAGCGACAGCTGACGGTGTTCACCGGCGTATCCGGGTCGGGGAAGAGCTCGCTCGTGTTCGGCACGATAGCGGCCGAGTCTCAGCGGCTGATCAACGAGACGTACAGCGCCTTCGTTCAGGGCTTCATGCCGACGCTGGCGCGGCCGGAGGTCGACGTACTCGAAGGCCTGACGGCCGCGATCATCGTCGACCAGGAGCGTATGGGCGCCAACGCCCGCTCGACGGTCGGCACGGCGACCGACGTCAACGCCATGCTCCGCATTCTCTGGAGCAGGCTCGGGCAGCCGCACATCGGTTCGGCTCAGGCGTTCTCCTTCAACATCGCGTCGGCCACTGGGTCCGGATCGATCACGGTCCAGAAGGGCAATCCCAAGGCGCTGAAGCGCTCGTTCACGGTCCTCGGCGGCATGTGCCCGCGCTGCGAGGGCATGGGCTCGGTGAACGACATAGACCTGTCTCAGCTGTTCGACGACACCAAGTCGCTCTCCGAGGGTGCACTGACCATCCCGGGCTACATGGCGGGCGGCTGGAACTACCGTCTCTACGCATTCTCCGGCTTCGTCGACCCGGACAAGCCGATCCGCGAATACACCGAGAAGGAACGCCACGACTTCCTCTTCCGCGATCCGGTCAGGATGAAGATCGAAGGCATCAACATGACCTACGAGGGGTTGGTGCTGCGGATCCAGTCGTCGTTCCTGTCCAAGGACGTGGATGCTCTTCAGCCGCATATCCGGGCGTTCGTGGAGCGGGCGGTGACGTTCACGACCTGTCCAGAGTGCGGCGGCACCCGGCTCAACGCGACTGCCCGGTCCGCCAAGATCAAGGGCCTCGACATCGCCGAAGCGTGTGCGATGCAGATCAGCGACCTCGCCGAGTGGGTCCGCGGTATCGACGAACCTTCGGTGGCGCCGCTGCTCTCGGCGCTGCGACAGACCCTCGACTCATTTGGGGACATCGGGCTGGGCTACCTCTCGCTCGACCGCGCCGCGGGTACTCTCTCGGGCGGCGAGGCCCAGCGCGTCAAGATGATCCGGCACCTCGGCTCGTCGCTCACCGACGTGACCTACGTCTTCGACGAGCCAACCGTCGGGCTCCACCCCCACGACATCGCGCGAATGAACGACCTGCTCCTGCAGCTGCGGGACAAGGGCAACACCGTCCTGGTGATCGAGCACAAGCCCGAAACGATCGCCATCGCCGATCACGTCGTCGACCTCGGTCCCGGAGCCGGCGCCGCGGGCGGCACGGTGTGCTTCGAGGGCAGCGTGGACGGGCTGCGGGCCAGCAGCACGATAACCGGCCGCCATTTCCACGACCGGGCCGCCCTCAAGGGGACCGTGCGCACGCCCACCGGCCGACTTCCGATACGGGGCGCGACGACGCATAACCTGCGCAACGTGGACGTCGACGTCCCGCTCGGCGTGCTCGTCGTCGTGACCGGCGTCGCCGGATCCGGCAAGAGCTCGCTCATTCACGGTTCGATCCCCGCCCGCACGGGCGTGGTTTCGGTCGACCAGGGTGCGATCCGGGGCTCGCGAAGGAGCAACCCGGCGACCTACACGGGATTGCTCGATCCCATCCGCAATGCCTTCGCCAGGGCCAACGGCGTGCAGGCGGGGCTATTCAGTGCCAACTCCGAGGGGGCCTGCCAGAACTGCAACGGCGCCGGCGTCATCTACACGGACCTGGGCATGATGGCCGGCGTCGCGACTACATGCGAGGTCTGCGAGGGAAAGCGCTTCCAGGCAGCGGTCCTGGACTACCACCTGGGCGGCCGCGACATCAGCGAGGTGCTGGCCATGTCGGTGGCCGCGGCCGAAGAGTTCTTCGGCGACGGCGAGGCGCGCACGCCGGCCGCTCACGTCATCCTCGATCGGCTCGCCAAGGTCGGCCTGGGCTACCTCACGATCGGCCAGCCGCTCACAACGCTATCCGGCGGGGAGAGACAGCGGCTCAAGCTGGCCACCCACATGGCCGAGAAGGGCGGCGTCTACGTCCTCGACGAGCCCACCGCCGGCCTCCATCTCGCCGACGTCGAGCAGCTGCTCGGGCTGCTCGATCGGCTCGTCGACTCCGGCAAGTCGGTCATCGTCATTTCGCACCACCAGGCGGTCATGGCCCACGCCGACTGGATCATCGACCTCGGGCCGGGCGCCGGCCACGACGGCGGCCGGATCGTCTTCGAGGGCACGCCCGCCGCGCTGGTCGCTGCCCGTTCGACCCTCACCGGCGAGCACCTGGCGGCTTACATCGGCGCTTGATCGAGCCCCTTCGGGTCGTCGCCGACTGTCACCAGGAGATCGCGGCCCTCCCACACGCCCGTCTCCGGCCACCAGATCGTGAACCGCACGGCCTGCCCCGAGGTCAGCCCGGCCGACCCGGGGATATCGGCCACCCAGACGCCGAGGCCGGTATCGCGAGCGTCGAGATCGAGCCAGCGTTCGCCGGACCAGGGTTCGCCGACCCGGGTGCGTTCGCCGAGCCCGCCGCCGTCATCGAAGCAGTAGTGGATCCGCGCGGGATTCATGAGCTCGAGGCGGAGCGTTCGTCCGGCGGGCATGGAAGGCCGCGGGGCAGTGAACCGCCAGGTCGCGCGGGTCGCCGCCGGAACCTTGCCCTTGTAGCGCTCCCAGGCCGGCTCCGGCCTGTCGATGGCGTGGCCCAGCGCAATCGATCGGACGAGCTTCACGTACTCGGCGTGGGCCCAGCCGAGAGGCATCGCCGAGCCGCTCGGCCGGCCGGGGTAGAGCGACTTCTCCGGGATCGCCTCGCTATCCCAGACCTGCTCGGGCAGCATTCCCCCGGCCGACGCCATCCGGCGCATGGTCTCGAGGTACGGCCGGGCGTCGCGGCCCGCGTCCAGCTCGTAGTGGCCCCGCTCGCCGACCAGCAGCGGCCAGCCACGTCCCACGCCCGTGCCGTCGAAGGCGGTTCCGTCCTCATGCTCCCCGTAGCCGTCGCCGTTGTAGCGGTGCCAGACCGGGCCGCTGGGCGTCTCGGTGCGGAGCAGCGCGTCGGCGACCGCCAGGCTCGAGACGATGTGCGGGTCGTCGGGCAAACGCAATCCGAATCGCACCAGCGCCAGGAAATCCGTCCCGACCATTTCGTCGGCCGGCACTGTGGACGTCTCCGCCGGGCGGTTGAGCACCGGAACCAGGGTCGAGATCGGCGCTCCCGACAGCACCTCGGGCGAGGCGATCCGGACGTAGTAGCCGTCGACACCATGCTCGACCGCCAGACGGGTTCCGCGCGCGTACGTCCAGTCTTCGATGGAGGCGTTCCAGTCGTCCGCGAGCTCGAGGCAATAGCCGGCGGCCGGCTCGGGCAGATGCCGCGCCGCGACAACCAGCGCCGCGACCACCGGGGCGAGCGTCGACGGCGACAGGCCCGCATCTTCCTCCCAGCGGTCCTGCCCGGTCGCGGGTCCCGTGCGGACGATGAAGCGCGCCGCGCGCTCGATCATGCGATCGAGGGCGGTCTCGCTCAGCAGGCCCCCGAATGGCTCGGCGGCGCGGCCCGTCCGGCCGTGCATGTGCGAGGCTCCGCCGTGTCGGAGCGCCGAAGCGAGCAGCAACGGGTAAGCGGCCTCGTCGAGCTGGATGCCCGCCCAGTACGGGGCGCCGTCGACCCACTGGTTCTGCGACCAGTGCCCATCGGCTTCCTGCGAGGCCACGAGATAGGCCAGGGTTCGGCGCGCGGTCGCCTGAGCCCCCAGGGCAACGAACGCGCCGGCCGACTCGACAAGATCGCGTGACCAGACGAGGTGGTAGCCGCCCAGGTCGTTGCGGGTGTTGCCCCAGGGGATCGACAGGCTGGCCACTGTGGCGCCCGGCTCCGTGCGATCCTGCAGCGAGCGCAGGACCGTGGCCGAAGTCATGAAGAGATCGCAATGCTCGTCAGCGAGATCGGCGGGCGGATCGACCATGCTCGCCACGAAACCGTGCCAGTTGGCGATGTATTCCTCCCATGCCCGGTCGAAGTGGCCCGCCAGGGCCGCGCAAGCCTCCAGTCCGGCCTCGTCCGGGCGCGACCCGAAGGCCAGCGCGAATTGGGCGACGCCCTCGTCGAGCGCGAGCTCGGTCATGCCGGCCACGTTTCCCGCGTCTGTCGTGGCGTATTCCCAGGCCATGCGGCCGTGGGCGGCGAAGTCCTGCCAGCCGTCGGACGCGCCGACGTAGCCCACGCTCTGGCGCAGCGGGGCCGGGTCGGAGGCGAGAGCCAGGGCCCAGGGTCCGTTCTGGGCGAAGAGCATCGGGCGGCCCTTGTAATCCCCCACCCAGGCGCGTCCGTGGACGCCTCCGAAACCGAGGTGAGGTGCGAGTAGCGCGTATAGCCGCAGCGGATGAGCCGCGCGAGCCGGATCGCCGGCGGTGCGGAGATCGGCCAGCCGCGCCTCGACACGGACGACGTCGGCGTGATCGTCGGTGCAGATCCGGAGGGTCAGCTCGTATCGCGCGTGGCGATGAACGGCCGTGATTGCGGGCACGCCCCGGTCCTCGTGGCGAACCTCGTGGGCGGCGTCGCGCTTGACCTCGCTCCAGAACCCGGCGTCGTCGGCGACGATGAAGCCCAGGTCGCGGACCTGCGGCCGGTCCACGTGCGGCCAGTAGATTTCGTTGAGGATGCCGTGGCCAATCGTGAACCAGACGCGGCTCGAGTAATGAGAGGTGCCTACCGCGTCCTTGTCGCTACTCGACCACGTGGGCGGCAGACCGGGCGCGCCTGGAGCCGCAGCGCCCGGGCCGCCGGCCGCGGCGGCTTCGTCTGGATCGCTCATCGGCCGGCCGGCCCGACCCGCCGCACGGGTGGCGAGCCTTCCGCGGCGGCTCCCGGCGTCTGCACCGGATCGTGCCAGTGATGGCCGCGGGCGAGGATGTCGGCCGCCTCCGGCGGTCCCCACGTTCCGGGGTCGTAGAGATGCAGCGGTGGCGCGGCCTCGCCGAGCACGCCGTCCACGACCCGCCAGGCTGCCTCGACCGAATCCTCACGGGCGAACAGCGTCTGGTCGCCGCACATGGCATCGCCGATGAGCCGCTGGTACGGCGCCCGCTCCGTTCCGCTCTGGTGCGACGCGTACAGCTCCACCGCCTCGCCGACCATCGCCTCGCCGGGCTTTTTGGCCCGCGCGCCGAACGAGATCGACATGTCGGGAGTGAGACGGAAGCGGACGTAGTCGGCGTCCGGCATCTGGGCCTCGCCGAAGACCGACTGCGGCGGCCGCTTGAGGGTCACGAGCACTTCGGTGACGGTAACCGGCATCGTCTTGCCGGTCCGGATGTAGAACGGCACTCCGCCCCAGCGCCACGTCTCGACGTGGAGCCTCATGGCCGCGAACGTCTCGGTCGTGGAGTCCTGGGCCACGCCCGGGACCTCGCAGTAGCCCCGGTACTGGCCGCGGATCACGTCGGCCGCCGTGAGGGGGCAGATCGAATCCAGAACCTTGAACTGCTCGTTTCGCCCGGCCTCGGGCGTCCGCCCCGAAGGCGGCTCCATCGCCAGCAGGCTCACGACCTCGAGCAGGTGGTTCTGGACCACGTCGCGGATCGCCCCGACCTCGTCGTAGAAAGCGCCCCGATCGGCAACGTCGAAGGCTTCGGGCATGTTGATCTGGATACTCGAGACGTGCTCGGCATTCCAGATCGGCTCGAGGAACGAGTTCGCGAACCGGAAGTACAGCAGGTTCTGGACGGCCTCCTTGCCAAGGTAATGGTCGATCCGGAAGATGGCCGGCTCGGCGAAGACGGCGTGGATCGTCTGGTTCAGAGCCTGCGCCGAGGCCAGATCGCGGCCGAACGGCTTCTCGACGATGACTCGCGCTCCCTCCGCGCAGCCGGAAGCCTGGAGATTGCCGATCACCTCGCCGAAGAGAATCGGTGGAATCGCCAGGTAGTGGAGCGGGTGCGCGGCGGTCCCCAGCTCGCGGCGAAGAGCCTGAAACGTGGCGACGTCGTCGTCTGAGCCTTTCACGTAGTGCAGCAGCCCGGTCAGCTTCCGGGTCGCGGCCGCATTGGTGAAGCCGTGGCTCTCCAGGCTCTGGCGGGCCCGATCCTTGAGGCTGTCCAGGTCGCCGGAACGGGCCACGCCGACGATGGGCAGGTCGAAGCCTTCATCGCGGATCAGGCCGGCGAGCGCCGGGAATATCTGCTTGTAGGCGAGGTCGCCGGTCGCGCCGAAGAAGACGAAGGCGTCCGATCGTTCCGGTGATTCGGTCTGCATGATGCCCCTTTTGCTATCGATCATCCCGCACGAGCCGGAAGATCGCCGCGAACGGGTGCCCGGGACCGCCTGGCGAGTGCGGTCCGGCTCAAACGGCAACGCGCTCTGCGACCGTGCCAGGATCTGAGCCATGTGGACCCTGGGTATCCCCGCGATCGAGCTCGTAACAAGGGCGGTCCTCATCTACGCGATCTTCCTGGGCGCACTGCGTCTGTTCGGGAAGCGCGAGATCGGCCAGTTCACCCTTTTCGACCTCGCCCTGGTCCTACTGGCGGCGAACGCCCTGCAGCCAGCCATTACCGGGCCTGATTCGTCGATCACCGGTGGGCTGATCCTGGTGGTGACCCTCTTCGCCCTGGACCGCGGCATCGCCTTCCTGCGGGTACGCAGCAAGCTCCTCCGCCGCATCCTCGAGTTCGGACCCACGGTCGTGGGGCGCGACGGCCGGTGGCTGCTGCCCGTGCTCGTCCGCCAGGGCCTGGACCTCGTCGACGTCGATGCGGCCCTCCGCGAGCACGGCCTCGACGACGTCAAGGAAATGAAGCTGGCGACTCTCGAGGAAGACGGCTCGATCAGCATCGTGGCGAACGATTTGGGCGAAGCCTCTGGGAGCCGCCGACGCCGTCTGCGTTCCCGCCGACCGATCTAGCCAAAACAAACGAGGGGCGGGCTCTCGCCCGCCCCTCGTCGATTACGGCGCGCTACTTGGACAGAAGCTCGATGGCGTACGAGGCGCCGGTGCCTGGGTTGTAATACCCGGTCTGCCAGGACGGCGGGTTCCACGACGTCACGCCGCCGTTGGAGTCGCCGACCCAGAAGCGCGTATCGGTGATGGACTGGGATCGGAGCGTTGCCGGGAATGCGGGCGTCGGAGTGAACGGAGAAACGGGGCGCGTGCTGAGCAGCGTTCCGGTGATCTCACCGCCGAGACAGACGATCCACGAAGACCCGGTCTTGTTCGAAACGTTGGTAGCGGCCAGGGCGCACGAACCGTAGTCGTTATTCCCGAACGCGCCGTTGCCACCGTTGCCGATGGCGGCGACGCCGCGGTAGACGACCACGAGCGTGTGCGACGAGTTGGTTGCCGTGACCGTGGATGGATCCCCGGCCAGCAGCACCCTGTACGCAGCTCTGGTGTTGCCGTTGTTGAACCCCGGGTACGCGGCGGTGAAGCCGGTCGGGTTCTGGAGCTGGCTGCCGCCGACGGCGGGGCCCATGCCCATCTCAATAGCTATGTCGCCTGCCTGCCAGCCGGACGGCAGGGTAACCGTGTTGCCGGTGGCGGAGGCGACGCCAACGAACTGAACCTTGGACTGCGGCGGAGGCGGAACCTCGCCGCACGAAGCTGTATACGTGACTTGCGCGGATTTGCCGAAGTCGGCGTTCGTGAGCTGTGCCCACATGAACCCAATAGCGCCGACGTAAGTGTGGCTCACGCCGCCGGCAAGCTTGAGGTCCGTTGTCATCGGGTCTCCGCTCGTGCCCATGGCGTAACCCATGCGACCGGAAGGCTGCCAGGCGATCGAGCCGCCCGTAGCCGCCGACCAGTGAACGATCTGCGGGATCGTACCGGTGTTTGTCACCGTGACGTCCATCAGGTAGTTGCTCGAGGCCGAGCTCAGGATTGTCGGCAGGTTGATCGTCACCGAGTTGCCGGAGACGACTGCATGGGGATCGGTCGCGCTGACCCGGCAGCTAAACGTGCCGACGCTGATGTTCTGAGCAGCGGTTGCGCTGTCCGTATAGGTGGCGCCTACACCTGCGCCGAGCAGGCTGAGCGCCAGGCCGGCAACGCCGAGCGTCGTCGCAACCTTGCGCACGTTCATGGCTATGCCGACGCGCTGATCGTGTAAGTGATGCTGCTGGACTGACCGAGTGCGGTGTTGTCCAGGACGCCCCAGGACAGACCGCCGTTGAAGCTCTGCGGAGTGGTCAGGACGAAGGGCGTCGGGATCGCGAGCAGGCTGGTGACAGCGTTCGTGCCAAGGGAAGCCGGGGTAGTCGCGGTGATTGTGATCGTCGGGTTGATCGTGCCGGTCGAGGTCACGGTGAACTCGCACGGAGCCGTAGCAGCGGCCGAACTCATGATCGAGACGGTCGGGCAGGTGACAGTATGGTTGGCATTGCTTACGACGGCATTTGGTGTAGTCGAGTCGATCGAGATGCCGAACGTTCCGACATTGATGTTCGCCACGGCCGTCGCCGAGTCGGTGAAGCTGGCGCCGACACCGGCACCGATCAGGCCAACCGCGAGGCCAAAAGCCATGAGAAGTCCAGCGACTTTCCGCAGAGACATGTTTTCTTCCTACCTTCTGGTAGAGAGGGGCGAATGGGGATTGAGAATCAGGACTGGGGCGCGAATTTGGTCTTCTTCCTCCTGGCCTTCACCTCCTTCCTCAGCTCGAGCAGGGCTGCCAAACCAAGCAGGAGCCCGGCAGCAAGAAGCGCCGGCCGCTGCAGCTCGGTCAACCAGCCGATGAAAGGCACGACCGCAACGAGCCGGTAGGCGGTTGGGCCGTGAAGCGAGGCGAGCCAGGGGTCGTCGACCGAGTTGGCGTCGCCCCGCGTTGTGATTTCCATGCCGGCGGGAGTGGCGTTGAGGGATCTGATCCGGTGCAGGACGGGGGTCGTCTGGCCGGGTGGGTAGAAGGCGATCGCGTCGCCTACCCGCAGCGAAGCCATCGGCACGCCTTGCGTAACGGCCACGTCGCCAGGCGAGACAGTCGGGCGCATCGAGCCGGTAAGGACGGTCTGGAGGTGCAGATCTGCGACACGAAAGGTGACGACGGCCGCGATGACCGTCGCGGCAACCGCAACGAGCAAGCCCATCACGAGGGCCGAGCGGCGATTGGAGCGCGTGTTTCCCAACGATCGATCCTCCCGTTTCGGCCATAGGACACCGCTACGCGTCCGCGATAGGTGCTGGATGGCCGCCCACCGGGCAGAGGGATGCCCGGGATCTTGTTCCGATGAACTGGCTCGCCCGTGACGCCCGGCTCAGCTACCCACTGGGGCACCGGACTTCAGCTACCCGTTCTAGTACAGGTGCAGCAGTACCTTCGAGTACCGCCGGCGAATAGGCAAGTTAACAACTCATATTAAAGCCGAGGCAAGGCTCAGGTCACCCCGACCACGAGTCCATCCGCCCCGGGATGCGGCCGGCCGGCCGATCTGGCCGCTTGTTCGATCCGAGCCGCGCAACGCCGCTGCCGCGGTCGCACCATGCCGCAGAACGGGGCGCTCAGCGTCTACCCGGACACATAGCCTGGGATTCTCAAGTGAGGAAAGGAGACATCGCCGTGGACAAGGCGCTCGTCGACGAGGTCGTGGCCGCCGCGGCCAACGTGGTTGCCAGCGGTGCCATTTCGGCCAACGGTCACGGCAACGTGAGCATCCGCGTGCCCGGCGCGGACGAGATGTACTTCACCTCGGCCCCCTCGTTGCGCGGGCTCGGGCCGGCGAGCGTGGTGCGGGTCGGTCTCGACGGCGCGCTCTTGGAAGGCCAGCTGCCGCCGATTCAGGGCGCCGTCGTGGCGATGCACACGGCGATGTACAGCGACCGGCCGGACGTCGGCTGCGTCGTGCACACGCATTCGCCATATGCCACCGCCTTTGCGGCCGCAAACCGACCGATCGACTGCTGGATCGAGGCCCTGGCAATGTTCGGGCTGGCCGAAGGAGTCCCAGTCGCCGCCTACGGACCGCGCGGCTCGGCGCAATCGATCGCCAACATCCGCCTGGCGGTGCGACCCGGCGTGCCCGCCGTTCT
Source organism: uncultured Chloroflexia bacterium (assembly GCA_963731635.1). Taxonomy (GTDB): domain Bacteria; phylum Chloroflexota; class Limnocylindria; order Limnocylindrales; family CSP1-4; genus Fen-1039. The sequence continues at coordinate 19,901 of CAVSWB010000004.1, read as the reverse complement.
GCTGTCCAATCACGGCGTCCTCGTCTTCCATCGCACCCCGGATCTGGCGATCCTGATCGGCGGGGTGGTCGAGGAGGCCGCGCAAGCCGCCATCAACGCGGCGTCGCTGGGCGGTCCGGTCGCCATCCCGAGCGATCTCAGGGCAGCCGCACTGCAGAGAGCGATGGTCTTCGAGACTGCCGGCACCAGAACGGCCTGACTCAGCGGAGGCGGGGCTCGACGTCCGCCACTCGTACCTGTCCCGCCGCGCGCGGGACCTGCGCCAGCGCCGCCGCCTCCAGCACCAGCGCAGTGAAGCGCTCGACGTCGATCTCGGCCGTGGTCCGCGCCGTCACCCAACGGGCCAGCTTCGTCACGCCGGCGCCCTCGAGGAGCGCGTCCGGATCGCGCAGGAGCACGCCCCGCGGAAACCCCAGGTGGACATGTTCGCGCTGGGGCATAACCCAGGCGAAGAATGCCGTGCGCCGGCGGCCGATCGGCACGTCGTAACCAACGATTCCCCAGCCGAGCCTCACCCGCTCAGACGCCCCGGGAACGGCGGCAAGGATCAGAGCCCCGAGCGCGCGGGCAACCTCGGGCATGGGCGCCGGGAGCGATTCGAGCAGCGCGTCGGGCGGGATCGAGTCCGAAAGAGCCACGGCGCCATTCTGGCCCCGGCGCGGCGAGCCTCGCCGATGGACTCGGAGCTGAGACCGTAGCGCGGTACCGCCCGCCGAGCAACAACTTCGAAAGACGGGGGCTCTTCCAGCTCTTGCGTTCGCAAGGCCGGGCCCGACATATTGACCGCGGTCGGGGTTTGCTGTGCCCCTTCGGTCGACGCGCCTGAAGGTGGGCGCCGCGGCGCGACCGAGGCAGAATGACGCGCATCTTCGCCCGCTCAATTGGAATGACTCGGGTAGCAGCCGGGCTGCTGGCCGCCATACCGGCGCTGCTACTCGCGCTCGTGGCCGTTGCGTCGATGGCCTATTTCGTCGAGTTCCTGAGGCCGCTGGCCACGAGCGTGGACTCGCTCCTCCCGATCGACCCGGGCGACGGCGGTCCGGCCGTGGCGATCCTGTCGGCCGTTGGCCTGGGGGCCCTGAGCGTCGGCCTTCTGAACGGCAAGGCCGTGTCCTGGTGGCTTGCCGTGGCGACTTTCGCCGTCGCCTTGCTGTCTCAGGCGGTGACGCTCCAGCGCCCGGTCGGCGACATCGCAGTCGGCGGCTTGCTCGCCGTATTGCTGGCAGACCGTCGTCGCTACCGCGTCGACACCGACGCCGGATGGCGCCGGCACCTCCCCGCTCTGCTGCTTGTCGCGGGCATCCTGGTCGGGCTTCAGACATCGCTCACGATTGCCGCGACCGGCACCTGGCCGCCGCCGTTCGTCGCGCTGGGCGACGTGACAACGGCGATCGGCAACGCGTTCGGGATCAGCGACGATCTGGCGAGCAACATCCTCGGCATCACCAGCCACAACGTGTTCCTGGCTTTGCTCGTGGTCGTGGCCAGACTTCCACTCGTGCTCGCTGCAATCGGCGTGCTTACCCATGTCCCGGAGCCCGCAGCCGACCCTTCCAGCCGGGATCGGGCCAGGGTCATCGGCCGGCGGTTCGGTCGCGGCGCGCTCCTGCCCTTCCAGCTCGGCGACGACAAGCTCGTCTTCAGCCCCGCGGATGCCGACGGCGTCATCGTCTACGGCGTGGCCGGAGGGACGGCCGTCGTCCTTGGAGACCCAATCGGTCGGGAGACGGATTCGGCGCGAGTTCTGGCGGCCTTCCTGACGCGCTGCCGCAAGCTCGGTCGACCGGTCGTGTTCTACCAGTCCAGCAGCTCCGGCAGGACCGCCCTGATCGACGCCGGCTACCGGCCCTTCCGCGTCGGCAGGGAAGCAATCCTGGAGCTCGGCGAGTTCGACCTTGCCGGTGCCCGCCGGGCCAACCTGAGACACACGATCACCCGCTGTCGAAGAGCAGGCGTCTCGGTGCGCTGGCTTCCGCGCGGCATCGACGCGGCGGCCGAACCGGACCTCGTAGGTCAGCTACGCCTGATCGACCAGACCTGGCGGAAGCGAATGGGCCCGGCGATGGGGTTCACCGTCGGGCGCTTCGAAGAATCGAGCTTGCGCTGGCAGGCTATCGCCCTGGCCGTCGGGCCGGACGGCCGAGCCCTGGGCTTCGCGACATTCAGACCGACGGGCTCGGACGGCGGCTGGGTACTCGATTTGATCCGGCGCACGCCCGACTCGCCGCCCGGGGTGGTCGAATTCTGTATCGCCGAGGCCGCCGCGGCCCTGCGAACCGCCGGCGATCCGACTCTATCGCTCGGACTCGCGCCGCTGTCCGGATTGGAGGGTGCCGGTTCGGCCGAGGAGCGTCTGCTCGCGATCGGGGCGCGCCTGGTTCGTCACTGGTACGACGTCGAGGGGCTGGCGTTCTTCAAGGGCAAGTTCGATCCCGTGTGGTTGCCTCGGTATGGGGCGATTCGACACCGGCGCGATCTCGGTCGCTTCGTGATCTCTCTCCTGCTTGTCCACGTGCGCGTCAAGGCGGTCTTGTCCAGGCACGGCGCGACGGGCAGTGAAGCGGTAACCTGGTCCGCTGAATGAGCTTCAGAACGAGGGGGGCGCGTCTCTCGGGTTTCGGCACCGTCGCAGTCGACGCCGGCGTGGTAGCCATCCTGGTGCTCCTCGCGGTCGCGAGCGGGACGATGGATTCGCTCAACACCACGCTGGTGGTCATGGGCTTCGACCCGGATCGAGCCCAGCTGATCAGCTCACTGCTAATCGCTGGAGCCGGAGCCGCAGCCGCGACCCTGGCATCCGGGAGAATCCGCCGGGCCGCACTCTTCGGCCTCGTCGCCTTCGCCGCACTCTTCGGTCAGACATTCGCGTCGGAGACCTACAACGCGCTCTCGGCGACCGGCGCCACCGGTTCGTTCGACCCGGTCGGGTGGCTCCTCACCGTGCTCACTCTGGTCACCTCCGGCGTCATCACCGGGTGGGCGGGCGCAGCCATGGCGGCGTCGGTCCGGCCCGGTTTGGTCGTTGCCGGATCGGCCGTGCGGGATTCAGTCATGAGCCGGCGGCCCAACCGCCGGCGGATGGGCCTGCCGCTTGCCGTGGTCGCGGTCCTGATCCTGCTCGTCGTGACCGTCCCGGTGTTCAGCGACATGGTCAACTACACCCCGGATTTGAGAATGCTCCACGGCGCTGCTCTGCTCGTGGGCCCGTCCGCCGCAAACGCGACTTCCTCCGCGACCTCGACGCCGACGACCGACTCCACGCCAGCCGCAGACTCCCCATCGTCAGCGGTCCCGACGCCGGCCGCGCCTTCGCCGAGCGCAAGCGGCTCCACGGCCCGCACTGCGAACCCGTCGGCGGCCGACGGCGGTTCGTCGCACCAACCGGCGGGCTCCCCGGCCGCCTCGACGCCGTGGCTGGCCTGGAAGCCGACGGGCCGTGGCACGGTTACCACCTACCAGTTGCCGGCGCCGTGGAAGACCGGTGCCTCGACCGCCGGCATCGCCGTCTACACGCCGCCGGGCTACGACCCCCAGGGGAACCGTCGCTATCCGGTCCTGTACGAAGCACCGACCGGTTTCGCCTTCTGGGATTCCGCCACCAACGTGAAGGTGGCCCTGGACACCCTGATCGACGACGGCTCCATCCCTGCCATGATCGTCGTGTTCATCGATTCGTCCGGTTCGCCGTTCCCCGACACCGAATGCGCCAATTCCGTGGACGGCAGGATGTGGATGGATACGTACATCAGCCAGACCGTCGTCTCGTACGTCGACTCGCACTTTCTGACGATCGGATCGGCGGCCTCGACGGCGATCACCGGACTGTCTCAGGGCGGCTACTGCGCCGCGATCCTGACCCTGCGCCACCCCTCGGTGTTCGGATCGGCCATCGCGATCTCCGGCTACTACCAGGCAGGCGGAGCGGGCGCCAACTCGGCCGCGCCGTTCGGTGGGAACGCCGCGGCCCTCAGCGCCGCGTCGCCGAACGTGGTAGCCGCCCAGCTTCCGGTAAGCGTGCGCGACGCCCTGTTCCTGATCGTCATCGCCGAGCGGGGCCAGACCTTCTACGGGCCTGAGGCGGCCGGCTTCGAGAAGGTGCTGGCTGCTCAAGGCTATCCGTACATCGCGCAGAACTCCGCTTACCCGCACGGCTGGACCCAGGTTCGCCAGGAGTTCCCGCTCGCACTGGAGAGATGGGCGGACCACCTCGTTTCCATGGGAGTGCTCTGACCCGCGTCGCCGCCCGTCCTGCGCAATCCGATACCGGCAGGCGCGACGAACACCGACCGGCAGACCCGGCGGGGCACCTCGAACGAAGCCGCCATGGAGGTCCGGCCGGCCGGTGTCCCGCCGGCCTCTACTTCGTAAACGACGCCTCGAACAACCTGCGACTGCTCCACTGACAGCCCCCGCTGCCCTGGTTTGGGCGGGATCCGGCGAGTGCCGCGATCCCGCCTTTTCCATTTGCCGCCGGGTCGAGCCATCCGGGTCCACAAAGGCACGTATCATCGCGGGCGTGTCCACCACGCCGATCCAGTCGGACAAGCTCATTTCCGAACTCTTCGCGGAGCGCCAGACGGTGCGCTCGCTGGAGTTCTTCCCGCCGCGTGACCAGGCCGGCGCCGAGGCGTTGCGCCGGACCGCCGCGGCGCTGCAGCGGATCGGGCCGGATTTCGTCTCGGTAACGTACGGCGCGGGGGGAAGCACGCGAGAACGGACGGCCGAGATCTCCACGCTCCTGCGCAACGAATTCGGCTTCACCGTGATGCCGCACTTGACCGCGGTCAATCACACTCAGGCGGAGGTCGTGTCCGTCGCCGAGGAGCATTACGAGCGGGGCATTCGCAACATCATGGCCCTGCGCGGCGACCTGCCGGACGGCGTGCCCGCGGACGAGGCCTTCCGGAACGATCTTCGATTTCGGCAGCGACGTCGTCGCCTTGCTGAAGAAGCTGCACCCCGATCTGTGCGTGGGGGTCGGCGGCTATCCGGAGAAGCATCCCGAGGCGCCCTCATTCGAAGCCGATCTGGTCAACCTCAAGCGCAAAGTCGATGCGGGAGCGTCGTTCGTGACGACCCAGCTGTTCTTCGACAACGAGGCCTACTACCGCTTCGTGGATCGCTGCCGGGACGCCGGGATAAGCGTGCCCATCGTTCCGGGCATCATGCCGGTGCTGTCGCTCAAGCAGGTCACGCGGATAACCGGCCTGTGCGGCGCCTCGTTGCCGGCGCGGCTGGTCAGGCGCATCGAGGCAGCCGGCGATCACCCGGAAGTCATCGAAGCGGTGGGCATCGACTGGGCGCTGGCCCAGATCCGCGACCTGCTGGACCGCGGCGCACCCGGCTATCACCTCTACATCCTGAACCGGGCTCACAGCGCGCTCACGCTCGCCGCGGGCCTCGCGGCCTGATCTGCCGCCGCCCGGCCACTCGAGCTAACGCGACCGTCAACTCTCTTCTTGCGCGCCCCGGCGGAGCCGCCAGATGTAGCCGACGCTGACGGCGACCAGCACGATCTGCATGATCATCATGAGGCTGTCGAGGTCCACTCCCTGGTCATTCGGATCGGGCGAGATCTGCCAGAAGGGAGTCGAACCCATGACGAGGTGGAAGTTCAGGCTCATGAAGGTGCCGATCAAGGCCGCTGTCGCCACGAAGCCGAGCACCGCGTACCGACGCCGGCGAGGCTGCCCCGAAGTTGCCGCTGGCCACCTTCGACAGGCCCGACATGACCCACTCGTAGCCGACAAAGAACTGGAGTCCGAAGAACCCTGCCACCAGGACCCTGGTGTCGGCGGCGAGCGAGGACGTGGTGCGGGCCGCGACCTGCATTAGCTTGTACTCCTCCCAACGATCCGACTCGGCTTCCTACCTACCTTTCCGAGCAGGTCCGAGCATACCGAACCGTAGGGCCCGGCCCATCCAGGCCGAATAACCGGCCGCGGATCGGCGCTGCAGCCGCGTTGCGCCGGTGCCACCGCGTCTGGAGGCGGTCGTCTCACCAGGCAGGCGAATCCCGGCCAACGATCCGTTCGACCGGCTGCCGCTCGCCGGGCGAGGCAGCCTATCGGCATTGCGCCGCCCGGATCGACGGTGCGCCGAGAGGACGGAGCAGATGTCCGGCGAGTACGAGATCGACATTTCGATTGCTCCCAGCGGAAGCGGCTGCGTGGAATGCCTGGAGTCCGACGGCTGGTGGCTCCACCTCCGTCGTTGCGCGACTTGCGGACCTATCGGCTGTTGCGACTCGTCGCCGGGGCAACACGCCCAGCGGCATGCCAACGACACCGGGCACTCGATCGCCCGCAGTTTCGAGCCGGGCGAGGATTGGTTCTGGGATTTCGCCGCGGGAGAATACCTGGACGGCCCGGAGCTCGCTCCGCCGAATCACCATCCCCTCGACCAGCCCGCACCGGGACCCGCCGGCCGGGTGCCACACGATTGGCAACGCCTCCTGCACTAGCAACCGGTCGAACCTGGTCGACGGAGGCGCAGCGCTTTGACGGCCCTCCCGCGTTCGGCGAGGATGGATCCGTGAGGCCAGCCGGTGCCATCGATCGTTGGCTGGTCGGCGTCGGTGGTTCGGCGTCGGAGCCGCCTGCAGGATAGGGAGCAACATGGCTGAAATGCTGCTATTCCACCACGCGCAGGGTCAGACCGAGGGCTTCGTCGCCTTCGCCGAGGAGCTGCGCCGGGCCGGGCACACCGTCCACACGCCGGACCTCTACGACGGCCGCACATTCGACGATCTCGACGAAGGAGTGGCCCACGCCGGCGAGATCGGCTTCGGCGAAATCATCGGGCGTGGCGTGCGTGCCGCCGACGGGCTCCCGGCCGAACTCGTCTACGCCGGCTTCTCGCTCGGTGTGGTGCCGGCCCAGAAGCTGGCCCAGACGCGGCCCGGAGCCCGCGGCGCGCTGTTGTTCCACGCCTGCGCGCCGGTATCGGCGTTCGGTTCCTCGTGGCCGGCGGACGTGCCGGTCCAGGTCCACGCCATGGAGGCCGACCCGTGGTTCGTCGACGAGGGCGACATCGAAGCGGCCCGGGCACTCGTCGCCTCGGGGGCACCGGCGGAGCTGTTCATCTACCCGGGCGAGCAGCATCTCTTCGCGGACTCGAGCCTGCCGTCCTACGATGCGCCAGCCGCCGCCCTGTTGATGCAACGCGTCCTCGCGTTTCTCGCCGCGAATTGACCACGGCGGTCGAACTCACCTCGCGGTAGCTGCGGCGTCCGGTCTCGAAGCCGCACACGTCTGGAGGCCGCCCACGCCCGGCGGAGCGGCCGACCTTCGCGCGCGGCACGCGCTTTCGCCGGACTCGTTATCCTCGCCGGAGTATCACGCATGGGATTCGCCATTGACGACCTCGGCTCCAGATTTCGCGCCCGCCCGGACTGAGGCCGGCCGGATCCTGGTGGGTCGCCGAATGGTCCCGAACCGGTAGCCGCCGAGGTCGATCTCGTGAGTCCTAAGACGTCCACCCTATGAGCATGCGCTCGGAGCTCGGAGAGAGCCCGGCAATCGTCGAGGGCCTCCTCGACGGCGCCCTGGGCCAGGTCCGCGCCCTCGCCCGCGAAGTCGCCGCCCGCGACATCGACCTCGCCGTGATCGCGGCGCGGGGGACGTCCGACCACGCCGCGCTCTACGGCCAGTACATCCTGGGCGCCCGAAACCGTCTGCTCGTGGCGCCGGCCGCCCCGTCGCTGGTGTCCCTCTATGGCGCGGCGCCGCGGCTGCGCAACGCGCTCGTGCTGGGCATTTCGCAGTCCGGCAAGTCGCCGGACGTCGTCGCGGTGATCGAGGAATCGCGACGCCAGGGGGCGTTGACGGCAGCCATAACCAACGACCCGCAATCCGAGCTGGCCCTCGCGGCAGAGCACATCATCGAACTCGAGGCCGGCGCCGAAAGAGCCGTCGCGGCCACGAAGACGTATCTGGCCGAGATCGCGGTCCTGGCGATGCTCTCCGCCGCGCTGTCCGGCGACGACGCCTCCGTCGAGCAGCTCCGGGCTCTGCCCGATGCGCTCCGGGCGGCCCTGACGACGGAGGCCGACGTCGCCATCCTGGCCGAGGCTCGCGCGGGCGACGACGAATGCGCCATCCTGGCGCGCGGTTTTCACTACGCCACGGCCCGCGAATGGGCGCTCAAGCTCAAGGAGCTGGCCTACGTCCTGGCGGATCCGTATTCCGCGGCCGATTTCCAGCACGGCCCGATCGCCCTGGTCCATCCGGGCATGTCGATCCTGGGCGTCGACCACGACTGGGCCCGCGCTGGCGGGCATGGCCGAGATCCTCAACCGCGTCCGGGCTGCCCGCGCCCGGCTCCTCGTACTCTCCGACGACGCCGACGTCTGCGGCATCGGCGACGGCATCCTCTTGCCAGGCGTGCCCGAGTGGCTGTCGCCGCTCGTCGCCATCATTCCCGCTCAGCTATACGCTTACCACCTGGCCCGGGCGCGCGGTCTCGATACCGAAGCGCCGCGGAACATCTCGAAAGTGACTAGAACGCTGTGATCAAACTATTCGGCCGCCTCTACGCTCCGGACGATCGCGGCCTCTGCGCCGTCGCAGTCGAAGGGGAGCGCATCGTCTCGATCCGGCCTGCCGCCGAGCAGCCGGCCGGCTCGATCGGCGGACCCGAGGCCCGCATACTGCCGGGGCTGATCGACATCCAGCTGAACGGCGCCTTCGGCGACGACTTCGCCGATCCGTCCGCCGCAGTCGCGGAGATCTGCCGGCGGCTGCCTCAGTTCGGCGTCACCTCATTCGTTCCGACCATCGTCACCTCGGCGCCCGAGGTCTACGCGCCGGCCCTCGGCAACCTGGCGCACTCCCCGGTCCCCGGCGAGAGCCGGATCCTGGGGGTCCATCTCGAAGGACCGTTCATCAGCAACGCGTATCGCGGCGCCCACGATCCGGCGCTCCTTCGGCCGCCCTCGATCGAGGAGGCCCGCCGCTGGCTCGACACGGGCGACGTCCGCTGGCTGACGCTCGCCCCCGAGCTGCCCGGCGCCCTCGAACTGATCCGGTTCCTCGTCTCGCGGGGAGTCCGGGTTTCCATCGGCCACACCGACGCCACGTGGGAGCAGGCCGCGGCAGCCGCCGATGCCGGAGCGACCCTCGCCACGCACCTCTTCAACGCCATGCGGCCGCTCCGCCATCGCGATCCCGGTGTGGCCGGATACGTGCTCGCCACGGGTCTGACAGCCGGCTTCATCGCGGACGGCAACCATGTCGCGTTCGAGACGCTTCGCATGGTGACCCGGATCAAGGCGCCCGACGAGCTCGTCCTGATCACCGATGCGCTGGCGGGCCTGGGTATGCCGCCGGGTCGCTACGTGATCGCAGGTCGTGAGTACGTCTCCGATGGAACGTCGGGGCGATTGCTCGACGGCACCCTTACCGGCTCGCTGCTGCCCCTCAACCTGGCCCTGCGCAATCTCGTCGAGAAGGTCGGGCTGGAGCCGGCAGTCGCCGTCAGGCTCGCGACGATCAACGCCGCCCGAGCGCTCGGGCTGGAAGACAAGCTCGGCCGGGTCGAGGTTGGACGGGCCGCCGACCTAGTCCTGGTTAACCCGGATTGGCAAGTCCAGGCGACGATCGCCCGCGGATCCCTTGCCTATCTCGAGGAAAGCCTCTCGGTTCCTGCAAGTCGTGGCTGAGGCGCTGCGATGAGCGCTTCGGCGGAGGATCGGCCGGCGGCCGCGCGCGGAGCTTCGGCCACCGGCCTGGACAAGTTCCTGGTAGCGGGCCGCGTCCCGCCGCCACTCGATCCGGGCTTCAGACCCTCGGTGCTGGTTCGCCGGAAGCTCGACGAGGCCGCCGGCCGCTCGCGACGAGCCCTCCCCGTCGCGATTGCCCTCGAGCAACCGGGCGGCGCCTCGGTCTACGTCCGCGAGACGTGGGCCTTCCCCGCCGACGATCCACTCGCCTCGATCGCCGCCTTCGCGACGGAGCGCATGGTCAAGTCGATGTTGTGGGCTCGCGGAGGATCCAGGATCTGGATCGACGGCCCCGACGATCTGGTCGCCGCGCTGCGCCGGCACTACTCCTCGGCTGCGACCGGCCGCTTCGACGCCGCGATGGCGAAACGTCATTACGACGGGCCGCTCGAGCTGATCCACGCTCCGCGGTCGGCCTTCCCCCGCTCTCTCGACGGCTCCGTCTCTGTCGGCGGCGACCTGCGCGGTTGCCGGATCGGGTTCGATCTGGGCGCCAGCGACCGCAAATCCGCCGCCGTGATCGACGGCGAAGTCGTCTTCAGCGAGGAGATCCTGTGGGATCCCTCGCACCAGAGCGACCCTCGATGGCATTTCGACCAGATCATGGATTCGCTGCAGCGGGCGGCGGCGCATCTGCCGCGCGTCGACGCCATCGGCGGAAGTGCGGCCGGGGTCTATGTCGCCGACGAGCCCAGATCTGCCTCGCTGTTCCGCTCCGTCCCGCCCGAGCAGTTCCACAGAGTCCGGAGCCTGTTCCGCGACCTCCAGGCGGCCTGGGGCAGGCATCCCATTCGAGGTCCGGAACGACGGCGATGTCACGGCGCTGGCCGGAGCAATGGTCGCCGGCGTCGGCGGCCTGCTCGGAATTGCGATGGGCTCGAGCGAGGCGGCGGGTTACGTCACTCGCGACCTCGGCCTGACGCCCTGGCTCAACGAGCTGGCGTTCACGCCGATCGACTACTCGCCCGACGCGCCGGCCGACGAGTGGTCGGGCGATCGCGGCTGCGGCGTCCGCTACTTTTCGCAGCAGGCCCTGCCGAGGCTGCTACCGGCGGCCGGGATACGCGTCGATGAGGCGGCGCCGCTTCCCGCAGCAGCTGGTCGCACTGCAGGATCTGATGGCGGCCGGCGATGAGCGTGCCGCCGGCGTCTACGAGACCATCGGGACGCATTTCGGCTATGCGCTGCTCGAGTACGCCGACTTCTACGACTTCGAACACGTGCTCCTGCTCGGGCGGGTCGTGACCGGTCCGGGCGGCGACATCATCGGCGCCCGGGCTGCCGAAGTTCTGGCTGTCGAAGGCATCGCCAAACCGGTCACCTTCCACGCGGTCTCGGAGCGCGACAAGCGCCACGGGCAGGCGGCGGCTGCGGCGAGTCTGCCGCGGATTTCCCAGGCTCGCGAACCGGTATTCGACCGCAACGCGCAACCGGGGCGGTAGTCGACGTCGCCGAGGCCGGCCGGTGGGGAGACTGGCATCGACCGGAGGCGACGATGAACCCCAGACCCGACCGCCGAGCCCACACTCGACTCGGCCGCGCCGTCCGAGCCACATCGACGGTTGCGACGGCGGCAAGGCAGCCCGAACACCATCGCGAGACCAACTGGCTCCGTGACGTCATCCTCGGCGGCCAGGATGGCCTGGTGAACATCCTTGGGATCATCCTCGGGGTCATAGCCGGGGGTGGCTCGGAGACGGTCCTGATAGTCGCCGGCTTTGCCGCGGCCATAACCGAGTCGATATCGATGGGCGCGGTCGGCTACACGGCGGCGAAATCGGAGCGCGACTTCTATCAAGCGGAGAAGGAGCAGGAGACGGCCGAAATCGCCGCGACTCCGGAGGTGGAGCGGCAGGAGATCGCCGACATCTACTCCGCCAAGGGCTTCACGGGGCAGTTGCTCGAGGAAGTCGTCGACACTATCACGGCCAACCGCGACGTCTGGGTTGAAACGATGATGGACGAGGAGCTGCATCTGCAGCCCATTCAGACGCCCGACATCCTGCGGGCCGCAGTCGTCATCGGGATCGCCACGCTCATCGGCCACATGATCCCGCTGCTGCCATTCCTGGTTCTGCCCCGAACCGAGGCGCTCGTCCTGGCGATCCTGTCCAGCGCCGCGGTTCTCTTCGGGGTCGGCGTCTACTCCGCGGTTTCGCTCGTCGGAGACTGGCGGTCGAGCGGCCTGAAAATGGTGGCAATCGGGCTCGGTGCGGCCGCGATCGGGTTTCTGGTGGGCCGCCTGTTCAACGCCGCGGGCTAAAGCGAGGGACCGCCGGAGTGCGCGGGAACGCGCCGAGCCATCGCCGTCCCGCGGAACCGCCCGTGGCTCAAGCCGCCACATGTGTTGGCCGGAGCTTGACACTTGCCTGCGCGCTCGCGGGGCGTGACCTGGGTCACCGGAACAGGCAAGTCAGGTCGCTGACAGGGCACCTGCACGAGCGAATCCTCCATCCGTAGATACCGCCTCCGCTGCCTGGACGGCGGCCCAGCTTCTAGGACAGGAGGTTCTCGTGGCCGATCTAGCTGGCCAACCTGCCCGTAAAGGGTGGGGCAACAACATTTGGGGCGAGCTCACAGCCGAGTTCCTGGGAACCGCCCTGCTGATCGCATTCGGCGACGGCGTCGTCGCGATGGCGGTCGCGGCATTGGACTCCTCCGGACGCGCTGCGTCGTCCACGACCATCTTCCAGGCGTCCGGCGACTGGCTCCTCATCACGTGGGGCTGGGCGCTGGCGGTGACGATGGCGGTCTATGTGGCCGGCGGCGTAAGCGGCGCTCACATCAACCCGGCGGTGACCCTGGCCTTTGCGGCCAAGGGCGACTTTCCCTGGTGGAAGGTCGTGCCTTACTGGATCGCCCAGGTAGTCGGCGCATTCGTCGGTGCCGCCGTCGTCTTCATCAACTACGGCGCCGCGATCGGCGCATACGAGAAGGCGGCCGGGATCTTCCGGGGCACGCTGGGAGGGCCGCATGACAGCACCGCGACCTTCAGTATCTTCGCCACTTTCCCGGCCAAGTACTACAACGGCAACCTGGCCGGTCCCCTCTTCGACCAGATCCTCGGCACCTTCCTGCTGTTGCTGATCATCTTCGCTGTGGTCGACAAGCTGAACCTCTCTCCGGGCTCGAATCTGGGTCCGTTCGTTATCGGCCTTTCGGTGGCCGCGATCGGCATGTCCTTCGGCGCGAATGCCGGATATGCCATCAACCCGGCCCGTGACCTAGGCCCGCGCCTCTTCGCCGCTCTTGCGGGCTGGGGCCAGGTGGCCATGCCGGGCATCGATTCGTACTTCTGGGTCCCGATCGTGGGGCCTTGATCGGTGGCGTGCTGGCGGCCTTCGTCTACCACTACGCCATCCATCAGGTGCTGGTGGCGCGCAACGTGCCTGAGAAGCAGGTCGCGGGGCAGACCGAGGAGGTACCACGGCAAGGACCGCAGGCTGTTCACCACGCGACCTAGGTCGTTGTCCGAGCTGAGATCGATGATGCGCTACGAGTATCGACTCGAGCGTCTCTTCGTCGCCGAAGACGATCGGCGCATCGGGCGGCTGCTCGGTCGCCTCGATGAGCAGGCCCCAAAGGGCTGGCGCGTAGCGGGTCTCGATCTCGGCCTCGGACCTTCCGGCTCGTCCGCGTATGTCAGCGTCTTGCTGGAACGTTCTCTGGAAGACGACTTCCCGAAGGTGTCGACGGCGCGCGAGACGAAGACGCGATGGGATGAATTGCCGGCGTGAATCCCGTCGGGGGACGCGCGCCGCTCTTGACCAATCTCGCACCACGGGTCCGGCATCCCGCACGCCGGACTCGCACCACTCACCTCCTGCCACCCGCAAGCGGCGGTGCTAAGTTCGGGCCGATGAAGACGCACGCACCGCCGCTGAGAGAGCCGGGCCAGGGCAAATCGACCGCGGGCTTCATCGAACGACTGCCCAAGGCACAGGCTGAGCGCCTGATGGCGGAGTCGATCACCATGGATGTGCCGAGCGGTGCCGTTGTCTATCGCGAGGGTGACGCCGCCCGCTGCTTCGTGGTGGTGAGCGGGCTACTGCGGTCGTTCGTCAGTTCGACGGACGGTCGCCAGATCAATTTCCGATACGCCCGGAGCGGCGACGTGCTGGGGCTGGCATCCGTCATGGGCGACCCCCTGCCGGTCACGATCCAGGCGTTGATGCCTTCCTCCATCGTGGCGATCCGAGTCGACTCGCTCAATCGGATGCTGGCCACCGATCCGGAAGTTGCGCGGGTGTGCGCCGAGGAACTGACGCGCGAATTGACCAAGGCGCTCGAGGACGTTGCCCTGAGCGCCTTCTATTCCGTGCGCCAGCGGCTCGCTCGCCAACTGCTCGACCGGGCTGCGGACTCGGACGGCGCCCACCTCGTCTCCGACGTAAGTCATCAAGAACTGGCCGACTCTATCGCCTCGTCTCGAGAGGTCGTCACGCGAACTCTGCATGAGTTGCGAGCGGACGGCCTCATCGAAACGGGCCACGATCATGTGATCGTGCTTCTCGATGTGCCCGGCCTGGCCCGCGAACTGACGATGGGCCCGGACATCCGCTGAGGTCAGCGGGCCGAGGACCCGACGCGGTCTCGGGTCGACGACTCGGTCTCGCCCGCGACGGCATCGATCTCACGTTCGAGCAGGACCGTCCGCGATTTCGGGCCGAACTGCGGATGCGCGTTGAGATCCAGGTTGGCGACGCGCCAGCCCTCGCGAGCCCATTGGTTGAGCTGCGACACCAGCTGCAGGTTGGCCGAATCGGTGTCGTTGTCGATGTGGACGTATTCGATTCTGTATTCGACGGGCTTCATCAGGTTGCCTCCAGGTGCGAAACAACTCCCAGCTTGTCGCGCGTTGGCCGCCCTGTCGGTAACGTCCCTGCGGCCGCGATGTGACCTCGGTCACCGGATCGCGGCAGCGCCTGTCGGATAAGCCGTGCCTCGGGGCGGTGCAGGTTCGAACTGGTCGCCCCCTCCCCTAAACGGCCGCGGACGGTGAAACGCACGTTCCGACATGCGGTCCGGGTGGTCACCTGCCGTCCTTTCCTCGAACAAGATGGCGACGCGGCGCGATCGCCGCGCAGATTTGGAGGTTTCGTGGTGGTAGTTCATTTCCCAAGACAAGCCCCTCGAAGGTTCCTCGTGGCGCTGGTCGTCGGTGCGATGGCCGTAACACTCGGGGCAACCTCGGTCCTGGCGGCGGCGCCTTCCAGCGTGACGCTCGGGACATCAAGTGGATCACTCGGCACATTCTTCACGGGTCCCACCGGGAACACCCTGTACACCCTGTCATCCGACCCGAACAACTCGAGCACCTGCTCGGGCGCATGCGCGACGGCATGGCCGCCGCTCCTCATCGCCCCCGGCGGCACGATCACCGGCCCAACCGGAGTGAGCGGCACCTGGGGCATGTTCAACCGATCGGACGGGACCACCCAGGTCACGTTCAACGGCCGGCCCCTCTATTACTTCGTTCACGACACGGCCGCGGGCCAGACCAACGGTGAAGGGATAGTGGCGTTCGGCGGAACGTGGCACGTCGCCTTGACCTCGCTGGCCGCGAGCAGCGCGAGCCCGAGTGCGTCTGCAAGCGCGAGCCCGACTTCGTCGGTCGCCGGCGTGACCAGCGCTCCGAGCGCCAGCACGCTCCCCGCGACGTCGACTGAGCCCCCAGCCGGCGGCTCGGGCCCATCGGCAACGACCTTGATCCTGCTGCTACTCATCGGCGTGCTCGCGGTGGCGTTCACGGTCGGCGCGCTTCGCACCCGAATGCCTCGTCACTGACAACCGATCGGCCACAAGCTTGGGAATGGGGCGACGGCACCAACCGTCGCCCCATTCGATTCCCGGATCAACGCGCCCGAGGGCCGGCAATCAGGCCCAGGCCACCCGCCACACTCGCCAGAGAGCCGTGGGATCCGATAGCGGATCGCCGTGGACCAGGGCGAAGTCGGCCGGCCCACCTTCGTGGATGACGCCGGCTTCGGGTTCGCCCAGCAGCTCGCCGCCCCGCCAGGTTGCGGCGCCCAGAGCTTCCCAGGGCTGCAGACCGACTTCGACCAGGCACTCGACCTCCCAGGCAAGCTGGTTGGCCCGAGTCGAGCCGCCGCCGAAATCGGTCCCGGTGGCGATCGCGACGCCGGCGGCATGAGCCAGCCTGGCACTCTCCTGCGCCCGAGCCTGCCGCGCCTGGACGCGCGCCCTGCCTTCGGCCGACACGAAGCGTTCGATCTTGGTCGTGTCGCCGAAGCCGCGCCATGAGCGGAAGATGTTGAGCGTCGTGACGAGGACGATCCCTTTGGCCGCCATTTCGCGGGCCAGATCGGCGTCCAGTTCCATGCCGTGCTCGATCGAATCCACGCCTGCCGCCACGCCCTCGCGCGCGCCGGCGAGATTGCCCGAATGGGCCGTCACCTTGACTCCCCGGCCGTGGGCAAGGGCGATCACCGGCGCCAGTTCGTCGCGCGTCCAGGGCGCCTCGCCCGGCACCGGGCCGTCCAGGTAGAGCTTGAGGAGATCGGCGCCATCGTCGAGCTGGCGTTTGGCTGCGGCGAGCAGTTCGGCGCCGTCGGCGGCCTGGCTGGACGGGCGACCGATCCTCGTGCCTTCCCTGTCCAGCCACGTTCCGGCGGCCCGTACGTACGGGAAGCCGGCGCGGCCGCGCCATCGGTCGCGAACGCCCAGGTTCAGGGCTCGCTCGCGGCCGTCAACCGGATCCACGCCGACGGGTGCACCGACATCGCGGGCCCAGCGAACACCGGCCGATGTCATGAGCCGGCCGTTATGCTCCGCGACGGCCAGCAGCTCGGCCGGCGCGTCGGCAACATGATCGATCCAGTGGGCGCCGCCCGGCAGCGTCAGGTGGCTATGGCAGTCGATCATCCCGGGCACGATCGTGCAGCCGGCGGCATCGACGATCTCCGTCGCCTGGTCCTTCGGCAGGGGACCCTCGTCGTCGCTCGGTCTGATCCAGGCGATCGTGCCGTCGACCGCGAGGATGCTGACGCCGATCTGGAGGCGCTCCGACCGCCCGTCCGCGAGCGCCCCTTCCCGATACAGGACCGCGGTCATGGCCGACTCTCCCAGCAGCAAGGCACCCGGCCATGCTAGCGCGGCACCGGAGATCGCTCAGGCGGAGTGCGTCTGGCGGTCGTGCGCAAGCAGGCCAAGTAGCGCCACGAGCGTCACGGCCCGGGCGATCTTTGGGCGAGATGGTCTTTGCCGAGCCCTCGAGCCGCGTACAACCCGGCGAAGCCGCCGCCGATGATGACGACCCGGTGCGGTCCGGTTTCGGATTTTCGACCAGCGGTCGTGTTCACCTTCCCGTCGCCCGTATCTTCATAATGCCGCCCGATTCGGCTCCCGGCCACGGCGGCGTCCGGCCGATCGCACACCGGGCCAGGCGATCCCCATATGCTTCCCGCCGTGAACGCCGGAACCTCGCTCGACATCGAGCAGCTGTATCGCGCCTGCTCCGAGCGCCTCTACGCCTTCGCTTTTCGAATGCTGGGCGACAGGGACGCCGCGCTCGATGTCGTGCAGGAGTCATTCGAGCTCGCCCTCGCCCGGGCCGGCACGTTTCGTGGTGAGGCCGCTCCGGCAACCTGGCTCACCGGAATCGCGCGGAACCTCTGCCTGAAACGCTTACGAAGCCTCCGGGAGCGTACCTTCGACGACTTCGAGGCGATCGTCGAGCAACACGCTCAGCGGCCCACGTCCGCCCACTCCGACCTGGAGCGCCGCTTCTACGTGGCCGAGGTGAAGGAAGGCTGTCTAATTGGACTCCTCCAATGCCTGCCGAGGAGTCAGCGCTGCGTCTTCGTGCTCGACGTCCTGAACGACCTGTCGATCGCAGAGATCGCGTCGATCATGGGGAAGAGCCAGAACTCGGTGCGTATCCTCCTGTCGCGAGCGCGATCGAGCATGCGCCGCTTCCTATGCCGGAACTGCGCCCTGCTGGGCGGAGCCACCTGCGAGTGCGCGAACATGATCGAGTTTTCGCTCGCCAGGCACCTGGTCGCCCCCTACCGGCGTCAGGTCGACACCGAGGAAGTGGCTGACGACCTGCGACGCTTCGCCGACGAAGTGGAACTCTATCGGTCACTTCCCGACCAGTCGGCGGCCATCGCGGCCGCGCTCGAAAGCACTCAATTCGCCATTTTTGCGGCAAAGTGAAACGAACCGTCTCCTGCGGGCACTAACCAGCTGTCCAGATCGACGCGAACAGGGCGTCGTCGCGAAACAGGAGGCTGGGAATGCTCTTCCAGGTTCGAGTCCGGGTGAACCTCGGGACGATGGCCGAGTTCGGCAGGCGACTCCAGACCGGCGCTCTCGATAGGAGCGCAATCCGAGGCGAGACCTACTGTCTGGCAGAGGATCCGGCGGTCGGCTTCAGCGTCTGGCAGGCGCCGGACCTCGAGGCCTTCGAGGCAGCCTTTGCGGCGTGGCGCCCCTTCTACTCGGAGACGGAGATCCGCCCGCTCATCACGCCGGCCGAGGCGATGCGCCGGCTTGGCTAGCTGAGCGACTCATCCGGAGCGTGCCTAGGGCAGGCCACGTCGACGGCCGAGTTTGGAGCGGGAAACGGGTCTCGAACCAGCGACATTCAGCTTGGAAGGCCGGAGCGGCTATGCGCAGTAGCCTCCCTCGTGAAGGCCCGAGCATTTCGTGTCCAGTTATCGTGTCGTGCGGACGCCCTCGACGAAGGGCAAACAATGGGAGAAGCGCTCGATCGAAGAGTCCGCCGACGAAACAATGAGGAACCGCCCATGGCGATCGAACACGTTCTGGCCGTCGTCCCGGTGGCCGACTTTAGCGCCGCCCACGCCTGGTATGAACTCCTCTTTGGCCGCCCCGCCGACAACCTGCCGATGGTTGGTCTCCTCGTCGAGTGGCGAGTGACCGGGACTGGGTGGGTCCAGGTCACCCGGGATGCGGACCGTGCCGGCTCAGCCCTGTTGAACTTCGCCGTCGACGACCTGGACCGCCACGTCGCCGAGATCTCGCAACGTGGCCTGGTGCCAGGGGCAATCGAGACGGTGAGCAAAGGCGTCCAGCTATCCGCAATTCGCGATCCCGACGGCAACACGATCACATTCATCGGCAACTTCCGTATCGACTACTAGCCGAACCCGCCTCTCACCCAGGACCGGGTCGCGTGTCAACGCAGCCGCACGAGCGCTTCGCTGGTTCTCGCTTCGCTCGCGCCTGCCTGGATTTGGAGCGGGAGACGTGGAATAGCGAGCGTAGAGTGTCCAGTTATCGTGTCGGCGTTTGGCGGTTCCGCCCACGTCCGCAACGCCCGTCCCGATCCTCAGTCAGTCGCTGGTTCCTCGGCGTGTATCACCCGTGATACAATGCCCTCATGGCAGAAGTGACGATCCGTGATCTACGCAACCATGGCGGCGATGTGGTTGATCGGGTTGCCGCAGGTGAGCATCTGGTCGTTACCCGTGGCGGCAAGCCGGTGGCCGAGCTTCGACCAGTTCGCACCCGTGGAGCAAGTGCCTCCATGCTTCTAGCACGCTGGCGAAGACTGCCTCCCATGGACGGCAAGGCTCTTCGTGGCGACCTGGACTCGACGCTCGATCCACGCCTGTGAGCGAGGTCAAGACAGGGCTACTGGACACGAACACCCTGATCCTGTTGCCCCGCCTCCGGGACGCCACGGTCCTTCCCGACCAGCCGCTCATCTCCACAATCACCCTCGCGGAGCTATCTGTCGGGCCGCTCGTAGCGGCCGACGAGTCCGAACGAGCCGCTCGCCTTGCGCATCTCCAGCAGGCGGAAGCCGACTTTGATCCCCTTCCCTTCGATGTCGAGGCAGCTCGAGCATTCGGCCAGGTCGCAGCGTCGCTTCGACGCTCGGGCCGAAAGACGAACGCACGGGCCTACGACGCGATGATCGCCGCGGTCGCCCTGGCGAACGGGCTTCCTCTCTACACGTGCAATCCGGACGACTTCGCTGGGATAGATGGCCTGGTCGTAATCGCCGTAACGCATCCGGATCGTGCGCCGGCCGCCGGTTGACCCGGCGCGTCCTCACTATCTCAGCTGAGTGTTGTGGCAGCCTATCAAGAGCCTCGGAGAACCCCGCGCCGAAAAGGCTGAGTGTCGTCGCAAGCGTGAAATGGGGAAATGGAGCGGGAGACGGGTCTCGAACCCGCGACATTCAGCT
>CAVSWB010000003.1:0-347223 GCA_963731635.1 uncultured Chloroflexia bacterium | reverse complement strand
CAAGGCGGACCTCCCCAAACGCCGCGCCGAGTTGGCTGGTGCGGAGGCGACCCTAAATCGGCTAGCCGAGCGAACTCGAATGGGCTGGTGACATCGATCAGCTCATTGCGCGGATCCCAGCCAGAAGCAAGATCGCCACCCTTCGGACCCTCCTAAATCGACGCGGCGCGCAAATCGCCGCGGTCGAGAACGCGAACGCCGCAGTGAGCGAGGCCGAAGACAAGCTGGAGGAACTCGCAGGGCAAATTGAAGTCCTCGGAACGGCGACCGATATTTCCAAGCTCGCGGCAGTAACCAAGGCGGCACGCGCTATTGGGGACATCGCCGGGCATATCGAGATTCCAAGCGCGATGAGCAGGACGCACTCGCAGCGATCGACCGCGGTCTCAAGTCCCTGCGCCCCGTAGTCGCTGACCACCAGGCGCTTGCCGCGATGTCAGTCCCACCATCGGACTCCGTCGAAGCGCACCGGGAGGCCTGCCGCGATTTGGAGCAAAGATCCAAGACTTGCCGCGAGCGTGCCCGCGTTGCCGGGCAGGAGCTGGCTCGGCACAGAAAAGCCTATGAGCGGATTGCGTCCGACGAACGGGTCATCGCGCCCGCCGAGTTGGAACGTCTGCGCGGCCGCCGCGATATCGGCTGGTCAATTATCCGACGTCACTATGTTGATGGTATCTTCGTTCCGGGCGAAGAGTTGCTCCTTTCAGTCCGCCAGATGAACTGCTGCAAGTCTTCGAAACCGCCGTGCGCGACGCAGACCATGCCGCCGACCAACGGTTTGAGAAATCGGAGGCCGCAGCCCAGCTCGTGGTAATCGGCAGACAGATCAACGAGCAAACCGACTTGCTCGACTCCCTGGCCCCAGAGGAGAAGGAGCTGGTGGAGGAACGGATAGCACTGGACGCCGCATGGGCGGCAATGTGGGCCGCCACGACGGTGGTTCCGCAGGATCCTGACGTGATGATCCAGTGGATGCGCGCGCGGTCCGACATCATGAATTTGATCGGGCAGCATTCGGCGTCGGCACGGCAGGTCGCCGCATGGCAAGGCCGGGAGGCTGAAGCCAGATGTTTGGTGCAGGCCGAGTGCGATGCGCTCGGGCTTTCGTCGGCCTCTTTGGCCGCCCAGCCTCTTCATGTTGTGCTTGAAACCGCCGCCGCCGTGGAACGTGCACACGAGGACGCAGCCAAGACCCGACGCGAGCTTGAGGGGTCACAGCGCAAAGCGACAAGTGACGCCGCGCGCAAGCGCAAGGCTCTGGAGACAGCCGAGACGGAGTGGAAAGACTGGCTGACACGGTGGGATCGGCGCTCAACGTCCTCCAGCTTCCTGTCACATCAACCCCGGAAATCGCTGACGCCCAAATTAATGCGATCGGCCGACATGCGCGAGGCCGCTGGCCGGATCAATGATCTCCGGCATGAGCGGATCGAGAAGATTGAGCGCGATATGAGAGCTTTCGATCATGATGTCGCCGCATTGGCGCAGGCCGCTGCCCCGCAGCTGACTGTGATGGATGCCGAGGATGCCGTGCTTGAATTGGAGCGGTTGATCGCCGAAGCGAGGCGCGTTCGCGACTTGGCCGTGGCGAAAGAGACCGATCTGAGCGGACTGCGGAAGAAGATCGACGAATGCCGCGAATCCTGCCGCGATGCTCGTGATGTTATCTGTCGGCTTCAGGCGACGGCCGGTGTTGAAACCATCGACACGCTCTGGGCTGTCATACGGCAATCGGATGAGATGCGGGGACTGCAGACGGAATTTGATCGGCTCACCGATGCGCTGGCACACGATGGGGATGGTCTGTCGATCGCGGCCCTAAACGACGAGTGCGCGGCCACCGACCTCGACGAGGTCACAGCCAAGGAGCAGACGGTCACGCAGGATGTAAACGAGCTCCGCGAGCAGCTCATGGAAGTGCGCGAGAAACGAACCAATGCTCGGCGCGAATTCGAAGTCATCGGCGGCGATGATCGCGCGGCGAGGGACGCTGCCGATCGACAGCCGCACTTGCCGAAATCAAGGAGATCGCCGAACAGTATGCGCGCCTGCGCTCCGCCATCCTGTTACTGCAGTGGGCGATCGATCGCTATAGGCCTGAGAAACAGGCGCCCATGCTCAAGCGCGCGGGCGAACTCTTCGCGATCCTGACAAGCGGCTCATTCCAGACACTCCAGCTTGAGTTCGACGAGGACGACAAAGTGGAGCTGTGGGGATCCGGCAGGATGGCAGACGCGTCGCTGTCGCTGGCATGAGCGAGGGCACGATGGACCAGCTTTATCTCGCGCTCCGGGTTGCGGCGATCGAGGACTACCTCGATCATGCCGAACCAATGCCGTTTATCGCGGATGACTTGTTCATCAATTTCGATGATAAGCGTGCGGCGGCCGGTTTCCGTGTACTGAGCGAACTCGAAAAAAGACGCAAGTTCTGTTCTTCACGCACCACCAGCATCTGTTGGATGTCGCGCAGAGGGCGCTTGGCGCTTCGGTCCTAGCCGTTACGTTGCCGGCGGTCTCGCGAGCCCGGAACCGACACCCATTCGCTCGGAGGCGGCTTGAGGCAGGTCGGCGGATCGCCCCGCCGTCGTGGGCTCGCGGCCAACACCCTACAACACGACCTAATCCTTGACGCCAGAGAGATATTCCGCGCAGTCAAGTTCTGCCTTCAACCGGACAGACCGCCAAACCGATTGATCTCTCTATCCCAATTAGATCGATGAAGTCCGCGAGCAAATTGATGAACCTACCCGTGAAACCGCCGCAAGTCGCTGAAAGCCGCTTCTCGCAAAAGATCCTGCGCTATTTTTTTAGCTTCCTACAGACCGACTTCAAAAAGCAGCAGTTGCCGCGCCGTCGCATCCACTCAAATCCGACGCCGGTTTTCGTCTCGGCCTGCCGCTGCGCAAATACCCCGAACTTTACGCCGCGATTTGGACCTTCCTCCGGAATTGTCCATCGCAGAATGGCGACGACGCCATCAAGCCGCTCACCTTCAAAATCAGTCCCGGACAATACAAAGCGCCGCTCAACCCGACCGTGCGCGATCTGATCGCCAAGCATATCGAAGCGCTCGAAGAAAGCGCTTTCGTCGGCGCGACCCCGCCACGCAGGCCTACGCCAGAACAAAACGCCCCGAAGCGCTCAACGAGCCGGAAAAATTTGTCGAGGCGGTCCAGATCAAATTCTGCGAGGAAGTTGGCAATCGCCTCCTCCACCCGCTGCTCGGACGCCTTGAAAGCTCGATCCAAGCGAACGCCTATTCCGCCGTCAATCCATCTATGACGTCGAAGCGACCTCTCCGACGCCGTTACCAGGCACGTCCTCGAAAACCTGCCATCAGCGCTCAACGCCCTGATCGTCAAAGGCGATGAAGCCGCGATCAAGGCGGTTTTTACGGAGTTTTTCTCCGGCGCCGACATCCGCAAGCAGATCAATACCTTTTTCGACGATTTCGCCATGTCCGACGCCTTCCAGGAGCTGCGCGATCTCCACCAGGCGCTGCGCTCGACCGAAAACCAGTCGTTCTATCTCTATTGCTGCGACGTCCGTTTCGGGACGCACGTTTTCCCCCTGTTCTATATCCCCGGCGCGCTGGCCTATCAAGCGGAAGGCCGCGAATTCTTGATCGAATTCGACCCACCTGCTCATCAACAAGCAGGCGGTCGACTGGATCCTGCAGGAGCGCGCCGCAGTCGCCGCACGGACGCCCATCTCGCCGATCCCAGACCGTATCCTTCATCTCAATGGAGACCGGACTTTCGTCGCTGAAATGGCCGACACCCTCGACCGGCTGGTCCCGTCGCTCGAATTCGCCGCCGACATCGACCTCAACAAGGCGGCTCTGAGCAAGCCTGCTCGCCGACACTCAAACTGTCGAACGCCGCCTATTTCGCCGTTTTCGATAAGTCCGACAAGTTGATGATCAACGACTATGAGGAATTGCTGAACGCGCTCAGCACCGACCAGAAGGGCGCCGCAAACCTGTTCGAGAATATCGTCAACGGCATCCTGACAGAAAATCCGAAATCCTATCGCAACGCCGTGGATGGCGACTGGAACAACATCGACGTCACCGCGCGGCTCGTCACGGATTCACCGATCCCGCTCAACGAGGAACAGCGCAAGATCCTGTCGGCGATCCGCAAGCCCGAATGCAACTATATCTCGGTCCAAGGGCCGCCCGGCACCGGCAAGTCACACACCATCACCGCGATCGCCTTCGACGGCATCCTTAGCGGCCAAACGGTCCTCGTTTTGTCCGACAAGACCGAAGCACTAGACGTCGTCCAGGACAAGCTCAAATCCGTGCTCGCGAAAGTGCGCCACGGCGACGACGAATTTCCAAATCCAATCCTGCGCCTCGGCAAGACCGGCAACACATACACCCGCCTGATGGCTAGCTCTGCGAAGGAAAAGATCACCCGGCACTACCAAGCCGAAGTCCAACACTCGGCTCAGCTTGCACAGGAAACATCAGTCAAGACAGCTGCCCTCAAAAGCGACATCGACAAAACCGTCGCGGCGCTTTCTGCTATCAAGATCGAAGACATCGATCAGTTCCACGGCCTTGAGGCCGAACTCGACGCGGCGCGCCCGAACGTGACCACCATTCTCCGTCAGGCCGATCCGGAAACCGCCGCTTCCCATATCCAAACGCTGCTCACCACCATCGACGCAAAAGCCTGCGCGGCGGTTCTCGCCAAGCTGAACGCAAAAGACAGCAAACCGACGGTCTCCTCGCTCCGCGAGAAGCAATACGTAGCCTTGCAGCGTCTACCTGGTTCCGAGTTACGTATTGCTGGCGCGGCGCCGGCCGACCGCGGCCCGTTCACCCGATGCCGGCCGCCCTCGCGACTGCAACCAGGATCACCGCCGACACGACGCCCGGCAGCAGCAACCGGGTTCGCCAGACCACGAGAACGCAGGCCGCCACCGCGATCGGTTCGATGCCGAGAAGCAGTTGCGGCGGCTTCCCGGACGTGAGCAGGCAGTTGACCGCCGCCAGCGCCGCGAGCGCGGACGGCCCCGAAAGGCGCAGGTAGGCGACGGCGCGCGGCGGCATCCGCTCGATCCCGGGGGCGAGCATCGGCAGCGCCCGGGACGGATAAGTGGCCAGCCACATGAGGAACGCGAGGGGGACCAGCCCCAACCCCAAGTTCATGGCAAGCCCGCTTCCGAGGAGCGCTCATGAGCGGCTCGGGCCTCCCCGGCGTCGCCGTCCGGGCTGTCGGATCCGGAGCCCGGCCCGGCCGCGTCCGGTGCGCCCTTCTTCTCGGGCATGGCCAATCCGATCATGGGGCCGACAACGGCGCCGGCAACCAATCCGACCGAGGCGCCGGCCGCAAGCCCGCACGGAACGGCCACCGCCACGGCTCCAAGAGCGGCCGCGACGTCGCGACGTCCCGACACCATCCCGAGCGAGAGGCCCGCCATGGCGGCCGGGAAGGCAACGTCGAGGCCGAGCCGGTTGACGTCCACGGCCCCGGCCGCGAGGTACCCGATGGCCGAGCCGGTGGTCCAGGGGATGAAGATCGCCATTGCCGCGATCCAATAGCCGCGCGCGTCGAAGGCCCGGATGCGTCGGAAATGGGCCAGAGACAGGGCGAAGGTCTCGTCGGTCAGAAAGTGCGCCATCACGACACGTTCCTTGCGCGAGTAGTTCGCCGTGTAGGGGCCCGTGGCGGCCGAGTAGAGGAGGTGCCGTGCGTTCACGAGGACCGTCACGCCGGCGATCGCAAGCCATGACGCGCCGTCCTTGACCATTCCGACGGCCGCGAATTGCGAGCCGCCGGCGAACACCACGACAGAGTTGGCGATGACATCCACGAGAGAGAAGTGAGCCTGAAGCGCCGCAAGCCCGAAGACGAGTCCGACCGGGAACGCATAAGCGGCAATCGCCAGACCGTCGCCGGCGAGCTTTCGGCGCGAAACAGCGACGGCCTCGGGCGGCCGATCGTCGGCGGCAGCCGCCGTTGCCTCGCTCATGCCACGTCCTCCTCCGCCGGCTGACCGCAGGGTCAGGTCGTCGGATGGTACTGGACGCCGCCGCGACGCGCGGTCCGCGAGCCGGCGCAGAACGCCTCAGGTGAACGGTGCCTCCGGCGTTCTCTCGTCGCCACCGGGCGCCGGCCCGGCACGAACGTCTGTTCTGTTTCTTCGCGCTGCTCTACAATGGCGGCGTATGCCACAGGAACAACTCGTCGTTCGCGGCGCCCGCGAACACAATCTCAAGAACGTCACGGTGTCGATGCCGCGCGACCGGCTGGTCGTGATTACGGGGCTTTCGGGCTCCGGCAAGAGCAGTCTCGCGTTCGACACGATCTACGCGGAAGGGCAGCGCCGCTACGTCGAGAGCCTGTCGGCGTACGCGCGCCAGTTCCTCGGCGAGATGCAGAAGCCCGACGTCGACCAGATCGACGGCCTCAGTCCGGCCATCTCGATCGACCAGAAGGGCGCCAGCCGAAACCCCCGATCGACGGTCGGCACGGTCACCGAGATCTACGACCATCTGCGGCTCCTGTTCGCGCGGATCGGCCATCCGCACTGCCCGACATGCGGCCGCGAGATCCAGCGCCAGAGCGTCCAGCAGATCGTCGACCAGATCTACGAGCTGCCCGAAGGAACGCGCCTTCTGGTGCTCGGCCCGGTGATCAAGGATCGCAAGACCGAAGGTAACCGCGAGTACGAGCAGATCCGACGCCAGGGCTTCGCCCGCGTTCGTGTCGACGGCGAGATGATGGATCTCGGCGAGACGCGCCAGCTCGACAAGTACAAGCGGCACACCATCGAAGTCGTGGTCGATCGCTTCATCGTTCATCGCGAAGCGGTCGCCGCCTCAGGCGATGGCAGCGAATCGGGCGACTCCGGCGGCTCGGGCGATCCGGCTGTCGCGACCCCGACCACGGAACGGCCCGACGCCACGCGGCTGGCAGACTCCGTGGAGACTGCGCTCCGGCTCGGCGAGGGCGTGATGATGATCGCCCCGGTGCCGCGGGACGGCGAGGCGCCGCAGTTCGAGGAACGCCGCTTCAGCGAGCGCTATAGCTGCCCGTACGACGGCACGACGGTGGACGAGCTCGAGCCGCGCAGCTTCAGCTTCAACTCGCCCCACGGCGCCTGCCCGAGCTGTACCGGCATCGGCAGCCGCCTCGAGATCGACCCGGAGCGAGTGGTCAACAAGAATCTCTCGCTCGCCGCGGGAGCCCTCATTCCCTGGTCGCGGCTGCCCATGGAAGGGTCGTGGCACTCCAAGATCATCGAGGCCGTCTGCGCCGAGCACGGCTGGGACTTCAGCGCCCCGGTGAAGAAGCTGCCGAAAGAGGCGCTCGACTACATCCTCTATTCCGGCAAGGGCGAGCGGGTCGTCATCGGCTACCGCCACGAGCGCGGCGAGAACACCTACGGCGCCACCTTCGAAGGGATCATTCCCAACCTCGAGCGCCGGTTCCGCGAGACCGACTCGGAGTTCATCAAGTCCGAGCTCGAGCGCTACATGGTCGCCAGGCCCTGCCCGACCTGCGGAGGCAAGCGCCTCAAGCCGGAGATTCTCGCGGTCACCGTCGACGGCCGGAACATCTGGGACGTCTCGACCCTTTCGATCCTCAACGCCTGCGACTGGGTCGGCAATCTGCCCGCCACGCTGACCGAGCGAGAACGGACGATCGCGCGACAGATCCTCAAGGAGATCGACGCCCGGCTCGGATTCCTGGTCGACGTCGGGCTCGACTACCTGACGCTCGATCGAACCAGCCAGACTCTCTCCGGCGGCGAGGCCCAGCGCATCCGGCTGGCGACGCAGATCGGGTCGAGCCTGATGGGCGTCCTGTACATCCTCGACGAACCCTCCATCGGGCTGCACCAGCGCGACAACGCCAAGCTCATCGCCACGCTCACGCGCCTGCGTGACCTGGGCAATACGGTTCTTGTCGTCGAGCACGACGAGGAGACGATTCGGACCGCCGACTGGGTCATCGACATTGGGCCCGGAGCGGGGGAGCACGGCGGCGAGATCGTGGCCTCGGGGCCTATCGAGGTAATTCTGGCCGAGCCGCGGTCGATCACCGGCGCCTACCTCCGCGGCGAGCTGGAGGTTGCGATTCCCAAGACGCGCCGCAAGGGGAGCGGCCTGTCGATCGTCGTTCGCGGTGCTCGCGAGCACAACCTCAAGAATGCAGACGTGGCGTTCCCGCTTGCCACTTTCGTTGCCGTCACCGGTGTTTCCGGTTCGGGCAAGAGCACGCTTGTCTCCGACGTCCTGTATCGGGCCCTGGCTCGGGAGCTGAACGGGGCTCGCGACAAGCCGGGCGAACACGATCGCCTCGACGGCGTCGAAGCCATCGACAAGGTCATCGACATCGACCAGAGCCCGATCGGCCGGACGCCGCGATCGAACCCGGCGACCTACACCGGATTGTTCGCCCCGATCCGCGAGCTGTTCGCCGGAACGCAGGAAGCCCGTGTTCGTGGCTACAAGCCCGGGCGCTTCAGCTTCAACGTGAAGGGCGGCCGCTGCGAGCACTGCAAGGGCGACGGCATTCTCAAGATCGAGATGCAGTTCCTGCCCGACGTCTACGTGCCGTGCGAAGTCTGCAAGGGCAAGCGCTACAACCGCGAAGCGCTCGAGATCCACTACAAGGGCCGTTCTATAGCTGACGTTCTTGAAATGACGATCGCGGAGGCGCTCGAATTCTTCGCCCCGGTGCCTAACGTGAAGGCCAAGCTGCAGACGCTCAACGACGTCGGCCTGGGCTACGTCCATCTCGGCCAGCCGGCCACGACACTCTCCGGCGGCGAGGCGCAGCGCGTGAAGCTGGCAACGGAGCTCTCTCGCCGGGCGACGGGCCGGACGCTCTACGTCCTCGATGAACCCACCACCGGCCTCCACATGGCCGACGTGGAGAAGCTGCTCCACGTCCTTCACCGCCTCGTGGACACGGGCAACACCGTCGTCGTGATCGAGCACAACCTGGACGTGGTCAAGACCGCCGACTGGATCGTGGATCTCGGACCGGAGGGCGGCGAGCGGGGTGGTTATGTCATCGCCGAGGGAACTCCGGAGGACGTGGCCAGGGCTCCCGGATCGGCCACGGGCGAGTATCTGGCCCGCGTATTGAGGGGCGAGCCGCTCGTCCCGCTTTCGTCGGTCACGTTCGCCGAGTCTGCGGGTCATGCTTCGCCCGCCCGAAAGCAGGTTCCGGTGGCGATCGAGCCGGCTCCCCGCAAGCGCGCCGCCGCGGCGGGCTCGCCCCGATCCCAGGGCTGACCCCGGCCCGGACGCCGCCCGCCGCTGAGGTCGCTCTCAACGATGCCTCTCACGCGGATTGGGCGGTAGGGAACTGATCCGTTCGGGCTGCCCGTCCGTATAGGCACCGGGGACGGGTGACGGCCGTCTGGGGAAGTCTTGCAGGGGAGCACTCGAGGGCACTGTCCGTATGCTCGTGGCCGCACCTATGCAGATGCCACAGGGGAAGACGCGCCGGGTTCCGCTCCATGCCGTGTCCGCGCGTTCTGGCTTCCGGAAAGGCACGTCGCCAGTACCTATCGGCTGCATCCCCACCCTCTCCGTAGGGGTTTCCCGCCTTGACTGGCCTGCTAGAGTCCGTGTGTCGCGCTTGGGTTGGTACCTTGCGCGGCACAGACTCCGGACGCTCGCGAGCCCTCGCAAAGAACGTCTTGAGCACGTAGGAGTCAACCGAGTTAGTCCCGAACCGTCTCGGGCTGACGTGGAGCCGGTTGCCACCGTCGAAGGCAGGCCGCGCCTAGCGTCATCCTCATTGAACCGCGGTGTTGGCGCCGGATGGGGTCGTCGCCCCCGACATCGCGCATCCGCTGGCCTTTACGCTGGAGGCACATTGGTGCGAACTGCGACGCTCGACGAGGTAGCTCGAGCCGCCGGTGTTTCGCGCGCAACCGCATCTCGCGTCGTGAACGGCAGCACGACCGTCGGTCAGGACGCCCGCCGCGCAGTTGAGCAGGCTGTCGTGCACCTCGGCTACGTGCCGAATCGCGCCGCTCGCAGCCTGGCAACTCACCGCAGCGACTCGATCGGTGTGGTCATCGCCGAATCCACTACGCGTGTATTCAGCGATCCGTTCTTCCTGGAGATGTTGCGCGGCATCGGCGCAGCCCTTACGTCTCGCCACATGCAGCTCGCTCTGCTCATGCCGCAGTCGGTAGAAGAGGAGCGGCGCCTGGAGCAGTACATCTCGGGCGGCCACGTAGATGGGGCCATCTTCGTCTCGCTCCACGGCGACGACCCGCTTCCCGAGCGCTTGCACGAGCAGGGCGTCGCGGTGGTTGTCGCCGGCGAGCCTCCGCGAGGGGCGCGAGTCAGCTACGTGGACAACGACAACCACGGCGGCGCGGTCCTGGCGGTGAACCATCTGCTCGCGCACGGGCGCCGCACGATCGCAACTATCACCGGCCCTCTCGACATGCCGGGAGCAGCCTCACGCCGCCAGGGATACCTGGACGCACTGCGCGCCGCCGGCATAGCACCCCGACCCGAACTCGAGGCCGGCGGCGATTTCACGAAGGAAGGTGGATATCGAGCAATTGAAGAGCTGCTTGGGCGCTGTCCGGAGATCGATGCGGTCTTTGCCGCCTCCGACCTAATGGCAGCCGGGGCCCTGGAAGCATTGTGCATTTTCGGCCGAAAAGTCCCCGAAGAAGTCGCTATTGTCGGGTTTGACGACTCCGCCGTCGCTCTGACGACCCAGCCGCAGCTATCCAGCGTCCGGCAGTCGGTCGAAACGATGGGTCGTGAACTCGTCAGCGTACTGCTCCAAGCAGTCGAGGCCAGGGACCACGTCTTGCGCCGTGTAGTCCTGGCAACCGAGCTGGTAGCAAGGCAGTCGAGTGGAGGGTTGCCGACAGGGAAGAACTGAGCAACGGGTAGTGCCGCAGATGCGGCACGAAGGGAATGAGGAATTCCCAGGAGCCTATTGCATCACTAGCGACATGGGTCACTAGCGATAGAGAAGGGAGCCCAATGGGTAGGAGAGGGTTGCGCCTCATCACTTTGGCAGCTGTGCCGGCACTCGTTCTGAGCGCTTGCGGCAGCGGCAATGCCACGCAGACCGCTACGAATAGCACTGCGAGCGGATCCGCGACGCCGATGACGTCCTCGAACGTCACCCCGCCGCCCTCCGCGACCAAGGTCGTCTGGTACATCGGCCTCGGCGCCGGCAGCCAGCCGAATCAGCTCCAGGCTGAGACGGACTTCGTCAACAACTACAACAACACCAACAAAGACAACATCTTCCTTCAGGTCTCGATCATTCCGAACGCGAATGCGACTGACACCCTGAAGACGCAGATCGCCGCCGGCAAGGGCCCCGACATCGTCGGCCCCGTTGGCATCCAGGGCCGCGCCGGCTTCCCGGGCGTGTTCCTTGATCTCACCGCCGAAGTCGCATCGAACAAGACGGACCTGTCGATCTACGGCGACAAGCTCGTGAACTCGATGAAGATGGGCACCGACGGCCTTATCGGTCTGCCGTATGCCATCTACCCCGGCTTCATCTTCTATAACAAGGACCTGTTCGCTGCCCAGAGCCTGCCGAACCTTCCGACCACGGTTGGCGCGCAGTACCAGGGCAAGGACTGGACCTGGGACGCTCTTGGCACTCTGGCCAAGCAGCTGACCATCGACACGACCGGCAAGAAGTCGACCGATGCCGGCTTCAACCCCGCGAAGACCAAGCAGTACGGCTTCGACACCCAGTGGGTCAACGACCTTCGACGCTTCGCGACCCCGTTCGGCGCCGGAAACTACGTTGCCGCTGACGGCAAGACCGCCCAGATCCCGGATGCATGGGCGCAGGCCTGGAAGTGGTACTACGACGCGATGTGGACCTCCCACTTCGCCCCGAACAATGCCGAGCGCTCCGCCGCCGACATGGGCAACGGCACGACCATTGCCACCGGCCGCGTAGCTATGGAGATCTCCTGGACTTGGGCGATCTCGTCCTTCGGGACCGTCGATGCCAGCGGCAAGTCGACCTCGAAGTTCAAGGCTTGGGACATGGCCGTCCTGCCGTCCAACAACGGCGTTACGACCGACCCGGTCGACGCTGACACCTTCACCATCATGAAGGCCAGCAAGGTTCCGGATCAGGCCTACAAGGCAATGCTTGCCATGGAAGCCGACCCCGGTCTTTCGGTGGCGTACGGCGCAATGCCGGCCGTCCCGTCTCAGCAGGCCGCTTACTTCACCGCCGCTCAGGCTGGTGTTAGCGCGCAGTACCCCGGCAACACCGTTACCTGGTCCGTTGCCACGGAGATGCTCAAGTACGCTGCATCCCCGACCCACCAGGATCCGTTCCCGAACTACGTCAAGGGCACCACTGACGACCAGGCGTTCTACACCAAGCTGCAGAGCACCCCTGGTCTGAACATGGACAACGAGATCGCTGCTTTCAAGGCTACCCTTCAGAAGGACTTTGATACCGCGGCAGCCTCCTAGTCCGACTCCTCGCCAGGAGAATTCTGTGGCGGCCGTCTCACGACGGCCGCCACAGATACAACTGGCATATCGCGGAGCGAAGTGATGGCGATCGTTCAAGACACAGAGGTGCTAACAACGTCTGCGCCGAAGCGCAGATTGACTATGTCTCGCCGCGAGACGGCGTGGGGCCTGCTCTTTCTGTCCCCGTGGTTCATCGGCCTGGCGCTTTTCTACGCGATACCGATCATCATCTCGTTCGCGATGTCGTTCACCGACTTCAACCCGGTCAATGCCGGCGCGGTGAAGTTCGTCGGCCTCGCGAACTACCAGTGGATGTTCAGCGAGAGCGCGACGGTCAGCTCGTTCTTTATCACGTTGAAGCTATCCGTCATCGGCGTTCCGCTCGGGCTGTTCATAGCCTTGGGTCTCGCAATCATGCTCAACCAGAAGCTTCTGGCGGGCAAGCGAGTGTTCCGGACTCTCTTCTTCATGCCGGTCCAGATCCCGCTCGTCGCAAGCACGATCATTTGGCTGGATTTCCTGAATGGCTCCAACGGCTGGTTGGCCTACATACTGAACACCTGCCAGGACATCTTCCTGAACTTCTTCGGCGGGATTCTCAACGTCTCCCACCCCTACGCACCGATAGCACCTTCGTGGTTCCAGGACACGAATTGGGCAGTGCCCGGCCTGATTCTGATGGGTATCTGGGGCATCGGAAACGCGATGCTTATCTTCCTGGCCGGCCTGCAGACGGTTCCGACCGAGCTATACGAGGCCGCGGGCATAGATGGCGCCGGACGCTGGCAGCAGTTCCGCAACGTGACATTGCCGATGATCTCGCCGGTCTTCTTCTACAACCTGCTGATTGCCGTCATCGGCATGGCCCAGTACTTCACTCAGCCATACGTCATCGGAGGTAGCAGCGGGAATCCCGGCGGCCAAACGATGGTGTTCAACATCAATCTGTACAACGAGGCGTGGAAGTACAACTTCATGGGGCACGGAGCCGCGCTGGCCTGGTTGATGTTCGTCGTCGTCTTGGGCTTCTCGGTCGTTCTATTCCGAACGTCGGCACGATGGGTCTTCTACGCGGGTGGCGACCGATGACGTCTTCAGAGATGACAATGGCCAAGGGCGCACGCTCGAAGTGGAATCGACGTTTCCGCGGGGCAGGAAAGCGGACCATGGTCTCCCTGCTCGTTGCGGTCGTCTGCGTCATCTTCATCCTGCCGCTCATCTACGCCGTCAGCGTGGCGTTCACGCCGTCGGACACGACGTCTATCGTCGGGGCGCCGCCGTGGCCCGCATCGGCGCGCCAGTTCGCGTATACGGACCCGCAGACGGGCCGGACGTCCAACTACTACGAGTACATAGTTCCCAACTACGACGGCCAGGGCCATACCAAGAACCTGGTCGAACTCACCCAGAACTTCCCGCCTGTGGCCAGCGACTTTGTCGATCCGGCCGATCCCAGCAAGATCATCAAGTGGGGCGACAAGCCGGGCCAGAACGTCTACCAGCTGAGCTACGTCTGGGACGTAGGTATCACGCTGGACAACTTCGGCACGGCCTGGAACACGATGGCCGGGGCCGAAGGTGGGTTCCCGCTTCTGTTCCGGAATACCCTGATCATTGCGATCCTCGGGACCATCGGCGCAGTCACCTCGGCGATAGTCGTGGCCTACGGGTTCGCGCGCTTCAGGATCCCGGGCAAGAACATCCTATTCCTGATCTTGATCAGCACGATCATGATCCCGTTCCAGGTGACCCTGATACCGACCTTCCTCGTGTTCCAGGCAATCGGCTGGACGGGAACGTGGTTACCACTGATAGTGCCTCACTACTTCGCCAACGCCTACAACGTCTTCCTCCTGCGGCAGTACTTCATGGGGTTGCCGCGAGAGCTGGATGAGGCGGCACAGATGGACGGGGCGAGTCCGCTGCGGATACTGATCTCGGTGATCATTCCGCAGTCGTGGCCGGCGATCATGGCTGTGACGTTGTTCCACTTCTTCTTCGCGTGGAACGACTTCCTCAACCCGTTGATCTATCTGGCCGGTGCCCAGGACCTCTGGCCGATCGCCGTCGGCCTCAACAACTTCAACACGACCTTCCGAAACGCGGGTACGCCCGCCGTGATCCAGGCCGGGTCGCTCCTGGCCATGTTGTTGCCGGTGGTGATCTTCTTCTTCTCGCAGCGAGTGTTCATGCGAGGCGTGGTCATCTCAGGCGTCGAGAAGTAACTTCTCTCTTCGAGAGTTGCAGCGGGGCCCGGTCTTCCGGGCCCCGCTTCCTTTTGCCCCGCTTCCTTTTGCCCCGCTTCCTTTTGCCCCGGTCGGCTAGGATGGGCAGATGCCAGAGATCGAGTACGCGTTCCTCGCCGACGCAGCCGAAGTGCAGCCCGGTCAGAAATTCCACGTCCTGGGTGGCGGTGTCACTCGGGTGAGCGGTGCGGCGCTGCCGTTGCGCCATCCCCATCTCTCCCTGGTCGTCGGGCTTCGTCTGACGACTCTCGAGCGGAACCGCGAGCACGACATGGGTTTCGTGGTCATGGCGCCCGACGGGTCGGAAGTCAGCAGCAGCGCCGGTAAGGTCGTGGCCCACGGCCCGCCCGATCCCAGCGACGTCATCCTCACGATCGCAATCGATCTGTGGAATTTGACCTTCACCGCCGGCGGCGAATACTCGGTGCGGATCCTCGTGGACGGCTCCGAGCGGAAGCGGATCCCGCTCCAGGTCGTGCAGACCCGCGACGTCGCCCCGGAGCAGCGTTACCTGGCGTGATCGCGCCCCTCGCTTCCTCCGATTGCCGATGACTCGAGACACCGGTCCGGCTCGTCACGAACGGCCGGCGATAGATGAAGCCGCCCTGGCGGCCGCGCGCGACGCCGATCGCCTATTGAGCGCCGCCCGGCTCCGCGGAAACTCGCGCTGGGAGCTCTTCCTGGCCGACGTGCCCGACCAGCTTCGCGACGCTCGCATATCCGAGCTGAAAGGGATCGCGAGGCGCGCCAGGGCTGCATACGGACCGAAGGATTTGATTCGCGAGGCGCTTCCGGCCGAGCTTACCGAGCCGTTCCTGGATCGCCTCGACCGCCTGCTGAAGGCTCTCGCCCGGGACGAACTCGAGCGATAGACACACCTCGCCGCCGACCACCTCGCACTCGAGCCGCGAGTTACTGAACAAAACCCACCCGACCGTCGTCTGGATCGGGGTCGGGGGAGTCGGTAACCGTCAGCAGGATGAGAGGAATTGGGTCGGCGTGACGAAGTCTCCGGAAACAGGCGCGGTCAAGTTGGGGTCGCGGCTCGCGTCGGCCATGAATTCGCTCGGGCGGCCGTCGCAGGACGTGACCAGGATCGTGGTTCTGTGGGTCGCCTGGCTCGCGATCTTGTGCGCCTTCCAGATCCTGGTCCAGGCTCGGGTTTCGCCGGCGCGGCCCGACACCGTTCTGTCGTGGACGCAGTACGAGACCGGGACGGACGTTCTGCCGTGCCGGCCGCTGCTCTCCGACCCGAACATGAACGAGCACGTCGCCTTCGACTCCGAGTACTACATCTCGATCGCGACGGCCGGTTACGACGATCCGAATGCTCAGGCCTACGCTTCCACCGGCGGCCGGCCGACGTTCCAGGGAGTTCCCAGTTGCGCGCCGGGCGCCACAGACCACTGGACCTCGCTCGACTACGCCTTCATGCCCGGATATCCGATGGCCATGAGGCCCGTGATGGCGGTCGCGCGCGTCCTGCCCTTCACCTCCGACCTCACCGAAACCGGCCGCGCCACGCTGGCCGGGATCGTGGTTTCGGCCCTGGGCGGCTTGCTCGCCATGCTTGCCCTGGCGCGTCTCATGGGCTATCTGGAGCGACGCCGCAGGCCAGCCGCCAACGCGACCGCGGACTCGCTGCCCGGGGCGTGGGGCGGTGTCGGCGGTCTCCGCGCCGCGCTCTATCTGCTGGTCTTCCCGACGGGCTTCTACCTGGCCCAGGTCTACACGGAGGGGCTGTTCGTCGGACTCGCCTTCATGGCCTGCGCCATGGCGGTGGAACGTAAGGTCGTGCTTGCCGCCGTCTTCGCCGCGCTGGCCGCTCTGGTTCGAACGCCGGGCTTCCTGCTCGCGATCCCCGTTGCCTGGGCAGCCTTCGAAGTGATTCGGGATGAAGCGACGCGACCGCGAGGCTGGCGGATCGGGGTCCCGATCGCGGCGGCCCTGGCGCCGATCGTCGCCTTCGCGGCCTGGTATGTCTCACCGATGGGTTCGAACTGGCAGATCGTCGAGCGCGAGTTCTTCAGCCGAACGTTCGATCCGGCGGGCTCGATAGCCACATGGGGACGTGTCCTCGACAGCCTGGTGTCGGGCGTCGACAAGACCGGCGGCCCGTTCCCCGGCAGCGCCCTGTTCGGGGGCGGCAACCTCGGCTCCTCCACGATGGTCTACATCGCGCTGGAGTTCGGGGCACTCGCCCTCGGCATAACCGCTTGCCTGTGGCTCCTTCGCCGCATGCCCGGCGTGGCACTCTTCGGGCTGGCCGTGATCGGCATAAGCGCGGCGAGCTCGGCCGCTCAGGGCATGGACCGCTACGTTCTGGCCGTGCCGGCAATCTTCCTGATGCTGGCCTGGTTCGGGCGGCGCGTCGTCTTCGATCGGGCCTGGGTAATGGCGAGCACGCTGCTGATGGGGATGCTGGCGATGCTGTTCACGTTCGGTTTCTGGGTCTCTTGACGCGACGGTCCGCGCCGTCCCCCCGCGGCGCGGACCGACCTTCCTTTCGGTCGTGACGCGAGGCCGTGTCCGGAGATGGGCGCGGCCGCGTATCCTCTTGAGGCTGCACACGTCCGATGGAGGCTGTCATTTGAGTGGCTGGGTCGTCCCGAGTCAGGTCCGGCCGACGGGAATCCAGCTGCCGCCCGGTCTCCGGATCGCGACCGCCGGTCCACGAGCGGGAGCCTGGTTGCTCGACCGGGCTTTCTTCTTCCTCATCGCCCTCATGTTGGGCGGAGTCGCCCTCGTGGTCGGGGCCGTGGACATCAGCCCCGGGGCGAGCGACCAGATGCTGGGCGGAACCTCGGCGAACCTGGTCACCGTGCCGCTGCTGACGGTCAACACGAACCTGCTCGTCGCCGTCGGGGCCGCCTGGGTCCTCATCCAGTACGCCTACGAGGCGCTCTCCTGGACCTTCTTCCGGGGCACGCCGGGGCAGCGAATTCTGTCGCTGCGGGTCGCCGACGCCGCGACGGGTCGCAATCTGACACTCTGGCAGTCGTCACTTCGATGGCTGGCGCTCGAGAGCGTGCCGCAGATCGCCCTCACGGTCTTTCTCGTGGTGTTCATCCGGATGATGGGCGACGTGCCACCCTCGGCCTACGGCGCAGGCGCACTGACCGGCACGATCCTGTCGAACAGCACGTACGCGACGGTCAGCCTCGTCGGCGAC
Organism: uncultured Chloroflexia bacterium; assembly: GCA_963731635.1. Taxonomy (GTDB): domain Bacteria; phylum Chloroflexota; class Limnocylindria; order Limnocylindrales; family CSP1-4; genus Fen-1039. Next base: position 329,334 of record CAVSWB010000003.1, on the reverse strand, counting down.
GTCGCTGTCCTGCTGTCGGTGGGGTGGAGGCTCGCCTTCTTCGTGGTCACCACGACGCATCCCGCCAAGCGCGGCCTGCACGACAGGCTGGCCGGCTCGCTGGTGGTCGGGCGGGCACCGGTCGCGTCCTACTGGGCCGCGGCCCAGTACGGTGGAGCAGGAGGGCCGGCAGGGCCGGTCCGCTCCGGGTGGAGGCTACGGACCCGGCTATCCATACGGACCACAGGCGCCGCAGGCCCCCCCGATGCCGCCGACGATTTCGCCGCCGGGAGGCCTGCCGCAAGCCGGAGACCCGGGCTCCCTGCCGCCCGGACGCCCCGAGCCGGATGCCTGGGTGCCGCCATCCACGGCCTGGCCCCCGCCCGGCTCCGTGCCGCCCCCGCCTTCGAGCTGGGGCCAGCCGGGGGCCGGCGGGTCGCGCCGGACGGGAGATCCCAACTGGTGGCAGCCGTACGAAGAGAGCGCGCCCCGTGCTCATCGCCTCGCGGATGGAACGGAGCTTCCGCTGGGGCTCCGAGTCCCTCACATGGCCAGGCGAACGAGTGCGTACCTGATCGACTGCGCCATCGTGTATTTCTTCTACAGCGCGTGGCTCGGCGTGCTCGGTTACGCCGGTGGCGAGAAGCAGGCCATCCTCGCAGGAGTCATCGCCGGCGTCGGCCAGTTGATCTACTTCGTCGGTTGCTGGCGGCTATTCAGAGGCACCGTCGGCCAGAAGGTCCTGCATCTTCAGATCGGCGATTTCCGCACCGGCAACGCCCTCGGCTGGGGAGACGCCTTCGTGCGTTGGGGCATCCTTCAGGGCCCGTTCGCGCTGGCGACGGTCGTCCCAGGAGTCCTCTACGTTGCGATCGTCGCCGTCGCCGCCGGCTGGGCGCTCTTCTTGCTCTACGACGCTTACTACAAACCCGACCACAGAGGCCTGCACGATCGCGCCGTGAACAGCCTGGTGGCCCAAACCACCTGATCCCCGCGTTCGCGGCGCCGACCGCCCACGCACGGCGCCCGGGCCCGCGCCACGCATCAGGCGGGCCCGAGGCCGAGTTCCTCCGGGCTGAAGGCCTCGCTCAGGAATTGCGATGGCGCCGCCGGGTCGTAAACCAGGGTCAGCGAGCGTCGGGCGCGAGTCCAGGCCACGTACGCCAGCCGGCGCTCCTCCTCCAGGGTGCGCTCGGGTTCGGTCGAGTCGCGAATTGACCGAGCAGATGGGAAGCGGCCGGACTCGAGGCCGATCACAGCCACGTGGTCGAATTCGAGCCCCTTGGTGGAATGGGCCGTCGCCAGGGTCAGAGCCGCGTCGTCGCGGCGCAGCTCGGCGATGAGGGCGCGGTGGGCGATGACGGCAGCTCCAAGCTCGGCCAGACTCCGATACGGGGCCGCCCAGCCGACAACGGCCGCCAGCAGATCGTCGGTTTCGATGGCGAGCGGCTCGTCGACGTCGCGGCGATCCGGGTCCGCCTCGCCGCGGCTGGGCTGCGGGGCCGGCTCCCGGTCGGGCAGTGTCACGCCGCGCCGACCAAGCTCGACCAGAACCGGCAGCAACGGCGACTCGCCCAGCCGGCGCGCCGCGGCGACGATAGCGTCCACCCGCATGTCTTCGGTGAGGAGCCTCAGACGAGGGGCTCGGAACGGCAATCCCATGTCCACGGCGACCGCGGCAGCGGGCAGCAGCTCGGCATTGGTGCGCGCCAGGATGGCCCGGCTGCCACCGTCGTCCGGCCAGCTTTCGATGACGCGGCGGATCCGGACCGTCTCTTCGGAGCCGTCGGGCGCGAGGATAAGCCGGCCCGTGGCCCTCGGTGCGGCCGTGATGGTCTTGGCAAACCGCTCGCGGTTGCGCGCGACCAGGCGCACCGCCCGGGCCACGACCGCCGGTGGGCAGCGGTAGTTCACCGTCAGGTCCAGCCGAACCAGACCGGGCAGGTCGGCCCCGAGCCTCAAGACGCGCCGCACGTCGGCCAATCTCCAGCCGTAGATGGTCTGGTCGTCGTCGCCGACGAGAAAGACGCGGTTCGCCGGTGCGGCCAGCAGCAGGGCCAGGCGCAGCTGGCTTCGATCCACGTCCTGGGTCTCGTCGACGAGTAGATGCTCGCAGCGCTCCCGCCAGCGTCGGAGCAGCGACGGGCGAGCCTCGAGGAGCCGGAGCGATCGACCCACCAGGTCGTCGAAATCGAGCCCGCCCGCCTCCTCGAGGGCCTGCTCGTAGGCCAGGAAGGCCCGAGCGATCGGCCCGGGTTCCGGGTCGGTGGCCACTTCGGGCGCGGTCACGCCGATGTCGAGCTTGAGGCGGCTGAAGGCGTCGTCGAGCCGGCGGACGGAGTTGCGGTCGATGTCCGGCCAGAGGTCGCGCAGGACGGTTTCGCGATCGAGCAACGGTTCGACCGGCACGCCCGCGTCGGCGAGGATCTCGCGCCCCAGGGCGTGGAACGTCTTGACCCGGACGGCACCGGGCGTGAGGCCCAGCGGCTCGAGGGCCGCGTCTACACGATTCGCCATCTCGTCGGCGGCGCGCTTGTTGAACGTGACCGCGGTGATTCGCGAGGGATCGGCGCCGGTCGCCACCAGCCAGGCGATCCTCGCCACGAGTGTCGTGGTCTTGCCGCTCCCCGCCGGGGCGATGCAGAGGACCGGGCCGGGAGGGGCAGTGGCGGCCGCCCGCTGGTCGGGCGCAAGACGGTCGAGCCGTTCGATGACGGAGGAGGGGAGCACCCGGAAAGGGTGCCCGACGCGGCTTCGCCGGCGCTTATCGGCGGCTCAGGTTCGCCACCTCCGGGCGGGCAAGGCCCCAGGTCCGTAGAATGTCCGGCAATCGACCGCCGGTCTCCGGGCGCGGACCGGCTGGCGTGGTCGATCGAGCGAGGGCGGCGCGAGATGGAGGACCGGAGTTGACGATCACCGGGGTCGATTCGGCAGACTCGGAGGTTTCGGGCGCGTTGTTGAGCCAGCCCTTGATGGGGTTGACCTTCGACGACGTCCTGCTCATCCCACAGTATTCGGAGATCCTGCCCGGCGATGCCAGCGTTGCGAGCCGCTTCTCGCGGCACATAACGCTCAACACGCCGGTTGTCAGCGCGGCCATGGATACCGTCACCGAAGACCGGATGGCGATCGCGATTGCGCTCGAAGGCGGCATCGGCGTCATCCATCGAAATCAGGCGCCCGAGCGGCAGGCCGAACAGGTCGCCGCGGTCAAGGCGGCGCAGGTCCCCGCTGATGCCACGCTCGCAAATGTCGATTCGAGGGGCCGGCTGCGCGTCGCGGCGGCCGTGGGTGTGGGCTCGGATTCCGTCGCGCGCGCCGAAGCGCTCGTTCGGGCGGGCGTGGACGCGCTGTGCGTCGATACGGCTCACGGCCACACGCGCAACGTCATCGACGCGCTGCGCCGCTACCGCGCCTCCTTCGGCGACGCCATCGACCTCGTGGCCGGCAACGTGGCCACTCCCGGGGGAACGGCCGCGCTCATCGAGGCGGGCGCAGACGGCGTGAAGGTCGGCATCGGCCCGGGCTCCATCTGCACTACGCGGATCGTGGCCGGCGTGGGAGTCCCGCAGCTCACGGCAATCATGATGTGCGCGGCGGTCGCGGCGGATCACGACGTCCCGATCATCGGCGACGGCGGCATCCGTTATTCGGGCGACATCGTCAAGGCACTGGCCGCGGGTGCGGACTCGGTGATGCTGGGTCGGCTACTGGCGGTGGCGGAGGAGAGCCCAGGAGAGGCCGAGCGCGTCGGCGGCCGCGTAGTCAAGGAATACCGCGGCATGGGTTCGCTCGGCGCTATGTCCGCCGGCAGCGACCGCTACCCGCAGGTGGACCGCCACAAACTCGTTCCCGAGGGAGTGGAGGCTCGCGTCTCGGTCGCCGGGCCTCTCGCCGGCATCCTCTACCAGCTGATCGGTGGCACCAAGGCGGGCATGACCTACTGCGGCGCCGAATCGATCGCGGACCTGCGCGTCAAGGCGCGCTTCGTCCAGGTGACCCACTCGGGCCAGATCGAGAGCCACCCGCACGACATCGAGCTGGCGCGTTCGGCCCCGAATTACCCGTAGCTTCACGGTGAGGTACTCGCTTCGGGAAACCGGATCTCGTAGGAATTTCGACTCCCGGCGGGATCGACCCGGCCGCCCGGCAGGGGACCCGCGTGACTGTTTTCCGAGCCTGCAGCCGCGGCCCGTCTAGAATCTCCATCGTGACTCCAGATCTCGCGGCGACGCTGAAGCGACTGCCCGACAGGCCGGGCGTGTACCTGATGAAGGACGCGCGCGGCACGGTGATCTACGTCGGCAAGGCCCAGAGCCTGCGCAACCGCGTCCGCAGCTACTGGCAGAAGCAGACCGGCGGCGGCGAGAGCCAGCTGATCCGCAGTGTCATCGATCGGATCGTCGACCTCGAATACACGATGACCGACTCGGTCAGCGAGGCGCTGCTGCTCGAGATCAACCTCGTCAAACGGTACCGGCCGCGCTACAACGTCCGGCTCAAGGACGACAAGAGCTACCCGTTCATCAAGATCACGCTGGCCGACGACTTCCCGAAGGTCGAACGCACTCGCAAGTTGCCGGCCGACGGCAGCCGCTATTTCGGGCCTTACGCGTCGGCGAGCAGCGTCGACGAGGCGATGAACCTGATCCGGCGGCTCTTCCCGTTCCGGACGTGCGCGCTCGACATCCACGAAGGCCGCAAGGCGATCGAACGGCCCTGCCTGCTGTACCACATCAAGCGCTGCCAGGCGCCCTGCGTCGGCTACATCGGCAAGGCCGAATACCGGGCCGACATCGCTCAGATCGAGCGATTCCTCGAAGGCCGCCAGGAGGACGTCGCCCGCGAGCTGACCAAGCAGATGCAGGAGGCTTCGGACGCGACCGAATACGAGCGGGCCGCGGCCCTGCGCGACAAGGTCAAGGCCATCGAGCGGACCATGGAGAGCCAGAAGATGGCGGCCCACGCCGCGACCGAGGAAGACGTGCTCGGCCTGGCCCGCCAGGATACGCAGGCAGCCGTGCAGCTGTTCGCGGTCCGAGGCGGCAAGATGGTCGGGCGCGACGTTTTCCTGCTCGACGCCCCGCGCGAGACTCGACGACGCGACCGTCCTGAGCGGCTTCGTGCAGCAGTACTACAGCCGCGCCACCAGCATCGCCGCCGGTCGTGCTCGTGCCCGCTCTCCTCGACGACGCGGCCGATCTCGAGGAGTTGCTCACCGGCTGCCGGGGAGCTGCGGTCCGCCTCCACGTCCCGCGCCGCGGCGCAAAGCGTGAGCTGCTGGAGCTGGCCACCCGGAACGCCACCGAGACGCTCGCCCGCGAGCATGCCCGCTGGCTCGCCGATCAGGGCAAAACGCTCGCCGCGCTCGAAGAATTGGCCGAGGCGCTGGACCTGCCGGCGGTTCCAGTGCGCATCGAGTGTTACGACATCAGTAACTTCCAGGGCGCGCAGTCGGTCGGCAGCATGGTCGTCTTCGAGGACGGCAAGCCGCGCACCGGCGAGTACCGGCGCTTCCGGATCAAGGAAGTGAAGGGCGCCAACGATTACGCCAGCCACCAGGAGGTGCTGCGACGCCGCTTCCGCCGGGCCAAGGCGGGCGAGGAGGGCGTCGAGGAGGAGCTGCGCTGGCAGCTGCCCGATCTCGTCGTCATCGACGGCGGCAAGGGCCAACTGTCGGCGGCGAAGGAAGTGCTCGACGATCTGGGTTACCAAGATCTGGCGGTGGTTGGGCTGGCCAAGGAGCGCGAGGAGATCTTCCTGCCGGATCGCGAAGCGCCGGTGTTGCTCCCGACAACGTCCTCGGCGCTCTATCTGATGCAGCGGCTGCGCGACGAAGCCCACCGATTCGCGATCACGTATCACCGCTCGCTGAGGGCCAAGGCGGCGACTCGCTCGGCTTTCGACGACCTGCCGGGCGTCGGGCCGAGGCGGCGCGCGGCGCTGCTGCGTGTGTTCGGCTCGGCCAAGCGGGTCCGCGAGGCGCCGTTGGAGCAGGTTGCGGCGGTGCCGGGGATCGGCGCCTCGCTGGCGGCGAAGATCAAGGCGGGTCTCGAGGGCTAGCCTGCCGCGGGTCCGGGGCCGTCGAGATCGCGTGGCGCGGCCGCGCGCCGTCAACCCGAACCCTGCTATCATCCCGCCTCGTGCGACGCTTCCTTCCGATCCTGATCCTGCTTATCGGCGCGGTTGCCCTGTATGTGGACTTTTTCCCAGGGGCCCGGTTCGTCGTATTCAGCAACATTGACGCGGGCTTCAACCAGCCCCTCGACACCAAGCTGGGCCTCGACCTCAAGGGCGGTTTCTCGGCCACCTACCAGGCCGTGCCGGTTCCGGGCACGACGACGCAACCTGATGCGGCCGCGATGGACACGATCCGCAACATCGTCGAGAACCGCGTCAACAGTACCGGCGCGGTGGAGGCGGTCGTAGAGACCCAGGGCGACAACCAGATCCTGGTGCAGATCCCTGGCGCCACCGATAGGAAGACGGTCGAGGGTCTGGTCGGGCAGTCCGGCTTGCTGACCTTCATACCCCTGGACCGCGCCACGTACGGATATCAGGACCTGACCACGGGCACTAGCATCGCCGGAACCAAGCCTCTCCCGATAGCGGGGCAGGATGTGAAGACCGGCTTTCCGCAGCCACTCTTCTCCGGCGATCAGGTGGACGGCAGCCAGGTCAACGTTTTCTACGACACGCAGCAGAACCCGCCCGTCTGGGCCGTCAACCTTGCCCTGAAGAGCACCGCGTCTACTGCGTTCTCGACGTGGAGTAGCGCGAACGTCGGCAGCTACTTCATGATCGTGCTCGACAACAAAGTCGTTGAGGTGCCGTTCATCAAGAGCGCGATCACGACCGGCAAAGCCGAGATCAGCGGTGGCTTCACCGCTCAGACTGCGCAGCAGCTGGCCACGATTCTCCAGTACGGCGCCCTGCCGTTCCCGCTCGTGCAGTTGAGCAGCAGCGACATCCCCGCGACCCTGGGTCAGTCCTTCCTGAACGAGACGCTCCTCGCCGGCGCGATCGGCATTCTGCTGGTTGGGCTCTTCATGCTCGTCTACTACCGGCTGCCGGGCGCGATCGCGGTTATGGCGCTGTCTTACTACGGGATAGTGGTGCTGGCGATCTTCCGGATTGTTCCGGTGACCCTGACCCTGGCCGGCATCGCGGGCTTCGTGCTCTCGGTAGGCATGGCGGTCGATGCCAATATCCTGATCTTCGAGCGCACCAAGGAGGAGCTGAGAACGGGCAAGACGCTCGTCTCGGCGGTCGAGGCCGGCTTCAACAGGGCCTGGAATTCGATCCTCGACTCGAATGTCTCGAGCTTGATCACTGCCACGATCCTGTACTTCGGCGGTTCGTCCACCGTCAAGGGTTTCGCCCTGGTACTCATGATCGGCGTGTTGACGTCTATGTTCACTGCCGTGACCGTCTCGCGGACCTTGCTTCGACAGGTCGTCCACCGGCAATCTGCCCACAAAGCCTGGATGTATGGCGTCACCGACGAGGAGTTCCAGGCACGGGCGACGACCGCCCGCATGGGCAGCCGACGGGAGGCCCGCAGTCGTGTTTGACGTCATCGGCAAGAGGAACTGGTTCTTTCTCTTCTCAGGCTTGATCCTCGTACCGGGCCTCATCTTCATCGCCCTTACGCCAATTTCGAACGGCAAGGCCGGTCTCCAGTTCTCCGTGGACTACACCGGGGGGACGATCTGGGAGGTCCAGTTCAAGAACCCCAACGTCACGACGGACCAGGTCCGGACCATATTCGTGAAAAACGGTGTTACGGATGCAGAGGTGTCCGAAGACACAGCCAACTACTTCACGGTAAGGACGAAGGACTACGGCCTCTTTCCGGTGATTACGCCCGCTCCTCCGACCGCGACCCCAAGCGTCACTCCTTCGCCCAGCGGATCGGCCTCGGCATCAGCCAGCGCGAGCGCAACCGCAAGACCGACCTCTTCCGCATCCGCATCGGCGTCCGCCAGCGCCAGCCCCAGCGCCAGTGCATCCCCGACCCCGACGCCCAGCCCGTCGCCCACTCCGGCGCCCGTCCTGGCAGGCATCGGACAGAACGGTAAGTCCTGTGAATTGCAGCTGCCCCCGCCCGGCAAGCTCGCCAACATCGCCGCCGCCCTGCAGGCGGACCCGAGCATCGGTCCGATTTCCTGTACTCGCGAGTCCACGACCGTCGGTCCGCTTATCAGCAGTCAGCTGATCCAGCAGACCATCCTGCTCATCCTGGTCGGCTCGCTCGGCATCCTGATCTGGATCGGACTCCGCTTCAAGAGCGTCAAGTTCGGGGCCACCGCCCTCGCGGCGCTGCTCCACGACGTGATCGTGGTCGTCGGTATCTTCGCCATCCTGGGTACGTTGTTCGGGGTGCAGATCGACGCGCTATTCGTGACGGCCATGCTGACGGTCATTGGCTTCAGCGTGCATGACACGATCGTCGTGTTCGACCGGATCCGGGAGAACAAGGCCCGTCACGCCGGCGAACCCTTCGACCTGATCGTCAACCACTCGATCCTGCAGACCTTCGGCCGGTCGATCAATACCAGCTTCACGGTCGTGATCACCCTGATGGCCCTGCTTTTGTTCGGGGGCAGCGCGATCCACTTCTTCGTGCTGGCGCTGCTCATCGGCATCATCTCCGGCACCTACTCGTCGATCTTCAATGCGAGTCCGCTGCTGGTCGTGTGGCAGCTCTGGGAAGATCGTCGCAAGGCGGCGCGGTTGGCGGCTCTCCGCGGCGGGCGACGCGCCAACGCTTAGCTCGGCGGCGGCCGGCGCATGGCGTTGTTGTCGCCTGCGCTCCTCGCTCACGCGCCTTCAGGTGCGCTCGCTCCGGTGCTCGGCTCCGCCTAGCCCTGCACTCGGCGGCCGCCGAGCGGATTTGCGGCCGGCGCATGGCGTTGTTGTCGCCTGCGCTCCTCGCTCACGCGCCTTCAGGTGCGCTCGCTCCGGTGCTCGGCTCCGCCTAGCCCTGCACTCGGCGGCCGCCGAGCGGATTTGTGGCCGGCGCATGGCGTTGTTGTCGCCTGCGCTCCTCGCTCACGCACCTGGCCGGCCCGGGGCGATCGAGCTTCGGATACGTGGCGCGTAAGCGGGCCATGAGATGCTCGAGCGCATGATCACATCGAGCTTTCGCTGGCTGTTGCCGGCGCCCGTCGCGCTGGACCCGGCTTGCCGGGCCCTCGGTGCCGACCGTGGCATCTCCGAGCGGTTGCTGAAAGTCCTGGCGAATCGCGGGGTGCGGAGCGGCGACGAACTCGCGCGTTTCCTTGCTCCGGCCGAGGCAGGGCTGCACGATCCGCGACTGCTGCCGGATGCCGCCGTTGCCCTGGAGCGCGTGGGCCTGGCGCGGAAACGTGGCGAGCGGGTCCTCGTGTACGGAGATTTCGACGCCGACGGCCTGACCGGCCTGGCAATTCTGGTGCTGGCGCTTCGGGGGATCGGGCTGGATGTTGCGCCTTACGTGCCGGAGCGGCTCGGAGATGGGCACGGACTGTCGCTCCGGGCGATCGACCGAGCCACGGCCGAGGGCCGGACGCTGATCGTGACCGCGGACTGCGGAACCAGCAGCGCCGCGGAGATCGACCTTGCCGCCGATCGCGGCATCGATGTCGTCGTGACGGATCACCATCACGCCGCGACGTGGCCCGCGCGGGCAGTGGCGGTCGTGAACCCGCAGCGCGCCGACAGCACCTACCCGGACCACGAATTGACCGGCGCGGGCGTGGCCTGGAAGATGGCCCATCTCCTGACCTTCCTGGACGCACCGGAAGCAGCCGGCTTGCCGGCCGACTCGGGCAAGGGCAAATCATTGCCACAGACGGTCCGCGACCTGTCGGACCTCGCTTTGATCGGGACCGTGGCCGACGTTGCCCCCATCCTCGGTGAGAATCGCTGCATCGCCCAGATCGGGCTGGAGCAGCTGAGGGGCACGGCTCGGCCGGGCCTGGCGGCTCTCATCGCGCGGGCCGGCCTGACCCCCGAGCGGCTCAATCTCGACGACATCGGGTTCGCGCTCGCGCCTCGGCTCAATGCCGCGGGCAGGGTGGGGGAGGCGGCACGCGCCGAGACTCTGCTTCTGGCCGAGGATCGGACGGAGGCGGAAGCGCTGGCCGAAGAGATAGATGCCGCGAACCGCGCGCGGCGCGAAATCACCAGGACAGCCGTCGCCGAAGCCCGCGCCGCGCTGGGCGTGGCGCTCGGTCCGGACGCGAGCGTGACCGGCTCAGCGGTGGCGCTCGACGGAGACATCGCACGGCCGGCGCCGGTCCCGGCGCTCCCCGCCGAGGTCCCCGAGCTGCCGGCCGCGCTGCTGGTCCGCGGGGAGTGGCCAGTCGGCATCATCGGCCTCGTTGCGGGCCGACTCGCCGAGGACCTGGGCCGGCCGAGCGTCGTTGTCACGTTCGCCGACGAAGACGCCGGGATCCTCCGAGGCTCCTGCCGCAGTCCCAAGGGCTTCAACCTGGCCGAAGCGCTGATCGCTTGCGGCGACCTGCTCGACCGACATGGCGGCCACGCCGCAGCCGCGGGCTTCGATATCTGCCTCGACAACTGGGCGGAGTTCCAGGCCCGCTTCCTGAGCCTTGCGGCGCTGGCGGAACTGCCGGCTGGGCGCCCGGAGTTGTGGCTGGACATGGTCCTGTCGGGCGACAGCGTGGACTACGCCCTGGTCCGCGAGCTTGCGATGCTCGAGCCGACCGGGGCCGGCAATCCGGTACCGCTCGTCGCCGTGACCGGTCTTCGCGTGGTCCGAGCTCGCGCGGCCTCTGGAGGACATACTCAGCTTGTCCTCGGCCGCGGTCGAGACGTCCTAGACGCCGTCGCGTTCAGGCGGGCGGACCTCGCGACGATGCTTCGCCCGGGCGACGTGGTCGACGTCGTGGCGAGGGTCGCAAGCCGGAGATTCGGCGGCTTCGAGTCGATTCAGCTGGAGGTTCTCGACGTGGCAGGGCAGGGGACACAGATCGGGGACCGACAGGGCGCTGCCGGGTGAGGCCCTTTCGGCGGAAACCTCGAGTGCCCTCGGATCCTCGGGAGCGGCCCCAATCGGGCGCGGGGCGGGTTGCGGCCGTGCTCTCCGCGGCCGCGCTGCTGGTAGTGGCCCTGATCACGATCGACCTGTACCGGAATCCGATCCCATCATTGCCCGGAGGCCAGCCTCCGAGTCCGAGCCGTCCACCGACGGCCGAAGCGGTCGCAAGGACCGCGAGCCCCTCGTTGGCTGCGGTCGCTACGCCCGCAGCCGGTTCCCTGCCGGGATCGATGGCCTACGTCAAAGGCAGCAACCTGTGGATCCGGACCGGCACGCGCGCGACCCAGCTGACCTTCTCTACGGCCGGCTCCAGGGTGTCGCAGCCTGCGTGGTCGGCCGACGGCCGGTGGCTTTACTACGTCGATACCAGGGTGAAGAACGCGAGCTGGTACAACCCCGACGACGGCGGCGCGATCAGCCACTTCACGCTCAACTACCCCGTGCTGTGCCGGATCAGGCCGGACGGCAGCGGCCGCCAGGACGTGCTATCGAGCCTCGTGAAAAGCGGCTCGCTCGAGAGCTTTTACTGGATCCGGCAGCCGTCGATCGCGCCCGACGGTTCCGCGGCCGTCGTCGTCTCCGATGGACCGAGCGGGCCCGGCCTGGTAGGCGCCGGCGACACCGTGCTGCATCTCGTGGATCTGGCTACGGGCAAGCTTGGAGCAGCGCTCCCACTTCCTGAGAACCCGCCGCTCGGCCACTCCGACCCGACCTACTCGGCCGACGGGACGAAGATCGCATACGTAATGGAAGGTCGCGACGGTGCCCAGGGCGCGCCTCAGATCTGGATATACGATCTCCGGACCGGCAAGGAGCGGCTCCTCGCCGAGGACGCTCGCGGGCCGTCCTGGTCTCCCGACGGGAAATACCTCGCCGCGACTCTCGTAGACGGCAGCAGGCTGGACATAGTCGTTCTGGACGCGGCAACAGGCGCGCAGGTCGGCCGGGTAACCTATGACGGCTTCTCCTGGGCGCCGGTGTGGTCGCCAGAGGGAGACCAGCTCGTCTATCTGCACCTGACCAGCACGGTGGTGGAGATGTTCATGACCGAAGTAAATCGATCGGACGCCGGTTTCGACTTCCAGCCCGGGCTCGACCTGACCGACTACGGCAGCCTCGACGGCGACTCCCGGCCTGCCTGGTATGTCGGCGGCTCGGAATCGGCCCCGAGCCCTTCGCCGGCGGATAGCGCTCTGGCATCGGCGAGCGCATCGTGAGCGCAGCGGAGAGCTACCTCGAACGGCTCGCCGCGCGGACGAGCTCCGTCGGGTCGGTGCTGTGCGTGGGCATCGACCCGCAGATCGAGGCGCTGCCAGACGGATTTTCACGCGATCTGGCCGGCATCGAACGATTCTGCGAGGTCCTGCTCGACGCCGCCGTGCCGTACGCGGCGGCGGTGAAGCCCAATCTCGCCTTCTTCGAAGCCTTCGGCTCGGCGGGCATCGCCGCGCTGGAGCGATTGCGTGGCCGCGTCCCCTCGGACGTGCCGTTCGTCGGTGACGCGAAACGGGGCGACATCGGGACGACGGCCGCTCGCCAGGCCGCGGCGCTCTTCGACATCCTGGGCTGCGACGCGATCACCGCCAACCCGTACCTCGGCTCCGAGGCGATCGAACCGCTGATCTCGCGCGCTGACAGGTTCGCCTATGTGCTGTGCCGGACGTCCAACCCCGGCGCCGCGGAATTGCAGTCGCTGCAGGTGGCGGCCGACCCAACCGTCGGCGGGCCGGCCGAGCCGTTGTACGCGCGCGTCGCACGGCTGGCACGAACCTGGGGGCCGGGTGGGACGGTGGGTCTCGTCGTAGGTGCCACCGCGCCGCTGGAACTCGAACGCATCCGCGCCATCGCGCCGGCGCTGGCGATGCTCGTTCCCGGCGTGGGGGCGCAGGGTGGGGAAGTGGATCCGGTGCTGCGCCACGGCCCGGCGAGCGCGCCGCCGGCCGGCGGGCGTGCCGGCGGCGGATTGCTGGTCAACGTCTCGCGCGGAATCTCCGGGGCCGCGCTGACCGCCGGCGCCAGCGACGTCGGCGAGCGCCTGGCCGCAGCGGCGGCCGAGTGGTCGCAGCGACTTCGCGTCGCGCACTGATCGCCGCCTGTCCTCGTCGCCGCCGCAGCTCATCTCGGCGCTAGACTAGGGGCCATGCGCACCAAGGCGAGCGCCGCAGATCGGGACGCCGGCCAGGTCACGGATGGGCACGGCCCATCGACGACCGGCGAGCGTCGTCGCGCCACGCGCCAGCGCGGCAGCAGCCAGCGTGTGGTTATCCTCAGCGGCCTCTCGGGCGCGGGCAAGACCGCCGCCACCAAGCTGTTCGAAGACCTCGGCTACATGTGCATGGACAACGTGCCCGGCGAGCTCCTGCCCGAGCTGGCGGAGTTGGTGTCGCGGGACAGGCAGCGCTTCGAGAAGGTCGCCATTGTCCTCGACGTCCGCGCCGGAGACGCGCCGCTCGCCCTGGCCGCCGTTCGCGGCGCGCTCGAGGGCCGCGGCATCAAGCCCCGAGTCTTCTTCCTCGACGCCCGCGACGAAGCGCTGATTCGGCGCTATTCCGAGACCAGGCACCGGCATCCGCTGGCCGGGCAGCGCGGCATCGCGGGTTCGATCGCGGAAGAACGGCGCCTCCTGGATCCCGTCCGGGCGGAATCCGACGTCGTCATCGATACCTCCGACCTCTCGCTCCGCCAGCTCAAGGAGCGCATCTTCGCCCAGCTCGCGGATCCCAACGCCAGCCAGCAGATGGTCTTCCAGCTCATCAGCTTCGGCTTCAAGTACGGCGTCCCGCTCGAGGCCGATCTCGTCTTCGACGTCCGCTTCATGGTCAACCCCTTTTACGTGGACGAGCTCCGCCATCTCTCCGGTCTGAGTCCGGAAGTGCGGGCGTATGTCATGGCCCAGCCGCTGGCGCCTCAATTCCTTGATTTCCTGGCGCGTTTCCTCGAACTCACCGTGCCCGGGTTCGAGAGCGAAGGAAAGACGAGGCTGACTATCGCCGTCGGCTGCACCGGCGGCTACCACCGCTCGATAGTCATCATCGAAGAATTGCGCGCCTGGATCGAACAGCATGAGTACGGCACCGTCTCGGTCTTTCACCGCGAACTGGAGACTCGAACGAGCGAACTGCCGTGAGAGGCCGCCCGCCGGGCCGTGGTGCGCGCCGCTGGCTCAGTGCCGGCATGGGCATCAAGCGCTGGATCGTCGTCGTCTTCGTCGGCGAGCTGTCCCTGGCGCTGGCCGGGGCGCTGTGGTTGCGGGCGGTCTACCGCGACGTCGACGTGCCCAGCCCCAGCCAGGCCGCCGTTTCCACCCTGACGCTCCAGTTCCTCCCGTACTGGACGCGCGCTCTGCTCCTCGGGCTGGCGGGGCTGGCCCTCTTCCTGTACGGCTCGTGGCGCGTCCTGCGGGTCATCGTCGGGCCGTTCCTGTCCTCCGACCCGGACCAGCCGCTGGTCGAGGTCATATACCAGAAGCGCTTCCTTGCCCGCGGCCCCCGGATCGTGGTGCTCGGCGGAGGGACCGGGCTTTCGACCCTGCTGCGCGGGCTCAAGGAACACACCAGCAACATCACCGCGGTGGTCACAGTCGCCGACGACGGCGGCTCGTCCGGCCGGTTGCGCGAAGAGCTCGGCATTCCGGCCGTGGGCGACATCCGCAATTGCATCGCCGCTCTCGCCGACGCGGAGCCGGTCATGACGAAGCTGCTCCAGTACCGCTTCCCCGGGGACGAATCGGCGAGCCTCGCCGGCCACACAATCGGCAACCTGCTGCTGGCCGCCATGTCCTCCGTCCAGGACGACGACTTCGAGGAAGCGGTCCGGCAGATGAACCGCGTGCTCGCGGTCCGAGGGCAGGTCGTGCCCGCGACGGGCAAGCCGGTCACGCTCCATGCCCGCCTGCTGGACGGCACCGAACTGGCCGGGCAGTCCGAAATCGCACGGTCGACCGGCATCGACCGTGTCTGGCTGACACCTGACGGGGTGGCCGCGAGCGAAGACGCCGTTCGTGCAATCGCCGAGGCGGACCTGATCGTCATGGGCCCGGGAAGCCTGTACACGAGCATCATGCCGAGCCTGCTGCTGCCCGAGATCGTCAACGCGGTTCGAGCCTCGGCGGCGCTGCGACTCTACGTCTGCAACGTCGCGACCCAGAAGGGCGAAACGCAGGGCTTCGATCTGGCCGACCACGTCACTGCCCTCGAACGGCACACCGCGCCGGGAATGATCGATGTCGTGCTCGCCAACAACCAGTTCGGCGCTCGCCGTCCGGGGGACTATACGGCCCAACCGATCCGCCTCAGGTGGCCTCCTGCCGTCACTTCACCCGCCGTGGTCAGCTCGCCCCAGCTCGTCCTCGATGATGTTGTAGATCCCGATAACGCCCACCACCACGATCCCGCCAGGCTGGCCGCGGCCATCATGCGTGTCTACGAGCGGGAGTCATTCGGCCGGCGGCGCTCCAGAGTCGCCCGCACGGCGTGATCCGGCGTGATCCGGCGTGATCCGGCGGCAGGGTGGCGAGCTCGATGACCACTCCTGAACGCGATCTCGTCGAGGCCATGCGAGCCGAGCTCGCGGCAATCGACCCGCCGAGGCGCTGCTGCCGTCAGGCCGAGGCGGCCGGTCTGGAGGGAGCGCTCCGTCCGCGGCAACGGGCGACGGCAAGGCTTGCCTTGCGGCTGAGGCGCTGGAAGGAGACCGAAGCACCAACCGGTCAGCGCGCCCTTCCGGCAGCGTTCGATTGGCCCACGGCACCCGACCATTGCCGGGTGTCGTATCTTCGCGGCCGCTTCCTCGCCCACGGATCGGTGAGCCTCGCCGCCGGAAGGACGCACCTGGAATTCGTGGTCGCTCCCGACGAGGCCCGGGCCCTCTGCGAGCATCTGAGCGAGCTGAAGCTCTACGCCTCCTGGCGGCTCCGCCGCGGCAGGGGCGTGGTCACCTGGAAGAGCACCGAGACCCTGGGCACGTTCCTCAGGCTCGTCGGCGGGGGAGCGGCGCTGCTGGAGCTTGAAGCGCGCCAGGTCTCGCGCACCGTTCGAGGCGATCTCAATCGCGTCATCAACGCCGAATCGGCCAATCTCCAGCGCGCGGTCGAAGCCGCCGCCCGCCAGCTCGAGGCTATCGACACGCTCGAATTGGATGGCCGCCTGGCGTCCCAGCCATACGTGGTCCGAACCGTGGCTCAGGGCCGGCGCGACATTCCCGAGGCCACTTTCACGGAACTTGCAGAGCGCCTTGGGCTTCACCGATCCGCGGTTCAGCGAGCCCTGGCTCGGATCGAGAGGCTCGCGCTCCATCCCGCCGACGAGGTCGGAGGGCGGCCGAGCCGGGCCCATGGCAGGCCGAGCCGAGCCCGAGGCCGCCCGGAAGGCGCCCGAGGCAGCCTCGAAGCCCCGCGCCGGGCCGACTGACACTCCGACGGGGTCGTTCCGGCGTCGCCCGAGGGGCCGACTGTCCCTCCGGCCGATGCCCGCGCTCTGTCATCATTGGCGTCATGAGACCTGTGATTATTGCTGCCAACTGGAAGATGAACACCACCCCCGCGGACGCTGGAGAGCTGGCCGCGACGATCGCCGCCCGCACCGAGGAGCCGGGCGTCGTACGAGTCATTTGCCCGCCGTTCGTGTGCCTGTCCGCCGTGCGCGATGCGCTGGCCGGAGAGGACGTCTTCGTGGGCGCGCAGAACGTCCACCACGAACTCGCCGGTGCGTACACGGGCGAGATTTCCGCGGCCTCGCTCGCCGGCCTGGCGACGTGGGTCATCCTCGGTCACTCGGAACGCCGCCGCGATGCCTTCGAGAGCGACGAGCTCATCGGCAAGAAGCTGGCGCGTGCAGTCGCATCGGGGCTGAGACCCATCCTGTGCGTAGGCGAACTGCTGGCCGAGCGTGAGTCGGGCCGCGCCGTCGAGGTCGTCTCCACGCAGCTCCGCGGCGCCCTTGCAGGTAAGGACCTCGACGCGCTGCTGAGCGCCGGGTTCGTCATCGCGTACGAGCCGGTCTGGGCGATCGGCACCGGTCGCACCGCCTCCGCCGCGGATGCCGCGGCAATGGCCGAAGCCATCCGATCCTGTCTTTCCGCCGACCTCGGCTGGGGAGAAGCCGCTGAAAGCGTGCCGGTCCTGTACGGCGGCAGCGTGACCAGCGCCAACATCGGCGAGTTCCTGGCCGAGCATTCCATCGACGGTGGCCTCGTCGGCGGAGCCTCCCTCAAGCCCGATGAGATGGCCGGCATGGTTGCCAGAGCGGCCATCACTGCACGGGCTCGCGCGGCGGCCGTAGCAAAACCCGCCTGACGGCTACGGGCTCGGCGGCGTGGCCGGAGGTTTTCGGCCGGCCGTTCCCGGGCCGCGCCCCGATATTTTCGGGGGTACGTCGGCGCGGCTTTCCGGCTTTTCAGTTGGGGAGCGGCGGTGCTGTGCTACCATGCGCCGGTCCGCTTTCCGGCGAAGCTACAACGAGGTTGCTGTAAACCGTGAACCCCGCGCTTGCCTTCGGCCAAGATCTGCTCGGCATCTTCCTGATGCTCTCCATCCTGATGCAGGCTCGCGGCTCGGGCCTCTCGGCGACGTTCGGCGGCGATTTATCCGTCTACCGCAGCCGGCGGGGCGTGGAGCGACGCCTCTGGCAGTTCACCATCCTGCTCGCCGTCCTGTTCTGCCTTTTCTCCGAGGCAAGCTTCTTCGTCAAGTGAGCTGAGGCGGCCGACCTCGCCGGGGTCGGCCCTCGCGATTGCGGCAGCGGTAGCGATCGTGACGGCGGCTCCGCGGAACTGAGACGTGCGTCCCAGCGTCGAGAGACCCCCCGGCCGTTCCAGGGAGCAATCCGAAGCCTATGAATCGCCGCGATAGGTTCGTCGTCACTGCCCTGGTCGCCGCCTTCGCGGTCGTCGGCGTGGCAATGGCGATGCCGGCCGCCGCGCCGCCATCGGCACCTCAGGCTTCCCTGTTTCCCTCGATCCCGTATCGCGAAGGCATCGTCGGCCATCCGAGTTCTATCACGCCTCTGACGGCCCGAACCCAGGCCGATCGAGATATCGTCGCGCTGCTCTTCCGGGGCCTGCTCCACGCAGGTCCGAACGGCACCCTTCTGCCGGATCTGGCCCGCAGCTGGTCGATCTCGGCGGACGGCAAGGACTACGTCTTCCTGCTGCGCGACGACGCCTACTGGGATGACGGTCAGCCGGTCACCTCGGCCGACGTGGTCTTCACCGTCGGGCTGCTCCAGGACAGCGCTTACAGCGGACCGCTCGGCGCGTCCTGGCAGCACATCACGGTCACGGCCGACAGCTCGGACGTCGTCCGCTTCCACCTCCAGACGCCGATGGCGGGGTTCCTCCGCCAGGCGGCGGTCCCGCTCCTGCCCGAGCGGATCCTCCACGGCATCTCGGTCTCCAGCCTCGCGGACTCGGGCTTCAGCTCCCAGCCCATCGGCGACGGACCGTTCCGGCTCCTCCAGGTCGACGACGCGCATGCCGTCCTTCAGCGCGTGCGGTTCACGACCCCGGCCCTCGGACCGCTGGCGACCTTCGATCCGGCGCTTCTGCAGCCGACCGCGCCTTCGCTCGTGGGGGCAGGCGCCGTCAACGATATCGAGATGTTCTTCTTCGACGACTCGGCCGCTGCGGCGGCGCAGTTCCGAGCCGGCAAGCTCGACGCGGTCGGCGGTCTGGCGCCCGATGCGCTCGATTCCGCGCTCGCGAAGCCCGGCTCGACTCTGATGCAATACCCGATGTCGAACCTCACCTCGATCGTTCTGAACCAGCGGCCCGGAACCGAGTTCCGCGACGCGAACGTGCGACGGGGATTGCTGGCGGCAATCGATCGCTCGGCTCTGGTCCAGACGGTGCTCGGGGGCCGAGGAAGCGTGGCGGACGTCCCGGTTCCCTCGTGGTCCACGACCTGGTTCGACACAGGCGCCGTCCAGACGGTCACGTACAACACCTCGGCCGCCACGGCGGATCTGACAGCGGCCGGCTGGAAGCACGCCACATCGGGTTGGACGCTGCCCAAGGCGACGACGCCCTATCAGCTCAAACTTCTGACTCCGGACGAAGCCACGAACCCGGCGCTGTATGCCACGGCCGTCGAGGTGGCGTCCGATTGGCGGACCATCGGGCTAGACGTGGTTCTCGTGGTTGCGTCATCGCAGGACTACCGCCAGCAACTCGCCGGCGGCAAGTTCTCGGCCGCGGTCGTTGACTTCGAGCTCGGCCTCGATCCGGACCTGAGCCCCATCCTGCAGTCGTCTCAGGCGTCCGGCGGTTCGAACGTCTCCGGCATCCAGGACACCAACCTGGACCACCTGCTCCAGGTCGCCCAGCAAGCCACATCCGACACGGCTCGAAAGGCGGCGGTTTCGGCGGTCGAGAAATACGTCTCCGCAAACGTGTCCATCCTCTCCCTGTGCTTCGCGGACTACGATTTCGTGATCAGCAACAGGGTTCGAGGCCTCGATTCAAACGAGATTGCGGATCCCTCAGGTCGATATTGGGATGTGATAGACTGGCGCCTCGCCAGCGACGGATGAGACTGTGGCTGCGCATGCCGAGGTGGCGGAATGGCAGACGCGCCGGCTTCAGGAGCCGGTGCCCGCAAGGGTGTAGGGGTTCAAATCCCCTCCTCGGCACCAGTGACTCGGGTCCATCGGGTGGACCGGTGGAAATCTCTGGCGGCGCGAAAGCGCCGCGAAATCGTGCCCAGGTGGCGGAATTGGTATACGCGTACGTTTGAGGGGCGTATGGAGCAATCCATCCGGGTTCAAGTCCCGGCCTGGGCACCACCTCCTTTCCGAACCAATATGGCCGCGTCGCGGCTTGCCGCCCCAAGGGGCGTCGCGGGCGGTTAGCTCAGCGGTAAGAGCGCCTCGTTTACACCGAGGATGTCGCAGGTTCGAATCCTGCACCGCCCACCACTTCTCCGAGCCGGAACACGCCCGTCGTGTGTGGCGCTGAAGCCGCCGCGGTGCGTGTGCGCGAACGCGCGAACCCGCGGACCGTTTCACGAGTCTTATCGTCGGAGGCCCGGCTTCGTTGCCGGAAATGCCTCCTGCTAGACTGAATTCCCCGCACTGACTGCTGCGGCCAAACGATCGGATGGAGCGACATGCCTGCCCTGCTCATAGTCGGCATAGTCCTGGTAGTTCTCGTGGTGTTCGTCATCGGGATCTACAACGGGCTGGTCACGCGGCGAAACCGCGTTGATGAAGCCAATTCCCAGATCCAGGTGCAACTCAAGCGCCGCCACGACTTGATCCCGAACCTGGTGAACGCGGTCAAGGGCTACATGGACTTCGAGAAGGGAGTCCTGACCCAGGTTACCGAGGCTCGCGCGGGCGCCATCGCCGCGGGTTCGCAGGGACCGGCGGCTCAGGCTCAGGCGGAGAACGTCCTGACCGGGGCGCTGCGCTCCCTCTTCGCGGTCGTGGAGAACTACCCGACCCTCAAGGCCAACGAGAACGTGCTGTCGCTGCAAGAGCAGCTGACCACCACCGAGAATCAGATCTCGTTCTCGCGCCAGCACTACAACGCCACCGTTCTCGATTACAACAACTCCCTGCAGACCTTCCCCAACGTCCTCCTCGCCGGCCCGTTCGGGCTTCACCAAGCGCGAGTTCTTCGAAGCCGAACCTGAGGCCGCAGAGGTTCCCGTCGTCAACCTGGGCTAGGCTCCAGAACGGGCCCCCGGCCCGGACATTCAACGACTCAGAGGCCGCGCTCACGTGACAACGACCTTCTATTCCGAGGAATCGGCCAACCGCCGCAACTCGCTTTCTGCTCGCGATCATCGTCATCGCCTTCCTGGCCGTGTTCGGTTTCGTCATCGGATTCAGCATCGGCTACGGCAGCGGCCACGAGGTCGCGTGCGGGATCGGAGCGCTGGCAATCGCCGTCGGCATCGGCAGCTCAGCGCCCTGTTCTCCTACTACGGCGGCGACAAGCTCGTGCTGTCGAGTTCGCACGCCCAGGCAGTGACTCAGGAACAGGCGCCGCAGCTCTACAACGTGGTCAACGAGATGGCGGTCGCGGCGGGCGTGCCGATGCCCAAGGTCTACATCATCGACGACCCATCTCCAAATGCCTTCGCGACCGGCCGCGACCCGCAGCATTCTTCGGTGGCGGTGACAACCGGACTTCTGCAGAAGATGAACCGCG
Organism: uncultured Chloroflexia bacterium; assembly: GCA_963731635.1. Taxonomy (GTDB): domain Bacteria; phylum Chloroflexota; class Limnocylindria; order Limnocylindrales; family CSP1-4; genus Fen-1039. The sequence continues at coordinate 308,159 of CAVSWB010000003.1, read as the reverse complement.
AAGAGCTTCAGGGCGTTCTGGGCCACGAGCTATCGCACGTTCGCAACTACGACATCCGGTTCACTCTCTTCGTAGGAGTCATGGTCGGCAGCATCGCGCTGCTGGCAGAGTTCTTCCTCCGCTACACGTTCTGGTTCGGCGGCGGACGAAGGAACAACAACGAGAACAACTCCGGCGGCGGCGGGCTGGCGATCATCCTGCTCGTCGTCGGGTCGTGATGGCGGTCCTGCGCCGACTTCTTCGGTGCGCTCGTCCAGATGGCGGTCAGCCGCCAGCGCGAGTACCTCGCGGACGCCTCGTCGGTCGAGCTGACGCGCAACCCGCACGGGCTCGAGAGCGCACTCGCAAAGCTGGCTTCGGACAGAGAGCCGCTCCACTCGGTCAACGGCGCCACACAGCACCTCTACATCGTCAACCCACTCAAGAAGCTCGGCGGGGGATCGGCGCTTTTCTCGACGCATCCGCCGATCGTCGATCGCATCAATCGGCTGCGCCAGCTCACCGGAGACACACCGATGGATCCGTCGGAGATGCGGCAACTGGCCGGCATGGAGTAGTTCTCGCGCCATCGCATGGCGGCTTCCCGGGAGAAGGCTCGGCCGACCGGGTCGCCTTGCAGCCTCTCGGCCCCGCGTGGTACCTTTCCACGCGCCGACGGGCGGTCAGTCCGTCAGAACAATGGGCCGAGATAGCTCAGTCGGTAGAGCACGCGACTGAAAATCGCGGTGTCGCCAGTTCGATCCTGGCTCTCGGCACCACTAAACGGACTGGCGTAGTTACGAGCGGAAGTGGCTCAGTTGGTAGAGCATCACCTTGCCAAGGTGAGGGTCGCGGGTTCGAGTCCCGTCTTCCGCTCCACTCCCTTTCCGCCCGGACGCGATCCGCCGAGGTCGATCCTCTGCCCCTTCGTCTAGTGGTAGGACAGCGGACTTTGGATCCGTTAGGCGAGGTTCGAATCCTCGAGGGGCAGCCAGACTTCTGACGAAAACCCGGCGCCCGCCGGGAAACTATGCTCAGGACGGCACGAGCCCGAGGCGACGTACCCAAGTGGTTAAGGGGGAGGTCTGCAAAACCTCTATTCGGCGGTTCGATCCCGCCCGTCGCCTCCAAATCCCCTCGTGAAATGTCCTCCCAGGCGGGAGTCTGACCCGCCTCGGTAGCAACACGGTAGCAACAGAGCGTAGATTCTTGGGCGAATGCGATGACGCCCCCCGGCCAGTTGGCCCCGGCTCGAGCGTCTCTGCGATCGAGGATCGTTGCCGTGAGCCAGCGAGCCACCGCCAAGAAGGACCGGCATCGGTCGCCCGGTGAAGGGTCGGTCTATGAGGTCGACGCCGGAGGCCACCACTGGCGCGGCGCCATCACCTGGACGGACCCGGACGGCACCCGACATCGCCGCGTCGTCCAGGGCGAGACGTCCAAGGACGCCAGAGACAAGCTCGACCGGCTCCGAGACGAGCTGCGCCTGGGCACGATTGCACCGGCTGGCCACGGGATCACGGTAGGGGAGTACCTGGCCGACTGGATCGAGCGCGAGAAGACACACGTCCGCCCGTCGACCTGGCGCAGCCGCGAAATGCATGTACGCTGCTATCTGGTCCCGACACTCGGCCGGCGGCCGCTCTCTCGGCTTTCTCCGGCCGATGTTGAACGAGTTCTGGCCCGGTTCACACAGTCCGGTCGACCGGTGCTCCCGAATGAGCGCCGCCTCGGACGGAGACCGAAGGACCCGACCAGACCTCCGTCCGACGCGCAAACAGTCGAGACGGTCAAGATCCCGAAGCGACACGAGCCAGTCTCGCCCCTCACGGCTCGCCACGTTCGAGCGACGCTCCGGATCGCCCTCGCGGCGGCTGTTCGCGAAGGCCGGCTCGGGCGCAACGTCGCCGCTGACGCCCGACCGCCCTATGTACCGCATCGGCCGGTCACCTACCTGAATGCCCACGATGTTCGGAAGCTTCTGGACGCGACCCAGGATGACCCTTACGGCCCGGTGTACGCCTTGGCCGCGTCAACCGGCCTTCGGCTCGGCGAGCTGCTAGGCCTGGCCTGGTCGGACCTCGATCTCGAGGTAGGCACGCTGACCGTTCGGCGCTCCTTGGCCGTTGCTCACGATGGCGCGTGGCAGCTGGCGGAGCCGAAGTCGGCCCGGAGCCGACGCACCATCCCCCTTCCGTCGATCGCTCGCCGGTCATTGGCGCGCCGCCAGACAACTCAGAAAGGCGACAGGGACGTCGCCGGCAGCGCGTGGCAAGATCGGGACAACCTGATCTTCACGGATGTCCTGGGGCGCGTCATGCGGCCGGAGGGCGTTTCCGCCGCGTTCCAGAAGACGAGGGCTGCCGCAGGCTTGCCGCCCGTGCGCTTCCACGATCTTCGGCATTCCGCCGCGACCCTCATGCTCGCTGAGGGCGTGCCGCTAGCGGTCATCAGTGAGTGGCTCGGACATGCCGGTATCGCGATCACCGCACAGCACTACGCCGCCGTGGTGCCGCAGCTCCGGCGTGACGCGGCGGACGCGATGGATCGAGCGCTGCGGGTCAACGGACCGCCGACGGACCAAGCGCAAGAAGCAGCAACCTTCCGGCCGGTCACGCCTGGCGAGACGCGACCTCTCTAATCGCTGAAGACGGAACTAGTCGTCGCCGGCCGACCTTGATGCTCCGGATCCGGCCGGCCCCGATCTCCGAATACAGGGCTGTCCGGCCGATGCCGAGAGCCTGGGCGGCCTGCTCCATGCTCAGCAGACGATCGGGTTCCCGCTCGTTCGGTCGATGTTCGGTGACAAGCTCGTCGCGCAACGCGGCTATAAGCTCGATCACTGCAGTACTGAGCCGGTCACTCATCGGACCACGTTCGGTCGAGGCAAAGCCGGGCAGAAGCACGGGCCTGGCGATCTGATTTCCGCCTTGCGCTGTCTGCCGACTCGATCGCCGAGCGAGCTCCGAAACAGGCCTGCGCATAGGCAGCTCGTTCATGGCGCCAACCAATGGACCGACGAATTGCGGTTGGCCCTACCCGGCATCGCCTCCGTGCGGTGCGATGCGACGGCACCGATCGGCAAGGTCGAACTGGCTCGAGAGCTCGCGGCCACGGCCCGCTCAGCCGGACTCAGCCCGCATCCCACGTAGTGGAAGCTCCGTCGGATGACGACCTGGTCGCCTATGGCCGTCGCGCAAATCTCTGCTAGCCAGGGATCGGCCTGGGCTCGGTATTCCGCCCGGACGCCTCGCAACGCCGCAAAGGTCACTGAGTAGCGGCGGGCCTTCGTCAGGAAGTGACCCTGAAAGCCGAGACTATGAGCCCAGCGCGGGCTCAGGGTCCAGGCCGATCGCATCAGCGCTCGGGCATGGTCGGAGAGCTCGGCTCGCTCGATCACTCCCTCGACGCGGATGCGTCGATCGAGGCCTCCGCCAGCGCCTGCGTCCTTGGTTGCGTACTTTGCTAGGTACCCTGCGACCGCCGTCCGGTCGGCATCGCCGCGGTTCGCGGTGCGCGGAATGGGCCGGACGTCGACCTGCTCGCCCCACCGGACGATCAGCTCGCGACCGCTTGATCCCTCAACCGTGACCGAGACTCGCGCCGCAGCGCGGCCGACGGCCTCCGCTAGCCGCTGCGCCGTCGCCCACGCCGTCGGCGCGGTTTCCGGACCGTCGGGTCCGTCGAGCCGGATGACCGCATGGACATGCACGGCACCGCGGGCCTGGAATTCCGCGACCTTCGCGTAGGCGACGCGGACCTGGCCTCGCAGAGCTGCGACGCTAAGTCCGCCCAAAGCCGCGAGCTCGCGGGGCAGATAAGTGATCGTCCGACGCCACAGGGCTCCGAGGTTCGCATTCCACAGAGCCGCGGCATCGTAGTCGTAGCAGTCCGGACAGAGCGCCCCGCCAATCCGGGGATCGCCCTCGGCATGGCGCTCCATGCAGCAGAGGGACAGTCCGTGCCCGCATGTCTCCGCCTGGCCACCGAGCCGGCAGCGGCGAGCACCGCCACCGGCATCGACAACCCTGCGATGCACCGCCCCGAACGATGGCGCGGTGAACGTCGCAAAGACGAGCGGGTGCGAGGCAACTTGTGTCGAGACGCCCTTCTCTTCACTGCCGGACAGCCCGGCGGCGACGAGAAAGTAGGCGTCCCGGCGATAGCGCTCCGAGCAGGGAGGACAGCGCGACTCGCGTCTGTTGCCACAAGCCACGAGGACGAAGCCTGGGGCCTGCGCTCGCGTCGACCGCCGAGCCAGGGCTGCCCCGGTGCCTGCCGAGACAGCGACCGACTCGCCCTCGAGCCGGATCGGTGATGTGCAACCGCCGGTCCGCCGGATGAGCTCGACGACCGCTGGCGCCCCGGCGCCGTAGCGGCGCGAGAGCACCGCCAGGGCCATCGGCTCAACCAACGATGGGGACGCAGGAACGATCACGGAACCGCTCCTAGCCGGCCTGGTCCGGACGACGCAGTGGCTGTGGAACCTGGGACTTTGGCGTCGCACCGCGGACTGCCGTCGCCCGGAACGCCCAGGCCAGGCGCGGCCGCGAGCCCGACGAGTCCACGTAGGCCGTGGCCGTCAGGCCTTCAAACGCGACCGCGGGGAATGGCGACCCCGCCGGCGCCTGCGGAAGAACCGGTGGCGTCCGCGATGAGATCTTGACCCGGACGACCTTCGCCCGCGCCTCCGGGTCCGCGTCGAATACCGAGATCGCCCAGGTCGGCAAGCCCGAGTCGCGGTCGTGCGCCTGGACCCGCTGCTCACGCGTCGAGGCCTCGAAGTCGACAACCTGCTCTACGCCGCTAACGGCGTATGCCCCATGCGGGAACAACAGCTCGCTGGTGATGGGAATGTGTCTGCTAAGTGCCATGACATTCGCTCCTATGTGATTTCGAACAGCAAGAAACAGCCGACGCTTTGCCCACAGCTATCGCCGGGAAGAGCTCGTAGGGGGCTCTGAAATGTGGGGGCGAGCGCTCTCTTTGGTCCGGATGCCTTACCGGGACCTGGGCCTGTCGCCATCGAAAACGCTAGGACGGCCAGCGGGGAGAGTCAAGACTGTCTGCGTACCGTTTGGCGTACCATCGGCGACGGACCACGATGGAGCGAACATCCGCCTGCGGAGCAACCGGCCCATAATCCTGAGCGCGGAAGATTCCTCAATCGTCTCTTCGTGCGCGTACGACATTGCGTACTACCGTCGACTGGCACCGCGGAGCGAATGTCCGCCTGCTGAGACGGCACCCCTGAAATCGGATGACGGCCCGGGGCCGCTGACGCCCGGCCAAGAATGCTGAGCGCGGTGGGCCTCCTCGAACGACTTCACCAGCTCGCTGCGACCAGCGAGTATGGCCCGATGCACGGGGTCATCGGGTGGGTTCGCCTCTTATCGCCGCGATCCGCTCGTCGGGGCACCGCGGGGGGGGCTTGTTACAACTTTCTCTACGAGATCAAGCGACGGCGGCTTGACGGGACCACGCACTGTTGCCAATGCGGTCGTCGGACGACTCCCGTCGCCCGGCCAATTTCGGCTGGGAGACGGTCTAGAACACGCGCCGGTCCAATCAGGCCGATTGGAGACGCTCCCAGGAAGCTGGCGCTACTGCGCTCCGCCCCTTCACCCGTGTAGTGTCGGCCCGACTCCTTGAAGACGTCCGCCTCTCCGCGATCGGGTCTTGAGGGGGCGCCCGTTGTTCACCTTATGACCTCGGCTTCGTCCTCTGTCCAGCTGTAGCAAAACGCAAATCCAGAAGCTCCGAGCCAAACGGCACTGTACCCATGGGGCAATTGTCACTAACCTACCCGTCAGTGATCGCTCCAGTTTTCCGCGGTCGCTTGCATCGATGGGGAGGAACGATGAGAGCTGGGCAGGTATCGCGACGTCCTCGGAGCATTCCAGCAAGGAGTCTACTGATCGCCGGCGCCTTGTCCCTGGTCGCATCGCTCGCGCCGGCCGGAGCGGGAACAGCTCTGGGAGCGTACAGCTACCAATGCGACGGCACCTTGCGTAACAGCCACGATATTCTGGCGCGTAATGCGACCAACAACCCCTACTTGATCAACGAGGTCGTCGGTTTCGCCACGGCTGTCCACCAGTACCCGTGTCAGTCGACGGGAGGCGGCTGGGGGACTGGCTGGGATGTTCCCTGGATTCTTGGCGCGAACCTGCAGAACAGCGCCGCTGGCACCGACGGACGAATTGTTCAAATAGGCTTCGGCCGCTGCGACAGCACCTGCGTCTCTGGCTGGCTGCGGGGACAAGAGCTCCTAGTCTGGACTGCCAGCGACGTCAGCGGCGGCTCAATGTACTTGGCCACGTGGTGGAACCAGGGGCTCGGCGCAGGCGTCATACGTGAGGGCGACCTGTACGAGACGGCCATCCTACCCGTCGACACTAATCGATGGGAATACGCCGTGAACGACGTTAGCAATTCGAACGGGTGGACTTACCACTACGCCACCAATGGTTGGCCTAACAAGTACGGTGGCAAGTTCGCTTGGTGGGGCGCCGAGGTCAACAACTGGATGTCAGTGATGGGGAATCGAGCCATCGACACGTCGTTTGGCATGACCACGATGCAGTGGAGAGAATCCGACAACAACGTGGTGCATTACGTCTCCTCGGACGCATGCTATTTACCAGACCCCAACCCGTCGTATTACGGATGCGGGATCTGAACCGCCCTGGGTCTGATGGAGGCTCCATCTCTTGGAGGATGATGGAGCAATGTCAGAGAACCAAGGCAGTCACGACCACCGTCACCGTTACCCGCCAGAGCTTCGAGAGCGCGCCGTTCGGATGGTCTTCGAGACGATCGAGCAGTCCGGCGAACGCACCGGTGCCGTCACCCGAGTAGCTCGCAACCTCGGCGTCGGAACCGAGTCGCTTCGCCAGTGGGTCCGCCAGGCCGAAGTCGACAAGGGCGCTCGAGCCGGCCTCACGACCGAAGAGCGCCGGCGCATCGTCGAGCTCGAGAAGGAGAACCGGGAGCTGCGCCGCTCCAACGAGATCCTCAAGAGCGCCGCAGCTTTCTTCGGGGCGGAGCTCGACCGCCGCTCGCAGAAGTGACCCGCTACATCGATCAGAACCGTGGCTCCTATGGGGTCGAGCCGATCTGCGCTGAACTGCAGATCACCCAGCTCCTACTACGCCGCTCGCAGTCGGCCCCCATCGGCGCGGGCCGTTTCTGACTCGATGCTCAAAGACGTCATCATTCGCGTTCACCGGGCCAACTTCGGGGTATACGGGGCCCGCAAGGTCTGGAAGGCCCTCCACCGCCTGGGCATGGACGCTGGCCGCGACCAGGTCGCCCGCCTGATGAAGGCCGTGGCACTGCAGGGCGTCACGCGGGAAAAGACGATCCGGACGACCAAACCCGACGATCAGGCTTCCCGACCGGCCGACCTCGTCGAGCGCAGCTTCACCGCATCGGGGCCCAATCGGCTCTGGCTCGCTGACCTCACGTATGTCTGGACCGACGCCGGCTTCGCCTACACCGCCTTCATCACCGATGCCTTCTCGCGACGGATCGTCGGCTGGCGGACGAGCGCAAATCTCCGGACCGATCTCGCGCTCGACGCCCTTGAGATGGCGCTCGCCTTCCGGGGAAAGGAGCTGCCCGGCCTGGTCCACCATTCCGATCGCGGAGTGCAATACCTCGCCATTCGCTACACCGAGCGCCTCGATGAGGCCAAGGCCGTCAACTCCGTCGGGAGCAAGGGCGACAGCTACGACAACGCCCTGGCCGAGTCGGTCAACGGCCTCTACAAGGCCGAGCTCATCCGCCGGCGGAAACGCTGGCGAACGCTCGGGGAGCTCGAACTCGCGACCGCGGCGTGGGTTCACTGGTACAACATCGAGCGGCTCCACGGCACCTGCGGCGACATCCCTCCGGCCGAGTTCGAGGAGGCCTACTATCGCCAACTAGAAGAGGCGAACGCCGCCTGATTCCAATTCCGGGAGTCTCCACGATTCCCAGGGCGGTTCAATCTACAACAACTCAACATTGGAGAGTTGGACCAATGATCACTAGAAGGATTCCCCGGCGAGCCGCCGTCTCTGCGCTACTAGCAGCAATCGCTATCGCTGCGTTCTTGTTCGCTAGCGGAGGAGTCATCCCTGGACCCGTAGGTAACTACCCAGCGATCGGCTTGCCCAAGAGCGGACCAATCGATGGCAGGGGCGCACCCGCGGCACAAGATCCAGTGGTTCCGGCGGACAAGATTGCGGGACCGCCTCAGCAGCCGCACATGACCACCACCGCGATCCAGCCGTAGCGTCCGGGCCGACGAGCGTCCTCGGGCGCGACGAGCCGGCGAGGACGGCTGCTCGTGGTGCGCGGTGATCCAATCGCTCAAGTCTCCGAAGGGCGAGGGCTACACCCCTCGCCCTTCAAGTCTGATGGTCGAGGCGATAAATGATCACCCATATGGTGTCGGGCTGACTCCCTTTGTGCCTCCGACCACATCGCTTCATCCGCGACAACGGCTGGAGGTCGCCTAGCGCGAACATGCGAGAGGGGAGGCTGCGCGGTAGCAACGTACGGTAGCAACAGAGCCGGACGGAGGCGGCCAGCTTCTATGAACCGACGTTCGGTTCGCGTTCAATTCGGACCTAAACGAACGCCGCCGGACGCCCCTTGCCGAACTGCAAAACCTCTATTCGGCGGTTCGATCCCGCCCGTCGCCTCCACTTTTCAGACGACAATCCCGAGTCTGACCGGCCGGCCGAGCCCTTGCCGCCGCACTTTCGGCGGCCCATGCCCTGCCGCCGCGCGTTACGCTTCCTGGCGCGCCGGAGTGGCGGAACTGGCAGACGCAGCGGACTTAAACTCCGCGGCCCGCAAGGGCGTGTGGGTTCGAACCCCTCCTCCGGCACCAGTTGCGCGCGATATCCGCGGTTGTCGGCGGCCAGGTCCAGCAGCGGCCTCGGAGAGGGGACCGGATCGCGTACCCTAGCCGTGCCGAGGAGCCGCTCCTGCCGGGAGACCTTCACCGGGCTGGGACGCGGCGCTCTCGGGAGGAGGCGTTTCCGATGGCGCACGACAGCCCTCGCTGGTTGGCGGTATCTGCTCTCGTCCTCGGCGCGATCGCCGGCGCCTGCGGTTCGGGCGGCGGAGCGGGCTCCGGTAACGTAGCGCTCGATGTCCCGGTCTCGGGGAGTGGCGGGTTCAACTATACCCAGGGCAGTTACCTCGAGGGCTTCGAGTTCACGGCGAATCACCCGATCTCGGTGACCGCCCTCGGTGCATACGACTCGAACCTTTCGAAGATCCCGAACGGATCCGAGCAGTTCGCGCCCGTCCCGGTGGCCCTCTACGACCTGACGACGCACAAGCAGCTCACCGCCATCACCGTGAGCGCGACGGATACGGCCGGCGGTGTTTACCGCTATGTCACCTTGCCCACTCCGATTGCGCTGAACACGACCGACCAGTACTCCGTCGTGTGGGTCTCGCTTACCAACTTCTACGTCGCCTCGCCGAAGCTGACGGCCGCCGCTGTGAACCCGGCGATCAATTACGTCGCCATGGACGGAAACGGCGCCGGCGGCCTGGAGCAGACAAGCAAGATGGTCGAACCCAATTGGTTCTTCGCCATGAAGGACCACGGGCTGGACGCGTTGAACTACGACCTGGGGCCGAACTTCATGTTCACGGCGCCCTAGCGGAGTCGTCGGGCGGAGTGGCCCGCCGCAACAGGAGAGCGACCCGGTCGCCCGACACGATTGAGGGGCTGTCAAGCTCAAAATGAAGAGCGGGCCGCTTTCGCAGCCCGCCTTCTTGCGAGACTGGTGCTTGCTAAACCTGGTGTCCGATGACGCTTAGCAAGTGATTGAGATTGCCGCCCATGAATACGAGGACGGCGACGACGACGATTGCGATGAGGGACAAGATCAGGGCGTACTCGGCGAGACCTTGGCCTTCTTCGCAGCTCCGGGTCGAAGACAAGGCGCCCTCCAAACACCTGGAGGGTCCGGCGGTCGGCGTGCGCGAATGGAGCGCCGGCCGAGCGACGAGGTGAGGGGCCGCTCGTTTGCGCCGGGCCTCAGCCGGGCTTATCGTCGGGTCAGGTGTGCCGCGCCGGCTCGGGCTTGCGCCCTGATCACATCAGATCGCGGCAGATGTTGACCCGACGAACTAGACAGGCGATGTGGCCGCCCGCCCAGTCGATGAGCCTCGGTGTTGCTAGAGGGCTCCGCCGATCGTGCTCAGGATGGTCTTGATGTTGCCGCCCAGGAAGAGCAGAACGGCGATGACGACGATCGCGATGAGCGACAGGATCAGAGCGTACTCAGCAAGACCCTGACCTTCTTGGCGCTGAAGAGAGAAACGAGCCATGGTGGCCTCCGTTCGATGATTCCCCGAGCTTTGTAAATATCGCCGGGGTTGGACAAATGACTTCGTGATCTTAGGCTGGCCGGGTAGCGCTGCGCATGGTCATTTGGGTGATTCGGTGCCTTCTTGCCCCATCCAGAAGTACCAGCGGGACCCCGGCTGAGCTCCTATCCCGGACGTTCGAGCGACCTGGCCCCAGCCGGTTGGCCGCGGTAAGGCGTGAACGAACTCACCCTGATAGTATTCGCGGGTCCTTTCGGCTCCGACCGGGACGGCGTTGCCGTGCGTGCATCGGAGCATTCCCATAGGAAGGAGACACTGGCGCATGCGCCGTTACGAACTCATGCTCGTCTTGCGTCCGGACTTGCCGGACGACAAGGTTCAGGCCGCTCTCGAGCGAACCGCCCGCGCAATTGCCGCCGGCGGGGGCCAGATCGTCAAGCAGGCCCCCTGGGGTCGCCGGCGGCTGGCATATCCCATCGATCACCACCGCGAGGGCTCGTATTACGTGATCCTGTTCGAGTCGCCCGCCACGGCGATCGCCGAGCTCGAACGCGGCCTCCTCATCAGCGAGGAAGTCCTCCGTCACCTGGTCACGCGCGTCGAACGGCCCGTCCGGGCAGCGCGCGGACATGAGGACGAGGGCGACGTCGAAGTCGGACCGCCCATCGTCGACGACGAGGAGATCGATGAGGAAGGCGAACTGATCGACGAGTCCGAGAGCGAGGCGGCTCCCGCCGCCATCGACTGAAGCCCGCCGGAGCAGAGCTGGAGGCGCTCGATGTCGCTTAACAAGGCGATGATCATCGGCAATCTCGGCCGCGACCCAGAGATGCGGTATACGCCCAACGGGCAGGCGGTGACCCAATTCACGGTCGCCGTGAACCGCAACTACAAGGACGCGAGTGGCGAGTGGAAAGAAGAGACAGAGTGGTTCCGGGTAGTGGCCTGGGGGCCGCTGGCCGAGCGGACCGCGGAGTACCTCAGGAAGGGCCGCAAGGTCTACGTCGAAGGCCGGCTCCAGACTCGAACCTGGGATGGCCAGGACGGTCAGAAGCACTACACCACTGAGCTCGTGGCCAGCACGGTGACGGGGCTGGACCCGCGACCGCGCGAAGAAGGGGCCGCCGAGCCCACCGGAGCCAGACCCGCCCGGGGCAACGCCCCGGCCGGTCCCGCCGGACCATCCGGACCGGGCGACGACTTCGGATCAAGCGACCTCGACGAACTGCCGTTCTGATACCGGCAACTCGCCCCCGCCGCTCCGACGATCGGGCGAACTGATGAAGCCAATCTCGCGGCCAGGCCGCGTTTACCAGAGGACATGAACCAAGATGCCACCCTACGGACGAAGTGAGAAGCCCAGCCGGAAGCGCGACGACTACTATCGCGATCGCCGCCGTCGCAAGGTTTGCGCCTTCTGCGCGGACAAGACGGGCATGATCGACTACAAGGAAGTCAATCGGCTTCGGCGCTACCTCTCGGAGCGGGCCAAGATCGAGCCGCGCCGGAAGACCGGCACGTGTGCAGGACACCAGCGCCAGCTGGCCGTCGCCCTCAAGCGCGCCCGGATCGTCGCCCTCCTGCCGTACGCGCCTCAGCACGTTCGACCCTAACTCGGGGCCGTACCGGGATCCTCCCGGAGGCGCGCAATCTGAGCTCGACAACCGGATCGGGAGCCTGACTTGGATCTGCTCGTCCTGGTCATATCCTTCGCCGTCATCCTCGCCGGCGCGGAGCTCTTCACCAACGGCATAGAGTGGTTCGGGCACAAGCTCGAACTGGCCGAGGGCGCCATCGGATCGGTGCTGGCGGCGGTCGGAACCGCGCTCCCCGAGACGATGATCCCGTTCATCGCCATCGTCTTCGGCGGCGGCGTCGCTGCCAGCGAGGTCGGCGTGGGGGCGATTCTCGGCGCGCCGTTCATGCTTTCGACGCTGGCGATGTTCGTCACCGGCGCAGCCGTCCTGGCCTTCCGAAAGCGTCGCGTGAACCGCGAGGACGTCGTCGTCGATACCGGCGTTCTGGGCCACGACATGGGCTATTTCGCCGTGGCCTACGCCATCGCGGTCGGCGCAGCCCTGTTGCCGGTGGATCTGCTGATCCCGCGCCAGCTCACGGCCATCGCATTGCTCGGGATATACGCCTGGTACGTGATCGGGCATCTGCGGGCCGAGGCCGCCGCGGAGGCCGAACTCGCCCCGCTGCGTTTCCATCGGCTGGATCGCAACGCCCCCACGCATCTGACTCAACCGCGGCTCCGGATCGTGAGCGTGCAGGTCATCGTGGCGCTCGCGTGCATCATCGGCGGCGCCTGGGGATTCGTGGCCGGGGTGCAGGACCTCTCACGATCGCTGGGCCTGAACGGCACGCTCCTGGCCTTGATCATCGCTCCGATTGCCACCGAACTGCCGGAGAAGCTGAACAGCGTCATCTGGGTCCGTCAGGGCAAGGACACCCTGGCGATGGGCAATATCACCGGCGCGATGGTCTTCCAGAGCGCCATCCCGACTTCTATCGGGCTCGTGTTCGCGCCGCAGATCTGGTCGGCCTCGAGCGCGGGGGTCGCCTTCTCGTCGGCCTTGATCACCTTCGGCTCGTCGGCCGCCATCATCCTGCCGATGCTCATCCGGAAGAGGCTGGACGGCAGGGCCCTGCTGATCGGCGGGGTGTTCTACCTGGTCTTCCTGGCCATCGTGATCTCCGCACTCTCCGGCGGTCAAGCCTGATTCGCGCTTCGGCGGGCCGCCCTAGCACGCTCCTCCCGTCCGAGTAGGCCGGCCCGTTATACTCGATGGACGTTGGTCTATGCCGACGCTAAGCCACCAGGAGCGATCGAATCATGGTCACGGAACCTGCCTCAGCTGCCGCCGCGAGCGCACCGGTTAAGCCCGATCAGTCCAGCTTCATCTGCTATTTCCAGGGCGGCTACATAAAGCTGGGCGAGGCACGAATTCCGCTGATGACCCATGCCTTCCTTTACGGCACCGCCGTCTTCGAGGGCATTCGTGCCTACTGGAACCCGGAAGAGAAGCAGCTTTACGCGTTGCGGGTCCAGGAGCACATCGTTCGCCTGCGCAACTCCAGCAAGATCATGCTGATGTCGGAGCTTCCGTCGGTCGAGGACTTCACCGATATCGTCAAGCAGGTTCTGCGCCGCAACGACTTCCGCGAAGACGCGTACTGCCGGCCGTCGGTCTACAAGAGCACCGAGGCCATCGGCGTCAAGCTGCACGGCCTGACCCACGACTTCTACGTGTTGGCGATCCCGATGGGGGACTACATCGACACCGAGAGGGGCATCCCCACCGGCACCGTGTCCTGGCGCCGTACGCCCGACACCTCGATCCCGTCCCGCAGCAAGATCACCGGCAGCTACGTGAACCCGGCGTTCTCCAAGACCGAGGCCATGCTCAACGGATTTGACGAAGCCATCGTCCTGACCCAGGACGGCCACGTCGCCGAAGGTTCGGCCGAGAACCTGTTCATGGTCCGCGGCGGCGTGCTGATCACGCCGCCGGTCAGCGACGACATCCTCGAGGGCATCACCCGCGCAGGCATTCTCGAAATTGCCGAAGCATCTCGAGATCCCGGTGCGCGAGCGCCAGATCGATCGGACGGAGCTCTACATCGCCGACGAGGTCTTCCTCTGCGGCACGGGGGCTCAGGTCTCGCCGGTTTCGTCGGTTGATCACCGGCCTGTCGGCGACGGCCGGGTGGGCCCGATCGCACGGCAGGTGAGCCGCACGTATTTCGACGCCGTACGAGGCAGGCTGAGCGCCTTCCGTCATTGGGTGACGCCGATATATACGGGTGAGTGAGGCCGACGCCCCCGACCCTTCGGTCGTCGGGCAGGTCGATTCAGTCGAGCCCGACGAGGGAGCCCCCGAAGAGCTCGAGACGGGTGTCTCTCGCAAGGTCCGGCTCCTCGAGGTAATTCCGGGCCTGGTGACCTGGATCCTGATCCTCGCCCCGATCCCGCTGTCGCTCCGATACCCGGAGATCGTGGGCTGGTTCGTCCTGAGCTTCGATTTCTACTGGCTGTATCGCGCCGTCGTGCTGTCGGTCAGCGTCAGCATCTCGTTCCGCCGGATCCGGCGAGTCATGGCCATCGACTGGCGCCGGCGGGCGTTCTCATTGTCCGACCCTCAGGCTCGGCTCCTGGAGTTGAACGAGATGATCGGGCGAGTGTCCGAGCGGATCGCGGCGCTGCAGGCTTCGGGGCAGAAGTCGGCGGCTCTGGGCGGGCGTCGTGAGCTCCGGAGGCTGATCGAAGAGCATCGCTCGCTCGAGCGCCTTGTGGCCTTGAACGTCGACATGCCGGACCCGCGCCGGCTGTGGCACGTGGCGCTGATCCCGACCTACACCGAGCCGTACGAGAAGCTCTACGAGACCGTCAAGGCGCTGGCCGAGACCGATTACCCGCGCGACCTGCGCATGGTGGCCATCATCACTCGCGAAACCGACACCGCCGGCCGCGAGAACGTCGCGCGGCTGCAGCAGGAGTTCGGCGGCGCTTTCCTGCATTTCTTCCATATCCTCGACCCGCTCGAACCCGGGGTAGTCGTGGGCAAGTCGAGCGCCATGGCTTACGGCGGGCGCTGGCTCTACCGTGAGCTCGTCGACCTCCGGTTCGATCCTCGGAAGGTCGTCGTGACCGACCTTGACTCCGATTACCGTGTGCATCCCCAGTACTTCGGCTACCTCACCTACACCTTCATCACGGATCGCGACCGATTCCGCCGCCTGTACCAGCCGGTTCCGATGTTCCACAACAACCTCTGGCAATGCCCGCTGCCGGTACGTCTGACCGCGGTCGGCGCAACGCACGTTCAGATGTGGCATCACCTCACCCCGGAACACCTGATCAGCTTCAGCTCGTACGCGGTCTCGCTGCAGACGATCCACGAGGTCGACTACTGGGCGACGGACGCAATCCCCGAGGACAGCCGCTTCTACTGGAAGAGCTTCTTCCGGTACAGCGGCCAGTTCAGCGCGGTGCCGCTCTTCATGCCGATCTACGGCGACGCGGTCCGCGCTCGCTCGTACCCGAGGAGCCTGGTGCAGCAGTACACCCAGATTCGCCGCTGGGCATGGGGCGTGACGGACATCCCGTTCTTCATCGACAACGCGCTCACCCACTCGGAGATCCCGGTGCGCCAGCGCGTGGAGCGACTCCTCGCCTTGTGGTTGGACCATATCAACTGGGCGATTGCCCCGTTCATCATCGTGTTCGGGACGAACGTGCCGCTCTTCCTCAACGAGTCGTTCCGGCAAACCAACCTGGGTCAGCAACTCCGGTCTACGCGGGCTGGCTGCTGACCGGCGCCCTCGCGGCGTTGATCGTGCTGATCTTCATCGAAGACCAGCTGGCGCCGCCGCGACCCAAGGAGTGGGGCATCGGGATGCATATCGTTTCGTGGTTGCAGTGGCTCCTGCTGCCGCTGGTCGGTGTCATCTTCACGAACCTGCCGGCGCTCGATGCCCAGACCCGCCTCCTGACGGGGCGCCACCTCGAATACCGGGTCACCGAGAAAGCCTAGGCTTCGCCGCGCGCTAGGGGCCGGCGGCGACGAGAACTCGAGCCACTTCCGCCCGAATTGCCTTGACGTCGGGCAGGAACACATCTTGCTGGCGACCCTCGGCGCCGATCACCGCCGAGATCCCGTACCCGCCGGCCGGCGTGAAGGCGTCCGAATTGATGCCGGCGAGGGTCACGAACCGGGCCTCGTCAAGCAGCGGCCCGATGACGCTCGGGCCTTCCGGCAGGTCGGTGTGGATCGTCGTGGAGAGGCTGTCCATCAATTCGCCCAGATGCGCCGAGATCTCGCCGATGTTGGCCTGCTGCTCGAGTGCCACGAGGAGCTGTTCCTGGCGGGCCGATCGATCGTAGTCGTCGTAGTAGGCGCCGCCCTTTCGGCTCCGCGCGTAGGTGAGCGCCTCACTGCCGTCCATGTGCTGGATGCCCGCCGGGATGTAGACGCGAAGATGCTGCCCATCGCCGTTGTTGCCCGGATAGCCATCGTCCACAACCGGTGCGGGAACGTTGACGGTCACTCCACCCAGGGCGTCGACGACGTTCTGAAACCCGGAGAAGTCGACCAGCACGTAGTACTGGATTTCGAGCCCGTAGGCATAACCGAGCGCCTGCTTCAGCGCGTCCGCGCCGCCGCCTGGAAACAGGTCGCGATAGCGGTCGGAGTAGCTCCACAGCGAGTTGAGCTTGTAGTTGAAGGTCGGGCCCCAGAGGGCCGAAAGGCGGGACTTCGGCGGCATGGGTAGCCCATAGGTGTCGCGCGGGATGCTGAACATAGATACGCCATGACTTACCGGATCTACGCTGGCGACGATCATCGTGTCGGTCCGAAAGCCGCCGCCCTGTTCGTCGACCCCGACCAGAAGGATGTTCAGGCGGTTCGTGTCGGTCCAGGGCTGGAACGTCTGTGCGGGCGGCACGGATTGCTGGGGCGGGAAGGTCACTATCGGTTCCGGGGTCCCGGATGGGTTCGGGCTGGGCGTCGCGATCACGATCGGCGAATGAATATTGTTCAAGGTGGTGTACAGCCTGAGATCCCAGTACCCGGCGAAGGCGTGCCCCGCCGCCATCACGAGAAGGATCGCCGTCAGACCCGCCAGCGATAGGGGATTGACCGCCAGGCGGCGTCGCCTCGGCCTGGGGATACCATCGTCGATCGGGGCCGAGGGGATCGCCCCGAAGTTGTCGGCGAGCGCGAGCCGGTAGGCGTCGACGGTGGCCAGCGCGCGATAGCCCAGCAGCGCCAAATTCAGGAAGACGAAGGGCCCCAGGATCGATGTCTGGCCGGCCCAAAGCCAGAAGTCGCGCCAGCCGAAGCGGATAAGCAGTCCGCCGACCAGGCCCAGGCCGAACACGGGGATCGCCGCGAAACCCGCGGCGCGCACGTAGGCGCGCACGTACGCGTGCCCCAAGCCCGGCAAGATGAACGAAAGGAAGGCTGCCGCGAAAGCCGACCGATGCGTTGTCGGCCGGGCTGAAGTGCTCACAGGCTAGCTAGGATAACCTTGACCGAGTCCAATTACCGACCGGCGACCGAAGAGGCCGGCTGCAGCCAGATTCGAGCCGTCGGCTCCGCCTTTGCCCTGAGGATCATGTTCGAACCCGTCAGCTCCAAGCCCGATCTCGTC
This sequence comes from uncultured Chloroflexia bacterium, assembly GCA_963731635.1. Lineage (GTDB taxonomy): Bacteria > Chloroflexota > Limnocylindria > Limnocylindrales > CSP1-4 > Fen-1039. The sequence goes on along the minus strand of CAVSWB010000003.1, from coordinate 290,675 downwards.
GCCCAGGAGCACGAGATCCTGGCGCTGTGGCGTGAGCGCCGCACTTTTGCCCGCCTGCGAGCCCAGAACGCGGGCAACGAGCGCTGGAGCTTCCTCGACGGGCCGATCACGGCAAACAACCCGATGGGCGTGCATCACGCCTGGGGCCGCGCCTACAAGGACCTCTTCCAGCGCTTCTGGGCCATGCACGGCCGCGACCAGCGCTATCAGAACGGCTTCGACTGCCAGGGACTCTGGGTCGAAGTCAACGTCGAGAAGGATCTCGGTTTCACCAGCAAGCGCGACATCGAGGCCTACGGCATCGCCGAGTTCGTGAGCCTGTGCAAGCAGCGCGTCCTCACCTACGCCGCCCGCCAGACCGAGCAGTCGATCCGGCTCGGCATGTGGATGGACTGGAACGACCCGCACGAGTTGCGCCGGCTGCGCGACCTGCTGGCGGAGAACCCGGCCAGGCTCGTCACCACGACCGAGCACCGACGGCGTCGAAGTCGACCGACTCGGCCGAGTGCTCGTGGGCCGTCTGGGCATGCCCGAGCTCGGCGGCAGCTACTTCACGTTCTCCAACGAGAACAACTACCTGATCTGGTCCTTCCTCGCCGAATGCCAGCGGCGCGGCTGGCTCTACAAGGGCCACGACACCATGCCCTGGTGCGCACGCTGCGGCACGGGCATCAGCCAGCACGAGATGACCGAGGGCTACGCGGACCGGCGAAGACCCCGGGCCTGACGGTCAAATTCCCGCTGCTGCGACCGGCCGGGCGAGGCGCTGCTGGTCTGGACCACGACTCCCTGGACGCTGACGTCGAACGTCGCGGCGGCGGTCGGGGCGGATCTGCGCTACGTCAAGGTCCGCCAGGGCGAGGATCTGTTCTGGGTCGGCCGCGGCGACGTTGAAGCACGCGCTGGTGGGGCCGTTCCAGGTCGTCGAGGAGAAGCCCGGCCGCGAGCTCGAGGGCTGGCGCTATTCCGGCCCGTTCGACGAGCTGCCGGCCGTGCAGGCCGCCTTTGCCGCCGGCGCTTCGGCGGCCGCCGCCGATGGGCCGTACGAGCATCGCGTCGTGGTCTGGGACGAAGTCGGCGAGGAAGAGGGGACGGGCATCGTCCATATCGCGCCCGGCTGCGGCGCCGAGGACTTCGCGCTCGGCAAGTCGCTCGGGCTGCCGATGATCGCCCCGCTCGACGAGAACGGCGTCGTGATCGCCGGGCTTCGGGCCGTATTCGGGTCGGGACGTGCGCGACGTCATGGAACCGATCGTCGAGTCGCTGCACGCACAAGCACCGCTTCTACCGGCTCGAGACGATCACCCACCGCTACCCGCACTGCTGGCGCTGCGGCACGCCGCTCGTATTCCGCCTCGTGGACGAGTGGTACATCAGCATGGGCCCGGTCTACGACAAGCCGCGCGACGGAGCTGACGACCGCCGAGGTGGACGCGAGCCTGCGCTACCAGATCATGGAAGTGATCGAGGGCATCACGCTGGATTCCGGGGTTCGGGTACGAGCGCGAGCTCGACTGGCTCCTGAACATGCACGACTGGATGATCAGCAAGAAGCGCTATTGGGGCCTGGCGCTGCCGATCTACGACTGCGCGGCCTGCGGCGACGGTCGACCGTGATCGGCGGCCGCGAGGAGCTGGCCGAGCGTGCCGTCGAGGGCTGGGACGCAGTTCGAAGGCCACACGCCCCATCGGCCCTACGTGGACGCGGTCAAGATCGCGCTGCCCGGGCTGCGGCGCGCCCGTGTCGCGAATCACGCGACGTCGGCAATCCCTGGCTGGACGCGGGCATCGTGCCGTTCTCGACGATGCACTTCCGCATCGGACCCCGAGTACTGGAAGCAGCTGGTTCCCGGCCGACTTCGTGACCGAGAGCTTCCCCGGCCAGTTCCGCAACTGGTTCTACTCGCTGCTGGCCATGAGCACCGTGCTGCGCCGCGAGGCGCCGTTCAAGACGCTCTTCGGCTACGCCCTCGTCTTCGGCGCGGACGGCCGGCAGATGCACAAGAGCTGGGGCAACGCCATCGAGTTCGACGAGGCCGCCGAGCGGATGGGCGTCGACGTCATGCGCTGGATGTTCGCCAACGCCCGGCCCGAGGACAACATCCTCTTCGGCTGGCACGCCGCCGACGAAGCCCGGCGGCGGCTGCTGGTCCTGTGGAACGTGTACTCGTTCTTCGTCACCTACGCCCGGCTGGCCGGCTGGGCGCCGACCGCCGACGCGCCGGCGATCGCCGATCGACGGCCCGCTCGATCGCTGGATCCTCGCGCGAGTCGCCGCGGCTGGCGGGCGAGGTCGAGGACGACCTGCGGGCGTACGACGCCCTCGACGCCGCGCGCGAGATCGACGGCTTCATCGAGGAGCTCTCCACCTGGTATCTGCGGCGTTCCCGCAAGCGCGTTCTGCCACGCACGCCGACGCCGACCGACCGGGCGGCGGCGTTCGCGACGATGCACGCCGCGCTGGTGGCCCTGGCCCGGATCATGGCGCCGATCATGCCGTTCCTGACCGAGTCGATCTACCAGAACCTGGTCGTCTCGGGCGGGGTCGAGGCTGCTCCGGACAGCGTTCATCTGACCGCGCTGGCCGACGGAGGAGCTCGCCAGCTCTCAACGATCGGGCCCTCCAAGCGTCGATGGCGGTGGCCATGCGCGTCGTCGACCTCGCCCGGACTCTCCGCAGTCAGGCGGGCATCAAGGTCCGCCAGCCGCTGGCACGGATGTGGCTCGCGCTGTCCGGGCGGCGATGCTGGTCGAGCGGGACGCGCTGCTGGCGCTCGTCGCGCGACGAGGTCAACGTCAAGTCGATCGAGCTGATCGGCGACGAGTCGGAGCTCGTCGACCGCCGGGTCAAGCCGCTGCTGCCGAAGATCGGCAAGAAGCTCGGCGCCGCGATCCCGGCGGTCATGGCCGCCGCGCGCGAGGGCCGCTTCGAGATCCTCCCCGACGGCTCGGTCGCGCTGGGCGGCGTGACGCTCGCGCCGGACGAGGTCGAGATCCAGGCCACGCCGCGGCCGGGCACGGCCGTGGCCCACGACGAGGGCCTCGTGGTCGTCATCGACACGGAGCTGACGCCCGAGCTGCGCGCCGAAGGCGACGCCCGCGAACTGCAGCGGGCCATCCAGGACGCCCGCAAGGACGCCGGCGTCGAGCTCGACGACGAGGTCGCGGTCCGAGTCGACGCGGCCGCGGCCGTGCAGGCGACGCTTCGGCCCTATCTCGCCTCGGTCGAAGCCGAGACGCGCAGCAGGATCGGCTTCGGCGCCGGTCCCGGCCGGGCGCCGACGCGACGATGTCGAACTCGATGTCGGGACCGTGCGCGATCGGCTTGATGCCCGGAGCCGTCGCCCCTTAGGCTTACGCGGAATCATCCCATCGGAGGCCAGGTCACTGGACCCTAGCGAAACGCACCCGACACACTCGTCGAACCGCCTCCGCCAGGCGACGCCCTGCTCCGGACAGCCGGCGGCCGCACCGGCCCTGGTGCCGTTTCGGCCTCGTCGCCGCTCGCCGTCGCGTCGTCAGCGACCAGCTCCTCAAGCATGGGTCGTCGCCAACTACTCGGTCGAACCGGCCGTCGCCCGTCCTCGGCGACTGGCTCCGGATCGACTTCATCCACAACAACGGCGGCCTCTTCGGCCTGTTCCAGGGACCAGGCCCTGGTCTTTGCCGCGGTCACGCCTCGCGCGTCGTGGCCGTCCTCGTCGGTCCTCGAAGTCGGGTCCGGCTGGACGAGCTGGCTCGTGACGCTCACGCTCGGGCTTCTGCTCGGCGGCGCCGTCGGCAACTTCATCGACCGGCTCCGCTCGGCTACGTCGTCGACTTCGCCGACATCGGCATCGGCACGTGGCGCTTCTACATCTTCAACGTCGCCGACTCGGCGATGACCGTCGCGATCTCCTGATGCTCGGTCTGTGGTTCCTTGCGCCATATCTGGGGATCCGGATGCCCGGCGACGAGGACCCGGGCGCGCGACGGGCCGCCGGAGCCGGACAAGGTCGAGGCCGGTAACGCGATGAGGCGGCTGACGATCACCGTCCGGAGGCCGCCGAGGGCCGCATGGATCGTTTCGTCGCCGACGTCTCCGGGCTGTCGCGCAGCTACGTCCAGAAGCTGATCACCGAGGGCCACGTCACGGCCGGCCGGCATGCCGGTCAAGGCCAACGAGTCCGTCGTTCCCGGCGAGACTCGTCGACGCTCGAGATCCCGGACCCGGTCAAGCTCGAGCTCGAGCCCGAGGACGATCCCGCTCTCGGTCGTCTACGAGGACGACGACTGCTGATCGTCGACAAGCCGCCGGCCTCGTCGTCCATCCCGCGCCCGGCCACTCGGGCGGAACGCTCGTGAACGCGCTTCTGGCCCGCGACACCGAGTACGGCGGCATCGCCGGCGTCCAGCGGCCCGGCATCGTCCACCGCCTCGATCGCGACACGAGCGGCCTGCTGATGGTCGCCAAGAACGACAAGGCCCAGGCCAGCCTGATGGCCCAGCTCAAGGCCCGCGGCGTCAAGAAGACCTACCTCGGCCTGGTCCAGGGCGCGGTCGCGGCGACGTCGGGCCGGATCGAGGCGCCGATCGGGCGCGATCCGCACCACCGGACCCGGATGGCCGTCGTCCCGGACGGCCGGCCGGCCGTGACCGGCTACCGCGTTCGCGAGCGGCTGCCCGGCTGGACGCTTCTGGAGCTGGATCTCGTCACCGGCCGGACGCACCAGATCCGCGTCCATCTCGACGCCATCGGCCATCCGCTCGCGGGCGATCCGCTCTACGGCACCGGGACGTCGCGGCGGGGCCCGGAAGGGCTGGCGCGGCTCTTCCTGCACAGCTGGCGGATCGAGCTGCAGTCGCCGGCGGACGGCCACCTCATCCGCGCCGACGGCGCCGCTGCCGCCGCGAGCTCGAGTCGGTGCTGGAGGGGCTGCGGGCCGCGGCGACCGGCGATCGCGTGCGGGCGGCGACTACGAAGGTGTCCGCGAGCGCGACGAGCGTCCGTCGCGCGGTCGACAGAGCCGACCCGGTCGAAGGGCTCGGCTCGAGCCCGACGACCGCGGACGCGGCGCGGACCCGGCGCGCCGAACCCGATGCTCGTGATCATCTCCGGGCCATCCGGCGTGGGCAAGGACACGATCATCGCCGCCCTGCAGAAGCGCGGCCACCGGACCCGGACTACCACTACGTCGTCACCTGCACGACGCGCGCGCCGGCGGCCCGACGAGATCCACGGCGTCAGCTACCACTTCATGACCAGTCGACGAGTTCATGGCGTTGCGCGACGCGGGCGAGCTGCTCGAGGCGAACGAGGTCCACGGCAACTGGTACGGCACGCCCGCGGACGGCGTCCGGCAGGCGCTCGCGACGGGGCAGCACGCGATCCTCAAGATCGACGTCCAGGGCGCGCAGGTCGTCAAGGCCTGCGTCCCGGAGGCGCTCCTGATCTTCGTCGTGCCGCCGTCGATCGAGACGCTCGTCGAGCACCTCAAGGACCGCCGCACCGAAACCGCCGAGCAGCTGGCGCTCCGGCAGCGGAACGCGGCGATCGAGCTCGCCCGCCAGGACGACTACGACTACGTCGTGGTAACGAGGAGGGCCGGGTCGACGTCACGGCGGAGCGGATCGAGCGAGATCATCACCGCGGAGGAGCGGCGTCGGATCCCGCGGCGTGGTTCAGGTCTGAGGCTCGGGGCAGGCCTGATGGCCAGACCCGGCCGAGGAACTTCCTGGATCGGCCTCTGGCGATGGCGCGGAACCCGGGCCGACGGGACGTCGGGCGCCGGCCCGATACCGCGTCGAGGTTGCCGTCGACGCGCCGGGTGCCTCGCGGACCTACACTACGCGGTGCCCGACCAGGCTCGCTCCGATCGAAGCCGGGCGAGGCCGTCCTCGTCGAATTCGGGCGCGGACGGCAGGCTCTGGGCGTGGTGCTGGGCGCCGGGTTCGCCGGCGCGGCCCGCGAGACGCTGAAGCCGATCCTGGCGCGGGTGCGCGCCGACGGGCCGCTGCTGCCGCCGCTCTCGCTCGAGTTCGCGCGCTGGATCTCGGCGAGTACCTCGCGCCCCCGGCGGCGTGCTGCGCTCGATGCTGCCGCCGGGGATGCTGGAGCGGCTCGACCTGGTCGCGGAGTGGCTGCCGCACTCGGCTGGGACGGCGGAGCCGCGCCCGCCGCGGCGATGCGGATCCCGCGGAATCGCGAGCTGGCGCGCCGGGCTGGCAGAAGGACCGCAGGCCGGTGCGCGGATCTGCGAGCTCGCGAAGGCGGGCGGCCGACGCTGCGGCGGCTGCGATCCATGGCCGCTCGCGGTCTGCGTCGGGCTGGAGTGGACGCTCACGGCGGCCACCGCAGGCCCGCGATACGAGCGCTGGCTCATGCTCACCGGCGAGGGCAGGGGAGTGGCGGCGGAAATCGCGTCCGGGGCCGCGCCGAGTCGGAGCGGGCGGTCGGCTGGGCGCCGCGGCAGAAGGCACTGCTCGAGGAGCTGGCAGCCAGCCGGCGAGATCGGCATCTCCGGCTGCGGCCGCCGGCCGAGCGCCACGGCTCGGGAACTGCCACGGGCCTGATCCGGCGCGGCCTGGTGGCGGTCGGAGATCCGCGAGCGGCCCCGCCGGCCGCTGGAGCATCGGCGAGCGGGACGCCGGGGCACTCGGCCGGCGGGCTCCGAGCTCACGATCCCGCAGCAAGCCGCGGCCTCGACACGATTCTCAGCTCGGTGCGCGGACCGCGACGCGACGCCGCTGCTGCTCGAAGGAGTCACCGGCGCCGGGAAGACGGCCGTCTACGCGGAGGCGATCGCCGGCACCATCTCGTCCGGCCGGTCCGCCCTCGTCCTCGTGCCCGAGATCGCCCTGGCGATGCCGCTGGTGGACCGGCTCCGCGTCGAGCTCGAGGCGGAGATCGCGATCCTGCATTCAGGGCTCGGGGAGGGCGAGCGGGCCGACGAATGGCGCCGCATCCGGGCCGGAGGAGTCGACGTCGTCGTCGGGACGCGGATGGCATTGACCGCCCCGCTTGCCGATATCGGGCTTGATCGTCGTCGACGAGGAGCACGATGCCGCCTACAAGAGCGACCGCACGCCCCGTCTGCAGGCCCGCGACGCGGCGCTTGCGCTGGCCCGCCTCGCCGGCGCCGGCGGTCGTCCTGGGAAGCGCCACTCCCTCCGTGGAGAGCGTCGGGCGCATGCGGCAAGGCACATACCGGCACGCGGTCCTGCCCGAACGTCCCAGCGGCGCCCCGCCCAGGGTCGAGATCGTCGACCTGCGCGCCGAACTTGCGGCCGGCAACCGCGGCCTTCTTTCGGAGGCGCTCAGTTCCGCTCTCGCGGCGCTCTCGCCGGGCGAGCGGGCAATCCTGGTCATCAACCGCCGGGGCACCGCATCGGTCGTGGTCTGCCGGGATTGCGGCCACGTTCAGCGCTGCCCCGAATGCGACCGCAGCCTGGTCTTCCACCAGGCCGGGATTACGCTCCGCTGCCACCATTGCGGAACTGCATCGCCGCTGGCGACGCGCTGCCCGGCTTGCCGCTCGCCCCGCATCAAGTACCTGGGCGGGGGAACGCAGAGGGTCGAGCAGGAGGTAAAGGCGGCGTTTCCGGCGCTCCGGGTTGGCCGGCTCGACCGCGACATCACGGAGCGCAAGGGAGCGCTCGAGCGCGTTCTCGACGCGTTCGCGGAGGGCCGGCTCGACGTATTCGTGGGCACGAGCCTGGTGGCCAAGGGCCTCGACGTGCCCGAGGTGACCGTGGTCGGCGTCGTTTCGGCCGATGTGGCGCTGAACCTCCCCGACGAGCGGGCAGCGGAGCGGACGTACCAGCTGCTCACTCAGGCCGTGGGACGGGCGGGACGGGGCGAACGGCCGGGCCTGGCGATCATCCAGACGTATCAACCCGATCACGCGGCGATCAGGGCGGTGGCGAGCGGAGATGCCACTGCCTTCTACGACGCGGAACTGGACATTCGCCGCCGCTTCGGCTCGCCGCCGTTCGGTCGCCTGGTCAAGCTCACGGTCGGCCTGCCCGATTCTGGTCGCAGCCGAACAGGAGGCCTCGGCTATGGCGGATAAGCTGCGCGGACTCGCTTCGTCGCGTCGTGTGGCCGTGGCGGTCCTCGGACCGGCGCCGGCTTATGTGGCCCGCCGGGCCGGGCGCTGGCGCTGGAACGTGGTCCTGCGCGGCGACCGTCCGCTGGAGCTGCTCGATCCCTTGCCCGGCGTTCCCTGGTCGATCGACGTCGATCCCGACTCGCTCCTCTAGCTCGACTCGCCGCTCGCGCGACCCCGGTATCGCGCGCGAATCTGGCGAGCATGGCGGTGCGCGGACGCACTATCCTGTCCGGGCTCGCGCGGCACGGTCGGGTAGGCCGGGGTAGAGGCAGCGCGAGGGAGGAACGCCGAGGATCGTGTTCGTGCGTGTCAGCCGCGCCGCCCCTCTTCCGAGCGTGGTTCGCCGCGCCGCCGGTCCATTCGCCGGCCGTCCGCGGCGCGGCCCCAAGCCGTGTTCGGGCAAGCGCTGGTAGGTCCCGCCGTCCACCGGGACCCACCCGATAGGCCCATGGCGAGCCCCCTCGGCCCCGAGGGATTGCCTCGGTATACTCTCGGTCATGAGTGTCCGACCGATCGTTCTCCTGGGAGATCCCCGGCTTCGCCTGAAGGGCGAGCCCGTCGACAGCTTCGGCAAGTACCTTCACGAGCTGCTCGACGACCTGACCGACACCGTCCGCCACGCACCCGGCGCCGGACTGGCCGCGCCGCAGGTCGGCGTTGCCTTGCGGGCCTGCGTCGTGGAGGTCGACCACCAGCTCCACGAACTCGTCAACCCGCGCATCGTCAAGGGCGACGGGGACGATCGCGACCTCGAAGGCTGCCTCTCGATACCCGGCTACGTGGCCTACGTGACCCGTCGCGAGCGGGTTTGGGTAGTGGCGCAGAACCGCCAGGGCCGCAAGATCAAGCTGGCCGGCAGTGGCCTGATGTCCAGGGCGATGCAGCACGAGATCGACCATCTCGACGGCAAGCTCTACATCGACTACCTGGACTCTCTCGATGACCTCATCTCCACCGACAACGACGAGGATGAGGAAGAAGAGGGCCAGATGGCGGCGGCAGGCGCAGCCCTAGGGTGAAGCCGGCCACGGACGGCGCCATGACTGTCGTTCGGACCGTCTTCTTCGGCAGCGGCCGCTTCGCCGTCCCGATCCTCGACGCGCTGGTCGCCATTCCGGCCGTGAGCGTTGTGGCCGTGGTCTCCGCACCCGATCGGCCAGTCGGGCGAAAGGCCGTGGTGACCCCGACGCCTGTAACGGGCCGCGCCCGGGAGCTCGGTCTAAGCCTGCTGCAGCCCGCTCGAGTCCGGGCGCCCGAAGCCGTGGATGCCCTGCGCGCCGTTTCGCCGGACCTGGCGATCCTCGCGGACTACGGGCAACTGATCCCGGCCGCGCTGCTCGAGCTACCGCCGCGCGGCTTCCTGAACCTGCACCCGTCTGCGCTCCCTCGCCACCGGGGAGCGGCGCCGATCGCGGCAACTATCCTTGCCGGCGACACGGCGTCGGCCGTCACGCTGATCGTCGTATCCGAAGAGATGGATGCGGGTCCAATCGTAGCGATCGAGCCGCTCGCGGTCCGAGCCGGCGACACAGCGATCACCCTCGAGGAGCGCGCGTCGAAAGCGGCGGCCGACCTGCTTGCCTGGGCTCTGCCGGACTGGCTTGCCGGGCGGTTGCAGCCGCGCCCTCAGGCCCCTGAGGGAGTGACGTTGACGCGGCCTCTCAGGCGTTCCGACGGTCTTCTGGACGCGCATAAGACCGCGCCCGAGCTGGAACGCCAGACTCGCGCCTATCAGCCCTGGCCCGGCAGCTACCTCGAGCGGCCGGAGGGGCGGCTGATCGTGTGGCAGGCGGGTGTGGCCGAACCCGAGCCGGGCGACCTGCCCGGTAGGCTCGTGAGCACGCCCGACGGCGGTCTCGCTCTGGCAACTGCGAGCGGTCGCCTGGTTCTCGAAGACGTTCAGCGGCCGGGCGGCCGCCGCATGACCGCCGCCGAATATAGACGGGGCAATCCGGCCGTGGCGGAACCGCTCGGGGCACCCGGCAGCTGAGTTCCGGTCGGCCACCTCCCGGCATGAGATAATCTCGGGCCTGTGACTGATCACTCAGCGCCCGGCCGACAGGCCATCGGCGCCACTTCCCTCGGGTCCGCGCCGACCCGGGCACCTGCGATGGCGTTACCGGCTGACCCGGCGATCGCCTCGGTCGACTCGCGTCCGGGCCTGAGCGGGCTGCCCGAGGGCGTTCTGGAGAGCTGGCTTGCCGCGAACGACCAGCCCGCGTACCGCGCCAAGCAGATCCGCGACGCGATCTGGCGCCAGCACGTCGCCAACCCCGACGAGCTCCACACACTGCCGCTGGCGCTGCGCGAGAGCCTCGGCGGGTCTTTCCGTACCGACACGATCGTCGCCGACGAAGTCACGATCGCCGACGGCGGCCTGACCGAGAAGACGCTCCATCGTCTCTCGGACGGGGCTCTGATCGAGTCGGTGCTGATGCACTACCCGGCCCGCGGATTCCGCGCCAGCGGCCGGCCGGAACACCGCGAACGCCACACTCTCTGTATCTCGAGCCAGGCCGGTTGCGCGGTCGGATGCCCCTTCTGCGCGACGGGCGAGCTCGGGTTCGGGCGGGACCTGGAGACCGCCGAGATACTCGATCAGGTGCGCCATGCGGTCAGGCGGATGGCGGTCGACCAGCGCCATCTGACCAACGTCGTGTTCATGGGCATGGGCGAGCCGCTGCTCAATCTCGACCGCGTCCTGGAGGCTGTGTCCAGGCTCGCCGACGCCCGCCGGTTGGGGCTTGGAGCGCGCCACGTGGTCGTCTCGACCTCGGGCGTCGTGCCGGGGATCCGCCGGCTGACGCAGCTCGGGCCGCAGTTCACCCTGGCGATCAGCCTGCACGCCGCTCGCGACGCCCTGCGGGACGTCCTCGTGCCCTTGAACAGGCGCTGGCCTGTCGCCGAGGTCGTGGCCGCGGCTCGCGACCACGCGCGCGTAACCGGCCGGCGCGTGAGCTACGAGTACGTGATGATTTCGGGCGTGAACGACACCGACGTCGACGCCGACGCCCTCTCCAGGCTGCTGCGTGGCGACCTCGCCCACGTCAATCTCATACCGATGAACCCGGTCGCCCACACCCCCTGGCAGGCCAGCAGCCCGGAGCGGATCGCCCAGTTCGCGGCTCGAGTCCGGCACTACGGCGTGGGCGTGACGATCCGCGCCAATCGCGGTCAGGATGCCGGCGCCGCCTGCGGCCAGCTGGCCGCCGATCGTGCGGGGGAGCCACCCGCGGCCGCGGTCGCGCGTCGGCGAGAATTGATCGTTCGCCAGAGCGAGGCCGCCCTCCGCGGCGAGCGCAATCACGATGCGGTGTCTTCGAGCCTCGAGGCCGTAGTCTCCGGCCCGTCGGGCCAACGCTGATGACCAGAGCGACGACCAAGGGCAGGATGCTGGTCTCGGCCAGCATTCTCGATTCGGACCTGTCCGACCTGTCCAAGGAATGCCGGCGCGCCCTCAAGGCCGGCGCCGACCGTATCCACCTCGACGTCATGGACGGCCATTTCGTCCCGAACATCACCTTCGGGCCGGGCATCATCAAGAAGCTCCGACGAATCGGCCGGCAGCCATTCGACGCCCATCTCATGATCTCGGAGCCGAGCCGCTACGTCGACAAGTTCATCGACGCGGGTTGCGACTCGATCACGTTCCACGTGGAGGTCGACGAGCCGATCGAGCCAACCCTGGCGGCCATCCATGCCGCCGGCCGCGCTGCCGGCCTGGCAATCAAGCCAGGCACGCCGCTCTCCGCGCTGGAGCCTTATCGCGACCTCATAGACATCGTCATGGTGATGACGGTCGAGCCCGGTTTCGGCGGCCAGGTGTTCATCAAGGAAGCCGCGTCCAAGATCCTGCCGGCCCACGACTTCTTTCGCGGCCGGGCGGTCCCGGGGCAGGTCCACGTCGACGGAGGCGTGAACCGCGAATCGGCACAGCTCTGCGGGGAACTGGGCGCTGAAGTGCTAGTGGTCGGGTCGGTTCTGTGGAAGAAGGGCCACGACATGGCCGGCGAGATTCGCCGCATAAAGGCACTCGCCGATGAAGGCACCAGGTTGGCCGGCGGCGCGGAAAGCCTGCATGGCTGACGAAACGGTCGCCGGTAATGCCGTTCCCGTGACGCCGGACGCGGCGCAGACGCAGGCGACGGAAGAAGGTGCCGCACCTCACGCTCAGCTCGGGCGCCGCAACGACAGGCTGCTGCTGGCCGCGGTAGCCGCCTACGCGGTGATCCTCTCGATCCTCATGATCGCCAAGGGGATATCCGTCACGCCGGATGTGGTCGTCGTGGCCTTCGGGCTGGCGGCCCTGCTCCTCGGCCGCGGCAAGTTGTTCCTGCGCGACTGGATACCGTTCATCGCCCTCTTCTTCGCCTACGAGCTGATGCGCGGCTACGCGGATAAGTTCGGCCAGGCGATCCACGTCACCGACGTCATCTCGGTCGAGCGGATCATCGGGCTCGGCGGGCTGCCGACGACGTGGCTGCAGGGGCTCTTCCACGCGGGTCCGGCGACGAGCCCGGACAATCTAGCCACGCTCTCGGTGGTGTTCTACTTCCTGCATTTCCCGCTGCCGCTGGCGATCGGCTTCCTGCTCTGGATCCACCAGCGCCGGGTCTACTACGACTACGTCGCCGCGCTGATCGTGCTGTCGATGGCGGCCTTCGTGACGTTCCTGTTCCTGCCGGTGGCCCCGCCGTGGTGGGCCGCCCAGAACGGCTTCGTGACCGGCGTCCTGCACCTCCGGGACATCGGCTTCCAGGGGTTGTCCCAGACCTTTGGCTTCGGCAACTACTTCTACTCGTATTCGGTTTACAGCATCAGCTCCAACGACGTGGCCGCCTTCCCGTCGTTGCACGCCGCCTACCCGTTCCTGGCCTTCCTCTTCGCGCGGCGGGCGTTCGGTCGGACGGGCTGGCTTATGCTCGCCTATACCGCCTGCGTCTGGTTCGCGGTCGTCTATCTCGGCGAGCATTGGGTCGTCGACATCATCGGCGGCGTCGTGTACGCCTCCGCCGCCTACCTGCTCATCCTCCACGGCCCGGGTTGGGCGAAGCGGCTGATGGAGAAGGTCGCGGATGAGGAGCTGGAGGCCGGCGTCGAGGCCGAGGACCGGGGCGAGGTAGGGGCGTTGCGACGGCTCGGGTTGCGCGTGCGCTGGTCGCTCGTGGCGCAGGGTGCGGCGATCTTCGTGGCCGGGCTGGCGGTCGCCGTCGGCATGAACAGATTCGGCTGGGCAGGCGGAACCCAGAGCGGGCTCTACCTCGTGGCCTGGCTGGCGATGCTCGGCGGCCTCTGGCGGGGCGCAGTCGGGCTCGTGAGCCGCTAAGGGTCGGCCGGTGCGCGCCTTGCTCCAGCGAGTGGGGCGCGCCGAGGTGCGCGTCGACGGCGCAATTGTTGGGGCGATTGGACCGGGTTTGCTCGTCTTCCTCGGCGTTGCCCCCGAAGACGACGAAACGGTCGCCTGGGGGCTGGCCGCCAAGGTCGAAGGACTGCGCATATTCGCCGACGATTCGGGCCGGACGAACCTGTCGCTCTCCGAGGTCGGCGGCGCGGCCCTGGTGGTGAGCCAGTTCACGCTCTACGCGGATGTGAGCCGAGGCCGCCGGCCATCGTTCATTCGCGCCGCCGGCCCGGTGCCGGGGCAGCAGTTCTACGACATCTTCTGCGATCGTCTCGCCGTCCTGGGCGTGCCGGTCTACCGCGGCGTCTTCGGCGCGAGGATGGATGTCGAGCTGGTCAATGACGGGCCGTTCACGATCTGGCTCGACAGCGCCGAGCTGGGCATCCAGCCCCGCGCGAGGTAGAACGAGGGCCACGCCCCGGCGAGCTGCCACGCCCGGCTGGTTGCCGCGCCTCCGGTGCCGCGCGTCTTCCGACACATAAACGAACGGCGCCGAGCGGAAGCTCGACGCCGGGGAGTTGCGCGTGACCGGCCATGTGGCCGGGAGGGTTTATCGCGGGCCGCGCGACATCGTGCGGGTGCAGCGAGTGCAGACGAGCGTTCTCACCTGCTTGCCATCCAGTTCGATGGTTGTCTTCTGGAGGTTCGGCTGGTAACGCCGATGGGCGCGGACACGGTTCATTCCGGACGACTGCGGGTTGAAGCCGTCCATTGAGACCTTCCCGCAAACGGCACAGGAACGAGCCATCAGGTCCTCACGGGTACGTTGATCAAAGAGTGGCCCCGACTGGGGCCGACCGGGGCGGTATGATAGCACACCGTCTCAGCCCAACTGGCAGAAGGTCGCGCGCCCATGCCCGAGCGTTCCCAGGCCGGCAGATCGATCGTAACGCGCCGAGCCATCGTCGACATCGTCAGCACTGCCGTCCAGAGCAGTTACGGCGTAACCGGGTTCAGCGATCCGTCGCTCGGCCGCCGGATTTTGCGCTGGGTCGGCCTCGACCGCCCCGGCATCAGGCTCACGACCGAGGGCGGCCTGGCTCTCGACCTGTACCTCAACGTGGCGTTCGGCGTACCCGTTGCGGAAGTGGCCCGGCAGGTGGATTCGGCGGTTCGCTACTCCCTGCGCCGGGTCCTGGGCGTCGACGTGGCTACCCTGGCGATCCACATCGACGGGCTCCGCTTCCAGCCTACCGCGGTCCCGCGGGCCCCTGAGCCGGCGAAGCCTGAGCCGGCGGTGGCTGTCTCGGCCACCGCCGACGGGGAGCCGGCCGCGGAGAAGCGGCAGGCATGACGACTCGAGCCAGCCTGTGACCCGTCGCGCCGGCGACGGCGTGAGCCTGCTCGCCGCCTTCCGCGCCGCCGTCGACAACCTCGCTGCCCACGTGGACGAAGTCGACGCACTCAACGTGTACCCGGTGCCCGACGGCGATACCGGCAGCAACATGCTCGCCACGGTCAGGGCCGCTCTGGCGGAAGCCGAGGCAGTGGCCGATCCTTCCGCCGACCGCGTGGCGCAGGCCATCAGCTTCGGGGCGTTGATGGGAGCGCGCGGCAACTCCGGCGTCATCGCCTCGCAGATATTTCGCGGCATGGCCGAGGGCCTCGGCGGCAAGCATCACTTCACCGGACTCGACCTCGCTCACGCCCTCAGCCAGGGCTCGGCGACCGCCTACAAGGCCGTCGGAAAGCCGGTCGAGGGCACGATCTTGACCGTCATCCGCGAGTCGGCCGCTGCCGCCGTCGCTGCCGCCGAGGCGGACGGAGACCTCGAGGACGTTCTGACCGCCGCCGTTTCGGGAGCCCAGCGGGCCGTGGCCAAGACGCCGTCGCTCCTGCCGATCCTGCGCGAGGCCGGGGTCGTGGACGCAGGGGGCGAGGGACTCTACCGGCTGCTCCAGGGGACGCTGCAGTACATGGTCTCGCACGTTCCCGCGTCGCGACCGGAGGGAGCGCCGAGCGGCGCACGGCCGTCCACGCTCGTGGTCCGGGCCGACGAAGGCTTCGGCTACGAGACCATGTTCATGCTCCAGGGCAGAAGCGGCCCGATCGACGTCGATCTGCTGCGGACCGAGCTGGAGAAGATCGGGGAGTCGGTGCTCGTCGCCGGCGATTCGAAGGCGGTCAAGGTCCACGTCCACAACGAGCATCCGGATCGGGTCATTGCTCTGGGCCTGTCGATGGGCAGCCTGACCAGGATCAGCATCGAGAATCTAGACACCCAATCCCATGACGTGCAGGAGCGGCGCGCCGCGGAGATGGTCGAGAGTCGGGTCGAAGGCAGGCCCGGCGGTCACGTGAACGTCCCTCTTCGCGCGGCCCAACGGGCCGAGATGCGACGCCACGTGGACCTCGAAACGTTCGGCGGTGAGGTTGCCGCCGAGCCGAGTGAGCCGAGTCGCGGCAATGGCTCCGGCGGTGAGGCCGTCCGCGCCCCGAGCGTTCCGCTGGCGGTGGTCGCGGTCACATCCGGAATCGGACTGGCCCGCATATTCGAGTCGTTCGGGGTTGCAGCGGTCGTTCGCGGCGGCCAGTCCGACAATCCCTCGACGGGTGAGCTGGTCGACGCCGTCGAGAAGATCCTCGCCGACGAGATCGTGCTGCTGCCCAACAACCCGAACGTGGTCCTGGCCGCTCGCCAGGCCACCGAGATGACCACACGCCACGTTCGCGTCGTGCCGACCCGCAACGCCGCGGAGGGGTTCGCGGCATTGCTGGCCCTGGATCCGCGTCTGGACGCGACGGTGAATGCTGAGGTCATGACACTCGCGAGCCGGGCCGTGCAGACATTCCAGGTGACCGAAGCGGTGCGCGATGCGAAGGTGGGCGGCCGCAAAGTCCGCAAGGGCCAGACGATCGTGCTCGATCCGGACGACGGTCTCCTGGCGGTCAACAATGACCGGACGAAGGCGGTACTGGTGGCCCTCGATGCCCTCGAGCCCGGCATCGAGCTGGTGACGATCTATTACGGCGACGGTGCAGATCTGGCCGAGGCCGAGACTCTCTCCCAGAGCGTGGCGGAGTGGCGCACCGGCGTGGAGGTCGAAGTGATCCACGGGGGACAACCGCATTACCGGTACCTGATCGCGGCCGAGTAGCGATGGCCGGCCGAGTTGGGGCGGGATCGCGTCGTCCGGTCTCGTCGCGCGGCCCAGCCGAGCCGCGTGGCCCGGCCTCCGCTCGAGGTCCCGTCGGGCCCGACACGCTGATCGGGGCAAGCGGCTTCGTCGGCGCTCAGATCCTCAAGCGCGTCGGGCCGAAACTCGAGATTCGAACCGTCCGCGACCTGCTGTTCCATCTCCCCAGGCGCTACGACGACCTGCGCGAGTTGAGCCGGGCCCGCGATCTGGGATGGATCCCGGACGGGGAGATTGCCAGCGCCAGGCTCCAGGTCCGGGGCCTGCGGGTCGAGCCGACGTTCCGGCGGCGTATCCAACGCACGACGGCCTATCTCGGCGACGACACCGGCGAAGTCGAAGCCACCTGGTTCGGCCGGCGTTACATCGAGAAGAGGCTGCACGAGGGCGACACCATCGTCGTGAGCGGCCGGGTCAGGAGACGCGGCTTCACCACGACCTTCGACAACCCCGACTTCCAACCGGATGATGGCTCGGCCCTGCTCCATGCCGGCCGGATCGTGCCCGTCTACGGGCTGACGGCGGGTTTGACCGCGGCGACGCTACGGCGGGCCATCCGGCAGGCGCTCGACACGGTGGGTTCGGCCTACCCCGAGTACCTGCCGCCGGCGCTGGCGGCTGCGGCGGCCGGAACTCCCGACCAGGCGGCCGCAAGTGCCGGTACAGCCAATTCCGCCGATGCCGCCGAGACCGGGATGGACCGCTCGCTGATGAGCATCTCCGAGGCCCTGGAGAACGCCCACTACGCGGAAAGCTTCGAGAAGCGCGACGCCGCACTGCGGCGGCTCGGCTTCGACGAGTTGCTGGCGCTCCAGATCGGGATGGTCGCGCGGGACCGGCAGCGGCGGGTCGCCGTGGGGCAGCCGATCCTTGTTCCGCCGGCGCGGGTCGCCGAAGCGATCCAGCACGTCGAGGCAGCCTTGACCGAACAGGTCCGAGCGCGCACCGGCGCAACCGAGCCTGCCCAACTCACCGCCGACCAGGCAGAGGCGGTCGCGGCGATAGCGGCGGACCTGGCCAGGCCGCGGCCGATGATGCGGCTCCTCCAGGGCGATGTCGGCTCGGGCAAGACGGCCGTCGCGGCCCTCGCCCTGGCGTTCGTGGCAGACGCCGGCCGGCAGGGCGCGCTCCTGGCGCCGACGGACCTGCTGGCCCGCCAGCACGCGGTTGCGCTGCGCCGCCTCGTCGAGCCGCTCGGGCACGCCGTCACGTTGCTCACCGCCACTCTCCCCGCGGCCGAGCGGCGCGACGCCATCGCGCTCCTGGCTGCACCCCCGGCGACGCGGGACGTGACGGGCCTGACGAGCGGTCGCATCGTCGTCGGGACTCATGCGCTCTTCCAGGAGGCGGTTCAGTTTGCCGACCTGGGACTGGCGGTCGTCGATGAGCAGCATCGTTTCGGCGTGGCCCAGCGCGAAGCACTCGGAGCCAAGGGCGTTTCACCTCACGTGCTCCTGATGACCGCGACTCCGATCCCCCGCACGCTCGCGGGGATCCTGCTGGCCGATCAGGACGTATCGGATCTGCGGACGCCGCCTGCCGGCCGACTGCGCGTCCGGACGGGCATCCGGCGAAGTTCGGAGCTCGCAGGCGTTGCCGGCGACGTCACGAGAGGCGCCTACCCGCTGATCGTGCGAGAAGTGCGGGAAGGGCACCGGGCTTTCGTTCTGGTGCCGCTCGTCGAAGAAGATGCGGAAAGCTTCGCCCGCTCGGCCGACGAGGTCGCGAGGGAGCTGCCGTCCCAGCTTGCCGAGGCCGCGCGGCGCATGGGCCTCGATCCGTCGCCGGAAGCGCGCATCGGCGTGGTCCATGGCCAGATGAAGGCCACCGCCCGCGACGCCACGATGGATCAATTCCGACGCG
Source organism: uncultured Chloroflexia bacterium (assembly GCA_963731635.1). Lineage (GTDB taxonomy): Bacteria > Chloroflexota > Limnocylindria > Limnocylindrales > CSP1-4 > Fen-1039. Next base: position 272,184 of record CAVSWB010000003.1, on the reverse strand, counting down.
GCGAACTGGACGTGCTCGTCGGCACGACCGTGCTGGAGGTCGGGGTGGACGTGCCCGAGGCGACGGTGATGCTCATCCTCGACGCCGACCGCTTCGGGCTGGCGCAGCTCCACCAGCTCCGCGGCCGGGTGGGTCGGGGAGAGGCGCAGGCGTACTGCATCCTCGTCTCGGACTCCGAGGACGAAACGGCCAGAGCCAGGCTCGACGTGCTCGCAACTCACAACGACGGTTTCGAGCTTGCGGAGATGGACCTGGAGCTCCGCCGCGAGGGTGAGCTGCTCGGCCTCCATCAGAGCGGCTTGCCCACGTTGCGGATCGCCTCATTGCGCCGTCCCGAAGACCGCCGCCGATCCCTCCAGGCGAGGCGCATCGCCGAGGATCTCGTCGACGAAGCAGGCGCGATCCGTCCGGGCTCCGAGGCTCTGCGGACGGAGCTCGAGGCCGGCTGGCTGGCTCGCGTAGGGGCCGGCGAAGTGCTGGCGGACAACGCCGCGGCAGAGGAGCCCGAGCCGACCGCCGCTCCGGCGCCGCGGAAACGGGCATGAGCGACGCCGGCAGGGTCATCGCGGGCACGTCTAAAGGGACGCGGCTGCTCGCCCCGGGGGAGGGGACACGGCCGTTCGGAGACCGCGTGAAGCAGACGCTATTCGCCATCCTGGAACCGGATCTGCGAGGCGCTCACGTCCTGGACCTGTTCGCGGGCTCCGGGGCCGGCGGCATCGAGGCTCTCTCCCGGGGAGCAGCTCGGGCCGTTTTCGTCGAGCGGGACGCGATCGCGGCCAGAGTCATCGCCGAGAACCTGGCCCGGACACACGTGGCCGATCGCGGCGCAGTGGTGCGGACCGACGCCATCGCCTACCTGGCGGATGGCGCCTCGACCGACGGTCCGTTCGATGTCGTCCTGCTGGACCCGCCGTACGCTTCGGTGGATCTGCTCGAAACCGCCCTGGCCCGCCTGGCGGCTCCGGCGCCCACCGGGCGGGAGATCCTCGCCACCGACGCCTGGGTCGTCGCCAAGCACTTCTGGCGCACTTCGCTCCCGCAAGCCGTTGGGCTGCTAGCATCAGTCCGGACCCGGCGGTTCGGAGAGACCGCCCTGACGTTCTACAGGCAGCCTGCCGCCGAGCCTGGAGACGTCGAAGTCGGCCGCGCCGAGGAGGCATTCAGGTGAAGATCGCCGTTTACCCGGGCTCGTTCGACCCCATCACGTTGGGCCACCTCGACGTGGTCGAGCGTGCGGCGGCAGTCTTCGATCGAGTGATCCTGGGAGTTCTCGTCAACCCGCACAAGGCCGCGCTCCTGGCCACCGACGTTCGCCTGACGGTCATCCGCGAAGCGGTCGACGAAGGCTGCGCAGCCGAAATTGCGGGCCGGATCGACGTCGAATCGTTCGACGGACTGACGGTCGATTTCTGCCGGCTGCGAGGCGCGAACTTCATCGTGCGCGGCCTCAGGGCCATCTCCGATTTCGAGTCCGAGCTCCAGATGGCTCACACCAACCGCAAGCTCGAACCCGATGTCGACACCGTCTTCTTCATGACGGCCCTCGAGCACAGCTACTTGAGTTCGAGTCTGGTGAAGGAAATCGCCCTCTTCGGAGGCGACGTGAGCCAGATGGTGCCCCCTGCCGCTACCCGGCGACTGTCGGCCGTGGGTCGGAGTCTATAATCGCGGAGATCCGGCAGCCCCCACGAAAATCTGCCTGAGGAGGGCCCGTCCGACGGACATCATCTTCCTGGTTGAGAAACTCGAAGAGAAGATCGCCAGCGGCCGCAAGCTTCCCCTGACCGGCAGCGTTATCGTCGATCAGGCGGATGCACTCGATCTGATCGACCAGCTGCGTGTGACAATCCCCGAAGAAATAAGGAACGCCAAGCGCGTCAACGCCGAGGTCGAGCGACTGCTCGAGCAGGCCCGCGAAGAGGCGGAGCAGATCCTCGCCCGTGCCCAGGAGCAGGCAACGTACCTCATAGAGGAACGTGAGCTGACCAGGCAGGCCGAGGAGATGAGCGACGAGATCGTCCGACAGGCCCACGCCGAAGGCCAGGAGATCCGGCGCGGCGCCGACGATTACGCGGCTGAAGTGCTGGTCGCTCTCGAGGCCGAAGTGAACCGCACGCTGGAGACCATCAGGCACGGTCTCGACCTGCTGGACGAGCGACGAGCCGGCGCCGAGTTGCCGGCGCCTGAGGCCGGCACGGACGGCCAGGGAGAAATCGACGAATACGACGAACAATCCGACGAAGAAGAACCAGTCCGCCGCTGAGGCACTTACCTTCAACGTCTCTGGACTCCTCGCCGATCCACCTGGCTCCGTTCGCGAGTACCTCGTCTTCGGACCGGCCCTCAACCTGGGGCCCGAGCTGCGGCAGTCCGAGGGACTCGAAGGCAGCCTTCGACTAACCCGCACCAATCGCGGGCTGCTCGTGCGCGCCCGACTGAAGACGGCCATCGAACAGGAGTGCAGCCGCTGCCTGCGCGACCTCGAATGGCCGGTCCAGATCGACATCGATGCCGAAGCTTTGCCGACCATCGACTTCGGCAGCGGCTTGCCCGTCGAAGCCGAAGACGAGCCGGACGCGCTTCGGCTGAACGATCACCACGAGCTGGAGCTCGAAGGCGAGGTCCGGGAGGCGATCCAGCTTGCCGAGCCGATCGCGCCGCTCTGCCGCGAAGACTGCCCCGGCCTGTGCGTCGTCTGCGGCCGCGAGCTCGTCGGCGGTCCCCACGACCACCCCGACGAGGACATCGACCCACGGCTGGAAGGGCTTCGAGCCCTGGTGGGCGATCTGGACGACCCCGCCCGACCCGAGCGCTGAACCGCGGCCGGGGTTCCGGGCCGGCGGAATGCGGCCGTCGCAATGACAGGACCGCCCGGACAGGCTAAACTCCGCCGTCGGCCCTGCACGCAGCGTATGCTTCGCTGTGCCCGACCTCGTGAATAGTTTCGCGCCCCGGCAACCTCACCGGCCAGCCTCTCGGGCTCCGCGCCGGAGCGAAAAGGAGTAGTCGAACCAATGGGAGTCCCCAAGAGGCGAGTCTCGCACGCGCGACAGGGCGACCGCCGCGCGCATCATGCGCTGACCGTGCCTCACCTCGAGTCCTGTCCGCACTGCCACCAGCCCAAGCAGGTCCACATGGCTTGCCCGAACTGCGGCCAGTACGCCGGACGCCCGACCATCGAGATCAAGCAGGATAAGCCGCAGCAATCGGCCTGAGCCGGTGGACCTGAGTACGGTTCGCAAAGTCTCGGAAGACGCGGTTCGCATCGCCGTCGACGCCATGGGCGGCGACCACGCGCCCCTGGAAGTCGTTTCGGGGACGCTCCTGTGGGCCCGCAAGCACCCGAACGACACGATCCTGCTCGTCGGCATACCCGAACGCATCAGTGCCGTCGCCGGCGGGCCGCTGCCTGCCAACGTGGAGATCGTTCCGGCGAGTCAGGTCGTCGAAATGGACGAGTCCCCGGCCCAGGCGCTCAAGTCCAAGAAGGACTCCTCGATCCTGGTGGCGATGGATCTCGTCAAGCACGGGCGAGCCGACGCACTCGTCACCGCCGGGCACAGCGGCGCCGGAATGGCCGCTGCCGTGCTGCGCCTGGGTCGTCTTCCCGGGGTCGATCGACCGGCATTGGCCGTCCAGATGATCACCGAGACCGGACCGTTCGTGCTGCTCGACATCGGCGCCAACATGGATTCCACCGGCGAGAACCTCTACCAGTTCGCCCACATGGGCTCGCTCTACGCGGAACGCGTCCTCGGCGTCGCCAAGCCGCGCGTCGCCCTGCTCTCGATCGGCGAGGAAAAGGGCAAGGGAGACCAGGCGATCCAGCAGGCGACCAAGCTCCTCGACGAGGACGGCAGCCTCAACTTCGTCGGCAATGTCGAAGGCCGCGACCTGGTCAAGCACATGGCCGACGTAGCCGTCTGCGACGCGGTGGTGGGCAACGTGACCATGAAGTTCTTCGAAGGGCTGGCCACCTTCATCTTCGATTTGTGGCGGAAGGAGTTCAAGCGCGGCATCCGCGGCCCGATCGGCTACGTGTTCATGCGCGCCGGAGTCAAGCGCATCCGCCAGACGTTCGACTACGAGCGGATGGGCGCGTCGCCGCTGCTCGGCGTCAAGGGCATGGTTCTGATTACCCACGGATCGGCCAAGCGCCGGATGATCGAATTCGCGCTCGACGCCGGCGCGAGGGCTGCCCGTGCGCGAATTCCCAGCCTCATCGCCGATTCGCTGCGCGACCCCACGAAGGTCCCGTCGGCATGACCGAGGAGGGAGTGGCCGTGGACGGCAATGAAGGCGACGGCGGAGACGGCTCCCGTGAGCGCGGCGAGCTTCTGACAGTCAGTCACCGCGTCATCGTCGAGATGGTTCGAGTCGCGGCTCTCGAGGTCCCCGGCGTGCTTCGCATCAGACGCGGCGGGCCTCTGGCGTGGCTGGGCGGCTCTCCGATTCGGGCCAGGGTGCGGGACGGCCGCGTTTCGGTGCGGATCTGGATCATCGCCCGACCCGGCCATGCGCTCGGACCGCTGGCTGCTCAGGTCCGCCAGGCCGTCGCGGCCACGATCGAGCGCCTGTTGGGTCTCGAGCTGGGCGAAGTCACGGTCGTCGTCGACGGCGTCGGGGGCTGGGGTTCGTGAGCCCGGCTCCGAAGAAGCCCGTGTCCGGCGGGTCGGAACGTGGCGAGCAGGGCCGAGGCGAGCAGGGCCGTGGCGGGCGTGGCACCGCGGCGACCGGTCGCTCCCGAGCTCAGAGCCGGTCCGGCGTCGACCCCGAAATCGTCATCTCTCACCGCCTCGCTCGCCGCCTGGCCCTCGCGGCCCTGTTCGAAGCCGAGTTCGGGCAGCGCACGGCGGGCGCCGTCCTGGAGCGGCACCTGGCCGAAACGGGCGTCGAGGCGGAGACGGGCGATTTCGCCCGATCGCTGGTCGAGGCCGTCGTCCAGGGCCGCGACCGAATCGACGCCCTGATCGAAGCGGCCGCGCCCCAATATCCCGTCGTTCAACTGGCACGGATGGATCGGACTCTGCTGCGTAGCGGCATCGGCGAGGTGCTACACTCCGGCACGCCGTCCCGGGTGGCTATTGCCGAATGGGTCGAGTTGGCTCGTACTTACAGCGGAGAGCCGGCCCGCCGCCTCGTCAACGGTGTGCTCGGGAAAATCTCTCGCGACTCGGCCGCCGGCGCGTACCACGCCCCGGAGCCGGAGCCGCAATAACCGTCAACCTTCAGCAAAAGAACCCCGAGGAGGGCGTCAGTGGCCACAACTTACGAGCGACTCAAGAAGATCGTCGTCGAGCAGCTCGGCGTTGACGAGGACGAAGTCAAGCCGGAAGCTTCGTTTGTCGACGATCTGAATGCCGACTCGCTCGACCTCGTCGAATTGATCATGAGCCTCGAAGAAGAGTTCGGGACCGAGATCTCCGACGAAGACGCCGAGAAAATCCGCACGGTGCAGGACGCCACCGACTACATCGACGAGCACGCTTCCTAGCCCGCTCCTCGACTGATGCGCCCCGCAGCCGCCCTCGCGGAGCGGCTGGGGCTCCCGGTTCGTGATCTAGAGCTGCTGCAGCAGGCGCTGATTCACAGCAGCTATCTGCACGAGCATCGGGACCTGGCCGTAGGCCATAACGAGCGCCTGGAATTCCTGGGTGACTCCGTCGTAAGTCTGGCCATATCGGACGCCCTCTACCGTCGCCACCCCGGCGACGACGAGGGCGTTCTTTCTGCGCGCCGGGCGTCGATCGTGAGCACCGCCGGGCTGGCCAGGCTAGCCGGACGGCTCGGCCTCGGCGAGTACCTGCTGCTCGGCGAAGGCGAGTCCCAGCGCGGCGGCCGGCGCCGCCCCGCTCTTCTGGCATCGGCATTCGAATCCGTCGTCGGGGCTCTGTACCTGGACCTCGGCTTCGAAGCGGCCAGCGACTTCGTCGTGGGCGTGGCCAATCCGGAGCTGACCAGGGAGCGGCCGCTCAACGCGCTCAAGAGCCCCAAGAGCCGCCTGCAGGAGTTCACGCAGCGCCTCTCCGGGGATCGGCCCCAATACAGGCTCGTCCAGGCGGTCGGGCCGGACCATGACAAGGTCTTTCGCGTCGAAGTGGCGGTCGAGGGCCGTGTCATAGGCACAGGCGAGGGGCACTCGCGCCGCCTGGCGGAATCGGCCGCGGCGGCGGGAGCGATCGATGCGCTGCGCCACGAGCCCGGGTTCTTCGCCGATCAGGCCAAGGGCGCTCCCGAGTTGAGCGAGCCCGCCGACGTGCTGCTCGATCTCGATTACGACGAGCGCCCCGAAACGGCCGCGGCCGAGGAGCGGCTGGCCGACTGGGAAGCCGCGATGCGCCAACCCGAGATCCGCGGCGGCGCCGTTGCACCCGAGCCGTGGGACAAGCTCGGCACGGGGGCCAAAGCCGGCTCTGACGGGAGCTTGCGCGGCGACGGATCGCGGTGACCGCTCCGGCGAGGCTGCTGGCGCTGCGCCTGCAGGGTTTCAAGTCGTTTGGTGAACGGACTCTCGTCGAGTTCCGTCCGGGCGTCAGCGCAGTCGTCGGCCCCAACGGTTCGGGCAAGAGCAACCTCGCCGACGCACTTCGCTGGGCCCTCGGTGAGCAGGGCCGCGCCCTCAGGCTTCGCAGGTCCGAGGACGTCATCTTCGCCGGCTCGGACAAGCGCTCGGCAATGGGCATGGCAGATGTGACCCTGGTCTTCGGCAATTCCGACCGCCTCCTCCCGATCGACTTCGAAACGGTCGAACTCGGGCGGCGGCTGTTTCGGTCGGGCGAGAACGACTATCTGCTGAACAAGCAGCGCGTTCGCCTCAAGGACCTGGTCGAGTTGCTCGACGCGGCCCACCTGGCCGACAACGCCTTCCTCTTCATCGGTCAGGGCATGGTCGACCAGGCGCTGGCTCTTCGACCCGAGGAACGCCGGCCGCTCTTCGAGGAAGTCGCCGGGGTCCGTCGCCACGAACGCCGCAAGACGAAGGCGGAAGAGCAGCTCGTCGAGGCCGAGGCTAACCTGGCCCGGGTCGAGGATGTCGTCGCCGAGCTTCGACCGCAGGCCCGCCGGCTCGCGGCCCAGGCGGAGCAGCAGGCATCTCGCCAGAGTGCCGGCCGCGAGTACGGTTCCGCGATCATCGCCGTGGCGCGGTCCCGCTGGCAGGATGCCGCGGCGCGGGCCTCCGCGTCCGGCGAGCTGTTGCGTTCCGGCCGGGCGGACGTGGAGGCCGCTCTTGTTGCACTTCGCGAGGCCGAGGAGGGCGCTTCGGCGATCGCCCGCCAGCTCGCAACTGGTTCCGAGCGCGAGGCGGAACGTCGGGCCGCGTATGAGTCGGCCCGGGCGGCGTTGACCGAACGGCAGCTGCGCGACGCTCGTGCGAGAAGCGACGCCGGCGGTGTCCAGCGCGACCGGGCCCGTCTGGAGGCCGATCTGGCCGCCGCCTCGGCGAACCTCGAGACTCACCGGAGAGAGCTGGCAATCACCGTGCCCGCCAGAGACCTCGCCCTGTCGGCCGCGCTCGCGGAAGCGGAGCGCTCCCTGGGCGAGGCGCTCGAGGAACTCGGGGCGATGCGGGCCGCCGGCCAGGCCCGCGGCGAGGCGCTGGCCGCGATCCGGCGCGTTGTCGCCACTCGGGCGGCCGAACTCGAGACGGTCCGGCGGCGTCTGGCGGATGCCGAGCGTCAGGCCGCCGACGAACGGGCGCAGGCCGACGAGGGGGCGCGGCGACTCGCCGAGGCCGAGACTGCATGCGTCGCGCCGCGCGCGGTCCTGGAAGGGGCCGTGGCCGCGGAGAAGGCGGCGGTCGCAGCACGCGAACGGGCCCGGGCGGATCTCGATCTCGCCGAGGGCGCTCGCCAGGCCGCCGTCGAAAGTGCGGGCGCGGCCTCCAGTCGCGCCGCCGGACTGCGCGGGCGGCTCGACGGGCTTCGCGCCAGGCTCGCCGAAGATGAGGCTCGGGGAATTGCCAAAGCCGCGCGACGGGCCGGCGGGCGGCCGCTGGCTGAGGGCCTCGAGGTCGAGGCGGGTTTTCGGGCTGCGGTCGAGGCGGCGCTGGGCGACGCGATGCGGGCTTACATCGTCGGCCGCGATGCGGTCCTGGCTCTCGACGGCCAGCGCGGGACCGTGGTCCTGGGGAGCGGCGATGACGCGGCCCGGGGGCGGGTCGCTGCGGAGGCGGCAAGTGAGATCGTGGCCGCCGCGGTGGCTTACGGCGGCGGCAGGCTTCGCGACGTCGTTCGAGTCGATCCGGGCGGAGCTGCCAGCCGGCTGCTGGCTCGCGCGGTGTGGGTACCGGATCTGACCGCAGCCCTGGCCGTTCAACCCGGCCTGACCGCGGGTTGGCTCGCCGTGACCCGAGACGGAGCGGTCGTGACGGCAGCGGGCGTCGTGAGCCTGGGCCGGTCGGAGTCGTTGCTGGATCGTCGCGCCGAGATCGAGCGACTCGGCGAGGAAGTGGCCGGACTCGAGGCGGCTGCGGAGGCAGCCTCTTCTGCGGCGGGTTCGGCATCTCACGCCGCCGCGGCGGCTCGGGCCGCCTTGGAGCACGCCCGCGAGGCGGAGCGTCGAGCCGGGGCGTCGCGACGGGAGGCGGAAGAGGCGGAGCGCCGCGCGGCGCGCATCCTCGAGGGAGTAGCTCGGGAGGCGGCCTGGCACGCTTCTCAGGCCACGCGCCTGGAAGTCGACCGGGATCGCCTTTCGGCGGCGGCACGGCAGGCAGCCGAAGCGGCCGAGGCCGCCACCGCCGGCCAGACCGGCACCGCGGCGAGCCCGGCGGGCACGACCGGCGCCGATGTTGAGGACCAGGCTGCCGCCCTGCGCGAGTGGGAGTCGCGGGCCGCCACGTTGCGGGCTCGGCGCGACCAGCTCGCCGTCGAGGACGCGGACCTGGAACTCGGACGCCGAGAAGCGGAAAGCCGCCGGGCTCGAGCTTCGGCCGCCGCCGAAATGCAGCAGGCGCGGATTGCCCAGCTGGAGCGGGACGCCATCGAGCTTTCGCACCGTGAGCGTGTCCTGGCGAGCGAGCGTGAGAGCCTGGGCGAGGAACTCGCCGCGGCCGCGATTCGTGAAGCGGCCGTGCGGGCCGAGCTCGACCAGATCCAGAACGAGGCCGCTGCCGCTCGCACCAGGTTGGCTCTGGCCGAGTCCGCCGCCTCGAACGCCCGCGATCGATTGCGCGCCTGCCAGGACCGGATCCGAGCCGCCGAGGTGACCGAGATGCAGGCTCGGTTGGCCCTCGACGCCATCCGCGAGCAGGTGCTCGTCGAGCTTGCCGGTTTGGGCGATCTGGGCATCCGGCTCCTCGCCGACGAAGCGGGGGGCGCAGGCAATGCCTCCCGCTTCGGCGACGAAGCCGCCGACGATATCTCGGCCGCCGTCACGCTCGAGGAGCTTCTGGCCGAGGCGGGCGAGCGCTGGGTATCGGCTGCCGCCGCCGAGCCGCCCGGAGCCTCTCGAATGGCCGCGCTCCGGCGCCGCTTCCACGAGCTCGGCGCTCCGAACCCGTTCGCGTCCGAAGAGTACGCGGCGGTCAAGGTCAGGCTCGACGGCCTGGAGGCGCAGAGGAACGACCTGACCGCGGCCATATCGAAAACCCGGGCCCTGATCGAGCAGCTCAACAGCATGATCTCGACCCAGTTCCGGACCACGTTCAAGGCGCTCGAAACCGCCTTCGACGCCCGCTTCCGGCAGCTCTTCGACGGCGGCTTCGCGCGGCTGAGCTTGACCGAGCCCGACGATCTCGCCGCTACGGGCATCGACATCGTGGCCCGGCCGCCCGGCAAGAAGGCCCAGCCCCTGAGCATGCTCTCCGGCGGCGAGCGCGCGCTGACGGCCGTCGCCCTGCTGTTCGCGATGCTCGAAGTCCACCCCGTGCCGTTCTGCGTTCTCGACGAAGTCGACGCGGCCCTCGACGAGGCTAACGTCGGCCGGTTCGCCGAGGCCTTGCGCGGGCTGGCGGCCGAGACGCAATTCATCGTCATCACGCACAATCGCGGCACCATCGAATGTGCCGACGCTCTCTACGGAGTCACCGTCGGCGACGACGCCGTCAGCCGCGTGATCAGCCTTCGCCTCGAGGAGGCCAGGGAACTGGTCGACGAGGTAGCCCATGGCAACGCCGCAGTCGGCTGAGCGGGAGGTGCTCTCTGTTCTCGCGCTGGAGATCCAAGAACGAACCTAAGCCCGAAGAAACGGACGAATGGCGGGTCGAACTTCCCGTAGAACCGCCGGCCGAACCGCCCGCCGAACCCGCACCGGAACCGGCACCGGCATCCGAACCCGCGCCCGAACCTGCCTTCACGCCCGACCAGGAGACGCCGGGCGAAATCCAGGCCGGCCTCGAACGCAGCCGGGGCGGCTTCATGTCGCGGCTGCGCGGGCTCCTGCGCAGTGGCCCGGCCGAGGCGGACTGGGATTCAGTCGAGGAGATGCTCATTGCCGGCGACATCGGTGGCGCCCTGGCAATGCAGGTCGTCGAGCGAGCCCGAGCCCGCAAGGACGCCCCGTCCGCCGAGGCCGCCGTCCGCGCCGAACTCGCCGCGCTCCTGATCCCGAGCGACCCCGACTGGCGGCCGGAGCGCGGATCGGAGGGCCAGCCGGCGGTCCTGCTCATGGTCGGCGTCAACGGCACCGGCAAGACGACGACGATCGGCAAGCTCGCTCACCGCTACCGCGCGGAGGGAAGCTCGGTGCTCCTGGCCGCGGCCGACACGTTCCGCGCCGCCGCCATCGATCAGCTGCGGATCTGGGCGGACCGGTCGGGCAGTCAGTTCGTGGCCCACGCTCCGGGCGCCGATCCGGCAGCCGTGGTCTTCGACTCGCTCGATGCAGCTGTCGCCCGCGGCATCGACATCGTCATCGCGGATACCGCCGGGCGCCTCCACACCAAGTCGAACCTGATGGACGAGCTGGCGAAGATGCGCCGCGTCATCGATCGCCGGCTGCCCGGGGCGCGACCGGAGGTTCTCTTCGTGCTCGACGCCACGACCGGCCAGAACGGCCTCGCCCAGGCTAAGGTTTTCCACGATACGGTGGGCTTGACGGGAATCGTCCTGACGAAGCTCGACTCCACCGCCAAGGGCGGCATCGTCTTCGCCATCGAGGACGCGCTCCGCGTTCCCGTCAGGTTCGTCGGAGTGGGGGAGAAGCTCGGCGACCTTGTTCCGTTCGACCCAGAAGCTTTCGTCGGCGCGCTGTTCGCCTAGTCCGCGACAGGAGCGAGCTTTCGGGCCGCGCGGCGATTGAGCCAGTGGTCGAGCGCGATCGCGATTCGTGCGCTCATCCACCCGAGCACCGGCACCGGCAGGGCGATGAAGGCGTTGGCCAGCCAGCCGATGCCGTGCGCGCCGCTCCAGGCCAGCGCGAATACGCCGAGCAGTCCCAGCAGGGCCAGGATTCGCGGCCAGCCCGTCGTCTTCATCACGCCGGCCAGGGCGCCGGCCAGGGCGAGCCCCAGAACAACCGACAGCCAGGCGTCGAACTCGCCCGGCGGCGATTGGGTGACATGCAGGGTCGCGCCCTGTAGCAGCGTCGTGAAGTCGAGCGCCACCACGAACCGCGCCAGGACGAGGCCGCACCAGGACCACAGGATGACCTGAGCGTAGCGCTCGTCCTTGTACTCCTCCACTCCGAGCGAGGTCAGCCATTTCAGCCCGCCGCGGGGCGCCCACGTCCAGAGCAGCTCCGCGGTCATGAACCAGAACGGAAACCAGAAGATGCCCGCAATGGCGAACACGACGGCCGGCGCGAAGATCCAGATTGCGCCGGCGGAGTCTTCGATAGGAGCGCCGCGGGGTGGCGGCGGAAATGCGGTCATGCTTGGAGTGTGCCTCGGTCTGGCGGACCGGCTCTGTGGGCCGGATCAACAGCGACTCTAGCGCACCTGCCGCTGCCGCCGTCGTGTTCCGGCGCTGTCGCCTGCGGCCACGCCGCTCGGCCGGCGCTCGGCCACGCCGCTCGGCCGGCGCTCGGCCACCCCGCTCGGCCGGCGCTCGTCGTCGCCGCTCGGCCGGCGCTCGTCGTCGCCGCTCGGCCGGCGCTCGTCGTCGCCGCTCGGCCGGCGCTCGTCGTCGCCGCTGGCCGCGTCACTGCGCGCCCCCGATTGTCTGGATCGCGCTTGATGCGGTACACTCCGCCCGCTTCGGTGCCGCCAGAATCCGCGGCCCAACGCCGACCCGCGCTGCTCGGGGCGGCGACAAGGATCAGGAGTCCTTCGCCCTCCATGTTCGATGCTCTGAGCGAGCGGCTGCGCAAGACCCTCGGCGGCACTTACCGGCCGCGGCCGGGTAAGTGCGGCCGACGTCGACGCCGCCATGCGCGAGGTCCGTCTGGCCCTCCTCGAGGCGGACGTCAACTTCAAGGTTGTCAAGGATTTCGTCGCTCGTGTCCGCGAGCGCGCCACCGGGGCGGAGATCCTCGAGAGCCTGACCGCCGGCCAGCAGATCGTGAAGATCGTCAACGAGGAACTGGTCGCGCTGCTTTCCGCCGGCGATCGGCCGTTCCACCTGACCGGCTCGCCGGCCGTGATCCTGCTCGTCGGACTGCAGGGTTCGGGCAAGACGACCAGCGCCGCCAAGCTGGCCCGGTACCTCATCAAGCAGGGCCGCCGGCCGCTGCTCGTGGCCGCCGACCCGTACCGGCCCGCGGCCGCCGACCAGCTCGAAACCCTCGGCAAGTCGCTCGACGTGCCGGTCCACCGCGCTCCCACGGGGACGACCGTCCTGGCAATCGCCAAAGGCGGCCTGGACGCGGCTCGGAAGCTCGTCCGCGACGTCGTCATCCTCGACACCGCCGGCCGGCTCACCGTCGACGAGCCGCTGATGGAGGAGATCGCCGGGCTGACTGCCGCGATCAAGCCGTCGGAGACGCTGCTCGTCGTGGACGCCATGACCGGCCAGGAAGCGGTCAACGTTGCGGAAGCGTTCGCCGCGGCGGTGCCGGTCACCGGCCTGGTGCTCACCAAGATCGACGGCGATGCCCGCGGCGGCGCCGCACTCTCGATCTCCGCTGTCACCGGCCTGCCTGTCAAGTTCCTCGGCACCGGCGAGAAGACCGACGCCCTGGAACCGTTCCACCCCGACCGACTCGCCGGCCGGATCCTCGGCATGGGCGACGTGCTGACCCTGATCGAGCGGGCGCAAGACACATTCGACGAGAAACAGGCCGCCAAGATGGCTGAGAAGCTGCGCAAGAACAGCTTCACCCTGGAAGACATGCTCGAGCAGATGCAGCAGGTCCAGAAGATGGGCGCGGTCGGGCAGCTCATGGAGATGATCCCGGGCATGGGCGGCATGGCAAAGCAGGCCCAGGCGTCGGTCGATCGAGGCGATCTCAAGCGCGTCGAGGCCATTATCCGATCGATGACTCGCGCGGAGCGGCGCGACCCGAGCATACTGAACGCGGGCCGAAGGCGGCGGATCGCCGCCGGGTCCGGCACTCGGCTCCAGGATGTAAACCAGCTGGTGAAGCAATTCGCCGATCTACAGAAGATGATGAAGCAGCTTTCGGGCCGAAGGTTCGGCCCTCGCATCCCCGGGATGTTCGGGCCGGGCTAGGAGGGAATCGCGATGGACAACCAGCAGCAGAACGGTGGGGGCAACGGCGATCACGTCTACGGTCAGGCCGCGCCCGAGACTCAAGCGCAGGCGCAGCTCATCCCCATGGGCGAAGGCTGGGCCCCCGGAGTCGGCGCGGCGCCGGTCGCGTCCAGGTCACGCCGCGTGCGCTGGGGCATCGCCCTCGGCTTCGTCGCGATCGTGGCCATAGTGGGAACGGCCGGGGCGTATGTCCTTTCCGGAACCGCCGGCGCAGGCCAGTCGCTCACGGCCGCCTATGCCCCCAAGGGCACGATCTCGTTCACTGTGTTGCGCACCGACCTGCCGGGTGACCAGCACCAGAAGCTGGCCGACTTCCTGACTCATTTCCCGGGCTTCGCAGACCGGGCCCAGCTCGACAGCGCGATGGACACTGAGCTGAACCATATCGTCTCGTCGATCTCGCCCGATCTGACCTACACCTCTGCCTTCAAGCCCTGGATGCAGGGCGAGATTTCGGTCGCATCGACGAGCCTTGGGTCGCTGGGAAGCGGCAGCATGCTCGGTAGCATGGGTCGCTTCGGAATGGGCGCCATGATGGGCGGGTTGGGTGCAACCGGCCTCACGGTCGGGTCGGGGACGACGACGCAGCCACCCGATGCCGTCGTAATGGTGGCGCTCAAGGACAAGGCTGCGGCCGAGACGTTCGTGTCGTCAGAAGCCGCCAAGAGCGGGCACACGTTCACCTCCTCGAGCTATGCCGGCGCGACGCTCTACACCACCGGCAGCGGCAGCTCGGCTGCCTCCTACGCATTCACGGACAACGTTCTGCTGCTCGGCACTCCCGATGGCGTGAAGGCCTCGCTGGACGCAAAGTCGAAGGGCTCCCTCGCCGCCGACGACAACTACAAGGCCGCAATGAAGTCGCTCTCGGGCGATAGCCTCGCGACCTTCTACGTCGCCGAGTCGGCCCTGATCAAGGCCGAACTGGCCTCGATCCCGACTTCGACTCTGCCGCAGGCCGATATCGACTACCTGCTCAGCAACATTCCGGCCTGGACCGCCGGCCAGGTGCGAGCCGAGTCGGACCACCTGCTCGTCGAAACCACGATGCCGAGGCCCGACATCGCGCCGGCGCCGGGGAACCACGTCAGCACCCTCGCCCCGCTGGTTCCTTCCTCCACGGTAGCGATCGTCGAAACCCATTCGCTCGGCGCACTGGCAACCTCCGTGCTCGACAGCCTCACCAGCCAGGCGGCGCCGCTTGATCTCCGCAACCAGGTGAACGCGCTCAAGACCGCCATCGCCGGTTTCGGTGGGCTCGATTGGCTCGGCGACGCGGCGGTCGTGGTAACCAAGAACGGCTCGACATATGACGGCGGCGTCGTGGTCCAGACCACCGATGCCAAGACCGCCAACGACAAGCTCGCGCTGGTCCGGACCCTGCTCGCCGCGTCCGGCGGTTCCGGGATCACCAGCAGCGACGAAACCTACAAGGGCGTCACTATCACGACGCTGCACACCGGCGGCGGCACGGCTCAGGCGCCCGGGATTTCGGCGACGCCCGGCCTTCCGGACACCACCGGCATGATGCTCGATGGCTCGATCTCGTTCGCCGCCAAAGAAGGCCTGATCATCGCCGGTGCCGACACCGCCTTCGTCAAGTCGGTCATCGACACGTCGTCGGGCAACTCGCTGGCGTCGAGCGAGACCTACAAGACCGCGCTGGCAGCAGCCGGTAACAGCAACGCCGGGTCCGCCTACGTCGACATCCCGATCATTCTCGCGGGTGTCGTCGCCGACATGCCCAGCAGCGATGCCGCATCGTTCAACACCGACGTCAAGCCCTACCTCGATCACGTAGGCGGAGCCGCCTTCGCGAATATCGACGGGTCCACCATCACCGTCCGGTTCATCGTCATGGCCAAGTAGCCACCGACACCGAACCACCAGACACCTTCAGGAGGAGCACGCTCGCACATGGCAGTTCGAATCCGCCTCACCCGCGTCGGGGCCACCAAGCAGCCGGCATACCGGGTCGTCGTTATGGATAGCCGCGGAGCCCGCGACAGCCGATCGATCGAAACTCTCGGCCACTACAACCCCCGTACGGAACCGGTCGAGTTCGTCGTCGACGTCGAGAAGGTCAAGAAGTGGCTCGCCCAGGGCGCCCAGCCATCCGACACGGTCTCCCGATTGCTCCAGGCCGCGGGCGTTCTGCCCAAGGTTGAGCGCAAGGCAGCTCCCGCCGCCAAGTAGCACGACGGCGCATCGTCGCCAAAGAGGAGGCCCATGGCAGCCAAGGATCTAGTCGAATACGTCGCCCGCAACCTCGTGGACGACCCGGACGCCGTTACCGTCGAAGTGACGACCGGACCGGAAGGAACGGTGATCGAGCTTCATGTCGCCGAAGACGACATGGGCAAGGTGATCGGCCGCAACGGCAGCGTCGCGAAGGCGCTCCGGACTCTGCTCAAGGTCATGTCGGCCCGCGAGGGCGAATCCGTATCCCTGGAGATCAGCTGAGCGTCCGGCCGTGAGCGCGGCTGCGCGGCTCGTGGTCGGCCAGATACGCGGCTTCCACGGGCTTGCCGGAACGGTTCGCGTCGAATCGCTGACGGATAGGCCGGAGGATCGGTTCGCCGTCGGTCGGTCGCTGTTCATCGAGGGTGAGGACCGCGAGCTCACCATCGTCGCGTCCGATCCCGACACGGTCGGCTGGCGGCTGCGCTTCGCCGAAATTGCCGATCGAACGGCGGCCGAGCCGTTGCGCGACGTCTATCTCGAAGCGGTCGTCGAGCCCGGCGAAGAGTTGCCGCGCGGCGAGTATCTACTGGCACGACGTGATCGGCGCGACGGTCACGGACGTCGACGGCGCCGCGCTGGGCGAGGTCGTCGACATCTACCGCGCCGGCGGCGCCGAGGTGCTGCTCGTTCGCGGCCCGGCGGGCGAGCTGGACATCCCGATCGTTCGTTCGATCATCCGCATCTTCGCGCCCAAGCGGGGTGAGATCGTGGTGGATCGCGAGGCTCTCGGGCTGGGCGTCTACGAGGCGGCCGACGGGCCGGAGCCCCCGGACGACGACGAGGCCGCGGGCCACGACGCAGGGGCGGATCCCGCGTGAGCGGCGCGCCCGAATCCTCGCCCGAAGCGGGGGAGGCGGCTCCGGCACTCGAACCCGCGCCTGCGCCGCGGGTCCCGCTCGAGATCGACGTTCTTACGCTCTTCCCCGCCATGCTCCAGGGGCCGCTGGCGGAAAGCATCCCCGGCCGCGTCCAGGAGCGCGGCCTCGCCACTATCCGGGTCCACGACCTGCGGCGCTGGGGCCTGGGCCGGCATAAGTCCGTGGACGACTACACCTACGGCGGCGGGGCCGGGATGGTTCTGCGGCCGGAACCCGTTGCCGCAGCTCTGGCGGAGGTTCGCCGGCCCGACAGCACCGTCATCCTGCTCGACCCGGGCGGCGAGGTATTCGGCCAGGCCCGCGCCCACGATCTGTCGACGCGGCCGCACCTCGTCTTCCTGTGCCCACGTTACGAGGGCGTCGACGAGCGGATCCGTTCCATGGCCGACCTCGAGCTGTCGATAGGGGACTACGTCCTGTCCGGCGGCGAGATCCCCACGATGGTCATCGTCGACGCGATCCTGCGCCTGCTCCCCGGCGCGATCGACGCCGAGTCGACGGCCGAAGAATCCTTCACCGCTGGCCTGCTCGAGTACCCGCAGTACGCGCGGCCCCCGGTCTTCGCCGGCGTTCCGGTCCCCGCGGTCCTGACCAGCGGCCACCACGAGGAAGTCCGCAAGTGGCGGCTGAAGGAATCGCTGCGCCGGACGTGGCGCCGCCGCCCGGACCTGCTCGAAGATCGCCCGCTGACCCGGGAAGAATCGAAGCTCCTATCCGAAGTCAGCCACGAGGAAAGCGTCCGCGCCGCGGACGAAGCCGCCGCGGCTCGAGGCGAGACGGAGTAGGGACCGGTCCGAGCCCAACCGGCTCTACGGAGGGCGATAGGTTCGTAAATGGATAACGACACGTTCGGATCGATCCTGTACCTCTTCGCGCTCATGCTGCCCGCGAGCACCTTTTGCTGGACGGTGGCGCTCTTGGCGTTGGGTTTTCCGCGCGACCCGACCGACCGGCCCCGATTGCTCGACATCGTTGACCGCGTTGGCATGTTGCCGACTGACCCAGGCGGGCGCATGGTTTTCGCAGTTCTCGGCCTGATCCTTGCTAATGCGGCGCAAGCCCTGATTCTGGTTAGGGGTCCGTTCGGAGTAACCAGCGCGTTGGTCGCCGTCTACTTCTTGTCGGAGGGCACCCTGTTGGCGCTGCTCGTGCGAGAGGTCCGCCGTCCCAAGTCGCACCGTCGAGCCAAGTAGGTCGCCTGAGATGCACGGAAACCCGCTGCTCTTCCCGCCGCTCATCGCGGCCTTTGAGCTCTTGATAGCCTTCATTTTCGAGACTCGAGTGGTTCTTGGGCTTGGCCGCGAACCGACCTCTCGTCTCCTCGCCGGTGTTGTCAGATATGTGCCGCGCCCCGAGGCAAGCCCGAAGGCTGCGGCTGCCGTGGCGGGTGTGCTGTTGGCGGTGTGCCAGGTCTTCCCTCTCGGCCAAGAGCGATTGTTCGGAGGTTCTCAGCCGCCCGACCACATTTCTGGCATTGGCGTGATCATCGTCGAGATGCTCCTTGGTGCGTGGTTGTGGTTCGACACCCATCGGGAGCCAGCGAGCCAGATCTGATGCAACCGTGTCAGGTTGGCAGCCACGATCAGCTGCAACGGCACCGACCAGCCCTCACGGACATCGACGGGCAGGGGCGCTAACGATGTTATCATTCAACTGTGAGTACCAGATGGTTGCCCCGTGCTGGGTGGGAGTAGGTTGGCGACGATGGCCGACCGGTGAGCCTGCGGACCGCCGACGGCACGACGCTTAGCCGCACGGACGATCTGGTCGGCACCGCCGAGGCCGCCGCGATGGCCGGCGTCAAGAAGCCCAATTTCGTTCGCGACATCGCGTCTCGACGCGACTTTCCGGCGCCGATCGCGGTGCTCGCTAGCGGCCGAATCTGGAGGAAGACCGACGTGAAGGCCTTCCTTGATCGGATGGCCCGCACTCCGTCCGAAGAAGAGATCAGTTCGATCGCCGAGCGCGTCATCTGGTGGCAGCCCCCCGAGCGGACGTTGAAACGACCCCTCCGGTTCGTCGCCCAGGTCATGGCGATCGGCTCGTTCGACGAGATCGAGCGGGTTCGCGCCCGGTACGGCGAGCGGGCCTTCGGACGCGCGCTCGCCGAGGCGCCGGCCGGTGTGTTCGACGCGCGATCGTGGCACTACTGGCATCTGGTCCTCGGGCGAGGTCCGGTTCCGCCGCTGCCCACCAGGCACTTCCGATGAGCCGCGAATCGAGGCTCGCGCGCTTCGGGCACCTCCCGACGCTGACCCCAAAGACCGACGTGATGCCGGAGGCCCAGCGTCGACTCTGGCAGACGCTCGGCGATATCCCGGACGACTTCGTTCTCTACGGCGGCACCGGCCTGGCAATTCGGCTCGGTCATCGCGAGTCGGTCGACTTCGCCTTCTTCTCGGCCGAGCCGTTCGAACCGGGCGGTCTCCTCGACAACCTGAGCTGGCTGGGCATCCAGACGGTCGACCGTGCCGCGCCGAACACGCTGTCCATCACCGCCTGCGAGAAGGTCCACATCTCGTTCTTCGGCGGAATGGCGATCCGGACGGTCGCCGAGCCGGAGCTGGCCGAGGACAACGGCATCATCGTCGCGTCGCTGTACGACCTCGCCGGCACGAAAGCGAAGGCCATCTACGACCGCGCGGAGTGGCGGGACTACTTCGACGTCGCCTCGCTGCTCCAGAGCGGCCGGATGACGCTGATGGACATCATGGGTTACGCCCGGACGATCTTCGAGCCGGGCTTCGAATTTCCGGTGGCCGTCGTGCTCAAAGCCCTGGCCTGGTTCGAAGACGGCACCGTCCCGGACTTGCCCGATGAGATCAAGGGATACCTTCGGTTGGCGGTGGCGGACGCGTACCGGCAGGACGTGCCGGTCGTCGAGCCGTACTCCGACTCCATCGCGCCGTGAACGGGCGACGTTGTGGTATTCTTCGCCCTCGGTCGCCCTGGCGGCCTTTCCTGACACGCCTTCAGCGCAGCCGTCGCTGCGCTCACGCCAAGAGTAGGGACCGATCGTGAACGTACTCGACGAGATAATCCAGGACCAGATCCGGACCGACCTTCCGGAACTCAGCTCTGGAGACACCGTCAAGGTGTCGGCCCGCGTCGTGGAAGGAAACCGCGAGCGCGTCCAGGTCTTCGAAGGCACCGTCATGCGCCTTCGCGGCGGCGGCATCACCCGCTCGATCACCGTCCGGCGGATCGCCAGCGGCGTCGGCGTCGAGCGGACGTTCAAGGTGAACAGCCCGCGTATCGAGAAGATCGAAGTCATGCGCCACGGCCAGGCCCGCCGCGCCCAGCTCTACTTCCTGCGCAAGCGCGTCGGCAAGTCGGCCACGCTGCGCGAGCGCCGCGTCAAGAGCTAAGACGAGTCGCAGGAGCCCAATGGCAGCCGCCAGGCGCTCCAGCCTCCGAATCGAGGACCCCGCCCGCTCGCCGTCGGCGACGCGTCGGGGTCCCACTGTTTTCGCGCCGGGGAGCCCGGGCGGACGATACGAGGTCGCGCGCTGGCATTCCGAGCGCCGCGATCCCGACTTCACCGAAGAGCGGATCCTGTGGTCGCGTGGCTTCCGCCACGTCGCCGGCATCGACGAGGTGGGCCGCGGCTGCCTCGCAGGTCCGGTTGCCGCCGCGGCCGTCATCCTGCCGCCCGACTGGCTGCCCCGCGGCCTGCGCGACTCCAAGATGCTCAAGCCCGAGGAGCGCCGACGGCTGGACATCGAAATCCGGGCGAACGCGGTTGCCTGGGCGGTCGCCTTCGTCAGCTCGGATCTGATCGATCGAATCAACATCCTTCAGGCGACACTGCTCGCGAGTCAGCTCGCTGCCGCCCGGCTCGCCATTCGACCCGACGCGCTGCTTCTCGATGCGGTTTCGCTGCCGGAGTTGGGCATCCACCAGCGCACGCTGATCGGGGCCGACCGGCTTTGCGCGTCCGTCGCGGCCGCGTCGGTCGTGGCGAAAGTCGCGCGCGACACGCTCATGGAGGAGATGGACGGGCTCTACCCCGGGTATGAGTTCGCGAGCAACAAGGGTTACGCCGCACCGGAGCATCGCGCCGGTCTGGCAGCGCTGGGCCTGTGCCCGATCCATCGGCTCTCGTTCGCGCCGTGCCGTGATCGCGAGCAAATGGCCCTGTGGGACGATGCGGCGGCCGAGGTGGATGTCGACGCGGACGAAATGGCCGAATTGGGCGAGCTACCCGAACTGGAACTCGTCGACTAGCCTCCGGCCGGAGGCTGCCTTGGATCGAACCAGCCAGCAGGTTGCGGGCGCTGCCGCCGAGGAGCTGGTCGCGGTGCGCCTCGTCGGGCTGGGCTGGGAGATCCTCGGACGAAACGTCCATGCCGGCCGCAGCGAGCTCGACATCGTGGCCGTCGACCCAGGACCGCCGGCGCGTCTCGTGATCGTGGAAGTTCGGTGGCGGCGTTCGCGCTCCTTCGGGCTGCCGGAGGAGACGCTCGATTACCGGAAGCGGGCGCATCTCCGGGCCGGCGTCGGCCGAATGATCGAACTGGGCCGCCTGCCCGACGGCGCCGAGTTGCCGAGATTGCCTGTAGCGCTCGATCTGGTGGTTGTCGAACCGGGTTCGCCGGTGCCGGTGGTGCGCTTCTACCGCGACGCCCTGAGCTGAGTGGTCCGCCGAGCTACCAGTCGAGCAGGCCGGCGGACGCCTTCCGAACTGCGGTGAGCAGAGTCGCGCCGCTGCCGGCGGGGTCGAGCAGGTTCGGCTGGCAGTGGTCCAGGATCACGGTCGGCTGCAGGTCGACCTGGGCAAGCCGCGTGCCGACGAAAGTCAGGTCGGCCACGACGCCCTCCTGGGTCCTGACGTCGTGGTCGAGGTCGAACAGGAGATCCCCGAGCGAATACATCACGAAGGCAGGCCCTCGGCTGCGCGCGATCGACTGCACGGGCCCGACCCAATGGGAGTGGCTGCCGAGGATCAGGTCCGCACCGGCGGCCACGATCGCGGCCGCCTCGGAGCGCTGGGCCGTGCTGGTGCCATCGGTGTATTCGGTGCCCCAGTGCGGCATCACGATCACCAGATCGGCACCGGCGGCCCTGGCGGCCTTCACATCGGCGGTTACGTCGGAGAGGCGCAGGCCGGCCGTCCCGGGCTTTCCCGCAAAGGCCCAATAGCCGGGCTGAATCGCGTCATAGGCAAGGAGCGCGACCCGCAACCCGCCCGCCTCGAGCCACGCCGGCTGTCGCGCGGCGGCAGGGCCGGACCCGGCGCCGGCGTGGGCAATACCGAGCGAGTCCAGGCTTCGGATCGTGTTTGTCACGCCGGCGGCGCCGGCGTTGCCCATGTGGTTGTTGGCGAGCGATACCGCGTCGATGCCGGCGTTGCGGAGTCCGGCCAGCATCGCGGGATCCATCGTGAAAGTGAACCCGTCCGGGTGATACGAGAAGTTGGCCGGCGCGGGTCCCTCGAGATTGACGATCGCCAGGTCGGACTCGGTCAGGAGCGATCGAAACGCACCCGCCGAACCCGTCTGGTGGCCGACGGCCAGCGACGCGCCGTTGAACCCGCAGCACGTGGAACCGTCGATGGTGGCGGTGCGGCCGTTCCAGGGGTAGTCCACACCCTTGCCCTGGAGGATCGAGGCGGCATAGGCGGACCGGTCGAGCATCACGTCACCGCCCGCGGCCAGGTTCCAGACGGAGGCGGCGGCGAACGGCGCCGTGGCCGAGGTCGTCGCGGCCGTGAGCGGCCACGCCGCCAGATCGTGGATCCGTGCCGCGCCGAAGAGCGCCACGCCGTCGACGGCCAACGCCCGCACGTCGGGCGTCACGTCGCTCGCCGGGATCAGGCCGAGGACGCCGGCGTTGCCTCGGACCGCGGCCTTCACGTCATCCGCGCTCAGCGCCTCGACGCTTGGGCCCGGATCGGTACCGAGAACCGCCGCCAGGCCGCCGAGTTCGGCCGAGTCGACCGCAACCGAACGGAACGACGATGCCGCCCCGGTTCCGGAACCGGCCGCGAAGAGGCTCGCCAGTTCGGCGCGGCCGATCGACCGCTCGCCCGACCAGAAGCCGACCACAGGCACCATCGCCACGAGCCGGGGCGCGGAAGTAGGCGTGGGTGACGCGGCAGCAGTGACGGCAGCCGTCGCCGTCACGGCAGGCGTCGATCTCGTCGTTGACGTGGCGGCTCGCGTGGCATCTGTCGCGGCAGCGGAGCCCGCGCCGACCGGTCTCAACGCGACCGCGCCACCTGCCGCCAGGCCTGCCACGACCACGAGGGCGAGCACGACCGCAAGTCGCCCTTTGACCCGCGCCGGCACGCTCGACCGAACAAGGCTTGGATCCCTCATGGATCACAGCCTACTCCGCTCCGAGAGGGCGCTGTGCTACACTCCCGGCCGGTCGTCGCGTTGCGATGACCCCCGCGTCGGGCGCCCAAAACGCACCGGCGACGGAGTACACACGCACCACACTCGTCGGGGCGGTGCCGGTCGGACGCAACAGCGTTCCCGGTTCCCGGCGCAGAGGGTGCGGAGGAAGCAACCGCAGGAGGTCATTCCATGCCGTCCGTTTCGATGCGGCAGCTGCTGGAAGCCGGAATCCACTTCGGCCACCAGACCCGTCGCTGGAATCCCAAGATGAAGCCGTTCATCTTTGCGGAGCGCAACGGGATCCACATCATCGACCTTGCCCAGACCGTGAAGCGCCTGGACCTGGCCCTCGACGCCGCCCGCGAGACCGTCGCGCGTGGCGACGCCGTCCTCTTCGTCGGCACCAAGAAGCAGGCCCAGGAGCCGGTTTCGCAGGAGTCGACCCGCGCCGGCCAGCCCTACGTAAACCGCCGCTGGCTCGGCGGCATGCTCACCAACTTCGTCACGATCAAGAAGCGCATCGCGCTGCTCGACCAGCTCGAAGCCCGCCAGCAGAGCGGCGACTTCGACCGCATGACCAAGAAGGAAGCGGCCAAGCTGACCGAGGAGATGGAGCATCTCCGCGCCGCATTCGGCGGCATCCGCAAGATGAAGCGACTGCCGGGCATGGTGTTCATCGTGGACCCGCACCGCGAGCGGATCGCTGTCACCGAAGCTCGCAAGCTCGAGTTGCCGATCATCGGCACCGGCGATACCAACGTCGATCCGGATGAGCTGGACTACATCATTCCGGCCAACGACGACGCCATTCGCGCCATCCGTTTGCTCTGCAGCCTGGTCGCGGACGCCTGCATCGAAGGCCAGCGCGACCGCTCCGTGCGGCTGAACGAGCCCGAGCCGGAGGCCCCGTCCGAGCCCGAGATCGAGGAAGCTCCCTCGCAGGAACTCGTTGCCGCCCTCGCCGGCGGCGGCGCCCTGAGCTTCGAGCCCGACGTGGAGGAGGAAGAGGTCCTGCTTCCCGGCGCCCGGGTCGTTGCAGTTCATCCGCGAACCGCCGATTCGGAAGAAGGTTCTCACCGACCGGCCTGAGACATAGCTCAACAT
Organism: uncultured Chloroflexia bacterium; assembly: GCA_963731635.1. Lineage (GTDB taxonomy): Bacteria > Chloroflexota > Limnocylindria > Limnocylindrales > CSP1-4 > Fen-1039. The sequence continues at coordinate 248,025 of CAVSWB010000003.1, read as the reverse complement.
TCGACGCAGCGGCGCATGACAGGAGACAGGGATAAGCATGGCGACCATCACCGCGGAGAACGTCAAGGCACTCCGCGAGCTAAGCGGCGCAGGAGTCATGGACTGCAAGCGCGCTCTCGAGGAATCGGACGGCGACCTCGAGAAGGCGTCTGCGCTTCTGCGTGAGCGGGGACAGGCGGCCGCTGCCAAGCGCGCCGGCCGCGAGGCTCGCGAGGGCCTCGTCGGCAGCTACATCCACACCGGCGGCAGGATCGGCGTCCTGATCGAGGTCAACTGCGAGACCGACTTCGTGGCGCGTACCGACGAGTTCCAGAAGCTGGTTCGGGACCTGGCGATGCAGGTCGCCGGGCTGCGGCCGATCTACCCGACCATCGAGTCGATCCCTGCGGCCGAGCTCGAAGCCAAGCGCGAGCATCTGCTCGCCGACGAGACCGTCAAGCAGAAGCCCGAGCACATTCGAGGCCAGATCGTCGAGGGCCAGCTCAAGAAGTGGTTCGCGGACGTGGTTCTCACCGAGCAGCCCTTCCGCGATGAGGAGCGAACCGTGGGCGAGCTGATCACCGAGGTCATCGCCAAGACCGGCGAGAACATCCGAGTGCGGCGCTTCGTGCGCTTCGAGCTCGGGGAAGAGCTGTGAGCGAGGCCGGCGCGGCGCTCCCCGTCGCCGCCGGCTCACCCGCCGCCGGCCCAGCCGGCGAAGATGGCGCGCGCCCGCATTACGCTCGGATCCTCCTGAAGCTGTCCGGCGAGGCCTTGCTCGGAACGCGCCAGTACGGCGTCGATCCGAACTTCTGCGCCTTCATCGCGGACCAGGTCGCCGAAGTCCACGATCTCGGCGTCCAGATCGGCATCGTCGTGGGCGGCGGCAACATCTTCCGCGGATTGGCCGCGGCGGCGAAGGGCATGGACCGCGCCACCGGCGACTACATCGGAATGCTGGCCACCGTAATGAATGCCCTGGCTCTTCAGGACGCTCTCGAGAAGGCCGGTGTACAGACGAGAGTCATGAGCGCGATCGGGATGAACGAGGTCGCGGAGCCGTACATCCGCCGCCGCGCCGTGCGGCACCTGGAAAAAGGCCGCGTCATCATCCTGGCTGCCGGCACCGGCAATCCCTATTTCACGACCGATACGGCCGCCGCCCTTCGGGCCGTCGAGATCGGCGCCGAAGTGATCCTCAAGGCGACCAAGGTGGACGGGGTCTACGACTCGGATCCGGTGCAGAACCCGTCGGCCAAGCGCTACGACCGACTCACTTACTCTCAGGTGCTCGCACAGCGTCTCGGCGTGCTGGACGCCACCGCGGTTTCGCTGTGCATGGAGAACGACACGCCCATCGTCGTCTTCGATCTGAACACGCCCGAGAACATCATGTCGGGTCGCCGCCGGTGAACCTGTCGGCACCCTGATCACCGGAGGCAGCCCCGGCATGAGCATCGAGACGCTGACCGCAACCGAGCACAAGATGGCGCGGGCGGTGGAGATCCTCGAGCGCGACCTGCAAGGCATCCGGACGGGTCGGGCGTCGACCTCGATCGTGGAACGCATCATGGTCGAGTATTACGGCACGCCGACCGCGCTCAACCAGCTGGCCGGCATCAACGTCCCCGAGTCGCACCAGATCGTCATCCAGCCCTGGGATCGCAGCGTCCTGGGCGCCATCGAGAAGGCGATCATCAAGAGCGACATCGGTCTCGTGCCGAACATGGACGGCGCCGTGGTGCGCCTGAACATCCCGCCCCTCACCGAGGAGCGCCGCAAGGACCTGGTCAAGCAGGTCCATCAGCGCATGGAAGAGGCACGGGTCGAGATCCGCAACCTCCGCCGCGAGGCAGCCGACCAGTTCAAGAAGGAAGAGCACGACGGCGTCGCTCGGCACCGACGAGGCTCGCCGCGAGCCGAGCAGCTTCAGCATGTCACCGACAAGCACATCGCCGATGTCGACCGTGTCGGCGCGACGAAGGAGCAGGAGATCCTGGAGGTCTAGTGGCTCGCCCCATCTCCCGCCCGACCGACGCTCCGTCGATCGTGCATCGGGGCCGGCAGCCGGCAGACGAAGCCGCCACGGCGCCGGTCGAGACCGATCGACCCCATCGGGGCACGGCTCGGAGCCTGCTGCTCCTGCCACGGCCACGGTTCCCGAACCTTTCCCCGTCGCCGCCGAGGATCTGCCCCGACATGTGGCGATCATCATGGACGGCAACCGGCGCTGGGCCCGCAAGAACGGACTCGAAGAGTTCCAGGGCCACGCGGCCGGCGTGGAGGGCGTTCGCGAGATCATCCGCCACGCGGTCCGGCGCGGCGTCCCCGTGCTGTCGCTCTACGCCTTCAGCCGCGAGAACTGGGCCCGCTCCGACGAGGAAGTGGACGGCCTGTTCAGCCTGCTCGAGCAGGTCATCGAGAACGAGACCGACGAGCTCGTTCGCCAGGGCGCCCGTGTGCGGCTCCTCGGCCGCATCGATGAGCTGCCGCCGGAAACGGCCCTCTCGATCCGCCGCGCGCTCGACGCCACCGCCGGTGGGGAGCGCCTGCAGCTGAACATCGCCTTCAACTACTCGGGCCGAACCGAGCTCGTCGACGCCGCGCGCAGCATCGCGGCCCGGGGCCTGGCACCGGAGGAGATCGACGAGGATGCGATCGCCGGGTCGCTCTACACCTCGGGCTTGCCCGATCCGGACCTGGTGATCCGCACCGCCGATGAGCAGCGACTTTCGAACTTCCTGATCTGGCAGGCCGCTTACGCCGAGCTCTACTTCAGCCCGCTTCTGTGGCCCGACTTCGGCGCGGACGCGTTCGACGCAGCCCTTATCGAGTTCGCGAGTCGCCACCGCCGGTTCGGGCTGTAGGGCGGGACCAGAGTGCTCCGCCAGCGCGCCCTCTCGGCTGCCGTCTTCGTGCCACCGCTCCTCCTCGTGCTCGCGCTCGGCGAGCCCTGGTTCGGGGCTCTGATCGCCGCGTTCGTGGTGATCGCGGCGTGGGAAGCCATGCGGCTGCTGCGCGGCGCCGGCTATGCGGCCATGCCCGCCGTCGGGATTCTGGGCGCACTCGCGGTCGCCGCGAACGTGGCCGGACTGCCCGGATGGGCCGACTACCAGGGTTTGCTGATCGCCGCGGTCGTGGCCGTCGGCGGGATCGTGGCTTTCCGCGAGTCGGATACCAAGCTGGGCCTTGCGGCCTGGATCGCGACGGTCTTCGGAGCGGTCTACGTCGGCCAGCTCGGGGCGCTGGTCCGAGTCGGCCAGATCGCGCCGTCACTGCCGGGCGCGGCCCCGGCGGTCCAGCTGGGCGCGGCGAGGGGCTGGATTCTGCTGGTCATCCTGCTGGTCTGGTCCTTCGACACCGGGGCGTACCTCGTCGGCACGAAGCTCGGCAAGCGCAAGTTCCTCAGCCACATCTCGCCGTCCAAGAGCTACTGGGGCGTCTTCGGCGGCCTCGTCGCTTCGACCATCCTGGCGGTCGCCGGTATGTGGGCGCTCGGCCAGCCGCCGGTCCTCGGCCTTGTCCTTGGTCCGCTGATCGGAATAGCGGCGCAGGCGGGCGATCTCGCCGAGTCGATGCTCAAGCGGGCCGCCGGAGCGAAGGATTCGAGCAATCTGATCCCGGGCCACGGCGGCATCCTGGATCGGACGGACTCGTTCATCTTCGCTGCGCCCGTGGCGGCGGCCTATGTCGCAGCCTTCGTCCGCTGAGGGCGGCTCCCGGCCCGCGGGGCAGGGGAGCGGCTCCACGTCATCGCCCGGCGCGGGCGGGCCGCTCCGGATAGCGCTGCTCGGCTCCGGCGGATCGATCGGCCGCCAGGCGATCGACGTCATCGCCAGCCGGCCTGATGCCTTCCGGGTGGTGGCGCTGGCGACGGGCACGAAGGCCGGCTGCTCGAGGAACAGGCCCGCCTCCTCCGGCCCGAGGTCGTGTCCATCGCTGACGATCGAGAGGCTGGGCGTCTCGATTTGCCGGCGGGGACGCAAATCGAGACCGGCGGCGAGGCCCTCGAAGCGCTCGCCACTCGCCCGGACGTCGATCTCGTGCTGGTCGCGACCGGCGGCATGGTGGCTCTGCGGTCGGTTCTAGCGGCGCTGGACGCGGGCAAGATCGTGGCCACCGCGAACAAGGAGACGCTCGTCGCGGGCGGCCACCTGGTCATGCCGCTCGCCCGCCGCCTGGCCGCGGGTCCGCCCGGTACCGCGCGAGACGCAGGCGATCCTCTGGCCACACCGCTCGGCTGGCTTCGGCCGATCGATTCCGAGCACTCGGCCATCTGGCAATGCATGGCCGGCGAGCGCCCGGGGGCAGTGGCCCGGTTGCTCCTGACCGCCTCGGGCGGCCCGTTCCTGCATGCCTCCGTCGCGGACCTCGCGACGGCGACTCCCGATCAGGCTCTTCGCCACCCGACGTGGCGCATGGGCGCGAAGATCACGATCGACTCGGCGACGATGGTCAACAAGGGCCTGGAAATCATCGAGGCGCGCTGGCTGTACGATGTTTCGTACTCGGCCATCTCGGTCGTCATCCACCCTCAGAGCGTCGTCCACTCGGCAGTGGTCTTCGTGGACGGCTCGATGAAAGCACAACTCGGTGCACCTGACATGCGCATCCCAATCCAATACGCCCTGACATACCCGGCGCGGCAGCCATCGCCGGCGGCCATTGCGGACCTCGTGGCCTCCGGGCGCCTGGAGTTCCTGGCACCGGACGAGGACCGATTCCCCGCCCTGCGTATCGCCCGTGAGGCCGGTATCGCGGGGCCGCGCGCAAGTACGGCCCTCATCTCCGCAGATGAAGTTGCGGTTGCCCGTTTCCTGAGCGGAACCCTCGACTTCCCCGGCATCCCGCGGTTGCTGGAGGCGGCGGTCGAACGCTTCGGTTTGGCAGAGCCGCGCGAGCCCTCGCTCGACGAGATCGTCGCGCTCGACGCTGAAGTCCGGGCTTTCGCGGAGGCAGTCCGATGACGCTCGACGGCATCTTGTTCTGGGTCCGGGCGGTCCCTCTCCTGCTGCTGATCCTGGTCCCGCTCGTCCTCGTTCACGAGTTCGGCCACTTCATCACCGCCCGTCTCGCCGGCATCCGCGTCCTCGAGTTCGGCATCGGGTTCCCGCCGAAGGCCAAGATGCTCGGCCACGATCACGAGACCGAATACACGCTCAACTGGCTGCCAATCGGCGGTTTCGTCCGGCTCGAGGGAGAAGAAGCCGAGTCGGACGATCCTCGGGCGTTCAGCAACGCCGGCCTGCGCGCCAGCTAGTCGTTCTGGCCGCCGGCGTAACGATGAACCTGCTGACCGCAGTTCTGCTGCTGTTCATCGTCGCCTGGGCGTTCAACCCGATCGTGCAGCCCGTGGTCATGTCCGTCGCGGCCGGCTCGCCCGCCGCCGCCGCCGGCCTCCAGAACGGCGACCGGCTCATCTCGCTGAACGGCCGGACCCAGTCTCTGCTCGACTTCAATTCCGACCCGGTGGCGCCCTGGTCGAACGACCTTCGAAGTCACGCCGGCCAGACCGTGACGCTCGTCCTGATGGACACGGCCGGTCATCAGCGGACCGTGGTCGCGACCCTCCGTACACCTACTGCCCAGAACCCGGGTGCGCTGGGAGTGAGCCTCAATTTCACCATCGGCTATACGCCCGGGAACCCGGTTTCCGCGGCCGGCCAGGCCGTCTCGGGCACCGTCACGGCGCTTGGCTTGATCGTGGTTGCCCTCGGAGACGTCGGCAATCAGATCGTGACCAACCCAACCCAGGCACCTCCGGGCGTGTCCGGTCCGATCGGCATCGCGGCGTCTGTCAGCACGGTCTCCACGCAGCAGGACGCCTTGATGATGTTCCTGCTCCTCGCCGCCGTGCTCTCGGCGAACCTGGCCCTCATCAACTTCCTGCCGTTCCCGCCGCTCGACGGTGGCAAGGCCGCCGTGATGATCGTCAAGAAGGCCTTCGGCAAGAAGGGCGTCGGCGCGCTCGAAGTGGCGACCTACCTCGTGGGCTTCGCGCTGTTGATCACGTTCATCGCCTGGATCAGCGTCTTCGACATCATTCGCGCCGGGACGGGCGGCCCGTAAAGATGAGCGCCCAGGGTTTCGGTCCGCGGCGGCGATCCGTCGCCGTGGACGTAGACGGCGTGATCGTCGGCGGCGGCCATCCGATCGTCGTCCAATCGATGACCAACACCGACACTGCCGACGCGGACGCCACCGCGATCCAGGTTGCGCGGCTGGCCCACGCGGGCTCCGAGCTGGTCCGGGTCACCGTCAACAATGAAGCTGCGGCTGCGGCGGTCCCGGAAATCGTGCGCAAGGTTCGGGGCCTCGGTGTCGCGGTTCCGATCGTCGGCGACTTCCATTACAACGGCCACAAGCTGCTCACCGATTACCCGGAAACCGCTCGAGCACTGGCCAAGTACCGGATCAATCCCGGGAACGTCGGGCCGGGACGGCACCACGACGACCATTTCACGGCGATCGTTCGCGTCGCTATCGAAAACGGAAAGCCGGTTCGGATCGGCGTCAACTGGGGCTCGCTCGACCAGGACGTCCTGGCTCAGCTCATGGACGCCAACGCTCGATTGGAGCGGCCGAAAGACGCCCGCGATGTCATGATCGACGCCATCGTCGAAAGCGCGATCCGATCGGCCGAGCTGGCGGAGGCGACCGGCCTGGCCCACGATCGAATCATCCTCTCGGCCAAGGTTTCGGGCGTCCCAGACCTGGTCGATGTATATCGGCGCCTGGCGGCGCGCGGCGACTACGCGCTCCACCTGGGCCTGACCGAGGCCGGAATGGGCATGAAGGGCATCGTGGCGTCCTCCGCCGGCCTGTCGCTGCTGCTGGCCGAGGGAATCGGCGACACGATCCGCGTCTCGATAACGCCGGAGCCCGGCGGCGACCGAAGCGACGAGGTGGCGGTCGCGCAGCAGGTCCTGCAGTCGCTCGGATTGCGCTCGTTCCTGCCCCAGGTTTCCTCGTGCCCGGGCTGCGGCCGGACTACGAGCACCTATTTCCAGGAGCTCGCCAGCGACATCCAGACGTACCTGCGGGATCAGATGCCCGCCTGGCGAGAACGTCATCCCGGCGTGGAGGAGCTCCGCGTTGCGGTCATGGGTTGCGTCGTGAACGGCCCGGGAGAATCCAAACATGCCGACATCGGCATCTCCCTGCCTGGCACCTTCGAGGAACCGGTTGCACCGGTCTTCGTGGACGGCGCACTGGACCGGACTCTGCGCGGCGACCACATCGCTACTGAATTCAAAGCGATGCTGGACTCTTACGTGGAGAGGCGCTTCCCGGTGCCGGGAAGCGCCTCGTAGACCTGGATCGACGAAGGCTCAGTGGGGGACCGAGCCGTCGGGGTTCCAACGGGTAAGGGCGTAGGAGACGTCCGTGTCCGTCAGCCTCTCCTCGAGTGCGACCACACCGCCGTCCGGTGTCACCGACCACCAGGACCAGCCGTAGAAGGTCGAACCAGCGGCTTCCGGCTTCTTGGGCCATCCGGACACGACTTTGCCGTCCTCGGTCAGGGCCGTGATCGTGTCGCCGAGGTGGAGGTAGAGGCGAGCCGAGCCCGACGCCGGCTTCACGAACACCGGCTTGTCGAAGTAGGGGCCGCACCAGTCGGCGCAGGGACCGGCGAGCGAGATGTGGACCGGCTGCGGCAGTGTTACCGGCCAACCCGGCAGCGCATGTCCGGCAGAATCCCAGGCCAGGACATACTCGGTACCGTTCGGGTCGTCCACCACCCAGTACACGGTCCCGTCGGTACCGACCACCGGTGACACGGGATAGAGCGGGACTCCGGGTTGACCGCTGCCGTCCATTCGCGGCGTGGCGCCGTCCGGAGCGGTTCCATCGGGCAGGGAGTGCGGCCAGCCGGCCTTGATGTTTCCGGCCGCGTCGAAGGCGATGAGCTGGGACGGTGCCTCACGCTCCGACGACTCGATCGCAATGTAGACGCTGCCGTCGGGGCCGATTACCGGAGCCGAGGCCGGGCCACCGACCGACTTCAGCCACCCATCGAGGGGCCGGCCGTCGGTGCCGAGAGCCGCAAGAACGGTGTCCAAAGGCGCGTACCCCGTCTCCCCGACGCGAACCGTCTCGTTCCTCCACGCCACTACCTGGCCGCCGGCGCCCATCGTGATGCCGTCCCACAGCTCCGCCGAGGCGCTACCGAGCTTCTTCGCCGCGGAATTGAACACCGCCACCCGACCCGCCGTCACCGAGGAATCCGTACCGCACAGGATGAAGAGCGTTCCGTCGGACCGGATGACGGCTCGATCGAGCGGACAAAGGTCGTCGGGTGAGGGCGAGCTCGTGGCCTTGACCTTGCCGTCTGGACCGACGATCGTGAGCACTCCCACCGACACCGTGTAGAGCGTGTCCCCGGGTCCGGCCATGATCGGCGTGGAGTCGGGTAGTTCGATCGGCCAGCCGGCCTTCAGTGTTCCCAGCGGGTTGAACGCATACGCCTTCATTGATACGCCGTCTTCGGCGTCGATCGAGTAGATCGTCCCGTCCGAGCCGAACGCCACGGGGACGAGCGTCCTGCCGCCGACTGCCGTCGTCCAACCGGCCCTGGGATGACCGGCCCTATCAATGGCTATCGAGGCGGCCGAGGCGAGCGAACCGTCCGACGCGAGGTAGACCGTGCCGTCGGGGCCCATCGTCAGCCCTGCCGGGCCGTTGACGCTCCGGAGCCACTTCACAGGCCATCCGTTCATCTGGATCGGCACATAGCTTTGCTCGGGCCCAACGGAGGGAGTCGGAGCCGAGCTGGCGGTTGCCGGCTGGATCGAACTCGAGTGACTCGAGCTGGCGGCGGGCGTGGCCGAACTCTGAGCGACGCGCTCATCGGCGGGCGTGGCCGAGGAGCTGGGCGTCGAAGATGCGCTCGTGCCGCCGTACTTGTGGAGCGCAAACGGAGCGAGCGCGGCACTCGCCGCGACCACTGCAACCGCTGCGAGTGTGCCGATGGCCAGCAATCGACGCCGCCGAGAAAGCTGGGGAGAGCCGCGCCGGGCGTCCAGGCCCGCCGCGCGGATCCCCACAACAAATTCGTTTGCAGGCTCGACGTTCGCCGGCGCTCGGCGCCACCGAAGACCCCTCATCGCATGCCTCCCGCGAACCATTGCTCCCGGCCGCACATATTGGAGCGCGCGGCCAAAGGTCTGACGGACCGACTACACGGGAAGTATCGCTTGTCAGGTTTCGGTGTTACTGAGGCTCAATACCCGCTTCCTCCGCCGTTGTTGCATGCGGCCAGGACGAGCGGCAAGAGGCCGACCAACAGGGCAAGCCACCAGCCTCGGGTCCGGATCCAAACGATCCTCGACTTCAGCTTGAGCATTGGTCGTCTCCTTGGGTGCGTTTCCCGGGAGTACGTTTGAACGGCCGGACGCAGCTGTGGGGTTGCAGTGGCCGCGACTCGCCTCGCGCCGCCGGGCTCGTCGAGGCGTTACGATTGCGCGAAGCCAGAGGGGTCAGACCGTCCGGAGGAGGAAATCGTGCCCAAGGAGGGTTTCGTAACCAGCATCACCCGTCAGTCCGAGGACTTTCCGGGCTGGTACAACGACGTGGTGTTGAAGGCGGAGCTGGCCGATTACTCGCCGGTTCGCGGCTGCATGATCATCCGACCCTACGGCTACGCGCTCTGGGAATCGATGCAGGCCGAGCTCGACGGCCACATCAAGAGAACGGGCCACAGCAACGTCTACTTCCCGCTCTTCGTCCCCAAGTCGCTTCTCGAGAAGGAAGCCGAGCACGTAGAGGGGTTCAACCCGCAGGTTGCATGGGTCACACATGCCGGCGGTAAGGCGCTCGACGAGTGGTTGGCGATCCGACCCACCAGTGAGGCGATCATCGCCGACAGCGTGAAGGACTGGATCCAGTCCTACCGCGACCTGCCGCTCTTGATGAATCTCTGGAACAACGTGGTCCGCTGGGAGCTTCGAACGCGCCTGTTCCTCCGAACGACCGAATTCCTCTGGCAGGAGGCCCACACCTTCCACGCCACCGAGGCGGAGGCGGCGGAGGAGGTCGCGACCGGTCTCGAGTGCTATCGGCTGGTGTCGGAGGATTGGCTGGCGATCCCGGTCATCAAGGGTCGCAAGACCGACGCCGAGAAGTTCCCCGGGGCCGACTACACGTGGTGCATCGAGGCCATGATGCGCGACAAGAAGGCGCTCCAGGCTGGCACGAGCCATATGCTCGGCCAGAACTTCGCCCGAGCCGCCGACATCGAATTCCTCGACCGCGACAATATCCGGAAGCACCCCTTTGGCACGTCCTGGGGTTTCTCGACCCGCATGGTCGGGGCCACGATCATGACCCACGGCGACGATTCGGGGCTCGTGCTGCCGCCTAATGTGGCGCCCGTACAGGTAGTGATCGTTCCGATTTTCCGCAAGGACGAAGAGAAGGCCGCGGTGGCCGAGGCGATCGATCGCTTGGTCGCGGCGCTCGCCTCGACGCCTGAAGGCAAGGCCGTTCGAGTCAAGGTCGACTGGCGCGACGACTCGCCGGGCTTCAAGTACAACCACTGGGAACTCCGCGGCGTCCCGTTCCGGCTCGAGATCGGGCCGCGCGACGTGGCGGCAGGGCAGGGGATGCTGGTCAAGCGGGTCGACCGGTCCAAGGAGGCCGTGCCGTTCGAGCGGCTCGTCGCCGAGCTCCCGGCGAGGCTGCGGGCCTACCAGGCCGAGCTGTTGCAGCGCGCTCGCGACTTCCGCGACGTCAATACGCACCACGTCGACACCTACGCGCAGCTGAAGGACGGGCTCGACGGGGAAGGCGGCTTCTTCATGGCGCCCTGGTGCGGGGACGGGAAGTGCGAGAAGCAGGTCAACGACGAAACCGGCGCGACAATCCGCTGCATCCCGTTCGACTCTCCCGACGAGGCCGGCAGTTGCATCGTCTGCGGAGCGCCGTCAGAGCGGCGTGTTCTGTTCGCGCGAGCCTATTGACCGGCAGCTCAAACACGGGCCTTCGCGCCCGACCCAGGTGAGGCGATGCCACATACGGGGCCCGGCGAAGTCACTTGCGACGTTGCGATCGTCGGCGCGGGCATGACCGGCCTGGCCGCGGCGGAAAGCTCGCCTCGGCTGGGTTGTCGGTCGAGCTGATCGAGTTGGCGGCCGAGGCAGGCGGTCTGGCGCGTTCGATCTCCGTCGGCGACGAGGAGATCGAGGCTTACTACCACCACATCTTTCCGCAGGACCGGGAGCTCCGGGATCTCATCGATCGGTTGGGAGTTCACGACCGGCTGGAGTGGCACAAAGCTTCCACGGCGGTGCTCGAGGGCGGCCGCCTGTATCCCTTCGACTCGCCGCTGGACCTTCTCCGGTTCGCACCGCTGCCGCCGGTTTCCCGGCTCAGGGTCGGACTCGTGTCTGCGATAGCCCTCGTTCGAGGTCGGGGAAGCAAGATGGACGGCCGGCGGGTAGGCCGGACCGGCCCACGGTGGTTCGGCAAGAAAGGCTACGCGGTTCTCTGGCAGCCTCTGCTCGACGGAAAGTTTGGGCCGTACGCGCCGGACGTGGCGCTGGCCTGGCTGCTCGGCCGGATCAAGCAGCGGGCGAACGCAAGGAAGCGCGGCACGGGCGATCGGCTCGGATACCTGCGCGGCGGGCTGGGCGCTCTCGCCGGACGCTACGCCCAGGAGCTTTCCAACAGAGGGGTGACTGTCAGCCTTGGCTCGGGAGTGACTTCGTTGGCGCTCGAAGGCGATACCTGGCTCGTCGGGTCGGCGAGCCGAGAGGTCCGGGCTCGCGCCGTCGTCGCCTGCCTGAGCGGCGAAGCCCTGGCCGCGCTCGCGAGGCTCCCCGATGAATACCGGCGAACGGTGTCGGCGATCCCGTATCGAGGCGTTGTCTGTACGCTGCTCGAACTCGATCGGCCGCTGGGACGCTACTACTGGACCAATCTGATCCAACCGACGGACCTCGCCTGCCTGGCGATCATCGAGCATACGAACTTTATTCCGGCCGAACGGTACGGCGGCCGGCACCTCGTCTACCTGACGCACTATGCGAATGCGGATGGGCCCGTCTGGGAAGCCGATATCGAGGCGATCGTGTCCGCGGCCGAACCCGCGCTGCGGGCGATCAATCCCGATTTCGACCGAAGCTGGATCAAGGCGGCGCATCTGGAGCGCGACCGCTGGGCGCAGCCGGTGCCGCTCGCCGGGGGACCGATGCCGGGCCTGCGCATGGAGACCGGCTTGCCCGGCCTCTTTCACGCCAGCCTCGCCCATATCTATCCCGACGACCGGGGCGTTTCACTGGCGCTCGAGTTGGGCCACCGCGCGGCCGCCGCCACTGAGAAGTGGCTCTCGGCGACGGCCCAGGCAGCGGCGGTGGAGACCAGATGAGGGTTTGGCCCATCGCGAAGCCGGTTTCGCTGATCGGCCTGACCGCGTTGCTCCTGTCGCCCGGACTGTGGCTCGGGCCGTCGCTGGACTCAGCCGTCTTCCTGCTGGCCGGCACCAGGATCCGCGAGGGCTTCATGCCCTACAAGGACATCTGGGACCATAAGCCGCCCGGCACGTATCTGCTTAACGCCGTAAGCCAGTTGGCCTTTCCGTGGCTCGACCCCTGGCTGCTGTACTGGCTGTTGACCCTGGCCTTCGCCGCCGCCGCGATCCTCGTCGTCGACAGGCTGCTGGAACGCTCCCTTTCGCCCGTCGCTGCGTACCTGTGGAGCCTCGTGTGCCTGATCGGGATCGCGGCACATCCCATGGCGCTCGGAGGCGGAGCAACCGAGTCGTTCGCGCTCCTGCCGCTAGTTGCCGTCCTGGCGGCAATCGCCGGATGGCAACCGACCTGGCGTGTCTCGGTCTCTATCGGCCTGCTTTTGAGCGTTGCCTGCCTGATGTCGCTACAGGCCGTTCCCGCGGCCGCCGTGCTTTTCGCCGCAGCCGTCATCCGCGGCCTCGACGCCGGTCCGGCGGCGCTGCTGCGTCGGATTGTCGCCGTCGCCGGCGGCGGCCTGGTCGTGCCGCTAGTCGTTGCCGGCTGGCTCTGGTCCGGCGGGGCCGCGGCGGACGCAGTCGACCAGGTCGTGACCTACAACGCCGCCTACCGCGATTCGAGCGAGGGTATAACGACGCTCTTGCCGGCCGTCCTGCTTCTGCTCGGCTGCCTCGCCGTTCCCGCACTGATCCAGGTCGCGCGGATGGTGAGCCGCCGGCGGGCATTCGATCGAATCGGTTGGGTCGCCCTCGCGTGGGCGGTCGGATACAGCGCCTACCTCGGCTTTCAGAATCGCCTGTACCTCCACTACCTGATCCTGCTCGTGCCGCCGCTGGTGTTGCTGGCCGGCCCGGGGATGGAGTGGCTCGTCACTCGCCTCCGGTCGCCAGATCTCATGGCGAAGAGTGCCGCAATCGGATTTTCGGTTGTCGCGACGGCCATGTTCGCGATCTCGGGGCTCACCGCCGCCGAGCTGACCGGCATCACGATCGGCAAGACCGGCGAAGCGAATGCGGCTTCCGAAGCGACTGCCGTCTGGCTGGATGCCAATACGCCGTCATCTGCCCGCGTCTTCATCTGGGGAGACGACACGGCTCTATATCTGAACGCGCATCGAACGCCTTACGACCGCTACGTCTACCAGTTCCCCCTGGTGACCGCGGGCTACTGGTCGCCCGAACGCACTTCGGCGCTGCTCGCCTCGTGGGTGGCATCGCCGCCGGCGGTGATAGTCGAGACACCGAGTTCGGTGCCCATGTTCGGGCCATCGGATCCGAACAACGAGGACCCCCGCAGCTACGACACGCTGGACTCGTTGCGCGATTTCGTCCGCGGCCACTACCGGCTCGCTGCGGCCCTGGGGAACGACGCCGTCTATCTCCCGATCTCGGCCCCGGCCGCTCCCTGACCGGGCCTTCCCCGACCCGCCCGGCGCTCAGCCGAGGGCCCCGCGCTTGGAGGCCCCGGGAGGCGCCGTGTATACTTTCCGCCAATCGTACCGGCCGCTCGTGACGTGGGTGACCCCCACGTCTTTTGTTGAGTAGCCGAGAGCCGGTCAAGAACGGGAGGCCCGAGGTGAGTCGAGATTTCGTCGGCGCCCTCCTGCAATTGAACGCCGAAAAGGGCGTCTCGCGCGAACAGCTCGTGCGGACGGTCGAAGAGGCAATCCAGTCCGCCTACCGCCGCGTCGCCGGGGACGAGGACATTCACGTCCGCATCGACGCCGAGTCGGGCAAGGTCCGGGTTTTCCGGGCCCGCCAGGTGGTCGAGGAGATCGAGGATCCCGCCACGCAGATGACAGCGGCCGAGGCGCAGGCAATCCAGCCCGACGCCGAAGTCGGGGATCTCGTCGAGACCGAGCAGCTCGACCAGGAAGCGTTCGGGCGGATCCACGCTCAGACCGCCAAGCAGGTCGTGCTGCAGCGCCTCCACGAGGCCGAGCGCAACGTCGTGTTCGACCAGTACGCCAGCCGCGAGGGCGAGCTCATAACCGGCACGGTGTCCCGGGTGGAGCCGCGAGCGCTCGTGCTCGACGTGGGCAAGGCGGAAGCAATACTTGCCACCACCGAGCAATCGCCACTCGAGCACTATCGCATCGGCCAGAACGTCAAGGCCTACGTCCTCGAAGTCCGGCGCAGCGCGAAGGGTCCGCAGATCTACATCAGCAGGACTCACAAGAGTTTCCTGCGCCGTCTGTTCGAGCTCGAAGTGCCCGAGATCCACGCCGGAACGGTCGAAATCAAGGCCATCGCCCGTGAGGCTGGCAGCCGCTCAAAGGTGGCAGTCGCGTCCCGCCAGCCGGGCCTCGACCCGGTCGGGGCGACCGTGGGCCAGCGCGGAGCGCGCGTCCAGGCGGTCGTGGCCGAGCTCGGCGGGGAAAAGATCGACGTCATCGAGTGGTCCGAAGATGCCTCGACGTTCGTCGCCAAGGCACTCAGTCCGGCCCAGGTGATCGAAGTTCGGATCGACGAGGAGCATCGGATCGCCAACGTGGTCGTTCCGGAGCGGATGCTCTCGCTCGCGATCGGCCGGGAGGGCCAGAACGCCCGATTGGCTGCCAAGCTGACGGGCTGGCGGATCGACATCAGGAGTGACGTCTCGGTCGCCGAGGCCGCCAAGGCCGAAGCGGAGGCCAGACCGCCCGAAGCCACCGCCGAGCCTGAAATCCATCGGCGAGCCTCTTGCCGTGGTTTCAGATCAGCCGTTGGCAGAACCCGCCCCGGCCGAAGACGCGGCGCCTGCCAAGCCGAAGCGCAAGAGAGCGGCCGCGAAGCCTGTCGCCGAGCCCGAAGCGGCTGTTGCACCGCCAGGCGTATCCGGGGAGGTATCCTCGTAGCCCGGGGCGCGCCGCCGCGGCGTTTTCCGATCCGGTCTTGCGTCGTCTGCCGCACTACTCAGCAGAAACGCGAGTTGACGCGCATAGTCCGGACTCCGGACGGCCGGGTCGTGATCGATCCGACCGGCAAGTTGCCCGGACGAGGGGCCTATCTTTGTGCATCAGAGGAATGCCGCAAGGCGGCATTCGAAAAAGGGTCTCTCCAGCGAGCGCTGGAAGTGCCAATCCCATCGGAGCTCAGGACCGAGCTGACAGGGGAGGCGATCAACATCGAACAAGGAGGTAGTCGTGGCCAGGAGTAGGAGCGGCACGCGTGGCCGTAGGGGACCGCGCAAGCCAATGCGCCGCGACAATGGCGTGCCGGGCGCCGTCCAGACGCTGGACGCGAAAGACCGCAACGCCATCGAGCTGCCGTCCAGCATCACCGTCAAGGACCTCGCGGATCTGCTCGGCGTCAACCCCGCGGACGTGATCCGCGAGTTGATCAAGAGCGGCATCTTCGCCAACATCAACCAGGGGATTGACCGCGAGACGGCGGCCCTCGTCGCCGAAGAGCTGGGCTACGAAGTGGCCGAGACGGTTCTGCCCGGCGCACCGGCCGTGGGCGACAACGGTGAGGCGGAAGCGGCCCCCGTGAGCGCAGCGACGAAAGAGCAGCTCTACGAGGAGGACGACCCGGCCCTCCTGCAGCCGCGCGCCCCGATCGTCACGGTCATGGGCCACGTCGACCACGGCAAGACGTCGCTGCTCGACGCCATCCGAACCACGAAGGTCGCTGCCGGTGAGCGCGGCGGCATCACCCAGCACATCGGCGCCAGCGAGATCACCAAGGACGGCCGGCGTATCGTCTTCCTGGACACCCCGGGCCACGAGGCGTTTACCGCGATGCGCGCCCGCGGCGCCAAGGTCACGGACATCGCCATCGTCGTTGTCGCGGCGGACGACGGCGTCATGCCGCAGACCCTCGAGGCGATCGACCACGCCCGAGCCGCCAAGGTGCCGATCATCATCGCCCTCAACAAGATCGACAAGCCCGACGCAAACCCGGACCGGGTCAAGAACGGCCTGGCGGAAGCCGGAGTGGTCGTCGAGGAGTACGGCGGCGACGTCGCCGATGGTCCCGGTCTCTGCGAAGGCCCGGATCGGCCTGGACGAGTTGCTCGAGATGATCATCCTCGTCGGCCGACCTGCAGGAGCTCAAGGCCAACCCGAAGCGCCCCGCAATCGGCACGATCGTCGAGGCCGAACTCGACAAGGGCCGCGGGCCGGTCGCCACCGCCCTCGTGCAGACGGGCACGCTGCGTGTCGGCGACGTGATCGTCGTCGGCGAAACCTACGGCAAGGTCCGCGCCCTCGAGAACGACAAGGGCAAGCGCATCAGCAAGGCCGGGCCCTCGAGCGCGGCCGTGGTGCTCGGTCTGGCGGACGTTCCGAAGGCTGGCGACATCCTGCGCGTCGTAGCCGACGAGAAGATCGCTCGAACCATGGTCGAGGATCGCAAGGCCGCTTCCGCCGCGCACACCGAAGGCGGTGGCAGGGCCACGCTCGAGGACCTGTACGCTCAGATCCAGGCCGGCCAGACCAAGGAACTGCGGATCATCCTCAAGACCGACGTTTCGGGCTCGCTCGGGGCCATCACCCACGCCCTGCAGCAGCTCTCGACCGACGAAGTCCGGATCAACGTCCTCCACGAGGCCGCCGGCGACGTCACGGACAACGACATCATGCTCGCCGCGGCATCGAACGCGATCGTGGTGGCCTTCAACACGAAGGTGACCGATACGGCTCGCCGTGCCGCGGAATCGGAGAAGGTGGACGTCCGCCAGTACGACATCATCTACAAGCTGACCGACGACATCCAGGCCGCCCTCCGCGGCTTGCTCGAGCCGGTCGAAGTGGAGACCGTCGAAGGTCGGGCTGAAGTCCGGAAGATCTTCAAGGTCGGCAAGATGGCGGTCATCGCCGGCTGTTATGTCACCGATGGTCGCATCGTCCGCAGCGGCGAACGCTCGAGTCTGGCGAGGCGGCAAGGTCATCGCCACGGACCGGATCGAAGGTCTCCGCCGCCTGAAGGACGACGTCCGGGAAGTCGCGACCAACTTCGAGTGCGGCATCAGTCTGGCCGGCACCAACGACCTCGTCGAAGGCGACATCATCGAATGCTTCACACAGCAGATGGTGAGCCGGTCGGCCGGTTGAGCATCGCTCGAGTGAGCCCAACATCGATGACCCAGAGAACGGACAGGATCGACGCGCTCCTGCGCCAGGAAATCAGCCAGGCGCTGGAGCGTGAGGTCGCCGACCCGCGTATCGGCTTCGTGACCGTAACCAACGTCGAAACGACGCCCGACCTGGCCCATGCCCGCGTCTGGGTGAGCGTCATCGGCACCGAGGAGGAGCGCAAGGCGACGCTGGTGGCGCTGCGCCGGGCCATGCCGTTCATCCGGCACGGACTCGGCGAGAAGATCCGGATCCGCCGCATCCCCGCGCTCGAAGTGCGCCTCGACGAGTCGGTTGCCCGTGGATCGCGCGTTCTCCAGATCATCAACGAGCTCGAGGCAGGCCGTCTGCCCGAGGGAGAAATCCCGGCCGGGGAGTCGCTGCCGACGCCGGTGGCGAGGTTGCGCCACGAGGACGACTCGGACACCGGGGAGAGTGCCCTGGGAGGCGCCGCAGCCGATGCCACGGCGGCCGCCTCGGCGGCCAGACTGCGACGGAGGGCTCGCGCTGATTCGAAGCGACGCGGCGAGCCCAAGGCCGGGTCCGCATCGCACGAACGCGTCGAGCCCACCGAACGCCTCGATCGCAAGGGCGAACCCGACTGGTTCGGGGAACCTCAGAAGGCCAAGCCGCCCGCCCGGCGAAAGCCGCGATGAGCGACCCGAGGGTCGATCTGTCGGCCTACGCGGCCGCCGTGCCCGACGAGGTCGTAGAGAAGCTCCGTGCCGGCCGCCGAGTCTTGACGATCTGCCACGAGAACCCTGAGGCCGATGCGCTGGGTTCGGCGCTGGCGGTCGCGATGCTCGTAGAGGCCCACGGAGGCGTCGCCACTCCCGTTTGCGCAGACCCGATGCCGCCGATGTACGAATTCCTCGCCCGGCATGGAGCGATTCCGCCGCGAGCCCGACCCAGAGCTCGATTACGACCTGATCGTCGTCGGAGACTGTGGGGAGCTGGAGCGGATTGGCCCGGTCCTCGAGACGCACCGGGCCCTCTTCGAGCGCGTCCCGATCCTCGACATAGACCACCACCTCTCCAACCCACGTTTCGGAGCCATCGATTGGGTCGACGCCCAGAGTTCGGCCACTTGCGAGATGGTGACACTGCTGGCGTTGCGGCTTGGCGTCCCGCTCACCGCCGGCAACGGCATGCTCGCCGCGGCCCTCGCCGGCGGGCCTCGTGATGGATACTGGGAACTTCCAGCATCCCAACGCCACTCCCCGGACTTTCGCGGTCGCGGCAGCTTTGCGGGAGGCGGGCGCCCCGTTCAGCGAGCTCGCGCGTCGCCTGTACAGGACCAAGCCCAACAGCCAGCTGCTGCTCTTCGGGAGGGTCCTGGCGCGGATGCAGTCGGATCTCGAGGGCAGGCTCATCTGGTCGACCCTGGAGCTGGCCGACCTTTCGGTTGCCGGGGCAGGCCCGGAACAGTCCGAAGGGCTGATCGATCTGCTGGCCCAGTCGGCGACTGCCGAAGCCGCGATCCTGTTCAAGGAAGCGAACGGCGAGACGCGGGTGAGCGTTCGAACCGGGACGGCGGCGTGGACGCAACGAAGCTCACCGGGTCAGTTCGGCGGCGGCGGCCACGCTCGCGCGGCCGGCGCGACCCTGGCGCGGCCGCTCGACGAAGCGCGCCGGATGTTCCTGGCGGCGGCCGCGCCGCTCGTGGCCGCGGTCGAGCGCTGACCGCATGGCTGGTTCGGAGCGCGGCATGGACGGCGTCCTGATCATGAGCAAGCCGCCGGGTCCCACGTCGCACGATGTCGTGGGCCTGGTGCGGCGGCTCTGACCGGCACCAAGCGCGTCGGTCACGGCGGGACGCTCGACCCCTTTGCTGCCGGGGTCCTGCCCGTGTTCCTCGGACTCGCGACACGTCTGGTCGAGTACCACATGGGCGACGACAAGTCGTACCGGGCAACGGTCTGCTTCGGGGCCTCATCCGCCACGGACGATCGCGACGGCGAGCTGGTTCGGGGCGAGGGGCCGGCACCCACGCGCCAGGCCGTCGAGGCTGCGCTGGCAGACTTCCGGGGCGTCATCGAGCAGCGGCCGCCGGCTTTCAGCGCGCTCAAGGTCGCCGGACGCCGGGCTTACGAGCTGGCGCGCCAGGGGATCGCCACCGAGCTGGCGCCGCGCACGGTGACGATCCATCGGATCGAGCTCGTCGACTGGGACGCATCGGACCCGGAGAGGCCCACGGCGGTGCTGGAGGTCGAATGCGGCGCCGGCACGTACATACGCGCCATTGCCCGTGACCTCGGGGAGCGGCTCGGGTGCGGCGCCTATCTCGGCGCCCTGACGCGCACCTCCAGCGGCCCGTTCCGGCTCGACAGGGCGCACGACCTCGACGAGCTGCGTGCGGCGGCGCTCGACGGGCCCGCGGGTCTGGCCAGGCTTCTTCTTCCGATCGACGCGGGTCTCGACGGAATGGCGTCCACACAGATCACCGACACCGAGGTGGCGGCGGTCGCGAAGGGCCAGCAGATCAAGCCGGTCCACCGTCCCAAAGTCGAGGGCGATGTGCCGTTCCGGCTCCTCGACGAGCAGGGCGCCCTCGTCGGCGTCGGGAAGCTGCAGGCCGGCCGGATCGTGCCGGAGAAGATATTCGTGGCGCCCGCGCCTTCGGCTTCCCCGACCGAGCCCAAGGTCAAGGCTCCTGCGCCCCCGGAGACTCGTGAGCCGCGACTGCGTGCCCTGACTCTGCCGGCCCCGGCAGTGGTGATCGCCGGCGTGGATGCGTTGACGCCCGAGCTGGGCCGCCTGTTCGTGGCCGTCGGCGTCTTCGACGGACTTCACCGCGGCCATCTCTACCTGCTGAGGGAGCTGCGCCGCGCCGCCCATCGTGCGGGGGCGAAGGCTGCCGTCATCACCTTCGACGCCCATCCCGAGGAAATCGTGCTCGGACTCGCGCCGCCGCTCCTCTGCGACCCCGACGAGCGCCTCGTCCGACTCGCGGCCGCCGGGGCCGAGGTAACGGTGGTCCAGCATTTCGACCACGCGCTGCGAATGACCAGCTACCAGGACTTCGTCGCCCGAATCCGCGGTCGCGTAGAGCTGGCGGGCTTCGTCATGACTCCCGACGCCGCCTTCGGTCACGATCGCGAGGGGACGCCGACGACGCTCGCCGCGCTCGGCCTCCGGGAGGGCTTTACGGTTTCGGTCGTGCCGTCGCTTCTCGTGGACGGTGAACAGGTGCGCAGCTCCGAGATCCGGCGCCGCGTCGCCCAGGGCGACCTCGCCGGGGCCCGGCACCTTCTGGGCCGGCCGTTGTCGGTGATGGGCCGGCTTGCGGCGGGGGACGCGGCAGCCGGCGGCCCTACGGCGCGCCGCCTGGAGTTCGACCTGCCCGTGACGCTCCCTCCGGCCGGTCGCTACCGAGTCCTGGTCGGCACGGCGTGGGGCGAGTCTGTGTCCCCTGAGCCAGCTCGCCATGCCACATTTGCGACGGTGGAGGAGGGGAGCGTCCTTCTGGAGCCGGCCCGCGGCGTGCCCGCCGGCGGCGATCGGATCAGGGTGGTCTTCATGGACCATGTCGAAACAGGCGTCGGCTAGGCCTGACCGCCGAGTGTCCCGCGTCGCTGGCGCGCGCTCGCGAAGCCTGCTACCATCCGCCAGGCATTTAGAGAAGTTGTAAAACACCACGTAGCAATTCGGAGGATCGTGTGCCGCTCGCGCGGGAGACGAAGGAACAGGTGATCTCGGAGTACGCCGTCAACGATGGCGACACGGGCTCCGCGGAAGTGCAGATCGCGCTCCTGACCGAGGGATCAAGGGCCTAACGGAGCATCTGCGCGAGCTTCCCGAAGGACAATCATTCCCGCCGCGGCCTCCTCAAGCTCGTCGGACAGCGTACGGCGCCTTCTTGCATACCTGATCAAGAAGGACAACGCCCGCTATCGCGCCGTCATCGCACGGCTCGGACTTCGCCGCTAGCGCTGCGGCCCTGACGCCGCGGGCGATGCCCGCGGGTCACTGCATCCGCGCATTCGGCTCGTCACAGGCGAGCACCAGAGGACAGCACTGCTCCTCCTGGCATCAGGAGGATTACATCCCGTGTCTCATCGCATTCGAGACGCAATTCGCCGGTCGCACCCTGACCATCGAGACCGGCAAGATGGCTCTGCTCGCCGGCGGCGCCGTCACCGTCCGCTTCGGCGACACCATGGTCCTGGGAACCGCCAACCGGTCCGATCCGCGGCCCGGCCTGGACTTCTTCCCGCTCACCGTCGAGTTCGAAGAGCGCATGTACGCCGCCGGCAAGATCCCGGGCGGCTTCATCAAGCGCGAGTCGCGCCCATCCGAGCAGGCCATCCTGGCCTGCCGCCTGACCGACCGCCCGATCCGGCCGCTCTTCCCCGAGGGCTACAAGGACGACATCCAGATCGTCATGACCGTCCTGTCGACGGACCAGGAGAACCACGCCGACGTCCTCGGCACGTTCGCCGCGTCCTGCGCCCTGACGATCAGCCCGATCCCGTTCATGGGCCCGATCGGCGCCGTGCGCATCGGCCGCATCGACGGCGAATTCGTCGTCAACCCGACCGTCGGCGACCTCGAGCATTCCGACATCGACCTCGATCGTTTCCGGCACCCGCGACGCGATCATGATGGTCGAGGCCGGCGCCACGATCGTGCCCGAAGACGTCATGGCCGAAGCCATCCTCTTCGGCCACCGCGCCCTCCAGCCGCTCATCGACATCCAGGAGCAGCTCCGCGAGGCCGTCGGCAAGCCGAAGGTCGTGGGTTACCTCGAGCCGGGCACCGGCATCCGTCCTCGATTTCGTCAAGCAGGTCGCCAGACGGATGAGTTCGTCGTCGTGGACGTCGAGACCACCGGCCGCGACCCCAAGGTGGCCGACCTGATCGAGATCGGCGCCGTGCAGCGTCAGCAAGGGCGAGATCGTCGATCGCTTCTCCACATTCGTCAGCCCGGCGCGGGCCATCTTCGGCGCCCAGATGCACGGCATCACGGACGCAGACGTGGCCGGCGCCCCGACCGCCCGTGAAGCTGTCGAGAAGTTCCTCGAATTCGCCGGCCAGGCGCCGCTCGTCGGCCACAACGTCGGCTTCGACCTGGGCTTCCTCGACCGAAGCGCTCGGCGAGCCGATGAAGTTCGTCGGCGCCACCAGCTACGACACGCTTGCGATCGCTCGCGAGGGTTATCCGGACCTCGAGTCCTACAAGCTCGGCGACATCGCCCGCTTCTTCGGCGTCACGGTCGAGACCGCCCATCGCGGCCTCGCCGACGCGGAGACGACCGCCGACGATCTCTGCGCGCTTCGCCGAGGACCTGGCCGGCCGGGTGGCCACGATCGAGGACGGCATCGCCGTCGCAATTCGAGCCACTCGTCAGGAAGGCGCAGGATGCCGGCCGCGCTTCTCGAGGCGGCCCGCCGCCAGGCGCGCGTGAGCAAGAACCTGTTCAACCTGTCTACAAGAAGACCGTTCGCCGCATGGTCCTCGACGAGGGCATCCGCATGGACGGCCGCGGCGTTGACGAGCTTCGCCAGATCTCCGTCGAAGTCGGCGTTCTGCCGCGAGCCCACGGCTCCGGCCTCTTCACCCGCGGCCAGACGCAGGCGCTCACCGTCGCGACGCTCGGCCCGGCCTCGGACGTGCAGCGGATCGACACCATCAGCCCCGAGACCGAGAAGCGGTACCTCCACCACTACAACATGCCGCCCTACAGCACCGGCGAGAACAAGCCGATGCGCGGTCCCGGCCGGCGCGAGATCGGCCACGGCCACCTCGCCGAGCGAGCGCTGATCCCGGTGCTGCCGTCCGAGGACGAGTTCCCGTACGTCATCCGCCTCGTGTCCGAGTGCGTGACGTCGAACGGCTCGACCTCGATGGCCTCGACCTGCGGCTCCAGCCTCGCGCTCATGGACGCCGGCGTGCCGATCAAGGCCGCCGTCGCCGGTGCGGCGATGGGCCTGATCAGCGAGAACGCGGCAGGTTCGCCGTCCTGACCGACATCCTCGGTAAGGAAGACGCGTTCGGCGACATGGACTTCAAGGTCACCGGCACCCGCGAGGGCGTCACGGCCCTGCAGATGGACATCAAGGTCAAGGGCATCAACGAGGCGATCATCCGGACCGGCCTCCAGAAGGCCCACGAAGCCCGAATGGCCATCCTCGACAAGATGGACGCGGTCATCTCCGACCAGCCGCACCGAGATGAGCAACTTCGCGCCGCGCATCATCACCATCAAGATCAACCCCGAGAAGATCCGCGACATCATCGGTAAGGGCGGCTCCGTGATCCGCAAGATCCAGGAGGAAACCGGAACCGAAATCAACGTCGAGGACGACGGCACGGTCCAGATCGCAGCAGTGTCGGGTGAGAACTCGCGCAAGGCTGTCCAGTGGATCGAGTCGCTGACCCGCGACGTGGAAGTCGGCGGGCTCTACCTGGGCAAGGTCACGCGCATCATGGGCTTCGGCTGCTTTGTCGAGATCCTGCCCGGCAAGGAAGGCCTGATCCGGATCGGCGAGCTGGCCGACTATCACGTCCCCTCAGTTGAGGACGTGGTTTCGGTTGGTGACGAGGTCATGGTCGTCGTGACCGAGATCGACCGCCAGGGTCGCGTCAACCTCTCCCGCAAGGCCGCGATGCAGCGCCACCTGGCCCGCACCGAGGCGTAACCTCGCTCCGCAACAACGGAAGAGGGCCGGCCCCAACGGGTCGGCCTCTCTTTATGTGGCGAGATCGGTCAGCGCGCAACTTCTCCGGCAACAGTCCAACCGGTGATCGTGATGTGCAGAATTCGAGCCGGCGTCGTACCAGGGGACCCCCACGACGAGGCCACCATCTGGGGTCGCATCCCACGAGGCCACGCCGAAGGCCTTCGGCCAGCCCGGAGCCACCTTCCCGTCAACCGACAGCGCGACGACGCGGTCGCTCAAGGCAAGGTAAAGCAAACCGCTTGACCCGGAGCGAACGAACAAGGGCGGGGTCTCGGGTGAGTAGCTGCCGATGTACATGCTGAAACGTTGGAAAGAAGAAAGGGGGCGGTAAGGCCAGCCCGCTTCGACGCGACCCGAGCTGTCTAGCGCGGTCACGAGCGGCCGCCGGTCGGCGTCTTCCGCCGCTACGTAGACAGTTCCGGCCAGCCCCGGTGTCGGCGCCTCCGCAACGTCGGCGTCGTGCCACCCGCTGGTTGCGGACAGCGCCGTATAGCCCGCCGGAAGTTTCGCCGGCCACCCTGGTTTCGTACGTCCAGACGGATCGAGCGCGAGGATCGACGATGTCACTCCGGAGGCTCCGAGGGTGAGGTAGACGGTGCCGTCGGCGCCGAAGGCGGGCGCCGAAACCGATCCCTTGATCGAGACCGGCCAGCCGGGTTTGGGGTTGCCGTCGGCGCCGATCGCGGCGATCCGAGTGGTGACGACCTCCGAGTCGGAGCCCGTGGCCAGGACCGAGGTCTCGGCGTAGGCCGTCCCGTCGGTGGAGACAAACAGGCCCTGCCAGTCGGTGGCCGAGCCGCTGGTGTGGCCTCCGTCCGTCGTCAGTACCTCGATATCCCCGGCCGCCGCATTGTCGGCGATCCGGAGTTCGTAAAGGCCGTCGCGGGCGGCACGGGAATTTCCATCGGCGGCGAACGGCCAGCTCGCCCGCAGCCGGCCATCCGGTCCGAGCAGTCTCGTTGTGGCCCCGGCGTTGGTGGAGGAGACAACGTAAGCCCCACCGGTGGCGACCGGAAAGACCCGATCGACGCTCTCGACGTTCACCGGCCAGCCGGAGCGGAGCTGTCCATTCGGCCCAAACGCTCCGATGGCGGTCGCAGTCTGGTCCGCCGTCTGGCCCGTCACGTAGGTGGTCCCATCGGCGCCGAACGCAGCGACCGAGACCGACCGGGCTCCGGGGAGAGCCATGTGGGCGCTGGAGACCGGGTGGCCCGACGCGTCCAGCGCGATGTTGCCGACATAGACGGTCCCATCCGGACCAACGATTGGCTCGCCCTTCCCGTCGAAAGTTACCGGCCAGCCGTCGGGAGGCAGGGGTGAAGGCGTAGCGCCGGTCGGCGCGGGCCGCATCTCCAGGCGCAGGTCGGCACCCGGAACGGCCGAAAACACATCCGTAACCTGGCCCAAGGGCGGAACTTCGAACCCGAGCTTTCCACTAACGATCTGCCCGGGCTGAAGGGTGCCGGAAACCGGGAGGTGATGCGCCGGCCAGGCTGAGTCCGGTCCCAACTCCTCTCCTCCGACGACCTTCGAGGCCTCGACGACGAATGTCGAAGCACTGAGCGCCTTGAGGTCCACGGTGATCTCGAGGAACAAATCGCCGGCGGCCAAGGGTTCGATGCCGGGCGCGTTCGCGACCTGAGTGACGTCGCGGAAGCGGAACAGCAGCTTGCCGCCGCTGGAGTCCTCGATTACGGCGACGTCGCCTGGCTGAACGCCCCTGGAGGTGGCGGCAGGATCAACGGCGATGCTTGGGAAAGCCGGAATGCCTGCGTCGGCAGGAAGTGGCGGCGTAGTCGAGGTCGCAGGGGACAGGGAGCGGGTGTTGCCGGATGCCCGCAACGAGGCCGACGACGTCGCGGAACCGGACGGGCTCGCTGTTTTGCCCGAGAGGGTGAGCGGCGCCATGACCGCCACGCTCAGCAGCGCGACCGCGAGGACGGCGGCCAGTCTGATTGCGATTGAAGTCCGGATAGTCCGCCCGAAGACCGTGTACCGGTTCATCTGATCCCCCATGCGCGCTCGGTCTCGCCGCCGCCGAGCCTGGGACGCGCCTGGACGGCCGGTGTGACTGAGTTCCGCTCCGGACTCTCTGGACGGCGGGGCGCTCGACGGTCTGGGGCGTCAAGGCTCGCTGGTATACTTCGATCTTCCAGGCCAAGTCACCTGAGTGGAGCCATGTCCCGAGAAGCCAAGCCACTCGTCGTCGCGGTCGTCGGCGCAACCGGCGTCGTCGGCAAGACGATGATCAAGATCCTGTCCG
Organism: uncultured Chloroflexia bacterium; assembly: GCA_963731635.1. GTDB lineage: Bacteria > Chloroflexota > Limnocylindria > Limnocylindrales > CSP1-4 > Fen-1039. Next base: position 221,576 of record CAVSWB010000003.1, on the reverse strand, counting down.
AGCGGAAGTTCCCGGTGGCGAGCTACGGCTGCTCGCATCGGGGAGGTCGGCCGGCACGGACCGTCACGGTCGACGGGCGGACACTGACCGTCGGCGAGGCGACTCCCGAGGCCTTCGAGGGCGTGGATATCGCGCTGTTCTCGGCCGGCGGCGACGTCTCGCGGCTGCTTGCCCCCGAGGCGGCAAAGCGCGGCGCCACGGTGATCGACAACTCAAACGCCTGGCGCATGGATCCGGCCGTGCCGCTCATCGTCAGCCAGGTCAACCCCGACGATGGCGAGTGGCACGAAGGCATCATCGCCAACCCGAACTGCTCCACGATGCAGCTCGTGCCCGTGCTGATGGCCCTGCGCGACACCGTCGGTATCGAGCGCGTCGTAGTGGACACCTACCAGTCTGTTTCCGGCACCGGCGCCGACGCGCATCGCCGAGCTGGAGGCGCAGGTCCGCGCCTACGCCGCCGGCGAGGAGAAGGTGGCCTCGGTTTACCCGCACGTCATCGCCTTCAACGCGCTGCCCGAGATCGACGTCTTCCTCGACAACGGCTACACCCGCGAGGAGTGGAAGGTCGTCACCGAGAGCCGCAAGATCCTCCACCTGCCCGACCTGCGGCTCTCCTGCACGGCCGTCCGAGTGCCCGTCTTCGTCAGTCACTCCGAGGCGGTGCACGTCGAGACGACCCGGCCGATGAGCCCCGAGGAGGCGCGCGCGAGCGTTCGCGGCCGTCCCGGGCGTGGTCGTCATGGACGATCCGGCGACCCATCTCTATCCCATCGCCGACACAGGCGGCCGGGCACCGACGAGGTCTACGTCGGACGCGTTCGAACCGATCCGTCCGTCGACCGAGGCTTGGCCTTCTGGGTCGTGAGCGACAACCTCCGCAAGGGCGCCGCGACCAACGCAGTCGAGATCGCCGAGCTCCTGGTGGAGCGTGGCTGGGTCCCGGCGCGCTCGCGCCGCTCGCCGGCGAGCCGCGTCGGGGAGCGAACGTGACCGAAGCCGAGCGCCGCGCCGCGCTCGACGCCATCGCGCAGGAAGTGGCGGTCTGCACTCGCTGCCGCCTGCATCAGACGCGGAACAAGGCCGTGCCCGGCGAAGGCCATCCCGAAACGGAGGTCGTCTTCGTCGGCGAGGGCCCGGGCTTCAACGAGGACGCCAGGGCCGACCGTTCGTAGGCCAGGCCGGGGCCAGCTGGACGCGTTACTGGCGTCGATCGAATGGCGGCGCGAAGAGGTCTTCATCACCAACGTCGTCAAGTGCCGGCCGCCCGAGAACCGCGATCCCGAGCCGGACGAGATCGCCGCCTGCGCGCCGTTCCTGCGCGCGGCAGCTGGAGGTGCTCGACCCGGCGCTGGTGGTGACGCTGGGCCGCTTCTCGATGGCCCGCTTCAGCCCGGGCGCCAGGATCGGGCAGGTCCATGGAACGTTCCGGCCCGCGACCCGGCCTCCGGCGCCCCCGACGCTCTGGCTTATGCGATGTACCACCCGGCCGCCGCACTTCACCAGGGATCGCTCAACGAGGCGCTCTTCCGCGACATGGCTGGGTGTCCCGGGCGGCACTCATCGCCGCTCGTAGACGCGAGCGAGCGCTCGCTCGTGGCGCCGGTCGGTCCCGCTGTCGCCGCTCGCGGCCGCGGTCGCCGCTGCCCCCGCCGCGCCGGCCGTCCAGACCGTGGTCGCATCGGCCCCCGCCGCCCCGACTTACGATGCGACTCCCGACGCGGAGCCGGAGTCGCCCGCGCCCGATGCCGACGCCGAAACCGGCCAGCGGCGCAACTCCCTCTCTTCTAGGATGGACGCAACCGATCGGCCCTGCCACTCGAGTAGAAATGCCTGACAACCGAGATCCCGCTCCGGATCATCCCCCTCGGAGGCGTGGGGGAGATCGGCAAGAACATGTACGTGTTCGAGTACGGCGACGACATCGTCGTCGTCGACTGCGGACTCATGTTCCCCGACGAGGAGATGTTCGGGATCGACCTCGTCATCCCGGACGTCACGTACCTGCGTGAGAACGCGCGCGAAGGTCCGCGCCTTCCTGATCACCCACGCCCACGAGGATCACGTCGGCGGCCTGCCTACGTGCTGCCCTACTTCCCGGGCGTGCCGGTCTACGCCTCGACGCTGGCGCGCGGCCTGCTGGGCATCAAGATCAAGGAGCACAAGCTCAAGGACAACCCGCTCCTGCCGCTCGATCCCGGCGACGACGCTCCAGATCGGGCCGTTCCGCGTGCGAGCCGTTCCGGATCAGCCACTCGATCCCGGACGCGATGGGCATCGCCCTCCACACGCCGGTCGGGACCGTCGTCACGACCGGCGACTTCAAGTTCGACCACACCCCCGTCGACGGCCGCCGCTCCGACTTCGCCATGCTGTCGCGGCTCGGCGAAGAAGGCGTCATCTGCCTGCTGTCCGACTCGACGCGCGCCGAGAACCCCGGGCTACACGCCTGTCCGAGCGGACCGTCGGCGAGGCGTTCCGCGAGATCATGGAGCCGCTCGACGGCCGCGTGATCGTCGCCACGTTCGCGAGCAACATCGCCCGCATCCAGCAGGTGCTCGACGCCGCCGCGACGTTCGACCGCAAGGTCGCGGTCGTCGGCCGCTCGATGGAGCAGAACTTCCGGATCGCCACCGACCTCGGCTACCTGACCTACCCGCCCGGCCAGATCGTCGGCAAGGACCAGATCGGCTCGACGCCGCCAGACCAGCATCGTCATCGCCACGACCGGCGCCCAGGGCGAGCCGATGGCCGGCCTCGCCCGCATGGCCAACCGCGACCATCGCTTCGTCGAGATCCAGCCGGGCGACACGGTCATCGTCAGCGCCAGCCCGATCCCCGGCAACGAGGAGTACGTGGCCCGCACCATCGACAACCTGTTCAAGGCCGGCGCCAACGTCTTCTACCACGCCATCAAGCACGCGCACGTCTCCGGTCACGCCAGCCAGGAAGAGCTCAAGCTGATGCTCGGGCTGACGCGGCCGAAGTACTTCATCCCGATCCACGGCGAGTTCCGGATGCTGGTCCAGCACGGCCGGCTGGCCGATCGAGACGGGCGTGGCGCCCGGAGAATGTCTTCATCATCGAGAACGGCCAGGCCGATCGAGTTCTTCGCCGACGGCACCGCCCGGCGCGGCCGCGCCGGTGACCTCCGGCTACGTGCTCGTCGACGGGCTGTCGGTCGGCGACGTCGGCGAGGTCGTCCTCCGCGACCGGCGCGCGCTCGCGAGCGACGGCATGTTCATCGTCGTCGTGACCGTGGACAAGCAGACCGGCAAGCGTCGTCGCCCGGCCGGAGATCGTCACCCGTGGCTTCGTCCACGGCAACGAGCAGCGACCCGCTCATGGAAGGCGCCGTCGAGCGCATCATCGGCGCCGATGGAGAGTCCGGGCGACCGCACGAGCGAGGTGGGCTTGCTGAAGAGCCAGATCAAGGACGAGGTCTCGCGCTACCTCTACGAGCAAACGAGGCGCCGTCCGCTCGTGTTCCCGGTCGTGGTGGAGGTCTAAGAATGCCGGCTCGCACGTCGCCGCCCCGGCCGTCCGGCCGCACCGGTCGTACCAGCACGAGCCGACCAGCTCACCGTCGGCGAAGGACCGAGCGCGCCCGACATTCCGCCGGACGTCAATCCGAGTCGTCATCGGGCTGGCTTGCATGCTCCTCGGCGTCGGCCACGCTGATCGCCCTGCTGCTCCCGAGCCAGGGCCGCCTCACCGACTACGTGGCGCGACTCGATCGCGCCCTGGTTCGGGTCCGGCCGCTGGCTCCTGCCGTTCGTGCTCCTGTCATCTGGGCTGGTAGCTGGTGCGAGCGAGCCAAGAGCGTGCGCGGTGACTGGGAGCTGACTCTCGGCGGGCAGCCGATCGCTCGGTTTCGCTGCGGGGCTCGGCCTGGTCGAATTGGTGCGTCCGAGCACGGCGGGATCATCGGCAGGGACATGGCCAACTCCGCGTTGCCACCTCTGATCACCGCGCCCGGCACCGCCCTGTTGCTGACGGTGATCATGATCGCGGGCTTCCTGCTCGCCATCGACATGATCGCTGCCGGCGGCCGTCGCTCCGCTCGGCGAACCTGACCGCCCGTGCGGTCGAATCGCTGAGCCGGCCGGCACCGGCGACAACCGCCGCCGAGAGCACCGGCCCTCCGTGGCCGGCTCTCTGTCCGGCCGGTCTGCTCGCGGCTGCAGAAATCCGGGCGGGACGTCCACGCCGGAACGCGTCGTCGTCGGCGCCGCAAGTCGGTGCCGGCCGCGATACCGAGCCAGGGGCCGTCGTCCGCGACCTTCGCACCGCCGGCGCCGATCGGGTTTCGCTCGCGACGGTTCGCCGCTCGGTGACTTCGCCGCGACTCCGGTTCCGTCCCGCGACGGGAGGCTCGGTTCGCGGAGCGGCGCCCCGGTGCGCGGCCCGCAGCGTTGGTTCTCCAGAGCCGGAGCACGGCACGCGGCTCAGCCGATGGCGGCAACGGCGCGGCGGGGGACCTGACGCTCGGTCTGGCTCCGGCGAAGCCGCGTCCCGAGTACCAGCTGCCGCCGCTGGCACTGCTCGAGGACATCGCGCCGCGCATCGGCGACACGACCATCGACCACCAGCGGAACGCCGCGATCATCGACGGCCAAGCTCGCGAGCTTCAACATTCCCGGCCCGGGTCGTCGCCTGGAACGCCGGCCCGGTCGTGACTCAGTACGAGGTCGAGCCCTCGCCCGAGATCAAGGTCAGCCGCATCGAGGCCCTCTCGGACGACCTCGCCATGGCGCTGGCCGCTCGGACGATCCGGATCGAGGCGCCGATCCCGGGCAAGAGCGTCGTGGGCATCGAGATCCCCAACAAGGACTTCAACATCGTCGCGCTGCGCCGGATTCTCGAGGAAGTGGACTTGCGCGGCGCCTCCAAGCTGACTTTCGCGCTCGGCCGCGACGTCGCCGGCCACGCCCGCGCCACCGACCTCGCCAAGATGCCGCACCTGCTCATCGCCGGGGCCACCGGGTCGGGCAAGAGCGTCATGGTCAACGCGCTGATCACGAGCCTGCTGTGCAACGCCACGCCCGACGAGGTCCGGCTGATCCTCGTCGACCTCAAGCGCGTCGAGCTGTCCGCCTACAACGGCCTGCCGCACCTGATGGTGCCGGTCATCACGGAGCCGGAGCGCGCCAAGGCCGCCCTCAACTGGGCCGTCGCCGAGATGGAGACCCGCTACCGCCGCTTCGCCGGGGCCACCGCGCGGAACCTGGCCGGCTTCAACGACACTCGCGCCGATCCCGGCCGACCGGCTGCCGTACCTGGTCATCATCATCGACGAGCTCGCCGACCTGATGATGCGCGAAGGCAAGAACGTCGAGGAGCCGATCGTCCGGCTGGCCCAGAAGGCCCGCGCGACGGGCATCCACATGGTCCTGGCCACGCAGCGGCCGTCCGTGAACGTCGTGACCGGCCTGATCAAGGCCAACTTCCCGAGCCGGATTGCCTTCGCCATGGCGTCTCAGATCGACTCCCGGACGATCCTGGACATGCCCGGCGCCGAGGACCTGATCGGCCGCGGCGACATGCTCTTCCAGCCGGCCGACCTGCCGCGCCCGATCCGGCTCCAGGGCGTCTTCGTGTCCGACAAGGAGATCGGCAACATCTGCGAACACTGGCGTGCCGAGGCCGAGCCTCACTACGACATGGGCATCATCGAAAGCCCGAGGAACACGGCCGAGCCGACGCTGCAGCCCGAGGACCAGGAAGCCGACCGTCTCCTGCTCGATGCCGTCGGCGTCATCCAGGAGTACGATCGGGCTTCGGCTTCGCTGCTCCAGCGGCGTCTCAAGATCGGATATGCCAGAGCCGCCCGGATCATCGACCAGCTCGAGGCGCGAGGCTACATCGGGCCGTTCGATGGATCGAACGCTCGCCAGGTACTTCGGCGCGATGTCGTAATGCCGGCGCGTCCGGGCCAAGAGGATGAGGAATGACCGCTAAGGACCAGCCGCGCCGGACGATCAGGCGGCCGCTTGGAGGACAGGGGAGCGGCGGCGGATCCAACGGCCGCGGCGGAGCATCTCTCATCGGCGAGAGACTGCGACGCGCGCGAGAGGCCAAAGGGGTCGATCTGAACCGCGTCGAGCGGGACATCAAGATCCGGGCGAAGTTCCTGGCCGCGCTCGAGAGCGGCGATTACGTGGAGTTGCCCGGCGACGTCTACACCAAGGGCTTCCTGCACAACTACGCGGTCTACCTCGGTCTCGACGCGGACGAGATAACCGACGAGTGGCGGCTCGAACGGGGAGCGATCCGTTCGCCAAACGCGGTCATGGGTCCGCGGCCGCTGAGCATGCCTCGCCGCAGCCTGCTTCTCCAGCCCAGTCACCTGGTCGTGATTCTGCTGGCCGTGGTGATCGCGGGCGCGGCGCTGTATTTCGGTTATCAGGTTTACAAGTTCACGCAGAACCCGTCCCTGGCCGTTACCGACCCGGTTCAGGGCAGCATCACGCTGAAGCAGGGCACCTCGACGTACGTTCTCAAGGGCACCGCCAGCGCCGGAACGACGGTCCAGATCGTGTTGAACGGCGAAGATCCGAAGACGGCAACCGTCGACGCCAACGGGAATTGGAGCTTCACCGCGACCCTTCAGCCTGACAAGAACCTGTTCGTGATCACGGCCCTCGACCCCGGCACGAACCACACAAGCGGCGTGGTCCAGCGCCAGATCGACGTCCAGCTCGCCACCGCAAGTCAGGCACCACCGCCCGAAATCACGGTCAGCTCCCCGGCGGATGGGGCGTCGCTGCAGGATCAGGCCGTCACGGTCACGGGCGCGACGATGGGAGCCATGACGGTGACGGTGTCTCCCACGTACGTCGGGCCCGCACCTGTCGCCGGCGCCAGCCCCTCGGCGGGCCAGACCGCTTCTCCCACCGTATCCCCGAGGCCGACGGCCACGCCGGCGCTCTCTGCGGGCACTTCCGCCAGCCCGAGCAGCACGCCCGGGCCGTGCGCCGGATCCACTCCGCCACCGGCCACGAACAAGGTGGCCATCGACGGAACGTTCAGCGTGGTCGTTCAGCTGTGCCCGGGCGTCTGGCAGCTGGCGATCGTCGCCGACAACGGGCAGGGCCTCAAGGCCGACGCCCAGACTCGGACAATAACGATTCCCTACAACGGCTTGACCGTCCTGATCGAGCTGAAGGGCGACGCCTGGCTCAAGGTCTGGCGGGACGGGGTCGTGGACGCAGACCTGAACGGCGGGGCACCGCACAAATCCGGCTCGGTCATCACCGTGACAGCCGACGAATCGGTGTGGATCAAGACCGGCTCCGCCCCCGTCACGAACGTCACGGTCAACGGCGTTTCGTACGGACCGCTCAGCCGCACCGTGGTAGTAGGCAGCTGGCGGCTCTCCGCGAACGGCCCGCCGCAGCCGTCGAACGACGCCTGAGCCCGGCATGGCGGAAGAGCCGCTGACGGATCTCGTGGACAGACTCCAGGCGTCCTGCCTGGAGCGGGGCCTCTCGGTTGCGACCGCGGAATCGTGCACCGGTGGACTGGTCGCACATCTGATAACCAACGTTCCGGGATCGAGTGGCTATTTTCGGGGCGGCGTCGTGTCGTACGCCGACGAGGCGAAGCGGCTCCTGCTCGATGTCGGCGCCGACCTTCTCGCCGCCCACGGGGCTGTGAGCGCCCAGGTGGCCCGGGCAATGGCCGTCGGCGCTCGCGCTCGTCTTGGCGCAGACCTGGCCGTTTCGGTGACGGGCGTGGCCGGGCCGGAGGGCGGCACCGCGGCGAAGCCGGTCGGGCTGGTGTACATCGCCGTCGCCGACGACGGCGGGGTCGAAGTCAGGCGGTTCGTCTGGTCCGGCGATCGGGCGGCGAACAAGGAGGCCAGTTCTCGGGCGGCAATCGAGCTGCTCCTCGCCCGCGCCGGGTCGATCGTACGGGAACCGTCCGAGTGACCGAGGAAAGTGGCATGACCGAGGGAAGGAGAGGCGCGGCCGCGTCTGGAGGCGTGAGCGTGCGCGGAGCCGCCGACGTGGGCAGCGGGCTCGACCCCGCACGTGCCGCGAGGCCGATCCGGCCCGGAGAGCGCATTCATGTCGTGGGCGCCGCCGGGGCCGGTGCCAGCGCGGCCGTTCTCCTCGCGCACCACGCCGGGGCGGATGTGAGCGGCTGCGACGCGGGCGGCCGCTCTCCGTATACGCCCCCCATCGAATCGCTCGGTATCTCGCTCGCCTGGGCTCATGCGCCGCGCCACGTCACTCGCCCGCCGCGGCCCGAACGGCTGGCCGTCACCAAGGCCCTCACCGCTGTCGACGCTCGCAACCCCGAGCTCGAAGCCGCGCGGGCCGCTTCGATCCCGCTCGAGCCGTGGCAGCAAGTCATCGCCGATGCGGCCGCGGAACGGACTCTGGTGGGCGTGGCGGGTACTCACGGCAAGAGCACGACGTCCGGCTGGCTCGTCCACGTACTCGCCGCCGGTGGGTTCGACCCGTCCGCCTTCGTTGGCGCATTGCTGCCGAGCTCGATAACGGGCGGGCTGCCGTCGACCGCGCGCTTCGGCCGGGGGTCGGCGTTCGTGGTCGAGGCGGACGAATACGCGGGCAACTTCGATGCATACCGGCCGGACGTGGCAGTACTGACATCGGCCGAATGGGATCACCCGGACGTGTTCGCCGATCGGGCGGCCGTCGTCGACGCCTTTGTAGCGTGGCTCGAGGCGGCGGCGGGTTCGGTCGGCCGGCCGGTTCTCGTCGCGAACGTGTTCGATGAGGGTGTCGCCGCTGCTGTTTCGAGGCTCCGGCGGGACGGTTGGCCGGGGCGGCTGGTGTGCGTCGGCGTTCCCGGAGAGTCCGATGAAACGCTCCGCGGCAGCGATCCGGATGCCGTCGCCGCGCGTTTCGCGACTTCGAGTGGTCCCGCGGAAGCGCTCATCGGCCTCATAACTCGCGCCGATCCGGACTCGACCACCCTCGAGATCCACGGAACCGGGCACTCCGAGCCGCTCACGACCCGGCTGCGGCTCGCCGGCCGCCACAATGCCGCCAACGCCACGGGGGTGGCGGGAGCGGCGCTGGCCCTGGGAGTCCCCCTGCAGGCAATCGCTACGGGCCTGGCGAGTTTCGAGGGTGTGGGCCGCCGTCTGGAGCGCAAAGGGGAGGGCAGGGGCGTGGTCGTATACGACGACTACGGCCACCACCCGACCGCCATCCGAGAGACGCTCGCCGCCGTCCGCCAGAGAGAGCCCGGGAAGCGAATCTGGGCCGTCTACGAACCGCTTACTTACCATCGCACCGCCGCAATGCTCGAGCAGTTCGCCGAGGTCCTGGCCGGCGCGGACGCGGTTGTCGTAGCCGACATCTGGGCCAGTCGCGACCCAGACACGTCGATCACCTCGGCTGCTGCTCTCGCGGCCGCGGTGTCCCGGCGCCGCCCGGAGATGCCAGTTGCCGCTCCCGGCTCGGTCCAGGCGACCGCGGCCTGGCTGGCCGGCGAGGTCCGCCCCGGCGACGCCGTGCTGGTAATGGGGGGCGGCAAGAGTTACGTCATCGCCGAGATGCTCGTCTGCGCGCTCGGCAAGTGAGGGCGGCCCCGGTTGTTGCGACCTGCGTGCGCAACGCCGGTTTTCGCCGGCCTGGCGTCCGTTTGGGCGGCGCGGGTGCGCCCGGTACGGCACAATCGTTCCTTGCTGCAAAAGCATCATAGGGAGGCTCGATGGCGGGCGAATCCTCATTCGACGTGGTGAGTGAAATCGACGACCAGGAGTTGCGGAACGCGCTCGATCAGGTTCGGCGCGAAGTCCAGCAGCGCTACGACTTCAAAGGGGCCGCGATCGAGCTGACCCAGGCGCCGACCGAGCTGGTCCTGACCGCCGAGGACGAGTTCAGGGCGAAAGCCGTTCGCGACCTTGTCGAGACGAAGGCCGTCCGGCGCGGTCTCTCGCTGAAGATCTTCGACTGGGGCAAGATCGAACCTGCGGGCGGCGACAAGGTGCGCCAGCACATCACGCTGCGGCGCGGCCTCAACGAAGACCTCGCCCGAAAGCTGAGCAAGCTCATCCGCGACGAGTTCCCAAAGGTCGTCCATGCGCAGATTCAGGGCGACGCCCTGCGTGTCTCGGGCAAGAACAAGGACGATCTCCAGAGGGTGATCACTCGCTTGAAGGAACTCGATGAACCGGTGCCGCTGCAATTCACGAACTACCGGTAAGGAATCGATTCGGCCAAGAACCCTGGTGAGCGTCGCCCGGAAGCCCGGCGCGGCGGCCTGAAGGAGAACGGCTATGTCTACGACTGAAGGCCAGAGCACGACCCCCACGGTCGGCTCAGCCCTGGCCGCATCGCTCGCTCGGTCTGGCGTGAAGATCGCCTTCACCGTCCCCGGCGAGAGCATCATCGGCATGATCGACGGCCTTGCCGCCCACGGCATCCGCATTGTGGCGACTCGCCACGAGGGCGGGGCGGCATTCATGGCGGAGGCAGTGGCGCAGCTCACCGGCCGGCCGACCTTGTGCCTGGCCGGCCGCGCTCCGGGAGCCGCGAACCTGGCCGTCGGACTCCAGGCCGCTCTCGCGGACTCGGCGCCGGTGATCGCCATCGTGGGCCAGGTACGCCGCGAGGCCAGAGGACGCGAGGCGTTCCAGGAGATGGACCTCGTCGCCACCTTCACTCCCATCGTGAAATGGGCCGCGGAAGCGCGCGTGGCCGCCGAGGTCGTGCCGCTCGTCGAGCGCGCCCTTACCACGGCCATGAGAGGTCGCCCGGGCCCGGTGCTGCTTTCCGTGCCCGAGGATCTATTCGACGAGGTCGTCGCAGCGGCCGGCGAGAGCGTGCCTGCGGTCGTCGCCGGCCATCCGGACCAGCACGGCGAGCCGGACCCGACACTCGTCCGAAAGGTTCTGCATCTTCTTGCGGACGCGCAACGGCCGCTGATCCTGGTCGGCGCGGGGATCCTTCGGGCTAGAAGCTCGGATGCGCTCGTTCGGTTTGCCGAGCAGCTCGAGATCCCGGTCGTAACGTCCTGGCGCCGCCCCGACGCCTTCCCGAACGAGAATCCGCTCTACCTGGGGATGGCCGGTTCCGGGGCTCCTGCCAGCGTGCTGCACCGGCTGCAGGAGGCGGACGCTTTGCTCGTGCTCGGCTCCCGCCTGAGCGAAACCACAACGTTCGGCTACCGGATCCCGGCGCCGCACACCCGTTGGGCCCAGGTGGACGTAGAGCCGCGGGCCGGAGGCGCCGAAAGCCGACCCGAGATCGTGATGGCTTCGGACGCCGCCGCCTTCCTGCGAGTCGCCCGCCGAGTGCTGAGCCACGCTGCGCTCGAGGCCTCCAGCCTGGACGCTCGCCGAATTGCCAACGCCGCCGACCGTGCTGCATACGAGGCCGCCTCTGTCGTGGACGGCAAGCCGTGGGAAGGGCCGGGGGTCCATCCGGGTCGTGTCGTGGAGACACTCCGGCGGGTCCTGCCGCCCGAAGCGATTTCTGACCACCGATGCGGGGGATTTCGGGACCTGGCTCGCGCGCGGTTTCCGGTTCCACCGGCCCGGCACGTTCATCGGACCTACCTCCGGATCGATGGGCTTCGGTCTGCCCGCGGCGATCGCCGCATCGCTGGCACGGCCCGGACGTCTCGGCGTGGCGATCGCCGGCGACGGCGGATTCGCCATGACCATGGCCGAGCTAGAGACGGCGGTTCGCGAGCGAGCCCATGTCATAGCGCTGGTCTTCGACAACGGGCGGTACGGGACGATCTGGCGGCACCAGGAGGACCGCGGGGCCGAACCCGGCCTGGCTACGGCCCTCGGCCCGATCGATTTTGCGGCTGTCGCCACTGCGGCCGGGGCCCTCGGCCTGACCGTTTCGACGGATGCCGAGCTCGAGCCGGCTCTCCGCCAGGCCCTCGAGGCCGGCCGGCCGGCAGTCCTGCATCTGGCGCTCGACCCATCCTGGACGACCCCGGAGGCTGCCGCAGGCGAGGTGCTACCCGACCGAATTGAACCAGCACCGCCGGAACCCCCGGTCGAGGACGTCCAGCTCGCGCTCGAGGAAGCCGTCGAGGAAGTGGCGGAGGAGCTGGTCGAGGAAGCCGTGGCCGAGGCGATCGAAGAGGCGATCGAAGAGGCGATCGAAGAGGCGATCGCGGAAGAAGTCGTAGAAGAGGCTATCGCCGAAGAGGTTGCCGAGGAAGCCGCCGAGGTGATCGCCGAAGAGGCGGTCCTCGAAGCGGAACACTCCGACGCCCCTGCCTTGACCGACTAAGGAACAGCGCGACCACCCGAGCATGCCCACGGACCGGCAACGCGCCGGACTTGCCGACCTCCGGACCGCCCGTCTGCGCCTCCGGCAGCTGCGCCTCGACGACGCGGCCGATCAGCTAGCGTATGCCCGCGATCCTGAGGTTGCGGCACCAGGAATGTGGGAGCCGTTGTCGACACTCGAAGAGAACCGCCGCGATCTGATCGAGACGCTGGAGCGCCAGGAGCGCGGCGAAACGGCCGACTGGGGCCTCGAACACGTAGCCGACGGGCGCCTGATCGGGCGTTGCGGCTTCGTCCGGTTCCGGCCTGCTCATCGCAACGCCGAACTTGGCTTCGCACTTTCGCGGCTGTACTGGCGGCAGGGCTACATGGGCGAGGCGGTCATGGCCGTGCTCCGCTATGGCTTCGACCGTTTAGGTCTCGAACGGGTGGAAGCGGTCTGCCTGGCCGATAACGTCGCCTCCCGGCGCCTGCTCGAAAGGGCCGGCTTCACGCTCGAGGGGATCGCGCGCCGAGCCTATCTCCAGGACGGAACGTACAAGGACCTCCGGCGGTACGCGATCCTGCGGGAGGAGTTACCGGGCGCCCGTGGCTGACGCTATGGGATCGCGGCAGGGTCGGGTGCGTCGGCGGTGATGGTCTTTGGCCAGGTGCCCTTGAACCTGATCGCCCCTTCCTGCAGCTGCAGGGTATCGATCGTGATCCCGGCTTCGAGCATGGTCGAGTTCAGGTAGGTGTCGAGCGAGGTCTTCACCGTATCGAGCACGTTGCCCGGCACGCCGATCCGGCCGAACTGCAGATCCTTGATGTTCACCGCGAGGGTATGGTCGCTCGTCCGATCGATCGAGAACTCGCCGTACATGGGACCCGAGACCGGATACCCCGGCACGTTGACGAAGGCCGACATCGCCACGAAGCCCTGGTGGATCCGGAACTGGATCTGGCTGAAATGGGCGTTGGAGGTATTGAACTCGCGCAGCGAGGCGATGGCCGCTTCACTGATCGTGTCGTCGACTGCGACGCTGCCGGACCAGTGGTGCTTGCTCGAGAGCGTGTAGTTCGCCGCCGGCGAGGGCCGCTCGATGCCCCATTTCGCGCAAAACGCGTTGAAGGCGGCTCGGTCCTGGACCATTTGCAGATCGCGCGGCTTGTCCATGCCGAAGGCCGCGCTCAGGACGGGCACCTGCACCACGCCAAGCCACGAAACCGAGACGGTCACGATGACCACCAGGCCGACCAGCACGACCAGCAACTTGCGCAACATCTCGCCCTCCTCCGGCTCCATACGGGACGCGAGACGGAGCGCCCCACTGCACAGCCGAAGCGTGCCAGATCGCGCAGGGAACGGTAGGTCCGTTCGGCACTGAGCGTCGGCGCGCCAAGCCCGCGGGTGCCGTTCGGGGTCAGCTCTCCGGCTGCTCCAGTCGCCGCTCCAGGACGAGCTGTGTACGCCGCTCGTGGAGCTGCCGCTCCAGACCCACCGGGTAGACGTGGGGGTTGAGGAGCCGGCGGGTCGCCGGATGGAGTGCCTCCAGCTGGCGATGGGCGCGCTCCCGGATCTCGTGCAGGTTGGGCGAAGGAGCGGCTCGGTGGCCGTCTCGCATCGCGGGCAGGACAAGCTCCTGGGGCGTCCAGCCGCGCTCGATCGCCCGCATGTGCAGGGCGTCCGCCGGATCGACGATTACGTCGCCGGCCCGCGGCAAAGGCAGAGTCTGGTCGTAGATCATGTCGGCTCTGAAGCGCCCGGTGGCATCGCTGAAGCGACGCACCCCTAGGATGCCCGGGATCGAGATCTTGGCCGTGTGCTCGGAGAGTTTGACCGGATATCGCCACGAGGAGCCCCCGTCGCAGATCGCGGTCAATTTGTAGACCGCGCCGAGGGCCGGCTGGTCGAAGCAGGTGTCGAGCTTGGTGCCGACTCCCCAGACGTCGATGCGGGCGCCCTGGCCGCGCAGCGACGATATCAAGTGCTCGTCGAGATCGTTCGAGGCGACGATCCGCGTGTCGGTGAAGCCTGCCTCGTCGAGCATCCGGCGGGCCTCGATAGACAGATACGCGAGGTCGCCGGAGTCGAGTCGGATGCCGGCCAGTCTCCCGCCCCGAGCGCGCAGCCGCCGGCCGGTCTCGATTGCGTGGGCGACCCCGATCAGCGAATCGTAGGTGTCGACCAGCAGCGTGACGTTGTCGGCCTGGGCGTCGGCGTAGGCGTCGAAGGCGCGCTGCTCGTCGTCGAATACCTGGACCCAGGAGTGGGCGTGCGTTCCTCGCACGGGGATGTCGTGGAGACGTCCCGCCAGAACGTTCGAGGTGGCCGCCACGCCGCCGATGTACGCAGCGCGGGCCGCGGACAGGGCGCCGTCCGGCCCCTGGGCGCGCCGCATGCCGAATTCGAGCACGTCCGCGCCGCCGGCCGCTTCGACGACGCGCGCCGCCTTGGTGGCTACGAGGGTCTGGAAGCCGATGACGGTCAGAAGGACGCTTTCGACGAGTTGAGCCTGGAGCAACGGGCCCCGGACCCGCACCAGGGGCTCGTTGGCGAAGACGAGCGTCCCCTCCGGAATCGCGTCGACGTCGCACGAGAACCGGAAGCTCGCCAGCCCATCGAGGAAGTCGTCCCGGAAGAGAGGCCTGTCCCCGGCGGCGCGTAACCCACGCAAATACGCGATGTCGACCTCGTCGAATTGAAGCCCTTCGAGGATCTCGAGAGCGTCGTCGAGGCCGGCCGCCAGGGCGTATCCGCCTTCGAACGGCAGGCTCCGGAAAGCGAGCGAGAAGACGGCCTCGCGATCCGCCACGCCGGCGGCCTCGTAGCCCGCGCCCATGGTCAGTTCGTAGAGGTCGGTGAGGGTGGCCAGGCTGGGTCGGTACAACTCGCGGATCGCCGACATTACGGCTCGCTCCTCGCATTCGTTGCCGGCAGGGCCGGTTCGATGGCGGGCCCGCGGGCGGTGTGATTTCCGTTGCCCCTCAACGTTACCCGCTTTTGGCGGGCGCATGGCACTGTCCACCGGAGCTGTGATGCGGCGACGGTCGAGCGCCAATCGGGTAGGTAGGAGCCTCCTCGTTGGCTCAGTCCGTCGCGCAATACAGATCACCCGATGCGTCGGCCGGCATTCTGCCCCGTCGCGTCTTTGCGGTCGGCAGACGTCCGCCTACCGTGAACAACCGCAGGTGCTGTATGGAGGCCCATCCGGACCGAGCCCTGCGGAAGGAGTCGTAGATGGCATCGCGTCCCAACCGTCGCCTGGTCTGGCGATTAGCCGCCGGCCTGACGAGCCTTGCCCTGGCTCTGGCAGCCGCGGGAGCGGTGAATGCCCATGCCGGCAACCCAGCATCGATTTAAGTGGTGCAGACCGGCGCTCTGACTGTTCAGGCGTCCGGAAGCTGGACATGGGGGGAGATGGCGACCGCGAGCAAGCTGAGCTACGCCGGCTTCGCCCTGGATTGGGGTGACACGACTACCGGCAACGCAGTGCCGAAGCCGGGCGGGGGCGACTATCACATCGGCGACGGAACGGCCGCCACGAACCTCGTCATGCATCCGACCAGCCCGGCTCAGGGAGCGGCCGGTACCTGGGGTCCGGTAAGCCACACCTACGCCCAGTCCGGTACATACATGGTCTGCGTCGTGGTCTACGACCTCGGCGACGTCACTCCGTTCAAGACCAGCGGCTACCACGGTCTCACGGCCGGCGGTCCGAACCGCAACACCGACAACTCGTCCGAGAAGAACGGCACGGGCAGCAACAGCTGCGTCACCCTGGACGTAGTGGTGCCGACCGCCAGCCCGACCACGGCCCCGACCACGGCCCCGACCACGGCCCCGACCACGGCCCCGACCACCGCCCCGACCAGCCCGGCCCCGAGCGTCTCTGCCAGCGCGACTGCGACGCCGGGGACCCAGTCGGTTCTGGGCGTCACCAGCCAGCCTACGGGCACTCCGCCCGCAACGGCGACCCTTCCTATCGACACGCCGAATAACGGCAACGCCTTGCCGTTCGCCCTTCTTCTTCTCCTCAGCGGCTCGGGGCTATTCACACTCCTTGCCGTAAAACCCATCAGGGAGAACCGCCGCGACCGGTGAGTTCTCGCGGCGCGTATTGAACGCAGGTCCGCCCGTGCTAATCCGGGCGGGCCTGCCGCTATTCCGATCGCTTGCTCGGCGACGCTATGATGCCGGGCATGCAATGGCATGAAGCATCCGCGCGGCCTGACGCCGCGACCGACGGATCCGCGAGTGGCGCAATGGTCCATCCCGCGGGAATGTGCGTCGGGGCAGGCCATCTGGTCGTATACGGCAATCCCGCGTTCATGGCGGCATTCGGCGAAGCGTCGCTCGGCCTCCCGGCCCGCGAGGTGATGCTCGATCTTTCGCGGGATGGCTTCGCAGTGATGGACGTCGTCCTTGCTCGCGGGCGTGCCGCGGCCCGCTGGGTCCGGCGCGGAGACGAGGACTGGCGGCTCACGGTGGCGCCGCGCATAGACCCGGGCACCTCCGAGGTGTACGGAGTGCGCTTCCACTTGCAGCCGCGCGGGAATCCGGCCCAATAGACCAGGAGGAGGACGGGATGATCAACGAGCGACTCGCGAAGCTACTCGTCGCCCAGGTCGCCAGCGAGCTTGGGGCGCACCAGGCCTATCTCGGCATGTCGCTGTATTTCGAGCGCCTGAGCCTCCACAAGTGGGCCAAGCTCTTCCGAGATCAGTCGGTCGAAGAGGCAGGTCATGCCACGAAGATCATCGACTTCCTGATCGACAACGAAGTCCAGTTCGACCTTCCCGGCCTGCCGGCTGCC
Source organism: uncultured Chloroflexia bacterium (assembly GCA_963731635.1). Taxonomy (GTDB): domain Bacteria; phylum Chloroflexota; class Limnocylindria; order Limnocylindrales; family CSP1-4; genus Fen-1039. Next base: position 204,548 of record CAVSWB010000003.1, on the reverse strand, counting down.
ACAACGCACTACGGCTCGGCGACTGAAGCCGTCCAGGCTGCACTCGCGAGCGAGGTCAAAGTCACCGGCCAGTTCAACGCCATGGCATCGGCCGCAATCGAGGCGGGCGACCATCGCGGCCTGCAATTCTTGCAGTGGTTCATCGAAGAGCAGGTCGAGGAAGAGCGTTCCATGCGCGCCCTGCTCGACTTGCTGGCCAGTGGGGTCAACCTCTTCCAGGCGCAGGACCTTCTGGACGGGATAGCCGGCTAGTCAGCGGTGGCGCCTTCGGACCCCGGCCACTTGCCGGTCCCGCTGACGATCGCGGGACGTCGGGTTCTGCTTCGACTCCTGAACCCGGACGATCGGCCGCGCCTGCGAGCCATCCTGGCCGAGCCGGACGTCGCCCGCTGGTGGGCTCCGCGTGGAGCCGACGAAGCCGTCGAGGGCCTGTTCGAGGACGAGGAGATCGTCTACGTGATAGTGGTGGGCGACGTGGTCGTCGGCGCCATCGAGTTCTCCGAGGAGAACGAGCCGGACTACCGGTACGCCGGCATCGACCTGTTCGTGGACGCGGCCCACCAGGGACGCGGTCTCGGCCGCGACGCCATCCGGGCGATGGCGCGATTCCTCTTCGAGGAGCGCGGTCACCATCGCATCACGATCGATCCGGCCGTCGCCAACGACCGTGCGATCCGTGCCTACCGTCGAGTCGGCTTCCGGCCGGTCGGAGTCATGCGCGCCTACGAGCGCGGTGCCGACGGCACCTGGCACGACGGTCTGCTCCTCGACCTGCTCGAAGGCGAGCTGATGGCCGACGAGGAATAGGCCTATCACGAGGCGCAACGCATTCGCGGCAGGCGCCTCGGTTCCCACTCGCCGGCGCGGGCGATCTACTCTCCGAACGTGAGCCTGGAGCAGTACCGCCATAAGCGCGACTTCGCCCGGACGCCCGAACCGAGCGGGGCCGTCGGCGCTGCGCCGTCGGCGGGCGCAAGGTTCGTCGTCCAACGGCACCGCGCTCGCCGCCTCCATTACGACTTCCGGCTCGAGATAGACGGCGTGCTGGTCAGCTGGGCCGTCCCGAAGGGACCGAGCCTCGATCCGGGAGTCCGGCGGGCGGCCTTCCATGTCGAGGATCACCCGCTCGACTATTTCGATTTCGAAGGCACGATCCCGCGCGGCGAGTACGGCGGCGGCGACGTTATCGTCTGGGATTGGGGTTCATTCGAGCCGGAGGCGACCGGCGATCCCGGCAAGGCGGTTCGGGACGGGGAGTTGAAGCTCGTTCTGCACGGCCAGAAGTTGCGCGGCCGGTTCACGATTGTCCGGACCCGGGGCTGGGACGGCGGGGGAGGGCAGGCGGGAGGAGCCGGGAGCTCCGAGCGCGAATCGTGGCTCCTGATCAAGAAGCGCGACGATTCGGCCGTCCCCGGCTGGGATGCCGAGACGTATCTGCATTCGGTCAAGACCGGCCGAACCAACGATCAGGTTGCCGCGGGTGTGCCGGCGGAGGCTGCAGCTGCGGGGCCCAACGTCCCGCCAGCCGCGCGGGAGGCGCCGCCGCCCGAGCCGGCGCCGGGCCCGCCCCTTGGAACGCCGGTAGCTTCGATGCCCGGCTTCATCGAACCCATGACTGCCACGCTCGCCGACCGGCCGTTCAGCGATCCCGACTGGCTCTTCGAGCTCAAGTGGGACGGATACCGCGTGCAGGCGCACGTGCGCGACGGGCGAGTTGCCCTGTACACGCGGCGCGGCCTCGATGCGGCCGCGTACTTTCCGGAGCTCGCCGCACCGCCGAATTGGATCGCTGGCCGCCAGGCGATCCTCGACGGCGAAGTTGTGGCCCTAAACGCCGCGGGTGAGCCGGAGTTTGGCCTGCTCCAGGCACGACGGCGGAGCGCAGGTCGGCCGCGCGCCGGCGAGGAAGCCGCGCCGCCCGCCGCGCTCGTGTACGAGGTTTTCGACCTTCTCTACCTCGATGGACGATCGCTGCTCGGCGAGCCGCTGGAGTCCCGCAAGCGGTTGCTTCGCTCGATCGTCCACGACACTGCGTCGGTTCGCTATGCCGGCGAGGTCGCAGGCGACGGCGAGGAGTTCTACGAAGCCGTGGCGGCGCGAGGCCTCGAGGGCGTGATGGCCAAGCTGCGACGGAGCAAGTACGAATCCGGCCGGCGTTCTCCGGCCTGGCTCAAGATAAAGCGCCGTTCCGAGCAGGAATTCGTCATAGGCGGCTGGACGTCCCGCGAAGGGGCCCAGGCCGACCTGGCGGCGCTGATCGTCGGTGTCTTCGAGGACGGGGCGCTGCGCGCCGCCGGAAAGGTGGGCACGGGTTTCGACGCGCGGGAGCGACGCCGCCTGATAGATCTGCTGCAACCTCTGGCCCGCGCGACGTCGGCGTTCCGTGTCGCTCCGCGCGAGAAGGGCGCCCATTGGGTCGAGCCCAGGCTTGTCGCGCGGGTCGAATTCGCCGAGTGGACGACGGACGGCAATCTGCGCGCGCCTTCGTACAAGGGGCTCGAAATCGACGCCGATCCGTCGGCGGTCGTCCGCGAACGGCCGCAGGACGCGGAGGAGATGCGCGGCCGAACAGAGGCGGCGAGCCCACCGAAGTCCCGCGCCACTCCCGGCGCCACGCCCGGCTCCGGGCCCACGGGCCTCGGCGCCACGCCCGGCGCCACTCCCGGGCCTGGTGCCACTCCCGAAGAACTCGCCGCGCTCGACACGCTCCCGCCGAAGGGCGGCCTGTGGTCGATCGCCGGCCGGACGTTGAAGCTCTCAAACCTCGACAAGGTCCTCTGGCCGGCCGACGGCTTCACCAAACGCGACCTTATCCGCTACTACGTGGCCATCGCTCCCCATCTGCTGCCGCACCTCCGCGAGCGCGCGCTGACCCTCCAGCGCTATCCCGACGGCATCGAGCGAGCCGGCTTCTGGCAGAAGCAGGTTCCGGGCCACGCACCGGATTGGGTCGAGTGCTGGTCCTGGATGACGGCTTCGAAAGGGGAGAAGACCGAGTATCTGCTCGCGGATTCGGCGGCTACCCTTGCCTGGGTCGCGAACGAAGCCGCCATCGACATCCACCCCTCGACGTTCCGGATCGCGGCCCCTGACCGTCCGACCTGGGCGCTGGTGGACATCGATCCCGGCAAACGCACCACATGGGACGAGCTCCTGCTCCTGGCCCGCCTTTACCGCACGGCGCTGGAGCATCTCGGCCTGATCGGCTTCCCCAAGGTGAGCGGCCAGCGGGGCATCCAGGTCTGGATCCCGATCGAACCGGGCTACTCGTTCGACCACACGCGCGACTGGGTCGCGGAACTGTCGCGGAACGTCGCCGCTGCCACTCCGGAGCTGATCAGCTGGAAATGGGAGAAGTCGCAGCGCGACGGCCTGGCGCGCCTGGACTACACCCAGAATGCCTGGAACAAGACCCTCGTGGCGCCGTATTCGATCCGGCCGGTGGCGGGCGCCGCCGTCTCGGCGCCCATCGCCTGGGACGAGCTGGACGATCCAACTCTCCGCCCCGATGGCTGGACGATCAAAACGATGCTCGACCGGATCTCGAAACGCGGCGATCTGTTCGCCGCCGCCCTTGGCCTCGAGCAGAAGCTGCCCGGCCTCTAGGCCTCCGCGGCGGTCCGATCCACGAACCCTCGGACGAACTCGACGAAACGGTAGACGTCGTCGAAGGAAGAGACCAGGCCCAGCGAGACGCGGACGGCACCCGTGCTCTTGTCGTCGATGCAGCGGTGGAACTCTTCGAGCGCCAGCCGGTCGCGGGACCCCACGAAACACAACGCCAGCTCCTCGGCGGAGATGCCGAGGGCGAGCTCGCCGCCGCCCGGGTTGCAGAAGCAGCCGGTGCGCAGCGAGATCCCGGCAGCATTGGCCCGCGCCTCGACGACGCGATGGTCGATGAAGCGGCCGATGGGGTCGTACAGGTTCAGTGAGATGGTTCCGCCGCGGTCGACTGCGTCGAGCGGGCCGTAGATACGAACCAGCGGCATCCCGTTGGCGTGTCGAAGCCCGCCGAGTGCGTCGAGCAGCCAGCCCGTGAGGCATTGAACGCGGGTTCGGATCGTCTCGATGCCGATGGCGTCGAGGTGGCGCAGCCCGATCTCGATCGCCGGCAACGAGAGGTAGTCGAGCGTGCCGTCTTCGAAGGCTCCGGCGCCCTCCTGCATGTAGTAGCGATCGCCCTGGACCGAGGCGACCGTAATCGTGCCTCCGGCGAACCACGGTCGATGCAGCTTCGCCAGCGCCGTCTTTCGGGCCACCAGCGCTCCGACGCCCGTCGGGTACCCGAACATCTTGTAGAACGAGATCGGGACGAAGTCCGGATGCCAGCGACTCAGGTCGAGGGGGTTCGTCGGCACGAACGCGGCGGCGTCGAGCAGGACGTCCCAGCCCCGCGCCTGGGCGCGTTCGATCCAGGCCAGCGAATGGCGCACGCCCGAGAAGTTGGATTGAGCGGGATAGGCCAGCAGGTTGGATGCTCCGGTCGCGGTCTGGTCGAGATGGGCAGCCAGCCGGTTGTCGTCGATCCTCATGTCGGGCGGAATGACCGGGGCGTACGTGACGGTCGCGCCGTTGGCGCGCGCGAACTCGCGGATGCCGTTGACCGAGTTGTGGTTGTCGAACGTCAGCAGGTAGCGGCCGCCGGGCGCGAACGGATAGGCCTCGCCGACCAGCCTCAGGGCGCCGCTCGCATTCGGGGTAAAGACCACGACATATTCTTCGGGCGAGGCGCGGAAGAACTTCAGCACGGCGGCGCGCGCGCTTTCCACGAGTTCGGTCATCGCGGCGGAGGCCGGGTTCGTCGAGTGCGGGTTTCCGAAGACACTGCCGAGCAGCAACTCGGCGTGGGCCCTGACCTGCAATTCGGCGTATAGCCCGCCGGCGGTGTAGTCGAGGAACACCTGGCCCTGACGGTCCAGCCGAGCGTATTCGGACGCTCGGAGGTCGTCGAGTCGACGTGTGGTCAGGAACTCGGGGTTGGCCCGCTCGAAACCCGACCGGGCCTCGGCAAGCGACGACCCAGACTTAGCCGGCGATGTCATCGGAACCTCTGGAGACGATGTCGCGTCAGCTTGGCGCGGCCGGCACCGGACGTCAAACGGGGGCGCGAGCCCGGTCGGAAGACCCCTGCACCGCCGGCCGCGACGCCGATGGACGGCAGGCCGGGGATTACCCAGAATCGGGGTCCAGGGCGCAAGCCAGAAGGAGTGCAATGTTCGCCGACAGTCAGGCCTTCTCCGGCTTCTCCTCGAACGACATCGCTGCGGCTCGGGATTTCTTTGCTCACACCCTCGGGCTGAAAGTGACCGAAGCGAACGGTCTGCTGACCCTCCACCTCGCCGGCGGCGGCACCGTTTTGATCTATCCCAAGTCCAACCACGAGCCGGCTACGTTCACCGTTCTGAACTTCCCGGTCCGGGACATCGGGCTGGCGGTGGACCGGCTCATGGATGCCGGGATCGAGATCGAGCGATATCCGGGCTTCGAGCACGATGAGAAGGGCATCATGCGCGGCGGCGGCCCGCCGATCGCCTGGTTCAAGGATCCGGCGGGCAACATCCTGGCGGTCATCCAGGCGTAACCCGACGGCCCGGCCGTGGTGCCGGTGCCGCTACAAGCCGGGTCGTATTAGAAGGCCCAGCCAGGCTTCCCGGGTCGATCCCTGGAAATGGGTCTCGAGCACGTAGCGTCCCGGCGGCCAGGTCGCAATCGCGCCTCCGACCGGAGTGGCCAGCGCCCCGATCGCTCCCGGGAGCGGCGTGAGTTGTGCCGCCGCCTGCCAGGCAGTCGAGTCGGCTGCATCTCCGGCTTGCCGCCAGAGAGTGGCGCTCCAGGCGGTCTTGCCGGCCCCGGCGACGTCGAGTGGCAGGCAGAAGCCAAGGCTGCTGACGCCGGTCGAAACGAGCGCGGTGACGGGGACGGTCGAGCGTGCCGGGGGAATCGTCGCGTACTCGACCGCAGCCACGATCCACGTCCGGACGCTCCTGCCCAGCTCGACGTCGTCGGCCACGATCCGCCAGCCGTCCGGACTCTCGCACAGCGGGGCGGCGACGTCGCCACCCGATGTCGATGGCGATTGCGCGGCGGCCGTGACCGCGGCCACGAACTGCAGTGGCGACGAGGACGGCGACGCGACGGGCGCCGCTCCGGCCCACGGCTTCAGGATCGCGACGACCAGCAGCACGGCCGCGACGGCGACGCCGACTGCGGTTCGCCGGCCGTCGTGCCCGACTCGAACCAGATCGATATCGTTGGGACGCACGAACCAATGTCGATTTCCGGTGGCGCCGACGGCGGACCAGTGGCGCGCCGGACTCCACCGGGCTGAGCTTTGCGCATTCGAGCCGATCCGTCGCTTCGAGACCCGGTCCGTCCCGCCAGGCGTCGTCCGGGGTCTGCCGGAGGCGCTCGGGCTACAATCGAAGTCCGCGAGTCGACCCGCCGGGGCCGTTTTGAACACTGAGGAGACTTACGTCAGTGAGCTCTGTTCCGACCATCAAGCTCAACAACGGCGTCGAGATCCCGCAGCTCGGGTTTGGCGTCTTCCAGGTTCCACCCGAGCAGACACGGGCGGCGACGCTCGAGGCGCTCAAAGTCGGCTATCGCCACATCGACACCGCCGAGATGTACGGCAACGAGCGCGAAGTGGCCGAGGGCATTCGTGAATCGGGGATCGATCGCTCGGAAATCTTCGTCACGAGCAAGCTGAACAACGGCTTCCATCCCCGGAGCATGGCGCTCGACGCGTTCGATCGGTCGCTGGCGGTCATGAAGTTCGATTATCTAGACCTGTTCCTGATCCATTGGCCTCTGCCGGCCGTGGGAGACTTCGTCGAGACCTGGAACGCGCTCGAGGAGATCTACCGCTCCGGACGCGTACGGGCCATCGGAGTGTCGAACTTCAAGCCACATCACCTGGAGCGTCTCGCGGCGGGAAGCTCGGTCGTGCCGGCCGTCAACCAGATCGAGATCCATCCCTATTTCGTCCAGGATGACGTCCGTGCCTTCGACACCGCGCACGGCATCGCCACCGAAGCCTGGTCGCCGATTGCGCAGGGCGCCGTCCTCGACGATCCGACGGTAGTGCGATTGCCCGGCGTCTCGACTCGGACGGCCGCCCAGGTCACTCTCCGCTGGCACATCCAGCGCGGCGACATCGTCTTCCCCAAGTCGGTGACCCCGGAGCGCATCGCCGAGAACTTCGCGCTCTTCGATTTCGAACTCTCGGCCGAAGACATGGCGGCGATCACGGCGCTCCGTCGTACCGGCGGCCGCCGCGGCCCGGACCCCGACGAGTTCAACTGGATCCCGGACTGACGTCCGCGCTGCTCCGGGACCGTAGCCCCAGGGCGCGTTGGACCGAGGTCTGCCGATGCGCCGCTTCTGGAAGCTCGTAAGCAAGTTTTTCGTCGTGCCCGTGTTCCGGGCGGGTCTGGGGCCGCTCCTGGGCAACCCGGTTTCCGGCTACGTCATGGTCTTGTGCACGACCGGGCGCAAGACCGGCAGGGTCCGCTACACGCCGGTTGTCTACGCGATCGCCGACGGCGGAGTCTTGTGCCTCGCGGGCTACGGCCGCGGCACGGACTGGTATCGGAACGCGATAGCGGCCGGGAACGTCAAGCTGCTGCTCCCCGGGCGAACCGTCGCCGGGAGGGTGGTGGAAGTCCGTGACGCGGCGGAACGCCTGGCCGCGGTCCGGCAGATCTTCCGAAACGCCGGCTTGATGGGTTTCTCGGAAGGCTTCAACCCGTACCGGTCGAGCGACGAGACCGTCGCCGCGAAAAGTGCGGATATGCCGGTGCTGCGAATCGGAGTGCCCGCAATCGCGCCCCGCGAGGCCGATCCCGGCGGCCGGGCATGGATCTGGCTTCCGGCGGCGATTGTCGCCGTGGTAGTCGTGGTCGTCCTGGTTCGGTAGGGCCGTCGGGCCTGTCTCGAGCCAGGTCGCGGACGATTGCGGGCCCGTTGGAGCCACCCCAACCCAGGACTCCGAGGTCCTGCACGGTCTGGGCCTGAAGTGGCATGCTGGGGTCAACAAGCCAGATCGCCCGCGACGTGGTCGCGGCACACACGCCATGTGCGTGGAGATCAACGTCCGTCATGTTCGGTCCCGTCCGTCACTCGGTCCGCGCGCGGTCGAGCGGCTGGCGAACGTACTCGCAGGGTCGCTACCGTCCATTCCACGGCATCGCGATCGGGCAATCGTTCGTCGGCGCGCTCGCGTCCGACGCGATCTTCGTCCCGCTGCTACTGGCTCTCGGTGCATCGGGCGCGTTCGTGATGTTCGTCGGGGCGCTGCCTGCCGCCGGTTCGGCGCTGCAGGGTCTGTTTCCCGCACTGCTCCGGCGGGCCAACGGCGATCTCCGCCGACTTACGCTGCTCTTCGCCTGTTTCGAGCTGCGGGGATTGGCTTTATCGGCGATCGTCGGCACCGTCGCCCTGGGCGTGGTGCCGCCCGGCGCTGCGGTCATCGCCATCGCCGTCGTGGTCGCCGTCGGTCAGACCGCCGGCATCATATCGGCGGCGAACATCGCGGCCTGGACTGCCGCCGTGCTCCCAGACAGCGAGCGGCGGCTCGTAGGCCCCCGAACGGGCGCGATCGCGATGGGTCTCAACGCAGTCCTGCTGCTGCCGGCGGCGCGGCTCGTGGACGCGAGCTCCGCCGGCTCGTCGCGTCTGTGGATGTATGCCGCGCTCACCGCTATCGGCGGATCTGCCGCGTGGCTGACGCTGGTCTCGGTGCGAAAGCTGCCGCGGCCGGGCCGGATCAGAGTCCCCCTCGACGCTGCCGGCGCCAGGGCTCCGCTGCCGTTCGGCGAGTTCCTCAAGGTTTCCGTGCTCAACTCGGTGGGCGGCGGGCTTGTGCCGTATCTGGGCGTCTACGCCATCACGGTCCTGCACTGCTCGCCTGGCTTCGTGATCATGCTCGCCGGTTTGAACTCGCTCGCGAGCTTGATCACCTCGATCTCGGCCGGGGCGTTTCTTGCGAGCGGCTCCGCGTCGCGGCTGCATCGCGCCTCGTTCATCGCCCGGGCCGCTGCCTGCGGCGTCTGCCTGGCCGCGTTTCCTGGGAACGGCGCCGCGCCCCTGCTGCTGACGGCGGGTTCCGTACTCTTCGCGGCCGGCTTCTCGGCGGGCGCGCTCGCGCAGAACGAGCGCCTCTTCCGGATGGTCTCCGGCCCGTCGATCATCGCCTGCCAGGGCAAGTTTCTTGCCGCGAACGGCGTCGCCCAGTCGGCCGGTTCGATGGTCACGGCGGCGACACTGGCAGTTTCGCAGTCCTACCCGGTCTATGCCGTCCTCTTCGTGGGCTCGGCCGTGGCACGGGTCGTGGCTTCCGCGGGGATGAAGGTCTCGCCGACCTGGCATTCGGCACCTGTGGCCCCACCGCCGGTGGAGCCGGAGGCAGCCGCGCGCCGATCGCTCGGGGCGTAGCGGCTCAACCCGGCGGCGACCAAGTCTCGAGTGCACCCGTCTGGAGCGTCCGTCGAATTCATCGCCGACGGCTGGGGTCCGCGAACCTTCGATCCGCACGCGGGCATCGGCGTCTACGAACACAGTCCAAGCGGCAAGCTTGTCGCGGCCCGAATCTACGACGACGTCGATCTGGATCTGGGCCTGCAATAACCCTGGGCGCGGCGCCCGGAGGCCGTGCCTTGTTGGCCCACCCTGAAGAACGGTTGCTGCACCACACGAGTTTGTGGCGCGAAATCGTTGACGCCATGGAACCAGTGAGTAGGAATTGACTCTGCCGCCTTGGGTTTGCGAGGAGGCCAGGTTGAGTTCGAGGAGCAGTCGCATGAACCGGACGCGTCCCTTCCTCTCCCCGGGCAGCGGTTCCACCGACCCGGCCCATACCCGCAGCAGATTCACGAGCCCGTTGCGGGCAGTTGCCGCAGTCTCGGTTGTGGCCCTGGTGCTGGCGGCCTGCAGCTCGTCGACCCCCACCGGTAGCTCGGGCGTGCTGAGCGCAACCGGCACGCCGGCACCGACGATCTCTACCGCGCCCACCGCCACGCCATCGGCGATGGTGTCGGCCTCGACTTCGGCCGCTGCCTCGGCATCCAACGAGCCGACCGGCGTCCCGACCTCGCTCGATCCGTGCGCGCTGATCCCCGCCGGAGAGGCTTCGCAGCTCGCCGGCGCCACGTTCGGGGCCGGGGCCGAAAGCACGACATCGGGCAACGGCAAGATCTGCACCTACGGGGCCCAGACCCTGAACGTGTTCGAGGTCGTCGTGGGTCAGGCGCCCGACGCCGCCACCGCGCAAGCCGAGAAGGCGGCCGCCGAGGCGAAGATCAAGTCACAGGCTGGCGCGGCCGGACCCAACATCAACTTCATCGAACTGCCCACCTTCGGCGACGGCGCTGCCTACACCTCGGGCAGCCTTTCGATCCAGGGACAGTCGCTTTCGATCAGCGGTTTCTACTTCCTCAAGGGAACCAACTTCGTCGGCTTCAGCGACCTGGCTTACGGCCACCCGGCACTGACCCTGGCGGCCATGCAGGCGGAGGCGACGACGGTCCTCGGCCGGCTGCCGTAGCCGTTCTCAGGGCGCCGGCGATGCGGCGGGGAGCGTAAAGGCTCCGAGCAGGCGGTTCGGCACCGGGTCGATGCCGTCCGGGAGGTTCAGGTTGCCGGCGGCTCGCCCGGGGCGATCGGTCACGCCGTACTGCCACACGATGCGGCCGGCAATCGGATCGAGGAAGACGACCCGGCTGCGGAAGTCGTCGTTGACGGCCACGAGTCCGTTCGGCATCGGCATCGCGAGACTCGGGTGATCGAGGCGCCCCGACCCGCCGGGTGGGCCGTACCGCCACAGCAGCTTGCCTGCAGGAGTAACGCACAGCACGGCGCCGGGACTCGAGTAGTCGGCCACGACGACGTTGCCCTGCGCATCGATCTGGGCATCCGACGGGTACCTCGCGGGTACGTGGATGTTGAAAACGACGCGGCCGGCGGCGTCGAGCCGGATGACCCGTGCTCCGGCTATCTCGGTGATCAGCATGCCTCCGTCGGGCAACGGCGTGTCGCCGTTCGGCGAAGCCAGGCTGGCCGGCGGATTCTGGCTGCAGCGGCCGTTCTGGCCCCACTGGCGGACGATTGCTTTTGCGGGAGAGATCTCGACGATGCGGCAGTTGCCGATATCGGCCACGACGACATCGCCGTCGGCGAGCGGATAGGCGTCGTCCGGCGTGTTCAGGTAGCCGGGCGCCGAGCCCTTGAGGCCGTAGCGGCCGTACTCCCAGACCACCTTCCGGCTCGCGACGTCGATACGGACCACGACGTCGGCGTCCTCTTCGTTGGCGGTGATAGTTCGACCGTCGGGTGAAAGGAACGCGTCGTCGGCGCTGAATCGCTGCCCGACCGGGAGGCTGCCAGGGACCGGGAACTGCCAGAGGATGTTCTTCTGGGCATCGACGAGGATCAGTCGATCGTTCCTGCGGTCCGCGATAAGCAGTCCGCCGGCGAAGGGCGACGCCGCCGGTGCGACCGGGATGGAAGTGCCGGGTGTAGCGGTGTTGCCGGGACTGGGCGCGATCGACGCCGCGGGCGGCGACAGCCGCGCCGTAGCCGTGGGCGCAGGCATGAGGGACGAGACGATGCCGAAACGATCGAGCGGCACCTGGCCGCAGGCAGCCACCCATGCCGCGGCGAGGATGGCGAGAGCAGAGGCGATCGAGCGTCTCTGACGATCTTGCCGGCTCATACGACGCCTCGATTGCGTGTGCAGGCATCTACCTGTTGAGGGATCCTGCCAGGGTTTCGCGGGCTAGCCCGTCGACTGCTTTCAGCGGCGCGGCCCACGCATCCGCGGCGCTCGAGGCTCGATCGCGAGACAGGCGCGGCAGATGAGCGCAAAATGGCCGTCCCAGTGGCGCTGATGCCGCGGTTCCAAGACGAGGATCAAATGACGAAGAGGTCCAGATACGAACGCGAGCAGCGCGCCGAAGCAAATGTGCGGGTCAAGCAGATCACAGCCGAGTGGGAGCGCGCCGTTCCGCCCGAACGCGCCGCGGCTTTCGCGCGAGAGGTAGAAGCTGCTCGAGCTCGTGGGCCCAGGCCGCGCCAGCCCGACATGGCCCCCGGGACTCTTCCCAACCCGCCGCGACCCGGCTACGAGCCGCGCCCGCCGAAGAAGGAAGAGACTCGCCGCTCTAAGTTCTAGAGCCAGCGAGCCAAGAGCACTCCGAGCGCCGCGGCCGGCAGCGCGATCCACATGATGGAAAGCGCCGCTTCGCCCGGACCGATCAGGCTGCCCGAGTCGATCGACTCCCTCGAGCCGTCGGCAAACACGATCTCACCGCTGACGCCCACCGCGCGGCGGCGGATTGACCGTGCCCGCGTCGAGAGCCGCCGCTGAGCCAGGCTGAACAGCGCGGCGGCGAGTGATGCCAGCGCCGTCGAGATCGGGTGCGCGCCGGTCGCGTACGCGGTCGCAGCCACAGGAAACGCTCCCCATCCGAGGGCAAAGCCGATATCCGAGTGCACGTACGGCACCTCGAGACCGTACGTCACGACGATAAATGCGCCGGCGGCCACGAACGCCAGGAATAGCGGCCCGAACATGGTCGCGCCGACGAGCCCGATCGCGACTGCGATCGCGAGCGCGGCCGTGCCCATGGCCACCAGCACCCGCGACGGGATGTCGGTGCGGAGTGGCCGCCCCTGGAGTTCGTCGTAGGCATGGGAGGCGACCCCGACCCCGAGTGCGAAGGCAACGAGGGCGCCGGCCACGATCCTGGGGTCGGGTGAGGGCGCGATGGCCGCGCCCAGAAGAACGTACGAGAGATGCCAGATCGTGTACGGCGGATGGAGCAGCGTCCAGTAGTCGCGCCAGCCTCCGCCGCGCGCGGCGTAGAACGCTGGAGGCAGCGGCGGCGGGGTGGGGGACAGCCCGGCCACCGAGGTACGCCTGGATTCGGCGGCCGCCGGCATCGCGATCTTCGTGCCGCCCATAACTACGCCGCCGCCCACGCTCAGCCGTCGGGTCGTCACGTTCCCCAGTCCCGCCTCGCGCCAGTAGCGTGCGATGTCCGAGAGGGAATGGCAGGAGTAGAAGCGTTCGATGTTCGGCCCGAGGAACGCGCCCACCGCGGCCCATTTGGCCGAAAAGACGCGGCCGCCGAGCCGAAGCCCGATGCGCGTGTACAGCCACCACAGGGGACGCCAGATGCCGCCGGGCAGGCCGAACTCGACCATCGCCACGCGCCCGCCGGGCTTCACGACGCGCGCCAGCTCTCGCATCGTTGCCGCCGGATCGTCCACGTAGCGCAGGAGATACGTGAAGCTGAGGTGGTCGAAAGTGGCGTCGGGAAACGGCAGCGACTCGGCCCGCCCCTCCAGGACGCTCTGGTAAACACCGTCCCGTGTTCGGGCGACGGCCAGCATGTCGGCGCTCTGATCGAGCCCTACGACTGCGCAGCCGTATCGGTCGTGGAGCGACTGCGCCACCATCCCCGTTCCGGTGGCGACGTCGAGCACCCGGTCGGTGGGACGGGCATCGATCGCGTCAACGAGCGCTCGACGCCAGCGCGGATCCTGCCCGAGGGAGAGGACCGTGGCGGCGCGATCGTACGAGGCGGCTATGCCGGTGAAGATCCGTTCAGCATCGCCCTCGCTCATGGCGGAACTCTGGCACATCTCGCTCATGAAAACGCATGGCGCCGCCCAGCGGTACGCGCGTTAGAGTGAGTGGACATGAGCAGGCTTCAGTTATGGCGCCCCGCGCGCCCCAGTTTTTGACTCGCCCCCCGACGCTCGGCGTCCTGGCCGACTGGCTCGAAGGCAACTACCAGGGTGCCGTTGTGGGCGGAGCGGTGGAGGCCGCGCGCGAATCCGGTGTCAATCTCGTCGTGCTTGCCGACAGCATGTCGAGAGCCACCTTCCGACTCGGACAGCGACGCAGTGTAGTGTTCGACCTGGCCGGCTCCGACGAGATCGATGGGCTGCTGGTCATGGCCGGAACAATCGGCAACAGCCTGGGTCTCGACGATCTCACCAGCTACTGCGCGCGGTATGGGCCGCGGCCGATGTGTAGCATCGGCGCACCGCTCCAGGGGATGACCGGCATCGTCGTGGCCGGGGAGCAGGCCCTGCGCGACGGGATCCGGCATCTCGTCGAAGACCATGGATACCGGCGCATCGCGTTCCTGGGCGGCCCGGCGGAGAACCTCGAGGCCCGCGAGCGACTGCGGGTTTATCGCGAGTCGATGGCCGAGTACGGTCTCGGGCCATCGGAATCGCTGATGGTGTCGCACGCGTTCCGCTACCAGAGCGGCGCCGACGCCATTCGGGTACTGCTCGACGAGCGCCACGCCGACTTCGACGCGATCGTCGCCGCGAGCGACTCGCTGGCTCTCGGGGCCATCGACGCGTTGCGGGTTCGCGACATCCGAGTGCCCCGGGACGTGGCCGTCCTCGGTTTCGACGACATCAGTGAGGCCCGTTTCAGCTCTCCGCCGCTGACGACGATTCGCCAGCCGCTGCGCCAGCAGGGGCGGCTGGCCGTCCGGCTTCTGCTCCGGCGCCTGCGAGGCGAGCGCGTCGACGGCGTTTATTTGCTCCCTTCCGAGTTCGTCGTCCGGCGAAGCTGCGGCTGCGATCCGTTGGCGTCCCGAACCTCCACGGCCAGGCCGGAGGACGAGTCGGCCGAGGAGGACGAGGTCGTGCATCGGCTGATCGTCGAGCGGAGACGGCGCTCCCTCTCGGAGGCGACCGAGATTCTCAGCGCCGCCTTCAACCTGGAGTCGCTCGATTCCAAGCTGCGCGAGAGCCTGCCGCAGCTCGGCGTTCCCAGCGCCTGCATCGTCCTGAGCGAAGGGGTTTCGCCGGCCGGCGCGAAGGTCATCTTCGTCCACGATCCGGCGCGCGACCCGGCGGACCTGGAGCGCCTCCGCCATGCCAGGATCGAGCCGACATCGCTTCCGGACGGTCTCCTGCCGCCGGGTCGAACTCGCGCCCTCGTCGTCGAGCCACTCTTCTTCAACGACGATCCGCTCGGTTATGCAGTCCTGGAGATGAGACCGGAGGACGCCTTCACCTTCGACGCCTTCGGCGCTCTGCGGGTCCGGATAAGCGGCGCGCTCAAGGTCGCCTTGCTCGTCGAAGAGCTCCAGATCCGGGTCGGCGAGCTGCGCCAGGCACAGAAGATGGAGACCCTGGGGCAGCTTTCCGGAGCCATCGCCCACGACTTCAACAATCTCCTGCAGGCCATCCGGGGCTACTCGGAGCTCGCTCGCTTGGCCGAACCCGGGAGCGCCGAAGTCACGGCCGACCTTGAGGAGATAGTCCGCGCCGCCGACAGAGCCGCGCAGCTGACGCGGCAGTTGCTCACGTTCAGCCAGCCCACCCGCGCAAACGCGCGGATAGTGGACGTCAACGAGTGCGTCGGCGAGGCCATCCCGATGATCAGACGCCTCCTCGGGCCGACGATCCAGTTGTCCGCGGTTCTTGGGCCCGAGGCGGGCAGCGTGATGATCGACCCTGCTCAGCTCGAACAGGCGATCGTCAACCTGTGCGTGAATGGCCGGGACGCCATGCCGGACGGCGGGACGCTGACCATCGAGACGGGACGGCTAGTCCCGGCGGGGACGGCCACTCGAATGACCGCGCTACGAGCTGACCCTTTGGCAGGCGGCGTCCCCGGACCCTCGAGCCCTCAATCGATGACCTTCGTGGAGGTTCGGGACACGGGTGTCGGCATCAGGGCAGAGATCAAGGATCGAGTCTTCGAGCCTTTCTTCACAACCAAGAACGCCGGTCAGGGCACCGGGTTGGGACTCTCGATCGTGTACGGGATCGTTCGCAACGCCTCGGGCGATGTGGTGGTCGAATCCGAGCCCGGCCGCGGTGCCAGGTTCACGCTCATGTTCCCGAACTGCGAGGCGGCGGCCGAAGCCGCCGTCGTGCGGCCGGAGACGCCCGTCCGAGGCACGGAGACGATCCTTCTCGTCGAAGACGAGCAACCGATCCGCAGGCTCGCCCAAAGGGTCCTGGAGGACGCCGGGTACCTCGTCCTGAGCGCCGCGAACGGCGTCGAAGCGCGCCAGATGTGGGCGGCCAACGAGGGTGCGATCGATCTGCTCCTGTCCGACGTGACCATGCCCGGTCTTTCGGGGATCGCGTTCGCCGCGGAACTGGCGGCTCGAGACCGGCATCCCCACACGCTCTTCATCTCGGGCCACCTTCCGGGCGAACGCGGCGGCATGGCTCTTCCCGACGGAGCGGCTCTCCTGCCGAAACCGTTCAGCGTGGCCGGCCTGCTCGACGCGGTTCGTTCCGCACTCGATTCGCCGGCGGTCGGCGAGGCGGAGGGATCGGGCAGGGGTTAGCTCGACCGGCCGCTCGGGCCTGGGGACGATAATGTCCGGAATGCATCCGTTGCACCTGGCTTCGATCGCGGATCAACCCGCACGCCTGGCCGGCATCGTCGTTGTGATCGGGCTCATCGTCACCGTCGTGATCGCCGTCATCCGGTGACGGTTGCGGCGAAAGTAGGCGGCGGGCCGTCAATCGGCCGTGCGCCGTCAGTCGGCCGTGCGCGCCAGCTGTTCGATCGCCTCGCCTTCGACCCGGCAGGTCAGCCACGAACGCATGATCCGGGCGCCGTGCGCCTCGTAGAACTCGATGGCGGGCGTGTTCCAGTCGAGCACCTGCCAGACGAAGCGAGTCCAGCCTTCGCGTACAGCCAGGGCGGCCAGCTCCTTGAGCAGGGCCTTGCCGATGCCGTGCCCGCGAAACGCCGGCCGCACGAACAGGTCCTCGAGATAGATGCCCGGTTTGCCCTCCCAGGTACTGAAGTTAAGGAACCAGAGGGCGAAACCTGCAGGCCTACCGCCCCACTCGGCCATGGTCACGTGGACGAGTGGCTGATGCGAGAAGGCGTAGCGGTGAATATCCGCTTCGGTGACGACCGCCTTCTCGGGCTCGCGTTCGAATTCCGCCAGCTCGCGGATGTAACTCACGATGAGGGCGGCGTCGGCAGGAACGGCGGGACGAAGGGTAAGCATGAGCGAATTCTAGGAAGCCCGGCCTTCGGCTGCCTCGTATCGGCGGGGTAGGGGACACGCCGTAGGGGCGGACCCTAATGATTTGGGTGGGCCGGCCGAAGGCTCGAACATGGACCGCCTGACAGCCATCGGATCGCCCCTGCGCGCTTCGCCGGCGCGCCCGATCGTGAGCCGCGCAGCCGGACTTGCGGCGTATGCCCGGCTGATTGCAGCGGCGGCGCCGACGTTGACCGCTACGCCGGGTCACCCGCAGCGCAGCGCCCCGGCCACCGACCAGCAGCGGATGATGAACCTCATCAGCCACGTCGACGCCGAGTGCTTCATCTCGCTTCTTCAGACGATGGACCCGGTGCCGGACGACTTTCGGGCCCGAGCCGAATACAAGCGCCGCTACCGGCAGCTTCGCGAAACCCTCGAGGTCCCACTCCCGACGCAGGATCCCGAGTCGGCCCGCCTGGCGGCCGGATAGGCGTTCGAGAGAGCGCCTCGACGTCCGCCGGCGTCGGCCCGCGGAGCCCAGGCCGGGCAGCCGGGCGGCCGGCGACATGGGCCATTCGTGCGGCTCCGCCGGCCGAGCGTCCGGAGACATTCGCGCGCGGCAGTACATCCGGCGGCCGAGGAAGCTCCGGTCGTACCGTTTGAATGCGGCCGCGTTTGCCCGACAGTCCCTGTATGCGCCTGACTGCGACCCGGCGGTCGTCACTCCATACCCTCGACCAATGGGGCATCCAGTTTCCGCTGCCGCCCGAGGATCTCGCCGAGCTATCGCGGCCGGCCCAATCGAGCCTTGCCCGGGCCGTCTCCGCGTGGCGCCTTTCGCTCCCGACCCTGCCGTCGAAGCATGGCCGCGAGCTCGATCAATGGGGCATCGAATTCCCGCTTGGCTACGACGAGCTGGCCGCATTCGGCACGAACTGCCGGGGCGCACGCAGCCTGGCTCGGACCTCGGCGCTCATGGGCGGCCGACTGCGCAGCCTCCCGAGCTTCGGCGCATACGCCGCCATCGTGGCGATCGTCGTCGCTGGTAGCGCCTCCGTCGTCCCTTCGCCCGCTTCGGCCGGTGCTCCGCCGACTCCGAACGTACCGGTCCTCGTCTTTGTCGCCGACCCGATTCAGCCGCCCGCGACCTCGAACCCGACGCCCGAGCCGACCTCGGCCCTGGCACTCACCGCCGAGCTTCTGCCGGCAACTTCGAGCCCGACGCCCGGACCGACGCCGAGCCCGACGCTCGGACCTACGCCGAGCCCGACGCTCGGACCTACGCCGAGCCCAACCTTGCCCGCCAAGGCGCTCGCTCTCAAGCCGATATCGAGCATTCCCGTGGCCGCCGCAGTTCAGGCGCGTTCACTCCCCACGGCATCGACCGTCCTGCCGACCGTCCAGGACGCGAGGAATTACCTCGTCGCCCGGCTTGGCTCCAGGGTGGACCCACACTGGGGCCTGTCTCAGTCTCAGTGTGCGAGCTTGATATTCCAATACGAGTCGGGCTGGGATCCGCATGCCACCAATGTCTCCTCCGGCGCCTACGGTCTGCCCCAGGCCGACCCTGCGAGCAAGCTGGCGAATTGGGCCCAGGCCAAAGCCCAGGCAGCGGACAAGGCCGGCGACCCCGCGACCGCTCGACTGTACCGGGCGTGGAAAGACAACCCGCTGGTGCAGGCTGAGTGGGGCGTGGACTACATGATCAGGCGCTATGGGTCGCCGTGCGGCGCTCTGGCTTTCCGGAGCGGCTACCAGGATGGCGAGGTCCTGGTTCCGGGGGCCGGCTGGTACTGATCGCTCGCCGGCGACAAGCGCGCCTAGAACTGGCTGAAGAAGGCCCAGACCTGCGCCGGGTTCCAGCTTGTGCTCTGGCCCGCATCGTGCGGGTTCGGGTTGTGGTCGCCGTCGAAGGCGCACCATTCGACCGGGTATTGGGCCGAGCCGCCCTTGTACGTGGTGCAGATATGCGTCCCGCTCCCGGCGGCCGGTTCCGGCGGGTCCTGGGGCGTCACGCCGTTGACAGCGACGAAGTGGTCCCGAAGTGCCCGACCTTGCGAGATGCCCACGACGCTGTCGCTCACGCCGTGTGAAAGGTAGATCGCTATGCGGGTCGTGCCGCCGTCGCAGCCGCTGAACTCCCCGCCTGAGAAGAGCGCGACCCCGCGGAACACGTTGGCCCTTGCGCAGGCGAGCGCGTATGACATGCCGGCGCCGTAGCTGAAGCCGGTCGCGAATATCCGACCCTTGTCGATGCAGAGGCCCGCCTCCAACTGGGCGATTATCGCGTCGGTGAAGGCGACGTCCTCGCCGCCCGAGTTGGCCCAGCCCGTGCCCTGGCCGGAACCCAGGCCGACCGGCGCCACGAAGATGGTGCTGTTGTTGGCCTGCTCCCAGAGACCGAAGAACGGGCTCTCCGTGGCTCCGATGCCCTCCGCAACCTGCTGCGCCGTTCCGCCCGCCCAGTGGTAGGCGAGGACGAGTCGGTAGGGATGATCAGCGTCGTAGTTGTCCGGAACGCGCAGGATGTACGACCGCGAGCCGGTGCTCTGGATCGTGATCGAGCCGTTCTGCAGCGTGCGGGCGCGGCCGCAACCGTCGCTGGCCCGGGCGTCGGCGCTGTTGGTCGGTGGCGCGGCGGGCGTCGGGGACGGAGTCGGGGGTGGGGGAGTGGCGGTCGTGCCGCCGCCGATCACCGCGATGCCGTTGATCTTCGGGTTCTCGGTGCCGGGCACGAACCCGATGACCACCTTCCCGTTCGAGTCGGCCGCCGTGGTGAATGTTTGAGCGATGGCGCGGTTGGGCCCGCCGGCACTGGCATAGATGTCGAAGTCCGAAAGGACGGTCGTGCCGTTGACGGTGACGCCGAAGACCCGGTCACCCGGGCCCGACACGTACGTCTCGGCGAAATAGAGCGTGACGCTCTGGGGCCCGACGCGATCGGGGATGGTATAGCTCATCGTTCCGTAGCGCTCGGTTCCGAATATCGCCGCCGGCGGCGGGTTGGACCCGATCTGTGACATGTCGATTGTCGCGTCGTTGGCGAACGTCGCGCCACCGGTGAAGAAGCGATCCGGCGAGAAGTCGCCAATCGTCTGGCCGCCGGCGTTGATCGAAACCGTACTGACCGGGCCGACGTAGTTGGGAGTAACCGCAGGACCGGAATGGGTGCTTCCCGAGCCCGAGCCCGAGCAAGCCGAAAGACCGACTACCAGCAAGATCAGCCCTATCGACCGTTTCACGCTCGTTCCCTCGGTTTACTCGCCGACCTCAGTACAACCAGGCCCCATCGCGCATCAGCGTCCGTCCCGCAAGCTCGTTCGCCTCCCGCCAGGCCTGGACGCGAACCAGGCGCAGCAGGAAGTAGTCGTAGGCATCGGTTTCCTGGCGCGGATCCCAGTCGGCTTGACCGGCGTAGACCTCGGCGGCTTCTGCAGCGCTCGGCCCTGCCTGCACGCCGTCGAGCGTCACATCCACGAGCACGATGTCCCGCGTCGGGCCGAAGCCGAGCCTGGCCCGTCCGGTCTCCTGGAGGTTTCGCGCCGTCAGCGACGTCGGCTCGATGGCGATGATCAGGCGCGACCCATCCCAGGCGTAGGACAGCGGGACCATGTGGGCGACGCCCGCGGACGAAGCGGTCGCCACCCAGGCGTCTCCGTGGCTGGCCTCGAAGACGGCGATCGCATGTGCCCTGCGCTCCGGTCCCGAACGTGGCTCCTTCACGGGGCGATCATGCCACAGCAGACCCGGACGCGGCTTCGACGAAATGGTCAAGCCGCTGGTCGGGGAGGCCTGCAATCGGGTGGCGCGCACAGGCAACCTGACTTCGATCGGAGGCGGCGAGACCTGCCCGGATGTTCCACGGCGGCTGACCAGGATTGGGTGGCTCGCCGATGCCGACCGTTTAACCCAACGGGCAGCCGTCCATGTCCTACTTGGCGGCCCGATCGACGCCCGGCGAGCCGCGTTGCAGCCAATTCAGCAAGACAAGGCGAGCGGTAGAAGCCGACGCTCGGTGTAGATGTCTGTTGCGCCCGCGCGTCGCCGACGGGGTCGCAATCCGCCGGGCCGGCGACGTGTCCGTGGTGGCGACGGAAGTGGCGATCAGGTCATCGATCTCGTCCCAACTTCTAGGTTGGCTCTTGGCGCTGCGCCACTGCTTCTCGATGGCGGCCGAGGGAGCTAGCGTGCCCTCATATAGCGCCTCGAACTGCGCGCCATCGATCCGCTCGTGCTCATAGAGGTAGGCAGCGACACGCGTGAGTCGTTTCATCTCGGTGAGGAGCGCCTCGCGTGCCTGCGTGTACGCCTGATCGAGAGTTGCGTTGATGGCTCGATCCATGGCCGCGCGAACACCTATCGAGACAGACGCGTCGTCGCCTACGACGCGCAAGCTCAGCGCACCCCGCCCCGACGCGCCCGGATCCGCGCAATCGGGGTCGTGGCCCATGCCCCACCTGGTGACCATGTTGGTGGCGATGTCGGATGCCTTCTCGAGGTCGTTGGCCGCGCCACCGGTCACGTCCTGGAAGAGGATGGCTTCGGCCGCGCGACTATTCGGTAGAGTCGTGCGACGATTGGCTCTCGGGTCCACGCTTGGACCGTCGTGCCATGGGGTTCAGTGGGTGTGCTCCCAGACTAGACCTCGAAGGGCGATCGCGTATTCGCCCATAAGGTCCAGGTGGCCGCAGGACCTACCCGAGCGGTGGCCTTGTCGGGACGTTCTCCAGGCACGCGCCAAACACTCGCGAGGTGACCTTCTCGACGAGACGGAGGATATAGATGCCGACCGAGAACTGGTCGTGCTGGCTCAGCCGGAGGACCGTCTCGATGACCGGGTTTCGATCGTTGACCTCTCGATAGAAGGCGACAGGGCGCACAGCGGTGGAGCGGTCAGAGCGCTTACGCGCGAATTCACGGCGACTTGCGCGCGTCGGTGCGTCGGTGCCTGAGCCAGGCCGCTAGAGTAGGGGAGCACCGTCAGCACTCCCGGGGGAACGCGACCTTGAGCCACGGCAGCGCGCCGACCGACACGTCCGAGGGGGCCGCATGCCGTCTGTCGTGATCGACAATCCGATCCTCAACTCGCCGTTCCGGGAGCCTGAGCGGCACTTCCGGTTCGACGCGGATGGAATCACGAACGAAATCGCCGAGGGCCGTCGCCGCAGCACCTACTTCATGCCGATCGCTCAGCCTAAAGCCCACCGCGGGCAACTGGCGCTTCCCGGCGGCGAGGAAGAAGTCCGGGACAACGACTTCATCAACCGCGTTCGCGAGCACGTATCCGCGTGGCGCAGCACCAAATATCGCGGCGTAACGCCGGTCACCCGCGATCTACTCGACTACTGGAACGATCTGACCCGCGAGAAGCCACTCTTCTTCTGCCAGATCGAGGCACTCGAGACGGCCATCTTCCTGGCCGAAATCGCCGGACGCACGCAGCCCTGGATAGAAGGCCGCTTACGCGAGGAGAACCTGGCCAAGAACCCGGGACTGTACCGGATCGCCTTCAAGATGGCGACCGGCTCTGGCAAGACTGTGGTCATGGCGATGCTGATCGCCTGGCAGACGCTGAACAAACTGGCCAACTCGCAGGACAAGCGCTTCTCGGATACATTCCTGATCGTCACGCCGGGCATCACGATCAAAGACCGACTCCAGGTGCTCAGGCCAAATCTCCCCGGCAATTACTACGTCGAGCGCGATCTGGTCACCCCCGACCAGCTCCAGGCCCTCCAAGCTGCCCGCATCGAGATAACGAACTTCCACGCCTTCCTGCGCCACGACACCCTGCAGGCGGCTTCGCTCACGAAGAAGGTTCTCGCCGGCCCTGATGGCGACCCGGACGCCTTCAAGGAAACGCCCGAACAGATGGTCCGTCGCGTCTGCCGGACGCTCGGGACCAAGAAGAACATCGTCGTGATCAACGACGAGGCCCACCACTGCTACCAGTCCGCGCCCCAGAGCGAGGAAGAGGCGTTGCTGGCCGAGGAGCGGGCCGATGCGAAGGCCGACGCGGAGGCTGCTCGCGTCTGGCTGAATGGGCTGCGCGCCGTTGCCGGCAAGATCGGGATTCGGGCGATCTATGACCTATCCGCCACGCCCTTTTTCCTGCGTGGCTCGGGGTTCCGCGAAGGCACGCTGTTCCCGTGGGTGGTGTCGGACTTCGCGTTGATCGACGCGATCGAGTCGGGGATAGTGAAGATCCCGCGCGTCCCGGTCTCCGACGACTCCATGAGCGGCGACTTGCCGACTTATAGGGACCTATGGGCGCGCATCCGCGAATGGGCGCCCCGCAAGGGTCGGGCTAACGAGAAGATCGAAGGCGAACCCGTCCTTCACCAGGCGCTGGAAACCGCACTTCAGAGCCTCTACGGCAACTATGCCAAGAGCTACGAGGCCTGGAAGGCCGCGGGAGCCGGCACGCCACCTGTCTTCATCGTCGTCTGCCAGAACACGGCCATCAGCAAGATCGTGTTCAACTGGATCGCCGGCTGGAAGACCAGCGAGGACGACTCAACGCCACCAGCCCGCGGCAACCTAGCGATCTTCAGTAATGTCGAAAACGGCGCCTGGACTGAACGGCCGAACACACTCCTGATTGACTCCGCGCAGATCGAGTCCGGCGAAGCGATGGACCCGGCGTTCAAGAAGATCGCCGCTGCCGAAATCGACGAGTTCAAGCGCGAGTACATCCGCCGTTTCCCAGGCCGTTCGGTCGACGACATCACGGACGAGGACCTTCTGCGCGAGGTCATGAACACCATCGGCAAGAAGGATCGTCTGGGAGAGCAGGTCCGTTGCGTCGTGTCGGTATCGATGTTGACCGAGGGTTGGGACGCCAACACCGTCACCCACATTCTTGGTGTGCGCGCCTTCGGGACGCAGCTCCTTTGCGAGCAGGTGGTGGGTCGTGGCCTGCGGCGCGTCAGCTACGAAGCGGGTCCGGACGGCCACTTCGCGCCAGAATACGCCGAGGTCTACGGCGTACCGTTCAGCTTCCTGCCGACCGCGGGCCAGGCCGGTCCGGTCGTATCCAAGCCGATCACGCGCGTTCACGCGCTGCTCGAGCGCGAGGAGCTTGAGATCACCTTCCCGCGCCTGCTCGGTTATCGATTCGACTTTCCGACAGAGCACCTGACGGCCGAATTCACCACGGACTCAACCATGGTGCTGTCCACGCGTGAGGTTCCGGTTCTGACCGTCCTGGACCCGATCGTCGGCCTGCCGATCGAAACCAACCTCGACGAGCTCAAAACCAGGCGGGTCCAGGAAGTCGCCTTCCGCATCACCAAGCGCGTTCTCGACAAGTATTTCCGGGCGGACGACGACGCTCCGCAGCCCTGGCTCTTCCCACAGCTCCTGCCGATCACCGAGCGCTGGCTCAGAGAGTGCGTCGTCCTGAAGGATCACGCCTTCAAGCAGATGCTCCTGATCGCCGAATGGGAGCACGACGCCGCGGACAAGATCTGCCGCGCCATCCAGCGCGGGACTGCCGGCGAGAAGCGCATCATGCCGATCCTGCGCCCATACGACTCAACTGGCTCCACGCGCTATGTCGACTTCACTACCACAAAGAGCGTCTACGAGACCCAGCGGAGCCACGTCAACTGCGTCGTGATGGACTCCAAGTGGGAGGCCAAGCTGGGCTCCGTGCTGGACGAGATGCCAGAGGTTCGGGCCTACGTCAAGAACCAGGGCCTCAACTTCCGCATCCCATACACGTTCCAGGGCGACGCGGCCAATTACCTCCCCGACTTCATCGTCCGCTACGACGACGGCCAGCCCGATCCACTTAACCTGATCATCGAGGTGACCGGCCAATTCCGCCGCGAGAAAGCCGCCAAGGCCGCCACCGCCACGGACCTTTGGGTTCCGGCGGTGAACAACCACGGCCGGATGGGCCGCTGGTCGTTCCTGGAAGTAACCGATCCGTGGGACGCGGCCACCCACATCCGGGCCCACGTAGCCACGGTGGCTGTTCGATGAGCTACACCCCCGATCGCCTTAATGGGCCCACTGGGCAATTCGTCCCGTTTCGATTATTGCGAATACTGCTACCATCGACGATGAGGTGACGAAATGACGACGACGATGGAGCGCAACCCGATAGTCGCAGACGCGGCCGAGCGACGAAAGCTGAAGGAGATCGAAGAGATCTTCGCTGGCGCGCAAGCACGCCTGGTAGGCAGCGACGGAACCAGCCTGGAGATCCCTGAGCCCCTGTACGAAGTCCTGGTTGAAGCCGCCAGGGCGTTGCGGCAGGGCAAGGCCGTCTCGATCGTCCCAACAAGCCATGAATTAACCACCCAGCAAGCGGCGGAGCTGCTGAACGTGTCCCGGCCGCACTTGATTTCTCTTCTGGAAAGGGGAGACATCCCCTTCACGAAAGTCGGGACTCACAGGCGAGTCCGATTTCAGGACATCCTCGAGTATCGAACCAAGCGGTCGGCTTTGCGCCGCAAGGTGCTGGCCGAATTGACAACGGATGCCCAGGACCTGGGCATCTACGAGGACTGACGGCATGTACTCCGCGCTCTTCGATGCATCCGTGCTGCATCCCTGGGCGCTGTGTCATCTGGAGTTGCTCCTCGCCGAGGCCGGCTTCTACCGGCCCGTCTGGACGGCCCAGATACTCGATGAGACCAAGACGAGCATTCTCCGGAAGCGTCCCGACCTTGACGAAGAGCGGGTGGAGAAACGAATGGCTGCGATGCGCTTTGCGTTCGAAGATGCAAGCGTCACCACGGCCATCGTCGAGGCGCAGATTGCCGCCGTCCCTAAGTCTGTGCCAGAGCATGACCGTCACGTCGTAGCTGCCGCGCTTGCAGGGCGTGCTGACGTTCTCGTGACCTCGAACCAGCGGCACTTCCCGTCTGACGATCTCGGAGCTTTGGGCCTCCTCGTCCAGTCGCCCGATGACTTCCTGATCGACCAGTGGTATCTCAACGCGCCGGCCGTCGCCGAAGTTCTGGTGCGAATGGCGCTGGACACAAAGCGGCCCGCCATGTCACCGGAAGGTCTCCTGACGCTGCTGGCCCGGACAGTACCGTCCTTCATTTCAACGGTCAGAGCGAGCGCCGAGTGGATCGAAGCATCAGCAGGCTTGGAGCAGGTCCCCGAGCCTGACGGGTCGCAAGAGATAAGGGGGAAGTAAGCGTTGGCCAGGAGAATGGGCAAGCCCGCCGCGCCGACGTCCGTGGAGGCCGTCAAACACTCCGGAGACCACCGGATGAACATCCCCACCGCCGAGCTTGGCGCGCTTGCCGAAAAGGCCGGGACCGGCCCGCAGATGCTCCGCTACCCGCGCGATCCCTCGCTGGACCCGCAGCTCGTCTGGAAGGGCAAGGACGAGCAGGACGGCGAGGACCTCGTCGTGCCCGCGATCCCGATCCACATCCAGGAGCAGATCAGCCCCAAGGCGATCATCGAGGACCTGCGCGCCGCCAGCGCCGGCCGCCGCGAGCAGCAGCTGGACCTCTTCAGCGGCGACTTCAACGGCATGCCCTTCTCGGAGCGCGTGGACTTCTACCGCCACCCGATGAAGTGGTCGAACCGCATGATCCTGGGCGACTCGCTCCAGGTCATGGCCTCGCTGGCCGAAAAGGAAGGCCTCAAGGGCCAGGTCCAGATGATCTACGTGGACCCGCCCTACGGGATCAAGTTCGGCAGCAACTGGCAGGTCAGCACCCGCAAGCGCGAGGTAAGCGACGGCAAGGCCGAGGACGCTAGCCGCCAGCCGGAGCAAGTCAGCGCCTTTAGGGACACGTGGCAGGACTGGGAATCCACTCGTACCTTGGATATCTCCGAGACAGGCTCGTCTCTGCTCGGGAGCTGCTGACCGAAGTCGGATCAGTCTTTGTGCAGATCGGCGACCAAAACCATGCACCTTGTCCGTTCAGTGCTCGACGAAGTGTTCGGAAGCGGAAACTTCTGCTCCCTAATCACGTTCCGCAAGACTTCCAGCGCAACAGGTGATCTCCTGCCTCGGGACTACCGACTACATCGTCTGGTACGCGAAGGACTGCCAGGCCGTCAAGTTCAGGCCGCTATTCCGGACAAAGGCATTTGGCGGCGAGGGCGCCGGCGCCTACAGCTACCTGGAACTCCGGCCGATGGGAGCGCCGGTTCGAATGACACGATGACGGACGATGTCGAGTCTCCGATCAGATGGTCGTGTCTTCCAGCCTCGACAACCTCACCAGTCGAGAGCGCGGGTCGGCAGAAGGGTGAGGGCGCCGCCTCCTGTTCCCCGTGGAGTTCGAGGGGCGGCAATTCGGCCAACCCTACGCAGAGCCGCTGGAAGACGAACTGAGCATGGGATGGCTCGAACTTGTTGGCCGCCCGGCGGATCGGAGCCGCCGGCAACACTTTGTCCTACGTTCGCTACATCGATGACTTCCCTGCATCGCCAGTCAACAACGTGTGGGACGACACGACGATCGCCGGGTTCGCTGATCCGAAGGTATACGTCGTCCAGACGAACACCAAAGTGGTCGAGCGTTGCATGCTCATGACCACGGATCCAGGCGATCTCGTGCTCGATCCAACGTGCGGATCGGGCACCACCGCCTATGTCGCCGAGCAATGGGGCCGCCGCTGGATCACGATCGACACCAGCCGCGTCGCGCTCGCGCTTGCGCGCACGAGGCTGATGGCCGCCAAGTATCCCTACTACCTGATGGCCGACACGCCCGAGGGGCAGCGCAAGGAGGCCGACCTGACCGGCCAGATGCCGATCGAGTCGACCGCCGGCGACATTCGCAAGGGCTTCGTGTACGAGCGCGTGCCGCACGTGACCCTGAAGTCGATCGCCCAGAACCCCGACATTCACGAGGGCATGACGCGCGCCGAGATCGACGCCGCGATCGCCAAGCATGCCGAGACCGAGATCCTGTTCGATCGGCCGTATTCGGACAACAAGACCGTCCGCGTCGCCGGCCCGTTCACGGTCGAGAGCCTGTCGCCACACCGCGTCGTCGCGGACGGACCGGAGGACCTCGTCAATCCGCCGGCGCCCGTGGAGGAGTCCGGGCGGTTCGTCGAGACAATCCTGGCGAACCTTCGAACCTCGGGCGTCGACAACCGCACCAAGGGCGAGCGACTGCGCTTCCTCACGCTCGATCCGTACGCGGGCCGCTTCATCCAGGCGACCGGCACCTACACCGAGGGCGAGATCGAACGCCGGGTCGCGGTCGCGATCGGGCCTCAGTACGGCACCGTCGGGCCCGAGCTGGTTCAGGAGGCCGCGGTCGAAACCGGCGGCTACTTCGATCTGCTGGTCGTCTGCGGCTTCGCGTTCGACGCCCGCGCAGACGAGGAGACCGGCAAGGCGACGCGCTTCGGCAAGCTGACCGTCCTGACCGTCCGAATGAACCCGGACCTCAGCATGGGCGAAGACCTGCTCAAGAAGACGCGCACCGGCAACCTGTTCACGATCTTCGGCCAGCCCGACGTCGACATCCGCAGGGTAGGGGAGGGCCAGCTCCAGGTCGAAATCCGCGGTTTGGACACCTACAACCCCACCAACGGCGAGGTCGTCCCCCAGTCCACCGCCGACATCGCCTGCTGGTTCATCGACACCGCGTACGACAACCGCCAGTTCTTCGTCCGCCACGCCTACTTCCTGGGCGGCGACGACCCCTACGACAAGCTCCGCCGTGCCCTCCGCGCCGACATCGACGAGGCGGCCTGGTCCTCGCTCAACTCAACCGTCTCGCGCCCGTTCCCCGTCCCGGACTCGGGCTGCATCGCAATCAAGGTGATCAACCACTACGGCGACGAAATCCTGAAGGTCTACCAGGTCCGAGGGTAGGCAGAAGTGTTCGAGCGCGACGTCATCAGGCGACTGGAGGCCGCCGGCATCGAGTACTTCGTTACTGGTTCGGTGGCACTCGGTGCCTGGGCGACGTTCCGCCAGACCAACGATGTCGACATCGTCATCCACATCCCGCCCGACCAGTACGAGTCGCGGCTTCGGCCGGCGTTTGAGCCCGACTACATCGTCAATCCGCTTTCGCCTCACGGGATCAAGTGGCTCGGGGCCGTGATCTCGATCGCCGAGGCCCAGAAGGCCGACATGATCGTTCGCGCGCCTGATCCTTGGGGCGAATCGGCTTTCGCGCGACGCGTCAGCATCGACGACCCAGCGCTCGGATCCGTATGGGTGTCCGCGCCAGAAGACCTCGTCATCGCCAAGCTCGAATTCTCCGACGATGGGCGAAGTGAACGGCAGCTCGATGACTGTCGTGTGATCGTCCGAATGCGTCGCGACCTCGATTGGGAGTACCTTGAGCGCCATGCGCGCAATCTCGGGCTCGTCGATCTCCTCCAAGCCGTTCGCTGAGCCTGGTCGCGTTGAAGTCGAGGCTGCCCTGTCGGCCATGTCGGTGCCTGAGCGCCTGAGGCTCTTCTGGACAGCCCAGGACGTGGCAATCGCTCGCTCCTGGGCTCTTGTCGACCGTTCGGGGCTCCACGGGAAGCGCGCTGGCGTCGAGCTCGTCATCCGCTCGCGGTACCCCGGATGGTCCGAAGAGGAAGTCGAGCTACTGCTGCACGCGATCTGCGAGCGAGAAGATCCATCGGCGTGGCTCGACCGCCTCCGCCAACGAGCGAACGAAATCACACTGAACCTCGCCCGAGGCTGACCAGTTCAAGCAGTCCGAGCACTCCGCGTCTTATCTCGCGCGGCGACGATCTCCGCCGTATCGAAGTGATCTCGTGAGAACCTGGCGTTCCGACCGCCTATCCTAAGAACGGACATAACCCTCATTATCGGAAGTGCCATGGAGGCCGGCAGATCGCGATGGCAGCCTCCGGTCGGTCAGGCCCCCATCTGTGGGTATTGCCCCTGCGGGCGGCCAGTCTTCCTGACGCGGCTTGGCGGTAGACAAGAAGTGCGGCCCGCCGACGGTCGATTCATCAACGGGCCGCTGTGACGGCAACAAAATGCCCGAAGGAACCGCGGAACCGAGCGTTTCATCCGATCCGAGAACCGGGCGATCCGTTTCGGTTTTCGAGGCCCCTTCGGGCAAGAACAACTCTATCGAATCGACGGGCCCGTTCCAACGGGTTTATCCACGGGTTTCGAGCAAAACCGCCCGTCGAACTCGTCGCTGTCCACAGCCTTCCACATTTGAACTCGGCTACCCGAGCCGTGCGGAAGTGAGAATAGCACGCGCGTTCTATGCCGGCTTCAGCCGATCCGCGGGTTGGGTTAGTGCGCCACTCCGCCTGGTTTCGTCATTTGGCGACGCCGAATTGAGGCTCTCCGATCGCAGAAGTCGCCGGGCAAACAGAAGCCACAACGCCAGTAGCCCGTAGATCGAAGCGGACGTCAGGATCGTGACTGCGGGCGCAAGGGGGCCGAACTTGGGCGGCGGGAAGAACCACAGCGTGGTTTGGACCCAGGTCCCCAGAAGCCACAAGCCCGCGAGCGCGAGGTCCAAGCGGTCGAGCCGCATGATCTTGAGGTCGGGGACCTCGACGGCGAGAAGCAGGCCCGCCGGGATGAGAAGCAAGCACTGGTTCCAGTAAGTCCCCTTTGGGGCGCCGATCAAACCCGCGACGAGAGCGAAGCCGAGTCCGAGCGCCAGCCCATGTCTGCCGGCGATGCTCGATCGTGCGCGCCAGAGCAACCACAACGTGAGCAGACCGAACGCGGCCGTGACTACCAGAGCAGCGAGGCGCGGATCGAAGCCGTGACTCCAGAGCGGCAGCGTCCTCTCGGACGGCAGGACGATCCTGCTGATGAAGCCGTTGAGGGATTGGTTCGTGAAATAGGAGTCAGGCTCGAGCAGCGACATGAGGCCGCCGCTCCCCTCGCCCGCCCACGACGCGAGTAGCGTGGCGATCGCCAGCGCCCCGAAGGCGCCCAGGCCGATGCCGGCGGCAGCCCTGACTTGACGGCCCAGCGCCAGCGGGACGACCAAAATCCCCGGCGTCAGTTTCACGATGGCCGCGAGTCCGATTCCGACTCCGCCGAGCAGCCGCCGGGAGCCGCGTGTTGGATCGAGCGCGGCGATGGTCCCGAGGCCTAGGAGCGGCAGGAGGATCAGCCCCGCCTGGCCGTTGGCGATCGTGCCGTAGACAGATGGGTACAGCCCGGCCGCCGCAGCCAGGGCGACCCGTCGGGGCATCGTCTCAGGACTCCAGCCGTGAGCCCACCCGATCCACGTCGCGGCGGTCAGACCGAAGGCCAGCAGGGAGAGGCCGTTGAATACCAGGGCCGCGGCGGTGAACGAGAGAGCCGTGAACGGGATCATCGCGATCGCGAACGGCAGCGGATACGAGTAGCCGGTCCCGACCACGAAATGGAGTCCCTGCGAGTCGGCCAGAGCCGCGAGCGCGTGCTTGTCGTACGGCGAGTGGCCCTGGACGATCAACTTCGCGGCCAGGTAGAAGTCGTGGAAGTCGTTGTAGTTGTTGCCGCCCCGCACGATCGTCGAGGCCACCCACCAGATGAGCGGGACGGCGATCGCGACAGCGGCCAGGGCGATGAACTGGGCCGGGCGGCGACGAACGAGTTGAGCCATCTGCCGCCGGGCCGCCGAAGAACCCACGGGCGCCGCAATCCTCGTAGTCAACTCCCCTCCCCGATCGCTCTAGGACGTGGCGGTCGGCCTGGTCCGGCGGGAGCGGCGCGAGAACAGCGTCGAGACCCGCAGCGCGAGGACCAGCACGAACGCCTCGAGGAAGATGTTCATGCTCATCTTCGAAGCGCCCACCCGACGTTCCTCGAACGTAATTGGGACCTCGACCACTCGCGCTCCGGCGAGGCGGGCACGGAATGTCGTCTCGATCTGGAATGCGTACCCGCCGGCGTGGAGCTTCTCCCTGTCGAGCCCCTCCAGGACGCGGGCGTTCCACGCCTTGAAGCCACCGGTCAGGTCGCGATAGGGCATCAGCAGCACGACGCCGGCGAAGACACTGCCGCCCCGACTCACGAGGCGTCGCACCAACGGCCAGCGCGGGATCTGGCCGCCTTTGACGTAGCGCGACCCGAGGGCCAGGTCCGCCCGGCCCGATGCGACGGGCTCGAGCAGGGCCGGCAGGAATCGCACCGGATGGCTGAAGTCGGCGTCGATCTGGACGACGACGTCGGCGCCCCGGGCCAGCACTTCGACGAAACCGGCCCCGTAGGCGCGGCCGAGTCCCTGTTTGGATTGGCGATGCAAGACCGCGATGGCCGGTCGTTGACGGGCGAGCTCGTCGGCCAGTTCGCCTGTGCCATCGGGGGAGCCGTCGTCGACGAACAGGATGTGCGCCTCGGGAATCGTCTCGAGGATCGCGTCGCTGAGCGGGCCCACGTTGCCGCTCTCGTTGTAGGTGGGCACGATGACCCAGATCCGCGGCGGTGCCGGGCGCTCGAGGACCTGACCTGCAGGCGATTGCGAGGCGGATGGCGTGACGGGGGGCATCGGCTTCCTTGGTCTGAAAGGCGCGGGGGGTCGCCGGCGAGAATACCCTCTCTCTCCCCTACCCTGCTCGCCGACCGCGTCTTTTCGGGCACACGAAAACGCCCAGAGGAACCGTTCGATCGGACTGCGGATCCGCGTGTTCTGGCCGCTTTGATCGTCGCGGGCGGGACATCCGAGGACATCTCACTCTTGGCGATCTGCGCTCCGGCCACTGCCGGAACTGCCACCGGCTCCTCTACATTTCGACTTCCGCGACCCTTGTTCTACGCTTCCAAACCAGGTGCCCTTGCGAGTCCTTAGCTCTTCCGCGAAGATCGAAAGACCGTTTCCGTCAAAACCGCTGAGTCGGTGTCGATCTCGCTGGCCCCTCCGGGCAAGACGAATAATGTACCGGCGGACCTCCGACGGGAAGTGACTTATCCACCAGTTTCACGCTGAGCGCCACCTGTTTAGGGAGTTGTCCACGCCCGGCCAACAAACGCGGTGTCTCGCATGGCGCGTCTCTTCTCAGCGTCGAACTGCTGTTCTAAAACGGCATATCCGGGCGGCTCGACGCAGGGCGGAGCGCTGCCGGCGTCAGGCCTCGTTGCCGGCCCGGAGAGACTCCAGCCAGCGGCCCGCCACGGCCTCCAACTCGCCGGCCAGCGGCGGGCTCACTCGCCCGTGGACCCGGACGTCGGAGTTGCGATAGTCGAGCTCGACGGTGCCGCGCTCCCGGACACGCGCGATCAACTCACCGGCGCGATACGGGATCGTGACGTCGACGTCCACCCAGAGAGAGGCCAGGAGCGCCGAGAGCTCGCCCTTGAGGGTCTCGAGCCCGAAGCCCGTCACCGCGGAGATCAGGACGCGGCCGGCAATCGCCGGTCCGGGCGTGTCGCCGTC
The DNA here is from genome assembly GCA_963731635.1 of uncultured Chloroflexia bacterium. Lineage (GTDB taxonomy): Bacteria > Chloroflexota > Limnocylindria > Limnocylindrales > CSP1-4 > Fen-1039. Next base: position 171,253 of record CAVSWB010000003.1, on the reverse strand, counting down.
CCGGGCGGAGGCGTCGATCAGGTCGGCTTTGTTGAAGGCGACGAGGCGCGGCTTGTCCCCTGCCCCTAGTTCCTCCAGGACGGTCTGGACCGTGCCCTGATGCTCGGCGAAGTGCCGATCGGACGCGTCCACGATTTCCACCAGCACGTCGGCGCGCGTGACTTCCTCGAGTGTCGCCCGGAAGGCATCCACGAGCTGGTGGGGCAGCTTGTGGATGAAGCCGACGGTGTCGGTCACGATCGCCGTCTGGCCCTCGCCGAGCTTGACCTGGCGCGATGTGGGATCGAGCGTGGCGAATAGGCGGTCCTCGGCCCTGGCCACTTCGGACCCGACAAGCGCATTCAGGAGCGTCGACTTGCCGGCGTTGGTGTAGCCGACGATCGCCACGGTGGGATAGAGCCGTCGATCGCGGGCTCGGCCGGCCGTCCGACGCTGCTCGGCCACCTGCTCGACCCGCTCCTTGAGCTTCTTGATATGGTCGCGAACGAGCCGGCGGTCGGTTTCGAGCTGCGACTCGCCGGGTCCCCGGGTGCCGATGCCGCCGCCGGTGCGCGAGAGGTGCGTCCACATCTTCGTCAGTCGAGGCAGCTGGTATTCGAGCTGCGCGAGCTCGACCTGGAGGCGACCTTCGTGCGTCTGAGCGTGCATGGCGAAGATGTCGAGGATGAGGCGCGAACGGTCGATCACCTTGGTCTTGACGGCTTCTTCGAGTGCGCGCTGTTGGGCGGGAGAGAGCTCGTCGTCGGCGATCAGGATCGTATAGCCGGTCTCGGACTTTGCGGCGACGAGTTCGTCGACCTTGCCTTTGCCGACGTAGAAGTTGGGGTCGACATGGCGACGGTTCTGCCACTCCGCGCCCACGACGTCGGCGCCCGCCGTGTCGGCCAGGCTCGCGAGCTCGAGAATCGACTCCTCGGCCGTCCAGCCCGGATCTTCGCCGCAGTCGACGGCTACGAGGAATGCCCGCTCCGCGGGAGCGGTCAGGTCGATCATGTCTTTAGGCATACCGGGGCAGGATAGCCGAAGAGCCGAGAGTCGCTGTTATCGGCTCTCGGCTCCTGGCACCCCCGGGTGCGGGCTAGTAAGGGAAGTTCAGCGAAGAAGCCGACGATGCGTTCCCGAGGAGCGGCAAACCCCAGGCCTGCTCGATCGTTCGGAGCAGCGAGTAGTGGCTGTACGCACCGGTCGCCTGGAACCCCGCGGTCATGTTGGGCGTGATGGCGATGGTCATTACATGGCCGCCGCCGTTGGCGTTCGAGCTGCCCTCGTCGACCGTGACGAACACGACGGAATTGGCGAAGGCCGGGCTGCCGGTGATCTCAGGCAGGAAGGCCTTCAGGAAGTTGTCGCCGTCCGCGACGGTTCCGTCGTGCATGTCATTGATCAGGTTCGGGGTGATGAACTCCAGGTTGGCGGCCGCCGGATCAAAGCTCGCAAGGTTCGTGATATTGGCGCAGGCGGCGCTGTTGCCGCTGATGCTCGTGTAGCTGATGGCCGGATCGTGTTTGCGGACGTAGCCGCCGGCCAGGCCCGGGCCGTCCGAAACCGACGAGGACGAGGCAACGGTCGAGCAATTGCCCGGAAAGCCCTGCATGTAGGCGTGCCAGGTCCTCCCGGACGCGGCGACCTGGCTGAAGACGTTGTCGGCGCCGAGGTTGTGGACGCCGTCGTCGCTGACGCCCTGGGTGCCACCCGAGGTCAGAGCGATGTAGTTGGGCTCGGACGGGTGGCCCACGGCGTAATAGTTGGTGGCGAGCCCGTACCGGGCGATCAGCGAGTTGATGAACGGCGCGCTGCTCGAGCCCACGATGCTCGAGTACTCCTTGTTCTCCAGCATGATCACGTAAACGTGGCTGAAGTTGGGCAGGCTGCCCCCGGCGACGGGCGGGGCGGGAGTGGCGACAGTAGGCGCCGGAGTGGCGACGGTAGGCGCCGGAGTGGCAGCGACCGGCGTGGCCGCCGGCGTGTCGGTCGCGGTCGGCGTCGTGACCGGGGACGGGGCCGACGTCGGCGTCTTAGAGGCGGGCGGCTCCGCGGGCGGCGGGCCGCCCGATCCGGTCGTGGTGACCACGAGGGACTCCGGATTGTCCAATTCGCGGCTGTCGAATCTGCGCGCCGTATCGTTGTTGTCTGTGATTGCGAAGCTCACCAGGCCGGGCCCGGTCACGAGCGAGGTGACGTCGAACTTGAGCGTCGTACCGGTCGCGTAACCGTCCGAGCTGTCGGTCACGGTCGGGCTCGGGTCGGGGGCGTTGTTGTAGTCGATCGTGGTCTCGTCCCAGGTGTTGTCCGCGACCGAATGTATCGAGACGCCGCGGCCGCTCTCGCTGCCGGCATGTACCTCGAGGATCGCCGATGTCACCGTGCCGGTGAGCGAGCTCAGATCGAACCGCATGTACGCCGAAGAGATGGGCGAGCCGTCCGTGCGGAGCGTCGTCGCCTTGCCGTAGTTGGTTGTGGGATTGCGGGAGCTGATCCAGCTGTCGGCCGCGGCCGGGAAGGAGACCGTCGAGGTATCGCCCGCCGCGAGCAGTCCGGCCGGGGCGAGCAAGGCTACGGTGAGCAGCAAGGCTGCCCCGGCCCCGACAAGGCGGAGATGCCGGCGGGACGGACGAGGGACGGTTGATGAAGGGGCGTGGCTGGTGAACATTGCTTCCTCCGACTTGCAGTGGCATCTGGGGAAGCGGAAGCACCATAGACCACTTCAGGAGACACTCGGCTTTGTGACGTCCGTGCCGACGAGCACGGTGCAAGTGCACGAGCGAGTCTAGTCTCTGAATACATCTCGGAAACTAGCCGACAGGGTGGGTAAGCGGCAACAGCCGCGCGCGCCGGTCCTGGTCGGACGGCGCCCGGCGACTTCGCGCGAGCGTCGCCGCGGCCGGATTCATGCCCGCCCGGCGACCATCCCGGCGGCGAACAGCAGCGCGAAAACGAACGTGAGTTGGGCGGTGCCGCGGAGAACCCCGTTGAGGCGGCCGGCATCGGGATCGGAGCGAACCGTCTGCCAGAGCGGAATCGCAATCGGAATCGCGATGAGAGGCAGCAAAGCCGCCGGGCCAGCGCCGCTGTCGGCCCCGGCCGCCCACGCGGCCACGAGAGCCACGGGGACGGCCCAGGCCGCGACCAGGCAGACGAGGTACTCCGACCGGGCGAAACCCTCGCCGAAGATCACCGCGAGAGTCCGCTTTCTCGCCGCGCGATCCGTCGAGGTGTCGCGGAGGTTGTTCACCACGAGGATGGCGGTGGCGAGAGTGCCTACCGGGATTGCGGCCACGATGTAGAGCGGCTCGATTCGACCCGACTGCAGCGCCGCTGTTCCCACGACCGCCACCGGCCCGAAGAACACGAAAACGAAGAGCTCGCCAAGGCCGTGGTAGCCGTACGGGAACGGGCCCCCGGTATAGGCGAGCAGCGCCACGACCGCGGCCGCTCCCAGCGCCACGACCGCGGGCCCGCCCACGGTCGCCAGCCAGGCGCCGATGGCGGCCGCGACCAGCAGCAACAGCGCGATCGCGATCTCGAGCTGCCGGACCGTGACGAGCCCCGATGCCGCGACTCTCGTCGGCCCGAGACGGCCGGGCGCGTCGGCGCCGCGCTGGAAGTCCGAAAGATCGTTGGCCAGGTTGGCGGCACTCTGGAGCAGCAGCGCTATGGTCACGCATCCGAGCGCGGTATCGGACCGGAACGGCGCGCCGCCGGCGAATGCCGCGCCGAGGCCGACTATCACTCCGCCGACCGATGCCGGCAATGTGGCCGGCCGAATCGCCAGCAGCCACGTCCGGATCGTGCCGGGCAGCGATCCGCTCATGAGGCGTGCGGGCCCGCCGGGGCCGCGGAGAGGCCGGCAAGGTAGCTCTCCGCCTCGGCCATCGCCTCCGCGAGTGGTATCTCGTGGCCGGCGTCCAGCCAGTGGATATCCGGCTCCCGCCGGAACCACGTCGCCTGGCGGCGGGCGAAGAGCATGTTGCGGCGAGCATCTTCGGCCACGGCGGCGTCGAGCTCGAGGCGGCCCTCGATGACGGCCAGAGCCTCGGCGTAGCCGATCCCCGAGAAGCTGGGGAGTGTCGTCGGATAGCGGGCCGCCAGCGCTCGCGTCTCGTCCACGAGACCCGCCGCGAACTGGGCCCGAGCCCGGGTGTGGATCCGCTCCCGCAGAACCGGCGGCTCGACGGAGAGCCCCAGCCACAGGACCTGCCGCCCATAACCGCGGGGCTTGGGGAGCGGCCGGTCGCCCTGAAGACGGGCGATCTCCACGGCTCGGACGACCCGGCGCGGGTTGCGCAGGTCGACTTCCGCGGCGCGCGTTGGAGCAAGGCTGCGCAGCTCCCCGACGAGCGCGGGCAATCCCTCGGCTGCCAGGCGAGCCTCGACCGACGCGCGCACCTGCGGGTCCCAGGCCAGCTCGTCGACCGCGAGCCCCCGGGCCACGGAACGGAGATAGAAGCCGGTTCCGCCGACCAGCAGCGCGACGGCGCCGCGTTGGGCGATGCCGGCCAGGCCGGTCGCGGCGTGGCACGCGTAATCGGCGACGCTGAAAGGCTCGTCCGGATCCACGAGATCGAGGCCGTGATGCGGCACGGCCGCCCGCTCCTCCGCGGTAGCCTTGGCAGTGCCGATGTCCATGCCGCGATAGACCTGCCTGGAATCGGCCGAGACGATTTCCGCGGCCACTCCCCGGCTGCCGAGGGCCCGGGCCAGCGCAAGCGACAGCGCCGTCTTCCCGGTCGCGGTCGCGCCGGCCAGCACGATCAGCGGCGGCAGATTGCCCGGGACGGCCCCGCTCGATGCCTCGTCGGAGGCCACTCAGGCGCTCTCACCGAGGGCTCGGCCGCGCAGCGCGAACGGCCCGGCATGGTCGATCCGGACCGTCACGGCACGCCCCACGAGCGCCGGAACGCCCGCCAGATGGACGAGCTTGTTGTGGCGGGTCCGTCCCGCCAGGGCCACGGTCCCCTCTTCCAGCTGCAAGCGCGCCTCGCCGTCGAGGGTTTCGCCACGGCTGCGTGTGACCTGCTCCACGAGGACCTCGACTTCTCGGCCGAGCCACTCGCGGTTGCGCTCAAGGCCGATCGCCTCCTGGCGCGCCAGTAGCTCGTTGAGGCGCCGCCGCTTATCGGCCGCGGGCACGTCGTCGGCCATGCGCAGCGCCGGCGTGCCGGGGCGCGGCGAGTAGGCGGCGGCGAAGACGGTGTCGTAGCGCACTTCCTCGAGGACGCGCATGGTCGCCTGGAACTCGGCCTCGGTCTCTCCGCAGAACCCGACGATCACGTCCGTGGAGATGGCGATCCCCGGCACGGCTTCCCGGATCCGGGCCAATCGCTCGAGGTAGTGCTCGACCGTGTACTGGCGGCCCATGCGCCGGAGCATCGCATCGTCGCCCGACTGGATCGGCAGGTGCAGGTGCTCGCACACGCTGGGGCACTCGGCCATAGCCTCGATGAGCCGGTCGGACAGGTCCCACGGATGCGAGGTTATGAATCTCAGGCGCGAGATCAGGGGCTCGCGATTCGGCGCCGCGGATCCCGTCGATGGACCGCAAGAGCTCGGCCAGGTCGGGTTTTGCCTGGAGGTCGAGCTTGCGGCCGGCCGAACGTTGGGTGTGGATGTGCCCGAAGCGCCCTTCGGCCGCCAGATCGTGGCCGTAGCTGTTGACGTTCTGGCCGAGCAGCGTCAGCTCGACGAAGCCGGCCTCGGCGATGCCCTGCGCCTCCGCGATCACGTCGTCGAAGGGGCGGCTGCGCTCGGGTCCACGGCTGAACGGCACGATGCAGTAGGTGCAGGATTTGTCGCAGCCGTAGACGATGGGCAGCCACGCCGAAATCGTCGAGGAGCGGGCTACCCGGCCTTCGGCCAGCGCGACGGCGCGGTTGGGTGCGAGGTGGTCGGCGGCGCTGACGGGCCGGCCGCTCACCGTCGTTGTGGCGGCCGTTTCGACGGTCTGCAGGCCGATCGGCGCCTGGGCGGAGACGAGGCCGAGGCGGCGCGCCAGCTCGGGTTCCTCGTCGGGCCGCAGGAACATGTCGACGGCCTTGAACCGGCGCGCCAGTCCATCTCGCTCGGATTCTCGAACGCCGCAACCGGTAAGCACCACTCGAAGTCCCGGTCTCTCGCGCTTCAGAGCGGCGAGCTGGCCCTGGCGGCCGATCACCTTCGCCTCGGCGTGCTCGCGGACGGCACAGGTGTTGATGACGATCAGGTCGGTCGTCTCCATCGACGAGGCTCGCTCGCAACCGGCGGCGAGGAGCTGCCCGGCCATTTCCTCGGAATCGCTGACGTTCATCTGGCAGCCGAGTGTCCACATGTAAAAGCTGGGCATGGCCATGGCTTCCGGCCGGAATTCAGCGAGACCCGGCTCCACGACAGGTGGGGCCGCCTCCGCGAACCTGGCCACCAGTGCGGCGCGAGTGCTGGCGAGTTCGGCCGGGCTTGCCGGCGGGCGCGCCACGAAGCCGCTCATGGGATCGTCGCCCCGAGCTCGAGGGGCAAACCGAGAGACCGATACAGAGCGGCCGCGTCCTCGTCCGGTACGAACAAGGACCGGTGGGCATCGGCGTACGTCTCGACGTCGCCGTGGTAGTCGCTGCCACCGGTGGGCACGAGGCGCAGGTCCGCCGCGACCGCGGCCAGCTCCGCCACCGTGTCGGCGTCGAACGCGCGGTAGTGGACCTCCAGGCCCCCCAGACCGGCGCCGATCAGGTCGCGGATGAGATCGAGTCTGTCGGCAGCGTCGGCGAAATGAGCCAGCACGGGCAGGCCGCCTGCGGCTCGGATCGCGCCGATCGCCTCGGCCGGTCCCAGACCCTGTCGTTCGACGTAAGCCGGGCAGCCGCGAGCCAGGAGCGTCTGCATGGCCTCGTCGACGCTCGAGCGGTGGCCGGCGGCTACGAGCAGGCGGGCAATCTGCGGCCGGCCGAGCGAGGCGCCCGGCTCGGTTACGAGCTTCTCGGCCTGCGCGTCAACGGGCAGGCCCAGGTCCCGCAGACGATCGAGGATGCGACCGAATCGGATCGCCCTGCCGTCGCGCTGCCGAGCCAGGGCCGTCTCGAACCCTTCGTCGCTCGGATCCACGCCGAGACCCAGGATGTGCAGCTCCCCTTCCCACAGCCTTTCTATGCCGGTGGCAACGCTGTTGATCTCGACCCCGGCGAGCAGCTCGAGCGGGAGCGCGGGCGTGCCGGGAGCGCACAACTCGCGCACGCCCGCCAGTGTGTCGTGGTCGGCGAGAGCCATCACCCGGACGCCCGCGGCCGCCGCCGCGCGGATCAGGTCGGCCGGCTCCAGCACGCCATCGGAGCGGCAGCTGTGGGTGTGGAAATCGGCTCGTGACGGGTAGGCGGGCACGACCGCAGGACCACTCGTGGCCCGGTATTCGGTGCCGCGGTATCTCACCGAGCCTGCGCCCGAGGCCGTGTCCGAGGCCGTGCCGCGGCCATCCTCGGGCCGTCCGTCAGCGGGGCGCGGGGCAACGTCTGCCACGATTCAGACCTCGACGACGCGCTGGATCCGCTCGATCGAGAGGGCCCGGCCGGTAACCGTGTCCACGTCGATCAGGCATGAGTTGAACACGACCGGCCCCGAGCCCACTTCGAAGCGGGTGGGAAGGGCGTTGAGGAAGCGCGGCACGACCGTGGCCGGATCGAAGCCGATGACGCTGTGCTGCGGTCCGACCATGCCCAGGTCGGAGACATAGGCCGTGCCTTTGGGCATGACTCGCTCGTCGGCGGTGGGCACGTGGGTATGCGTGCCGACCACGGCACTGGCGCGCCCGTCGAGGTAGATGCCGAAGGCGTTCTTCTCGCTCGTCAGTTCGCAGTGGAAGTCCACGACGCGCACGGGCGGGAGCGGTTCGGAGGCCTGTTCGATCAAGCGGTCGAAGTCCGTGAAGGGGTTGTCGATGGGCTGCATGTAGGTTCGGCCCTGGAAGTTGAGCACCGCCACCGGTGTGCCGTCCGCGGCGTGGAAGATACCCCAGCCTCGGCCCGGGACGCCGTCGGAGCCGTAGTTGAGCGGCCGCAGGATGCGCTCGTCGTGGTCGAGCTGGTGATACATCTCGCGCTTGTCCCAGATGTGATTGCCAGATGTGATCACGTCGACGCCGCTGCGGAACATCGCGTCGGCAGTCGATACCGTCAGACCCATGCCGCCGGCGACGTTCTCACCGTTGGCGGTGACCAAGTCGATGTCGAGCTCGAGGCGAAGGTCCGGCACGATGGCCTCGACCGCGAGGCGACCGGGCTTGCCGATCAGATCGCCGATCATCAGGATCCGGCACGGCCGCGGCACCGGCCGGCTACTTGGCGTAGTCGACGGCGCGCGTCTCGCGAATGACCGTCACTTTGATCTGGCCCGGGTAAGTCAGACTGGCCTCGATCTTCTTGACGATGTCGCGCGCCAGCTTGGTCGCGTTGACGTCGTCGATCTGCTCGGGCCGGACGAGGATGCGGACCTCGCGGCCGGCCTGGACGGCGAAGCTCCGTTCCACTCCCTCGAAACTCTCCGCGATGGCCTGGAGGTCTTCGAGACGGCGGACGTAGGTTTCCATGGACTCGCCGCGGGCTCCCGGTCGCGAGGCGCTGATGGCATCGGCGACCTGGACGATCGGCGCCTCCATCGAGGCGTACTCGACTTCCTGGTGGTGTGACGCGATCGCGTTCACGACCTTGGGCGAGAGGTTGTGCCGCTGTGCGATCTGGGCCCCGATCTGGGCGTGCGGGCCTTCGGTCTCGTGATCGACGGCCTTGCCCAGGTCGTGCAGCAGACCGCCTACCTTCGCCGCCTGGACGTCGGCGCCCAGCTCCGCGGCGATGATCGCGGCGAGGCGGCTCGTCTCGACCGAATGGACCAGCACGTTCTGGCCGTAGCTTGTTCGGAACTTGAGCCGCCCCAGCAGCTTCACGATCTCGGCTGGCAGGGCCGGGATCCCGGCGTCGTAGATGGCCTGCTCGCCGGCCTGGCGCATGACGAGGTCGACCTCGGCGCGAGCTTTGGCCACGACCTCTTCGATGCGTCCGGGATGGATGCGGCCGTCGGCCATGAGCTTGGTCAGGGCGATGCGTGCGACTTCCCGCCGAACCGGATCGAAGCCGCTGATGACGACCGTCTCGGGGGTGTCGTCGATGATCAGGTCGACGCCCGTGGCCTGCTCGAGCGCACGGATGTTGCGACCCTCGCGGCCGATGATGCGGCCCTTCATCTCGTCGCTCGGGAGGTGAATTGCGCTGACCGTGTGCTCGGCGGTGTGGTCGGCGGCGATCCGCTGCATGGTAGTGATGACAATCTCGCGGGCGCGATCCTCGGCCTCGTCGCGGGCGGCCTTCTCGATGGCTTTGGCGATGCGAACGCCTTCGCGGTCTGCTTCGTCGCGGACCGCTTCGAGGAGTTGAGCCTTGGCCTCGATGGCGCTCATTCCGCTCACGCGCTCGAGGGCTTCGACGTGCTCCTGCTGGGCGCGGGCGAGCTCCTGGCGGAAATGCTCGAACTCGCGCTCGCGATCCAGCAGTTTGCGGTCGCGCTGCTCGAGCATGTCGGAGCGCTGATCCAGCTGATCGTCTCGAGCGAGCAGTCGGGTCTCGAGAGTCGCCAGTTCGCCACGCTTGGCCCGAGCCTCGTCCTCCGCCTCGCGCTGGAGTCGAAGCTTCTCGTCTTTGGCCTCGAGGATCAGTTCCTTCTGCTGCGCGCGTGCCTCGGCAACGATCCGCGCCGCCTTTTCCTGGGCGCTCTTGATCGCCTGATTGGCAATCTGCCCCCGAGCGAGGAAGCCGATGAACGCGCCCACGACAAGGGCGGCCACAACGGCAGTGGCCACAAGGGCGAGTATCCATATGCACTTTCCTCCCAGCCGGCCGATTGATCGGCCGGAGGTACGTCAAAAGATGTTGGAGCGGCTCGAACAGATCGTGCCCGCTCCCGGGGCAAACATTCGAAGCCGCGTTGTCAGTGATTCGAGCCGGTGCCGCAGTTCATACCGTGATACGGCGCCGTCGTTCGTTTCGCGCGTAGTCTACGGCCCCGGCCGGATTCGGGTTACGCAATGGCGACACATGGGAGCGTCGTTGCGTGACCCGATCATCTCGCCGGGCGCGGCGGCGGCTCGGCGCGAGGTACGAGCGCGGCGCTCCTCCCCGGACGATCACCTCGCCGCGATCAGACCTCGTCGAAAGGCGCTCGATCGTCCGGCAGGCCGGTCTGGCTGACTTTGCGACATACATCGGGGTCGAAACCGTTTCGCGCAAGCAGCGCATAGGCGCGGTTGCGTCTTTCACGCGGGGTCGGCGATTCGCAGCAAAGCCGAGGCGCGCTTCCGGAGCAGACGCTCCGCTGCGAGTTCGTCGGGAGTGGCTGAGTCCTCGCTCGTGCCATCGGCGCGGGGTCCACACTCGGCCGCGCCGTCACCTCGGCGACGCGCCTCGAGCAGCTCCGCAATCAACTCGCGGTCCAGGCCTTTGTGAGCGAGCTCTTGGCGGATGGCGCTTTCGCCCCGCGGCCTGGCGCGGTCGCGGGACTCGACCCAGGCCTGGCCGAAGGCCCGATCGTCGAGCATGCCGAGCTCGAGGAGGCGCGCCACGGCCGACTCGACAAGCTCGGAACGGTAGCCGGCCTGTCCGAGGTGGCGTCGAACCTCGTCCACGGAACGCTGCCGCACCTCCAGGAATCGTGCGGCGGCGTTTAGCACGACCTCCGGGTCGTCGATCGCGGCGCGCCGTTCGCGACGCTCGCGAAACGACTCGCGCGGTCCCCGCGCGTTGTCGCGCGGTCGCCGCGCGCTGCCGTAGGGCATGGCGGCTACTCGGCCTCCTCGATCCCTTCCACGGGCAGCGAGACGTCGGCCATCTTGCCGCGGATCTGGCGCTCGATTTCGGCCGAGACGTCCGGGTTGTTCTTGAGGAAGTCCTTCGCGGCCTCGCGACCCTGGCCGAGCCGCGTCTCGCCGAACGTGAACCAGGCGCCCGTCTTGGTAACGATGCTCATGGCCACGCCGACGTCGAGCAGGCCGCCCTCGCGAGAGATGCCCTCGCCGAACATGATGTCGAACTCGGCGACGCGGAAAGGCGGGGCAACCTTGTTCTTGACGACCTTGACCTTGACGCGGTTGCCGACCGAGTCGGTGCCGGTCTTGATCGTCTCGACGCGCCGGATGTCGAGCCGGACGCTGGCGTAGAACTTGAGGGCGCGGCCGCCGGGGGTGACCTCGGGGTTGCCGAACATGACGCCGATCTTCTCGCGCAGCTGGTTCGTGAAGACCAGGGCCGTGTTGGAACGGTTGACGACGCCGGCGAGCTTGCGGAGAGCCTGGCTCATTAGCCGAGCCTGGATGCCTACGAACGAGTCGCCGATCTCGCCTTCGATCTCGGCCTTCGGAACTAGCGCCGCGACCGAGTCCACGACGACGCAGTCCACGCCGCCGGAGCGGATCAGCGTTTCGGTGATCTGGAGCGCGTCCTCGCCGGTGTCCGGCTGGCTGACGAGCAGCTCGTCCACGTTGACGCCGCAGGCCCGGGCGTAGCCCGGATCCAGGGCGTGCTCGACGTCGATGAAGGCGACCGTGCCGCCCTTCCGCTGGGCTTCGGCCAGGATGTGCTGGCAGAGCGTCGTCTTGCCCGACGATTCCGGGCCGAAGATCTCCGTCATCCGGCCGCGCGGGATCCCGCCCACGCCGAGGGCCATGTCCAGGGCGATGGAGCCCGTGGAGATGACGTCCACGGCCTGCCGATCGGCCGACCCGAGACGCATGATCGAGCCGCGCCCGAACTGCTTCTCGATGGCCAGGATTGCGGAATCCACGGCCTTGGCCCGCTCGCTGGGCTTCTCCGCGGCAGTTGCCCGGGTGTCAGCCCCTCGGTCGGTCATTGCCACCTTGCTCCTCGCTCCTGTCTAGATCGTCTCGACGATTAGCGGAACGGGTCGCCGGTCGGCGTCCGTCCGCAGGTCAGCTCTCGGTTTCTTTCTCGGTTCGCGGCTTTCGCTTGGGCTTCCAGACCTCGACGTTGGTCGGAGGCTCCAGCAACGGCTGGATCTTGTTTATGCCCTTCTGCGACGAGTCCTTCGGTTTCTTCTTCTCTTCGCGATGAGGGCGGTCTCGGCTCGCCATCTGGTGTGCCTCCGCGTGCGACAGGTTACGAGTGGGTCCTTCACTCCGGCTGCACTGGCGATGCACGCATCCTTGACGGCAGAGCTCGAGCCCGAAGTTCGGGCAGGCGTTCTGAAAGCGTTCCTGAGCGCAGCGCGGAGCGGATTCCGGCCATGAAGTCTAGGGTGAAGGTCAGGTTGTGACAAGTCGCGAGGCGGTAGGCGAGCAACTCCTCGGCACGGAAAAGATGGGCCAGATAGGCCCGTGAGAACTGCCGGCAGAGCAGGCAGCGGCAACCCTCCTGGACCGGCCGCGGGTCGTCCGCGAACTGGGCGTTGCGAAGGTTGAGCCGGCCGCCCGGGACCCAGAGCTGGCCGTTGCGGGCGACCCGCGCCGGCAACACGCGAGTCGAACATGTCCACGCCGCGAAGGACCGCCTCGAGCAGGTCGGCGGGCGAACCGAGGCCCATCAGGTAGCGCGGCCGCGGGTCGTCCCGGAGCAGATCGACCGCCACGTCCACGGCGGCGGAGCGCTCGGCCGGCGTCTCGTCGCCGGCCAGGCCGCCGATGCAGATGTCCGTCGAACGGCAGACCGGCCATGAAGCGCGTGGATTCGGCTCGCAGCTCCGGATCCAGGCCGCCCTGGATGATGCCGAACAGCGCCTGATCGGGCCGCGAGTGGGCCGCGAGCGAGCGCGCCGCCCAGCAGATTCGTGCGCGACATCGCCTCGGCGACAGCTTCACGGGTCGATGAGGCCGGCGGCACCGGCTGGTCGAACGCGACCGCCACGTCCGCGCCGAGCGCCTCCTGGACGGCGATCGAGTGTTCGGGCGTGAAGCGGTGGTACGAGCCGTCGAGGTGGCTCTGGAACGTGACGCCGTCGTCGTCGATCTTGCGCAGCTCGCCCATGCGAGACGACCTGGAACCCGCCCGAGTCGGTCAGGATCGGCCGGTCCCAGGCCATGAACTTGTGCAGGCCGCCCAGCCGGGCGATGCGCTCGTGGCCGGGGCGAAGGTAGAGGTGGTACGTGTTGGCCAGGATCATGCTGGCGCCGACCTCGCGCAGGTCGTCCGGATCGAGCGCCTTGACCGTGGCATTGGTGCCGACGGGCATGAACTGCGGCGTCTCGACCACCCCGTGCGGGAGCGTCAGGCGCCCGAGGCGCGCGCGCGACGAGCCGTTGGCGGGCGGCGGCACGAGCACTTCGAAGCTGGGCCGGCGAGTCGGGCCTGAGCTCCGCGGCGTCTCGGGAACGGCTGTCCATCAGCCGCGGCTCGCCGCGTCTGCTTCGGGCGTCGTGCCGTCCCAGAGCGCGGGCTGGTCCAGATCGGACCGGCGCGGCTGCGGGACTTCGTAGCCCAGTTTCGCGAGGTGCTGCCTGGCGCCGTCCGTCGCGATCCGGCCCTGCGGAGTACGGTCCAGGAAGCCGAGTCGCAGCAGGAACGGCTCGTACACGTCTTCGACAGTCTCCGGCTCCTCGGCCAGGACCGCGGCCAGAGCCTGCACTCCTACCGGGCCGCTGCCGAACTTCTGCACGATGGCCGCCAGAAGCTTTCGATCGGTCCCGTCGAGGCCTTCGTCGTCGATCTCGAGCGCCGCCAGGGCGCGTCCGCCGTTGCCGCGTCCACCGTCCCGTCGCCGTTGATCTGGGCGTAGTCGCGCACGCGGCGGAGGAGCCGGTTCACGACTCGGGGCGTGCCTCTCCCGCGCCGGGCGATCGCGGCCGCACCGTCCTGATGCAGCTCGACGCCCAGTAACCGCGCCGAGCGCTCGACGATGGCGGTGAGATCGGGCAGGTCGTAGAAGTCGAGCCTGTAGGTGGCCCCGAAGCGGTCGCGGAGAGGGCTGCTGATACGGCCGGCCCGGGTCGTGGCGCCGACGATCGTGAAGGGCTTGAGGCTCAGACGCAGGCTACGTGCCGACGGCCCCTTGCCGATCATCACGTCGAGAGCGAAGTCCTCCATCGCCGGATAGAGGATCTCTTCGACCGCGCGGTTGAGGCGATGGATCTCGTCGATGAACAGGACGTCGCGCTCGTCGAGCGAAGTCAGGATCGCCGCCAGGTCCCCCGCCCGCTCGATCGCCGGGCCGCTGGCGTAGCGAATGTTGGCGCCCAGCTCGCGGGCGATGATCGTGGCCAGGGTCGTCTTGCCGAGGCCGGGCGGGCCGTGAAGCAGGACGTGATCGGCCGCGTCTCCCCTCTGCCGCGCGGCGCCGAGCAGGATCGAGAGGTTGGCCTTGAGCTCGCGCTGGCCGATGTATTCGTCCAGGGTGCGCGGCCGAAGGGTCCGGTCGACTACGACTTCAGTGTCGTCCTCGGTACTCGCGCCGAGCAGCCGCGAGATGTCAGTCATGGCGTCGCTCGCTCATGGGCGCAGTGTATCAGAGTGAACGGGTGTTCTACACGGGCCCGGCGTCGCCTAGCCGCGGAGCAGAGTCCGCAGGGCCGCCTTGACTCGATCTTCCAGGCCCGAGCCCACGCTCAGATCGGTCAAGGCCTCGCGCGACGCCTGACGCGCTTCGCCCGCGGAATAGCCGAGCGCCAGCAGAGCCGCCACGACTTCCGATTCGCCCGCAGCGCCGGGGCCGCGACACCGGCCGAAACGCCGGCGGCCGCGACCTTCTCCTTGAGTTCCAGGCACGACGCGAGCGGCGAGCTTCTTGCCGACGCCGGGCACCGCGGTCAGCAGCGCCAGGTCGTCGGACAGAATCGCAATCTGGAGGTCGCCGACCGCGCGAGACCCGACGATCCCAAGCGCCACTTTGGGCCCGACGCCTGTGACCGTGAGCAGCAGGCCGAAGAAGCCGAGTTCCTCCGGGGAGCGGAATCCGTACAGGGCCTGGAGATCCTCGCGAACGACGTGGTGGGTGAACAGCTCGCAGCCGCTGGCCCACGGGCGTCGAGGCGAGCACGGCCGGCGCCGCGAAGACGCGATAGCCGATGCCGCCAACTTCGAGAATCATCGAATCGGCGAAGACCGCGCCGACTGTGCCCTCGAGTGACGCGATCACGAGATCCCCTTCCGCTCTAGGAGGCCGCCGTTCGGGACTTGGGCGCCCTGCAGGCCGCGCTCCGCGGCCTGCGTCGCGCTCCTTGCGGAGGGCGTCGCGAACGGCCTTCTCGAACGGCGTCAGCGCCCGGAGGGCGGCTGGATCGCCGAACGGTCCATCGCGCCCGTCGGGATGCGGCTGATCGATCGCTCGCGGTTGAGCGACGCAGATCGCGATCGCCAGCGCGTCGGCGGCGTCGTCCGGTTCCGGTATCTCCGGCAGCCCGAGCACCGCCTGGACCATGCGCTGGACCTGTTCCTTGCCGGCGGCGCCGTGGCCGGCGGTCGCGACCTTGACTTCGTTCGGAGTCGCCTCGCGGACGTCCAGCTCCGTGCTGCGCCGCGGCGAGCAGGACCACGCCGCGCGCCTGGCCCGACGGCAAATGCCGTCTGGACGTTCTTGGTGAAGAAGAGCCGCTCCACGCCCATCAGCGCCGGTGCGTGGAGATCGATGAGATCGGTCAGGCCCAGGTGGATCGACGGCCAGCCGCTCCGGCAGCGGCATGTCCGAAGGTGTCGTGATGACGCCGTAGTCGATGGCGCGGAGTCGTGGGCCGGCCCGTTCGATCAGGCCGTACCCCAGCATCGCGGTTCCCGGGTCGATCCCGAGGATGATCACCCGCCGACCTCGGCCATCAGCGCTTCCGGGATCTCGAAGTTGGCGGTGACGCGCTGCACGTCGTCGTGGTCTTCCAGCAATCTCGACGCAGGCGCAGCGCCTGGCGGGCCTTGACCTCGTCGAGTTCGATCGTGTTCTTGGCGATCATCGACAGTTCGGCCGATTCGATCTTGACGCCGGCGGCTTCGAGGGCCCGGCGGACGGCTTCGAGATCGGTGGCCCTGGTGTAGACCTCGACCTGCTCGCCCGTGGAGTCGACGTCGTCGGCGCCGGCGTCGATGGCGAGCAGCTCGAGCTCCTCGGCGTCGCCCCCGGCCGCCAGCGTGATCACGCCGCGCTGCTCGAACTGCCAGGCCACGCTGCCCGAGCCCGCCAGCTGGCCGCCGGCCTTGGTCAGGATCGAGCGAACCTCGGCCGCGGTGCGGTTCTTGTTGTCGGTGGCCGCCTCGACGAGGATCGCCACGCCGCCCGGGCCGTAGCCCTCGTAGACGATCTCCTCGAACTGCTCGCCTTCGCCGCCGCCGGTCGCCTTCTCGATGGCGCGCTTGATCGTGTCGAGCGGCATGTTGATGGCGCGGGCCCGCTCGATCGCGAGGCGGAGACGGAAGTTGCCGTCCTGGTCGCCGCCGCCGGCTCGCGCGGCAACGCTGATCTCGCGGCCCATCTTCGTGAAGTCGGCACCGCGCTTGACGTCGTTGACGCCCTTCTGGCGCTTGATCTGAGACCACTTCGAATGTCCTGACATCGGGCGGAGTATAGCGCCTGAGCGAACCGCCGAGCCGGTCAGCGCGACCGTCGAGGCCGCGGATTCCGGCCTCGCGAGCCGAGCCGTCGGCGCGGCGCCTCGTCCGACGACGACGCGCCGGGCTATCATGGCCGCGCGGCGGCCGGCTCGTCGCCGGCTGTTCGTTCGCCACGATCTGACGCCCACCAGAGGATCGATTGAGCAGATGACAACCAAGAGTGCCGACCTCCCCCACCTTCGCAGCGTCGTCCTGGCCGCGCACGCCGGTGCGGGCAAGACGACGCTGGCAGAGCGCCTCCTTTTCGATGCCGGTGCGATCACCCGGCTCGGCCGCGTCGACGACGGCACGGCCAGCCTGGACTACGAGCCCGAGGAGCAGAAGCGCAAGCAGTCGCTGACGCTCGCGGTCGCCAGCCTGGAGCACGAAGGCACGCGGATCCAGCTGGTCGATACCCCCGGATACGCCGACTTCGCGGCCGAGGTCGTCGAGGGCTTCGCGGCCACCGACGCCGCCGTCCTGCTGATGGACGCCTCCGGCCACGTCGAGGCCGGCCTCGAGAACGCCGTTGCGCCTTGGCCCGATCCAGCGGCCACCCGGCGCTCTTCTTCCTGAACAAGTGCGATCGCGAGAACGCCAATCCGACGGCCGCGCTCGACGCCCTGCGCGCCTCCTTCGGCCAGAAGATCGCCCCGCTCCACGTCGCGATCGGCGCCGCGGACACCTTCAGCGGCTACGTGGACCTGGTCCACCGCAAGGCTTACCAGAGTCCAGGGCGGCAAGGAAGTCGAGGTCCCGGTTCCGGCCAACCTGGCCGTCGAGGTCGCGACGCGTCGCGACCAGCTTCTCGAGGCCGCCTCCGAAGCCGACGACGAAGTCATGACCAAGTACCTCGAGGGCGAGGAGATCACCGACGCCGAGCTCGAGTCGTGCCTGCACAAGGCCGTCCGGTCCGGCATGGTGGCGCCGGTCCTGGTCGGCAGCGCGGCGCAAGGACATCGGCGTGCGGGCGCTCGATCGACGCCGTCGTGCACTACCTGCCCTCCCCGGCGGAGCTCGACGAGATCGTGGTCACCGACTGCCAGGGGCAAGGAAGTCAAGCTCGCGGTCGAGTCGTCGACCGGCCCGCTGGTGGCCCGCGTCTTCAAGACGACCGCGGACCCGTTCGTCGGCCGGCTGACCTACCTGCGCGTCCTCAGCGGGACGATGCAGGGCCAGGCCCCGGCCTGGAACGCGACCCGCAACGAACCCGAGCGGATCGGCCAGCTGCTCCTCCTTCACGGCAAGGACCAGGAAACCGTGGGCCAGCTGCACGCCGGCGAGATCGGCGCCGTGGCAAAGCTCACGATCACCGGGACCGGCGACACGCTCTGCGCGTCGCGCGAGCAGTCGTTCGCCGCTGCCGCCGCTCGAGTTCCCGATCCCCACGCTCCAGGTCGCGATCGAGCCGCAGACGAAGGCGGACCTCGACAAGATGGGCACGGCCCTCCAGCGCATGCTCGAAGAAGAGCCGTCGGCCCGCGTCGATCCGCAGCGAGACCGGCGAGCAGGTCCTCGTGGCCATGGGCGACGCCCACGTGGCCGTCCTCGGCGAGCGCCTCAAGCGCAAGTTCGGCGCCGCGATCGTGACCAAGACCCCCAGGGTCGCCTACAAGGAGACGATCCGCGGCAAGACCCAGGCCACGGCCGCTACAAGAAGCAGACCGGCGGCCACGGCATGTTCGGCGACGTCTGGATCGAGATCGAGCCGAACCACGGCGGCGGCGTCGAGTTCGCCGAGAAGGTCGTCGGCGGCACGGTTCCGAAGAACTTCTTCCCGGGCGTCGAGAAGGGCATCCGCGAGGCCGCGGCCGAGGGCGTTCTGGCGGGTTATCCGCTCAGCGACTTCAAGGCGACCCTCTACGACGGCTCGTTCCACGCCGTCGACTCCAACGAGCTTTCGTTCAAGATCGCGGCCTCGATGGCCCTCAAGGCAGGGCGTGCTCGAGTGCAAGCCGGCCCTGATGGAGCCGATCATGACGGCCGAGATCAGGATCCCCGAGATCTACATGGGCGACGTCAACCGCGACCTCAACGGCCGCCGCGGCCGCGTCCTGGGCATGGACACCAAGGACGGGATGCAGGTCATCACCGCCAGCGTGCCCCAGGCCGAGCTGTTCAGCTATGCCACCGAACTGCGCTCGATCACGGGTGGGCGCGGCACTTTCACGGCCACGCTGGACCGCTACGAAGACGTACCGCAGCACATCGCCGAGAAGGTCATCGAGGCCCACCGCAAGGAGCAGGAAGCCGCCCACAAGGAGTAGCCGCCCGGGGGACCCCAGGCGACCCGGAGAGAGGCGAGCCCCGTACCGGCCGGCACGGGGCTCGCGTTATTGCTGCGGTTGTCCGCGCGGAGCGCCCGGCCGTATCTCGCGCCCGGATCGGATTGAGCCGCAGAGTGCGTTGCCGTACGACGCCGAGCCGTGGCGACTCGTCGGCGTACGGAACGCTTCCATGTGGGGCGTCCGCTGGCCCGCGACCCACTTGAACCGATCCGGTGCACCCCCGCGCCGCGCGGGATGGGCGGATGCCGATCGCGGCGGAGAACGCCCTCGCGGCTACCCGCGGAAGTCCGGGCGGTCGAGCACGCGAAGCCACGTCCCATCCGGCTGGCGCCGGACGACCTGAGCCCGCGCTCCGGCCTCGTCCAGAGCCGGAGTAGCGGTTAGGGCGATGTCACCGACATGGATCGTCGGTAGAGGCGTCTCGAGGCGGAAATGCGGCTTGGCGGAGAGCATTTGCTCGTAGAGGGCGCGGATCGCGTCGCGACCCACCGTCTGCTTTCCCGGAGGAAATGCGACCACGGCTTCGGCCTCGTAGAGTCCGGCCAGGCCTACGGCATCTCCGGCGTTGCCGAACTCCACGAAAAGTCGGGTCAGATCTTCGGGCTTCGAGGCCCGTTCGCGTTCGTCGGTCATCTCAAGTTTTCCTCGTTCGAACTAGGTCAGGTGTTTCGGGTCGTCTGGCGACACACTGCGGGAGCCGACGTCATAAGTCAAAGACATAGTTGTTATCAGTGCTAGCATGTCTGCTTATGGAACTCAGGCAGCTCGAGTACTTCGTCGCCGTGGCCGAAGAAGCCAATTTCACCCGGGCCGCAGCCCGGCTTCATGTGGCGCAGCCGGGTGTAAGCGCGCAGATCCGCCAGCTCGAGCGAGAGCTGGGTCAGGAACTGCTCGATCGCTCCGCCCGAACGGTGCGCCTCACAGAAGCCGGCGCCGCCGTGCTGGTCTATGCCCGGGAAGCGCTCGGCGCGGCGTCTGGCGCTCGGCTCGCCGTGGACGAACTGAGCGGTCTGGTGCGCGGGCGGGTCGCCGTGGGAATGGTGGTCGCCTGCGCGTCGATAGACCTCGTCGACCTGCTGGCGGACTTCCACCGAGACCACCCGGGGGTCGCGATCACGCTGGCGGAGGCGAACACGTACGAACTCGTTGAGGCGCTCCGAGCCGGACAGCTCGACCTCGCGTTCGTCGGTCTGCCGGAAGAGACGCCACCGGGCATCGAGTTGCAGCTGATCGCGGACGAGCCTCTGGTCGCAGCCGTCGCCAGGAACGATGTCCTGGCCGCTCGAACGACTGTTGCGCTCGAGGCCCTCCGAGATCGCGACCTGATCAGCTTGCCGCGCGGAACGGGCCTGCGCTCGGCCCTGGACGATGCATGCGCCGGAGCGGGGTTCCAGCCGCGCATCGCCCTCGAGGCGACCAATCTGAACACGCTTGCCCGCCTCGCCGGGCGCGGCCTCGGCGTCGCCATCCTGCCGGAATCCGTGGCGCTCGCCAACACGGACGAATTGCATGCGATCGAGGTCGCCGAGCCTCGAATGCGCGGCCGGGTTGCCCTGGCCTGGCGGGCCGAAGGTTCGATCGGCCCGGCCGGGAGAGCGCTCATCGCTCGGGCCAGGACGGCCGCGACCGGAGCGAGCGACTCGGTCGCGGGAAGCGAGCCTGCGGCTCGAGCTTCATAGGCTGCCGATCAGCCGAAACTCACGAGCCGGACGGCTTCGCCGAGGTCGAGCCGCGCCTCGTAGAGGGCGCGGCCGACGATAGCCCCGGCGCAACCGATCGCCCGCACCGCGACGATGTCCGACAGCGACGACACGCCCGCCGAGGCGACGATCGCGCCCCGCCCGAGGCGCACCATCCTGCCCAGAAGCTCCAGGTTCGGGCCCGTCAGCAGGCCGTCGCGCTCGATCGCGGTGACGATGAAGGTGCGCGCCCCGTGATCCGCCAGCGTGGCGAGTGCCTCTTCCGCCGGCACTCCGGCGGCACCCGGGACCCAGCCCTGACCGACGGCCAGCCCGTCCCGCACGTCGAGCGCCACCGCAATACGCTCCGCACCGAACCGTGCCACCAGCCGCCCCACGAACGCGGGATTGCGCAACGCCGCCGTACCGACGACCGCTCGTGCCGCACCGGCGTCGAGCACTGCTGCCACCGCCGTATCGTCGCGCAGGCCGCCGGCGACCTCGCACGCGACCGACTCCCCCGCCGCGGCGACGATCCGAGCCACCACGCCGGTCTGGCGGCGTGTTCCGTCGCGGGCGCCGTCGAGGTCCACGATGTGGATCCAGCGCGCCCCCTCGGCCGCGAACGACCGCGCCAACTCGGCCGGGTCGTCGCCGTACACCGTCTGGGTGTCGAAGTCGCCTTCGGCCAGGCGCACGACCATGCCGCCCATGAGGTCGATCGCCGGCAGCAGCTGGAAGCCCGCCGGTAGCGGCGCGTGCTTGCGTTCTATCATGCTATCATGCTACAACACTAACAAGAGGCGGGGAGCGCCGGGAACCCGGCGCCGCCTGAGCCACGGATCGAGGACAACTATGAGCGCGATCGAAGCCTGGCGCGACGAGGCGACGGCGGGGCTGTTCGAGGCCGTCCTCCGACTCGAAACCGCCGACGAAGCTTCCGCTTTCTTCCGCGACCTGTGCACGCTCGGCGAGTTGCACGACCTGGCCCAGCGCTGGGCCGTTGTTCGGCTGCTCGATCAGGGCCTGCACTACGCCGAGATTTCGCACCGGACCGGAGCCAGCACGGCCACGATCACCCGGATCGCCCAGTGGCTGCACCACGGTGAAGGGGGCTACCTGCGCGCCCTCGAACGGCTCCGCGCCGCCGGAACCATCCCGACCACCCCAGGAGAACCGACTCGATGATGCGCCGACTGCGCCTGGCCATACCCAACAAAGGCAGGCTCGTCGAGCCGACCGTGAACCTGCTGCGCGACGCTGGGCTGGTGTTCGAGGCCGGCGAGCGGGCGCTGGTGGCGCGCGTCCAGAACTATGAGCTCGACATCTTGTTCGTCCGGACCAACGACATAGTCGAATTCGTCTGCGACGGCGTCGCCGAATTGGGCATAACCGGTCTGGACCTGGTGGCCGAATCCGGCTCGAACGTGCCGCAGGTTCGAACCCTGGGGTTCGGACGCTGCCGCCTGACGATCGCGGTCCCGAACGACTCGCCGTATCGGGTGCCGGCCGACCTCGCCGGGCTGCGCGTCGCGACCTCGCACATGAACCTGACGAAACGCTACTTCGCCGAGCGATCGATCCCTGTCGAAGTCATCCCGGTCTCGGGTGCCGCCGAGGTCGCCCCCAGGCTGGGTCTGGCCGAGGCGATCGTAGATCTCGTCTCGACCGGCTCGACGATGGTCGTAAACGGCCTGCGGCCGATCGAGGAAGTGTTCGAGTCCGAAGCCGTTCTGCTCGCCAACGGCGAGGCGCTGGAGCGCGACGGCGCCGTCCTGACCCAGGTCGAGACGATGCTGGGGGCCACGCTCGCCGCTCGGGACCGCAAGTACCTGATGATGAACGCGCCCGAAGCCAAACTGGCCGAGCTCGAGGATCTGCTGCCCGGCCTGGAATCGCCGTCGATCATTCCGCTGGCTCACAAAGGCATGGTCGCCATCCACTCGGTCGTCGTGGCCGACGCGGTCTGGTCGCTGCTGCCGAAGCTCAAAGCGGCAGGTGCGTCGGGCATCCTGATCCTGCCGATTGAGAAGCTCGTCCCATGAGCGCCGCATCCGTCAGCCTGCGCCGACTCGAGCTGGCGCAGGCCGCTTCCGACCCGCAGGTTGCCGCCGAGGTCCGGGCCCTGTTCCGCCGCGGCGCCGTGCCCGATCCGCGCGTTCGCGAAGGGGCGCGCGCCATCCTCGCCGCAGTCAAGACGGGCGGCGACGCCGCAGTCCGCGAGGCGAACCGTCGCCACGGCGGCGGTCGAGCCGACGGCTCGCTGCTCGCGACACGTGCCGACATGGAAGCCGCGCGCGACGCACTGCCGCCGCGGATTCGGGCCGGGCTCGAGCAGATGATCGAGAACATCCGCCGCTTCGCCGAAACGGAGCTGCCCGAGACCCGGACAACGACCATCGTCCCGGGCGTGGAGATCGAGCGGCGCTGGGTTCCCCTGGCACGCGTCGGCGTGTACGCCCCGGGCGGTTCCGCGGCATATCCGAGCTCACTCCTGATGGGCGTCGTCCCGGCAAAGGTTGCCGGCGTCGGGACGATCGTCGTGGCTTCACCCGCGGACGCCGAGGGGCGAATCAACGAGACGCTGCTCGGCGCCGCGGGGCTCGTCGGCGTGGACGAGTTCATCGTCGCCGGCGGCGCCCAGGCGGTGGGGGCGCTGGCCTACGGGCTTCCGGAAGCGGGGATCGAGCCGGTGGACCGGATCGTGGGTCCCGGCAATGCCTGGGTCACCGCAGCCAAGCTCGAGGTCTTCGGGGAGTGCGGCATCGACCTGCCCGCCGGGCCATCCGAGGTGATGGTCGTGGCCGACTGTTCCGCGGACGCAGTTCATGTCGCGGCCGACCTGCTCTCGCAAGCCGAGCACGGCCCCGACTCCCCTGCCCTGTTGGTCACCTGGGACGCGGCGTTCGCTGCGACCGTCGAGCTGGAACTCGCCCGGCAGCTGGCGACGGCGGCGCGGCGTGCGATCCTGGAGCGCTCTCTCGCGGCGGGCGCGCTCGTCGTGCTCGCGCCGTCACGCGGCGCCGCTCTGGATTTCGCTAACGGCTACGCGCCGGAGCATCTCTCCGTGGTCGTGGAGGACGTCGAGGAAGCCGTCGCGCGGCTGGTAAATGCGGGTTCGCTCTTCGTCGGCCCGTACGCGCCGGAATCCGCCGGCGACTACGCGTCGGGGGCGAACCACGTCCTGCCGACCGGCGGCCTGGCCCGCTCGTCGGGGGCGCTGTCCGCCGAGAGCTACGGCAAGTTCGTGCAGGTCCAGCGGATCACTCGGGACGGCCTCGCGTCGATCCGTGACGCAGTCGAGTCGATCTCCGAGGCCGAGGGACTGATCGCGCACAAGCGAGCCGTAGAAGTGCGCTTCGAGGCGGCCCAATGACCGGCCCGGCCGGACGGGTCGCCGCCACCGAAGCCGCAGCCGCAGCCGCGCCCGTGCCCGCGGCCTCCGGGCCCCGCCCGCCGCTCCGGCTGCCCACCTACGTCTGGGAGCCCACGACCGACTTCCTCGCGATGAAATACGGTCTGCCGCGTGCGTCGATCGTCCGCTTCGACGTCAACACCTCGCCCGTGCCGCCGGACCTCAGCGACGTGCTCGCGGGTGCCTTCGACCCGGTGCTCTCGGAATACCCGCCGAGCGACTATGCCCCCCTCGTTGCCGCGGCCGCGGACGCCTACGGCGTGGCCACGGACGAGATCCTGCCCACGGCCGGTGCCGACGAGGCGCTGGATCTGACCGCACGGGCCTTCCTCAGGGAGGGTTCCGTGGCCGTGGCGGCGACGCCCACCTACGCGATGTATCAGATCGTGACGGAGCAGCGCGGCGCGAGCTTCGTCGCCGTCCCGCGCCGCCCCCGCGACGAGGGCTTTGCGCTGGATCTGCCGGCGATCGCTGCCGCGGCGCGCTCGGCGCAGCTCGTGTGGCTGTGCGAGCCGAACAATCCGACCGGAACCGCGGAGCCGCCGCTGCGGATGGCGGAGTTGCTCTCGCTGCTCGCCGAGGACGCCGCTGCAGACGGTCGCGAGCTGCCCGCAGTGGCCGTCGACGAAGCCTATGCCGAGTTCGTGGGCCGATCGGTTCTGCCCTTGCGCTCGTTCTACCCGCGCCTCGTGGTGATCCGGACGTTGAGCAAGGCCCATGCCCTGGCCGGAGCACGCGTCGGCTTCGCCGTCGCGCGGCCGCAGATCCTGGCGCCGATCCTGTCCTACCGCGCCCCCGCCTCGGTTGGGACCGTATCGGCCGCGCTCGGCACGGCCTCGCTGTGCCGGCCCGAGCTGGCCGCCGCCAACGTGGCCCGCGTGACCGCGGAGCGATTGCGCCTGGCCGACGAGCTGGCGGCACTCGGCTGGGAGCCGTACCCGTCGCAGGCCAACTTCATCCTCATCCGCTTCGCCGATGCCGCCGCGGCCGCCGTCACCGCCGAGGCTCTCCTTCGCGTCGGGCTGGTGCCCCGCACATTCGGGTCGGACCATCCCTTGACCGACTGCCTTCGCCTCACCGTCCGCTCGGTCGAAGAGAACGACCGCCTCATCACCGCCGCCAGGGAGATCACCGCATGAGCCAGATCGGCAGTGTCGTCGCCTCGGGCGACCGCTGGGCCACCGTCACTCGCTCTACTCGCGAAACTCAGATCACGGTCACCTTGAAGCTCGACGGCACCGGTGAGACGAAGATCGCCACCGGCGTCGGCTTCTACGACCACCTGCTCGACGCCTTCGCCCACCACGGGCTCTTCGACCTCGAGGTCGAGGCCAGCGGCGATCTGGTCGTCGACGAGCACCACACCGTCGAGGACGTGGCCCTGGTCCTCGGGCGCCGCCTTTGCCCAGGCGCTCGGCGACCGCTCGGGGATCGCGCGGTTCGGCGACGCGGCGGTGCCGATGGACGAATCCGTGGCCACGGCCGTCGTCGACGTGGGCGGGCGCCCGTATGCGGTCGTGAGCCTGCCGTTCCGCGGCAAGAAGGCCGGCAAGATGCCGCTCCAGCTGATCGACCACGTCTTCGAGTCGATCGCGCGCGCCGGCGGCATCACGCTGAACCTGCGCGGCTGGGGCCGCAACGATCACCACCTGGCCGAAGCCGCCTTCAAGGCGTTCGGTCGGGCGATGCGCGCCGCCTGCACGGTCGATCCCGCGGCGGGTCGGCGCCGCCTCGACCAAGGGAACGCTCGGATGAGTGGCGGCCCGCGGCCGCGAATTGCCGTGCTTGATTACGGGGCGGCGAACATGGTCAGCATCAGCCAGGCGCTGGTGACGGCGGGGGCCGATGCAGTCAGTCGCGACGAAGGCTTCGGAGCTGAGCGGCGCCGATGCGCTCGTGGTACCGGGCGTGGGGGCGGCGGCTCCGGCGATGGCCCACCTGGCCGAAAAGGGTCTGGTCGAGCCGCTCCGAGACTGGGTTCGGGCCGGAAAGCCCTGTCTGGGCATCTGCCTGGGTTTCCAGCTCTTCTTCGACGCCAGCGACGAAGGCGATACCGGCGACTCACCGACTCTCGGCCTGCTGTCCGGCCGCACCGCCCTTCTCGAAGATGCGCCGACGCTGCCGCATATCGGCTGGAATTCGGTCGAGACGGTCCGGCCGCACCCGCTCTTCGAGGGCATCGCGAACGGCTCGTACTTCTATTTCGTCCACTCGTTCGTGCCGGAGCCGGCCGCGCAGGAAATCGTCGTTGCCCGCACTACCCACGGCCGTTCGTTCGTGAGCGCCGTGGCCTCGGGCTCGCTGTACGGCCTTCAGTTCCACCCCGAGAAGTCGGCCGCGGCGGGCCATCGGCTCCTGGTCAATTTCCTCGGCCTGGTGGCCGGGAGCGCAGCCTGATGCTTGCCCGGCGGGTGATTCCCTGCCTGGACGTGGCCAACGGCCGCGTCGTCAAGGGGACGAAGTTCGTCGATCTGACCGACGAGGGCGACCCGGCCGAGCTGGCAGAGCGGTATGCCTGCGAAGGCGCCGACGAGATCGTCTTCCTCGACATCACGGCCGCCTGCGAAGGACGCGGAACCATGCTCGAGGTTGTCCGCCGGACGGCGAGCCGTGCATTCGTGCCGCTCACGGTCGGTGGCGGCGTTCGGACCGTGACCGAGATGCGCGACGTCCTGCGTGCAGGGGCCGACAAAGTGAGCTTCAACACCGCCGCTGTAGCCGACCCCGACCTTCTCACGCGATGCGCCCGAAAATTCGGCAGCCAGGCCGTCGTTTGTGCCGTCGATGCGCGCCGGCTTCCGGCCGCGGCCGGGGACGAGCCGGCCTGGGAAGTCGTCACGCACGGTGGCCGCCAGGCCACCCAACTCGAGGCCGTGGCCTGGGCGGTCAGGGCCGTCGAGCTCGGCGCCGGCGAGTTGCTCGTCACGTCGATGGACCGCGATGGAACGCGCAGCGGCTTCGACACGGAGTTGCTCCGGGCCATCTCCTCGCGCGTCCGAGTGCCGGTGATCGCCTCGGGCGGCGCAGCCGGCCCCGACGATTTCGTGGCCGCGGTTCGTGACGGCGGGGCCGACGCAGTCCTGGCCGCATCCATCTTCCACCGCCGCTTGCACTCGATCGCGTCCGTGAAGGCGGCGATGGCGGCGGCAGGACTGCCCGTCCGAATCACCGAGGAGGCCCGCTCATGATCTCGAGCTCGCTGCACGTCGACGACGTGGCCTGGAGCCCGAATGGTCTCGTGCCGGCGGTCGTCCAGGACGTCTCCGACGGCCGGGTGCTCATGGTCGCCTACGTGGACGCCGAGGCGCTGGCGGCGACCTTCGCGACCGGCGAGGTCCATTTCCACTCTCGGTCCCGCGACCGGCTGTGGCGCAAGGGCGAGACCAGCGGCAACGTGCTGCACCTGCGCGACCTGGCGATCGACTGCGACGGCGACGCGCTGCTGATCTCGGTGGACCCGGCCGGCCCCACATGCCACCGCGGCACGCGCAGCTGTTTCGATGTAGCTCAGGCACCGGACTCGGCCGAGGCGGCCAACGCTGCCGCCGCGGCGCCCGCGACTTCGGCGGCCGTTTCGGCCGCCCAGGGCTTCGAGTGGCTCGAGACGCTGTGGGCCACTATCGACGCGCGAGCGGCGGCCGATCCGACCACCTCCTACACGGCCCGGCTCCTGGCGGCGGGCGTGGACGGTCCGGCCCGAAAGGTCGCGGAGGAGGCGACCGAAGTGCTCATGGCCGCCAAGGACAACGCCGTCGCGGCAGCGGATCGGAAGGCATCAACCCGCGATGCGCTCACCGGCGAAGTCGCGGACCTTCTCTACCACATCCTCGTGCTGCTCCGCGAGCGCGATCTCGTGCCCGCCGCGGTCATCGCGCGGCTGCGTGAGCGTCACAAGCCGTAGGTCAGGAGTTGGGCCGCTTCGCGCGCTGTGGCGGATGGCCCGGAACCGCGTTGCCGCCCCCGGTGTTCGGTCGAATCCCAAAACGGATCGCCTGGCGCCACCATTCGGGATCGTCCGTCTGCCAGGCGCCGATCAACGAGCCGTCGGCTGCCACGTGACGGATCGAGCCGTCGCGACCGAGGATGAGCTTGCCCCCGCGGAAGCCGATCTCGCGGTGCCGGTACGCGTGGGCGCCGGCGGGGGTCCGCCCTGGAGCGGCCGCCGGCTCTGAGGCGACTGCCTGCGGGGCTTCGTCCGGCGCAGGACCCGGGCCACTTTCGCGTTCGGGTTCGACCACCACGACCGGCTCTTTGATCTCGATCATGTCGTCGGCGGTGGAGGCGGGTTTGCTGGTTCTGGCGGAAGGCACTGCGGCGCCTGCTCAGTCGGGCTTGGGAATGGGCTGCAGGTCGATCGTCCGGACGCGTCGCGAGCGCCCCGCCTCGGTTCGGACCATGGCCGAGGGAATCACACCCGTGAGGAGCGATTCGACCATCGCGGTTTCGCCTGAGTAGAGTCCGGTGCCGCCGATCCTGACCGCCTGCCCGACGGACAGGCCATCGCGCCCTTCTAGCGCCTTGAGGTCGATTGTGGCCACGGTCGAGCGTACGTATGTGGGGTCGCTCCCGAGGCCGACTGTTCGGACGGGCTTGTTGGCCGTTTTGGCCACCGGATAGGTCACTTTGCGTTTGCGCACGTCTTTGGGGGTCCTCGCTGCAGTGATCGGATAGCGGCCGTCGAAACGTTCCCTCGCCGCACGGCCGAACCCAGTTCTCGCGGTTCGGGATAGCGAGTATACGCGCGCGAGTCCAGTCGGCCCTGAATGCTGCGGCGAAATCGGTCGATGCCGCGGCCCGGCCGGACGCTATATGCGGCGCCGTCCGATCTTCAGGGATTTCTTGCCGGCCCGCAGGATCAGGTAACGGCCGTCGATCGGCGCCGGAACCGCGTCCTCGGGCGTCTTCACGCGCACGTCGTTGATCGAAAGCCCGCCCTGGGATATGGCTCGGCGCGCCTCGCCGTTCGAGGCGTACATCGCGGCGGCGACGGCCAGCCGGAGTGCCCCGCCCTCGAGATCCTCGGGTCCGAAATCGAAATGCTCGAGCGACACGTACAGCTCGTCGAGGAGCGCCGGATCGCGCAGCGGCTCCCGCGCGAAAGCCGCCTCGCTGACGCGTACGGCGCGCCGAGCCTCGTCCTCGCCGTGGACGCGCGTGGTCACGTCAAACGCCAGGGCGCGCTGGGCCAGCCGATTCTCCGGGTGGCTGGCCTGCGCGGCCTCGAGGTCCTCGATCCGCTCGCGGTCGAGCAGAGTGAACGTCCGCAGGTACTTGCCGACGTCGCGGTCATCGGCGTCGAGCCAGTACTGGTAGAAGGCGTAGGGACTCGTTCGCGCGGGATCCAGCCAGACCGCCGTTCCGGCCGCCGTCTTGCCGAACTTGGCGCCACTCGGGTTCGTCAGCAGCGGATAGCTCAGCCCGTAAGCGAGATCCTGCCCGTCCCCCGCCCCGAATTCCTTGCGGATCAACTCGAGGCCCGCCGTGATGTTGCCCCACTGGTCGGCTCCGCCCATCTGGAGTTCGACTCCGCCGCTGCGGTAGAGATGCAGGAAGTCGGCCGCCTGCAAAATCATGTAGCTGAATTCGGTGAAGCTCAGACCGGCATCCAGCCTGACCTGGACCGAGTCTTTGGCCAGCATGTAGGGAATGGTCAGGTGCTTGCCGATGTCGCGCAGGAACCGCAGCAGCGAATACGAGCTGAGCCACTCGTAGTTGTCCACCAGTTCGGCGCCGTGAGCCCCTTCGAAGTCGATGAACCGGGTCAGCTGGCTCTGGATGCCGACGATGTTCTCCTCGACCACGGAGCGGCTCAGCAGCAGGCGCTCGGCCGAGCGGCCGGACGGGTCACCGATCATGGCGGTGCCGCCGCCGACCACGATCACCGGGATGCCGCCGGCCCGCTGGAGGTGGATGAGGCCGAAGATTGGGACCAGATGGCCGATATGCAGCGAGGATCCGGTGGGATCGAAGCCGTTGTAGCCCTTGATGGTCTCCCCGGTGGCAAGTCGTTCGGCCAGGCCGTTGCTGAACTGGTGGAGCATGCCGCGCCAGCGGAGCTCGTCCAGCAGCCCGGCCAGTCCGCCCTGGGTCGCGGAGGACCGCATTTCGCTCTCGCCGGCTGTCGCCATCGCCAGAACCCGCTCCTTCCTAACGTCACATGCCTTGCAACGCGCTCGTCCGAGGCCCGGCGGGGCCGGGGGTGATGACCGCTTCTCCACCTATGCTATCTTGCGAGCCGCCATGCAGACCAGCTTAGCCCGACGCGAACGGCGCCGGCGCAGCGGCAATCGGGCCCATCGCCCCCAGGGGGGCGCAGTCCGCCGGATCGCCGTCATCCTCCCGATGTTCCTCCTTGCGACCTTCGTCGTCATGGGTGCGGTTGCTTTCGTGGGCGCCGTGGACGTCTATACGACCTACAGCAAGGATCTCCAGGACCCCAAGCAGCTGCTCGAGAACCTCAACTTCAACCAGAAGACGACCCTGTACGACCGAACGGGTACGACCGTGCTCGCGACGTTCGGCACCGAGAACAGGCGCGTCCTGGCGTTCAAGGACATTCCGAACGTGGTTCTCGATACCACGACCAGCGCCGAGGACAAGACGTTCTGGACGAATGCCGGGTTCGATCCAAGGCAGTTCCTGGCCGCGGTGGCGGACACCATCTCGGGGAATGCTCGCGGCGCCTCCACGATCACGCAACAGCTGGTCCGGGCGCGGCTTCTGCCGCCGACCACCAGCGTTGTCGATCGCAAGATCAAGGAGATCATCCAGTCGGTCAGGTTGACTCAGGAGTTCCCCGGCCTGCCGGGCAAGCAAGAAATCATCACCGACTACCTCAACCAGAACTTCTACGGCAACCAGAGCTACGGCATCGCGGCCGCCGCCCAGAGCTACTTTGGGGTCACCGATCTGAGCAAGCTGACCGTGGCCCAGGCCGCCATCCTGGCCGCACTGCTGCAGTCGCCATCTGCCTACGACCTGGTGGCCAACGCCGTGCCGCAGGCAGACGGAACGCTCCTCGTGCCGGCAGACACCGAGATCGTCCAGCGTCGCAACTACGTCCTGGAGCAGATGCGCGCCAACGTGCGAGCGGGCTTGCTCAAGGGCACGTACACAGATGCCGCTCTCCTCGCCGCCGAGAGCGAGCCCGTGATCCTGCCGGTCGTGCAGCAAACCCCCAGGATCGCGCCGCAATTCGACGAGCAGGTTCGCCAGCAGCTGGCGGACCTGTTGTGCGGCGCCGGAACCAATGTCGACGATTGCCAGGCCGTTGACACGGGTGGCTTCAAGGTCATCACCACACTCGACGTGAGCATGCAGCAGACCGCGGAGAAGTACCTCAAGGCCTACACGTTCGGCGGCAATCAGCCCGGCGCGACCGCGGCGGACAAGAAAGCGGCTGACATCGCCTATCTGGCCAACCTGGGCATCACACCCAAGACCGATGCCTTCGACTACTACCGGATCATCGGGCCCAACCCCGCGCTGGGCGGAGGTGACACCGGTGTTCGTTCGGGCAACATCCACAACGCGGCGCTCATCTCGCTCGATTACCGCACCGGGCAGGTCCTGACGTACGCCGGCAGCGCGGACTTCTACGAGAAGCCGGTTCCGGACCCCTCCAAGCCCGGCCAGAACCTCTTCGATCCTCAGTTCGACGTGCTGTCGTCCGGCGCGGGACGACAGCCGGGTTCGTCGTTCAAGCCGATCAACTACACGGTGGGCATCCAGGACGGAACGATGACCGCGGGAACGCTGTTCATGGACGTCGCCACCGACTTCGGGGGCGGGTACATACCCCATGACGCCGACGGCTTCGAGCGTGGCCCTGTGCGGCTCCGTGAAGCCCTCCAGTTCTCGCTGAATATCCCGGCCGTGAAGGCTGCCTCGATCAACGGCGTCGCACATCTCATGCAGCGGGCCCAGGACTTCGGGCTCGTGTTCCCGCCGAACTCGAACCCGGGCGTTTCGATCGGGGTTGGGACCGTCGAGGTACATCCGGCGGACCTGACATCCGCGTACGGAGCCATCGCCGACGGCGGCGTCCTCCAGCAGCGCACGATGATCCTGTCGGTCCTCGACTCCAAGGGAAACTCGGTCTGGTCGTCCTCCACGAACCCCGCACCGGCGACCCACCCCACGACCCCTCAGGCCGCCTACGTCATGACCAACATTCTCTCGAGCAACACCGATCCAAAGCAGAACCCGTGGTGGGGTCAGTATCAGATCCTCGACGGCAAGAATGCCCGACCGGCAACGCTCAAGACGGGCACGAGCGATCAGGTGGAAGACCTCTTCGCATTGGGCTACGTCGCACCGCCTGCCGACCCGAACGCCCCGGCGATCGTGACGGGCGTCTGGGCAGGCAACAGCGACCATACGGCGGGCAAGGAGTTGCTCTCTCTTGAGTTGGCCGCACCGCTGTGGCACGCGTTCATGCAAACGGTCACCGCAGGCACGCCGATCGCCACCTTCAAGCAGCCGACCGGCATCGTCACCAAGACGATCGACGCCTACAGCGGCATGCTCCCCGGGCCGTACACGACAAGGACGGTGAACGAGGTCTACATCAAAGGCACCGAGCCGACGCAGGTCGACAACACCAAGGTGCCGGTGGACGTGGATGCCGATACGAACACGCTATGGACTTACGACTGCCCGGGCACCAAGGTGACCAAGGGATTCCTGGACTTGAGCCAGGTGGATGCCTCGAACCCGAACTTCCAGAAATACGACAATATCTGGATAGCCACGGCCCAGAAGGGCCTGGGCGCAAGAGGCGGTCCCAACCACGCACCGACCAATTACTTCTACGAGGCCGGGTTCTTCACCCCATTCGGAGCGACCTGGGGTGCGCCGTTCGCGCCCACCACCAGCTGCACGCAGTCCGGCACCACCCCACCAAGCGGCTGGGTGCCGCCAACTCCCAGCGCCTCACCGAGTGACAGTCAAGCCGCCGCTCCGAACGCAGGGTCTCCGGCACCGACGCCTGATACGACGCCGAAGCCGACCAAGGCCCCCAAAGGCGGGGCCGTCCTGCTCGCGCCTCTGGGCCTGTTCGGCCTCGTCGGCAAGCTTCGTCCGCGCCGTCGACGGCGTGGCTCGGTGAGAAACGTGCGCTAGGTCCGAGTTCGTCCGCGCGTCAGGGTTCTGGCAAGCTCCAGCGCTTCGTCGAGCTCCGGGAGACGGAGTAACCGGCTCCAGGCCGCATACGCCGTAAGCCCCGCTGCGCCGGCCATGGCGAGCTCCACCAGGAGCGCCGGTATCGCGGCTGAGTTGTGCGTCGCGGACGAGAGGAGGCGATCCACCGCAAGCGCGGCGCCGGACGCCAGAACCGCTCCCGGGACGAACGCCGCCACTCCCCGACCGATGGGCGCCAGGTCGAAGCCGACCCGGCGCTCGATGAGATAGAGCAGCATCGCGACCTCCGCCCACGCCCCCAGACCGATCGCCAGTGCCAGTCCCTGCAGGTGGAAGAATGGGAAGAGCGCCAATGCCGCGACGACGTCGACGCCGACCGCCAGCAGCGCCGCGGTCACGGGCGTACGAGTGTCCTTGCCCGCGTAGAAGATCGGGGCCAGCAGGGCGATCAAGACGTGCGCCACGAGGCCTAGCAGGAATACGACGAACACCGAGGTCGTGAATGCCACGTCCCGCGTGGTGTAGTCGCCGTGCTGCCAGAGCAACGTAAGGCCCGGTCCAGCGAGCACGAACATGAAGCCGGTGATGGGCACCACGACGTACAGCAGCAGCCTCAGCGATTGGTCGACGAGACGACCGAATCGATCGGTGGCGCCGCGCGCGAACGCCTGCGAAAGCGGCGGCAGGAGCACGATTCCGAGCGGCACGCCGATGAGCCCGACGGGGATCTGGAGCGTCACGAAGGCTGTCGTCCAGATGTTGATGTCTGAGGCGTTGCCCAGCGAGATGAGGGAGGCACAAACGAAGAACACGATCTGGGTGACGCCAAGGCCGAATGCTCGCGGCGCGATCAATTTGAGGGTCTGGCGGACGGCCGGGTCGTGGAGATCCAGCACTGGCCGGTAGAGCTTGTGCTTCGCGACGGAGGGCAGCTGAGTGGCAACGTGGCCGGCGGCCCCGACGATGACTCCCAGCACCAGCGCATAGACGCCGAGGAACGGCGTCAGGACGATGGCGGCCACGATGATGGCCGTGTTGTAGACGTTGGGGGCCATGGCCGGCGGCGTGAAGATTCCCAGCGCATTGAGGCCCGCCGTCATGACCGCGCCGATTCCGAGAAGAACCGGTGAGAGCAGGAGCAGCCGGGTTAGATCGGTGGTGAGGTGGTGA
This sequence comes from uncultured Chloroflexia bacterium, assembly GCA_963731635.1. Taxonomy (GTDB): domain Bacteria; phylum Chloroflexota; class Limnocylindria; order Limnocylindrales; family CSP1-4; genus Fen-1039. The sequence goes on along the minus strand of CAVSWB010000003.1, from coordinate 137,037 downwards.
TCGACGTTGGGCCCCGGGGCCACCACGGTGCTGACCAGCAGTGGCGCCAGCACGAAGGCCACGACAACGAGCGGCAGCAAGGCGAAGACCATCAGGTTCGTGATCGTGCCTACCAGGCGGCGGGCGCGTTCGTCCTCGCCCCGCGCCAGCAGTTCGGAGGCGACGGGAACGAGGGCCGACCCAACCGCTCCGGCCGCGACCAGCTGGAAGAGCGTGTCGGGTATTCGAAATGCGTAGTTGAATGCCGCCAGCTCGGGGCTCGTGCCGCCGTATTCGGCGTTCAGCACGCCGGTGCGTACGAAACCGAGGACGCGGGAAAGCACCACGCCGGCAACGACGACCACTCCGGCGATGGCGATGGCCTGACCACGCAAGCGGGCCGCGGAGGCTGAGGCGAGTTCTGAAGTTGCCGCGTCCGCGGTAAGAACAAGGTCTCCGGCAACCGCCGCCGGCACGGTCAGGGCGCTCGTACCGACGCGGCTGCGCGGCGAGTAGCCGGCTGTCACCCGCGAATCGCGGCCGGGTCGCGGTCGGGCGGCGCTGCGCGGATGCCAGCCGCGCGACCGCGGTGACGGGCGGCGCGGGACGGACGGCGGGCCGCTCATCGGAAGCGGCGCGCCAGTCGCCACAAAGCGCCGAGTGAGGCGTGCGGCGCGTATTCGTGGGCGCGGGCAATCACGCTCCCGCTCGCTCCGAAACGCCGCTTGAACATGAACAGGTTCCAGAGCGGGTGGGATTCATCCTGGGGCAAGCCGGGAGCGGTGTGACTGTCCACGCCGCCCATGTCGTAGGCGGTGAAACCGGCCTCGGCGGCCCAGCGGATGATCTGCCACTGCAGCAAGTGGTTGGCCCGCGTCCGGTGCAGGTCGGCATCGTCGCGCGATCCGGCCACGTAATAGACCAGCCGCGTTCCCGACCGCAGCAGGACCGCGCCGGTCTGGCGGGCTCCGTCGACGCCGGCCAGCCAGAGGCTCGCCAGTCCGGCTTCACCGAGCCGACGCCATTGTTCCAGCTCGTAGTCGCGATCTCGAACCAGAAAGCCCTCGCGCCGTCCGGTGGCCTCGTACATGTCGAAGAAATCCCGCAAGCCCTGCTCACGAACCGGGAGATCGGTCATGTCAACCCGCTCCACGGTCACGCCGGCCTTGCGGGCCTTGCCGATGTCGTAACCGGTGGTGTGGCCGAGCAGTGCCTTCTGCGCGGCTTCGTCGTGCAGAAGTGGCACGACCATGGCCGTGCGTGAGACCTGGATTTCCCTCGCCGCCGGTCGGTAACCGGCCGGCTCGAATGCTGCCGCCAGTTCGCCGCCCTCGTCCCAGGCCGGATCGACCGTGACCGTGACCGCCCTGCGGGCGCGGGCCAGGCGCCCCATACCGGCCAGAGCCGCCAGGGCGGCCTCAGGCGTGGCTTCGAGCAGGATTGGGCCCCTTGGCGCGTAATGGAGCCGGAGGCGCCCCAGCGGCCCTGGGAGACGGCGCAGGAGCGATCGCTCCTGGACGTACGCGACCGCAACCCGGCGGCCGCCGCTTTCCACCACGTAGCGCAGCGGCGTCCAGCCGAGGCCGCGCTTGAGTTCGCCCCATGCATGCGACTGGAATGCCTCGCCCATCGCGCTTCGAACAGCCAGCTCGTCCCAGGCCGCGGGCTCCCAGCTCGAGGCGTCGATCAGCCGGATCCCGGCGAGCCGAGGGTCGATCCGCTCGCTCGCGTCCGCGGCTGCCCCGCTCGGGGGCGGAACTGCATCGGACTCGGGCCGAGAGGTCGAAAGGCTCACTGGCTCCTCCGCGTTGCTGGCCGGGTGGGACGGCTCGATGCCCGTGCCGACGATGCGATTCTCGCATCCCCGGGGCCGGACCGGGCGGTTCTCAGAACGTGACGACGGTGGCGCCGTCGCCGCCCTCGCCCCGGCCGCCCGCGCGCCACGTCTTGACGAGCGGATGGGCGGAGGCGTGGTCTCGGACCGCATCGCGGAGGGCTCCGGTACCCATGCCGTGGATCACGATTGCCTGGTCCAGCCCGGCCAGCGAAGCGTCGTCGAGATATCTGTCGAGCGCTTCGAGCGCCTCCTGGACGGTAGCGCCCCGGAGATCAAGCGAGGACGCAACGGTGCGAGCGCGCTCGAACTGCAGATGCGAGGCGGTCCCGGACGAGGAGCCCGACACGGGCGCTCCGCCGCGCAAGCGACCGGACGACGGCGCCGGGTCCACTTCCCCGCCCGCCGCGAGCTCGAGGTCGGCGGTCGCAACGGTCACGCGCATGGCCCCGGCTTCCAGAGTGGCGCGCTTGCCGCCCTTCTCGAGCGCGACGATCCGGCCCTCCCAGCCTGCGCTGGTATTGCGCGCGCGCATGCCCGCGTGCCAGGCCACCGGCACCCTGGGGGCGGTCCGCGGCGGCTCAGGTTCGGGCGCCGGCAGCCGGTCCACGTGCGCTCTGGCGCGCTCGAGACCCTCGTCCAGACTGCGCTGAGTGACCGTTTCCCGTTCGAGCTGGCGCCGGATGCCTCGAACCTCGGCCCGAACGTCGTCCACGACCCGCTCGGCCTCGTCACGCGCGGCTTTCAGCGATTCCTCGCGCTCCCGGCGCGCCTTGCGGCGCTCCTCGTCTGCCGCGGCCAGCGCCGTCCTCGCCCGATCTTCGGCCAGCCGCGCCTGCGCCAGGGCTTCCGTAGTCTCGTTCTCCGTGGCCTTGATCGACGCGAGCGTCTCCTCGAACGCCTGCTGCTCGTCGGTCAGGCGCGACCTGGCGTCGTCCACGATCGAACTCGACAGCCCCAGTCGCTCGGCGATCGCGAAGGCCTGGCTCCGACCTGGCAGCCCGATCGACAGGCGGAAGGTCGGCCGGAGGGTCTCGACGTCGAATTCGACCGAGGCGTTCCTGGCGGCCGGTGTCGTATGGGCGTACAGCTTCAGCTCGGCGTAGTGGGTCGTCGCGGCGATCAGCGCCCCGGCCTTGATGAAATGGTCCAGCAGGGCCTGCGCCAGCGCCGACCCTTCGGTCGGATCCGTGCCCGCGCCGAGCTCGTCGAGGAGCACCAGGGTGCCCGGGCCGGCCGCCTCGACGATCCGCACGATCGATCGCAGGTGGCCGCTGAAGGTCGAGAGCGACTGCGCCACCGATTGCTCGTCGCCGATGTCGGCCAGGATGTTGCGCAGGACCGGCAGGCTCGTGCCGGTATCGGCAGGGACGTGGAGGCCGGCCTGGTGCATCAGGCCGAGCAGGCCCAGGGTCCGCAGGGCCACGGTCTTGCCGCCGGTGTTCGGGCCGGTTATCAGCAGGGCGGTGTACTCGCCGCCCAATCGGATGTCGATGGGCACGACATGGCCGGACAGGCCCGGATGGCGCGCCCCGAGCATCACGATCTCGGGTCGGTCGGTGATCTCCGCGGGGATTGCGTCCATCTCTTCGGCGAGACGAGCCTTGGCGGCCCAGAAATCGAAGCGGGCCAGCGCGTCGAGTGTCTCCCGCAGCTGATCTGCCTGACCGGCCACGAGCGCGGACAGCTCGTCGAGGATGCGCTCGATCTCCGCCGCCTCGGCCAGCTGAGCCTCGCGCCAGGCGTTGCCGAGCTCGATGGCCACGATCGGCTCGACGAAGAGCGTCTGGCCGCTGCCGGAGGCGTCGTGGACGATGCCCTTGACGCGGCTTCGGGCGTCGGCCCGAACGGGGATGACGTAGCGGCCGCCCCGCAGGGTCACGATCGGCTCCTGGAGCGCACTCGCGAGTTCGCCCGAATGGACGAGCTGGTCGAGCCGGGTGCGCAGCCGGTCGTAGGCGATCCGAACGGCTCGGCGCAGACCACCGAGGCGCGGCGACGCAGTGTCGGCCATCTCACCCGTCGGGTCGAAGCTGCGGTTCAGCGTGTTTCGGAGGCTCGGCTGGGGATGGATCTCGCGGGCCAGGTCGCGCAGCAGGGGCCGCCGGTCGCCGCTCAGCGCCTCGCTCAGGCGAGCCGCGGCTTCCAGCGTTTCGGCGATGTCGAGGAAGTGGCGCGGCTCCAGCCGGCCGCCGCGCGCCGCCCGCTCGACCCAGGGCAGGATATCCTTGCTGCCGCCTATCCCGGCGCCGGGGTGCTCGGCCACGAACGAACGCGCCTGCGACGTCTCCTCGAGGCCGCGCGCAACCATCACGCGGTCGAGAGAGGGTTCGAGCGCTTCGGCCAGGCGGCGCCCAGGAGGAAAGCCGGTCTCGCCGGCGAGACGGGCCCGCACCAGCGGGAACTCCAGCAGAGCCTGCGACCGGCGGTCGAGTTCCTGGGGGCCGGTCATCTGGACAGTGCCCCGGCTGCCCCGGCAGGCCTTGTGGCCACTGAGACGGCGCGGCTGCCGACGGCCCAGAAGCGCCAGGGCTTGCTCAGCCACGGCTCGCCGGCATAGCCGATGCCTATCCGGGGGCCACTCGCCACTCTCGGGGGCGGTGGGTCCGTGGGCGAGGATTTCGAGGCGGAGCGGCGACCCCGCATCGCACAGGTCGAGCCCATCGTCCCTGCGCAGGATCGAGAAGGCCGCGCACACCAGCCCGGGACCCGAGGCCAGAGCCGAGGCGCGCATCTCCAGCACGCGCCGCCTCGCGCCTTCGCGGCTATCCGCAGAGCGGCGCGCCAGCCGGGCCTCGATCCAGTGCAAGCGGGCGCGGCGCATGAGCTCGATCCCGACCAGCGGTTCGACGGCGCGGACCAGCAGGGCGGCCGGGCGCTCTTCGGTTTCGGTGACGACGTTCAGACACTCGTACATGCCGTAGACAAGGTACACGTAGGCTCGCCCCGGGGGGCCGAACATGACGGCATTGCGACGCGTCCGTCCGAAACGGGCATGAGACGCCAGGTCGTCGGCGCCTATGTACGCCTCGACTTCGACAATGCGACCGACGCGAACGCCGCGTTCATCCTCGCGAACGAGATGAGTGCCGATCAGGCCCCGCGCCGCGGCGAGTGTGTCCGACGCGAGCGCCTCACGAGGGAGCGGCAAGCCGGCCGCGGCCGGGTCGTTGCCGGAGGACGGGTTCGTGGGCGGCGGTGCCGAAGCTTTCCGGCTCAGGGGAACATCGCCACGATGTCGGCCGGAAGGAAGAAAGCGATGCTGTGGACGGCGACCGGAATGATCCCATCGCGCAGCGCGGTTGCGATGTGCGACTGGTTGATGAAGATGTCGTGGATCTGGCGCACGAAGTCGATCTCGCCGGGGAAAGGGGCCGGCATGACGTACGAGCCGAGAATCACGATCACGACGCACAGCAGCAGGAACCCCTGAATTACGCCCAGGACGCCACCAAGGATCTCGTCGACGATCGGTCGTGCGGCGTAGATGTCCGTTCGCTTGTAGAAGCCCTGGATCAGGACGGAAAGCACGATCCACAGCACGGCGAACACGAGCCCGAAGGCGAGCATCTTGCTGTAGCCCGTCGGGAACTGCTGCCAGTTGTCGCCCAGGAAATTGCCCACCGGATCACGCAGATTGGCCGCAGCCAGGAACGCGAAAAGGATGGAGGCGATGCCCAGCAGGCGCCGGATGGTGCCCTGCATCGCGCCCACGACGACGGCCGCACAGAAGGCGCCGAAGATGACCAGATCGGATATCGGCGCGCCCTTGATGAGTCCGACGATGTCCAAGACAGTCTCCCTCAGCATGCGGACGGAACGCTCGCCCGGCTAGGGTATCAGCGACGCTCCCCGGCGAGCAACGAGCAAAGCGTACTCATCAGAACGGAAACCCTGGTACGTTGAGTCGCAGACTCAAACGCGCAGGTGCGCTCCGAGTGCTCGCTCCAGACCGGCTCGCACCGCGGCGACCGCTTCGTCGACTTCGGCCTCGTTGAGCGTCCGATCGAGCCCGAAGACCAGCCTGTAGGCCATGCTCTTCTCGGTCGCAGCCAGAGGGGCGCCGCGGTAGACGTCGAACAGCCGGAGGCTCCTGAGAAGCGGGCCGGCGTGATCTCGAATCGTCTGCTCCACGTGCTCCGCGACCACGTTCGTCGGCGACGACGACCGCCAGGTCTCGCTCGACCTCGGGGAAGCGCGGGATCGGTTCGACGTGGATCCGGCGCGGCTGACCCCCGTCCAGCGCGGAGATGGCGAGTTCGGCCGCGATCACCCGCGGGCTCCGGAGCTCCCACTTCTCCAGGACGTTGGGGTGCAGTTCGGCTACCCGGCCGCCGATCCGCATGTCGCCCGACTGGGTCACAAACGCAAGCGCGCGGCCCGGGTGGAACGGGTAACCCCGCTCGTCCTGGGCGTAGCCGGGGAGTTCGACGCCGAGGCGCGTCGAGAGAAGTTCGACTAGGCCCTTGGCGTCGTCGAGGTCGTACATTCGGGCGGCGCGGTTCCAGGCGGCCGGCTCTGCCGCCCCGGTCAGCAGGAGAGCCAGGCGCGTCCATTCGACCGGCTTGCCGTCCAGGCTGCCGTAGCCCTTGCCGATCTCGAAGACGGCGACGTCGCCGCGACCCTGGCGCTCGTTGAGGGCCAGTACGTCGAGCAAGCTGCCCACGAGATGCCGTCGCAGAACCGAATGCTGGCTCGAGAGCGGGTTGGTGACCGAGATCGTTTCGCCCGCTTCCGGCTGCGGAATGTCCAGTCCATCGGCATCGGGCCAGGCCAGCCGCGCATCGGCCTCCGGGGCGACCAGGGCGTGAGTGATCACCTCGGAGAGACCCGCACCGGCGAGTGTCTCTCGAACGAGGTCGCGTACTTTCGTCGGCGACGGTCGGTAGGCCGGCATCAGGGTGTCCGGCAGATGCGCCGGAGTCGTCTCGTAGCCGCGAATTCGGGCAACTTCCTCGGTGACGTCCGCTTCGACCAACAGGTCGCGCCGCCACGTCGGGACGACGGCGAACAGCGTCTCCTCCGCGCCGGCGTCGACGACGAGCGGCTGGGGCTCGACCGCGACGACGATGGCGGTGCCGGCCGGGGCGGCCTCCGTCTCGATGCCCACGCGGCCGAGCAGTTCGCGCTGATCGGCCACCGGGATGCCGGTGCCGATCAGCTTCCCAACACGGCTCGGCCGGAACGCCAGGCGTGCCGGCGTCGGCTCATCGGGGGCCGTGTCGATGCGACCGCGTGCCACGGATCCGCCGGCCCAGGCCAGGGTCAACTGGGCGACCCGATCGGCGCCGATGCGCGCCAGACGCGCCTCCTGGCCCTTCTCGAACCGGAGGCTGGCCTCGGATCGAAGGGCGTAACGGTGGCCGGTGCGACGGATGCTGACCGGATCGAAGACCGCCGACTCGATCGCGATCTCGGTGGTCGCGTCGGTGATCTCGCTGGCCGCGCCGCCCATGACCCCGGCGATGCCGATCGGTCCGCGCGGGTCGGCGATGATCAACGTGTCGGGGGTGAGCTCGCGGACGACGTGGTCGAGCGTCTCGAGCCGCTCCCCGGCGAGAGCGCGGCGAACCACGATCGTGCCGTCGTGGACGGCGCCGCCGTCGAACGTGTGGGTCGGCTTGCCGAGCTCGAGCATGACGTAGTTCGAGGCGTCCACGACGTTGCTGACCGGGCGCATGCCGGCGGCCTGGAGCCGCATCTGGACGCTGTCCGGGGACGGCCCGATCTTCGCCCCGCTGATCCAGCGGCCGACGAAGCGGGTGCACAGCTCGGGCTCGCGGATCTCGACGCGCAGGTGATCGCCGACCGGCGCGCCCGTCTCCTCGACGGCGATCTCGCGGCCAGCGGAGCGTGGCGCCGGTCGCGGCCGCGACTTCGCGCGCCAGGCCGATGAGGCACAGCGCGTCGCCGCGGTTCGGCTTGACGTCCACGTCCAGGACGACGTCGCCGTAGAGGTCGGAGAGCTGGACGCCGAGCGGCGTCGTCCGCGGGCAGGATCAGGATGCCTTCGGCGTCGCTGGTGATGTGCAGCTCGTCGCCCGAGCAGAGCATGCCTTCGGACGCGATGCCCATCTTCTCGGTCCGCTCGATGCGGCGCTCGCCCGGCAGCACGGCACCCGGCAGCGCCACGGGAACGCGCTGGCCGGGGGCGATGTTGTTGGCGCCGCAGACGATATGGAGCGGTTCGCCGCTACCGACGTTGACGGTCGTCAGGTGCAGCCGGTCGGCGTAGGGATGCTTCTCGACCGTCAGCAGCTCGCCGACGACGACCTTTCGCCAGTCGGCGCCCCACTGCTCCACGCCCTGGACTTCCATGCCGAGCAGGGTCAGCCGCTCGGCGAGTTGCTCGGGGGTCTGCTGGACGTCGACGTACTCGCGCAACCAGCTGAGAGGCACTCTCATCGGGGCGTCTCCATAAGCGACGGTTCGACAAGGGACGGTTCGACGAACTCGCGCACGGGGCTCAGGGCCACGCTCATTGGAACTGCTCCAGGAAGCGCAGGTCGTTCTCGAGGTAGTAGCGCAGGTCGGGCACGGCGTGGCGCAGGTTGCTGATCCGCTCCACGCCCATGCCGAACGCGAAGCCCTGGTATTTCTCGGGGTCGATGCCGCCGTACTGGAGCACGACCGGGTGGACCATGCCGGCACCGAGGATCGTCATCCAGCCCGTCTTCGAGCAGGCCGGGCAGCCGACGCCGCCGCAGACGACGCATTCGACGTCGAAGGCCACCGAAGGCTCCGTGAACGGGTAATAGCCCGGCCGGAACCTTGTCTTGCGCGGTCCGAAGAGCGCGTGGGCGAACTCGTCGAGCAAACCCTTGAGGTCGGCCATCGAAGTGCCCTCGTCGACCATCAAGCCTTCGACCTGAAAGAACTCGAAGCCGTGGCTGGCGTCAACCGCCTCATAGCGGAAGCAGCGGCCCGGTAGCAGCGCCCGGATCGGCGGCCTGGTGGCCTGCATGACGCGGATCTGGCCGGGACTCGTGTGGGTCCGCAGCAGGTGCCCGGGAATGTCCACGTAAAGCGTGTCCCACAGGTCGCGGGCCGGATGATCCGGGGGATGTTGAGCATCTGGAAGTTGGTCAGGTCATCCTCGACCTCGGGGCCCTCGTAGACGACGAACCCGAACTGGCCGAAGACTTCGGCTATCGCGGCGATCGTCTCGGGAATCGGGTGGAGCGTCCCGCGCGGCACGGGCCGGCCCGGAAGCGTGACGTCGACCTTCTCGGAAGCCAGGCGGCGCGTCTGTACCTCGAGGCGCAGCACCGACGATCGTTCGGCGAGGGCTGCCTTGACCCGCTCCCCTACTTCGTTGGCGACGGCGCCGACGCGCGGCCGGTCGTCGGCGGGCAGTGTGCCGATGCCGCGCAGCACGGCCGTCAGCTCCCCTTTCTTCCCAAGGTACTGGATTTGCATCTGCTCCAGCGCACCCGGTTCTGCGGCCGCGGATATATCCGCCAGGGCTTTGTCGGCCAGGCTTCTCAGGTCGCGGCTCAGGGTCTCGAAGTCCACGTTTCTCGTCCTCGTCCTCTCGCCGGCGCTGCCGACCTGGTCCGCTCCGGGAATCCAGAACCCTCGATCGTCCGGGGACGAGTCGAGGGCTCGCGGTACCACTCCGGTTCCCTTTCCCGCTTCCGTTATCGCTTGTCGGTCGATCTCTTCGTTGCCGCTCCGGGCGGTCGGCTCACGCACATCTGAGTGCGCTCGCCTCTCGTCCTCGCGGCGCCTCGATCTCGACAGCCGAGCGCCAACTTGGGTCAGGGCGCTTAGGTCGCCTGTATCGGCGCCTGGCCCGCTATCGGGGGCTGACCGGCCCGCCTACTTCCGCGGCGCTCGGACGCCTGGTTTCAGCGAGCGGCTCGGGAGTGAACCGGCGAGATCCTCCCCGGGCGGGCTTCCAGTCTGTGGCCCACCCTCCCTGTCGGGAGCTGTCCTCGCCTCTTCTCCGTCGTCGCCGAATTCGTTATGCGGTTGGACTACTGAGCCAGGGCTACGATCTTGCTGAAGGTGGCCTGGTCGCGGATGGCCAGGTCGGCCAGCATCTTGCGGTCTATCTCGACATTGGCGGCCTTGAGGCCCGCGATCAGCTTGCCGTAGGTGATGCCGTTGATTCGGGCGGCGGCGTTGATGCGGATGATCCACAGCTGGCGCATATCGCGCTTGCGTTGCTTGCGGTCGCGCGTGGCGTAGGCCATCGCGTGGAGGAGAGCCTCGTGCGATCGCTTGATCAGCCGCGAGTTACTGCCAGTCCTGCCTTCGGAATCGTTGAGCAGGCGCTTGTGACGGTGATGGGCGGTTACGCCCCGCTTGACTCGTGCCATCGAGTATCAGACTCCCAGGTAAGGCAGCAGTCGGCGGACCTGCTTGAGGGACTCGGGACTGATGGTTCCTTTGCCCTCGTAGCGACGGGTTCGACGCGACGACTTGAGCTCGAGATGGTGTCCGCGCCACGACTTGACCCGGATCGCCTTGCCGCCGCCGGAGACCGCGATTCGCTTCGCGGCACCCTTGTGGCTCTTCATCTTCGGCACGTGAGTCTCACCTTCCAGTTGACGCCGCGCCGGCTTCCGGCTCGGGTTTCGGTTCTGCCGGCGGCGCCGGTTGCACCTGATTCGTTTCCGCTTCGCCGGCGTCCGCTACGGGCGCCTGGCCTTCCGTTCGTACGTGGCCGTGCGCGGGAGCGGCGGCCGGCGGTTCGTGCGTCTTGGGCTTGTGCGTCGATGCGAGGCTGATGTGCATCGACTTGCCTTCCAGAAGCGGGGGCCTCTCGACTATCCCGTGTACTTCGACCTGCTTCGCGAACTTGTCGAGCAGATCGCGACCGATCTGCGGGTGGGTCAGCTCGCGACCCCGGAACTGGACCGAAACCTTCACGCGATCGCCGTCCTCGAGGAATTCGACCGCCCGCCGGACCTTCGTATCGAAGTCCCCGACTCCGATCTTGGGCTTGAGGCGGACCTCCTTGAAAGTAATCGATCGCTGCCGACGCTTGGCTTCTTTTTCGCGCTTGGTCAGTTCGTACTTGTACTGCCCGAAGTCCAAGAGCCGCACCACGGGCGGAACTGCGAGTGGTGCAACTTCCACCAGGTCGAGCCCACGTTCCTGCGCCAGCCTCAAGGCATCCATGGTTCTCATGACGCCCAGTTGGCCACCGTCTTCGTCGACGACCCGAACGTCCGGCACGCGGATCATCTGGTTTATGCGCAGGTCTCGGCTGATGGCGAACCCCTTCGTATGTTTTCCAATGGTCGTGCCAGAGAGAGGGCCTCTTAGCGCAGACAAGCAACCTGAACCGGCGCACGGCTGCACCGGGCGGTCGCCCGCGGGAATATAGCACAGCCCTTTCGCGACGGGCAAACCCCTTCGGACAGGCGGCGTGGCGGACCGTCCGGCGGACGGTTCCGGAGTCGCCCCGGGCGGCACCAGGCCCTCCGCATGGAAGGGTCGGGGGCCCGGCCGGCCCGCCTGACGCTTCCGGGGTTGGGCTATCCTCTGCCGACGCGAGCCACGCGGAATCTACGCTTTCCCGGAGGATTGAGTGGCCCCGGCAGTCCGGCGTTCGTTGGGCTACTTCGCCCTATTCACGTGCCTGGGTTTGGACATGTCGGTCATCGGGCCGACCCTGCCCGCGCTGGCTGCGCAAACCGGCTCCACGGTCGGTGAGATGGGTCTGGCCTTCCTCATCGGGGCAGTCGGCGCAGTAGTCGGCACGCTACTGGGCGGATGGCTCTTCGGCTGGGCGCCCGGCCGGGTGGTTCTGGGAGCGGCCGAGATGCTCTCGGCGTCGCTGTTGATCCTGGTACCTCAAATTCACTGGATCGGCCTCCTGATGGCGCTGCTGATCGTGAAGGGAGTGGCCGGCGGCGTCGTGGGCACCGGGGCGAACACTCTCCTCCTCTGGACCCACGCCGGAAAAGCGGGCCCGTTCCTGAACGCGCTCCACTTCTTCTTCGGCCTTGGAGCTTTTCTCAGCCCGTTCCTGCTCGGCTTGCTACTGACCGCCGGGGGCGCGTACTGGCAGGCCTACGTGGTTCTCGCGGCCTTCGATTTCACGGTCGGCGCCTCGGTGCTCCTGCTCTTGAGGCCGCCCTCAGCCCTGCGGTCGGCCCAGGCGGAGGGAACCGCCTCGCGTGCTCCGAGCGGATATCTCGTGGCCGTCGTGCTCGCCGCGATGCTCTTCCTCTTCTTCTACGTGAGTTCCGAGATCACATTCGGCGGCTGGATCTACACGTACGCGGTGACCTTGAATCTGGCGGATGCGGCGTCCGCGGCATATCTGACCTCGCTGTTCTGGTTCGCCTTCACGATCGGGCGCCTCGTGTCCATCCCGGCCGCGATCCGCCTCGCACCGGCCCAGATTCTGGCGTTCGCCTTCGGCGGCGCCGCCCTATTCCTGGGATTGCTGATCGCCTTCCCGGCATCCCCGGCGATGCTGTGGCTCGCGGTCGCTGGAATCGGGCTCAGCATGGCGCCGATCTGGCCGAGCGGGTACACCCTCGCAGTGCAATCGATCCGGCTTACGGCCGGAGTGAGCGCCGTGATATTGCTCGGAGACAGCGTCGGCGCAATGGTCATGCCGGGACTGACCGGGCTGTTTATGGAGCGCGCGGGGGCCGGGGCAATGACGCTCCTGGTCCTTGCCAGCATTCTGGCGACCATCGTGACATTCGTGGCGATCCTGGCCTTGAGGATGCGCAGATCCGGTTCGCCGGTGCTGAACGAGTCGCAACCGGTCTCGAGCTAGTCTCGCGCCACCGAGCCGCTAGGGGCGCCGGGCGGCCGTTTCTTCGGCGAGGCGATCGATGAACGCTTCCCAGCCGACGCCGTTCTCCTGCTCGCCGGCACGGTTGCGGATCGCGACCGTTCGGGCCTCGACTTCGCGATCGCCCAGCACGAGCATGTAGGGGACTTTCTGCTCCTGGGCGAGCCGGATCTTGTTCTGCATCCGATTGTCCGACCGATCGACCTCGACCCGCAGGTTTCGAGCGGAAATCAGCCCTGCCAGCTCGTCGGCGGCGCCGACATGCCGATCGGCAATCGGGATCACCACAACCTGAACCGGCGAACACCAGACCGGGAACGCCCCGGCGAAGTGCTCGACCAGGACGCCGATGAAGCGCTCCAGGGAGCCGTAGATCGCGCGGTGGATGGTCATCGGCCGGACGGCCTGGCCGGTCTCGTCGATGTAGGTGCAGTCGAATCGCTCGGGCAGCATGACCAGGTCCACCTGGATCGTCGCCGTCTGCCATTCGCGTCCAAGCGCGTCCTCGATCTGGATGTCGATCTTTGGCGCGTAGAAGGCGCCGTCCTTGGGCTTCACGCGGTATGGCTTGCCGGTCGAGTCGAGCGCGGCCTTGATCTCGGTTTCGGCCTTCTCCCACAGGGCGATGTCACCCAAGGCCTTGTCCGGCCTTGTCCCGAAGGTGAACTTCGGCTCCAGACCGAACCAGGCGTAGACCTCGTAGACCTCGCCAAGGAGCGCCTTGATCTCGTCCTGCAGCTGGTCGGGCCGCAGGTAGATGTGGCCGTCGTCCTGTACGAAGTGGCGGACTCGAGTCAGCCCCGAGAGCGTCCCGGAACGCTCATTGCGGTGCAGGCGGCCGAAGTCGGTGAGCCGAAGCGGCAGGTCGCGGTACGAACGCAGCCGGCTCTTGTAAATGATCGTGCTCTCAGGACAGTTCATCGGCTTGAGACTGAAGGTCTGGCCTTCGGACTCGAGGATGAACATGTTGTCCTTGTAATTGGCCCAGTGGCCCGACTGTTCCCAGAGCTTCTTGTGGACGAGCATGGGTGTCGAGACTTCCTGGTAGCCGCGCCGGTCCTGGACCTCGCGAATGGCCGTCTCGAGGATTCGCCAGAGGCGCTGGCCCTTGGGATGCCAGAAGGCCGAGCCGGGGCTGACGTCGTGGAAGCTGAACAGGTCGAGCTGTACGCCGAGGCGGCGATGGTCGCGTTTCTTCGCCTCCTCGAGGCGAGCCAGGTAGGCGTCGAGCTCGGCCTGGGTCGGCCAGACCGTGCCGTAGATGCGCTGCAGCATCGGGCGCTTTTCGGAACCGCGCCAGTACGCTCCGGCCACGGTCATCAGCTTGAAGGCACCGATCTTCCCCGTGCTGGCGACATGGGGACCCTTGCACAGGTCGACGAATGTGCCGTTCCGGTACGTGGAGACCGGCGGAAGCGGCTCGCCTGTTTCCCGTGCTCGCGCGGCGAGGTCGTCGAGAATCTCGACCTTGAAGGGCTGGTTCCGGTCGGCGAAGAAGGCGCGGCCCTCATCGAACGACACCTCCTCGCGGACGAACGGATGGTCCGCCGCCACCGACGCCCGCATCCGTTCCTCGATCGCGCCCAGGTCGTCGGGGGTGAGCGGCCGCGGCAGCAGGAAGTCGTAGTAGAAGCCATCGTCGATCGCCGGCCCGATGCCCAGTTGGGCCTCCGGGAAGATCGCGGTCACGGCCTCGGCCATGACGTGCGCCGACGAGTGTCGCATCGCATCGAGGTCCGTCTGAGCTCCGGCATCGAGCAGCTCGTCCACGGAGCCTCTCACGGCGGCCTCGAAATACTCATCGGGAGCGACGGCCTCAGCCGCCGCCGGCCTGATCCCCTGCTCTTCTGCCATCTGTCGTCTCCGTTCGTGTGCTATGCCCGCCGCCGCCGGCGCGAATTGAAGCTGTCAACGACAAAGCCTCCCGTCCGACAGGACGAGAGGCTTCTCTCGCGGTTCCACCCGCCTTCGCGGGCCGGCAGGACGATCCTGCGGGCGCCGCGCGCTCGTGCCGCTCTAACGGGCGGATCCCGGGCCGGTTCTCCGGTCGCTCACGGGTGGTGTCCCTGTCGGAAGATGATCGCCGTCGCTCTCAGCCACGATTTGTCGTGGCGGCGGCTCTCTTGGATAGCTCCGGCGGGGCGAGGCCCGCTCATCGCGTTGTCTATTTACGATTGGCCGGCGCCGCGTGACTACGCGGCCCCGAAGTGGTGGGCGGTAGAGGACTTGAACCTCTGGCCTCATGCATGTCAAGCATGCGCTCTAACCAACTGAGCTAACCGCCCGCCGATTTGTGCTCCACTCGAGCACTCGAGAATTCTCGCTCGTTGGACATGGGCCAAGTGCTCGAAGATGGGCACCAGCCAACCAGCGCGGCGCATGATACCGCACCCGGCAGGATCGGCGCATTCCCGCCGCCGTGAAGGCGCTCGCTCCGCGCGCACGAAGTGAGCCCGGACCATCCGCCCGCCACCTAAGCCGCGACGCACCGGACATCAAGAGGCGTCGCCGATTACGATGCCCCAAATGCGTGAAAGGGACTCGGCTCCACTCTCGGCCTCGGCTCGCAAGATCCAGGATGAGTTGGCCCGGCTCGGCTACCCGTGCGTCGTGATCGAGCACGCCGAGCCCACACGGACCGCCCAGGAAGCGGCCGAGCGCGCGGGTTGCGCAATCGGCCAGATCACGAAATCCTTGGTCTTCCGGGGCACGGCGACCGGCAAACCTATCCTCGTCCTTACCAGCGGCGCGAACCGAGTCGACGAGAAGCGGATCGGCGGCTACGCCGGAGAGCCAATCGCGCGCGCCGATCCCGAGTTCGTCCGGGCGGTGACTGGCTTTGCCATCGGCGGCGTGCCGCCCATCGCCCACACGGCCGAAATGTCTACGTACCTGGACGAAGACCTGCTCGCTTATGACTCTATCTGGGCGGCGGCCGGTACACCCAATGCCATCTTCGAGCTCACTCCTGATGAGCTTCGCGAGATGACCGGCGGAACACCCGTTCGTGTGAAGTAGGCTTGCGGCCGGGCCAGGGGCGACGGACCTCACGTGCCCCGAACCGCGCCCGCCGTCAACTTAGCCAGACTTGACCCAGAAAGCGGGCGAAGGGCACGGGCGCATCGTAGGTCCAGCTCCAGCCCGATGCATTCTTCGCGTAGCCGAGTTCGCGAGTGTTCGATGCCGTGCCGTCGTCATTTGTAGTGGCGACGAGCACCGCCAGATGAGTTGCCGTTGCGTCGAGAGCCAGATCCAGGACCGTTTGCGACGGGCCGACCGAACCGAGCCACTCCGGTTGCTTCCCGCCCAGCAGGTCGGAGACCCGACTCACGTACATGCCGCGGTCGACCGCCACGGCGACGCTCGAGCGATCCAGCGACACGGCGAACCATTTGACCCCGATCATCGTGGCGATCGTCCCGCTGCTGCCCGCGGAGGGAGTCAGGACGACGATGCGGGAGGTCGCATCGTTTCCGTCGCTGAGTGTCAACAGGCGCTCACTGTCGATCCAGGCGACGCGCTGGGCAAACGAAACCGCCGGAGCTCCTTGAATTGGGCTGACCGCGCCGTCGGCCGACGCCATCGAATAGGTCTCGCCGCGGGAGTCGCCGACGACGATCGCGGTCACTCCGGACGGCGACCGGTCTATCGATTGGATCGGGCCTGCGGCTAGAGAGGCGGGCCACTTCAGCGTCATGGTTCCCGACACTGTTGATGGTTCGGACACCGATCTGGTTTCGAGCGAATTCGCGAGAGCGATCGTTATCCGGGTATCGTCCCGAGCGATTGCACGGCCGCCGGCGACCGGGCCGACGCTCGTCCAGGTGCCCGCGGAATCTAGCCGCCAGAGAGCGGCGCTGCCGTCCGCGCAATCGGCCAGAACGAGCAGCGAGGGCGCCTCCGCCCCCGCCGCCAGGCTTGGCGGGGCGTAAGTCCCGGCCGGGTCCGGCAGCTTGCATGCGCCGGACGGAGAAGCCGTGGCTGGGCGGGAGGAGGCTGGGGGGATGGCGGCTCCCGACGAGCATCCGGCGAAGGCGAGGACGAGGGCGGCAGGGCCGGCGAGCAGTCGCGGGGAGAACCGCCGAGCCCGGCCGCGTGGCTGGTTCGGGTGGCCGTAGGATGGCTGCATAGCTATTCCTTTCTGGGTTCGGGCCGGGTGCCGTGCGGTCGTGGCGGCCGCCCCGCAATGAGGCGGCCGCCACATGAAGCTCCCAACCTGAAGGTCGCCTCCAGGTGTTCGGAGCGTTTTACTCGACGAAATCGCCGCCGATTACACTGCCGTCGCCGGCGTCGATGTAGACGGTCACCAGCCACATGTACCTCGAGGCGTCGCCGGAGGGTTTGACGTTCGCGACCCAGGCGAGGCTGTAGACCGGTTGCGGATCGATCGACTTGGTGGGGTCGAAGGCTCCGTTCGGCCCGACCCATTCGAGGTCCATGCTCTCGATCGTGTAACTCGAGCCATTTGCGGTGAACCACCCATCGGCCTTGTCCGCGACCCGCCGTCTGGCATCTTCGGCCTTGATCTGACGCGCCGGGGCTGCCGCGAGCTGGTGCTCCGTGCGCGCGAGGCTCTGGATGTGGCCATCCGGCCGGACCTGAACGCGTGTCTCATCGCCCCGAACGGCGATACCGTCCTGGGCCCGGCTCCAGCGGACCGTCCAGCCATCGGTGGCCGGATCGACGTCCGCAAAGGTCGTGCCGACTACCGTCACGCCGGCCGCGGTCGCGCCCTTTCGCGCGGTCTCGAGGGCCGCGTCGCGGCTGATCCGGCTCGCCGGATGAGCCATCGCATCGAAGCGAACCGCCGAGATCACGCGTCCAGATTTGTCGAGCTGAGTCATCGAGATCGGGCGACCCGCCGCGTCGAGCTCGTCGATCTCGTCGTATTCGGCGTGCTGGAAGCCGTCCTGGACGTGTTTGCCCGAGCGGCCGGCGCCGACCGGGAAGCCCAGCGCATCACGAGCGCTGTTTGCGTGTGCGAAGACAGTCGGGCTCGACTGCGCGTCGAGCAGCTGGAAGACCACCGCCGGCTGGCTCTGCCGAGCGGAGGAAGCTGGTTCGGTCGTCCGGCCGGACCCGGAGAGTGAGCCGCCGGCAACCGCCATGCAGCCGAGGAGCACGGCAAGCCCGAGTGCGGAGGTGAACGCCGTGGTGGATCGGGTTCGTGACATCGCTCTCATCCTCATGCCGGAATGGTCGGGATGCCGCGATAAGTCGAGCTTCCCCACCAGTTGGGCCTGAAAGGATTGGCCGGGTCCGGGTACGCATAGCCGCCCAGGCTGTTGGCGTAGGTGAACGCTCCCCAGAGCGTGTACGCAGGGTTGCCCGAGTTGATGTAGCTCCAGAAGGCCTGCTCGAATCGAAGCATCGAACTGTCGTACACGTGGCCCACGTAACCCAGGTAGAACTCCGGCTGGTTCGAGAGCTTGGTCTTTTCGATCTGGAAAGCGCCGGGCATGGTGCTGTCGTCCGAGCCCAGGGAGCAAGTGGACATGATCACGAGGTTGTAGGCGCTGCCGGCTGTCGCGGTCTTGATCGAACTGGACCTGACCACATCCTTTGTGTAGTCGTTGCACCTGGCCGTTCCAGGGTCCTGGAGGAAGCCCGAATCTATGTTTGGCCTGCCCGAGGACGCCCAGTAGTTGTCGCCGTGGCTGTGCACGTAGACCGCGTAGTCCCTGAGCACGGTCGTCAAGAAGGCGTTGGTCGTGAAGGACGCTCCAATCGACGAGTCGGCGACGGTGAACCCCAACCGGGTCATCTGGGTCACGGTCAACGAATAGAGCTGTTGAGGGTAGGTGTCGGCAAATCCGACGCAGGCGAGCCTGAAGCCGTCGGAGTTGGAACGCACCTGGCCCTTCAGCGCAAAAGCGCCTGGGGCCGTCGAAGCGAGGGTAGACGCCGCAATCAGAGCGGAAACGAGCAGAAGACGCGCCCGTTTCATGAGGACCTCCTGTCGATGGGCGGCGGGAGAGCTTCTTGCGGGCGGGTTAGCTTCTTGCGGCGGGGCTGGTGCGAGCGATCGAAATCTGGGCTTGGACTCCTCCTCTCGACTTTGGCACGTCGGGGCATGCCGAACCGGACGTCCGGAAAAGTGGGCAACGGCCGGTACCTCGGCAGTCAGTCCGGGTCGGCGTGGGTTGCGGCCGCCACCTCATTCGTCCACTGCCGACGGTCGCAACCAACGCGTGGGCCGGACTCTAGCGATCTCCGCTTATCCGGCGCTTACTTCGGGATCACCGTTGGTTGGCGTGTCGGGGCCTTGCGAACCGGTGCCCGTGTGCTCCATCTTGGCGTAGCGCATCGGGCCGCGACGAAGCGCGAGATCGCACAGTGCGCGGGGAACGACGAGCAGCCACAAACCGTTGAAGAGCGTCACGCGCATGGCTCGAAGGCCACGCTCCCGTGCCGGTAGAGGCGCGCCGTCGGGGCCGGTTTCCCACCGGAGGGCATCCCAACCCAGCACTCCGCTCACGCCCAGGTAGGCCGCCAGGATCGCGAGCACGCCCCGCCGCCGGCCCGTGGCGGCAGCCGAAACGGCGGCCCCCATTACCACTACCGGCACCGTGAGCTGGCCCACGTAGGCCGCGAAGTCGAGTTTCGCGCCGACGGAAAGCCGTGGGCTCCGCACTACGGCGGGCCCGTGCTCGAAGGCGCGCCGGAAAGCGCCCTCGGCCCAGCGCAACCGCTGCCGCCAGAGGCCGTCGAGCGTCCGCACCGGTTCCTCCCAGACCTCGGCGTCGATCGCCCACGCGACCGATTCGCCGGTTGTCGCGGCGACACGGCTGGAGAGATCGATGTCTTCGGTCAGTGCGCTGGCGCGCCAACCGCCCGCGGCGGCGAGCAGGTCGCGGCGGACCATGATGCCGTTGCCGCGGAACTCGGAGCAACCGCCCAGGGCCCAGCGGCCGCGGTTTATCTCGCCGTCGAGGGTCTGCTCGTCGGCCTGGGCTCCCTGAAGCCAGTCGCCTCCTGGGCCGAGAATCCGCCGCCGGGCCGTCACCGCCCGGGCGCCTGCGGCGAAATAGCCGGCTGCCGTGCGCAGAAAGTGGGGTTCGAGCCGAGCGTCGGCGTCGAGGACGGCCACCACGTCGCCCCGGCAGACGGCCGGTTGCGCGGCCGTCAGGGCCGCTCCCTTGCCGTCGGCGAGCCCCGTTCCGTCGCGGCGGATGACGCGGGTGACGTCGCCTATGCCGTAGCGGAAGGCTGTGTCCATGACTGATCGTGCCTGTCCCGTCGGTGGAGCGATCGTCGACCACGACCAGCTCGAAGAGCGGCTTGCCATCGCCGTCGCGATAGTCCTGCCGGCTCACGTCGGCGGCGAGTTCTGCCATCACGGTCGCCTCGTCGCGGGCACCGACGAGAATTGTGAACGTGGGCGGTTTCTCGGCCGCGGCCAGCGCGCGGCGTGCCCCATCAGGGGAGATCGGCGGACGCCTGGATGCCGCGGCAATCGGCAGCGCGGCCCCGAGTGCCACGCCGGCGGTCAGCAGCGGCACGACCCGCCCGAGCCGGCGGTGACCGGCCAGCAGACCAACCACAGTGCCGCCGACCAGGATCGCGACTGCCGCCGCTCGCCAGGCGCCGGGTGTCTCGACAGGCTCGCCGGCCCCGGCCCGAGTCGAACCGGCAGATGCCGGGTCGGTCACCTCGGGTTGTCGGGCTTGGTCAGGGCGTTCCCGACCGGCGTGCCCGGACCGCACTCTGATTGGGTTGCGGGCAGGATTGCGTCGGCGGAGCCGCCGGTTGCCATCCCGGCGCGCGCGGCGGTCTCGACCGGCTGCAGCGGACCTCTGCGGACGACGCTGGCGATCCCGGAAATGCAGACGACGATCGAAACCACGGCCAGGATCGGCGCAGTGCCGACCAGATCGGCTGCCGGCGCGACGACGATGATCGGCAGGAGGCTCGATATCGAAATGAGCATGTTCAGGACTCCGAAGACCCGACCGCGCACGTCCTCCGGTAGCTCTTCCTGGAGCTGCGTCTGGGCGGAGATCGCCACGACGGCGTAGCAGGCTCCGGCGATGAACGCGATGGCGATCACCATCGAGAGCAGTGAGACCATGCGGCTCGCGTCCTGGAAGCCCTGGCCGGCGACCTGAGCCTCGAGGAAGCGCGAGATCGGTCCGGCGCCCGAGAGCAGGGCAAGCAGCAGGCCGAGAACGATCAGCCCTGCTTCGATGGCCCGGCGCCTGGGGAAGTAGCAGCCGTAGGCGTTGAGAGCCAGGATGCCGGTGACGATGCCAAGGCCGAGCGGTAGCACGACCACGACCAGGCCCTTCTCGCCGAGCCCGAGGGCTTTGTTGGCGAAGTCCGGCCCCAGAACAGCGAGGATCCCGATCAGGGCGCCGGTGATCCCCAGGTAAGAGAGCGTCCAGCCCACGTTTCTGTTGTCGCGGATGTACCGGATGCCTTCGAAGAGCTCATCGAACATGGTCGCGACCGCATGCTCGGCGTCCGTAACGGCCGTTCCCGCGCTCACCGCCGCGTCGTTATTCGCCAGCGAGGACGGCAGCGTCCAGCAGAAGACGGCCGCCATGAAGTAGAGCAAGGCAACGACCATGATCAGGAGCTGCGGGCTCGCCAGCGCCACCAGGAAAGGCCCGAAGAGGGCGAAACCGAGCGCAAACGACGCATTGGTAGTGAGCGTGAACAGGCCGTTTGCGGCCAGCAGCTGGCCTCGCGGAACCAGAAACGGAATCATCGACGCTTCGGCGGGCCCGAAGAACGTCGTGACCGTCGAGACGAAGATCATCAGCAGGTAGAGCAACAGCAGGTTGTTGCCGACCAGGAAGACGAGGACGAAGGCCACTCCCCGAAGGACGTTGGTCACGAGCAACATATGCCGCTTGTCCACGCGATCGACGAAGACGCCCGCAATCGCCGAGAACAGGATCGCCGGCACCAGGAAGCTCAGCAGCAGGATGCTGATGGCGATCTTCGAGCCGCTGTAGTTCGAGCCGATGATGATGAACAGGCCGAACATGACCATGTTGCCGCCGACCTGGGTCGAAAGCTGCGCCAGCCATAGCAGCAGGAACGGACGGTTGCGAAGGACGGCCACGCCGCCGTTCTCTTGCGGGCTGGCGGCCTGCTTCCTGGGGACGCGGATGCGCGGGCCGGAGCCCGGCGCCTTGGTCTTCTTCGTGGACAGTTTCGCGCGGCGCGTGGCGCCGGGCACGTTCACGCCGCGCCGCCGGGAAGCCGCTCGCCGTCGCGGGGCGCAGGCGCCGCCGCCCGGGTCATCGCGGCATCCCCGCGCGACACGAAGCCGATGAGGCGCCGTTCGAGAGCCCGCCGCTCGAGCAGGACGTGCCGGCCGCAGGTCGTGCAGCGCAGGCCGATATCGGCCCCGAGGCGATCCACCAGCCACTCACGGCCGCCGCACGGGTGAGCACGGCGGAGACTCACGACGTCGCCGAGCAGGAATGCGACGACGCCCGGCTCGGCCGGCGACACGAGCCGCGCGAGAGTTGTGGGGGAAGTCGCGTCCTTCATAACGGCCGCTCAGACTATCAGAGCCGAGGCTGCGCGTCCCGGGGTATCAGACTTCGATCGGTTGCCGGCAGCGCGAGATTCGCCACCGTGGCGACGTTCGACGTCGCGTCCGGATAGCCTGCTCCGAACTGCGAGATGAAACCGCCCGGGCGCTGGAGCGCCCCAGCCAGGGAGTCCTTGTCGCCCACGGCCGAGATCACGAGCGTGTGGCCGGCAGGCACGCTGCCGACCTGGAGCGAGCCCGGCTGACCTGAGACGACGACACCGGGGACGACTCTGATGCCGTTGACGTCGATGCCGTCGGCGCCGGCGCTCCAGAGTTCGTTTATGGCGTCCTCGGCGACTTCGCCGGGGAATGGCCCGCTGAGCGTCAGCCTGACGCCCTGCCCGGAGATCGCGTCGAGACCGGCCCAGCCGCGGATCTGGTTGAGGTCGCTCTGGGCGCCGCTGGCCGCGCTGACGCCGCGCTGTAGGTCGGACTGGGCCTGTCGGAGGGTGTCTTCCTCGGCGGTCTTCTGATCAAGTAGCTGATCGTTGCCGGCGTTGAGCTGGGCGATGATCGCAGTCAGATCCTGGATGGACTTGCTGTCCAGCGAGCTGCCGGCGCTTTGGGCCCGCAACTGGACCACCACGAGGAAGCCGAGCGCGACCGCGACGAGGGCGAGAGTCAGCTGACTGTAGATGTGACGCATGGCGGTTACCGCGTCCCCGACGCTGCCGGAGAAACCGGCCTGGACGCTGCAGGCGAAACCTGCGCGGAGGGCGCAGGCGAAACCTGCGCGGAGGGCGCAGGCGAAACCTGCGCGGAGGGCGCAGGCGAAACCTGCGCGATATGGAGGTTGGCCGTGCCGGCGTATCCCAGGACGAGCACCTTCGAGTCGGCTACGTACTGGATGGCCAGGTGGAAGGGTCCGTAGCGCTGCTCCATCCAGGTCCGGAAGGTGTCGAGCGACGATAGCTTGGTCCACATGTCCGAGGGACCGATGACGGAGATCACGTACTGTCCGCTGCCGTCGGTGACGTAGGCCGAATTGGCCAGGATCGATCCGCCGACGTCGACGACCGCGGTAGTTGTGACCACCCGTTCCTTGTTGATGGCGATTGCCTCCGCCCCCGACCGCCACAGGCCGTCGACGATGGTGCGGATGTCGGCGGCGTCGACGCGGTAGTCGGCCGCATTGCCACCGATGCCGGGCGGCACCGAGCCGTCACTGAGGTACACGTAGCCGCCGGCGCCCTGGACGGTCGTGAAGCCTGCCGCGAGTTGGGCCTGCTGGAGCTGCTGGTTGAGGGCTACCAGATCCGATTGCCGTCCCTGCCCGCCCTGGCGCACGGCCGCGAGCTGCGAGCGGGTGGCGACGATCGAGGCGGCGAGCTCGTCATGGCGGTTCTGGAGGTCCTGGATCGTCTGCACGAGCCCCGGTCGCTCCAGGGAGCTGGTTGCCGCGGCGGGCGCCTGGGCCGAAACCTGGGCTGCGATCAGGAAGCCGAGAATCAGCAAGGCAACGGCCAGCGTCGCCTGCCACGACGCGATTCTTCTTCGACGCGGCCGCGCGGTCATGGCGCCCCTCCCTGCGATCTACGGCGGATCACGAAGCCCGCGACGAGCAGAACCAGGGCGATGGTCGACAGAACGCCGGCGATCCCGTACGCCTCGAGCGTCGGGTTTCGTTTGGCGCCGAGAGTCGAGGGTTGAGTGGATCCTCCCGGCCCCGGCGTAGCAGCTCCGGCGATCCCAGAGGCCGTCGGAGTTGGCCCGGTTCCGCCCGATGACGAGCCCCATCCGGGCGGCAGCGGTCCGCTCGGCGCCGGCTGCGGGCCGAACGGCTGGTATGCCTTGACTCCGTTGGCGGCGAGCCAGGCCTTGTCGAAGCCGACTGTGTCGACCCCGATGGCGGTCTTGAAGGCCTCGTCGTCCGTGACCCCGGTCTTGTATGCCTTCACGAGTTTGACGACGGCCGCCTGGCCGTAGGTTCGAACGAGGAAGTCGACCGCCGAGACTGCCTCGGCATAGGCGAGGTAGAAACGGTCGGTGATCCGCGGAAAGGCGCCCGTCAGAGCCGCGAGCGGCATCAGAGTTCCGTCCCCGGCGGCTTGCGCCACGCGCTGCCTGTTGTCGCTGGTGTAGCCGTCGGAGAGATAGACGGCCATGCCTTCGTTGAGCCAGTTCAACGGTTCGTGATACGGGTTGTGGATGACGTCCGCGAACACCACGTGTGTCAGCTCATGGGGAATAACGGAGCGGGCGTAGGTCAGGTCGCCCGCGTTGATTTGAGCGTAGCAGGTGCGGAATGTCGGTTCTGCCTGGCCGCCTACCGAATCTCCGGTGGCCGGACCCATGGCCTTCAGGAAGGACTGTTGATCGCCGTAGACGAAGAAGTCGATCGGGGTCGTTTCCGTGCCGCCCAGGAAAGAAGCCGACCTGGCCAGCCCCTGCTGGGCGATCGACGCGAGTTGCTGCGTGAATGAGCTGCTGCCCGAGTAGAAGTGGATGGTTACGATCCCGGCCGCGACCGTCTGCCAGTGGTGGCTTGTGTCCGCGTAAGTCACGCTCACCGGTGGGCTCGTTTCCACGGTGCCGTCGGCCAGCGTGACGTCGAAGACGGCGGAAACCTTCATGTTCGGCAGCAGCTGGCCTTCCGTTGCGTCCAGCGTGTACGTCAGCGGTGTGCTTGCCGACGGGAGCTCGACGATCAGCGGCGCGATCGCTCCGGGAAGCGTCAGGCTGATCTCTGCCGTTTTGAAGGCCGGGCCGTTGTACGGCTGCGAGAAATCGATGCCGCTGCCGAAGGTCGCGGTTGCGCTGGGCGTCCCGAAATCGGGCGAGGCCGCCGTAACTGGATGTGCGCCGGCCGCCACTGCGAAAGAGGCGATGGCGATCGCGGCGCCGGCTCGCCGGGCGAATCCGCTCCAGGCCCGGCCGTTCACGACCCGGCACCCCACGCCAGGCCGGCAAAGCGGAGGAGGCCCTGGCCGTTGGGAGCGGCACCCAGGAGACCCTTGGCGGCCAGCCAGTAGCCCGTGCCGTTGTCGACGGGGATTACCGGCGCCTGGTCCTGCACGATAGCCTGGGCCTGATCGAAGCCGGCCTGCATCGAGGCGGCATCGCCGGCGGACAGCGCCTTGCCGAGTGCGGTGTCGAAGGCCGGGTCGCTCCAATGGCCGTAGTTGTTCGCCTTGCCCGACCCCAGCAGGATGCCCAGGAAGTCGTATGCGCCGGGATAGTCGGCCTGCCAGTCTTGCTCCCAGAACGCCGGAGGATCGTTGGCGAGCCGGGCGTAGTACGTCGTGAAGTCCATCGTCTCGTAGCCGATGTCGATGCCCAGGTTGGTGTGGAGCTGGGCCACGATCGCCCCGTCGACGGAGCCGCCGGGCGTCACGAGCGTGATCTTCGGGAAGCCGACGCCATTTGGATAGCCCGCCTGGGCCAGCTCTGCCTTTGCCGCCGCGACGTCGAACTTGGGCTGGAAGTTCGTGCTGCTATGGCCGGGTATGCCGGGCGGCACCATGCCCGTCGCCGGCTGCTCGGTCGGGACGTCGAGCAGGGTCACCAGCCGGGCCCAGTCGATGCCCATGGCGAAGGCCCGCCTGACATGCACGTCGGAGAACGGCGGCTTCGTCGTGTCGAACCCGTAGTACTCGACCGACTCAGAGGGAACGAGGCGCAGCGATGGACCGAGCGTCCGGTCATAGGCGATCCATGTCGCGTCGAACGAGCTTATCGGGGCGTAGTCCGCATGACCGGCCAGGAAAACGTCGACCGGACTCTGGCCGCCGATGTCGGTCATGACGTGGACCGTCGCGATGGCCGGTTTGCCGGCCCAGTAATGTGAGTTTGCGACGAGTGTCGTTTCCGTGGAAGTCTCGGCGCTGAGGACGTATGCGCCGCTGCCCACGAACGATCCCGGCGTGAGCAGCTTCGGGTTCGAATCGAGTCTCGGCGGCACCACGGCCAGGGTCGGGCTGGAGGCGATCGCGACGAAATCGGCCGCCGGACCCGTCAGGTCGACCTGGACCGTGGTCTTGTCCGGAGCGTGCAGCCCCACCGCGGATGCCGGACCCGTGCCGCCGGCGTAGGCTTCCGCTCCCGCGACGTCGTCGAGCAGCGACGCCAGGCCACCCTTGTTGGCCATCGCGAGCACTCGCAACCAGCTGGCCACGACATCTGCCGCGGTGAGCGGCGAGCCGTCCGAGAACGTGAGGTTGGGGCGCAGGTGGAACACGATCCGACGGCCGCCGTCGAGCGTCTCCCAGCTCGCCGCGAGGGCGGGTTGGATCTGTTGAGCGGCATCGACGGCGGTCAAGGATTCGAAGAGCTGGGCGTCGATCTGAGCGCTGGCCGCATCGGTCTGGATGGCCGGATCGATAGATGTGGCCGCACCGAAGAGCACGGTGACATCGCTTCTGGCGGCCCGCAGATGCTGAGTCTGGAATGTCGTGGCGGCGATGAGAGAGGCGACGACTAGAACCGCGATCGCAGCGGCAATGGTGCCCCGCGAGCGCCCGTGGCGCGACGCGGCGATGGTGCCCCGCAAGCGCCCGTGGCGCGACGCGGCGATGGTGCTCCGCGAGCGGTGGTGGCGCAGCGTGCTGGGCGCCGGGGACTCGAACATGGGTCGAGTATAGAGTTCACATGGCTCGCCGCGCCCGGAGCGAGAATCCCTCAGTCGGCCCGAACGATCGGGGCCTGCCTGGAGGTATCACGTTCCGCCCGGCCGAGAACCGCAATCGCCGCCGCCGAAGCCAGGGCCGCCAGGCGGCCAAGCTGATGGACATGATCGTGAGCCCGCCCGGTGCCGTTCGGGGCCACTAGACCGACAAGTCCGACGACCCGAGCCCCGTCGAGAAGCGGCACGCCGACCAATCCGACTCCGCCGTTCGACTGATCCTGGAGGAGCGCCCCCTCTTGCCAGACGCGGCCCCAGAAGCCGGTTCCGCGGCGGATGCGAAGCTTGCGGGTCTCGAACGCCCCGTGGCCGGCCAGCAGGCGCATCGCCACTCGAGCCGACCCGCCACCCCTGGCCGGCGAGCTCGGATCCAGGCCGTCTAGTATCGCCACGAACCCATCGCCGGCGCCGACCATCTTCGAGGCGTGGCGAAGGGTCACTTCGGCGATCTGCGGCAAACCGGACGCGGAAAGCATCTCGTAGGCGGCCTCCAGAAGAGAGCCGTTGACGAACCCCGCGCCTCGATCGCCATCGGCCGGTGTGGGTTTTTCGGCCTGTGCGACCGGTTCCGGTGTCGCCCCGCGCGGTTCGCGCGCCCGCTTGGCCTGGTAGAGGTCCTGGTCGGCGGATCCGACGATGTCGGCCTTGGCAAGACCGTCGGCGGGCCAGTGAGCGGCGCCGATCGACGCGCCGACGACCAGTCCCGGCGTATAGCCCGGCGAGCCGACTACCGCCCTCCGGATCGCAGTGCGGACCCGCTCCGCGACTTCCGCCGCGTGGGCACGGCTCGCTCCGAGCAATAGCAGCGCGAACTCGTCTCCGCCGTAGCGATAGGCACGGTCGTTCTGGCGGATGGCCCCGACAATCGCGGCGCCCACGATCTGGAGGAGGGCGTCGCCGGCCGGGTGGCCGAACGTGTCGTTGTAGGCCTTGAACGAATCGAGGTCGAGCATGAGCAGTGAGAACGGATTTCCGGCCTCGACCAGGGTGTCTAGGTCGCGCTGGAACGTCCCGTGGTTTCGGAGTCCCGTCAGCGCGTCCAGATCGGCCCGCGACGCCAGGGTCACGTGGGCTTCGGCGTTCTGGAGGGCCATGGAGGCCTGCCCGGCGAAGAGCTTGCTGAGCTCGAACTCCTGCTCGCTGAAATGGGCCTCGGGACCGCCCAAGCGCAAGAGGTTCAGGCTGCCTACCACCTCACCGTGGATGCGGAGCGGCACGACGATGATGTTCTGGGTCTTCTGTGCGGCCGGAGCCGAGCGGGCATCGCGCCTGACTTCGACCGGGACCGACTCTTCGTCGCGCTCGTCGATGCCGTCGGGGCCGACCGCGAGGACTCCCTCGGCGACGTCGTTTGCGCAGACGGCGTCGCCGCGGCCGATAACCCAGCTCGTCAGGCCTTCGTCCATCGCCGGCTCGAATGCCGACTCGCCCGCGGCGGCGCCGGAACGGGTCAGGACCGCCTCGATGCCGCCGTTCTCTCCGAGACGGTAGATGGTGAGCTGGTCGAACCGAACTACGCTGCCGATCGTGTCGGCGATCTGATCGAGGACCCGCCTCGGCTCAAGTGTGGATACGAGCTGCTCGCTGACGTCCAGAAGACGCCTTTCGGCGGCGATCTGGCGCTCGAGCAGGGCCTGCTGGCGCTCGAGGCGTTCGACGTTGTCCGCGTTGACGATGGCCTGCGCGGCGTACCGGCCGAAGATCGAGAGTGCCTGCTCGTCGTCGGGCCCGTAGCAATTGGCCCCCTCCTTCGAGACCGCGAGCACCCCCTGGACGACGTTGGCGTATGACATCGGTACGAGGAGCAACGACTCGGGGCCGAAGGTCGAGCGGAAGATGGACCGTCGTTCGACCGACGCGTCGGGCACGATCAGGGGCTCGTTCCGTTTGGCCACCCAGCCCGGCAAGGTCTCGCCCGGGCCGCTCGATAGCGCTTCCAGGGGCGGCGAATCGATCCCGAGGAACCGTCCGGATGCCGCCACGGGACGGAACACGCCGGCCTCGGGGTCGAGACGGTAGACGCGGACCGTGTCGCAATCGACGAGCCTGCCGACCTCGGCGACGATCGCCTCCCCTATCGCGTCGACGTCGCGCAGCTGGGCCAGCCTTAGGCTCAATTCGTGGATGGCCGTCAGGCGGCTCGCCAGGGACCGCACCGAGGCGTAGAGGTGGGCGTTCTGCATCGCCGTCGCGAGCTGACCCGCGAAACCGGTCGCCAGACCGAGGTCGCGCACCGTCCAGGTATGGGGCCTGCGGTGGGTCACGATCAAAACGCCGAGCATCTCGCCGGAGATGCGGCAGGGAACGCCGGCCAGGCTGGACACACCCTCGACTTCGCAGATGGCCCGGATCTCCTCCGCGATGGCGTTCGCCGGGTCGTTTAGCGGCACCGCCACCAGCGGGCTGTCCGGCCAGCGCTGCATGATCGATTGGAGCGGTGTAGTCACGTTGCGGTCGAGCGCGTGGAGCATCGACCTCGACATCGACTTGCTCGACGTCAGCTGCAGGGAGTGGTCGGGCTCCTCGCGCCAGAAGGCAACCCCATCAGCCTCGAGCACAAGTTCGACGCCGGCGAGGACCTCGTCGAAAAGCCGTTCCCGAGCGGCCTTCTCCGCGGCGCTGTCGAGAAGATCGGCAACGGGGCGTCCCGGGCTTTGAGCGCCGTCGCTCAATCGATCCACAGCGTCGACAGCATCGCGCGGATCAGCGAGAACCCCCCGCAAGCTGCGGTTCTCCATTGGGTGCCATTGTGGCCCGTCCGCGCCGGTTGGGCATGCCCCTTGTGTGGGGGGCCAATAGTCGGGTTGGGTGAGTGCCTAGGTGGCTTCCGGAGCTACGGCCTCATAGCCCGTGACCGTCTGGTCATCGGGCACGTCGTGATGACCGTCCTCCAGGTCGTGGGCGTGGACGTGCCGAACTGTGCCGTGGCGGTGGAGGTGCTCGTGGATGAGGTTGGCGCGGATGAGAAGGTCCGTGTCGGCCAGGATCGCGGCCGGCAGCCCGTCCGCGAGAACGCGGCGATCCTCGCCCAGCACCACCACACGGTCGGCAATTATCGGGACGATGTCGAGTTCATGCGTGGCAACCACGAGCGTCCGGCCGGCGGCGGCCAGGCGTCCGATCAGGTCCACGAGAAGCCACTTCGTCCGCGGGTCCAGGGAGGCCGTGGGCTCGTCGAGGAGTAGGACGTCGGGCCGCAGGGAGAGCACCGACGCTATAGCCGCGCGCTTCTTCTCCCCTCCGGAAAGCTCGAACGGGGCCCGCTCCGCCAGATGGGCGATCTCCATCGTGGCCAGCGCCTCGTCACAGCGCGTCTGGACCTCGGCGGCAGTGAGGCCAAGCTGGAGCGGTCCGAAAGCGACATCGTCGAGCACCGTCGCCGAGAAGAGCTGGATGTCGGGATCCTGGAAGACGAGCCCGACCTCACGGTGAAAGCTGAAGGCGCCCTCGCCGCCGACGACGGCTGCAACGTCCCGGCCCAGGGCGCGGACGGTCCCGTGACCGGGTGCGACGATCCCGTCGAGGAGCTTGAGGAGGGTTGACTTGCCGCTGCCGTTGGCGCCCAGGAGCGCGATCCGCTCTCCACTCCAGATGTCGAGATCGATGCCGTCCAGCGCAACCTGCCGGCCGGAGTAGAGGTACCGAACGTCGCGCAGCGAGAACAGAGGCTCGCCGGGTCCGATTGGCTGGTACCGGCCGTTCCCGGCGGTCTCGACCGTCATCGGACGATCCGGCTGGCGAGGATTGCCGCGGCCGCCACGGCCGACACAAACGCCAGGCCTAGCCAATCGGCGGGTCTCATCCGGTAGGTGGCGTAGGTTCGCGCCTCGCCGGTGAACCCGCGTGCCAGCATCGCGGTGTAGACGTCGTTGCTCATCTTGAAGGCCCTGCTCATCAGATTGCCCATAGTGCCGGTAATCCAACGCCGCTGCTCCCCGCCGCTCGACCGACCTACCACCCGGCTCTTGCGGGCGAGCAGGATGCCGTTGGCCGTGTGCAGGAAGAGGAACAGGTAGCGGTAGGTCATCGAGAGGATGAGGATGAACACCTGGGGTACGCGCAGGGATCGGAGGCTTTTGAGCAGATCCGACCAGGGCGTCGTCACCACGAGCAGGACCGCCAGAGAGACAGAGACTCCGACCCGGCTGACGAACAGCACCGCGCCGCCAAGGCCGTTCCAGGACGGCGCCAGATGGGCCGGTCCGATCGCCAGGTCGAAGACCCGAACTCCGGGCACGAAGAAGATCGCCGGGACCACGACGATCCCCGCAAAGAACGGTATCCCGAGCCAAACGCGCTTGACGAAAAAGCCAAACGGAACGCGGCTGGCCTGGGCGGCGGCCAGGGTCACAGCGTAGAGAAGCGCCAGCCCGGCGAGTGAGGTTGTCAGGCTGGCTGCCAGAATCGCGATCAGCGTGCCGAGCATCTTGGCCCGCGGGTCGCGCCGCTGCAGCCAGCCGGCCGAGCGCGCGTGACGTTCGGTGAAGACGGCGTGCTCGATGTTCGACGTGATGCCGCCCACCGTCTGCTCGAGCCAGCCGATACGTCCTTCGTTGCGTCGTGCCGAAGCTGCGGCGGTCATCGGTCGCTGCTCCCAGCAAACGGCCGATCCGGCCGCCCGCCGAGCAGGCGCGCGACGGTATAGACCAGGCCGCCGACCGCCATGATCCCGATGACGCCGGCCAGCTCATAGCCGATCGCCGCATGCCACAGCGGGGCGTTCGCCTCTGAAAAGAAGGGCAGAGGCATGTTGTAGCCGGCGAGTGGTGCGCTGAACACGCCCGACAGGCTCTTCAGGCCCGACGGCACGTAGCCGAAGGCCGCTTGCACGTCCTCTACGCTGCCTTCTCCGTAGGCGAACCCGGGCGCGATCAGGCCGAGCGGTGCAACAACCGCGATGGCGGCAAAAGCAGCCCCGACGCGCTTGATCCGGCCCGGAAGAGCGAGGTAGCTGAGAGGTACGACGACGGCTCCAACCAGGACCGTGATCAGGAGCATGCTGGCAACCGATGGCCAGTCGACCTTCGACCAATCGGCCCCGAACATTCTCGCGGGGTTGCCCCCGCCCTCGATCAGTCCGACCACTACCAGAGCGGCGATCCCAGTCGCTACGGCGGCGAGCACGACTTGCCACAGCGGCCGCAGAGCGACAGCGCCCTGGGATCTCGCGTCCGGGGCAAAGATGCCGTGCAGGCTGGTGAGATATTCCGGATGGCTCCGCTGCAGGTAAGCGACGCCCAGGCCAGTAATCAGGCCTTCCACGATGGATGCGCCGAAGGCATGTGCCGCCAGCATCGCGGGGACCGCTTCGCTCAGCCCGTAGGGGTTATAGAGGGCACGGCCATTCTCGGAGAAAAGCATCGGCTCGATGCCCAACTCGATCCCGACCGCGAGCGCCGCAACCGTTATGCCCACATATGCGCCGATCCCCGCTGCGACGGCCCGCCTGGTCGAGAGGGTCGGCGCGCCGGCTGCGAGGACTCGGTAGGTGGCGTAGCCCACGAACGGCAGGATGATCGCCATGTTCAGGCAGTTGGCGAAGATGGCCAGAACGCCGCCGTCGCCGAAGAAGAGAGCCTGAAGCACGAGCGCCGTGCTCACGGCAATCACCGCCGCCCACGGTCCCAGCACGACGGCGATGAGCGTGCCGCCTACTCCGTGCGCCGTGGTGCCCCCCGGCACCGGCACGTTGAACATCATGATCGTGAAGCTCAGTGCGGAAAAGATGGCGAGCAACGGCACGGTCCGGTTGTCGAGGACCTTTTTGACCTTCTGACTCGCGACTGCCCAGGCCGGTACGGTCGGGATCGCCAGGCCAGAGAGACGGCCGGCGCAAGGTAGCCGTCGGGGATGTGCACTTCCCTGCTGTCCTCCGTCTTGCCTGACGAAACCTGTTGCTATTGCAACGAGTTGCGAAGTGACGGCAGTCTACGACACGGCCGAAATGGGCAAGAATGTCTCACCAGGAGGACCGCACAGTGCCACAACCGGACTCGAGTCAGACCTCGGCTGCATCGGAATCCGCGTCGGCCGCCAGCCGATGGGATGGCGTTGCCGAGCGACTGCGGTCGAGCGGGCTCCGCTGGACTCCGCAGCGTCGGACGCTGATCGACGTCCTGCGCCGTCGCGAGGGCCACGTCACAGCGATCGAGATCATCGCTCGCTGCCGGGAGCTCGATCCGACGACCACGCCCTCGACGGTCTACCGGACGCTAGACATGCTCGAGAACCTGGGTCTGGTCCGGCACTGCCATGGCCCCGGAGGGCGCGAGGAGTACCACGTCCTGCCAGATCAGGTCCACGGCCACATGTATTGCGTCGGCTGCGGGGCGACGTGGGAGATCAAGCCGGCGACGGCCGCGGAAATCGTTGGCGCGCTGGCCAGCGATGAGGGTTTCGCAGTAGACCTTTCGCACGTGACGATATCGGGCCGCTGCCAGGGCTGCCAGAGCTGACCGATCGAGTGTCCCCGCGCGGCGGAGCGGGCGCCATATCCTGGGATCGGCACCAAATCCTGGGAGCGGGAGGCGCCCAGCCCGGCGCCAGTTCGGCTCGCCGCGCTAGCAGAAGAGCACGGTCCCGAAGACGTGCCGGCGTCCCGCGACGGTAACCGGATCCTCGAAGTGGACCTCGCCGCCGGGCTCCAGCTGGTATTCCTGCACGAGCACGGTGGGATCTCCGTCCCGGTGCTCCAACCCGATCGCGATGGCGTCCATCAGCCCGCCGCCTTCGTGGCGCGGCACCGTGGCGTCCCAGCAGACGGCGCACGCTCTTATTGTGCCGGCGCGGGCCTCGAGTCGGAACGTGGCGTAGAGCGCGTCGAGGATCAACGGGTTCGACGGGCTTTCGAGCGACGGGCCGACGTCGATCACGGCCAGTTGCCCGCCGGCTGCGACGCGCGCGCCAAAGGGTCGGAAACCGCCATCCTCCTCGAGCCGCCGTTCGGCCAGGCCCAGCATCGGCGCGACCAGCTCCTTGAAGTCCGTCCGGATGCTGGAGTCCATGTCTGCTCCTGGCCTGGGGCCGGTGAGAGCCGGCGCTTGGAGACGAACGTCTCCTACCCAGGAATCGGCCGTGGACGCGCCCGACACGAATTGCGGCGCGGGGCTTTTCGGCTAGGAAGCCTCTTCGCCAACGCCAGCCGGGGCCTTTCGACCGGGTATGCGAGGGGCTCCGGCGCGGAGGGTCATCGCGCCCGCCCAGGCCGCCAGCGCCATCCCCGCCAGGAAGATCGGCCAGGGATGCCACGGCGGCGAGACGTCTCGAAGACCATCGGGAACGTCGATCGTGAAGCTCACGATCACGAGGAGCCCGCCGGCAAGTGCCATCACCGCGCCCGGCAGCGTAACTCGCAGCGCTCTCCCCTGCCCCACCTGCCAGGCCGCCGCCAGACCGAACCCGATCAGCGCGAGACTGACCGTAATCGGCGCGGCGACGGGACCCGCCCAGGGCACGGGGATCAGGAACAGCACGTCCCAGGTCGCCGGCGAGTGGGGCCAGCCCATGAAGACCCACAGCCAGAAGTAGTAGGCGATATCCCACACACCGAACGCAACTGCGCACCAGGCCAGGCGATCGAGCCAGCGCCTGCCGGCGAGCACGCCGACGGTGGCAAGCATGAAGAGCGTGGCCGCCTCGCGCCCGACCTCGATGCCGGCGAGGTTTCCGAGTGCCTGCGGCGGCTGCAGCGGGAACAGATGGTCGGGGCTGATCGATTGGGCGCGCTGCAGATACAGCACCGCCGCTGATTCCACGTAAGCCATGGCGGCCGCGTAAACCACGACGGTCACCGCACGAAGGCGGAATGTCATCCGGTTGCCTCCCGGGGCCGCCGGGCCGGAGCAGGCCGGACGGCGTGGGATGTGGCGCCCCCGGCCGGACTCGAACCAGCGACGCCCGCCTTAGGACGGCGGCGCTCTATCCACTGAGCTACGGGGGCTCGCCGGGATGTTACAGCGTCCCGGGCCGGAAGCGAGGGCGAAGGCCGGCTCGGACCCGGGTCTCGGTTCTGCCCTGCCTAGGTTCGCGGCTCGAACTGGTAGCGGTCGCGGTCGCGGACCATCCGGCCGATGGGATGCCGGGGCTCGTGGGACAGGACGACGGTCCAACCCTCGTCGGCGGCCTGGGCGAATAGCCACGCCTTGACGGTTACCGAATCCAGCGGGAAGTCGTCGAAGGCCGTGACCCAACGCGGGTTGGCACTCCAGGGCCGCATGCACAGGTCGCCGAAGAAGGCCACGGTGCGATCGGGGCCTCGGACTATCACGCCCTGGTGTCCTGCGGAATGTCCGCCCGTAGGAACCACGCAGACGCCCGGCAGGATCTCGCTCTCGCCCGCCACCGCGCCGCGCGATCCCAGATCGCGGACCAGGCGCAACTCCGGCTGATCGTAGCTCGCCACCAGGCGCGAGTTGTCGCCCATGGCGATGTTCCACTCCGCCTGCTGGGCGACGAATCGGGCCCGCGGAAATGCCAGCGACCCGTCCGCACGCAGCAAGCCGCCGGCGTGATCGTAGTGAAGGTGGCTGACCGCCACGGCATCCACCGTCTCCGGATCGAAGCCGGCAGCCTCGAGCGCCGGCACGATCCACGGCCCTTCATAGCGGCGCATCGCCCGGGCTTTCTCGCTGATGCGATCACCGATCCCGGTCTCGACGAGCACGCGCCCGTCGGGCGTCTCGATCAAGAGGCAGTTGAGCGCCTGCAGGATGCGGTGATCTTCGTCGATCTCGTCGGCCACGAGTTTGCCCCACATCATTCGCGGGACGGGGCCCAGTAGCGCGCCGGCATCGGAACGGAAGTTGCCGGCCTGGATCAGCGCCACTCGGGTGCCGCCGCCGAGCTCGGCCGACCAGTCGACGGATTCGTTGAGTGTCGTCATCGGCCGGTCGCCTCTGGCTTGGAGCCGGGGTGACGCCCGCGGTCGAAGTCCTCGAAGAATGCCGAGGCAGTCGGCTCGGTCTGGCCCTGGTATTTCGACCCGAGCCCTTTCGATCCGTACGGCCGATCGACCGGACTCGACATCCCGAGGAAGCTGATCTGTCCGATCTTCATGCCGAAGTACAGCGCGATAGGCAGTTTGGCGACGTTCGAGAGTTCCAGCGTGAGCTTGCCCTTCCAGCCGGGATCGACGTAGCCCGCGGTCGAGTGGATCAGCAGGCCCAGCCGCCCCAGCGACGACTTGCCCTCCAGCCGGGCCACGAGGTCGTCCGGCAGCTCGACCCATTCGATCGTCTGGCCCAGCACGAACTCGCCCGGATGCAGGATGAATGCCTCGTCGTCGGTCACGTTCAGCAGGTCGGTCAGGTCCGGCTGCGGACTCCGTACGTCGATGTAGGGATAGCGGTTGTTGCGGAACACGCGGAAGCTGCGATCCAGGTGCAGGTCGATCGAGGAGGGCTGCAGGTCGCTCGGCTCGTACGGTTCGACTCGGACGCGCCCGGAGGCCAGCGCCGCGGCGATATCGCGATCCGAAAGCACGCTCATTTGACGGTGGCTCCGCTTTCGCGCTGGGCGTATAGGTTGTCCACTTCGCGTTTGAGCGCCTCGAGGTCGTCGAAGCTCTGATAGACGCTGGCGAAGCGGATATAGGCGATCTGGTCGAGCTCGCGAAGTCTGTCCATGGCCAGGCGGCCGATTTCGGAGGACTCCACTTCGCTTGAACCGCTGGCGCGCAGTTGGGCTTCGATCTGGTCGGCGGCGCGCTCGGCGGCGTCGTCCGGCACGGGCCGGCGGGTCAGCGCCTTGCGAAAGCCCGAAACGATCTTGTCGCGGTCGAATTCCTCTCGGGCTCCGCCGCGCTTGACCACGACCAGCCGCGCCGACTCGATCCGTTCGTAGGTCGTGAACCGCGCGCCGCAGTTGCCGCATTCGCGGCGGCGCCGGATGCTGGCTTCGTCGAGGTCGCGCGAATCGACCACACGGGTCTCGCGTTCACCGCAACGGGGACAGCGCATCGGCTCGTTCCTCCAGCCCATTGGTTCGGGCCCCGCTGGGAGGATAGCACCCGCCGCCTGGCGGTCCCTCGGGACGGATCGACCGCTCGCCTACCGGCCGGGTCGCCGCCAGTTCGTTGCCTCGGCTCCGTCGCGAGACATGGCAGCTATCTCGTCGCCGCAGGCCCGGATCCCTTCGCGGGCGTGCAGCAAGTTCAAATAGCCGCGCTTGATGGCCGTCTCGCCCTCGCCGTGCCGTTCCATGGCGGACTCGGCGAGCATCTCCGCGCCATGTTCGATCAGCTTGATGGCTCGTTCGGTTCGATCGATTTCCGCCACGAGAGCCGTGGCGAAGGCCGGCGTGGAGCCGCCGGGGCCCAGCGACGCGACCTCGAGTGAGAACCGGCGCATCGTGTCCGCCGCCGTCTGAAGGGTCGGCCGCGCCTGCTCGGGGTCGATCTTGCGACGACGGACGTCGTCGATCAGCGAGGCGAGCTGAGTGGCCGACGCGTCGGCATTGTGGGCGATCGTGACCGCGGTGCGCTGGCTTTGCGCCTCGCGGCGCAGCTGGCCTCCCACGAGCACGACTCGCCAGACCAGATATGCCACGGCCAGGCTGACGGCGAAGAAGACCGCCAACGGGACGATGACTTCGGCGTCGGGCACCCAGTTCTCCTTCAGCCACGTTCGGTTACGGCCGAGCCATACCACTGTAGCGAATGCCCCGACCGCGGGCGCATCCAAAGCGCTCGGGCGCCCCGTCGCCGGCGGAATTCAGGCGAGTGAACCGATGGGACAATTCATGCGTATTAGGAGCATGGTCGGTTGGCCGGCGTTTGCTGAGTGAGCCTTACGGCTCCGAGGCTGGGCGTGCTGGAAGCTGCCGGATACCGTCCTTCAATGGCAATCCGCTCGGCACATAGCTCTTCGGAGCGCGCAAGGGTGTCGCCGACGCGGTAGGGATCGCGGAGGAGCTGCGCCAAGCGACCAGCACGCGGTGCGACTGCTCCTCGCGGGCCTTTCCCCTCTTCCGGTTCAGAACGTCTCCTGGCGCGCGCCTATTTTGGCCTCGCCGGACGACCCGGAGGAGAGGTTCGCACGGCGGGCCCGACGATTCGGCCCGCGACACGCGCTCCGCGGGGTGCGTGCAAGGCTTCGGAGTCGGGAGTTGCGGCCGGCCGGCGCCACTCTTCCTCGCCGCCGGATCTGGACGTGACCCTGGCCGAGCGGACGATCGCGGCGGGCTCGATCTCCCTGATCATGTCGTAGACGGTGAGCGCCGCGACCGCGGCCGCCGTCAGGGCCTCCATCTCGACGTTCGCCGGTCCGGTCGTGGCGGCCTCGGACTGGATTCTGATGACGCTGGCGGCACGATCCGGCGTGGCCTTGACCAGCAGGTCGGTCAGCGCTATGGGATGGCAGAGCGGGATCAGCTCGCTGGTGCGCTTGCCGCCCATGACGCCGGCCAGCTCGGCCACGCTGAGGACGTCGCCCTTCGGATTGGTGCCGTCGATTATCGCGCTGAGCGTTTCCTGAGATACCGCGACCTCCGCTTCGGCGGTGGCTCTTCGAGGCGTCATGGGTTCCTCCGTGAGATCGACCATTCGCGGCCGGCGGATTCGATCTGCCTGCAGTCCGCGCCGGCGATCGGCCCGAGTGTCCTGGTCGGATCCCGTGGCCGGCCCGGGCTTGAATGGCATAGCGCCCTCACCTCCCCTCTTGCTCGTCATCGTGCTGGTCCGGGGCCTGGTCAGGGGCCTGCTCCGGCGTCTGCTCCGGGGCCTGCTCCGTGGCGGCGGTGCCGTCTCCGGCGGGGCCGGGTCCCGAGTCGAGCGGCTCGCGAGGCTTGCCCGACCCGGCCCGGCGAATCAGCTCGCCGGGACCGCGGCGCCGGCCGAGCCCTGCAAGGCCGTCGCTGATCTTCTTGAGCCGGACCTGCTCCTGAGCTCGTTCGTGGATCAGCTGCGCGGCCGAGCGGCGGGTCATGAGCTGCACCTCCGGCTCGCCCGGCCCGACGAGCAGCGCGTCCTGGCCGGATCGCTCGAGCAGTTCGAGAGTCGGCCAGAGCTCGGCATCGGGGTCGGCGCGGGGGACGTTCGCGAGCGGCACCATGACGTTCTCGGTACGCGTGGTGGGCCAGCTGCGCTTGGGGACGCGCCTGATTTGCGACTGGCCGATCAGACCCAGCAGCTGTCCACCGCTCTCGACCAGGGCCGCGCCGCCAAGGCGTGCGCCCATGTATTCGGGCGCGAAGACGTCGAGGGTCAGCTGCGGCGGCACGCGTGCCGAAATCGGGATCGATCGCATCGCGCACGAGCAGGCCGCTGGTCAGGCTCTGCAGGAATCCTCGACGCTCGAGCATCCGGCTGGATGACAGCAGTACCCAGCCGGCCACCATCAGACCGAGCCCCGGTAGAAGGTCAATTTCCACGGACAGGCCCGCCCCGAGCAGGAGCAGGACGAAGCCGAAGAACCGGCCGACACGGCTGACCGTGGCGTTGGCTTTGCGTCGATCTCCGGAGCGCCGCCACGCCAGCGCATGCACGAGCTGGCCGCCGTCGAGCGGATAACCCGGGACAAGATTGACGAGGATCAGGAAGACATTGAACAGACCGAGAGTGAAGGCTGCGAAATCCAGCGCCTGGAGCCAGCCCGAACCGGTTGCGGAACCACCATCGGCCACGCTGGCGACGACCACCACGACGCCTGAGATGAGCACCACGACGCCACTCAGGAGCGGCCCGGCGGCGGCGGTGCGGAACTGCTCGCCCGGCGTGGACGCGCGGATGTCCATGACGTAGGTGCCGCCCAGAAGCTGCACGACGACGACGTTGCCGCCGATGCCGCTCCGGCGCGCGACCGCGACGTGGGCAAGCTCATGAACCACGACCGAGCCGAAGACGAGTACCGCCGTGACGATTGCGGTGGCCCACGACAGGCCGGCGGGCCACTGCGGACCTGCCTCCGAGTCGAGGCCCATACCGAAGAAGACGATCAGGACCGCCAGCACTGGGATCCACGTCCAGTGGATACGAATCTCGGTCCCGAAGAGACGGCCCAGGGCAATGCCCGAATTCATGGCTGGAATTCCGAGCGTGCCGCCAGGCGCCCGCCGCCCCATCCGACGATCACAGCAAGCACCAGCACCACGATGGCGAGGACGATGCTCGTCTCCGACCAGAACTGGTCCGGGAAGAGCTGAACGAGCTTCTCCGACGACACGTTGAACAGGTACGTCCCGGGAGCGAAGAAAACCTCGTGGAACAGCTCGAAGATCTGGTCGAAGGCGACCGTCATTCCCACGCCCACGACCACGACGCCGATGCCGAGAACCTTCGCCCCCACCGATGCCGCCCACCAGAACCAGCGCCGGCCCCGGCTGTACAGCCCCAGCGCGACGAGCACGATTGCCGCGAGCAGAGCGACGGAACCAAGCTCTCCCATGACCGTGCGAACGTCGGCCATGTGGCCCCGCTCCCTCGAGTCGAGGACGGGCGCCCCGTCGACGGTGACTCCGAAGCTGGGCGGACCGAAGACCAGGTCGGACAGGATGCTGCCGGTGACCTGGTGGACCTGGGCGGAGGTGTATCTGGTGAGTTGATCGACGTGGCTCCGGTCCTGCTCGAAACCGACCCAGATCGGGTTGA
Source organism: uncultured Chloroflexia bacterium (assembly GCA_963731635.1). Classification (GTDB taxonomy): domain Bacteria; phylum Chloroflexota; class Limnocylindria; order Limnocylindrales; family CSP1-4; genus Fen-1039. The sequence goes on along the minus strand of CAVSWB010000003.1, from coordinate 96,706 downwards.
GGAATACGAGCACGGACAAGCCGACGATGACGCACGGGGTGGCGATGGCGACCAGGATGACGCCAAGTCGCTCCGCGGGGTTGAGGTTCACCCGGCCATCGTAACGCCTGGAAGCCCTTGGCTCGGGCGCGTCAGCCTGCGGGCACCTCCGCGAGCGCCGCCGCCTCGTCGCGTATGAGCTGCCAGACGGCCGCAACATCGGATTCCTGCGTGCGCAGGTTGCCCACGGCGACTCGAATGGTCATGCGGCCGTTCAGGCGCGTGTGCGACACGAACGCCTTGCCCGTCTTGTTGATCGCGTCCATGAGTCGTGTGTTCATCGCGTCGATACGCTCGGCGACGTCGGGCCGGTCCTGCGTTGCGGCGAGCGCGGCGGGGCGATACCGGAAGCAGACGGTCGAAAACGGCGCCGGCGCCATACGCTCGAAGTCTGGGTTCTCGTCGAGTTGTTCGGCGAGTCGCGCGGCCATGGCGATGTGGCCTTCGATGCGACTGCGCATTCCTTCCAGACCGAAGTAGCGCAGCATGATCCATAGCTTCAGGGCGCGGAAACGGCGTCCGAGCTGGGGGGTGTATTCGTTGTAGTCGCGGATCGGGCCTGTCTGATCGAGCGTGCGGAGGTACTCCGGCACGAGGCTGAAAGCGCTCCGCAGAACCGACATGCGCCGGGTCAGCAGCAGCGAGGCGTCGACCGGGGCGAAGAACCATTTGTGGGGGTTGGTGACGATGGAGTCGGCCAGCTCCCAGCCCGCGAACGGTGCGCGTCGTTCCGGGATGAGCGCGACTGCGCCGGCATAGGCGGCGTCGACGTGGAGCCAGAGACCTTCGCGCCCGGCGATCGCGGCCATCTCGGCCACCGGATCGACCGAGGTGGTCGATGTCGTGCCGATCGTGCCGACGAGAGCGATCGGCAGGTAGCCGGCCGCGCGGTCGTCGGCGATGGCGCGCTCGAGAAGATCGATTCGTAGTCGGAACTGGTCGTCGGTCGGGATGCGCACGAGCGCCGACCGGCCCAGGCCGAGCGTCATGCAGGCTTTCTCGATCGAGGAATGGGCCTCTGCCGAGGCGTAGACCCGCAGTTTCGGGAGATCGGCGCGCGCCGGGAGGCCCAGCGCCGAGGCCTGGGTTCCGGCGGCCTCGCGGGCGGCCGCGAGCGCCATCAGCGACGACATCGAGGCGCTGTCCGTCAGCAAGCCGTCGAACTCGGCCGGCAAGCCGAGGGCCTGGCGGAACCAGTCGACCACCACCTGCTCGAGTTCGGTCCCGACGGGACTCGTCCGCCACAGCATCACGTTCGAGTTCAGGACGGCGGCGAGCATCTCGCCGATCATCCCGGGGCCCGAGGCGGCGCTGCTGAAGTAGGCCATGAAGCGTGGGTGCTGCCAGTGGGTGACGTTGGGCTCGATCAGCCGGCGGTAGTCGGCGAGGATCTCCCCGATCGGCTCGGGAGCCTCCGGCGCGGAGGCGCCAAACAGCGGCGCCAGCGTGCCCGGCTGAACCTGGGGAAGGACCGGCCGCTCCCCTAGCGAGTCGAGGTAGTCGGCCATGATGTCCACCGTCACATGAGCCGCCGCGCGGAAGCTGGCGGAATCCATGTCGCCCCTGCCGGCGATCTGGGCGGGGTCGAGGTTCTCGGCAGGGAGGCCTTCGTGGTCGGTCAAGGTAGCGCTCGTTGAGTGGGGAGAGCCTGGCGGCCGCGGCGCCGTCGGGCGGGCTTCACGCCGACGAGTTTACCGTGGCGGGCTCGCGCGGGCCGAAAACTGGGGCTCGGATGACGCGACACCAGGGCGACAACCCGCACGAGCCTTTTAACATGGGGTGCTGGTCTGGCCGTCTCGGCGGTGCGAGAAACGCCGCCGCCCATCAACGCGGTCATAGTGCCGAGCTAACTGAGGGCGCCTGTTACAGAATCGAACGTGTGCGTAGAACCATTCGCAGCGACGATGGTCAGAACCTTGCCTTTGGCGCCTGTGATCTTGACCGCGCCGCCGCTGGCCGGAACCTTCACGGTCAACCACGAAATCGGCACGACGCTTTCTCCTTCGTAGGAGCCGACAACGAGGAGGCCCTGGTGGTAGTCGGTCGCGGACGCACCTCGGTGAAAGCCTCCTCGAGCTCTCGCGCGCTCGGCGCGCGAGCTCCTAAGGCGTGTAGATCTCCGCTGTGGCAAGGATCGCCGATCCGGCGCCTCCCGCGATCAGGACGCGACCGTCTTCCAGGAGAGTGGCGGTGCAGCCGGTGCGCGTAGTCGTCATCGAGCCGGCCGCGCTGAAGCTGCCCGTCTTGGGGTTGTACAGCTGGGCCGAGTCGGAGCCGACGACGAAGACTCGGCCATCATGAAGTAGGGCGACCTGCTGCGCGCAGAACGGATAGGGCTCGTCGGTCGGGCTGAGGGCGCCAGTTGGAAGTAGGTCGTCGGTCGGGCTGAAAGTGTCGGTCGTTGCGTCGAATAGCTCCGAAGAGGTCAGGCACGCTCCGTTGTCCGTCGTGCCACCGGCCAGAAGCACTCGTCCGTCTCGGAGCAAGGTCGCGGTCTGGGCGTATCCAGATGCGACCATCGCTCCGGCCGAGTCGACGCTTCCTGTCTTGGGGTCGTACAGGTAGGCGGAGCTGTCTCTGCCTCCGGCAACCAGTACTCGTCCGTCGGTCAGCAGAGTAGCTTTGGCCCCGTAGGAGCCGCCGTGGATGGTCGGCACCAGCTGGAATTGGCCCGTCTTCGGGTCGTAGAGCTGCCCGGGGCTGCCGAAGTCCATCGCGTCGCTGCTCGAGGAGGTTATGAGGACGCGCCCATCCTGGAGCAACGTTGCGTTTAGGGAGTTGTATGCATATGGCCGGACATCGTGCGGGCCGGCGGCTTCGGACGAATCGGCGATCATCGAGCCCGTTGGGCTGAAGTAGCCCGTCTTCGGGTCGTACAACTCGGCCGACGGGAAATCGATCACGAGGACGCGACCGTCCTGCAGCAGGTTTGCGGCCTGCGCCTCGTTGAGACTGTTCGTTATCTTGCCTGTCGGTTCGAAGGCTCTCGTTGCCGGGTCGTAGAGTTCCGCCGTGACTGTCGAATATGCACCGGCGATTGGACCGACGATCAGGACGCGCCCGTCCTGCAGCAGAGTGGCGGTTTCGTTCAAGTCAGCGTGGTCCATTGAGCCAGTCAGCTGGAAGTGGCCGTCTGCACTGGGCGCAGCGGTCTTCTTCTGAGGTGTGGCTGTCGACCCGAGGGTTTGCGCCGCTTCAGTCGGCCAAGAGGTCGGCGAACCGGTCGGTCGGGCGGTCGGCGACTCGGTCGACCGGGTGGTCTGCGACGGCACATGCGACTGCGAGCAACTGGCAAGACTGAGGCCGGCGACGAAGAGGACGGCAACTGCGCCGCTGGACTTGGCCCAGGCCAAGGAGCGGCGCTTGGGCTGGATCGACGAGTCCGTCGCAGAACTGAGTTGCATCCCTCACAAACCCCCGAGCCCGCGCGCGGCCAATCAACGGCAGTCTAGCTTCGCCGGCAAGGGCGGAAAACTCGACCGGCGCGTGCGCGTCGTGCGGGAAAGTTGGTCGGGGCGGAGCGATTCGAACGCTCGGCCTCCTGAACCCCATTCAGGTGCGCTACCAGGCTGCGCCACGCCCCGATCGATGCGAAGGATACCAGACGGCGCCAGGCGGTCCGTGGCGCACGGCGGTGCGGGCCCGGCGCGAGCCCGCGGCGGAGTGGCCGCCTCGACTGCGCGCCAATTAGCTCAGCTCTTGCCGCCCGACGATCGACGGGTCTTGCCCTTCGGGCCGGTCCGACGCGAAGCCGGGCCCGCCGGCTTAGCCGAATACGGCTTTGAGCCGGTCGAGGGCTTCGTGCCCGCGGATCGCGGGCCGGCGGCTCGGCGGACGGGGCCGGTGCTCTTGTGGATGCGCGGCAGCTTGACCGAAGTTCGCTCGCGGAAGATGAGCCGGATGGGCGTGCCGTCGAACCCGAATTCGGCGCGGAGCTGGTTCTCCATGTAGCGGGCGTAGCTGAAGTGGACTTCGCCGGCATTCCGGGCAAAGAAGACGAACGTCGGCGGTGCCACCGCAACCTGGGTCGCGTAGAAGATCTTGGGCGGCGCACCCTTGCCCGGCGGCGGCGCCTGGCGCGTCGTGGCCGCGCGGATCACGCGGTTCAGCTCCGGGGTGGAAATCCGCTTGCGTCGCTCTCCCCAGATGTCGACGGCCAGTTCGAGGACCTTGCTGACTCGCTGGCCGGTCTTTGCGCTGATCGACACGATCGGGGCGAGCTCCAGGAAAGGCACCTCGGCGCGGATCGCGGCCGCGTACTCGTCGAAGGTCCGATCGGTCTTGTCGGCGACGATGTCCCACTTGTTGACCGCCAGAACCAGGCCGCGGCCCTCTTCGAGCACGAACCCGGCCACGTGGGCGTCCTGCGCCGTCAGCCCGTCGGGGGCGTCGATCACGAGCACGGCGACGTCGGCCCGACCCACGGCCTTGAGCGCCCGGATCGTGGAATAGCGCTCGGCGGCGGGCCCGCTCGCAACCTTGCCCGGCCGCCTGATTCCGGCGGTGTCGATCAGGACGACCTCGCTGCGGCCCCAGACCAGGTGAGTGTCGATCGCGTCGCGGGTTGTCCCGGGGATGTCGCTGACGATCGCCCGCTCCTCGCCGAGCAACGAATTCAGCAGACTTGACTTGCCCACGTTCGGCCGCCCGACCAGCGCTATCGAAATGGCCTGGTCGGTTTCGTCCGGGAACTCGAACGTCTCTTCGTCGTCGGGCTCGACTTCGACGGCCTCGTCCTTGCCGCGGCGGATGCGCTGGAGCTTGCCCTCGGCTATCCCGCGGGCCCATTCGTCGGCTTCGACCTCGCGCTTCTTGCGCTCGACCTCGGCTTCGCTCTCCGGCGGCAGCGCCCAGACGACCGCGTCGAGCAGGTCCGCCACGCCGCGGCCGTGGGCCGCGCTGATGGCGTAGGTTTCTTCCCAGCCGAGCGAGTAGAACTCGGCGGCCTCGAGCTCGCGGCGGTCGTTGTCGGCTTTGTTGGCGGCGACGAGCACCGGCGCCTTGGCGACGCGGAGAAGCTCGGACGCTTCCTGGTCGGCGGGCGTAAGGCCGGCGATCGAAATCGACCACGAGCACGATCAGGTCGGCCTCGGCGATTGCCAGTCGCGCCTGATCCTGGACCTTCTCCTCGATCGCGTCGCCGGGGCTGATCTCGAGGCCGCCGGTGTCGATCACGATGAAGCGACGCCCGTTCCACTCCGCGTCGCCGTAGATTCGATCGCGAGTGGTGCGGGCGCGATCCTCCACGATCGCGGTCCGGTGGCCGACGATCCGGTTGAACAGGGTGCTTTTGCCGACGTTGGGGCGGCCGACTACGGCCACGACAGGTAGTGGGGTCACGCGGGGATTATGGGGGTCGGGCGCTCCTCACGTCCCAGGCGCCCGGCGCGGCCCTCCGCTGTCAGTTCGCGTAGGTGACCTGAGGGGTGGGCAGCGAGGTCGTTCGGCCGGCCGGCGTGGCGGCGGCCTCGAGCGCGATTGTCGCGAGCTCGGCTGCTTTCGCGGCCGCCTCGGCCGTTCCGGCGAGGCGCAGGATTCGCTCGGCGACGCAACGCAGATCCTCGATCGGCGTGGACGTGCCGCCCGTGACGCCCACGACTCGCGCCTCTCCGAAGACCGTGGCGTCGGTCAGGTCGGCTTCCGACTCGATCTGGACCGCCGGCGTGCCGACGATGCCGCACAGCCGCGTCAGCTCCTTGGTGTTGGCGCTGGATCGACCGCCCACCACGACCATCAGGTCCACGCTGCGGGCCGCTTCGACCGTGTCCTCCTGGCGCCGGATCGTGACCGGGCAAACGGTGTTGACGATCTTGAGCTCGTGGCAGCGGCTGACCATGAAAGCGGCGAGCTTCTCGAACTTCCAGGGCGGCTGCGTGCTCTGGCTGAGCAGCGCCATCTTCTTGCGCCGCGGGATGGTCTCCCAGTCTTCTTCCTCGTCGACGACGATCGCGTCGGGGGCGAAACCGAGCAGACCCACGACTTCGGGGTGGCGCGGCGTACCCAGCAGGACGATCGTGTAGCCCTCATCCACGAGCCTGGTGATCTCCCGCTGCTCCTGGATCACCCAGGTGCACGTTCCGTCGATGACGTCCAGGCCACGGGTCTCGGCTCGGGCCAGCACCTCGGGGCGGACACCGTGAGCCCGGATCACGACGGCCGCTCCCTCACCGACCTGGTCGAGCGTCTCGACGGTCTCGATCCCCTGGGCCTGGAGCGCCGCGATGACGCCTTCGTTGTGGACGACCTGGCCGAGCGTGTGCGTCACCTTGCCGGCGGCCGCAGCCTCTTTGGCCTTGTCGATTGCTTCACGCACGCCGTAGCAGAAGCCGGTGCGTTTGGCGATGCGGACTTCTCGAACGTTACCCATTGCGCTTAAGTATCGCACCGGCGCGGCACGGGGAGCCCGGCGCGGGCGGTTGTCGCGTTGTGGAGCGGCGGTCAGCGAGCAGAGTCGGTGACTGCATCCGCATAAACGCCGCGCTGCTCGGGCGGGAGCATTTCGGCGATGTGGCGCATCAATTCGGTCGTCGCCGTGGCCATGGCCTGGTGGCGGTCGATACCGGCGCCCTTCGGCATGGTCAGCGTGAACGGCTTCCCCACCCGTATGGTTACGCGGCTGCCGATGCGCGGGATCCGTTTGCCCTTGCCCCAGAAGCGATGCGAACCCACGACGGCGATCGGGACGATCGGGGCGCCGCTGCGGACGGCGAGGACGGTCGCGCCCTCCTTGGCCGGCTGCAGGGCGCCCGTCGGCGAGCGCGTTCCCTCGGGGAAGATCGCTAGGATTCGACCGTCGTCGAGGACCTGCTTGGCGGTCTTGAATGCCTCGAGGTCGCCAGCCCCGCGGCGCACGCCGAAGACGCCATTCTGGCGCATGGCCCAGCCGATGAATGGCCAGTGCATCGACTCTTCCTTGCCGAGCCAGCCCATCTTGCGGCGGATCTCGGGCACTACGTACGCCATCATCAGCGTGCCGTCGGCGTTGGAGCAGTGGTTGACTATGACCAGCGCCGCCCCGGTTCGCGGGAAGTTGTCCAGGCCCTCGACACGGATGCGTGCGGTGCAGCGGGCCACGAAGCGCAGCACCAGGCCGGTGAAGCGCGGGAACAGCGGCAGCGGGTTAGCGGCCATCGCCCGGTGCGTGCGCCGCGGCCAGTCTCGCGGCGACCTCGCGGATGGCGCCGGCTACCAGCGCGATCGACTCTTCGAAACCGACGCCGTCGGTATCGATTACCAGCGAATCTTCCGCCACTCGCAGCGGGGCGGCCGCGCGGCCGGAGTCGATGGCATCGCGGCGCCGCAGGTCGGCGAGGATTCCGGCAACTTCGGCGCCGTCCGGGGCGATGTTGCGCTGAGCGGCGCGTCGCCGCGCCCGCTCCTCGGCTGAGGCGGAGAGGTAGATCTTCAGGTCTGCGTCGGGGAGGATGACCGTGCCGATGTCACGGCCGGCCATGATGATCGCCCCGCCGGCCGCGATCTTCCGCTGTCGGGGTACGAGTGCCGTCCGAAGTTGCGCCACCTTGGCGTAGTCCGATACGACGCGATCGACGGCGGGAAGGTGCACTTCGTCGGTGACGTCTCGGTCGTCGACGCGGACGTTGCAGAGGCGTCCGCGATCGTCTGCGAACAGCTCGACTTCGTCGGCGAGCGCGATGAGCGGCTCGATCTGGTCAGGCGCCACGCCGCGCACGCCGGCCAGCCAGGTTACGGCCCGGTACAGGAGGCCGGTATCGCAGAAGCGATAGCCGAGCTCCAGCGCCGCCTCTGCCCCGACCGTGCTCTTGCCGCTGGAGGCCGGGCCGTCGAGAGCGACCGTCAGGCCCGGGGCGCGGTGAGCGGCCTCAGGCCGCGAGAGGCTGGAGCGCTCGTCGATGGTCACGGCCGCAGGATACCGGACGGCGCCATGGCTGGTTTGGGCAACCGCACTCGTGAGCCGCAGCGCTAGCGTTCGCCCCCGGGACCGACCGGCTCACGTCGCGGCCGGGTGCTCGTGGAGCGGCGCGCGCAGGCGGTCAGCTGCATGACTTCGTGGTGGGTCAGCGGCCGGGCCTGGCCCGCTTCCATGTCGGTCAGCTTGAACGTCCCGACGCGCACTCGAACCAGCCGCCGGACCGGCGACTCGACGAAGTCGAACATGCGCCTGATCTGGCGCTTCCAGCCCTGTGCGAGCACGACCCGATACCACTTCAGGGCCTCGCTGGACGGCTCGAGCAGCTCGAGGAGCCGCCGGACCTGAGCCGGAGTCGCGTCTTCGAGGAGATCCAGGCGAGCGAGGCCTTCCTCCAGCTCGATTCCTTCCTTCAGCGCGATGCGTTGGAGTTTCGTGACCGAACGCTCGAGCCCGACCATGTACTCGCGCTCGACGCCATAGCGGGGGTGGAGCAGGAGGTCGGCCCAGGTTCCGTCGTTGGTGAAGAGAAGGAGACCCTCGGATTCCGCGTCAAGCCGTCCAACCGGATAGAGCCGGGCAGTTCGAGCGTTCGGCGGCAGCAGCTCCATGACCGTGCGCTCGGCGTGCCGGTCCTTCACGGTAGAAACGACCCCGACGGGCTTGTTCAGGGCCCAGTAGACGTGCGGTTCGGCGAACGCGGGCAGAGCCGCGCCGTCGACCAGGACACGCTGCATCGCGGGATCGACCTGCTCGCCGATGACGGCAGGACGACCATCGACGGTGACGCGCCCTGCGCGGATCAGCTCTTCGCTGCCCCGGCGCGACGCGAGGCCCGCCGAGGCGAGGATTTTCTGCAGCCTCTCTCGCGCCATCAGCTCTCCTTAGGCTCGGTTTCGTCGAAGAGGCGCTCGGCGATGTGGGGCTCGAGGGCCGGCAGCTCTTCGAGGCTGACCAGTCCGAACCGCTCCAGGAAGTCGAAGCCGGTGCCGTACAGGATCGGGCGGCCGGGCGCTTCCGAGCGGCCCAGCTCGACTATCAGCCGCCGATGGAGCAAGGTCCGGAGCGTGTAGTCCGAATCGACGCCTCTGATTCGATCCACCACGGCGCGCGTGCAGGGCTGGCGGTAAGCAACGATGGCGAGCGTCTCGAGCGAAGGCCCGGAGAGGCGCGGCGCGTCCGCGCCGACGTATTTGGCGATCAGCGCTCCGGCCTCCGGCGCTGTGGCGAGTTCGATCCGCTCACCCGACTCCACCAGGCGGATGCCGCGTGCCGCGAGACTGACCCCCAGGTCGCCAATGCGCGCGTCGACCGTCTCTCGGTCGACGCGTGCCAGGAGGGCGATCTCGGCGCGCGACAGAGGCCGCTCGGCTACGAATAGCAGGGCCTCGAGTTGGGCTTCGGTCAGTTCCCCCGGCTGCTCCGGCTCGACCTGGGTAGGGGCCTCGACCTCTTCGGAATTAACTGGCGCGTCGTTCTCCGTCGTCATGCGAATGACGCGAGGCTCTCGTCGACGTCCGACGCGGTTTCGAGATCGGGGATGAGGCGGCGAACGAGGATCGGGCCCCAGGGTTCCGACTGTTCGAGGCTGATTTCGCGCCGCTTGGACAGCTCCAGCATCGCCAGGAAGGTGATCGCTACGACAACGCGGTCGTGGACTCCCCTCAGCAGGTCCTGGAGGACGACACAATCGGCGTTGCGGAGGGCGGCTCGGAGGATCGCCGCACGTTCGGACAGGGTGACCTTCCGGGCCAGGATTCCGGCCGGGGCAACGATGTCGGGGATAAGGGTCGCGAGCCCGTCGAGCGCGGCCGTCAGGGTGGCGGGCGGCAGGGGTGGGCGCTCGGGTGGCCGAGCGAAGGCACGGCCCGCGCTGGCGGCAAGCTCCGAATCTCGCCGGAACAGCCAACCCGCCTCGACTCGGGCGGCCAGAGCCTGGCCCGCGTCGCGATAGCGCCGATACTCGATCAAGCGCGCCCGCAGCTCGGCCTCGGGATCGAGCTCGTCGTCGAGATCAATGGCTGCCGGCTTCGGCTGGCGCGGCAGCATGGCGCGGCTCTTGAGGAGTATCAACTGCGCCGCAACGGCCACGAAGGCCGAGACGTTGCCCAGCCGGTCGCCGTCGAGCGCCGCCAGCGCATCGAGATAGGCTTCGGCGAGGCCGCCGAGAGGGACGGTCAGCACGTCCAGCTGGCGGGCTTCGATCAGCGCCAGCAGCAATGCGATGGGGCCGTCGAAATCCTCGAGTCGGATGTGAGTGGCCGTTTCTCGGGCGCCGTCGGAGAAGACGATCGTCGGCGCCGCCATCGCGGGAGTCGGCAGGGCGTCATTTCGGCTCGCGGCCATGGCGGCTCGTCGTGTCGGTCCCAGCATCGGAGTCAATTCGCCTCATCGGCCTCGTGGAGCCAACGGCCGGCTTCGTCGAGGGGCAGGTTCTGGTGTCGTATCAACTCTACCGTGCGGGGAGTGCAGCCGGCGCGCTCCGCCAGCCTAGCCGAGCGCTCGGCGTGGTCGCGCAGCTGCCGCAGGGCCGTCGCGAAAGTAGGGAGCGGCCGCACCAGCCGCCAGATCCAGGCTCCATAGCGCTCGCCGAGGGACCAGGCGACGCGATGCGGAAGCCGCACGCCCGGACCCTTGCCGCAGTCGTGGAGCAAGCCCGCCGTAAGCAGTTCCGGATCAGTGGCTCCCTGCGACCGGAGCCACTCGACCACATCCAGTCCGTGCCGGCGATCGGCCGCGGGCATGGCGTCGAAGGCGTCGAGCTGCGCCGGTGTCAGCCAGCCGGCGAGATCCCGGCGCTCCGCGGGCAAAATGCGGGCGCGAAGGTACGACCACGTCCTCCGAACCTTCTGGGCCCACCACCCTCGCACCGACGGGGCCTAAGACCCGACGAGCAGAGTGATGATCGGCACGCCGACCGAGCTGAAGATCTGGCTCAGGATGCTCTGGTTGCCGAGCGGGATGATGAGCAGGATCAGGAAGAAGAACCCGTACTGGTCCAGGTAAGGGCGGATGTCGTGAACCGTTCTGGGGCTCAGCAGGTCGTAGAGGATGTGCGAGCCGTCGAGCGGTGGGATGGGGATCAGGTTGAAGATCGCCAGAACAACGTTGAGCTGGACGGCGGTGTAGCAGACGAGCGCCAGGAGCCCAAGCGGGGTTGGCATCGTGCTGACGATCTGGCCGTTGTAGACGAACCGATACAGCTCGCCATTGTGGATGAGGATGTTGCCGGGTCCGACCACGCGCAGCACGATCGCGAACACCGCCGCGAGGGCCAGGTTCGAGGCCGGCCCGGCCAGCGCTACCAGGGCGTCCGCATGCCTGCCGCGCAAGTTATACGGGTTGACCGGCGTCGGCTTGGCCCAGCCGAAGCCGAAGGTGCCACCCGAAACGAAGGCGCTGAAGATCAGCATCAACCCGCCGATCGGGTCGAAGTGAACGATCGGGTTCAAGGTCAGGCGGCCGAACAGCTTGGCCGTCCCGTCGCCGAGCCGCCACGCCGCGTAGGCATGTGCCGACTCGTGTACCGGACCCGACACGGCCAGGAACAGCCCAACCCAGATGATGATTTGTGCGAACTGGTCGGAAGTCAAATGCTCTCCTCGATCAGAGACGGCGGGGCACAGTCATCGTACAGCGCCCCTCGCCACGGTCCCGAACGTTAGATCCGGCCGAGCAGCTCGGCCTTCTTGGCTTCGTATTCGGCGGGCGTGATCGCGCCTTTGTCGCGCAGATCGGCGAGCTTGGCCAGCGTGGAAGTAATGTCGTCGGTGCTGGTCGGGCGGGCCGCGACCGCAACAGGAGCGGCGCCCTGGGGCGCCGCCACCGGTCGCCGGATGCCGTCGTCGAGGTCGTTCTTGGCGTTCAACATGGCCTTCTTGAAATCGACCACGTGGCCGAGCATCTGATAGCGGTCGATGGCGTCTTCGTTGGCTGTCAGGATCTCCAGGTCGCCGAACTTGAACAGCCGACCGAGAATGCCCTGCTTGAGGACGGCGTCGTTGATCTTCTCGAGAGAGCTGTCGCCCTCTTTCTTGTCGATCAGGCCTTCGGTCTTGATCACCCGCCGGTTGGTGATGAGGTATTCCTCGGACTTCCACTCGAGGTAGACGCGAGTGATCCAGGCGAGGCCGACGACCACGATGACCGCCGAGAACCCGCCCCAGACCTGCCACAGGACGCCGGCCGGGTGTACCACCGAAGCCGCCAGGATCCATAGGACCAGCCCGGCGAGGACCAGGAGCACTGCGTTTCGAGCGTTCGAGAGCGGCGCCAGCCAATGCTGCCTGCCTCGATAGAGGATTTGCTCGTCCTTGGCGAGCAGGGATTCTGCGTAGCTCATCCCGGTCTCCTTTCGGCCCGTCCACCGGCGGGCGCCTCCGCTCGATCAGGCCCGCGGGTGGGCACGGGCGTAGATGTCCTTGATTCGCTCCCCGGTCAGGTGGGTATACAACTGTGTCGTGCTGATGCTCGCATGTCCGAGCAACTCTTGAACGACGCGCAGGTCGGCGCCGCCTTCAAGAAGATGCGTGGCGAAAGAATGGCGCAGAGTGTGAGGGCTTACTCCGTTGCTCAAGCTCGCGGATCGGGCCGCGGACCTCAGCATCTCCCAGGCCCGCCGCCTGTCGAGACGCTCGCCTCGGATCGACAGGAAGACGGGGCCGCCCCGGGCGCGGGTCCGGGCGTCCGCGGCGGTTCGGGAAGCGGTCCACAGTTCCAGCAAGGCCGGCCTGACCTCGGCGAAGTACCGCTGGAGCCAGGCGATGGCGATCTCGCCGACGGGCACCTGCCGCTCCTTGTCGCCCTTGCCGACGACGCGCACGAGACCCTCCTCGAGAGACAGCTCGTCGCGGTCCAGGCCGACCGCCTCGGATATGCGCAGCCCGGCCGCGTATAGCAGCTCCAGGAGTGCGCGGTCGCGGATGCCCATCGGGGTCGCGTCGGTCCGCTGCTCCAGCAGCTGCTCGACCTCCGCCACGGTCAGGACGTCGGGCAGCAACCTGGGCTGCCGCGGCAGGTCCAGGTGGCTGGCTATGTCCCTCGTGATCAGCCCTTCGGCAAAGCAGAAGCGGTAGAACCCTCGCAACGAGGCCGTCCGCCGGCGCAGGGTCGTGGGGCGGAGGGGCGTGCGCCGGCCACGGCTCGGAGAACCGAGCATGGTCAGGTAGCGCACGGGCACCCCGGGAGATTCGTCCCAGGTCGCCGCTGCCCCGCGGCTCGCGGCGAAATCGAGGAGATCGGCGCGGTACGCCGTCAGCGTCGCGTCCGACAGGCCGCGCTCGACGCGCAGCTGGTTCAGGAATTCCTCGATCGCCGCCTGGAGCCGATCCGTGCCGACCGCCGCCATGCCGCGCACCTCACTCGTGCGCGGCGTTTCGACGCCACTCACCGGCGCGCTCCAGCAACTCCTCGGCGCTGGCACGGGCGGCCGCTCCGCCCTCCGACCCGGCGAGCATCTGGGCCAGCTCCCCTACCCTCTCCGAGTCCTCGAGCCGCTCCATGTGCGTGATGGTACGGCCGTCGCGCTGGCCCTTCTCGATGCGGAAGTGAGCGTCGGCGTAGGCCGCGATCTGGCCCAGGTGCGTGACGCACAGGACCTGATGCGAGCGGGCGAGGAGCCACAGGCTGCGGCCGACCGGCTCGGCGCTACGGCCACCGATGCCGGCGTCGATTTCGTCGAAAACGAGCGTGGGGGTGCGGTCCGCACCGGCCAGGATCTGCTTGATCGCGAGTGCCACCCTGGAGAGTTCGCCGCCCGAAGCGATGCGCGCCAGCGGTCTGGGCGGCTCGCCGGGGTTTGGAGCGATGACGAAGGCGACCGAGTCGACCCCCGAGGCGTCGAAGGCCACGTGTTCGCCGTCGATCTCCACGGCAGGCTCGGCGGGTCCGGCAGCCCGTCGCGAGACTTCGACGCCGAAGGTCGTGTGGCTGAAGCCCAGCCCGGCCAGCGCCCCCTCGACGGCGACGGCGAGACCGCCGGCAGCTTTGCGTCGGCCGAGCGACAGCTCGGCTGCTGCGGCGGCCACGACTCCGAGCAGCCTCGCGGCCTCGGCCTGGCGCTGGTGCCTGGAAGCTTCGAGGGCGCGCAGTCGTCCGGCCTCCTGAGAGGCACGCTCCCCGTAGGCGATCACGGCCGCCTCGTCCTCGCCGTACTTGCGCTCCAGGGAGTAGATCAGGGAAACGCGCTCTTCGAGCAGCGCCACCGCAGCCTGGTCGTTCTCGACGTTCTCGGCGAGCCCGCCCGCCTCCGCGGCAGCGTCGTCGAGCTCCGCCGCGAGGCCGATCAGCCGTTCGGCGATGGACTCGTAGCGCGGGTCGAGGCGCGCCAGTTCGCGGGATCGCCGGGCGGCCTCGGCGAGTCGCTCGCGTGCGCCGGTCCCCTCCCCCGCGAGCGCCTCGTGGATCTCGACGCTGCCGCGGGCGATGGCCTCGCCGTGCTGAGCGGACGAGAGCCGGCCCCGCAGCTCGGCGGCCTCCCCGACACGGAGCTGCGCGGCTTCGATCTCGAGCGCCTGGTGGTGGTTCAGTTCGAGGCGCCGGGCCAGTTCCCGAGGGTCGAGAGCCAGCTCCGCGAGCGCGGCCTGGTTGGCCCGCCACTCCTCCGCTGCGCCGGCCATTGCGGCGCGCTCGCGCTCGAGGTTGCCGAACGCGTCGAGTAGCTCGCGCTGCCAGCGCTCGTCGAGGAGCCGCTGCTGGTCATGCTGGCCGTGGATCTCGACGAGTCGCCCGGCCACGTCCGAAAGCCTCGCCGCAGTGACCGCCTCATCGTCCAGCCTCGCAGTTGAGCGGCCCGCTCCTGAGATTTCGCGGACGCAGATGAGCGGCTCGGGCAGCCGGTCGAAGAGGGCTTCGACGCGCGCGGTGTCAGAGCCGTGCCGGACCAGAGAAGTGTCCGCCCGGGCGCCGACCGCGAGTCCGAGCGCGTCGATCAGCAGGCTCTTGCCGGCGCCGGTTTCGCCGGTGAGGACGTTCAGCCCGGGCTCGAAGGCGATGCGCAGCCGCTCGATCAATGCCAGGTCGCGGACGGTGAGTTCGGTCAGTCGGCCGGCGGCGAGCGGCCGGAGCGCCCGCTCAGGATCGGTCGTTTCGGCCGGTTCGGCGGGTCGGTCTTCGTCGAAGGCGGTTTCCGCGCCCCCGGCCGCGCTCATGACGGGAGCAGCTCGGACTTGCTGCCGCAGCAGATCCCAGAACGGGACCGCGCCGACGGGCTCGATGAACTGGATCGGCTTCTTTGCCTCTTCGACGGTCACCACGTCGCCGATGGAGAGGCGCCGGTCTTCACGGCCGTCGACGCTCATCTGCACGTCATAAGCATCGAGGACGCGGCAGCGGACCACGTGCTTGCGGGCTCACGACGACCGATCGGATCGCCGACATATAACCCGCGATCGGCGTGACGACGAGGTTGCGACTCGTGGGATCCAGGATCGGTCCGCCGGCGGAGAAGGAATAGCCGGTCGAGCCGGTTGGACTCGCCACGACCAACCCGTCGGCGGTGAATGTCGCCAGGTGCGAGGGTCCGATGGAAACCTCGATTCGGCAGACTCTTGCGAGATTGCCGCGCGCCACCGAAATGTCGTTGAGGGCGAAGAAAGTTTCGCCGGGCTGCGGCCATCCCGGCGGGCTGGATCTCGGCGTGGAGCGCCATTCGCTCTTCGATTCCGAAGTCGCCGCAGGCGAGCTGGTCCAGCACCGACTCGAGGTCTTTCGTCTCGACCTTGGAGAGGAAACCGACCTTACCAAGGTTGACGCCGAGGAGGGGCACGCCGGCGCCGGCTACAGCTCGCGCGGCCCGCAGGAACGTTCCGTCGCCACCGAGGACCACCAGGGCTCCGGTGCCGGGCAGACCTCGCGTCAGCGCATCGAAGTCGCCTGCCGGCGCGGACCAATGACCGATCCCGTGGTTTTCGCACCAGCCTTCGGCACGCACGTGGAGATCCAGGGCGGCCTGTTTGGTGGGGTTGTAGGCGAACGCAATGCGGTCGAGCTTCATATTCGAGCCAGCTCTCCGAATCTCGTCGGCCCAGGCCTGAGGCAGCTCGGCCGGTCCGCCGTCCAGGGGGACGAAGCTTGGCCGGTACCTCCATCTCCAGGAAGAACTCGCGGTTCCCGGCAGGGCCGGTGAGCGGAGAGGCAACGGCGTTACGCAGCTTCAAGCCGATGCCGATCGCGAACCTGGCCACCGTCTCGAGTGTCTGGCGATGGATAGCGGGGTCCCGGACCACGCCGTCGCGCACCTGCTTGCGGCCGGCCTCGAACTGCGGCTTGACAAGGGCCACGATCCGGCCGCCCTGAGGGCCGAAACAGCTTGCGACCGGTGCCAGGACGCGGTCGAGCGAGATGAACGAGACGTCCATCACGGCCAGGTCCACGGTGCTCGGCAGGACGCCGGGACCGAGGGCGCGTGCGTTGGTGCGCTCCATCGAAACGACGCGCGGATCGTGGCGCAGCGCTTCGGCGAGCTGGCCGCGGCCGACATCGAGGGCGTATACGCGGCTGGCGTCGCGCTGGATCAGCAGGTCGGTGAAGCCCCCGGTCGAGGAACCGACGTCCAGGCACACGAGCCCGACGGGTTCGATCCCGAAAGCGTCGAGAGCCGCGCGCAGCTTGAGCCCTCCGCGCGATACGAACGGCGGCGGTGCCTCTACCTCGAGTTCGATCGTCGTGGGTACGAGATCGCCGGGCTTACGGTCGGTCCGCGCGGTGGCGCCCTCGCCGACCCGCACGTGGCCGCCGAGGATGTACGCCTGGGCGCGAGTTCTGGTCTCCGCCAGACCGCGCTCGACGAGCAGCTGGTCGAGGCGTCGACGAACGGGACGAGATCCGGCTGGGCTCATGACCCCAATCCTGTCACACCCGGATCATCTCGTGCTGCGCTGGCACGCGGGGCGAGATCCGGCCGACCTCCCGCCGCGAGCTAGGCCGTCCTGGCTCTGCCCGCCGCGAGCGTTCTCTTGGGTTGCGCTGCCGGACTTGCGCCCAGCAAAGCCAGCGTCTCGCGAATCTGGCCGGCGATGCCCGCCGAATCGAGCCTGAGGAGGCGCCGCAGGTCGTCGACCGAGCCGTGGTCCACGAAGCGATCGGCGGGGATGCCGACGATCCGGACCGACACGTCGCGATAGGCCGGGTTCGAAACCCTCGCCTGTTCGAGCATCTCGAGGACGCCGGACCCGAACCCGCCGGTCACGACGCTCTCCTCGAGCGTGACGACGAGCTTCTTGCCGGCGGCGTGTTCGAGGATGAGGTTGCCGTCGAGCGGCTTGGCGAAACGAGCGTTGATGAGTCCGACCGACCAGCCCTCCGTCTCCAGCTCGTCGGCCGCCCGCCGTCCGCGATCGACGATCGGTCCGAAGCCGACGATCAGGATCTCGCTGCCTTCCCGGAGCACTTCGCCCACACCGATCGGGAGGATTTCGGACTCGGCGCGCGACGACGCCGAAGCCCGGGTCGCGCGGGTAGTGCAGCGCGAACGGATGATCCTGCGCGAAGGCGGTGCGAACGAGCGAGCGAAGCTCCTGCTCGTCCTTGGGGCTGGCGATGACCATGTTCGGGAGCTGGCGCTGGCTTGGGATCGTGAACATGCCCTGGTGGCTGGTCCCGTCCTCGCCGACCAGGCCCGCGCGGTCCACCGCGATCACGACCGGCAGGTCGTTCTGGCAGACGTCGTGGACTTCCTGGTCGAACGCTCGCTGCAGGAACGTGGAATACAGCGCCACGACCGGCCGCTCCCCTGCCAGGGCCATGCCCGCGGAGAGGGTGACGGCATGCTGCTCGGCGATGCCCACGTCGATGAAGCGGTCCGGGAACTCGGCCTGGAAGAGATGGAGGCCGGTGCCGGTGGGCATTCCGGCGGTGACGGCCACGATGCGCCGATCCTCCCGGGCCAGCTCGATCAGCTCGGTGGCGAAGTGGAACGTGTAGTTGCGTGGCCTGGCGCCGGCCGACGCTCGGGCGGCTTCCGAGGGAGTGCCGCCGTCCGCGGCTCCCCCGGCTACGTCCTCGTCGCGCGACGGTTCCATCGGCGCATCGTCGACGCTGCCCGGGGCCGGCATCGCGCTTTCCTTGCGAGCGAGCGCGGGGCCGGTGAGAGTCTGCTGGCCGGTCGGGGCGATCACTCCGGCGTTTCGTCCCTCGGGCAGTTCGGGCATGGGCGGCAGAGCTGCGCCGTGGAAGGCGATCTGATCGCGCTCGGCCGGTCGGTAGCCCCGGCCCTTGTGCGTCCGGACGTGGACCAGAACCGGGCCCGGGACGTCGAGGGCGGCCCGGAAGATGTGCTCCAAGCCCCGAATGTTGTGGCCGGGGATGACGCCCAGGTAGGTGATTCCCAGATCTTCGAACAGCTGGCCCGGCTGGGCGAAGTTGACCACCATGCGGCGGATGCGGCGGGACAGCTTGAGGGCGGGCTGGCCGACGACGGGCAGGGCCTCGACGAAACTGTCGTAGGCAGTCTTGCTCTGCTTCCACGCCGACGAGAGCTTGAGCGTGGAGAAGTACTGGGAAAACGCCCCGACCGTCGGGCTGATCGACATGGCGTTGTCGTTCAGGACGATCAGCAGCTGCGTCTGGCGGTGGCCGATGTCGTTGAGAGCTTCCAGCGAGAGGCCGCAGATGAGCGCGGCGTCGCCGACGACGACCGCGATCCTTTCCATCGAGTGGCGAAGGTCGCGCGCCGTCGCCAGGCCCTGTGCGATCGAGAGACCGGTGCCCGCGTGACCGCCGTCGAAGACGTCGTGTTCCGACTCGCCGCGGCGCGGGAAGCCGCCGATGCCGCCGAGCTGGCGGAGGGTCCCGAAGCGTTCGAGCCGACCGGTCAGAAGCTTGTGGCAGTACGCCTGGTGCCCGGTATCCCACACGATCCTGTCGCGGGGCGATTCGAGGACCCGGTGCAGCGCAATCGTCAGCTCGACTGTGCCGAGCGACGATCCCAGATGGCCGCCCGTCCGAGCGACTGTCGAGATTATCTGCTGCCGGACCTCGGCCGCGAGGGTACGGAGCTCCTCGTCCGTCAGGCCGCGCAGGTCGCCTGGACCCTGGAGTGTGGGCAGGATGGGCACGTGTCGTTGCTCCTGGCGCGAGTGGTCGCGCATCGTGTCTGCTGGCAATGGGCCTGGCCCGAGAACTGGGGCCCGGCGCCTGGAGAGTCTACGCCGGACGAACGAATATCGGTCTGTCGGCGCCCCCCTGCGACGCGCCCCGGTACAGTTCCGTAACGCGGACGCCGAACCCGGCGACCAGACTATGCCTGCTCTTCTTCGGTCACGTCGGCGACTTCGAGTGCGCCCGACGCGCGTTCCAGCAGCCGTTCCACGCGCAGTTCAGCGGCCGCCAGCAGCGCGGCGCATCGTTCGTGGAGCGCGACTCCGCGTTCGTACAGCGCTATCGAGCGTTCGAGCGGCAAACCGCCCTGTTCCAGTTCGCCGACGGTGCGCTGCAACTCGGCCAGCGCTTCGTCGAACGTGAGCGAGCCAACATCGGCAGCCGCGGCGGCAGCCTCCGGCGCGAGCGGTTCACTCATCGACGCCAACCTCCTCAGCAACGTCCCGTGCCTCGTCCGACGACCCGGCATCGTCGGCCGCGTGTCGAGCCTCGATCGCCCGATCCATGCGCCGTCCCAGGAGCATACCAACCCGCGCCGATAGCGCAAACAAGAGCCCCGCCGCGCCCAACAGGGCGACCGCCTCGAAGACACGCGGGTCGATCACGCACCTCCGGGGCCGTAGCCGGAGTCGACATCACTCGTCGCCGCGCCGGCGTTGTCCGCCGCCGGGCCGCTGTCGGCCGCGGGGCCGCCGTCCGAGTCCGCAGTTGCGGCGAACTCTCCGCGCGCGACCTGGACGATCAGCCTCTGGCCCGGCGGGGCCTCGTCGGGACCGCGCACGATTCGGGCGTCGGATCGGCGTCGCACGACGGCGTAGCCGCGATCGAGGGTGGCTTGCGGCCCCAGCGCCGTGAGCGAGGCAAAGTTGCGATCGAGGCCGCCACGGGCCACTGCAAGCCGGGTTTGGGCCAGAGGACTGAGCCGTGACGCCAGCCGAGAGTCGAGCTGACGCCGCGCCGCGAGACCACCTGCCACTGCCCGCGTGGCGCGGTCGAGAAGGTAGCCGGCTCTCTCTCGGGCCTGAGCCAGCTGCGCGGCTGGCCTGAGGCGATCGAGAGCCCGTCCTTCCGCCACGAGCTCCGAGCGCGATCCGGCCAGGGCGCGCAGAGCCAGGCTTCGCGCCCGCTGGTCGAGTTGCCTCAGGCCGGCGGCCAGCTCGGCGCGATCCGGCACGACCAGCTCGGCCGCCGCCGAGGGCGTGGGCGCGCGGACGTCGGCGGCGAAATCGGCCAGCGTGACGTCCACCTCGTGGCCGACGCCGCAGATGACCGGCACGGGATGGCGCACGACGGCCCGAACCACGCGCTCGTCGTTGAACGACCACAGGTCCTCGAGCGAGCCGCCGCCCCTGGCCAGGATGACCACCGCCGGCGCGTCCTCCGCGCGTCCGGTAGCCCGGCAATACTCGCCCCAGCGAGACAGCCGATCCAGCGCCGCCACGACGCTCAGGGCCGCTCCGTCGCCCTGAACCTGGCAGGGAGACAGGATCACGCGGGTCAGCGGCCAACGCCGGGAGATGACGTGGCATATGTCGTGCCAGACCGCACCGGTTGCGCTCGTCGCCACTCCGATGACTGCCGGCCGGCCGGGCAGCGGCCGCTTGCGGGAAGAATCGAATAGCCCTTCGGCCGCGAGCTTCGCCTTCAATGCCTCGAAGCGCAGCGCCAGGTCGCCGAACCCGGCGGGCTGCACCGACATGACGTACAGCTGGTAGACGCCCTGGGCTTCGAAGATGTCGATTCTGCCCTGGACTACCAGGCGGAGGCCGGTGCGCGGTTCGAAGGGCGAAGAAACCCGGTTGTCACGGAAGAACACGCAGGCGAGCTGGCTGCGCTCGTCTTTGAGTGTGAAATACGCGTGGCCGGCCGACGAAACGGTGACCCGGCCGACTTCGCCTTCGACCCAGACTTCGCGGAGAGTCGGCTCGGCGCGGACGGCGTCCCGGATAGCCCGCGTGACCTCGCTGACGCCCAGTATTCGAAGCGTGGATTCGGCCGCCAGGGCGCGCCCGACCGGAGCGGTGACGTGCGGCGGCGCTCCCGTGGAGCCCGACGCTGGACCCGGCGCTGCCGCCGGCGCGGGAACAGGCCCCCCAGCCGGTGCCACGGCCGCGGCGGGCTTGGGGCGCGGAGCGGCCTCGTCAGGTTCGGCCGGCACCGTGTCCCAGGCCGGCAGCGCCCAATCGGGCGGTTCGTGGGTCGCCTGCTTGCGTTCGGCCGGTTCCTCGGGCAGGGAATCGCCCCACAGGGGCTCGCTCTGCGGAGGCCGGCCGCGAGTCATCTCGGCTTGCCGGGAAGCTCAGAGCCGGGTCTGGTACTCGCCAGTCCGGGTGTCGACGCGGACCGTATCGCCTTCGTCCACGAAGATCGGCACCTGGATCGTGAGGCCGGTTTCGAGCTTGGCCGCCTTGCGGGCGCCCGTCTGGGTGTCGCCCGCGAATCCCGGCTCGGTTTCGACGACCTTCAGGTCGACCGTGACGGGCAGCTCCACGCCGATCGTTTCGCCCTCGTAGCTGGTGCGATCGAGGAGCATCGAGTCCTTGAGGTAGTTGACCGCATCGTCGAGCTGCGCAGCCGTGAGGTGGAACTGCTCGTAGCTCTCGGTCTCCATGAAATGAAAGTCGTCCCCGTCCCGATAAAGAAACTGGATCTGGCGATGATCGAGCTGTGCTCTCGGCCACCTGTCGCCCGCCTGGAAGGAGCGCTCCACGATCCCGCCGCGCCTGATGTTGCGAAGCTTGATGCGAACCTGCGCAGACCCGCGACCGATCTTGATGTGGTGGTAGTCGAGGATTTGCCAGAGGTCGCCGTCGAGCTCGATGGCGACGCCTTTGCGCAAGTCACCAGTGGAAATCATGGTCGCGGACGGCTCCTTGAATAGTCTGCCGGCCTGGGCCGGAGGGATCGTCTTGCTGATTCGAAGCTCGATTGTAGCCGAGCCGGCACTCCCTACGATTCCTAGAGGCCCAGCACGATGGCTTCTCGGGGAAATCTCGTCAGTATTTCCATCACGTGCGCGTCCACGTCCAGCAGCACGAGGTCCTCGATCCTGACGCCGGTCTCGCCGTCCAGGTAGACGCCCGGCTCGACGCTGAAGACCGTCGGGCTTGGCAGCCCGGTTTCGGCCGCCAGCCTGCTGAGCGACGGCAGCTCGTGCGTCGCGAGTCCGATGCCGTGGCCGGTGCCGTGGCCGAAATGCGCGCCGTGGCCGGCCGTCTCGATCACGTTCCGAGCCGCCGCATCGACCGTTCGTCCGCTCGGGACCGGTCCGCCCGCCGCCGCCGCGTCCGCCAGCACGGTCAGCGCCGCTTCCTGAGCCGCCGCCACGAGTTCGTACACGTCCAGGTCGCGGGGATCGGGGTGGCCCACGAAGAGCGTCCGAGTCATATCGCTTCTGTAGCCCTCGACCATCGCCCCGAAATCGAACAGCACTACCTTTCCGATTTCGATCTCGCGGTTGCCGGGAGTGCCGTGGGGAAGCGCGGCATTCGGTCCGGCCAGGCAAGCGATGCCGAAAGCCAGGGCCTCTGCCCCGCCGGTCCGCATCTCCCACTCGAGGGCCATGGCCAGCTCGCGTTCGGTCACGCCCGGCTTGATCAGCCGCAGAGTGGCCGCCAGCGAGCGGTCGGCGACCCCGCAGGCCGCGCGGATCCGTTCGATTTCGCTGGGCGTCTTGACGGCTCGGTCGGCCTCGAGCCAGCCACCGGCGGGTACGAGCTCGACATCCGGGGCGGCGCGGCGGAGTTCCTCCCAGAGTTGGTGGCTGATCGCGGCCGACTCGACGGCCACGCGCCGCGCTCCGAGGCCGGCGACGAGCGAGGGCCAGAGTGCCGGCAGGTCGTGGGTCGTGGCCTCGATCCGGGCGCCCGTCGCCTGCGCCTCGGCCTGAAGCCGGTAGCGGCTGTCGGCCAGGACGACGAGCTGGTCGCCGGAAACGAGGAATTGTCCGGAGTTGCCGGCCAGCAGGTCCTCGCCGTCGCGCAGGATAAAGCCCGTGAGGTACCGCATGTGCTCCGGTCGCAGGCCGAAGTAAGCGTCGATTCCCTCGGCAGCCAGCCTCGAGCGAAGGCGGGCAAGACGTATGGGCCGCTCTGCCCGATCGGCCTCGGCCCAGCGGGCTATATCCCGCGGACCGGGAGGAGCGGGAAAGTCGGCGGGGTGCGGTGAGCGCGAGACAACGGTGGTCATGCGGGCCATGTTACGCGGCACGATGCCGGCAGGTCAGGAAGGCAGGTAGCCGTACTTCTTCTCGTTGGCGATCTGCTCGGCGTTGGTCTTGGCGTAGACGATTGTCCCGCTGGAGTCGTTCGCCGCCAGGAAGTAGTAGTAGCCGTCCTTCGTGTCCGGCGCGAACGCGCCCTGGAGTGACGCCAGCCCGGGCGAGCAGATCGGCGTGGCGGGTAGACCGCCGTGGGCATACGTGTTGTACGACGCCAGATTCTCCGGGAACACGATCTTGGCGAATGACGGGCCGCTGGTCGGCTCGACCCAGAACGTGTAGCTGACCCATGAAGAAATCGGATGCGACTGTAGCCAGACGGAATCGTTCGCGTAAGTCACCGACGGGTTGGAATTCAGCAGCCCGGTCGGCCAGTTCTTGGGGTTGAGGCGGTTGAAATACACCCCCGCAACGAGGGGCCGGTCGACGTCGAGCTTCACCTCGGGTTCCACGAGCGAGGCGACCTCGACGATCCGATAGATCTGGTCGGGCGGCAGGAGCAGCATCTGGGGTGGTGCATTCGCGGCGAAGGCGTCGAGCTGCATCTCGATCAGCTGGAGCGGGGAGATGTCGGGCGCGACGTCATAGGTGGCCGGGAAGAGGAAACCCTCCAGCGAGCCTCCCGCCGGTAGCTTCAGCCAGGGATATCTGGCCACCAAATCGGCCGGGGGGTTCGTGGCGATCTGGTAGTACTGGTTGACGTCAAGCGTGAGCTTGACCGTCGGATCGGTCGGATTGGCTTCGACCAGCTCGAGTTTCGCGACCATCTGCTCGATCCGGAGACCCTCGCGGAAGGTGAGGCGGATCGTGGGCGGAGCGGTCGGCGCGGTAATGAGGACGGAGATGATCTGCTTCACCGTCATGCTCTTGGTGAGGACGTGACGCCCGGAAATGAACTGGTCGGAGACTCCTTCGATCAGGGACTCGAACACGAACGCTCTCGCGTCGGCGATCACTCCTGCCTGGACCAGCTCGTCGGCGATCTGTTGCGGCGTCTCTCCGGCGGTGACCTGGAATGCAATCTTGGTCGAATTTGTCGCATCGACCGGCTGAGTAAGCTTGGTTCCGAGTTCGGATCGGACTATGTCGGCCATGAAGGGCAGCTTGAGAGCGGTCGGGTTCTCGGCCGCCCAGTTGGCGAGGTCCCTGGAGACGATGGGCTTGGCCACGAAGAAGAGCCCGCCCAGGACCAGCGCCGCGGCCACCACGGCGAAGATGGCGAATTGCGCCACGGTGCCGAGTCCGCCGGAGCGGCTCGATTTGTAGTTCCGAGGCGGATCGACCCATTCCGGCTGGCGCTTCGCTGCGCCGGTCTGGTCGGTCGGCTGGCTGGGGTCGTAGTCGGACCAGCCCGTGTCGAGCACGGGTCGCCGTCCGGCCGGTTCCCCAGGTCCAGAGCCCGGTCCGCCGGACTTCGATCTGGCGCGACCCCCATTGCGAAACGTCATCAGGTTTCTCGCTCCGAATGTTGTCTCTGGCGCATCGCGTCCAGGTCGTCCTGGAGAATCAGCGCGGCGGCTTCCCGATCGATCCGGGCGCGGTATGCGTTCCTCTGGGAGGCGCTCGGCGGCCCTCCCGAGCGTCCGCGGGCGGGCGAACCCATCCGCTCTTCGGCCCGAACGCTTGACAGGCGTTCGTCACGGAATTGCAGGGGCATGCCGGTTGCGGATGCTACCTCAACGGCCCACTCACGGGTGAGTCTGGCTTGAGCGCCCTCCGTGCCGTCCTTGTCGAGCGGTAATCCTACGACGAGAGCCTCTGCGCGTTGCTCCGCCGCCAGCCGGACCAGCGTTCGGACGTCGCCCTCGATCGTCCTGGCCCGACTCAGGGTCACAAGCGGGGTGGCGGTGCCGAGCTCCAGATCGCCCAGGGCGATACCGATGCGCCGTTCGCCCAGGTCGATGCCGAGCACCCGACGGATCGGCCCGGAGCCACTCTGTCCGAAGTGGGCCATCAACTCGCCGAGGCGGTTGGCGTCGAAGAGGAGCTGGCCGTGACCGACGGCGTGGCGCTGATCGAGCTGGCCGGGGAGCTCGAGGCAGAGGCCGACGCGGAACTCGATGCCGAGCTCGAGGAGCCCGCTGCCGCTGAGCCGCTCCCGGATGGTGCCGCCGAGCCGGACAGGGATGCCGACGCGGCCGGCGCGGACGGAGTCCGGGCGGGTGCGGTGCCGACCGGCGATCGGCTGGGGGCGGGGTGCGCGGGGGCGACGAGCTTCAGGTCGATGCGGAAGTCGTACGTGGAGATGGTGGAAGCCCACCAGGGCGCCAGCGTGATCGTGGCCGCTCCGAACTGCGACAGGTACGCCTGCGCTTCCGCGATCGACTTGCCTTCGATGTTGGCCTTGAGGACGTCGACGCTGACCGTCGCCGCTTCGTCGGCGTTCGCCGTGATGGGCATTGACACCACCGGACCGTCGTTTCGCGGCGTGCCCATGGTCGTGCTGAGCGAGCCGTCGACGAGGATGTAGCCGGGCTGCACCTTGCTCGTGATCCGGGTCTCGGCGAGGCTCCGGACATTGGCGGTGTCGGCTTCGGTCGCGGTCCCGGTCGCCGACGCCGCGAGCTGGAACGAGCCCACCTGCTGGTTCAGCAGCGTCGAGGGCGCCGGGTCGAAGGCGATCTTGCCGAGCTGGCCGGTGCCGGCGAACAGCTGCACCCCGTCCGGCAGCGTGCCCGGGTCTTTGAGCGTGGAGGCGAAGGAGTCGCCGATCGACTTGGTCAGGCTGGCGGTGGCCTTGTCCAGATCCGACTGCTGCACGACGAGGCTGACGACGTGCGTACCGCCCGTCGTCGCGGCGTGGTTGCCGGCGCTGACTCCCGCGGCCACAAGGTCGGCGGTGATCCGCACGATGGTACTTGCGCCCACGTTTCCGGATGTGCCCTTCACATTGGCCTGGACCGCCACGGTGACTACACCCCGGGTGATCGTGATGCCAGAGACCGTGGCCTTCGGAATGCTGGCTCCCGCCGTTGTGCTGAAGGCGATGCCCGTTGCGGTCGTGATCGTCGTTCCGGCCGGCAGCGGCACCGAGCTGACCGTGTTGATGCTGGTGAACGTCACGCTGCCGGTAGCGGCCGTTTCCGTGACTTTCTGGCCGGTCGCCGTGAAGGTGCCGCTCTGGTTGACGTCGAAGGACTTCGTGATGCCCGGAACCGTCAGCGTGGCGTAGTTGACCGCGACGGCCACCGGATCGATCTTGACGGTGAGCGCCACCGGCCCAAGGGGCTTCTCGCGGACGGTCAGGACGACGTTTGCGCTCGGCCACAGCTGGTACGCGGCAAACGCGCCGGCGGCCACTACCACGACCAGCAGGGCCAGCAGCACGAGACCGGCAATTCCCGGTCGTCGCCCTCGACGTGAGGCCGACGCCGCTGCGCCGGGGGAGCCCGGCGCAGCCGGCGCGGAGCTACCAGGTCCGCCTCTGACCGGACCGCCGCCGCGGATGCCGCGCGCGCCGCCCGGCGCCGGTTCCATCGTGGCGCCCAGCTCGCCGAGGGCTGCCGACACGTCTGCCGGGGCTGCCGTCGCGCCACCGATGGGTCGCCCGGCTTCGGCCGCCTCGTATTCGCGGACGTTCGCGAAGACCGGCAGGCCGGCCGATTGAGCCAGGGATCGGACGGAGGCGTCCGGAGCCACGATCGCCAGACGCTTGTTGCGCTGCTTAGCTTCGCGCTCCAGCAGCTTGAAGTTGATCCGAGACGTGGCCACCCGCGAGCCCGCGGGCATTACGAGGGCGATGTGAGCGTCGGCCGAACCGCGGATCCGGGCCGCGGCCGATGTGATTTCGTCGTCGACGTCGAGGTAGTAGATGGCCATCGGCTACATCTTCATCGCTCGGAGGACGCGCCGCAAAGCGACGTCCAGGGGGTCTTCGCTCGTCTGGAGTTCGATAGCCTGATATGCCAGGCCCAGCGGGGTCACGTCCTGCTGGTCGACAAGCAGGCCGGTACCGTCGTTTATGCGCTCCACCTGGTCCGGCGCCATGGTGACCACTTCGGGCGGCCGGCTGAACGGAAGCCGCTTCCAGAACTTCTCGGAGCGCAGAATGGTGTTGATTTCGGGGAGCCGCGAGCCGCCGCCGCAGACGTAGACACGACCTGGCAGGAGGTCGCCGGAAGCCAGTTCCTCCAGGACGAGTTCGACGCCGGCCGACCAGATGGCGACGTCTTCGGAGATGACCCGGGCGATCTCGGCCTTTTGGGGAACCGCCAGGCCGCGCGCGTAGTCCACCTTCGTTTCCTCGGCCCGCGGAAACGGCAGATCGAGCCGGTCGGCGATCGATTTCGTGAAGGCGCGGCCTCCCAGGGCGAACATGCGAGTGCCCTCGATGCCGCCGTGCCGGACCAGCGCCACGTCGGTCGTGCCGCCGCCGACGTCGATGAAGAGCGCTCCGGCTTGCTGGACCTGCTCGCTGGCGAGCACACGAGCCACCGCATATGGCTCTGCCACGATTTCGAGCAACTCCAGGTCGAGCTGCTCGGCCACGCTTTGCAGCGCTCCCAGATGAACCAGCGGCGCGAAGGCGTTGAAGATGCTGATCTTGACGTGCCGGCCCTGGAAGCCGACCGGGTTCGTGACCGGGTAGCCGTCGATGAGGGCGCCTGTGACCGCCGCGTGGACGAGCCTGACGTCGACCTGGGCGAGGCCCGTTTCCCAGGTGATCGCGCGTTCCGCCTCCCGCAGAGCCTCGCGCTGGACACCGTTGATCAGCTTCTGGAGCTCGACCTCCGTGATCGGCACGTCGGGCCGCTTGCGCTCCTGAGAGTGGGTCGTGGTGAAACCCTTGACCAGCTCGCCGGCGATGCCGATGACGACCTGGGTGGGGCGGAAGCCGGCCATCTCCTCGGCTTCCTGCAAGGCGACCGAGCAGTTGTCCACGACCGCGCCGATATCGGTGACGGTGCCCGACTGCATGTGGGCCAGGCCCTGGCGCTTGCGTCCGACGCCACGGACGGTGCCGCAGCCGGCTTCGTCGATTTCGAAGACGAGGGCCTTGGCGAACTCCGTGCCGATGTCCAGGGCAGTGCAGGCGGCGAGGGTGGATTCGTCCTCGCGGCCCCAGATCCTGCGCCAGAACGCCACGGCAGCCGCTCCCCTGCTTCGATTAGTGGCCGGTCGACCTTAGTGTATCCGCGATCGCTCCCAGGGCGGCACCGATAGCCTCTCGTTTCGTGCCCATTCCCTGCGCCATCTCCGGCCGGCCGCCGCCCCGTCCGCCGAGCGGCTCGAGCGCGACCTTGACGAGCGCCGCCGCCGAGATGCCCCGCGAAACGAGATCCTGACTAACGGTCACGAAGAGCTGCGGAGACTCGGCGTCGAAGGCGACGGCGATGACCCCGGAACCCAGCGCGGCCCGGATCTCCTTGACGAAGCCCTTCCACTGCTCCGGCGACTCGAACGAGGCCGAAACCGCGACCAGCTCGACGTCCGGCGCGACGTTCTCCGCGCGGGCGACCAGATCCGACACCTTGGGCAGGCCGCTGCCGCCCGCCCGGAGCCGCTTGCGAGTGTCGCGAAGCTCTTCCTGGAGAGCTGTGATGCGGTCCGGGACGGCTTCGAGCGAGGTGGCTCCGACGGTCTCGGCGATCCGATCGAGCAGAGCCAGGCGCTCACGAAGGAGCTTGTCGGCGCCGTCGCCGGTCACGGCTTCGATGCGCCGCGTGCCGGCGCCGATGCTGCGCTCGCCGGTGATGACGAAACTTCCGATCTGGCCCGAGGCCGAGCAATGCGTTCCGCCGCACAGCTCCAGGGAGTAGTCCGCGACGCGCACGGTTCGGACCCGCTCGCCGTACTTCTCGTCGAAGAAAGCATCCGCTCCGGCGGCTACGGCCTGCGCCATCGACTGCACGGTCGTGGTCACCGGCCGGTCCTCACGAACGATACGGCGCACCTCGTCCTCGATGGCCCGCTTTTCGTCGGCTGTGAGCGCTCGATCGCCCGGGTAGTCGAAGCGCAGGTAGTCCGGCGTCACGAGCGAGCCGGCCTGGTGAGCCTCGGGCCCCAGGATGTTGCGCAGGGCGCGGTGGAGGAGGTGCGTGGCGGTGTGGTTGCGCATGGTTCGGGCGCGCCTGTCGGCGTCGACCCGGGCGGTGATCGTCTCCCCCGCTCTCAGCCTGCCGTGCAGCTTGCCCCGATGGACGAACAGACCCGCGATCGGCTTTTGGGTGTCCTCGACCGTGAAGAGAGCGCTGCCGCCACCCGCTTCGAGCAGCTCCCCGCGATCTCCGACCTGGCCGCCGCCCTCGCCGTAGAAGGGAGTGGCGTCGAGGACGACCTCCGCTTCGCCGCTGCCGGTCAGCTCCTGGTATTCCATGCCATCCCGCAGGATCGCCACCACGCGAGCCTGCGCCTCTGTGGCCTCGTAGCCGAGAAATCGGGTTTCGCCTGCGCGGCGCTGGGTGGCCTGGTAGAGGTCGCCGAGCTCGGCGTGGCGAGCCAGGTCGGCCTTGGTTCCCTTGCGGCTGCGTGCCTTCTGCTCGGCCATGGCCGTCGTGAAGCCTTCCCGATCGACGCGAACACCGTATTCGGCGGCCATGTCGACCGTCAGGTCAATCGGAAAACCGTAAGTGTCGTGGAGTCGGAACGCGATTTCGCCGCTCAACACCGGTGAGTCGGCGGGCAGGCTGTCGGGCAACCGGCCGATCGTCCGCTCGGCCTTCGTCAGCGGTGCCAGCGCGGCCTCGAGGTGAATCGTGCCCGTCTCGAGGGTTCGGGCGAACTGCGCCTCTTCCTGGCGGATCACCTTGAGGATCCTGTCGCGCTGGTCGACCAGATTCGGGTAGGCGTCCTTCATGACGTCGATCACGACACCCGCGGTCACGTCCATGAACGGTTCGCGCCGGCCCAGGAGGCGGCCGTGCCGCACCGCGCGCCGCAGGATGCGGCGCAGGACGTAACCCCGGCCCTCGTTGGAGGGAGCCACGCCGTCCGCGACGAGGAAGGTCACTGCGCGCGTGTGATCGGCGATCACCTGATAGCTGAACCGCTCCGCTTCGAAGGATTCCGGGTCGTGGCCGAGCAGCTCGCGCATGGCGGCGTGGATCGGCGTGAAGAGGTCGGTGTCGTAGTTCGTCGGCACCTGCTGGATGACACTGGTCAGCCGCTCCAGGCCCATGCCGGTGTCGACCGAGAGCATCGGCAGAGGTACTCGGGTGCCGTCCGCATGCTGGTCGAACTCCATGAAGACCAGGTTCCAGATCTCGAGCCAGCGGGGGCAATGCTCGGAGTGATCCGGTACGCAATGCGGTCCTTCGCTGAACTGGACGCCGCGATCGAAGTGGATCTCCGAGCAGCGTCCACACGGCCCGGTGTCGGCCATTCGCCAGAAGTTGGCGTCGTTGCCTTCGTCGACGTTGCCCCAGCGAGCGATCCTTTCGGGCGGCAGGCCGATCTCGTCGCGCCACACGCCGTAGGCCTCGTCGTCGTCGGTGTAGACCGTCGCAGCCAGCCGGTCGGCGGGAATCTGGTAGCCTAGAGTAAGTAGTTCCCAGGCCCAGTGGATCGCTTCGCGCTTGAAATAGTCGCCGAAGCTCCAGTTGCCGAGCATCTCGAAGAAGGTGTGATGGCGCGGTGTGCGACCCACTTCTTCGAAGTCATTGTGCTTGCCTGCGACGCGCAGGCAGCGCTGGTAGTCGGTAGCGCGGACATAGCTGCGCTTCTCCCGGCCGGTCAGGACGTCCTTGAACTGGACCATCCCCGAGTTGGTGAAGAGCAGCGTCTGGTCGCCCGCCGGCACCAGCGAGGCGCTTGGGACCTCGGTGTGACCGCGCGTGGCGAAGAACTCGACATAGCGGCGTCGCACCTCAGCCGCAGTGAGGTAAGGAATTGGCAGGTCAGGCATCGCCGGTAACGGTACCAAACCACGCCTCGAGAGGCGGACCGGCGCACGCATTGCCCGCCGACGAGCAAAGGCGAGTTGCGCCAGACAACTCAGGCTGGATTGCCGGACCCGAACGGGGCATGGTTCAGCCAAGGTTCAGGTTGTGCGCATAGCCTCGCCCGGCATCAGCGCTACTGGAGTTGAACCAGTTGGATACAACTGAACAGCCGCGCCTGACGGAGCCAAGACTGCCGGCCCGTCCTGCGCCGACATGGCTGGACATCGCCCTTCCTGCACCGACATTCGCCCAGTCCTTGCGGTTGACGTCCGCGATCCTGACTTTCGCGGCGGTTCTGGTGTTCGTCATTCGGTCCGAGCACCCGCTCCACGCGGCCACCGGATCGCTGCTCGTCGATTCCATCGGCACAACCGTGCCGGTAGCGGCCGCCCTGGTCGCGGTTCTGGCGTTGTATCGCCCCTGGCGAGCCCTGCTGCTGGTCCTTGGGCTGACGCCGTTCTGGAACTCCGCCTACATCTTCTGGCAGGTCGGCCCGATCCAGGTGATTCTCCAGACCGTCTTCCTCATCGTCCTCGCCGCCGGTGCGGCCATAACCTGGCCCGGCTGGCAGGGCGCGATGGTGTATCCGGTGAGGGCGCGTCTGTCCGATCGGGCTCGTGGCTTCGATCCCTTGAAGTTCGTCGCGGTTGCGGTCGCGGGGCTCCTCCTGATCGCCGCGGTCTCGACTCTCGCCTCTCCGAACGTGACTCTGAGCGCGACCGTGCTGCTCCACGGCATCGCCGAGCCAATCGGCCTGGCCGCGCTCGTGGTTTTCCTGCGCCCCACGCGGCGCGATCTCTTGGTCATGGGCGTCGCTCTGGGCGCCTCGATCGGTTTGGCCACGCTGCTCAACATCGCGGCCACCCTGCCGACGATCAGGTCTCTGGGCGCCATACAGGCCGATCGCCTGATGTTCGCCCGCGCCTCTTTCTACAACGTGGGCTTGTTCGCGGCCGTGATCGCGACGACGGTGCCGCTGGTCGTCGCGGTCCTCGCGGTTCGGAGGTCGGTCACCCTGCCGAAGTGGGCCGTCAGGCTGACTGTCGCCGCTCTCGCCGCCGGTCTGACCGGCCTGTTCTTCTCCCTCTCGAAGAGCGCCTGGATCGCCACGGCCGGTGGGACGATGCTGGTGTTGCTGTTCGTGGTGAACAGCTGGCGGCGTCGGCTGGGCCTGATCCTTGCCGGGGTGGCTATCTCGACGTTCTTGATTCCCTGGCCCGCGTTCTTCCTGCAGGTCTCACCGACACTGAACAGCGGCTATCGCAGCGTCATGGTCGCGATCGTCGGCGAAAGCCGGTTCGATTCGTGGAACCCAGCCACGCTGGCCGGCCGCGGCTCACTGACCGAGCGCTTCTATGCCGTCGACGCGGCGGTGATGATGGCCATCACTAACCCGGTGCTCGGAGTGGGCCTGGATCAATTCGGCGTCAACTACACCAAGGCGGAATACCGGCCTGCGCAGGCACGGGACTTCGTGGACCATGCCCATTCGCTGTTCCCTGAGATAGCCGCCGAACTCGGCCTGGCCGCGATGGCTTTCGTGCTCGCCATCTACGCCGCCGCCCTTTGGGCCATGTGGCGCGTCTACCGGAGGTCGCGAGAACGCCTGACTCGAGTGCTCGCGGCGGGCTTGTTCGCGTCGATGATCTCGTGGCTGGTGGTGGCTACGGCCTTCGGCTGCGACATCTACAGGCCGGACCGTGAGTTGTCGTCGGACGTCGTGGTCGCCGCGGTCGTGCTCGGGGCGGCGTTGGCACTGGCCCGGACGGTGCGAGCCGAGCAGTCGCAGCGATTCTCACCGCCCAGGTCGGGTCTTCCGGGTTAGGCGTCGATCCGCTTCTTGCGGCGGCTCAAGATCCGGGATCCGGCGATGGCGGCGCCGACGAGCGCACCGATCGCCAGGCCGCGCGCGAATGCCAGCAAGCGAGGATCCGCGACTGGTTCGGGGGTTCGCCGCCGGGCGACAAACCGCCACAGCTCCGCGATCATGACCGTGCCCGCCGCTCGATTGGGCCCAGGATGGATAGCACCGCCACGAACGCGATGCCCGCCCATGCGACCACGGAGGCGGTGATGACGTGGAAGTCGCCGATGCGTATCGGGTCGATGCCCAGCCTGCCGCCGAGCGCGTCCCCGGCCCACGCCCCGAGCGCGGCCGCGGCGAAGACTATGGCGATGCGCATGCCCGCCCTGGCTCGCAGGAACACGAAGAGAGCGGTGTGAAAGCCGCCTATCAGGAGGGCGAGGATGGGCGCGGGGCCGATAGCCACCTGCGGAGTATAGGAGACGCTCAGCCGGCGGCGGGTCGATCGCGGAGGTCGAGCCGCGCGATCCGACCACCGCCGACCACCGCGTCGCCTCGGTAGAAGACCGCAGCCTGACCCGGCGCCGCTGCCCAGACGGCCTCTTCGGTTTCCACGATCCAGCTGCCGTCACCGTCTGGACGGACGCTCGCCGGAGCCGTTCGACCGCCGTGGCGGATCTGCACATCGGCCCTGAACGGCTCCCGATCGGCCGACGCAGAGCCGCTTGGAGTCTCCCCGGCGACGAAACGCATCTGCTCGACCCGGAACACGCGAGCCAGCAGATCCTCGCGCCGGCCGAGCCGCACCCGGTTTGCATCGGTGTCAATGTCCAGAACGTAGCGCACCTCGCCGAGAGCCACGCCCACGCCGTGCCTCTGGCCCACGGTGTACCCGGCGGCGCCGAAATGCTCCCCCACTTCGGTCCCGTCCACGTCCACTACCGGCCCGGGTTCGGACCGCCAACCGGCCCGATCGCGCAGGGCATCGCGGTAATCGCCGCGTGGCACGAAGCAGATCTCCTGGCTGTCGGGCTTGTCCGCGGTGGTCAGGCCCATGGCCCGCGCGGCATCGCGGACCTGTGGCTTGGTGAACTCACCGAGCGGGAACCGGGTGTGCGCCAGCTCCTCCTGGCCGAGGCCGTAGAGGAAGTAGCTCTGGTCCTTCTTTGGGTCACGGCCGCGCAGCAACCGGTAGCCGTTGGGTCCGCTTTCGATCCGGGCGTAATGGCCGGTCGCCACGGCGGCACAGTCGTACATGAAGCGGGCCCGCCCCAGGAGCGCCCCGAACTTCACCACGTTGTTGCAATCGACACATGGGCTCGGAGTACGGCCCTGGAGGTAGGAGCGCAGGAAGGGCTGAAGGACGCCCTCGTTGAACTCCCGTTCGAGATTGAAGATGTAGAAGGGGATGTCGAGCTGGCCGGCTACGCGTCTGGCGTCCTCGGCCGCGTCCAGCGAGCAACAGCTGCGCTTGAACTCCGAGTACGAATCGGCCACGTCGTGCAAGCGCATCCACACGCCGATCGGCTCGTCGCCGGCGGCTTTGACGAGCGCCGCCGCCACCGACGAGTCCACGCCACCGGACATCGCCACCAGAACCCGAGTCACTCGGCCGCCGCCTCCAGGCTCGGCGCGGCTTCCGCCGTTGCCTGCTTGGATTGAGCGCCGGCCAGTACGAGCCCTCTGGCTCGAAGGTTGGCCAGCGCCTCGCGCTGGGTTGCGAGGGTCAGGGCGATCAAAGCGGCCGCTTCATCGATCTCGACCGCCGCCGTCGTCCGCCCGAGGGATACGCGCAGAGAGCCGCGGGCCTCGTCCTCCGGATAGCCCATCGCCGTCAGGACGTGGCTCACGTCCGTAGAACCGCTCACGCAGGCCGACCCGGTGGAGCAGGATAGGCCTGCCAGATCGAGGGCCGTGGTTACCGTGCCGCCGTCGAGGCCGCGGGCCAGGAAGGACGCGAGGCCCGGCAGGCGCTCGGTTTGATGACCGGTCTCCTCGACGTCGGGCAGCGCTCTCACGACCGCCGCGAGTCGCTCGCGCAGGTCGGTCAGCCGCGCCACCGTGTCCGGCTGCTCCGCCACGGCCAGCTCGAACGCAACCCCCATCCCGACCGCGCCGGCGACGTTCTCGGTCCCTGCGCGCCGGTAGCGCTCCTGGGCCCCGCCCTGCTCCTGGGCGAGGATGTTGGTCCCGTGGCGGATGTACAGCGCGCCCGTTCCCTTGGGCCCCTCGAACTTGTGAGCGGCCAGGGAAAGCAGGTCGACATCGAGAGCCTCGACGTCGAGGGGAAGATACGGCGCCGCCTGAACCGCGTCTGTGTGCATCAGGACGCCCTTATGGCGGTGGACGCGCGCGGCAATCTCGGCGACCGGCTGGATCGTGCCGACTTCGTTGTTCGCGAGCATGACGCTGACCAGGATCGTCTTGGGCGTAATCGCCGCCTCGACTGCGTCGGGATCCACGCGGCCGTATCGATCGACGGGCACTTCGACGACCTCGAACCCAAACTTCTCGAGGTACTTGACGGTGTGACCGATGGAGTGATGTTCCACGGCAGTGGTGACGATCCGATGGCCGCGGGCTTTCCCGGCCCAGGCCGCGCCCTTTACGGCGAGGTTGTTTGCCTCGGTTCCGCCGGCGGTGAAGACGATCTCGCGCGGCTGGGCGCCGATGGCTCGGGCGACGCGCTCATGGGCCTCGTCCAGCCCGGCCCGCGCACGGCGACCCGGCCCGTGCAGGGACGATGGATTGCCGAACTCCCCGGTCAGGAACGGCAGCATCGCTTCGAGGGCCTCGGGCCGCAACGGCGTGGTGGCGGCGTGGTCCAGGTAAATCGGCATCGCGTCGATTGTACGCCCGAGTCTTCGCCCGGCTCGCCGGGTCGCCGGGTATCGGCGGCCGCGTGCCGGGTCGCGCTACCGGCGCCGGGCGAACCCTCAGGCCCGGTCGGCGGCCTCCTGCTCGGAGACCATTCGGTCGTACTCGCGGCCGGCGATGCGGCGGCGATCGTGGGCCGAAAGGACGCGCTTGCGGATGCGGATCGTCCTTGGCGTGACCTCGACGAGCTCGTCGCCGCCGATGAACTCGATGGCGGACTCCAGCGTCAGCTCCCGTGGCGGCGTCAGGCGCAGCGCTTCGTCGTGGGCGTGGGTGCGCATGTTCGTCAGCTTCTTCTCTTTGGTGGCGTTGACGTCCATGTCGCCGGGCCGGGCATTCTCGCCCACGACCATACCTTCGTAGACGTCGGCGCCGGCGCCGATGAAGAGCTCCGAGCGCTCCTGGAGGTTGAACAGACCATACGCGTTGGACAGGCCGTTCGCTGTCGGCAACCAGCACCCCGGTCATCCGGTGGGTCACCTCGCCGGCCCAGGGGCCGTAGCCCTCGCCGATCTGGTGCAGCAGCGCCGTACCGCGCGTCTCGGTCAGGAGCTGGCCGCGGAAGCCTATCAAGCCTCGGACCGGGATCACGTATTCCATCCGGACCCGGCCGTCCGCGTCGGTGCTCATCTGCTCGAGGCGGGCCTTGCGATCTGCCAGCGCCGCCTGTACGGGGCCGATGAAGTCCGGCGGCATGTCCACGGTGATGCGCTCGTAGGGCTCGTGCGTCTCGCCGTTGACCTCGTGCAGCAGAACCTCGGGGCGCGAGACCTGCAGCTCGTAGCCTTCGCGGCGCATCTGCTCGATCAGGATTGCGAGTTGGAGCTCGCCGCGACCGCGGACCTCGAAGGTATCGCCCGACTCGGTCGGCAGGACCTCGATCGAGACGTTGCCCAGAACCTCGCGATCGAGCCGCTGCTTGAGCTGGCGGCTGCGTCACGTACTTGCCCTCGCGGCCCGAAAGCGGCGACGTGTTGGCGCCGAACGTCATGCGCAGGGTCGGTGCGTCGACGTCGAGGCGCGGCAGCGGGCGCGGGTCGAGCGGGTCGGTGATTGTGTCGCCGATGGTCACGTCCGGGATGCCCGCTACCGCGACGATGTCGCCGGGCCCGGCCTCTGGAATGTCCACGCGCTCGATACCGTGAGCCGTGGTGAGGCTTGTCACTATGCCGCTCACCGTAACCGTGCGACCCGGCTCGATCGATCCGGCCGTGTCGTCGGCCTCTTCGCGGACGATCGTGATCCGCTGCCCGATCCTTATCGTGCCGTTCCAGAGGCGCCCGACTGCCATCCGGCCGACGTAATCGTTGGCTGACAGGTTCGTCACGAGCAGCTGGAGAGGATGGTCGGGGATGTATCGCGGGGCCGGGGTGTGCTCGATCAGCAGCTCGAACAGCGGCTTGAAGGCTCTCGCCGGGGTCGTCGAGGTCGAGGGTGGCCGTGCCGGTTCGGGCATTGGTGAAGACGACCGGGAAATCGATCTGCTTGTCGTCGGCCCCGAGGTCCAGGAATAGCTCGTAAACGGCGTCGAGGACCTCGCGGGCCCGGGCATCGGAGCGGTCGATCTTGTTGATTGCCACGACCACCGGAAGGCGGCGCGCCATCGCCTTCTGGAGCACGTAGCGAGTCTGGGGCAGCGGACCTTCGGCGGCGTCCACCAGCAGCAGGATCGAATCGACCATGAGCAGGCCGCGCTCGACCTCGCCGCCGAAGTCGGCGTGACCGGGCGTGTCGACGATATTGAGCCGGATGCCGTCGTACTCGACCGAGGTCTGCTTGGCGAGGATCGTGATTCCCTTCTCGCGCTCGAGGTCGCCGGAGTCCAGGACCCGGTCGACGAGGACTGGCATTGGCCCGGAAGGCGCCTGCCTGACGAAGCATGGCGTCGACGAGCGTGGTCTTGCCGTGGTCTACGTGGGCGACAATCGCGATGTTGCGAATGTCGCTACGTTCGACGGACAGGGGCGAGTCGGTGGGCGTGGCGAAGCTGGTTGCGTCTCTCATGGGCTGCGGAATTGTCGCACAGTCGCAGGTTGCGAGCCCCGGGCGATCGGGCCGGCGGCATTTGGCGGCGAAAATGCCCGCCGCGCTACACTCCGGCGAAGGAGCAAAGCGCCCATGACCGTCGCCGCAATCGTGATCGTTCCGAATTCCGCCGCAGCCCTCGCGCACTCGGAGGGCGAGCCGGTGATCAGGCGGCTGGCGCAGTCGGCCTGGGCCGGCGGCGCGCTGCCGATTGTCCTGGTCTGCCCCGATCCCGACGAGGAATTCGAGCGGACACTGGCTGAGCTGCAGGTTGTCGCGGCGCGCCCGGACCCGGGTGTGCCGGACGGCATCGGTTGGTTCGCGGGGGGTCAGCAGGCGGCCGCGGCGGCAGTAGCCGAAACCTCCGCCAGCCTGCTGTGGCCGTTCCGCTACTCCTGGGTCGATCCGGAGACCGTGACTTCGCTCATAGAAGCGCATGGCACCGCGCCCGACGCGATCATTCGGCCCACCTACGGCGGGCAGCCCGGTTTCCCGATCCTCGTGCCCAACTCTCTCCGAGAGCGCCTCAAGTCGCTCTCGGGATTGCATGGCGAAGAGGCGATCGAGGCGTTGATCGCCGCGGGCGTGGCCTCGCTAAACGTCGAGCTCGGGGACCCAGGAATTGTCCACGACGGCGCCACTTCCCGATCGAACTTGCCGGACTACCAGGGTCCGCCCGCTCCGGTGCCCGGAAGCGTCGCTCGGATGGACGCGGAACCCGCGGAGTCCGCGGAGTAGAGCGGGGCTCAGGCGGTCGGGGCGACGATCGGACCGGCGGTACCCACGTTGGCGAAGGTATAGGTCGTGACGATCTGCACGAGGTGCTCGCCGTTCGTGGCATCGGTCCAGGCGGTGAAGGTCGCCGAGACCGGGGTGCCGTCGGTCTTCACCGTCATGTCGAGCGAAAGCTTCTCGATCTTTTCGGGCAGGGCGGCCACGTCCAGGACGGCGAGCTTGGTCTTGTCCGGGGTCCACCAGGGCGTCGAAACAAGATGGTGGAGTGTCTCGCCGGTATCGGCGGTCACGTCGCCGGCGTATTGCAGCATCTTCGCGTCGGTCAGGTCGAACAGAGGCAGCAGCAGGTAATAGGACGGGATCGTGGAGACCGGGGCGTAGTGGCCCGTGGTACGCGACCTCGTCGACAGCACGCCCGACATCAGGGTGAAGTCGGTGGCGATGCCGCCGATCGTCAGCGTGCCCGCCTCGTTGCCGGCTTCAACCGTGGCGTCGAGGGTGCTGAAGAGGGTGTAGCTCTGTCCCGATGGGCTGATCCGCGAACTCACGGTCGCCCTCGAGTTCACGTAGACATGGGCGTTGAAATCGGGGTCCGCGAATTGGGCCAGCGTTTGGGTGATCGACGGCGGAAGCGTCGGCAAAGGCGTCGGGGAGTTGGTGCGGGCCACGACCGCCTGCTGTGTTGGAGCCGGCCCTGAGCCGAAAGCGTTGACGTAGACCAATCCGCCGAAGACGAGCGCGACGATCACGAACGCGATCCCGGCTCCGACGAGCAGACTCGGTCCGGTTCGCGGCGCCGGGCCGGGGCCGACTTCGGGCTGCGGCTGGAAGGGAGTGCCGGAGTACCTCTCGACGAAGGAGCCTTCGCCGGGATCGAGCGTCGGAGCGATGGGCTGGTACCTGGTCCCGCAGCGAGGGCAGATCCCTTCGGCCGCGTCAAAGGCGTCGTGGCAGCGAGGGCAGCGGACTATCTTCTCGATCATTTGCCGCCTTCTGGATTCGGGGCCGTGACCCCGACGAAGCGCAAACCAAGCTCGGCGTACTGCTCGGCATCCGGCTGCGACGGAGCTTCAAGCATCAAATCGGTCCCCGATTGCGTTTTCGGGAATGCCATGACCTCGCGAATGTTCGTCTGGCGTGCCAGCAGTGCCGCCCAGCGATCGATGTCCGACGGCGATTCCCCCGTGCGGCGGTGCCCCGAAGTCGAACGCTTCGAGGATGCCACCGAATCGTTCGTGCATCTGCTCCAACGATTAGCCCTGGAGCGCGAAACTTCGCTCGAGCAACTCGCGCCGGTGGATGCGCACCGAACCGCCGCCGAGCTCCCAGCCGTTGAGGGCAACGTCGTACTGCATAGCCCGGGCCTTGCCGGCCGGATCCGCGTGAGACGGCTCGTATGGATTGCCGGACGCGGTGACGAGCAGCGCCTCGTCCTCGGGTACGACCCCGCTGAATGGGTTGTGGGTCGCATGCCAGCGGGCTCCCTCGGTGTCCCACTGGTACATCGGGAAGTGGAAGACCCAGCAGTACGCGAGCACGTCGGGTCCGCCAGGCCGAGGCGCAGGCCGAGCTCCTGGCGGAGGCGACCAAGTACGTCGGCAACGAGCTCGTGGTTCGCGTCGGCGACGATCAGGACGAGATCGCCCGGGCCGGCATGAGCGGCGGCGGCTACGGCGGCGATCCGTTCCTCGCCCAGGAACTTGGCGATCGGCGAGTGGATGGTTCCGTCGGCGCCCACAGAGACGTGGGCCAGACCCTTTGCCCCGAACCGGCGCGCCGTTGCCACGAGTTCTTCGATCTGGGAGCGGCTGGCCTCGGCCATGCCCGGGGCCGCGATCGCCTTGACGCGCCCGCCGGCGGCGAGCGCCTCGTCGAAGACCCGAAAGCCGCTGCTCGCCCTCCCCGAGCGCGGGCGCGAGATCGGCCAGCTCCATGCCGAAGCGCAGATCGGGCTTGTCCGAGCCGAACCGCTCGATTGCCTCTTCGTAGGTGAAGCGCGGGAACGGGATCTGCTGGATCGGCCGTTCCGGGATCGTGGCACGGCTGACCTCGACGATCATCGCCTCCACGAAGTCCATGACGCGATCTTCTCGTCACGAAGCTCATCTCGAGGTCGAGCTGGGTGAACTCGGGCTGGCGGTCGCCGCGCAGGTCTTCGTCGCGGAAGCAGCGCGCGATCTGGAAGTAGCGGTCCATGCCCGCGACCATGAGCAGCTGCTTGAGCTGCTGGGGGCTCTGCGGCAGCGCGTAGACGCTGCCCGGCTGGAGGCGGCTCGGGACGATGAAGTCGCGGGCGCCCTCGGGCGTGGACTTGAGGAGGATCGGCGTCTCGATCTCGACGAAGCCGGCCTGGTGGTGGGACTCGCGGATGGCGCGCACCAGCTCGGAGCGCAGCAGCAGCCGCTCGAGGAGCGGGCGTCGCCGGATGTCGAGGTAACGATAGCGAAGGCGAACGGTCTCTTCGATCGGCGCGTCGGGCTCGTTGATGTAGAACGGCGGCGTGAGTGCCTCGCTCAGGATCTCGACCTTGCGCGCTCGAACTTCGATCTCGCCGGTCTCGAGCTTGGCGTTCTCCGTCCCGGCCAGCCGGCGGGCGACCTGGCCCTCGATCTGTAGGACGAACTCGCCGCGTGCCTTGCTGGCGACGGCATGGGCGGCCGGCGATTCGTTCGAGTCGACGACGACCTGGGTTATGCCGTAGCGGTCGCGAAGGTCCAGGAAGATGAGCTGGCCGTGGTCACGGCGGCGGTGGACCCAGCCGGCGATGAGCACACTCCGGCCCGCGTCGTCGGCGCGCAGCTCGCCGCATGTGGCGTCGCGGTATGGCGTGGCCAGGCTGTAGGCGGAGTTGTGGACGGAGGCGGCGTGGGCGTCAGTCATGCACGAATGCTACCGGAAGGCACCTGGCATCGGCGAGCGTCGGTTGACCGGCCCTCGGAGCTGCGAACCGAACGATCCGGTCGAACTCCCACACGGTGAAAGTCCGGCTAGATGCCGCCGCGTGGCCGTGGACGCTCTGCAGCGTCGCGGTCCTGGCTCGGCTCGACTGAGTCCGCTCTCACATCGGATCGCCGATCTCGACTATATGGCCGTCGGGATCGTGGAACCGGAAGACTCGCTGACCCCATTCCTGGGTCTCGATGGGGTGGATGACCTCTGCGCCCGCTCCCTCGACGGCGCGGAATGCCGCTTCGAGATCGTCCGTCTCGAAGTAGATGTCGATGTTGTCGTGGCCCTGCGATTCGCTCGGAAATGCGCCTGGCTTCTTGTAGACCTTGCCTAGCAGATTCGGTCCGTCATGGATCGAGAACCCGTGCTCGAACATAACGATCGGACCGTAGTCGTGCGTGATCGGCTGGCCGAGGACGTCGCGATAGAAGGCGGTCGAGCGGGCGATGTCGCTGACGAAGACGATCGTGTCGACGTGGGTGATCTTCATAACTCGAATCCTCACGTGCGGGCGATGGGCGGTGGGCGACCGCGCGATTCGTTCCCGGCTCAGCCGTGGTGATGGGTCTTGGCCGCGCGGGCCAGGTCCTTCGCCAGAGTCTCGAGCGGGACCAGATGCTGCGTGCCCGCCTCGAGGTCCTTGAGCTGGACGTGGCCGTCGGCCAGCTCATCGCCGACGATGACCGCGAAGTGGGCGTGGTCGCGGGCCGCGCTCTCGATCTGCCGGCCGAGCTTGCGCGGCGACAGCTCGGCCCGGACGCACAGCCCTTCGGCTCGGAGCATGCTGGCTATGCGGAGGCGAGCGACCGTGTCGGCGGGGTCGGCGCCCACGATCACGGCCAGCGGCGAACCCTCGCGGGCGGGAGCCGCGCCCGCCTCTTCGAGGGCGAGCAGCACGCGGTCGAGCCCGAGCGCAAAGCCGATCCCCGGCGTCGGCCGACCGCCGAGCAGCTCGACCAGGCCGTCGTATCGGCCGCCGCCGCCGAGTGCCTGCTGCTGTCCCTCGGCGCCTTCGCGGTAATACTCGAAGGCGGTACGCGAGTAGTAATCGAGGCCGCGGACGAGGGTCGGTTCGATCCGGTACGGCACGCCGAGCGCGTCGAGATGAGCGCGCACGGCGGCGAAGTGCGCGGCACAAGGCTCGCAAAGGCAGTCGCCGATCTTCGGAGCCGCGGCGATCAGGGCCGCCATCGCCGGATCCTTCGAGTCGAGCAGGCGCAGCGGGTTAGTTTCGAGCCGGCGCTTCTCGAGCTCGGGCAGTGCGATCTCATGGCCGCGGAAGTAGGCCGTCAGAAGCTCGAGATAGGCCGGCCGGCACGTGCTGTCGCCGATTGAATTCAGGAGCACCTGAACGGTGGAAACGCCGGCCTCCTGGTAGAAGCGGTAGCCCAGCTCGATCATCTCCGCGTCCACGGCCGGGCCCGTATCGCCGATCGCTTCGCAGTCCCACTGCCAGAACTGGCGGTAGCGGCCGGCCTGGGGGCGGTCGTAGCGGAACATCGGGCCGGTCAGAGTGAGCTTCACGGGCGGCGGCCAGGTCTGCATGCCGTGCTGGACATAGGCGCGAACGACCCCGGCCGTGGCTTCGGGACGGAGCGCCCACGATTCCGACTCCTCGGTCCGCGGGGCTAGCCGGAACAACTCCTTCTCCACGACGTCGGTGATGGCGCCGATGCCGCGCTCGAAGACCGCCGTCTGCTCGAACATCGGGATTTCGATCTCGCGGTAGCCGTAGCGGCCTGCCAGCGAGCGGGCGATCGCCTCGAGGCGGCTCAGCCCGGGGCGGACGTCGGGCAGCAGGTCGCGGGTGCCCCGAGGGGCTCGAAATGACGGCATGCCTGCAAGTCTAGCGATTGGAGTGGCGACGAGACGGGGCGTCCGCGGCCCCGCGTCTAGGCCAGGTCCCGGGCGACCGTCGTCACGTCCTTGAGCTGTTCCAGCCGGACCATGACCCGGGCCAGTTGCGCGACGGACGCCACCTCGAGCGTGGCCTTGACCGTGGCCGTCCGGTCGGCCGATACCGACACGTTCGCCGCCAGGATGTTGACCTTGTTGTCGGCGACGACCTGGGTGATGTCGGACAGCAGACCCGTGCGATCGAAGGCTTCGATGCGGATCGCGATCGGGTAAGTCTGCTGCGGGCTGCCTTCCCACTCGACT
The DNA here is from genome assembly GCA_963731635.1 of uncultured Chloroflexia bacterium. GTDB lineage: Bacteria > Chloroflexota > Limnocylindria > Limnocylindrales > CSP1-4 > Fen-1039. The sequence continues at coordinate 53,033 of CAVSWB010000003.1, read as the reverse complement.
TCGATCAGGCGCGCGGTCTCGCGCTCGTTGAGCACCGTCTGACAGTTCTTCAGGTGGACGGTCACGCCCTTGCCGCGGGTGATGAAGCCGATGATCGGGTCGCCGGGGATCGGGTGGCAGCACTTGCCGAAACGGACGAGCAGGTCCCCTACTCCCTTGACCCGCACACCGCCGGCGCGGGCCGGACTTGGCGGCGGCGCCGTTGGCGGCAGGGCGAGTTGCGCGTCGTCGACCACTCCCAGCCGCGTGACGACCTGCTGAGCGCCGACGGCACCGTACCCGACGGCGGCGTAGAAGTCGTCGAGGTTCTCGTAGCGGTAGGCGCGCGCGATCTCCAGGATTCGGTCCGGCCCCGACCGCGCCCAGGGAAGTCCGTGCCAGGCGACGCAGCTCGCGGTCCAGCGACTCGCGGCCGTGGGCGATGTTCTCGTCGCGTTCCTGACGCTTGAACCATTGCCGGATCTTCTCGCGAGCGTGGCTGGTCCGGACCACGTTCATCCAGTCGCGCGACGGACCGTGCTCGCCCTTGGTCGTGACGATCTCGACGATGTCGCCGTTCTTGAGCCGGTAGTCGAGGGGCACGAGCCGGTTGTTTATCTTGGCGCCGATGCAGCGGTGGCCGATGTCGGTGTGGATTCGGTAGGCGAAGTCGAGCGGCGTTGCGCCGGCCGGCAGGTCCTTGACCTCGCCCTTCGGCGTGAACACGAAGACCTGGTCCTGGAAGACATCGAGCTTGACGCCCTCGACGAATTCGGTCGCGTCCGAGACGTCGCGCTGCCAGTCCATGACCTGGCGCAGCCAGGCGAGCTTGGCGTCGTACTCGCGGTCGGCTCGCGAGCCTTCCTTGTAGCGCCAGTGAGCCGCGATGCCGACCTCGCTGACCTGGTGCATGGCGTGCGTCCGGATCTGGATCTCGAGCGGCTTGCCGTCCAGGGCCATGACCGCGGTGTGCAGGCTCTGGTAGAGGTTGGGCTTGGGGACCGCGATGTAGTCGTCGAACTGGTTCGGGATCGGGCGCCACATCGAATGGACGACGCCCAGAGCGGCGTAGCAGTCCTTGACTTCGTCCACGAGCACGCGGATGGCGTACACGTCGTAGATCTCGCCGATTTCCGCGCTCTTGCGCTGCATCTTCTTCCAGATGCTGTACAGGTGTTTCGGGCGGCCCGAAAGCTCGGCCTCGATGCCGGCCGCGGCCAGTTCAGGTCGCAGAGCCTCGATGGACTTGCTCGATGAACGACTTCCCGGCCCTTGCGCCGGGTGTCGAGCGCTCTGCGCCAGCTCGCGGTAGCTCTCGGGCTCGAGGCGTCTTGAAGGCGAGGTCCTCGAGCTCCCACTTGATGCTCCAGATGCCGAGCCGCTCGGCGAGCGGGCGCGTAGATCTCGAGCGTCTGGCGGGCGATGCGCAGCTGCTTGTCCGACGGCAGCGCGTAGAGCGTGCGCATGTTGTGGAGCCGGTCGGCGAGCTTGATCAGGACGACGCGAATGTCCTCGGCCATCGCCAGGAACATCTTCCGGATGTTCTCGGCCTGCTGCTCCTCGTGGGTGTGGGTGCTGAACTTCGACAGCTTCGTGACGCCGTCCACGAGACTGGGCGACCTCCGGCCCGAACTTCTCCTCGATGTCGTCGAGGCTGTATTCGGTGTCCTCGGGGACGTCGTGGAGGATGGCGGCGGTGACGGCCACCGGATCGATGCCGATGTCGGCGAGGATCTGAGCCGCGGCCAGAGGATGAGTCGACGTACGGCTCGCCCGAGACACGCAGCTGTTCGCCGTGAGCCAGGACCGCGAAGTCGAAAGCGCGCCGTATGACGGCTCGAGGTCGGCCTGCGGGTAGTGGCGGGCCAGCGACTGCAGAACGTGGCGCAGCATCGACTCGGGCGAGTGCGGCTCGCCGCGGCCGGCACGGATCCGTTCCGCCAGGGCGAGGCGGACGGATCTGGCGCGCGATGGGGTCCGCGGCGCGCTGACTTCGGGACCAAGTGGCTCGATAGACACACCAAAAGTCTACCAGCCCATTTGCCCGGATCCCGTTCGGGACAGGCCCGGCAGGCTAGCCCAGGAGCGCCTGGACATCGATCGTTCCGCCCAGCGTCACGTTCTTGCCCGTGATCGCAACGGACGTCAACTTGAACGGGTTTCCGGAGCCCGGCACGATCAGGGCGATGGGCGGGATTACCTTGGTCGTTGAAACGAGCAGGAGGGTGCCGTTGCTGACGGCGAGGGATCCCGTCACCTTCTTTCCCGCGACGAGGATCGTCACCACATTCGGTTCCTGGAGCGACACGCTGGCCTTGATCGAGTCCCCAGCGAGCGTCGTCACGGCCAGGTCGGCGACCGTCTGCGCCGAGACGGTCAGCGTCGCGGCCGCCGCGACCGCACTACCGTGGATCCCAACTTGATCGACGGTTAGCGGCTGGCCGTCCGGTACCGCAATACGTACGCCGTCGAGCGTTCCGTCGACCGTCCCAATCTTGCGGCTCAGCAGCTCCACGTCGTGGAGACTGACGTCCATCGACGAAGCATGCAGGTCGCCGACGAAGACCGAATTGGACCGGATCCTGATGGTGTCGGCCTTGCCGGTCAGGAGAAGCGGCGGCGGATTCGAGCTCACGTCCACGCTCGTGTTCGTTCCCGTGAAGCCGCTCGCGTTGAGCGCACTGGTGGCCAGGAAGCCGGCCCCGATCGGCAGCCCGAACCACAGCAGCGCGAACAATACGATCAGTTCCACGGTCAACTGGATCAAGCAGGATCGCATTTGCCCGCGATCTCCAATCCTGGCTCCGTCGTCGGCGACTTCCGGCGTCCGCGCCCGCGCTCGGTCGCTCGCATCATGACCGATTGCGCTTGCCGCGATCGGCGTTGGGCAGCACGACCACTCGCTGCACGTGCCGGACCCCGGTTCGTGGCCTCCTGCCGTCAGGTGCGGCTGGCGCGGCGCTCGCGCCAGTCACGAAGCCGGTACCAGGCCGGCGAGATGACCATGTCCATGGCGCCGGGATGAGTCAGGCGTTCGCCGCCGAAGCCTCGCTTGAAGAGGCTGAAGCCCGCCCATTCCGGATCGGCCGTGGGATCGCCGGCCTCGGCCACGCCCCACAGGTCGAGCGATTCGATGCCATCCACGATGAGTGCGCGGCAGAGCGTCCACAGGGCCAGGTACGGGCCGTTGGCGTGCCGCAGAGCGTCCTCGCGTAATGATGCGGCGTACAGGTAGAAAGCTCGCCGGCCCGTCACCAGGGCGAGGCAGCCCGCGATCGGCCGGCCGCCGAGCTCTGCCAGCACGAGATATGCAGCGCCCGACGGAGCGAACGCTTCCGCGAGCCGAACCAGCGCATCGGCCGAGCGGCTGTGGAAGCCGCCGCGGGCGCTCGTCGCCGCGAGCAGCTCGGCGAAGGAGCGATAAGCGGCGTGGTCGGCGTCGCGGAACACCCGGGCCGTCACTCCTTCGCGCTCGGCCCGGCGCAGGAGGTTTCGGGTGTCCTTGTCGAAGGAGGCCAGCAGGGCATCGGGCCCGGGCCGGAGGTCGAGCACTCGGGTCGTTCGAGCCTGCAGATCCACCCGGGCGAGACGGAGCCCGCGGCGCTCGAGCTCCAGATTGATCCTGTCGGCCGCGAGCCCTGCCGGCTCGATCGAGGAGGCCGCGCGGGGATCGATCTTGGCCACTATCCCCCGCTCCACGCGGCCGGTTCTCCGGATGCCTTCGAGAAGCCGATCCAGGGCGGCATCGCCCGCCGGACCGCGCCAATCCCAGATGGGCCCGTGCGGGATGTACAGGACCGATCGCCCGAACGACGTCGGGCGGACGAGGATCTGGGCGACGCCGCGAACCTTGCCGGCGTCGTCACGAGCTATCAGCCGGACCGGCCGCTCGCCGCCGACGGCGGTCACTTCGGCCCATCCCCAGGCCTGTAGAGGATCGCCGGCCGGATGCTCAGCCAGGAAACGGTGCCAGTCGCCCTCGTCGGCGGAGGTGGCCGGAGTCGCGCGCACCGGGGTCGTGCTGTTCCCCGCCGGCGCGGCCGTTTCGCTCACCTTGGCTCGTCTCCGCATCTCCGGTAGCCCAGAGATTTCGAGGGCGCGTTCGGCCGCTGTGCGCTCATTCCACGGCTCGGGACCGGCCGCGGTGATGATGGAGCGCTCGTGGCCCTTGCCCGCGAGCAAAACCCAATCGCCCGGACGAGCTTGCTCGAAGGCCGCGGCAATGGCTTCATTGCGATCGACTATGCAGTGCAGGTCCGTGTCGCGGCGCAGCCCGGCCGACTCGACCCCGACCGCGATCTGCTCGAGGATTGCCGACGGGTCTTCGTTGCGCGGGTCCTCGTTCGTGAGGATCACCTGCCGGCAGCGGCGTCCGGCCACCAGGCCCATCATCGGGCGCTTCTGAACGTCACGCTCGCCGGCGGAGCCGAAGACGGCTATCACGCCTCCACCGCGGGCTGCCGCCAGCTCCGAGAGCATATCGAGGACCTTCTCGAGCGATGCCGGCGAATGAGCGTAGTCGACGACCACGCCGAAAGGCTGTCCGCAGTCGACGCGCTCCATCCGGCCGGGCACTCCGCGGACGCCGGCAAGGCCCGCCCGAACCAGTTCGGGATCGAGCTCGAGGGCTTCGCCCAGCGCGACCGCGGCGAGGGCGTTGTGAACGTTGAAGCGCCCCGCCAGCTGCAGCGAAAGCGATCCGCCCCAGCGGGGTGTGGCGACCGTGAAGCGCAGGCTGCGGGCATCCTCGGCGATGGACGTCGCCCGTACATCGGCCGATTGCGCCTCGCCGTAGGAAATAGTGCGAGCGCCGGCAGCGGTTGCAGCGGCCTCGAACAACGGCGCCGCCTCGTCGTCGCGATTGACTATCGCTGTAGCGGGCCAGGCCCGGCGCAGCGACTTGGCCGGGCCGCGGGCCAGGCGCTCGAAGAGGCTCAGCTTGGCGTCGCGGTAGGCCTGGAAGGTTCGGTGGAATTCGAGGTGCTCGTGGGTCAGGTTGGTGAAGATGGCGACGTCGTAGGCGATCCCGCCGACCCTCTCGAGGGCCAGCCCGTGCGATGTCGACTCGACGATGGCAGCTTCGTCGCCCGCTCGGACCATCGCCCGCAGCATCCGCTGCAGCTGGGGAGCCTCGGGCGTTGTCACGTGCTCGGGGTTGAGGCTCTCCACGTCGCCGATCGCGATGCCGGCAGTTGTGACGATGCCCGCGGAAATGCCCGCGGCACGCAGGACCGCGGCCGCCAGGAACGACGTCGTCGTCTTGCCGTCGGTGCCTGTGATGCCCACGATGCCCAGTTCGCGGCTCGGGTCGCCGTACCACCAGCAGGCCGCGGTCGCGAGGGCGGCCTGGGCCCGGTCGACGACGATCTGCGGAAGCGGCGATCCGGAGAGCGGCTGCTCGACGATTGCCGCGACCGCGCCCTGCCTCGCGACGCTCGCGACGAAGTCGCTGCCGTTCACGTGGGCGCCCGGGACGGCCACGAAAAGCCACCCCGGTCGCACCTGTCGCGAGTCGAAGGCCAGCCCCCGGACCGGTAAAGCCGCCGGCACAGGGTCCAGGGTCGCGGATCCGCGCAGCCTACCCTCCGCCCCGAGGCGTGCCATCAGCTCACCGAGGCTTCGGGGAGCGTCCGGCTCAGCGGCCTCGAGCCGCTCCTGGAGCGCCCGGACGGGATCGAAGGGATCGTCGGGTGGTGGTGACTCGGTCACGCCCCCGGCTCCCCTCGGTCGTCGCCGTGTCGGCCCCGCACTCCCTGACGCCAGCGCCCGATCCGATCGAGGGCAGACTGCGCGCTGTCGAAGGCAAGGCGGCCGGCCGGGTCCAGCACGAGGTCCCAGGCTCCGATGAAGGTGATTTCGCGGCCGCCGAAGCCGCTCTTGAAGTACTCGATGCCCTCGTGGGAGAGGCCCCACATGTCGTAGCTGCGGGCGCCCAGATCGCGGGAAGTGCGGATGGCCTCCCACTTCAGCAAATAGTTCGCCCGGCTGTCCGCTCCGGCCTTCGTCATGCCGCCCCAGGGCTCGATAACGCGGTCGCCGACCCGGAGGACGAACAACGTCGCGAGCCCGGTTCCGTCGGCATCTTCCGCGAATAGCAGTCGCGCCATGCCGAGCTTCGAGAAGGCTCGCCACGTCTCCAGATACGAGTCGTAGGTTCGAATGACGAACCCGGCCCGCTTTGCCGTGTCCTGGTAGATCGAGTAGAACTCGGGCAGCCGCTCCTCGGACGCGTCGACCACACGAATGCCGGCCTTGCGAGCCTTGCTCACGTACTGGCGCCACTTCTTTCGGAGATCGCCCCAGAGCGCGTCTTCGCCGGCACTCAGGTCGACGCGGCGGGTGCGCGTCGTCTGGATCGGCGTCCCCGGACGCCAGCCGCAATGCCTCAGTCCCCGGCGGAACGAGCCGTCCACATCGGCCGGGCCGTCGAGTTCGATCTCCGGTTCTATTCGCACGTGGGAGACGGCCTGCGGGTGCGATGCCAGCGCCGTCCGGACCGCGGCCGTGAAGGCTTCGAGCGTCGGCAGATCCCAGCGCCCGAGTATCGGGCCGCGCGGAGCGTAGGCGAAGGCCCAGGGAAAGAAGCGGGGTCTGCGGACGAGGAGCTGGGCGCCGAATTCGGTCTCCGGAACGGACCGCTCCTCTTCGAGGTGGTCGACCAGGGCGAGATCCTGGACGTCCAGCGCCAGGCCGTCCGGCTCGGGACGAGCCTCATCCGGCGCGGCCCCAGGCGAGACAGACCCTGACGACAGATGCGCGGCAGAGAGATGCGCGGAAGCGGGATGCGAGGCATGCCCCGGCAGCGTTGTGCCCGTGAACCGGAGCGGCGTCCAGCCGTTAGGCCGCTTGACCTCGGCCCAGGCCGTGGTCTGCAGGTAGGACCCGGGATCGCTGCGAGCGACGAAGGCGTCCCACACGGCCGGATCCGGCGCGAGATCGACAACGGAGGCGCCGAGCGTGGCCGCTCGTCCATCGGAGGCCGTGGGCAGATCGCGATGCTGGATCTCCACTGGTACCTCCACTCGTGTCGTCATCTCGGTCGGTCCGAATCGGCATCTGCGTCGGCTCGTTCGGCGGTGGCCGACGGTTCGCCCGTGGAACGGATCCGCGCACGTGGATGCGAGGCAGTGTAAGCGGCCCGGAGCCGAGCGGGCGAGACGTGCGTGTAGATCTGCGTCGTGGCCAGGTTCTCGTGCCCGAGCAATTCCTGGACGACGCGCAGGTCGGCGCCGCCGTCGAGCAAATGGGTCGCGAAACTGTGGCGGAGTGTGTGCGGGGACACACCCTCCGGAAGCCCCGCGGCTCGCCTGAGCTGTTCGAGCCGCCAGCGGATGCCGCGAGCACCGAGCGCCCCGCCTCGATGATTCAGGAAGAGCGCGACGGCTTGGGCTCCGGTCCTGTCCGAGGACTCGCCCCTGGGCGCCTCGGCGGCAAGGACGGGGCGGGCGGCGTCGAGGTAGCGCTGGAGCGCCGCCCGTGCAGGACGGCCGAGCAGCGACACCCGCTCCTTGCGGCCCTTACCGACGACCCGCACCTCGCCCCGGCGAAGGTCGATCGAGCCGATGGAGAGCGATGCCAGCTCACCGATGCGAAGTCCGGCCGCGTACACCGTCTCCACGATTGCGACATCTCGCAGGCTGAGCGCCGCGGCCAGGCTGCCGGGTTCCGTTGTGGACTCTCCGGGGCGCTCCGCGGCGGCGGCATCGATTAAGTGCTCCGTCTGGGCAATCGTCAGAACTGCCGGCAGGCGCCGCGGCTGACGCGGGGTGGCCATTGCCAGGAGCGGATTACCCGGCGCCAGGCCTTCGCGGGTTGCATATCGATAGAAGGAACGCATTGCTGCCAGGCGCTGGCCAACGGTCCGGCGCCCATGCCCTTCGGAAAGGCTGGCCAGGTATGCCCGAAGTACGGGTCTGCCGGGCTGCCGCCAATCATGGCCGCCGGCCGACAGCCATGACGCGTACGCCTCGAGCCCGGTCCGGTACGAACGAAGCGTGTTCTCAGACGACCCCCGTGCGCCCAAAGCTCGCAGGAACCCTTCGACCGCATCGACGGGGCTTGTCACCGCATCGGCGGGGCTTGAAACCGCCTCCGCGGCGCTCGACGCCGGGACTGCGGTCTCCTCGGTCATTCGTCGCTGCGGGCGCCGGATGCTGCCGCGCGCGCGGCGCGGACCGCGGGCTTGCGGCCGCCCTCGCGGCTCGACGGCTTCGTGGTCCTGGGTCGGCGTGCCTGGCGACTCGAGCTCGGCCTGGCGAGTGCCGCCGGGTTAGGTTCGCCGCCGGACAGTCGTGCTCCCACGAGCGTGCCGTCGACCGGTAACTCGACCGAGGCGCCGCAGATGAGGCACAGACCTTGCTCGGCTGCCCGCGCGATCGGGCCGCCATCGGTGTCGTGGACCGCCCCGACCGGCTCATGAGAGGTCGTGAATCGGCACGTTGGATATCGCGAGCAGCCCCAGAACACGGAACCCGTGCGGCGCGCCCGCCTGGCGGTGAGGTGGCCGGTCCGGCATTCGGGGCACGTGACCTCGAACGCCAGGGGCTCGGGCGGTGGCGGGCCGTCCTTCTTGATGTAGTCGCAGTCCGGATAGCGCGAGCAGCCCATGAACGGACCGAAGCGACCCCGGCGCTGGACGAGCACGCCTCCGTCGGTTGCGCCGCACTTGGGGCAGGCCTCGACGACCGCGGGTTCGGCGGGCGATCCATCGCCATCTGTGGCGGCGCCGGTTCCACCGGCCGGTGCGGAGCCGGGCAGCTCGCGAGTCTCCTTGTGCTCGGGATACATCGAGCAGGCCAGGAACTCGCCGTAGCGGCCGAGCCGGATGACCATCGGGTGCCCTTCAGAGCAGAGTTCGTCCGACGGCCGGGTCGTGAAGTCGGCGCGCTTGAGCTCTTTGGTCTTCTCCTCGATGCGCGCATGGAACGGCGTGTAGAACTCGCGCACGACAGGCACCCAGGCGCGCTTGCCGCTCGCGACGTCGTCGAGGTCGTCTTCCATGCGGGCCGTGAACTCGAGGTCCACGAACTCTCCGAAATGGCAGACGAGCAGGTCGGTGACCACCTCACCGACGGTCTCGGGATAGAGGCGCCGCTCCTTCACGCGGACATAGCCGCGGTCCATGATCGTTGAAATCGTCGCAGCGTAAGTCGACGGCCGGCCGATGCCGTGCTCCTCGAGGGCCTTGATCAGGGTCGCTTCGGTGATAGCGCGGCGGCGGCTCGGTGAAGTGCTGAAGCGGCGCAACGGACTCGACCGACGTGGCGTCGCCCTCGCCTAATCTCGGGGAGCCGGCACTCGGCTTCTCCTCGGCCGCGTCGTCCTGGCCTTCGGTGTAGACCCGAGAGAAGCCGTCGAACGTCGTCCGGGTGGCGCTGGCGCGCAGTCCGTAGCCGTCGGCCGCCAGATCGACCGTGCTCGTCTCCTGCTCCTTGGCGGCCATCTGGCTGGCAAGTGCTCGCTGCCAGATGAGGCGGTAGAGCCTGGCTTCGTCACTGCGGAGGGATTTGGCGACGGCATCCGGGTCGCGGGCGAACGAGGTCGGCCGGATGGCCTCGTGGGCCTCCTGGGCGTTTCGAGTCTTTGTCTTGAAGGCTCGGCCCTTCGGCGTCGTATAGGCCTCGCCGAAGCGGGCTTCGATCGCCCGGGCGGCTTCGGCCATCGCCTGGCTCGAGAGCGCCACCGAGTCGGTTCTCATGTACGTGATCAGGCCGACCTGGCCCTCGTCGGTCTCGACGCCTTCGTAGAGCTTCTGCGCCGCGCTCATTGTGCGCTTGGGCGAGAAGCCGAGCTTGCGGCTGGCCTCCTGCTGGAGGCTCGAGGTGGTGAACGGCGGGGCGGGCGTCCGGCTGGAGTGCTTGAGCGCAACTTCCGTCACGATGGGCCGGCTCGCCCGGATCGCATCGGCATGCCGGGTCGCGGTCTCGCCGTCGGCGATATCGGGCTTCTTGCCGGCGATCTTGACCAGATCCGCCTCGAACGTCGTGCCGTCGGGCGCGATCAGCGTGGCCTGGAGCGTCCAGTATTCGCGGGCGGTAAAGGCGCGGATCTCGCGTTCGCGATCGACAACCAGCCGAACCGCCACCGACTGAACACGGCCGGCCGAAAGGCCCGCTCGGACCTTGCGCCACAGCAGCGGGCTCAACGTGTAGCCGACGAGACGATCGACGACCCTGCGCGCCTGCTGGGCATCGACGAGGTTCGTGTCGATGACACGCGGCGAGGCGAAGGCTTTCTTGATCGCCGATTCGGTTATCTCCGAGAAAGTCACTCTCCTGGTCCGCTCCGGCGTCAGCCCGGCGGCCTCGGCCACGTGCCAGGCGATCGCCTCCCCTTCGCGGTCGAGGTCGGTGGCGAGGTAGACCATGTCCGCTTTGGCGGCGGCCTTTTGGATGGCCGACAGTTGCTTCTTCCGGTCGGCCACCACTTCGTAGACGGGAGCGAAGTCGTGCTCCACGTCGACCCCGAACTGGTTCTTGCCCGGATTTTCGGGCAGGTCGCGGACGTGGCCGTAGGACGCCAGGACCGTGTAGCCCGGGCCCAGGTAGCGTTCGATAGTCTTCGCCTTGGCGGGCGACTCAACGATTACGAGGTTGCGGTTCATCGGCGGGAGTCTAGCATCCCGCACTCGCCCGCCCATTTGCTCGCCGGCGCCGAGCCCTCGAGCGTGCCGCGGCAGTGACCTTGTCACTCGCCTCGAATGCGCCGCAGCACGTCCACCGACTCCGCGTCGTCGCCGAAGTCGTCCATCCAGGAGAGACGCTCCAGCGACGACTCCGGGCTGGTCGCGCGTTCCGACGGTGACTCGTCGGTCTGCCCCGCATCGAGCAGCGGAAGCTGCGCGCCATCGATCGACTGGGCCCGAATCTCGATGAAGCGGACGTGACCCAGCGGGAACACAAATGTGGAATCGCTGCTCCCGACGAATACCGGCGGCTTGCCGTCGGTGCCGCGCAGGTTCGTGCAGACGAGGCATGAGTCCCCGCTGTTCGGGAGCGCGGGCAGGTCGGCCAGCAAGGGCTGCTCGTTCTGGAGATGGACGATTACGTCGCGAAGCATGGCTCGACCGCTCGGCTGCAGGTGCCTGGTCAGGTCACGGGTGGTAGAGATCGATCACGACTCGGACGCGGCCGGCTGTTACCCAGACTCCGATACCCGCACGGTCGAAGTCCGGGTTCATGAGATTCTTGTAGTGCTCGCAGCGGCATGGGGCCTCGTTCTGATAGAAGATCTCGACCGCGACCATGCCGGCCATTACGGACGACGGCGAGCCGATGTTCTCGCCCCACTGACCGCTCGTGTATCCGGCGTTGGCCAGACGCTGGCCCGGCGTGCCGTTGGCGTAGTGGTTGAGGATGCCCCTGTCGGCCATGAACTTGGCGAATGGGCGGGCAACCCTGGTCGATATGCCGGCGTCGAGCATCAAGGCCCGTGCCGGAGGAAGGGTATGCGGACCTGACGAACGGCAGAGCCCGCCGGCCACGACCCAACCGCCGGTGCGGGTGCAGTTCATCAGCTGCAGGTAGTAGTTCTCGGCCGCAGACCACTGGCTGTTGCCGACGCCGAGTGCGCCTGTCGTGTACGGAACCTTGACCGAACTCGGCTTGGCGACCGTGGAAGTTGCCGTGGCCGCGGCCTTCAAATGCAAGCCTCCACTCGAGGTCGCGTCGGTCGAGACTTTGGCCACGATCTTGGCGCCCGCCGCAAACTTGGCGCTCGGCGTGAGGACGAGGACGGTGTCGTCCTCAGCCCAATAGGTCTTGCCGGTCACTACCTTGCCGTTGGACGTGACGGAGAATGCCGGAGTCGTGGTCGCCTCGTCCATCCTGGTCGTGAAGCGGACCGAGATCGCCTGACCGGGGTCTACGCCGGTCGCGCCGTCGAGCGGCCTGAAGCGCACGACTGAAGGCACCGCCTGCGTCGAGGCTTTGAGCGGCGCGACCGAGGCCAGCGGCGCGCCCGCGGCGTCGACCATAGTCGCGGCGCTGAAGCTGGCCACATAGGTGGTGCCGAGGGCGAGGGGCGCATCCGGCGTGAACGTGAATACCTGTGAGTTGGCGTCGGTGGGGTCGTCGCCGGTGATCTTGCCTTCGACGCGCGGCAGGATGTTGAACGCGGTTTCGACCGTGGCGAGCTTGACGGGGCCGGTGAATGTCAGGACGAAGCTCGTGGTGGGGGCGATCGAGTCCCCGATCACCGTCGAGGCGCTGAACTTGCCGGTGGTTGGGGAGGCCGTCAGGAACGATGCGTGGGTGACCTGACCCAGCTTCAACCCGGCGCGATCCAGCGCCGTCGCAGCGACATCGACCGTGTAATAGGTGTCCGGCGTCCAGTGGCCGTCCGGAACGAGGGAGAGCGTTCGCCCGGCCGCATCCCAGGTGGCGCGGTATGCCACGTCCGGAATCACCGTCAGCGATGCCGCAACGCTGGCTTGGTCCATCGGCTGGGAGAACTCGATCCCGAAGGCCGAACCGAGACCGAGCTCAGTGACGATATTCGCCTGAGCCGTCGGGGTCTTGGGAGCGTAGGTCGGTGCCTCCCTGGCGGAGACGCCTTTCGACGGCAACCCGACGAGGAGCCCGGCGGCCACCAACGCGGTGACCAGCGCGAGCGAGAGCACTCGAGTCAGAACGGATCGGTGGATGAAAGCCGTGAGGTAGACGAAGCCAAGGACTGGGAGCGCAAGCGTGGCGGTCGCGAGCTTCCGCAACAGGCAGTCTCCTTTGGTGGCAGGTCGGCAGCTGTTGTTCTGCGCGTAACGGGTTCGCGCGTGGCGGTCTGGCGGCAGGGTAACACCGCCCGGCGCCCCGGAGCAACCGATCGGACCGATGACCGCTCAGGTGGAGCGCCGTGCGACCAGCTCAACGCGGGCTAACTTCCGCGTCGGTTTCGCCAATTCCTAGCTCGCGACGACCTGGCTGGCCGGAGGAGCGTCGATCGTGACCGGCTCGTCGAAGTCGGTCAGCGTCATGCTGAAAGTGAGATTCCCCACGCTCGAGGATGCGCCGGCGAGCTGGACCTGGGCCAACTGGTAGGTGTCCTTGTAGATCCAGACGCTAGCCGTGGCAGAGTCGACCGTCATCGTCTTGAGGGATGCGGGTGCGTCACTCGCTTTGGCCACGGCCGAGGCGATATCGCTGTCCAGCTTGTCGAGCGGCACCGACAGGTTGATGCGATAAGCGTCTTTGCCCCCGATCTGATCGACCCCGGACACGGTGGGCGTCACGCCGTTTCCTTCGAGATGCTGGCGCAGGCTCTCCACGGCGTCGGCTATGCCCACCAGGGCGGATCCGCCCGGCGTCGGCACCGGCTGCGTGATGCCGAGCAGTTTCGAGAACGTGCCGAGCTTGGTGGAGTGGTACTTCGTTCCGCCCGACGGCGATTTGAGATACAGGGTGGAGTCCTTGATGATCAGGTCGACGTTGATCGGTTGAGTGCTCAAGCCCTGTATCGGCGGTATTGAGATCGGCAGGTGGAGCGCCAGGTTGACGGCGTCTATGTCACCTTCGATGACGGTGCCGTCCAGTACTACGTCCTGCTTTAGGGCGCCGAGATCGGGGATCTTCATGCTCTCGACGAAGTCGGGCTTTACCGAGCCGCCGAGCACGATCTTCAGATGGAACGACTTCCAGGTCGGCCCGCCGGCGATGCCCTGGTCAAAGAGCGCGTCGGCATCAACCGGCGTTGGCGTTACGACGGGCGTCGTCGGTGTCGTACTCGCCGTCGATGTGCAACAACCGGTCGTGCCAGGTGTTGTGGCCGATCCGCTGCCGCAACCGGCGGCGGCCAGCGACAGTCCAATGACCACAGCCAGCATGGGTTTGCAGATGCGCACCACGAGCACACTCCTCCGACTCACGGTCTTTGCCCGACGAAAGTGCTTCTGTTGCGATGAGAATACAGCGCCGAGGTGTGGGCAGACTGCCTGACATTGGGCGGAGCCTTCATGGCCCAAGGTAGACTCTGTCCGATCCCGGACGCTCATTCGATGCCGCAAGCGCCGTGCACTGGGGGCTGATTGCGAATGCTCATATCGCTCGTGCGCCAGACGCCCGATCGGCTGCGCGAACTTCGCGCCGCGGTCCTCGAGTTGACCGCGCGACGGGGCGTCAAGCGCGCCGTGCTGGCCCTCGCCCTCATCCTCGCGGCCGGCTCCTACGTGCGACTCATGCACGACATCTACCAGGGCGACGCGCATCTCTACTGGCTCAGCATCCGTTCGGTCCATCTCTACGGCTCGGCCTTGAGTAATGCCGGCCCGGCGGGTTACCTCTACTCCCCCGCCTTCGACCAGGTTCTGTGGCCGCTCCTGTCCTTGCCGTGGACCCTCTTCTACGGCGTCTGGCTGGCGCTGTTGACAGCCACTCTTCTGTGGCTTGCCCGACCGTGGCTGTCGTGCCTTCTATTTCCGTTCGTTTTCATCACCTTCGGCATCGCCCTGCTGGCGGTCCCCCGGCATGAGCTGTCCGCCGGGAACATCTTCATGTTCATGGGGCTGGCCGTGGTGGCAGGTTTCCGGTGGCCTTGGACCTGGGCCTTCCTGTTGCTGACGAAGGTGACCCCGGGGGTCGGCTTGCTCTGGTTCGCCGTCCGTAGAGAGTGGCGCAATCTCGCGATGGCCCTCGGAGCCACGGCCGCAATTGTCTTGATCTCGTTCAGCTTCTCGTCGAACCTGTGGTGGGATTGGTTCACCGTGATCGAGAACAACTCCAAGTACCCGGAACCTTCGTTCGCCTATCACATCCTGCCGCTCGTGCCGCGCCTGATCGTCGCGTCGGTTATCACGATCGTCGGAGCGCACTACAACGCCCGCTGGGTCATGCCGATCGTGGCGGTGGTGGCATTGCCGTATATCTACGACACGAGCCTGATCATCCTGGTGGGTATTGCCCCGCTGCTCCGCCACGACAGCTGGACCGAGAACGGGCAAGTCTCGGCACCGGTCGAGTGGCTTACGCGGACTCTGCGCCAGCATCGATCCGTCCTACGAGGCCTCCCCTCGACGGATGCCTGACCGAGCCGGCCCCGTCGTCCGGGCCAGCATGCCCGCGGGCCGGTAGCGGCCGTAAGCGCTCGTCACGAGACCTCGCAGTTCCAGCAGAGTCAGCGCGCTCAGCAGCGCCGCGTCGGTCAATACTGCGCCGGCCAGGGCTGCGCCGCGGGCCAGCTCGTCGGCCGTGGCGGGCCCGGCCATCACCAACTCAGCCAGCGACCGTTCCACCGCTCCGAGCGAGGCAAGGACCGCCGCGGGACCGGCCGAAGGGGCAGCCGAACCCGGCCTGGAGCTTCGGCCGGTGTCTACCGAGCCACGCCCGGGAGTCGAGTCCGTGGCCTCGTCGCTCCCCTCGCCCGTCAGACCCAGGTCCTCGAGCAACTCGGGAATGCCGCAGACGATTCGAGTCTGCGTGGGAAAGCCGCGCAGGAAGGCATGACAACCAGCGCTGGTCGGGGCATCCATCGGCCCGGGTACGAGGAAACATTCGCGGCCTTGTTCGAGCGCCCAGCCGGCCGTGATCAAGGCTCCGCTTCGAGCGCCGGCTTCCACCACTACCGTGGCGTCGGACAGGCCGCTGACGAGCCGGTTGCGTCGTGGGAAGGTTCCACGCGTGGCCGGGGTCTCAGGGGGTAGCTCCGCCACGACGGCTCCTCCGGCCGCGACGATCGCGTCCGCCAGGCGCTCGTGCGCTTTGGGGAAGAGCCGGGCATGCCCGCCCCCCAGGACCGCCACCGTGGCGAGTCCTTCGGCGACTACCGACGCATGGGCAACCCCGTCTATCCCGACAGCAAGTCCGGAGACGACCACGGCGCCGGCCCGCGCAAGAGACGAACCGATCCAGCCTGCAATCATCCGGCCCTTGTCCGTGGGCCAGCGCGTGCCGACGACCGCGACGGCGTGGTCGGCGGATAGGGCCGCCACCGATCCCCTCACGAACATCAGCGGCGGTGGCATATCGACCCGGCGGAGGCGCTCCGGATAGTCGGGGTCGTCAACCGTGACGACGCTGAGGCCGAGCGATCTCACGTGCTCGACGATCCGGGCTGCGTCGGCAACGTGATCGCAGATGCGGCGAGCCAGGTCTTCGCCGAGCCGGGACCCCGGGCGGGCCGCCGGGTCTTCCCCGGCCAGTGCGTCCGCGACGCCTTCGCGGAGCCGCGCCGCTCCCTCGGCTTGCGAGGCTATCTCGAGGACGGCGGCCGCCGACCCAAATGCCTCGAGCAACGTGATGAACGTCACCGGGCCCAACCCCGGAACGGTGAGAAGGCCGACCCAGGCATCGCGTTCGGCACTGAGGTCGCGCTCACGGGCGGCCGACCTGCATCCTCGAGGCGCCGTGGACCGGTAGGACTGTGGCGAAGCCGGAGTTTCGACGGTCTGTCCGGCGAGGAGCGCCGCAGCCGAGGACGCGCCTTCAGTTGCCTGCCTCGGGACGGTCGGTCCGAGACTCTGCACGCCCAGCATGCTTCAACCCACCGCGGGCCAGCCGACGCGGCTGGGGCCCGGAGCGCGGAAGCGGGCTGCTTCGTCGAGGTGCTCGGATGCGACAGACGGTTCTCGCGCGAGGTCGGCGGCAGTCCTGGCCACTCGCAGCAGTCGCTCGGTTCCGCGGGCTGACCAGCCCTCGAGATCGGCGAGTCGGATGGCATGGTTCTGCGCCGGCGGAGTCATGCGGCATTGGGCGCGCAACGCACGGCCACTGAGCGTCGAATTGAGGCAACCCTGACGGCCCAGCTGCAAGCTCCGCGCTTCCGCCACTCGCGTCCGAACCGCCCGAGACCCCTCCGGTGCGGCCGCTGCCATGTACTCGTCGGGTTTGACCCGCGGCATGTGAACCCACAGATCGATGCGGTCGCGCAGCGGGCCCGAGATGCGCCCGGCATATCGGTCCACGACCGCCTGTCCGCAGCGGCAGCGGCCGTCTCCTTCGCCGGCGTGCCCGCACGGGCACGGGTTCATGGCCGCCAGAAGCTGGAACCTCGACGGAAACACGGCGGCCCGCCCAACACGGGAGATGGCGACGTGTCCGTCCTCGATCGGCTGGCGGAGCGCCTCCAGCGTCACGCGATCGAACTCCGGGAGCTCGTCCAGGAATAGCAGTCCATTGTGGGCGAGGGTGACTTCGCCCGGGGAGAGACGTGGGCCCCCGCCCACCATGGCCGCGTACGAGATCGTGTGGTGCGGCGCCCGGAATGGGCGCCGGCGAACGAGTTCGCGCAGCGGCGCCGGCCCGGCGACAGAGGCCACGATCGTGGCGATACGAGCCTCCTCGTCACCGAGCGGCGGCAGCAGGCCGGGCACGGTTCTCGCCAGCAGGGTCTTGCCCGAACCGGGAGGCCCGATCATGGCCATGCAGTGGCCGCCGGCCAGTGCCAGCTCGAGGGCTCGCCGCGCTTCCAGCTGGCCGCGGACCTCGCACAGGTCGGGTACGTCGCTGAACTCAACGGGCCCGCTCGGGGCAAGCTCGGAGGCCAGGTCCGTCTGGCGGCCGAGCCCGCCGGCGAGCTCGACTCTGGGAGGGCCGCTCTTCGTCCGCGTACGTCGGCTCGCGGCAATCAGGGTGGCGGCCTGGGCCAGGGTTTCGGCGGCCACGACCTCGATGCCGCCGCACAGCTTCGCCTCCTCGACTCCCTCGGCCGGCAAGACGACGCATCGGATCCGCTGCCGGGCGAGGGCGGCGACCATGGGCAGGGTGCCGGGGACGGGCCTCAGCTCGCCGCCCAGCGACAGCTCGCCGAGGACGGCCCAACGGCCGGTGGCCCGGATCTGTTCCGAGCCGACCAGGATTCCGAGCGCGATGGCCAGGTCGAGCGACGCCCCACCCTTGCGCAACTCGGCCGGGGCGAGATTCACGGTTATCCGCCTGGGCGGGTACTCGTAGCCGCTGTTCCGAATGGCGCCGCGGACCCGTTCGCGGGCCTCCTGGAGAGCGGTGTCGGCCAGTCCGACAATGGTGAAACCGGGCAAACCGGGCGCGACGTCTACCTCGACACGGACTAGGCGGCCGTCGAGGCCGTGCAGAGTGGCCGAAAGAAGTGAAGCGAGCACATGCCGACCCTACGTTCGGCCGCTCATCTCCGGCTTACGCAGCGATTACCGATTTGCCTTCGCCGGAGCCAATCGCTCGGTCAGGTCCTTGTCCATGGCCTTGACGAACTCGAGCATGTTCTTGCCCAGAACCGAATCCGCCTTGGTGTACATGAACGGCGCGCCGCTGTTGAGCGCCCCGATCGCCGAGCGATATTCATTGATCAACTGGTAGTCGATCCGACGTTTCAGCGCGCTCTCGGCGTTCTTGACGTTGATTCCGGTGAACGCGTTGGAACGGTTAAGGATCAGCCGGACCTTATCCTCGGAATAGCCGAGGTGGCCGATGGTTTCGAGCACCAGCCGGACGTTCTTCAGGCAGGGAAGATCCGCGGTCATGACCACGAAGATGATGTTGGCGACATCCATGACACGAAGGTTGATTTCGTCGAGCCGCTTGTCGACGTCGAGGACTATGTAGTCGAAGTCGTTGGCGAGCTGGGAAATCACCTCGGGCAGGTGCTCGTGGGTGACGAGTTCGGCCGTTTCGGGTGAAGGCGGAGCGAGCAGCAGGTCGATGCCGGACTCGTGCTTGACCAGGACCTGGCGGATGAACTCGACGTCGAATGCCCCGGCCGTGGCGAGCTCGACGATACTCTTGCGGTCGAGTCCGAGGTCCAGGAAGACGCGATGGTCGCCGAATTGCAGGTTCGCATCGATGAGGCAGACGCGCTGGCCCAGCTCCTTGTGCAGCGCGATGGCTGTGTTGATCGCCACCGTCGTCGTGCCTACGCCGCCCTTCGCTCCGTAGAACAGGATCACTCGTGCCGGTTCGCGGTGCCGCGCCGTGGCGGGGGCCAGGGCTCTAGTGGACGGCATCGGGCTGTCCGCGGGGGCGAACCTGGAGAGCAGGCTGCGCATGCGCGCCATCAGCTCGGCCGGGTGGAACGGCTTGATCAGGTAGTCGTCGGCGCCGGATCGCAGTGCCTTGCCGCGCTGCTCGGCCTCTCCTTCGGCCAGGAGAAGGATGACCGGCGTGTGAGTGGAGGGTCCGTCCTCGAGGCGCAAACGGCTGACTACGGTGAACCCGTCCACTCCGGGCAGGTCGGCTGCAAGAAGTACGAGAGCAGGTCTCTCGGTTCGCGCCAGCCGCAACGCCCCCGGACCCTCGCTCGCGGGAATTGCTTCATAGCCGGCCTGCGCCAGGGCATAGCCCAGGGCGCGCTGAACGGTCGGGTCCGCGTCGACGACAAGAATCCTGACGGCCATTGGCTCACCCTGACTGCGACGGGGCCAAGCCCCTTTTAGGAGTCGGCAGCCCCCATCCGCTCCACAGGAGAGGGGTACTAGGACTTTTGGACTACGCCCGAATTATAGGCGGGCATACGCACCCGACGCGGCGCTGGCATCAACCTACACGTATTACGGCGTTTTGGCACAAGCCCGGGGGCCGCAACCTTGCTCGCGAGTCCCTCAGGGGTTCGGTTCGTCGGTGCCGTTCTTCATGCTGCCCTGGATCATCGCCCCGACCGGGCCCATGAACTGGGTGAATTCGAGTGGGATTACGAACTTGGTTGCCGGTCCCGTGCCCAGCGCCTTGAGCGCGTCCAGGTACTGCAGCGTCATGGTCTTCTGGTCGACGCCGTGGGCCGCCGTGAAGATCGTCCGTAGCGCCTCGCTGAAACCCTGGGCACGCAGGATGGCGGCCTGCCGATCGCCCTCGGCGCGGAGGATCGCCGACTGCTTGTCGCCCTCGGCGACGTTGATGGTGGCCTGGCGCGTGCCCTCCGATTCGGTTATGACCGCGCGTCGCGTCCGTTCGGCGGAAAGCTGGCGGTTCATCGCCTCCTGGACGGCCGGCGGCGGCATGATCTCGCGGATCTCGACTGTTGTGACCTTGCCGCCCCAGCGCTCGGTGACCTCGTCGAGCTTGATCCGGAGCGTTTCGTTGATGCGTTCGCGCTGGGACAGGACGTCATCGAGGCTGATGTCGCCGATGACCGAGCGCAGCGTGGTAGCCGCGACGCCCTGGAGGGCGCCCGCGAAATTCGCCACGTTGACGATGCTCATGAGCGGATCCGCGATCTTCCAGTAGATCAGGAAGTCGACGCTGATCGGCGCGTTGTCGCGGGTGATCGTGGTCTGGCGCGGTACCTCGATGAATTGCTCTCGCAGGTCCACACGAATCCCCTGGTCGGCGACCGGGATGAGGAAGCGCAGGCCCGGGTTCCGGACGAGCCCCGGATTCGTCTGGCCCCAGCGCTTCACGACGAGGCGCTCCCATTGGGCGACGACGCGAACCGAGACCATCGCAACCACGATCAGGAACACCGCGATGACGATCAGAACCACCAGTAGAACCGGACCGAGGACGTCCATCCCCAAACCTCCCAAAGCCGCCGTCCCGGCGGATTACGAACCTGATACCTGGTCGTCGCTGGGCAGTCTATCGACGATTAGCGTCAGGCCTTCCTGCCTGACAACCTTGACTCGAGTTCCTCGCGGCGCAATTCCGCTGCCCTGGAGCCTTGCGGTCCAGGACTCACGGGCCACGTAGATGCTGCCGACGGGGTCGAGATCCTGCCGAACCTCGCCGATGGCCCCGGCAAGCTGCACGGTTCCGACCATCCCGGAACCGACGGGAACGGGAATGTGCCTCATCTGCAATACCGTCCGAACGAAGACGAGGCCATACAAAGAGGCGAGGCCAGCGGAGGTCAAGATGATCGGCCAGGCAACGGACACGCTCGGCAGGTACGGTCCCGGCGAGCCGTAAAAGGCGACTGCACCCACGATGAAGCAGACGATTCCGCCGATCGTGAGCAATCCATGGCTCGGCAAGGCCGGTTCGACGGCCAGCATGCCGATCCCAAGGATCACCAGGATCACGCCCAGCACGTTAAGCGGCAGGCTCCCCGACCCGTAGAAGGAGAGTGCCAGCGACAGCGCTCCGAACAGTCCGACCAGCAGAGTCGGATGAAAGAACTCGACCAGGACGCAGAGCACGCCCAGGACGAGCAGGATGAAGGCGATATTCGGATCGTCGAGGGTGTGCAGGACCAGCTGCACCGGGTCCTCCTCGACCGTAACGAGTGTCGCTCCCTTCGTATGAACGACGACCTGGGCGCCGCCGATGGTCACGGTTTGCCCGTCGGCCTGGGCCAGGACGTCGTTGAGGCTTGAGGCGATGCCGTTGATGCCATGGGCCGCGAGCGCTTCCTCTGCGGAATAGGACTTGGCACTGCTGACGGTGGAGACCGCCCAGTCCACGGCCAGAGGGTGATGGGCCTGGGTGTAGCCGCGCATCGATGCCTCGGCATCCTGGAGAACCTTGTTGGCCTCGGTCTGGCCGTACTGGGTGGCGATGTCGCCGCCGCCGGCCGCTACGGGGGACGCGGCCCCGATATTGGTGCTGGGCGCCATGTAGGCAAGGTTCGCCGACATGGTAATGAACGTCCCGGCGCTGGCGGCCTTGGCTCCGGCCGGACCGACCCAGACGATGGTCGGGATGCTGGCGTTGAGGTCGGTGACTATGTTGGTCATCGAGGTCAGGGACCCGCCGAGCGTGTCGAGTTGGACGATGACTGCCGCCGCGTGGTCCGAAACGGCACGCTGGATGCCGCCGTGTATGTAGGACGCCATCACGTCGTCGACGACGCCGCTGGTGGGCAGGACCACGACCTCGGGGCCGCCCGCCGGCGCGGAGCCCACCGAAACGCCCGGCGTGGGCAGCGGCGGTGGGACGATATCGTTTCCGGAGGTCGAGTTGCCGCTCCGAACCTGGCCGAGCGCGATCAGGAGCGATCCGGCGATTGCCAGGGTGGCCCCCAGCCTGACCACGGTATAGAGTCCCCGACCCGCGCCGTTTGCGGCGCTACGGAAAGCGGCGAGAAAGCGATAGGGCTCGCTCCTGGCCTGTTCGCGCTGCACCGACCAGGGCAATTCGGCCAGCTCGGCCGGGAGCGGCGGCGTCCTGCTCCGGGCCGCCAGGTCCCGCAGCCGCGCTTCCATCTCGAAATCTGGATCGTTCATCTAATGCCCCCTTCCGCAGGGCCGATGCGTCGCCGCAGTGCCTGCAGGGCTGCATGATGTCGGGACTTGACCGTGCCGACCGGGATTCGCAGGCGGTCGGCGATCTCGGCGAGGGAAAGCTCGCCCCAGTAGCGCAGGACTACGACGATACGAAGCTCGGGGCTGAGCACGGACAGGGCCCTGCCGATGGTGTCGGCGGCCAGGGCCGCCTTGAATGGATCGCCGCTCTCGACGTCGACCTCGTCGATGTCCAGGGCGCGGTGCCGGGCACGCTGCCGGAGCCTGGTCCGGCACACGTTCACGAGAATCTGGCTGAACCACGAATGGAACTTGTAACGCTCGCGCAGGTTCGGCCAGCCTCGCCACGATCTCACGCTGGCTTCCTGGACCGCATCCTGGGCCTCGACCGCGTCGGCCAGGATGTAGCCAGCGAGCCGGTAAGCCATTGGCAACTCGGCCGCGATTGCGTCGGCGAATTCGAGATCGCAGGCCTGGTCTCGCACTGCCGCCGGTCTTGAGGATCGGAGTGGCTCGGCGCTCAAATATGCTTCTTTGGCGAACATCCCGGGTTCTCGGTTCGGATCGGAGCGGTCGCTCATTGGTGAGACTCGCCTTCGCGCCCGCAGGTTCGGTTCATGCTCGCCATCCGGGCCGGAATTCAGGCTTGTGTCGCGGACTGTTCGCTTTCCGCGAGCAGCGCTTCGAGAGCAAGCTGGCTCCAGGTTTCCATTCGGTCGTAGACGCCGCGCACGGACGCGAACGTCTCGAACGAGCCGCTGAGTTTGTGCGTCTCCCTCACCGCAACGCTGCGCCCGCCGGCATCGGCAACGTACACGACGCCGAGGTGATGCAGCCCGACCGCGACGGTGTCGTCGTTGAGCAGCCCGATGAACCTGAACTCGGGCACGAACTCGGCCTCCATCTCCTCACGCCACTCCCGCACCAGCCCACCCAGCAATGAGTCGTCACCCGGGTTCATGTGGCCGCCCACGCCGATCGTGAAATGGTCGTGGAGCCGGGCATCGCCGCCGGCACGTGAGCGCTTCATCAGGAAGATCAGGTTTCCGTCGCGCAGCAGCAGGTACGGGATTATCTGCTTGAGAGTCACGTCGAGCTCGGCGGCGGGCCGGGGGTAGAACGCGCCGTACTCGTCGATGCGACGCAAGATTTCGGCGGGGTCGTCGGTTCGGACGCCGCGCCAGGCGGGAACTCCGGCCAAAAGCATGTCGCGAGGGACGGCGTAGACGAGCTCGTGGGGCGTGGCCATCGTGCTAGCCCTGTTCCAGCCGGTCGCGAGCCGCAGTGAAGCGCTCTCGCAGCCGGTCGAAGTCCGGCCCGTCGGGCGACTCCAGTTCGGCCAGCCACTCGTCGAGGACGGCTCTCACGTCGCGAAGTCGAGCTGAGATGGCGGCTGGGTTCGTGGCCACGATGCCGGCGCCCATCGAAGGCTCGCCGCGGGCCAGGCGGGTCATCCCACTCCAACCGCCGGCCGCCAGACTCCGGGCGGCAGGCCAATCGGAACGTGCCGGCCGAGCGTCCCGACCGGTCACCGACTCGACGAGAGCCGCCGAAATGACCAGGGGCATGTGGCTTATCGCGGCGACGGCGCTGTCGTGCGCCTCGGCGGTCATTGGCACTTCCACCGCCCCGCAGGCCTGGATGAGCGCCTGGACACGCTGCATATCGACGAGGTTGGCGTGGGCCCCCGGCACGGTTACCCACGGACGCCCGACGAAAAGGTCCGGGACGGCAGCAGCGTAGCCGCGCGACTCGCGACCGGCCATCGGATGTCCACCCACGAAATTGAGGCCGGACATGTCCGCACGCGCCACGATTTGCGCCTTGGTGCTGACGGCGTCGGTGAGCGTGGTGTCGCCCAGGTCGTTGCGAAGCGGCCCGGCCAACCGGTCGAGGAGATCGAGGCAGGTCAACGGCGGAGCTGCCAGCAGGACCAGTTCGGCGTCGCGCAGGGCCGACTCGAGGGTATCCGGCGCCGCATCGACCACGCCGTCGCGGAGGGCCTGCTCGAGGGGACCGCGGGTCCTGCTCCAGGCCGTGATCCTCCAGAGCTGCGCCGCGACCGGATCCAGCTCCCGGAGCGCGCGCGCCACCGAGCCGCCGATCAGACCAAAGCCCAGGATCGTCAGTCTCATTACGTCATTATGGAGCCCGCCGGGCCACCGGCACCGTCCGCCGCAGACACGCGATCGGCCCGCCGATCGAGGACTCATCAGCGCCGATTGGCCACGGCCCGCGGCCAATCACTTGCCGCGAGTACGCTCCGTTCAAAAGCTCGACTAGAATGACTCCCGGCAGCGGTGATCAATCTGGTTCAACAATTCAGTCTCATCGCCGACCAAGAGGGCTAGAAGATGCTCGACTCGTCTGGAGAGAACCGACCGATCCGGGTTCTGCTCGTGGACGATCACCAGCTGCTGACGGGCGCCCTGTCGCAGATGCTCAGCCGCGAACCCGACATCATCGTGGCGGGGGTGGCCGGCACGGTCGCCGAGGCCAAGGCCCTGGCGCGCGAACGGCTCGACGTCGTCCTGATGGACTATCGCCTTCCGGACGGGACCGGGGCGGAAGCGACCAGGGCGATCAAGGCTCGCTGGCCCGCGGCACGCGTTGTGATGCTCACCGCGCTTACCGACGACGAAACCGTCCTCGAGTCGATCCAGGCGGGCGCCGACGGATACCTCACCA
The DNA here is from genome assembly GCA_963731635.1 of uncultured Chloroflexia bacterium. Classification (GTDB taxonomy): domain Bacteria; phylum Chloroflexota; class Limnocylindria; order Limnocylindrales; family CSP1-4; genus Fen-1039. Next base: position 28,294 of record CAVSWB010000003.1, on the reverse strand, counting down.
AAGACCGCGCCATCGACGAGGTGGTCAGCGCAGTCCGAGCCGCCTACGCCGGCGAGACGCTCCTGCCCCGATCGGTCATCGTCGGCATCGCCCAGCGCGTCGCCGCTGCCAGGGAGCGCGGCACCGAGCGTCGCCAGATCGAGCCGCTGACGCCTCGCGAGCTCGAGGTCCTCAAGGCCCTCACCGAGGGACTCGCCACACCCGAGATCTGCGAGCGGCTGTACATCGCCCCGAACACCTTGCGGACCCACGTCCAGAACATCATGGGCAAGCTGCGGGTCCATTCCAAGCTCGAGGCGGTTGCATTTGCGCTCCGCAACCGGCTCGTCGAGCCGCCGCGCTCAGAGGACAGCCTCTTCTAGAGCCGCCGCATCGGCCGCCGCGCCGAGTCAGACCAGGCGTCGGCGGGAGCCGATCCTGCGCTCAGCCAGGCGCCGTTCGAAGTCGACCATCGAAGCTTCCGGCGGACCCTGGCGCCTCAAGAAAGCCCGCCTGTCGATGATGCGACGATCATCGTGCAGGGAGGCTCCGCAGCGCGGGCAGCGGCGTTCCTCGGCGAACAATTCGGCCAGCGCAACCGTCGCCCAAACGGTCCGGCCGCAAATGAAACAGGCGAGTCGTGGCATGCAGCGATGCTACGTCATCGCGAACGGTTTAGAACGCCCTGATTCCATATGAGGGGCCCGGCTCCGAAGAGGTCATCGGGAATACGTCGGTTTTGGGATGCCCCAGTACATATGACCCGCAATCATGTGGCTCGTCAGGTTCGACACTCCCCGCCGATCGCTTCCTCCTCCTCCAGCGATCGGCTGCCCGGAAACGGGAATCAAAGAGCCGCGTCGCAAGACGCGGCTCTTTGCGTTGTGTCGCGGTTGGATTCAGCCGACGTGCGCGAGCGCCTCTGCGACTTCCTTGGCCGGATACTCGTAATCCTCGAGCTTGCCCGTGAGGTAGGCCTCGTAGGAGCTCAGATCGAAGTGACCGTGGCCGGAGAGGTTGAAGAGGATGACCTTCTTCTCGCCGCTCTTCTTGGCATCCAGGGCGACGTCGATCGCGGCCCTGATTGCGTGGGTCGATTCCGGTGCGGGAAGGATCATCTCGGTCCGGGCGAACAACACGCCGGCCTCGAAGCATGGGATCTGATGAACGCTGCGCGCCTCGATGTCGCCGTGTTCCTTGAGCAGGCTCACGAGTGGCGACATGCCGTGATAGCGGAGCCCGCCGGCGTGGATGGGCTCGGGGATGAAGTCGTGTCCGAGCGTGAACATCTTGACCATTGGCGCCATCTTGGCGGTGTCGCCGTAGTCGTACATGTACTTGCCGCGAGTCAGGCTGGGGGCGGCTTCGGGCTCCACGGCGATGACCTGATATTTGCGGCCGCCGCGGAACGTTTGGCCGAGCCAGGGGAAGGCCAGACCGGCGAAGTTCGAGCCGCCGCCGGCGCAGGCGATGATGACGTCGGGCTCCTCGCCCGCCATCTCCATCTGCAGGATCGACTCCTGGCCGATCACCGTCTGGTGGAGCATCACGTGGTTGAGGACCGAGCCGAGCGAGTAATGCGTGTCGTCACGCATGACCGTGTCTTCGACGGCTTCGCTGATGGCGATGCCGAGAGAACCTGAGCTGTCCGGATGCTCGGCCAGGATGGCGCGGCCGGCGGCCGTGTCCATGCTCGGGCTGGCCACCACGCTGGCGCCGTAGGTTTCCATGAGGATGCGGCGATACGGCTTCTGGTTGTAACTCGCCCGCACCATGTAGACCTTGATCTCGATGCCGAACATGGCGCCGGCCGCCGCCAGCGCACTGCCCCACTGGCCGGCGCCGGTTTCAGTCGCGATGCGCTTGATGCCCTCTTCCTTGTTGTAGAAGGCCTGGGCGATCGCCGTGTTCGGCTTGTGGCTGCCGGCGGGGCTGAGGCCTTCGTACTTGAAGTAGATGTGGGCGGGGGTGTCGAGCGCCTTTTCGAGGTTGCGAGCGCGAACCAGTGGGCTCGGTCGGTAGAGCGCATAGGCGTTGCGAACCGGCCCGGGGATCTCGATCTCGCGCTCGGTGGAGACTTCCTGCATGATCAGCGCCATGGGGAAGAGCGGGGCGAGGTCGGCTGGGCCGAGCGGCTGGTGAGTCCCGGGATGCAGCGGCGGCATCTGCGGAACCGGCAGATCGGCCGCGATGTTGTACCAGGAGCGAGGGATCTTGTCCTCGTCCAGCATGAAACGGGTGCGCTCGACCATGCGACTCCTCCCGCCGGATTGCCGGCGACCTGAATTGGCTCAGCCCCACCGCACGCCCCACACGGCCGTGGTCCGGAAAGCCTAGCGGCTCGGAGCCAAAGCGTGCAAGGCGGCCGGGCGCGACCCGTTCGCCCGGCGGGGTTCGGAGGGTCGACGACATCCCGGCCGGGCCACGCGCGGCCGAGCTACGTCGCGGTGAGGTTGGCTTCGGCGACTACTTCGTAGCGCGTCGGCCCGCGGCCGAGGACGCTCTTGTAGAGGACGAGCCGGTCCGCGGTCCAGGCGAGCCGGATGTCGCGCGCGGCGTCGATGAGGCGGCGTGCCGCATCCTCCGCGCCCGGCACGCCGTCGGTGCGGGCGAGCGTGAGGTGGGCCTGGAACGGACGATCATCGGACGTCCAGCCGAGGCGGGCGAGCTCGGTGTTCAGTCGAAGGGCCAGCGCCTGCAGCTGCGGCGCGCCTTCGGCGATACCGAGCCACAGGACGCGCGGGTATCGCTCGTTCGGGAATGCGCCGCCGCCCGAGAGGGCTGTCGTGAAAGCCGACTCCCCGAGGGCCACAGCCTCGAGGGCCGCCGCCAGCTCGGCCCGGCGGACATCCGGCGTCGCCCCGAGGAACCGCAGGGTGAGATGCAGCCCCTCGACACGCACCCAGCGAGGTTGACCGGCGGCGCGTTGTTCGATTGATGCCGCAGGGCCGGCCAGGCGCCCCATGAGCTCACCTACCGCCGCGCGCACGGAATCGTCGACCGGGACGGCCACGAATAGTCGGCTCGTTCCGGGCGGATCGTCCTCCGGGCGGCGGAACTCCCTTCGCGGCCCGTGCGCTCCGGCACGGCCCGGGTATCGGGTTTCTCTCATTGGCCGGCGAGCCCTTCCGAGGCGATCGTCAGGTCCCGTGGCCTTCGTCCAGGTAAACCTTTCGATCGTGCAAGAGTATCTCGCGCGCCCTTGCCTGCTCACTCCAGCCGGCGATCTCGACCGCCTTGTTCTCCAGGAGCTTGTAGGTCTGGAAGAAGTTCTCGATCTCGCGAAGGCGATGGGGCGAGACGTCGGCCAGTTCGTGATAGTGCGCGTACTGCGGGTCCGCGACGGCTACGCACAGCACCTTGAAGTCAAAGCCGTTCTCGTCGTGCATTTCGAGCCCGCCGACGGGCCTGGCCCAGACCCGGCAGCCGGGGAAGGTCCCCTCGCCGATCAGCAGGACGGCATCGGTATGATCGCCGTCGTCGGCGCGGGTCCCTTCGATGAAGCCGTAGTCGAAGTTGTAGTAGACGGCCGACGACAGGACTCGATTCAGCCGAATGACGAGCGCCTTCTCGTCGAACTCGTACTTGTTGCGGCTGCCTCGTGGGATCTCGACGAAGATCTCCAGGACGTCGGGGAACTGTTCGCTCGGGTCCATGGCGCAAGACTAGCGCAGAGGATCGCCGATGCCGACATTGGCTCGGCTGGCGAGGCCGTTCCAGATGTCGGGATTGGCACTCACTTTGGCGCAATGGATGCGCGTTTGTGGCCGTTGTCGTGGGCCCGATTTGTGATGGTCGGCTGCCTAGGGTCGTCTACTATCCGTCTGGTCAAGGGGGGCGACCGAAGGAGGCTGGATGAGGTCGGAGGAGCACCGCGAACGAAAGAGGCGGCGGCGGGCAGCTGTCCGGAGACAGCGGGCTCTCAACGCGGTGCGTCTGCACCTTCCCTCGGCGAAGAGGGCGGCGATCGGCTTGCTCGCCGTCGGGTTTGTCGCCACCTTCGTCGGCCTGCTTGTGGTCGGCTGGACCGCCTCCTTGCGGCGGACGGAAAGCGCTCCTGCGCGCATCACCGCCCAAACGCAGGCATTGACCGCACCGGACAAGACGGCGCCTAGGCTTGTTGTCGAAATCTGGTACTCGTTCCAGGTCGACGGGCTGACATATCAAGGGGTAGCTAAGCGCGGCCGCACGGCGAGCACGGATGCAAAGGTCTGTTACGAACCGGGCGACCCACAGGGAAACCACGCGTTAGAGGGGATCACCTTTACGTGTGGGCTGTTCGACGGGGCTAACCCGGGAGACAGATAGCGCTCAGTGCGGAGCAGTTCGGCGAAAGACCGGGATCGTCTCGCCTTACCCGACTTGACCGTTTGGCCCGAAATCAGTCGTTGTAGAGCCGCTCCTCGATGAGCTTCTCCTGGACGGCGCGGCCGTTCGGGTCGAAGCACGAATAGTCGAAATGCTTCTCGAACTCGAGGTCGACGTTGTCCTGGCCGCCGCGATTCTTCTCGACGGACACGACCACCCACTCGCGGAACCGCTGGGCCTGGTACGGGTTGAACTCGATGTTGACCTTGGCGACGATGTGGTATTTCTCGTTGATGATCATGATGATGTCGGCTTCGTAGTTGAGCGCCGACGAGCCTCGCAGATGGAAGTTCCGCAGGCGCTGCGCCTTGAGACCTTCCTTGTCGGCGGCGACGATGGAGATCATCGCGACTTCTTCGGCCAGGGCGATGTCCTTCAGGCCGTTCACCACGTAGGTGACCTTCTCCGCTTCCGTGTTCGGCTCGGGGTACATCGGCACTTTCTGCAGGTAGTCCACGACCACGAGCAGGCGTCGATCGCCAGACAGCTCGCGGTGCTGCTGCACCAGCTTGCGCATGATTGTCGATGGTGCTCGCGGTCTGGGAACCGCGGAGGAGGAACAGGTTCTGCCCGTAGCGGGCGATGCGATCGAGGCTGGGCCGAAGCCGGGGGTTCGCGGTCAGGCCTGCGCCGCCCGTTCCTTCGGCCATCCAGGAAGCCATGATCTCGCGGCGAACGTCCTGGATCTTGATTGCGCCCGTCTTCTGGGGCAGGTGCGCCAGGGCGGATTCCAGCGCGACGAGCCGGTTGAGGAGGTATTGCTCTTCGTGCTCGAAGCAAACGTAGAGCACGTTCGCCTGACCGCTCGAGGCAACGTTGCGGGCCATCTGGAGCGCCATCGTCGTCTTGCCGGTGCCCTGGGCCCCGCCGATGAGCAGCAACTCGCCCGCTCGAAGGCCGCCGCCGATCGTCTTGTCAAGCAGCCCGAAGCCGAGCGGAAGGGGCTGGTACTCCCCCATCTTCCCGGTGGCCATGTTGTCGCTGAGATCGACCAGGACGTCGAGCGCGGACCGCGGCACCATGCTGCCGTTGTCTGTGTCAAGCCGCCAGGACCGGTGCTCCGGACTGGCCTCGGGATCCTGTGGGCGATCTGTAGTGGTCACTGGTACCTCCCAGCGGGGCTCCACGCGGAGCAGGACGCTCGGCATGGTATCAGCGCCGGAGTCTCGAGGCACCTATCCAGACTGCACAACGCCACTCCCCCATATGTAGTAGTGCGTGCAGGCAACGCCTCGATCACGCTCCCCTTCGCATGCCGGCGACTTCTTCCCAGAATCTGGCGATGGCCAGGATGCCGGTTTCGTAGTTCGGCATGGACATCCACTCGTTCGGGGCGTGGAACTGGCCGTCGGGCGGCGCGAACCCGAGGAGCACGGTCTGCAGGCCGAGAATCGTGCTCGAAGCTCGCGCAGACCGGCACGGAGCCGCCCTCGCGCGCATACAGCGGTTCCGACCCGAAGCTCGCCGCCAGGGCACGGGCGGCCGCCTGGGTAGCCGGGTGATCGATCGGGACGGCGCTGGGCCGGCCGTCGCCGAGCCTCTGGATCGAGTATCGAACGGTTTCGGGCGCCACCTCGCCGATGCGAGCGGCCACGGCCTGGAAGATCTTCTCGGGATCCTGGTCGGCGACGAGACGGCAGCTGATCTTGGCGTGGGCATGGGCCGGGATGATCGTCTTGGGCCCCTCGCCCTCGAAGCCGCCCCAGATGCCGTCCACGTCAAGCGTCGGCCGCATCCCGAGGCGTTCCAGCACCGTGTAGCCCGGTTCGCCGATGAGGGCAGGGACCCCGATTGATTCGCGGTAGGCAGCCTCGTCGAACGGCAGCCGAGCCAGTGCCTCACGCTCCAGCGGGCTCGGCTCCACCACGTCGTCGTAGAAGCCGGGCACGCTCACCCTGCCGTCGGGCCGTTTCAGCGCGGCAACGATCTGGCAGAGCGCGTTGATCGGGTTGTCGACCGCTCCTCCGTAGACGCCCGAATGCAGGTCCACGGGGCTGCCGAAGACGTCGAGCTGGAAGTACGTCAGGCCGCGCAAGCTCACCGTGATCGACGGCAAGTTGCCCTCGAAGAAACTCGTATCGGAAATAACGGCAAAATCGGCTTTGAGCCGAGCGCGATTGGCTTCGAGCCAGGCGTCGAGGTGGATCGAGCTCGAATTCCTCCTCGCCCTCGAAGACGAGCTTGACGTTGACGGGCAGCTTGCCGTCGCGTTGCGAGCAGGGCTTCGATCGCGCGCAGGTGCATGTGGATCTGGGCCTTGTCGTCCGAGGCTCCGCGGGCCAGCATGCGGCCGTCGCGGACGACGGGCTCGAACGGCGGCGATTCCCACAGGTCGAGCGGATCGACGGGCTGGACGTCGTAGTGGCCGTAGACGAGAACCGTCGGCATCCCCGGCGCGCCGAGCCAGTCGCCGTAGACCACCGGGTGGCCGCCGGTGTCGCTGACGTCGACGTGATTGAGGCCGATTGCTCGCATGTCGGCCGCGACGAACTCGGCAGCCGCGCGGCAGTCCGGGGCGTGGGCCGGAATGCCTGAGATGCTCGGGATCCTCAGCAGCGCCTTGAACGATTCCAGTCGCTGCTCCCGCGTGCGATCGAGGTAACTCGCGAGTTCGTCGGTCATTTCGGGTCTCCAGCGAGCGGCCGAGGCTGTGCGGTTGTGGACGCGCCGAAGCCCAATTTCGCGAGCCCTGTTCGTTCTAGGACGGGCTCGGACTCGGGTTTGGGCTCGGCGAAGTGGCGGGCGGAGCCACGTTCGGTGTGGGTGTCGGGTGGTCGGCCATCGGCTGGCCCGGGGTGAAGCCGAAGGGCAGAGCACCGTGGAGGTTTTCCTTTGGCGGCAGATCGCTGAAGAGCTATCTCGAATTCCTCGCCTTCGACGGTCTCCTCGGCGATTAGCTTGTCGGCCAGGGCCAGCAGCCGCTGCCGGTTTTCGGTGAGGACCTGCGTCGCCCGGGCGTAGCCGTCGCTCGACGAGGGCGCGCACTTCTTCGTCGATCATCTTGGCGACATCGTCCGAATAGTTGCGCTGCTCGCCGATCTCGCGGCCCAGGAAGATCATCTCGTCGCGCTTGCCGAAGGCCAGCGGGCCGAGCTTGTCGCTCATGCCCCACTCGGTGACCATCCGGCGGGCGAGGTCGGTCGCCTTCTCGATGTCGTTGGAGGCGCCGGTCGTGGTGTCGCCGAAGACGAGCCGCTCGGAGGCGTTGCCGCCGAGCAGGCCGGCGATCTTGTCCTCGAACTCGGTCTTGGACTGCAGATAGCGGTCCTCCACCGGCAGGGCCATGGTGTAGCCCAGGGCCATGCCGCGGCTGATGATCGTGACCTTGTGGACCGGGTCGCACTTGGGCAGAACCCGCTGGACGACCGCGTGGCCGCCTTCGTGGATGGCGATGATCGCGCTTCTCGGCGTCGGAGATGAGGCGGCTCTTGCGCTCGGGTCCGGCCACGATGCGCTCGAGCGCTTCGTTGAACTCGGGCATGCCGATGACCTTGCGGTTGCGCCGGGCGGCCAGGATGGCGGCCTCGTTCACGAGGTTGGCCAGATCCGCGCCGGAGAAGCCGGCGGACTGGCGGGCGAGGACTCTCGATGTCGATGGCCTTGTCGAGCGGCTTGCCCTTGGTGTGGACCTTGAGGATCGCCACGCGGCCGCGCAGGTCCGGGCGGTCGAGGATGACCTGGCGGTCGAATCGGCCGGGCCGCAGGAGCGCCGGGTCGAGCACGTCGGGGCGGTTGGTGGCGGCGACGACGATCACGTTGGTGTTCGTGTCGAAGCCGTCCATCTCGACGAGGATCTGGTTGAGGGTCTGCTCGCGCTCGTCGTGGGAGCCGCCGAGGCCGGCGCCGCGCTGGCGGCCGACCGCGTCGATCTCGTCGACGAAGACGATGCAGGGCGAATTGCGCTTGGCCTGGTCGAACAGGTCGCGGACGCGGCTCGCGCCGACGCCGACGAACATCTCGACGAACTCGGAGCCGGAGATCGAGAAGAACGGCACGCCCGCCTCGCCGGCGACTGCGCGAGCCAGCAGCGTCTTGCCGGTTCCCGGAGGGCCGACGAGCAGCACGCCGCGCGGGATGCGGGCGCCCAGCGAGTTGAACTTCTCGGGGTATTTGAGGAACTCGACGACCTCCTGGAGCTCTGTCTTCGCCTCATCGACGCCTGCCACGTCGGCGAACGTCACCACCGTCTTGTTGCCGAGGAACATTCGGGCCCGGCTCTTGCCGAAGCTCATGGCCTGGTTGTTGGTCCCTTGTGCCTGTCTCATGAAGAACACGATGAACAGGACGATGATCATTACCGGGAGGAGCGTCGTGATCAGGAGGAAGATCCAGCTCGTGTCCGCCGGCGGCACGACCTTGTAGTCGACGCTGAATGGGTTGAGGTTTGCCTGGGACAGCCAGCTCTCGATCTGTGTCTGATCGCCGACCGCTGGTTGGTCCGACTGGACGGTGTAGGTGGTGCCGTCAGTCTTGGTGACCGTCAGGGTGTTGTCACTTCGCGAAACGGATTTGATCAAGCCCTTCTGGACGTCCTGTTGGAAGGATGTCAGCGACTGCGTGCCGGCCTGGGCAGGCTGGATGAGGGCATACAGAAGGGCGCCGGTAACCACAACGAGGACGACCATGACCATCCCGTTGCGCAGAAATCGTGAATTCAAGGTAGGAGAGCCTCCGGGTGTTATGGCCGGTTCGTACCGGAGCAGCAGTATACGCCGCACCGCTTTGGTGCTCGCGCGAGCGGGTAGGTAGGCGCGCAGCCTGGTCTGGGCGCGCGTTCGCGCCCGGTGGACATTCCCTCCGGCCCTGTGGCAAACTCCGTGCTCGTGGCTGGGTAGCTCAGTGGCAGAGCAAGCGGCTCATAATCGCTAGGTCGTTGGTTCAAATCCAACCCCAGCTACCACGTTCGTCCGATCAGGGCGCAGATCCATCGGCCGTAATCGTCCCTCGCGCCTGGTCGCGATCAAGCAGGTTCAGGACCGGCGCGAGCCGCTCCAGCGACCCGATCGTTATCGGATCGACCACCAGCTGCACCTCCGCCAGGCCGGCGCGCGCATAGGCCCGGAGTTCCTCGGCGATCTCTTCGGTGGAGCCGCGGAACGGGCTGGACGCCGTCCCGACGGCATAGTCGCCCTGGCGCCGGCCCTTCCCACCCGGCATCTCGACGAGCACGGCGGCCGTGGCCTCGACCGTCGCCGGGTCGCGCCCCACACCGGCGCACGCCTGCTCGACTCGGGCCAGCAGCGGGGCAACCCCCGCGGGGCTGTTGTTGGTATCGGTGTGCCACACGTTCCACGCCGCCACGTACGGAAGCGTGATGCCGAGCATCCGCTCACCGACGGACCCGATCAGGATGGGTGGCCCGCCGGGCCTGGAGCGGGGCACGAGCTGACAGTCGCGGGCACTGTAGTAGCTGCCCTCGAAGTCGATCTCGCCTTCCTGGAGGAGCGTCCGGACGATCGTGAAGGCCTCCTGGAAGCGGGATATCCGGTGATCGAAAGGCACCCCATAGCCGCGGAATTCAACGTCGTTCCAGCCCGCGCCGACGCCCAGCACGAGCCGCTCGCCGGAGATCTCGTCGACCGTGGCGGCCTTCTTGGCGAGCAGCGCCGGGTTGTAGAACCCGAGGGGCGTGACGAGCGGCCCGATCGATACTCGCGACGTGATTGCGGCCGCGGCGGCGAGCACGCTCCAGGCATCCCAGGGAGCCTCCGCCGTGCCATCGGGCATGTGGTAGAGGTAGTGGTCGCCGGCCCACAGCGAATCGAAGCCGAGATCCTCAATGGCGCGGATCATGTCCGACAGCTCGGGCCACCGCATAGGCCGCTCGATTTCGGGCAGCTGGACCCCGACTCGGAGTGGCCGGCGGCGAACTGTGCTGGGCTCGAGCAAAGTTGGTGAGCTAGCTAGTGGCCGCCGAACAGCGCCGCGATCCAGGCGTTGAGCGGACTCTCGGCGGCGATCGCGGTCTGGCGGACGATGCCCTCGGAACCGGGCGCGTTGGCTGCCGGAGCCGGCACGGTCGGATCGATGGTGAAGGGAATCTCGCCCGGCAGGCCGAGCATGTAGCTGTGGGCCGCCGAGGAAACAAAGCCGGGCTGCTGGATGAGCTGCAACTCGGCCTGCAGGGAGTCGATGTCCTGCTGAAGGGCCGCGTTCCGAGCCTGCAGCGCGTCGGCCTGACTGGCGGCAGCGGCGGCTTCGCTGGCTTGATTGGCGAAGACCCCTACCAGCCAGATGACCACGAAACCGGCCACGAGCACTGCGCTCCGACGTCTGGTGAATCGCAGACCACCGATCGCGTCGAGGGAACCGTGCGGGGCCGCGTCCTCTGCGTCGATGTCCGGCTCGGGTCCTGCCATGGCGGAATTGTCAGCTGCGCGCAGCTGACGTGTCAACCTCGACGCACGCTTGCGCACGCTGCTAGTATTGCTCCGACTTTCGCACGGGCGTTCTGTTTGAGGTTTGCGGCATGCGCTATTACGAGCCGGCGCGGGTCGAGCGGATCCTGGGGCAGATCCTGGCAGAGCCCTCGCTGGCCGGCGGCGTCAGGCATCACGAAGTGGTCCCGGCGAAGGCCGCGGATTTCGTTCCGATCCCCTCGTGGCTGGATCCACGCATCACGGCGGGGCTGGCGTCGCGGGGCGTTCACGACCTCTACACCCACCAGGCCGAGGCGATCGAAGCGGTCCGGGCCGGCGAGGACGTGGTCGTAGTGACCCCGACGGCATCGGGCAAGTCGCTCTGCTACCTCCTGCCCGTACTGCAGGCCCTGGCCGAGGATCCTACGGCTCGGGCCCTGTTCCTGTTCCCGACCAAGGCCCTCGGCCAGGACCAGGTCGCCGAGCTCGGCGACCTGAGCGGCGCGTCGGGTCTGCAGATCAACGCCTCGACCTACGACGGCGACACGCCCAACCCCATTCGCTCCTCGATCAGGTCGGCGGGTCAGGTTGTCGTCACGAACCCCGACATGCTCCATGCCGCGATCCTGCCCCACCACACCAAGTGGTTCCAGCTGTTCGAGCAGCTGCAGGTCATCGTGATCGACGAACTCCACACCTACCGCGGCCTGTTCGGCAGCCACGTCGCCAATGTCTTGCGCAGGCTGCTGAGGATCTGCGCGCATTACGGCTCGCATCCGGTGATCGTGTGCTGTTCGGCCACGATCGGAAACCCCGCGGAGCTGGCGGCCGCGCTGACCGGGCGGCGTCCGCGGCTGGTCGATCGCAACGGGGCCCCGTCCGGGGAGCGGCACGTCCTGTTGGTCGAGCCGCCGCTGATCGATCCCGCTACCGGCGCGCGCGGCTCGTCGCAGGCGCTCGCTACCCGCTGGGCACTGCCGTTCCTCCGGGCGGGCCGCCAGACGATCGTGTTCGGCCGGTCGCGCGTCGGCAGTGGAACTGATGCTCTCCACGCTCCGGGAAGCGCTCAGATTAGGGGACGGCCCGCGTTCTCGGGTTCGCGGGTACCGGGGCGGGTACCTGCCCACCGAGCGGCGTGCGGTCGAGCGCGGCCTCCGCGAAGGCGAGGTGCTGGGCGTCGTCAGCACCAATGCCCTGGAGCTGGGCGTGGACGTGGGCCAGCTCGAAGTCTCCATCCTGGCCGGCTATCCGGGCTCGATCGCCGCCACATGGCAGCAGATGGGCCGGGCCGGCCGGCGCGCGGGAACTAGCGTCTCGGTGCTGATCGCCGGCGGAGGTCCCGTAGACCGCTACGTCGTGGCCCATCCGGAGTTCCTGCTGGCATCGCCTGCCGAGGAGGCGCGGCTGGACCCCGACAACCTCCACATCCTGCTCGGCCACCTGAAGGCGGCCTGTTTCGAGCTTCCGTTCGAGCCAGGCGAGCGCTTCGGGCCAACCGAAGCCGAGCCGCTGCTGGCGTTTCTGGGCGAGGAAGGCCAAGTCCGTCAGGCCGAGCGATCTGCGCTGGTACTGGTCGAGCGACAACTTCCCCGCCTCCGCGGTATCGCTGCGTGCCGCCGCCGAGGAGAACGTCGTGATCATCGACACGACCGGCGACCGGCCGCGGGTCATCGGCGAGATCGACATCTTCGCCGCGCAGACGCTCGTCCACGAGGACGCCATCTACATGCACGAGTCGGCCCAGTTCCACGTGGACACGCTCGATTGGGACGAACGCAAGGCCTACGTCCGGCGGGTCGATGTTGACCATTACACGTATGCCGATCGCGCCGTGACCCTCAAGCCGCTCGAGAGGTTCGCGGAGACGCCCGTGACCGGCGGTGATCGCGTCCATGGCGAGGTGATGGTCTCGAGCCTGGTGAGCATGTTCAAGAAGCTCAAGTTCGGGACCGACGAGAACCTCGGCTGGGGGCCGGTGCATCTGCCCGAGATCGAGCTCCAGACGACCGCCTACTGGCTGGAGCTCGAGGCGGCCGCCCAGGGTTGGCGGCGCGCCGACCTCGACGTCGCGCTCATCGGCGTGGGGAGAGCCATCCAGGCTGTTGCCGCGGTCCTGCTGATGGTGGACCCCCGAGACCTGGGGCTGGTCGGTCAGGTGCGCTCACCGCACAGCCAGCGACCCACGATCTATCTCTACGAGACCGTGCCGGGCGGAGTCGGTCTGTCGGAGCGGCTGTTCGACCGGCACGACGAGCTCGTGTCCGGGGCGGCCGAGCTCATCGCCGGCTGCGGCTGCACCAACGGCTGCCCGGCCTGTACCGGGCCGAGGCTGGAGCCGGACGTGGATGCGAGGGCACTCGCACTCCGGTTGCTTGCCGGCCTTGTGACTTCCGCCGCGGCCATCCCCGCGGAGCCGGCCGAACGACCGAACGCCGCTGCCTGACATGGACGGACCACGGCTCAGCCGCCGCCTCGAAGCGATGCGCAGCGATCGTCTGGCCACCGCGCGCGCCGACCGCCGCGGCGAGAGCGACCCCGAACTCCGCCGCGTCATCGCCGCCGTGGTCGCTGCCGCCGACGGCTTCGGCCCGCCTCGACCGGTCTGGCGGGATGTGGGTCCCGCCGATGCGGCGTCCCAGGCGCGGCGCCTGGCCCAGGGCCTCGACGGCGATGCCGTGGAGACGGAGCACGGCTGGTACGTTCGGCGCGAGCTACGACCGGTGTATCTGCCCGTCGATCGCTCCCGGCTGGCGGATCTGCCTGGTATGCCCGCCGCCGGCACTCCCCTGCTCTGCCTCGACACGGAGACGACCGGGCTGGGCAGCGCGGCGGGAACAGTCGCGTTTCTGGTCGGCCTGGGTTGGTGGGACGGCGATCGGCTCCGCCTTCTGCAGCTGGTCCTCCCGGATCACTCGGAGGAAGGAGCCCTGCTGGACGCTCTGACGGCCGAAATGCCCGCCGGCGGCTGGCTCGTGACGTACAACGGCCGATCGTTCGACTGGCCGCTCCTCGAGACTCGTTACCGGATGTGCCGCCGGCAGCCGCCCGAGCCGGACGGCCATCTCGACTTGCTCCTCCTGGTCCGGCGGCTCTTCCGCCACCGCCTGCCGGATGCGCGGCTGCAGACAGTCGAACGGCATCTGCTCCGCCGCGTCCGGGCGCCGGACATACCTTCATGGGAGATACCCGCGCGCTACCAGGCGTTCCTGCGGGGCGGCCCGGCCGGGCCGATCAGGGTCGTCGCTCGCCACAACGCCGAGGACGTCGTGACTCTCGGGCGCATCCTCGCGCACCTGGAGCGCGGCTATGGCGCCGGGGAGGTGCGTCGCTGGGCGCCGGCCGGAGATCTCATGCGTCTGGCGCGATTGTTCCGCCACGATGGCCGCGGCGACGAGGCAATCGCCTGCCTCGAAACGGCGGCCGCGGGCACCTCGGCTGGGGGCGGCGACGTCGATGCCGACGCGGCCCTGGCGACCGTGGAACTCGCCCGGCTGCTCCGCCGCTACGGCCGGCTCGGCGAAGCTGGCGTCGCCTGGAGCAGGCTCGCGACCGGTCCGGGCCCGCTGGCCGCCCTGGGCTGGATCGAGCTGGCCAAGGAACGCGAGCACCGCGACCGCGACCCGGAAGCGGCATGGGCGGCAACCGATCAAGCCCTCCTGGCGCTGTTCCGGAGCCGCGGTCATGGTTCGCTCGCCCTGCGGCGTGGCCTCGAGGCCGATCTCGGATTGCGGCGGGCACGCCTGGCCCGGCGTCTGACGAGGCAGCCCGCCTAACTGAGGCGCTCGGCAACCCGCGCCCGCGTCGGAACGGCGCTCAAGCCGGGTCCCTCGACTACGCACGAGGCCGCCGCTGCGGCCAAACGCAGCGTCTCGGCAGTCGCCGGTATCCCCGTGAGCAGCCACGCGACCATCAACGCCCCAAGGAAGACGTCGCCCGCACCGGTAGGATCCACTACTGCGGCGGCCGGCGTGGCGCGGTATCTGGCCAGGCCGGACGCACGGGCAACAATCCCCCCGCGCTCGCCTGCGGTGAGGACGATCGTGGCCAGCGGCGCCAGGGCGCGCAAGGAGTCGATGCTCGCCGCGGCCGGCAGGTCGTCAACGCTGGTGACGACCAGGCCCGCCGCCTCGAGCAGCGTCGATGGCTCGGCCGCGACGCCACGAACCCAGCCGTCGGCGGCGAACTCGCGCAGCAAGCCCTGCCAGCCGACGCCGACGGCCGCCCCCGATGCCGGAACGGCGGACCAGTCCCCGGGCAATTCCCCGGCGATCGGCACGAGCAGCCAGCCCCGCGCATCTCGCCAGGCCTCCGGCAGCGCGGCCACCGCGAGCGGGCTGCACTCCGAGAGCCAGCGCTGTCGGCGGTGGCCGTCGCGCTCGATGTTCTCGAAGACCGGGCCGCGCTCCAACGCGATCCGCCGCAGGTCCACGCCGGCCGCCTCCAGCAAGGACAGCTCGTCGGCTACGGCGGCTTCGGCGTCCACACCGAGCAGGCAGCCGACGCGCAGTCCCAGGCGAGCGGCGGTGAGGGCGCAATATGTCGCCGAGCCGCCCAGGCGCCAGCCTCTCGGGTCGCCGGGCGTGACGTCGCGCGACGCTGCGCCAACGACGACGAGGTCAGGGCAGGTCACTGCCGCCTGCGCTCTGGGCATCACTCCACCCGGTTCGCGGCCCGGATCCCGTCGGGCGCGGCGGAACGCGCAGCGTATACTCGGGGCCCTTCCATTGAACCCTCCATTGGAGTCGAACGTGTTCTTCTACGAGCTTCGCGAAGGCGACGACGATATCTTCGCGGACGTGCTCCTCGTTCGTGAGGAGGAGATGGATGCCGACTCGTTCTTCGAGCTGGTGCAATCGATTCGCAGGCGCATCCAGGACTCGTACGAGCAGGAGACGCTGATCGAAGCCATCGCCGAGGAGCTCGAGCAGGACTACCAGTTCATCCCGATCTCGGATGAGCGCCTTTCGGCATCGGTCAACGTCTCGAAGGTCGACGACGACAACTACCTCGCCAGCATCGACTCCGACGATGACGACGACCCCGACTCACCGGACTACAAGGGGATCTTCGTCGACATGCCGAGCGACCGGACTCGCCCGAACTGACGTCCGTAAACGGACTACGGATCTTCGTCGACATGCCGAGCGACCGGACTCGCCCGAACTGACGTCCGTAAACGGACTACGGATCTTCGTCGACGTGCCGAGCGACCGCACTCGCCCGAACTGACGTCCGTAAACGGACTCGCCCTGACCGACCCTGGTCAGCGGCTGAAGAGGATCTCGATCACGTCGCCGTCGCGAACCTGGTAGGTCTTGCCCTCGGAACGCAGCTTGCCGTGCTTGCGTGCCTCGGCCATCGCTTTGAGCGTTACCAGATCCTCGTACGGCACCACCTCGGCGCGGATGAACCCACGGGCCAGGTCGGTGTGGATCGTGCCGGCCGCGTCTACCGCGTTCGAACCGTCGGTGATCGGCCAGGCCCTCACCTCGTCGGGACCGGCAGTGAGGAACGAGATCAGACCGAGAAGCCGGTAGCTCAGCCCGATGACGCGATCCAGGCTCGACTGCGCCAGGCCCAGTTCGTCCATAAAGACGGCCGCTTCGTCCGGTTCGAGCTCGCCAAGTTCCATCTCGATCTTCGCCGACAGCGCATCCACGAGCGTGCCCCGATGCTCGTAGCGGCGCGCGATGCCGGCCACGATCTCGGACTCGCGCGCCAGGTCGGCCTCGCCGACGTTGAGCAGGACGAGGACCGGCTTCTGCGTCAGGAAGCGGAAGCCGCGGATCGACTTCTCCTCCTCCGGGCTGAGCTCCACCGCCCTGAGCGGAGTACCGGCCGACAGCGGCTCGTGCAGTCGCTGGAGGAGCTCACCTTCGCGATCGTTGGCCTCTCGCTCGGCGGCCGTGCCGTGGTGGCCGCTGGCCTTCAGGCGTTCGAGTCGCTTCTCCATGACCGACAGATCGGCAAAGATAAACTCGAGATCCAGGCGTTCGAGGTCGCGCCAGGCATCGACCGAGCCGTCCGGGTGCGGCAAGGCGGGATCTTCGAAGGCACGGACGACGTGAAGCAAGGCGTCCGCCTCACGCAGCCGAGCCAGATGGTCGGCCGGAAGCTCCTCGGTCCCGACGCGTCCATCCGCCGAAGCAGGCGGCGCGGGCAGGTCGAAGTAGGTGACATCCGCATGGACGATCTTGCGGGGCTTGAATATCTCGGCGAGGCGGTCCAGCCGCTCATCGGGAACCTTGACGGTCCCGACGTGGAGCTCCATGCCGCCGTATCCGCCGGTCTGAGCGTGGCCCCGGGTAAGGGTGTTGAAGACGGTCGTCTTCCCCGAGCCTGCCAGCCCGACGATGGCGATCTGCATGTGCTCCCAAGCCTCCCAGCTACTAGTACCCGGCCTCCGGGTCGACGACATGGTTGAGTGCCTCGCCGGCCCGGTAGAGGCGCAGGTTCTCGCAGAACACCTCGAGGGTGCGCTTCACTACCGCGCCGCTCGACCACGAGGTGTGGGGCGTCACGATGCAGTTCGAGAGCCGGTAGAACGGCGAACTCTCCGACAGCGGCTCTTCGCGGAAAGTGTCGAGGACCGCCCCGCCCAGTAGCCCGTCGTCCAGCGCTCGGGCCAGGGCGCGTTCGTCCACGAGGCCGCCTCGAGCCACGTTGATGAGCCAGCTGCCCGGCCTGGCCCGCCGCAAAGCCGCTTCGTCGATGACCGTTTCGGTGGCGGTCGTGAGAGGCAGGGCCAGAACCACGAAGTCGGACTGGGCGAGCAGCTCCGGCAACGCTTCCATGCCACCCAGGATACGGACGCCACTATCCGCGCCGACCTCGGGACGCCGCCGGATGGCGACCACACGCGGGCCGAACGGAGCCGCGAGCTTGGCCACCTGACAGCCGATTCCCCCCAGGCCGACCAGACCGATCGTCACCTCCGAGAGCTCGATGGCTTCCATGGGCTGCCAGGTCCGCTCCCGGCCGAGTTCCAGAAGCTGTGGCAGCCGGCGGCAAATGGCGAGGATCATGGTCATGACATATTCGGCGATCGGTTGGTCGTAGACGCCCCGGCCGTTCGTCACGGTCAGGTCGCGTAGCCTGACGCACGGTGTCAGGACCGACTCGACCCCGACCGAAACCGAGTGAATCCAGCGCAGCCTGGGCGCCCGGCCGATCAGGCGATCGAGCTGCTCGCCGCCGAGCGACCAGCCTCGGAGCAGCACTTCGACATCGTCGAGCGGTTCGTCGGTCAGGCCCTCGGCGGAGATCCCTACCAACCGGGCTCCCGGGGCAGCCTCGAGGATGCTCGCCCGCATCGCAGCCGATGCGTCCATGCCGGCGAAGACGGGGCTCATGGCTATCGCCAGTGGAGAGCCATCCGGACCGTGGCCTGGCCCCAGCGGCGTTCTGGTGATGTCCGCAGTCATCGATCCTCCCCTTCTTGTGGAACGGATACTGCCGGCATGACCCGCTCGAGCCAGCGAGCCGGAGAGTCGATCTCCTCGGGCGTCGGCAGGGTCTCGGGCCCCTGCCACAGCGCTCGGAGGGCCTCCGGGCCGCCGCCCCGAGCGATCGACGCCACGAATTCCTCGCCCTTCCGGTACTGCTCCATCTTCAGGTCCATGCCGGTGATGCGCATCATCGCCCGCTCGAAGCCGGTCCGTTGATCCCGCCGGGCATGGAACCGAGATGCAGATCTCCTCCACCCCCGGCACCAGCTCGCGCCCGACCTCGTCCATGATGTAATCGCCGAACCCCTCGAGCAGGCTCATAACGGCCTGGATCTCGCGGAAACCGCGACGCTGCTGGTCGGTCATGAAGCCTTCCAACCAGTGCTCGCCGGCGCCGCTGCCGCGGAGAGTTCGCCCGAGCCTGACCAGCGCATCGCGGTTCATGAGCGACACGTTGCCCGACAACGACGCCAGTTGCTCCTCCAGACGCTCGGCCAGATAGGGCCGCAGCCAGGGATGCGCCTCGAATTCGAAGGCGTGGGTCGTCTCGTGCAAGGCGATCCAGGTCCGGAACGGATCCAGCGGAATGTCCATGAGCGCCGCGGTGCGCCGGACGTTCTCTTCGACGAACAACAGCTGACCTGGCGCAGAACCTGCCGAAAGCAGGGCGAGGTCGTACTGGCCGAGCACGCGCTGGCCGAGGAAGCCGAGCAGGTAGCCGATCTGGCGGGTGGCGACGGCGCGGTTGGCGATGGCCATGGCCGCTTTCACGAAGCCGGCGCCCTCGGGAATGGCCTGATCGAGCAGCTTGCCCTCGACTTTGCCGATCAACTCCGCGAATGTGGCGACGTTCGCCGCGACCCAGGCCTCGCGATCGACGACGCCGCTGCGTTCCACCACGCCCGGGAGTTCCGTCCCCAGCGCGGCCGCCAGAGCGGGGGCGATGCGGGCCATCGCGGCGGCGTAGGCCGGTTCGGCTGCGCGCAGGTCCGCCGGGCTGAGCGCGTCCGGCAGGCGCCGAAGGCGGGCCGTGGCGATACGTGCGGCGTGGTCCCAGTCGATCAGACCGCGGCGCGCGGACCGCTCGGCGCGGCGTCCAAGGATGGTGACGCCGGCGCCTATTGCAGCTCCGACCACGAAGCCCGCGCGGGCAAACGAGTCGCGCTGGGACCCGGAACGCCCGGAACGCCCGGAGCGCCCTGAGGCGCGGGAGGGGCCGCTCACGGCGCGCCCGTCCCGAGGTCAACGGCCTCGATCTCCGGAAAGGCTTCTCCGAACATACGCTCCGCAACGATCCTGAAGGCCGCCACATCACCGGTGGTGAGTTGCCTGTGCGTCGGTCTGACGAGCTTCTCTTCGGGCGGCTCGTGGCCCGCACGGCCGGCATCGGCTGCGGTGCCACGGGTCGTCCCCGGCGCCTCCATGCCATTGACGGACAGGAGCTCGGCCAGCGAGGACGACGTCGCGGTCGCCGAATCGACGATGGCCACCGCGTCGCCTACCGCGGCACGCAGGACGGCGGCCAGGAGCGGGTAGTGCGTGCAGCCGAGCAGCAGCGTGTCGATCCGGGCAGACGCAGGCAGCGGGAAGATGAAATCCCCGTCGGCGTTGCGAGCGCCCAGCAGCGGCGCTACCGCGTCGCGGACGGCTCGCTCCACGGCCTCGCCCGAGAGCTGGCCGGACTCGACCAGCGGCACCAGGGACGGCGTCGCGTGCTCGTAGACTTCGATGGCCGGGTTCTCGTCCTTGATGCCGTTGAAGTAGGCCCGCGATCGAACGGTCGCCGGCGTGGCGATGACCCCGACGCGACGGTTGCGCGTGGCGAGCGCCGCAGCCGCTGCTCCTGGCCGAACCACCCCGAGCACGGGCAGGTCGTAGCGGCGCCGGAAGTCGCCGAGGGCGACCGAGGTCGAGGTATTGCAGGCAACGACGAGCGCCTTGACGTTTCGACCCACCAGGGCGTCCAGAGCCTGCACGCTGAACAGCCGCACTTCCTCGTCCGAGCGGGTGCCGTACGGGGCGCGCGCGTTGTCGCCGAGGTAAATGGTCGATTCGGAGGGCGAGCGGCGCAGTATCTCGCGCAGGACGGTCAGGCCGCCTACTCCGGAATCGAAGACGCCAATTGGTCGAGGATCGGACACGCCCTCAGTTTCTCACGATCGCGCCGACAGGCCGCCCCAGGAGCGTGGTCGCCACGCGCCTGACGTCGCGGCTTACGGCTGCGTCGGGGCTGGACACCACGAACGGCATCCCTTCGTTGTTGGCCTGCACGACAAGGCGTCCGTCGGAGACGACGTCGAACTCGGGCTTGCGGCCGAGGGCCCGAACCAGCTCGTCACGGGAGATCCCACCGCTCGAGTCCGAGCGGTTGACGAGGTAATGGACCTTGTCCGCCGAGTACCCGATCGAAGCGAAGGCTTCGCTCACGGCGATGGTGTTGTGGATGGTCGTGGAGTCGTACGTCACGATCGAGACGATCAAGTCCGAGGCGTCGAGGAATCCCAGCGTGATCTCGGACAGTACGGAAGGCGTGTCGATGACGATGGCGTGGTACAGGCGGCGCAGGAGCGAGATCGTCTTTTCCACGTCTCGAGGCGTGACCATCTCGGCCATCTCGACCCGCGGAGGAGCCAGCAGGATGTCGATTCCAGCCGGGTCTCGCCACATCACCTCGCGCAGGTCCGATTCCTGAACCCGGTCGGTCGGCAGGTCGAGGATCGAGGGTACGTCGCTCGGAACCTTCAAAAGCGCACGCAGGTCGCCGTATTGCAGGCTGCCGTCGATCAGAGCCGTCGACGCTCCGAGCTGGCTCAAGGCGACCGCGAGGTTGAAGGCGATGGTCGTCTTGCCGACGCCGCCCTTGGGCGAGAAGACCGAGATCACACGGCAGGCACCCGCCGATTGAGCCTGACGATCCCGCAGCACGTGGGCGAGGGTATTGACGAGCTCGAAACCGCTGAAGGGAAGGGTCAGGACGGCGTCGATGCCCCGCTGCGGGTCTCGGGCGAGCGGGTGCTGCGGAACGGTCAGCACCACGACCGGGATCTCGAGCCCGGAATCGCGCAGCCTCTCGATGAGTTGCGGGCCCTTCATCTTGCCCTGGAGCAGCAGGTCGACCAGGACGACGTCGGGTCGAAGCTGCTGCGAGGCCTCCACGACCTTGGAGCCCTCGCTGAGGACCTCGAGCAGCTTCACCTGGGCCTGAACGCTCAGCAGGTTACGGATGTGCTGACTGACCTGCGGCACGTCTTCGGCCACGAGAAGGCGGATGGAGGTAGGGTTCGCCACGGTCCGACTATAACAAGGCGGCGGAGCGCAGCCTGCCCCGCCTCCGCGCTACCACGATAGCCCGTTCGTCATGGGGTGAGATCGGTTCAAGATCGTAGTTGCCGGCCACAACTTCGACCTCCAGGCCGGCGGCGCGGGCCGATTCGCGAAGTTCCTCGGCGTCGACGAGCCGCAGTTCATCCTGTCTGATCCACCTTCTCGGACTGCCGCCGGGGGCGGCCTCGTCGTAGATCGCCGTCAGAAAAACAGTGCCGAACGCCGCCTGGTGCACGGCGCTGGCCGTCTTGGTCACCACGAGCCCCGATTCCGGGTCCACGCGGCAATATTCGAGGCTGAGCCGGCCGTCATAACGCGCGAGGTCATCGGCGGCCGGCAGCCACACGTCTACGACGGCGAGGCCGCCCGGTACGAGGTACTTCGCCATCGCCTCGAAGGCGGCGCGCTGAGCGGCACGAGACTCGAGCAGCATGATCGAATTGAGTCCCAGGATGGCCAGCCGAAAAGGAGCTCCCGGCAGCGCCTTCAGTTCGAGGAGATCCGCCTCGACGGGGTTTAAACGACCTGCCGCTTCGGGGCCGGCGCGCTGAGCACGCGTCTTGAGGCGGTCGAGCATGGCCGCGTCGAGGTCCACTGCCGTGACTTCGTAGCCCGATGCCGCGAGTGGAACGGCAAGCCGGCCGGAACCCGAAGCCAGCTCGAGGATCGGCCCGCCGGTACGAGCCGCGAGGGCGAGGTAAAGGTCGAGGTCGCCCGGGTCTTCGAGCATGTCCAGGTCGTAAAGGCGCGCCAGTGCCGCGGCAGTAACGGGATCGCGCTGTGACTGGGCCATCCCGCAAAGCCTAACGCCTCGCGCCAGCCTCGGATTCCTATCTAGCGCTCGACCGTCAGGGTGACTTCGGCCAGCGTGACCATGGCCACGAGGAAGAGGCCGATCGGGAGGCTGAGGACTTCCTGGATGCGCAGGATCACCAGGAGAGCAACCACGACTCCGACCCACGCTCCCCGACGCCCGGCGCGGACCCACGAGCCGCGCAGGGCTATGCGCCGATGACGGGCGAAGGCGCCGAGCCAGAACATCGGCGTGACTGACAGCCCGACTGCCAGGCCGATCAATCCCCCACCGGCGAGCCCTGCGGTGGCACTCTGCCGCGGCGGAATCGTGGTGACGAACCTCAGCACCACTATCCAGGCCACCAGCGCGGCGAAGAAGAGGATGTAGTTGCCGGCTCGGTCTCGGCTGTCCATCGCACAAGTCTAGACGGCCGGGCGCGGCCGAGATCAGGCCAGTGCGGCCTCGAGATCGAGCACGCTGTCCACGATGAGATCGGGCTCTGCGCCAGCAGTCGCCGTGGTTGCGGCGGCAACCGGCAGCGGGGAGTCCTCCGGCTTGAGACGGACCCAGGCCGCTCGCCAGCCCACGCCGTGCGCGCCCACCACGTCTGCCCCAGGGTCGTCCCCAACATGCAGGATTGCCGGACCAGAGGCGATGCCCAGGGAGCGAGAGGCGGCCTCGAAGATAAGCGGCAGGGGCTTGATCGCCCCGACGCGTTGCGAGATCACGATGGCCGTGAGGTGGGGCGACCAGCCGGCCGCCGCAAGGTAGCGCTCGACGGCCGCGGCGAGCGGCCAATTGGAGAGCACTGCCAGGCGATATCGCGCCGAAAGCCGCGCCAGCATTGGCTCGATGGCAGCGGGCACGGGCGTCGTCGCGACGAAGGCCCCGGCATAAGCGTCGAGGATGACGGCCCGCTCGCTCGCTTCGGAGTAGCCCGCGGCCGAACGGTCGTCCCAGCGTTCGTTGTCGGCCGGCGTGGCGCCCCGCAACCGCGCCAGCACGCGCACCGCCCGCACGTCCATGTCGGCCTCGCGACCCTCCGGCACGTCCTGCGTCGAACTGCCTGCTGCCGCTCCTCCGCCCAGAGGCGCTCGAATTCCTCCGCGCGGCAGCCGGTCAGGGTTGCCGCTACGTCCGCGGTGCGTCGAACCACTACGTTCATCGACGCGGCCGGAAACGGTACCAGCGTGTTGCCGAAGTCGAAGGTGATCGCCTCGATCCCGTCCATCATTTCGCCGCACTCGCAGGGCAGATGTCTCGGAAAGCGCAATAGCCGCACGCGATGTAGTCCGGCGTCGCGCGCGAACTTGCGGGCCCGAATGCCGGCCGCCGCCTGGCCGGATCGACGTCCGCGCCTTCTCGAGCCGCTTCTCGTCGACCTCGACCCGCCCCACCAGCCCGGATTCCAGGAACCACAGCTGGACCGCATCGGGCAGGCGTCCGGTCTCGGCCTGGTAGGCCATGGCGTAGATCTGCAGCTGCAGAGACTCGCGGGCCCGCTCTCGCGCCTTCGGCGGGATCGCGAACGTCGCTCGACTTGTAGTCCGTGATCGTCACTCTTTCAGGATGGAGCCCCGGCAGCGACGGTGCGACGCTACGTCCGCGAGCTGGTCGCTCTCCGGACGTGCCGTCGTGGGCCTGGTCGGCCGGCGAGCCTCTCGATGTCCACCCGGTCCATCCGGCCGCGGATGCGATCGCCGTCCAGGATGAAGCCGAACTCACGCTCCACGTACGCCGGCATGACGGCGCCCGGCTGAAGCTGCTCGGCACGGAACCGGCGGAGCGCGGCCCGGCCCGCCGCAAGGCGAGCCTCCTCGTGCTCGCGGTCAGGAAGCCCTCGTTGGACCAGGCTGCCTCGAACGCGGCGAGAAGCTCGTCTTCGCTCATCATGTAGCCCGTGGCCTGGCGCCGGTGGAACTCCTGCACGGCCTGATGGAGCGCCGAACCGTAGACGATCGAGTGGTGAGGCGCGATCGGCACGCGCAGGACGTGGACGTACTTGTACTTGAGCGGGCACGTCAGGTAGTCGTCCACCTGGTAGAAGCTCAGCGATAGCGGGCCTTCGATCCCGGGCTCGCGAGCCGGGTTCTGCCGGCCGGCCACTGCCGGCTCGAAAGCGGCAGCGCTCCAGTCGGCGATCGGAGCGCCGCGAGGCCGTCGGAACCGCTGGCCGCCGGCGGCGCCGACGGCCGGCAGGTCGAGCGCCTCGAGGACGAACTGCGACACACGCCGCGCTCGGCGGCCGCCGTAGTCGGCGGCGTGGGTCAGGATCAGCTCGTCCCGCGCCCGAGTCATGCCCACGTAGAACAGCCGTCGCTCCTCCTGGACGTGCGGTCGCCCTTCGGGCAGCGTCCTCGTGACGAGCTCGACCGGCAGCGCCAGCGGCTCGCGACGCGTCCGCGCCGGGAAGCGGCCGTCGACCAGGCCGACCATGAAGACCACCGGGAACTCGAGGCCCTTGGCCTTGTGGACGGTCAGGACCGCGACCGCGTCCGCCTCCGGATCCACCTCGGCCGTGGCCGGATCGTCGCCGGCGTCGATCAGCGTCTGCAGATGTCGGGCGACGAAGACGACGCGATCGTCCGGCAGCAGGTCCGACTGAGAGCGGACGATGTCGAAGAATCGGGCGATGTTCTGGAGGGACTCCTCGGCCGCGACCGAATCCGTCGATGCCAGCCGCGACAGGAGGCCGCTGTCCCGCAGGAACTGGTAAAGCACCTCGCCGGCCGGCCGCTCGTGGGCCAGTTCCGTGTAGCGCCGCAGGTCCGCCGACGAGCCGCTCCAGCGTGGCCCGCGTGTCGCCGGCGCCAGGCGCAGCAGGCCGGGCTGGCGAGTCAGCTCCTCGATCACCTCCCACAGCGAGCGATTCCTGCGACGCGCCGTGTTGACGATGGCCGTGAGGTCCGGTCCGCCCAGGCCGTATACGTCCGAGGCCGCCAGCGCGTAGACGTCCACGCTCGAGGAGAGATCCGCGATCGCCCGCAGGAACGCGAGCAGCAGCCGGATCTCCGGCCGCGCATACAGCCCGGACGTGCCCGAGAACCGCCACGGAACGCCGCACATGTTCAGGCTGCGGAGGACCGGATCCGCATCCGGCGTTGGCGCGGACCAGGATCGCGAAGTCCCGCGGCTCCCGCGCCGGATGCGATCCGGCCGGCGATCTCGCGGGCTATCCAGTCCGCCTCCTCCGAGCCCGGTCGCGAAGGCGCATATGGCGGACCGGCTGCTCCGTTGCCCCGTCGCTCGGCGATCAGCCGCTTGTCTATGCCGTTGCGGAACTCCAGCCGGTCCGGGATCGTTGAAGCGGATGAGGCGATAGCTCGCGTCCAGGATGGGCGCCCGCGAGCGGTAGTTGCGCCGCAGCACGATCTGGCGGGACGCGCGGGTGGCGCGGCGGAACTCCAGGATGTTGCTGATCGCGGCGCCGCGGAACTTGTAGATCGACTGGTCGTCGTCGCCGACGACGGTGACGTTGCCGTGCGGCGCCGCCAGCAATTCCACGAGCTCCGACTGGGCCCGGTTGGTGTCCTGGAATTCGTCGACCAGGATGTACCGGTAGCGGCGCTGCAGCTCCAGTCGTGCCGCGGGCGATTCGCGCAGCAGCCGGAGCGCCAGGCTCACCTGGTCGCCGAAGTCGATCAGACCGGCTGCGCGAAGCAGTTCCTGGTAGCGGGCGTAGGCACGGGCCAGCTCCCCTTCGCGACGGGCACGCTGCGCGAGCGCAGCCGGCTCGTCTGGCTCGAGGCTTGCCGGATCGGCCTCGCGACTCCGCCTGGCCAGGGATTCCGCGAAATCGAGGTACGCCTGCGGGCTGACATCCTCGTCCTTGCAGCGACTGAACAGCGTAGCCAGGGCGCCCAGGAAGCGCGTCGGGTCGCCCAGCGGCCGGTACTCGTCCAGTCCGAATTCGAAGAGGCGCTCGCGCAGGAATATCACGACCTCCGGCCGCGACAGAACTCGTGTGTCCGTCGGCAGGCCGAGTTCCAGGGCGAACTCGCGGACCAGCCGGTCGCCGAAGGCGTGGAACGTGGACACCGCCGCGTCCGTGTAGCCGTAAGGAACCAGCTGGTCGACCCGGGCCTGCATCTCCTCCGCCGCCTTGTCCGTGAAGGTTAGGGCCAGGATCTCCGAAGGTCGCGCCCGACGAGTAGCGATCAGCCACGCAATGCGCCGCGTGATCATCTGCGTCTTGCCGGTGCCGGCACCGGCGACGACCAGAAGTGGTCCCTCGCCGTGGCAGACGGCGCGGCGCTGCTCGGGGTTCAGGCCGTCGAGCAGGGACTCGACGCCGCCCGGTGATGCGTCGGCCGGCGCCTCCGACTTCGAGGCTCGGCCCCAGACGGGTATCTGTTCGAGCAGCGCCGGCTCTCGCGCCGATGTCCTGCGGCCCTGGCGTGTCATGCGTCCAGACTCGCCCGCGGCAGTGACATCTCACGTGTCACGAGCGAGGCGCGTCCTTCCAGGATGGACGCGCCGGGGTATCGCCATCCTCGGCTTTCGAGGGGGCGGCGGGCTCCGTCTCGGGCCCGACCTCAGTGGGGTCGAGGGGAGCGCTCGGGCGCTGGCTGGCGGCACGCACATTCGAGGACGGAGCTCGCGCAGAATTGCCCGTCCTGATGGCCGTCGAAGGTCGCGACGAGGATCGCGGCGCGGCCTGGCTGCGTGCCACCTGCAGGGCCTGGGCCTCCTCAGCCGAAAGCGCCGCCTCGGCGGTGCCGCCCTTCACGGCCTTGGCGTACATCCGCGTGCCGGTGCGGGAGTGGAGGCTGCTGATCACGAAGCCGTCGGAGTTGCCGTCGAGCAGGACGAGGGCGAAGCTCTGATTGCCGCCGGTGTCCTCGAATGGATTGAACCTGACGAGGCCTACCCGGTCGAAGTGGTGGCGTGCGGCCGTCTCCATCGCGGTGGCGCGGGCATCCAGTGAGTCAAGGTCGCGGGCCACGCGGAAGACAGTCTCCAGGTGGGCGTCGAGCACCGACTCAAGACTTCGACCGTCGACCCCTCTGGTGAGTCCATCGACCCGGATAGTCAGGCTGGCAAGGCGTCGTGTCTGAACAAACAGCGCTGCGACGAGAACCAGAACCACCACCACGACGATCGCAAGGGCTCCGGCGACGATCGCTAGATTGGACGAAATGGCGCTGTTTACTTGATCCACTCACTCCTCCGTCGGTCCGATCGAGTCTAGCAGCGATCGGCTCCGCTCGGATTTGCCGGCCGGGCGGGCCCGAGAGGGCAAAGGGCCGACTCGGGAGCGGCGCCGGCGTGGCGCGCTCCGCTCGCCCGGGTCGGAATGCTATGCTCCCGCGAGCAAAGAGCTTAGCGGACGATAACGGAGGCCCTTCTCTCAAATGGCCAAGCGAACTCGTGGATCGAACCGTCCCGGCCAGCGGCATTCCCAAAGACATGCTCCCGCCCGACCGCAGCCCCTGTCCCCAATCCGACCTGACGAAGCATCCTCCGAGCAAGGTGAGGAGCTTGCGTCCGAGGTCGAGTCCCCTGTGGCCGCTCCGGCCCGACCGGCAGATGGCAGCGCGGCCCGGCAGCGGGATCGCAATCGGGCCGCAGAGCTCGATCGGTCCGCGGTCAGATCTCGAAACCAGGGCCTGCTTGCCGCCAAGGCGGCCGAGGAGTACGGCTACGTGGTGCGCGACGTTCGCCGCATCCTCCGGGTCGGCGGAGTCATGGCAGCCGCCCTGGCCGTCTTCTTCGTCCTGATCGACCTCATGCACGTCATAAAGGTCTGACCCGGGGATTCCGCTCGGGCGACGATCAGTCGGCCCTGACCTCACTTCCCCGGTCGCCCGGCTCCAGGTCCCATGCCGCGGCCGGCGCGCCTCTTGACAGCGGCAGATCCACGATGAAGCGGGCGCCCTTCCCGACCGAAGACTCGACCCGAATGCGCCCGCCGTTGCGCTCGACTATGCCGTAGACGGTGGCCAGCCCGAGACCCGTCCCCCGGCCGTTCTGCTTTGTGGTGAAGAACGGCTCGAAGATGCGGTCCAGCACGGCAGGCT
>CAVSWB010000002.1:525000-717616 GCA_963731635.1 uncultured Chloroflexia bacterium | reverse complement strand
CCCGGCCGGCGTGGCCCGGCGGTATGAGCGGCTACAAGCCCATAACCAGCAGCGTCATCGATTCGGGCGGCAGAGTGACGTTGCCGCCCGGAGCAAGCGGCGTATCGGCCACCTGCGCGGCGTTGTGGCCGGCGTCGAACAGCCACGTCTGGGCCGAATCGGAGGTCTGACCGCCGATCACAGTGAGCGGCTTGGTCACGGCGGCGGAGCCGAGATCCACGATCATGACCGTCAGCGAGCCGTCCGACCGCCTGGCGGCGTAGACCGATACCGTCGGATCGTCCGAAACCGAGCGCACGAGCTGCACTCCAAACCGCTGGTACATCATGTAGTCGTAGTACATCGGACGTGGAGCATCCAGGCCGACGATGCCCCAGTCGCCTGCCAGCGCGAACTGCGTGACGATGTCGACCTTCTGGCTGATGAGACGCCCCAGCACGTCCCCGAACCAGATGGCGTTGTAGTGCGAGTCCATGGTCGCCTCGCCGCCCTGATTGTCGGCCCAGCTCGAGTTCACCTCGGTGACGGCCACTGGCAGGTCCCGGCCGAGCTGAGTTCGAATCAGCGCGTTCAGCGCGGGAATGATCGAATCCCACTCCTGCGTATTGGCCCGCAGATCCGCAATGCTCGGCGGCCCCGATGTGGCGCTGGCGGGAAACGCGTAGCGATGAATCGAAACGATATCGACCAAGTCGCCGTTGGCCTTCAGGAACGTCGAGAGCCAGTCTGTTCGTGCCTGCAAATACGACGAGCCGTTGGTATTGCCAACGAACTGGCTGATATCCGGCCCGATCAGCTTGATCGCGGGATCGACGGCTCGCATGGCCAACGCATATGATCGCCACTCGGTGTCGTATTGAGTAACCGAGTAGCCGGTGAGCCAATTGGCCTCGTAAAGGTCGGGTTCGTTGCCGATGCCCCAATACTTCACGCCGTAGCCCTTCGTTACGTTGGCGTACTTCACCAGGTCGGCGGCCTTCTCGGCGAGCCACCTTTGAGCCGGACCACAATTCGCGGCACGGCGCCGATCTGGCGGCAGAAAGCGATGAAGTCGTCGATCTGGGACGGCTGCAGGTCGTTCTCGTCGCCCCAATTGCCACCGGGAAAGCTCAGCATGGTCAGCCTGGCCGCCGCGATCTGGTCGTCGAGGATCGGGTTCACGACGAGCCACGGACCGTCGTTCGAGCCATACACGAGCGGGCTTATCGGCCCCTCCGACGCACCGGCATCGACGAAGAGGCCGGGCGCCGGCGACGGAGCGGCGGTTGGAGGCCCGGCGGGCGACGGAGAGGAAAGCGGCGACGGCAAAGTATTCGAAGTCTGGCCGCATCCGGAGAGGATCAGCACGAGAATCGATCCCAGTCCGACCGCTCGCGAGAAACCATTGCTAGCCCGCACGACGGGCCAGCCAGTAGCTCCACACATCCAGGTCGGGCGCGGCGAAACCGTTCGTCGACAGGACGGTGCAGATCTGCGTGCGGTGGTCGTTGCCGTGATGGAGCGCCTGGGCCACCAGCAGGTTCGTCGCATGCGGCAACTCGGGCCGATCGGGCCGGGCCGGCAGCGTGACGTCAAGGGCGTCGATCCCCGGCAATGCGATTCGCCAGCGAACGGCCTGGTCGCGAACCGCGTCGGCCAGCTCGTCGAGCGAGCGGGATGGATCCGCGCCGGTCCTGGGTGGCGGCGGGTTGCCCTCGAGATGGCGGAGATAGCGATTGTCGGCGTCGAGCAGATGCGTCAGGGTGGCCAGCACCTCCCCGTAGACGCCGGGGGCGCTGGCGGTGAGCGCGGTGTCGGGCAGGCTCCGCAGGTGCTCGATCAGCTGCTCGGTTGCCCAGGTGTGATGCTGGAACGCTTCGCTCAGCGGGTCCATGCTGCTCCTCCATCGGGCTGCGGGGACGGGGGCTAGCGGCGACGCCGGCCTCCCGGAGTTCGCGTCCCTGTGCGCTTGATCACGTTCGGGGTGACGGTATGGTCCCACGTCGGGCGGTCGAGCCACTTGACGGTCCAGCCGTCGTCCTCGTGCTCATCCTTTATGCCGGGCAGCCAGCTCGAGGCCGTCGCGGCGGCAGCGTCCTCGTCCGCCTCCGTGGCGGCAACCACACGCACCTCGGTCACGTCCAGCGCGGTCGCGTCCAGCTCCACGTCTACCGGTTCGCCGCGCCGCCGGCGCTCGGCCTGGCGAACGGGCTTGATCGTCCGGCCGGAGCGTGCCGGAGCCTGGTGCGGGGAGATCTGCCCCGCGGGTCGAGCCCTGCCGGCCTTCTCCGCGGCTCGGGCGACCACCGCCGAGGCGTCTTCCTCCAGCACGCGGAGTCGGATCTCCTGAACTTCGTCTCGCAGGGCCGCCGCCCTCTCGAACTCCAGGTCGCGCGCCGCCTGGCGCATCTCCGCCTCCATCTGGCCGACGAGCTTCTCGATCTGGTCCTTCGCCATCGCCGAGAGATCCCGCTCGTGTCCGGGCGCTCCGCCGTCGCCGTGTGAGCCGCTCGCCTCGGCCACCGCCCGCAGCCGGTCGTTGATGTCGCGGATGCCCTTGACGATCGTCACCGGCTCGATGCCGTGCTCCCGGTTGTGCCGCTCCTGGACCGAGCGGCGCCGATCCGTCTCCCCTATCGCGGCCTTCATCGAGTCGGTCATGCGGTCGGCGTACATGACGACCTCGCCGTCGATGTTGCGCGCAGCCCGCCCTATCATCTGCACCAGTGACCATGCGCTGCGCAGGAAGCCTTCCTTGTCGGCGTCGAGGATCGCGACGAGCGTCACCTCCGGCAAATCGATGCCCTCGCGCAGCAGGTTGATGCCGACGATCACGTCGTACACGCCGAGGCGCAGGTCGCGCAGTATCTGAACTCGCTCGAGCGTATCGACCTCGGAATGCAGGTACTGGACCTTCACGCCGAGTTCGTGCAGGTAGTCGGCCAGGTCTTCGGCCATCTTCTTCGTCAGCGTTGTGACGATCGAACGTTCGCCCTTCTCGACTCGGCCGCGGATAAGTTCGAGCAGATCGTCTATCTGACCTTCGGTGGGCCTGACGGTGATATGTGGATCGACCACGCCGGTCGGTCGTATCAGTTGCTCGACTACCTGCTCGCTCCGCTCGAGTTCGTATGGGCCGGGCGTGGCACTCATGTATACGACTTGATTGACGCTGGCTTCGAATTCCTCGAACGTCAGCGGCCGATTGTCGAGGGCGGACGGCAGACGGAAGCCGAAATCGACCAGGATCTCCTTGCGCGTGCGGTCGTTCTTGTACATGCCCACGACCTGAGGTATGGACATGTGGCTCTCGTCCACGACCAGCAGCCAGTCCGGCGGGAAGTAATCGAGCAGCGTCCAGGGCCGAGAGCCGGCGTCGCGGCCCGAGAGGTGGCGGGAGTAGTTCTCGATGCCGGTGCAGTAGCCGAGCTCACGCATCATCTCGAGGTCGAAGGTCGTGCGCTGGCGAAGCCGCGCCCCCTCCAGCTCGCGGCCCTGGGCCTCGAGTTCGCCGACGCGGACCTCCATCTCCTCTTCGATGGCTTTGATCGCGATAAGCAGCTTGTCCTTCGGCGTGACGTAGTGAGTGGCCGGGTAGACGTTCAGTTCCTTGCGCTCGGCGAGCAGCTCTCCGGTGAGCGGGTCCAGCTCGGTGATCCGCTCGACCTCGTCGCCGAAGAACTCGACCCGAACGAGGCGGTCCTCCGCGGCGGGAATCAGCTCCAGCGTGTCGCCGCGGACACGGAATCGGGCGCGGGTCAGAGCGGCGTCGTTGCGCTGGTACTGGAGATCGACGAGGTGGCGCAGCACGGCGTCACGGCGGTATTGCCCGCCGACACGGAGCCGCAGGATCGTGGCCCCGTAGTCGACCGGCGCGCCGAGGCCGTAGATGCAGCTCACGCTCGCGACGATGATCACGTCCCGCCGCTCGAAGAGCGCCTTCGTGGCGGCGTGGCGGAGCTTGTCGATCTCGTCGTTGCGGCTCGAGTCCTTCTCGATGTACGTGTCGGACCGCGGCAGGTACGCCTCGGGCTGGTAGTAGTCGAAGTAGCTGACGAAGTACTCGACGGCGTTGTCCGGGAAGAACTCGCGGAACTCGGAGTACAGCTGGGCGGCCAGCGTCTTGTTGTGGGCCAGCACGAGCGTCGGCTTCTGGTACCGCTCGATGACCTGCGAGATCGTGTAGGTCTTGCCACTGCCGGTGACGCCGAGCAAGGTCTGGTGGCGCAGCCCCTTTTGCAGGCCTTCGGTCAGTCGTTCGATCGCGTCGGGCTGATCGCCGGTCGGTTTGAAGTCGGCTACGAGCCGGAAATCGGGCACTTCTTCCTCGGCAGCAAGTTGATGAAGTATACCGTCGCGCCTTCATACCGAACACTCGTTCGGGAAGTCTGACGCGCCCTGAGACTACCGCTCATTCCTGCCGCGACGCGTCAGGTTCGCGGCTGGGTCTTCCGGCGGAACCAGCAGAGGCAGACGATGGTGGCTTCGGCGGCGAGCGGTATCGTCCGGTCGTGGGCTTCGAGTGGGCGTATCTGAACCGCCAGGCGCCGTGGGACATCGGTCGACCGCAACCCGTGCTGGTGCGCCTCGCCGACCTGGGGTTGATCGCCGGCGCGGTAATCGACATCGGCTGCGGCACGGGCGAGAACGCCCTCCATATCGCCGCGCGGAACCACGATGTCCTCGGCATCGACCTGGCCCCGACGGCCATCTCACGAGCCCGAGAGAAGGCGCTCAGCCGCGGGATCCGAGCGGAATTCGAGATCGCGGATGCGCTGGACCTCCAGGCCCTCGGTCGAACCTACGACGTCGCGATCGACTTCGGGTTGTTCCACGTCTTTTCCGACGCGGACCGGACCACCTACGAACGAAGCCTGCGCGAGGTGCTCCGGCCGGGCGCGCGGTATTTCTTCATGTGCTTCAGCGACGAGCAGCCCGGCGACATGGGTCCGCGGCGCGTCAGCCGGGCCGAGATCCGCGCGACGTTTTCGAAAGGCTGGCGGATCGACTCGATAGCGGCCGAGAGATTCGCGATTCGCAACGATTCCGAGTTCCCCGAGGCGCCGCGGGCGTGGCTCGCGTCGCTCACCCGGCTCGCCGACGGCTCGGGTTAGCCGCGCTCGGCCTATACCCCGAGCGAAACCTCGATCGCCGCCCCGCCCGTGGCGTTTAGTTGGAACGCCGCTCTGCGCTCCTCCACCGACACCTCGTAATCGCCCAGGAAGCCGTTGAAGCGAAGCCGGCCCTGCGCGTCCGTGGCCATCGTGGTGGGCGCAAGCCACCACTCGCCTTTGATGAGGGAGTGCATGGCGTCGTACGAAGGCTTCGGCGAGAAGTCGCGCCGGACCATGCCGGCCGGGGCGCCGAGCCAGGCCCGGTCGGTGAGGTCCCAGTACGTCATCGCCTCGACCGCCGGGTGCGACAGCAGAGCCTTGTAGTGACGCACGATTTCGTCTGCCTGACGGGCCTCGCCTTCCGGCGTCGAAGGCCAGTCGGGGACCTGGTAGTCGTTCAAGTCTTCGATCTCGGGCGGCATCAAGTGGCCGGAAACGATCGTTGTCTCGGAGAAATGAAGCGGCAGGCCGTAGCGGGCGAAGCGATCGACGATCTTGAGTGTCTTCTCCTCACCCCAGTAGCCCTGGTGCATATGGCTCTGCAGCCCGATGGCGTCGATCTTGATGCCGGCTTCCAGGACGCCTTCGATCAGGCATTCGAAGGCCGTCGACATGTCGAAGTCGTTGAGCAGGAGGAAGGCTTTCGGGTTGGCTGCGCGAGCCGTCTCGAAGGCCATCCGCACGGTCGCGATTCGGCCGTTGGCGCGGCAGATCCTGGTGATCCCGTTCTCCCCGTTCTCGAAGACGGGCATGATCACGGCTTCGTTGATCGCGTCCCAGGTGTCGATGACGCCGCGGAAGTCGGTGACTTCGCGGGTCGTTCGCGCCTTCTGCGCCGCGAGAATCTCGTCGTTCGACAGCGGCAGAAGCCAGTCAGGCTGGATGGTGTGCCAGCACAGGGGGTGGCCCTTCAGCGCCACGCCGCGCTCGGCGAACCAACGCGCCGCTGCGAGAGTCCGCGCCGTGTCGGGCTTGCCTCGCTCTGGCTCGAAGCGGCCCCAGTAGAACGGCAGGGTCGCGAAGTTGAACAGCGCCAGCCACTCACCGGCCAGCAGCTCCATCTCGTCCTTCTCCGCGCCCGAGAGCTCGCCGTTGGCCAGCGGGATGAAGTCGAAGCCCGTGCTGCCGAACAGGAACTTGTGGTTCGTCTGGGCCACGACGACCTCGTGGTTTGCGAGCGGCACGCCGCCGGCAGAGACCATGACGGTGGCGTCTGCGGTCCGGTTCTGCCTGATCAGGTCGTCGACGGCCATCGATCGATTCCTCCGCTCCTGGGTATTCCGCTCGGGTACCGCGGGTCCGAGAAACGTAGCACTACCGGCGCGGCTCGCCTGCAGGCGGCACGGGCCGAGCGGACGCCGACCCCCGGCGCGCGCCACGTTATGGGGTGAGGTCGCCGAAGTAGACCTCGCCGTACGTTGCCACCACAACTCGAGTCCCGAGGCTGGCGATGTGAGTGTTCAAGCTCGAGCCGACTACGAGTGAGGGGTCCTCGGGGAGCAGCCGCCAGGTCGATCCTTCGTTGGAGATCCAGACATTCGCGGCGGGCATCGGCGGTGTGGTGGGCGCCGAGGAGGAACCAGCGACCCGGAGTGCGTCGGCGGCGATCCCCAGGTAGTTGGCCCCGATCGCTACGAGCTCGTCACCGACGACGGTGACATCGCCGAAGCCCGTCGCGATCTGCCTGGCGGATGCCCTGGATTCGACCCAGGTCAGGCCATCGGTCGACGACCACGACGCGGGGACGAACACGGCGGCGTCGCCTTGGGCATTGTCGTAATTGCCCACAGCAACGACTCGATCGCCGAGCGCCGCCATCGCCGTCGGAAGGAAGCGGCCGAATTCCTGCGGCGACTTCTGCCACGTCTTCCCGTCCGCAGAAGTCCACACCGACGTGACGCGGTCGACCCCGTCGAGCTGGCCGATCGCCGCAAAGCCTCCGCTCCAGGAAGTCACCGCGGCAGGGACGAACCCGGACGACTCGGGCAGATCGATCTGGCTCCACGTCGCGCCATCCGTCGAGAACCAGGCATACATCTGGTTCACGGTCTGATCCGCAGCACCCCCAGGCACGGTCACCCGCCAGTCGCCGATCGCCACGACCTCCCCGGGGTGAGCGGCGACAGCCGCCATCCTGGCCAGGGCAGGCGTAGCGACCTGCGCCTTCGTCCAGGTTCGACCGTCTGTCGAATGCCACGCCGTCGGCACTGTGGTTTCGGTCTGGTTGCCGGAGACGCCGCCGACGACTATCAGACCGCCCCGACCGTCGTCGGAAATGCCCTGGGCGAAAAACCTGGGCCCGTCGCTCTCGAACGCCCCGGGTGCCGAGACCTGCACCCACGTCTTGCCGTCGCCGGACGAGCGAACCACGGTGCTTTCCGTTCCGTCGGTCGCGCTCGAGGTGGCGACCATGTAGATGCGACCGCCGACTGACGCCAGGTACGGGCCGAACACGACTCCGGGCTCAACCAGATGAACTCGCGGCTGCCAGGCGATCCCCGTGGCCGCCGGCACTGAGCTGTGCGTCGGACGGATGACCACGACCGCGAACAGACCGGCGGCCAGGACGACGGTCAACGACAGCGCCGCCAATCCGCCTATCGCGCGGCGCGGGCGCGCCAGCCACCAGCCCCGGCCGGGCTGCATCGATCCCGCAGTCCGCTCGACGCCGGGTCGGATTCGATCGGTGCGGATTGCCTTCTGGAGTTCCGCAGGAACCTCGGGCGTGGGAGCCGTTCTGAAGCGGGCTGCCAGCCAGGCTTCGAGTTCGGTGTCGTTCATGGCGCTACCTCGCGTATCTCGTGCCCTGCGTCGCGCTCCAGTCGCTTCTTCATGGCGCCCATTGCGTGATGCAGGCGCGACTTGACCGTGCCGAGCGGCCAGCCGAGCCGTTCGGCGATCTGCTCAAGAGACAAGTCCTGCCAGAACCTCAGCACTACGACGGCCCGCTGGTCCGCGTTGAGGGCACCCAGCGCAGCCTCGAGCTCGTCGCGGGCGAGGAACTCGCGGAACGGGTCGCGTGCTTCGATCTCTCCGCTTGCCTCGAGGTCGACCACCCGCACGACCCGGCGGCGGCGCAGGCGGTCGCGGCAGGTGTTGACCAGAATCCGGTCCAGCCAGGCATCGAACGTCGCCGGATCACGGAGCGTGGCCCGCGCTCGCCAGGCTCGCGCCATCGTCTCCTGCGTCGCGTCCTCGGCATCTGCGGCGTTGCCCAGCAGATAGCCGGCCAGCCCGTAAGTGCGTCGGAGCGCGGCGTCGCTCAAGGCCGCGAAGCCGGCGTCGGCAGGATCGGGTCCCTCGGGCGTCGTCATCGATCCGGCTTTGCCATCGCCACAGTCTCGCACCCCCTCGGCTCCCGGTTCGACCGCACTCGCCGCGGTCCGTCGGCACTAAAGACGAGCAGCCCGGGCGGAAAGTTCTCGGCTGTTGCGCCGTGTCAGCTCAGGCCGAAGCGATCCCGCGCCGCGTCCGCCAGCCAGGTCCCGATCGCGAGCGAACTCGTTGCAGCCGGCGACGGGGCATTCTGGACGTGCAGGACGTGCGCGGAGCCGCCGATCGCAAAGTCGTCGACCATGCGCCCGCGGATATCGATCGCCTGAGCGCGGACACCGGAGGGCCCGTGCAGCAGGTCGGCTTCCGTCAGCTCGGGTATGTAGCGCTGCAGCGCCCCGAGGAACGCTCCCCGGTTGTAGTCGCGCCAGATCTCGCCGATGCCCGCGGCCAGGTTCCGGCCGGCCAGTCGCAGGAAGCCGCGATACCCGAGGATGCGCGCCAGCTCGGCCGGGTCGACGTCGCGGCGCCGGTAGCCCTCGCGGGCGAAGGCCAGGACCGCGTTCGGGCCGGCCCAGACTTCGCCGTCGATGCGCCGCGTGAAGTGGACGCCGAGGAACGGGAAGCGCGGGTCCGGCACTGGGTAGATGAGGGCGCGAACGAGCGACGCCGCCTCCGGCCGCAGGACGAAATAGTCGCCGCGGAACGGTACGATCCGGGGTCCGCGCGTGCCGGTCATGGCCGCCAGGCGATCCGCCTGAAGACCAGCGCAGACGATCAAATCGCGCGCATGGATTGGGCCGAGGACGGTCTCGAGGGTTCGTTCGTCCGTCGACTCGCGGATGGCCGTCACTTCGGCGCCGAGGAGGAAGGTGCCGCCGCTTGCGCGGATCTCTTCGGCGAGCGCGGCGGCCACCAGGCGGTAGTCGATGACGCCCGTCTCGGGCGACCACAGCGCCGCGACGCCCGCCACGTGCGGCTCGATCTCACGCATGCGCTCGGGGCCGACCAGCTCGACGCCGGGGACCCCGTTCGCCCGGGAGCGCCTCAGCAGCTCGTCGAGGCCCGGCTGCTCCGATTCGTCGACCGCGACGATCAGCTTGCCCGACAGCCGGAACGGGATGCCATGCTCCCGGGCCAACTCCTCGACCTGCGCCTTGCCCGCCCGGCACATCGCGGCCTTGTGCGAACCGGGGGCGTAGTAGACGCCGGCGTGGAGCACGCCCGAGTTGTGCCCGGTCTGGTGGGCCGCGATCCCGGGCTCCTTGTCGAGGACGATGAGCCGAAGACCGGGGTGGGCTCGCAGCAGCGCCCGCGCCGTCGCCAGGCCGACGATCCCCGCTCCTACGACCGCGATGTCCGCTCTGTCGCTCGCCACGCCGCCACTCCCTGCCTACCAGATGAAGCCCGAGCCGCCGCTGTCCCGGATCGCCCGAACCATAGCCGCCTGCGAGATAACGTGGATCTGGCCGTTCTGATTGCCGCCGCGGTTGTCGCAGGAGCGGCCGCAGGTATCGATGTAGGTGTAGGTCGGCGGGTTTGCGGCGTTGTCGTAGCCGACGATGGTGACGCCGTGCTGGATGTGCGGCGTGGCGGTGCCGGCCTGCCAGTTCGGCAGTTCGTACGTGTCGACCGCTGCGATCACGGGCACCCCATCGCGACCGACGTCCAGCATGACCGCCAGCTGCAGGTCCCGAGCCAGAGTCGGATCGACGTTGGTCACCGATGTGAACCAGGCATCGGCCCAGCCGTTTGGATCGTGCCCGGAAACCTCCCAGTTGATCGCCATAAGGATGCTCCGAGGCGAGGCCCCGCGCGTCGGATAGAGCGGATGCCCGCGCTGGTCGGAGAAGACGTCGATCCCCGTCGATGCCCAACCCGGCGGCTGAGCGGCCATCGCGAGATACATCATGTAGCCGCGGCCGTTGGCTCTGTATCCGCTCACCGTGTCGGTCCCGGACCAAAACGTTCCCAGGGGTTGTGTCGTCCCGGCAGGGATGACGAAGCTCGGGCCGGCCGCCGGCCAGGCCACGTCCTCCGCCGCGTACGGGTCGAGGTAGTAACCCGCGGTCCCGGTGACATTGGGCCGGCCGGTCAGCAGCTGCCAGTAGTAGAGCGCCACCGTCATCGTGCCCGGACCGCACAGATTCCAGTAGCTCTGGTCCGTGTAGCGGTTGCCCTTCGCGTCCACGCCGCTGCCGGGTGGTTCGATGACCCAGCGCGTCCAGGCGACGTCGAGCGTTCTGGCGACCGGCAACTGCGCGCCGGAGGCGGTCGTCAGCGGGTTCGAGCCGGCGCCGAGAAGGCCGATCTTGCCAGCTTGCAGTTCGACCCGTCCGGACGCCTTGAGGGCCAGCCAGTCGGCCGACTGCTGCGCCAGCGGACGCCGGGGGTCCACGAATGAGAAATCGAACTCACCGGTCGCCGAACCCGCCTGGCCGGGTCCCGGGGTCGGAGCCGCAAGGATGTCGAGCGTGGAGAAAGTGGGCGGCGTGGGCGGCGTGGGCGGCGTGGTCCGAGCGACAGTCGTGGCGCGCGCGGTCGACCCAGCCGTCGGAGTGCTCCGGGCCGAGACGGTCGGACGCGCCGAAGGCGTCCCGGTGGCCAAGGTGGTCTGGCTTGCGACGGCCGCCAGGCCGGTCGCGGCGATCGTCGGGGTCGGCACGGCCGAGGGAGCGGTTGGGTCGATCGAAAGCGTCGCGTCGATCGATATGTTCGGGCCGGACGACCGGGTGAATGGGGCGATCCCCGCTCCCCCGCCCGAGGGCCGCAGGGCAATCGCGCCGGCCACGACTATCAGCATGAGCGCGGCGGCTCCCAGGAGAACCAATGGCCGCCTTCGGACTGCCGCTCTCATGCCCCGATTGTAGG
This sequence comes from uncultured Chloroflexia bacterium, assembly GCA_963731635.1. Classification (GTDB taxonomy): domain Bacteria; phylum Chloroflexota; class Limnocylindria; order Limnocylindrales; family CSP1-4; genus Fen-1039. Next base: position 706,379 of record CAVSWB010000002.1, on the reverse strand, counting down.
AGCGTCGCGCCGCGATCCGGTTTGTGACATTGGCTTGGCGGGCGACGCTCGCCTGGTCGCCTCGCGTGACCAGGCTCAGCCGAGCGATCCCCGAAGCGCGGCGGCGTCCCCGGAGCCGTCCCGGCGATCCTGCTTCTGAATAGCGTGGAGGCCGCGGGAATATTGCAGGAATTGGGCGCCGCGGCCCGGCGTGGCCCGCGCGCACGGCCGCCCCCAAGAGAACTCCCCTACCAGACGAAGCCGAGGCCGGCGCTGTCCTGGAGGGCAGCGACCATCGCCGCCTGCGAGATCACGTGGGTGCCCCCGTTGGTATTGCCGGGACGCCCGTTGCAGCTCCGACCGCAGGTGTCGATATAGGTGTAGGTCGGAGGGCTCGCGGTGTCGTTGTAACCCACGATCGAGATCGCGTGGCGGGTGTGAGGCGTGGCGGAGCCGGCCTGCCAGTTCGGCAGTTCGTGGGTGTCGGCCGCGGCGATGAGGGCAACATGGTCGCGGCCGACGTCCAGCAGGACCGCCTCGTGCAGGTCCGTGGCGAGGGTCGGGTCCCCCTTGGTGACGTAGACGTACCACGTATCCGCCCAGCCCGAAGCGTCCGGACCGGCTATCTCCCAATTCATCGCCACGGCCATGCCCCGCGGCGAGGAGCCGCGTGTCGGATACATGGGCCCGCCGCTCGTCGACGTGAAGACGTCCACCCCCGTGGCCGACCAGCCCGGCGGCTGCACGTTCATCGCCATGTACATGACGAAACCGCGGCCGTTCGCCACGTACCCACTCAAGGTGTCGCGGTCGGACCAGTAGGTGCCGAGCCGCGTCCCGCTGGCGGACAAAGCGACCGCCGGACCCGGCGACGGCCAGGCGACGCCGGCGGCCCCATACGGGTCGAGGAAGTAGCCCGTCGTGCCGGTGACGTCGGGCCGTCCGGTCAGCTGCTGCCAGTAGTAGAGCGCCACGGTCGTGGCGGCCGGCCCGCACAGGTTCCAGTAGGTCAGGTCGGAGTAGCGGTTGCTCTTCTCGTCGACGCCGGCGCCGGGCGGCTCGACCACTCGGCCGGTCCAGGCGACGTCGAGAGTGTGGGCCGGCGGTAGCGCGATGCCCGAACCCGGCTCGGTCAGCGGGTCGGTAGTCGCCGGGAGCGCCACGATGCGCCCGCCGACCAGGGCCACGAGACCGCCTGCCTTGAGCGCGAGCCAGTTGGGCGAGTGGGTCGGTGTCGGCCGGGTCGGATCGATGCGGGGGAATCCCGCCAGACCGGCAGGCGACGGGGCGGTGGGCGGCGGATCCGGCGCCGTCAGATCGAGCGGCTCGAAACCCGAGGCGTAGGTAGCCGGCGCGGTCGGTGTCGTCGTGGCCGACGGCGTCGGCGAGATCGCTCCGCCGGCGCTCTCCGCGGCAGCGAACGAGCTGCCGGCGGCCACGTTCCCGGTAGATCGAGCCGAACCGGCGCCGGGGCCGACACCCGAGTCTGCCGCCGAGCCCGACACGGACCAGGCGACGGCCAGGGCGGCGACGAGCAGCAGCGCAGCCGATGTGGCGAGGACGCGAGGACGAGAGGCTCGGGACGGCATCGACTCGATTGTACGGCCGGATCAGCCCGCGGCTGTGAGCGGCTCCCCGCGGCCGCGAGCGGCTCCGGCACGGCCGCCGGGTCGTACCAGGATCGCGATCAGTGGTGAGCCGTGAGCGCCTCCTGCAAGGCCGTGGCCACCGCCGACTCCACTCGTTCCGGCGGCCCGTCGGTGGCGATCGTTCGAGTCGCTGCATCGCGCCAGAGCGGCAGGGAAGCAACCTGTGCCTCCATGCGCTGGCGGGCGTCGGTCTCCGACATGCCGCGGCCGATGAGGCGCGCGAGTTGCGCGGCCGGCTCGCAAGTGATCAGCCAGACCTCGTCGCAGTGCTCGGCGTGGCCGGCCTCGACCAGCTTCACTGCCTCGAGCGCCATCGCCGGCGGCCCTTGCTCACCGGTCTTGCGCACGATCCGAGCCAGCAACAGGTTTATCGCGGGATGGACGATCGCCTCGAGCGAGGCAAGGCTTTCCGGGTCGGAGAAGACGAGACGACCGAGACCGCGCCGGTCGAGCGAGCCATCGGGCAGCCGGAACCGATCGCCGAAACGCTCGAAGACCGCGGCCGTCACCGGCGTGCCCGGGGCCATGAGCTCGCGCGTGAGCTGATCGGCGTCGATGACCACCACGCCCCGAGCAGCGAGCCAGCCGGCAACGGTGGACTTGCCGCAACCGATCGGACCGATCAGGCCGATCAGGAGCGTTTTCGTAGCGGCCGGATTGCCGGCGGGGTCTGTCACGGCGCGGATTCCTCGAGCTCGAGCCAGGCTTCCTCGGCTGCCACGAGGGCCTCGTTGACGGTTGCCAGCTCGCCGCTAACCCGGCGCAACTCGACGAAGTTGCCATGGACCGCGGGGTCCTGCAACGCAGACTCGAGATGGCGCCGGCGGTCGACGAGGTGGGCGAGTTCCTCGTCCACGGCGACCTTGCGGCGGCGGTACGCCTCCTTGGACAGCTTGGTTGCGGCCCGCTTTTGCGCGGGAGTCAGGGGCGGTGAATCGACCGCTGGATCGGCCGGCTTTGCCACGCCCTTGCGAGTCGAAGCCCCGACCGCACCCGCCGGCTTCCGTCCGTTGGGCTGCGAACGACCGCCGTGCAGCCGATTGGCCTCCTTTTCGGCCGCAGCCTGGACCGTCCATCCGTCCGCGACGGCCGCCCGCCAGGCGCGATATCCGCCTTCGAACGGCACCGCCAGGCCATCGTCGACGACCCAGAGCGACTGGCAGACCGTCTCGAGCAGGCGGCGGTCGTGGCTCACGATCACCAGGGTCGCGTCCGTCGTGCCCATGAACGCCTCGAGGGCCTCGCGCGCCGGAATGTCGAGGTGGTTCGTGGGCTCGTCGAGCAGCAGCAGGTTCGCCGGCAGCAGGAACAGCAGCGCCAGCTCGAGACGAGAGCGCTCCCCGCCGGAGAGCGCCGAGACTTCCTTGAGCGCGTCGTCGCCACGGAAAAGGAACCGCGCCAGGTGGCTCCGCGCCGCGCCTGCCGTCAGCGGCATCTCGTCGAGGATAGCGTCGAGGATCGTCGCGCCGGGGATCGGGGCGTCGCGCAATTGCGCCAGGTAGCTGAGCTGGACGTTCTTGCCGAGATCCAGCGCGCCATCGAGCGGCCGCAGCTCCCCGGCGATCGTCCTCAGGAGCGTGGTCTTGCCCGCCCCGTTCGGACCGACGATGCCGACTCGATCCCCGCGGCGGAGCTCCAGCCAGGGCACGCGAGCCACCGGCTTGCGCGTCTCACGCCGACCGGCACCGTACCCGACCACCAGCCCATCGGCATGGACCACCGATTCGTACGAGCGAGCCGGCGCTCCTCCCGCCAGCGCCTCAGTCGGCAGCCGCAGGCGCGCGTCGGCCCGGCGCTTCTCGACCGGCTCGAGGGCCTCGAGCCTGGCCTCGTGCTCGTGCATCTTGCCGTGCTTGCGCTGGTGGCGGTATTGCTGGATCAGCTCCTGCTCGCGGACGATCTGGCCGGCGCGAGCCTCGGCCTCCTCGGCGGCACGGATGTCACGCTCTTCGCGCTGGCGGTTGTAGGCCGAGTAGCTGCCGCGGAACGGCGTCAACTTCCGATCGCGCAACTCCCAGACGCGTGTCACGGTGGCGTCGAGGAACGCCCTGTCGTGGGAGGCGACAAGCAGCGTCCCGTGCCGCCTGGCGAGGAATTCCTCGAGCCACTCGAGGGCGGCGAGGTCGAGATGGTTGGTGGGCTCGTCGAGAAGCAGCAGCTCCGGGTCGCCGAGCAGGAGGCGGGCCAGCGCCGCCCGCGTCTGCTCACCGCCCGAGAGGCTCGTCGGCGGCCGGTCCCACTGATCGCGCGCGAAGCCCAGGCCGGACAGCGCCGCCTCGACCCGCTGATCGAGCGAGTAGCCGTCCTTGACGGCGAACTCGTGCTGGTAGGCCTCGTAATCCGGTTCGGTCACGCGGCCGTCATGCTCCATCTGGCGAAGGGTCCGCTCCAGGACCTCGAGCCGGGCGGCGCCGGCCCGAATGGCCAGCCTGAGGCTGGGTGCGTCGGCGAACGTCGAATCGACGTGCGTCTCCTGGCGCAGCATGCCGATCGTCAGTCCGCGCTTGCGATGGACCTCGCCCTCGTCCGGCTCGTCGAGGCCGATCACGAGCCGCAAGAGCGTCGTCTTGCCGGCGCCGTTCGGGCCGACCAGACCGATACGATCGCCCGCGGCAATGGACGCGTCGACGTGGTCGAGGATCACGAAATCCCCAACCTCGCGAACGACGCTAGCGAGCCTGACGACCGACATCAGGCGATCCCTCCGGCCCGCGCGGCGGCGCGGCGAGTGGCGGCGGCCTTCCGATTGGCGGCGACGCGATTAGCGCGCACCTCTTCGACCGTGGTGCGGCCCAGAATGCCCTCGCCGGACAGCTCCGTCCAGCGCGGCCCCCGGCGAGCAGCGCCGGAGCCCGCGGCAGTGGCCGGCTTCGGCCGGGTGTCGCGCTGCGCGCGAGGCAACCGCTGGCACCAGCTGCAGAAGTGCGTCGAACGTCCGCCCACGACTATCCGCCGGATCGGCCGCCCACATCGATCGCATGGCTCGCCTGCTCGCTGATAGACCTGCAGGTGCTCTTGCATCGACCCGTCGCCTTCGGGCGCGGTGTAGTCGTCGACCGAGCTGCCACGCCGTTCCACCGCTTCCGCGAGAACTTCGCGGAGGGCCTGATGAAGCCGGCGGAACTCGCCGGGTCGAAGGGTCTGAGCGTCGCGGAGAGGATGGAGGCGGGCCCGCCACAGCGCTTCGTCGGCGTAGATGTTGCCCACGCCGGCAAGGAAGTCCTGGTTCAGCAGCAGCGACTTGAGACGCCCGCGCCGGCGAGCCAGCAACTCCCCGAAGCGCGCCGCGGTGAGCTCATCGGAGAGCGGCTCGGCTCCGGTCGCGAGCACTCCGACCGCATCTCCTTCCACCGGCAGCCCGGTCAGCGAATCGAGACGATACAGCCCGATCCGCCCGAACTTGCGGATGTCGCGAAAGCGCAGCTCCCTGCCGTCGTCGAACGAGATTACGGCGTGGACGTACCGATCCCGCGGCGTCCCGGCCGGAACCACGAACAGCTGACCCGTCATCTTCAGATGAATCGTCAGAACCGCCGGTTCCCCGTCGCAGGCGGCCAGCCGGATCAGGAGTTGCTTGCCGCGCCGGCCGACACTCTCGATCTCACGCCCGATCACCGCCGCGGCGAAGGCCGCAGCTTCGTGGCTCCGCAGGGTCGGCGGCCAGTCCGAATCGACTCCTGCGATTCGCGCGCCTATCACGAGTCCGCGCAGATCGCGGGCGATGGTCTCGACTTCGGGCAGCTCGGGCATGTCCTAGAGGGTAGCGGCGACGAGCCCGAGGCGCGCGCCGGTCAACGGACCTCGACGGCTTGAGCCAGCGTCGGGGCCACCTTCTGCTGCAGTTCCAGGCAGACCTGCCGCGCGAGCTCCACGAACGCGACCTGCGCGGTGGAGCGGTAGCGGTCGCGATGCCAGGCCAGGGTCAGCACTCTCGGCGGAACGTCGGTCGCCACGACCGCGCAGTTGCTGTCCGTTTCGTCGACCGTGAGGCGCGGCACGAGCGCGACGCCGATGCCGGCCACGACCAGGGCCTGGACCGTCGTGTTGTCGTCGGACCGGAAGACCCATTCGGGATTGCCGCCGTTGGCCCGCAGGTAAGTCTCGGCCGCGACCGTGCTGCGGCAGTGGCGGAAGCCGATCAACGGCAGGTCGGAGATCTCGCGTGCCGTCGCCGGCCGGTTGAGGCGTGCGAGCGGAGAACCGACGGGAACGACGAGCACGTACGGATCGCGGAAGAGCTCGACGGCCTCGAAAGGTCCCTCGGAAAGCGGGTAGACCGCGAACGACAGATCGAGGTCGCCGGACTCGACGAGATTGAGGAGACCATCGTCGCTGTTGGTTTCCCGGAGATGGACCTCCACGTCGGGCCACAGGTCGGTGAAGATGCCGAGCGTGGCTGGCAGGATGCGGGCGCCGACGCTCTGGTACGTGCCGACGCTCAGCTGGCCGGTCGCGCCTTCGGCGTAGGCCTTGAGGTCCGCCCGGACGGCCTGGATCCGGGCCGCGATCGCATCCGCGTGGCGGAGCAATAGCGAACCGGCCTCGGTCAGGCTTACGGTGCGCTTTCCCCGCGATCTGTCGAGCAGCCGGACGCCCAGGATGGACTCCAGGGCGGCCACATGCTGGCTCACCGCGGATTGGGTGTAGTCGAGTGACTCGGCGGCCTCATGGAACGACCCGGTCTCCGCGACCGCCCGAAAGCTGAGCAGATGCCTGAATTCGATGTCGGCGAAATGATCAGTGGACATGATTTGTAATTGAACTACATCGACTTGCTCTAATCAAGTGCCGAGACTAAGTTAACGGCATGGAAATCCTGATTTTCGCCCTCCTTGTGCTGTTCATCGGAGCGCTCTCGCTCGAACTCGGTCCGGACTCGCGTCCTACCGAGCACGAGCACACGCGCAACTGGTAGAGCCACAGGCTTTCAGGCCCCGCGCCTGAGGTAGCCGGCGCGGTCGCGCTGCGACCGGGTCCCCGCTCCTCACAGGTCGGGGCCTTGCCATGTCCCTCGTGCCGGCGATCGCTAGCCCGCCACGACCTCGGCCGGCGCCTCGCCAAGCTCGGCCAGCACCGCGTCCTCGCGGGTGAGCGGCACCATCGATTCCCAGTCGTCGCCGACCTTGACGTCGACGGTGAGCGGCACGTCGAGCTTGACGGCTTCTTCCATGGTCGAGCGCACGATCGGCGCCACGATATCCAGCTCGCCGCGCGGCACCTCGAGCACCAGCTCGTCGTGGACCTGCAGCAGGACCCTGGCCTTCAACCCGGCCGCGCGCAGCCGCTCCGGGAGCCGGATCATCGCGATCTTGATGATGTCTGCGGCCGTGCCCTGGATCGGCATGTTGATCGCCATCCGCTCTCCGGCGCCGCGCAACGCCGGGTTGGACATGCGCAGCTCCGGGATCGACCGGCGGCGGCCGAGCAGCGTCGTCACGAATCCCTGCTGGCGCGCCAGCTCCTTGATGTGGAGCATGTAGTAGCTGATGCCACTGTAGGTGGCGAAGTAGTTGTCGATGAACGCCTTCGCCTCGGCACGGGAAATCCCGGCCCGCCACGACAGCCCGAAGTCGCCCATGCCGTACGCCAGGCCGAAGTTGACCATCTTGGCGAGCGAGCGCTCGTCGTGGTTCACGTCCTCAGGCGCCTTGTGGAGGACCCGCGCGGCGGTCTCGCGGTGGATGTCGGCGCCGCGGGCGAAGGCGTCGCGCAGATGCTCGTCGCCACTGACGTGGGCGAGGATTCGCAGCTCGATCTGCGAGTAGTCCGCCGCCAGCAGCGTCACGTCCGGCCCGCCGGCGACGAAGGCCCGACGGATGCGGCGCCCCAGCTCCGAGCGGATCGGGATGTTCTGGAGGTTCGGGTCCGACGAGGAGAGCCGGCCGGTCGCCGCCACCGCCTGGTGGAATGTCGTGTGCAGCCGGCCGTCGCGCTCGGAGACGAGCAACGGCAGAGCCTCGATGTAGGTCGATCGAAGCTTCGAGTACAGCCGCCAGTCGAGCAGCTTGCCGATCATCGGGTGAGCCGGCTTGAGGTCCTCCAGGACCGAGGCATCGGTCGAATAGCCGGTCTTGGTTCGCTTGCCCTTCGGCAGATTCAGCTCGTAGAAGAGGATCTGCTCGAGTTGCTTGGGCGAGCCGAGATTGAACTCGTGGCCGACGTCGAGGTAGATCTCCGCCTCGAGACGCGCCATTTCGCCGCCGAATTCGGTGTCGAGGAGGGCCAGCGCTTCGCGGTCGATGGCAACCCCTGCCGCCTCCATGTCGGCGAGGACCGCGATTAGCGGCAGCTCGATCTCGCGGAAGAGGCGGTCCAGGCCGGCCTCGACCAGCGCCTTTTCCAGCGGTTCGCGGGCCGCCAGCGCCGCGAGCGCGTCCAGGCCGATTCGGACGGCGGCGGATACGTCGCCCGCGGGCGGCAGCGTCACATCGAGGCGTTCGTGGGCCACGTCGGCGATCGTCTGGCTGCGCAGCGAGGCGTTCAGAAGGTATGCCGCGATCTGCGTGTCGAAAGCCACGGGGAGCGGCATCGTCGCTCCGCCGGCGATATTCGCCACGACGATCGGCTTGGTTTCGTGGCCGACGACGGGCGCTCCGGAGCGAAGCAGCAGATCGCCCAGCCGGCCCACGGCCTCGTGGCTTTCGGCCACCAGCACGCGGCCGTCCATTCCGGCCACCGCAAGCGCCTGGGGCTGGCCGCGCATCGGCCGCGGATCGTCCATGAGCAACGCCACGCCGACCTCGGGCTGGCGGGCGAGCCAGGCGGCAGCGTCGGCGGCGTCTTCGTCGGTCGCCTCGAAGCGTTCCAGCAGGGCCGGGTCGGCCACGGCGGCGCCAAGGGCCGTGGTTGGGTCCTGAGGTTCGACGCTCGAGGCGGGCGCGCCGTCGGAACTCGCCTCGCGTGGCCGCGGCACGCTCTCGGTATCGACCGGGCCCATGCCCGCGGATCCGAAGTCCATCGACAGCTGCAGCCCGTCGCCTTCGCCGATGAGCGAGCGTCGCGGGGCGCCGAAATCGCGAGACCGCCGGTCGCTTTCGGACGGCGTCGCCCCGGGCGCGAAACGCGGCGCCTCGCCCGGCACGCGGGCGGCCGGCACGCTCCCGGCCACGGAACGCAACGCCTCCACCGCCTCGCCGGCCGACTCGCCGGAAAGCGGCGGCAGCCGATCGATCAGCGTGCGGAATTCGAACTCGCGGAACAGCCGAACCACTTCGGCGCGGTCGTAGTCGCACAGGCGGGCCGACTCGAGATCGAGTGAGATCGGCAGGTCGCGCACGATCCGGCTCAGCTCCCGGCTGGCGAACACTTGCTCGCGGGCTGCCACGAGCTTCTCGCGGAGCTTGTCGGGCTTGACCTCGTCGAGACGCTCGTAGATCGCTTCGACCGAGCCGAACTGGCCGACCAGCTTCGCGGCGGTCTTCTCCCCTACTCCCGGGATTCCGGGGATGTTGTCGGTCGGGTCGCCCTTAAGCGCCTTGTAGTCGATCATCTGGTCGGGCCGCAGCTCGAAGCGCTCCCAGACCTTCGCGGGGTCGTAGTAAATAGTCGAGTCCACTCCCTGGCGAGTGGTCATGAGGCGCGTGGTGGGTGTGACGATCTGGAGCATGTCCAGGTCGCCGGTCACGATCGTGGTCTCGATCCCGCCCCGACCGTCCAGGTCGCGCGTGATCGTCCCGATGACGTCGTCTGCCTCGAAGCCTGCCATCTCGTAGACCGGGATCCGCAGCGCGGCGACGACCTGGCGCACCAGCGGAAACTGCGAGCGGAGGTCGTCCGGCATGGGCGTGCGGGTGGCCTTGTATTCGGCGAATTGCTCGTGGCGGAACGTGGGCCCGGGGAGGTCGAAGCAGGCCGCCACGTACTCGGGCTGGAGATCCTGAATCCCGCGCAGCAGGATGCTGCAGAAGCCGAAGACGGCGTTGACCAGCTCGCCGCGGCTGGTCGTCAGCGGCGGCAGCGCGTGATAGCCGCGATAGATGAGGCCGTTGCTGTCGAGCAGCATCAGGCGTTCCATGCTTGGCCTCCGGAGCGGGGCCGCCGGCAGCGGGCGGCGGGCCGGCGGCGCCGGCCGGTTCAAGTGTACCTGCGCTCGGCGCCCGAACAGGATGCCGGGTCCGGCTAGCTTCGGAGGTTGCGCCGGCGGACCCGCGGAGCCACGAGCAGCAGCAATCCGATCAGCAGCAAGACCGCGGACCCGATCAAACCGGCGAACCTGACGTCCACCGATCCGCCGGACTGGGGCTGCGCGGGAGTCAGACCTTGCCCGGTGACTGAGTTCGACTCGCCGCCGGCTCCCGGCTGTTGGGGGAGCGCTGCCAGAGTCGTGGCGCTGGGGCTTGAGTGCGGCGACGCGACTGGGGCCGCGCTCGCGACAGGACCCGTAGAGATCGACGCGAGGTCGTTCGGGTTCTGAACCGGGCTGGCCGAGGCGGCGGCCACTGCCTTGCTGCCGTTCGAGCCCGACGGCGACTGTGCCGCGAATCCGGCTCCACTCGACGGCGGCACATTGACGGCTCCCATCTCGGAAGTAGCTTCGTGGCGAGCGCTATCCGCCAGAGGCACGCCGGCCGCCGGCGCCAGCGCGGTCGCCGCGCCGGTCACCAGGATGCCCGCGACACCGAGTGCGACGAACGCGCCGCCCAACCGCCGGGTGAGGCCGCGCCAGGAAAGCTCGCCCCGAGCCTGCCGTGCCGGGCGCAGCCGGGCCGCGTCCTCGGGTGTGAGGCTGAAGTCGCGCGGGCGGGCCGGCACCGGCAGCGCCGCGGTCGCCGAGGCGATCTGGCTCAGATCGGCGAACAAACCGGCGCAATCCGGACACTCGGCCAGCAGATCCAGGGCACGCGATCGCTCCTGGGCGTCGACGTCACCGCCGTAGAGGCGCACGATCAGCGTCTCGTCGTGGTTCGAGTGGGTGTTAGCGGAGCCTGCAGTCATCACGAACCTCTGACGCCGTCAGCCACGGAACAGTTCCCTCAGCGGTGCCAGGCGGACCCGCAGCGCCAGCCGGCCGCGGTGAATCCTCGACTTCACCGTGCCGACCGACACTCCCATGATCTGGGCGATCTCCGCGTAGTCGTAGCCGTTCACATCGAACAACACGATGCAGTTGCGCTGGTCGAAGGGCAGCGCATCGAGGGCGGCGGCGAGCGCCTTCGACCGTTCGAGCTCCAGGGTTCTGGCCTCGGGCTCCTCGGACACGTCCGCCGGAGGCTGCCAGCTCTCGTCTTCGAGTTCCGGATACGGGCTCGCAGGGCGGCGCCGGCGGGATCGCTGGATGTCCATCGCCGCGTTGACGGCGATCCTCCCCAGCCAGCTCCGGACGCTTCCGCCGCGGAAAGCAGCCAGGTTTCGGTACGCATTGAAGAAGGCTTCCTGGACCGCATCGGCAGCCTGATCACGGTCGGGTACGAGCCGGTAGACCAGGGCGAAGAGATGATCCTGATGGCGCGCGACCAGCCGGTTGAAGGCATCGAGTTCGCCGCCGAGGGCCGCCTCGACCAGCGCGATGTCCATGCCCTGACCGAGCTCTTCGGCCCGGAGGCTATCGGCACCGCTCGAATCCGTGGCCGGACTCTCGCCGGCCAATCGTTCGTTCAAGGTCGCCTCTATGGTGCCGAAGGCGGGACTCGAACCCGCACGAGCTTGCACTCAACGGTGTTTGAGACCGTCGCGTCTACCATTCCGCCACTTCGGCACGGCAGGCGGCATCGTACAGCCTGAGGCGATCGCCCGAGCGCCGACCGCGGCGAGCACCACCGGCCGCCGGATCACGTGGTGATGAAGCCTGCGGCAATGCAGACGAGGCCGTAGGAGTTGACGACGATCCCGGCTACGACGGCTGCAACGAACCCTCTGGTCAGCCCGTTCCGCGCGACGACGAGGGCCAGCAGCATCCAGATGAAGGGCATGCCGTCGAGGATGAACCGGTAGCCGAACTGGGCAAAACCCGGATTGCCGTGCATCAGGTCCAGGACCAGCGGCAGCAATCCGAGCCAGCCGACGAGGATCAGCGGGCTCTTCCAGACCGCCCGGCCGAGGTAGACGAGGAATGGCATCGTCAGGAGCACCGATGTCCCGGCCCAGGACGGCTCGAGCCACGGGAATGCCTCGTTGAACTCGAAGCCGCGGAAGAACATCGTGTACAGGCCCCGAGCGATGTAGAAAGGCGACTCGATGCCCTTCGAATACCAGGGTTCATCGAGGACCTTCTCACCGTGGGGGCCGGTGATCAGGTCGTAGCCGAATTCAGTAGGAGAGCCGAAGCGGGCCCAGTTGTACCAGGCCAGGAACAGGCCGATCGAAGCCGCGCCTATGGTCAGTTCCACGAGCGGCCGGATGCCGCCGGCCCGCCAGTACAGCAGCGCAAACGCCGGCGCGGCGGGCAGGACCGACGGCCGGCAGCCGACGGCCAGGCCGAACAGGATCCCTCCGACCCACGGCCACTTCCCACGCAGCGCAAGGTTCAACGCCCCGAGGAGGAAGGTGACGACCAGAATCTCGGTCCAATGGTGGATCCCGCCGGTGGCCGCCACGTAGAAATACTCGCTGCCGACGAAGAAGGCGATCATCAGGACGGCTATGGCCTTGCGCTCGAGATCGAAGAATGTGAGCAGCGCGTAGACCAGGAATATGTTCAGCGCGCCGACCAGGGCCGACATGCTGCCGGTGTCTGCGACGTCCTGGCCGAAGAGGGCGACCTGCGGCACGAGCACCAGGGCCGGGATGGGCGGGAACGGCAGGAAGTACTCGCCGTTGGGGCCCGGCACACGCTCGATCCAGGGCCGGCTGCCGTCGATCCAAAGGCGGCCGTGGAGGAACGAGTCGGCGAGCGGGAACCAGCCGTCGTTGTGGTACTGGTCCGGGCCGACGATCGCGTACAGCAGGAACAGTGCCGCGGCCAGCGCGAACATGCCGAGAATCAGGAATTGATTTTCCAGCCAGGAGTCACGCAGGCCGCCCCAGCTCACCGATTCGGGCGCCTCAGTCACGACCGACCTCCTGCTCACGTAGGCAGCGAATCTCATCCCAGGCCGCGGTGCCCGATCGGGTCCCTCAGCAGCTGAAGCCGGCGCTCAGCGACACTCCACCGCCGGACGGGGCAGTCACCTTGTCCAGCGCATGCTTGGCGATGTACCGGATGTTCGCGACCGATGCGGCGTCCATGGTGTCGGCGTTGTCGTGGGCGTCGTTCCATACGGCCCCGGTCGTGGCCGGATCGAGGGTGATCGAGGCCGCGCTGCCGGCCCCCACGTGCTCCGCCACGGCCAGCAGGTCCGTCGCCGACTCGATCGGCATGTCGGTCCAGAACATGCCTCCGTTCTTGGTCATCGCCTGCAGGATGACCGGTATCTGGGGCACGAGCGAGCATGGATGCTCGAACTGCTTGCGCAGTGCCAGGAGGACTATCTGCTGTCGCTGCATGCGTGAGTAGTCCCAATCCTGGGCCCGTGTCCGGGCATATTCGAGGGCAACATGGCCGTCCATGTACTGGGGTCCGGCCTTGATGTCGAAGCTGACGTGACCCACGCCTTCCGGCGGAACGTAACCCTCGTAGCCGGGCTCCATGCCGGGCTTGTCGATCACCTCGTAGGGCACATCTATATAGAGCGGCCCGACGGCATCAACGAGGTTGACGAAGCCCATGAGATTGACGAGGACGGTGCCGTCGACCTTGAGCCCGGTCAGCGTCCCGATCGCGCCCTCCATTGCCTTGAAGCCGCGCTGGTCCCCTCCGGGGAAGTAGGCGGGATAGCTCATCGCCTCCTGGTATAGAGCGTTGAGCATGCCCGGGAAGCAATGGCAGGCGAAGAGCGAGGCCTCGGGCTCGGGCAGCGGTATGTTTTCCAGGTTTCGCGGTATGCCGATCATGGCGGCTCGTCCCGTGGAGAGCTCAACCGTCAGCAGGATCATCGAATTGGGCCGCAAACCTATCCGGCCCTGACCGGCGTCGGTGCCGACGATCAGCAGGTTGAGCCGATCGTCGTTGGCCCAGTCGCGCGGCGGCGGACTGGGCGTTGCCGTTGGCAGCGGCGTCCACAGCGGCAGCCCCGAAATCGTCGGCGAGGGCGCAGGCGTCACGATGGGCACCGGTGGAGTCGTGTCTTCCGGCGAACCGCTCGGGTTTGCGGCGAGGAACTGGGGCATCCCACCGAAGGCGTCGGACAGGACCTGCAGCCCCTGCGAATCGGCCACGGCGATCTGGGCGTGAATGCCGACGGTTCCGGCCAGAACGACGCCGACCATCACCGGCCCGAGCCAGGTCAGCTTGCCCGAGGCCCACTTCCGGGGTCGGAAGGATCCGCCCGCGGCGAGGTAGGCGTCCACGATGGCCCACAGGTGATAGACCATCGCGACGAGAACGACGACCAGCAGCGCGGTAAGCAGGTCACGCTGGAAGACGGCGCCGACGACGGCATGCCGGTTGAACAGCAGCGCCCACAGGGCGACCAGAGCGATAGCGATCGCCGGCAAGGCCACCAGGATGCCGCGCCGGATTCTGCCGGCGGCGGCCTGCCCGAGACCGGGGAGCAGGAACGAGAGAAAAGCCGCGGTCGCCGGGGCGCCAAGCGCCGCCGCCAGCCTGCGCCTCAGGCCGCCTCGCGGAGTCTGCGGCGGCGCGGCGTCGAATCCGGAGGAGCCCACCGCTTCGCCCCGAGATCCGAAGTGCATTCTCTTCTACCTCCGAGCTGATCCGACACGGGTTGCCTGGCGGAGCTGTTGCCGAGAATAGAGCCGCGATGGCCGGCTTCGCCTGCTTAGCAGGTCAGACCGCCGCTGCCGCCGCCGCTGCCGCCGCCGCTGAATTCCCGCCGGCAGAGTGTCGAGGCCGTGGGCCACGATGCTGTGGATCTTGGTGAGTGCCGTCTGATCGAGGACGTCGTAGGCGGCTCCGGTGGTGGCGGGATCCAGGCTGAAGTTGGCCGTATTACTCGTGCCGACCTTGGCCGCCAGAGCGGCGACCGTGCCGGTGTCGGACTGAGGAAGGTCGGTCCAGACCGCGCCCCCGAGCGCAGTCAGGATGGTCGGTATCTGCGGCAGGAGGCCACACGGGTTGATTTGGTCGCGCACCGCTCTCAGGACCAGCTGCTGGCGCTTCATGCGGTAGTAGTCCGAGTCGTAGCCGGTGACGTGCCGCAGACGGGAATACGCGAGAGCCATCTCACCCGTCAACACCTGCTCGCCGGCCTTGATGTCGATATTGAAGACGCGGCGGCCGTCGGACAGTGAGTAGGCGTATTGCGGCTGCTGCTTGACCTCGTAGGGCACGTTGATCTTCAAGCCGCCGGGAGCGAGGGCGTCGATGAGCTTCACGAAGCCCGGCAGATTGATCACCATCGCGCCGTCGACCTGGACATTGGTCAGCTCGCTCACGGCCCCCTTCAGCGCGCCGAGCCCGCGAAGGAATTTGCCGGAGGCGTCGGTGCCGGTTCCGTACTGCGAATACCAGGCCGGGTGGACGTTGGCAGCTTCATTCCACAGGTAGTCGATCAGGAAGTCGGCCTTGAGCTGGCCGGGTCCGGGCCCGTAGCAGTGGCAGGCGTAGTACTTGGCGGACTCGGGCGGCAGCGGGACGTTGATGAGATCCCGCGGGATGCCGAACATGGCGGCTCGGCCGGTGGCGGTGTCGACGTGGAGAAGAATCATCGAATCCGGCCGGAGTCCGAGATTTCGGTCTTCGCCCGGTCCGGCGTCAATTCCGATGAGCAGGACGTTGAGCTGCCCGTCGGCGGCCCAGTCCTTGGCGGTGCCGGTGAAGCTGGGCAGGTTTCCCAGGTCGTAGACGACGGGGCCGTCAGTCGACGGCGGTGGCGTCGCCGTCTGGCCCGGCGCCAGCGGCAGGACCTGGCTGAAGAAGAGTCTCGCTACATAGGAGCCGGCCCACTGGCCGCTGGTCACGTGGATCCAATCGGTGCTGTCCGTGCCCTGGAAGGAATAGGAGCCGCCGTTGGTCGCCGCACCGACGACCGTGTCGCCGGTGTTGAGCGTGCCGACGGCCGCCTGGTCGAGGCCCGGACCGGAGTGGACGGTGACGGCGTCGAATTGCGACTGCCAGCTCGGCGTCGCCGAAGAGGTTGGAGCCGTGGCCGGTCCGGTCGGCGTGGCGATCGCCGACGGCACCGCAGTGGAGTTGTCGTCGGGCGCCTGGCTCGAATTGGGATCGATTGTGGCCGTCGGTCCGGACGTGCCGACGACGCCGTAGTCGAAACATTCCGGACCGTTGGCGCTGAAGATGCAATTGAGCGCGTTCTGGGTCTGCATGTCCACGCCGGCCACGACCAGGTGCATGCCGGCCGTCGCAGTCAGCAGAACGACGAGCATTGCGACCGCGCCGAACTGGCCGGTCTTGCGTGAGATCGAAAGCCGGCCGCCGGCATCGAGGTAGGCGTCGACGATGGCCCAGACCCGATAGGCGAGGATCAGCAGGTCGAGGGCCAGGAAGGTCGTGAGGAACTGCTGCGAGACCAGCGTGGAGATGATGTCGCGGCGGGCGAAAAGCCAGACCAGAACGAACGCCAGGAGCATTGCGATCGCCGGAAGGGCGACGACCAATCCCCTGCGGGGCCTACCGGCCAACGCCTGCCCGAGACCCGGGATCAGGAAAGACAGAAGGGCCGCCACGATCGGGTATGCGGCCAATTTCCGAGACCCAGCCCCGTTCCCGGCGGCATTCGGGGTACGTCCGGGAACTCTGAGTCGCATCCGTTCTACCCTCGTCATTGCCCCCTGGACGGCCGTCGCGCTGCTGATGTGAGCCGATTTGATCTGCGTACTATGCACGATCGGGCATCCGGACGCTCCGGTTAGGGCGGCTTTGGGGTAGCCGTCGGCCTATCCGCAGAGGCATGGGGCCTGCCCGATCGAAAGGCTGGCCGGGCCACCCGGCTGAGGCCGCGAGCTGCTTCCGGCCCGGATCGGGCTCGATCCGGGCGCCTGTCCCGGCAGGCGATCCAGAGCAGGCCGGCCGCCTGACCCCTACCGACGCGCCTCTCGTTAATTCAATGCGTGACAGATATTCCGATCGGCCGAGACGCCAAAAAGAGGTCCCCAAAATGGATTGGTCTGCTACCCCCGCCGGAGCCGCTCCCCGGCGAGGGATGAGCACATCCCGCAAGCTTTTGCTTGTGGTCATCGCCGCGATCGTACTGGCGGGGGTCGCGGGTGGTGCATACGGTATCTGGTACATCCTCATCGGGCCTCCGAGCCCCGCGGCGGTGAGCGGCGCGGCCATTCCTTCGGGGGCCAGCATCCCGGCCCCGGCTTCACTCGACGGCACCTGGAACGTGAACGACAGCCTCGGCACCTTCAGCGATTTCAGCTCGTCGTGGGTGGGCTATCAGGTCAAGGAGCAATTCGCCGGCATCGGCGGCCACACGGCAGTTGGGCGGACGCCGAAGGTGACCGGCTCGATGACCCTGACTGGTGGAACCGTGAGCAACGTCCGGATCACTGCCGACCTGACCGCGCTGGTCAGCGACGACCCAAGGCGCGACGGCGAGCTCGGGGACAGCGGCATCCAGACGAACACTTATCCGACGGCAGTCTTCAAGTCCACCCAGCCCATCGTTCTCACGCTGCCTGCGGAGGGTCAGATCGTGAGCGCCACCGCGACCGGCACCCTGACTCTGCACGGCGTCACCAAACCGATCCAGATCGCGCTGCAGGCTCAGAGGCGAGGTGGCATCGTGGCCGTGTCCGGGTCCACGAACATTGTGTTCGCGGACTACGGGTTCCAGGGACCGACCAGCGCGATAGTCGTTTCCGTTGAGAACCATGGGATCATGGAGTTCCACCTGATCTTCACTCACGCATGATCGAGGCCCGGTCTGCCGGCTCGCGATCCTGACCGAAGGAGACAAACCTTGTCCTTCCTCAAATTCCTGGGCGTTCAGTCTGCCGCCAGTGCGCCGGTCCAGCGCCCCGAGCTGGATAACGAAACGGAGGCGGTCCGGCGGATCGTCGCCCGGCTCGAGTCGCTGCCGCCGGAAACCGCCCGCACGCTGGCCGGGATGGCCTACGTCCTGGCCCGCGCGGCCAATGCGGACCTGAACATCAGCGACGTCGAGACCGCCGCCATGGTCCAGGAGCTGGGCGGCTCGGGACTCGACGAGGCTCAGGCAACGCTCGTCGTCGAGATGGCCAAGCTGCAGGAGCTGACCACCGGCGGGACGAGCGACTACCTCGTTACGCGAGAGTTCCGCGATCGCTCGTCGATGGAACAGCGAATTGCTCTGCTGCGGGCCTGTTACCACATCGCCGCGGCCGACGATTCGATCAGCTCGATGGAGAGCTCCACGCTGGTCCAGATCGCCAGCGAGCTCGACATCAGCCATGAAGACGCCACTCGGATCCGCGTCGAGTTCGCAGACAAGATCTCCGCACGGTTCGGCTTCACGAAGGGCTCCGACAGCTGAACAAACGGGGCGCCGGCCTCGTCTGGATTGGCGCCCCGGAGGTTTGGGTAAGCTAGCCGCGCTATACCCTCCGGTCCCGGGTCCCGAGTCTGCCAGCCCAGGATGGAAGCATTGAGCGCCTACCGTCGCGATTCCGTCGAAATCGTGCGCAGCTACCTGCGGATTGCCGCGCTGGTCCCATCGGGCGGTAAGTGGCTTGCGGCGACGCTGATCGCTCTGAACCTAGTTCTGGGGCTGCTGCCGACTGCCTTCATCGTGGCAACCAGCGTCATGATCGGGCGCGTGCCCGCGGCCGTGACCGGTGGCGTCGGGTCCGCCGAGTGGGTTTCGCTCGTGGTCGCGTTCGTTCTGGCCGCGTCCGCTTTCGTGGCCCAGCAGATAGTCGCGCCTCTCCAGGCGGCCCTCGGTGAGCTGCTCGCCCGACGCATCGACGGGCTCGTTTTCCAGCGGCTCATCGGCGCATCGCTCCGGAGCACGGGCATCGGCCCACTCGAGGACCAGCGACTGCTCGACGCCCTGACCGAGGCCGCGACCGCCCTTGAATTCAGCTTCCGCACGACGGGGCTGGCCTGTGCCGGCCTGCTTGCCCTGATCGCGCGGTACACCCAGCTCGTGAGTTGCGGACTTCTGGTCGGCCTCGCCTTCTCGTGGCCCGCGGCCGTGGTCCTGATCGCCGCGACGATGGTCTTCCGCAAAGGCAATCGTGGCGGTCTGAGGCAGTATGCGCGCCTGTTCACGCGAAACATCGCCCTGCGGCGAGAAAGCCAGTACTACCGCGACGTCGCAATGCGGTCGGGCGCCGCCAAAGAGATCCGCGTCTTCGGACTCGCCGGCTGGCTGACCGACCAGTACCGCCGACTCACGCTCGACGTCCTCATGCCGATCTGGGCGGAACGGCGACGCATCTATCTGGGCCCCTACTTCCTCTACACAGCCTTCGGACTTGCCGTCTCTGGCATCGCGCTCGCGGTCCTGGGCCGTGCGGCGGCGCTGGGCACGATCTCTCTTACGCAGCTCACCCTGGCGCTGCAGGCATCGCTGGCCGCGCTTCGCCTCGGCGAGTTCTATCCCGAGGCGGACACGCAGACCCAGTACGGCATGCTCGCACTCGACGGCGTGCAGGGCTTCGAGCGCGGAGTGGCCGCGTTCGACGAACGGGCGATCGCCCTCGAGCCGCGCCGCGACCCCACCGCACGGCCGCACCAGGAGATCCGGTTTGAAGGCGTGGACTTCCACTATCCGGGGTCAGATCGCGCGGTCCTCGACGGCCTGGAGCTGATCATCCCGGCAGGTCGTTGCACGGCGATCGTCGGCCTCAACGGCGCCGGCAAGACGACTCTCGTCAAACTGCTGGCGCGCCTGTACGAACCGAGCGCCGGTCGCCTGCTGGTCGACGGCATCGACATCCGCTCGTTCGGCGTTGACGAATGGCGCCGCCAGATCGCGGTCATCTTCCAGGATTTCAACCGCTATGAGCTGTCGGCCGCTGAGAACATCGGCTTCGGCGCCGTCGAGCTGCGCGACGATCGCGAGCTGGTCCGCAAGGCGGCTCGCCGGGCGGGCATGCTCGCCACGCTGGAGCGCCTGCCAAAGGGCCTGGACACGCCGCTGGCGCGCCAGTACGACAACGGGACGGAGCTGTCCGGCGGGCAGTGGCAGCGCGTCGCCATCGCCCGAGCGCTCTTCGCCCTGGAGAGCGGCGCGTCGATCCTGGTCCTGGACGAGCCCACCGCGGCTCTCGACGTTCGGGCCGAGGCCGCCTTTTTCGACAAGTTCGTCGACGTGACGCGCGGCGCCACCTCGATCTTGATCTCGCACCGGTTCAGCAGCGTGCGGCACGCCGACAACATCGTCGTGCTCGACGGCGGCCGGGTCATCGAGCAGGGCAGCCACGAAGAGCTGATCGCGCTGGACGGCCGTTACGCCCAGCTCTTCCGCCTCCAGGCTGAGCGTTTCGCCGAGGATGAGGCCGACAGCGAGCGCGTAGATGCCGCCGATCTGGCCGGCGACGCGACGGCCGGCGACGCGACGCCCGGCGAGATGGAGGGCGTCCGATGAGGCAGACCCTCGGCAGCGCCTTCAAGCTCCTCCAGCTTTCGTGGCGCCAGAACCGTTTCAAGACGATCGCCTCGCTGGTGCTGGTGATGGGCAATGCCCTGTCCGCACCACTCATGGCGCTCGCACTGAAATGGATGACGAATGCGGCGGTCGGCGGCGATCCGACCACGGCGGCGGTCGCCGGCGTGGCGGTAGCTACGGGCGCAATCGGCACGCTGACACTCGGCCACTTCGCCCACATCGCCTACTTCGAGCTATCCGAGATCAACCAGCTCACGATGGAAGAGCGCCTCAGTGCGCTCGCCAACGGCTCCGCTGGCATCGAGCACCACGAGCGCGCCGACTACGCGGACCGGCTGACCGTCCTGCAGCAGGAACTCCGCCAGATGCAGGACGGCTTCTATGCGGTCCTGGCGCTGCTGAGCCTGGCCGTCGCGATCGCGTTGACGGGCCTGCTGCTGGCGCTCCTGAACCCGGTCCTGCTGCTCCTGCCGCTGGTCGCGTTGCCACCGCTCTACGCGGGCCGGCGGGCCCAGGCGATCATGGATCGGGCCCGCGAGGAGACCGCTCGCGACAGCCGCCTGGCGATGCATCTCTTCCGGCTGGCAACCAGCGCCGGGCCGGCCAAGGAACTCCGGGTCTTCCGGCTTCAGGGCGAGATCCGGCGCCGGCATCGCGAGCTCTGGGAGCGAGTCACTCGGCGGCTGTGGCGGGCAGAGCTGGGTGCGATGACCTGGCGCGCGGCCGGCCAACTCGTGTTCGCGGCCGGGTACGTGGCCGGCGTCCTGATCGTCGTTAACGACGCGATCGGCGGGCACCGGAGCGTCGGCGACGTCGTGCTGGCGATCACTCTGGCGGCCCAGGTCAACCAGCAGGTCTCGGCGGCAGTTTCGCTGCTGCACAACCTGCAGCGCATTGCCAACGCCTTCGATCGCTTTGAATGGCTGGAGCGCTACGTTGCCGAGCGCGAGCCAAAGACGGCCGACCTGCCGGTCCCGGCTCGGCTGGAGCGCGGCATCCGCCTCCAGAACGTCGGCTTCCGGTACCCGGGCACCGAACGCGCGGTCCTCTCGGGCGTCAATCTTGATCTGCCGGCCGGGTCCACCGTGGCGATCGTCGGCGAGAACGGCGCCGGCAAGAGCACGCTGGTAAAGCTGCTGTGCCGCTTCTACGAGCCTACGGAGGGCTCGATCCTGATCGACGGCGCCGACCTGCGGCGGATTCCCCTGGCGGATTGGCGATCGCGGATAGCCTCGGGTTTCCAGGACTTCGCCCGCTTCGAGTTCGTCGCCCGCCGGACGGTGGGCGTGGGCGACCTGCCCGCCATCGACGAGCCGGCCGCGGTCGAAGGGGCCCTCGAGCGCGCCCATGCCTCGGACATCGTGGGGCGGCTGGCGGATGGACTCTCCACGCAACTCGGCAAGTCGTACGCCGATGGCACGGAGCTCTCGGGCGGCCAGTGGCAGAAGCTCGCCCTGGGACGGGCGATGATGCGCGAAATGCCGCTTCTGCTGGTACTCGACGAGCCCACCTCCGCGCTGGACGCCGAGGCCGAACACGCGCTGTTCGAGCGTTACGCCGAGGGCGCGCGCCGGGTCGGCGAGGCCACGGGCGGCGTGACCGTGCTTGTGTCGCATCGCTTCTCGACGGTTCGCATGGCCGACCTGATCCTGGTGGTCGCGGACGGACGAATTGTCGAGGCCGGGCCGCACGCGACGCTGATGCGACAGCACGGCCTCTACGCGGAGCTATTCGAGTTGCAGGCGAGCGCTTACGAGTAGCACATGGGGGCGTGGCGGCCAACCGGAGAGCTCAAGCACTAGCGCGGGTCAGTCCACGGAATTCCGGTCGATCAAGTCTCTGGAGGGCCCGCGACCCCGCGGAGGTCAGGGCAGGCGCACGCCCGAGATGGCAAGGATCCCTCCGGCGACACACGCGAGGGCGATGATGACCACCGGGACGACGACCCAAGCACGGCTCCCCTTCAGGCCGGCCAGCGTGGCACCGATAGCCACGCCCGCGAGGAGGCCATAGAACTGGATCGCTGGCGGAGCCGCCGGCGCCACCTTGGCCAGAATGGCGTCTGCCGCGAACCAGACCGCAAGGCCGACCAGGGAGGCGGTGGCATACGGCCAGCGTCGCGCCCATGGCAGCTCGATAGAGTCATGCCCGTGATTGCCGGTGTCCGCCGCAGTGGATTGGGCGGGGTTCGGACCGATCGTGCTGCGGAGGTAGTTCATCTCGTCATCCCCCTGCCGGCTGCCGCAACTGGCTCACCGAGTCTCTTGAGTGTGGCCGCCACGAGACCGTGGGTCAAGGTGCCGGAGGGACTTGATCGACCGCTCATGACGTCGTCAGACCGCTCAGGCGGCTCATCGCGGCGGCCCGACAGCCTGCGTACCGAATCAGGTCCCCGCGCTCTCCTTGACGATGGCCACGGCATCCGGCTTCCACTTCATCCGGTTCCTGGCCCAGGAGCCGCCGCGAGGCTATTGATTCGGCGCTCCGAGCGAATTGACCAGGAAGTCGAGGCGGTCCTGCTGCGCTTGCGAGTCGAGGGCGTGGTCCGCGTCGTACCAGGTGAGCTGCAGGTTCGGCATCGACACGGGATCCAGGTCGGCCCAGTCGGCCCGCGAGTAGTAGGCGTCGGCGGTGGCCAGCTGCATCAGGACGTGCGCGGCGGCCGAGCGGTGGACCCAGAGGATCGGATCGAAGTCCTCGAGCCCCGGGCCGCCCATGACGCCGTATCGGGGGAAGAAGGCCATCAGGACCGAGGCCTGCAGCCGCTTGCCTTCGGCGCCCGCGAACACGGACCCCTGGACGGCCCCGAGGCTGTAGCCGACGAAGCCAAGGCGGTTCGGGTCGATCCTGGGCTGAGCTGCGAGCAGATCGAGCGCCCGGCTCATCTCCCGGACCTGGCCCACGATCGCCTCGGGCGTCCAGCCCGCCATACCGTCGACGCTCGGGCTCGTGATCAGCACGGAAGCGACGCCTCGGCCGGCCAGGATCTTGGCTTCGGGCAGGAATTCGTCACGGCTGGCCCCGGAGCTGTGCTGGAAGAAAACGCCGCCGAACGGGCCGTCGCCGGCAGGGAACACCAGATACGCCTCGACCGGCTCGCCGGCCGCGCCGGCATATCTGATGTCCCGAACACTCACGCCCGAATTGTCTGCGACAGAGTTCTCGACGACGCCGAACGGCCGGGTCCGGTCGAACGCGAAACGGGCATCCGCAGTGGCCGATGCCACGGGCGAGGCCACGGGCGCCGATGCCGAGGCGGAGCTCGATGGCCGGGCCGTACTCGAGCCGGCGGGCTCGGCGGAGCAGGCGGCCGCGATAACCGCGACGGCGACGATGCCGAACAGCGGCGCGGCCCTCCTGAACCTGCTAGACATGGGAATTGCCATGAGTCTCCTTGCCCGACGAGCCGATCCGGCGCGTCGATGTGGTTACACGTCCAGTGCGTAGATGACGCCGTCGAGGCCGCCGAAATACAGGACTCGATCGACCATGACCGGTGAGGAGTTGACCCCGCTTATGCCCGCCGGCTCGAGCGTGTGCCCGCCGATCCAGACGAGATCGGCCCCGGCTTTGTTCACGGCCCGGGCAGCGGACACGTGCCGGCGCCTATCGCCATCGGGTAGACTCGGACGCGATCCGCGAGTTCACGGAGGAGGGGCATGAACGCCGCCATCGAGGCCCGAGGACTGGTCCGGCATTTCGGAAGCGTGCCGGCCGTCGACGGCGTCGACCTGTACGTCCCGCGTGGTTCCGTTTACGGCTTTCTGGGACCGAATGGCTCGGGCAAGACCACGACCATCCGGCTCCTGGTCGGCCTATTGCGTCCGGATCGCGGATCGATCAGCCTGCTCGGCGGCTCGCCGCATGACGCCTCATGCCTGGCCCAGGTCGGCACGATCGTCGAACGCCCGGCCTTCTATCCGTATCTCTCTGCCCACGAGAATCTCCGCTTGTTCGCCACCCTGGCGGCAATGTCGTCTGCCGGAGGTTCGGCGGCCGCGGACCGGGCGCTCGGGGTCGTGGGCCTTTCCGGCGTCGCCCGGCGCAAGGTCGGCGGCTTCTCGACCGGAATGAAGCAGCGGCTCGCCATGGCGCTCGCGCTCTTGCGAGACCCAACGCTCGTCATCCTGGACGAACCGACGAACGGGCTCGATCCCGGCGGCGTGGTGGAGGTCCGCGGTCTGATCGGAGAGCTGGCCCGAAGCGGCCGCACGGTCTTCCTGTCTACGCACGTTCTGACCGAAGTCGAGCAGCTGTGCGACCGAGTGGCCGTCCTGCAGCGTGGGCGCCTGGTTGCGGAGGGCCTGACCCGAGAGCTCCTCGAGCGCGGGCAGCGATTGGCAATCACCTTCGACACCGAGGAAGAGGCGGCGGGCGCGGTCCGGGTGCTCGCGGAAGCCGGGCTCGCACCGGAGCCGGCGGAGCAGGGTGAAACCACGGTGCTGGTCGACGGCAGCCACATGGGATCCAGCGCCGTGTGCCGGCTGCTGGCCGGTCAGGGCCTGTACCCGGCTGAGCTGGTAGTGCGGCGGGCGTCGCTGGAGTCGGTCTTCCTGCAGCTGACGGATGGGGTCTGATGGGCCACCTGCTGCGCGCCGACTGGCTTCGAATCCGGCGCCGTTGGGATGTCTGGATCATCGTTCTGGGCATCCCCGCACTGGGCCTGTTCCAGTACTTCACTGGCGCCATGTCCGCCGGCAACTACCAGGTCATAACGGGGGGAGACGCTCCCCCTGAGTTCCAGCAGCAGTTCGCCGCACAGAATGCGGCGATGCATGCCTACGCCGCGCTGCCGTACCAGTTCCCGCGGAGCATCGCCACGATGGTGGGCGGCACGACACTGTGGCTTCTGATCGGCGCCGCTTTCCTAGCCGCCTCGCTGCTGGGTAACGAGTTCACCTGGGGCACGATCCGGAACGTGGCCCTGTTCCAGCCCGGGCGGCTGCGCTATCTCGCCGCTCGTCTCGGCTGGATCGTCGGTCTCGTGGTCGTTGTTGTCGTTGCGGTGACGGCGCTGGGGGCGATCGCGCCCGCGATCATCCGAGTAGATCCGGGGGATCCGTCCGCGCTGACCCAAGTCCCCTCGTCGGTCCTGGGCATGATGCAGTTCGTACCCGCCGCGCCGGTAACGATCGGCGGGGCGCTGATAGTCGTCGGGTCTCTGCTGTGCGTTGCGCTTGCCGGCATGGCTCTTGTCGGGCTTGCAACGCTCAAATTCCGCTCGGCGGCGTCGGGCATCCTTGTGGCCGGGATCTACGCGGTCGTCGAAGGGATCGCGGCCGCGTTCGTCATGTCCCGCGTGACCGGCGATCTGCGGTACCTGCCGCAGCTTGGGTTGACGATCAGGCTGGCGGGGCTGGTCCAGGACGCCCAGGTCGCGGCCGGCCTCAGTTCCGCGGAAGGCAACCCGGTCAGTTCGCAGGGCTGGGTGGCGATCCCACCCGGGGTCGGCCTGGCGATCGTGGCGGTCTGGATGTGCGCGCTACTGTGCCTGTGGTTCGTGGTCCTGCGCCGGGCCGACATCGACGAGTAGCGCCCGGCACCGGATGGGGCCGGCGGCGACCCGGTGCGATGCTAGGCGGCTCTCCTGGGCAGTCCGACGCCCTGGGTGCCGAACCAGGTGCCGGCACTGCCCTTGACGATGGCCACGGCATCCTCGAGCGCGCCGATGGCCGCGAATTGGCCGCCGCCGCGCACGAATTCGGCGCAGGCCCGAACCTTCGGGGCCATCGAGCCGGACGGCCAGGCGCCGGCGGTGAGCCCCTCCATCGCCTCATCGACGCTCAGCCTGAGGATCGGTTCCTGGCGCGGAGTCCCCCAGCGCCGGTAGACGGCGTCCACGTCGCTGAGCAGCAGCAAGCCGTCCGCTTCGACGGAGCGCGCCAGGACCACCGCCGCGAGATCCTTGTCGATGACGGCCTCCCGGCCTTCGTATCGTCCGTCCGGCAGCTCCGCAACGGGGATTCCGCCACCTCCGGACGCAACGACCAGCACCCCGGCGTCGACCAACCGCCGGATCGCGGCCGCCTCAACGATGCGCAGCGGCCGCGGCGACGCCACCACCCGCCGCCAGTTCGAGCCGTCGGGCGCCACGTCCCAGCCCCGAGACGCGGCCAGGGCGAGCGCCGTGGCCTCGTCGTAGATCGGCCCCACCGGCTTTGTGGGGTCGTCAAAGGCAGGGTCGTCGGCCGCCACGACCGTGCGGGTCACGAAGACCGCGATCTCGCGCCGGCGACCGACTTCGAGGAACGCGTCGTTGAGCGCCTGGGCAAGCAGGTAGCCGATCTGGCCCTGAGTCTCGGCGCCCAGAACGTCGAGCGGCGGCGCCGGTACGACAGAGGCGGCCATCTCGGCTCCGATCGCGAGGAAACCCACCTGCGGCCCGTTGCCGTGGGTGATCACGATCTCGGCGCGGCTGCCTTCCGCGAGCGTGACGAGGCCGCGGGCCGCCGCCACGAGATTGCGCCGCTGGACCTCTGTCGAGCCGGGCTCTCCGCGCCTGATGAGGGCATTGCCGCCGAGTGCGACGGCCAGCCGGGTCACGAAAGGCGCTCCCAGCGCTCCTCGCCTGTGATCAGCAGATAGAGCAGCGCCTGCTGGGTGTGCCAGCGATTCTCCGCCTCGTCGAAGACGCGCGACTGCGGGCCGTCCATGACCTCGTCGGTGACCTCGTCGCCGCGATGCGCCGGCAGGCAGTGCATGAAGATGGCCCGCGGTGCCGCCTGCGACATGAGCGCCGAATCCACGCGATAACCGGCGAAGATGTGGGCTCGCTCCTGCCGTTCGGCTTCCTGTCCCATGCTGGCCCAGACGTCCGTGTAGACGGCGTCGGCGCCACGAACGGCGGCCGCAGGCTCGTGTCCTAACTCGATTGCACCGCCGCTCGCGACGCAGTTCTCACGCGCAGCGGCCACGATCTCGGGCTTGGGCTGGAAACCTTCGGGCGCGGCGATGGCCAGGGTGAAACCCATGTAGCCCGCGGCCTGGATGAGCGAGTGGCAGACGTTGTTGCCGTCGCCGACGAAAGCGACTCGGAGCCCGCGGAGCTCGCCGAACTCTTCCTGGAGCGTCATGACGTCGCCCAGCGCCTGGCACGGATGATGGTCGTCTGTGAGGGCGTTGATGACCGGGATAGTGGAGTTGCGCGCGAGCTCCTCGACCTTGGACTGTTCAAAGGTCCGGATCACCAGGGCGGAAAGATAGCGCGATAGGACACGGGCGGTATCGGCGATCGTCTCGCCACGGCCGATCTGCAGCTCGTCGGAGCGCAGAGCGATCGGGAGCATGCCCAGGCCCCAGATCGCGGCCTCGAAGCTGACCCGCGTTCGAGTCGATGGCTTGTCGAAGATCATTCCCACGCGCCCGCCCTCGAGCGCTCGCATGGTGGTGCCGCGCCGAGCCTTGATGTGCGTCGCGAGCTCGAGAGTGTTGCGGATCCCGTCCGCGCCGAGCGAATCCAAAGTCAACAGGTGGCGAGCCATCAGATTCTCCGTAGCGGCGCGGCGCCGTCGACGAGGCGGCACGCGCTCGCTCGACGATCGGAGCCAGCAGGTCGGCGAGACTCGGATGCGGAAGGTTGTCCGAGGGGCTCGTCTCCGGGGCCAGTTCGTCCAACTCGTAGCGGACCCTCACGACGGGCTTGTCGAGATGCAGCACCCGGGTCAGGTCGATCGGGGTAGCCGACAACACGACGTCGGCCGGCATGGCGTTGAGGGTGTCCTCGAGCTCGCGCATCTGGACCGCCCCGTAGCCCATCGCCGGTACCAGCCGTTCCAGGTCCGGGTAGCGAGCCAGCGTGTCGGCGAGCTGACCGACGGCGTACGGCCGCGGGTCGGCCAACCCGGCGGCACCGAACCGCCGGGCGGCAACGACGCCCGCACCGAACGTCATGCCGCCGTGCGTGAGCGTGGGACCGTCCTCGACAACCGCGACGGTCTTGCCGGCGATGTCGCCGCCGACCAGGGTCAGCGAAGAGCGAGCCAGGACGACCGGGGCGTTCGGGTTCGCCGCCGCGACATCGGCTCGGACTTCGGCGATCTGGCCGGGGGTCGCGGAATCGACTTTGTTGATGACCACCACGTCGGCCATGCGGATGTTGGTCTCGCCGGGGTGGTAGTGCAGCTCGTGGCCCGCCCGCAGCGGATCCGCCACGACCACGAACAGGTCGGGCAGGAAGAACGGAAAGTCGTTGTTGCCGCCGTCCCAGATGACGACGTCCGCCTCCGACTCCGCGGCCCGCAGGATCTCTTCGTAGTCGACGCCGGCATAGAGGACGCGGCCCGCATCGAGATGCGGCTCGTACTCTTCGCGCTCCTCTATGGTGGTCTCGTAGCGGTCGAGGTCGGCCAGGGTCGCGTAGCGCTGAACCCTTTGCGCGACCAGGTCTCCGTAGGGCATGGGGTGACGACAGACCACGACCCGCAGGCCTTCGCGCTCGAGCAGCTCGGCGAGGTAGCGCGTGGTCTGGCTCTTGCCGGCACCGGTGCGCGTTGCCCCGGTGGCCACGACCGGCCGCGTGCTCGGGAGCATGGTGCGCGCCGGGCCGAGCAGCTCGAAGTCGGCTCCGCTGGCCAGAACGCGGCTGGCCATGTGCATGACGTGCTCGTGGGTCACGTCGCTGTAGGCGAAGACGACGAGATCGATCGACTGCTCCGCAAGCTGGCGCTCCAGTTCGGCCTCGGCCACGATCGGGATACCTTCGGGATAGAGCGCGCCGGCGAGCTCCGTCGGGTAGCGCCGGCCGGCGATACCCGGGATCTGGGTGGCCGCGGTAAAAGCCACGACCTCGACGCTCGGGTCGTTCCGGTAGACGACGTTGAAGTCGTGGAAGTCGCGACCTGCGGCCCCCATGATCACAATTCGCGTGCGATCCATTGGTGTCTCCGGCCCTTCACGGTCGCGCCGTTGGGAACGCCCCGGCAGCGACTCTCGGGCTGACGAGCCGGTTCCCGCCTCAGGTCCAGCGGTCGTCTAGCTGTGGGTAGTGTCGCCGGGCGCGGCCCGAGACGCAAGGGCCGTGCGGACCGTCGCTTCGCGGGCGCATCTGGTGCGTCGGCGGGCCTTCCGGCCGGGCAGTCAGTCGGCTCGAACCGCGGCCTGCAACGCCATCTGCTCGGAGGTTCGGCCGCCGGCGCCGGGACGGGCACCGAGGTAGATCGTCGTCGCGGGCTCAAAGCCGGACCGGACGAGCAGCTCGCAGGTGCCGTCGATCGTGGGCGCGCACCAGCTCGGATCGGCCAGAGTCCGCACCAGCGTCCAACCGACGAGGGCCGGGTCCCGTGAACCCCCGACCGGCTGGAATTCGTCGGCGACGATGAAACGCCCGGCCGGGGCAAGAGCACTCCGAACGCGGCGAAAGAGAGGCTCGGTGTAGATGCTCACGTCGCATTCCAGCGCGGCGTCGAAGCCGCTCGGGAGCTCGTCGACGATAAAGTCCGCCGGCAGGAACTCGATCCGGTCCGCAACCGAGCTCGCCTCCACCTCGACGATCTCGAGACCCGCCTCGCACACGTTGGGGATGTCGAGGATCGTGACCGACAGCTCCGGCCAGCGCTTGGCCAGGGCGACCGCCACCACTCCGGATCCCCCGCCGAGGTCCAGCAGCCGCCGGACGCCGGTCAGGTCGAGGCGTGCGGCGAGCTGGGCGGCCATGGGCGCGTGCAGCTCGAAGAGCATCCGGGTGAACCGGCGGGCTCGCTCGGGATCCTCGGCCATCCGCAGCACGTAGGCCGGCTTGCCGTCGGGACTGGACTCGTGCCGCGCCTTGAGCTTCCGCGGCAGGTCCCGAACCGCATCGAGCCGCTCGCGAGCCTCCTGGGCGAGGAGGCGCCATGTCTCGGGGGAGTACCGCGCCAGGATGCCGGTCCGCGCCGCGGCCGTGGGTGCGTACAACCCGGCATGCTCTTCGACCAGACCGGCGCTCTCGAGAAGCTTCAGCCACGTTCGACAGCGTCCGACCGGGATCCCCATTGCCCGGCCGACTTCTGCGGCGTCGCGCGATTCTCTTTCGAGAAGCCAGAAGAGACCCAGCTCGAGCGCGGCCCCCACGGCGGCAGCGGCGATTGGCTGGTCCAGGGTATCGAGGACATCCGGAAGTTCCGTCATCTCGAGGCAGATCGTATCGCGGACGGCGCGTGGCATGAGCCCGGAACCAGGCGGGACCGCAGGCCGGGAGACGACGCCTTCTCCTGCGCTGCCGGCCGGCCCGGTCTAGTAGAGGAACTCCACCATGCCGACCACGCCGCAGGCGAGCAGCCCGACGGTCATGAGCGACAGCATGGCGGTGCGAACTCGGGAGTTCGCGAGATCGCCGAGGAGTTCCCGATCGCCTGTGAGCCGGACCAGGAAGCCGAGCGGCAGGGCGAGCACGATGACGTTGAATACCATCGCGCCGACGGCCAGCCGGACCAGATCGGCGGAAACGAGAACCACGACCGCGGCCGGCAGTACTTCGGCCAGGTAGACGGCGTAGAAGCGGCGCGCCTCGCTGGGCTTGAGGTTCAGGCTGCGCGGCCAACCGAGCAGCTCGCCGATTCCCCAGGCCGCCGACAGGGACACGACCACCAGCGCGAGCAGCCCGGAGCCAATCAATCCGATGGCGATCAGCCAGCCCGCCCCACCGTTTGCCAGTCGAGCCAGGCCCTCGGGCAGGTCGGCCATATTCGCGGGGATGGCCCTGGTCGACGCCGCACCTTCCATCGCGACGGCCGCGGCGATGACGATCGCGGCCATCAGGGCCTGACTCGCAAAGGCACCCAGCAGCGTTTCGACTCGGGAACCCCGCAGATCGTCGCGAGTGAGCTTCTTGTCTACGCTCGCCGACTGCTGGTAAAAGATCATCCAGGGCATGATCGAGGCGCCGACCATGGCTACGGCCAATGAGAAATACCCCTGCGGATGCGCCGACAGTGGGTTTAGGCCGGCCGCGACCCGGGCGGGGTCGGGATGACCCGCCAACGCCAGCACGACGAAACTGAAAAGCGCCAGCGATAGCCCAAGGGCCATCCGCTCGAACCAGGCGTAGCTGCGCGTCAGCACCATCGAAGCGTGAATTGCGAGCGCGCCGACGATGGCGAGCGGCGCGGGGATCCCGATGATCGCGGCGCCGAGGGCGATGCCCGCGAACTCGGCGACGTAGGCCACGAAGTTGATGACGGCCATTCCAGTCACCGCGACGCCGGCCCATAAGGCTCCGTAGCGCACGCGGATCAGCTCGGCGTGGCCCATCCCGGTCACGAGCGCGAGACGCGAGGTCATCTCCTGGACCAGGTAGAGGATGGGAACGAGGGCGAAGAGGGGCAGCAGCAGCGCGTAGCCGGATTGGGTTCCCGCTTTTCCGGCGGTGATGACGCTGGGCGCATCGACGTCGGCCAGCATCACGACCCAGGCCGGGCCAACGACGCGAAGCCAGCGGCCCAGCGAGGGCGCGTGCAGCGCCACGGCCACGGATCGGACGCCCTGAGCCACGGTCATTGCCCAACCCTAACCGAGGCGATCAGCCATTCGGAGGGCCGAGTGCCCCCGCGGAGGCAGGCACTATTGCCCTCTTCTGTTCTGCCGCTGCGCCCGAAGACGCGGTCCGAGGTATGCGAACACCGCAGCGACGGCCGACTGGCGGACCCTTCATGGTCGGCCGCGTGAGGCGAATCCCCGAAGCCGCGACTCGAACGGTCCTCGTGCCTTTCGCTCTCCGCCGGGCTGCGGACCAGGTGCGACACGGCCAACCCGCTCGTGCTCCAGCGCGGAGATCGTCTCCGGGCGACCGAAGAGGTAGCCCTGGGCGAAATCGACTCCGAGACGTCGAAGCAGTCTCGCCTCTTCCTCCGATTCCACACCCTCGGCGATGAGCTGGCAGCCGCTCTGGAGCGCGAAGTAAGTGAGGCCGGCCACCAGTGCCTGGCGCAATTCGTCGGCATCGATGCCACGGACCAGGCTGATGTCGAGCTTTGCGAACGCCGGCCTCAACTCGAGGATGTGGCGCAGGCTCGCATAGCCGGCACCTGCGTCGTCGACCGCAATCTCGACCGGCCCAAGCGCCTTGATCGCTTTTCGCAGCGCGACATAATCCTCGATCGCGACATGTTCGGTCAGCTCCAGGACGAGCCGCCGAGCCGTGCCCCGGATCATCTTTGCGAGTCGGCGGCCGTTTTCGAGAACCAGTCCGGGCGACATGTTGAGTGTCACAAACGCTTCCGGTGGCAGATCGGGTGCCACCGAAAGGGCCGCCGCCATCGCCGCCAGCTCGTATTCATGGCCGAGGCCCACGGAAGCGGCTTCAGTGAAACGCAGATCCGGCCGGATGTGATCGTCGAATCGGGTGAGGGCTTCGTATCCGACCGTTTCGAGCGAGGCAAGGTCGACGATCGGCTGGAAGACTGCGTGAAATTCTCCCGCGGCCAGCGAGCGCTTGAGGCGGGACTGGGTGGCCGCGAGGTCACGCCGATCGGCCAGGGCCGGCCCTACAACCGCGCTCAAGATGCTCGAGTAATCGATCGCCGCGGCCAGCAGACTCGACTTCCGAGCGGGCAACGGTCGTTGCGCCGTCCGACTCATTCCGAGCCAGAGCACGCCGACGAGTTCGTCGCCTGCATAGATCGGCGCTCCCGCACCGAAGGCGATGTCGGCCGCGACGAAGGCGGCCGAGTGGGCGCCCGCCCGGAGCAGCTCGCCCTCTTCGGCCCAGGGACCCAGGCGCGCGCGGGCCGCGTACTCTCGCGAAAGGCCGTGGCTCATTAGCGCCCCACCGCGAGACACACCAGAACCTCGATTGTAGGTTGCCAGCTCCCGCAACCGAGCGCCGTTCGGCTGGTCCGCTCGCACGAGTTGCGTCACAGATATGAAGTCGCACGCCGCTCTGCGCCCGAGTTCGGCTACCACCGCTTCCGCGGCCTTTTCGGGCGTCGACGCCAGAGTGAGATGGCCGAGCGCCTCGACGACCGCCGATCGACGATGGACTTCGGCCTCGACAACGCTGGACCAGACCGCATCGCTCCGGAGATGTGCCCGGACACGTGCGACGAGTTCGTCCAGCCGCACCGGCTTTGCAAGGTAGTCGTTGGCGCCCGCGCCGAGGCCGGTGACGAGGTTGTACTCGACCCCGTTTCCGGTCAAGAGGATGATCGGCAGCGTCGCCGTCTGGGGTCGCGCGCGCAGCGCCAGGACCACGTCGGTTCCGGAGATGCCCGGCAGGCCTACGTCGAGTACGACCAGGCTTACCTCCTCAGCCTCGATAAGGCCGAGCGCAGCTTCACCGCTGGCGACCTCAAGGACGCCGAAACCTGCCCGTCGAAGGCGCCTCGCCACCACGGTGCGTACGCCGTCGTCGTCGTCGACGACGAGGATCCGAGCCTCAGGATCGGTAGCCGTGGCCGGCGAGTCGGGGGCGAGAACGGTCGCGGCGCTAGTCATTGATTCGAGGTTCCGTGGTGGCCGCCGCGGCGCAGGCCTGTCGGACCGCGACGGTGAGTCGAGACGAGGTGACGGGCTTGGAGACGAACGTCGCGCCTCTGGCGGTAACCCGTTTGAGGTCGAGGGTCCCGGCCGTGTATCCCGACAACAGGACGACCCCGACCCGCGGGTACCGGTTCATGGTCCATTCCGCCAGCTCGATACCCGACACGCCCGGCATGATGACGTCGGTGATCAGCACTTCGATCGGCTCCTCGGCATCCTCCAGAAGCGCCATCGCCCCGGCGCTTCCCGCGGCTGCGATCACCTTGTAGCCCGCCCTGGAGAGGAGCTGCGTCGTCGTTGCGCGGTCAACAAAGTCGCCCGTTCGGCTGCGCGGCTAATGGCGTTGACGTTCTCCAGCGCTCCGTCCGGATCTCTCAGCGGTCTATTCCGCGGGGCAAGATCGTCCGTGAGGAGCTCGGCGTAGCCGTGGATCACGAAGAGCATGTTGTTGAAGTCGTGGGCGATCCAACCGGCCAATCTCCCGATTGACTCGAGCTTCTGGGATTGGAGCAGCTGTCCCTCGGCTTCCTTGCGGACGCTGATGTTGCGGATGGCCGCCCTGACGAAGATGCCCTGGGCACTTTCCAGCGGGCTCAGCATGATTTCGATCGGGAATTCGCTGCCGTCTTTGCGTCGCCCGACAAGCTCGATTCCGGTCCCGATCTGCTGCGCCAGGGCCTCCGCGGCCGAGCGCCGATCGTCGGCGATGAGGCGCTCCGCGAAGCCTTCGGGGATGATGTTCGTGACCTGCTGACCGATGAGTTCGTCGCGCTGGTAGCCGAACTGCTTCTCCGCCTGGAGGTTCAGCAGGACAATGTCGCCGGCCTGGTTCACCACCACCATCGCGTC
The DNA here is from genome assembly GCA_963731635.1 of uncultured Chloroflexia bacterium. GTDB lineage: Bacteria > Chloroflexota > Limnocylindria > Limnocylindrales > CSP1-4 > Fen-1039. The sequence goes on along the minus strand of CAVSWB010000002.1, from coordinate 671,959 downwards.
GGGGGCGGCTTCCAGCAGGGCGCGGTAGCGGGCCTCCGATTGCGCCAGCCGCTCGTCCAGGGCCTTGTGAGCGCTGATATTTCGGTCGATCTGCAGAATCGCGCGAACACAGCCATCCACGCCCCTCTCCACCGATCGGCGACTGTGGACGACCAGCATCCGGCCGTAGCGCGTCGTGTGGCGAAGCTCGCCCTCCCAATCGTCGCCTGCCTCCAGGGTCGCCGCTGCGGCAGCCAGCGTTTCCGGGAACACCGTCCGGAGCAGTTCGTGCGCGGCCTGGCCCATCACCTCTTCGGCCGTCCAGCCATAGGTCGCTTCGGCGCCCTTGCTCCAGTAGGTAATCCGGCCGTGGAGGTCCGTGGCGAGGATGGCGTCGTGTGCAAGATCGAGTAGACGGGCCTGCTCGTTGAGTGCAACCTCAGCCGCCTTCCGCACGCTGATGTTGCGGATGGCCGCCCTGACGAAGATGCCCTGGGCACTTTCCAGCGGGCTCAGCATGATTTCGATCGGGAATTCGCTGCCGTCTTTGCGTCGCCCGACAAGCTCGATTCCGGTCCCGATCTGCTGCGCCAGGGCCTCCGCGGCCGAGCGCCGATCGTCGGCGATGAGGCGCTCCGCGAAGCCTTCGGGGATGATGTTCGTGACCTGCTGACCGATGAGTTCGTCGCGCTGGTAGCCGAACTGCTTCTCCGCCTGGAGGTTCAGCAGGACAATGTCGCCGGCCTGGTTCACCACCACCATCGCGTCGGGGGCGGCTTCCAGCAGGGCGTCGTACCGGGCCTCCGATTGCCTGCCGAGCTCGCTCTCGGGCCGCCTCGACAAATCCCAGGAGTCGAGAGCGCCCTGCGCGATGACCGACCCGGCGTGGCGCGTCCGGCCCAACTCGACACTCGAACGTGCCGGCGCCAGATCCGTAGGGTCCATCCGAACCTCGTGCGTATGCCTGGGGGCAACGCTCCCCCCGGGCGGAAATTAGCGATTGCGGTCCGGCCCGATGAGGATGTAAACCCTGTCTTGACTCGCTCCTACTCGACCGAGGCTACCGGTTGACCCTCCGGGAGCAAGTCGATACCGAGACGCTCGAGCGCTCCGAGGACCGCCTTCATCGAGGCCGTGGTGATATTCGGGTCCATGCCCACGCCCCAGCGGACGTCTCCCTCGGAACGCACTTCGACATAAGCCACGGCGGTGGCTTCCTCGCCGGCGCCGAGGGCATGCTCCGCGTAATCGAGGACCTCGACCTCGACCCCGAGGTCGCGGCGCAGGGCGTGGACAAGTGCGGAGATGGGGCCGTTCCCAGCTCCGGAGACCCGGCGCTCCTCGCCGCCGGTCGCCAGCCGGGCGGCCACGGTGACGTCGCCGTCGTTCGAAGACGTCTCATATCCCGCCAGCCGGACCCGCGGCGAGGACGGCAAGTACTCCGCGGCGAATGCGTCCCACATCTCTTCGACGCTGATCTCGGTGCCGCTGCCCTCGGTGATGATCTTGATGCAGCGGCTGAACTCGATCTGGAGCCGGCGCGGCAGGTCCATGCCGTGCTCAGTTTTCATGATGTAGGCCACGCCGCCCTTGCCGGACTGGCTGTTGACGCGGATGACAGCCTCGTAGCTGCGTCCGACATGCTTGGGGTCGATCGGCAGATACGGCACCTGCCATTCACCGTAGTCGGGGGGCAGCGCCTCCATGCCCTTCTTGATCGCGTCCTGGTGCGAGCCAGAGAAAGACGTGTAGACGAGGTCGCCCACGTACGGATGCCGCGGGCTGACCGGCAGGCGGTTGCAGTGCTCCACCACGCGGCGCAGGGCATCGATGTCGGTGATGTCGAGCTCCGGGTCGACGCCCTGGCTGAACATGTTCATCGCGATGTTGACGACGTCCACGTTGCCGGTCCGCTCGCCGTTGCCGAAGAGCGTGCCCTCGATGCGATCGGCGCCGGCCATCAGACCGAATTCCGCGGCGGCAACCGCGGTGCCGCGGTCGTTGTGCGGGTGCAGCGACAGGACCACGGAATCCCGCCGTGGGATGCTGCGGTGGAAAGCCTCGATCACGTCGCCGTATATGTTCGGCGTGTACATCTCGACCGTATTGGGCAGGTTGAGGATGATCGGGCGCGCCGGTGTCGGCTGGATGACGTCCATGACCGCTGCGCAGATATCGATGGCGTAGTCGAGCTCGGTGCCGGTGAAGCTCTCGGGCGAATACTCGTAGCGGGTCTGCGTGCCCGGGACGCGAGCCTCCTGCTCGAGGCAGAGCTTGGCGGCATCCACCGCGATCTTCTTGACCCCTTGCCGATCGAGGCGGAATACCACGCGCCGCTGCAGGACCGAGGTGGAGTTGTAGAAGTGGACGATCGCCCGCTTCGCACCCCGGAGGCATTCGTACGTCCGCTCGATCAGGTCGCGCCGGCACTGCGTGAGGACCTGGATCTCGACGTCGTCGGGAATCAGGTCCTCTTCGATGAGCTGGCGGATGAAGTCGTAGTCGGGCTGGGAAGCCGACGGAAATCCGACCTCGATCTCCTTGAAGCCCATCGCAACGAGGGCATCGAACATCTGCAGCTTGCGGGCGGGATCCATGGGGTCGATGAGTGCCTGGTTGCCGTCGCGCAGGTCGACGGAGCACCACACCGGAGCATGGGCAATCTGGCGGTTCGGCCACTCGCGGTCGGGCAGCCGGAGCGGAAGCGGGCGGAAGGGTACGTACTTCTGAACGGGCATCTTCTTCGGGCGGCTCGGCGCGGGAGGCATTCTCTGGATCCCTTCTTGTCTCTTCCGTGGGCTAGTGCGTCTTTCCGGGGAAACAAAAACCTCCTGCGCCAGCGCAGGAGGTTGTCGGCGAGCACCCAATTGGCGCTCGCCTCAGGTAAGGAGCAGGCTGCTGTCGAAGTGGCTCCGGGTCATCGTGCTCGACAGTCTACATTCTGCCGCCGCCGTGGGTGACGGAAAGCGACAAATGGCCCGGAGCGACCGGAAGCGAGGTTGTGTCTGCAGTTCCCGACGATCCCGGTCGGCGGGCCTCGGACGCGGCTTCGAGCCTGGAGAGACGAGAATTCGCCGCATGATCGACGTGTCCGCGGTCAAGAGCAGGCGTCGTGCCATCCGGGCCGCAACCTCGCTCCGGCTCCTGCTGGTACTGGTCGTGGTCGCGGTCGCGGCAGCCGCGGTCTGGCTCGCCCGGCCCCCGTCCTCTCGCGGCACCTTCATCGCCACGGGATCGATGACCGTCCCTCGATCCGAGCACACGGCGACGCTCCTCGCCGACGGCAGGGTCCTGGTGGCGGGCGGCCGGGACCTGGCTTCATCCCGGCTCCTTGCCTCGGCCGAGATCTACGACCCGACATCGGGCCGCTTCACGCCCACCGGCTCGATGACGTCGGCTCGCGCGGGGCACACGGCCACGCTACTGCCCGACGGCGAGGTTCTCGTGGTGGGCGGCCTGGGCCTGAGATCGGCCGAGCTGTACGACCCCCGGAGCGGCCGATTCGCGCCGGCCGGCTCGATGTCCGTCCAGCGCGAGCATTTCACGGCGACGCTGCTCGCCGACGGGCGCGTCCTGATCGCCGGCGGCGACGACATCGGCGCGGGTGGGATGCCGCTCGCCTCCGCCGAGCTGTTCGACCCCGCTACCCGATCCTTCAGCCCGACCGGCTCGATGGCGACCGCTCGCACGCGCCACACGGCGACGTTGCTGGCCGATGGCGACGTCCTGGTCGCGGGCGGCGACGGTTCCGCCGGCCAGACCGCGTCCGCCGAGCTGTACGACCCCATGACGGGCCGGTTCGCGGCGACCGGATCGATGGTCGGGCATCACGAGGACGCAAGCGCCGCGCGGCTGGCCGACGGCCGGGTGCTGATCGCCGGCGGCTGGGCCGACGATGGCGGAACGGCAATCGCTTCTGCCGAGTTGTACGACCCTTCCTCCGCCGCCTTTGCCCGGACGGGTTCGCTGGTCACGCCGCGCGCCGCTGCGGCTGCCACTCTGCTGGCCGGCGGCCACGTTCTGGTCGCCGGCGGCAGCGGCGGGAGTGGCGCCGGGCCGCTTGCGACGGCCGAAGTCTTCGACCTCGGGCCCGCTGCCTTCAGCGCGACCGGAGCCATGCACGCGGCTCGCGAGTCGTGCGCCGCGACCGCGCTATCCGACGGTCGGGTCCTGATAACAGGCGGCGACAACGGCTCAGCGTCATACGCATCGGCCGAGCTGTATCAGCCCTGAGCCGGGCTCGATCGATGCCGGCCGGGGCGGCGACGGCGCCCGGCCGCGGCGGGATTCGCGGGCGGCTTTGTGCGACGTGCGCCTCGGCTGGCGGGAGCCCCCATCTCACCGGACTGGCGTGTAGAAGCCAGCCAATAGACTGGTCAACGAAATATCCGACCGGCACGCCCGCGAGGTGCCACCGCCTCGTCGACATGGGGAGATGGAAATGAAGGACTTCAAGTTCGGCATCAATCTCTGGACACAGGCCAGCACGTGGCCGGAGATCCTCGACGCCGCCAGGCTCGTGGACGAACTCGGTTACGAGCACCTCTGGGCCTGGGACCACCTCAAGGCGATATTCGGCGATCCAGACCAGCCGATTCACGAGGGCTGGACCACGATCACGGCCTGGGCCATGGCCACGCAGCACGTCAAAGTGGGACTCATGGTCGGGGCGAACACCTTCCGCAACCCGGGCCTCACGGCCAAGATCGCGACCACGCTGGATCACGTCTCCGACGGCCGGTCGATCCTGGGCATCGGCGGCGCCTGGTTCGAGCTCGAGCATCGAGAGTTCGGCATCGATTTCGGCAGCGGCTTCGGTCAGAGGCTGGACTGGCTGGACGAGTCGGTCGCAGCCATCCGAGCGCTGACGTCAGGCGAAGTCGTGACCTCGCCGCCGGGCGGCCACTACACGATGGCCGGCGCCACGATCAATCCGCTGCCTCTCCAGAAGCGGCTGCCGATCATGATCGGCGGCACAGGGCGGAAGAAGACGCTGCGTACGATCGCAAAATACGCCGACATCTGGAACGGCCAGGGGCTGCCGTCGGAGCTCCGCGAGCACGACACGTTCCTGCGGCAGCACTGCGAGGATGTGGGCCGCGACGAGAGCGAGATTGAACGGACGAGCAACCTCTGGTTCGTGGTCCGAGACTCGGAGGCTTTCGCCCGGCGCGAATGGGCAAGCTGGATGGAGCTGAACCGCACGCCTCTCGAGAAGAGCCTCGAGCCTTCGCGGCCGGTCTTCGGGACTCCCGAGACGATCGCCGAGCGCCTGCTCGAGTACTGCGAGGTCGGGTTCACCACGGCCCTCGTCGAGATGCCGGCGCCTTATGACCGCGAGACGATCGAACGCCTCGCCAAGGAGGTCAAGCCGCTCGTCGCCAAGCAGCAACGCTGATCGGCGCGGATTCCCCCTCTTGGGCTAGGAAAGGACCTCGCGCAGTTTCGCGGCGAACGCGTCCGGAGCGGCCACTCTGCCGTACTCGCCGCCGGCGAACCCATCGTGGCCGCCCGGAAACGTGACGGGTTCCACGCCGAGGCCTTCGGCGACGGCTAGACCGGCCCGGCCGGCGACCGCGTTCGAGGACTCCTCCCCTACTCCGATGACGACGCGTGCGGACGCGGAGCCAATCGCTTCGAAATCGATCTCAAAGTGAACGATCGGGATCATGCTCAGCCCCACGAGCGGGTCGTCTCGGGAGCCATCTTCCTCGGTCGGAAGCCCGAACATCGCGGGGTTCGGCGCGGGTCGTTGCAGGTAGTCGGCCGGAATCGGTCCCTGCTGGCTCACGAGGTCGATGAACTTCGCCATTGCGGGCCCAAACCCGCTCCGCAGATACGTGTCGTGCATATCGACACATGCCGCGATCACTTGCTCTCGATCGGGCAGGTCGGCGAAGGCCGGCGGTTCGTGCGCCACGAGCGTTCGCACGTCCGCGGGATGCCGCGCCACCAGGGCAAGCGCGTTCACGGCGCCACCACTGCTCGCGAAGATATCGACGGGTCCGCCGCCCACCGCGCCGATCAATCGATGCAGGTCGTCGGCGTGCTCCTCGACCGTAGTCCGGTCGGCTCCATCGGTCCGCTTGCTGCGCTCGGCGCCGCGCGGGTCGTACGTGACCACCGTGCGATCGGTGAAGTGACCGGCCAGTGTCTGGAACCCGCTCGCGCCCATCGGCGAGCCGATGATCAGGAGAGGCGGCTCGGCGCCGGACGGATTGCGCCGGACGTCGTACGTCAGTACGCAGCCCGGGGCGTCCAGGGTGTGAGTGGTCGTCTCAAGCCGCGCGTCGATCTTGGTGTTGCTCATTTCACGCTCCCGGTAAGCCGTCGCAGGCACATCTCAACACCGCGGGCGGCGGCGGGAAGAATTGAGAGAGGCTCGACCGGATAGCGCAACGGGTTTCCACGGACGGTTCAGGGCCGAACGATCGACTCCGGCAGCCCGTACGGCTCGATGTAGCCGCACCAGGCGCATCGGAAGCTCCAGAGGTTGAGCTTGAGCTTGCCCTCATCGTGCAGGCCCGTCCACCCAGTCTTGATCCGCCCCGACTTCCAGGTGGCGACGAAGTCGCCGCCTCCTTGCCGCACTGCTGGGTGGTGCCACGTCTCGTCCTCACTCGCCGGCTCGCGGGCTCGCGGCAGTTGATGTGCAGATACTGCGCACGTCCGGTTCGGCCCGCTTGACAAATGCTGGTCTGTGGTACAGACTAGTCTGCCCAGAAGAGACACGGACGAGGAAAGGCTTGGGGCCACAGACATGAACAACGACACGGAAATCGAGCGGAGAACCCGCCGCTACTGGTACGAGGACGGGTTCGTCGAGATGGGGCTGGGATTGCTATTTGGGGCCTTGGGCCTGGTGTTTGGGCTGGAGGCTTCGGCCAGCACCGGGCCCGTCAGGGTCGCCGCGGTCGCAATCCTGACGCTCCTCCTGTTCCTCGGAACGCTGGTGGTGCGTCGCGCGATCAAGGCGAGCAAGGAGCGCCTCACCTACCCTCGGACCGGCTACGTGGCCTACCGCCGCAACTCATCGAGCAACCGGACGATCCTTGCTGTGCTCGTGATCGTGGGCGGCACGGCCATCTCCCTTGGCGCCTCGGGCGCAACCCCGGGTCGGGTCCTGGCACTGCAGAGCCTCACCCTGGCGGCCGTCTTGCTCATCCCCGCATACCGGTTCGGCCTGCGGCGCTTCTACTTTCTCGCGGCCGTGGCCCTTATCGCAGGTGGTGCGGCGGAGGCTCTCGGAGCAGGCGATGTCGGCGGCAGTGCACTGCTCTACGGGGCCACCGGGATCGCGACCTTGCTTTCGGGCGCCTGGACGCTGCGTTCGTATCTCGGGCAGTCCGCCCGGGCGGACGAACGGAAGGACGACCATTGACCGCCGACAGCGAGACCGGCCGCAGTCCCGCCGCGGAGATCGCGGCGCTGGATCGGCTCATCCACGAGCCAGCCCGACTCATGATCGTGACCGTACTTGCGACGGTGGCTGAGGCCGATTTCATCTACCTGGTACGCGAGACCGGCCTGACCAAAGGCAACCTCGGCGCACATCTCGTCCGGCTCGAGGCCGCCGGCTACCTCGAGATCGAAAAGACATATCACGGCAAAGTGCCCCGGACGGTCTGCCGCTTGACCGACGCCGGGCTCGCCGCCTACCGGACCTATCGCGACGCGCTCCGGCGGACTGCAGTCGACCTCCCCGAAGCAACGGCGCGCTCCGAGAATGGGAGACTGAACAGTGCGCGAGACTGATTGCGCGATCCGAACGGAGGACCTGAGTCGCGACTTCGGGGCGTTGCGGGCCGTAGACGGCGTTTCGCTCGAAGTCCCGGCCGGTGCCATCTTCGGGTTCCTGGGGCCGAACGGATCCGGCAAGACAACGACCATTCGCCTTCTGCTCGGCCTGCTCGAACCCAGCCGGGGCACGGCCACGGTACTCGGGCGGGACACCCGAACCGACGGCGCCGGGGTCCGTGAACGCTGCGGCGCTCTACTCGAACATTCGGGCCTCTACGAGCGCCTGACAGCCCGCGACAACCTGGACTTCTACGCCCGGGTCTGGCATCTGCCGGGGCCCGAACGGGAGCGGCGAGTCCACGAGCTGCTCGATGGTCTGGGCCTGTGGGACCGCCGCGAGGAGATTGTCGGGGCGTGGAGTCGAGGCATGAAGCAGAAACTCGCCGTGGCCAGGACGCTGCTCCACCGGCCGTCACTGGTATTCCTCGACGAACCGACCGCCGGCCTGGACCCGATCGCGGCCGCGGCATTGCGAGACGACCTCACCGACATGGCCAGGCGGGAAGGCGTGACCGTCTTTCTGACAACGCACAACCTCGCCGAAGCCGAGAAGCTGTGCGATCAGGTCGCCGTGATACGAAGCGGGCGTCTGGTTGCCAGCGGCCGCCCGGACGAGCTCCGCAGCCAGGCCCGGCGCGATCGGATGGAGATCACGGGCGCCGGCCTCAGCGATCGAGTGGTGGCCCTGATGACGGCGGATCCCGCGGTCGAATCGGCGTCGCTGGCCGACGGCCGGCTGACGCTGCGCATCAAAGACGGCGCCGATACTCCCCCGTTGGTGGCCACTCTCATACGTGAGGGCGTGGCAATCGACGAGGTCCGGAAGGGCGGCGCGGATCTCGAGGAAGCCTTCCTGACGCTGATGGGAGCCGAGTCATGATCTTCGACGCGTTCACGATCGCCCGGAAGGACCTGCGCGAGATGCTCCTCCAGTCCGGGACCCTGCGCCGCTCGTTGCGAGGCGTCCTCTTCTCCGTGGTCGTCTTCGGCGTCGTCCTGCCGCTGCAGATCGGCCCCGATCTGGTGCGCCAGCCGGCGGCGATCCTGCCGTTCGCATGGGTCCCGCTCCTGCTCGCGAGCAACATGATCGCCGACGGAATAGCCGGCGAGCGCGAGCGCCACACTCTCGAAACGCTGCTGGCCAGCCGCCTGTCCGACCGAGCGATCCTTCTCGGCAAGGTAATGGCTGCGATTGCATACGGCTGGGGCTTCATGGTCGTCAACGCGATGGTGGGCCTGCTGACCGTGAACCTGGCCAACTCTGATCAGGCGGTGCTGGTCTACTCGCCTCAGGCCATCCTGATCCTCGGCGTTTTCGGGATGCTCGGCGCCGGGCTCGTTGCCTGCGGTGGTTCGCTCGTGGCGCTTCGGGCACCGACCGTCCGGCAGGCCGCCCAGAACATGAGCCTGGCCCTCGTGGCGGTGATCCTCCTGCCTGCCCTCGGGATCCCGGCCCTGCCCGCGGATCTGCGCCGCCAGCTCATCGACACGCTGGCGGGCCTGGACTGGCTGGCGGTCGGCGCCGGCCTGGCCGCCATCCTGGCGATGCTGGATGTCACTCTGTTCGCCGCGGCGATGATGCGTTTCCAGCGAACGCGCCTGATCCTCGACTGAGCGCACAGAGCCGGCCGCGGCGCAGGGTTGGGCAGTGCGGTCAGCGCAACCAGGCCGCACCCGACCGGACCGCCCGGAGCGTTCCGAGGCTCACCACGACCCAGAACGTCGCCAGCACTGCGAAGAGCGCCACCGCAAAGCCTTCGAGAACGCCTGACTGCCAGGCGCGAGCGAGGGCCAAAGTCGCCGCCGCGTAGGCTCCGAGTGGGAACGTGAAGGCCCACCAGCCAACGCTGTACGGCAAACGCCCGGCACGCAGATAGCCGGCCAGCAGAAGGATCGCGGCCGCCAGCCACCACAGCCCGAAGCCCCACATGATCGTGGCCGCGATGGACGACATGGTGGAGACGGCGGACGCGGCCGAACCCCATATCGGGGTGCCGACCTGGGCGAGACGCAGTAGACCCAGCACTCCTACGCCTACCGGCCCGAGGCCGATCCACAGCGACGGCGCCAGAGGTGCAGCCGGCAGCGGATGGAATACCAGCCTGTCGTATATCAGCGAGGCGACCAGGAGGAACAGCAGCAGCCCCATGCCCAGAAAAGCGTAGCCGGCCACGACCAGGGTCAGGCCGTCCGCCGGCGCCACCTTCGACACGAGCGGAGCGAGGGCGAGCGGCGCCACGATGTTGACTACCGGCGGTATGAACCAGGCCCCGTTCGCAGTCTGCGGTCCGATCTGCGGAGCGGCAAACAGCAGGTAAGCGAAGACGACGCTCACGGTGAACGCGAGCACGATGCCAACCGCCGCGAGAACGGCGACTGTCGCGGTGACGGCATTAGGTGCGCCCAGCGACGGTCCAACGGTCGCAACGCCGACGGCCAGCACAAGCAGGCCGCCCGGGAACGTTCCATAGAGGGCTCCCGCGACAGGATTGCGCAGGTCGGCGATCGCCGCACCGGGGTGGCGTAGCCAACGGACAACGTAGGGGATGCCCAGCGCCACGGCGAGGACCGCGGCAACGGCCACGATCAGGACACCGAATGAATGCGCGGTATCTCTCAGCCCAGCCTGGTTGCCCGGATTCTGGTAACCGACGATGCCGACGATGGCGGTCCCCATGACCGCCCCGAACCAGCCGGGGTGGAACCCGCGCAGGCGCCCGAGCAGCGGGATGGCGGACAGAGCCTGGCCTGGAGTGGCGGTCATGAACACCTCCGGAAAGTAGGGTCGCCCGGTTATGCCGGCCGGATGCGGTCCATGACCGCGGTCAACCTGGTTCGGTAGGCCTCCAGGACGGCCGGCTCCGCGTCGGCCAGCGGGCGCACCGGAACGAGGTCCATCACCTCGGCCTGGGAGAGCTCCGAAGCCATGGTCGCCAGGGCCCCGGCTGCCATCTGTTCGACGGCCACTGCGGAGGCCTCTTCCGAAAGCCCGAATGAGCGCGCCAGTTCGCGCAGCTCGTAAAGCTGGAACCAGAGATAGGTCGGCCCCATAGCCGAGGTTACGGCGTATGCCTCCAGGCTCGCTTCGTCGACGACCGGCGTGTGGCCGAGAGGTCCGAGAAGCGCGAGAAGTGCGTCTCGGCCGGATGCATCGAGACCCGGTCCGAAGGCAACGGGGTTGAAGCCGGCGCCCACGATCGATGGGGCGTTCGGGATCAGCCGCGCCAGCCGCTCAAAGCCTCCGAGGAGGCTCGACAACCTGGCGACAGTCACTTTGGGCGCAAGTGAAACCGCGATTGCGTCCGGCCGAAGGACGGCCGCAAGCTCTGGCACCGAGTCGGCGAAGACCGGCGGGTGAAGCCCCAGGAAGACGACCTGCTGGCCGGCGGCCGCGCAGTTGTCGCCGAGGCAGGTTTCGATCGACGGATATCGCGACTTGAGGAAAGCGAGAGTGGCCCCGCTCGGGTCACTGACGACGACCTTGCCCGGCATCACGCCGGCCCGCTGCCAGCCCTCGAGCATGATGCGGGCGACGCGGCCGCCGCCGACGAAACCGACCGATTCGATAGTCATTGGGACCTCCCCCACCATACGGCGCAGTTGTGGAGCTACTCGCTGATCCAGGGCACGATGTCGCTCGCCGACGGAACGCGCCCGTAGCTCACGACCTTGCCGTCCACGACGAGACCGGGCGTGCTCATGATCCCGTAGGCCATGATCGCGCCGTAGTCCGTGACCTTGACGAGCTCGATTTCGACGCCTGCCATGACTGCCGCCTCTTTGGCGTTTGCGGCCAGACGGACGCAGTTGGGGCAGCCCGAACCCAGAACTTCGATCTTCTTCATGTACCAATTCCTTTCTTAGGTGCGGCCTGATCAGGCGATCAGGAAGTTGAAGAGGTAGCCGACGAACAGGACCCCGATCGTCACCACCGTGGCGAAGGTCGCGATGAGCGGCCATTTGATGACGCGGCGCAGGATGATGAACTCAGGCAGGCTGATGGCAGTGATCGCCATCATGAAAGCGAGCGTGGTCCCCATCGGCATACCCTTGTCGAGTAGCGCCTGAACGATCGGGATGGTGCCCGCGGCGTTCGAATAGAGCGGCAGTGCGATCAGCACGACGATCGGCACGGCAAACGGGTTGGAGCGACCACCGATGGCGGCCACGAGGTCGGTCGGGGCATAGCCGTGGATGAGGGCGCCGATGCTGATGCCGATCAGCAGGTATGGCGTGATCCGCTTGACCAGGTCCTTGGTATACGCCCAGGCATCGTGGATGCGGTCTTCCCAGGTCAGGTGGATTTCGATCGCCGTCCCGCCCTTACCCTGCAGCGCCCAGACGTAGTCCTCGACGAAACGCTCCATGTGCAGCTTGCCGATCACGAGCCCACCGATCATCGCGACGGTCAATCCCGCGGCCATGTAGACGAGAGCGATGACGGGTCCGAACAGGCCCCAGAGCAGGACCAGCGCGACTTCGTTGACCATGGGCGAGCTGATCAGGAAGGCGAAGGTGACACCGAGCGGGATACCGGCCTCGACGAAGCCGATGAAGAGCGGCACCGCGGAGCAGGAGCAGAACGGGGTGACGATGCCGAACGAGGCGGCCGCCGCGGAGCCCGCCACGGTGCCGCGGCCGGCAAGCGCGGATCGAACCTTCTCCGGCGGGAAGAAGCCCCGGATGAGTGTCACGACCGTGATGATCCCGACCAGCAGGAGCAGCACCTTGGGCACGTCGAGGAGGAAGAAACCGATCGCCTCACCGAAGTGCGAGCCTCGCTGCAGGCCGAAGACCGAGAACGTCAGCCAGTCCGAGAGAGGCGCCTCCGCGAACCAGGCGACGAGCCAGGCGACGACCGAGACGGCGACCGTCAGCTTCAGTGGCAGACGGACGCGCCCTCGAACGGCGCCGAGGCTGAGAGTCGTCATCGAATGGGCTCCAGGACGGTCATGAGCTGCGCGAGAGCCGCGTTGCAGGCGGCCTCGTCGCGCTCGTAGTAGACGCGGCGCGTATCGCCGGCAATCCGAGAAGCGCGGACCAGCCCGGCGTCGCGAAGACGGGCCAGGTGGTTGCTGACGTTGTTGGAGCGTTCGTCGAGAGCCGCGGCAAGCTCGCACACGCAGTGCGGTCCGTCTCGCAGGATCGCGAGGATGGTCGCGCGATTTCGATCGGCAAGAAGAGTGGCAACGGCCACGGGCGCCTCGATGTCCGGGGCCGCCAGGTCAAGCCGGATCTCGGGAATGGTCGAAGTATCAGCGGGCATCCGGCACCTCCAGGGGCATGATCAACATGTCATCGCGAAGTGTGTCAGCCGCGACTGACATAACCGAGGGATGGACGGCCCGACATGGGCGGGCCAAAGGTCACCGGCTCACCGGCCGCCAGGGCCGACGCCTGATCGCTCTCTTGCCGGTAGTGCTAGTATCTCTCTGATATCACTGCGATAGTAGGAGACGGACATGATCCAGGAGCGGAAGGCGCGGGCGCTCAACGGGTTCCCGGTGCTGTTCTTATTGCTGGTGGCCACCGTGGTGCCGATCGGTGCGATGTTGTTCAAGGTCGCCGACATCGAGAACCAGCTGTCGAGCGCCCCGGGGTACCTCCGCCTGGGGATCATCGTGTACGTCGTCCTGATTGCCCTCGCCTGGCGAGGGCTGACGGTGGTGAATCCGAACGAGGCTCGGGCTCTCGTGCTGTTCGGTCGCTACGCCGGCAGCCTCAAGTCGCAGGGCTTCTGGTGGGTCAATCCTTTCACCCTCCGTCCCCGCATCTCGATCAAGGTGCGCAACTTCGAGAGCCAGAAGCTCAAGGTGAACGACCACGACGGCAATCCGATCGAAATCGCCGCGGTCGTGGTCTGGCGCGTGGCGGATACCGCGGAGGCGTTGTTCGAGGTCGACGACTACGCGCAGTTCCTGAAGGTCCAGACAGAGGCGGCGATCCGCACGCTCACCACCTCCTACCCCTACGAGCCCCACGGCGATGAGCTGTCGCTGCGTGGCAACCCCCACGAGGTCGGCGAGAAGCTGCAAGCCGAGGTCCAGGGCCGCCTCCAGAAGGCCGGCATCGAGGTGATGGACACCCGGATCAGCCACCTCGCGTATGCCCCGGAGATCGCCAACGCGATGCTTCGTCGCCAGCAAGCCAGCGCGGTCATCGATGCCCGGACGAGGATCGTCGAGGGCGCCGTGAGCATGGTCCAGATGGCGCTCGACCAGCTCTCCGAGAAGCACATCGTGGACCTCGACGAAGAGCGCAAGGCGCAGATGGTCAGCAACCTCCTGGTCGTGCTCTGCAGCGAGCACGAGACCCAACCGGTGGTGAACACGGGCACTCTGTACCAGTAGCCGGCCGCCGGACACGACGATGGAACGCAAGTCGTTCTTGCTGCGGCTCGATCCCGCCACGATGGAGGCCCTGCGCTCGTGGGCGGGCGACGATTTGCGCAGCCTGAACGCCCAGATGGAGTTCCTCCTGCGGCGGGCTCTTCGAGATGCCGGACGCCTTACCGGCTCGAAAGCGACGCGCCCGCCAAAGTCCGACGGCACCCAGCAAACGGACGCGGACACTTCGGCCACACGCGGACGTGCGGCGATTGCACCGGAGGACAGATGAGCACCGATCGCAGGCTCGAAATCAGCGGGATCTCGAAGAGATATGGGGAGACCGTCGCAGTACAAGACCTGGGCTTCGAGGTCCATGCGGGCGAGGTGTTCGGGTTTGTCGGCCGCAACGGCGCGGGCAAGACCACCACGATGCGGATCGTGCTCGGCGTCCTCGCTCCCGATGCCGGCGAGGTGCGATGGGATGGCAGGCCGCTCGACCTTGCGGCGCGCCGGCGCATCGGCTACATGCCCGAGGAGCGCGGGCTCTACCCGAAGATGCGACTGGCCGAGCAGCTGGCATACCTCGGCGAGCTTCACGGCATGACCGGCTCGGAGGCTCGAGTCTCGGCCCTGCGCTGGCTGGATCGCTTCGGCCTCAAGGACAGGGCTAACGACGATCTCCAGGCGCTCAGCCTCGGCAACCAGCAGCGCGTCCAGCTGGCCGCCGCGCTGGTCTTCGGGCCGGACGTCCTCGTGCTCGACGAACCGTTCGCCGGGCTCGATCCGGTCGCGGTCGACGTGATGGCGAGCGTCCTCCGCGAACGGGCCGACGCAGGAGTCCCCGTCATCTTCTCGAGCCACGAGCTCGAGCTGGTCGAGCGGCTGTGCGATCGGGTCGGGATCGTCGACCACGGCAAGCTGGTGGCCTGCGGCACTGTGGAGGAACTGCGGGCCGGGGGCCAGGAGCGCCGCTGGGTCGATGTCCCCGGGGCCCCGGCCGACTGGGAAGCGGGCGTGCCGGGTGTCCGGCTCGTGCAAGCCGTCGGCACGCGGCGGCTGTTCGAGCTCGATCCGGGCGTCGACGATCAGGCGCTGCTCCAGGCGGCGTTGGGCACAGGACCGGTGCGGGAGTTCGAGCGCGTCGAGCCCACCCTCGGCGAGATCTTCCGGAGCGTGATCGAGGAGGTGGCGGCATGAACGCGCGGCTTGTCGAGTCCGGGTGGAACGCGCGGCCTGCCGGCGGTCGTCCTCGTCGCGCGCCGCGAGATCCGCATGCGGCTGCGCTCGCGGATCTTCGTCGGCGGCACCATCGTGATGGCGGTTCTCGTCGTGGTCGGGATCGTCGCCGCGTCGCTGCTCGCCGGCAAGACCAGCCCGGTGCGGGTGGGCTTCAGTGGCGGATCGCAGGCGCTCGAGCGTTCGTTCACGACGACGGCGGCGGCCCTGGGTGTGCCCGTGACGGTCAGCGACATTGCCGACGTCAACGCCGGGAAGGCGCAGGTAACGGCCGGCACGCTCGACGTTCTCGTGACCGGTTCCTCGACGGCGCCGACCGCCGTGGCGAAGGCTTCGGTCCCATCGAACGTCGAGTCCGCCCTGTCTCTGGCTGCGGAGGCCGCCCGCCTTTCAGACGCCGGCCTTTCGCCTGCGGCCATCGAATCGGCCATGTCCCTGGTCCCGATCCAGCTTCTGGCGCCCACCTCCCCCAAAGACACCCAGAACCTGCTCGCCAGCCTGGCCCTGGGAATAATCCTGTGGATCGCGCTCGGCCAGTACGGCAACCTGGTGGCCCAGGGCGTGGTAGAGGAGAAGGCGACGCGGATCATGGAGATCCTGCTCGCCACGATCCCGCCGATTCGCCTGCTGGCGGGCAAGGTCGTCGGCATCGGCCTCGTCGGTCTGCTGCAGCTCTCGATCGTGGGAGTGGCCGCGCTCGCCGCGGTCCACGTGACCAATGTCGCATCGATCCCGGCCCTCAGCGTGACGTCGATCCTCGGTGACATCCTCTGGTTCCTGCTCGGCTTCCTCTTTTACGCCACCGCCTACGCCGCGGTCGCCTCCCTCGTGTCGCGCCACGAGGAGGTCCAGAGCGCCGTCGGGCCGATCTCGGTCCTCCAGATCGCCGGGTACTTGCTCATGTATGCGTCGCTGCCGAATCCGAACGGCCCACTGGCCGCGGTCTGCTCGGTGTTGCCGCCGTTCGCGCCAATCCTCATGCCGGTGCGGATGTCGGTCACGGACGTTCCGTTGTGGCAGATCGGTCTGGCGGTAGCGCTAATCGTGGCATCTATCGGCGGCCTGACCTGGCTGGCCGGCCGTATCTATTCCAATGCGGCCATGCGCATCGGGACCCGCGTGCGCTTCATGGACGCGTTCCGTGGCTAACCCGGGCCCATCGGGCCGATAGAAGGAGGAATCGGGCGATGTCTCGTGGGACTCATCCACTGGCCGCCCTGCTGGCGGTCGTCTCCGCAATCCTCATCGTGTTCGGCCGGGTCAACAAGGACAGGTGGTGGGGCAACTGGATTGCGGTCGCCGGATTCGCGGTGCTCGTGGTCGCCGCCCTTGTCTTCCTCGTTGGTTAGGTGATGGAAACGTCTTGGACTCGGCCCCATCGGGCCGACAGATCGGAGTAACAACGTGCCAGATCGTGTGAAGTCCCATCCATATCTGACCCTGATGGCGGTGGTCTCCGCAATCCTCATCCTGGTCGGCCGGATCAACAGGGACATGTGGTGGGGCAACTGGGCATTCGTCGCGGGAATTGCGGTGCTCGTGGTCGCCGGCGCCCTCTTCGTTCTCCTGAAGGAGAGGTGATCGAAACGATCTCGTCTCGGCGCGAGGCGCGGTCGCTCGCACAGATCGGCGCGTGCGTTCAGAGCGCGCGATAGCCCAGGAACATCGCTCCCGATTCGAACCGGCTCGAACCGGTCTGCGTCAGCCTCAGTTGTTGATCCAGCGGCGGAAAGAAGGGCGTTCCGGCGCCCAGGAGCACCGGGTGGATGACCAGCTGGTACTCGTCCACGAGCCCGGCTCGGACGAAAGCCGACGCGAGCGTGGGCCCTCCGACGCTCAGGTCCCCGTCGAACTCGGTCCGCAATCGCTCGAGCTCCGAGATCGGGTCGCCACGCACGAGGCGACTATTCCAGGCAACTTCGGGAAGGGTCGACGAGAAGACGATCTTCGGGGTCTCGAGCCAGACGCGGGCGAAGTCCAGCATGAAGTCCGGCAACTGCGGATCCGACTGGGCGTGGGGCCAGTAGGCACTCATGACCTCGTACAGGCGCCGGCCGTACAGGAACGCGGCCGTCTCCCTGGACCGGTCGGTGAACCAGCAATGCATCTCCTCGTCGACCTGCGTCCAGTCCAGTGAGTGATCCGGCGTTTCGACGAAGCCATCGAGCGAGACGTTCATCAAGTAGATCAACTTGCCCATGGGTCCATCTTGGGCCGGCGGCAGCCCTCCCGGTGCGCAGTTGCGGGGCATGGGCAAAGCTCGCAACGGCCGTTGCGGGGCACGGTCCGGCCGCCGCGCGCTGCGAATGGGCCACCGTCGGTAGAGAATGCGGGTCGGCCGATGATTGCAGCGGTTGTGGCTGCGCTCACCCTCGACAGTTCGGGTGCCCGCCGGGGCACGTTCGAGGACAAAGGGTCGCCGATATGCAGCCGATGGGCGTCCTGATGGAAGCGAGGGACGAATGACCGCTCCCCATTTCCATATCTCTCCGCGACGAGCCAACCGCGTCCGCCTGGTTGCCGTTCTGAGCGTCCTCGGACCGGGGCTCGTGAGCGGCTTCGCCGACAACGACGCCGGCGGGATCACGACCTATTCGCTCGCCGGCATCCAGTTCGGGTACGAACTGCTGTGGGTGATCCTCGCGAGCCAGATCGCGCTCTTCTTCACCCAGGAACTCGGCGCCCGGCTCGGCCTCGCCACGGGCCAGGGCATGACCGGCTTGATCCGCGAACGGTTCGGCGTCCGCTGGGCGACCCTGGCCGCGGCCGCGATGCTGGTGGCCAACCTCGGAACCACCGTGGCCGAGTTCGCCGGCATCAGCGCCGCGCTGGGGCTGTTCGGCGTCCCCATTTGGGTCAGCTCCCTGGTGTCGGCGGTCGCAGTCATGGTGCTGATTTCATGGGGCAGCTTCGGCAAGGTCCAGTATCTCTTCGTGGGTATGGGGATCGCCATCTCGGCTGCCTATGCGGTATCGGCGATCCAATCCGGTCCGGACTGGGGTCTGGCGGCCGTCTCGCTGGTCATCCCTCACGGAACCCTGACCAGCGCGTACTGGCTGGCGGTTGTGGGAACCGTCGGCACCACCATCACGCCCTGGGGCCAGGGCTTCATCCAGGCCTATGTGACCGACAAGCGCCTGGGGCCCGAAGACCTCATCGGCGAGCGCTTGGACGTGGGTCTGGGCTCCTTCCTGACCAACCTGATCGCGGCGTTCATCGTGATTGCCTGTGCGGCCACGCTTTGGGCTCACGGCGAGACCCGGATCACCGACGCTGCGACCGCGGCCAAGGCACTCGCACCGTTCGCCGGTCCCCTGGCGAGCGCCCTGTTTGCGGCCGGCTTGCTGGGCGCCTCGCTGCTGGGGCTCGGTGTCGTACCGCTGTCGTCCGCCTACACGGCCTGCGAGGCCTTCGGCTGGGAGATGGGAGTCGGCTTCAGCTGGCGCGAGGCGCGGGCCTTCTACGGCCTGCTGGCCTTCTTCATCGGTTTCGCGGCCCTTTTCATGCTCATCCCGGGCATCTCGCCCTTCCAGGTCATGTTCCTCTCGCAGGTCCTCAACGGGCTGCTGCTGCCGGTCATTCTCGTCTTCGTGATGCTGCTCTCGAGCGATCGTCGGCTGCTCGGACCCCTCGTGAGCGGCCGGTTTCTGCTGGCGGTGGGCTGGATCATCACCATCGCCCTGACGCTTATGTCGCTGACGCTCGTATGGACGACGATCTTCCCGATCGGATAGGCGGTGAAGCTCGATGGTCCGGGTGGTCGGCCGATGGGACCCCCCTTGACGGCGAGCAGGACGGACCCGAATCTTCGCTGGTAAGCCCACCCGGTCGAGTTGCTGTGCTGCCATCATCGCCGGCAGCCTCGTCGAAGACCGTGGCGGCCGGATCTGCCCCATCCGCCAGTGCGGAGGTCATGGCATGAGCAAGGCTGAACGGATCGCCGCAATCGACATCGGCAGCGACACGATTCATCTCCTGATCGGGACCGTCGCGAGCTCGGACGACGGCCCCATGGTGAGGCGGATCGAGCAAGAGGGCGAGTTGCTGCTGCTCGGAGGTCGCGTGGCGGCCAAAGGGCGGATCGGTGAGCCGGCCACCGCCGACCTGCAGAAGGCGCTGGTCCGGTTCATTTCGATAGGACGGCGTCGCGCTTCCCGCGTCGTGATCGGGGCAACCGAAGCGATGCGACGGGCCGAGGATGGACCCGAGATCGTCGAACGACTCAGCAGGAATGCCGGCGAGCCGGTTCGAATCCTGTCGGGCGCCCGCGAGGCCGACCTCGATTTCACGGGGATCGTCCATCGGCTCGACCTAGCCGGCATGCAGCTCATCGTCGACTCCGGGGGCGCAAGCACGGAACTCACGATGACGGAGGGGCGCCGCAAGGTCGCCTCGGCCTCGCTGCCCGTCGGCGCGGCGATGCTCGGGGCCACACTTCGCGGCGATCCGCCCGACGCACTGTCCTGGGCTCTCCGGGCGCGCCAGGTCGGCGCGGCCCTGACCGCCGCGCCCGCCGGAAAGCCGGTTCGGGCCTGGGCGACAGGCGGATCGGCCCATAACCTGGCCGGCCTGGAACGAACTCGCGGCAAAAGCGGAACGCAGCTGCTGACGATGCAGGCTTTGAACAAGCTGGCCACGCGACTGCTCGCCGTGCCGTCGCGAAAGCTGGCCAAACGCAGCGGTGAGGATCCCCGCCGGGTGGCCATCCTCCCGCCCGGGCTCCTGATCATCGCCTCGGTTCTGGAGCACTACGAACTCACGTCGGTGACCGTGGTGCCGGAAGGTATCCGAGAAGGGATGATCCTCGCGGTGGCTTCTATCGGGGACGACTGGTGGCGCGATCAGCCTCCGACTTGACCCGGCGGGTCTGAAACGGCGGTGGAACCCGTGTCGGCTTGACTCGAGAGCTCGCTCGACGCCTTCTCGAGCAGGAAGGTTCTGTAGCGACCATGGACCGCGATCGGTTCCTCGGCGACGATCCGCAGGCCGGCGATCCCACCGACGACCTCACCGAAGCGGCGATTCACGTCGGTTCCGACCATGCTCGCGAGGCGGCCAACAATGCGTCCGCGAAACGTTAGCGGAGCCGCGTCCGGTAGAAACTTGTCGAAAATCGCAAACCTGCCGCCCGGCCGGAGGACTCGCCAGGCTTCGCGCATGGCCGCCCCTCCGTCGGGCACCACGCTCAGCACGAGGTTGCATAGCACTGCGTCGACCGACGCGTCGGGGAGTTCAAGGTGCTCGGCGTCCATCAGTTCGAGCCGGGTGCCGGCCCGCGCCCGCGACCGGGCCCTGCGGAGCATTGCCGGGCTGATGTCGACACCGATGATCTCTACCTCGGCTGGAATCTCGCGCAGGTCAAGTCCGGTCCCAACGCCCGGGAGGAGCACACACTGGCCCGGGCGGAGTCGCAGCGACTCGAGGGCACGGCGCCTTCCTCCCCGGTAGAGCCGATCAAAGACGCGGTCGTAGACGGGAGCCCAGAGCCGGTAGATGAGGCGGTTCGTCGAGTTATGCATTCGGGGGACCCCGCTGCTACTGGTCGATCGCGCACCCGCATTCCGGCCGCGCCAGCCGCGTCCAGGACGGAGAAGCGCAAACCTCTCTCCGCTAAATGTTCAGAACCGGGCGGGATGCCCGGTGCCGACGGTAGAACTCGGTCAGCGCCGTGGTACGGACGATCGAGTCGCCGTGGCGCGCCTCCGCAAATCACAGGACCTGTCCGCGATCGCGGTCGACGCCGGTCCAATCCCGGGGACGATACGTGTCTCTGGCGCGAGCGCGAAGTGACAAAGGTCACCCTGCTGAAACGTGACCAATGTCACATTCAGGCGCGCCGCGGTGACAAGCGATCCGAGTGGGGTCGGGCGGTCTCTCGACGCGGCGGAGCCCTTCGGCGCAAGTCCAGGACACTTTCCGGCAGCGCGCGCCGAAAGGGAGCGCCCGTCGAACCACTCGCCGGCGCGGTTGAAGCCTCGATGCTCATGGCCGACGACCAGATAATCCTGGCAGGGGGGCATCTGAATGGTGGGCCGGCAAGAAGCCCGAGTCGCGAGGCGGTGGCACGCAAGCGGCGAAGTACTCCCTAAGCCGAGTTGGGACATCGATTGGCGGGCCTGGTCGGGCCGAGAGGAGTAGCGCCCAGGCCAACGCGCTCCGCGGGGATCTGGTCCCCGCGTCCCTACCGGAGCCGCGTGTTCGTGAGCAAGGGCGGCGCCAGCCCGCTGCGCTCGGCGCACTACGCATGACGGGTCGTCGATCCACGCGATGACCACCATTGTGAACGGCTGATATAGCTGGGCGCTGGCGGCAACGGGTGCCTAAGCCGTGGCCAGTCGCGCCGCCGTGCATCGGTCGGCGGCCGTCCGCGCATAGCGCGGCGTCCGGCGCCATGCCTGCCCGGCTACCGCCCACCCAGCGGGCGACGGGAGCGCAGCGCCGCCGGACACCCGATAGGTTCGAGCTTGTACACTCGGCCGGTGGATGGGGACCAGGGTGAGTGGTGGAGAGCGGGCGCGCGCTTGCTCAGAAGCCGGGTCTCGAGCCCCGGCCTGCCGGCTCTCTGCGCTGCCGTGGCCCTTGTCGTCTTTCTAGCAGGGATTTCGGCGCCTTCGCTGTGGATCGACGAGGGCCATACATGGGCCTACGCGGAGCGATCGCTCGGGTCCATCCTCTCGACGACGCTCGGTCAGACCAACGCAGTCGAGGCTCCTTACTACCTCTTCTTGCATCTCTGGATTCGGGTCGCCGGCGACTCGGAGCTATCCCTGAGGCTCCCATCGGCTCTCGCCATGGCTTTGGCGGTGTGGGCTACGGCAAAGGTTGCGTTTGACGCGGCGGGGACGAGAGCAGCACTGGCCGCCGGCTTCGTCATGGTGGCACTGCCCGGTGTCACCCGCTATGCGCAAGAGGCTCGACCCTACGCCTTCGTCGTGGCTGGTGTAGCCATGTGCACGTTCTTCCTGGTGCGAGGATTGACCCGAACCGAAAGACGTTGGTGGGTGGGTTACGGCGCATCGATCGCAGCCGTCGGCTACTTCCACGTCCTCTCCTTGCTTGTCCTGGCAGGGCATCTCGCCATCGTTGTGCTCGTGGAGCGGCAACGGTGGCGTCCGTTCGTGGTGGCCGCCGCCCTTGCCTTGTCATTAGTGGCCCCTATCGCGGCACTCGGGTTCGCCCAACGAGGCCAGATCGCCTGGATACCGCCAGTCCAATTCGACTGGCTTTGGACCGGACTGTCCGTGCTCACCGGCAGCCTCGCGGCGAGCGCTTGCATCGGCCTGATCGCCGTCTATGGCGCGGGCCGCAGTCGGCTCTTCGTCATTGGTCTGCCGACGGCCATCGCTACTCCGATACTCCTCTGGGCAATCGGCCACTTCGGGCCCTGGTACCTGGCCCGCTACCTTCTCGGGGCCGCTCCAGGCATAGCCCTGGTCGCGGCGGCAGGTCTCGAGTCCGCCAGGGGCGTGCGAGCTCCTGTGATCGCCGGCCTCCTTGTGGCCCTGGTTCTGCCCCAACAGATCTCGCTGCGGGACGCCGCTTCCCACGGCCAGGACTATCGGTCCGCGGCGCAGCTCGTGGCCACCGATTGCTTGGCTGCGATCACGTATGACGGCATGTCTCAGGACGCGATGACGTACTACTTGCGGGATCAAAGCTGCGCGCCTTCGGAGGGATCTCATTCGGATCGGCTCTGGGTTGTTCAGGCCGAAGGGCCCCAGATCTCCGAGCCCGGTTACCAACTCCTCTCTTCGGACAAGTTCGGCAGCGCTCTCGTGACGTACTGGGCAACGAAGTGAGTCACCAGCTGGCGGATCCAGTCAGTGGAGTACTTCGCGCGAAGCGCCTGGTGCTGGCCGCGACGAACAGTCCGATGCGGCGATCCGGGCCCGTCATGACGGGGAGGAACATCTCAGTCAACCTCTCATCGAGAGCTCGGTGGACGTCGAGCCACCAGCCAGATCGGCGTGGCACTACCCGAAGGAGCGGCTCCGCTGGGCCGGTCCTGGGCGCCTACTGAAACACCCGGCAGCCTCGCGTGAGGTCACGCTTCCCTGCCCCACCCGCTCGCGGGCATGGCTGGAAATCGCGCTTCTCGAATGCGCCACCTGCCATCAGATCGTCCAGCGCAGGTCGTCCATCCAACGACACTGTGAGCAGTGCCGAGTCGAGCGGAAGCGGACGCAGAGCCACGACGGCGCGTGGGATCCGCGACGCCGTACTCGCGGATCGACACCTGGAAGCCGACCAGCATCCAAAGTGACAATGGAAGCCCTTCGTGTTCTTCCTTCACGCAGCGTCTATCTGGGTGCCATGATCCAAGGTGTGATGTTCGACGTCGCCGTCACGGGTCACGAAGCCGAGTATCAAGGACATCCGATTCGCAGTAGCACAGCGTCGCGGCGACAAAGAGAGGATGGGGCGTCGAATGAGCCCAGCGGGCCAGCCTGAGCCAAAGGACGTTCATATCGACGCGCATCCCGACTCCAGCCAGGCTCGCCTGGGTCGCTTCTGGCGCGACTTGCGCGGTTCCGTCGCCGGCGCGGTCGTGGGTGAAGAGGCGGCCCTGCGCCTGCTTGCCGTGGCCCTCCTCGCCGACGGTCACGCCCTGATCGAGGACGTTCCCGGCGTTGGCAAGACACTCCTCGCCCGGGCTTTCGCCAGCTCGCTGGGTTTGTCGTTCAACCGCGTCCAGGGGACGCCAGACCTGCTCCCGACCGACGTTACCGGCTCGAGCCTCCTCGAGGCCGGTCGGATGCGCTTCGTGCCGGGTCCCGTCTTTACCAACGTCCTGCTCGTTGACGAGATCAACCGGGCCACGCCGAGGACCCAATCGGCGCTTCTGGAGGCGATGCAGGAACGCCAGGTTTCCATCGAGGGTGAGACGAGGCCTCTGCCCGCGCCCTTCTTCGTCGTTGCGACTCAGAACCCCGTGGAGCTGGAGGGGACGTTTACGCTGCCGGAGGCGCAGCTCGACCGGTTCCTCGTGCTTGTAACCCTGGGCTACCCGAGCAAGGACGACGAGCGCCGGATCGCCCGTCGGTACCGTGAAGTCGACGATCCTCTCGACCGGATCAAGCCCATCGTCGAGCGCGATGAACTGCTCGCTCTCAGGCAGGCGGTGCGCGGGATCGTCCTGAGCGAGGCCGTCGAAGGCTATGTCGTCGATCTTGTCCGCAAGACCCGGGACCACGCCGACCTGCGGCTCGGGGCGAGCCCGCGGTCGACCGTGGCGCTGTACCGGGCCAGTCAGGCATGGGCGGCGCTCGACGGCCGCGGCTTCGTTCTGCCCGACGACGTGCTGGCGGTCGCGCGCCCGGTCCTGGGTCACAGACTCCTGCTCGACATGGATCGCCTGCTCCGCGGCGCTACAGTCGAAAGGGTCCTGACGGAGGTGCTCGAGTCCGTTCCCGTGCCGGTGCCGGTGCCAGACAAATGACGATTACCCGAGCGGGGCTAGCCTTCGGTTCCGCTCTGGTGCTCCTGGGCGTTGTCGTGGCGGCCCCGGCGTTCGTGCTCGTGGGACTGCTGGGCCTGTTGGCCCTGGGGGTCAGCAGGCTGTGGAGCCGTTTCGGGCTGAGGAACCTCCACTATGAACGGAGCATCGGCCGCGACCGGACGCTCTGGGGCGACGACGTTTCGCTCGACATCGCGGTCTGGAACGACAAGCCGCTGCCGCTGCCCTGGCTTTCGGTCGACGACTTTGCGACTGCAAGCACCGTCGTACGCGACGAGTCCCTGGTCCACACGGACCTCCCTGGCCTGGCGATCCTGCGCAGCCGCTGGACGGTCGGCTCGTACGAGCGCGTAGTCCGGCACCTCACCATCGCCGCGGATCGCCGGGGCATGTACGCGCTGGGGCCAGTTCGGGTCACCGTCGCCGATCCCTTCGGCTACGGGCTCGCGACGGAAGAGCACGAAGATCGTTCGACGCTGATCGTCCGCCCGCGCACGCTGCCGGTTCGGCTCGTCGGCCAGCAGCACGCTCCGGCGGGAGCGCTGCGAACTCGCCACAGCCTCTTCGAGGATCCCGCGCTGTTCGCCGGCGTTCGACCGTACCGGCCGGGCGATCCGATGCGGCGCGTCCACTGGCGGGCAACGGCCCGGACAGGCACGCCGGTGAGCAAGCGCTTCGACCCGTCTCGCCTGGAGAGTCTGCTCGTGGTTCTCGACGTCCAGACCATGTCCGGCACGATCTGGAAGAACGACGAGGAGCTGGTCGAGAGCCTGATGGTCGCCGCCTCTTCCCTCGTGCGCCACTCACTAATCGAGGGCGCCTCCTGCGGGCTGGCCGCAATGGCGCTAAGCAGGACGCCCGGCGGGTTCGCCCTGGTCGCACCCCGAACTGGGCGTAGTCAACTCGGCTCTGTCGCCGACATGCTCGGACGCCTCGACATAGCCCCGTCGGCACCCTTCGACCACCTTCTGGTTCGACTGCCGCAGAAAGTCCAGGCCGGCACGACCATCGTGGTGCTCACAGCCCGCGATCCAGCCCCCTACATGGCGGCGCTGCGGAGACTCGACCGATCCGGCTATCCGGTCCAGGTCGTGGGACTCGGACCAAACGGTCCTGTGGCCGCCTCGCGAGCCCGGGCGCTCGGATTCCCGGCGATGGTCGGTTCTTTGAACCCTGACTGGCGGACGAGCGATGCCTTGGTTCTCGCGAGCTGACATTCTGCTGGTCGTATGCGACGGACTGCTCGAGGGCAGCCTCGTCGGTGTCGTCTATCTGGCCATCGCACTGGGCGGACCTGGCTCGAACGCGCGGCTGTCGCTCGTGGAGTTCTGGGTGGCCGCGGCCGCTGGAGTTGCTCTCGCCCGGCGGAGCCCCGCCTGGCTCCCGCACGTCGACGCAGTTCGCGCACTGGCGCTTGTCGTGGGCGTAGCCGGCTGGCTTGCCGATCCTGCGGCCCGCGATGCCCTGACGGCGTCCAAGCTTCCCTGGGACGTGCTCGCTACGCAACCCGCGGGCTGGTTGCTGGGGATCGCGGTCCTGCGAGGCGGGGCCCACCAGGACGTGGATCACGAAAGCGAGACTTCGACTCGGGCGATCACTTTTGGATTGCCCGTTCTGGCCGCGTCGCTGCTGCTGGGCCTCGGATCTGGCAGCGCTTTCGTTGTTCCCGCCGTCGTCGGGTCGACTATCTGCGTTGCTGCGGGTCTGCTGTCGGTCGGTCGTGCTCGACTGCAAGAGCTCGAGAAGCTGGGCTCGGTGACCCACGGCGGACGGACGTGGCCCGTCCTCGCGGCGGCGGTCGTCGTCATGGCGGCGCTGGCGATACCGCTCGCGATTGCCGTCGGGACTTCGGCACCGACCGCCACAACGGTGGACGTTCGCCCGGCCGAAGGGGCGATCGGCTCGCTTCTCGCGGGTATTGGCCGCGTTCTCGCCTGGCTGGCATCGATACCCGGACAATTCCTGAACGGTCGCGGATCTTCACCGGGTCACCTGCCGGCGGCGACTCCGGTCCCCACGGCTGGTCCCCTTGCATCCGCACAGCAGCAGCTTGGAGGCGGGTCTGTCTCCCTCTCGTCGATGCCGTGGCTGACCACGCTGCTCTGGGTCGGACTAGGAGTCGTCGTGGTCTTGCTGGTGATTCGTTTCCGCGGGCTCGTCACCGGGCGGAACGTCCCGACGCTCGCCGTGGAGCTCTCTGCGGCGCCGGGTGAGGAGCGCCACCGCGAGCCATTCCTGGCTCGGCTCAACCGGCATCTTCCCCGGCCGGGAATCCACCCCCGCCTTACCCGGCGACATAGTCCGACATCGGCCGCGGAGGCATACGTAGCCCTGCTCGACGACCTTGCCGACCGGGGCGACCTGGCGCGGAAGCCAGCCGAGACGCCTCGGAGCCACGCCGGTCGTGCTGGTAGCCTCGGGCTTCCGCGCCTGCCGCTGGGGTTGCTGGCCGCAGACTACGAACTCGCAGTGTATGGGCGGATGGCGGTCAGTCGTCCCGAGACGGCGCGCGCAATCGGCCGTTGGCGGCGGCTCCGGAGACTAGCTCGACGAGAGCGCGAGCTTGCGTCCCGGCGCGACGATCGGGGGATCCAGAAGGGCATTCCGCCGGCCGGCGAGGCACTCGGCGCCGATCGAGGGCCGTGGTTCCCGGACGCGAGCGAGCAGCCGTCCGCCAGGACCAATGCCGGAGATCGGGGCTCGTGAAGTCTCCTAAGCGTTGCTTTGGCACCCGCGTCGATGGGACGCAGTCGCCGAATTGGCGACAGAAGGAGCGAGGTCTCGAACTCGACCACTAACCCGCGCCTGAAGCCACTCATGTCGCTACGTCCATGGGCCGCGCAACAGCACAGTGGCGCGCTCCCCACGGTGAGCTAGAAGGGGATTCTCGCCTCGGCGGAATTCGGCGCGGACAGGCAGTTCACGCCCACCCCGAATGAGTGGCTCCGGCGGGCGGGAGCCGGACGTGTACTGTCGCCTCGAGCGTCGACTCAGGCCACCCTTCCTCGACATACCCGGTCCCGCGAATGGCTCGCCCACGCGCTCCTCGAATGCGACTTGTGCCACCAGATTGTGGAGCGCCGGTCGCCAGCCCAACGGCATTGCTCGGAGTGTCGGGCCGCTCTGAAGCGAGCTCAAATCGCCGAGGCCATGGCGTCGCGTCGTCGATTCTGACCGACGAAGCTCGCCGCAGCCATGCCAAACGCTTTGCCGTGAAGCCGATCAGCCGAGCGGGACGCCTCAGGACTGTGCAGGAGTTGGGTTTGCGCCTGCCGGCACGCATCGCGAAATTGCCTGGGCGTGGGCGCGCCCTACGGCACCAGGCCTGGGCCAGTCGGTCGATCCGGCGCCAGAGCTCAGTCCGACGCGGTCAGCCAGTCCCAGACGGTGCCGTGGAAGGTGCTCCAGAAGCTTTCCGGGTAGTTGAGCCGGTAGCGCCGGCCGTCGGGCCCTGTGGCCGTGACGAAGATAACCCATTCGCTGGCACGGACCCTGGAGAGATCAAGGTGAATCTGGAGATGCCCATCGGCTGTCGGTGAAAGCGACCGGCTCAGGAATGGCGCGCGGTACGAGGGATCGGGGACGAGCTCGGGGTCGTAGACCGCCTCGGCCTTCGGGAGGCTCGTGCCGTGCCAGACCTCCAGATGGATGTTCGAGAACTGGTTCAGGGCCGGGCCATTCAGATGGCTGTAGCGCATGTCGAATATCGACTGCTGCTCGATCGTCCCCGAGTCGGCGCCGAGCACTTCGCCGGCGTTCGAACCCCAGAGCGGCGCGACTCGGTCATACGCGACCTCTGCGGCAGACGGGCCGGTCTGGAGCGGCTCTGGGAGTGGACCTCCACCGCTGCCGCCACCGGTCGATACCGGAATGAGGAGCACGACCGGCAGCACAACCGA
Source organism: uncultured Chloroflexia bacterium (assembly GCA_963731635.1). Lineage (GTDB taxonomy): Bacteria > Chloroflexota > Limnocylindria > Limnocylindrales > CSP1-4 > Fen-1039. The sequence continues at coordinate 643,259 of CAVSWB010000002.1, read as the reverse complement.
CAGGACGACGATGCCGAGGGTTGCCCACAATGGACGGTGGATATGGCTCTTCCAGTCAAACTTGAGAGCCCCGAGGACGAACGCGGTCGGGATGCCGAGCTCCGCCGCCACGGCGAGCCAGGTCTGCTGGCCGGAGTAGACGAACAGGACGCATGCGAGGAGACCGATCCCGCCGACGACGGCCCAGCCGGCCCGAACCTGCCCCACGTTGCGCCCGCTGACCTGGTAGGTGGTCCGCACAGCTCTCCTGGCGCCGAACCACGCTGCGGAGACGAGCACCGAGGCCCCAAAGACAGCGTTCAGCCCCAGATCGTTCGAGTCCGTGTCGAACGCGGGCAGGCGCGCTGCGAGGAAATCGACTAGTGGCTTAGCGATGGTGGTCACCAGGAGCGCAGCCACCATCGCCACGAGTAGGAGCGTCAGAGAACCTACCAAGACGCCCCAAAGTGCGCCCAAGCCGGCCTGGAAGACTCCACCGGCTGCACCGGCGAACAGGCGCCGCGTCGTCCGGCGAGCGGCCTCGAGGTCTCGCGCGAGAGCTTCCGGCCGGCCGAGTCGGGCGATGGCCTCCGATGCTGCCCGTTCCTCGTCCATGCCTTCGGCCATCAGCGATGCGATCGAATCTTCAAGGTGTGCGGCCAGCTCTTCTTGAATTTCGATGCTGTCGCGAGCCGGCAATCGGAGGTCCGCGTCGAGCTGGTCGAGGAAGTCCGCGGCTGCGGCCGGGAGCTCGGGCAGTGCGTCGGACGAAGCGCCAGGGGCGTCCTGTAGCGCCGTGCTTCGTCGGCCCTTCATGGCCGCACCAGCGCATGCACCCCGGTCGAGAACTCGACCCAGGCCTTCTCGTGTTCGGCGAGCATGGCGCCGCCACTCCCGGTGATCCGGTAGTAGCGGCGCTTCGGACCCTTGTCGCTGTTGCGCCAGTCGGCCTGGAGCGCGCCCTCAGCCTCCAAGGCGTGGAGCGTCGGATACAGAGATCCCTCGCTCAGGGCGAACGCCCCGCCACTCCGCTCCCGAATCCGCTGCGCGATCTCGTAGCCGTATAGCTCCCCGTCCCGCAACACGGTCAGGACAAGAAGCGGAGTGGTTCCCTTCAGGAGTTGTGTCCGAATGCTCGGCCGCCTCATCAACTCTACCTCCGAATACGAGGTAGAGAGTAGGCACCGGCCGGGCGAAGTGTCAACGGTGAGACTCCGACCATAGGCGCCGGGAGGCACCGAAAAGGGTGTCTGCGGAGGCTCGGTCGCCGGCAGTGCACAATGGGACCCTTGACCGATCTGGCTAGACTAGTCTTAGACCAGATGCTAGGAGTCCGTGAAATGCGCCAGGTCGGGGCCTACGAAGCCAAGACTAATCTCCCCCGACTGCTCGACGAGGTCGCCTCTAGCGGGGAACCCATCGCCATCACCAAGCACGGAATGGCCGTGGCCGTGCTGGGTCCCGCCTCCGCCCGCGCGAACCTGACGGCGAGCGAGGCGATCGCCGGCTTGCGGGCTTTCCGAGCCGGCCATAGGTTGGACGGTCTATCGCTTCGCGAGCTCATCGACGAGGGACGTCGGTGAGCTTCGTCATCGATGCCTCAGTCGCACTCGCCTGGTGCTTTGCCGATGAAGACTCTGCCGTCGCGGATGCGGCGCTGGGTCGGCTCAACACGGAGGAGGCGCTCGTTCCCGCCATCTGGCCGCTCGAGGTCGCCAACGGCCTGAGGACGGCCGAACGCCGCGGCCGTCTCGATCGGGCAGACATGGCACGCGTTCGAGAGCTGCTGATCTCTCTGCCCATCCAGGTCGAGGCGATCGACGTGGACGTGGCTCTGGGCGAGGTGTCCGATCTCGCGCGTAATCTGGACCTCACCGCCTACGACGCCGCCTACCTGGCCCTGGCCGCCCGACGCGGGCTCGCACTGGCTACGATCGACGAGAGCCTGAAGAGAGCCTGCAATTCGGCCGGGGTCAAGCTCGTCGAGTAGGCTGCGAGTCTCGGGATCGGCGTCTTGGCACGGTCGGCGGACGCTCATCTCCGCACGCAATCGACGCGAGCCACCTAACGGATAGGACCAGCCTACCCAAATGAGTGGCTCCGGCGGGCGGGAGCCGGTCGCCTACTGAATTCGGGGCCTATCTCGGGCGAACTCGCACTCTTTCACCTCACTCGCTCACGCGAATGGCTGGCAAACGCGCTCCTGGAATGCGCCATTTGCCACCAGATCGTCCCGCGTCGGTCTCCGACCCAACGCCACTGCGTCGACTGCCGAAAGGCTCGTAATCGGACCCAGAGTCGCGATGCGGTCGCACGCAAGCGGCGAAATGCTCGTTGAGCTGTAGCGAGACGTCGATCGGCTTGCGGCGCCGTACGAGTTCGCCAGCAGGACGCCGCGTGGCATGACCAGGAAGCCGTCGCCGCCGTACCAGGTTCCGGTTGGATCACCGCCGGTCCAAGCGATCGGCGTCCAGCGCCGGCCGTCGTAGCTCAACCAAGCCAGCTTGCCGCCGTTCGTCACCGCCACGAAGTACGTCCCGTTGGCGCCGATCACACCATCCTCGTTGTTGCCGCACGCGCCCTGACAGGTGGACGGTCCGAGCGGACCGTAGTTCGTAAACGGGACCTATGTCGTGATTTGGAATTCGCTGTCGGCTTGCGCACGGCCTTGGCCAGGATCTGATCGGCGGTCTTGACCCAGTGGAATGGCGTTGAACCTTCGTTCCACTGGGCAGTGAACGCATCGATCATGGCGATGAGTTCCTTGACCGAACGGAAGCTGCCCCGACGGATGGCCTGACGGCTCAGGATGCCGAACCAGGTCTCGATCTGGTTCATCCACGACGCCGAGGTCGGGGTGAAGTGGAAGCTGATTTCGCGGATGGTCTTCGAGCCACTCGCGGATGGCTGGCGTCTTGTGGGAGCTGACGTTGTCGAGCACGACATGCAACTCGCCGTCCGGATAGGCATGTTCGACCTGGCGCAGAAACGCGAGGAAGTCCGCGGCGGTGTGGCGAGCACGGGTTTGTGTCGTCACCTTGCCGGTGGCGACTTCGAGAGCGGCAAAGAGGTGCGTAGTGCCGTTGCGCTTGTAGTCGTGGGTATGACGCTCGACCTGGCCGGGCTTCATCGGCAGCATCGGCTGAGTCCGATCGAGTGCCTGGATCTGGGTCTTCTCGTCGACCGAGAGCACGATGGCCCGCTCCGGTGGAGCGAGATAGAGCCCGACGACGTCGCGGATCTTGGGTTCGAGATCCGGATCGGTGGAGAACTTGAAGGTCTCGGTCCGATGCGGCTTCAGGTTTGCGCTCTGCCAGATGCGCCACACGGTCGTCTCGCTCATCACGAGTCGCTTGGCGAGGCGGCGGACGCTCCAGTGCGTAACGCCCTCTGGCGGTGGTTCGAGGGTGAGGGCGATGACCCGGTCGCGCTCGGCTCGCGAGTACGTCGCAGGCCTGCCCGAGCGGTGCTCATCGGCAAGCCCCGCGAGGCCACTCTGGGCGTATCGGCGGCGCCACAACTTGACGGTCATGATCGCGACGCCCAGATCGGCGGCGATCCGTGCTATCGCGATCCCATCGGCCGAGGCCAAGACGATGCGCGCCCGGATCACCGCCCGCTGTTCACTCGTGGGCGCCCGCACGACGGCATTCAGCGTCGCCCGATCACCTTCATTGACAACCAGCGCAGGAGCAGGATGGAATGGCATGGTGAAATCGTAGCTGCCACCAAGCTATGCTGCTAGCTAGTTGCGCAACGGAACCTAGATCAGCTCAAACGGCCGCTGACGGGTCACTAAGCAGCCATGGTGACCGTCCCGGAGCCGCGGTGGCGGCGCCATGCGCTCGCTGTGTGGGACTGTTGGGTCCTAGCCGTTCCGCCAGGTAGCGTCGAACGTGTGGGCTGTATGCATCCGCACGGGAACCTTTCAAAGTGAGGACAATTGTGACTCAGGACTCTACGTCGAGGAGTCGTGCATTCGGTCTGGCAGTCGGTCTGGCCCTTTTACTGGTGACGACGCCCGGCGTGGCCAAGGCGACCTCCTCCTACGTCGTCGGCGGCACGGTCACGGACGCCCAGACCGGTCTGCCGATTGCAGGCGTTTCCGTAACCTTGGGTGGGCTGGACAGCACCGTTGTGACCGGCGCCAACGGGACATACCTGCTCCAGACCGATGAGTCGGGCAACAGCGGTGGGTTTGTCGTCTACTTCTATGACTTCCAGCATCGCTATATCCATGGCTGCTACGACGTAGATGTCCCGGTCACGCACTTTGCGGATTCGGGCTCATCCTGGGTATATCCCGGAGACTCCGGCGCTATCGGTGTAGACGTCGAGATGACTTTGGGGCAGCACATCAGCGGAACGGTCACCGGGCAGGGCACGCCGCCCAAGCCGTTGGCAAACCTTGCAGTCCTTGCAATCGCCAACGATGGCTGGGGCGACTACGCCATCACGGCGGCGGACGGTAGCTACACTCTCAGCGTTCCCGGAGAGGCCTTCGTTCCCGGAGGAGTTGATATAGCGGTGGTCTTCTACCCGCCCAGCCTCTACGACACCGGCTGTTGGGCGCATGGGTATAGCCAAGGAGCAGGCTGCGGGGACGCCTTGGTAGTAAGGGGCACCGACATCACAGGCGTAGACGCGCAACTGCCATTGCTCGCCGGAGATTCGCTGGTCCTGGGTCCGGTCGGCGGGACCGTTCCGGCGGGATCGGCCCTTTCGATGACGGCCACACTCGCCGCCGCCGGGCCCCAAGTCCGTCCGGCGGAACCCATTATTCCCTACCCCCTACCAGAACAAAGCCCCGATGTCAGCGACAGCGCCGTATTCAGCATCAGCGGCGACGGCACCTGCACGCACAACGCCTGCACGCCACCGGCCGAGGGCGACTACACGATCACAGCGAGCTACGGCGACGCCACCGGCCAGACGACCATCCACGCCGGGCCACCCGCGCCTTTGCCGTCGGCGTCGCCTTCCGCGTCGTTGTCGCCGTCTGCGTCGCCGCCGGCCGCCGTAGTGCCGTCCCCCTCGGCTGCCGTGACGCCGCCGCCTACAAGCACCAGCCGACCCGACAGCGGCCAGGAGAGTTCGCTACCGGCCACGATGCTGCTTGGGCTTGCCGCTGCCGCGCTGATAGTGGCGAGGGTGAGGCAGCGGAGTCTGCTCTTGCCGTAGGCCCTTGCGGTTTGTCGCCGGGCACACATTATGGGCCACGCGCCCGTGTCCGTTACGGACGTGCCATCAAAGGGTAGGGCCACTACCTACCTAAAGGAGTGGCTCCGGCGGGCGGGAGCCGGGCGCTTACTGAATACCGTGAGCCCCGCGACCGAGGTGGCGCTCCCCCACCCCGCCCGCTCGCGCGAATGGCTGACAGCCCAACTGATCGAATGCGCCTCATGCCACCAGATTGTCCCGCGTTGATCGCCAGTTCAACGCCAATGCGCGGACTGTCGAAAGGCTCGCAAACGCACTCAGAGTCGCGAGGCGGTGGCACGCAAGCGGCGAATTACACTCTAAGCCGAGTTGGGACATCGATTGGCGGGTCTGGTCGGGTCGAGAGGCTTAGAGCCGAGACACCGTCGCCATCTTTGCTGATCCCGGTCGAGAACATACCAAGCCACGTTGGTCGGGTCTGGAAGACGGCTTAAGAGCTTCCTAGATCCACACAGGACTCAGATCCTCTTGACACGTATCACGTGACGCGTTACATTCGGAAGGTGATCAGATCGTTCGCGGACAGGCACACAGAACGGTTCTGGACCACCGGCAGCTGGGGACGGCTGCCACCGGAGATCGAACGTCGGGCACTACGGAAGCTCTCGGCGCTCGACGCGGCTGACCAGATCGAGAGCCTGCGGGTTCCTCCGGGCAATCGCCTCCATGGACTCGAGGGCGATCGTGCCGGTCAGTACTCCATTTCTATCAACGACCAGTGGCGGATTTGCTTTGTGTTCCGCGACGGGGATGCGTACGACGTCGAAGTCTGCGATTACCACTAAAGATCAGGTGGGCCAACCATGAGCATTGCCAACGACAATCAGCTCGAGCGGCGACCGGTTCATCCCGGCGAGATTCTCCGCGAGGACTTCATGCCCGACTACGGGCTCACTGTGAGCGGACTTGCAGATGCCCTCGGCGTTTCGCGCCAGTCCGTGAACGAACTCGTCCGCGAGCGCCGGGCAGTGAGTCCCGAGATGGCCCTGCGCCTCGGCCGCCTCTTCGGCAACTCGCCGGAGTTCTGGCTGAACCTGCAGCGTGCTGTCGATCTCTACGACACGGCGGCCGCGACCCAGGACGACGTGCAGCACATCACGCCCTTGCGCGTCGCCTGAGGGGGTTATCGCGAGCAAACGGCCCGCTCGCTGCCGAGCGCCGCGGGGGTCAAATACCCGGATCTGAGCCAATCCAGAGCCCGGACAGTCGAGAATCTGAGTTATTGACCCCCACGGGCTCACTGACCCAACCGACTCGGTATGACCAGGCCGGACTCGTAAGCAATCACGACCAACTGGGCCCGGTCACGCGCGGCGAGCTTACCCAGTATCCGGCTCACGTGCGTCTTGGCGGTGGCCGGGCTGATCCCGAGTCGGTCCGCGATCTCGTCGTTCGACAGCCCGCCGCCAACGAGGATCAGGATCTCGCGTTCACGCGGCGTCAACTCCTCGAGCTCAGGTGCGGGTCGGGGAGCAGGGCTGCGTGCAACAACATCGGCGATCAAGCGGCGGGTGACACTCGGAGCGAGCAGCGCATCGCCGCGGGCGACTACCCGCACTGCCCGAAGGAGCTCCTCTGGATCCGTGTCCTTCACGAGGAACCCGCTCGCTCCGGCCCGTAGCGCGTCGAACACGTACTCGTCAGTCTCGAATGTGGTCAGGATTACGACTCGGACGTTCTCCAGACGCGGATCCGCCGCGATTCGTCGCGTAGCCTCGATGCCATCGAGGCCGGGCATGCGGATGTCCATGAGAACGACATCCGGACGCTCGCGGGTCGCCAGCTCCACGGCGCTTTTACCATCGGCCGCCTCGCCGACGACGGTCAAGTCGGTTCGATCATCAGAGTTGGCCCCACCCCCGACCTCAATTCCGTAGGCTCGATTGGTCTTGCGAGGCCATCACGAGCGACGGAGGAAGGAGTTGTCGAGGGTGGAGCAGTTCGAGCGTATCCGCCGAGACCACCGGGAGGAAGGGGTGTCGATCCGCGAGTTGGCGCGCCGTCATGGGGTGCACCGGCGAGCGGTCCGCCAGGCCCTCGCCTGCGCGGTCCCGCCACCACGCAAGCCCGTCGAGTCGCGGGTTCAGCCGGCTATCGGAGCCCACGCGGCGACGATCCGTGAATGGCTCGTCGCCGATGCCGATGCACCGCGAAAGCAGCGCCACACGGCCCGGCGGATCTGGGAGCGCCTCCTCGACGAGTGCCGCGCCGACGTGGGCAAATCCACCGTCCGGCGGTATGTCCGCGAGTGCCGCCGCGAGCTGCACCTCGAGCACCGCGACGTTGCGATCGTGGCTCACCATCTGGCTGGCTCCGAAGCCCAGGTCGACTTCGGCCTCGCCGACGTGATCATGGCCGGCGAGCGCACCTCGGTCTCGGTCTTCGAGCTGCGCCTGTCCCATTCGGGCGTCGCTATCCACGTCGCCTTCGGATCGGAGGGCCAGGAGGCGTTCCTCGAGGGCCACGTCACCGCCTTTGCCCGCATCGGCGGGGTGCCGGCCCGGATCCGATACGACAACGCCCGCTCCCTTGTGGCCCGGGTCCTGCGTGGACGAGACCGAACCGAGACCGAGCGTTTCATCGCCCTGCGCTCCCACTATGGCTTCGACTCCTTCTTCTGCATCCCGGGCGAGGAAGGCGCCCACGAGAAGGGCGGTATCGAGGGCGAGGTCGGCCGCCAGCGCCGCCACTTCTTCGTGCCTGTGCCCAAGGTCAAGAGCCTCGCCGATCTCAACCGCCGCCTCGAAGAGGCGGACCGGCGCGATCTTGCCCGCCACATCGGCACCCGCCGTCTGACCGTCGGGACGATGGGCGAGGCCGATCGGGCGGCATTGCAACCGCTGCCTGATGCTCCCTTCGATGCGGCCCGGATCGCGACCGTCCGGGTCGACTCCAAGGCCCGGGTCTGCGTCCGCCAATGCTTCTATTCGGTGCCAGCCAGATACGCCGGCAGGCAGCTATCTGCTCGGATCGGTGGCACCCGCATCGAGGTCGTCGATGGCGGCACAGTCGTCGCCTCCCACGAGCGCAGCACGATCCGGGGCAGCCAGACCCTGGTGCTCGACCACTATCTGGAGATCCTGTCCCGCAAGCCAGGCGCGATGCCCGGTGCCCTCGCGACCCATCAGGCCCGTTAGCGGGGCGTGCTCACGGCCGCACATGAGGCGTTTTGGGCCAGGGCGCGACGCAAGTTCGGCGACGCGGGCGGCACGCGGGCGCTTATCGAGGTGCTCCTGCTCCACCGACGGATGCCATTCCCGGCGGTCCACGCCGCTCTCGAAGCCGTCAACTCCATGGGCTCGGCAGATGCTGCCCTCGTGGCCATCGAGGCCAGACGGATCGCCGAGCACCGCGGCCCGACCGGCTCGACCGTTCCTTCGGCCACCCATCTGGCACGTTATGACCGGTCCGCTCCGGCCCTGACCGTCTATGACGGCCTCCTTGGGAGGACCACCCGATGAGAGGTCTGACCGAAGAAGCGGCCTCGGTCGGGATCGACGTTGCCACCCGCGTCCTGCATCTGCCGACCGTCCGCGCGCAGGCCGACGAGCTTGCCGCTGCGGCCGTCCGCGATCGGGTCACCCACCGGGCGTATCTGGCCGAACTGCTCGCGGCCGAAGTCGACGACAGGGAGTCTCGGCGACGGGAGCGCCGGATCGCCGAAGCCCGCTTCCCTCGCATCAAGCGCCTCTCCGAGTTCGATCTGGGCGCCACGCCAACGATCGCTCCGGGGACTCTGGCGGCTCTCGCAACCTGCAACTGGATCGGTGAGGGCGAGCCGGTCGTGCTGCTGGGCTATTCCGGGACCGGCAAGACGCACCTGCTGATCGGTCTTGGCATCTTCCTCAGCAGCGATGAGCGCGCCAAAGCCGGCCCGAACCAGCTTCTGGTCGTCAGCGACGAGCACCCTTATCACGGCGGGCCGGGAACCGGCAGTCGCGCTCGGACCCGGAAACCTCCGGCGGGGCGAGGACCCGCCTCGAGTTCACCTCCGAGGGTCACCGCGCGCTCCCGCATGCCGAGCAAGCCGTTCCCGCCTGGGGAAGAACCATCCGACTTGCCGCCGACACCATCGTCTTCGATCTCCAGATCGATCTCGGCCGGCTCGTACCTGATGGCCACATGCGCCCTGGCTGCCGTCGCGTGGCGAACGACGTTGGTCAGTGCCTCTTCGATGATCCGATACGCCGCGAGGTCGACGCCGCTCGGCAGCTCGCGCGGCTCTCCCTCCACCTCGAGGTTTACCTCGATCCCTGCGGCGGCGGTGTCCGCAATGACGCCGTCGAGCTGTGCCAGGCCCGGGGACGGGGAGCGTGGTTCGGGTTCGTCGACCTGACGGAGTACACCGAGTGTCGCGCGCAGTTCCTGGAGCGCCTCGCGGCTGGCCTCGTTGATGGCCACGAGCGCGCGGCGCGCTTGCTCGGGATCCCGATCGAGCAGTCGGGATCCCACCCCCGCCTGGACGTTGATCGACGAGATTCGGTGAGCCAGGATGTCGTGGAGCTCGCGGGCTATGCGGATGCGCTCCTCGCTCGTCCGCCGACGGGCCTCCTCGTCTCGACTATGCTCCGCCTCGATCGCCCGCTGCTCGACCTGTTCTACGTACGCCCGCCGGGAGCGCGTCACCTCGCCCAGGACGAGGCTGGCGACGAGCCAGCCCGCGAACCAGAGGGCATTGGTTGCATCCGAGATGTGGCCACGGCCAAGGACAACGCCCACGAGCAGGAATACGGCTACCACGCCTCCGGCCAGCGCCACGGCGGTCCAACGGAAACCGGCGTCAACCGCGGTGTAGAGGGCGATCCCGATCGGAAGCGTGTAGATGCCGCCCGGATAGCCGGCGGCGTCGTAGGCGAAGGCCAGAATGACCGTTGCGGCCATGGCGGCGCGCGGGCGGCAGCGTCGCGCGAGGAGCGGCACGGCACCGCCCGCCAGGAGGAAGTATCCGAGTACGTCGACACCCCGCCCGGCTGTGAGCATCGCCGTTCCAATGACAGTGACGCCCGCGACGAGCACGACCAAGCCGACATCGACCACGGTCGCTATGCCCAGCCGGCGATACGACGGAATCGTCATGGCTGACACCATATGCCGTTCCACCTGGCCTGTCATTCAGCCAGGGATGTAGTGGCACGTACCGCTTGTGGGGTAGTCCAGCAGCTCGCCGCGGCCCCTGCTACTGCAGTTGTAGCAGCCGTGAAGACATCCGTAGGCGGACGACGGCGGCACGGCTGTCGGGCACGATCGGCCAATGAAGACAACGCTGCCGGGGGGGCAAACCGCACTCCCGATACCCCTCGCCATCCAGACTTCAAACCTCACGAAGATCTACGGGGACGGCCTGAAAGCCGTCGACGATCTCGACTTGTCGATCCGGGCCGGGGAGGTCTACGGCCTCCTGGGCCCGAACGGAGCCGGAAAGACGACGACGCTCCGGATGCTTCTGGGCCTGGTACGGCCGAGCTCCGGCAACGGCACGCTTCTGGGGCTGGGCCTCGGAGCGCCGTCGGGCCTGGACCGGGTCGGCGCGCTTGTCGAAAGCCCCGCCTTCTACCCTCACCTCTCGGGTCGTACCAACCTCGCGATGCTCGCGATGCTCGCCCGGGTCGAAACCCCGCGCATTGATGCGGTGCTCCGGCAGGTTGACCTGCTGGACCGAGCCAAGGATCGCTTCGCCACCTACTCGCTGGGCATGAAGCAGCGCCTGGGCGTAGCCGCCGCTCTCTTGAAGGACCCGCAGGTACTCATTCTCGACGAGCCGACTAACGGTCTGGACCCTCAAGGAAGGGTCGACATGCGCGTCCTGGTGAAAAGCCTGGGGCAGGGAAACAGGACCGTCGTCGTTTCGAGTCACCTGCTCGAGGACGTCGAACAGGTATGTGATCGAGTCGGCGTGCTCCAGCACGGCCGCTTGATCGTCGAGAAGACGGTGGCCGAGCTGCGTGGCCCGATGTCGCTCCTGGTGCGTGCGGCGCCGTTGGATCGTGCGACTGAGTTGCTCGGGGAGATCTTCGGCCCGGAGAGCATTGCTCGCGAGGATGGCGCATTCGTCATTGCGACCGATCCCCAATCGGCGGGTGAAGTCGCGAGCCGCCTCGTCAGGGGCGATGTAGAGCTCACCGAGCTTCGGCCGATTCAGAAATCCCTTGAACAAGCATTCCTTGAGCTGACAGGTGTCGGCGCCAACCACACCGAGGAGTCGTGATGTATCGCAGCTTCCGGGTCGAGCTCTCGAAGCTCGGCCACTGGCCGGCCTTCTGGGCCCTGCTTGCCATTTGGGCGGTCCTCGCCGCCATATTTGGCTACGTGAGCCAGTACCTCGCCTACCTCACACCAGCAGCCGGTGTTTCTGCCGCGCAGCAGCAGGCGACCCTGGCGGCCATGCTGCCGTCGGGCGTCGTCGGCAAGGAGATCCCCGGTTATCCGCTCTTCGGCGGGGTCGTCGCCCTGGCCCTGGGCGCCCTCACGACCGGAAGCGAATTCGGCTGGGGCACCTGGACCACGATCCTGGTCCAGAACCCGGCGCGAGTTCGTGTCGTCGTCGGCAAGCTCGGCGCGCTGCTCGTCGCAGTCGCCTGCCAGGTCCTGGTTGGGTTCGGGGTGGCCGGGATCGCCAGCCTGGCCATTGCGGTCGCCCAGAAGCAGCCGGTCGCCGCACCGGCCGCGGGCGATCTCGTGGTTGGACTCGGGGTTGCCTGGCTGATCCTGATGGCCTGGGCTACCCTCGGAGCGGCGCTGGCGACGGTGCTGCGCAGCACGGCGTTGCCGCTCGGCATCGGGTTTGCGTACCTGCTGGTCGAGCGACTGGTCGCCTCGCTCGCCGACCGCTCCGACGTGGTCGCGGGGCTGGCGCGTTTGCTGCCCGGGACGAACGCGGGCTCCCTGGCCACGAGCATCCTGCCGCCCGGATTCGGCAGCAGTGCGTCCGGGTTGAACAGCCTCGTCGCCGGTCCCGTTGCGGCGGCCGTGCTGGCCGTTTACGTCGTGGCAGCCGGTGCCTTGACGTGCGCCGTCATCGCAAGACGCGATGTCAGCTGACTGGCACCCCAAAGGCTATGAGCAGGGTGTGGGGTGCTATTACTGGGTCGTGAGGTCCGCGACGGGTGCCGGATACTTGCCGGGGACTAGAAACCCTGATTTGAACCGCCGCTATCGCGCTGGAGGCTTGTCGCGCTTAACACTGGCGATCGCTCGCGCGCAGCGTCTACCGGGCGGGTAGGGACGTTACCTACTTGAATGGTCGCGGCGAGAGGGTTAGAGCCGAGACACCGTCAACCTCGTTGCTGATCCCGGTCACGAACATACGGAGCTGCGTTGGTCGGGTCTCTCGCGATGACCCTCGCCGCAGCCGTCACCGCCCTCCTCCTGCCCGCGCAGGAGAACGTCAAGGCCCGCGTCACCGAGGTCGCCGCTGCCCAGGGCGGTCCCGACAGGACGGGAGAGGAGGCGGCGTGACACGCCCCATCGAAGCGACGGGCCTGACGAAAAGCTTCGGTGAGGTCGTTGCGGTGGACGGCGTGACGCGGTCTTCGCGACGGGTAGGCTGTGCCTACTCGAATGGTGGGGGCGACAGGAGTCGGCCCGACACTCTACGGGTATTCATTCGCGGCCGGTGGAGACGCCAGGCAGAGATGGCGGCGTCGACCTGAATTGGCCCGATACCCGTAAGTGCGACGAGCGAGAGGAGTTGCGGCCCCACTTCCAACTAAGGTACGAGATCGCCCCGCTGGCGGCTGGTCGAGGATCTTGGCTGCTCGGGGAAGCCACCTTGCCGTCGGGCGGGGTCGGCGCGGGGATCTTCAGTCGGCATGAACAGGAGCGCAAACGGGATCGTCGGCTGTGCGCCCCTGCAGCTAACTGCAGTAGAACGAGCGCGCGTAATCGATGACCTGGTTCGCTGGCGCTATGGCCAAAACCGACATGTCTCTAGTGCCGTCGGACCAGGACAGCGTGTAAGGGCGCCATGGGGCGGCATCGCCGTGAACGATGACTCCCGGATACGGGCCGATGACCACCTGGGCGTAGTGGTCGGTCGCGCCCATGCCATCCAACACGCCCTCAATAGCGGTCGCAGTTTGTCCGGCCGCCGGAGCTTCAGCGACTATCCATCCGCCGCCAGCGACGATCTGGGTTATGTTCAACCCCGCCACAGCTAAGCGCGAATACACGAGAAGCAACTTGGTGTCCGTAGTTGCCCCGGCCGCCGTCCACGGGGATAGAAGCGAAGCTTGCAACCGTAGGCCTGAGGGGCTGGTCGATTCGGCCAAAGGGTGAACAAAGGCGGCCCTCGGATCCGAGGCTTCGATGGCGAGGCCCGTAAGGGGTGGCTTCTCTCCTGATCCGAATCCGACCACAGGCTGCTCGCTGTCACTCGCCGTGATCACGGCCGCACTAATCGCACAGCCAGCGAGACTATCCGCGGACTTGGCTGGGTTGCTGGCCAGTGCGCTTGACATCTGAGACGGCTGAGCCAGCGCCGCTGGCACCGGCAAGAGTCGAGGAGCGATCAGGCCGATTGCGGCGATGAATATCGCCACCATTGCGATGGACGCAGCTGCCGCGTAGCCGATGCGAGGGTATGCTTTGCGCCCGCTAGGGTTCGCGCTGATCAGGCTGACTAGACGTTCGGACGGCTCGACCTCGGTGCGCCGTCTCCGTTCAAGGTCCGTTCCCATGGCCCCCTTACCTCCCTAGATCCTCTCGGCGTTTCTTGATCGCAATGGTTCGCCCTGGGAATCCTGGAGACTCCCGGCGTAGGAATTAGGCTGCGACAGTAGCTTCTAGTTGACGATGGTATGCCTCCTCGAACTCTGCCGGAGGAACATCTCCGCAAGCGGAATGGAGCCGGCTCTGGTTCCACCAGGAAACCCAGACGGCGGTCGCGAGTTCGACCTCTTCGGTCGTCCGCCAGGAGCGGCGTCGGCGGATCAGTTCAGCCTTGTAGAGGCTGTTGACCGACTCGGCCATCGCGTTGTCGTAGCTGTCTCCTTTGGAGCCGACCGAGGTCACGACGCCTGCCTCGGCCAGGCGCTCGGTGTAACGAATGGCCAGGTATCGGGTTGAACGCCGCGATCGCTGTGATGGATCAGGCCAGCGAGATCGTGGCCACGCGCATAGATGGCCATCTCAAGGGCATCGAGAGCGAGGTCGGTCCGCATGCTCGAAGCCGTTCGCCAGCCAACGATCCGGCGGCTGAAGACATCGATCACGAACGCGGTGTAGCAGAAGCCGGCAACCGTCCAGATGTAGGTGAGGTCGGCGACCCAGAGACGGTTGGGGGCCGCCGCAGCGAAAGTCCGATCCACCAGATCCGCCGGACGCGCCGACTGATCCGCTGGTTTGGTCGTCCGGATGCTGCGTTCCCGCGTAGCGCCCACGAGCCCGAGCGTGCCCATCAGGCGTGCGACGCGGTCACGCCCGACGCTCTCGCCTTTGCGCGCGAGGACGCGCCAGACCTTGTAGGCGCCATAGACCGCGAAGTTCTCGGCGTGGATGGCGCTGATCTTGGGCTTGAGTTCCTCGTCGGCGATCGAGCGCGCGGATGGTGGCCGGCTTCGAGCGACGTAGTAGGAAGAAGGGGCGATCTCGAGAGTCCGGCAGATCGGCTCGACCCCGAACGAGCTCGCGTGCTCGTCGACGTAGGGGATCATTTGGGCGATCGCGGGTCGAGCTCCCGCGCGAAGAAAGCTGCGGCGCTCTTCAAGATCTCGTTGGCTCGCCGGAGTTCCTTGTTCTCCCGCTCGAGCTCCACGATCCGCCGACGCTCCTCGGTAGTGAGGCCGGCCTTGTTGCCTCGATCGATCTCGGCCTGGGTGACCAAAGTTGCGAAGGGACTGGTCGCCGATGCCGAGTTGGCGGGCGATGCGACTGACGGCTCCTGAGCGCTCGCCGCTCTTCTCGATGGTCTCGAAGACCATCCGGACGGCGCGCTCCTTCAGCTCAGGTGGATAGCGCTTGGTACCGTTGTTGTGGCTGTTGGGATTCTCTGGCATGGCTCCATTCTCCAAGAGATGGAGTCTCCATCAAAGCCAGGGCGAACCATTCTGACAATGCGATGGATCATTCTCGAACGCCCTTAGGCCGTTTCCCAGCTCCGACCGACGTAGCTCGGTATGTTCGCGACCGGGATCAGCAACGATCGCGACGGTGTGTTGGCTCTAATCCACTTGAGCCGCCGACCTCAACGTCCTAAATCGAATGCGCGACTTCCCGTCAACCAACCTGCTGACTTACCGGGGCCGCACGGTCTACAATCCCTCATCGCCATGATCAAGATTCCAGCCGGGTCCCACGGCATCGTCTACGTTCGAGTTTCGACGGCACACCAAGCCGATGATGAACTCCCGGTCGACTCCCAGATAGCCGAGTTGACGCGAGCTGTCGCCGACGCTGGGGGGACCTGCGAAGTCGTCAAGGAACTCGGGATCAGCGGCACCGACTTCGAGGGCCGTGCGGGGCTGCAAAGGATTGCCTCCATGGCGCGTGAGACCCATCCAGACTTCTCTTGGGTGCTCGTCTGGAAGCTCAGTCGGTTCGGCCGGAACATGGAAGAGGGCCTCGTCTATGCTGAGCCTCAAGGAGCCCATCCCGGAAGGCCCGCTCGGAACGCTGATCACGCACATCCTCATGGCCGTCGACGAGTTCTACGCCGCCGCGACGGCTGCCGACGTGTTGCGATCGCAGAAGGAACTCGCGCGACTGGGCTTCTCGGCGGGTGGCCATCCTCCGGAACAAGTCAAGCCTGGCCACGATTCTCGCGAATCAGATCTATCGCGGCCTGAAGGTTTTCAACCGCGAGGCCAGAGTCGAGGGTGAGCATGGCCGTAAGCGACGTCGCAACCCGGAGGCCGATGTCGTTGCCAGCGAGGTCGAGGCGATCGTTCCCGAGCAGCTTTGGGAGCGAGTCCAGTCAGCGCTGGTCGAGCGGCGGGCAAACCGCTTGCCACCGCAGCGACTGGCCGGGCGGTATGTCCTCACCGATGTCCTCCAGTGTGTGTGCGGCGGCAAGATGGCCGGCACCAACTCGAGGTCCTATCGCTACTACCGCTGCACCAGCAAGTGCGGACAGCCGCACGTTCGCGCGGATGACCTCGAGAACGAGATCTTCAAGCTCATCCGAGGGACGCTCGTAACTGAGGACTCGATCCGGCAGATGGTCGAGATGCTCAATGAGGACATCCGGATGCGGTCCGAGCGGCGCGAGCCCGCGGTGGAGAAGGCTCGGGCTGAGGTCCGCAGTCTCGAAAGACAAGAAGCCAACGTCCGACGCGCACTCCGCTCAGCCGGGCCGCGCGCCACGGAGCGGATCGCGCTGGAGATTGAAGCCGTTGCGCAGGAGCTGGAAGCTGCTCGTGGCCGTTTCGAGGGGCTCGGTCGCGAATACACCCAACTGACCATCACGCCCGCGCTCATCCAGGAAACGATGGATGAGATGACCGGGATCCTGGAGCACACGGCGCTTGAGACGAGAGTCGCGTGGATGCGCGACTTGTTCGAGCGGATCGAGGTCGACGCCCAGGGGCGGCGCGTCGTGCCCGTTTGGCGGGCAGCAACCGATCAGGATGTTGATCGGTTGGATTCAGTAACAGATTGGCTCCGGCGGTAGGATTCGAACCTACGACCAAGCGGTTAACAGCCGCCCGCTCTACCACTGAGCTACGCCGGAACGAGCCCGATCGCTGGGGCGATCCTACCGATCGCCTCGGGCGATCCTGGCGCCGTGGCGGCGCCGCGCGACAGAATAGCACGGCATCGCCGGGACGTGAGACGCGCGGCGACGTCAGGAGAAGAGTGTCCGAGCAATCGCTGAACGGCACGTGGCAACTTCGTCGGATCGGGGCCGATGAGTGGCTGGCCGGCACGGTGCCCGGCGGCGTTCATCTCGACCTCATGGCCGCGGGACTCATCCCCGATCCATTCGCAGGCGACGAGGAGCTGCGCGTCCAGTGGGTCGCCGAGAGTGACTGGGAGTATCGCCGCGAGTTTACGGTCGAGCCTGAGGTGGCGGCCGAGGAGCACCTCGCCCTGGTCTTCGATGGGCTCGACACCCTGGCCGATCTCCGGCTCAACGGGCGGCGGCTCGGTCACGCCGACAACATGTTCCGAAAATGGCAATTCGAAGTAACCGGACAACTTCGTCCCGGCGCCAACGAGCTGTCGGTCGTCTTTCGGTCCGCCGTTCGCCGGGGCGCCGAACTCGATTCCCGCCGCCACCTGACGGCAGCCAACGACCAGCTTCCGGGCGCACCGTACCTCCGCAAGGCGCCTTGCCACTTCGGTTGGGATTGGGGACCGAAGCTACCGAACATCGGGTTCTGGCAGGGCGTGGCCCTGGAAGGTTGGAGCATCGCCCGGTTGGCGGACGCCCGCGTCGGTTCATCGGCGCGCCTCTCCGAATCCGGCGCCGAGAATCGCGGCCGTATTGCCGCCCGCGTCGAGATCGAGCGGACGGCGGGGTCCGCCGCAGCGTCGCCGCAGATCGAAACCGTCCTGCGCGTCACCGATCCGGACGGTCGGGTCGAGACTGTCCGGGCTGCGATCGAGCCGGCCACCGCCACGGCCCACCTCGCGATCGAAATAGCCGCGCCGCAACTCTGGTGGCCTAACGGCCTGGGTGAGCAGCCGCTCTATCGTGTCGAAGTCGAGATCGCGGTCGCCGGAAGGCCGTTGGACGCCCGCTCGTTCCGAGTCGGGATCCGGACGCTCGAGCTTCGACGCGAGGCCGACGAGTGGGGCGAGTCCTTCGGCTTCCTGGTCAACGGCGTGCCGGTCTTCGCCAAGGGCGGCAACTGGATCCCGGCCGACGCTTTCCCGGCCCGAGTGAGCGACGCTCGGATCGAGATGCTGCTGGGCGCCGCGGCGGCGGCAAACCACAATCTCGTCCGAGTCTGGGGCGGCGGGTACTACGAGACCGAGGCTTTCTACGACGCTTGCGACCGCCTGGGGCTCCTCGTCTGGCAGGACTTCATGTTCGCCTGCAGCATCTACCCGCTGGGCGACCACGACTTCCGGGCGAACCTCGCTCAGGAGGTCGCGGAGCAGGTTCGGCGCCTCCGGCACCGGCCGTCGCTGGCGCTTTGGTGCGGCAACAACGAGATGGAGCAGGGCTGGAACGAGTGGGGCTGGGACGTTCCGGCAAATTCGGACCTGAAGGCCGAGTACCTGCGTTTCTTTGGCGAAACGCTGCCGGCCTGGGTGGCCGCGGAAGACGACGCCACCCCGTACTGGCCAAGCTCGCCCTCGTCGGGCCGCGGCGGCGATCATCACGAGTGGGTGGTCTGGCACGGGCTCGCGCCGTTTTCCGCGTATGGCTGCGAGGTCTACCGCTTCGTGAGCGAGTTCGGGTTCGAGTCGTTGCCGGCGCTCGCGACCATCGCCGCCTTTGCGCCGGATCCGGCCGATTGGAACCTCGGGTCGCCGCTGCTCGACCATCACCAGCGCTGCCCTTCCGGCAACGCCCGAATCCTGTTCTACCTGGCCCAGCAGTTCCGGCTGCCCAACGACTTCGGCGGGCTCGTGTACCTGAGCCAGGTTCTCCAGGCCGAGGCGCTGAGGGTCGGCGTCGAGCACTGGCGGCGCGAGATGGACCGCTGCCGCGGCGCGATCTACTGGCAGCTCAACGATTGCTGGCCCGTTTCATCATGGTCGAGCATCGATTACTTCGGCCGCTGGAAAGCGCTCCACTACGCCACGCGGCGGTTCTTCGACCCGGTGCTCCTGTCGTCTCAAGTCGAAGGCGGCACGGCCCGGCTGGCGCTCACGAACGACCTGCCGAACCCCTGGCGTGGCGAGTTCCGGTGGTCGCTCGAACGGCTGGACGGCACCGCCGTCTCCGCTGCGAGTGGCACGGTCGACGCGTCGGGCGTGGCAACGGCCTCTCTGGCGACGATCCCGCTACCCGACTCCGCCGCCGAACGGCGCGCAGTCGTGCTCGTGTCGGAGCTGCTGGAGGCCGGATCGAGGCGATCTCTCGTCGTGACGCCGCTCGTGCCCGACAAGCATCTCGCCCTGTCCAAGCCGGCGATCGATATCGCGATCGAGCCCGCCTCCCTCGGGCGGGCTGTCGTCCGCCTCCGCTCGGACACGCTAGCCCGCTGGGTCGAGCTTTCGTTCGAGGGCGCCGAGGCTCTCTTCAGCGACAACTACTTCGACCTGCCGGCAGGGCGCGATCGGGCAGTCTCGTTCGAACTTCCGGCAGGCTGGGATGTCGATCGTGCCCGAGAGGCCTTGCGAGTCCGTTCGATCGTGGACACGTATTCCCGGCGTCAGATCTCGACGGGCAGGTCCGGGCGATTGCCCCACTCTTCCCACGACCCGGCGTAGTTGCGGACGTCGCTGAGGCCGGCCATTTCGTGGAGCACGAACCACACCAGCGCCGCTCGAACGCCGCCCTGGCAGTAGGTTGCCCGCAGCTCCCCGGGTTCGACGCCACTCCCCCGGAGAGTGGCGAGCGCCTCCGCCGCGGGCCGCAGTCGGCCGTCCGGCGCGATGAAATCGGTGAATATCCGGTGCCGCGCACCCGCGATCCGGCCCGCTCGACGCGCCTGGATTTCGGTGCCGAGAAATTCGCCGATGCGACGGACGTCGAGCAGGCGGGTCGGACCATCCGGCCCGGCCGCCTCGCGGCTCCACGCGAGCACGTCGTCCGCGGTCGCGATGAGCGAGGCGTCGCGTTCGCCGAGCGGCTCCGTGACCTCCGCTTGGGCCGGCTCGAACGCCGCGTCGGTCGTCGGCAGGTTCTGCGATTGCCAGAAACGCAGGCCGCCGTCGAGCACGTGCAACCGGTCCGGCGGGAACCCGTAGAGGCGCAGCAGCCAGTAGCCCCGGATCGCGTGGCGCCCCTCACCGGTGTCGTCGTAGAAGACGATTCGCGTGCCCGGAGCCACTCCCCAGCGGGACAGCGCGGCGGTCACTTCATCTCGGGTGGGGACGAGGTAGACACGGCGCGCGGAACCCGTCTCGGGGCTGGTCCCGGGCTTGGCCAGATCTACATGCAAGTCGACGAAGACGGCGCCGGGCAGGTGGAATTGGTTGTAGGCGGTGCGATCGACCGAAACATGCACGATCCGGAGATCGGGCTCTCCCAGACGGGCCGCCAGCCAATCGGCCGAAACAAGGGGTCCGGGTACAGGTTTGTTCATTTGCCGCCTCCAGCCGAACGTCAGCGCCCACGCGATGTCGGTAGCCTAACCCGCCACCGGCATCGCGTCGGTCTCGCTCGCTGCCGACGCACGCCGGGCACCCGTCAGACCAGGACGAAGCCGCTCCCCGCCGGGCGACGCCCATCACCCAGCGCCGCGAGCACGGCCGCACCCTCGAGCGGGAGGTCGGTTCGAATCCCGTGGCAGTTGTTGCGCACGAGTTCCCGGTTGTGGCGCGTGTTGGCGAGGAGCAAAACCACCGCCGCGATTCCAGGATCGTCGCGGCGCTTCAACGCCACGTGCCGTTGCAGCGCCTGCAAATCGCGCGGCCTCGTTTCGGCCTCGACCGCTATCTGCACTTTGCCGATCAATAACACCGCATCCCAGGCTCGCCGATCCCCGGCGATAGGTAGCGGCACCTCGAATTGCCATGCGACCGTCGGCGCCACACGCGCCCGAAACCGCTCGATGAGGGCACAATGCGCAGCGTCTCGTATCGGCGGCCCCGCGGGATACGCCCTTGCGCTCAATTCGAGCCCCACGACGGCGAGCAGGCGGGAGAGTTCCACTACGGAGACGCGCGGCGCCTTTGCGGCTTCGATGCGGCCGACCTGGCTTCTGGATGTGCGAGCCGCCTTCGCGACCAATGCCTGGCTCAAACCGTGTTCGAGCCGAGCCCGGCGCACCTCGCGACCAAGCTCGGAGATGATGCTCGTGGCCCTGATGAGACCGATGTCGGCGGCTCGTTCCTTGCTGGACATGCCGCGATAGTGCGCGTCCTCGCTTTGCGGGGACTTAGCCGCCACTTAGCGACTCGGGTCGATGTCCATCCTGACCACCGAGTGGGCATCTCCGACCGAATTGGCTCTCGGCTGGAGTCGCTGCTCACCAGGTGGGCATGTAGGACCACGCACCGCGAGGAGGCCGAGGCTGGACGTCCGATCTGCCCGAATCAATCCTCATGTTCGCCGAGATGAGCGTCGCGTCGTCCTCGGCCGGAGGTATGAGGTTACGCGTGTAGGCCAATCCGGGCGGCTTCGACACACCTCGATTCGAGCCGGGAGTGGAAGGCTCGCAAATGCCCACGTGGTGGGCACCGAAACGCCGAAACAAGCCCTTTGGCCAGCGTCGTACCCGGATCCGGGCCGACCTGACGCCCGGGAACGGACCGGGGGCCCGCCGGCCCCGCGCCCGCCCGCCCGCCGCCGCTCCCCCGCCACTCCCGCGCCGCTCCCCCGGCAGCGCCCCCACCTCTCCCTCGCGATTACTCCAGGTAATCCTTGAGCTTGCGGCTCCGGGACGGGTGGCGAAGCTTGCGCAGAGCCTTGGCCTCGATCTGGCGGATGCGCTCGCGGGTCACGTTGAATTCCTTGCCCACTTCCTCGAGAGTGCGGGCCCGGCCGTCCTCCAGCCCGAAGCGCAGCTGCAGGACTCGCCGTTCGCGACCGGTCAGTGAATCGAGCACCGCCTCCACCTGCTCCTTCAGGAGCTGATGCGAAGCCGCCTCGGCCGGCGCGAGCGCGCCCCGATCCTCGATGAAGTCGCCGAGATGCGAATCCTCTTCCTCGCCGATCGGGGTCTCGAGGCTACACCGGCTCCTGCGAGACCTTGATGATCTCGCGGACCTTCTCTGGGGTAACGACCACTTCCTGGCCCTTCGACATCGCCTCGGCGATCTCCTCGACCGTCGGTTCGCGGCCCAGCTCCTGGAGCAGGGTTCGCGACACGCGGATGAGGCGGTTGATCGTCTCGACCATGTGGACCGGGATGCGGATCGTTCGGGCCTGGTCTGCGATGGCTCGGGTGATCGCCTGCCGGATCCACCACGTCGCGTACGTGGAGAACTTGAAGCCCTTCTCGAAGTCGAACTTCTCGACCGCGCGGATCAGGCCGATGTTGCCTTCCTGGATCAGGTCGAGGAACGACATGCCGCGGCCGATGTACTTCTTCGCGATCGAGACGACCAGGCGCAGGTTCGCGGAGGTCAGCTGCTCGCGGGCATCGCGGCCGATGCGGACAAGCTCGCCCTTGCGATGGGCCAGCTTGGTGTTCAGCGGGACCGCCGGGTCGAAGCCCAGACGCTTCAGCAGGTCGGCATCGTGGTCGGTCTCGATCCAGCGCTGCAGCGCCGGGAACGCCACGCTTTCGCGAGTCCAGTCGTAGATGGCCCGCAGGCCGATGTTGTCGCGGGAGTCGAGGTCGCCGTTGTGGACCGCGAGATATGCCCAGTCCAGCAGCGTGACGAACGTCTCGGGCGAGAGCGCTTCGTTGTACGCGGCGACCTTGTGCTTGGCGTCGCGGAGCAGGTTCTTCGTGCCTTCGGACTCGGCGTCCTTGCCGGCCTTGACCAGGTGGAAGTCGGGCGTCGGCACCAGCAGGTCGCCGGCCTCGGGGGCCGAGATCGCGTCGTTCACGATCCGAGCCGCTTCGGGCCCGAACGGCAGCCGGTAGTGCGGCTTGATCGTGCGGGTCTTGCGCTCGGTGTCGTGATGAGTCCACTCGTGGAGCGAGACGATGCCCTTCCACGGTTCCTCGACCATCTGCTCGCCGAGCTCGATGGCCTTGGCCAGGACGACCTCTTCCTCGGCCGTCAGGAGAGCGACCTTGCCGATCTCCTTCAGGTACATCCGGACCGGGTCGTCTATCCCGATCATGTCGGCGCTGAGAGCTTCGAGCTCCTCGGGGGTCGGCTCCTCGAGCGCTTCGGCGTCGAGCTTGGCGGGGACTTCGGGCACGACCGTTCGGGTCGCGACCACGCCGTCCTCTTCCACCACTTCCACGCCGAGCTCGACCACGCCGAGCTCAACGCTGTCGTCGAGCACGTCGGGCGGCGCGACTTCGTCTTCTACCAGCAGCTCATCGTCGTCATCATCGAGCGAGTCATCGTCCTCGGCCGAGCGGCGGGTTCGAACTCCGGCCAGCTTGGCCTCTTCGAGATCCGCCTTGCGGCGGCCGCCACCCGAGAGGGCGACCTCAACGAGTTGCTTGTCCAGCGGGTCAGTCATCGGTGTCCTCCAGCGGATGCAAGAAGGCTCGTATCCTCGCGACGTCGATCGAGAGAACGGCGAGCCTCATTCAGGTTTCGTTGTACGGCGGCCAATCGCAGGACTTCCTGGGTATCTCCCGCGGCTTCCGCCTCTTTCTGTTCGCTGCTGTTGAAAGCGATCTCTTGTTCGAGCCGGTCCGCCTCGAGGGCGAGCAGGCATTGATCCACGCCGATCCTGACGCGGTCGGCGGCCAAATCGTTCGGGTCGGGGCCGCGCTCGGCGTAGAGGGCGATGGCCAGCCCGTGAAGCTCCAGCGGCAACGCCTCGAGGAAACGCATCCGCTCGAAGCTACCGGCGCCGCCGACCTCGCGGTCGAGCTCGCGGTCGGCCAGCATCGCGGCCAGGAGCTCCCGCGCCGGCGTGCTGGGAAGCTGCGCGCCCTCGGCCCGCAGCGTGTCGGCGACCCGCTCCTGCTGGTCCGGGCAGAGCAGCAGCAGCCGCAGCAGCTTGCGCTCGTCGAGCGAAACCGACTTGAGCTCACTCTTCACGTCGATCGAGTCGGGGGCCGAAATGATCGCATCGGCGGTGAATCGACCGGAGTTGCCGGCGCCTTCGTTCGGTCGGCCGCCTCGGGTGCCCGGCTGCCCGGCCGAGTCCGATGCGTGCAAGGCTTCGAGCAGCACCCGCTCCTCGACCCCCGTGCGACGTGCCAGGGTTTGCAGGTATCCGTCCCGGACGACCGGGTCGCGGATCTCGCGCAGCAACGGAATGAGCGCGGCCACGGCCTTGCGCTTGCCCTCCGGGCGGCGAACGTCGAACGACGTGGCGTAGTAATCGATGAGGAATTCGATGATCGGCTGCGCCGTGCGAACCGCCTCCCGCCAGAGATCGGGCTGTTCGCGGATCACCTCGTCGGGGTCCTTGCCCTCGGGCAGGCGCGCGACGCGGACCCGCGTAATCTCGACGCCCGTTTCCTCAGCGGCCAGCGCCCCGATCAGCCGGAACAGCTCCGCCCCACCGATTGAGCCCGCGTGCTGGCCGGCCGGATCGACGTCGTAGGCGAGCACGATCTCGCGGGCGTAGCGCGCGATCAACGCCACCTGCGCCGGGGTGAGCGCCGTGCCCAGGCTCGCGACCACGTTCTCGAAACCGGCCTGGTGCGCCATCAGCGCGTCGGTATAGCCCTCCACGAGCACGGCCTGGTCGCCGCGCCGCATCTCGTTGCGCGCTCGTTCGATCAGATACAGCGTTCGGCTCTTGTCGAACAGCGCGGTCGCCGGGGAGTTGAGGTATTTCGGGGCGTTCTCGTCGTGGGCGTCGCCCGGCAGCACCCGCCCTCCGATGCCAACCGCGGATCCGGCGGCGTCGCGGATCGGGAAGATTACGCGGCTCCGGAACTTGTCGTACGAGCCGCGACCGCTCGGTCGGGCGCTCGTCAGGCCCACTTCTGCGAGCTCCGTCAACGCCACGTTGCGCCTCGCCTGGAGCATCTTCGTCATCTGGTCCCAACCGCCCGGAGCCCAGCCAAGCTGGAACTTCGCGATCGTTTCGTCCGTGAAGCCGCGGGTGTGCAGGTATTCGAGCGCCGGCGCGCCGGTCTTCGACTGCGTCAGAACCGCGTGGTAGAAGGCGATCGCGTTCTCCAGTACGTCGCGCAGACGCGCCTTGTGGGCATCCTCGCGGCTGGTGCGCTCGTCGATCTCGATGCCGGCTCGGGCCGCCAGGCGCTTGAGCGCCTCTGGGAAGCTGAGGCTGTCGCGCTTCATTACGAAGCTGAAGATGTCGCCACCCTCGCCACAGCCGAAGCAGTGCCAGCTCTCGCGCGCCGGGGTTACCACGAAGCTTGGGGTCTTCTCACCGTGGAACGGGCACAGCCCCTTGTACGTGGTGCCGGCCTTCTTCAACTGCACGGCTTCGCCGACGATTTCCAGGATCGCCAGCTTGCTCTTCACTTCGGCGGCAACGCCAACGGCCAATCAACAATCTCCTGCCATGTCAGGCGATCCGCACGGGCCCGACGTTCGGTCTTTCCGGAGCCGACCGAGCCGCGTCCCACCCGACGTCGCCCGATCGCCCGATTTCCCCGTCCCGCCGGTTCCCCGCCGGTTCCCCGCCGACCACCCTGACATGACTAAGGGCCTGTCAAGTCTTGACAGGCCTCCGCGGCCCAGATTTTACACCCGAAGCCGCGCCCTTGTATACCCCCTGGGGGTATTGACATGTCAAGTGCCGAGGCCGCATCGGAAGGGCGGCGGGGGCCCCGGCATCAGACATGCTGCAGCCCTCCGCCACAGCCGGGGCCAGCGGATTGGACGCCGTTGTGTCGGCCCCTCAAAGCGTCTCGTGCGGGCCGCGCCTCGCGGACAGGACGCGACGGCCCGCGGCCCGTCCAATACTCGACCGGCCAAATACGATGCTCCCGACGACGACCAGCCCGCCCAGCACCTGGACGAGGCTGACGTGCTCGCCGAGAAGCATGACCGCGAAGAGGACGGCCAGGAAGGATTGGAGGTACTGGTAGACGGCTGCACGCGAAGGCCCGACCCGCCCGATCGCCGTGAAGTAGAGCAGGTTGGTGAGAATGCCGCTGAAGACGACCGCGTACGCCAGCGAACTCCATCCGGCCAGCGTCACCCGCGCGTAGTCCTGGGCCACCAGGCCCGGAACCGCGAACGGAACCAGTATCGCGGTGCCGATCAGCATCTCGTAAGTCAGGATGCGGTGCGCACTGTAGCGTCGTAGCAAGGGCAGGATGGGCAGCGCGGAGACGCTCGACACGATCACGTTGCCAAGCGCCAGGCCGTCGCCAAGGAGGTTCGAACCGAAGCTGGCGCCGCCGGCGCCACCCCCAACGATCAGGACAACCCCTGCGAGCCCGATCGACACCGCCACCCAGTGCCGTTTCCCCATCCGCTCGAGCCCGACGGCCGCGGCCAGCATCGCTGTCACCATCGGTCCGGTCGCGGTGAGCAGAGCCGTATCGGTCGCGCTGGTGTTCGTGAGGGCGAACACAAAGGTGATCTGGCTGAGGGTTATGCCGAAGAAGCCCACCAGGACGAGGAGCGGCAGGTCCTCTCGACGAACACCCACCGACCCCTCGCGCAACCGCAGGATGACGAGAAGCACGAGGCCGCCGACCCCAAAACGGAACACGGGGAAAGCGAGCGGCGCGATCTGGCTCAGGCCGAACTTGACGATCGAGTAGTTGAGTGCCCAGAGCGTTACGGCTGTGAAGAGCAGCAGGTCGGCTGAAGCCGGCTTTGCGCCCGACCGGGCGGCGCCGGCAGGCCGCACCGGAGCGATCGATCCGTGGGTGATGGCTAACGCCTCCCGATTGTCGAGACCGGAGGCGATGGCCTTCGTCTCGAGGCAACCTGCGTCCCCGCCGAGACGGCCCAGCCCAACGCCCCACGGAATGAAGGGAGATACACAAACCCCAAGGTAACTGGATGGGGCCTTCCACGCATGATGACAGAGCGGTGGACTCCACGGGATTCCGAACGAAAGGGGGGGTGTCCATCGCCGATTATCCGCGTACGGTGGCTACGGCGCCGGGCATCTATTGGTGTCGCCGGACGACCGGGGAGCGCGCCAGCGCAAAGGAAGCGATGAGAGATTCACGACCAGACGCCGATTCGAATCGCGACACGAGCGCACTCACCTACCGGCCTTCTGGACGCGGGAAGGCTGGCACGACTCATTCGCAGACCCCCGAAATGGCGAATTTGACCACCTCGGGACTGGTCGCCACGCAATCCGGCGACCTGCCGCAGTGCGACCGGCTCACCGCGGCTATCGAGCAGGTGACCGAGTCCGTAGTGGTCACCGACCTGGATGCGCGGATCACTTATGTGAATCGCGCCTTCGAGCGAGCCACCGGTTACACCCGCGACGAGGTCATGGGCCTGAACCCACGCTTCCAGAAGAGTGGCCTCCAGACGCCCTGGTTCTACGACGCCATGTGGGCCTCGCTGACCAACGGCCTGCCCTGGCAGGCCGACTTCGTCAATCGGCGCAAGGACGGCTCGCTTCACACGCAAGAGGTGGTCATCTCGCCGATCCGCGACTCCTCCGGAGTGATCGCGAGCTACTTGGCTGTGCAGCGCGATGTGACCCAGGAGCGAGCACTTGCAGAACGTGCGACCCATCTCGCCCTCGAGCGCGCGCTCATTGCAGAGACGATCCGGGGCCTGCGTCCGGGCGACACTCCGGAGGCCACGGCTCAGACGATCTGCAGCAGGGTGGTGAACCTCACAGGCGTCGTCGGTTCACAGCTCTCACTCTTCGGGCTTGATGGTCGGTGTTGGCCGATCGGCTTTGTGGTCGAAGGCCAGCCCGACTCTCCA
Source organism: uncultured Chloroflexia bacterium (assembly GCA_963731635.1). Taxonomy (GTDB): domain Bacteria; phylum Chloroflexota; class Limnocylindria; order Limnocylindrales; family CSP1-4; genus Fen-1039. The sequence goes on along the minus strand of CAVSWB010000002.1, from coordinate 615,587 downwards.
TTGATACGACTTTCGGAGAAGCGCAGTCGGTATCTCCACGAGCGCGCCGCCCAGGGGCCGTGGATCGAGCCGTGGGTGAGTGACTCCTCGCGTTCCTACGATCGGTTCCTGAACGACCTCGGCGTCCACGCGATTGCGTGCGCGCCCGTGCGACACCAGCAGCAGGTGATCGGGCTGCTCGGCATCTACACGATTGGATTTGTCGAGGATGTCGCGGTCACCGAGGAGTTGCCCGCCCTCGTCCAGTTCGCGGATCTGGCCGGGGTGCTAATCGGCCGTGACGTAGTGGAGCGGACCGAGGCAGGACGTGGTCGAGATCACATCGCAAGCGTCATCGCCCGCGGCGCTTTCGGCCCTGTCTTCCAACCGATCGTCGACCTTCGGCGTAATGAGATCGTGGGCTACGAAGCTCTCACGCGCTTCGCCGACGGCAACAGTCCGGAGTCGGTCTTCGACCAGGCCGCGGCGGTGGGGCTTGGTCTCGAGCTCGAGATGGCCACACTCCAAGCCGCAATCGCGGCCGCAGAGGTCTTGCCTCCGTCGGTCTGGCTCAACCTCAACGCGACACCCGAGCTGATTCTTGCGGGAGAGCCACTGCGCTTGCTTCTCGCCGGGAGTCGTCGACGGATCGTTCTCGAGGTGACCGAACACACCGCAATAACCGACTACCCGGCCTTCCGAGGGGCGATGTCAGCACTCGGACCGAACGTGGAATTCGCGGTCGACGACGCCGGCACAGGTTTCGCGAGCCTGCGCCACATCGTCGAGCTTCATCCGAAGTTCGTGAAGCTCGATCGGTCGCTCATGGCCGGCGTAGAGTCCGACAACGCCCGCCAGGCGATGATCGTCGGCTTGTGCCATTTCGCGCACGTGACCCGCTGCCGCTTGATCGTGGAGGGCATCGAGACCGACAGCGAACTCACCGTCCTGCGCGAGCTGGCCATAGAACTCGGGCAAGGCTACCTGCTGGGTCGACCCCTGCCAATCGTGGACCCTGCCATTCACGGCCCCGCAAGAGGCGACCTCAGCGACGGCTAGGTGTCCTCGACCTGTAACCGCCGACAGATGTCCGGCAGCCGGTCTCCTCAGCTGCAGGCGCCCTCGGAGTCTGTGAGTTCGCCGTCAAGTCGATCCCAGATGGCATTCACCGCCGGGACATCCACGTCGTTGACGGTGGCGTATCTGCCCGCGAACCAGTCATTCATCGTCTTGATCTCCTGGTTGTCGTAGAGGATCAGATCGTCGTAGAGGTCGGAGTAGCACGCCAGCGGCTCGTGAGCCTTGAGCCAAACCAGATCGGCTTGTGCATCCGCCCTCGCCTTCGTAGCGGCGGCGTACGTCGACGACGGATTGTTGGCGTCGTTCCAGGCTGCAGTGTCGGCGATCTGCGTGGCATGCCCAGCCGTCTCGTAGGCAATGAACTCTTCCCAGGACGTGCCCGACGGCGTGGCGGTCGGCGTTGGAGCCGGAGTGGCTGAAGGGCCCGTGGTTACAATCGGGGACAGGTCTACTACCTCTCCGCTCGGGAACCACCAGAGAAACACGCTCGAGCTCTTTGGCACGGCGAACATCCAGACCGCGCCGTTCTCGGCGTCGATCGAGAGCGCGGCTCCCACGTCGTACCGGCTGCCGGTCTCGTCGGTCGTCCAGACCGGGACGTTGCTCAGATCGGCCGGCGTGCCGCCGGATATCAAGGTCGCCTCGACACCGAGCACCGTCTCGTCCGAGGTCATGCTGCCCGGGACATAGCCATCCATGCCGCTGTCCGAGAGCGTCACTCCCGTGATCTCGATCGTGTAGTCGCCAACGGTGATCGCGTCATGCGATGCCTCGATGGGCGTCTGGGTCGGCGCGGGTGTGGCGCCTGGCAGATCTGTGGGCGTCGCGCCGGTGCGTGTGGCAAGCGCGATGCCGGAGGCCGCAGACCTGGCGTGAGGACCGCCGGTCGACGAGAGGACCACCGCGGCCGCGATGACTACGATGACCAGGCTGACGACACCCAGGCCCACGATGATGGGCGTCGAGCTGCGACGCGCGGGGGTCGGCGGGTAGCCATAGCCGCTGGGGTAGCCGGGGACGGGCCCAAAGCCCTGGGCCTGCTGGATGGTCGGTGGCTGGCCGGAGCCCTGCGGCTGGCCGGAGCCCTGGGGGCTGGTCGTCTGTGGCACGGGGGCCGGTATCGACGCGGCCGGAGGAGTCGGCGGGGGCACCGGCGTGGTGCCGACGGCTCGGCCGCAGGCCGGGCAGAAACTGGCGCCGGCGGGGGCTTCACCGCCGCAATTGAGGCACGCGGTCGCGCCCCGCCCCGGTTCGTATGTCATGAATCCACTCCCTCGATCACGAACCACTTCGCGGGTCCGTGCGCGCCTTCAAGACACCTGGCAGAAGGGCGACCGGCGGCTTCGCGCCCACCCTTGGCGCGTCCCCGGAACACGTACGCGGGTCGGTCTCGCCAGTGGCTCGGCGCGGTCCCGGCGGCCAGAATTTGGGCCGCGCTTCTTAGCCTCCCGTGTCGGAAGAGTCGTCCTGACCGGCGAGCCTGCCAAGGGCCGAAGGTCGTGGACTGGCCGGATGCGAGCGTTCAGCGAGGGAGCGCCCCGTTGGCCCGTATCCATTCGAGCCAGGAACGTTCCGCTCCGATCGTCGTTGCGGCACCGTGGCCGGGCAGCACATTCAGCCGATTGTCCAGGCCGGCCAGGCGGCTCAGCGACTCCGCCATCTGCTCCTCGGATCCGCCGGGGAGATCGGTCCGGCCCCACGATCCGGCGAACAGAGTGTCGCCCGAGAGCAGCAGACCATTCGTCGTGTCGAGCAGGCAGACCGAGCCCTCGGTGTGTCCGGGCGTGTGCAAAACCTCGAGGTCGATCTCGCCGAACTTGACCCGGCCGCCCTCGGCCAGTTCCACCGCCGGGACGCTGGGCGGGATGGGAAACGGCGCGAAGAGCGGCTGCGGGTGGACGAGCATCTCGCGGTCGAGCGGATGAACGGCGATGCGAGCTTCGTCGCCGGGCTGGCGGTCATGCGTCCAGGCCTGCACTGGGGCATTGTCGCCCACGTGGTCCCAGTGGCCGTGAGTGGACACGATCAGCTTCAGCCGCCAGCCGCGCTCCTCGAGGAGGCCGCCCAGCCAGGCGACCGAAGGAATCGCCGTGTCGATTGCGATCGCTTCGTGAGTACCCGAATCCGCGAGCACGTAGACGTTCGTTCCGATCGGTCCGACGGTCCGCTTGAGCAGCTCCATGCTCGGGACACTAGCACGGTCCTTATCGGGCTCGCAGGTAGCGATCGAACTCTGCGAGCAACTGGGCAGCCGTGGTTCCGGGCCCGACACGAATTCGCGGGATCGCGAAGCGGTTGGCCCAGGTCTCGCTGGGGACGGGCATGACTGCCGGCCGAGGCGACGGACTCGCGGACGATTTCTCGCCGGCTCCGGGCGCGCCGGCTGCGGACGTCCCGACAGCGGCCGGTTTCTGGGGCGGCACCGGACCCTCGATCAGCCCGATCCGCAGCTGGCGGCAGGCGGCTACCACGGCGACCGTCTGGGCATTCTCGTGACCGAACGGATAGGCCAGGGACTCTGGCCAACGACCGGTGATCTGAGCGATCCGGGCGGCTGCGGCGTCCACCTGGTACGCGCGTGTGGCGGCGGATCCTACGCTGAGGTCAGCGTGGCTCATCGTGTGATCGCCGATCTCGTCGCCGGCGGAGGCGAGGGCCCGCAGCTCACCCGAGGTGAGAAAGCCCGGTTGATCGACCCGACCGGCGATAACGAAATACGTCGCCACGAATCCGTGAGCCTTCAGGACCGGGAACGCATAGCTGTAGCCGTCATCCCAGCCGTCGTCGATCGTGATCGCAAAGCTCTTGGGCGGCGGCTTCAGTCCGGCCTCCAAATCGTTCGCGAGCGTTGCCGTCGTGATGGTCTGCCAGCCGGCTGCCGCGAGCCCGTCGAGCTGGGCGGAGAAGACGTCGGGCGGCACGACCAGGCCGTGGAGAGAATTGCCGGCCTCAGCGAAAGGAACGATCCGGTGGTACTCGAGGATCGGCACATGCAAGGTCAGACTGCCGGCTTTCGCAACCTCCGCGGCGGCCTGCGTCGCGTCCGGAACCGACGCCGGGTCGCAGCTGTTGACCACTGGATAGACCGAGGGGCGAGTCGGAGTGGCCACCGGACTCGGGGACGGTGAGATCACCGGAGTGCTCGTGGCAGCCTGCGAGATCGCGGGGCTGGGCGTGGCCGGCAGATGCGCAAACGAGCCGCGCTTCGGACTGACGTTGGCGCACCCGGCCGCTACGAGCAAAACGATGGCGAAGCTCGCCGGGAAGACACTCCGCCGAGTCCCCAAGACCTTGTGTCCCACTCTGCCCCCCGACCGGGCTGCTCGCGCCCGTCGACTGCTGCGCCGCCTCTAAGCCTCCCAGACGGCGGCAATAGTAGGTTGTTCCGCTGCCACTCTCAAGCCGTTGGCCGCACAGGGACGATCACCTCCAGCGCGCGACGGCGTGTTGTTGCGAAGCTGTAACTCGGCGACAGCTCGCGGCGACGTCCCGCCAATGATCCGACAGGACCATTGCGGCCATGGTTTCCGACGCGAGGCGCCGGCTGGCCGGCAGCATTTCGGGTCCGATCGCGCCGCCGGCCAAGCCCGTCGGCCTCGACGCGGCCGATTTCGATGTATTCATGGCCGGGGTGACGCGGCGATTCGACGATTTGACCGCGCTCTCGGACATCGACCTTCACGTCAAACGGGGCACGATCCTCGGGTTGATCGGGCCTTCGGGTGCGGGCAAGACCACTTGCCTGCGTTTGCTGACCGGCGCCCTGAAGCCGACGCGAGGGTCGATCCGAGTCCTGGGCCACGATCCGGCCCGCCAACCTCGCCGGGTGCGGCGACGCATCGGCTACATGCCTCAGCTACCGTCGCTTATGCCCGAGCTGACCGCCCGAGAGAACGTCGATCTGGCGGCGAGCCTGTTCGGGCTCCTCTGGCCGCGACGCCGCAAGCGCGTCCGGGAGACCCTGGCGCTCGTCGACCTGTCCGCCGCCGCGAACCGCCAGACCCGCTTCCTGTCGGGCGGCATGCAACGGCGCGTGGAACTGGCTTCCACGCTGGTTCACGACCCCTACCTCCTGTTCCTCGACGAGCCCACCGCCGGCATCGACCCCATCCTGCGGGAGCGAGTTTGGGATGAGCTGCACAACCGGCGAGATGCCGGTCGAACCATCCTGGTGACGACTCAGTACGTCAGCGAAGCCGAGTGGTGCGACGTGGTGGCGCTGATCGCCCACGGCCGACTCGTTGCCTTCGGCACGCCCCTGGAGCTGAGGCGGCTGGCCGGCGACGGCGACGTGATAGTCGTCGAGACGGCCGAAATGTTCGACGGCGCTCGCCTCGCCGGTGTGCCCGGGGTCCGGCACGTCCGGCAGCTGGGCCTGTGCGACTTCGAGGTCACGGTCGACGACGCGGGCACCGCAACCCCCAGCATCGTCGATGCGATCGCGGCCCAGGGCGGTGAGGTCGTCTCGACGCGGGAGTGGAAGCCGAGCTTCGAGGAGGTCTTCACGACCCTGGTTGAACGGACGCTCCCCGGTGGCAGCGACGCGGCGCCATGAGTCTCCTTCAGAGCCTGACCCGGATCATCGCCTTCGTGGGCGCCGAACTGGTCGCGGTGGTCAGGCGGCCGAGCGCACTGGTCGCCCTGGTATTCGGGCCTTTCCTGATCATGGCCATCTTCGGTCTGGGCTATCAGGGCGTCCGGCCCAATATTCGTGCCGCAATCGTCATCCCGCCCACTTCGGGCCTGCCCGGCGACATCAGGTCGTATTCGAGCCAGGTCTCGGGCCTGACGGTAACGGCGGTCTCGCCCACGATCGGGCCCGCGGAACAGGAACTGCGGGACCACAAGGTCGACGCCGTGATCATCTACCCGGCCGATCTTATGAACCGCTTCAAGGGCGGCACGCAGGCGACGATCGAGGCCGAACTCTGTATCGTCAATCCGACCCAGCTGCTCTACGCGGACGAAATGGCAAACCAGCTCGCCACGTTCACCAACCAGCAACTTATCGCGCACGTCGTCGCGGCCGGTGAGAGCGTGTCCCTTGGAAGCGTGCGCATACCTCCCGATGTGGTGGCGGCACCGATGCGAGCCGACGTCCGCAACCTGGCTCCGGTTTCGGCCGGAGTGGTCACGTTCTACGGTCCGGCCGTCTTGATCCTCATCCTGCAGCACATGAGCGTCACGCTCGTATCGTTGTCGCTGCTCTCCGAACGCAAGAGCGGCATTTTCGAGCTCTTCAGGATCAGCCCGAGGAGCGCCTGGGAAATCATCGTGGGCAAGCTGATCGCCTTCGCGATAATCGGCGGCGTGGTCGCCGCCACCAGCATGGCGCTGCTCGTTCTGGCACTGCACGTCCTGATCCTCGGCAGCATGTGGGCGGTTGCGCTGATCATCGGCCTCGTTCTGGTGGCATCGATCGGGATCGGTCTGTTGCTCGGAGTGGCGGCCGACTCCGAACGCAGCGCGGTTCAGGCCTCGCAGCTGATCCTGCTCGCCTCGGTGTTCTTCTCCGGGTTCATCATCGAGCTGAACCTCTTCGTTCCGGGCATTCGGGTCGCTTCCAGCGTGCTTCCCGCCACACAAGGCATCGCCCTGCTCCAGAACGCGCTGCTGATCGGATCGATCGACGTTGTCTGGCCGCTGTACGCCCTGGCCGGCATTGCCATCGTCACGGTACTGGCGGCCTGGGCGCTCCTCCGACGGTCGATGGCCGCAATTTCATGACGCCCGGACGGGATCGCAGTCGGATTGCTGGGAACGTCCTTCTCGCCCTGGGGGTCGCCGGAATGATCCTGTTCGGCTTGCTGGGTGCGGCACTCGTGACGGCTTTGCCAACTTTCACGGCCACCACCGACCCGGCGGCCTCGCTTCGGGATGCTCGCAAGCTTGCGACGGATTCCGCGGCCGCACTTCGCCAGGCGGATGCGTCTCTCGCTACGTCGGCCGGCGCCACGGCAGACGCGGCCGCGACGTTGAGCTCCCTGGCAACGACAATGCGCCAGGGCTCGACGGCGCTTCAACTCGAGGTGTTGGGGCAGCGCCCGTTCAGCAAGATCGCCGATCTGTTCACGGCCACGGCCGACCGCGCCGACGCCACGGCCCAAAGTGTGGCTTCGACTTCGGCGTCGATCGCTTCGATCCACGCCTCGATCCAGGCCATGATCGCGGACCTCGAGAGTCTCGCCGCCGAGCTCGGCAGCCTATCAACCGGACCTGTGTCGTGGCTCAACCCGATCGTCTGGCTGGGGATGCTGGCAGGGCTGGTGTGGTCCTTCGTGGTGGCCGCCCTCATGACCTGGGCGGGCTGGCTACTCCGGCGAGGCGACCTGGTTCTGCCGCCCCGGGCGTGACTCTTCGCGACGCTGGGTCACGGAAGGATGTTTACCAGGCAGGTCGGGCCGCCGTCCGCGAGCGCGAACTCGTCGAGCTCGAGTTCGTGGACCGTGAGTCCGGTCTCGCGCAGGAGGCGCGCGGCCGTCGAGTGTCCCGAGGCCAGGAACGCGTGTCCGCCCAGCGCGAGAACGTTGGCGCCCGGCAATTCCTCATCGGGCAGGAGCAGACGGTGGATCTCGCCGGCCGGCGCCGCATCGGGGATGGCCGCGTCGGGGCTTGCCAAGTCGGGGCCCGCCGCATCGAGCGAGGCGAAGCCGGAGGCCGTGCCGATGAGCGTGTCAGGCGCCACGGCCGTGACCGCAGTGGCGAGGTGAAGGCGGTCCGTTACGGGGCATAGAAACGGCCGGTACCCGAGCGATCGAGCGGCGTCGGCCAGCACCTGCGCGCCCCGCGCGTTCGTCCGGTCGCTCAGGCCGATCGCAATTCGGCCGCCGAATATGACGACGTCTCCGCCCTCGAGCGTTCCCGGATCCTCCACCCGCACTACGAGAGTGCTCGCCGGCAGGCGGGTGAGGGCCGCCCGAAGGACAGACTCGACCTCGCGCCGCCGCGACGCGCGGGCCGGCCGCGCCACCACTACGACCGGCTGTAGATCCGGCAGGATCGGCGCAAGGGCCACCAGCGTATCCGAGACGAACGTGGCGTCGGGGAGATCCGGTTCCTCGGGCAGGCGCAAGAGCGGCAGTCCGGCGCTCTCGAGCGCCGCGCAGAACGCCTCGTGCTGCGCGTGGACCCGCGAAACGTCGATCCGGTGGCGGTCCGGATGGGTCGAGATGGCGTCGCAGAAGGCTGGGCCGGGCGGCCGGACGACGACGAGCATTCGCGCATCGTAACGGCCGCGGCGCGTGGCCGGCGGCGGGCGGCGGCGTAGGGCCGGCTAGATCGGCGAAGCGCGATAAGCCGGGAACCACATCGCCGCATCGACGGCGGCCTCGATCTGGTCGTCGTGGAGGTGGCGACCGACGCCGCAGTCTCGCGCCTGACAGACGACCCGAATGGCGACGGCTCGAGAGACGTCGCGCAGCGCCGAAACCGGTGGATAGATGGCTCCGGCCGCGAGCCGCTCATCGGTCACGAGTTCGGCCAGGGTGTAGGCCGCCAGGAGGAACATCTCGTCGGTGATCTCGCGGGCCTGGCCGACAATCGCGCCGAGCCCGACGCCGGGGAAGATCAGGACGTTGTTGGCCTGGCCGACGATCCGGCTGCGGCCCGCGATCTCGACCGGCGGAAACGGGCTGCCGGTGGCAACCACCGCTCGGCCGTCGGTCCATTCGAGGATGTCCGAAGGGATGGCCTCCGTCTTGGAGGTCGGGTTCGAAAGAGGCAGGACGATCGGGATTCGGGCGTGCCGGGCCATTTCCCGCAGCGCGCCCTCGGTGAACGACCCCGGCGTGCCGCTCGTCCCGATGAGGATCGTCGGGTGCACGTGGCGAATGACTTCTTCGAGATCGAACGGGCCGTCGCCGGTGAAGCCGTGGAACGCCATCGTTTCCGCGGACAGCGCGACCTCGAGCTTGTCGGTGTCGATCGGTGCGCGCCCGGCATGGATGAGCCCATGGGTATCGAGCATCGCAATGGCGTGTTCGACTGTCAGGCGGTCCGCGCCGTCGCGTTCGATCGCGGCTCGCAGGAGTCGGGCAATTCCGACACCGGCCGCCCCGGTGCCGAGGAAGACGATCCGCTGATCGCGCAGCGGTTCGTCGAGGAGACGCAGCGCCGCAAGGACGCCCGCGAGGACGACCGAGGCCGTGCCCTGAATATCGTCGTTGAAGCTTGCGACGCGGTGGCGGTAACGGTCCAGGACCAGTATCGCGTTGTGCTGCTTGAAGTCTTCCCACTGGAGAACCGCGTGAGGGAAGACCTTGTCGATCGCTTCGACGAACTCCTCGAGGAACTCGTCGTAGGCCTGACCGCGAAGCCGCGGGTGCCGGTAGCCGACGTACAGGGGGTCGGTCAGCAGATCCTGATTATCGGTACCGACGTCGAGCGAGACCGGCAATGTGAGCGAAGGGTGAATGCCCGCGCCGGCGGTGTAGAGCGAGAGCTTGCCGACAGGGATCCCCATGCCACCGGCGCCCTGGTCCCCAAGTCCGAGGATGCGTTCGTTGTCGGTCGCGACGACCAGCTTCACGTCGGCCGTCCGTGTGTTTCGCAGCAGTTCGACCATGCGGCCTGAAATCGAGCGGCGTGATCCACAGGCCGCGCGCTCGGCGCATCACGTGGCTGAATTGCTGGCAGGCACGACCGACCGTAGGCGTGTAGACGATCGGCATGAACTCCTCGATGTTCTCGACGAGCAGCCGATAGAAGAGCGTTTCGTTGCGGTCCTGGAGCGCCGCGAGCCCGATGTACTGCTCGAGGTCGTCTTCGCGCTTGCGACGCAGATGCTCGAGTTCGAGGGCCACCTGCTCGTCGATCGTGAGAACCCGCGGCGGCAGGAGCCCGCGCAGACCGAGCCGGTCGCGCTCGTCGTCGTCGAAGGCGAGATCCTTGTTCAGAACCGGATCCGCGAGGACGTCAACGCCGCCGGGCTTCTGGCGCCACTCGCCATCGAAACTCATGAACTGTCTCTCCCTGTCGTACCGAGGAGCCCTTCCCCGGTGCGATCATCGTGCAGATATGCGCTGAGTCAAGTCCGCGAGAAGTCCCAGCCCGACGGCGCCCGCCTCTAGGCGCCCCGAAGCCAGCCCGCGTGAGCCTCGTCCGGCGTGAGTCGAGCCAGCAGCCCGAGCAGTGGCACCGCGGCCGCGAACGTGGCCACCAGGGTGTCGGGAAGTTCGGGCGAAAGGGCTTCGTCGTCGGAGAGCCGCCGGCCGAAGGTGACGTCCTTGAGCTTGAGCAGCTCGGCGCCGGGATGGTCGGCCGCGAAACCGGTCGGTACGCGCTTGAGGCGATCGCCGCTGATCTCGCCGAACGTGGCCACGAACTCCGGCGCGTCGAGCACGGCTCGGACGGTCCCGAGATCGGCATCGATCGCGTGTCGCCACGCTGCGAGCTGGGCCGGCTCCGGGTGCCACATCCCGCCGCCGGCGAACACTTCGCCGGGCTGGAAGTGGAAATAGGCGCCCACGCCGCCGCCATCTCCGGTCCACGGGAAGCTCGCCGACACATGGGTCTTGTAGGGCGACTTGTCCGCGGAGAACCGTACGTCGCGGTAAATCCGGAACGGCGATCGGGAATCGGCGCGGAGCGGCAGGCCGGCGGCCTCGAACCGCGGCGCGAGAGCCAGGCATAGCGCCTCGAGCGGTTCCTTCAGCAGACGCTCGTATTCGGCCTTCCGAGGCTGGAACCAGGAGCGCTCGTTGTGCGCGGTCAGGTCGGCCAGAAATTGGATGGCGTCGCGCGAGAAGCCGGTGAACGGTGCGGCAACGGCCATGATCCACCTCGCGATGATCGGACGAGAAGCGGCGCCATGTTCCCACCGCCGCCGATGGCAGGGCGGGTCCGGCAGGAACCGACCGACGGACGGGACTGCGAACCATCGCCGCCGACCGACCAATCGGCCGTGCTCGCCGGCCTCAACACTGCGTCGTCTTGGTCGAGATGCAGTACGTGATGCTGGCCTTGCCGGTATACGGGTCAATGAGTGCTCTAGCCGAGCTGGCGTGAAGCCCTTCCCCGCCAGATACGGTCAGCCACCACGCCGGATAGGCGTTCACGAAGGCAAGATAAAGGTTGATCCCACTCCAGGTGCTCTTGGGCTGTTCGGCAAGCCACTTCTCGAAGGTTGGGTCGGCCAGCGCAGCATCGACGGCCTCGCCCTTGCTCAGGAGCCGGGGCGTCTGCTGCTCCGTGACGTGGATATCTGCGACGACGTTCAGCTCACCGATCGTTGCGCCCTGTCCATATCCCCATTCCTCGTGTTGGACCGTGTAGGTGGGCGGGTATCCGCTTGGACCCATGAGCGCGATCGTCAACGGGACGTCTCAGGGAAGCGCCGGCACACCGCTCTCCAGTTCCGCGGTCCAGACCAGCCTGCTGTCGAAGGTCTCGCCCGGCCGGATCTTCCACGACATTCCCATCGCCATGGGTTGGTCCGGTCTCCCCACGCCGTTGCTGCACAGGATCTCGGACGTCCCGGTCTCCTCGCCGTAGCTGGTTTGGTTCAGGGCCGTGGGCGAGTCGCCCGTCACGCCACCGGTACCCAGCGCAGCCGCCTTGAAGTCCGCCTCGAGGCCGGCCCAGGTCGTGCCCGCGGGCTCAAGTGGCAGCGCTACGGAAGCGTTCATCTCCACCGCGCCGGGGCACGGGGCAAGGTAAGTGGCATTGCTGGTTCTGTTGTTGACGACCGTCACGTCGATGTTGACCCTGCCGCCAGGCTCGACGCTGGTTCGATCGAAGACCGCTGTGAGCGTGAGGCCGTCCTGAGTCGCAATCAGGGTCCGGCCGGCAGATGCGGTCGGCGTCGGGGCCGCGGAAGCAGAGGCAGCGACAGCTGATGTCGGGGCGGGCGTGGGCGCAACCACGCTGTGCCGGGATCCCGGGCCGAGCACTATCGCTGTCACCAGGACTGCGGCCGCCAGCCCGACGAGCAAGCCCGCTCGAACCGCACGCGCTCGCTTCGGGCGCCATGCCGCGACCGTCCGCATTCTCTCGAAACCCCCGTCTTCTCCCATCCCCCGCCAAGTGTAGAGATGCGCATCAAGGCCGAGGATCCGGCCGCCCGGCTGAGTCGGCTAGATCGCGCGCATCCGGTTGTTCTTGGCGTTGTGCTCGACTTCGGCAAGACCCAGCGCTTCCATCAGCGGCGGGACGTACATCGCGAACCGACCGCGCAATCCCTTCTTGAGGCCGTACCAGCCGCCCACAAGGTTGTCGGGCGAGCGTGCCCAGGCCTCGACCGAACCTTCCGCTGCCGGCTTCTGCTCGTCGGCGCTGCCCAGGAGCATCCAATCGCCGCGCAGTTTCAGCATCGCGTGCAGGTCCTCGATGCAGCGCAACTGGTAGCGCAGCACCGTGGTCCCGACGGTGCAGACCAGGGCCGGTGGGTCGGAGCCCTCGTCGCGGTACATCTGGTAGTCCGACGTCCCGCTCGGCGTCTTGAGCTGCCACGGCTGTTCCCGCGTCCCGACGCCCTGAACGTCGACCGCCGCCATTTCGCCTCCTTGTGCCGTCCGAGTGCCGAGACCGCAAAGCCGGATCTCGACGCCTTGACCGTACAACGGGGTCCGCCCCAGGCGGAGGCGGCCAAGTCGGCCGATCACGTGGCGGGACGAGATGCCGTCGACCGGCTCGACGGCGGTGTTCGGCAAGCGACGCCACACATGCGCAATATCGACCGTCGGCGGGGTGCGGACTCGAATGGCCGCGCTCCCGCGGATGAGGACCCTGATTTGGACTGGCTGAACGCGCGGCGCGCCTCGGAGACCGCGTCCGATCGGGGCCCTGTCGCCCGAGCCCGCGCGATCCTCCTGACGGCCCTCCCGACCGGAGCCGTCGTCCTCTCCATTGTCACTTTCGGCAGCTACGCTATGGGTCTGCTGAAGGATCGGATGCTCGGCCACGTTTTCGGCGCCGGGCCGGAGCTTGACGCCTACATCGCCGCGTTCAAGGTCCCCGAGCTTGCCCTCGACGTGCTCGTGTTCGGCGGCCTCGTGGCGCCCTTTGTGCCGCTCTTCCTCGGACTGCGGGGCGAGGCCGAAGAGGAGGCTCGAGCATTCGCGCGGACCGTGCTAACGCTCGCCGTCGGGACCATGGCGGTTGCGGCGGCGATCCTTTTCGTCCTCGCGCCACAGACCGTTTCCATCGTCGCTCCGGGCTTCAGCGGCGATCAGCGCGACCTCTACATCGGCCTGTTCCGGGTGATGTGCATAACGCCGGTCATCTTCGCGGCCTCGACCGTGCTCGGCGAAATCCTGGTCGCGGAGCGCCGCTTCCTCCTCTACGGGCTGGCGCCGCTCATGTACAGCGGCGGGATCGTCGCCGGAGCGTTCTTCCTGTCCGGCCGAATGGGCATCTACGGCGCGGCGGTCGGCGCGGTAGTCGGCGCGCTTGCGCATCTGGGCATTCGAGTGGTCGGCATACATCGGACCAGGTTCCGGCCACGCCCGAGCCTGGCTTTGCGCACCAGAGGGCTCGGCGAGTTCGGTCGGCTGATGCTCCCGACGATGGCGAGCCAGGTGATCATGCCGCTCACCTTCATCTACTTCACGGCCCTGGCCTCGACCCTCGAGCCCGGATCCGTGACGGCGGTCAGCTACGGGAGCAGCTTCCAGGCACTGCCCGTGAGCCTGATCGGCATGAGCTTCGCGATAGCGGCGTTCCCGGCCCTGTCGGCGGCCTATGCGGCCGGCGATCGGCGCGGCTTCGCACGTGTCTTCGGCATCAATTTCGCCACGATCGGGATCCTGTCGATCGGAGCGGCGCTGGGCATGCTGGTCCTGGGCGGGTTCGTGATCCGCACCGTCCTCGGTGGCGGCCAATTCGACGCCGAAGACGTATCGCGGACGACGCTGGTGCTGGCGGTATTCACCGTGTCGATCCCGCTCGAAAGCCTGACGAACCTGATGGCGCGAGCCCTCTACGCCACTCACAACACGCTGCTGCCGACGGTCGCCGCGGTCGCGGGCTTCACCGCCACGATCGTCTCGGCCCAGGCGTTCTCGCACACGATGGGCCTCGCCGCCATCCCGGCGGCATATTCGGTCGGGATGGGTACGCGGGTATTGCTGCTTGCGCTGGCCCTGGGCCCGCGCATGAGCAGGATCGGGCGAACGGCGCGACGGGCGGCATCGCTCGAGCGCCTCGCTCCCGGCCGGCGGCGACCGGAGCCACGAGCCCAGCAGCCGATCAGGCTGGCGCAGATCGGACTCGTCTTCGCCCTGGTATTCCTGGCGGCGGGCACCGTCTACGCCACCGGGCAGGCCTTCGAGGCGATGGGCCCGGCTCCGACCACGACACCATGGGCTCGAGATCGCGCCGCTGCGGTGCGGGCGACCCTACCGGTTACGCCGTCGCCCACCATTTCGGCAACGCCGTCGACGACGACCTCGGCAGTAATCGCGGCGAGCGCCTCCGCTTCGGCGACCGTGAAACCGAGTCCGACGCCTTCGCCCGTGGCGACGCCGGGCAACTTCAACTTCGACCTGTACGACAAGGGCGATTTCGTCGGCGAATTCAAGGATGTGTGGTGCGTGCCCGCGGCGATGCAGACCTCGATGAACATCATGGACCAGGGGGCCGACGTCACCGAAACCACCCAGCAGCGCCTCTTCGATCTCGCCGTGTCGCTCGGCGGCACCCGCAACAACGCCGCCGAGCCCGAGGGCTGGGCCATGGGCCTGACGAAGCTCGGCTACGGCAACTACGAGGTCGGCGCGCAGGACACGATGGCCGCGGCCGTCCACCTCGTGGTGAAGCAGATCCGGCTGACCAACCGGCCCGCCGGACTCATCGTCTGGTACGGCTGGCATTCCTGGGTCGTTTCCGGGTTCGTGACCACGGCCGATCCCGACATGACGGACACCTACACGGTGAAATCGCTCTACATCGAGGACGTCTGGTACAACCGGCTCTCGAGCATCTGGGGCTACTCGGATCCGCCCGACACCAGCGTTGCGTACAAGGACCTGCCCAAGGACTACAAGATCTGGCACCAGGGCAAGGTCTATCCCGGCAAAGAGGGCAAGTTCGTCTACGTGATCCCGACCGTCTGAACGAGCCGTCGGTTGCGCGGGCACCAGGTCGACGCGCCAGGCGCTCCCGGCCCCGAGGAAGCTGGACCGGTCGTCTTCTCGGTCCGAGGATTGCAGACTGAGACAGCTGTTTCGACAGGAGCCCGTGCCGGCTGCCCAGACGTACTCGTATCGGGCCCCGCAGATACGGAGCGAAGACTCAGGAGTAACTGATGCGTCCCACCACAAGACTGTTCTCGATCGTCGGGGCAGCCGCCCTGATGCTGGTCGCGGCGGCGTGTTCCTCGGCGTCGCCCACGGCTACGAGCGGCGTTCTCGGTGTCCAGACCACCCCGACCGCGGCTACCAACTCCTTGATGGTCGGAACGTCGAGCGCGATGAACCTCGGCAGCTTCCTGACCGGCAAGAACGGGCTCACGCTGTACATCTTCACGGCGGACTCGCCCGACAAGAGCGCCTGCACAACCAGCCAGTGCCTGGCGAACTGGACGCCGCTCACCGTCTCCAGCGGAGCGACGATCACCGGTCCGACCGGAGCTACCGGAACCTGGGCCACGATCACCCGCAGCGACGGTTCACTCCAGGTCACCTATAACCACCAGCCGCTCTACTACTTCAACGGCGACTCGGCGGCGGGTCAAACCAACGGACAGGGTGTCGCCACCAAATGGTACGTCGCTCCGCTCAACGGCACGTATGCTCCGGGCCCTGGTGCCAGCGCTAGTGCAAGCGCCAGCGCAAGTGCCTCGTCCGCGTACGGCTACTGATCCCGCCTCATGGCGCCGCACGGTACTAACGAGCGGCGCCGCAATCCTTTGACGCCGCCGCCGACCCGATAGCCTCGGCGATCGGCGCGCCCGACTCGCCGACCGACTGTCCGGGCGCCAACGGCGTTCCTTCCGTCCGCGGTGGCGCGCGGCGGGGGTCGGCGCGCGGCCGGCGCCCGGACCGGCGATACTGACCCGGTCGCGTCAGGGCGCTAAGGAGGAGTTCCGCCAAATGGGGGCCGGCCAGGCAGCAGAAACCTTGCAGGTCCCCGCACTCGACGCCGAGGGACGACCGACTCGGCCGATGCCGATGGCGCAGTTGATGCGGATCTCGCTCTACTGGCTGGGCATCGCCACGGTCTGGAGCGGCATTCTCGATATCGTGAACGGGCGGCTCCAATTTGCCGGACTCGCCCCGAAAGGCGGCGAGGGGCTCGGCGCCCTCCAGATCGCCATCGTGGGGACGGTCATCGCCATCGCCGTGCAGCCCACGGTCGGCTCGATCAGCGACTACACGATCACCCGCTGGGGCCGCCGCAAGCCCTACATCTTCATCGGCGCGAGCCTGGACGTCGTCTTCCTCTACGGCATCGCGACGGCCAACGGCATCGCGGCGATCGGCGCATTCGTGGCCCTGCTGCAATTCAGCTCCAACTTCGCGCAGGGACCGTTCCAGGGTTACGTCCCGGACCTGGTGCCGGCGCGTCAGGTCGGCATGGCCTCGGGGCTGCTCGGGCTCTTCTCCGCCCTGGGGAACCTCATCGGGTACATCGTTGCCGCGCTGGCCGTGTGGGGCAGCCAATCGGACTCGAACGCGTTCTTCTACGGCACGATGGCGATCGGCCTGGTGGAGTTCGTGGCGATGCTCGGCGTGGTCGTCCGAGTCGACGAGGGCACGCGGGTCAAGTCGCGCAACGGCCGCTCCTGGTTCGCCATCGCACGCGAAGCCTGGGGCACCGACATCCTGGGCGAGCGAAGCTTCATCTGGCTCGTGGGCTCCCGCTTCTTCATCCTCTCCGGCGCGGCCCTGTATCCGATCCTGAGCACTTTCTACCTGGCCCAGGTCTTCGGCCTCGACGCCGCCGAGACCGGGGAAACCAAGCTGATCCTGCTCGGCATAGTGGCACTGTTCCTGACGCTGGCCATCATGCCGGCGGCACGGCTCTCGGATCGGGTCGGGAGGAAACGCGTGATATACGCGTCGTGCCTCGCGGGTGCCTTGGGTCTGGCACTCGGGGCCGTGGCTCCGATCCTCCCGGTCGCCATGTTCGGCGCCGCCATCTTCGCCGCCTCGGCCGGTGCGTTCCTGGCGGTCGATTGGGCGCTGATGAGCGATATCGTTCCGAAGGCCTCCACGGGACGGTTCATGGGTATTTCGAACGTCGCCACGGCGTCGGCCGGGACGTTCGCGCTTGCCGCCGGGGGCGCGGGCGTGATGGACACCGTCAACAGGTGGCTCGGCTACGGGACCGGTCCTCGAGCAGCGCTCCTGATGGGCGTGCTCTGCTACATCGTCGGGGCGGCGATGTTGCGTCCGGTGCACGAGCGCCGCCGCGAGGCCGACCCGGCCGCCGGCGAAGAGGCTAGCCCCGCCTGACCTCGTCGAGGAATTCGAGCGAGCGTGCGTCGCGCTCGAGCGAAATCCGCAGGAAGTCGCGCAGTGAATGCTCGACCTCCCGTTCGACTGCCGGCGGCAGGCGCAATGCCGCGAGAGCTTCCACGTCCAGGCGCTGGTAGGCCTTGAGCAGCTTGAGCCCCTCGAGGGACAGGGCGACTCGCTCGGCCGGCGGGCCCGGACAACGCGAGCACAGCACGCCTCCGAGTGGCGGAACCCAGCGGAACTCTTCGTCGGCTTCGAGGAGACGGTCGCACTCGACGCAGCGGTCCACTTCCGGCCTGACGCCCATCTCGTCGGCTAGATGCATCTCGTACCAGCGCGCAACGCGGCCCGATTCCATGCCGGCGTCGAGCAATTCGTAGGCGTGGCGCAGCAGGCCGTACAGCCCTTCGGCCTCGTGGCGCTCCTCGATCGCCCGATCGGCCAGCTCCGCGAGATACCAGGCCGTAGCGGTCGACTCCAGGGAGTCGCGCAGCCGCAGCCAGGCATGGGTTACCTGGACCTGCGTGACGACGTCGAACGTGCGGCCGCGGGCGAGAGCGACCCGCAACTCCGCCAGGGGCTCGAGGCTGCCCCCGAGCCGACTCTTGGTCCGGCGCACGCCCTTGGCGATCGCCTTGAGCTTGCCGTGAGTCGGCGTGAAGAGCGTCATGATCCGATCGGCCTCTCCGTAGTCGAAGCGCGAGAGGACGATGGCGTCGGTCACATAGAGTCGCGGGGCGGGCACGCGATCACGCTACCACCTTCCACGTTCCCGGCGGCATGGCTAAGCTGCACGGATGGACCATATGCACGCAGTCAGGACCCCCGGGCCCCACACCGCTCGAACGACCATCAGGCGCCACGCCGATCGAGCCGTCCCCGAGCGCATCGAGGAGTTCCTCCGCGCCGGCCTGGTAGCCGACGTGGCCTATGTCGAGAACGGCGAGCCACGAGTCATCCCGCTCCTGTACCACTACGACGCCGGCCACCTCTATGTGCACGGCTCGCCCGGCAGCAGCACGTTGCGCGCGCTCCGAGACGGACGTCCGGTCGCGGTGTCGGTGGTCATGGTCGACGATCTGATCGCGTCCAAAACGGCTCCGGACCACTCCGCGAATTACCGGAGCGTGGTCGTCTACGGCCGGGCCCACCGCGTCGCCGATCCGGGACGCAAGCGACGCGTACTCGACGAGTTGACCGAACGCTACTTCCCGGACAGGCACTCACCGCAGGATTACGAGCCCGCCACGGACGACGACCTCGTCCGCATGGAGCTCATCGCCATCGAAATCGACGAGGCTCAGGCCAAGATGCGTGAGGGCGGACCCCTGGGCCCGCACGATTCCGACGACGATCACCCCGGATCCGCCTTCGTTCGGCCGATCGACTCCCGCAGTCTCCGCGGCTGAAGGCCAGAATCCGCATCTTCGCCGATTTCTGAAAACGGCTTGGTATCATCCGCCCGTGCAGCACCCACCCGTCGCATTGCCCGATCTGATTGCCGACACCGAATTGGAGATCCTTCGCCTGCTCTCGGAGCGCGATGAGCCCGCGGCCGGGCTGTACGACATGGTCCGCTATCACCTCGGTCTCGACGGCAGCGGCTCGTCCGGCAAGCGGATGCGCCCCCTGCTCGGGCTGCTTGCCTACGCCTCGATCGCCGGAGACTACCGGCGGGCCCTGCCCGGCGCCGCGGCCGTCGAGCTGGGCCACAATTTCAGCCTGGTTCATGACGACATCGAGGACGGCGACCGCGAGCGACGGCACCGCGCGACCCTGTGGGCGATCCACGGCATCCCGCAGGCGATCAACGCCGGAGACGCGCTCTTCACCCTCAGCCGTGTGGCCCTCCACCGCCTCTCGGACCTTGGGTTCTCCGATAAGCGCGTCCTGCGGGTGATGCGGCTCTACGACATGACCTGCGTGGCCTTGTGCGAAGGCCAGTACCTCGACATCTGGGCCAGCGAACAGGCCGAGCCGATGTCGGTCGATCTCTACTTCGACATGATCGGTCGCAAGACGGCCGCCCTGATCGCCGCCTCGATCGAGGCCGGCGCGCTTCTGGCCACCGACGACGAGGAGATCATCGCCCGCTACCGGGCCTTCGGCTGGGCCCTCGGGATTGCCTTCCAGCTGAACGACGACCTGCTCGGCATCTGGGGCGAGCAGCGCCAGACCGGCAAGGAACCGTCCGACGTCGCACGGCACAAGATGACGCTGCCGGTGATCTACGCCTTCGACCACGCCGGTCCCGAGGAATGCGCGATTCTCCAGCGCGTGTGGCAAACGGCCGAGCCGAGCGACGGTCCGGTGGCAGAGGCGGTGGCCCTGATCGAACGGCTGGGCGGACGCGACTACACCCGGGACGAGGCGCGCCGTTACCGCGACGAAGCGCTCGCCGAACTGGAGGCTGCCGGCGTCGTCGATGCCGAGGCGCTCGAATCGCTCCGCAAGATCATCGTGGACGTGATCAAGGCCTGACGCCTAGTTCGATTCCCGGCCCGGCCCCTGCCCATCCGAATTGGGGTGCGATCGGGCAGCCAGGATCTTGCCGACGCGGTGGCCGTCGGTCGTCTGCACGGTCAGCGTGAGACCGAACAAATCGAGTCTGACTTCGTCGCCCGGCCTGGGCACTCCGCCGATACGGTGATAGATGAGGCCGCCCACCGTGTCGTACTCGTCGGAGTCCTCGAGATCGGTCAGATCGACGTTGAACAGGTCGGCCAGGTCGTCGACGGAGGCGCGCCCGTCCACGCGGGCCAGGTATTCCGACAGGCGCTCCGTCATAGGCTCCTCGACGTCGTACTCGTCCTGGATCTCGCCCACGATCTCCTCGATCAAGTCCTCGATCGTGACCATGCCCGCAGTGCCGCCGTACTCGTCCAGGACGATGGCAATGTGGACCTTCCGCCTCTGCAGCATGTGGAGCAGATCGTCGATGGACATCGATTCGGGCACGAAGAGTGGCGGCCGCAGCATCTTGCGCAGGTCGAGGCGGTGGTTCTCGCCCTTGAGCAGCGGCAGCAGGTCCTTCGCGTAAAGGATGCCGATGACTTCGTCGATCGACTTGCGGTAGACGGGGATTCGGCTGTGACCCTCCGACACGATCGTGTCGATCGCATCGTCCAGCGTGGCCGTGGCCTCCAGCGTCTGAATGTCGGTCCGCGGAACCATGACCTCGTGGACGCGGCGCTGTCCGAGCTCGATCACGGCGCTGATCATCTGCTCTTCTTCGGCCTCGAGGACCCCTTCCTCACCGCCGCGCTCGACGATCAGCTTCAACTCTTCGCTGCCGATCTGGGCCCCGCGGGCCGTATCGGCGTTCTGGCCGCCCGAGACGACGCGGGTCGTCCAGGTGAGCAGCCCAACCAGCGGCTTGAGGACCCTGCCGGTCACTTCCATCGGGCCGGCAAGAGTGGTTGCCACGCGGTCCGTGTGGTTGAGGGCAAAGTTCTTCGGGACGAGCTCGCCGAACACGATGGTGAAGAAGGCCAGCAGGGTCGTGATTATCAGGACTGCCACCCCGACGGACCCGTCCTTGAGCGGCGGGAAGCCCGCCAGGATGGGAGCGAGGCGGTCGGCGAAGTTCTCGGCCGCGTATGCGGAGGCCAGGAAGCCCACGAACGTAACGCCGATCTGAACGACGGCAAGGAAGCGACTGCGATCCTCGAGCAGACGCTTTGCCGCCGTCGCGCCCCGGTGCCGCTCGTCGATCAACTGCTCGAGGCGGCTGCGGCGTAACGTCACGATCGAGATCTCGGCCGCCACGAAGACAGCCTCTATCAGGACCAGGACCGCGACGACCAGCAGCTGGAGGATGACGTCGCTCATCCACCGTCCTCATCGGGTGGCGTCGTCGAACCTCGCGGGTTTCGGATCCTCGCCGGAACCCCGACCGCGAGCATGCCGGCAGGAACGTCCCTGGTGACAACCGATCCGGCTCCCGTTCGGGCTCCGTCGCCGAGCTCGACCGGGGCCACGAGCATCGTGTCGGAGCCGAGAAAGACGTTCTTGCCGATCTTCGTCTTGTGCTTGCGGACACCGTCGTAGTTGCAGGTGATCGTGCCGGCGCCCACGTTCGTCCGCTCGCCCAGCTCGGCATCGCCGATGTAGCTGAAGTGGTGCTGCTGGACGCCGGACTCCAGGCGACTGGCCTTGACCTCGGCGAAGTTGCCGAGTTTGGCCCCGGCGCCGATCGAAGACTTCGGCCTCAGATGCGAGAACGGCCCGATCTGGACGTTGTCCTCGACCTCGGACGACTCGAGAACGCTGGCCCAGATGAAGCAATCCCGTCCGACGACGGTATCGATGATCTGGCTGCCGGCGCCGATGCGAGTGCCCTGGCCGATCCTGGTGGTGCCGCGAAGGACTACGTCCGGCTCGATGACGACATCGGCGGCCAGGTCGACCGAGTGGTCGATATAGGTATGCGACGGGTCGACCATGGTCACCCCGGCGAGCATGTGCGCCTCGTTGATGCTCATCCGCAGGTCGAGTTCGGCCGCGGCCAGCTGGGAGCGGTCGTTGATGCCTGCGAGCGTGCCGTCGTCCTCGACTTCGATCGAGACGACCGTTCGACGATCCGCCCGCGCCAGCGCCACCAGCTCGGGAAGGTAGAACTCCCCGGAGACCGCCGAAGGCTTCACGTCGCCGATCCGGCCGCGCAGCCAGGCCGCATCGAATGCGTAGATGCCGGCGTTGACCTCGTCTATCGCCAGCTCCTCCGGCGTCGCGTCCTTGTCCTCGACGATGCGCAGCACCTCGCCGCCGTCCTGGCTCCGCACGACCCGGCCCAGGCCGTTGGGCTCGAACGTGGTCACGGCGATCAAAGCCATCGCGGCGCCACGCAACCGCCGCATCTCTATCAACTCGGCGAGGAGCATCGGATCGACCAGCGGCACGTCCCCCGACATCACCAGCAGCTCGGCAGCATCTTTCGGCGCGGCGAGCAGGGCGGAGGTCAGCGCATCGGCCGTGCCGCGGGGAGTGGCCTGCAGTGCGAAGTCGGCCCGGGAGCCGAAAACGTCGACGATCGCCGCAGTGCGGGGTGAATACACGACCAGGGGCCGTCGATCGCTCACCGCGGCCGCCGCGTCGAGCACGTACGCGAGCATCGGCCGGCCGCACAACTCGTGCAGGATCTTCGGCTTGCGGGATTTCATGCGGGTCCCGAGCCCGGCCGCGAGCACGACCGGCAGCACGCCGGATTGGGTGGGTTGGTCGTCGCTCGTCATAGAGGTTCAAGCATCGTATGGGTGGCCTCGCAAAGGTGTCAAGGAAGGCTTGCCGAGTGGCGTCAGCCCGAACGTATCGGCTCAGCCGGCCTTGCGGGCGATGGCCTCGATTTCGACCCGGGCGCCCATCGGCAGCGCCGCGGCCTGGATCGTGCTCCGAGCCGGTGCCGGGACGGCCGCGAAACGCGCATAGACGGCGTTCATGGCCGAGAAATCGGCCATGTCGGCGAGGAAGACGGTGGTCTTGACGATGTCGGCGAACGACATGCCCGCGGCCGCCAGCACGGCGCCGAGATTGTGAGCGCCCGCTCGGTCTGGCGCTCGACGCCTTCGACGAGCTTTCCCGTCGCCGGATCGAGACCGGCCTGGCCGGAGCAAAAGAGAAAGCCGTCGATCGCGATTCCCTGGCTGTACGGCCCGATGGCCGACGGCGCGTCGGGCGTTGAAACCTCCACTCGGGGCATCGAACTACCTCCGGTTCCGCTCGGCTGGTTCGCCTTCGCGCTGACCTACATTGTGGCGCCGGGGGGAGCTCGATGTCCGCGCCCGCTCCCGGAGCCTCCGGGATCCTCCGCGGCAGAGGCTGCCCGTCGGGTCAGGATCGTCGTGGCCGCGACGAATGGCGCGCCGTGGCCGACTTCGGGCAAGATCCCGCTCGCGACTGCACGCTCCACCATCAGGGCCGCCTTGCGGGCCGCACCGAGCGTCGGGTAGAGCACCCAGCAGGTCGGGCCGGATCCGGACTGGCCGACGGGCAGGGCGAGCAGGCGGGCCAGCGCGCGCCGGAACGGCAGCAGCGTCGGGGCGACGGCCACCGTAGCGATCATCAGGTCGTTGGAGATGGCCAGCTCGGCCGCGCGCTCGATGAGTTGCGTGCCTCGCAGACCCGTGGTCATGTCGGCCGCCAGCCGCTCCGAGACCTCCTGCGCGGCTTCGGCGTCGATCGGCCTGGCGCCCCGGCTGAACGCGGCGAAGACCTCGCGCGTCGAAACCTCCAACTTGGGGGTCACGAGGAGCACGGCTGGTTGCCTGCCGTGGAGGTCGGGCAGCGGGTCGACGAACTCTCCCCTACCCGAGATCCGAGCCGCGCCGCCGGCGAGAAAGAACGGTACGTCGGAGCCGAGTGCGGCGGCCACGGCCATCGCGCGGTCCATCGGCAAGGTCGCATCCCACGCTTCGAGTGCCACATCTATGGCCGAGGCGGCGTCGCTGCTGCCACCACCGAGGCCGGCGGCCACGGGAATGCGCTTCACCAGCTCCGCGGCGAGGATTGGCGGCACCTCAGGTGCGCCGGGCCACGTCTGCCTGACGGCGGATCGCGCCAGCGAAAACGCCCGCAGCACCAGGTTGTCCGGCGAGTCGGGTGTTTCGAAGCCCGAGACGGAAAGAGAGTCGTGACCACCCGCTTCGCTCAGGCCCTGCGAATTGTCGACGGCGGCGACCGAAACCGTGTCGGACAGATTGAGCGGGACCATGACCGAATGCAGGGCGTGGTAGCCGTCCGCGCGCCGACGGATGACGGCCAGCGTCAGATTCAACTTCGCCGGCGCCTCGCGCACGATCCGGGCCGCACCGCTCTCCGGCACCGCGTTCTCTGACTGCGCGTCCTGTGGCTGCGAGTTCTCGGCAGGCTGCCCGGCCGAGGCCGCGGCCACCACACGTTTTCCGGCAGCCCGGCGAGCACTCACTGGGCTGCCGCCTTGACGCCGAGCGCGGCCCGCATCGCAATCCAATCGTCGACGCTTAGCGTCTGGGGCCGCCGATCGCCTGCTATCCCGCAGGCCGCAAGCGCCCGATCGATCGCGGCGGCCGGCTGGCCGAGCTGGCGGATCAGCACGTTCCGGATCATCTTGCGCCGTTCGTGGAAGCCGGTCTGCACCAGCCGCCACAGACCCGCTTCGTCGACCGCCGACAGGCGCGGCCGCTCACCGAGAGGGTCGAGCGTATCGATCACGACGATCGCGGATTCCACGTCCGGCGCCGGCTCGAAGGCTTCGCGCGGTACGAGGAACGCGACCCGAACCCTGGCATGGAACTGCACGAAGACCGACAGATAGCTCATGCCGCCTGGGGCGGCCGAGATCCGCTCCGCGACCTCACGCTGGAGCATGAGCACGAGCCGTTCGGGACGCGGCGGCGCGCCCAGGAAGCGGTGCAGGATCGGACTCGTGATGTGGTACGGCACGTTCGCGACTACCTCGAAGGGCGACTCGATGAGCTCTCCCGCTTGATGATCGAGGATGTCGCCCTGGACCAGCCGCAACGAGCCGTTCCCGACTTCGGTTTCATGGACCCGACCGAGGCGTTCGGCCAGGCGCCGGTCCAGCTCCACGGCCGTGACCGCCGCCCCGCCGGCGAGCAGGCCGCCGGTGAGTATGCCCAGTCCCGGGCCCGACCTCCAGCACGCGCCCGCCCGGTTCGGGCGCGGCCAGATCGAGGATCGACTGGAGCACGTCCGGATCTGCCAGGAAGTTCTGCGAAAGGGATTGGCGAGCCCGCAACCCCTCCGCGCGAAGGAGCCGGCGGATGGCCAGGGGATCGAGTCTGGCCGCCCGACCCGAGACGCCGGGGGCCGGGCTCGGCGATTCGCTCACCTCCGGGCCAGAGGCATCGACGGACGCGCGTCGAGGTCCAGCCCGCGCCAGCGTCCCGGCCTGCCAGCGGCGTGCCGCCGCGGCGCCGATCATCGCCCCGTTGTCGGTGCAGAGCGCCGGCCGCGGCACGACCAGCGGGATGCCGGCGGCTCGGGCGCCGTCGGCCAGGCGGTCCCGCAGCACCCGGTTCGCGGCGACGCCGCCGCCCAGGACGACGCATCTGGCCCCGACGGCACGAGCCGCCCGAAGCGTCTTGGTCACGAGCACGTCGACCACGGATTCCTGGAACCCAAAGGCGAACTCCGCCACCCGCCGGTCCGAAAGCGGCTCCGCGGCGTGACCGATCCCCTCCCCGGTCTCGGCAGCGATGCTGCGCCGCGCGGCAGTCTTGAGCCCGCTGAAGCTGAAGTCGAACGAGTCGCCCAGCCAGGCCCGCGGAAACGTGACATCTCGGCCGGTCGCCCCGGCGGCGGCGCTTCATGATCTCCGGGCCGCCCGGATACGGCAGGCCCAGCAGCCGGCCGACCTTGTCGAATGCCTCGCCAGCCGCGTCGTCGACGGTCTCCCCGAGCAGCCGGTAGCGGAGGTGATCGCGCATCTCCACCAGGAACGTGTGACCTCCCGAGACGATGAGCGCCACCAGCGGGAAGATCGGCTCCGCCACGTCACGAGCTTCGTCGTCGAGCCACGCCGCGTAGAGATGGCCCTCGAGGTGGTTTACCGGAATGAGCGGCTTGGCGTGGACGTAGGCCAGCGTCTTGGCGAAGTTGATGCCGACCAGGAGCGAGCCGGCCAGGCCCGGACCCTGCGTAACGGCAACGGCGGAGACATCGCTCCAGCCGACGCCGGACGACGCCCAGGCCTCGTCAAGGACCGGCACGATCCAGCGCAGGTGCGCTCTGCGCCGCGACTTCCGGCACGATGCCGCCGGCGGCGGCATGCATCGCGACCTGGCTGGCGACTACGTTGGAATGGATCCGCCGGCCGTCCTCGACGAGGGCGATGCTGGTTTCGTCGCAGCTCGTCTCGACTGCGAGGATCAAGCTGCCGGTCTTCACGGCCGGCCCCGCATGACCCGGCTCGGTCGGATGGTGCGCTCGCCCGAATTGGCCGGGGTGTCCTGTCGGCGCCTCTGCGGATGCGGCTTCCGGCGGCGAAACCGGGCGTCCATCGGGCCCCAGCTCCACTTCGGGTCGGGCCGCGACCGCTGCCCGGAGGGCCGCCAGCCGCTCGTGCATGTCGCGCCCGCCGAGCGACGGGGTCGTCATGATCAGGGCGTCCTCGTTGTCGTCGCTGTAGTAGCGCAGCCCGCGTTCCGACGACCTTGAAGCCGTACTTCTCGTACAGCCGTCGGGCGGCCATGTTCGACGGCCTGACTTCGAGCGTCGCCTCGTGGGCGCCCCGGGATCGGGCCAGGTCGAGCAGCGCGAGCAGCAGCCGCTCCCCCACCCCGTGCCTCCGCCAGGTCCGGCGAACGGCGAACGTGGTTATGTGGGCCTCGTCGACCAGCAGCCAGATGCCCGCAAAGCCGATGATCTGATCGCCCCAGCGCGCCACGAGGTAGTGCGCCAGCCGGTTCGTCTCGAGTTCCTGGCGGTAGGCGTGCGCAGGCCACGGCGTGCTGAAGCTCTCCCGCTCGATCTCGTGGACGGCGGCCAGGTCTTCGACCTTCATCCGGTCGAGAACGATCGCTACGGGAGGTCGCGCGACCATCGGACCTCCCCGTTGACCGTGGCCACGCCGCGCGGCAGGGTCACGTACTCGGGCACCAGCAGCGCCACGTCGTCGCCGCCGGCCTCGAGCCTGACCGCACCGAGCCGCAGCAAAGCCACTCCCAGGCCCTCTTCCGCGATGTCGCCGAGAGCCAGCGCGGCAGCCGGGGCGCGGTCGGGCAGGTCGACGGCCACGACCACGTCAGCCTGCGACAGTTCGGGCTCCTCGCCGCCCCTGACCAGGACGGCTTGCCCGCCGCGGACCATCACTCGATCCGACGGTCCGGCCGGCAACAGGAGAACGGCCTGCCTGTCCTCGATCAACCCCGCCAGGCCCGGCGCGGCCAGCAGCGCCTCCGACGTCGGCACGCCGGCGACCGTCACGTCCAAACCCCGGCCGAGAGCCTTGGCCGTCGCGAGACCGACCCTCAGGCCCGTGAATGCGCCCGGACCGGTCCCGACCACGATCCCGGACAGGTCTGTGAGGGCAACCCCCCGGGCCGACAGCATCTCGTCGATGCGGGTCAGCAGCTCCTCGCCGTGGCGGTATCCGGCGGCCCAGCGCCGCTCGGTAATCAGGCTTCCGCCTGCATCGCCGAGCGCCACGAGCGCCCGAATACCGGACGTGTTGATCGCCAGGATGGAGCGGCCGGTCATGACCGCGCTTCCGCTTCCGTGGCGAGCTCCGGCGGCAGAGCGGCCAGGTAGCGCAGGTAATCGCCGCTGCCGGCTCGCAGGGCGATCCGGCGGGGATCGTCGCCCGTGCCGTCGATCAGGACGTCCAGGCGGCCCGCGGGCATGGCGTCGGCCAGCCGTTCGGCCCACTCGATCAAAGTCACGCCCTCGCCCTGGCGCTCGTCGACGAGGCCGCCCGCGAACGCCTCGGCGGCGCCGCTCAGTCTGTACAGGTCGATGTGAAAGAGCGGCAGCCGGCCGCGATATTCGGCCATGAGGACGAAGCTCGGGGAAACGATCGTGTCGGTCACGCCCAACCCGGCACCGAACCCCTTGGCGAATTGGGTCTTGCCCGCGCCGAGATCGCCGACGAGGCTGATCAGGTCGCCGGGCTGCGCCGCGGCGGCCAGCGCGGCGGCCAGCGCCTGCGTGGCGGCGGCACTCAGGGTTTCGACGACCCGCTCCTGGGTCCGGTCTTCGATCATTGGGGGAGGTTACCCGAAAGCGTCAGACGAAGCGCTCCAGGTCGGCCATCGGAACGATGGTTGGAGTGAGGTCGTCGCCGAGTCTGACATAGGCCGCTTCCAGGCTGACGCCGAGCCGGAACCGGCACATTCCGGCCGGGCCAAGGTAGCGGCCCTCGCGGCCGGCGTGCGTTCCGCTCCGGACGCGGACCCAATCGGGAGCGATCTCCGGAAGAGCCACGTCTTCTACGTCGAACACCAGCATCGGCGGGTCGGTCACGATCGCGACGTCCCGGCCGGCCAGGGCAGCGAGGAGCGCCAATACCGGCGAAGCCATCGGCCGGCGCTGATGCCCGTCGAACGACAGCAGGCCGAACGGCGCAAGCTGGTGGAGGCTCGCTCGCTGGCGCGCCTCCGAAGCCGCCATGTCCCGCAATTCTCCCTGGCCCACCGAAGCCGCGATCAGGCCCCTGATCGACATCGCCCGCGCCCGGCTGATCCCCTGCGCGGAGATGCGGCTGCCGGCCACGACGATCGCCCCCGACCGGCCGACATCCAGGGCGCTGGCCCAGAGCTCTCCGTCAGTGAGTCGCGGAACGTCCAGGTAGCCGCGCGCGGCCTCTCCCGCGCCGACCGCGGCGGGCAGCGCGATTCCGGACAGCGCCATCGTTACCTGGACGCCGTTGCGAGCTTCGATGATGGTGCCCGCGGCAGGCGACTCTATGAAGGCGTGCCGCTCGCCGGCCGCCGCGTGCCACTTGCCGCCCACCTCGAACAGGAGTGTCCCGGATACTCGTCTCGGGGCGGTGCGCCGTCGCGAGGTGCGGCCGCGCAGCTCCACGCCGCCGACCCACCACTTGCCGGGCACCGGCGGCGTCCGGCGCTCGCGGGCGGGTCGCGGCACGGCTTCCGGCTCAGGCGTGGGGGTGCCGCGCCAGATTCCATGAAGCCGCCGGGGCTGAGCGGCACGGCTGCCTTCGGCGGCGGCTTCCCGAGGCCGGGGCGCAGCGTCGGCTTCGGGTCCGGCTCCGCTCCCCTCGGAATTGGTGGCTTCGGCGAACACCCCCTCGGCGGCCGGCACATATTCCAGGCGGCCGGCATCCACGAAAGCGGTGTCGAGGGTACGTTCGGCCAGCGGCACGCCCGGCAGCACTTCCTCGCCGGCCGAAACCAGGGCGCGATCGCCGGGGCCGAGCACGAACCGGATCGTCGGGCCGCGGAGAAGAAGCGGGCGGCTCGCGATGCGGCCCATCGATCGCTCGACGTCGGTGGCCGAAAGCCGGTGCCGCTCGATCATTCCGCGTCCTCCGCCCAGACCACGCGCTGCCAGGCCTCCAGGGCGACGCGGCGGGCCTCGCTCCGATCGGATACGCGCAGCGGCACCTCCCGCAGGTCGACGAGCAGCCCGGCAAGCCCGCCGTCCACGGCGACGCTGAAGCTTCGACCCCGGCCCAGCAGCCGGACGTTGTCGCGGAACTCCATCTGAACGGTGGCGCTCTCGCCCGGCCCGAGTCGAACTCTCTCGAGCGCGCCCGGCTGGAGGTCCAGCTCGGTTACCGCGGCCGCGGCGGAACCGGCAGCCCGAACCGTCAGTTTTCCGGCGCTTCGACCCTGTCGCATGCCGGCCGGCATGACGACGCTGCCCAGCCGCAGGAGCAGGTCGTCCGAAAGGTCGATGAGCATCCGGCGGCGCTCGTCTTCGTCTTCGATGGCTCCGAGCGGCCCGAGCAGGCGGGCGTGATCGACCATGAGACGACTTACGCCCGGCCGCCGGACCAGATCGGCGAGCGCCAGCGCCGCCAGCGAGGGCGGCATCGACGCCCATGTCCCGCCGCCGGCGATTATCAGGTCGGCGGCGGGCCGGGCCGAGATTTCGGGCGTGGCGACGATCGCTCGTTCGGTGGCGGCTTTGGCTGCGACCGCCCTCAGCAACGCCCCGTCTCCGTCGGCATCGCCCCAGGGGGAGATGCGAAGGTCGCGCATTCGGTCGGTGACGCGGTACCGGTCGAGAGCCGCCGGGGACCAGGCCACGAGCCCTTCGATGATCCCGTCGTCGAGATCGGCCGGCGCAAATGAAGCGCGGCAGGGCGCCGCGTGACCGGAGACGATTGTCTTGGACCCGGCCGCGAGACGTTCGGCCCGGCAGCGAAGCCCGCCCTGAAGCCCAATTTCGATGCCCTCGATCGAGCAATCCAGGACTGAGGCAAGCGACGAGATCGAGCGGGCGAAACCCAGCCGGCTGTCGTTCGGCACGGCCCGAAGGCCTTCGAGCACCTGTTGGAGGGCAGCGCCGGCAGGTTCGCCGGCGGCCGCGTCGGGAGCGATGAGGACGTTGTGCGAGCCGTGCGCCCCCTGCGGGAAGGCGTCCTCGTGCACGCCGGCCCGACCGGCCAGCACGACCGTCAGCTCCGAGCGGGACCGGTCGGCGGCCACGACGAGAGCGGCGAGCACCGGCAGGTGGCGCTTTTCGTCGCCCGCCGGAGAGTGGTCCGCGCCCAGTAGCACGACCCCGACGTCGGTCGAGAGCACCAGGCGGCTGAGAGCGACCGGGTCGTCCTCGTCCGCACTCCCCGACACAACGAGCCAGCCCGCCCGAACCGCGGCCGACTCGAGCTGGATCCGTTGGCGCCGCGAGCCGGCCAGCACCGCGATCCGACGGGACGGCGAGCTCCGGGCCTCCAGGCGCGGGAGCGTGGCTGCCAGATAGTCGAGATTCTGGAGTTCGGCCCCTTCCGCCGCGTCCGACTCGGCCTCCCGTGCCGGCATGAACGAGGCGAACAGGCCGGCGTCCGCTTCCCTAACGTCGGAGAGCAGGTCGGCAAGCTGCAATCCCAGCGGCGTCGACGCCGGGGCCGCCGCATGGGCGATCAAACGCCAGCGAACGTCGGGGCGGCCTATCAAGGCTGCCGACGTGGTGGCCGAGCCGAAGTCGAGAGCGAAGAAAGCGCGAGCCTGGCGCTTCATGCGACTATGCCTAAGCGCTTCAGGCGTCCCAGCTCATCTCGTCGTCGGGATCCTGAAGCCGTTCGATGAGCTGCTCGATTCCGAGGTCGTCGGCCAGGATCTGGCTTGCCACGGGCAACTCGCCGCCGAACACGCGCTTCAGGACCGGGTCGAAAAAGACCATCGCCCCGCTGCCGAGCGGCCGGTACGGCCGGCTCGCCTGGAGGAACAGAACCGCCGGCGCAGTCAGGCCGCGCAGCTGGATTTCGCGGGCTGCGCGCTCTACGAGGTCGTCTCGCTGCTCTTCCGAACGGTCCTGCAGTTCCATCATGCTCGAACCCCATGAGTCATCGAAAGTCCGCGGATCGCACGTAGTCCGAGAGCCCGGGCGCCAATCGGTGGCGCGCCCGGTGCCGCCTCCTACCGCACTGGATCGGGGTCAGAGGCCACCATCCGCAACTCCACGGCCTCGGCTCCGGCATAGTACACCCGGGTGAGGCGACCCGACATTGCCGTCAGGATCTCATGGGAGATGGTGTTGCCCCATTGCGCCACTTCCGCCACGCCGATCGTCTGGTCGGCCTGATCGCCTATGAGCGTGAACTCGTCGTCGACCGTTACTACCGGGCCGGGCACGTCGGTTACGTCGACCATCACCGCGTCCATGGCCACGGTACCGACGATCGGCACGCGCATGCCGCGAACCAGCGCCTGAGCGCGATTGGACAGGCTACGGGGATAGCCATCGGCGTATCCGAGCGGCAGAGTGGCGATATTGCTCGCGCGAGACGTGACGAACGACGGCCCGTAGCTCACGCCCGTACCGGCGGGCAGCACGGCGACCCGTACGGGCTTCGCTCGAAGCGATAGCACCGGCCGCAGAGCCGCCGCCGCTGCGAGGTTCTCGTCGCTCGGGACAAGGCCGTCCGGAACGACGCCGTACAACGAGATCCCGGCTCGGACCACGTCGAAGCTCGGGACGCTCGCGGCGAGGAGTCCGCCGCTGGCCGCGATGTGCCGCGGCGGCAGGGTTCTGCCTGCCCCTTCGAGCAACGCCGCCGCGGCATCGAACCGCTCGGCCTGGGCAGCGGAGAGTGCCAGATCTCCCCCGCTTTGCAGATGCGACCAGAGTCCCGCAAGCCGGGCTCGCGGCGCCGCGTCTATGGCCGCGACGGCGGCGACCACGTCCGATGACTCGAACCCGCCCCGCCCGAGGCCCGTCTCGACCTCGGCGTGAATGGCGAGTCGGCTGGTCGCCCCGTCCGCCTCCGGGACCAGCGCCAGCGCGGCAAGGGTGCGCTCGAGGAGACTGAAGTCGCCCACCGTGATCGCGAGGTCGTGACGCAGCGCCGGGCCCGCTAACTCGGGCGGGATCGGATAGATGACGAAGACCGGCAGCGCAAGGCCGGCCTGGCGCAACTCGAGCCCCTCGTCGTAGGTAGCGACGCTGAGGCTCCGGACGCCCAGGCGGACCAGGGCGCGCGAGATCGGCACCGAGCCGTGACCGTAGGCGTCGGCCTTGACGACGGCGTCGAGTCTGGCACCGTCCGGCAGGATGCCCTCGAGCAATCGGACGTTGTGAGCCAGTGCGTCGAGGTCGATCTCGACCCAGGCGGTTCTCGGAAGTGGCGGCAGCGGGCGGCCGGGTGCCGTCGCCACCAATGGGTGCCGGATCGATAGGGTCCCGGGTGCCCCGCTCACCCGGCGCTGTCCGCGGCGTGACCCCGGGCCGCGGCCACGGTGTACAACCGCTTGCGCGCCAGGGGCAGCTCGGGCGGCAAATCGGAGGCCAGCAAGCCCGAGTCCCCGAGTCGAGCCCGAACGGCTTCACCGGCCATGCCGTGGAGGTAGACGCCGAGTTGTGCCGCCTCGAACGTGCCGAGGCCCTGGGCCAGGAGCGCCCCGATGGTGCCCGCCAGCACATCGCCGGTTCCGCCGCTCGCAAGCGCCGGGTTCTCGAAGGGCGCGACTGCAACTCGGCCGTCCGGTTCCGCGATCACGGTCCGCGCACCCTTTAGGACGACGACCTGACACCATTCCGCGGCGGCGGCGCGCGCCGCCACAACCCGTCGCGCGTCGTCGTTCACGAGATCGCCGTCGGCTTCCGGCGAGTGCCCGTCCGCGGCCCGGAGCCGCCGGAACTC
This sequence comes from uncultured Chloroflexia bacterium, assembly GCA_963731635.1. GTDB lineage: Bacteria > Chloroflexota > Limnocylindria > Limnocylindrales > CSP1-4 > Fen-1039. The sequence goes on along the minus strand of CAVSWB010000002.1, from coordinate 582,365 downwards.
CCCGACGTGCGGCGTGAGCACACACCGGGCCGTCACTTCGGCCGCCCAGCCGTCGACAGTGGCCAGAGAGCGGAGAGCCTCGGCGTCGATCACCGCCGGCATGGGCTCGCCGTCTTCGTCCCCGGCCAGGAGGGCCTGGATCAGTTCGGTCATCGACAGGCTCGGCTTGAGGCCCGGCCCGACGACGAGGGCATCGTGTTCGTGGTCGAGTATCCGAGCCAGCGCCTCTTCGGGATCGACCTCCTCGACGTCGTCCTCCGGCAGCGACAGAGTCGTGGCCTCGACGACCTTCGTGGCAAAGAGCGGCTGCAGCGACTCCAGCGTCGCGAGGGTCACGAGGCCCGCGCCCGCTCTGCCGGCGGCCGTGCAGACCAGGAAAGCCGCTCCGGCATAGTCCACCGAGCCGGCGATCACCAGCAATTTGCCGAAGGTGCCCTTGTGGCTGCGCGCCGGCCGCGGCGGAAGGAGCCCGGCGGCGACTTCGTCGTTCAGCTCGACCGTCGCTGGCGCGATCCGACTACCCATCGCCCGTCTCCTCGCGCTTGTCCGTTGCTGCGAACCCCACGCGATTTTCCAACATAGCGGCCTCTTTGGCCATCTCTCGCAACCGCAGCAGACGGCCAAGCAAGCGCGCCTCCCGTTCGTCGAGACGCTCTTCGACGTCCGGTGGGAGGATGAACCGGCCGCCGGCCGTCCTTACTCCGTACGCCACGGCCACCGCGTAATCGTCCTCGTGGCTTATCGAGACGGCGATCCGGCCCATCTGGAGTTGCTCCGCCCGCCGTGCCGCACGGCCGTGGAGACGGATCGCAGGCGCACCCGTCGGCAGTCTCTCGACCTCGATGTCGCGCCAGCCAATGCCGCGCACTCCCAGGCCGAGGACCTTCGAAACCGCCTCCTTGGCGGCCCAGCGGCCGGCCAGGGTCTCGGGTCGATTCCGGACGTAGGCGGCCTCGGCCGGGGTCAGGACGCGCCGGCTGAAGCGATCGCCGAACTTCTGCAGCGTCTCGGCTATCCGCCCGATCCGGATGATGTCGATCCCGAGTTCGGTCGTGCCGTCGGGCGGGGCCGCGACCTGCGGGCCCGCGGCGGTTTCGGCGGCATCCGCACGGCCGGCGACGCCGGCGTCGCTCTTCGACACACCGCCCGACCGCCGCGTGCCGGCCATCTACTCGACCGTCACCGACTTGGCCAGATTCCGTGGCTGGTCGACGTCCCGGCCGCGCTTCACGGCCACGTAATAGGCGAAAAGCTGGAGCGGTATGACCGCGAGGATCGTGCTGAGCGGCTCGATCGTGTCGGGGACCCAGCACACGTCCGTCGCGAGCTTCTCGATCTGTTCATCGCCCTCGGTTGCGACCGCGAGGACCCGCGCATCCCGGGCCTTGCCTTCCATCAGATTGCTGATGAGCTTCTCGTAGACCGAGGAGCGCGTCGCCACCGCGACCAGCGGCACCTCGGCGTCTAGCAGCGAGATTGGCCCGTGCTTCAGCTCTCCCGCCGCATACCCCTCGGCGTGGAGGTAGCTGATCTCCTTGATCTTGAGCGCGCCCTCGAGAGCCGCCGGATAGCCAAAGGCACGGCCGATGTACATGAAGCCGGCGGCATCGGCGTAGCGCGCGGCGATCTGCTCGGCCGAGGCGGCAAGGTCAATCGCGCGTTGGGCCTGGGCGGGCAATTTCCGCAGCGCGGCGGCAAGGGTACGCATCTCGATCGGGCTCAGCTTGCCGCCCAGGCGCGCCACGTCGGCTGCCAGGATCACCAGCGTCAGGACCTGCGTCACGAACGTCTTCGTGGCCGCAACGGCCACCTCCGGCCCGGCCTGGAGGAAGACCGACGCGTCGGACTCGCGGGTGATTGCCGAGCCGACGGTATTCGTCACTGCCACGAGCGGTACGCCGCGCTCATGGGCCAGACGAGCTGCCGCGATTGTGTCGGCCGTCTCGCCCGACTGAGTCACGGCCACGACGAGCGTCTTCGCGTTCAGCGGCGGCGGGCTGTAACGGAATTCAGAGGCGACCGTCGCCCTTGCCGGCACGCCCAGCCACTCCTGGAAGAGAGCCGCGCCGACGAGCGCGGCATAGTAGGCAGTCCCGCAAGCGATCAACTCGACCCGTTCGATCCCGATCAGACGGTCCACGATTGGATCGAGCTCCTCGAGGCGGATTGCATCGCCCCTGACGCGGCCGGCCATCGCCGACTGGAGAGCGGCCGGCTGCTCGTGAATTTCCTTGAGCATGAAGTGGTCGTAGCCGCCCTTCTCCGCGGACTCCGCCGACCAGGGGATGATGTCCACGGGGCGTTCCAGGACGACTCCGTCACGGTCCGTCACTACCACTCCGCCCGGCGTCAGGTCCGCCACGTCCCCGTCCGCGAGAAAGACGACCTTGTCGGTGTAGCTCACGATTGCGGCTGCGTCGGAGGCGAGGAAGCTCTCACCGTCGCCAAGGCCGACGATGAGCGGTGCGTTCAGCCGCGCACCGACCAGGCGCTCCGGTTCGTCGCGGTGCATGACTACCAGGGCGTATGCGCCCTCGAGGCGTCGCAGCGCGGCCCGGACGGCGTCGGCCAGGTCGCCGGCGTATTCGTCTTCAACGAGGTGGGCCACGACTTCGGTATCGGTCTCGGACCGCAGGATGTGGCCTTTTGCCGCCAGCTCCGCCCTCAGCTCGCGGAAGTTCTCGACGATGCCGTTGTGAACGACCGTGATCCAGCCGCTGCAATCCGAATGGGGATGGGCATTGAGATCACTGGGTCGTCCGTGAGTTGCCCAGCGCGTGTGGGCCAGGCCGATGCCGGCGCGCGGCGTGTCGCCGCCGAGCGCGTTCTGGAGGTTGGCTACCTTGCCGGCGCGCTTTTCGACGAACAGGTCCCCGGCTTCGGTCACCAGGGCGATGCCGGCCGAGTCGTAGCCGCGGTATTCGAGGCGCCTCAGGCCGTCCATGAGAACTGGGCCCGCCTCTCGCGGTCCGGTGTAACCGACGATGCCGCACATACTCGAGTTCACTCCCGGTCTCATGGACCACGGGCCCCCGGCCTCTCCCGCCGGCGCGGTAATCGCGAAGGGCGCTAGTTTAGCCGCTCTCTGGCGACGGCAGCGAGTTCGTCGGCCAGCTCGACCACCAGAGCGGCATCGGAACCCTCGACCATGACGCGGAGCGAGGGCTCCGTGCCCGAGGGTCGGACGAGCACCCGGCCGGATGGGCCGAGCCGGGATTCCGCCCTGACGATCGCTCGGCTGATGACCGGATCGCCCTCCCACTGGTCCTTGTGCCGGGCCGGAATGGCTCGCTGCTGCTGGGGCATCATCGGCACCTGCGCCGCCAGATCCGCCAGAGTTCGACCCGTGCGGGTCATGACCGACAGCAATTCGAGGGCCGTCAGGATCCCGTCGCCGCTGGTCGAGTGCTCCATGACGATGACGTGGCCGCTCTTCTCGCCGCCCAGGCCCGCGCCGTTGACCAGCATGCCCTCCAGGATGTACTTGTCCCCGACCGGAGTGCGGATGATCTGGCCTCCCGCCGCCTCGACAACCTTCTGCAGGCCGCCGTTGGAAAGCACCGAAACGACCAGGGCGCCGTTCGGAAGAACGCCTCTGGAGAGCCGGTCGAGAGCGAGAATCCCGAGAACCGCATCCCCGTCGACGACGCAGCCGGTGGCATCGACTGCGATCAGACGATCGGCGTCGCCATCCAGTGCGAAACCCACGTCCGCCCCTCGGGCCACGACCTCGGCCGCGAGCGCGGCAGGCGCCGTGGCGCCGCATCCGGCGTTGATGTTCAGCCCGGTTGGATCGTCAAAAATGGTCTCGACGATGCCGCCCGTCGCGCCGAAAACCGACCCGGCGGCGACGCAGCCCGAGCCGTTGGCGCAGTCCACTACGAGGTGAAGTCTCGACTTCGTGGCCACGGCAAGCCTGCCGCGGTGAGCCAGGTACAGGTCGATGAGGTCGTGCGCAGCCACGACCCTGCCCAACTTCTCCGGTGGCGCGGCGGGGATCTCCTCCGCTCGCCAGACCAGCTGCTCCAACTCATCCTCTATGGCCTCGTCGAGCTTCAGACCGTTCCGGTCGAGGACCTTGAGACCGTTGTCGCGTGCCGGATTGTGCGAAGCCGAGACCATGATCCCGGCCGCGAAATCGCCGGCCTCGGTCATGAAGGCGAGCGCGGGCGTGGGTACGACTCCGACCAGGTGGACGTTGATGCCGATGCTCGTTGCGCCGGCGACGATCGCCGCGACCAGCATGTCTCCGGAGAGGCGCGTGTCCTGGCCGACGACGATGGCTCGTCCCTCCGCGGCCAGCAAATGAGCCGCGGCGCGACCAAGCGAATAGGCAAGTGTCGGCTTGAGATCCACGTTGGCAATGCCGCGAATGCCATCCGTGCCGAACAGTCGGGGCAAGTCAAGCTCCTAGATAGGGGGCGTGTAGATGGGCGGGTTGCGGCGCGTCAGGAAGCCGATGGCGAGGGCGTGGGTGGGGCGGTGATGGTGACCTGGACGGTCGGCGGGTTGACCGCCAATACCTTGATTCCCGGCGGCAGCGCGATCGTGACCGGCACGACATGTGTGCCCACGGCCAGATCGCCGACGGACGCGCTGGCAACGAGAGTGGACGTGTCGAAAGCGTCCAGCGCTGCCGTGGCGCCGCCGATGGTGACCGAGACACTGGGGGTCGAGAGCGCGTATATGAGGTCCGCGCGGGCGCCCTGAGGAACGACGCCGACCGTGACAGTGCGCGAGGAGCTCGGCGACTGCAGGTGAACAACAACCGAAACCGTGCTGATGCCCGGAGCTTCGACTCCGGCCGGAAGATTAAGGCTCACCTGGACCGATACGTCACCGGTGGCGCCCGCGACGGAGATCGACTTTGTGGCCGCCTGGCCCTGCAACTGTGCCAGGGCATCGGCCTGGCCTCTGACTCCCACGACCGGCGGAGTGATGTCGATCGCCGAGATGTTGTAGCCGGCGGCGGGAGTGCCGGTGATCACCGGCTTTACCGGCACGGTCTGGGTTCTCAGCTGGCTGCCGATCTGGATCTGGACGTGGACCGATCGCGGCGTGAGCTGGACGTTGGGGACCAACGCTCCGGTTGCGTCCACCGCAGTCAGGTCGACGTTGTCGTTGAAGTCGAGACCCGAAGTATCGATTCGCACCAGCCCCTGCGCCTGCGCCACTTTGGCGACCAGAGACTGGGCGCCCTGAACGTCGACCTGCTGCACGCCCAGCGTTTCCGTCCCCAAAGTCAGATCCGTCGGTATCGGTCCGATCGGGTCGATCCGAACGCTCACGGTCTTGTGGACGATCGGGTCAAGCGTCAGGACGATCTGCTGCGGCTGGAAATCGATGATCTGGATGCGGCTGTCTTCCGCGACCAGCTGGACCCGGACCAGCGAGTTCTGACTGTCATCGACCGGGATGGAGGCCAGGTTGACGGTGGCCCGGAAACTTTCGGGCGTGATACGGACATCGGGCGAGGCTATGAACCTTATCTTGCTGACGTTCGGCAGCGGACTGATCAGGAACGAATTGGCCGGCTTGTTGACGACTTCGATCGGCACTTCGCCGGACCAGGCCTGGGCGTTCTGGAGGGCGACCATGCCGACGTACAGCACTATCGCCAGACCGACAGCACTCAGCTTGAGAGCCCAGTTGCGAAAGAGGAACCGCAGAACCGTCATGACGCCGTTCACGCGGCGGGCTCGTCGTCGGCCCGGGGATCCTGGCCGGTACCGCTCCGCGGTCCGGAATGCGACTCCCTCCGAATCCGACCGATCCGGGTTCGCCTGGCAAGGTCTCTGAACGTCGGCGCCAGCGACGCGGCCGTGGATTGCCGGGTCAGGCGAGTGCCGGTCAGGGCGGGATGCAGGTGGGTGGCCAGCGCTCTCGTCAGCTTCGGCTCGTCGAGATTGCGCACGATACGGGCTCGCTCAACGAGACTTATCTGGCCCGTCTCCTCGGAGACGACGACGACGATGGCGTCGGTCTGTTCGGTAATGCCGAGCGCCGCCTTGTGCCGCGTCCCGAACCGTTCGAGTGGGATGGTCGTCTCGGCCGAGGGCAAGATCGAGCCGGCGGCCAGGATCGTGTCGCCGCGGATGATTACCGCGCCGTCGTGCAGAGGCGTCTTCGGCGAGAAGATCGTGACCAGCAGATCCGCCGATATGGCAGCGTGGAGCATCACGCCGTTCTCGGCGATCTCCTGCAGTCCGGTTTCGCGCTCGAGCACGATCAGGGCCCCGTGGCCTTCGCGAGACAGGCGCACCGCGGCACTGGCGACCTCGGCGGCAACGTGGGCCGTGCGTGTCTGCTCGGCGGGAGAACTGATCCAGCCCAGCGAGCCGAGCCGGCCGATTCGATCGAGCGCCCGGCGAAGCTCCGGCTGGAACACCACGACGAGAGCGATGAGGCCGACATAGGCGCCGGTCTGGAGGATCTGGGTGAGGAGCCTGAGCTCGAACGTGACCGCGGCCGCGTAGACGAGGAACAGCAGGCAGACCCCGATGACGAGCCGCACTGCTCTCGTTCCCCTGATAAGGCTGAAAAGCCAGTAGATCAGGAGAGCGGTAATCGCAATGTCGGCGACGGCGTTCGGGTGAATCTGGTCGAGGGCCGACTGCAGCACTGGCATCGAAGAGTAAGTGTATACCTTGCGGCGGCCGCCTCAGGCGTGGCGGGCTACGAGCAGAGGGCCTCGAGGCGCTCGTTGCCCGGGAAGGCGCGGCTCGCGGCCTGGCAGAGCCGCTGACGCGTGGCATCGTCGTTGTCCAGTTCCGCGAGTCGGCCGAGCAGCAAGAGCTTCTCGGCGGCGAGCGCGTCCCAGCTTCGCGCGACGTAAAGCTCGACGAGGACGAGATGAGCGTCGACGTCACTCGGCGAACGCATGAGCAGCCTGTGCGCGGTATCGAGGCCGGCCTCGAAACGCCCTTCGCGAGCGTAGGCCCTGGCGGTCCAGAGGAGCAAGGAGCGGAGCGACGAATCGTCGCCGGCTTCTTCGGCAGCCTCGGCGGCGGCCAGCAGTTCATCGCCGGATGGCTGCAGCGATGCCGGCTCCGGGGACTCGGGGGCCGGCTCATCCACGCCCGCCATCACGCCCACCGCATCCGGCTCCTCGGGCTGGACACCCGGCTCGTCGGCAAGAGCGTTGACCGGCGGCTCAATCTCGGACTCGCTCGCGAGCTCGGCTACGGCTTCGAGTTCGGGCTCCGGGCCGGACTCGTCCGCGAATTCTGCGACGGCGTCCGGCTCGACGCTCGGCTCTGCTTCGGCCTCGGCGGCAAGCTCCACTTCGGATTCGACAACGGGCTCGACTTCGGTCGCGAACGCTGCTGCTGGCTCCGGTTCGGGCTCGATGATCGGTTCCGGCTCGCTCTCTGCCGCCGCCTCGAGCGCCGGCGTCGCGTCGCCCGGAAGCTCGACATCCGACTCGGGTTCGGCTACTGATTCGAATGCGACCACCGGCTCGGCTTCAGCCTCCGGCTCGGATTCGACCATCGGCGCCGGCTCGACCACCAGATCCGATTCCGCTACCGGCTCCGATTCCGCTGCCGGCTGCGGCTCGGTCACCGATACGTATTCGAACGCCGGCTCCGAATCCATCCGGCTCACCACCGCCGCGCGGGTCAGCGGCGAAGCCGCCTTGCGGCCGATCGGCTCGTCCCGCAGACGCAAGGCTCTGGCGAGCAGCTGCTCGGCGGCCCGATCTCCGGCGGACAGGCGGATCTCCCGCAGCAGCGCGCGTTGGCGATGAACCCGCTCCGGGGCCTCATCCAGCTCGAGGGCGCGGCGAAGCGTGTCGGCGGCCTCAGGGAGCCGGGCGGAAGCTTCCTGAATTTCGGCCACGTGATCGAGCGCGGCAGCCGCATCCCGAGGTCGGCCCACCGTCGCGAGGGCGTCCGCCTGGCCCAGCAGCGCTCCCTCGTCGTGGGGAGAGCGAGCGACCGCGGCCGCGTACTCCGTCAGGGCTTCCTCGAGGCGGTTCAGGCGCATGTATACGCCGCCGAGGCTCGTGTGCGGCAGGGCGCGCGAAGGAGCGATCTCCGCCGCGAGCGTATACATTCGAAGAGCTTCTTCGAGGCCGCCGCGCAGTACGGCAACGTGGCCGCTTCGCAGCGCTTCCTTGTACCGCTCGTAGAGATCCTGGGTCATGGCACACATGATGACGGGCCCGAAGGTCCCCGTCACGGGTACGTCAAGACATGACGCTTTCGGCCTTGGTCCTACGCCATATGACCAGTACCGCGGCGGGCGCCGCGCCCCATCGGCGGATCGGCTCGGTTCAGCAAGTTGGCGCGGATAGGCGCGTCAGCGCGCCAGCGTCTCGACCAGAAACGCTTTCTGGACGTGCAATCGGTTTTCGGCCTGCTCGAGAGCCAGACTCCGAGGACCGTCGAGGACCTCGTCGGTGATCTCCTGGCCCCGATGCGCCGGCAGGCAATGCATCGCCACGGCCCTCGGCCCGGCCAGATTGAGCAGCTCACTGTTCAACTGGTAGCCCCGGAAGGCGGCGAGTCGGGCGTGCGCCTGCTCTTCCTGGCCCATCGAAACCCACACGTCCGTGTACAACGCATCAGCGCCGCGAACCAGCTCCCGTGGATCCTCGCCGACCACGATCCGGCCATGGCCGGCCTTGGCCAGCTCTTCGGCAAGCGCTCGCACCCGCGGCTTTGGGCCGTAGCCATCGGGATGAGCGAGCCGGATCTCCATGCCTAGAGTGGCACCGGCCAGCACCAGAGAATTGAAGACGTTGTTGCCGTCTCCGACGAATGTCAGGACCAGCCCATCGAGGCGCCCGAAATGCTCTCGAAGCGCGAGGAGATCGGCCAGAGCCTGGCAAGGATGCTCGTCGTCGGTCAGAGCGTTGACGACGGGGATGCCGGCCTGGGCCGCGAGCTCCGTAACGACGGAGTGGTCGTACGTCCGGGCGACGATGCCGTCTATCCAGCGCTCGAGGTTTCGGGCGATGTCGGCGACGCTCTCGCGAACCCCCAGCCCGATGCCTTCCGCGAGATAGAGCGCGTGGCCACCGAGCTGGTTTATCCCCGCCTCGAAGGTCACGCGAGTCCGGAGGCTTTGCTTCTCGAAGATCAACGCGATCGACCGGTCAGCCAGCAACTTATCGGCGTGGCGACGGTCGGCGCGGAATTCACGCTTGAGAGAGATGGCCCGCTCGAATACGACCTCGTATTCGTCTCGGCTCAAATCGGCGGAGCTCAGCAGATCCCGACCGCGCAACGTGCCCATCGAGGGCGAAGCGGCTTCTCGCGCTTCATCGACAGTGTTCATCTACTCCCCAAACCAAACCGCCGGAACCAATCGGCTCCGGCGGAAGTGTGTAGTTCGGCCACGCAAGTTGGATGTGTGAAGTCGGCGCGACTCTCGTTATCGCTTCGTGTACTGCGGCGCCTTGCGTGCGCGCTTCAGTCCGTACTTCTTCCGCTCCTTCATCCTCGGGTCGCGGGTCAGAAGCCCGGCCTGACGCAGAGGAAGTCGGTGGCCCTCCGGGTCGAGCTGGAGAAGCGCACGGGCGATGCCGTGGCGGATCGCGCCGGCCTGACCGGTCACGCCGCCGCCTTCGACCTTGATCTGGGCGTTGTACGTGCCTTCCGTGCCGGTGACCCGGAACGGCAGACGGACGTCGGCTTCGTTGATCGCGTTGCCGAAATGCGCTTCGAGGGTTCGATCGTTGACGACGATCTCACCCGAGCCCGGGACGAGCCGCACCCGCGCAACCGCGGTCTTGCGGCGCCCGGTTCCGTAGTAGAACGCTGGGGTCGTCATGGCGCTCCTCGTCAGGCCAGCGGCTCAGGCCGCTGGGCCTGATGCGGGTGCTCTGGACCGGCGTAAATCTTGAGCTTTGTGATCTGCTGCGCGCCGAGTCGGTTGTGCGGCAGCATGCCCTTGACCGCCCGGCGGATGACTTCCTCCGGCCGGCGCTCGAGCAGGTGGCCCAGGGTCTCTTCCTTGAGCCCATGCGGGTAGCCGCTGTGGCGGATGTACATCTTGGTCTCGCGCTTGTCGCGCGTCACGGCGATCTTGCCCGCGTTGACCACGACGACATGGTCGCCGGAGTCGAGCGTTGGGCTGCAGGTCGGCTTGTTCTTGCCTTCGAGCACACGAGCGATGCGCGACGCCAGACGGCCGAGCGTCTCGTCCGTCGCGTCCACGACGTACCAGCGTCGCTCGATCTCGCTCTCACGGACCGTATATGTCTTTGCGGTCATCGTTCTCCGTTCGATCTGGCGATCGTGCTTGCCGGTCCGTCGTCCCAGGACGACGCGCCGAAGGCAGAGGCCCTTCGCCGGGGCTACCGCCCCGTTGAATGCCGGCCGTCCCGACGCGAGCGCCGCGGCGACCGCCTCTTCATCCGTCTTTCCGTGACCGACCTCCAGGAGAGCGGCCACGATCCGTCGCACCATCTGGCGCAGGAACGCGTCGGCCGTGACGTCGATAGTCACCACTGACCCGTTCCGCCGGACCCGAACCGCGTAAACGGTCCGCACCGGCTGCCGGTGCGCTACCCCGAAGGCGCTGAAGTCGTGGCGGCCCATCAGGACCGACCCGGCTCGCTCCATCGCGGCGATGTCGAGCGGGGCCCGCACCCCGAGCGCGAAGCGCTCGCGGATTGGGCTTCGCGGCCCGTTCCAGACGGTGTAGCGATACTCCCGATATCGCGCCGCATAGCGTGGATGGAACCCGGCCGGGACCCGCCGTACTTCTCGTATGGCTACGTCCCCTGGCAGCAGGGCGTCAAGCGCCCTCGCCAGCTCTTCCGCCGGTCGCCCCCTCGGGTCGGTGAATGCGATCACCTGCCCGAGAGCGTGGACCCCGGCATCAGTGCGGCCCGCTGCGTCGACCCGGACCCGACTTCCGTCGCAGATCCGCGCCAGCGCGGCTTCGAGCTCCCCCTGGACCGTCCGAGCTTCCGGCTGAACCTGAAACCCGGCGAAGTCCGTGCCGTCGTATTCAACCCGCGCCCTGTAGCGCGCGGGCGTGCCCTCTCGAGCACTCACCTAGTGTTACCTGATGGCCGCTCGGACGCGCCCAGGGAAACCATGGGCGGGCAGAGTGGACATCAGACGAGTTCGATTTGAACGATCGGGGCGGCGTCGCCAAACCGCTGACCGAGATGGACGATTCGGGTGAAGCCCGACGTCCGATCCGCGTACTTGACGGCGATCTCGTCGAAAAGCTTGGTGACGACGAGCGGCTCGTTCGGGAACCATGCAATCACAGCCCGTCGGGCCGCGAGGTCACCGCGCTTCGCGAGAGTGATCATCTTCTCGACCCGCGGCCTGGATCTCCTTGGCCTTGGCCTCGGTCGTCTGGACGCGCTCGTAGCGCAGAACCGACACGGTCAGATTCTTGTAAAGGGCCAGGCGCGGTCCCTGCTTGCGGCTGAGCTTGCGGCCGCCGATTCGATGGGCCATTGCTCAGGCCTCCTCAGGGGGCAGATCGTCGAACTGGTCTTCTTCCTCGACATCTTCGACGTCTTCGACGAGGGACGAGTCCTCCGACTCGGGAAGGATGAAGCCGCGCATGCGCAGGCGTTCCTTCATCTCATCGAGCGACTTCTTGCCGAAGTTGCGCATGCGCAGCAGATCGTCGTCGGAGAGCTGGAGCAGCTGACCGACCTTGACGATGTTGTTGCGCTTGAGCGAGTTATAGGCCCGCATCGGCAAGTCCAGTTCCTCGATCGGCATATCGAGCATGTTTGGCGGAAGTTGCGGAACGTTCGTCGCGACACGGTCCGTCCCGACGGCGACGAGCCCGATGTTGGCGAACAGCGAGAACTGGCGCACGAGGATGTCGGCTGCCCGACCGAGGGCTTCTTCCGGCGAGATCGTGCCGTCCGTCTCGAGCTCGATGGTGAGCTTGTCGTAGTTGGTCATCTGCCCGACGCGAGTGTTCTCGATCGAGTAGTTCACCTTCTTGACCGGGGTGAAGATCGCATCCACGGGGATGACACCGATCGGATTGGACTCGGCTCGCTCCGCGGCGAGGTAGCCGACGCCCTTTTCGACGGTGAGATCCATCTCGATCGTGATGTCGTCCGAATCGAGAGTCATGAGCTGCAGCTCGCTGTTGACCACTTCGACGTCGGCCGATTCGGCGATGTCGGCGGCAGTCACCGCACCGGCGCCGCTCTTGATCAGCTTGAGCTGGACCGGATGTGTCGCGAAGCTCTTGAGACGGAGCTTCTTGACGTTGAGGACGATCTGGGTCACGTCCTCCTTCACACCGGGGATGCTCGTGAATTCGTGGTAAACGTCACGAATCTGAATGGCCGTAACTGCCGCGCCTTCCAGCGAAGACAGCATGACCCGGCGTAGGGCGTTGCCCAGAGTGACGCCGTAGCCGGCCGGGAGCGGGCTGGCCTCGTACTTAGCGTACGAGCCGAGCTCTTCGACCGGCGCTATCTGCGGGCTCTCGAGTTCGATCATCGGCCTGCGTTACCTCGAGTAGTACTCGACCACGAGCTGCTCGTTGAGATCGAGCGGCATCTGGTCGCGGCGAGGCGCGGTCAACACGGCGCCTGAAAGCTTGGCTGGGTCGACGCTGAGCCACTCCGGGATCTGGCGCGACCGGATGATGTCCGGCGCTTCCTTGAAGGGCTCACGCGTGCGATGGGTCTCGCGCACTTCGACCCGATCTCCGGGCTTGAGCTGCTGCGAGGGAATACCGGAGACTCGGCCGTTCAACGGCGAAGTGGGCGTGGCCCACCATCTGTCGAGCCTCGGCGCGCGACGCCGCAAAACCCATTCGGTACACGACGTTGTCGAAGCGGAGTTCCAGCATCCTGAGCAGGTTCTCGCCGGTGACGCCCGGCGTGGAGCTGGCCACTTCGAAGTAGCCGTGGAACTGGCGCTCGAGAACGCTGTAGGTGCGGCGAATCTTCTGCTTCTCGCGCAGCTGCATGCCGTAGTCGCCAACCTTGCGGCGGCGGACGCCGTGCTGGCCGGGAGGCGCCTGGCGCCGCTCGAAGGAGCACTTCTTGGAATAGCAGCGAGTGCCCTTGAGAAATAGCTTTGCGCCTTCTCGGCGGCAGAGCCTGCAGACGGGATCGGTGTAACGGGCCATTCGGGCGTCCTGCTCAGACTCGACGCCGCTTGGGCGGGCGGCATCCGTTGTGTGGGACGGGGGTGACGTCGGTGATCGCGTTCACTTCGAGGCCAGCGGCCTGGAGTGATCGGATCGCCTGCTCCCGACCTGCGCCGGGGCCCTTCACGTAAACCTCGACCTGGCGCATGCCGTGTTCCATGGCCTTCTTGGCGGCCTGGTCGGCGCTGAGCGCCGCGGCATACGGCGTGCTCTTGCGGGAGCCCTTGAAGCCGGCCACGCCGGCGGAGCCCCAGCTGATCACGTTGCCGTTGGGATCGGTGATCGTGATGATCGTGTTGTTGAAGCTCGCCTGGATGTGAACGTGCCCCTGCGGTACGTTCTTTCGCTCCCTGCGGCGCTGCTTGGTAGCGCGCTTGCGTTCGGCCATTCCTGCGTCCGGCTCCTCTTTACTTCGTTGCCTTGCGTCGGACGCCGACCGTCTTCTTGGGTCCGCGGCGCTGCCTTGCGTTGGTCTTTGTTCGCTGGCCACGAACCGGGAGGTTGCGACGATGGCGCAGCCCACGGTACGAGCCGATCTCGATCAGGCGCTTGATGTTGAGCGCAACTTCGCGGCGCAGGTCGCCTTCCACCTTGTAGCGGCGGTCGATGATCTCCCGCAGCCGGTTGACCTGCTCCTCGGTCAGGTCCCGAACGCGAGTGTCCGGGTTGACATTGGCCTGGACGAGGATCTTCTGACTGGTGGGCAGGCCGATGCCGAATATGTAAGTGAGGGCGACTTCCACCCGCTTCTCACGAGGGATGTCGATCCCGGCGATACGTGCCATCGGTTACCCCTGCCGCTGCTTGTGCTTGGGATTGGCGCAGATGACCATCACGGTCCCATGCCGGCGGATCACTTTGCAGTTGTCGCAGCGGGCCTTGACGGAAGCTCTGACTTTCAAGGGATCCTCGATATCCTTCGCGGCGCTTACTTGAGTCGATAGGTGATGCGACCACGGGTCAGGTCGTAGGGCGACAGCTCCACTCTGACTCGGTCGCCCGGCAGGATGCGGATGAAGTTCATTCGCAGCTTGCCGGAGATATGCGCCAGCACGCGATGGCCGTTCTCGAGTTCGACGGAGAACATGGTGTTGGGCAATGGCTCAAGCACCGTTCCCTCAACCTCGATTGCGTCCTTCTTTGCCACGTGCTGTGTTTCATCCCTTTCTCGCACGAATGCCGGCCATCATGGCCGACACACGAACGAACAGATTACCAAAGATGGGCGAGTCCGGCAACCTGGAGGCCCTGAAGCCCCCTCGCGGCACAGCCGACGCCCAAGGCACTCATATCGTCGTAAGGATTACGGGGCCCTGGTCGGTCACGGCAATGCGTGTGCTCGAAATGGGCCGCCAGCGAATGGTCGCGGGTTGCCACGGTCCAGTTGTCGGCCAGAGTCTCGACTTCGGGGGCGCCCAGGGTGAGCATCGGTTCGATGGCTAGGCAAAGTCCGGGCTTCAATTCCCGGCCTCGACCGCCGCCCCGGAAGTTGGGCACCTGCGGGTCTTCGTGCATCTCCGTCCCGATGCCATGCCCGACGTACTGGCGAACTATGCCGTAGCCGCCTTCGCTGGCAACGTCTTCGACAGCACCGGAAATGTCTTCGATGTGAGCTCCCGGTACGGCCGCCGCGATCCCCGCCATCAAGGACAGGCGCGTGGCGGCGATGAGTCCGGCTACCTCGGGCGAGGAGTTGCCGACGAAGAACGTCCGGGCTCCGTCGCCGTGGTAACCCTGCCAGATCGCGCCGGCGTCGACCGATACCACCTGGCCGTCCTCGATGACCCGGCTGCCGGGGATCCCGTGGACGACTTCCTCATCGATCGAGATGCAAATGCTCGCGGGGTAGCCCATATATCCCTTGAAGGATGGCCGGGCTCCCGACTTGCGAATGTGGGCTTCGGCCAGGGCGTCGAGTTCGGCCGTGGTAATGCCGGGCTTGAGCGACTCCTCGACGAGCGCGAGCACTTCGGCGACGATGCGGCCGGCGTGGCGCATTCGCTCGATCTCGTCGCGAGTCTTCAGAGTAACCGTCACTCGGCTATCCCCCCGCCCTACGCGTTTGCCGCGGGGCCGATGGCCGCGAGAAGGTCAACGCTGACGTTCTCGATGCCACTGGTACCGTCGACGGTCTTGAGGACGCCAAGGCGCCGGTAATGCCCGACGACCTGATCCAAAGCGCCGAGTTGCTGTCGCAATCGGGCCTGGACGGTTTCCGGCTGGTCGTCTGTGCGCTGGTACAACTCGGACCCGTCGATGTCGCAGATCCCCGGCACGCGCGGGGGGTTGCCCAGCTCGTGGTAGGGATGACCCTGCGCGCGACAGATCCAGCGGCCGGCGAGGCGAGCCACCAGGTCCGCCTCGGGAACCTCGATGTAGGGAGCGACCTCGACTCGGCTGCCGCGAGCGGCGAGAGCTTCGTCGAGGACCTCGGCCTGGGCGGTGTTGCGCGGAAAGCCGTCCAGCAGGATGCCCGCAGCGGCGTCCGGCTGAGCCAGGCGCTCCAGGAGCATCTCGATGGTTAGGGAGTCCGGCACGAGCTCGCCGCGGTCCATATAGCCCTTGGCCGTGACGCCGAGCGGCGTGCCGTCACGAACGGCCGCACGGAACAGGTCGCCGGTGGCCACATGAGCGAGCCCGAGACGCTGCGAGAGAATCTGCGCCTGCGTCCCCTTGCCGGCTCCGGGTGCACCTAGAAGCACGACCACGCGGCCCAGCCTGGTGTCGTTCGAGGCCGTCACCGGATGAAGCCCTCGTAACTGCGCATCATCAGTTGCGCCTCGAGCTGCTTCATCGTCTCGACGACAACGCTGACGACGATCAAGACGCTGGTGCCGCCCAGGCCTAGACCCAGGCTATTGACTCCCTTGAACATCGGCAGGACGGCGATGATGTAGGGCAGGATCGCCACGGTGGCCACGAATATCGCGCCCGCCAGCGTGATCCGGAAGGCCACTCGCCGCAGATAATCCTCGGTCGGTAAGCCGGGCCGGATGCCGGGAATGAAGCCGCCGGATTTCCGCAGGTTGTTGGCCGTCTCGTCGGGTTTGAAGACGATGAACGTATAGAAGAAGGCGAACCCGAGAGTGAGCAGGAAGTACAAACTCACCCACAGCGGACCGCCCTGACCCAAAGTCGTGATGATCCAGTTGGAAGCGCTGGCCACCCATTGGATCGTCGAAGCCGAGAAGTAATAGGCGATCTGCACCGGGAAGAGCAGGATGCTGATGGAGAAGATGATCGGGATGACGCCCGACATGTTCACCCGCAGCGGCAAGAACGTGGAGCCGCCCTGGTAGATGCGGTGACCGCGGACCCGGTTCGCATACTGGATCGGGATCCGTCGCTGGCCCTCCTGGACGAAGATGATCACGAAGATCACCGCCAGGCCGAAGGCGCCGAACAGGATCAGCCCGAGCCAGTCGGGGTTCTGGAGGAACACGCCGACCGTGGCGGGCACGCGCGATACGATGCCGGCGAAGATGATGAAGCTGATGCCGTTGCCGATGCCCTTCTCGGTGATCAGTTCGCCGAGCCACATTAGAAGGACCGAGCCGACCACCAGGGCGAGGATCTGGGTCAGGCCTCGTACTTCTCGAAGCTGAACGTCGTCGTGTAAATGGGCGTGGACGACTGCGACTGCAGCAGCGCCAGGATGCCGTACGCCTGGAGCGCGGCCAGAGGCACCGACAGCCAGCGCGAGTAGCTGGTGATCTTGTTGCGACCGTACTCGCCCTCGAGGCTGAGGGCCTTGAGGGACGGAATGGTGGTCTGCAGGATCTGCATGATGATCGTGGAGTTGATGTACGGGTTCAGGCCAAGGCCCACGATCGAGAGCTGGCGGATGTTGCCGCCGGAGAACAGGGACAGCAGTCCAAAGAAACCATTGGTGTCCGCGGAGTTGCTGTTCGCAAGGTTGGTGAGGTTGACGCCCGGGATGATGACGTGCGCGAGTGCCCGGTAGACGATGATGATTCCCAGAACGAACAGCAATCGCCGCCTGATATCAGGCGCGCGGAAGGCGTTCACCATCGACTGGATCATGGTCTATTCGCCCTTCGCCGCGCTGTCATCGGTGGCATCGGGCTCGGCGGTTGTCTCGGACAGATCGATCTCCTCAGCCAATTCCCGGCCGGGGAACTCGAGCACCTGAGCCGTCCCGCCGGCCGCCTCGATCTTGGCCGCGGCGGTCTTGCTGAAAGCGTCCGCAACCACGAATAGAGGCCGGGTGACCTCGCCCTGACCGAGCACCTTGAGCGGCTTGTCGAGAGACCGGACGATGCCGGCCGCGGCCAGGATGTCGGGGGTGATCGTTACGATCGAATGAGCCGTGGCCGGCGAGCCGTCGGGTTCGGGCACGTCGAGGATGCCGGTCTCGGCGAGAGCCGAGAGGCGGCCGACATTCACTACTTCGAATTCGATACGGAAGCGGTTGCGGAAGCCGTGGAGCTTGGGCAGCCGGATGTGGATCGGGGTCTGGCCGCCTTCGAACCACGGAGCGAGTGCGCCGTGGCCGGTTCGCGCCTTCTGACCCTTCGTACCACGTCCGGCGGTCTTGCCCTTGCCGGCGGCGATGCCGCGGCCGACGCGAGTCCGCGGCTTGCGGCTGCCCGGGGCGGGCCGCAGGTCATTGAGCTTCATTGCTTCTCCTCGGTCCCGGCCTCGGGCAGCACCTCAACCTCGACGAGGAAGCGGACCTGCCGAACCATCCCTCGCGTGGCGTCGTTATCGGGCACTTCGGAAGTGGAACCGATACCGTGCAAGCCCAGTGCCCTGATCGTGCCGCGGTTGCGGGCGATGTGGCTGATCGTGCTCTTGGTCTGGGTGACTCGCAGCTTACCGGGCATTGCCCACCTCCGCCGCCGGCTGGCCCGGAACCCTGGCGTAAACCCGGACTCCCCGTCGAGCGCTCAGCTCTTCGGCGGAATGGAGGCTCCGAAGGGCCTCGATCGTGGCCCGGGTGACGTTGACCGGGTTGGTCGAACCGAAGACCTTGGCCAGGATGTCGCGGATGCCGGCCGCCTCGACGACGGCGCGGACCGCGCCGCCGGCGATGACGCCCGTTCCCTGAGAAGCGGGCTTCAGCATGAGCCTGCGAGGCGCCGAACTCGGTCCGGACCTCGTGAGGGATCGTCGTTCCGACCATCGGGATCAGGATGAGGTGCTTCTTGGCGTCCTCGACGCCCTTGCGGATGGACTCGGGCACTTCGCCGGCCTTGCCCAGGCCGACGCCGACGTGGCCGGCGCCGTCACCGACGACGACGATGGCGCTGAAGCTGAACCGGCGGCCGCCCTTGACGACTTTGGCGACTCGGTTGATCTGGACGACGCGCTCTTCGAGCGTCAGCTTGTTCGGGATCGATCCTGGCCAACTGGTCAGCTCCTTCGTCAGAACTCGAGGCCGGCTTCGCGAGCGGCGTCGGCCAGCGACTTGATCCGCCCGTGGTACCGGAACCCGGCCCGGTCGAAGACAACTTGCTCGACCCCAGCGCTCCGGGCACGCTCGGCGACCAGGCGGCCGACGGCCTTGGCCTCGTCGGTCTTCGGCTGCTTGGCTGCCTTCAGCTCCTTCTCGAGGCTGGAGGCAGCGGCGAGCGTCTTGCCCGACGTGTCGTCGATGACTTGTGCGTAGATGTGGCTGAGGCTGCGGAAAACGGCAAGGCGCGGGCGCTCGGGCGAGCCCGAGAGGCGGAGCCTGATGCGCTCGTGCCGCTTCTGGCGCGCGCCGCCGCGGGTGGCGACCTGCGTCATCGTTTCGATCCCTTCGTCATCGATCGGCTCACTTCTTGCCGCCGATCTTGCCGGCCTTACCGGCCTTGCGGCGAATCACTTCGCCGAGGTAGTGGACACCCTTGCCCTTGTAGGGCTCGGGCTTGCGGGTCGCTCGAACCGTCGCGGCGACCTGCCCGACGAGCTCCTTGTCGATCCCTACCACCGCGAGGTGGGTCGGGTTCTCGACGTCGAAGCTGATGCCGGACGGGGGCACGATCTCGATCGGGTGGCTGTAGCCGAGGTTCAGCTGCAACTTTTCCCCGACCTTGATGGCTCGATAGCCGACGCCGGTAATCTCGAGCGGCTTGCGATAGCCAGTCGTAACGCCGGTCACCATGTTGGCGACGAGCGTCCGGGTCAGGCCGTGGAGCTGCTTGTGATGCTTGGCCTCGGAGGGGCGGGTCACGACGATCGTGGAGTCTTCCTGAGACACGCGCATGTCCGGATGGAGATCGCGGCTCAAGGTGCCCTTGGGGCCGGTAACGGTGATGGCCCGACCGTCGATCGTCACGGCGACGCCGGCGGGAACGGGAATTGGCAGGCGACCGATACGTGACATCGTCGGCTACCAGACGTACGCGAGGACTTCGCCGCCGAGCTGGGCCTTGTGAGCCTGCGCGCCGGTCATGATGCCCTGGCTGGTGCTGACAATTACGAGGCCGAGACCCCCGAGCACCCTCGGGATCTCGGTCTTGCGGGCGTAGACCCGCAGGCCGGGCTTGCTGATGCGCTTCAGCCCGGAGACGACGGGCGCTTTGCCGTCGACGTATTTGAGCGTCACACGCAACACCTGGCTGGACGCCCTCGCGTTCTTCACGCACGTCGGCGATGAAGCCTTCCTGCAGAAGAATTCGGGCGATCTCCCGCTTGGTCCGCGAAGCCGGGACGACCACGTCCGTGTGTCGCGCCCGCGACGCATTGCGGATGCGGGTGAGCATGTCCGCAATCGGATCGGAGACGTTCATCGATTCCCTACCAGCTCGACTTGGTGACGCCGGGCAGTTCGCCCAGCAGCGCCCGCTCGCGGAAGCAGATGCGGCACAACCCGAACCGCCGCATGAATGCGCGCGGGCGACCGCAGACGAAGCAGCGGTGGTAAGCCTGGACCTTGTGCCGGGCCGGCCGCTTCGCCTTGGCGATCATCGATTTCTTAGCCATGGCTTCTCCTCCCCGCCTAGCCGGCGAAGGGCATGCCGAGGAGTTCGAGCAGCCGCTTCGATTCCTCGTCGGTCTTCGCCGTCGTCACGATGCTGATTTCCAGCCCGCGGAGACGGTCCACCTTGTCGTAGTCGATTTCCGGGAAAGCGAGTTGCTCCCGGAGCCCCAGCGAATAGTTGCCTCGCCCGTCGAACGACTTCGCCGGGATGCCGTGGAAGTCGCGGATGCGCGGCAGCGCAAGCCTGGTCAGCCGTTCGAGGAAGTCCCACATTCGGTCGCCCCGAAGGGTGACCCGGGCGCCGATCGTGTTGCCGGTGCGGAGGCGGAACTGCGCGATCGAGCGCTTCGCCTTGGTCGTCACCGGCTTCTGGCCGGTGATGGCAGTCAGGTCCCCGACGGCCGCGTCGACCGCCTTGGGATTGGTCAGGGCCTCGCCCAGGCCGATGTTGACGACGATCTTGGAGAGGCGCGGGATCTGCATCGGGTTGCGCATAGGCGAACTGCTTCTGCAGAGCCGGCACGGCCTCTTCCTTGTATCGCTGATGAAGGCTGCCGCTCATGCGCCCGGCTCCAGCTGTTCACGGCAATGGCCGCAGACGCGCACGCTCTGCCCGCTGGCGAGCCGGTCGTGCTTGACGCGCGTGACCCGGTCGCAGCGCGGGCAGACGATCATCACGTTGCTGGCGTCGATCGGCATCGGCTTGTCGACGATGCCGCCCTGCTGCATCTGCGGCAGCGCGGTCGTTCTGCATCTCGCTGGCGCGGCTTCGTGTGTCGCTTGGCCATGTTGACGCCGGAGATCACGACCGACAGCGGCCGGCTCGAGGCCTGCCGCCAGTAGCCGGTGCCGCGGTCCTCGCCCGAGAGATTGCGGATCACTCGGTCGACTTTGCCGCGCTTGCCGGCATCCTTGCCGTGCAGCACGACGACGGTGTCGCCCTTGCGGATCTCGGGAACCTTGTTCGGGGAGGCGATCTTCTGTAGCGACCATCAGAGCACCTCCGGCGCGAGCGAGACGATCTTCATGTAGTTGCGATCGCGCAGCTCGCGGGCGACGGGGCCGAAGATACGGGTGCCGCGTGGATTGCCCTGGTTGTTGATGAGAACGGCGGCGTTCTCGTCGAAGCGGATGTAGCTGCCGTCCGGCCGGCCGTATTCCTTGGCCGTTCGGACGATGACTGCCCGCACGACGTCGCCCTTCTTGACGGCGGCGTTCGGGATCGCCTGCTTGACGCTGGCGATGATCACGTCACCGACGCCGGCGGTCGTCTTGCGCGAGCGGCCCATGATCCGGATGCACTGGATCGTCCGCGCGCCGGTGTTGTCGGCGACGCGGAGCCGGGTGTACTGCTGGATCATCGAGATCCCTCGGGCCGAGGAGCGTCGGGCTCGGCGGCGTGCCGGCCCGGATGCGCGGCGCCGTGGATCGCCACGTCCGTCTCGGCTTCCTCGGACACGACCTCGGTGGTCGGCGCCTTCGCCGGCCCGGGCGACGACGCTCGACGAGCCGCCAGCGCTTGGTCGCCGATAGAGGACGCGACTCCTCGATCAGGACCGTGTCGCCGACATGAGCCTCGTTGGTCTCGTCGTGGGCCTTGAACTTGCGTCGTCAAGCCGGATGACCCGCTTGTAGAGCGGATGCCGCGCCAGACGCTCGACGGACACGACGATCGTCTTGTCCATCTTGTCGCTGACGACGCGGCCGACCTTTGTCTTCCGCTTTCCCTGCACTGCTGCTCCTGTCATCGCGTGATCTCCTACGCCGTCCGAGACCGCTCGGAGCGGCGCTCTTGCTGCACGGTGAGGATCCGCGCGATTGTTCGTCGGGTCTGGGGGATCGAGCTGTAATCCTTGAGCTGCCGGGTGTTGAGCTGGAAGCGCGCCTGCCAGAGGTCTCGCTTGGCCTGAGTCAGCTGCTCATCGAGCTCCCCATCGGAGAGGGCCCGAACCTTGTCAATGTCCATCTGCCAGGCCCTCCTTGACGATGACTCGGGTGGCGACCGGCAGCTTGTGGCCGGCGAGGCGCATTGCCTCGACTGCCTCCGCGTGGTCGATACCGGCCATCTCGAAAAGGATCCGACCCGGCTTGACGACGGCCACCCAGTGGTCCGGCGCGCCCTTGCCGGAACCCATTCGGGTCTCGGCCGGCTTCTTGGTCGCCGGCTTGTCCGGGAAGATCCGGATCCAGATCTTGCCGCCGCGCTTGACCGATCGGGTCATCGCGCGCCGGGCAGCCTCGATCTGGCGGCTGGTGATCCAGGCCGGCTCGAGGGTCGCGAGACCGAAGTCGCCGAAAGCGACGGTGGTTCCGCCCTTGGCCTGGCCGGACATCCGGCCGCGCTGGACCTTGCGATGCTTGACGCGTCGAGGCATCAACATGGCTAGATCGCCTGCCCGACCGCAGCCGGGGTTGCCGGTGCAGTCTGGCGAGCCCGCTCGGGCGGGACCTCGCCGCGATAGATCCACACCTTGACGCCGATTCGACCGTATGTCGTGAGGGCGTGAACCTGGGCGTAGCTGATGTCGGCACGTAGCGTTCCGAGCGGGATTCGGCCTTCCTTGTCCCACTCGCGGCGGGCCATCTCGGAGCCGCCGAGGCGACCCGCGACGGCGATCTTCACGCCCTTGGCGCCGGCCTTCATCGTCCGCTGGATGGCCTGCTTCATAGCCTTCTTGAAGGCAATGCGGCGAGCCAGCTGCTGGCTGATGTTGGCTGCGACGAGAGCGGCGTCGAGCTCGGGCTGGCGGATTTCCTTGACCTCGAGCTTTACCTTGCGCTTGGTCAGGGCGCCGACCTGCTGGCGGAGCATCTCGACGTTCGCGCCGCCCTTGCCGATCACGATGCCCGGTTTGGCGGTGTGGATGGTGACGGTCACGTGGTTGATACCACGCTCGATCTCCACGCCGCTGACACTGGCGTTCGCGAGCCGCCGTGATGACGAGCTGGCGGATCGTGATGTCTTCCTTGAGCAGGTCCGTGTAGTCCTTATCGGCGTACCACTTCGCCGTCCAGGTGCGCGAGACACCCAGTCGGAAGCCGTACGGGTGAACCTTGTGACCCATCTAGGCCTCCCGGTCTTCGACGACGATGGTGATGTGGGTCATGGGCTTGTGGATCGGGAATGCCCGACCCTGCGCCCGGGGACGCCAGCGCTTGTGGACGCCGGGCCCCATGTTCGCCTGGGCGTCGGCCACGACCAGATCCTCGGCGGACAGGTTGTGGTTGTTCTCAGCGTTGGCGGTGGCGCTCTTCAAAACGCTCGCAACGTCGCGGGCGGCCGACTGCGGCATGAACTGCAGCAGCGCGGAAGCCTCCTCGACTCGCTTGCCCTTTATGGCATTCGTAACGAGCCGGGCTTTTCGCGAGGAGCCCATCAGGTACTTGGCTGTGGCGGATACGCGCACGTCCTAGGCTCCTACTTCAAGGCGGCAGACCGCTCGGTGTGCTTCCCGTGCCCGCGGAAGGTGCGGGTCGGGGAGAACTCTCCGAGGCGGTGGCCGACCATGTTCTCGGTGACGTAGACCGGGATGTGCTTCTTGCCGTTGTAGACGGCAACGGTGTGACCGATGAAATCGGGGAAGATCACAGACGCCCGAGACCAGGTCTTGACGACCTTCTTCTCGTTGCGCTTGTTCATCGTCTGAACGCGGCCGAGGAGCCGCGACTCGACGAACGGCCCCTTCTTGACCGAACGCGACATGCTTCTCTCTCCTCCAGCCTATGCCTTGCGATGCCGTGAGCGGACGATCAGTCGGCTCGACGGTTTCTTCCCGAGACGGGTTCGGTAGCCCATTGCCGGCTTGCCCCAAGGCGTCTTGGGCGGCATGCCTGTAGGCGACTTGCCCTCGCCACCGCCGTGCGGATGGTCTCGGGGGTTCATGACTACGCCGCGGACTTCGGGCCGCTGGCCCATGTGGCGGGCACGGCCGGCCTTGCCGAGGCTCTGGTTCTCGTGGTCAAGGTTGGAGACCTGGCCGATCGTGGCCATGCAGCGCAGGCTCATCCGCCGAACTTCGCCCGACGGAAGTCGAACCTGGGCCGAGTCGCCTTCCTTGGCGAGCAGCTGGGCCGCCGCACCGGCAGATCGGACGATCTGGCCACCTTTGCCCGGCACGAGTTCGATGTTGTGGATCGTGGTACCGAGCGGGATGTTGGCCAGCGGCAGAGCGTTGCCCACGCGGGCCTCGGCCTCGGGACCGGCGACGACGACGTCTCCGACCTTCAGACCGTGCCGGCAGGAGCATGTAGCGCTTCTCGCCGTCGACATAGTGGAGCAGCCCGATTCGTGCCGACCGGTTGGGGTCGTACTCGATCGTGGCGAGCTTCGCCGGGACGCCGAACTTGTCGCGCTTGAAGTCGATGATGCGGTAGTGCTGCTTCTCCCCGCCGCCGCGATGGCGCACGGAAAGCTTGCCCGCGTTGTTGCGCCCGGAGCCGCGCTTCTGGGCTTCCAGCAGCGGCTTGTAGGGCTCCTTGGTCGTGATCTCCTCGAACGTGGATCGGGTCATGAACCGGCATCCCGGCGGAGGTTGGCTTGTAGCTACGCAGCGGCATCTCAGACGGCCTCGAAGAACTCGATCTTCTGGCCGGGGGCCAGCGTCACGATCGCCTTGCGCCAGGCGGTCGTGCGGCCGGCAACCCGGCTGCGTCGCATTCCGCCGCGCTTTTCTTTCGTCTTCGTCGTGAGGACGTTCACTGCGGTCGACGCTTCACCTTGAAGATCTCCTCGACGGCGGATTCGATCTGGATCTTGCTGGCGTCGTTGTGGACCGCGAACGTGTACTTGCCACGCTGCGACTCGTCCATCGACTTCTCGCTGATGACGGGATGGAGGATGACCTCGTGTGCGGTGAGGCTCACGCGTACACCTCTTCCATGCGGCTGAGCGCCGACTGCTCGATCAGAACGGTGTCCGCGTTCAGCACGGCGACCACGTTGAGCGAGTCGGCCCGGATGACCTCCACGCCCGGCAGGTTCCGTGCGGAGAGGAGCAAGGTCTCGTCCGTGCCCGGCGCCACGATGAGCACTCGCCCCTTGCTCCGACCGAGGGCGCCCAGGATCGCCACCATGTCGCGGGTCTTGGGGCCTTCGAGCCCGAACGCGTCGACGATGCGGATCGCACCGTCGTCGAGCTTCGAGGTCAGGGCGCCGCAGAGGGCCAGGCGCTTCATCTGGCGGGGCAGCCGCTGCGCGTACGAGCGCGGATGCGGCCCGAAGACCACGCCGCCGCCTTCGAACTGCGGCGACCGGATGGACCCCTGCCGCGCGCGGCCGGTGCCCTTCTGGCGGTACGGCTTCTTGCCGCCGCCGGAAACCTCGCCGCGCCGTCTTGGTGTCGTGTGTGCCGAGGTGGCGGCCGGCCAGCTGGGCGGTCACAACCTGGTGGAGGACGGCGACGTTGACCGGCGCGGAGAAGAGCTCCTCGGGGAGCTCCACTTCGCCGATATCCTCGCCGGTCTTCGAGTACAGGGTCGTCGTCGGCATCGCTCAGGCCTTCTTCACAAGGATCAGCCCGTTGGGGGCGCCGGGGACGGAACCCTTCACGAGCAGAAGGTTGCGCTCGGCGTCCGCGCGGACGACCCGCAGCTTCTTGATCGTGGCCCGCTCGTCGCCCATGTGGCCGGCCATGCGCATGCCCTTGTAGACGCGGCCGGGCGTGGTGCCCGGGCCGATCGAACCGGGGGCGCGGTGATGGTCGGAACCGTGGGTCTTGGGGCCGCGCTTGAAGTGGTGGCGCTTGATGTGGCCCGAGAAGCCCTTGCCCTTGCGAGACGCCGGTCACGTCGATGATGTCGCCGGCCGCGAAGAGGGTGACGTCGAGCTTCTGGCCGACGGTGTAGGCGTCGTCGCCTTCCTTGTCGAGCCGGAACTCGCGCAGGACCGCGAGCTTGGGCAGGTTCTTGAGCTGGCCCGATCTCCGGCTTGTTGAGCTTCGCCGACTCCTCGATTCCGAGCTGCACGGCCGTATAGCCGTCGCGCTCGGACGTCCGGATCCGGGTGACGGTATTCGGCTCGACCGCCACGACGCTCACGGGGATCATCGTTCCGTCGGCCTGGAAGATCTGGGTCATGCCGACCTTGCGGCCGATCAGTCCTATCGTCATCGGGTCACATCTTGATTTCGATGTCGACGCCCGCTGCAAGCGAGAGTCGCATCAGGGCGTCCACCGTCTTCGACGAGGGCTCGAGGATGTCGACGAGCCGCTTGTGAGTGCGGATCTCGAACTGCTCTCGGCTGTCCTTGTCGATGAACGGTGAACGCAGGACGGTGAACTTCTCGATACGCGTCGGCAGCGGAACGGGACCGACGACATCCGCGCCAGTCCGCTGGGCCGTCTCCACGATCTGCGCCGCCGACTGATCGAGCAGTCGGTGGTCGTATGCCTTGAGGCGGATTCGGATCCGCTGCCTTGCCATCGCAGACTCCGGTTACTCGGTGATCGAGGTGATGGCCCCGGCGCCGACGGTGCGGCCACCCTCGCGGATGGCGAAGCGCTGGCCGACTTCGAGGGCGATCGGGGTGATGAGCTCGACCGTCATGTCGACGTTGTCGCCGGGCATGATCATCTCGGCTCCATCGGGCAGTCCGATGGCTCCGGTGACGTCGGTCGTGCGCAGGTAGAACTGGGGCCGGTAGCCGTTGTAGAAGGGGGTGTGGCGGCCACCCTCCTCGCGGGAGAGAACGTACACGCGGGCCACGAACTTGGTGTGCGGCTTGACGGAGCCGGCCTTGGCGAGGACCTGGCCTCGCTCGATGTCGTCGCGCTCGATGCCGCGCAGCAGGCAGCCGACGTTGTCGCCGGCGCGACCCTCGTCGAGCAGCTTCTTGAACATCTCGACGCCGGTGACCACGACCTTGCGGGTGGGCCGGATGCCGATGATCTCGACCTCGTCGGAGACCTTGACGATGCCGCGCTCGATGCGCCCGGTGGCCACGGTGCCACGGCCCTTGATGCCGAAGACGTCTTCGACCGGCATGATGAAGGGCTTGTCGATCGGGCGCTCAGGAGTCGGGATGTAGGAGTCGACCGCATCCATGAGCTCCTGGATGCAGGCGTAGGCCGGATCGTCGACGCCGCCGGTGGCCTCGAGGGCCTTGAGGGCGGAGCCGCGGACGATCGGGATGTCGTCGCCGGGGAAGTGGTTCTTGGTCAGGAGCTCGCGGACCTCGAGCTCGACGAGGTCGAGGAGCTCGGGATCGTCGACCGCGTCGCACTTGTTGAGGAAGACCACGATGTAGGGGACTTCGACCTGGCGGGCGAGCAGGATGTGCTCACGTGTCTGGGGCATCGGGCCATCGGTGGCGGCCACCACCAGGATCGCGCCGTCCATCTGGGCGGCGCCGGTGATCATGTTCTTGATGTAGTCGGCGTGCCCGGGGCAGTCGACGTGGGCGTAGTGGCGGTTCGTCGGTCTCGTACTCGACGTGGGCGATCGCGATGGTGATGCCGCGCTCGCGCTCTTCGGGCGCGTTGTCGATCGAGTCGAAGGCGCGGAACTCGGCCCCACCCTTCAGAGCGAGGTACTTGGTGATCGCCGCGGTCAGGGTCGTCTTGCCGTGGTCGATATGGCCGATCGTGCCGATGTTGACGTGCGGCTTTGTCCGCTCGAACTTCTTCTTCGCCATCGCGGCTGCTCCCTCGCTCCTACTTAGGGGACGGATTGACTGGTCAGACTCTGGACTTCTGGATTAGCTCGGCCGCCACGCTGGCGGGCACCTCGGCGTAGTGAGACAGCTCCATTGAGTAGCTCGCGCGACCCTGGGTCATCGACCGCAGGTCGGTCGCGTAGCCGAACATCTCGGCCAGAGGCACTCGCGCCTGGACGACCTGCGTCGAGCCGCGCGACTCCATTGCCTCGATGTGGCCGCGGCGAGCGTTGATGTCGCCGATGACGTCACCGAGGAACTGCTCGGGCATCGTGACCTCGACCTTCATGAGCGGTTCGAGGATCACCGGGTGAGGCCTTCGCGACGGCCTCCTTGAGGGCCATCGAGGCGGCGATACGGAACGCCATTTCGCTCGAGTCGACTTCGTGGAACGATCCGTCGAAGAGCGTCACCTTGACGTCGACCATGCGGTAGCCGGCATAGGGGCCGGTTTCGAGCGCATCGCGGATGCCCATGTCGATGGGCCTGATGTACTCCCGCGGGATCGTGCCGCCGACGATCTTGTCGACGAACTCGTAGCCCTTGCCCTGCTCGTTGGGCTCGACCTTGATTACCACGTGGCCGTACTGGCCCTTGCCGCCGGTCTGCTTGACGTGGCGGTAGTTGCCCTCGGCGCTGCGGCGGATCGTCTCGCGATAGGCGACCTGAGGCCGGCCGACGTTGGCCGCGACCTTGAATTCGCGAACCATGCGGTCGACGAGAACGTCCAGGTGCAGCTCGCCCATGCCGGCGATTCGAGTCTGGCCACTTTCCTCGTCCGTATGGACGCGGAAGGTGGGGTCTTCCTCGGCGAGGCGCTGCAGTGCCAGCGCGAGCTTGTCCTGATCGGCCTTGGTCTTGGGCTCGATGGCGACTTCGATGACCGGCTCCGGGAAAGACGATCGACTCGAGGATTATCGGGTGGTCCGGATCGGAGAGGGTGTCGCCGGTGAAGGTTTCTTTGAGCCCGACCGCGGCGGCGATGTCGCCGGCGTAGACCGTGTCGATCTCTTCGCGGTGGTTGGCGTGCATCTGGAGGATGCGGCCGATCCGCTCTTTCTTGCCCTTGGTGGCGTTGTAGACGTACGAGCCGGCGTTGAGCGTGCCCGAGTAGACCCGGAAGTAGGCCAGCTTGCCGACGTACGGATCCGCGGCGATCTTGAAGGCAAGAGCGGCGAAGGGCTCGCTGTCGGACGCGGTTCGGATGATTTCCTTGCGGGTGACCGGGCTTTCTCCGATGACCGGCGGGACGTCCAGCGGCGACGGCAGGTAGTCGACCACGGCGTCGAGCATCGGCTGGACACCCTTGTTCTTCAGGGCCGAGCCCGCCAGAACCGGGACGATGCGGTACTCGAGCGTGCCGAGACGAAGGCCCCGCTTGATGTCGGCTTCGCTCAGGCTGTGGCCTTCGAGGTACTTGTGAGTCAGCTCGTCATCCATCTCGGCGACGACCTCGATCATCCGCTCCCGCTCGGCGCGGGCGGCCTCGAGTAGGTCGGCGGGGATGTCGGCGATCTCCATTTCCGCGCCGAGGTCCTCGGCCCGGTAGATGATCGCCTTCATCGTGATCAGGTCGACGATGCCGGTGAACTTCTCCTCGTTCCCGATCGGCAGCTGGATCGGGACCGGGCGCGCCCCCAGGCGGTCGCGGATCATCTCCACGCAACGCCAGAAGTCGGCGCCGGTCCGGTCGAGCTTGTTGATGAAGCAGATGCGCGGCACGCGGTAGCGGTCGGCCTGGCGCCAGACCGTCTCGGATTGCGGCTCTACGCCGGCCACGCCGTCGAAAACGACCACCGCGCCATCGAGTACGCGGAGGCTTCGCTCGACCTCGACGGTGAAGTCCACGTGCCCGGGCGTATCGATGATGTTGATTCGATGATCGTTCCAGGCGCAGGTAGTCGCCGCGGCAGTGATCGTGATGCCGCGCTCCTGCTCCTGGGGCATCCAGTCCATCGTGGCCGTGCCTTCATGGACCTCACCGATCTTGTAGTCTTCTTCGTATAGAAGAGGACGCGCTCGGTTACGGTGGTTTTGCCAGCGTCGATATGGGCGATGATTCCGATGTTCCGCGTCAGCGCGAGCGGAACTAGGCGTGCCACGAGTTCTCTACTCTCCTTGCGGGGACTACCACTTGAAGTGGCTGAAGGCCTTGTTGGCCTCGGCCATCTTGTGCGTGTCCTCGCGACGCTTGACCGCTGCGCCGAGGCCGTTCATGGCATCGACGAACTCAGCGGCAAGCTTCTCCGACATGCTCTTGCCGTTGCGCTTGCGGGCGGCCTGGACCAGCCAGCGCACGCCCAGCGACATTCGGCGATCTCCCCGGATCTCGACCGGGACCTGATAAGTAGCGCCACCGACTCGCCGAGGTTTGACCTCGATGATCGGGGTGGCATTGCGCATTGCCGACTCGAGAACCTCGACGCCGGGGCGGCGCGCTTGCGCTTCCGCACGGGCGAGAGCCTCGCGGAGGATGCGCTCGGACAGATGCTTTTTGCCGTCGTTCATCAGCTTGGCGGCGAAGCGGCCGGCCATGCGGCTGCTGGCCGGGTTCCCGTATTTGGTCTTGCGGGCGATCGTGTGACGACGAGGCATCGCTACTTCTTGCCCTTCTGCTGCGCAGCCTTGGCGCCGTACTTGGAACGCCCCTGCTTGCGGTCTCGAACTCCGGCCGCGTCGAGGGTGCCGCGGATGATGTGGTACTTGACCGACGGGAGGTCCTTCACGCGGCCGCCGCGGACGAGGACGACGGAGTGCTCCTGGAGGTTATGGCCGATGCCCGGGATGTAGGCCGTGACCTCCATCTGGTTGGTGAGCCGGACGCGCGCGATCTTCCGCAGTGCGGAGTTCGGCTTCTTCGGCGTCATCGTGCGCACCTGCAGGCAAACGCCGCGCTTCTGGGGTGCACCGGGAATGGCGACCTGGCGCTGG
Source organism: uncultured Chloroflexia bacterium (assembly GCA_963731635.1). Classification (GTDB taxonomy): domain Bacteria; phylum Chloroflexota; class Limnocylindria; order Limnocylindrales; family CSP1-4; genus Fen-1039. The sequence goes on along the minus strand of CAVSWB010000002.1, from coordinate 551,757 downwards.
CGAAGGCTGTTCCAGTTCTTGCGCATAGCCGGCGCCTTGATCTTGGAGATCTTCGGCTGGCGGCCATGCCGCACGAGCTGGCTGATTGTCGGCACGGAGACGCGGCTCCTTTCGTTCCTACGACTGGTTTATGGCTATAAAGTTCGCGCGATCCCGACGCCTGAGCCGCGCCTGCGGCCGGGTTTGGGCCCCGGTGCGTCGCCGATCGACGGGAACCTGCACTGCTGCTTCGGCCCCCGGCGTTCCGATGACCCGCAGCTGCGGCACCGGTCGCGACTTGGAGGCGCCTGAGCGGCGCAAATCGCTTCGACGGTCTGGCGGGGCGCCGACGGTCCAGCGTGGGCCGTTTCGTCAGCGATTTCCGCCGTCCGGGTGGCCGTTCGAGTGAGGCGGCCAGCACATGCCAACCGCAGCTCCCGATGAAGCCACGAGGGCGGAGTGTATCAGTGGCCGCGGGCGGGTGTCAAACCCGCCGGGAAGCCGCTGGGACGCTCCGGAGCGGCTTCATCGAGCCTCGCCGGACCTCGTTTGGGTCACTCGTTGTCAGGCTTCTCCTCGCCCAGGATCGCGCTCAGATCCAGGCCGGGAAGTCGTCCCGTCTCGTCGTCTTCCTCGTCGTCGTCGCCGATCGGCCCGAGGAAAGCGTTGACCAGATCCTCGTCGTCGCGACCACCCTCGGCGCTGGAAGCCAGCAGCGAGGCCAGGTCGGTCGTCTCGTCGGACGGCAAGGCGCCGGCCTCCGCGAGGAACGGGTTGTACTCGTATTCGGGGCCACGCAGCTTGTCGAGCGACTCGCCGGCGAGCGCCTCTTCGGCAGCTCGGCGGGCCCGCTCTCGAGCGGCGGCGATGTTGGCCGGCGCGCCCGTCCCGGCGGGGATGAGCTTGCCGATGATCACGTTCTCCTTGAGGCCGATGAGGTGGTCCTTGGCGCCGTTTATGGCCGCCTCGGTGAGCACCCGCGTCGTCTCCTGGAAGGAGGCCGCCGCAAGGAAGGAAGAGGTGTTCAGGGAAGCCTTGGTCACGCCGAGCAGGACCGTCTGAGCCGTGGCGGGCTCGCCACCCTCGGCCAGCACGCGGTTGTTCACTTCCTCGAAGTCGAGGTTGTCGATCAGCTCGGTCGGCAGGAGGTCCGTGTCGCCCGGCTGGTCGATGCGAACCTTGCGGAGCATCTGCCGGACGATGATCTCGATGTGCTTGTCGTTGATCGTGACGCCCTGGCTGCGGTAGACCTTCTGGACTTCCTTGACCAGGTAGCGCTGGACGGCGTCCTTGCCCCGCGTCTCGAGGTATTCCTGCGGATTGATCGGGCCGTCGGTGATGGCGTCGCCGGCGCGGATCTCCTGACCGTTCTCGATCATGAGCTTGGCGTTGTGGGGGATGGCGTATTCGCGCTCGACCGTGTCTTCGGAGCGGACGACGAGCATGTCGCCATCGCGGACGACGAAGCCCTTGGCCGGCGCAGTCACGTCGGAACTCTTGTCGCCGCTCTCGCCTCGGGCGATGACCTGACCGGCTTCGACGAGGTCGCCGGGCGCGGCGAGGAACTCGGCACCGGGCGGGAGGCTCGAATTGGTGTCGTATTGTTCGCGGCTCGTGACCTTGACGCGGGTCCCGGTGTCGCTTCGAATGACTTCGACGATGCCGTCGATGTGGCTGATCTCGGCCTTGCCCTTGGGGATGCGGCCTTCGAACAGCTCCTCGACTCGCGGCAGGCCGGCGGTGATGTCCAGGCCGGCGACGCCGCCGGTGTGGAACGTTCGCATGGTCAGCTGTGTGCCCGGCTCGCCGATCGACTGGGCGGCGATGATGCCGACGGCCTCGCCGATGCCGACGAGCGTGCCGTTGGCCAGGTTGCGGCCGTAGCACATCCGGCAGACGCCGTGGCGGGCGTCGCACGTGAGCGGTGACCGGACCAGGACCTCGTCGATCCCGGATGCGTCGATGGCGTCGGCGACTGCTTCGGTGATCTCGCTCGTTGCGCTCGACGATGGTTTCGCCGGTAGCCGGGATCGGTCAGGGCTGCGGCCGAGAGGCGGCCGACCATGCGCCGCTGGTAGGCGCCCTTCTCGTTGCTGGTGATCTCCGCGGATTCGGCCCGGGTGATCCAGCTGCCTTCCTGCGTACCGCAGTCTTCCTCGCGGGTGATCACGTCCTGGGCGACGTCCACCAGACGCCGGGTCAGGTAACCCGAGTCGGCGGTTCGAAGGGCGGTGTCCGCGAGGCCCTTGCGGGCGCCGTGGGTGGAGATGAAGTACTCGAGGACCGTCATGCCTTCGCGGAAGTTGCTCCGCACCGGCACGTCGATGATCCGGCCCGACGGGTCGGCCATGAGGCCGCGCATGCCGCCGAGCTGGCTGATCTGGCCCTTGTTGCCGCGGGCGCCTGAGTCGGCCATCATCCGGACCGATCCGAACTGATCGAGGCCTTCCATCATCGAGTTCGACAGATCCGTCGGTCGTCCGCTGCCAGACCTCGACGACCTGCTCGTAGCGCTCGTCATCGGTGATGAGGCCCCGCTGGAACTGGCGGTCGATCTGGTCCACCGCGGTATCCGCCTCGGCCAGGCGCTCGCCCTTGTCCGGCGGGATGACGATGTCGCCCACGGCGATGGTCATGCCGCCGCGAGTCGCGTACTCGAAGCCCACGCCCTTGACGCCGTCGACGACGTTGGCCGTCTCCGCCGGACCGAGGACGCGGTAGCACTCGTCCACGAGGCGCCGCAGCTCGCTGCGCTTCATGCTCACGTTCTTGAAACGGAGCCTGTCGGGCACGATCTGGTTGAAGATGATCCGGCCGACTGTGGTGTCCGATTCGCTGCTCAACGGCCGCCTGGGCGTCTTCGTTCCAGGCGCGAACCATGGCGATCACGGGCTCGTGGAGCGTTACCGTCCGGAGCTGGTAGGCCAGGATGGCCTCGCCCTCGCTCGAGAAGAGACGCGGCGTCTTGCCCTCGACAAGCGGCTTGGCCATTGTCAGGTAGAAGCAGCCGAGAACCATGTCCTGGGTCGGTGCCACGACCGGGCTGCCGTCCGCGGGGGACAGCAGGTTCGCGGTCGAGAGCATCATCGCCTTCGCCTCTTCCTGCGCGGCCGTCGAAAGCGGAACGTGGACGGCCATCTGGTCGCCGTCGAAGTCCGCGTTGAAGGCCGTGCAGACGAGCGGGTGGATCTGGATCGCCGAACCCTCGACGAGGATCGGCATGAACGCCTGGATGCCCAGGCGGTGCAGCGTCGGGGCGCGGTTCAGGAGCACCGGGTGGTCCTTGATGACCTCTTCGAGGACATCCCAGACTTCGGGCCGGACGCGCTCGACGATGCGCTTGGCGCTCTTGATGTTGTGGGCGAAGCCCTTCTCGACGAGCTGGCGCATGACGAACGGCTTGAACAGCTCGAGCGCCATCTTCTTGGGCAGGCCGCACTGGTGCAGCTTGAGCTCAGGACCGACGACGATGACCGAGCGGCCGGAGTAGTCGACGCGCTTGCCGAGCAGGTTCTGGCGGAAGCGGCCCTGCTTGCCCTTGAGCATGTCGGACAGGCTCTTGAGGCGGTGGTTGCCGGTGCCGGCGATCGCCCGGCCGCGGCGGCCGTTGTCGATCAGGGCGTCGCAGGCTTCCTGGAGCATCCGCTTCTCGTTGCGGATGATGATCTCGGGAGCGCCGAGCTCGAGGAGCCTCTTGAGGCGGTTGTTGCGGTTGATCACGCGGCGGTAGAGGTCGTTCAGGTCGGAGGTCGCGAAGCGGCCGCCGTCGAGCTGGACCATCGGGCGCAGGTCCGGCGGAATGACCGGGATGACCGACAGGATCATCCACTCCGGGCGCGTGCCGGAGCGGCGGAACGCCTCGATCAGGCGCAGCCGCTTGATCGCCTTCTTGCGGCGCTGGCCGGAAGTGGTCCGGACCTCGACGTGGAGCGAGCGTGGCCAGCTCCTCGAGCTCCATGCGCATGATGATGTCGCGGACCGCCTCGGCGCCCATCGCGGCGTGGAAGATGCGGCCGCCGCTTGCTGCCCGAGCCGTACCTCTCGTCGAGGTAGCGGAAGTCATTCTCGGTCATGGTCATGAGCGGCTTGATCGACTCGATCTCGTCGCGCTGCTTGCGGATCTCGTCCTTGGCGCCCTCGGCGTCGCGGCGCAGCTGCTCGCGCTCGGTCTCCAGCTCGGCATCGTTGGCCAGCTGCAGGTCGGTGACCTTCTGAGCGACGCTGCGCTCCTCGTCGGCTTCGCGCTGCCTGGATCTCGGCGGTGACGCGCTCGGTCTCGGCGGCCACGATCTTGCGGAGCGTCGCGGTCGCTTCCTTGCCGGCCTTGTCGCCGGCTGCGACGACGACCTCGCCGGTGATCGGGAAGGCGATCGCCTCCGCGGCCGCGCTCCTTGCCGAGCGACGTCAGAGCTTTGCTCGACCTGCTGGGCGGCCACGACGACTTCTTCGGTCCGGGCCGTGCGCTGCTGCTCGAGCTCGCGCTTGGTCGCGGCGAGGGCGGAATTCAGTTCGTCCTTCTGGCGGTGGAATCGGCGCTCGAAGCTCGTCCTCGAGATCGCCGAGGGCCTTGCCGCCCTTGCCTCCCCTACCCTCGGCCTCGTCCTCGAGCGTGGCGAGGGCTCGCTTGCCGCGCGTCCTCGTCCACGTGGGTGACGATGTACAGGGCGAAATAGAGGATGCGCTCGAGATTGCGCGGGCTGATGTCGAGCAGGATGCCCAGGCGCGACGGGCGTGCCCTTGAAATACCAGATGTGGCTGACGGGGCTGGCCAGCTGGATGTGGCCCATCCGCTCGCGGCGAACCTTGGAGCGAGTGACCTCGACGCCGCACTTGTCGCAGATGATTCCCTTGTACCGAATCCGCTTGTACTTGCCGCAGTAGCACTCCCAGTCCTTCGTGGGACCGAAGATGCGCTCGTCGAAGAGCCCGTCCTTCTCCGGCTTGAGCGTGCGGTAGTTGATGGTCTCGGGCTTGGTGACCTCGCCCGACGACCAGTCGCGGATCTGCTCCGGACTGGCTAGCGAAATCCGGATCGCGTTGAAGTTATTGACTTCGAGCATTGCTCTCCTCCGCGCCGCCGCCTGGCTCAGCGACGCAGTTCGGACCGTGGGTCGGCGACGCCTGGCTGGCCGGGCACAGGCGCCACGTCATGCGTGCAGTGGATCAGTCTTCGAACCCAGCGAGGTTGATGCCTCCGAGATCCGGCATCGGGTAGGTGCCGGAGTCTTCGGCGAACCGAATCTCCTCGTCGTTCTCGTTGAGGATCTCGACGTTGAGCCCGAGGCTCTGGAGCTCCTTGATGAGGACCTTGAACGACTCGGGAACGCCCGGCTGCTGGATCTCCTCGCCCTTGACGATCGCCTCGTAGGTCTGGACTCGACCCATGACGTCGTCGGATTTGACGGTGAGCAGCTCCTGCAGGATGTTCGCCGCGCCGTAGGCCTCGAGGGCCCAGACCTCCATCTCACCGAAGCGCTGGCCGCCGAACTGGGCCTTGCCGCCCAGAGGCTGCTGCGTGATGAGGCTGTAGGGTCCGGTGGACCGGGCGTGGATCTTGTCCTCCACCAGGTGGTGGAGCTTGAGCATGTAGATGTAGCCGACGGTGATCGGGCGGTCGAACGTCTCGCCGGACCGGCCGTCGCGGAGCACGATCTTGCCGTCCTCCGGCAGGCCCGACATCCGCAGCTCCTCGCGGATCTGCTCCTCGGTTGCGCCGTCGAAGACGGCCGTGGCGGCCTTGAGACCGCGCTCGTGGAGCGCCCACCCGAGATGCGTCTCGAGGATCTGGCCGATGTTCATTCGGCTCGGAACGCCGAGCGGGTTCAGGACGATGTCGACCGGGGTGCCGTCGGGCAGGTAGGGCATGTCCTCGACCGGCAGGACCTTGGCGATGACGCCCTTGTTGCCGTGGCGGCCGGCCATCTTGTCGCCGACGCTGACCTTGCGCTTCTGGGCCACCGAGACCCGGACCAGGCGGTTGACGCCCGGCATGAGTTCGTCGCCTTCCTCGCGGCTGAAGATCGCGGACGTCGACGACCTTGCCGCGCTCGCCGTGCGGCAGGCGGAGGCGACGAGTCCTTCACCTCGCGGGCCTTCTCACCGAAGATCGCGCGGAGCAGTCGCTCCTCGGCGGTCAGCTCGGTCTCGCCCTTGGGCGTGATCTTGCCGACCAGGATGTCGCCCGGCTGGACCTCGGCACCGATGTAGACGATGCCTTCCTCGTCGAGGTCCTTGAGCGATTCCTCGCCGACGTTGGGGATGTCGCGGGTGATCTCTTCGGGGCCGAGCTTGGTGTCGCGCGACTCCAGCTCGTGCTTCTCGATGTGGATGCTGGTGAAGAAGTCTTCCTTGACGAGGCGCTCGCTGATGACGATCGCGTCCTCGTAGTTGCCGCCCTCCCAGCTCATGAACGCGACCAGGACGTTGCGGCCGAGGGCGAGCTCGCCGTGGTCGGTGGAGCTCGAGTCGGCGATCGGGTCGTGGCATCTCGAGCGCGCTGGCCGACGTCCACGATGGGACGCTGGTTGATGCACGTGCCCTGGTTGGAGCGGACGTACTTCTGGAGCAGGTATTCGTCGAGCTCGCCGGCGTCGGTCTCGACCTGGACGCGGTCCGCGGTCACGCTGGTGACCACGCCGGGGCGCTTGGCGACGACGACCTGGCCCGAGTCGAGCGCGGCGCGCCACTCCATGCCGGTGCCGACGATCGGCGCACTCCGGCTCGAGAAGCGGAACCGCCTGGCGCTGCATGTTCGAACCCATCAGGGCGCGGTTGGCGTCGTCGTGCTCGAGGAACGGGATCAGGGCCGTCGCCACGGAGACGACCTGCTTCGGCGACACGTCCATGTACTCGATCTGGTTGGGTCGAGCCTCGGGGAACTGGTCGCGGTAGCGGCAAGGAATGCGTTCCTTGACGAAATGGCCTTCGCGCGTCGAGCTGCGGCGTTCGCCTGCGCGACGTAGTGCTCTTCCTCTTCGTCGGCGGCCAGATATTCGATCTCGGCCGTCACGATCGGGCGGATCGGGAAGGCCTGGGCCTTCTGGCGCTTCAGCTCGGCGACGGCGGCGTCGGTGAAACGCTCGCCGGCCTTGACGATGACCTTGCCGTCCTTGCCGGCCAGGTCCACGCCGGCTTCGCGGTTGAGCATCTCCGGGTCGTCCCAGGCGATCGTCCGCTTGACCTTGCGGTAGGGCGTCTCGATGAAGCCGTAGCTGTTGATCCGGCCGAAGGTCGCCAGCGAGCCGATCAGGCCGATGTTCGGGCCTTCCGGCGTCTCGATCGGGCAGATGCGGCCGTAGTGGCTGTGGTGGACGTCGCGGACGTCGAACCCGGCGCGCTCACGCGACAGGCCGCCCGGGCCGAGGGCCGACAGGCGGCGCTTGCTCGTCAGCTCGGCCAGAGGGTTGGTCTGGTCCATGAACTGGCGACAGCTGGCTGCCGCCGAAGAACTCCTTCATCGCCGCCACGACGGGGCGGATGTTGATGAGCGCGTTCGGCGTGGCCTTGTCGATCTCCTGGATGGTCATGCGCTCTCGGACGACGCGCTCCATGCGGAGCAGGCCGACACGGAAGGCGTTCTGGATCAGCTCGCCGTTGGCGCGGATGCGGCGGTTGCCGAGATGGTCGATGTCATCCGGCAGACCCAGGCCGCGGTTCAGCTCGATGAGGTGGCCGACGATCGCGGCGATGTCCTCGCGAGTGATGATCCGCTGCTCACGGTCGAGCTCGATGCCCATCCGATCGACGACCGGACCGAGCTTCTTGTTGAACTTGTAGCGGCCCGACGCGGCCGAGATCGTAGCGGCGGAAGTTGAAGAACAGGCTCTCGACGAGCTGGCGGGCGTTGTCGCCGGTTGGCGGATCGCCCGGGCGCAGCTTCTTGTAGACCTCGATGAGGGCGTCCTGCTGGGTCTTGGTGAGGTCCTTGTCCAGCGTGGAGGCGATGTACTGGTGCTCGGGGTCGCTGTCGACAGTCGCGAACAGAGCCGCTGATCTCGTCGTTCGTCTCATAGCCGACGGCGCGCAGCAGGGTGGTCGCCGCGATCTTGCGCTTGCGATCGACCTTGACCGAGAGCAGGTCCTTGTTGCTGGTCTCGAACTCGAGCCAGGCGCCCCGGTTCGGGATCACCTTGGCCGAGAAGAGCGTCCGGCCGCTCGTCGGATCCTCGACGCGGCGCTGTAGTAGACGCCCGGGGAGCGAACGAGCTGGCTGACGACGACGCGCTCGGCGCCGTTGATGATGAACGTGCCCTGGTCCGTCATGAACGGGAAATCGCCCATGTAGACCCGCTGGCGCTGGATCTCGCCGGTCTCCTTGATCAGGAGCTCAACGTTGACGTACAAGCGGCCGGCTGAAGGTGAGGTCCTTGGTCCGGCACTCGAGCTCGGAGTACTTGGGAGCGCCGAACTCGTAGTCCAGGAAGTGGAGCTCCATCACCTTGCCGGTGAAGTCCTTGATCGGGCTGATCTCGTCGAACAGCTCCCGGAGGCCCTTCTCCACGAACCAGTCGAACGACTCAAGCTGGAGCTCGATCAGGTTCGGGATTTCGAGGACTTCGGGGATCCGCGCGTAACGCCGGCGGGGCGCGATCGCGGAAGCGCGAGAGGACTCAGCGACAGACAGCATGAACCGCTCCTTGACGGAGGAGAAAGGGGAAGGCCGCGCTCACAGAAGGAGTAGGATACCGCGCTTCTGTCGGCTGTCAAATGGGCGCGCCTTATGAGCCCCGAGCCAGCGCCTCGTTCGGCCGTGCGCCAGACGGCACGGTGCGGGCGGGTTTGCCGCCCCACCGGATGACGGTGCCCGAGCAGGCGCCTACTTGACCTCGACCTTTGCGCCCTGCTCTTCGAGAGCCGCCTTGATCTTGGCGGCCTCGTCCTTGGTGACGCCTTCCTTGACGGGCTTCGGGAAGCCGTCGACCAGGTCCTTGGCCTCCTTGAGGCCCAGGCCGGTGAGCTCGCGGACGACCTTGATGACGGGGATCTTGTTGGGCCCGATCTCGGTCAGGATCGCGGTGAACTCGGTCTGCTCCTCGACCTCGACGGCCGCGGCGGCCGGAGCGGCAGAGGTGGCGGCGGCCATCGCGACCGGCGCGGCGGCGGTGACGCCGAACTTATCCTCGAACGCCTTCTTGAAGTCGGACAGTTCGAGAACGGACATCGAGGCGAAGGCCTCGAGCAACTGATCCTGGGTCAGTGTTGCCATTGTTGGATTGCTCCTTGTTCGGGGCTTGAGGCCCCGAGTCTGTTGTCTTCGAGTGGAGGCGCCGGTTGGGCGCCCGGCTCAGGCTGCGCTTGAGCCGCGTTGGTCGGCGAGGGCCTGGACGAGCCCGGCAACGTCCCGCAGGGGAGCGTCGAACAGGCCGGCCATCGTGGCCATCGGCGCGGCGATCGCACCGGCGACCTGGGCGCGGAGAACGTCGCGGCTGGGGAGCGTCGATAGCCGGGTAACGCCTTCGGCGTCGATGGCCTTGCTCCCGATCACCGCTCCGGTGACCTTGATGAGGCGGTACGGCCGGAACGCTTCGAGGACCGCCTTGGCGGCAGCGCCCTTCGTCGCCCATGGCAAACGCCACAGCGGTGGGACCCTGGAGCAGCGGTTCGATGGCCGCCGATCCCGGCTTCCCGTGCTGCGATCTGCATCAGCCGGTTCTTGACGACGTGGTACGTGACGTTCTGCTTGCGCAGGTTTCGACGGATCGTCGCCGAACTCGGAGACTTTGAGGCCGCGATACTCGGAGACGATCATCGCGCTCGCCGACCGACTTCCTCGGTCAGTCCCGCGACGGTCTCCCGCTTGGCCTCTGTAGGCATTGGTACCTCCCGGAGTCATCGGCCGCCTCTCGGCCGGGTCATGCCTTCGTTGCCTCCTGCGCGCCTCGCTCACGCACCTTCAGGTGCGCTCACTGCGGTGCTCGGCGGCGCCTCGGTCTGGCCTCGGCGGAGCGGCGGGCCGCCAACTCACGATTCGGTTGTACTGCACGCAGCCGGCGCGCGGCGGTGAGAGTCCTGGCCCGGCCCGTTGTGGCCAAAACCAAACGCCCCTGCGACGGCTATTCGCCACAGGGGCGCGCCCACCCACGCGGATGGAGGCTGGTTCCCTGCCTCGGCATGGGGCCGACTCGCGGCGGCGCCGGGCGGCATGGCTGCCAGCGTGGCGACGATCACGAGCCGCTGATTTGAGCTCCGATGAGCCCATGCTGTCTGCGGCGGTCCGTCGTTATTCGGTTAGCCGGCTCGGTCCACGTTCGCAGAGCCTGGGGCTCGTCAGCGGTCGCAGCCGCGCCTCATATGTTTGCCGCGGTCAGGATGCCGCGGCGATCGCGAGCACGCCCGGAATGTCCATCCGGATGCCGGGTCCCATCGTCGGGGCGATGGTCAGCGTCTTGCAGGTACTGACCCTTGGCGCCGGCCGGGCGGGCCCGGTTGATCGCGTCGAGGAGTGTGGCGAGGTTGTCGACCAGCTGCTGCGTCCTCGAAGCTCGCCTTGCCGAACGGGACGTGGATGATCCCGCCCTTGTCGACCTTGAACTCGACGCGGCCGGCCTTGACCTCCTTGATGGCCCGCTCGAGATCGAAGGTGATCGTGCCCGACTTGGGGTTCGGCATCAGGCCCTTGCGGCCGAGGATGCGGCCGAGCTTGCCGACCATGCCCATGACGTCGGGGGCGGCCAGGGCAACGTCGAACTCGGTCCAGCCGGCTTCGATCTTCTTGACCAGGTCGTCGGCGCCGACCTCGTCGGCACCGGCGCGCAGCGCTTCGTGCGCCTTCTCGCCCTGGGCGAAGACGACGACGCGGACCTTCTTGCCGGTTCCGTGCGGAAGCACGACCGTGCCGCGGACCATCTGGTCGGCGTGGCGCGGATCGACGCCGAGCCGGAGGTGGGCCTCCATGCTCGCGTCGAAGCCGACGTAGCTGGTCTTGCGGGCCAGCTCGACGCCTTCCGCGGGCGAGTAGATCTTGCCGCGCTCGACGAGCTTGGCGGCGTCCTGGTACTTCTTGCCGTGTCCGGCCATCTGGATCTCCTTCTTCGGTCGGTCCGGCCTCCCGGTCCGACCTCCCCCTGACGCGGGGTAGCTGCCGCTCCGGCGAGTCACGGCGGCCGGCGGTCGCGTTCCGGAGACTAGCCGACGACCTCGATGCCCATGCTTCGAGCCGTGCCCTCGATCTGGGCCATGGCGGCCGTCTAGGTCGAGTTGGCGTTGAGGTCCGGCATCTTGATCGTCGCGATCTCGCGGAGCTGCTCCCGGGTCACCTTGCCGACCGTCTCGCGACCGGCGGTTGCGGTGCCCTTACCGATGCCGGCGGCCTTGCGGAGAAGATCCGGGGCAGGCGGCGTCTTGAGGACGAAGGTGAACGAGCGATCCTCGAAGATCGTGATCTGGGCCGGGATGACCTGGCCGACCTTGTCGGCCGTCTTCTCGTTGTACGACTTCGTGAACTCGACGATGTTGATGCCGTGGGGGCCGAGCGCCGTGCCGACGGGCGGCGCAGGCGTGGCCTTGCCGGCGTTGAGCTGGAGCGTGAGGACGATGCGGATCTTCTTGGCCACGGGGGTCGAGATTCCTTTCTAGAACAGGTGTCGGTGAGCGCCGGTCCGGACGAGTCCAGGCCAGGGCGACAGCGCCGGAATGGGCCGTCCGGGCGGGGCTCACAGCTTCTCGACCTGGAGGAAGTCCAGCTCGACCGGGGTTTCGCGGCCGAAGATGCTAACCAGCACCTTGACCTTGTTGCGCTCCGGGTTGACCTCGTCGACGGTGCCGATGAACTCGGCGAACGGGCCGTCCGTGACGCGAACGTTCTGTCCCTTAGTGAACGCGACCCGGTAGCGGGGTGTCTCCACGCCCATCTGCCGCAGGATCTGCTTCACTTCCTGCTCGTCGAGCGGGATCGGCTCGCTGCGGACGCCGGGGATGTTCCCGCCGCCTACGAAGCTCGTCACGCCGGGCGTATTGCGGACCACGTACCAGGAGTCCGGGTCGAGGATCATCTCGACCAGCACGTAGCCCGGATAGACCTTCTTCTGGACGGTGTGGCGCTGGCCCTGGCGGATCTCGATCTCGTCTTCCATCGGCACGAGGACCTGGAAGATCTTGTCGTCCATGCCCATCGATTCGATGCGATGCTCGAGATTGGCCTTGACCTTGTTCTCGTAGCCCGAGTACGTGTGAATCACGTACCAGCGCTTCTCCGGCGGCCGGATCGTCTCGCTTGCCTGTTCTGTCTTCATGCCTCAGATCACCGGACGTTCAGTGCTAGCGCTATACGGTCGAAGATGATGTCGAAGACAGGTGATGTACAGGCCGACCGCGGCGCTCACAGCCAGCACGAGGATCGTCAGGTTACGGGCCTGCTCGGGAGTAGGCCACGTTACCTTCTTCAGTTCTTGCCACGCTTCTTGTGCGAAGCGGGTTATGCGTGACACGGCTGCTCTCTTGCTATCTGACCTGGACGATGCTGGCAGGCGCCGCGGGACTCGAACCCACAACCGCTGGTTTTGGAGACCAGTGCTCTGCCAATTGAGCTAGGCGCCTGCGGTTTGGCCTATTTGGCCTCGCGATGCAAAGTGTGGCGGCGCTCGCGCGGACAGTACTTGCGCAGCTCGAGCCGACCCGGGTCGTTCTTCTTGTTCTTGCGGGTCGTGTATGTGCGCGACTTGCACTCGGTGCAGGCGAGCTGAACGATCGGACGAGCGTCTACTTTTGCCATTGTCCTACTCGGTGATCGAGGTGATGGCCCCGGCGCCGACGGTGCGGCCACCCTCGCGGATGGCGAAGCGCTGTCCGACTTCGAGGGCGATCGGGGTGATGAGCTCGACCGTCATGTCGACGTTGTCGCCGGGCATGATCATCTCGGCTCCATCGGGCAGTCCGATGGCTCCGGTGACGTCGGTCGTGCGCAGGTAGAACTGGGGACGATAGCCGTTGTAGAAGGGGGTATGGCGGCCACCCTCCTCGCGGGAGAGAACGTACACGCGGGCGACGAACTTGGTGTGCGGCTTGACGGAGCCGGCCTTGGCGAGGACCTGGCCGCGCTCGATGTCGTCGCGCTCGATGCCGCGCAGCAGGCAGCCGACGTTGTCGCCGGCGCGACCCTCGTCGAGCAGCTTCTTGAACATCTCGACGCCGGTGACGACGACCTTGCGGGTGGGCCGGATGCCGATGATCTCGACCTCGTCGGAGACCTTGACGATGCCGCGCTCGATGCGCCCGGTGGCCACGGTGCCACGGCCCTTGATGCCGAAGACGTCTTCGACCGGCATGATGAAGGGCTTGTCGATCGGGCGCTCAGGAGTCGGGATGTAGGAGTCGACCGCATCCATGAGCTCCTGGATGCAGGCGTAGGCCGGATCGTCGACGCCGCCGGTGGCCTCGAGGGCCTTGAGGGCGGAGCCGCGGACGATCGGGATGTCGTCGCCGGGGAAGTGGTTCTTGGTCAGGAGCTCGCGGACCTCGAGCTCGACGAGCTCGAGCAGCTCGGGATCGTCGACCGCGTCGCACCTTGTTGAGGAAGACGACGATGTAGGGGACTTCGACCTGGCGGGCGAGCAGGATGTGCTCGCGTGTCTGGGGCATCGGGCCGTCGGTGGCGGCGACGACGAGGATCGCGCCGTCCATCTGGGCGGCGCCGGTGATCATGTTCTTGATGTAGTCGGCGTGCCCGGGGCAGTCGACGTGGGCGTAGTGGCGGTTGCGTCGGTCTCGTACTCGACGTGGGCGATCGCGATGGTGATGCCGCGCTCGCGCTCTTCGGGCGCGTTGTCGATCGAGTCGAAGGCGCGGAACTCGGCCCCGCCCTTCAGAGCGAGGTACTTGGTGATCGCCGCGGTCAGGGTCGTCTTGCCGTGGTCGATATGGCCGATCGTGCCGATGTTGACGTGCGGCTTTGTCCGCTCGAACTTCTTCTTCGCCATCGCGGCGCGTTCTACTCCATCTGGCGCGGCTTCGCCGCAGAACGGGGGTGGAGCCCACAATCGGACTTGAACCGATGACCTCGTCCTTACCAAGGACGCGCTCTGCCAGCTGAGCTATGTGGGCCCGGGACCGAATGTCGGAATACTTTTCCGAGGAAAATGGTGGGCAGGAGAGGAATCGAACCTCTACAGCCGAAGGCGGCTGATTTACAGTCAGCTGAGCTCACCACCTGCTCAACCTACCCACTGAGCGGCCAGCCAGTTGGCGGTGGGTCCCCGTCGCAGGCTGACTTCTTCAGTTGGAGCCGACGACGGGACTCGAACCCGGAACCGGCGGTTTACAAAACCGCTGCTCTACCAATTGAGCTACGTCGGCGGACGCAAGGGCATGCTCACGCTAAGACCCCTGGGCGCTCGCGAATGATATTGGCTGGCACTGCCCGGGTCAAGCGCGACGGCGCCGCGCGACGGCAGCAGGGAGGCCGGCTACTCACCGGACGGGGGCTGGTCCTCGACCGGTGCCGGCGTTGGTCCGCCGGGCAGGAGCTCCTCGTCGACCGAGGAAGGGCCTTCGGGATCGGGGCTGGGCGCTGCGCGACGAGCGCGAAGTCGCCGCTTGGAGGGCTCGGCAGGCGTCTGGGAAACGTCGGTTTCGGCGACGTCGATCTCGGCCAGCGGCGCCTGGTCGGGAGCTGCCGGAGCGCCCGACTCGGGCTCGACGGAAGCCGCGATTCCTGGATCGGCGACCGCGGTGGCTTCGGGCGGGGTGGCGGCCTCGGCGGTTCCTTCGGCTTCGCCGCCCGGCTCCGAAAGCTGTTCAGCGTCCGCCTGCGGCCGGGTTTCGACCAGCGGCGAATGCTCGCCGCCTCGCTGGGACGACGCCTCGTATAGAGGATCGAGCCGGCGACGGCGGCGTTCAGGGAGCTGACCCGACCCCGCATGGGATCCTGATCACTGCGTCGCAGCGTCTTCGGACCGCCGGACCGAGGCCCTGGCCCTCGCTGCCGACGACTATCGCAACGGGTCCGCGAAGGTCGGCCTGGCGTGCGGTCAGCGGCGCCTCCGCCTCCGACCCGATGACCCTGAGGCCGCGGATGTGCAGGTCGGCCAGCGCTTCGGCAAGATCGTCGACCGGCACGAGAAGGAGATGTTCGACCGCCCCGGCCGAAGCCTTGACGGCGGCCGCCGAGAGCGGCGCCTGGTGGCGGGTCGGGAACACGACGCCGTGGACGCCCGGCAGCTTCAGCGGTCCGCAGCAGCGACCCGAAGTTCTGCGGATCTTCGAGCGAGTCCAGGATCAGGAGCGAAGGCCGGCTCGCTTGCGTTCGATCGCTCGGGCCAGCAGGTCATCGAGCGTGGCCCAACGACGCTTGTCCGACACGAGTGCAATGCCCTGGTGCCCGTCGAACCCGGCCAGGGAGGTCAGCGTGCCGCCCTCGACCTCGACGATCGGGATTCGCAGGCTCGTGGCGTGGAGCACGAGCTTCTCGAGGGCCTGCCGTCGTTGCGGCACGACCAGGAGACGATGAGCGGTTGCGGCGCGCGAGGAAGGCTTCCTCGACCGGATGCCGGCCGGCGATGAGCTCCTCGTCCTCGCCCACCAGGTCGGTGGGAGGCGGGCCGCTGGGCGTCCTGGTCCAATGGGCATCGGGACCGGGCGGCACACGGTCGGATCGGCGCGCGGCCCACGGCGCAACCGGACCCTGCCGGAAAGGTCGGCGGTCATACCCGCGCGGTCGTTCGGGCCGCCGGCCCTCCGTTGGATCAACTCGATTTCGCGGAGCCTCGGCCCCACGATCCGGGAGCTTCGGAGGGAGGGGCGGCATTTCCCCGGGCATGCTCGGCGCCGGAATTGAGGTCGTCTCCGAAGGCGCCGACGATGAATCGGCCGGACGCTCCGGAAGGTCGGCGAGGTTTGCCTCGGGCGCGCCGCTGTCTGCAGACTCCGGCGGACCGGCCAGCTCATCGGCAGCGGCATACTCCCGACCGGTCTGCCGCTCCTCGTCGCGGAATTCGGCCGGGCGGGCCTCGCCTGTCGCCGCGAAACCGAACCCTGCGCGCGCCGGACGCGGACCCTGACGAGGCCCAGCGCCGGTTGGTGGACCGGATCGGAATGCGGGACGAGGACGCGGACCGGGACGCGGCCGCTCCTCGCCGGAAGAGCCATAGGGCTGGCCCTCGACACCGGGCCGCGGGCCGTCGTAGTTGCGCGGGCCGTCGTAGTTGCGCGGGCCGTCGTAGTTGCGCGGGCCGTCGTAGTTGCGCGGGCCGTCGTAGTTGCCGCCGGCGGCGGGACGGGGACGGTCCGGGCCGCGGTCGCCGAAATGCGGCCGCTCTCCGGGCCGCGGTCCCGGGCGAAATGCCGGGCGCGGGCCGCGCGGGCCGGAACGCTCATCGAATCGGGATCCGGGCGCGCCGGGACCCGGACGCTCGGAGTAAGGGCGCTCCTGGCGAGGTCGATCGGCCCATGGTCGACCGCTCGAACCCGGTTCCTCGCGACCCTGCTCTGTGCCACCACGGTCCGGAGCGCGCCATGCGCCCGGCCTCGGTTGCCATTCGCGCGGTCCCGAACCGCGCGTCCCCTCCTCGGATGCGCCTCCATCGCGGGAACGCCACGGCTGTCCCTGCCCGGGCCGCCCGCCGGTCTGCCAGGGCTTCGCCGGGCCACCGGGCCTGCTCGAGCCGCCGGGCCTGGCAGAGCCGCGCTGCCAGGGCGCGCCGGCGCCGCGATCGGGTCCCGATTCGGGTCCGCGATCGGAGCCTGACTCCGGTGCCGGTCCCCATTGCCGCGGCCCGGACGGCCGGTTCTGCGGGCGGGCGCCGTTGCCTCGAGGCTGACCTCCACCGGATCCCCAGCCCGAGCCTGAGCCCTGATAGGGCGCGTGACCGCCGCTTCCCTGAGACGGCCCGCGCGTCGGCCCACGGCCCGAGCCGTAGCCTGCGCCCGGTCCGTGCGGGCGGCCGGTGCCCGATCCCTGCCCGTGCCGCGGCTCGCGGCGCCGGCCGAAATCGTCGCCGGACTTGCCTTGTCGATGGTCAGTCATCTTCTATCCGTTCAATCTGCCCGACGCCATCTCTGGCCGTCACGCGTGTCTTCAACGAGGACCCCTCTTGCTGCGAGCTCGGCTCGGAGATGATCCGAGCCTGCCCAGTCGCGCGCCCTTCTGGCCGCGGCACGCAGGTCGAGCAACGCCTGTAGTTCGGTGCTGAGCTCGTTGTTCTGCTCCGGCGCGACCGCCAGAACGCGATCGAGCTCGTGGATGAATCCGACGGCGCGACCTGCGTCCGCCGTCGAGAGCTGTCGGGCATCGATTCGCCGGTTCAGTTCTCGAACCAGATCGAATATCGCGCCCAAAGCCGGTGAGATGTTGAGGTCGTCATCGAGGGCCGCCTCGAAGGCCGCCCGGGTCGCAGTCAGCATCTCGGGTAGCGAACCATCGTCCGGGCAGTCCTCCCGGTACGACGCCAGCCCGGTGAGCAGCGCGTCCAGCCGATCCACCGCCGAACCGGCAGCCTGGAGCGAGTCTTCGCCGAACGACAACGGCGCTCGATAGTGGGCCGAGATGAGCGCCAGCCGCAGGGCTCGAGGCGACACGCCGCGGCCGATCACGTCGCCGACGCGAGAAATGTTCCCGGCGGACTTGGCCATCTTCTGGCCGCCCATCTGGAGAAACGCGCAGTGCAGCCAGTAGGCCACGAAAATCTTCCCGGTCGCCGCCTCGCTCTGGGCGATCTCGTCCTGGTGATGGGGAAACACCAGGTCGACCCCGCCGGTGTGAATGTCGAAAGATGGGCCGAGGTAAGCCATGCTCATCGCCGAGCATTCGATATGCCAGCCCGGCCGGCCCGGCCCGATCGCGGTATCCCAGCTCGGCTCGCCGGGTTTGGGACCCTTCCAGAGCGCAAAATCGCGGACGTCGTCCTTGCCGTACTCGTCGGACTCGACCCGCTCGCCGACGCGCATTCCCGCCGGGTCGAGGCGGGCCAGTCTGCCGTAAGCCGGCCACGAGGCGATCCGGAAGAAGACCGACCCGTCGTCGGTGCGATAGGCGTGGCCCCGTTCGAGGAGCGTCTGGATGAGCGCGACCATCTGAGGGATGTGCTCCGTCGCGCATGGCATCACGTCCGGCAGTGCCACTCCGAGCGTCTTCATATCGGCCAGGAATTGGAGTCGATAGCGCTCCGAGATCTCGGCGATCGGAACGCCCTGCGCCTGCGCGCTCCGAATGATCTTGTCGTCGACGTCCGTGATGTTCATCACCCAGGTTACGTCGAGGCCCTTGTAGCGCAGGTAGCGCACGAGCAAGTCGGCGAAAAGGAACGACCGGAAGTTGCCGACGTGAGCGGGGCCGTAGACCGTCGGACCGCAAGAGTAGATGCGGACGTGACCGGCCTCGAGCGGAACGAATTCCCTGGCAGCTCCCGCGAGCGTGTCGTACAGCTGCAACGTCACGTGTCCACTTCCACGCCCGCCGGCGCGGTCGGTTCTCGGTCTTCGCGCACCACCATAACGACGGCGCTGGCCGAGACTGAGCGGCCCATGCCGTCCGGCCCGATCAGGTTGCCGGTCGAGGCCTTGACGTTGACCGCCATGGCATCGACTCCGATGGCTTCGGCGATGAACCGGCCCATCAGCGGCAGCAGCTCCGCCAGACGCGGTCGGGCGGCGACGATCGTGACGTCGACGTTGGCCGGCCGCCAGCCCGCGGCTCTGACTCGATCGGCAACCGCCTTGAGCATGACGCGGCTGTCGATGCCGGCGGGTGTTCGCGAGTCGGCGGGAAAAGCCCGGCCGAGGTCGCCCATGCCCATCGCCCCGAGCAAAGCGTCGGCTACGGCATGCAGAGCAACGTCGCCGTCGGAATGGCCGGCGAGCTTCGGGGCACCCTCGATCAGGACTCCGCCGAGCACGAGGGAGTCGCCCGAGCCGAACGGATGGCTGTCGACGCCGAGCCCGACCCTGGCTGGAGGCAGGCCGGGCTGCCTGGATCGGTCGAGGATTGCCCGAGCCCGGTCGAGATCTGCGGGCACGGTCACTTTGAGATTTGAGGCTTCGCCGGGGATGACATGGACCGAGATTGTACAAGCCTCCAGGAGAGAGGCCTCGTCGGTCCAAATCTCGGTACCGTCCGAGGGATATATGGCGTAGGCGCGTTCGAGAACGCTTCGCCGGACGCCCTGCGGCGTCTGGGCTGCCACAACGCCGGTCCGGTCGACCGTTTCGAAGACCAGGTCGCCCTCGAGCCGTTTCAGCGTCTCGGTGACCGGCAGGACGGGAATTGCCGCGCCGTGGGTCAGCGTCGCCTGGGCCACGGCCCAGATCAACCCCGGGGTTGCGAGCGGTCGGGCGGCGTCGTGAACGAGTATTACCGGGTCGGCGACCGGATCGGTCGCCTCGGCCAGGGCCGCCACCCCCGCGGCAACCGAATCCTGGCGTCGCTCGCCGCCCGCAACGATGGCCGTAACTGCGTCCGGGAGCCATGGCTCCGCTGCAAGCCCGGCAATGCGTCTCGGCGAAGTCACGATCGCGATTCGCTCCACGCCGGCTTCGGCCAAGGCTTCGATCGACCGACGCAGAACGGAGCGGCCGGCCAGCATGGCATCGAGCTTGTCCTCGCCGCCCATGCGGCTGCTCGATCCGGCCGCGACGACCACAGCCTCGATCGCCGGGCGCGGCATTCCCTCGGCAGGGAGATCGCGATCCGTTCCGGCGGCTCGGGTTTGCGCGCAGCGGCGCTTGCCCTCCGGCCCGGTCATCGCTCGGCTCGCCCGGTCAATCGGGCCGGAACTGGGCGAACACCATCCGGCCCATCACGGTCTGGAGGACTCGCGTAACCACCACGTCGAGTTCATGGTCGACGAACCTCGCGCCGCCCTCCACCACGACCATGGTGCCGTCGTCGAGATAGCCGACGCCCTGGCCCTGTTCCTTGCCCTCGGTCAGCAACCTGATCTTGAGCGAGTCGCCGGGCAGGAGGGCGGGCTTGAGGGCGTTCGCCAGCGAGTTGATGTTGAGAACGCGAATCGATTGCAGATCGGCGACTCGATTGAGATTGAAGTCGTTGGTCAGGATCGCGGCGCCGCGGGCCCGAGCCATGACTACGAGCTTGCCGTCGACGTCGCCCGCCTCCAGGGGATCGTCGGTCACGATGTCCACGGGCGTCGGCCCGTCCTTCTGGAGACGGCCGAGGATTTCGAGGCCGCGCCGCCCGCGCCCGCGGCGTTGCGGGTCGGCGCTGTCGGCGATGCGCTGCAGCTCGTCGAGAACGAAATGCGGAATGACCAACCGGCCGTACAGGAAGCCGGAGTCGACGATATCGGCGATGCGGCCGTCGATGATGGCGCTCGTGTCCACCAGGATCTGAGCTTGACCCGATACGGCGCCGTGCGGCAGTTCATCGCTGTGGCGCACCAGGCCCGCGCCCTGGGCCGCTGCGACCAGGTCTTCACGCTTTGCCACGGTCAGACCGACCATGCCAAGGCCCATGCAGATCGATACGCCGAGCGGCAGGTAGCGCCCGAACGGATCCGGCAGGACGGAAAGCGGCAGGCCCAGGAGAAGGCCCATCAACAGGCCGAGCATGAGGCCCACCACGCCTGCCACGAACTCGGCAGTGGACATGGCCTGGACTTCGCGGATCAATCGACCGCCGGGCACCACCGTCAAGTAAGGCAGAACCAGGAAGCCGACCGATACCCATGCGACGACCCAGAGAAGGATCAACAGCGTGGGAGACGGACTGTGCTCGAAGGGCGATTCCTTCGAGAGGACGAAGGTCAGGCCCACGAGCGCGCCGATGGCTGCGCCGAGCAGGCGGATTATGCGGGTCACGTTCGCCTTGCCTTGAGACTTCCCGAACGGCCAGATGAATGGATGAAGAGATGAACGGCCCTCCGGTCGAATGAGCCTAGCATCGTGCGGTCCGGGGCGCATCACGCAAGCGCGACGCCCGTCGAAATCGCCACATCGGCTGCCGCGCCGTTACGACAGAGGCTCGCCCCGCTCCACCCTGGGGGCCGCGGCCTGGAGGTCGCGCGGACTCGGATTCGCGTCCGCGCCGCCGGCGAGCGCGCGACCGATCGCTTCCCGAAGATCGGAGGCGACGACGATCGCCATGCCGTCGACGACCGGCGCCCCTCCGCGCCGGGACTTGGGCACGACGGCGGTGCGGAAGCCGAGCCGGGCCGCCTCCCGGAGCCGGCGCTCGAGTCCGGGCACCGGCCGCAGCTCACCGAGCAGCCCGACCTCCCCGATGGCCACGAGATCAGCCGGGGCCACCCTGTCGCGCAGCGACGATGCCAGCGCGAGGGCCAGGGGCAGGTCCAGGCCAGGGTCGTCGAGCGATAGTCCGCCGGCGAGATTGGCATAAACGTCGTGGCTCCCGAGCCCGACCCCAGCGCGTCGACCGAGTACTGCGATCAGGAGCGCGAGCCGGTTCGTATCGATCCCGGATGCGGTGCGACGGGGGCTGCCGTATCCGCCGGGTGCAACGAGCGCCTGGACTTCGACAAGCAGCGGGCGCGTGCCCTCGAGCGTCGCTCCGGTCACGCTGCCGGGAGCGTGACCCTCGGCGTCCGAAAGGAACGCCCGCCCCGGGTCCGCGACTTCGACGAGGCCGCGCTCGACCATCTCGAAGACACCGACTTCCTCCGTCGAGCCGAAGCGATTCTTGGTCGCCCGCAGCAAGCGAAGCGAGGCGGTTCGCTCGCCTTCCAGGCTGAGGACCGCGTCCACGAGGTGCTCCAGGGTCTTGGGCCCCGCGAGCGTGCCGTCCTTGGTTACGTGGCCGACGAGAATGACCGGCGATGCCGTCGCGCTTGGCCAGCTCCATGAGGCGCTGGGCGCACTCGCGGACCTGGCCGACGCTACCTGCCGGTCCCTCGAGTTCGTCGGAGGTCACGGTCTGGATCGAATCGACGACGAGCACGCAGGGCCGGCCTCGACAGCGCCGGCTCGGCGATGCGACCGACTTCGTTCTCCGCGACCACCTGGATGCGATCGCCAACGACGCCTGCGAGCAACCCGAGGCGCGTCGCCCGCAAGCGGACCTGTCCGGCGGACTCCTCCCCGGTCGCGTACAGGACGTCGGCCGACGGCCGGCTCAGGCCTGCCGCGGCCTGGAGCAGGAGCGTGGACTTGCCGATGCCCGGCTCGCCGCCGACCAGCACCACCGATCCCGGTACCAGCCCGCCGCCCAGGACGCGATCCAGCTCGGCGATCCCTGTGGCGATGCGCCTGGGCTCCGCCTCGTGAAGGTTGTTGAGCGGCTGGGGAGCATTGATGCCACGGCCGGCCCGACCGGCGCCCCGCTGACGCGGCTGCGGTTCGCGGACGAGCGTCTCGACGAGCGTGTTCCAGCCGCCGCAGGTCCGGCACTGCCCCTCCCAGCGGACGTGGGCGGCCCCGCACGACTGGCAGACGTAACGGCTTTCCTGACGCGCCACCCCTCGACCCCGGCCTAAGGAGCGGCTTCGACGGGTTGCTTCTCCTCGGCGGTGTGGATATCCAGGCCGGCTTCCTCGGATCTCTTGTCGACGACGATCGTTCGTGCCCGGCACGAACTTGCCCAGCAGAAGCTGCTCGGCGAGCACGTCCTCGACCATGTTCTGGATCACGCGGCGCAGCGGGCGCGCGCCGTAGGCGACGTCGTAGCCGATCTTGATGATGTGGTCCTTGGCGGCCTGGGTCACCTCGAGGGTCATCTCCTGGGCCCTGAGCTGCTCGCGGACGCGGGCCAGCATCAGATCCACGATCAAGCGGATCTCTTCGACCGTCAGCGAGCGGAACACGACCGTGGCATCGATGCGGTTGAGGAACTCCGGCCGGAACGTCTGCTTCAGCTCGTTCTGGACCTTGTCCCGCATCAGCTCGTAACTGGCCGTCGCGCGCTGCTCATCGGTGTCGCCCTGCTGGCGGAAGCCCAGAGACGAGTTCGTCTGGAGCTGCCGGGCGCCGAGGTTGGTGGTCATGATGATGATGCAGTTGCGGAAGTCGACCCGGCGTCCCTTCGCGTCCGAGAGGTGCCCGTCCTCGAGGATCTGAAGCAGGATGTTGAAGACCTCGGGGTGCGCCTTCTCGATCTCGTCGAGGAGGACGACCGCGTAGCTCTTGCGCCGGACGGCCTCGGTCAGCTGTCCGCCCTCGTCGAAGCCGACGTATCCGGGAGGCGCTCCGACGAGGCGGCTGACGTTGTGGCGCTCCATGAACTCGCTCATGTCGATCTTGATGAGCGCGTCCTCGGAGCCGAACATGAACTCGGCGAGCGCCTTGGCGAGCTCGGTCTTGCCGACGCCGGTGGGCCCGAGGAAGATGAACGACCCGATCGGCCGCTTGGGGTCCTTCAGGCCGGCACGGGCACGCCGGACGGCCTTGGAGATGATTTCGATCGCTTCCTGCTGGCCGATGACCCGCTTGTGGAGGTCTTCCTCCATGTGCAGCAGGCGCTCGGACTCGCTCCTGGGCGATACGGGTGACCGGGATGCCGGTCCACATCGCCACGACGTGGGCGATCTCTTCCTCGTCGACCTTTGGCTGCTCGCCGGAGATCGAGGCCTGCCACTCGGCCCGGAGGTCGTCGACCTTCTGGCGGGCGGTGGCCTCCGTCTCGCGCAGCGTCGCCGCCTCTTCGTACTCCTGCGAGTTGATGGCGCTGTCCTTCTCCCGCGTGATGCGCTCGAGGTCCTTCTGCGCCTCGCGGAGGCTCGGCGGCGCGGAGGCGTAGCGCAAGCGGACGCGGCTGGCCGCTTCGTCGATCAGGTCGATCGCCTTATCGGGCAGGTGCCGGTCGGTGATGTAGCGAGTGGAGAGGTCGACGGCCGCCTTGACGGCACCATCGGTGATCTGGACCTTGTGGTGCTGCTCGTAGCGCTCGCGGATCCCCATGAGGATCTGGATCGACTCTTCGATCGTCGGCTCATCGACCATCACCGGCTGGAAGCGGCGCTCGAGGGCGGCATCCCGCTCGATGTACTTGCGGTACTCGTCGAGCGTCGTGGCGCCGATGCACTGCAGCTCGCCCCGTGCCAGCGGTGGCTTGAGGATGTTGGCCGCGTCTATTGCGCCTTCGGCGGCGCCGGCGCCGACGAGGGTATGGAGCTCGTCGATGAACAGCACGGCGTCGTTGGTGCTCCGCAGCTCCTCGATGATCTTCTTGAGTCGCTCCTCGAACTCGCCGCGGTACTTGGTGCCGGCCACGAGGGAGCCGATGTCGAGCGTGAGGACTCGCTTGTTCAGGAGTGTCTCAGGGACGTCCCCGCTGACGATGCGATGGGCCAGGCCCTCCGCGATGGCCGTCTTGCCGACACCCGGCTCGCCGATGAGCGCAGGGTTGTTCTTGGTCCGGCGGCTCAGGATCTGGATGACGCGCTCGATTTCCTTCTCGCGTCCGATGACCGGATCGAGCTTGCCGAGGCGGGCCGCTTCGGTCAGGTTGATGCCGAGCTGGTCGACCGTGGGGGTCTTGCTGGCGCGCTTTGTTTCCTGCGCGGGACCCGATGACGACGACTGCGACAGGACGCGAATGACCTCGTGGCGAACCTTGTCCAGGCTCACTCCGAGCGATTCGAGCACTCCGGCGGCGATACCCTCGCCCTCACGGACCAGCCCGAGTAGCAGATGCTCGGTTCCGATGTAGTTGTGGCCGAGGCGACGCGCCTCGTCTATGGCCAGCTCGATGACGCGTTTGGCGCGCGGGGTCAACCCCACTTCGCCGACGACCGGGCGATCGCCGCGGCCGATGATGAATTCGACGGCAGTCCGCACCTTGGGCAGCTCGACGTTCATGTTCTCGAGAACGCGCGCGGCCACGCCTTCGCCCTCTCGAACGAGACCGAGCAGCAAGTGCTCCGTTCCGATGTAGTTGTGGTTGAACCGCTGCGCCTCGTCCTGAGCCAGCGTCAGAACCTTGCGCGCGCGATCCGTGAACTTGTCGAAACGATCCGCCATGTACCTGAACGCCTGTTCCTTATGGTCGCCAAAGGCGACCTTACCGGCATGCTAGCACGCCCTGCCAGCCCTGTATCTGGGCCGGGTGGCTGGGTGCCAAAGGCCCGAGAGGTGGGCCACCTGGACTCGTCGACGGCCTCGATCGAATGACCGATGAAGCTGCTGCGAGCCCTGAACTCGACAACCCGCCTGCTGGTGCGGGCGGGTTGTCGAACAAAGCGCCTATAGGTTGTACGAGCCGGAGTCCGGCCCGGATCTCTGGTGGCGCGGCTATTCGGCCGCTGGTGTCTGGTCCTCTTCGACGGCGTCCGGTGCCGCTTCCGGGGTCGGCTCTGCGGGGACATCCTCGGCTGCCTCTTCGGCAACCTTGTCGGTTGCCTCTTCGGCAACCTTGGCCGCCTTGGACCGGGACCGCGCCGGTGCCTTGGGCTCGACCGAGGCCTCTGTCTCGGCAGCGTCCGCCGCAGGCTCTTCGCCGGCGACTTCAGCCGGAGCGTCTTCGACTTCGGCTTGAATTGCCGCAGCTTCGGCCGCAGGGGCTTCTACCACCTGGGCCTCGGCCTCGGGAGTTTCAGCCTGAACCGCTGCGTCCTCGGATGGTGCTTCGACGGGCGCCGGGGCCTCGGCGGCCGCCTCTGTCTGGGGCGCCGCCTCGGACTCGGCCATGCGTGCCCTGACGTGGGCGAAAGCCGCCGCCAGGGTGTTGTCGATGCCGCCTTCTGGCTCCTGAACCGCATCGCTCATGGAGTAGCCGCGCTCGGGTCGCGGACGTCGCTCCGGTCGCGGAGACGACGACGGCGCGGCCGACATGGGCTGCTGCTGCTGTTCGGGCACGGCCGGTCGAGCCGGCGGCTCCTCGGCCTGCTTGAGGCTCAAGCCGAGGCGATGGCGCTCGGAGTCCAGGCTGATGATCTTGAGCTTGAGCGTCTGACCCTCGTGGACGACGTCGCCCGGGTGGGCAACACGCTGGTGGGACAGCTCGCTGATGTGGATGAGGCCCTCGAGGCCGTCGCGAACCCGCACGAAGGCGCCGAAGTTCACGAGCTTGGTGACCGTGCCGTCGATGATGTCGCCAACCTTGAAGTCGGCGACCGTGGAGTGCCACGGATCCGGCTGGAGCTTGCGGATCGACAGACTGATGCGGCCGCGCTCGTGGTTGATGTCGATGACTTCAGCCTCGACCTGCTCACCGACGCTTGTAGCCGGAGTCGGGGTTGTTGACCTTGTTCCACGAGAGCTCGCTCTTGTGGACGAGGCCGTCGATGCCGCCCAGGTCGATGAAGACGCCGAACGGCGCGATCGAACGGACGGTGCCCGATACCTTCTGGCCGACCTGGAGACTGCTGAAGAGCTCGTCCCGCTTCTCGCGGCGCTCCTCGTACAGCGCAACCTTCTCCGAGAGGATCAGGCGATTGGCCTTGCGGTTGACCTCGAGGATCTTGAGTCGCATCTTCCGGCCGACGTACGGCTGGAGCTTCTCGGCGATCTCCTGGGCGGCGTCGCGCGGCTGATCGTTCTGGGGCCGGCGCGGGAAGTCGACGATCTGGCTGATCGGGACGAAGCCGCGGATGCCGCAGTCGACGATGAGGCCGCCCTTGTTATGGTCGATGACCGGGGCGTCGATGATGGCCCCTGCCTCGAACTGCTCCTGCATCGACCGCCACTTGCGCTCGAGACCGGCTCGGCGCAGCGACAGGACGACGTGGCCTTCCTGGGATTCAGGCTGGAGCACGTACACGAGGACCACGTCGCCGACCGCAAGTGCGGGCGCGGATTCGGCATGGCGGCCGTAGAGCTCACGGTTCGAGACGACGCCTTCGCTCTTGGCGCCGATGTCGACCAGGATCTCGTCGCGGTCGATCCGGACGACGGTCCCTTCGACGACATCGCCGTGCTTGAAGCTGCGAATGTCGGCGTCCT
>CAVSWB010000002.1:0-517500 GCA_963731635.1 uncultured Chloroflexia bacterium | reverse complement strand
CGGGGCCGATCGATTGCCTCGCCGGCACGCTCCGAGCGAACCTGATACGCGGACTGCTCGAGATGAGGATGAGACCAAGGCATGACGCGCTCCAACACAGCGCCGCAAGCTCGAATGAAGGGGCGACGTTCAACGGGCCGACCGCCAGCAGATACACGATGGCCCCAACGATGCCGGCGACGACCAGCTTGGCGACTCGAAGCAGGATCTCGTTGATCAGTTGACTCATTTGGCACCCTCTGGCTGGCCGGCGCTGCGTGCCGGATGTCGCTGCTCGGCTGACGGGCCGGGCGGCCCGGTGAGTCCGCCGTCGCCGAGGCCGCTAGATCGCACGTCTGCCCTGAAGCGACCGTATCAAGGTCACTTCGTCCGCGTACTCCAGGTCGCCCCCAACCGGTAGGCCGCGGGCAATCCTGGTGACGCTACCGACAAGGGACTCGAGACGCTCGGCCAGGTACATCGCGGTGGCTTCGCCTTCGAGGGTCGGATTGGTTGCGACGACCACTTCCTCGAAGGGCTCGCCCGCAGCCTTGGCCTCTCTGGCGCGCTCGATCAGCTCCCGAATCTTGAGCCTTTCCGGGCCCACGCCGTCCATCGGTGAGATGGCCCCGTGCAGGACGTGATAGTGGCCCTTGAAAACGCCTGTCCGCTCGAGGGCCAGGACGTCGAGCGGCTCCTCGACGACGCAGAGGCGTGTCGCTTCGCGGCCCGGGTCCGAGCAGATGGCGCAGACCGGCCGGTCGCTGATGTTGAAGCAGCGCTCGCAGAATACGACCTGGTCTCGAACGGCGATGAGAGCCGCGGCGAGCGCCCTGGCCTCGGTATCTGGCGCACGGAGAAGGTGATAGGTCAGGCGCTGGGCGGTCTTGGGCCCGATGCCGGGCAGCCGTGAGAAGGCTTCGATGAGCCGGGCGACCGGCTCGATCAGCGGGGCAGGCACGTCCGGACGACTACATGCCCGGCAGGCGCAGGCCGCCGGTCACCGCGGCCATCCTGGCATCGCCGAGTTCCCGAGCAGCGCGGAGAGCGTCGTTGATCGCCGCAACGATCAGGTCCTGGAGCATCTCCACGTCCGCCGGGATCAACGGCCGACGGATCGATCGTCACGCTGACCAGCTCCTGCTTGCCGGTCACGACGGCCTTCACCACGCCGCCGCCGGCAGACCCGTCCACGCGGGCTTCGGCAAGTTCTTCCTGGACCCGCAGCATCTGCTGCTGCATCTGCATCGCCATCCGCTGCAGGTTGGCCATGCCCATGGCTTGTCCTCCTGACGACCCTGTCGCCGTGCCGGCAATTCCGCCGCTGTCGCTGAAGTCTGGCCGAAACGGCCACGGGCTGCACGCCCCTGTCGGCCCGCCGCGGCAACCCCACCGCCGGCTAGTCGATCTCTTTGACGTCCGACGGCCTCGTCACCGTAGATGCGCCGGAACTCCGTCAGCAGGCGAGCGCCGTCGGGATCCTCGGAGATCTGGGCAACCTCGACGTTGGCGGCGACGCACCTTACCGTCACCGGCACGCCCGAGAACCCTGCTGACGCCGTCCTCGAGCATGGCCCGGCGCCGCTCCGCCACGTCCTTGAAGAAGCTCTGGGCTTCGGGAAAGCCGAGGGTTACGACCGAACCTTCGACTGCCACGGGTCGGCAGGCAACGATCAGCGGCTTCGTGGGCGGACTCTTGCTGATGACCTCGACGACTTCCGCCCAGCGCTCGAGCAGCAGCTGGAGCGTCGGACCGGAGGCGGCCCGCGCGGGCGGCCTTGGAATCGCGCCGGCGGCGGTCGGCGTGGGCGGGGCCTTGGTGGGATCGGCGCGCGCCGCCTGAACCGGCAAGTTGCCGGCCCGCTCCGGATCCGCCGGCGCAGTCACCGGCCGGTTCGGAGCCGTCGCCGCTTCCGGGCGCATCGGTGCCGAAGCACGAGGCGAGGGAGTGGCCGTCGGCCTGGGCGGCTGCGCATCCGCCGGAGGCCGGCCGGACGATGCCGGAGGACTCGATCGCTCGGGCGAGCTCGGACGGTCCGGCGCGGATGCAGCGGCAGCTGGTCGGTCGGTCGACGGCATCAGCGGCGCCGTCGGCCGAGGCGGCTCCCGGTTCCAGGAGCGCAAGCTCGAACTGCAGCCGCAATCCGCCGGGACCGGGTCGAGTCGGGTCGATCGCGGACAGCCGCCTGGCCGCCGCAGCGAGCGGCGCTGGCCCGACCGAAGCCAGGCCGGTCTGCGGGCCACGTCCGAGCGAAGCCACCAGGGCCTCTCGTAGCCGCTCGATCGCCTGGTCCGTAAAAGCGCGCAGGTCCCGACCGTGCTCCTCCAGGCCATCGAGCAGGTCGATGCCCTTCGACCGGGTCGCCCCGAACCAGGGCGACCAGAAACGCCTCGACGGTCTCCTCTTCGACCAGGCCGAGCACTTCGCGGACCCGCTCGGCGGTCAGAGCACCCGTGTCGGTTGACAGCAGCTGATCGAGCATCGATTCGGCATCGCGCATGCCGCCGGCCGCCAGACGCGCGATCAGGTCCACGGCCTCGGGCTCGGCCTCGCGTCCGTCACCGCTCAGGATGGTGCCGAGTTTGCCGGAGATCTCCGGGACGGTCATCTTGCGGAAGTCGAAGCGCTGAACTCGCGACAGCACGGCGGGCCGGATCTGGCTCGCGTCGGTCGTACAGAACACGAAGACGACGTGGTCGGGCGGTTCCTCGAGGGTCTTGAGCAGTACGTCCCAGCCTTCGCGGATGCGCTGGACCTCATCGACGATGAAGACCTTGCGGCGCAGGTCGGAGGGCGTGGTGTAGATGCGAGGCAGCAGCTCGCGCATGTCGTCGACACGGTTGTTCGATGCCGCGTCCATCTCGCTCACGTCGAGGGCGCGGCCTTCGCGAATGGCGATGCAGGAGGGACAGGCGTCGCAGGGCTCGCCGTCACGCAGGTCGGTGCAGTTGAGCGCCTTGGCCAGGATGCGCGCCATGGAAGTCTTGCCGGTCCCGCGCGGTCCGACGAAGAGGTAAGCATGAGCGGACCGACCGGACCGGATGCCGTTGCGCAGCGTCTCCACGACTGCCTTCTGGCCTACGATCTGGCCGAAGGTTTGCGCGCGCCAGCGCCGGTATATGGCCTGATGGGGAGTAGTCGGTGTCACGAGGCTCCTGCCGAACCTGTCACGCCGGTGGCGTGCGTAGTCGAAGCGCCGTGCACCCTCTGTTGATCGAGTGACCCCGTGCCCACCGAGAGAGGCGGCTCAGACCAGGCCTTTCCGCGGCACTCGACGAGTCATCGCTTAGTGCTGCTTCCTTCCGGATCTGACACGGTTCACGAGCCACCGATGCGCGGGACCCGGCCCTCAACGTCGCCAGGCGCGGCGGCTTTCGAGGACAGAGACCTAGAGAGGGAATTCAGCCCTGCTGGAGCGGATTGCAGGTACAGGGCACCGCTAGTTCCCCGCCTAGCACGGCTGCGGAATCATAGCAGCCTCGGTTGGGATGGCCAGCGCGCGCCAGCGGCGGCGCCACGGGATGGTGGCGAGAGGGAGTGGCGGAGAGGGAGGGATTTGAACCCTCGATGGGTTGCCCCATACCGCATTTCCAGTGCGGCGCCCTAGGCCACTAGGCGACCTCTCCGCGATCTACGACCCGCGACGGGGACAGGGACTCTGGCGACCCGACCGAAGCCCCGGGATTCAGGTGAGTGGCGGAGAGGGAGGGATTCGAACCCTCGGTGCTCTCGCACACCGCTTTTCGAGAGCGGCACCATCAACCACTCGGACACCTCTCCGCGCGAGAGAATACCAGAGCGGCGGGGATGACCTGCGGGCTCGGAGCAGGGCGTGTGAGCCGTGGCAAGAGCGGGGCCGGAGGCCCGGGTCAGCCGAGAGCGGGGCGAAGAAGCTCGGCGGAGCGGAGGCGTTCGATCGGACCGGCTCTATTGAAAAGCTCCTCGGCCTCCTCGCAACGAATGCCGCTCACAACCTTCAGCCTGCGACTGAGCCGGCCGTCCTGGGCAAGCTGAATCGCTCCGCCCGCGGCGCCGTCCACCTGGTTGGAGACGGCAAAGACGATGGCCTCCACGTCGCTGGCGAGCAGCGCCCCAACGCACATCGGACAAGGCTCTCGGGTCACGAAGATAGTGGCATCGGCCAGCCTGTCACTGCCGAGCTTTCGCGCTGCTTCGCGGATGGCCACGACGACGGCATGGGCCGTGGGGTCGTTCGACTCCTGAACCCGATCGTGAGCCCGGGCCACCATCGCGTCGTTTACAACCGCGACTGCACCGATCGGAGCCATGCCCTGATCGAGTGCGATCTGAGCCTCGGCCAGCGCCTCGCCCATGAACAGCTCGTAATTCATGCCGCGATCATACAGGCCGCCGGAGCGGCGAACCTGGCTGTGCGCCGCTCCGGGCGGCTCAGCCTCGCTCCGAGCGGCCGACCGCCCGCGCCAGGACGGACATGTCCTCGTTCCCGTGCCCTTCCGCGAGGAGGCCGTCCTCCAGCGTGGCCGTCAGGGCCGCGAGGGGCAGATCCAGGTCGAGGCTCCGGGCGAGCTCCAGGGCGATCCCGAGATCCTTTCGATGCAGAGCGAGCCTGAAACCGAGCGGATATTCGTCCTCGATCATCCTAGCGCTCCGATTGGCCAGGGTCCAACTCTGCGCAGCTCCACCCGAAAGAGCCGCCACAAGTTGCGCCGGATCGAGGCCGGCTCGTATGCCCAGCACGATTCCTTCCGCGACGCCCAGATAGGCGCCACAGATGACCACCTGGTTGACGGCCTTGGCTGCCTGCCCGCTGCCGAGCGGGCCGAGGTGAGTAATCGTGCGCCCGATGGTCCGGAGGACGGGTAGGGCCCGCTCGACGTCCGCGTCTGCGCCGCCGACGAACATCGTGAGCGTTGCCAGGCGGGCGCCCTCCGAGCCGCCCGAGACCGGCGCATCGACCATCGCGACGCCGCCTTGGGCCAGCCTGGCGCCGAAAGAGCGTGTCGCCTCGGGCGAGATCGTCGAGCAATCGATCACCAGCGAGCCCGGATTCGCGCCACGCTCCACGCCCGCGGCGCCGAACAGAACGGCCTCGACGTCGGGCGTGTCCGACACGCATATCACGACCACATCCGAGAGAGCGGCGACCTCCGCCGGCGATGCGGCTTCCACGGCCCCCAGGTCGAGCACGGCGGCTGCCTTTCCGGGCGTTCGATTCCAGACGGTCGGCGGTTTCCCCGCCCAGGCTAGATTGGCGGCCATGGAGGCACCCATCGTGCCGAGGCCCACGAACCCGATTCGTTCCATTTCGCTCCTTCCCGGCGGATCTCCACGGCGGCCGAAAAGGCTCTCGGCCGGCCAATCCTAGCTGTAGCATCGAGGCGGCAGCTTCGACCGCCCGGAGAGTGGTCCGCTGCGAGGGACGTTGGGGGTCCGTTGCGTCTCGATGACGGCGGCTCGGCTGGCCGGCTACCTCGCGACCGGGACCAACCCTCCGAGTCAATCGTTCGTGATAACCATCGACGACGGCAGCGACGACGGCCTTACGCACGCCTTCCCGATCCTGCGCGAGCACGGCTTCGTTGCCTCGTACTACGTCGTGGCGGGGCAAATCGGCCAGCGGCACGACCTCGACGCGGATCAGCTGCGAGCCTTGACCGCCGCCGGCGAGGAGATCGGCAATCACACCATGCGGCATGTCCGGCTGGCCAGGCGATTTCATGCGGTCGTCGCGGGCGAGATCGACGACGCCTCGGCTGCCATCGCCGCGATCACGGGCCACCGGCCGGTCACGTTCGCGTACCCGTTCGGAAGCTGGGACTCCGATATCGCTGCTGACGGCACCGCCTGTCCGGGTTTGCGCCTGGCCCTGACCACGGTCCGAGGCTCCAGCGAGTCTTGGGCGAGCCGCTTCGAATTGCCCCGGATCGCCGTCGGACCGGCAACCGGAGCCGCGGATTTGCCTGCGCAGATGCTCCGCGAGAGCTGAGCCGAACGTCGCGCTACGTTTCCTCAGACCGGGTCCATGCTAGAATTCCGGCCGCTGAGGTCCCGGAGAGGTCGCATAGCCGGTCTAGTGCAGCGGTTTGCTAAACCGCCAGGTGGGGTAACCTGCCTCGAGGGTTCGAATCCCTCCCTCTCCGCCAGTCCTCCGCCTCGGAACTGTCGCGTGCGCCCGTAGCTCAGTGGATAGAGCGCCAGGTTGCGGACCTGGAGGTCGTGGGTTCGAGTCCCGCCGGGCGCGCCAATCCTCCGCACCTGACGACCCTGGAGCCGGGCTTCGGGGTCTATATTTGTGCCGGACGGCAGACGCGGCTGCCCGGGTTTACGGCATCTCGCCGGCAACTCGGCTCCGCGGGACCAAATCGATTTGACACCGTGCGTGCGTGCCGTTACTGTCGCGAACACTGCAATGGAACGCATCTTCTTCTTTTACCGCAACCCGGCATGACCGTTCCCGGAGCCTAGGCCCGGGATCACGGGTCTTGCCGGGTGCAAGCAGAGGCATCGCCTCTGCTTTTTTGTTGCCCGACTGAAAAGACCCGCGCCGGCAGGCCCCCAAGGAGGACCGCCACATGATCATCGTTATGACAGTCGGGGCAACCGAGCAAGAGGCCAACGACGTTCGCGGTCAAATCCGCGCACTCGACCTCACTCCGCACGACAATTACGGCACGGAACGTGTTGTCATAGCAGTCCTAGGCGACGTCGGGCCAGTACGGGATCATCTGATGAGCAAGCTGTCCTCCATGCCAGGCATCGAGTCGGTGACGCCGATAAGTCGGCCATTCAAGCTCGCCTCGCGGGAGACTCATCCCGAGGACACGATCATCGAGCTGAAGGGCACGAAGATCGGCAACGGCTCGCTCACGATCATGGCCGGACCATGCTCGATCGAGAACCCGGAGATGATGCTGGAGACCGCACAAGCGGTTGCCGCCGCCGGGGCGACGATACTGCGCGGCGGCGCGTTCAAGCCGCGGACCAGCCCCTACAGCTTCCAGGGGCTCGGCGTGGAGGGGCTCCGCTACCTTGCCCGGGCAAGCGCCGAGACCGGCCTGCCGACCATTACCGAGGTCATGGAGCCGGGCCAGGTCGATGTCGTGGTAGAGCACTCGGACATCCTTCAGGTCGGCACCCGGAACATGCAGAACTACTCGCTGCTGACTGCCGTCGGCAAAGCCGGCAAGCCCGTCATGCTGAAGCGCGGTTACGGCGCCACGATCGAAGAGTGGCTCATGGCCGCCGAATACATCATCGCGGCCGGGCAACCCAACGTGATCCTGTGCGAGCGCGGCATCCGGACCTTCGAGACCTACACCCGCAACACGCTCGACCTGACGGCCGTGCCGCTCCTCCACCATCTGACCCATTTGCCGGTGATCGTGGATCCGTCACACGCCACCGGAAAGCGCTGGTTGGTCCGGCCGATGGCCCTCGCGGCCGTCGCGGCCGGTGCCGACGGGATCATGGTCGAGGTCCATCCCAACCCGAATGAAGCTCTCTCCGATGGGGAGCAGTCGCTGACTTTCGATCAGTTCGGGGATATGGCCAACGCGATCCGACACATCCACGACGAGGTCAGGACCCTCATCAAGGATCCTTTCGTGACCGACGGGCCGGCCAAAGTCAGCGGCCTCAGCAAGCACTGAGCGGACATGACCGCGACGCTCCCCGGGGAGCAGTCCCGTTCTGTTTCGCGTGCCGCGCGCCTGCGCGGCGAGCCCAGGCTGCCCGGCGATAAATCGATCTCCCACCGCGCCTTGCTGCTCGCAGCGCTCGCCGAAGGCGAGTGCACGATCGCCGGGGCGAGCGATGGCCGCGACGTCAGGGCCACGGCGGCGATCCTCACCGCGCTGGGGGCCCGCGTTGAGCAGGTGAGCTCGGACGGGCTCAACGTCGACTACAAGGTGACCTCGCCCGGGGCCGAAGGCCTGCATGAGCCCGATCGAGTGCTCGATTGCCGCAACTCCGGGACGAGCCTGAGACTGTGCGCCGGAGTGCTGGCCGGACTGCCTTTCTTCTCGGTGCTGGACGGCGATGTTTCATTGCGGAGCCGTCCGGTGGCCCGTATCATCGAACCGCTGCGCTCCATGGGCGCGACGTTATTTGCGCGACGGTCCGATACCCTCCCTCCGCTGGTCGTAATAGGTAGTCGAAGGCTGCGAGGCATCGACTTCACGACCCGCGTGCCGAGCGCCCAGGTCAAGTCGGCAATCTTGCTGGCGGGCCTTCGCGCGGAAGGGCGCACGACGGTCCACGAGGCGGTGGCCACGAGGGACCATACCGAGCGGATGCTCCGTTCGCGCGGGATCGAGGTCCGGCGGGAGCCGGAAGTGAGTTCTGGAGGCGGACCTGTGGCCTGGACACTCGACGGCGGCGCAACGCTTCGCTCGATCGACGAGCGCGTTCCCGCCGACCCGTCCGCCGCGGCCTTCTGGCTGGTCGCAGGGGCGATCCACCCGGACGCCGAGATTCGCCTGCGATCCGTCGGGGTCAACCCGACTCGCCGCGCCGCCATCGACATCCTCCGCAGAATGGGCGCCTCGATCGACGAGTCAACCGTCGGAGGGGAAGGCGCTTCCGCTGCTGCGGGGGAACCGCTGGCCGATCTGACGGTGCGCTCCAGCGAGCTGCAGGCGGTCGACCTCGACGCGGCAGCCGTCGCGGCCGCGATCGACGAGATACCCATCCTCTGCCTGGCGGCCACTCAGGCGCGCGGCAGGACCACGATCCGCGGCGCCGGGGAATTGCGTAATAAGGAATCGGACCGGATCGCCGGGATCGCAGCGGGGCTGAAGGCCCTGGGAGCGCGCATAGACGTCGACCGCCGACGACATCATCATCGAGGGCCCGACGCCGCTCGTAGGAGCGGCCACCCAGACCCTCGACGACCATCGGCTGGCGATGACTTTCGCCATCGCCGGACTTATAGCTCGGGTTCGACGACGATCGACCTCGCCGAGAGCGCGGCCGTCTCCTACCCGGGCTTCTTTCTCGAGTTGGAAAGGCTGAGCGCATGACCAACCGCGTCGTCCTGATCGGACACCCGGTCGCCCATTCGTTCTCGGGGGCGATGCAGCAAGCGGCCCTGGATGCCCTCGGCATCGACGCGCGCTACGAATTGTGGGACCGCCGCCAGATCGACCTGGCCGACGCGATCGCCGAGCTAAGGGGCGAGGAGTTCCTTGGCGCCAACGTCACGATCCCTCACAAGGAGCATGTCGTTCCGCTCGTCGACCGGCTGACCGAGGACGCCCAGGCAACCGGCGCCGTCAATGTCATCTCCCGCGAGGGCAAGAAGCTCGTCGGCCACAACACCGACGTGCCGGGTTTCAAGGTTGCCCTCGACAAGCTCGTCGGGCGTCAGAAGATGCCGCGGCAAGCCGTTGTCCTCGGCGCCGGCGGCGCGGCTCGAGCAGTCGTACACGCCCTCATCACCGACGGCTTCCAGCGGATCGTGGTCTTCAATCGCCACCTGCACCGCGGCGAGGGGCTGGTGCGGCACTTCGGCCGGAGCGCGGCCCACATGGACCTCAAGGCCATGCCGTGGCACGAGTCGGTCCTCGAAGCCGAGCTGTCGAAGACCAAGGTCCTGGTGAACGCGACTTCGATCGGCATGGCGTTGGGGGAGACGCCGATCCCCGCCGAGCTGCTGCCGCCCGATCTTCTGGTCATGGACCTCGTCTACAACCCAACCCAGTCGCAGCTGCTCAAGGATGCCGCCGCGGCTCACTGCACCACAATGAACGGCGAGCTGATGCTGCTCCAGCAGGGCGCCCGCTCGTTCGAGCTGTGGACCGGCCAGCGCGCTCCGTTGGAAGTCATGCAAGCCGAACTCGAGCGAGCGCGCGAGCAAGGGTTGCGGCAGCTTCCGATCGACATGGGACCCAACGGCGGCGAAGGCACGCCGGGCAGTGCAATCGAGAGCTCCTCTCGGCCCGGCCAGGCCGCCAACCCTTCGGCGTAGGGATTTTCCGATGGGCCGCCTCCGCTTCCTGACCGCCGGGGAGTCGCACGGCCCGGCTCTCGGCGCAACGCTGGAGGGTATTCCGGCCGGCCTGTCTCTCACAGCCGCCCAGATCGGCGTGGATTTGGCGCGTCGCCAGCGAGGCTATGGGCGCGGCGCCCGGAGCACGTCGATCGAGCAGGACGAGGCGGAGATACTCTCCGGCGTCCGCCACGGCCTGACCCTCGGCTCGCCGATCCTGCTGCTGATCCGCAATCGCGACTGGCAGAACTGGACCCGCGCGATGCAGGTCGAGCCGCTCACCGAGGAGCAGGCCGCGGAGCTCGCGGCGCTGGCGGAGGCCGGCGACAAGAAGGCGACACCGATAACCCGCCTGCGGGCCGGCCACGCCGACCTGGCGGGGGCCGCGAAATACGACTTCGACGACGTGCGGAACGTCCTCGAACGAGCCTCGGCGCGCGAGACGGCGGCGCGCGTGGCGGTCGGTGCGGTCGCTCGGGCGTTTCTGACCGAACTCGGCATCGACGTCTGGTCATACACGGCCGAGGTCGGGGGCGTGGCATTCGATCCGGCGCGCGCGACCAGGAGCCGCGAAGAGACCGAAGCCGGCCTGCTCCGCTGCCCGGACCCGGAGGCGGAGCGGCTCATGATCGCCCGCATCGACGAGGCCCGCAATTCCGGCGACACGGTTGGCGGCGTGTTCGAGGTAATCGCGACCGGAGTCCCGATCGGGCTCGGCAGCCACGTTCATTGGGATCGCCGCCTGGACTCCGCGCTCGCCGGCGCCATGGTGAGCATCCCGATCGTCAAGGGCGTTGAATTCGGGCTCGGCTTCGAGCAGACCCGACGGTTCGGCTCGGCGGTCCAGGACGTCATCGAAGGACGGGATGAAGGCGGGGCGTGGCTGCGGCGAACCAACAACGCCGGCGGGCTGGAAGGCGGCATGTCCAACGGCCAGCCGATCGTGATCCGGGGCGCCGTCAAACCGATTTCCACGCTCCCCCGGCCCCTCGCCTCCGCCGACCTGTTGACCGGCAAGCCCGTCGAGAAGGCTCACTACGAGCGCAGCGACATCAGCGTCGTGCCGGCGACCGGCGTCGTGGCCGAAGCGATGGCGTGCCTCACCCTGGCCGATTTCGCTCTCGAGAAGTTCGGCGGCGATTCGCTCGCCGAGACGCTCGACAACGCCGCTCGCTATCGAAGTCGGGTCGCGCGACCGATTGCCGCGCCGGCCCGGATGCAGGTCGAGTCGCCCGCCGCGGACGAGAGGGAGTAACGATGGACCTCGTACTAGTCGGCCTTCCCGGCAGCGGCAAGAGCGCTGTCGGCCGCAGGCTCGCCCAGCGCCACGGAGCCACCCTGATCGACCTCGACGAACTGGTCGAGCGCCGAGCTGGCAAGGCGGTACCGGCCATCTTCGCCGAGGAGGGCGAGGCCGGCTTCCGGGTGCGGGAGCATGAGGCGGTCCTGTCGCTGGGACCGGCCGACCCGGGTCCGGAACTGCAGCGGATCATCGCCACCGGCGGCGGCACGATCATCGACCCGCGCAACCGCTGGCTGCTGTATCGCGGCCGACTGGCGGTCTGGCTGGACGGAACGCCGGAAGTGCTGGCCCAGCGACTCGCCAGGAGCGCCAACGTTCGACCGTTGATTGCCGCAAACGATCCGACCCAGGCCTTGCGCGAGCTCGTCGAGGCGCGCCGCCGCTTCTACGCCCCGGCGCTCCACGTCAGCGGTGCTTCGAACATGTCGGCAATCCTGGCCGCGCTCGATCGGCGCCTCGCAGAGGGACCCCGACCCGGCGTGACCGTCCTGCGCGCGGATACCGCGATCGGCCGGCTCGAGATCGGCTCGGGGATTGCCGCCGCGGCCGTGGCCTCGGCACTGGTCCGCCTCGGGGCGCGGCGGGCGATCATCCTCGCCGAGCCCAGGACCTGGCAGACGGCCGGTTCGGCCATCGCCGACGTTCTCGCCGCCGGACACTGGCCCGTGGAGCATGTCCTCCTGCCTCGCGGCGAGCACGCCAAACGGATGTCGGCGATCGAGGCGACGTGCAGGGAACTGGCCCGCCTCCACGTGGATCGCGGCGAGCCGCTGGTTGCCATCGGCGGAGGCGCACTTACCGATGCAGCGGGGTTCGTCGCCGCCACTTACCTGCGCGGCGTGCCGGTTATCAACGTCCCCACGACGCTCGTCGGTCAGATCGACGCCGCCATCGGAGGCAAGACGGCCGTCGACATCCCCGAAGGCAAGAATCTCGTGGGCGCCTTCCATCAGCCGTTCGCGGTGGTGGACGACATCTCGCTGCTCGCCAGCCTGCCAGTCCGGCAACGCCGGGCGGCCCTCGGCGAGGTGGTCAAGATGGCCGTCCTCGGCGACGAGCGCCTGCTGGAACTCGTGGAGGAGCACGGCGCAGCAATCGCCCGCGGTGACAAGCGCGCGGTGGAGTCCGGGGCTCTGGCCGAGATGGTCGAGCGGTGCGCCTGGGCGAAGGTAGAGATCGTGACCGGTGACGAGCGCGACCTCGGGCGCCGCCGGACTCTCAATCTGGGCCACACGATCGGCCACGGCATCGAGGCTGCAGCCGGCTATTCGGCGATCCTGCACGGTGAGGCCGTCGCCTACGGGCTCCGTGGCGCTCTGGCCATGTCGGCGGCCGCCGGTGCGCTATCCGTGGAACGAGCGGATCGCGTGAACGACCTGCTCGACCGATTGGGCTTGGCGATGGACCCGCCCGAGGTCACCGTCGAAGCCGTGCGCGACCACATGGCCGCCGACAAGAAGCACGCCCTGGGCAAACTGAGTTGGGTTCTGCCGATCGAAACCGGCGTGGCGATTCGTACCGACGTCCCGCCGGAGATCGTCGATGTCGGTCTCGCCGCGGCCCTCCGGCAGGCGCCGATCTTGCGTGGATTCGAGCCGAGCCCGGCATGATTCGAGTTCTCGTCCTCAACGGACCGAACCTGAACCTCCTCGGCACACGGGAGCCGGACATCTACGGTCACGCAACCCTGGCCGAGATCGACGAGGGCTTGCGGCGGCGCGGCTCGGAACTCGGCCTGGCCGTCGAATGCCTCCAATCGAACCATGAGGGCGTTCTCATCGATCGGCTCCACGTCCGCGACTTCGATTGGGCGATCGTCAACGCCGGCGGCTTGACCCACACCAGCGTCTCCCTGCGGGACGCGCTGCTGGCCGTGGCGCGGCCATTCGTGGAAGTGCATCTGTCCGACCCGAGTAGCCGCGAACCCTTCAGGCATGTCAACTTCCTGCACGACATAGCCGCCGGGACGATCGTGGGCCGGGGCGCGGCCGGCTACTCGGACGCGCTCGAACTGATCGCGAGTCGGACCGGCGGTTCGGCGGCCACGCCGGCGGCCGGTGGGGCCGGTTGATGGACGATCGCCGAGACGCCGGGCCGGCCGGCGATGGCGATCTCGAGTCACTTCGAGCCGAGATCGACGCGCTCGACGTCGAGATCGTGCGCCTGCTCAACCGCCGAGCGCAGCTCGGCCTGGCGGCAGGTCACGCCAAGACGCGCAGCGGTCGGCCGTTGACGGATTCGGAGAGGGAGCGCGACGTGCTCGTGCGCATCTCCCGAGCCAACGATGGGCCGCTGCCGCAGGCTGAGCTGCTGGCGATGTACCGCCACCTGATCGAGACTATCAAGCACCTCGAAGAGATCGAGAAATCCAGATTGTCGAAAGGTTAGTTCGCTGCAGGGAGTGAGGCGATGGCAGAGCCTCGACCGTCCGGGCGCAGGATGCGCAGCTACACACTCGCCGCGTTGCTGGCGGTTTTCGTCGGCGCGGCGGTCATCGCCATCGCGAGCCGGCTGCTGCCCGGCCGGCTGTCGCGGCTGATCCGGGGCGGCACCGAGTCCCGGGACGGCGGCAAAACCGGCGACGAGCGCGGCTGACCCACCTCCCGAGGGCTCGCCGGCGTTCGGGCGGCCGGGGCGCCGGTCCCGGCGGAGCCCGCCCGGCGTAATCGTCGCCTCGTCTCCGCGCTGCGCGGCTTCGGAAAGCGTGGCCGCAGCCGACACCTCGCCTGGAATGATTGAGCCCAGCTTTGCCCAAACCGACCCGAACCGGCTGATGGCCCTCCTCGAGCGCTCCTTCCGGCCGCTCCGGAGAGTGGCGGTCAGAACGGCGCCGAGACTCGACCCGATCGTGCTGCTGGTCTTGCTCTGGACCATCGGTTATCTCGCGTTCGGGACCACTTCACGGGTCCGGCCCGACGGCCACGCCGCGATCTCCGATTTCTGGCTGATGCCGACCGGCATGGCCATCGGCTTGATGGGGCTGCTGCTCGCCTGGGATGACCGGCTCGGCCGGCGGGACCGTCTTCCATGGCGGCTGATGATGGCCGCCGGGTTGCTGATGCCGCTCACCGACGGACTCTGGCTCTTCGCCGACAACGAGATCGGGTTGGTGCCTTCCGGACTCGCCTCGACCGCCGGCTTGATACCTCCGGCCCTGCTCGCCGCCGCGGCCCTGCTGTTCCGCCATTCGGCTAGATCTCAGCCTCGTGCCCGAATCCTCGTGGGCGTCGATTTCGCGGCGGTTGCGCTGGCGGCGGCGATCACGATCTGGTATTTCGTCCTCGAACCCCAGGGAACCGCGGGTCGTGCCGATCTCGTCGGATGGGCGCTGGGCGGCGGAGCGGTCCTCGCGGTCCTGCTGCTTGCGCGGATCGCCATCCTGCCCGTTACGGGGCTCTCGTCCGGCGCCGGCGCCGCGCTGGTATTCGGCGGCGCGGCGGCAATCGTGGGCGCCGTTGCCGTCGGCGGGCCTGCGACGGCCGGGGCCGCCGGGATCGGACAGGTTTCCCTCGCGCTCTTGCGGACCGGTCTGCTCCTGGGCGGCTGGCTGGAGCTGCGGTCACGCGAGGGCAACGACGACATCGCCTACGTCCGGCATTCGAGCCCGCTCTTCTATGCCTGCGTCGTCGTCGGGACCGCGCCGCTGGTTCTGCTCGTGGTGGATCTCGGGGCCCATTTCCTGATCGTCGTGGCCGGATGCCTGGCGCTCGGCGGCATGGTCGTCGTCCGTCAGGTCGTGGCCGTGCGCGAAGCCGCCAACCTCGCTCGCTTGCGCCGCAAGTCGGAGGC
Source organism: uncultured Chloroflexia bacterium (assembly GCA_963731635.1). GTDB lineage: Bacteria > Chloroflexota > Limnocylindria > Limnocylindrales > CSP1-4 > Fen-1039. The sequence goes on along the minus strand of CAVSWB010000002.1, from coordinate 502,458 downwards.
CCGATTCGGCTGGCTGGTGCGCAACTCGTCGGACCTCATCATGTCTGTCGATGCCGGAGGCACGATCGATTACGTCAGCCCTTCGGTCGAACGCATGGTGACGGTCGGAAACGGCGGGCTGCTCGGAACCAGCGTGTCGTCTCTGGCGCACCCCGACGACGTGGACGAGCTCAACAAGCTCGTTTCGCGGGCGGCCGCCGGCCACGGCCGTCGCTATAGCGGCGAGTGGCGGCTTCGGCAGGCCGACGGGTCGTGGCTGCCCGTGGAGACCGTCGCCACGAGCGGCGAGGGCGACGTCGACACTCCGGGAGTGGTCCTGAACACGCGCGACCTGCAGGAGCGGAAAGCACTCGAACAGAAGCTTACGTTCCAGGCATTCCACGACCCGCTGACGCGACTCGCCAACAGGAGCCTGTTCCGAGAGCGGGTAGAGCACGCGCTCGACCGCCGTCGTGTCACCGAAGAGGCCGTCCTGTTCATCGATCTGGACAACTTCAAGACGATCAACGACAGCCTCGGCCATGCGGCCGGAGACCACGTCCTGGTCGAGACAGCGCACCGGATCCGGTCGATGCTGCGGCCCGAGGATACTGCCGCCCGGCTCGGCGGCGATGAATTCGCGGTGCTGCTCGAAGACGCCGACGTGACCAACGCGGCCCGCGTCGCCGAGCGGATCCGCTTGTCCCTGGGAGTTCCGTTCTGGGTCCTCGGCCAGGAAGTCTTCATCAGCGCCAGCATCGGGATCGCAGTCCGCCAGAAGGGCGACGCGGCCGGCGACCTGCTGCGGAACGCCGACGTGGCGATGTACACGGCCAAGTCGAAGGGCAAGAGCCGGTTCGAGGTCTTCGAGCCCGCGATGCACGACGCGGTGGTGGCCCGGCTGAGCCTGGAGGCCGAACTCCGGCGGGCCATCGAGCGTGAGGAGTTCGTCGTCTACTACCAGCCGATCGTGCGGCTCGAAAGCGGCGAGGTCATCGGTGCCGAAGCGCTCGTCCGCTGGCAGCACCCTACCCGGGGCTTGATCCCGCCGGTGGAGTTCATCCCGCTGGCCGAGGAGACGGGCCTGATCGTTCCGCTCGGCGGCTGGGTGCTTCGCCGGGCCTGCCATCAGCTGGCGGAATGGCAGCGTCTTCGCGGCGGTGGCGAGCCGTTCACGATGAGCGTCAACCTCTCGTCGCGCCAGCTCGTGCGCGACACGATCGTCGATGAGGTGGCTCGCGCGGTCGACGAGTCCGGCATCCGCCCGAGCTGGCTCGTCCTCGAAGTCACCGAGACTGTCCTCATGGCCGACCCTGTCGGTGCCGCGCTGGCGCTGGGCCACATGCGAGACCTGGGCGTTCGAGTCGCGCTGGACGATTTCGGGTCCGGTTACTCATCTCTGAGCCATCTTCGCCGGTTTCCGATCGACATCGTCAAGATCGACAAGTCGTTCGTGGACGACGTCGCGGGCGAAGGCGCCCACTCGGCGATCGCTCGCGGCATCATCGACCTTGGCAAGGCGATGCAGATCCAGACCGTCGCCGAAGGCATCGAACAGGATGAGCAGGCCGAGACGCTGCGACTGCTGGGCTGCGAATTGGGCCAGGGCTTCTTCTTCTCCCGGCCGATGGGCGCCGAAGCCTGGGCCGACCTGTTTCGCACCGACCTGGTCGCGGAAGAGGCCGGCGATGCCGTCGAACCCGAGCTTGTCGCGGCCATGGACCGGGATCTCGACGGCGCGCAGAGCCGAATTCGATCCGAGCGGTTCAAGAGGTTCATCGGAGGAGGCGGCCGCTTAGCCGGTCCACGGGGCGCGCCACTGCCCGGATCGGGGCTCGCCACTGCGGCCGGAAAGCGTCCGGGTCAGGTTCGGCAGGTGGCGGCGCGTAGCTCCCCGACCAGGCGGGCAAGTGACGAGAAGTTCCGACCGTCGGGGCCGAGGGCGTCGACCAGGGCCGACGCCACGATGACACCGTCGGCGCCCGCTGCCACGAGCATTCGGACGTGGGTGGGGCGGCTGACACCGAAACCGACGGCGACCGGCACCGGAGAATCGGCCTTCGCGGCTCGGACCAGGGCACGGACCGACCGGGGCAGCGTTGCACGAGCCCCGGTCACCCCCACGAGCGAGACGCAATACAGGAAGCCGCCGGATCTGGCGGCCACCTGGGCGCGCCGGGTCGCGAGCGTCGTCGGCGCGATAAGGTATATGACAGCCAGACCCACTTCGCGGGCGATGGCCTCGAAGCGGAGCCCTTCGTCCGGCGTCAGGTCGGCAACGATCAGGCCGGCCGCCCCGGCCCGCGCGAGGCGAGTCGCGACGGTAAGGCCGTCTCCGCCCCCGAGGATCTGGTTCGCATAGCACATCGGGATCAGCGGTAGATCCGGCCGGGCATCGGCGATGGAATGGATCAGCGCGACGCTGCGCTCGAGCGTGGCGCCTGCCCGCAAGGCCGCGGAAGTCGCCCGCTGGAGCGTGGCTCCGTCCGCGAGGGGATCGGAATACGGCAGCCCGACTTCGAGCAGGTCGGCTCCGGCATCGGCCGCGGCCAGCGCCACCTCCAGCGAGCCCTCGTGGTCCGGATAGCCCGCCACCACGTACGGAATCAGGGCGGCCCGACCCTGGGCTGAGGCGGAGGCGAACGCCGCCGCGATCCGCCGCGCACCCGGGGTTGCGTTCGTTCCGGAAGGGGAAGGCGCGGCCGCGCTTGTGGGGTTTTGCGCGGCCGCACCATGAGGGGAGATCATCGGCTGGACTCCTCGAGACCGAGAGCTGCCAGGTCTTTGTCCCCGCGACCGGACAGCCCCAAAACCACGACCGTCTCCCGCGGGAGACGGGGGAGGCGTCGGCCTCCGGGCGGCCTGCACGGGGCTCGAAAGGTGTGGCGGAGGCGGCCACGACACGGGCCAGCACGGCCGGCAGCGCAGCGACGGCGTGGGCCAATTCGACAGCCGCCAGGATTCCCTCCGTCCGGGCCACCTGCCGAACCGCCGCCACGGCCTCCAGGTCGGTCGCGGACGAAACCACGAGCCGCCCCGCCTGCGTCAGCGCGGCGAGCTGTGGACCGATCCCGGGGTAGTCGAGCCCGGCCGAAATCGAGACAGCCTCGATGACCTGGCCGTCGGCGTCCTGGAGCATGTACGAGCGCGAGCCGTGCAGGATCCCCGGCGAGCCGCCGAGCAGCGCCGCCGCATGGTGCCCGGTCGCGATCCCCTCCCCCGCCGCCTCGGCCACCGCCAGCCGCACCGACGGCTCGCCGATGAACCTGCTCAGCAGTCCCAGCGCATTCGAGCCGCCGCCGACGCAGGCGATTGCCATGTCCGGCAGCCGTCCCTCAACCTCGTAGACCTGCGCCGCCGCCTCGTCGCCGATGACTCGCTGGAAGTCGCGGACCATCATCGGGTATGGATGCGGGCCCATCGTCGAACCCAGGCAGTAGTGCGACGTCTCGACGTTCGTGACCCAGTCGCGCAGGGCCTCGCTGACGGCGTCCTTGAGCGTCCCCGAACCACCGTGGACCGGCCGGACCTCCGCACCGAGGGCCCGCATCCGGAGCACGTTCGGCGCCTGCCGGGCGATGTCCTCGACGCCCATGTGGACTACGCAGGGGATCTCCAGGAGTGCGCAGGCAGTGGCCGTAGCCACGCCGTGCATGCCTGCGCCGGTCTCGGCAATAACGCGGCTCTTGCCGAGGCGCCGCGTCAGCAGAACCTGGCCGAGGGCGTTGTTGAGCTTGTGAGCGCCGGTATGGTTCAGGTCCTCGCGCTTGAGGTAGAGCCGGAGACGGTCGGGCAGTCGTTCGGGCGCCGTGCCCGCAGCCTCGGCCTCGACACGGGCCACCGCCAGGATCTCCGCTCCCAGCCGATCGGCTCGATACATCGCCGTTGGCCGGCCGCCGTAGTGAAACTGTAGCTCGCGCAGCTCGGCCCAGAAGCGCGGATCGTGGCGCGTCTGCGCCCAGGCACGCTCCAGCTCCTCGAGCGCCGATACGAGCGTCTCGGGCACGTACCGTCCGCCGAAATCGCGGTCCATGCCCCACTTGCCGTGCTCATCGGGTTCGAGCAGCGGCTCCGGGACGGGCGTCGGCCGGGCCGGCACGTGCGGCCGGTCGAATCGTGCGGCGCGCGCCCGCTTGACGAAGAGAGCGACGCGGACGGGGTCCTTGCGAGGCCGCTGCCCGGAGCCACGCGGCAATTCCACGCCGGAGGCCACGTCGACGCCGATGGCCGGAACGTCGAGCACGGCCGCCGCCACGTTCGAAGGATCGAGGCCGCCCGCGAGGATCACGGGCACCTCCCGAGCAACCATGGCAGCGACGCGGCGATCGACGGTCTGCCCGGTGCCGCCCGGGAACCGACCGCCCGAACTGTCGAGAATGATCCGCTCGGCACCGGCGGACAGGTACGTCCCGGCTGCCTCGATCGACTTTGCGGCAACCGGGCCGGCGTCCGCAGGTTCGGCCGCCGCGCCCGCCGCATTCGCGGCCGGCACGTGCAGCACCTTCCAGACCGGCCGTCGGGCCGAATGAATCGCCGCAACCGGCTCGTCACCGGAGAGCTGGATGGCGTCGGGATCCACGGCCGCGATCACGGCGGCAATCCGGTCCGGGGACGCGTCGGCGAAGACGGCCACGATCCGGGGCCGCGAGCCGGCCGGGGAAGAGTCGCGGATCACGGTCGCGAGCTTCGCGGCTTCGGGCAGCGAGAGGCAGCGGGGCGTGCGCGGCACGAAGTTGAGGCCCATGGCGTCCGCGCCGGCGCGAACCGCCGCCAGCGCCCCCGCGGCATCGGTCACGCCGCAGATTTTGGTCAACGGCAGGCGCGCTTCCGCCGCCACGTCGTGTGGCATCTTGCCTGCCGTCACGAACGCCCTGGCCGTGGCGGCCGGGTCGGCCGAGCGCATCAGCGCCTCCCCGACGAGGGCAGCGTCAATCCCGACCGCACGCCAGCCGACCAGCGTCCGGGGCTCGCCGACGCCCGATTCGCCGACCACCAGGCGGTCGTCTGGGACGAGCGCACGCATTCGCACGCAGTTTTCGGGGTCGACTTCAAGACTCCGCAGGTTGCGGTTGTTGAGCCCGATGACGCGGGCGCCGGTGGCCAGTGCCGCCTTGAGTTCGCGTTCGTCGTGGGCCTCGACCAGCGGCTCCATGCCGAGCTTGCGAGCCAGCCGCACGAACCGCGCCAGCTTCACCGGCGCCAGGACCGAGGCGAGGAGCAGGACCATGTCCGCGCCGGCGGCGCGCAGAACGGGCAGCTGCCGTTCGTCGACCACGAATTCCTTGGCCAGGATCGGGAGCGTTACGGCCGCTCGAACCAGCCGCAGGTCGGAGACCGAGCCGCCGAACCAATGTGGCTCGCACAGAACCGAGATCGCGCTCGCCCCGCCGGCTTCGTAAGCGCAAGCCAGGGCCGCGGGATCGGCCTCGGCCGCAATCTCACCGGCCGAAGGGGAGCGGCGCTTGACCTCGGCGATGAGGTGCGTACCGGGGGCGGCCAGACGCTCGGCCACGGGACGTGGGGCGCCGCCGGGCTCGGCCGAAACCGCTGCCGCGTCCCGGGCGAGATCGCGGTAGGTCAGCGAGCCAAGCTCGGCTCGGACGTCGGCCAGCCTTCGAGCCGCGATCTGGGCCACGATCCCGGCACGCGACCTCGACCCCGGCGCCGGGTTCGAGCTGCGTGCGGTCTCGGTCGTCATGCTCGCACCGCCTCGGTCGCCTGCGTGCCGGCCGCGATGACCGCGTCGCGCGCGACCTTCGCCGCACGTAGCCGGGTCAGCAGCCCCGCGGCGAGGCCGGAGTCGATCGTCGAGGCGGCAAGGGCCACGCCTTCGCGCAACGCCGCGACTCGATCTGCCGCCAGGAATCCGGCCGCCGCGTTGAGCAGGACGACGTCCCTTCTCGGTCCCGGCTCGCCGGCGAAGATCGCCTCGACGAGTCGCGCGTTCTCGGCCGGAGTGCCGCCGAGCAGGGCCGAAAGCGGCGCCGCCCCGAGCCCGAGGGCCGAAGCCGCCACGTCGTGGCGGGTCACTTTTGCGGGCGTCACGTCGTAGAGGACGCCGCTGCCGTCGAGCGGCAACTCGTCGAGACCGGCGCCGTGCACGACCAGTGCTCGTTCGGAGCCGAGCAACTGGAGCACCGCGGCGATCCGCGGAGCCGCCGAGGGATCGCCCACGCCGACCACCTGGCGCTTCGCCCCGGCCGGATTGGTCAGGGGTCCGAGCAGGTTGAAGGCCGTCCGGACGCCGATTTCGCGACGGGTCGGCCCGGCGTTGCTCATGGCCGGGTGATAGCCGAGCGCGAACAGAAAGGCGAAGCCGTCCCTGCGGAGAGCCGCCGCGGCCTCATCCGGTCCGAGATCGGTGCTGACGCCAAGCGCCTCGAGAACATCGGCCGAGCCGCAGGCGGAAGTGATCGCCCTGTTGCCGTGCTTGGCAACCGGAACCCCGGCCGCCGCCACCACGATCGCGGCCGCTGTCGAGATGTTGAACGTGCCGCTGTGGTCGCCGCCTGTGCCGCAGGTATCGATGATCCCCGCCGGAGCGTCGACTCGAACGACCCGTTCCCGCATCGCCGAGGCGAAGCCGGCAAGCTCCGCGACTGTCTCGCCGCGCATCCGGAGCGCGACGAGCAGAGCACCGAGCTGGGACGCGGTCGCCTGCCCGTCCATCACCGCGGCCATGGCCTCGTGGGCTTCTTCCATCGAGAGCTTCCTGCCCTCGACGACGGCGGCAAGCGCCGCCCTGACGTGCTCGCTCATCGAACGACCTCCACGCGGCTCGACACGGCCGCTCCTGTTGCGCGTTGTTCTTCGGGGATGCCCGCGAGGGCGAAGGATCCGGCTGAGTCGTCGAGCAGGCCGGCCTCACCCTCGCCGGCCAGGCGAAGGAAGTTGGCGAGCAGACGTGGGCCCATCGGCGTAAGGACCGACTCGGGATGGAATTGCACGCCCTCCATCGGGGCGCCGGTGTGCCTGATACCCATGACCACGCCGTCCTCTTCGGTTCGGGCGGTCACCACGAGTTCGGCCGGCAGCGTTTCCGGCACGACCGAGAGGGAGTGGTAGCGGGCAGCCGTAAACGGCTGCGGAAGCCCGGCGAGGAGTCCCAGGCCGTCGTGGCGGATGGCGGAAGCCTCACCGTGGACCAGCGTCGGGGCGCGGTCGATCGTCGCCCCGAGCGCCTGCGCCATCGACTGCATGCCCAGGCATACGCCGAGCAGCGGAATGCGCCGCTCGAGCGCGAAACGGATCGCCTCGATGGAGATGCCGGCTGAATCGGGGTTGCCCGGGCCGGGTGAGATGACGATTCCTCGCAAGTCGGCCGCCGGATCGTCGGCGAGAGCTTCGAGTCCGGCGCGGTCGATGGCGTCGTTGCGCAGGACCCGGACCTCGGCGCCGGCGGCCTCGAGCGCCTGGACGAGATTGAAGGTGAACGAGTCGTAGTTGTCGATCATGAGGATCATCGGGACGCCTCCAGCGGCTCCGGAACTGCGCCGGCGGCGACGGGTCGGGCGTCGGCCCCGGCCGCGCCGGCTTCCTCGACCGCCATCTCCAGGGCTCGCCGGATTGCTCCGGCTTTGTGCTCGGTCTCCTCGAATTCGTTTGCCGGGACAGACCGGGCGACGATCCCGGCGCCGACGGTGACGTGGATGCGGTCGTTCTTGAGCACGGCCGATCGGATCGTGATCGCCGTGTCGAGGTTGCCGTCGTAGCCGAGATAGCCGACCGCGCCGCCGTACAACCCGCGCCGCTCCCCTTCCGCCTCGCCGATGAGCTGCATCGCCCGGACCTTCGGAGCGCCCGAGAGCGTGCCGGCCGGAAAGATGCTGCGCAAAGCGTCGAGGGCGTCGAGACCCGGCTTGAGGCGCGCCTCCACGTTGCTGACCAGATGCAGGACGTGGCTGTAGCGCTCGACCTCCATGTACTTGGTTACCGCCACCGTCCCCGGCCGGGCAACGCGGCCGAGGTCGTTGCGACCGAGATCGACGAGCATCACGTGCTCGGCCCGCTCCTTGGGATCGCGCTCCAGGCTATAGGCGAGGGCCGCGTCCTCGGCCGGCGTCGCGCCGCGAGGCCGCGTTCCTGCTATCGGGTGAGTGGTCACGCAATCGCCTTCGACGCGGACCAGCAGCTCCGGACTCGCCCCGACGACCGAGAACTCGGGCATCCGGACGAAGAACAGGTACGGGCTCGGGTTTATGCGCCGCAGCGCCCGGTACAGCGCGACGGCGTCGAGCGGCTGCCCGCCGATCACGGGACGTTCGATACGTCTGGCGGCGGGCCAGGACGATCTGGATGGCCTCGCCGGCCGCGATCGCGTCCCTGGCCGATTGAACCGCGGACTCGTACTGGCCGCGCTTCAGGCTGACATCGATCTCGGAGATCGCGCCGGTGCGGCGATCCAGGATCCCGCCGTCGCGCCGTCGGACGCGTCGGAGGCGTCGGACGCGCCCGACGCGGCTCGATTGCGGCGGCCGGTCAGCCCCGCCAGCTCGGATTCGGTCGGCCGAGCCGTCCGGTCGAGCGCTTCGAAGACGGCACGTTCGGCGATGCGGTATCGACCCTCCAGGTCGGGCGTCTCGGTGTGAAGGGAAGCAACCGCGGAAAGCGTGTGGGTCAGGTGGTCGAAGACCAGGACGAGATCAGTCTCCTGGAACGCGGCCATCGGCACGCCGATCGGGTCGCGGGCAGGGAGCGGCACCGTGGGCTCGAACCACGAAACGGCGTCGTAGGCCAGCGCCCCGACCGCGCCGCCCGGGAACCGCGGGATGCCTTCTCCGGGCAGGATCCGGCGCTTCGGCAGGAATTGGCGGAGAGCCTGGAGGGGATCGGCGGCGGGTTCAGTCTCGGTCGGCAGGTCCGGGCAGAACTCCCCGACTCCCAGTGGCCGCGTCTGGATCGTGGCCAGGCCGTCGCGTACCGTCAGCAGCCGGCGTGGACCGACACCCAGGAAGGAGTAACGCCCCAGCCGCTCGCCGCCTTCGACGGACTCGAGCAGGAACGCCGGTCCGCCGTCGTCGAAGCGCATGAATGCCCCGATCGGGGTTTCGAGATCCGCGTTGCGGGTCGCCGTGAGGAGGACCGTATCCGCGGAGCCGGCGAGCTTCCGTACCTCGTGAAAACTGAGGGGATCGCCTGCTGCCATCGGTATCGCCTGTGCCTTTCGGGTCAAGTGGTGTGCCGCGTCTGTCACGCCACCGGTCCGTGGACCGGCGGAGAATCAAAAACCTCTCGTCCACAGGGACGAAAGGCCGATCCTTCCGCGGTGCCACCCACATTCGGCGATGCCGCTCTCTGGCCGACGGGTCGGGCTCTCGCTTGCAGGGAGCGGTTGTCCGCTCCGCCGGCGACTCCTGCCGATCGGTGCTGCCCTTTATCGCTGGCGCTCTGCGCCGGAGCCTACTGGCGAGCCCTGGAAGCTCGCGGTTTGGTCCGGAGGCTCACGGGTCCATTCTGTCTCGTCGCCGCCCCAGCTTGCACCAACCGCTGGTTCTCTACGCCGGCGCCGGGAAATACTCGTCCCGATCACTGCCCGTATTTCGATGTGGGCCGGAGTCTACGGGCGCCGCCGGGCGGCTGTCAAATGCCGCGGCTCGAATACGCCCCGGCGGCTCCCGCCGCACCAGGGCTCGGAACGTTCTGGTCCGGAACCCTTTACCAGTATTCCTCGGTGTGCAGGGTGCCGATATCGTGGCCCTTGTCCCGCACGAAACCCTGGATGGCGGCCCACTCGATGACCGTCTCGATCATGCCCGGATTGCCGCACAGGTAGATGTCGAAGTGGTCGGGCGTGAGCGCCAGGCCCGTCTCCTCCTCGATCGCGTTCGACGCGATGATGTTCTGGAGGTAGCCGCTCCTCCCGCGCCAGGTGACGTCTTCCTGCGGGCGTGTTATGACCGGGATGTAGTGGAAGTTGCCGCAATGTCGGGCCAGCCCGGTCAGCTCGGTGCGATAGCCGAGGTCCCACGAATAGCGCGCCCCGTGGACCACCACGAATTGCCGCGAGCCGTTGCAGACCAGCTCGCTGCGCATCATCGACATGTAGGGCGCGAGGCCCGTGCCGGTCCCGATCATGAGGATGTGCTTGCCCGGAGCCTTGTCGAGTGTGAACACGCCGACGGCCTTCGGCCCGACATAGACACGATCCTTGATCTGGAGATTGAAGAGTCTCGGCGTCAGCTCTCCGCTCATGACGACCGTGAGGTAGAACTCGAGGTATTCGTCCGCGCGGGACTCCGAGGCGATCGAGTAGGCCCGCCGGATCATCCGGTCAGGGTCGGCGGCTGCGCGGGCGACCGAGGCGGCCTGGAGGTCGACGGCGGCCTGGCTCTCGGGCGTTCCCCCGATTACGGCCATGGCGGCATCGACCGCCAGAAGCCGGGGCGAGTCGATGGCACCGGTCGGCACGACGCTCGGAGCTTCCGGCTCGGCTTCATCGATGCGCGGCTCCGAAGCCTTCAGCCCAAGCACGACATATTGGCCGGCCTTGAATTCGAACGGCAGCTTGTCCGGGACAACCCGCATGATGACCAGACCCGGTGCAACCTCGACCCGGCTCGCCACGGTCGCGTTGTACTCAGCCGCCATTGAGTCCTCCGAAGCTGTGGTTGCTATGGTCGTCGCCCGGAGCGAAGGATAGCGAGGAACAACGAGCGCCATCGGCGTGTTCCGGCGGACGCAGGCTCACGCTGGGGCTCTTACGGAAGGAGTCGAGCCGCGGGTCCATCCGGCTTGACGACACCGGCCAGGGCCGACCACGGAATGACGATGGACGGCGTCCCGTCGGCGTAGGCGCCGACCTGATACTCCTGGAACGTGACGGCCAGACCGGTCGAGGCGAGGGCCCACGTCGCGAAGTTGGAGCCTGCCGGCAGCGGGCAACTCGGCGTCGAACCGGTCATCGAGGGGCAGTCGGGGCTGGTGCCGTCGCTGACGATTGCCGGGTCATAGTCGGCGCCGAGGACCGGCCGAAGCAGCTCGCGTGATTGCTGCGACAAAATCGAAAGCGCAGCCGAAGTGTCCGAGAAGACGTCGCTGAACGCGATGCGCGTCCCGCTGTTCAGGTCGTAGTTGATCGTTTCGATCGTCGTGGCCGGGTGGGCTCCCGATGTGTCGTCGATCCAGGTCAGCCTGAAGCTGGCGAGGTCGGAGCGCAGAAGCACGACGGTGTAGGACCCGGTCAGCGTGTTGACCTTGCCCGGCTGTTGCCGGATCGCGGCCGGTCCGGCCTCGAAGGCCTGCGCGCGACCCTGGACGTCCGTGACGATGTCCTCGTTTACGGCACTCGCCCCGGGAGCGGAGGCTGCATCAAGCCGTGGAAAGTGGTAGCTCACCGTCCAGACTCCCTGGGGATCCTTGTCCGAAGCGGTTGTGCTGGTCACCTTTGGCGTCGGCCCGGATGGCACGGGCGTCCGCGAACCGGTCGGGGCGACGTCGGTCGGAGAGGCAGTCGGCTCGGCGGTCGGGGTGGAAGTCCGGGTCGCGGTGGCTTGGGCGACGGCCGAGCCGGAGGGGGTTGCGCTGGGGACGGGAGCCGCCGAACCGAGCGTCGTCATGGCCACGAAGACCGCAACGAGGGCCAGAGCCGCCACCGCCACGACCGGCGCGACGACCCGAAGCCGCGAGGCCAGAGGGGAGGATTCCATGGCCCTGAGTATGAACCGCTGCGGCAGCGTCCGCGCAACTGATCTCGACGCTCAGCCTCGCAACTACAATCGGCCCATGGTCAGAAGCTGGGATGTTGCCGGATTACCGCGCGACGTATGGTCGGCGTGGCCGTCGTCCCGTTAGTGCGGGAGCGATGGCTCGCAGTCGTAAGCGCTGCCTCATCCGTCGATTCCGGGGCGACGAAAGACGCGGCCCCACCCCTGGGTGGTCGGCATGTCCATCGGGCTGACACTCCAGGCGCACAGGCCCCGACATTTCCGCCACAGTCCGCGGCCGCCTCGGCTGCCAAGCGCCGGGCAGAATGAACTTTCGTTGCTCACTCGCAGTCTGGATAGGCCGCAATGGAGATCTGCACTTTGTCCATTCCGGAGGCGCAGGTGAGCGAGGGGTCGCTGGGCCAACTCGATGAGGCCGACGCCGCGCAGTTGCGCGTCGAGTTCGTCCGACTCGCCTCTCATCACCTCGACGGCGCATACAAGCTGGCCGGATACATTCTCGGCGATGCAGGCGAGGCCGAAGACGCGCTGCAAGAGGCACTCGTTCGCGCCTGGCGCGCATGGCCCAAGTTGCGCAGCCCCGAAAGCGTCGGGCCCTGGCTTGACCGGATCGTGGCCAACGTTTGCAAGACGCGCATCCAGAGGCGCAAAGGGGTAATCCCTCTCGCCTTCGACGATGGCTTGCAGGTAGCCGCAGTCGATCCCTTTCGAGCGACTTTAGCCCGTGACGCCGTGGGTAGAGCGTTGGACCGGCTGTCGGCAGAACAGCGCGTCATCGTCGTGCTCCGCTACTGGCGCGACATGCCGCTGGAGCAAATCGCGACCAGGCTGGATGTCCCGCTCGGGACGGTGAAGTCGAGGCTCCACTACGCTCTCAAGCTCCTCGGGCAGGAGATCGACCGATGAGATTCTTTGGACGGCCCGGCAGATCGGCGCGGGGCTCCCTGCTGGAGGATCGACTGCACGAGATCTTCGACGACAAACGCACGCCGGGCGCACCGGGCACGTTGTACGACTACCTGAGGGAGATACCAGTGAGCACGCCGATCGGAGGACCCGCGTGGTATCGACGAATTTGGGGCGGATTCGGCAAGGGCGCCCGCTCGGCGGCTCTGCTGGCCACGGTTGTCGCGATCGTGGCCGTGGGGTTTGGGCTCACGGTGATCAATCCACGCGGCACCGGCACCGGCAGCGGCGGCGGCCCGACGGCGCAGCCGACTCCGATTGCCGCCAGACAGGCCAGCGCCATCTCTGCAGGAGGCAGCAGCACCTGCGCCCTGCTTTCCGGCGGTACCGTGGAGTGCTGGGGCTCTAACGAGATTGGCGAGCTTGGCAACGGCACAACTACGAACAGCTCCACCCCGGTCGCCGTGTCCGGCCTCTCTGGAGTGAGCGCCATCACGGCAGGAGGCGGCCACTTCTGCGCACTGCTCTCCGGCGGCACGGTGGAGTGCTGGGGCTACGGCTTCGACGGCCAGCTCGGTAACGGCCGGCTCATGGCGAGCAGCTCCACCCCCGTGGCCGTATCCGGTCTCTCGGGCGTGAGCAGCATCTCCGCAGGCGGAAACCACACTTGCGCCCTGCTTTCCGGCGGCACCGTGGAGTGCTGGGGCGGCAACGGCATGGGCCAGCTCGGCAACCGCAGCACCGCCGACAGCGCCACTCCCGTGGCGGTGTCGGGCCTGTCAGGCGTCAGCGCCATCACGGGTGGTTACAACCACACCTGCGCGCTGCTCTCCGGCGGCACCGTGGAGTGTTGGGGCGATAACGAGATGGGCCAGCTCGGCAACGGCAGCACCAAGAGCAGCTCCACCCCCGTGGCGGTGTCTGGTCTGTCAGGGGTGAGCGCCATTTCCGGAGGCGGCGGCCACACCTGCGCGCTGCTCTCCAGCGGCACGGTGAGGTGCTGGGGTTGGAACGATGGCGGCCAGCTCGGTGACGCCAGCACCAAGAGCAGTTCTACTCCCGTTGCCGTATCCCGTCTCTCGGGCGTGAGCGCCATCAGCGCGGGTGGAAACCACACCTGCGCCCTGCTCTCCGGCGGCGCGGTGGAGTGCTGGGGTCAGACCCAGAACGGGACCGGCCAACCCGGCGACGGCTTTACGTCCGATAGCTCCACTCCCGTGGCAGTCTCGGGTCTGTCAGGCGTGAGCGCCATCTCCGCAGGCAACAACCACACCTGCGCGCTGCTCTTTGGCGGCCGTGCCGAGTGCTGGGGTAACAATCTATACGGGCGGCTCGGCAACGGCACCGAGACGGACAGTTCCAAACCTGTCTCGGTAAGCGGCCTGTAGGCGAGTTATGTACGGCAACGAGGTGGGAGCCGCCTGGGCCGCGGTGCCTGGTGTCCGTAGGCCGGCGACGATCCACTGCTGCGTCTAGACGTCGCAGCCGGTCAGCCGCCGCAGGGAAGCCCTCCCTGCGGCAGGACTTGGCCGCTGGCGTCAGCCGCTCACGCCCGTATCCGCTCCAGCGGGTTCGACAACTACCAGGCATCCTCGTCCGGGTAGGTCTAACTAACGCCGCGGCCTGATAGCGTTGTGGCGCGGAGCGAGGCTACCTGCAACAACGCACCTGGCCTTCCTCCCGTGCGCCCCAGGCAGCGAAATGTGGTCTGCCTCCTACTAGGGAGCGTCCCGATCTGTGGGGCGCGACGGAGGAGTCTGGTGAGTGTCATGACGCAAAGGATCGCTCGAGCCGGGCTTCTCGGACTCTTGGTCGCTTCGGCCGCCGCCCTGTCGGTCCCCCCGGTTGTCGCGGCCTCGCCGGCCGGACTCTACGTTTCGCAGACTCACGGCAGCGACGCCAACCCATGTTCGAGTAGCCAGCCGTGCCTGACCATCGGTCGCGCGGTTTCGATGGCGGTGCCGGGAGCCACAATCCATGTCGAGTCGGGGACGTACCACGAGCAGGTCTCCGTGACCAAGCGGCTCACGTTGGTCGGGAATGACGCGGCCATCGATGCCACGGGTCTTACAGGCGGGATCCAGCCGCTGGCGGGCATGGGCATCGTGGGTTACGGGATCCTCGTTTACGGCCCCGGAGCAAGCGGCTCGACGATCAAGGGCTTCACCGTCGAGCACGCCATCGGGGAGGGAATCCTCGTCGCCGCGACCTCGAAGATCAGGATCGAAGGCAACACGGTCAGCTTCAACGACGCGGGCTTTAAGAGCACCTCAACCCGCGAGTGCCAGGCACAGGGGAACGTCCCGGGCGATTGCGGTCAGGCCGTTCACCTTATGGGCGTGTCCCTGTCGCATGTCACGAACAACCGCGTCGAGAGCAACATCGGCAGCATCCTGGTCACCGATGAGGTTGGGCCGAGCGCCCATAACGTTATCTCCGGGAACACCTCGATGACCGGTATCCTGCACGGCGGGATCACCCTGGAGTCGCGCAATTCCGTGGCGCTCACGAACACCTCGCTGGGCGGCGTATACGACAACCTCGTGATCAACAATTTCTCAGCCGGCAACGAGTTTGGCGTCGGAGTCTTCGCCCTGGTCCCCGGCGCAGCCTCCTACAACAACCGGGTGATCCACAACGAACTGGCCCTCAACGTCGAGGCGGGAGTGGAAATCCACGCCCTTGCGCCGGACCAGAACGTCTCGGGCAACGCCATCGTGAACAACACCATCTTCGGCAACGGCATCGACCCCACCTCCGGCAGCACTCAGCCGACCGGGATTGCCCTATTCAGCGCCGTTGTTCCACTGAGCGTCGCGGTGACCGACAATCACATCTCGAGCGAGTTCTGGGGCATTTTCATGGCCGGCCCGATCACTATCCATGGGCTGTCGAGCAACCACTACGCCTCCACGGTGACCAACCGGACCAACTGACGCCGACAGATCGCCCGGCCGCCTCGGTGCCACCCTTCTTCGTCGGCTCGGGCGCCGACGGCTCCTGTACGACGACAGCATCGACGTTGAGATCGCACGTGGTGGAGGGGTGGCGACCGGGTGAAGCCGCGGATGATCGCGTTCTGTTCAGCCTTGGTCGGCCGGGCGCCGTTGCCACCGGTGTTGCTACCGGTACCGAACAGAGCCCCACGCTGTGGGGCTCAAAATGGGGATTTCACTAGGGAAATCTTGGCGGAGAGGGTGAGATTCGAACTCACGGGACTCTCGCCCAGCGGTTTTCGAGTTTGGGTCGGGGCGTCCGCGGGGGTCCGCTGAAGGCCAATTCACGAGGGAATCAGCGGTTTGTTGGGCGGGGTTAGAACACAAGGGCCCCCCATGGCGCAGGCAATCGACGTCGTGCGGCAGTCCTGCCTGGCGCTGCGCATGTCGTCCCTTGCCTCCAGGGCCCGCATCTCGGCTGCTCAAGGCACGAGAACTGCTGCGCCTTCGAACCTGCCGGCCCGGAGATCGGCCAGCGCTGTGGCCAAGCGAACAGAGGCGAACACAGGCGGTAACGAGACCTGCCGGTCACGCTTCGGTGCCCTCCAGCCGGTCGCAGTACCGCCCATGACGGACCGTCATGACACCTCCGCTCGAGGTGGAGACACTGCCTGAGCGTCCGGGCACGTTGCCCGTATGCCCAGGTCCCACCCGTATCCGACGGGAGCCAGGGCCCACGAAATCGTTCGTATGGCCGGCCTTGAGCCCGCACGAGGAGCTATCAAATGGCAGATGGTGTGGATCTGGTCGTCATCGGTTACCCCGATGAGGCAACCGCGGAGAAGGCGTACGAGGTCGTCCTCGGGCTTGAGCACGACCTTGTCATGCAGGTCGCCGGAGCCGCGGTCGTTGTCAAGCATGCCGACGGCAAGGCCAAGATGGTCACAAAGACCGGAGCCACCAGGGCGGGGGCCATGATGGGCGGCTTCTTCGGCCTGCTATTCGGTCTTCTGTTCCTGATTCCTGTCGGTGGCTTGATCCTCGGCGGGATCATGGGCGCAATGATGGGCACGTTGACCGGCTGGGGGATCAAGGACGACTTCCGCCAACGGGTCCAGGACGTCCTAAAGCCGGGCTCCGCAGCGCTGGTCCTCTTCATCAAGAAGTGGACCGAGGACAAGGCCCTCGCGGCACTCGCGCCACTCGGCGGGGAAGTCCTCAAGACGTCGCTCTCCGATGAGGCCACCAAAGAGATCAACGACGCCCTCGAGCCCGATTGAGGCGTCGCGGCACCGGCTCAAGAGTCAATGCGAATCTCCCGGGGGCCAATCAGGAGGACCATTTCCGTGGCTACAGCGCGGCGCCTGGTAACACCCATCGCGGCCCTGGCTGCGATCGTGCTCTTCTATCTGTACAACCCCTGGATCGTGGCTCCAGATTCGATTCGCCCAGCCCTGACCGTCGTCTTCTGGGTGGCCTCTATCGTCTTGCTGGTCCTGCTCTTCGCCGACCGGAATCGGCCTCAGGCAGAGGTCGTCGAGGTCGAAGGCCCGGCATTCTCCCGATACCTGTTTGGCAACACCCGAGCCGGCCTCTTGTGGCTGCCGCTCCGCATCTTCGTCGGCTTCGAATGGCTCCTCGCGGGCTGGGAGAAGGTCAGCGGCACTGGCTGGACGTCGGGTGGCGGCTCATCCCTGGAGGGCTTCTGGAAGAGCGCTGTTGCCATTCCGCAGACCGGCAAGCCGTCGATCACATTTGAGTGGTATCGCTCATTTCTGCAGGTGCTCATCGACAACCACGCCGCGAATTGGTTCGGCTGGCTGATCGCTTTCGGCGAGCTCGCCGTCGGTATTGGCATCCTCGTCGGCGCCCTCGTCGGGATCGCCGCATTCTTCGGATGCACCATGAACATGTCCTACATGCTCGCAGGCTCCTCTTCGACCAACCCCGTCCTCTTCGCCCTGACGATCGGGCTCATCCTGGCCTGGCGCGTCGCCGGCTACTACGGCCTCGATCGGTTCCTGCTGCCGCGCCTTGGTGTGCCTTGGACCAGGCGAGGGGTGGTCCTGGTTGCGCCCGGCGGAGCGCCCGGCGTGAGCTGAGTAGCGAGTCGGCGCGAAACGATGAGCCAGGCGTCACGAACCGAGGGCCTGGGTCCCGCGCCGACGGGGGATCCACGAGGAGCCGCCCAGGTCCCTGGGCGGTCAGGGCACGATCAGCGGCTCGACGAACGACACTTCGACTTCACAGACGCGCGGTTGGAGTGGCGCCGCCTGTTCGCGGAAGGGCTCGGAACCTTCTTCCTTGTCCTCGTCGCCGTGGGCGGCGGCATGGTCAACGCCAGATTCGGCGGCAACGTGCTCTCCCTGGCCGCCCAGGTGACCGCCCCGGGCCCGATGGTCGGTGTGGTCATCCTGTCCATGGGCGCGGTCTCGGGGGCTCATCTCAATCCGGGCGTCAGCATCGCCTTCGCGCTCCGAGGCGACTTCCAGTGGCGTCGCGTGCCCGGTTACATCGTGGCCCAGTTCATCGGCGCCACTCTCGCCACCATGCTTCTGGTGGCCCTGCTCGGTCGGCAGGGCACCGCCGGCTAGGACGACCGCGGTCAGCCAGGCGGCAAAATATTCCATACGGAACATAAGCGCGATACACTGCGGCCATGAACGAAGACCTCGTCGGTGTGCTCGAACGCTTGGTGGTGGGCTCGGTCGCCATAACGGCGCGGGCGATCGCCGCCGCGGATGCAGAACTCACCTTCATGCAGTGGCGAGTCCTTCTCGTTGTCAGCGAGCGTGACGAAGGGCAAGCGGTCGGTGAGATCGCCACTCGTATCGGCGCTCATGCCTCACCCGCAAGCCGGGTTGTCTCTCGGCTTAAGCGCCGGGGCCTTGTGTCGACCGACAAAGGGGACCTCGACAAGCGGGTGGTCTGCGTGCGACTGACCGAGGCTGGCCGCGCCTTGCGAGCACGTGTCCTGGAACTACGCGGTCAAGACATCGCCCGAGTGATCGCCGCGGCGTCAATGACACCTGCGGAAGCTGAGGCGATCGCAAAGCTTGCCCGTTGGTTCGAGCCGTTCGCATGAATCTCCGCGGCCGTCGTGATGCGCTGCTCCGGATGCTTCGACTCCGCATCCGCTCGACCGCATACCTTCGTAAGTGGATCGTGCTTGGAGCCGTGATCGGGGTCATCAGCGGCCTCGGCGCGGCGTTGTTCTTCGTCGCTCTCGATTTCGCAAGCCAGGTGTTCCTTGGGCTCGCGGGCTTTGTCCCGGCATCACCGCTGGGCGAAGGCGCCAAACCCATCACCGACGCCGCGCGGCCGTGGATGCTGCCAATCGTCGTCGGCCTCGGCGGCCTGATCGCGGGCATCATCGTCTTCCGGCTTGCGCCCGAGGCTGAGGGCCACGGCACCGACGCGGCGATAGCGGCGTTCCACCACGGCCCCCGGCGCATCCGGGCACGAATTCCACTCGTCAAGCTCGTGGCCTCGGCCATCACGATCGGCTCGGGTGGCTCCGGCGGCCGCGAAGGGCCGACAGCTCAGATCGGTGCCGGGTTCGGGTCGTTTCTCGCCCGACTCCTCGACCTGGATGCGCGAGACGCCCGGATCGCGGTGAGCACGGGGATGGGCGCCGGGATCGGAGCGATCTTTCGAGCTCCACTTGGCGGCGCGGTTCTGGCGGTCGAGATTCCCTATCGCGACGACGTGGAGTCGGACGCACTCGTGCCCGCCTTCGTCGGCTCGATTGTCGCGTTCTCGGTCTTCGGGGCGATCATCGGGTTCAGCCCCATCTTCGGGCGCGCCGGTGGCGCCGGCTTTACAGACCCACGCCAGCTCATCTACTACACCCTGATCGGTCTCGCCTGTGGCATCGTCGGCCGGCTCTACATCGCCGGTTTCTACGGCGTGACCCGCTGGTTCAAGACCTGGCCTCTGCCCCGCGAGCTTCGCCCGGCCGTGGCCGGCGTTGCGGTGGGCTGCCTTGCGATCGCACTGCCAGGCGTTCTCGGCACCGGCTACGGCTGGGTCCAGGCGGGGTTCGATCGCAACACGCTTTTGAGTCTCCCCCTGTGGGTGATCCTGGCGCTCCCCTTCGCCAAGATCCTCGCGACTTCGCTCTCGATCGGCTCCGGTGGATCGGGCGGCATCTTCGGCCCTGGGATGTTCATCGGCGCCCTGCTCGGAGCCGGAATATGGCGGCTCCTCGAACCGATTGCACCCGGCGTGCCATCCGATCCTTCGCCTTTTGTGATCGTGGCGATGATGGCCCTCTTCGGCAGCACGGCCCGGGCTCCGCTGGCGGTGATGCTAATGGTCGCCGAGATGACCGACAGCCTCGCGATGCTCGCTCCGGCGATGCTGGCAATCGGACTCGCAACGCTCATAGTCGGAGATCGCTCCATCTACTCGTCGCAACTGCGGAACCGCTCCGAATCGCCGGCACATCGCTTCCGCTTCGCGCTCCCGCTCATGAACGCCATTCCGGCGGGCGACGCCGCCCGATCGCCGCGGGTGGTGCTCGACTCGGATCAGAACGTGGCGGCGGCGCGCGCACGACTTGAGTCCTCTGGCGTGCCCGGCGCCCCTGTCGTCGATCGGGGTGGCTCGCTGCGCGGCAGTGTCGACCTCACCGCTCTCGTCGCGGCCGATCAGGCGGCAAAGGTCGGCGATCTCGCCCTGGACGGAACCTTCGTCTCAGCGGACGACTCCCTCGACGATGTCCTCGGAGTTCTCGCCGACGGGCACCAGTCGTGGGTTCCGGTCGTGGCCAACGATCGCCTGGCCGGCATCCTGTCCACACGGGACGTCGTGGCGGCATACCGAGGGGCCCTGGCCGCAAACGTCCGCCAGGTCAACACGGTCGGCTCGACCGGTAGCCTGCTCGAAGCCGAAATCGGGCCGGGCTCTGTCCTCGCCGGAAAGCGGGTATCGGAGACGGCCTGGCCGCGAGACAGCGTGCTCGTCTCGG
The DNA here is from genome assembly GCA_963731635.1 of uncultured Chloroflexia bacterium. GTDB lineage: Bacteria > Chloroflexota > Limnocylindria > Limnocylindrales > CSP1-4 > Fen-1039. The sequence continues at coordinate 482,002 of CAVSWB010000002.1, read as the reverse complement.
TCATGCGCGGGGAGAAGGTCATCGTGCCGCGCGGCAACGTCGTCCTCGAAGCGGGCGATCACCTGACCGTCTTCACAGCGCCCGACGGCGCGGGAGGCATTGCAGTCATTGCTCGCGAGCCGCATCGCCTCAGGAGCGGAGGCGTCATGAAGGCCGCGGATCCGGTCGTCGTGATCGACGGCCTCGTGAAGCACTACGGCAAAGTCGAGGCCGTTCGCGGCATAGACCTGAAGGTGGCGCGCGGCGAGGTCTTCGGCTTTCTCGGGCCCAACGGTTCGGGCAAGAGCACCACGATCCGCTGCCTGCTCGGGCTGCTGCGGCCCACCGCCGGTCGCATCGGCGCCTTCGGCCTCGATGCGACCCGTGACGGGGTGGCGTTGCGGCGCCGGCTCACCTATGTGCCCGGCGAGCTGAGGCTGCCAGACCGACTTACCGGAATGGAGTTGGCCACCAGTTTCGGGCACCTGCGGGGCGGATTCGATCCGGCCCGTCGCGACCAGCTCGCCGAGCGACTCCGACTCGACCTGCACCGCCGCCTGCGCGACCTGTCGACGGGCAACAGGCGCAAGGTCGCGCTGCTGCTCGCGTTCCTCTTCGACGCCGAGCTGATCGTCCTCGACGAGCCGACCAATGGCCTTGATCCATTGATGCAGCGCGAGTTTCTAGCGATGGTTCGAGAAGCCCGCGCGGCCGGCGCGACGGTCTTCCTCTCGTCGCATGTCATGAGCGAAGTCCAGAGGGCGGCGGACCGGGTGGCCATCCTGCGGGCCGGCAAGCTGGTGGCGCAGGGTACTGTCGCGGAACTTCGAGGCCGTGCCCGCCAGCGCATCGAGGTCTGGTTCGAGGACGACCCGCCTGAGGCGCAACTCAAGGCCCTCCCAGGCGTGGTCGATCCGGTCGTCGACGACCACCGCTTCACCGCAACCCTATCGGGATCCATCCAGCCTCTGCTTGCGTTGCTCGCCAGTCATCGAGTCGGTTCGATGCTGGTCGAGGAGCCTGATCTCGAAGAGGCGTTCCTCGATCTATACGATGGAGGGGCGGCATGAACGGGCGCATCCGCGAACTGGTCGGCGGCCCGCTGCGCGCCATGCGACGAGCGACGATCTGGTGGTCGCTCGGGCTCGCGGCTTTGATCGCCGGCACGATCTCCGTGTGGCCGGCGTTCAAGGGTTCGTCGGGCATCTCTCAGGCGATGGATCAGTTGCCCTCGGGCGTGGTGCAGGCATTCGGTCTCGCGGACTTCGGCACGCCCGCCGGGTTCCTGCGCGGCAACCTGTATGACTTCTTTGTGCCACTCCTGCTCGCCGCTGCGGCGGTCCTGTTTGTGAACGGCCAAACTGCGAGCGAGGAGGCTGCCGGTCGGATGGAGCTGTCTCTCGCCCAGCCCATCTCTCGACGGGTCGTCCTGATCGGTCGAGTGGTCGCGGCGCTCATCGCCCTGGCCGTGATCACGGTCGTCACACTGCTGGCCCAGCTCGCCAGCGACGCGGCGTTCGACCTTCAGATCGACATCCGGTTCGTGCTCTCCACGGTCGTGCTTTCCGGTCTGCTCGCCGCGTTCCACGGGAGCCTGGCGGTTGCCGTCGCCGGCATCCGCGGGCGCCCTTCGCTGGTCCTGGCGATCGGTCTCGGCGTGGCCTTCGCCGGTTTGATCGCCAACTCACTGTTCCCGCTCAGCGCCGTTCTCGCACCCTGGCGACACCTTTCGCCCTGGGATTGGGCGTTCGGCGGCAACCCGCTCGAGAACGCGACGGAGCTGTGGCGCTACGCGGCGCTCGCGGTGCCGACGATCATCCTGACCGCGGCAGGGGTGTTCGCTGTCGCCCGGCGCGACATCTCGGGAGCGTGACCCAGATGCCAAAACCATATCGGCCCAAGGCGGAGCCGAGATCGATCCCCAAGGCCAAGAGCGATTTCCAATCCATGCCCATGGCGGAACTCCAGAAGAAGCTGGGGTCGTCGCCGGAGGGGCTCACTCAGGCCGAGGCCGCGAAGCGATTGGTCCAATACGGTCCCAACGAGATCGAGGAGAAGAAGGACAACCCGTTCCTCAAGTTCCTCACGTACCTGTGGGGCCCGATCCCGTGGATGATCGAGGCCGCGGTAATCCTCTCGGCAGTGGCCCAGCACTGGCCTGACTTCGGCATCATCCTTGTCCTGCTTCTCGCCAACGCCGTGGTCGGGTTCTGGGAAGAGCACCAGGCGGGCAACGCCATCGCGGCGCTGAAGGCGAAGCTGGCGGTTGAAGCCAGGGTGCGGCGGGACGGCAAATGGGTCACGCCGCCGGCGCGCGAGCTGGTGCCAGGCGACGTCATTCGCGTTCGTCTTGGCGACATCGTGCCCGCGGATGCCCGCCTGCTCGACGGCGACTCGATCGAGGTCGACCAGTCCGCGCTGACGGGCGAGTCGCTGCCCGCGACGCGAAAGCCGGGCCAGGCCGTGTTCTCGGGTTCGATCGTCCGACAGGGCGAGATCAGTGCGCTCGTCTATGCGACCGGCGCTAATACCTATTTCGGCAAGACGGCGGAGCTGGTGCAGGAGGCGCACACCGTCAGCCACTTCCAGCGCGCGGTGCTCAAGATCGGCGACTACCTGATCATCCTGGCGGTGGCCCTGGTGGCTGTGATCATCATCGTCTCGGTCATCCGCGGCGACCCGATCCTGACCACCCTGCAGTTCGCCCTGGTGCTGACCGTCGCCGCGATCCCGGTGGCCATGCCGACCGTGCTGTCGGTGACCATGGCAGTTGGCGCTCGCCTGCTGGCCAAGCGAGAGGCGATCGTCACGCGGCTGGCGGCCATCGAAGAACTCGCCGGCGTGGACGTGCTGTGCGCGGACAAGACGGGGACGCTGACCCAGAACAAGCTGACCCTGGGCGATCCCTTTGGCGTCAGCGGCGTCGATGCCGATGAGGTAATCCTCTGCGCCGCCCTGGCTTCGCGCGAGGAAGACAAGGACACCATCGACATGGCGGTGCTCGACGGCCTCAAGGACACCAAAGCCCTGAAGAGCTACGCGGTGGTCCATTTCCAGCCCTTCGACCCGGTGCACAAGCGCACCGAAGCAACCGTCAAGGGCCCCGATGGCAAGACGTTCCAGGTGGCCAAGGGCGCGCCCCAGGTGATCCTGGAGATGTCCGCGAATGCCGGGAAGGTCAAGGCCGCCGTAGACAAGGCCGTCAACGAGTTTGCGGCGCGGGGCTTCCGTTCTCTGGGCGTGGCCCGGGCGGACGGCAAAGGGAAGTGGCAGTTCCTCGGAGTGCTGCCCCTATTCGATCCGCCCTGGGCTGAGGCCAAGGCGACCATCGCCACTGCCCGCCAGATGGGCGTGACCATCAAGATGGTCACAGGCGACGCGCTGGCTATCGCCGTCGAGACTGCCAAGAAGCTCGGGATGGGGACGAACATCCTCGACGCCAGCGGCTTTGGCGATCCCAAGCATCAAGCGACCGCAAAGCTGTCCGAAATCAATCGAGAGCGCGGACGGCTTCGCCCAGGTGTTCCCCGAGCACAAGTTCCACATCGTGGAGATCCTCCAGAAGCGCGGCCACATCGTGGGCATGACGGGTGACGGCGTGAACGACGCCCCGGCGCTCAAGAAGGCCGATTGCGGGATCGCGGTCTCGGGCGCAACTGACGCGGCGCGGGCAGCTGCATCCATCGTGCTGGTGACCTCCGGCCTCTCGGTGATCATCGAGGCGATCAAGGAGAGCCGCAAGATCTTCCAGCGGATGAACAGCTACGCGATCTACCGCATCGCCGAGACGCTGCGGGTGCTGCTGTTCATGACCCTGGCGATTCTGGTCTTCAATTTCTACCCGGTCACGGCCGTGATGATCGTCATGCTGGCGTTGCTCAACGATGGCGCCATCCTGTCCATCGCCTACGACAACGTCCACTACAAGGACCAGCCCGAAGCCTGGAATATGCGCATGGTGCTGGGGATCTCGACGGTGCTCGGGGTCATCGGAGTCGTGTCGGCCTTCGGTTTGTTCTTCCTCGCCGAGCGAGTCTTCAATCTCGACCAGGGCCACATCCAAACGCTAATGTATCTAAAGCTGTCTGTCGCCGGCCACCTGACAATCTTCCTGACGCGCACACGCGGTCGGTTCTGGACCATCCGCCCCGCACGAGTATTGCTGCTCGCGGTCTTCGGCACTCAGGCAGTGGCCACATTGATAGCCGTATATGGGCTCTTCATGACACCGCTGGGCTGGGGTTGGGCTCTGTTCGTTTGGGGTTACGCGCTGGCGTGGTTCCTCGTGAACGACCAGGTCAAAGTGCTCGCATATCGGCTACTCGATCCTGCCAAGGCCGCACCGCCAAACGCGGCGCGACCAAAGAAGCAGGCGCACTCGCTGGTCAAGGCCGCGTAGCTATAGCTTCCACAGGAACCCGAGTCCCGGGCAATACTTCTCGGCCGATCAACGCTGCCAGCGGATGCGCGAGTCTTCCAGTGGTATCGAAACTCCGGCGCGGTGCGGAATCACTCGGGGCGTGTAGTCCGAAACCGAGCGGTCCGCTCCTACGACCGCGCCGTAGACGAAGCTGCCAGCCGTGCCCGCCTGCCGTCGACCGCGCTTCATCTCCTGCCGCACCGGGACACCGCCGTCAACGCCCTCGGCATACAGCCCGACGCGCACCGAATGCCGGTCCAGTTCGCCGAGCCAGACCTCGAGCTCGAATGCCCAGATCTAGTCAGCGGCTACTCCCCTAATCGCCCGTCGACGGGCTGTGTGGAGGAGCAGCGCCTTCGGTCCTGGAACCGCTGCGTTCCGTTCGGCGTCGCTCGGCCGCGTAGGCTGTTGCTACCGGCTGTTGCTACCGGCTTCGGACAAGTCGGGCCGGTTTTCGGCGACCGCAACGGCCGATCCACGCTCAAAATCTTGGCGGAGAGGGTGAGATTCGAACTCACGGGACTCTCGTCCAGCGGTTTTCAAGTCTCACTCAGCGCGTTCGCGGGGGTCCGTGGATGACCGATTCACGAGGGAATTGGGCGATTCTAGGGCCCCGAATCCGCCGGTGTTCGGCTCTGTTGCCACCGGCTGTTGCTACCGGTAGACGACCCAGGATTCGAGACCACGGCCATCCCGCAACTACCCCTAGCGAACGGCCCTCGCCAGAATCTGTCGCACACCCCTGTTGGTCATGGTGGCGATGCGCGGGTCGGCTATTTTGGCGATCCACTCGTCGATCGCGGCGCGATCGAAGCCCGCTGGCAGATCGATCTCGGGTACGCGACGAGGCGGCGCGCCTCGCGCCGCGCTGATGTACGCGAGGTCAAAGATGGCCTTCTCGGGCGTCGCTACGCGTCCCCGCGTCCCCTTGGTCCATCCGCCGAAGAGTTCGCCTGGGATGTGGTGGACCGCGTAGGTGCCGATCGTCGTCGTGATCCGGCGGGCGCGATCGAGCGAGGCTACCGTGGTGTCGCGCGGGATCTGATCGATCATCCCATGGAAGTTGAGCGCGGACTGGAAGGACACGTATGAAGGATGCGGCCGGGTCAGATCGCCTACGATCTGGTAAGGATCCGGCGGCGTCGGTCCGATGGACCACAGGCCGTGGCGAATCCTGTGGGCATGGCCGGCCTCGGCGAGGGCGCCCAGAGTACGGCTGGTCGAAGGAACGCTGCGCAACAAGGCCGCGGCCGCCTCTCGCGTCTCGATGACCGGCCCGATCCGGTCGAGGATGGTCTCGGCTTCGAGCAAGCTCACTTCAAAGCCTCAAGGCGCTCGACGACCTCGAGCACCATGCTGGTCCAGACGTCCGGCCGGCCGTAGATGGGCACGAATTCCTCTTCGAGGAAGTCAACCACGAGGTCATGGTAGGAGTCGTAGGCGATGCCCATAGCCGCGGCGACAGCCTTGTCGATCAAGGCTGGGTCCACGTGCCCCGGCGTCAGAGCGTTCGGGTATGCGCCCAAAAGAAGGTCAAGGTCGAACACGTCTCTGGGTTCGGTCTCGGAGCGGCCTGCAAGCGCGCCGATCTTCTGGCGGATCGCGGCCGGTGCTAGGTAGTGCTCAGCCTTTACGACCCGGAGGCCGAGGCCGGCGCCTACGTCGGCACGAGCCTGCTGGAAGGCATGTTCGGGATCCACCGTTCCAACCCTCGACGAGAATTCGATCTTCGTGTTCAACAGGCCCGCTGGACCGCTCGCGACGAACTTCCATCGGCGGGTCGTCGAGGTCTGCTTCGGCTTGGTTGGGTCAGAGATCGACACGCCTCCGGAGCGGAGGATCTCGCGGAACGCGCGGGCAGCCAGGGTCTTGTCGATCTGATCCTCTACGAGGTAGAAACGTTCTGCCCGCAGGTAGTCAAGATCGATGTCCTGGGACCGTCTGCGACTGTCAAACCACAGACGCAGGTTCGCTCCGCCCTTTACAACGTAGTCGCCAACCGGCATATAGGAAGGCAGAACCTGGAGGAACGCCAGGTGCACCACCTCAACCAGTTTGGCGCCTTCGGACTTCTCGCTCATGCGCTGACACTACACGAGTGGTACCACTACAGTCAATATCTTGTAGTGCTAGACGCCAGCGGCCTCCGTCCGCGCGAGCGCAGCGTTTACGTCGACCCAGCGCAGGGCGCGGCGGGTGAAGATGACTCCGCGGAGCACGGTTCCGAGCAGGAGGACAACAAGAGGGACCCGTGTCGGGTCGCTTGGAGACATACTCTGCGCGGCCAGGCCTACCCAACCGTTGGGCTTGGTAGAGTCGGGCACGTCAATATTGCCTTCGGGGTTAACGCCCAAGATGACGTGCCCATTCCCGCTCTCCAGTCTCGATGTCGGCCAGCACGACGCAAATCCAAGCTCTGGGGGAGCGGTCCCGACGCTGGTGTCTCAGGGCCGGTCTCGGCGGTACAGGGGATGTTGCGCGCGCTACCCTGATGCTTGATGAACCCATCAAGCGCGCCAGCCCCGCGCGTCGCTCGCTCCCAACCCCAGGAGCGAGCATTTGTGGCGCCGCTCGTCTCAACGAAGCTGCGGGCACCGGCCACGGGCGCGGGTCATCGAGAACGGCAGCGGCTCAGCGCATTGCTCGATCGCGGACTCGAGGACAGCACGCGGCTGATCCTGCTCTCGGCTCCACCTGGTTATGGGAAGACCGTCGCCGCCGTCGACTGGCTCGGGTCCCGGGGGATCGGCTACGCCTGGCTCTCGCTCGATCCCGCCGACAATGATCTCGCGCGTTTCACCCGGTACCTCGCCGCGGCCCTGGCAACAGTCAGACCGGCGGCTGCCAACGCGGCAGACCTCTTCGGGCCCGGGTCGACCCCGAGCCCGGAGCTCGTCAGCGCTTCGCTGGTCGATGCGTTGACCGCGAGCGACGACCAGTTCGTGCTGGTCATCGACGACTACCAGCTCATCACCGCGGAGCCTGTCCATCGCCTCGTTCGGTTCCTGATCGAACGTGAACCGCCGTTCGTCCATCTCGTCCTGCTAACGCGCGAGGACCCACCGCTGCCGCTAGCCAGGCTCCGGGCCCACGGCCGGCTCGTCGAGCTCCGGGCCGGAGACCTGCGGTGGACCAGCGATGAAGCGTCTGTTTACCTCGCGGCCGTGGGCATCTCGCTCGAGCCCCGCCTCGTCGAAGTCCTCGTCGAGCGAACCGAGGGCTGGATTGCAGGCCTCCAGCTCGCGGCGATCTCGCTGCGCGACCGGCCTGACCCGGCGGCACTCATCGAGGCCTTCGGCGGCAACCAGCGGTTCGTCTTCGACTACCTCGCCGACGAGGTCCTCAGCGGCGTCGATGAGGAGCTTCGCGCGTTCCTGGTCCAGATATCGGTCGCCGAGCGGTTCACAGCCGGACTCTGTCGCGAGCTCACTGGTCGCCCCGACGCCGCCGCTCTCCTCGAACGGGCCGAGCGGGCGAACCTCTTCCTCGTCCCACTCGATGCCGAGCGGCGCTGGTATCGCTACCACCGCCTCTTCGCCGACTACCTCCGCGCCCAGATCGCCGAAGACGCCCGACGCGAGCTCCATGAGCGTGCCGCGGGCTGGTTCGAGGCGGCGGGTCTCGCGTCCGAGGCGATCGAGCACGCCCTGGCCGCGGGCGCGATCGATCTTGCGCTCCAACTCATCGAGCGCGCGGCCCGGCCGGCGTTCGAGGCCGGCGAGCTCGTGACGCTCCTCGGCTGGCTCGATGCCTTGCCCGGGGAGCGGGTCATAGAAAGCCCGGAGCTGGTCTCGCTACAGGCGTGGGGGCTGTTCGAGACGGGCCAGGTCGGCGCGGCGGTGGCCCTCGCGGAGAGTCATGTTGTCTCGTCCGGAGCGCGCGGGCCGGCCGAGGGGCGACTGCTCATCCTCCGGGCAATGATGGCGACGGTAACCGGGCCGAACGCAGAGAGCCTGGCGATCGAGGGACTCGGGCTCATGGGCGAAGATCCGCTGTTCCGCTCGTTTGGGCTGCTGGCTGCAGGCCTTGGATCGCTCGCGCGAGGGGAATACGGTCCCGCCGTCGACACGCTGCGGGCGGGCTACCGGGCAGCGCTTGAGGCCGGCAACCCGATGGCCGTCCTGCCCGCAGTCAACCCGCTATGCCACGCTCTTACACTCGTCGGCCTGCGCGGCGAGTCCGAAACCATCTGCCGCACCGTCCTCGCACAACAGGCCGATGGACAGAGCCGACCCCGAACGATCGCCTGGCCCGCGCGCGTGGTGCTCGGCATCGTCCGCTACGAAGCCAACGACCTCGTCGAGGCCCGTCGCGAGCTCGAGGCGGGATTCGAGGCGGCACGCCGGATGGGGGTCGGGCGTCCCGTGCTCGGCTGGGCGATCTCGTACCTCGCGCTGGTTCGCCTCGCCTGCGGCGACGAAGCGGCCGCGCTCGAGGCGCTCCGGATCAGTCAACGTGACCTTCGCTCGACCGGCATGGCGCTCCCGGGGGTCGCCGCTGAGACCGAGGCCCGTGTCCTCCTCAGGATGGGCGATGTTGCCGGCGCCGCGCGTTGGGCAGACCAGGCGATACCGGAGGCACCAGCGGGCTCGCCTCTCATGGAGGTTCTGCGTCGCTCGATGGACACGACGATCGCCCGGGTACGCCTGGCTCAGGGCAGGTTCGAGGAGGCTCGCGAGCTGCTCGCTCGGACGAAGGAGGCGCAGGAAGCCGCCGGAGCCGTGGCTGACCTTATCTCGATCGGCGTCCTGGAGGCGGTGGTTGCCAACGCGATGGGTCGTCGAAACGACGCCTTGCGCTCACTGGAACGGGCGGTCGAGCTCGCCGCTCCCGGCGGCTACGTCCGGCGGTTCGTCGATGACGGACTACCCATTGCCAACCTCATGCCCTTCGTCCGCCCGGTTGCACCCGCCTTCGTGGACCTTATGATCGGCGCCTTCGCCACCGAGCCGACCGAGGCCGGCTCGCAGCAGCCACCCGTGCCCGGCACATCGGTGCGGCAGGGCGCCGACGGGCGCCTGCTCGAGACGCTCACCGCCCGCGAGCTCGATGTCTTGCGCCTGATGGCCCATGGCGCGAGCAACGCGGAGATCGCCGTTGGCCTGACAGTCTCGCTCGGCACGGCGAAGTGGCACGTCGGCCACGTTCTCGCCAAGCTCGGCGCGACGAGCCGAACCCAGGCGCTCCTGCGCGCCCAGCAGATCGGTCTCGTCTGAAGCCGCGGCGGCGCCTCGTCCCTGCCTGATCCCCTCCTTTTGGCAGGGGACGCGAGCGCCCAAAGACCGGCCTTCCGCGAGGCGCGTCTGCGATGCCCGAGCCCGAACATCGTGGCATGAACCGCTACGAGATCCGAGTCGCCGGCCACCTCGACCAGCGACGCGCCCGCTTCCTTGGTTGCGAAGAGCTCCGGCTGCTGCCGGGCGGCGACTCGCTGCTGATCTTCGCCGCCGTCGATCAAGCCGCCCTGTACGGGCTGATGACCCGACTGCGGGACGCGGGCCTTGGGCTCATTGCTGCGCAACTCATCCACGCCGCGGCCGAGTCGGCGGAGGTCCGAGCGCCGACAACCGAACAATCGAAGGAGCTTTCCGATGCAGCAGATTGACGATCCGATGTCCACGAAGGAGCCGGGACCGCGTCCGTACGTGCCTTCGCGGTTCTTCATGAGCCGCGTGGTGAACCCCATCACGCTCTGGCTCGGCGGCCCCACGCTCACGGTGCGCGGTCGCCGAACGGGTCGCCCGATCAGGACGCCTGTCCCCACGCTCGAGTTCGAAGGCGGTCGCTACCTGGTCTCGGGCGGCGGCGAGACGCACTGGGTGCGCAACCTGCGGGCTGCCGGAGAGGGCGAGTTGCGGAGGGGCCGGACGCACGAGCCGTTCCGCGCGGTCGAGGTCTGCGGCGACGAACACGACCGTGTCGTGACCGCCTACCGCGAGCACATGGGTTGGCGGGCACGCGAGTTCTTTGCGGCGCTCCCCGACCCCGCTGACCACCCCGTGTTCCGTGTCGAGCCACAGGAGGCGTAGAGACATGTCTGACCAGACCATCAAGCTCGTTGCAGCCGGTGTGCTGCTCCTGCACGGGCTCGGCCATGGCGGAGCCCTGGGAGCTCTGGCGTGGATCCGGTTCCGCCCCGGCACGCCGACGGGCGGCTGGCTCGCGGCCCGCTCGTGGCTCGTCCCGTCCCTTCCGACGGACACGGCGACGACGCTCGCCAGTGCGCTCTGGATCGCGTCGCTGGCCGGATTCGCCATCGCGGCGATGTCGTTCTGGGGCGTCGTCATCCCGGGCAGCGTCTGGCGGCCGCTGGCCGTGGCGTCCGCGCTCGCCTCGATCGCCGGGATCACGCTCTTCTTCGGTACGTGGCCGATGTTCAACACCTTCGCGGCCCTGGCCGTGAACGTCGCCGTCCTCGTCGCCGTGCTCTGGCTGCGCTGGCCATCCGCAGCCGTGTTGGTCAGCTGAGCGAACGACACAGACAAGGAGTGCTGTCATGAACGAGATGCAATGGGAGTGCTGGGGCGCCGCAAGTGGCTTCGGCGCGATCGCGACTGGCGCTGCCGCGATGCTGTTTGAGCGCGGCGCGCTGAGTGCGAGCGATCCGGTCGCGACGATCGTCGCGCACTACGCGGAGAATCAGGGGGCGCTCCGGGCTCAAGCCCTGCTGTTCGTTGTCGGCGCTGGCTTCTTCCTCTGGTTCCTCGGGAGCCTGCGGAGCTTCCTCTCGCAGGCCGAAGGTGGCAGCGCCCGGCTGTCGAACCTGGCGATGGGCGCGGGCGTCGCGTCGACGGCGATCACGCTCGCGGCGCTCGCCTTCCAGGTCGGCCTCGCCAGCGCCGCGCATGACGCGGGTCAGCCCGCGCTCATAGGAATCATGGATGCCCTATTCGTGGTCGCAAACCTGCCGCTCGCGGTGATGCTGCTTGCGGTCGCCGTGCTCATATTCCGGGCTGCGATCTTCCCGGCCTGGCTCGGATGGCTCTCGCTGGCAGCCGCCGTCGCTCAGCTGATCCCGGTGTGTGGAATTGTCATCGACGGTGGGCCGCTGGCCGCCGACGGATGGCTGAGCGCGTACCTGCCTTACCCGCTTTACGCGCTCTGGCTAGCCTGCACGGTCGTCGTTGTAACCCTCCGGATCGCGAAGCCGTCAGCGAGCCTCAGGCCTGTCACGGCGGCCGAAGGAGGCATCTGATGACATCGAAGATCGAAGCCACCCTGCCACTCAGGCGTGACCTCAGCGTTGCATACGCCTCCTCGCTCATGGTGGCACTCGCCCTCGCAGCGGCTTCGATTGCGGGGCTTGTGCTGGGCTCTAACGGCGTGTACGACCCCGAGTCGCCACTTGTCCAGGTTTCGCGCGGAGGCGACGCCGCCAATCTCTTCCTCGGGTTGCCCATTCTGCTGGGCTCGATTTTGCTCGCGAAACGCGGATCACTCCTGGGCCTGCTTCTCTGGCCGGGTGCGCTCTTCTACGCCCTCTATGCCGACGCCTTGTACCTGGTGGCCGCCCCTCTTAGCGGGCTGTTCTTCGCGTATGTCGCCGTGGTGACGCTGAGCGCATGGACACTGACCGGCATCGTGGCCAGCATTGACGCCGAGGAGGTCCACCGGCGTCTTGCCGTGGCACCCGCACGACGTGTTGGGATTGCGCTGGTCCTTATCTCCGTCCTCGCCTATGTCGGTTTGACGGCCACCGTCGGCGCTTCGCTCGGCAACCCCTCAAGCCAGACCGGGATGCGCCCCCAGTGGGTCGTCGACTATGCGTTGGGCACGCCGGTACTGCTCCTCGGTGGCGCGCTCCTTTGGCGGCGAATAGCCCTTGGCTACGTTGCGGCCTCCGGATTGCTCCTGGTCTCAGGGCTCAATGGGCTGGCCTTCGCTGCTTCTGCCGAGCTAGACGGGCTACTCAGTGGCCGTGCACTAGAGCCGGCCGTGGTCGTGGTCCACCTCGCCATCGCGAGCGTCAGTCTTTGGCTTCTGGCGTACTTCGCGAGGGCGATCGGACAAACGACCCTCGTTCCCACGCCAGTAGAAAGACGGTCCGATTGACAGTCGGAAGTTCAGATCTCGTCAGCGGCTCCTCCCCTACTCGCCCGTCGACGGGCCGTGCGCGGTCTACAGGACCGCTGCGTTCTGTTCGGCGTTGTTCGGCTCTGTCCGCCGTTGCTACCGTGCCCCCACTAATAGAGACTGAGGTAGCCGGCCTGCAGCGCTCACTGAGGGGCTCGACTACCTGAGGTCAAACAGACCCTCCTTAGGCCCGGCCGACTGGTGGCAGCGGATCCTACGTCGCAACCCCGCATACGAGCGGTACGCCCGTGCGACCAACCGGACGTTCCCCATCCTCCGGTTAGTCCCGACCTCCGAACAGTCGACCGACCGGGCCGCGCCAGCCACTCAAGTCTGACAAGGACAGGAGCCATGTTCTCCCCCTCGGTTCTAGGGATCATCATCGTCGTCGCGCTCGGCGCCCACGCCATCGCGCACGCCATCGCTCTCGGTGGGCTCGCTAGTCAGGCCGTCGGTGGCGTCTCAGCTTCGATTGTCGGCGTGCGGTCGTGGCTCGTGCCCGGGCTCGGGCCCAATGCGGCAGCAGCTGTGGCGATCCCATTCTGGCTCGTAGCTACTGTCGGTTTCCTGCTGGCCGCGCTGTCCTTCTGGGGGATCCTTGTCCCGGACGCACCCTGGCGGCAGATCGCGGTGGCGTCCGCCATCGCGTCGATCGCCGGCGTCGGGCTCATCGCAGGCGCCTGGCCAGGGTCGCCGACCGAACTCCGCTCGATGCTGAACACCGGGGTTGCGATGACGCTGAACGTCGCGATTCTCCTGGCGCAGCTGTGGCTGCAATGGCCGGCCCAGGAGATGTTCGGCAAGTGACTAGAACCTTCTAGGGCTCGGCCGCCTTATCTCGCCGGTGCGAGGGCGCCCGAGATGAGCACCAAGATCGCCACGTTGATCAGCACCGCGACCAGGTAGAACGGGTGGAAGAAGAGGACCAGCACCACGAGACCAACGGCCGCACCGCCGACGGCCAGCGGCTGCCACACGCGCGAGAGAGCCGACACCCCGAGCCAACCGAGCCCGGCGGCGAAGAGGGCCAATCCAGCGACGAGCCAGAGCGCGCTCCCGGCCATCGACGAGGCTTAGAAAGACCACCGGTGCTGGCAATGGCTCGGTCTCGAGGACCGCTGCGTTCTGTTCGGCGTTGTTCGGCTGTGTGCGCCGTTGCTACCGACGATTGCTACCGGCTTTGGACACAAAGGGCCCGTTTAGGCCACGAAAATGGCCAATTCACGCTCACAATGTTGGCGGAGAGGCTGGGATTCGAACCCAGGGAGCTTGCGCTCTACGGTTTTCAAGTCTGGGTCAGGGGGTTCGCGGGGGTTCGCCGATGGCTGATCTCACGAGGGAATGGGCCCGATTCCCGGGCCTCGAATTCGCCGATGTTCGCCCCTGTTGCTACCGGCTGTTGCTACCGGTAGGGAGGCCGGAATTGCCTCTGGAAGCAGGCGTCAGCCCTGCCTCTTCTATCCGCCGAAGAGTGGCTGGATCAGTCGCCTCCACGAGGTCCGTCACCACCGTGCCAACCGTCTCTCGCCCACATCGAAGCCGAGGCTCGCGTAGGCCGTGAGGCGCTTGGCATGCATGCGGGCAAGGACGGGCACGCGGGCGTCCACGTAGTCATGGACCTCGACCCGCGCCTTGCCGTCGATCGGTCGCAGGACGCGACCGGCGTACTGGACCAACCGTCCCCTGAACGCGATGGGGAACGCAAGAAACAGCGTGTCAAGCGGCGGGCAGTCGAAGCCCTCGCCAAGGAAGCTGCCGGTGGCTAGCAGCACGACGCCGTCCCCGGATCGAGCCCCGGCAAGTCGGTCGGTGATGACGCGCCGCGCCTTCTTGCCAACGCCGCCCTGCAGGACGTCAGCCTCTATTCCAAGCTCCGCGAGCAAGGCTCCGAGCGATGCGATGTGCTCGGTCCACTGCGACAGGAGGAGGCAATTGCGGCCCGCACGAACAGCCGTGGCGACGTCCGCGCAGATCAGCCGCGTCCGGTCCTCATCCTCGACGAGGCCCCGAAAGACCGATTGGATCGACATTCCGGCCGGGGTGTCGGCCTCGGCCGGCGCGGCCACGTGGTCGGTCGGATGGACAACGAGAGCGCGGACGAAGTCCGAGTCCTCGGTCTGGCGTTCGCCCATGCGGTGCCGGATGGGACCGCAGTACATCGTGATCAGCCCTTCGAGCCCATCGCGCCGGTAGGGTGTGGCCGTCAGCCCGAGCCACGCGGGCGCTCCGATTTCACGAACCACCCGCTCGAACGTGGTGGCCGGCACGTGGTGACACTCGTCGACGACCACGAACCCGTACCCCGCCGTCAACCCTGTGACATCGTCGCGCCGTGCCAGCGACTGCACCATCGCGATGTCGACGACGCCGTGTGGTCGGCGTCGGCCCGCCCCGACGACGCCGATCTGCTTTCGGTTCATGCCAAGGTGAGTCACGAGGCGCTCGCGCCACTGCTCAAGGAGCGGTTGGCGATCGACGATCACGAGCGTGGGCACCGCGCGATGAGCGATGACCGCGCACGCCAGCACGGTCTTGCCGGCACCGGGCGGCGCGACGAGCACGCCCAGATCGTGGCGACAAAGCGCATCGAGTGCATCCTGCTGACCCGCCGGCAGCGTCGCCTGCAGCTGAACCTCGATCCGGGCCAGGTCCGGGTGTTGTTCCCGCACGACGAGACGGCTGCCTGCCTCGGCGACGATCGCTTCGGCCGCTTCGCGCAGGCCGCGCGGTAGCAGCAGTCGGTCGAAAGACTCGCCGTAGCAGCGAAGGAAGCGCGGCGTCTTCCAGGTTGAGAGGCGCAGCCGCTCCTTCTCGTAGTACTCGGGGTTGTGGAGCGAGGCCAGATGCTTGAGCCCCGCGAGCAGAGCCGGCGGGAGGCCGATCCGATCGATCGAGAGC
This sequence comes from uncultured Chloroflexia bacterium, assembly GCA_963731635.1. GTDB lineage: Bacteria > Chloroflexota > Limnocylindria > Limnocylindrales > CSP1-4 > Fen-1039. The sequence goes on along the minus strand of CAVSWB010000002.1, from coordinate 466,632 downwards.
ATCGCCCCGGCATCGGCCATAACGGTAGTCGGTGCCTTCGGCATTTCACGCCCACGCGGTGGCCGATAGGTCGACTCCAGAGGGCCGGCGGCCACCTGGCGCACCGACTCGGCCATTGACTCGATCGCTTCTGGAGAGCTGCGACCGAGCAAGGAAAGGAAGGCCCACTGGTCGTCAAATGGCCGAAGTGTCGACGGGTCCAGGAAGACGGTAGTGCCTCGGCGCCGACAAGCCCCCTGGAGCGGCAGCGCGATCAGGTTGCCGAACGATCCATTCGGCATGAAGTCCTGGGCCGGGAAGAGCCGGTCGTAGCTTGCGAGATCGATCTCGGCTCGCACAGTCATCGCTTCGCGCAGCAAGTGGGCACCGACCCGCCGCGCGGCCGATGCGACGACCGGACCGCCGAAGAACATCCAGACGTGGGCGCCCTCGCCCGATCGCGAGCGCTCCAGCGCCACAGGGACTCCAGCGACCTTCGCCGCGTCGACGTACGCACCTACATCGAGGGGCCAGGTCGGGCCGTCGAAGTCGCACACGAGAAGCCGGCATCTGTCGTCGCGCAACAGCGGGTACAGGCCGACGTGCACCCGACCCGTCAGGTGCGCAGCGATGATCCCGTCGTCCAGCGGCACGTACTCACGATCTTGCCGCCGAGCGTTGGCCGGACCACCGACGACCACAGGGCTCCATCCCGACTTCCCGCTGCGCTCGTTCTCCCACCTCGCGGCGTAGACGTCACCGCGCCCCGCGAACAACGACCGGAAGAGCGCAACCTTGGACTCCGGTGAGGAACGGTTGTCCACGGGCACCCGACCCGTTGACGCCAACGGATCACGGAAGAGCGTTGGCTCCCAGTCGGGCGCGGGCGGCGGTGCGGACGTCGCCCTTTCGGGGACATCCAACCCGAGCAGCGACCGCAGGCGCCGGTTCTCGGCCCGGAGACCCTCCAGCTCAAGGCGCAGCTCGTCGGGGTTCACGGCATCGCGCTCACTCATGGCAACCGCCGCGCCCGCTCATCAGCTGTAGAGGTACTGCAGTAACTCGGCACTGAGCCACTCGAGAGCGGTCGCAGGGTCCCAAGCGATCCCCGGTCGGAGCAGCGGGCCGACCTCGGCGAACACGCCAGAAGACCCCTTGGCCGCGAGATTGCGCTCGAAGCTCGCGCGGCTCGGGACCGCGAGCCCGGAGCCTGCGAAGTAGACGCCGAATAGCCGAACGATCTCTTGGGGCGCGATCTTCCCTCTCTCGTTCGCATACCAGAGATCGAACAAGTCGCGCCCCTTGCGCCGCTGGTACAGAGCCCGGAGCTTGGTCGCGAGGAGTTCGTTGAGCGAGTAGGTCGGGATCGCGACCTTTGCTGTCAGCGGGCGCGAGGTCACCGTGAACGGCAACTCGAGGACGCTCCCGAAATGCTCGTGGGTGTTGATTTCGATCTTGAGACGCCGGGTCTGTCGAGTCGCCTCGGTAGCGAACTGGAAGCTCAGTTTCGGGTGCTCGCCGATCTCCGAGCGGCCCCGCCCAAGCCAACCCAGGACAGAACGCAGCCGATCAAGCGTCGGCCCGATCGGTTCTGGCTTGCGTTGCACGAAGTCGAGGTCCTCCGAGTAGCGCGCCGCCGGAGGAAGGTGCAGCTTGTGAAGGGCCGTCCCGCCCCGGAACGCCAGACGCTCATGGAGAAACGGGTCAGCAAAAATGTCGCATAGGGCGCGGGTCAGGAGCAGGTCCTGCTCGACGTCGTCTTCGTCAGCCCACGGTGCATGGTCCGCCCGCCATGCCAGGATCTCCCCGCGCGGCAGCATCAATCGGCCTCGATGGATTCGTTGACGACGATCCGCCAACGCGGATCGCGGACTCCGGCTCGGCCGGACCCCGGCACGAGCGGCACCCAGCTTTCCGGGCGCACCTCGATCCAACGGCGGAGCGGGGCCGCTGCGTCGGCCGCGCCAAGCTGCTCGAGGAGATAGCCGAGCCGCGCGATGTCTGCTGCCGCGGGCTCCATCGCAAGTACAGGCCGAAAGTGACTCGGGCGAAGCGCGGGTGCGAGGTCGCGCAGGACGCTCATGACGTTCCCCCACCCCCCGGCACGGGAGCTATAGCGGACGAGGTCAAGGGCAGTGAGTTCCGGCGTCGCCATGCGGTAGCGGCCCGACGGCGCGTTTACGAACTCGATCGGCGCGCTCGCCGTGTCTTGGCAGACCACGAACTCGATCCGGCCTCGGCCTACATCAATGGGCCGTCTCTGCCGTGGCACAACCACCTGCGTAATCTGGCCCGCCTGAGGAGAAGCGCCATGTTGGGCGGCCGCGGTCAAAAGGCCAACGTAGTACGTGAGACTGAGGTGCGTCATCATCGGGTCGAGGAAGATGCGCCAGGACGGTGCGCCAACTCCCCGATCCTCTAGGGGAACTACGACGTGGAAACCGCGGACGGGCGTGACGATCAGGCCCGCAGCCTCCGCCCGCGCGAGCGCAGCGTTCGTGCTCGCGGCGCTGATGGCAGGTTGCTGGTCGCAGGCATCCCGCGTCGAGAACGTGTACTGGCCATGTCCGGGCAGTCCGAGGATCCAGTCCCGCAGGTCGCTCATATGCTGGATCATACACTCTACGTCTGCTGTTGCATACGAGACCTAAACCGGCCCCACTTTCGGCCGGTTCGATCATCAGAGTTGGCCCCACCCCCGACCTCAATTCCGTAGGCTCGATTGGTCTTGCGAGGCCATCACGAGCGACGGAGGAAGGAGTTGTCGAGGGTGGAGCAGTTCGAGCGTATCCGCCGAGACCACCGGGAGGAAGGGGTGTCGATCCGCGAGTTGGCGCGCCGTCATGGGGTGCACCGGCGAGCGGTCCGCCAGGCCCTCGCCTGCGCGGTCCCGCCGCCACGCAAGCCCGTCGAGTCGCGGGTCGCACCGGCGGTCGGACCGCATGCGGCCACCATCCGGGCCTGGCTCGTCGCCGATGCCGACGCACCGCGAAAGCAGCGCCACACGGCCCGGCGGATCTGGGAGCGTCTGGTCGATGAGCACGGCGCCGATGTGGCCGAGAGCACCGTCCGCCGCTATGTCCGCGAGTGCCGCCGCGAGCTGCACCTCGAGCACCGCGACGTTGCGATCGTGGCTCATCATCTGGCTGGCTCGGAAGCCCAGGTCGACTTCGGTCTCGCCGACGTGATCATGGCCGGCGAGCGCACCTCGGTCTCGGTCTTCGAGCTGCGCCTGTCCCATTCGGGCGTCGCTATCCACGTCGCCTTCGGATCGGAGGGCCAGGAGGCGTTCCTCGAGGGCCACGTCACCGCCTTTGCCCGCATCGGCGGGGTGCCGGCCCGGATCCGATACGACAACGCCCGCTCCCTTGTGGCCCGGGTCCTGCGTGGACGAGACCGAACCGAGACCGAGCGTTTCATCGCCCTGCGCTCCCACTATGGCTTCGACTCCTTCTTCTGCATCCCGGGCGAGGAAGGTGCCCACGAGAAGGGCGGCATCGAGGGCGAGGTCGGCCGCCAGCGCCGCCACTTCTTCGTGCCTGTGCCCAAGGTCAAGAGCCTCGCCGATCTCAACCGCCGCCTCGAAGAGGCGGACCGGCGCGACCTCGCCCGCCACATCGGCACCCGCCGTCTGACCGTCGGGACGATGGGCGAGGCCGATCGGGCGGCATTGCAACCGCTGCCTGATGCTCCCTTCGATGCGGCCCGGATCGCGACCGTCCGGGTCGACTCCAAGGCCCGGGTCTGCGTCCGCCAATGCTTCTATTCGGTGCCCGCCAGATACGCCGGCAGGCAGCTATCTGCTCGGATCGGTGGCACCCGCATCGAGGTCGTCGATGGCGGCACAGTCGTCGCCTCCCACGAGCGCAGCACGATCCGGGGCAGCCAGACCCTGGTGCTCGACCACTATCTGGAGATCCTGTCCCGCAAGCCAGGCGCGATGCCCGGTGCCCTCGCGACCCATCAGGCCCGTGAGCGGGGCGTGCTCACGGCCGCACATGAGGCGTTTTGGGCCAGGGCGCGACGCAAGTTCGGCGACGCGGGCGGCACGCGGGCGCTTATCGAGGTGCTCCTGCTCCACCGACGGATGCCATTCCCGGCGGTCCACGCCGCTCTCGAAGCCGTCAACTCCATGGGCTCGGCAGATGCTGCCCTCGTGGCCATCGAGGCCAGACGGATCGCCGAGCACCGCGGCCCGACCGGCTCGACCGTTCCTTCGGCCACCCATCTGGCACGTTATGACCGGTCGGCTCCGGCCCTGACCGTCTATGACGGCCTCCTTGGGGGGACCACCCGATGAGAGGTCTGACCGAAGAAGCGGCCTCGGTCGGGATCGACGTTGCCACCCGCGTCCTGCATCTGCCGACCGTCCGCGCGCAGGCCGACGAGCTTGCCGCTGCGGCCGTCCGCGATCGGGTCACCCACCGGGCGTATCTGGCCGAACTGCTCGCGGCCGAAGTCGAGGACAGGGAGTCTCGGCGACGGGAGCGCCGGATCGCCGAAGCCCGCTTCCCTCGCATCAAGCGCCTCTCCGAGTTCGATCTGGGCGCCACGCCAACGATCGCTCCGGGGACTCTGGCGGCTCTCGCAACCTGCAACTGGATCGGTGAGGGCGAGCCGGTCGTGCTGCTGGGCAATTCCGGGACCGGCAAGACGCACCTGCTGATCGGTCTTGGCATCGCCGCCTGCGAGCAGGGTCGCCGGGTTCGCTACGTGACTGCGGCGGCCCTCGTCAACGAGCTCGTGGAAGCCGAGGACGAGCGCGAACTCTCCAGAGTCATCGGCCGTTATGGGCGCCTGGACCTGCTCTGTCTCGACGAACTCGGCTACCTCCATCTGGATCGTCGGGGCGCCGAGTTGCTCTTCCAGGTTCTGACCGAACGCGACGAGCGAGCCTCGATCGCGGTCGCGTCCAACGCCCCATTCAGCGAGTGGGGCCAGACCTTCACCGACCCGCGCCTGGCGGCCGCGGTCGTCGACCGGCTCACATTCCGGGCCCACATTCTCGAGACCGGATCGGCCTCGTATCGGCTCCGGACCAGCCAGACAAAGCGAAAGGAGGGATCGCCAGCGACCTGATCTAGAGACCTGTCAGAAGGCCATCACACCGGTCGGGGTGGGGCCAACTCTGGTGATCACGGTGGGGCCACTTGACGTGATCATAGAGCGCACTGGAGGCGGCTAGCGCCGAAGTCGACCACCTCAGCCGACGAGATCGCGCTCTCTCCGAGTTCTTCGCTGTCGGTCGCCCCTTCTCACCGCCGCGCTGAGGTTGTTCGGTACAAGGATCGCGGACGTCGAGACTACAGGTGCATGCTGGCAATGGAGTCCGGTCTGAGGACCTTGCGCTCTGTTCGGCGCTGTTCGGCTGTGTGCGCCGTTTGAACCGCCCTGGGAATCGTGGAGACTCCCGGAATTGGAATCAGGCGGCATGCGCCTCTTCTAGTTGGCGATAGTAGGCCTCCTCGAACTCGGCCGGAGGGATGTCGCCGCAGGTGCCGTGGAGCCGCTCGATGTTGTACCAGTGAACCCACGCCGCGGTCGCGAGTTCGAGCTCCCCGAGCGTTCGCCAGCGTTTCCGCCGGCGGATGAGCTCGGCCTTGTAGAGGCCGTTGACCGACTCGGCCAGGGCGTTGTCGTAGCTGTCGCCCTTGCTCCCGACGGAGTTGACGGCCTTGGCCTCATCGAGGCGCTCGGTGTAGCGAATGGCGAGGTATTGCACTCCGCGATCGGAATGGTGGACCAGGCCGGGCAGCTCCTTTCCCCGGAAGGCGAGCGCCATCTCAAGGGCGTCGAGCGCGAGATCGGTCCGGAGATTCGCGCTCGTCCGCCAGCCGACGATCCGTCGCGAGAAGGCATCGGTGATGAAGGCGGTGTAGGCGAAGCCGGCGTCGGTCCAGACATACGTGAGGTCAGCGAGCCAGAGCCGATTGGGCCCCGATGCGGTGAAGCTGCGCTCGACGAGGTCGGCCGGTCGGGAAGCCTGATCGTCGGGTTTGGTCGTCCGGATCGTCTTTTCCCGCGTGACGCCCTGCAGTGCCACGGCCTTCATCAGGCGGGCGACCTGGTCGCGGCCAGCGTCCATGCCCAGGCGGTGGAGGGCCTTCCAGACCTTGCGGGCCCCGTATACCCCGAAGTTGGCCCGGTGAACGCGAATGATGACGTCTTTGAGCATCGAGTCAGAAACGGCCCGCGCCGATGGGGGCCGACTGCGAGCGGCGTAGTAGGAGCTGGGGGCGATCTGCAGTTCAGCGCAGATCGGCTCGACCCCATAGGAGCCACGGTTCTGATCGATGTAGCGGGTCACTTCTGCGAGCGGCGGTCGAGCTCCGCCCCGAAGAAAGCTGCGGCGCTCTTGAGGATCTCGTTGGAGCGGCGCAGCTCCCGGTTCTCCTTCTCGAGCTCGACGATGCGCCGGCGCTCTTCGGTCGTGAGGCCGGCTCGAGCGCCCTTGTCGACTTCGGCCTGGCGGACCCACTGGCGAAGCGACTCGGTTCCGACGCCGAGGTTGCGAGCTACTCGGGTGACGGCACCGGTGCGTTCGCCGGACTGCTCGATCGTCTCGAAGACCATCCGAACGGCGCGCTCTCGAAGCTCTGGCGGGTAACGGTGACGGTGGTCGTGACTGCCTTGGTTCTCTGACATTGCTCCATCATCCTCCAAGAGATGGAGCCTCCATCAGACCCAGGGCGGTTCAGTTGCTACCACGGATTGCTACCGGCTTCGGACAGAATGTGCCGGTTTCAGCGATACAAATGGCCTATTCACGCTCAAATTCTTGGCGGAGAGGCAGGGATTCGAACCCTGGGACCTTCCGGTCTGCGGTTTTCAAGGGTGCTCTAGAGCGGTCGCGAGGGTCCGTCAGCGTTCGATTTGAGCGCGAGGTGATCCGACCTGGCGCCTCGCCGTCCGCCTCTGTTCGCCGGCGAAGATGCCAGCGAAGCTGCCAAGTCCGGCTCGCCAGGTCATCATCTTGGAGGCTCTACGAGAGCCGGCCGTTCCCGCCGTCGGATTGTGGTGCCGGCCTCGATCGCCGCGACCTTGGTCCACGGCCAGGCTTAGGGGCCGCCAGCACGCCAGTGTCCGACCAAGCTTATGGCTTGGCCAAACCTGAGACGGTGACCGCGTCTCCTAGGCCGCCGGCGAAGGTAAGCCAGCCCGAACCCTGACTCGAAAGAATCGTTCCTTCAGAGCCCGGAACTGCATCTGCCCGACCCGTCTTAGGATCCCAGAACCAGAGCATAAGCCCGTTCGGATCCGGATTTGTTGGATCCATCGCGGTGAAGCTCACTCCCAGTTGCGAAGCTGCGGGCCACGCCTGCTGGACAGAGTCCGATGGCTGGTCCGCGACGGCAACTGGGCGCCAATCGGGATCCGCGGCCGTCCAGACGCGCGGTGCAGCCGGGCGCCCTCCCCGCTCCTGGCTACTGGTTGGGTCGGCCGCCCAGGCCAGCCTGCCATCGCGGAAGGAGAGTTCGAACGCATCAGACGCGAGCTGGCGTGGAGCTGGCCTCTCGAGCGTCGAGAGCATAAGCCTCGTCTTGTAGACGAAGCCGCGGCCCTCATCGACAAGTCCCTCGGAGTACGCCACGGCACCGTTGGAGAGGCCGAAACCGTAGATCTCCTCGCCAGTGTCGATCGTCCGCTGGACACGCCCGCTAGCCAGATCCAACACGCGGATTTGCCAGCCGAAAGGCCTTGAACCCGAGGTCGCCTGGACAGCGTAGGCGAGTTGTGTGCCATCGAGAGCGAGAGGCGGCGGCGGAGCACCGAGGCCTTGAAACCGCGTGTTGGTCCCGCTCGCGATCACGTGGCTCTTCCCGCTGCTCAGGCTCATCACGACAATCCGCCATGAGCACGATCCAGAGGCCGGCGGGCTGGCGTACTTCCACTCGACCCAAGCGGCCGTGTCGCCGCGGATGACCGGGTTCCACGGTTGGTAGCCCGACGCCGCATCCGCGAGCGGTTCCCAGGTGTGCGTCGCAAGATCGACGATGACAACACTCCCGACGTTGGCGTCGTTCGTGGAAGGGACCTCGTCCAACACGACGCGTGGTCCATCCGAAGACATTCGGTGTTCGCGATACGAGTCCGGAAGCGCGACCACATCAAAGGCTGGGGGAGTTGTTGAGCCTGCAGTAGTCTCAGTGGGCGCCACCGATGTCGGGGACTGCGCGACGAAGGGCAGTGACGCCGAAGCGCTGTCTTGGATGTGTTGGTTAGTCGGCGGGCTCGAACGGGGCGAGACAATCGGACCCGAGTGGCAACCCGCCGACACAAGAATCATCATCGATGCGGCCAGGAGACTGCATGCGGCTCGCCTCATGCGCGGTCTTCCAGGCCCGGAACTAGAACCACTCCGGGTCCTCGCCATTGACCATGCCGCTCACGGCCCTGTAGTAGCTAGAGGTAGAGAAACCCCAGTAGACACAGCCATAGTCAGGGTTAGGGCTGTAGCCTGGATAGCCGATGCCTTCCGGGCAGCCGCTCGTGCTGGCGGTGAACGGATCGCCGATCATGGTAGTCAAACCATTGCTTGAGTATCCGACGCTCAATGTCGCGTGGTATGCAGTGCCTGTTTGATGCCAAACGTAGTAGGGACTGCTGACGTTGACCCGGGCGTACAGGGGTTCGTAGTAGATGTCGATCTCGTTTGTAATCTGGTTCTGAAAGGCGGCGGACGTCATGTCGTAGGTCGGAACATAGCGGAAGTTCTTGCCCCAATAGCTGAACGCGCTATTTGCGTACGCAAGGGCGGTATAGTCGTCGGCTCCATATGGGCCCGTATTTATGGCTGTCGCGATGGTCGTTTGATGCGTCAGCACGCTGGACCCGACGTACGTGGCAGTCCCAAAGTTCCACGCGAGGAGGCTCTGAAGATCGGCCGCTAGGCACCAGTGGTCTGTCTTCTGGTGGTACTGGACGTAGCCATTCAGCTGCTCGGAATAGTATTGGCCTGCCGGCGATACGTTCCCGGATGTTGTCTTGGCTGCGACCGCGGCATTGAACTGGGCGTGCTTGGCGTCAGCGTAGGATTGGGTGTATCCCAGCTGTGCTGGCGTGCGTGGACCATTCGGATCAATCGCGATTCCTGGTGAGCCGCTCGTCGATTGGACTGTGACATTCGGATCGGCTGCGAAAGCTGGCGACGCGGCGAGAACGGCTATCGCGCACGCGACGACCAGGGCACCAAAGACGGACCACCTGCATCGGCCTCCATGTCTCGGGTAGGCCAGGGTTCCATCAACTGAGAAACTCATTGCGCTTCCCTCCAACGAACGCTTTGAGGCCCGACGCCGTGGCAGCAGCTTCTACGGACCAAGTCGCTGACGTCGGACCCCAATTCCCTCGCCGGAGTCTCCTGCCACCGCCCTCGCGGTCTCGACCGAACCAAAGTCAGCGTACCGCCAATGTCAATAGACTGTTGACTAGATCACCCAGCAACGTGGTGTAACAGCTGAACCGGCCGACCACAACAGCGGCCATCGCGTCATTCTCGCGTCGTTGGAGTTGCAACCGACGACGAAAGGAACACCGCGATGGCCGAGGACAGGATGGCCGTGCTCGAGATGCTGCGGAAGGCGAGTGCGGACGGCGATGCCGAACAACCCGCAATAGATATCGGGAACACCGCTGGGACACCCGCGTCGGAACGATCGATCTCGCGATCCCGCGCCGGGGCTGGGTGTGCTACAGAAGTGGCGTTGTTCCGAGCACCGCTGCGGTTATCCGTGGATGACCGCGAGTTCGTCGTGTCGACTCGGGACCCAGACCGGTCGCCCAAGCTCCTAGGGATTCCCGAGTTGCGGGGGCCAGGGACTCGGCGCTGGAGCGAGCGTGTCGCCACGACTGCCATCGATGACCGCCCGCACTCCGAGCGGCTGACTCAGCCTTACGCTAAGTTCCACGAACCTGCCGTCCGCCGTGCCGGGCAGGAAAGGCACCGAAAGCGAGCTGACCTTGATCGTCACGCTCGACGAAGTCTCAACCACGCTCGTGATCCGTGTCCATGAGTCCGCCCCGCCAGTAGTCTCAACGCCGATCGTCTGCGGGTCGAGGACTCGGTAGTAGTCGATCCGCGTATCGCGGTCTAGAGCACGTATTGACAATAGGACCACAACGAGGCACACCGCCGCCGCAAGCCAGCGTCGCCTCACCTTGGGCCTCCTCCTCCTGGTTCGCTGGGTGGCTTCACCCACATCTGATGTCATCGGCACAATTCCCTTTGCTGGTCGGCGAAACGTCAAAGTCGGTGCACGGTCATGAGAAGGCGGGCCGACCTAGTGGCCGCCCGCCCTCAGATCATAGATATCCTCGTGCGATCGCTAACTCACCATCAAGTAACCAGGGAGCGCGATGTACGAGTTATTGATGTCGGTGAAGAACATGTCGCAAGCGAGAATTTCCGGCGCTGACCCGCTCAGGATGCCCTGCGCGATCGCTCTCCCGTCGGAGCGCCACTGATAGACGGGGCCGCCGGAGTCGCCATGTGTCGGACACGTGGCCCCTACGGCAGACGCATCGTCAACGTTCCTCGCCCAAACGTTCACCCCATCGCCGGCGTACCACATATTCACGCCTGTCTCGGTGACCATGCCACACCAATAGTTCGTAACGTTGCCACTGAAACAGACGGAGTTTCCGAGACCAACCCAGCCACTCATTGCGCCCACTATCCGGCTGGTGGTGCCGTCATTGGTATAGATCTCGGCCTGGGACGTGGCTCCGTGGTCGATGCGGATAAGCGACACATCGCCCCTATAGGTGCTCTGCCCGTTGTAGTAGGCCGTACCGCTGCCGGTTTGCCAGTTCTCTTCGGAACCGCTGGTGACAGTCCCCCAGGTGTTGGGATAGTAAGCAGCGTTAGATACGGTGCCGCCCGTAGGCGCGCAATGCCCTGCGGTCAGCATGCCGTAGACGCCACCACCGACGTTCCAAGGGAACCCGGTGGAGCACTGGCCCGCGGGAACGTAAACGTTGGCTCCTCCCCAGAACGGGCTTGTGTCCCTCGAACGGGTGTCCGAGGATGCCATTAGCTTGTGCGGGTCTATCCGAACTGCGATGAGATTGGTGCCAAACGACGTTGCTAGGGTGGACATCAGGTCGCTGTTGAGGGCGCTGACAGTGATGATGGTCCGATTGTGCTCTTCGTCCGGCGATGTTTTCCAGATCAGATCTGCGTGCGCGACACCCTTGGCGTTGAGACGCGTCACCAAGTCAGCGATGTTCGAAAGTCGAGCGATCGAGGCCTGTGCCGGTTGGATGGACCGAGACACAGAGCCGGTCGTGGCTGCGGTCGTGGCTGCCACGGCGAGTGATTCCCCCCGACCAGTTGTCGGAGCGAAGGTCAGCACGTTGGTGGCGGTATCAAGCCACGGATACCCCATGTCGTTCGGGTTCCTCTGGGCCAGATCCATGGCACTCGAATATGCCTGAGCCTGCTGGTCATTGATAGTTCGGACCTGGTACGGAGTCAGCCCCACCAGGGAGATCCCGCTTGGGTCGAGCGTTTCGCCGGGGTATGGCGTCGCGGCGGCCGCATAACCGGTCTGCGCTCCCATCGCCGTCGCTGCCACTAGGACGCCAGCTATTGCGGCCAGCGGAATCCGGCGTGATACGTTCCTAGGCATCGGACCGCCCTTTCCGTGCCCAAGGAGGCGGATCGCCGATCTGGAAACCCTCATTGGTGCTCCCCCCTAAGCCAGCCTATCTTGGTCTCTTGTCATTGCCATAGTCAAGTATTGGATCCCGATCTCGATCTCGTAGAGAAAGTCGTAACAAGCCACCGCCCCTCCCGGGGTGCTTCGACGAGCGGATCGCGGCGATAAGAGGCGAACCCGCCCGATGACCCCGTGCATCGGGCCACACTCGCCGGTCGCAGCGATCTGGCGAAAGCCGTCGTTGACACCGACAGGCCCGGCGTGAAGCTGCGGTTGGCGCGCGATCTCGGCCAGCCACCGAGCTCAGGAGTGTCGTTTCCACACCCCCTGACGGTGTCTCAACCGGATTCTGCTCCCGATGGTACGCCGAATGGTACGCAGAAGACGTTGACTCTCCCAGTTGGTCGGCCTAGCGTCTTCAGTGGCGATTGGCCCAGGTCCAGGTAAGGCACACCGGACCAAAAGAGAGCGCTCGCCCCAACTTTCCCGGACCGCCTCCGCGAGCTTGTCGATGGAACTGGAACGACCAGTTGCAGACTCCGGACGATTGCTCGGGAATTTCGTGCCGCAAATGGTACGCAAGGCCGTACGCACACTTCTTGACTGTCCGGATCGGTCGGCCTAGCGTTTTCGGTGGCGATTGGCGCAGGTCCCGGTAAGGCACACCGGACCAAAAGAGAGCGCTCGCCCCCACATTTCAGAGCCCCTACGCGAGCTCTTCACGGCGATAGCTGTGAGCAAAGCGTCGGCTGTTTCTGGCTGTTCCAAACCACATAGGAGCGAATGTCATGGCACTTAGCAGACACATTCCCATCACCAGCGAGCTGTTGTTCCCGCATGGGGCATACGCGGTTGGCGGCGTAGAGCAGGTCATCGACTTCGAGGCCTCGACCCGTGAGCAACGGGTCCAGGCGCACGATCGAGACTCGGGACTTCCGTTGTGGGCGATCTCGGTGTTCGACGCCGATCCCGAGGCGCGAACCAAGGTCGTCCGGGTCAAGATCGCGTCTCGCACTGCGCCCGTTCTTCCCCAGGCTCCGGCGGGGTCCCCGTTCCCCGCGGTGTCGTTCGAGGGTCTCACGGCGACTGCCTACGTGGATACCTCGGGATCCCGGCCGCGCCAGGCCTGGTCGTTCCGAGCGACTGCCGTGCGTGCAGCGACGCCGAAAGGGCAGGTCCCGCAGGCGCTCCACCGCGCGGAGCAGGGCGCCTGAGGCAAGGGTGATGCTGGTCGCTACGTCTCGCACGACCTTCGAGCCGGCGTCCTGGGCGGTGCTCACACGCCGCTACGGCGCCGGCGCACCGGCCGTCGTCGAGTTGATCCGCCGAACCGGCGGCTGCACGTCGCCGATCCGCCTCGAAGGTGAGTCGGTCGCGGTCTCGGGACGCTCGGGAGCAGTCCTGGCTCGGCGGTCGACGAGAGCGCAGGCCCCAGGCTTCGTCCTCGTCGCCTGCGGCAACCGACGCGAGTCGCGCTGCCCACCGTGCTCGGAGCGATATCGTCGCGACGCCTACTTCCTGGTGGCGGCTGGGTTGGCGGGTGACGAGGATCGAGGCGTCTCGCCCTCTGTCGCCTCGCATCCGCTCGTGTTCGCCACGTTCACCGCACCATCGTTCGGCGCAGTCCATCGCCGCATCGTCGACGCGGGTGGCGTGCGCCCCTGCCGGCCACATGATCCGGCGGAAACCTGCGAACACGGAGTGTCGGTGCGTTGCCTCGACCGCCATGCCGACGGCGATCCCCGGATCGGTCAGGCAATCTGCCCCGACTGCTATGACTACGAGGCCGCGGCTCTGTGGAACGCGAACCTCGGCGCCCTATGGCGTCGAACGATCACGTATCTACCACGCGAGCTCGCGGCCTTGGGCGGACTTAGCGTGGCGCTACTGCGATCGCAGGTCCGCATCGCCTACGCCAAGGTCGCGGAGTTCCAGGCCCGTGGTGCCGTGCACGTCCATGCGGTCATCCGGCTCGACGGACCCGACGGTCCCGACACCGCGCCGGCGGGCGGAGCGACGGCGCAGCGTCTAGCGGAGGCCGTCGCCCGCACCGCGGCGCGAGTAGCGGTGACGGTGGCAGGACCCGACGGTCGCGAGTTGATGATCCGCTGGGGCATGCAGGTCGACGTCCGGCCCGTAGAGCGCAACGCGAACCGTGACGACGGCGATCGGACGGCAATCGCATCGTACCTAGCAAAGTACGCAACAAAGGACGCAGGAGCCGCGGGCGGACTTGACAAACGGATCCGAGTGGGCGCCGTGATCGAGCGAGCCGAGCTCTCGGATCATGCCCGCTCGCTCATGCGATCTGCCTGGACCATCAGCCCGCGCTGGGCGCACAACCTCGGCTTTCGTGGCCACTTCCTAACCAAAGCCCGACGCTACTCCGTAACGTTCTCGGCTCTCCGAGCCGTCCGGGCGGAATACCAAGCCCAGGCCGATCCCTGGCTAGCGGAGGTTCGCACCAAGGCCATAGGCGACCAGATCGTTGTTCGACGGAGCTTCCACTACGCCGGGTCGGGGCTGAGTCCGGCTGAGCGGGCCGTGGCCGCGGGCTTTCGAGCAAGCGCGTTCTCGCCGGGTCGTTCGGGGCGCAGTGAAGCGGGACTCCACTGGTCTCGGAATCGCGCGTCGCCATGAACGAGCTGCAGAGGCGGGGGCCTTCCCCCGAGCGACTACACCGAGTCGAGCGCCAGTCATCGAGCAGGCCATTCGGGAACGAACCTGACCTGGTGAGCCACCGGCTGCGTGCTGCCGTCATGGAACTCGTCGAGGCGTTGCGCGATGAGATAGCCATTGAAGCTCGTCCGAGCGCGCGCGAGCCAGATCGCCTGCTTAGCATCTCTGAGGCCGCCCGGGCTCTTGGGATCGGCCGGTCGGCCCTGTATTCGGAGATCTCGGCTCGACGCATCCGGAGTGTGAAGGTGGGCCGGCGACGGTTGGTTCCGTCCTCAGCCATCAGCGAGGTCGCGTCAGGTCGAAGCTGATGCCCGCCAGCCGCACTGTCACTTCAGGGCCCGGTCCATCGCTTCGGCGGCCTCGCGCCGGAGATCCGGGGTGACGTGCTGGTACACGTCGGCAGTGATAGCGATCGAGCTATGACCCAGGGTCTCGCTCACGACCTTGAGCGGCACGCCCTGGGACAGCATGAGGGTCGCCGCGGAATGCCTGAGATCGTGGAAGCGAACGTGTGGCAGGCCGAGCCTATCGACCGCCGCGCGGAAGTATCCCGAGACATTGTCCGGGCGCGCGGGGCGGCCCAACGCGTCGGTGAAGATGAGGTTGTGCCGGTCCTGCCACGCTGCACCGGCCGCAAGTCTGGCGGCCGCCTGGCGGGCCTTCTGACGCCTCAGGGCCTCAGTCGCGATCGTCGGGAGCATGACGGTCCGTCGGCTCTTGGCCGTCTTGGGCTCGGCCAGCCTCCACGTTCGGTGTCGCTTGCCGGTCTCAGGGTCGATGTTGTCTACCGCGGCGAGCGAACGTCGGATGACGATCGAGGCACCGTCGTCGGCCATGTCGTCCCATGAGAGGCCGAGCAGCTCGCCGAGGCGGCAGCCCGTACCGAGAGCGACGGCGTAGAGTGGCCCCCCAGGATCTTCAGCCGTCCCCGAGAGGAGACGGCCAGCCTCCGATGGGGAGAGCGCCCGCATTTCCCGGCCGGCGACTCGTGGCGGCCGCGCCAGCGCCGCAGCGTTGCGGTTCAGAATGCCCTCGCGGATTGCGTCGTTCAGCGCCCGCCGCAGCGTTGAGCGGGCGTGCCGGACGGTCTGAGGCGAGAGGCCGCGCTCGAGCAGCTGTCCAAGCCTCTGCTCGACATCAAGCGGCCGAAGGCGTGTCAGTGGCGTCCTGGCCAGTGCGGCCCAGTATTGGGCGACGTGGCGGGCGTATTCGGTGTGCGTCGCAGGCCGAAGACGCGGCTTGCAGGCGACGATCCAGCGGGCGAGATACTCGCCGAGCGTCTCGCCGGTCACCGCGCCGGCAGCGCTTTCCTTGCGCTTCGCGTCGAGCTTCCGCACGACGTCAGCTCGCGTTCGGCCGCTGACATAGACGCGCTTCTGGCGACCGTCTGGGAGGTCAACCAGAACGGATCCGCGGAGCCGGCCATCCGCGGTTTCGTAGATGGCCCCTTCGCCGGCCGACCGCCTCGGCCGTTTGGTCTCCTGGTCCACCGTGCGTTGCTCCGATACAGGAGCGCCGGTGAAGGCTTCCGGTCCGACCCTGGCACCTTCGCTCTTGCTCCGTACTGTACTCGCGAAGCTGCCATGAAGCTGCCAGTGTTCTGTCGTTGACCTGGCTCGATGCACCAGACGGGCCATTTCACGAGGGCAATCTTGGCGGAGAGGGTGAGATTCGAACTCACGGGACTCTCGTCCAGCGGTTTTCAAGACCGCCGCAATAGACCGCTCTGCCACCTCTCCGCGGCGCCGGCGCGCTCAGTTTACCTGGGGCGACCCTGGCGAGAACCTGCCACCCCGCAGTGCCTCGAGCCGCGCCCGGCCATGGGATCATGTCGACGCGGGCGGTGGCCGAACGATGGGAGATCGCATGTTGGATATTTCGGGCAAGTGGGTGCTGCTCACCGGGTCTAGTCGAGGCGTCGGCCGGCAGGTTGCCGCGGCGCTGGCGGACATGGGCTGCCGTCTGATCCTGCACAGCCGCAAACGCGAACATACGGCCGAGCTTGTGGCCCGGTTCAAGGCTCGTGGCCTGACGGTGCACGCGCTCGAGGCCGAACTCTCGGACCAGGTGCAGGTCCTCGCGCTGGGCCGGGACGCCCTCGAAATCTCCGGCGGCATCGACATCCTCTTCAACAACGCCGGCATCCAGATGCCCTGGCACGAGGACATGTTCACCACGGACGCGGCCGAGTACGAGCTCAGCTTCCAGGTGAACGCCATCGCGCCCATCACTCTTTCCAACATGCTGCTTCCCGGCATGATCGAGCGGAAGTTCGGTCGGGTGGTGAACCTCACGTCGGGCATCAAGGACCAGCCGCAGCTCATGGCCTACGCCGCGTCCAAGGCGGCTCTCGACAAGTACGTGTACGACATGGCGCCCCATCTGGCGGGAACCGGCGTGTGCCTGAACCTGCTCGATCCAGGCTGGCTGCGCACCGACCTCGGCGGCCCGAGGGCACCCGGGGCTGTGGAATCGGTGCTGCCGGGCGCCCTCGTTCCGGTGCTGCTCGAGGACGGCACGAGCGGGAAGTGGTTCAACGCGCAGGACTTCCGCTGAGACGAGTTGGCCCGCCCCGAGACGCGCCCCGGGCGCCTACCCCACTGCCGACGCGTACATCCCGCCCTGATCGAACTCGATCGCCTCGAGCGGCCGCACGATGTCGCAACGACCCGTCGCCAGCACGTCTGCGAGTGCCGGCTCGCTCACATAGAGCATCCCGAGGTGTTTGGTGTCGCGAATCCGGACGATCCTGGCGGTGGCCGGCTCTACCTTGAGGCAGGAGGCGATTGCCACGAGGAGGGCGTGCCGGTCCGTATCCATGGTCAGGGCCACGCGTGCGCCTTCCGGCGTCTTGGCCGTGATGCAGTTCATGTAGGTCTTGTACGAGTCCATCTTCTCGACCGCGCGCCTCAGCACTACGTCGGCCATGCCGATGCCGACGGCGTTGCCCTCGGTTTCCTCCGTAAGATCGCCGACGACGATCCGCTGGATGCTCGGGCCGTCGCCCGTCGGCCCGGTGTAGTAACGGCCCACCACGTTGGAATCCATGCCCAGGCCGCTGATGTCCTTGCCGATGTAGTCGAGCACCAGCACGTCGATTTTTGCGAGAGGAAGCCTCGCCATCTGCTCTCGAGCCTCCGCCAGCAGCTCACGCTCGCGCTCCCAGATCCTGTCCCGCGGCACCGCCTCGATCCGCGACAACCTCGCGTAGCCGTTCTCGACGAGGGCCAGGCCGAACGGGATATTGGCCTTTGAGAGCGTGAACTCGGCCACCATCGGAATCAGCTCATGGAACGTCGCGAAACCCTGGCGATGGAACGTGTCGGCGCCCTTTTGCTTACCCAGCCCGATCGCGATCATCTTCATGAGACCGCTCTCGATCTCGCCGCTGAAGTCCGTGTGCGGCTTGACGCGATTGATCGGCACGATGATGTCGGCGCCTTCGAAAGCGTTGCGATCCACGAAGACCGGGATTCCGGGACGAACCTCGCCCAGCTCGACCGTCTCCATGCTCGATCGAATCTCGCAGCCGATCGATTCGGGAGTCATGCCGTAGGACGCGAGCACCTCGAGCTGGCCCTCCGCCGTAGCGCCTCCGTGGCTGCCCATGGACGGCACGACGAAGACCTCGGCGCCGGCTGACCGGACCCAGGCGACCGCCGCGCGAACGACCTCATCGATCCTGTCGATACCGCGGCTGCCGACCGCCAGACACACGCGCGAACCGGGCCGGATGAGCACTCGAACGGGCTCCAGCGCTTCGCCGACCGCCGCGGTCACGTCGGCCACTTCGTCCACATGCATGTGGTGGCGGACGAGCGCCCAGCGCGGCAGGGTTCCGCCCATGAATTCGGCGAACGGCTCGAGGTGGGACGCCGGCGACGGGGTCGGCGCAGCGGCCGAAGCCGGCGGATCGGCGAGCGTTTCGGGCTTGACCGTGGGGTGGGCGGTGTCCTGGTTCATGATCGTGGCTCGCCTCGTACGAGGGCTCAACTCTACACCGAGCGGCCCCCGGCCCGGCGAGAGCGCCCGGCGCGCGGACGGTGAAGAGGATGTATCGTCAGGCCGATGTCAGGCAACGGCCCTCCGACCAACCGAACCTCAGGAGCGACCTCGACCGCGACCGCGACCGCGACCGCGACGGCGTCGCGTCTGCTGCTGGAGCTGGCGAAGAGCGGACCGGCAGGGACCGACGCCCTGGCGATCGAGCGGTTCGAGCGCTTGCTCTCGATCGTCGAGGGGCTGGGCTCATGCGTCCTGGCGCTCTCGGGCGGAATCGACTCGAGCTTTCTGCTGGCGGTCGCGTCGCCCATCCTGGGCGAGCGCTGCCTTGCCCTCACCGGAGACTCGGCCGCAGTGCCGGCGTGGGATCGCGCCGATGCGGCGGTCGCCGCCGGCGAAGCCGGCCGCCACGGGGCCCGCTGGCGCATGGTCCCGACCAAGGAGCTCGACGATCCGCGCTATGCGCGCAACCCCAGGTCGCGCTGCTATTTCTGCAAGCTGGAGGTCTACGGCGCCGCCTCCGCGACCGCGAGGGCCGAGGGATACGCCTGGGTCGTCGACGGCACGAACGCCTCGGACACGGTCCGGACCGACCGCCCGGGCATGGCCGCCGGCGCCGAACTCCACGTCCGCTCTCCCCTCGCCGAAGCCGGAATCACCAAGGACCAGCTGCGCAGCCTGGCTCGATCGCTGGGCATTTCCGGCTGGGATCGGCCGGCGTCGGCCTGCCTGGCAAGCCGGATCCCATTCGGCGAGCCGATAACCGCCGATCGGCTGCGGCGGGTCGAGGCGGCCGAACTCGCCCTTCGAGCGCTCGGCTTTGCCCAGGTCCGCGTCCGAGACTTCGGGAGCCACGCCCGGGTGGAGGTTGAGGCGGACGAACTGACCAGGCTGCGGATCAGTGCTGACGACGTCCAGGCCCGTCTTGTCCAGCTCGGGTTCGAGAGCTGGTCGCCGGCGGCCTACGCAGGAACCGGCGCCGGAGACGGGCCGAGTGCCTGACGTCTACGCCTCCGGCCTGGAGGATCTCTTGCTGGGGGTTTCCAAGGGCACGGTGCCGGTCTCAGAGGCGCTCGAATCGCTGCGCCGGCTGCCGTTCGGCGACCTCGGCTTCGCCCGCGTCGATCACCACCGCGGCATTCGTCAGGGCATCGTGGAGTTCGTCTATGCCCCCGGCAAGACGCTCGATCAGCTCTTGGCAATCGTCGAATCGCAGCTGGATCAGGACGAATCCAGCGTGGTCGTGACACGCGTCACGGCCGAGCAAGCCGGCGCTATCCAGGTTCTGGCGCAGGCGCGAGGCCTGCAGACCGAATGGCACGAGCGTCCGGGTCTGCTGGCTATTCCCCGGGCGGTCCCGGAAGTTCGGGGGCGGCTCCTGGTACTCACTGCCGGAACCTCGGACCTGCCGGTAGCCGACGAGGCCGCTCAAGTCGCCCGGCTCCTGGGAGCCGAGGTCCACGTGATCGCAGATGTCGGCGTCGCCGGGCTTCACCGACTTCTCGCCGAAGAGCCCCAAATCGAGCGAGCCGACGCGATCGTCGTCGTGGCGGGCATGGACGCGGCGCTGGCCAGCGTCGTCGGCGGGCTGGCACGTGTACCGGTAATCGCCTGTCCGACGAGCGTGGGCTACGGTTCGACCTTCGGCGGATTGAGCGCGCTGCTGGCGATGATCTCGTCGTGCGCGCCCGGAGTGGCCATCGTGGGAGTGGACGACGGCGTTGGGGCGGGCACGGTCGGAGCGCTCATCGCTCGGGGCCGGGTGGGCTGACGCCTCTCGGCGGAGCGCCGGCTCCCGGGCTCAGATTGTCATCGCGCTGAAGCCGCCGTCCACGCGGACGAGGGACCCCGTCACGAAGCCGGAGGCGCGGTCCGAGGCGAGCCAGATCATGGTTCCGACCAGCTCCTCGGCCTCGCCGAGCCGGCCGGCCGGGGTGTGGCGGATGATCGACTCGATCCGGGCGTCATCGAGCAGCTTGCGATTTTGCTCGGCCGGGAAGAACCCCGGCACGATGGCGTTGACCCGGATCTTGTGTGGCGCCAGCTCGCGCGCCAGGTAGCGCGTCAGGATGTTGATCCCGGCCTTGGACACCGAATACGTCAGCACGCGTGAGAGCGGCACTTCCGAGGACGCCGACGAGAAGTTGATGATCGACCCGCCCTGCCCGCGATCGACCATGGCCTTGCCGAAGATCTGGCAAGCCAGCAGGCACGAGGTCAGGTTCACCTGGAGAACGCGGTTCCACTCCTCCAGCCCGAGTTCGAAGAAGGGCGTCCCGCTGTTGATGCCGACGGCATTGACGAGGATGTCGACCGGGCCGAGCGCCGCCTCGACCGCCTTGTGCGCCGCCTCGACAGACGCCTGATCCGAGGCATCCAACACGAAGGCGGCCGCCCTGACGCCCTTGGCCTTGAGCGCCGCCACCAGTTCGTCGGCGCGCTCCTGCGAGCGATCGAGCACCGCGATCGCGGCCCCGGCATCGCCGAAGCCGTGGCAAACCGTGCCGCCGAGGACGCCGGCGCCGCCGACAACCGCGGCCACCCGGCCGGTGAGGTCGAAGAGGCCGATACCCGAGGCCGAGCCGGCAGCTTGGAGGTTGCTCATCGAGAGTCTCCTTTCGCGGCTGCCCGTGCGGCGGCCCGTGAGAACGGCCGCAAGTGGCGACCGATGTGGGCTTCGAGGTTGGCCCAGTAATGCTCGCGCCTCGACCAGATGGCCGCGCGAACGTCGTTGCCGAGCACGGCATCGTCGTGAAGCACCGCGCCGTAGGTGACATGGAGGATTTCGCGCGTGTTGGGATCGCTGAGAAGACCAGCCAGCGCCGCGGCGGAGGCTCCTTCCGGCGAAGTCGCGCCGGCCGGGTTGGCCGAGACGTGATAGGTCGCCCTCGCTGCCGTATAAGCCCCGAGAGCCACCCGCCAGATCCGGCGCATGAGTTCGGGCTCGGCGGCCGCGATCGTCTCGAGAGCCACGAGATAGCTCGTGCCGGACGTCTTGAGATGGACCCGATCGTGAGTCCCACGGGCGATCGCGTCGTAGATGGAGTACTTGTCCGAACCCGAGTGAATGCTCAGTTTGTAGTCGCCGAGGCGCCGGGCAATGGCGGCGTGGAGTTCCACGTCGGCCGCGAACTCGGCCTGGTCTCCGAGATAGTCGATGCCCTTCTCGAATTCGCCCACGAACTTGGGGGCGAGGCTCACCCAGTCAACGCCGAGCCGGCGCAACTCGGTCGCGACGTACACATGGCCGATGAGAGTCGTGGGGTTCTCTATCTCATCGGCTGCCACCTCGAACTCGAACGAGCCGGCGGCGCGCTTTGAGGCCAGGTGCCGGTACATTGACACCACCTGGACGACGGCCGGCCCAAATCGCGCGGCGGCGGCCCGGAGGGCTGCCGGGGGAAGCTCGAGCGAGCCCGAATCCAGATCCAGCCGGGCCGGATAGCGCCGCCCGAAGGTGGTCGGGTCATCTTCGAGAGCGGCCCAAGGCACCGCAGCGAATGCGGCTTCGATCGCCGCCTGCGGCGCGTCTGGCGGCAGGTCGACGACGAAGTCGCCCGGATCGGCCGTGAACAGGGTGCAGCCCGCGTCGAGGCCCGCATCGATGTCGTCGACGGTCTTGAGGTGATCGGCATCGGCGCCGTAGCCGTCGCGCCAGCCGGCGGCGAGCGCCCCGAAGGTGGCCGCGTCGACTACATCGCGAAAGGATCGGCCGGTCCGCGCAAGCTCGCGAGCGGACTGCTGAGCCAGGACCGGGACGATTCCCGGATTGTCGCGGAAGGCGGCGATATGGCCCACGGTCGCGATGCCCAGCCGGTCGCCGACCCCAACCGAGGTGACCGCGCCGACGGTGCGCGGCTGGAGCCACGGCATGAGACCGCGCAAAGCGGTCGCGTTCGCATGGTCCGGATCCCCGGTGAGCAGCGTCCCGCCGCCGAGCTCTGACGATTGGCCCGTCATGCCACCCGGCACCGGCTGTCCCGATGGAGCCCAGAAGAGGATCTCCCAGCCCCGGTTTTCGGCCCGGATCCCCGCCCCGCCGCCTTCGATGCTCGTGAGCGAGTCCTCCAGGGCACCCGCCTGCCGGAGGATCGAGATGGCCTCGCTCGACTCCGTCGAGCCTTGCTGCGTGCTCATGACTTCTGAACCCAGGCGTGGGCCGGGTCGAAGTGAGGGATCATTTCTCGGCCTTCGCCGGCCATGACCCACAGGTAGTAGAGGGAGTAACCCGGCGCCGCCACGACCGGGTGGTAGCCGGTGCGGATGACTGCCGCGTCGCCGTCCCGAACGGTGAAGGCTTCGGTGGCGGCCTCGTCATAACGGATCTGAACCCCGAAACCCTCTGGCGGATCGACCTTGAACAGGTAGACCTCCTCGAGCCTGACCTCCTCGCCGGGCGTCTCGCGATCGTGCCGGTGTGGCGGGTACGAAGACCAGTTGCCCGGCGGGTTGATCGTCTCACCCAGCAGGAGCCTGCCGGCGGCGTGCTCGGGGCCGAGGATGGTTCGAACGGTGCGAGCCCAATTCCCTTTGCCAACGTCCGCAAGGCGCTGGTCCCCGGGCCCGATTACGCGCGCGCCGGCCGGCGACGATCCGCCGGCGGGTGCCGTGGCAATGGCGAGCTGAGCTGAGGTCGTGGCCTTCAGTCGGAGCCGCGTGCCTGGAGGAGCGTAGACGGCGTGACCGGGGCCCTCGAAGACGGACGCTCGTCCCCCGGCCGACCCGAGCGATTCGCCGTTCGCTTCGACGTCCACAACGCCGCCGAGTACGACGACCACGGTTTCGAGATCGCCCGGCGACTCGAACGACTGACCGGGTTCGAGGTCGGCAATAGCGAGTCCAATCAGGTCGCCCGGCCGCTCGGGGGCAACGACGGTTCGGGTCATGACAATCCTTTCGGTTTCGCCGGACGCGCTCGAACAGAGCGCGCCTCAGTCCGCTACGCCGGCGGACGAGGCCGGGGGTGGCTCGACTCAGCGGTTTCCTACGCGCGTTACCAGCTGAGTCGGATTGACAAAGCGCAGGGCGATCACGAGCAGCACCATCATCGAGGCTGTATAGACGACCGCCATCGCGTCGACTTCTTGTGGAGCCCTGATGCCGGCTCCGAACACCGCCGAATACAGGACCACGACGAGCGTCGAGCTTGTCGGGCCCGACGTCAGGAAGGTCAACTCGAACATGCCGACCGTCCGGACGAGTACCAGGATCGCCGCGGCGAGAATGCCGGGCACCAGGAGCGGCCCGAGGATGCGCGTGAAGACCGTGAAAGTGCCCGCGCCGCACATCCGCGCCGCCGCCTCGATCTTCGGGTCTATCTGTTCGATGAAGGGAATCATGACCAGGACAACGAACGGCACCGTCGGTACCAGGTTCGCCACGATCACGCCGGACAGGCTGCCGGCCAGGTGCACCTTGTAGAGCACGGTCGCGAGGGGGATGCCGTAGGTGATCGGCGGAATGAGAATCGGCAGCAGGAAGAGGACCGTAATCAGGGCTTTGCCGGGGAAGTTGCGCCGAGCCAGCGCATAGGCTGCCGGAACGCCGATGAGGGCGGACACGACCACGACTGTGATTGCCACCTGGGCCGTGACCGTGAGCACGTCGGACAGATCGAACTCGGCCCAGGCGTCGCCGTACCAGTGGGTCGTGAAGCCGTCGGGGATCCAGGACCCGAACCACGTGGTCGCGAACGACGAGAGGACGACTGTGGAGATCAGACCCGCGAGGTTGATGAAGAAGAAAGCGACCAGGCCCCAGACCACCCAGCCCCCGATGTTCGACGGCCGGAAGCTCCGCCTCGAAGCGCGCGGCGCGGCAGTGGTGGGAGCATTCATCGCGGCGGCCATCAGCCCTTACCTCCGGTGGCTCCTCGGAAGAGCGTGCTTCGCCAGCCCAGGACGATGGCAATAATCCCGAGCATGACTGCGCCCATGATCATGGAGATCGTCGAACCCATCGAATAATCGAACTGCTCGAAGGCAGCGTGGTACGCCGCGATCGATATCACGCGCGTAGTGCCGGACGGATCACCGACAAGGTTGGCCGAGGGGAAGACCGAGAAGGCGAGCACGAACGACAGGCAGAAGGTGATGGCCAGACCCGGGACGAGCAGCGGGAAGGTGATACGGCGGAACCGCTGCACCCAACCGGCTCCCATCACCGAGGCCGCCCGCTCGAGGTTCGGATCGATACCCGAGAGGTACGAGAGCACGAGCAGGAACGCGAACGGGAAGCCCGTGATCACCAGCGAGAAGAAGACGCCCCAGTAGTTGTGGACCAGCAGGACCGGCTGGTCGACGAGACCGAAGTCCTTCAGGAATTTGTTGAGCCAGCCCGAGGGGCCGAGGAACTCGATGAGGCCTTCGGCCGTGAGGACCGTGCCGAGGGCGATCGGGACCACCAGCAGCGTGGTGAGGGTCCGCTTGCCGCGAAACGCGCCGCGCATCCGGTACGCGATCGGCACGGAGACCAGCACGTTGAGAAGCGCTGCCGGTACGCCGAGACTGAGGGTTGTCCAGATGGTGTCGCGCAGGTACGGGTCCGAGAAGAAAGTCTGATAGTTCGCGAGCGGTCCGCCACCGCCTTGGGGGGCGAATGACAGCTGCAGCCCGTAAAGGAACGGGTACACGAAGAGCAGCACCAGAAACAGGACGCCGGGCAGGAGCAAGAGCAGCACGCGGTCGATGCCGCGATCGGCAAGGCGGTGCTTGAGCGAGCGTCCCGCGGCCGCCGGGCGCGGCGCCAGGCCAGACGCGGCCGTCATACGACTGCCTCCGTCGGCGCCGCGGGTGCATCGGCCGGGTAGACGAGAACGCGTTCCGGCGGCACCGAAACTGCGATGGCGTCGCCGGCGGCGAACCGCTTCTCGGTCCGCAGGTAGAGTGGTTCGCCGGCGGGCAGCCGAGCCAGGATCAGCAGTTCGCGACCGTGATACTCGACAACCTCGGCGGTCACCTGGAACCGGTTCGGCTCGGGCCCGTCCACGACCACGTCCTCGGGCCGGATCGCGGCCACGGCTCGCTTCGACTCGATCGGCCCGAACGTCATGCCGGTCAGGCGCACGTCCTTGGAAGCGAGCACCGCCGAGCCTCCGGAGGCGCTCTCGAGGTCGAATTCGAGCATGTTCCGATAGCCCATGAAGCCCGCCACATAACGATTGGCTGGATGGGCGTAGACGTCGTCGGGCGTGCCGACCTGCTGGACAATGCCCTCGCGGAGCAGGACCAGGCGGTCGGCCATCGAAAGGGCTTCTTCCTGATCGTGCGTGACGTAGATCGTCGTCAGGCCGAGCGTTTGATGGAGACGCCGGATCTCGGTCCGCATGGCCAGCCGCAGCTGGGCGTCAAGGTTGGATAGCGGCTCGTCCATGAGCACGAGCGGCGGCTCATAGACAACCGCGCGGGCGATGGCGACGCGCTGCTGCTGCCCGCCCGACAGCTGGGCCGGCAGCTTGGTCGCCTGATCCTCGAGCCGGACCAGAGCCATTGCCTCGTCCACCCGGCGGCGCAATTCCGGGCGAGGCGTCTTGCGCATCTTGAGCCCGAAAGCGACGTTGTCGCGAACGGTCATGTGCGGGAAGAGCGCGTAGTTCTGGAAGACCATCCCGAAGCCACGCTGCTCGGGGGCCAGCCCGTCGATGCGCTCGATCGTCGAGCCAGATGCTGCCGCTGGAGAGCGGCAGCAGCCCGGCCAGACAGTTGAGAGCCGTCGATTTGCCGCAACCCGACGGCCCGAGGAGGGCGATGAACTCGCCTCCTCGGATCGTCAGACTGAGATCGCTCAGTGCGGCCTGCTCGCCGAAGTTGCGGCCGATGCGGTCGAGACGCAATTCAGAGAAGCTGTTGGTCGCGCACGGCTGGTTTCCTTTGCTAACAGGTCAATTCCTGATCGGTGGCGACGATCCGCCTACTTCTTGCCAACATTCTGGTCCCACAGGTCGAACGCGGTGACCTGCTGGTCGGCGGGCAGCGACGTGACCTTGGGGAACTGCGCAATCCACTGGTCGAACTGGGCCGGAACCACGCCCTTGAGCGCGGCCTGGCTGTCGGCCGGAGCCATGTCGAGGGTGACGCCCTTGACTGCCGGGCCCGGATAGAAGTAGCCCTTGTCGTAGGCGATGGCCTGCTGATCGGGCTTGAGCATCCAGGCGATGAGATCCAGGTCCGCGGTGAGAACGTCGGCCGAGACACCGTTCGGGATAACGACGTACTGCGCGTCAGTGACCCAGGTCATGTTCGCGAAGTTGCCGACCGCGGTCGTCTTCGGGACGGTCCCGAGGATGATCGGGTTGATGTACCAACCGGTCGTGGTGGCGATCATGTCGACGGTGCCGGCGGCAAGATCCTTCATGGTCGCGGTGGTGCCGGTCTGATAGACGTTGATGTACTGGCCCAGGTCCTTGAGGTATGCCCAGGTGTTGGTCCAGCCATTGACCGGGTCGGTCGGAGTCCTTGTCGCCGAGCAGATACGGCAAGCGCCATCAGGAACGTGCGGCCCGGGCCGGAGTTGGCCGGACGGGCGTACTCGAACCTGCCGGGATGAGCCTTCGCCCAGGCGAGCAGCTCTGCGGGCGTGGTCGGAGGGGTGGTGACCTTGGCCGGGTTGTACTCGATTAGCGGGCCGGACGGGTAGTAAACG
Organism: uncultured Chloroflexia bacterium; assembly: GCA_963731635.1. Taxonomy (GTDB): domain Bacteria; phylum Chloroflexota; class Limnocylindria; order Limnocylindrales; family CSP1-4; genus Fen-1039. Next base: position 439,672 of record CAVSWB010000002.1, on the reverse strand, counting down.
ACTTCAATGCCGTATCCCTGTGCCAGGCCTTGCATGTCGGCCGCCGGTGCGAGGTAGTTGTCCATCAGACCGGGGAACATGTCCTGATGGTCAGGAATGACCTTGGTCAGAAGATTGTTCTTGATGCCCGCCGACAGGCCGTCGGTGCCGGTCAGGACGAGATTGATCTGAACGTTGCCGCCCTGCTGCTGGGCCTGCAGCTTGCCCGCAAGCTCCGGCGCGGTTGCGGTCGAGTAGGTGACGTTGCTGACGATCTCGGGATGAGCCGCCTTGAAGTTCTCGATCATCCCCTTGGTGAGCTGGAGGTTGCCGGCGACGTCGAGGATGTTGAGGGTGACGGGCGCGGACGGAACCTTCATGGAGGCCGCGGCCGCCGAACCGCTCGCGGCAGCGGAGTTGCTCGCGCCGGTCGTAGCCGACGGGCCGATTGTCGGTGTCGGTGTGGTCGTCGGGCTTGAGGTACCGCAAGCCGACGCGACCATTCCCACGGCCAGGACGATCCCCAGCCGCTTGTCCCAAGAACTGAGTCTCATCTGTTCACCTTCCCTACTTGCTCTCTCTCCGCTACCTCTCCGCGGTGACCGGTGTGTCCTGGGCGGGCCCTCCACGCATAACCCGCACGTCCGACCGCGACCCGCTTCGTGGGGGTCCTGTGGAAGGTCGAACGATCAACTGGGCCGGCAAGCTCTGTTCGTGCGTGCCCGACCCTGGATGGGCAAGCTGCTCAAGCAGCAGCTCGATAGCGACACGGCCGGCCTGCTCGAGCGGCAGCGCCACGGTCGTAAGCGCGGGAGTGGACATTCCGGCCATCGAGATGTTGTCGAAGCCGACCACGCTTATGTACTCCGGCACGGGGATGCCCCGGTCGGCGAGTCGACTGAGAATGCCCAGGGCCATCAGGTCGTTGTAGGCGATCACGGCCGTCACGTCGGCCGCTACTGCCAGGTCGGCCGCGTGCTGCCCGGCCTCGAAACCGGGCGCGAACGGACCGAAGTCGACGACCTCGAGCATCCTTCCCCGCGAGCCCGCCCGTAGGCCCCGGCGCCGCTCGCGATTGGACCACGACCCGGCGGGACCGCTCACGAAGGCAATCTTCCGGTGGCCCAACGCGACGAGGTGCTCCACCGCCTGACGCATGCCCCCGGCGCTGTCGAGCAGGACGGAAGACGCGCCGCGCACCCGGCGGTTGAGCAGAACGAGGGTCGTGTCCCTCCGGAGCTGCTGAAGCTGCGCCTCGGCCAGCCGGGACGAGCAGATCACGATGCCGTCGACCTGCCTCAACATCGCACGCACCAGCTCGATCTCGAGCCGGGGGCTTTCATCGGAGTCGGCCAGGAAGACGGCGTAGTCGGCCTCCCGGGCTCGGGCCTGGCTGCCCTTCAGAATCGCCGGGAAGAACGGGTTCCCCAGATCCGGCACGATCACGCCGATGTTGCCGGTCTTGCCCGTCGTGAGGCTTCGCGCCGCCCGGCTCGGCCGGTAGTGCAACTCCTCGGCGACGGCAAGGACGCGCGCCAGGGTTTCCTGGCGGACGAGGTCGGGCGCGGCAAAGGCTCTCGAAACGGTCGCAGCCGAGACGTTCGCACTGAGGGCGACATCCCGGATCGAGGCTGCGGAAGGGCCGTTTCGCTGGTGCATCGGCCATAGAATGAAAGCGGTTGCAGCAACTGTCAAGTTGTTACATGATTGCCAAATCGCGCGGCGTCCTGCTACCCGGCCCCACTGAGGTCAGACTTCGGCCGGCTGTTGCGCCGGACGAGTTGCGCCCTCGCGAGGAGATTTCTGTGGCACAAGGCAGCCGCTGCGTCTGGATCGATGCCTCCGCCGGCGCCTCCGGCGACATGCTGCTGGGCGCGCTGCTGGATGCCGGTGCGCCGGTCGCAGCCGTGACGGCTGCAATCGGAGCGCTGGATGTCGAACCAATCGAAGTCCGCGCCGGCCCGACCAGGCGCCACGGGCTGCGTGCCACCAAGGCCGACGTTCAGGTTTCCGAGACAGCGGCGCCGCGCAGCGTCGGCGACGTGCTGGCGATCGTCGCCGGGGCGGCGACGCTTGCGCCTGCAATAGCCGCCTTTGCCCGTGACGTCTTCCTGCTGATGGGCAATGCCGAGGCCGGCGTCCATGGGGAGAGCCTGGATCAGGTTCACCTCCACGAGGTCGGTGCGCTGGACTCGATTGCCGATGTCATCGGTTGCGCCGCCGCGCTCGACGTTCTCGGCCTGCTCGAGCCGCGTGCCCGGGTCGTCGTCAGCCCCGTAGCAGTCGGCAGCGGAACGATCGAGTCGTCGCATGGGCGATTGCCGGTTCCCGTGCCGGCCGTGCTGGCGATCCTCACCGGGCGCGGTGCTGCCGTCACGGCAGGCGGCGAGGGGGAACTCTGCACGCCAACCGGGGCGGCCCTGCTGGCAGTCCTCGCGGACGACTGGGGCCCCGTGCCGCAGATGCGTATCGACGGTGTCGGTGTCGGCGCCGGTTCGAAGGATCCGCCCGGAAGGGCCAACGTGATGCGGGTCGTTCTCGGCAGCGCCCTTACCCCGGGCCTGGTTCCGTGGCGTCGGGACGACCTGATGGAGCTCGAGGCGACCGTGGACGATCTCGATCCACGTCTCTGGCCCGCCGTCCTCGACGCGCTGGTCCAGGCCGGCGCCGCGGATGCCTGGCTGACGCCGGTCGTCATGCGTAAGGGCCGGCCCGGGCACGTTGTGACCGCCCTTGTCTCGGAACATGCGCTCGACGCCGCGGCCCGCGCACTCTTTACCGCCTCGACCACGCTCGGAGTCCGCTGGCGGCCGGTCGCGCGCCTGGCGCTGCCTCGCGACGAAGTCCTCGTGCATGTCGACGGTTCCGAAATCAGGGTCAAGCGCGGCCTTCTGGATGGTGAGCCCGTGACAACGCAGACGGAATACTCAGACGCCGCGGCAGCGGCGGAACGGCTTGGCGTCCCCGTACGGGTGGTCCTCGACCGTGCGGCTTCGCTCGCACGCGCCACGCAGCCGCCGGCACCCGAGACGCCCACGCCGGATGAAGGAGCGCCGAAATGAATGCATCTGGAGCCAGGAACGGAAGGCCGCCGCGTGGATCGAGGATCGCCGACGTGCGAGCGACCACGGTCAGCGTCCCCCTCGAGGCTCCGCTTCGCCATGCCGCCGGAGCCCACTGGGGCCGCTTCGTCAGGACCATCATCGAGATAGAAACGGAGAGCGGCGTCATCGGACTCGGCGAGATGGGCGGTGGAGGCCAGAGCGCCCAGCTGACGGTTGAATCGCTGAGGCCGAAGCTGCTCGGCCACGATGTCTTCGACGCGACCGCGCTCTGGTTCAAGATCCTCAATCCGACCGCGGCGTTATACGACAACCGCACGCAGATCCACGCGGCACTCGAGTTCGCCTGCCTCGACGCCGTGGGCAAGATGCTGGAGGTTCCGGTCTACGACCTGCTGGGCGGCAAGATGCGCAGCGCCGTTCCCTTCGCCGCGTATCTGTTCTTCAGATATCCCAACTCGGCGAGCGGCGCCGGGGAGGTCCGGACGGTCGATCAGCTGGTCGAGCACGCTCGTGCCCTCAAGGCGAGCTGCGGCTTCACGACCCACAAGCTGAAGGCGGGCGTTTTCCCGCCGGACTACGAACTGCGCTGCCTGCTGGCTCTGGCCGAAGCGTTTCCGAACGACTCCCTGCGAATCGACCCGAATGCGTCTTACAGCGTCCGCGACGCAATTCGCATCGGCCATGCCATCAAGGGACTCCGCAACGACTATTACGAAGACCCGACCTGGGGCATGAACGGCCTGCGCCAGGTCCGCCAGGCCGTCGGCCTGCCGATCGCGACGAATACCGTTGTCACCAACCTCGAGCAGCTCGCCGCAAACGTCCGTGACCCCGCGGTCGACGTGGTTCTCCTCGACACAACCTTCTGGGGCGGCATCCGCCCCGTTCTCAAGGCAGCCGCGGTGTGCGAGACATTCCAGCTGGGAATCGGCGTGCACTCTTCAGGCGAGCTCGGTATACAGCTCGCGACCATGCTCCACTTCGGTGCGGCCTTGCCCTCGATGCAATTCGCCGCGGACGCCCACTACCATCAGCTCGCGGACGACATCATCGAGGGCGGCCCGCTCCCCTATCACGATGGCTCGATCGCGGTTCCCGACGGACCTGGGCTTGGCGTCCGTCTCGACCATGAGAAAGTGGCCCGCTATGCGGCCCTCTTCCAGCAGCTGGGCGGCTATCCGTACGATCGCGATCCGGGCCGGCCCGGCTGGTATGCGCGCGTTCCCAACGAAGAGTGGGCGGACCCGGACGACGCGTCCGTCCCGGCCGTCGGCTAGCGTAGGCATGCAGGCCGCAGCCAACAACTGCTGAGTTCTAGGACTGGAGAAGCCATGGCGCAACTGATGATCCCCCGGGAAGGCGCTCTGGACCTTGTATCCCTGGGCGGGCTCGTTCACCGGCTCGACCCCGGGATCGTTCCATTCCGCAAGGCGACCGAGTGCAACATTTACGTCAGCGGCGGCGAGTTCAACGTGGCCGCCAACCTGGCTGACTGCTTCCGTATGAACACGGCGATCGCGTCGGCCATGGTCGACTATCCGATCGGGGACCTCATCGCCGAACGCGTCCGAGCCGTCGGCGTTCGAGGCATCTACAAACGCTTCGCCCACAACGGCGTAACCGGACCGAACATGGCGACCGTCTTCAGCGACCGTGGTTACGGCGTCAGAGCCCCGGTGGTCTTCTACAACCGCTCAAACGAGGCCGCCGCGCGACTCGCGCCCGGAGATTTCGACTGGGACGCCCTGTTCTCCGATGGACTTCGCTGGTTCCACTCGGGCGGGATCTTTGCGTCGCTCTCGGAAACCACAGGCCCTCTCATCATCGAAGCGATGAAAGCCGCCAAGAAGGCCGGGGCCATCACGAGCTTCGATCTCAACTATCGGGAGAAGCTCTGGGGCATCTGGGGCGGCGCGGACAGGGCGCAATCGATCATCGGCCAGATCGTATCGAACGTCGACGTCCTGCTTGGAAACGAGGAGGACCTCCAGAAGAGCCTCGGCATCCGCGGCCCCGAAGTGAAGTCGACCTCCTCGCTCGACGCCGATGTCTTCCTCGGCATGATCGACGATGTGAGAGCTAAGTTCCCTTCGGTGAAGGCCGTGGCGACGACGCTCCGGGAAGTCCATTCAACCCACCACCACACCTGGAGCGCCGTAGCCTGGATCGACGGTCGGTCCGTGCGGGCGCCAACCTGCGAGCTGGATATTCTGGATCGTGTCGGCGGCGGAGACGGTTTCGCCTCGGGTTTCATATACGGTCTGCTCAGCGGGGCCACGGCCGAGGATGCCGTCAGACTTGGCTGGGCGCACGGTGCCCTGCTCACAACCACGCCGGGCGACACGACCATGGTCACGCTCGAACAGGTTCAGGCTTTCGCTCGGGGCGGCTCCGCCCGAATCCAGCGTTGACAATGGCGGCTCTCCGGTAATCGAACACAGAACTTGCCGGATCGGCACCGGACTCTAGCCAGATCAGATCAGGAGGATCGTTTCATGCAAGTCGGACTCGTCGGACTCGGCCGAATGGGCGCCAACATTTCGCGGCGTTGGCTGCAAAACGGCCATACCGTGTTCGGATACGCTCGGACGAAGGCGACCGTCGACGGACTCGTGGCCGACGGCGCGCTTTCGGGCGGAGCCAGCTCGCTGGCAGACCTCGTCGCCAAGCTCGAAAAGCCGCGCATCCTGTGGCTCATGGTTCCGGCGGCCTCCGTCGACGCAACGCTCGATCAACTCATTCCTTTGCTGGCGGCCGACGACATCGTCATCGACGGCGGCAATTCCTACTATCGCGACGACATCCGCCGCTCGAAGGAACTCGAGCCGGCCGGGATCTGCTACGTCGACTGTGGCACCAGCGGTGGCGTGTGGGGCCTCGAGCGCGGTTACTGCCTGATGATCGGCGGACCCGACGCCGCCGTCGCGCACCTCGATCCTCTGTTCAAGGCGCTGGCCCCGGGAGTTGCGTCGGCCCCGCGCACGCCCGGCCGCGAAGGCGAGCCGGACAAGGCCGAGCAGGGCTACCTGCACTGCGGCCCGGTCGGCGCAGGCCACTTCGTCAAAATGGTCCACAACGGCATCGAGTACGGCGTCATGGCCGCTTACGCCGAGGGCCTCAACATCCTGCACCACGCCGGTGTGGGTTTGAACCAGCGCGAGATCGACGCCGAAACGTCGCCGCTGCGAGAGCCGGAGATGTACCAGTACAACCTCGACCTGCCGGCCGTGACCGAGGTCTGGCGCCGCGGAAGCGTGATCGCATCCTGGTTGCTCGACCTCACCGCCCAGGCCCTGCGTGAAAGCCCGGATCTGGCTGACTTCTCGGGTCGGGTCTCCGACTCGGGCGAAGGCCGCTGGACCAGCATCGCCGCGATCGACGTCAGCACGCCGGCCCCCGTTCTGACGACCGCGCTGTACTCGCGCTTCACCTCTCGAGGAGAGGCCGACTACGGCGACAAGGTCCTCTCCGCAATGCGTTTCGGCTTTGGAGGCCACCTCGAAAAGAAGAGCTAGCCCGAGGCTGCTCCGTAAAGGAGACGGCTCCGCATCGAGACTGGAGGAATCGGCAATGGCCGCCATCGTGCCCGGCTCCGGTGGTGCAGCGGTGACCTTTGCCGATCGACTCCGCGCCGCCGGCGTGGTGCCGGTGGTCGAGGTCGAGGACGCCGGGCGTGCGGTTGCCCTGGCCCAGGCACTCGAAGCCGGCGGCCTGCCGATCGTCGAGGTCACGTTCCGGACCGAGGCTGCCGCTGAAGCCTTGCGCCGGGTCGCACGCGACGCGCCCGGCGTGTTCTTGATCGCCGGCACGGTGACTTCGACCCGGCAGGCCGACGTCGCGTTCGACGCCGGCGCCAGACTGCTCGTGGCACCGGGCCTCAACCGTGCCGTGGTCGAATATGCGGGCCGGCTCGGAGTTCCCATGATGCCCGGCGTATGCACCCCGAGCGAGGTCGAGGCCGCCATCTCGCTCGGGATCCGTGCGGTGAAGCTCTTTCCCATAGAACCGATCGGCGGCCTGCCCTACCTCAGGGCGCTCGCCGCTCCGTACTCCACGATGGCCTGGAACCCGACCGGCGGCATCACGGCCGCGAGTCTGCCCGGCTATCTGGCGATCGAATCCGTCCTCGCCTGCGGTGGAAGCTGGGTTGCGCCCCGCGCTGATGTCGCGGCGGGGCGGTTCGACGAGATAGCGGCCCGTGCGGCCGCAGCGGTCGGGATCGTCCGGCGGATCAGAGCAGGGCAAGGAGGCGCGGCGTGGCCATCCTGAACATCGCGCCCGCCGACGGCGCGCGCTGGGACTGCGTTGCGCTCGGCGAGGTGATGCTGCGGCTCGACCCCGGAGAGGACCGCATCAGTCGCGCTCGGACGTTCCGGACCTGGGAAGGCGGCGGCGAATACAACGTTGCCCGCGGCCTCAGTCGTACATTCGGGATGCGGACCGCCGTCGTCACCGCCCTCGTTGACAACCCGATCGGCCGACTTGTCGAGGACCTCATCCTGGCCGGCGGCGTCGACCGCTCGCATCTCATATGGCGGCCCTTCGACGGGGTCGGCCGCACGGCGCGCAACGGACTCAACTTCACGGAGCGCGGCTTCGGCATTCGGTCCGCGCTGGGGTGCTCGGACCGCGGCCACACCGCCGTTTCGCAAATCAGGGCGGGCGACGTGGCCTGGCCGACGATCTTCGGAACCGAGAAGGCCCGCTGGTTCCATACCGGCGGCATCTTCGCGGCGCTGTCCGACACGACACCGGCGGTCGCCCTGGAGGGAATGCGGGCGGCCAGGCGACATGGCTGCGTTGTCTCCTATGACCTCAACTACCGACCCTCGCTCTGGCAGGCGATCGGAGGCAGGGTTCGGGCGCAGGAAGTCAACCGCGAGCTGGTGGCGCAGGTCGACGTGCTGCTCGGCAACGAAGAGGACTTCACCGCCGCTCTCGGCTTCGATGTCGAGGGTGTCGGCGAGTCCCTGTCAGAGCTCGACCCGGAAAGCTACGCGCGGATGGTCGAGCGAGTCGTTGCCGCCTATCCCAATCTGCGGGTCGTTGCGACGACCCTCCGAACCGCCCATACGGCGTCTCGGAACGACTGGGGAGCGATCCTGTGGGCGGGCGGGTCGATCTACCAGGCGAAGATGCGGCCCGGCCTCGAGGTTCTGGACCGCGTCGGAGGCGGCGATTTGTTTGCCTCGGGGCTCGTTTATGCGTTCCTCTCCGGACTATCGCCGACGGAAGCGGTCGAGTGGGGCGCCGCCCACGGGGCGCTCGCGATGACGACGCCGGGCGACGCGAGCATGGCCACTCGAGACGAGGTGGAAGCGGTCATACGCGGCGCTTCGGGACGCGTGGTTCGCTAGCGCCGGCTCGGCTCGGCGAGGGCCGGCTCGGCTCGGCGAGGGGCCGATCTACGCGCCCAGATACGCCTTCTTGACGTCTTCGTTCGCTGCCAACGCCTCGGAACTGTCGGCGAGGACGATCTTGCCGGTCTGGAGGATGTATCCGCGACTCGCGACGTGGAGGGCCATCAGCGCGTTCTGCTCGACGAGCAGGATCGTCGTGCCCTGCGAGTTGATGTCGCGTGATGATCTCGAAGATCTGCTCAACGAGATCGGGGGCCAGCCCCATCGAAGGTTCATCGAGCAGGAGCAGCTTGGGTCGTGCCATCAGAGCCCGCCCGATCGCCAGCATCTGCTGCTCGCCGCCGGACAGGGTTCCGGCAGCCTGGCCCTTCCGTTCGAGCAGGCGTGGAAAGAGGCCGAAGACGCGGTCGTAGTCCGCGGTCATCTCGGACTTGTCGCTTCGCGAGTAGGCGCCCATCTGGAGGTTCTCGAGGACCGTCATGCGGCCGAAGATGCGCCTTCCCTCCGGCGCGTGACCAATACCGAGCCGCACCAGGCGATGCGCCGGGTACCGTCGATGACGTCCTGGCCGTCGAACTCGATCGAACCGGAGCGGGGGTGCATCAAGCCGCTGATCGTCTTGAGGGTAGTCGACTTGCCGGCGCCGTTGCCGCCGAGCATGGCCACGATCTCGCCGCGGCGGACCTCGAGGAAATTCCCTGCAGTGCCTCGATCCGGCCGTACGACGGCATGGACGTCGTGGAGCGACAGGAGAACGGCTCCCGGGTCGGGCGGGGCGGGATGGGCGGGGCTTGCTACTCGCTTGAGCCATGTGTCAGACCGCACCCTTCCCGAGATAGGCTTCGATGACCCGGCTGTTGGCCCTGACCTCGGCCGGTGTGCCCTCGGCGATCTTCTCGCCGTGGTCGAGGACCGTAACCCGGTCACTGACTCCCATGACCACCCGCATGTCGTGTTCGATCAGCAGGATGGGCAGGCCGAGCTCGGTTCTGATCCGGCCGAAGAGCGCCATCATCGAAGCGGTCTCGGACGGGTTCATGCCTGCCGTGGGCTCATCGAGCAGCAGCAGCTTGGGCTTTGTCGCCAGCGCCCGAGCGATCTCTAGCCGGCGCTGGTCGCCGTACGGAAGGTTCCGAGCGAGCTCGTCGTCACGGCCAGTCAGGCCCACGTACCGCAGGAGGCGCCGCGCCTCCTCGGCGGACGCAGCTTCCTCCCGAACCTGCTTGCGGGTTCGGAGCACTGCGTCGAGCGGGCTGGCCTGGAGTTTGCCGTGCATGCCGACGAGGACGTTCTCCATGGCGGACATGTTGGCGAAGAGCCGGATGTTCTGGAACGTCCTGCCGATGCCCGCGATGACCATGTCGTTGGGACGGGCGCTCTTGAAGATCCCCAGCCGTACGAGCATTCGGGTGTACCAGGCCGGTCGGATGACGGCCGTGATCAAGGTCGTGATGAGCAGAGCCAGGCCGATCAGGATCAGGATCTGGAGGGCGTTCGTGCCCGCGCCCGCAGTCGCGGCGAGGTAGGTCAGGCCCCAGGCCAGGAAGGCCGGCAAGATCCACAGGATCGGCTCCAGCCAGCCGCGTTCAGGCGAAGCGATGACCCGCTGGCCCAGGAACTCGACCTGCCCGGACGTCGGCTCATAGAGCCCGGCGACTATGTTGAAGAGCGTGGTCTTGCCCGCGCCGTTGGGCCCGATGAGGCTGGTTATCGAGCCCGGCCGGACTTCGAAGTCGACGCTTCGTACGGCAACGAGTCCGCCGAAAGCCTTCGTCAGGGCGACGGTGCGCAGAACCGGGGGTGCCGTCTCGTCGCTCATGCCACGGTGATCTCCTGGTTCGAGAGGCCCGCGTCTTCCACGTCGTGCAGCTCGGCCCTCCGCCGGCGACTCGGGAACAGGCCCTCGGGTCTCAAGAGCATCATCCCGACGAGAGCGAGCCCGTAGAGCAGGTACTGGTAGTCGAGGAAGTTGATCGTCGAGAGGTCGATGTTCACGAAGCCGAGATGTATCGCGGGCAGGTTGACGCTCTGGAAGAAAACGTTGAGCTGCTTCAGGCCCTGGCTCTGGATCTCGTAGATGACGAACGCCCCAGCCGCGACACCCCAGATGTTGCCCATGCCGCCGAGCACGACCATCGCCAGCACGGTGAAGCTGACCGTGAACCCGAACTGGGACGGCGAAACGATCGCCAGCTTGGAGCTCAGATACACGCCGGCGAGACCGGAAGTCGATGCGCCGATGGCGAAGGCCAGCAGCTTGGTCGTCACGGTGTTGATGCCCATGCTGGACGCGGCCAGCTCGTCCTCGCGGACCGCCATCCAGGCCCGCCCCAACCTGGAATCCTGCAACCGATACAACAGGCACATGGCTATCGCGATGATCGCCGCCACGGTTATGTAGTAGGGCACCGGGTTGCCGAAGCCGAAGCTCCCGTAGATCGGCAGCGAGGGCTGGGACAGGGCGGTGATGCCGTTAGTGCCGTTGGTGTAGGTGTCCGAGTTGTTGAAGACCACCGGGACGATCTCGCCGAACCCCAGGGTCACGATGGCCAGGTAGTCGCCCCGCAAACGCAGCGTCGGAGCGCCCAGCAGCAGACCGAAGATGGCCGCCACGGCCGCACCGACGAGCAGCATCGGCCAGAACGGGATGGCGTTGTGGGAAAACGGCGAGGCCCCATACGCATACGTGTAGGCACCGATTGCGAAGAAGGCGGCATAGCCGAGGTCAAGCAGGCCGGCCAGGCCCACGACCACGTTCAGGCCGACGGCGAGCAGCACCCAGACACCGGCCTGAGCGAAGCCGTCGACGAAGCTGGTCTGGTTGTTGAAGCCTGAGAACGGCGGCAGCAGGATGATGAAGGGCAGCAGAGCGGTCACGATCGACATGCCGACGATGACCGACAGCGACTGATGGGCACCGAAGAACCGGCCCGTCGGGGACGTGATGGGCCGGCTGCGCAACCGCAGGTTCGCGTAGCCCTGCCGCAGGTAGGAACCGGGACGCCAGAACAGGAGTACACGCAACGGGTTCATGCTCGTTCCGCCAGTTGCTGACCGAGGATGCCGGTGGGTCGGAAGACGAGCACCAGCACGAGGATGCCGAACACGATTGCCTCGCTCCAGCGGGAATAGCCGAGCTGTGAGCTGAAGACCTCGATGAACGCGATCAGGAACCCACCGAGCGCGGCGCCGGTCGTGTTGCCGATCCCTCCCAGGACCGCCGCCGTAAAGGACTTGAGACCGGCCTGGAATCCGATGTCGAACTTCGTCAGGCCGTAGTTGAGCGACCAGGCCACTCCGGCCGCACCGGCCAGGGCCGAGCCGATGAAGAAGGTGAGGGCGATCGTGGTGTTGATGTCGACGCCCATCAGCTGAGCCGCCTCACGGTCGATTGCGGTCGATCGCATGGCCCGGCCGAGCCTGGTCCGGCGCACGAAGATCTGCAGGGCCACGATCATCGCGATCGCTAGAACGACGATGAAGATATGGACCGCGGTCGCGTCCACTGCCGACGATTTCACCGCCACGCCGGCCAGATTGAAGCTGGGCGGGGTGAAGGTGACTTTGGCTCCCGGATCGATGACCTGGGGGATGTTGAAGTTGGCGGTGCTGTACGTCGCCTGAATGATGTTTTGGAGGATGAAGCTCACGCCGATAGCCGTGATGAGCGGCGCCAGTCGTGGCGCGTTCCGTAACGGCCGGTACGCGACTCGCTCGATGAGGACGCCCACCAGGCCCATTACGATCATGACGAAGGCGAACATCACGATCAGCAAGATGACGAGCTGGACCGGGTTGTCGATCGAACCCTGGACTCCGATCGTTGTCAGCAACCACAGGGTCACGAACGAGCCGACCATGAAGACATCGCCGTGGGCGAAGTTGATCAGCTCGATGATGCCGTAGACCATCGTGTAGCCGAGCGCGATCAGCGCATACATGGCCCCGATGGTCAGGGCGTTGAGCGTCTGTTGGATGACGATCCCGACGTCCACGGAGTCTCCTGGGTCAGCCTGGTTTGGGAAACTGGCGGATGGGAGAGGGGGCCGGAGTATAAGCTCCGGCCCCCTGAAATCGATTCGAGAACCGGGCCCTTACGGAGCGGCTGTGGTGGTCACTCCGGTGGTGAAGTCCTTCTGCTCGAAGTACTTCCAGTCCTTCGTGGTCGGGTCGAACTTGTAGTAGCTGATGATGTGCTGGCTGGTGTCGCCGTTCGCATCGAACGAGATGTCGCCGAGCACGGTCGCGAACTTGTTGGAGGTGGTCGTCACGTAAGCGCGAACCGCTTCACGGCTGCTGCCGACCTTGGCGAGCGCCTGCAGGAAGATCTGCGCGCAGGCATAGCCGGAGGCGCTGTAGGCGCCGGCTTCGGTGCCGTACGCGGCCTTGTAGTCGGCCGCGAACTTGGCCGCGTTCGGGATGTCGTGGATGGCCGCCACGGTCATGTAGGTGTTGAGGTCGCCGTCGGGGCCCGCGACGTTCAGGAACGAGCTGGCCGTTGCGGCCGAGCCGTCGCTGATGCCGTCACCGCCGCCGAACGGGATGCTGCCCATGCCGTTCTGGACCATCTGCTTGCGCAGCAGTCCGCCGCCCGTGGCGGTCACGCCGCCGAAGTAAACGAATTGCGGGTTCTTGGCCTTGGCAGCCGTGAGAAGCGCGGTGAAGTCGGACTGGCCGCTGGCGCCCACGCCATCGCGACCGACGATGGTTCCGCCGAGAGCCGTGAACGAGGTCACGAACTGGTCGGCGAGACCCTTGCCGTAGGTCTCGGTGTCATCGACGACGTATGCGGTCTTGGCACCGGCAACGGTGTAGGCGATGTCTGCACCGGCCTGGCCCTGGATGTCGTCTGTGGTGGCGACGCGAACGTACGCGATCTTGGTTCGGGTTGGTGGCCCGAAGCGCGGCGGCCGCGGCGCCCTTGGTCAGAGCCGGGTTGGTGTTGGCGGGGCTGCACTGGATCAGGCCCGCGGCGTTGGAGACCGGGATCTCAGCCTGGGCGACGTTCGAGTTGAACGGGCCGACGACTGCGAAGACGGAGGAGTCCGTCACGAGCTGGCCAATGTTGGTCGCGCCCGTCTGGGGATCGTGCTTACCGTTGAGGGCGTCGTCCTTGGCCTCGACGTTGATCGTGTAGCCCGGAACCGGATTCTCTTTGACGGCTAGCTTCACGCCGTCGAGCGTGGGCTGGCCGTTCGGCGTTTCGGCGCCCGAGAGGGGCAGATCCACGCCGAGGGTTACTACTTTGTTGGCCGCCGACCCGCCGGAGCCTGTCGGGCTGCTTGTAGCCGAGCTACAAGCGGACCCCACCAGCGCGACCACGGCCACGATCACGAGCGCTTTGGGCTTCATATGGCCCATCCTCCACTCACTTCCATACGACAAGGAGCCGACCCGGTTGCCCAGGAGCCAGATTTCCTCCACTGGCAAATGAGGCGCCACCGCCGGCAGACTCGGATATGGGAACGCCAGCCCAAGCCTTGCGACGTAGGTTACCCAACCGCCGACTCCACGCAAGGGGACTTCTGCAGATCAGGATTGTGTGCAGCCTCCGAGAAGGTTGCCGTTTGGTTACGAGGCCCTCGTTCAGGCTTTTGTCCCGGTTCGTCGGAGTTCGGCTTCGCCAAATTCGGTGGCGCGATGTTACTCGAGCCCCATCCGGGTAGGTCGCCGGGGGTTTCTGAATCCACCTGGTGCGCCGAGCGTCGCATTCGACGGTTCTAGGACACCGCGGAGCCGAGCGAAACCTCCGACTCGGGTTCCAGAGCGGTCGTGCCACCGTCGGGTTTGGTCACGCCCAGCACCAGCACTTCCGACATTTCGGGACCCATCTGCTTGGTGCCGAGGTTCACGACCGCGACCACCAGGCGCCCTACCAGATCGTCGGCGGCGTAATTGCGGTATGCGCCGCACGAGACCTTCGTTCCGAGCTCGGCTCCGAAATCGATGACCATGCGGTAGGTCGGCTTGCGAGTTCTCGCCTCCTGGGCCGACACCACGCGCCCGATCCTGATGTCGAGGTCGTCGAACGAGCCGGGTTGCGCCGTTGGCTTCACGTCGATATCCCTCCAGCCTCGCGACCCCGACCGGGCCGACTCAGCAGGTAAACGTGGCGACGACGGTCTTGCCGCCCAGATCGGTGCCGCTCACGCTGCCGCTCTTCTTGTCCGCGGCAATCTTGACTGTACCGGAACCGCCGCCGTCCATGACGACAAATCCCTGGCCGCCCAGAAGCCCGGTCGCCATGGCCTGCTCGCCGGGCTGCTGGACCACGCCGAAATAGTTCGGTGCGTCGGTAGGCAGGTTGGCCCCTCCGATGACCGTGGTTCCGACACTCACGGCAAAGCCGATGCTGGGATCGTCGACACACATCCCCTGGGTCAATTCGAATGTCGTGGAGTCCACTTTGACGCTGGCTTTGGCGGAGCCGCAGAACGTCGTGGTCGTGTAGGTAAGGTACTTGCCCGAGCCGCAGCCGGTGCCGTTGTTGCTGCCGTTGCCCGTGTCGGCGGCGGTCTGAGTGGCCCCGGACGGGGATCCGTCAGCGGTAGTCGGCGCGGTGCTCGCGCCACTCGAACCGCATGCCGCGGCGAAGACGACCAGCACCAGAGACAGACCGAGAATTCGTCGCATGGCTGAACACCTCTCCCACTCGAATGAGGCCGGATAGCCCGACCTTGTGCGGCGCTACCGGCAGCCATGCAACGTGCCCGGGTCGCCCAGTTACGGCATATGCAAATGAAGGTCGGGCGCCGACGCGGGAACTGGACTGGACGTCGCGGGGGCAAGCAGAAACCCTACGAAACCTGGTCCCGATCATCTCCCTATCGGGGCCTGGCGGCCGGTTGGCGTCTGCGCGGAATATACAGGCCCGGCTATGCGCCGACTCTGTCCGTGTGCATATATGGCTGGAGGGCTTCCGGGATCAGGAGCGTGCCGTCGGGGAGCTGGTAAGTCTCGATGATCGCGGCCACGGTTCGAGCCAGGGCGAGACCGGAGCCGTTGAGCGTGTGGACCAGCTCCGGCTTCGCGCCGGGTTCCGGCCTGTACCGGATCGCCATCCGGCGGGCCTGGTAGTCGCGGAAGTTCGAACACGAGCTGACCTCGAGCCAGCGCTCGACGCCGGGCGCCCATACCTCGAGGTCGAACTTCTTGGCCTGAACGAAGCCCATGTCGCCAGTCGCCATTAACAGGACCCGATATGCCAGGCCGAGCCGCTGGAGGATGACCTCCGCCCGCCCGACCAGCCATTCGAGCGCCTCCGCCGAATCCTCCGGCTTTTCGAAGAAGACCATCTCGACCTTGTCGAACTGGTGGACGCGGAGGATGCCGCGGGTGTCCTTGCCGGCGGCGCCCGCCTCGCGGCGGAAGCACGGCGAGTAGGCGGCGTAGCGGAGGGGAAGGTCCGCGGCCTCGAAGATCTCGTCTCGATGGAGGTTCGTGACCGGCACCTCGGCGGTGGGCACGAGGTAGAGCTCGTCGCGCGTGGCGACGTACATCAGGTCTTCCTTGTCCGGGATCTGGCCCGTGCCGCGCGCGGAGGCGGCATTGACGAGCGCGGGCGGCCAGACCTCGATCATCCCGTGCTCCGCCGTGTGGACGTCGAGCATGAAATCGATCAGCGCGCGCTGGAGCCTCGAGCCCTGGCCCGTGTAGACCGGGAAGCCGGAGCCGGTGATTTTGGCGCCCCGCGCCAGGTCGAACATGTGGAGGGACTCGGCCACTTCCCAGTGGGGGCGGCGGTTCCATATCGCGCCGCTGGGAAGCGCTTCTTCCCTGGGGAGGACCTCGCCCCAGGTTCTGACGACCTGGTTGGCCGACTCGTCGCCGATCGGCACGTCCGGGTCGGCGGGGTTGGGAATGCGAAGGAGCAGGTCCTCGAGTGCGGCTTCGGTGGCGGCGAGGTCGGCGTCCATGGTCGTGATTTGCTCGCCGGCCCGGGTGGAGGCGGCGCGGAGCTCGGCCACTTCCGGCCCGTTGGGGGCGGCGCCGCCGTGGATGGCATCGCCGATCTGCCTGGACGCGGCGTTGCGTTCGGCCTTGAGGCGGTCGGAATCCTGGAGCAGCTCGCGGCGCCTGCCTTCGAGCACGAGGGCCTGATCCACGATGGACGGGTCCTCGCCCTTGTCGATCGCGCCCTGACGGATGCGATCCGGCTCCTCGCGCAGCCTTGCCAGCCCGATGCTCATGCGTCGCTACTCCCGTTGCGTCTTGCGCCGGTCCGCTCGCGGCGGAACAGAGGCATTGCCACTGAGTTTAGCCGGGCGCGCCTCCACGCAGGGCGAAGGACGGCGGCGAAAGGTTAAGGCAGGCCGGAAACCCGGACGACCTGCAACTTCGTCGGGATCAAGGTGGTCCCCCGTTGGTAGGCCGGTTGCGGACCAAGGACGAGCCAACCGCCGGTGAGCGCAACGCCGTCCAGGATCCCGACGGGCTCGGAAGCCGAGGGTCCGAGGAGCAGGAAGTTCGCGTTTGGGTACTCCACCGTCCAGCCGAGCCAGCCGTCCGAGACGAACAGCGAGCAGGCGTAGTCGTAATGGGTATCCACGGGCACCCAGCCCGGAGCTGACGCGGTCCCCGTATCGCAGCCGCCTACGTCCCAGGCGATCTCGCCCGTGTCCGCGTCCAGGAAGTAGGCGCCATCGGCGATCTGGCGAGCAGCGGAGGCACCCTGGGACAGCAGCATGAGGTGAGACCCCGAATACCACGGGTAGGGCGAGCCGCCCAGGCCCCCAGCCGGTTGAAGATCCGAGTCCTCCACCCATGCGAGGTCCTGGCCCGCCCACTTCATCTCTGCAATTGGGGCCGCGACCGCGATCGTTCGCATGGCGCCAGACGAGAGCGTCAACAGGTTGAGCTTGATGCCATGGGTGAGGTCACCCGTCGTGTAGGCGAGTACGCCGTCGCCCAGAGCGGCCGCAGGCACGACCGGATGCGGCGGGTCCCCTCCCTCCGAAAGGAGGTCATTGACGACGGGCGGATTGCTTCCCTGGGCAACCACTCGGCTGGCTCCGGTGTCGAGATCGGCCAGGATCACCCGCCAGCTGCCGCAGTTGACTAGCGGCGGAATGTGCGCCTGCTCGGTCGGGAGGGGCGACGGCATCGACTCGTGGCAGGTTTCATCAACCCACGCCGCCTGTGAGCCCGCGACCGAGACGTCCTGCGGGATCGAGTCGAGTATCTTGCGCAGCGCACCTGTGTGCAGGTTTGCGGCGTACAAGGCTTCGATGGTCGAAGGGTACGGGTAGTAGATGCCCATGACCAGCCAGTCGCCGTCCGCCACCAGGACGCCCGTGTCGACCTGTGCGCCGGCTGGCAACGGAACGTCGGTCCGCAGCGCTGCGGGTATATCGAGCACGATCGCAGCGCTCGAAGGGGTCGAGTTGGGGGACTCGATCGGATACTTGGTTTCCGTAGGGAACGGCGAGCTCAGCCTTGACGACGCGGTTGGCACGCCGGTCGGCGAAGTGCTGGCAGAAGACGTTGGCGTGCCGGCGGGACCTACCGGAGTGACGCCCTGGCGCCAGTTGAGCAGCACCGCGGTCAGCGCCACCGCAATGGCGAAGGCCGCCGCGAGCTGAGCCCACCGCATCACCCTGTGCCGCCGCCATGCGGGCAGGGGCGCCCGAAGCGTGTCCACCCGCTGCCACTGGGCGGCGAATAGGCGAGCGACCTGACTGTGCCCCTCGAAGAGGCGGCGGCATCGTTTGCACGCCGTCAGGTGCCGCTGCTCCGCTTCGGTCAATCCCGCCGGAGCGCCGACCTCGGCCGCCTCGGCAAGGCGTCGCTCGTTCACATGGGGGGCCCGAAGTCCGACGATCCTCATCGTTCCAACTCCTTGCCCGACGCTGGGGCGAGCTCACGTGCGAGCTTCCGGCGGGCTTTCCAGAGACTTGCGGCCACTGTCCCTCGGGCAATGCCGAGCACCTGGGCCGCTTCCTCCTGCGGGTAGCCGAGTCCGTAGACCAGCGCTATCGCGAATTGCTCGCGCTCGGGCAGCCTTGCTACGGCCGCCGCGCAGTCGATGTTCGCCTCCGGGTCGACGGGGACGTAGCTCGGCTCGGTTCCGTCGAGGCTGGGTAGTCGGCGCCGGCGCGCCTGCGCAGCCCCGCGGGCCGCGATCCGGCGCAACCACGGCCTGAGATTCCGCTCGTCGCGCAGGTCGCGCAGGTGCGCGCGGCCGTACAGCAGCGCTTCCTGCGCCACATCCTCCGCATCATCCGGCGCGCCCAACGCACGGCACAGCGCGCACAGCTCGTCGAAGAGCCGGGCGTAGGCCGCGTCGAAATCGACCAAGGCGTCGGACGTCGAGGAAATGGCTTCCACGCTTTTCTGGTATGCGGCGAAGCCTGGATTGTTTACTGCCGCCGCAACCCTCGGTTCCTAGTCTGCGCCGACCGTCGTCGGGCCGGTCAACTTCGCCCGCTTCTTCCTAATGCAAACGAGAACGAAATTGATCAACCTGGGCTCACTGAACCCGTCCGGAGCGTCCGGAGTCTGGTCCGAAGGGTGCTGCAGAGCACGACCGAAGGTTCTTGAGCGTCGATTCGGCCCACCGAAGAGAGTCGAGCCGAAGCGAGACCTTACCCGTTGTCGTGGTGATGTTCGTCAGGCAAGAGCTGACCGACGCCACGCAGCGGCACCGCTTTCCCGGACTTGCCGATTTCCCGCCAATCCGAGCTTATGGAAGCTTGATGGGCACCGGCAGCGGCCGCGGGGTCTCAGCTCCGTCCGGTGCTCGTGGAGCACGCTCGACGACCTTGAGGAAGGTCGTCGGACCGGCGGTGTGGCCAGCCGTGGGTTGCCTACGGCCGCTCTGGCGGGAATTCGGCAAGCAGCGGCGCCATCGGCTCCCCTACCCTGCGGCAGCTCGCAAACGCGCCAAAACGAAGGCCGGCTCGAGGCTGGCCAGCAGCCAGCCGGCGCGCGGGCCGTTGGTGCGACCCAGGAATGCCGCGTACAGCGCCCCGAAGGCGCGGCCGGGAGCGAGTCCCGATTCGGAGGCCACGCGGAATATGAGGGTCTGCCACGCGTCGCCCGATCGCGGCCCTTCCCCTTCCGCGGCCACGGCGAGCGCGGCGAGGTAGGAGCGCTGTTCCGCGGCTAGGTCGGCGACCGCGGGCGGGACGGCATCATGCTGCACGGCCAGGCGGGCACGTTCGGGGGCATAGGAGTCCAACCAGGCCCGAGCCGAGGCGACGCGTTGGGCCAGCACCGACTGCTCGAGCTCGGTCAGGGGCGAACCTTTCTCGGCCGTCATCCGTTCTTCAATATCGACGCCCGGGATCTGCAGCAGCAGGGCCAGGTGGGCAAACGCGGGCCTGAACGCCGCTGCGGCAGCCTCAACGTTCGGCGCGGGCGCGACCAGCGAGTAGCCGAACAGTCGCTCGTGGTCGGCCGGCAGCTCGCCCTTGACCTCGCGGCCGGCAGTCGCGGCGGCGATGCGGTCGAACTCGTCGAAGAGGCGCGGGATCGTGTCGCCCTCCGGATCGAAATCGATCACCTGGCTGGGGCGCGGCCGCAGGAAGAGGAAGCGGAGTTGCTCCGGCGGCAGGACCTCGGCAATCGTGTGGGCCGCGACACCCTGGCCGCGCGATGTGGACATCTTCTTGCCGCCGACGTTGAGGAACTCGTAGGCCACGTTGCGCGGCGGTTCGACCTCGAAGACTTCGCGGCTGATTGCGTCGGAGCGGTCGCGCGAGCCTCCGGCGGTTGCCAGATCCTTGCCACAGCCCTCGATGGTGACGCCGAACAGGCCCCATTTGGCCGCCCACTCCAGGTTCCAGGGCAGCTTGGCCCGGCCGCCGAGTGGCGAGACTCGCCCTTCGTGGCCGCAACCTCGGGCCCACGTCACCATGTCGGGCTTGCAGACGTACGCAACCGTCTCGCCGTCCCAATCGGTGGCATAGGTCGTACCTATCCGGCCGCAGTTTTCGCAGATGACCTGGATCGGCAGCCAGGCGGCCGAACGCTCGACGTGGCTGACCCGCTGATAGATCGAGCGAACACGGTCGGCCCGATCGAGCGCGAGCGTGACGTACGAGTCCATTTGGCCGGCGCCGTACAGTTCGCTGACCCAGTAGAACTCGGGTTTGATGCCGAGCGGCTCGAAGGTCCGGAAGAAGATCTCGCCGACGAAATGGCGTGCGTAGCTGGTCGCGGCACTGCCCTCGGGAGCCGGGACGCGCGACAGCGGCACGCCCATGTAACGATCCACCGCGTCCGGGGTCAGCAGGGCCTGCGAATCCATGGCGTCCATGTCGTCGACGCCGTACAGGAACGTCGCCGCGTGGCCGGCCTGGCGAAGGGCACGGTAGATCGCGTCGTGCAGCACTACGCCGCGGAGGCTGCCGACGTGAACCGTACCGGAAGGCGATTTCGAGTCGTTGACTACCTGCGGACCCGCGACCTGGGTGGCAATTTCGTCGGCCCAGTACACGGCGGCGGGACGGCTAGCTGATTTCGACGATCTTGTACGTGAAATCGCCGGCCGGAACGTGCACGACGACGGACTCGCCCTTGTGCTTGCCCAGCAGCGAGCGGCCGACCGGCGACTCGTTGGATATCTTGCCGTCGCGCGGATTGGCCTCCGTAGACCCGACGATCGTGAACTGCTCGGCACCCTCGGTGCCCTGGACCTTCACGGTGGAGCCGATCTGGACGTGGTCCGTGCCGTGAGTGCTATCGATGATCGTCGCGTTCTTGATCAGAGACTCGAGTCGCTGGATCTGGCCCTCGACGAATGCCTGCTCGTTCTTGGCGTCCTCGTATTCGGCGTTCTCGGCCAGGTCGCCGTGCTCCTTGGCATCGTGGATTCGCTGAGCGATCTCCAGCCGGCGGGCGTTGACGAGTTCTTCGAGCTCGACTCGGAGCTTCGTTAGGCCATCTTCGGATATGTACTGCGTCTTGTTGTTCACCGCAGAGCGGCTCCCGTAGTATCGGGGTCCAGGGTTAAGGAAACGAACTCCAGGCGCCATATTCCGCAGGCGTCCTGAAGTTCGGCCGGCGCGTATCCTATCCGTCGCCCTGCCCCATGTCAAAGCGACAGTCGTACGTCCTCGGATGCGGATCGGAGTTCGGGTCCTCAGACCGATGCAGAACGCAGGTCCCACGACGGCAGGACCTATGAATGCTGGCTGCTCCGAACTCGCTCGAGCATAGTTGCCCCAATAAGCAACGACACCGGCCCCGCCTCCCGGATCCTCCCTCCTCCTCCCCGGGACGCGGGGCCGGTCTGCGTCCGCGGGACGTGGGGCGCCGCGTCCGTCGGCGCCGCGTCCCCTCTGCGCCGCTCCGGTGACATACAAGGTGGCACGGCGGCAGGCATCATTCCAGGTATGGCAGGCATGACTTCACGGCCCGATCGCGAGTGGCTCACTACCGAGCAGCGCACTGCCGTGGAATGGGGCCACGGGCCGCTGATGGTCCTGGCGGGGGCGGGCACCGGCAAGACCACGGTGGTGGTCGAGCGGGTTCGGTACCTGCTCGAACGCGACCCGGAGCTTCAGCCCGAGAACGTACTCGTTCTGACTTACAACGTCCGCGCGGCCGCGGAGCTGACTCGCAGGCTCGAGCAAACCATCGGGCTCGAGCGGGCCGCCAGGCTGTGGGTGCACAACTTCCACAGTTTTGGGAACAGGCTGCTCGCGGCTCACGGCCCCGAGTTCGGGCTGGGCGACGGCCGGCACGTCCTCGATCAGATCGGCCAGCAGCTGCTCCTGCTCGAGTTGCGGCCGGCCATGAGCCACTTCCTCTACCACGACCTGGGCATCAACCCGGGTCCTGCCCTGCGCCGCTTTTCAGAGATGATCGGGAGGGCCAAGGACGAGCTCGTGACGCCGGCCGAGTTCGGGGCGTTCGTCGAACGAAAGCGGCAGGCCTACGTTGCCGAATTCGGCGATTGGGAGCGGGCCCTGGCCGCCATCGAAAACCGGCGCGCCGGCAACGAACTGGCGCCGATCTCCGAGGTTCGGGCGGAGCTGCGCCGGTCGCGCGAAGCGGGAGAAGCCCGGGCCGATCGCGTGGCGCGTCGGGACGCCTCGGGAATCAACTACGCCGTTGGCTGGAACCGCCTCTCCCCGGAGTGCTGCGACCTGGCCGAAGGCCTGCGCGAGACGTACCTGCGTGACGCGGCCGCGTTCGAAATCCTGCGCTTGAGTGAACAGGCCGAGGTCTACGAGCTGTACCAACGGACCCTCCGCGAGCGCGGGCTGCTCGACTTCGGCGAGCTGCAACTCCGCGCCATCGAGCTGCTCCGCGACCGGCCCGACGTCCTGCTCCGATACCAACGCCAGTTCCGCCACGTGCTGGTGGACGAGTTCCAGGACGCGAATATGGCCCAGATACAGCTCCTGGAGTTGATTGGCCGGGGCCCGGACAAACCCGACAACGTGGTCGTGGTCGGCGATGACGACCAGTCGATCTACAGGTTCCGCGGTGCCAGCTACGCCGCCTTCCGGCAGTTCGAGGAGCGTTTCGGGCACCCGCCCGACTGGGCCCGCGACCGGCCGGCACAAAGCGTCGCGAGCCGGCCCCTCCTCGAGAATCGCCGTTCGACTGCGAACATCCTCGCCGCTGCCGAGCGCGTGATCGAGCGGAACCCGGCGCGGCTCAAGGCAGGCCGGCGGCTGATCGGGATCGGCGCGGCGGGACCCGCAGTCGAGATCGTCTACGCCAGAGACGAAGCGGACGAAGCGGACGCCGCGGTCGAGCGCATCCGCCACGCGTTCGAGGCGCTGCCGGAGCAACTGCCGGACCGAAGGGGCGGCGAGCGGCCCAAGCGCTGGAGCGACGTTGCCGTGCTGTACCGGAGGCACCGGCACCGGTTGGGCATCGTCGAGCGGCTTCGCGCGCATGACATTCCATTTGCACTGGTCGGCGGAGCGGGCCTGTTCGCCGAGCCCGAGGTTCGCGACGTGGAAGCGGCGCTGCGCGTCATCGCCGATCCGACGGATTCGGTGAGCTTCACCCGCCTCATGACCGCGGGGCCGTGGCGCTTCGACGCGGCCGAGATCCTGCGCATCAGCCGCGCCGCGGCCTGGGACGACCGGCCGATCCTGGAAATGGCCTCGGAAATCCGGCGTGATCGTCGCCCGACCCTGGATTCGGCCGATGGGCAAATAGGGACGGAGCCGACGCCCGACGCGGCCGGGACGATGCTGCTGGTCAAGCTGGATCGACTCTTCGGATGCCTCGACGAGCTTATTCCCAGGGGTCCGCGCGAGGGCCCATTCACGCTCCTGCAGGAATATCTGACCCGGACGAAGGTGCTCCACGACCTCATCGCCGCCGAGACACTCGAAGCCCAGCGCAATCTGCTCGCTATCGCGAAGGTCATGCGCTTCGTTTCCGCCTGGCAGGCGGAGAACCCGCGCGGCAGTCTGCTCGACTTCGTCTCCTACCTCGATATGTACCAGGAGGCCGGCGGCGACATCGAGGCTGAGACCGGTCGCGCCGTGGACGTCGACGGCGTCCAGCTCATGACCATCTACCAGGCCAAGGGCCTCGAGTACGAGGTCGTGGTCGTCCCGCGCCTGGTCGAGGGCCAGTTCCCCGACACCCGCGAAGACGACCTGGTCATTCCGCTGGAGCTGCTCAAGCAGAAGCCGCCCGACGAGTTCGCCACATCCGAGGAGCGCCGGCTTTGCTTCGTGGCCATGACCCGGGCGCGGCGGCAGCTGATACTCACGACGATCGAGAACCCGACGGTTCGGGCGACGCCGAGCCGGTTCGTGGCCGAGGCCGCCGGCGTGACTGAAGGCGCCGAATTCGCCGGCATCGAGCCCAATCCGGGTCCGGCGAATCCGGCAGCCGGAGTTCGCGTGACGCGCCGTGAGACCGAGGTTGATGCTTCGGCTGACGGGATGCCGGTTCGGTCGGCCGGCCAGGCGGTCGCCTCGGCTACGCGCTCGCTGGAGCGTCTGATGCCGGTTCCGGCGGTATATCAGCGGCGCTACCTGCTCCGCCGCCGTGCGGTCGAGCTGATCGGCGCCCTCGAAATGTCGGGCGACGCCGACACCTCGGCCACCGCGGTGCTGATCGAGGAGCTCGTCACGGTCGCCCGCGAGGCTGCCGGGCAGGCTTCGGAGGACCGGCGCCGTGGCATCGATCCGCTCACGCTCGGGGTTCTGAGCCGGCACTCGCCGGCCGGGCGGGCTCTCGTATCGGAAGGTGTGCTGCCCGCCGCGTTCAGTCACTCCCAATTCCGGCTGTACCAGGAATGCCCGCTCGCCTACTCGCTGGCGAACCTGTTCCACATCCCGAGTGAGGACCGCAAGGGCTACTTCGAGTTCGGATCGGCGATTCACGGCGCCTTCGAGGCGTTCACCGTGGCGCGACGCGAAGCCAGGGCGGCCGGCTTGCCGGATCCCGGTTTCGAAGCTCTCACGGCTGGCTTTGAACAGGTCTGGGAGCCGACGGCGTTTGCCAGATTCGCAGGCAGCCGCCCACTACCGTGCAAGGTCGGAGCCGGTCCTTCGCCGCTTCTACGAGCGCGAGCTGAGCCGGCCGGCGGAGGCGTTGCTGTTCGAGCAGCCGTTCATGCTCGCGCTCGATCCGGGGGACGGCGGCGCACCGATACACTTCAAGGGCGTCATCGACAGGATCGATCGCCACCCGGACGGGTCGATCGAGGTCATCGACTACAAGACCGGCCGGACGAAGAGTCAGCGCGAAGTGGACGAGGATGAGCAGCTCTCGGCCTACGCACTGGCCCTGCGGTCCGGAGGCGTGGCCGATCCGGTGAGCGGCAAGCCGCTGCCGGCCCCGTCACGCCTGACGCTGTACTTCGCCGAATTGGACCTCGCCCTCTCGACTACCCGCACCGACGAGCAGCTCGACGCCTTCCGGGACCACCTGCTGGCGGTCGCAGCGCGGATCCGTTCCGGGGATTTCGCCGCGAACCCCGAATACCGCCGTTGTGCTCGTTGCGACTACCGGGCGATTTGCCCGAGCCGCTGGGGAGAGCCGCCGACCTCGTAAGGGAATGGCTCGGCCGCGCCTCGCGTGTAACCGGCCCCGCTCCCCTAGCGACCCAGCTGGATCAGGCGACCGCGGATTCGCTGAAGCGAGACCCGGTCGGCGAAGACGACGAAGACCGTGTCGTCGCCGGCAATACTGCCCACGACCTCGTTCCAGCGCGTGCGATCAAGCGCCGCCGCAATGGCGTGGGCCGAGCCGGGCAGGGTCTTGAGGACGAGCATCAGCCCGGCCTCGCGGACGTCGACGGGCAGATCGCGCATCAGGGCTCGCAGCCGCTCCTCGCCGGTGCTCTCGGCCTCCGTGAGCTTGGCGGGAATGCTGTATGTCTGGACGCCCTCGCGGTTCGACTTGATCAGGCCGAGCTCGGCGACGTCGCGGCTGATCGTTGCCTGGGTGGCCCGGAACCCGCGATCCCGCAACGCCCCCGCCAGTTCCTGTTGGGTCCGAATCGGGGCGCTGCGCGAGAAGGTCGCGAATCGCTCGCTGTCGGAGTTGCTTCATGACCTCCATGCGAGCGACCCCCTATGCGCCGTGCGGCGAGAGCAGTACCACGAAGACGGCGATCGCGAGCGCCACTCGGTACAGCACGAAGCTGTTGACCGACTGGCGGCGCAAGAATTCGAGCATGAAGCGGATGGCGATCAGCCCGGAGATGGCTGCCGCGAGAAAGCCGATGACGATGAGGTGGGTGTCGGGCTTCACGTCGGTCGACTTCACGAGCTTCAACGCCTCGAACACTCCCGCTCCCGCCACCACTGGAGTCGCCATGAGGAAGCTGAAGCGCGCCGCGGCCTCGCGATTGAGGCCCTCGAACAGTCCCGCGGCGATGCTCACTCCGGAGCGGCTGATGCCCGGCACCAGTGCCAGCACCTGAGCGACGCCGATCCCGAAAGCCCCGACGAACGTCAGCGAACCCATGTCGCGGAGCTTGCTGCCCCAACGCTCGGCGAGCCAAAGCATCGCGGCGCCGACGCACAGCATGAGGGCGACCGGCGCCGGCTCGCGGACGGCGTTTTCGATCGTGTCGTTGAGCAGCGGCGCCGACGATCACCGCGGGGATCGTGGCCACGACGATGAGCCAGGCCATCCTGCGGTCCGGATCCCCCGCCAGAGAGCGGTCGCGGATCGATGCCAGGCCGGCCGGAATTAGGGTGAGCCAGTCGCGCCAGAAATAGACGAGGAGGGCCAGCAGCGTGCCCATGTGGAGCATGACGCTGAAGGCCAGCGAGTTGATGAAAGGATCTTTCCAGCCGAAGAACCACGGGACAAGGATCAGGTGCCCGGAGCTGGAGATCGGCAGGAATTCGGTCAAACCCTGGACGATCCCCAGGACGAGCGCCTGGATTGACGTGTCCACCTGGCGTCTCCTTGCTGGCCGGGCCGTGCCGGGCCCGGAATGCGGACGGGCCGGCGGTCGGAGACCGTCGGCCCGTGCTGCGCGAGTTTCTGGGGTTAGCGGATGAAGAGCGGGGCCATCACCAGCGTGATCGTGGCCAGCAGCTTCACCAGAACGTGAAGGGAAGGACCGGCGGTGTCCTTGAAGGGATCGCCGACGGTGTCGCCGACGACCGCCGCAGCGTGAGCGACGATCTTCTTGCCGAGCACGTTCGCCGTTCTCGTCGACCAGATGGCCCGACTCGATGTACTTCTTGGCGTTGTCCCAGGCGCCGCCGCCGTTGTTGAGGACGGTGGCGAGCAGGACGCCGGCGATTGTGCCGACCATCAGCATGCCCGCCACGGCCTGATAGCCGAGGAGGAGGCCGACGGCGATCGGCGTGGCCACCGCGACGACGCCCGGGAGCATCATCTCGCGGAGGGCGGCTCGGGTCGTGATGTCGACGACGCGGGCGTAGTCCGGCCGGCCGGTGTAGTCCATGATCCCGGGGATCTCGCGGAACTGGCGCCGGACTTCGACGATGATCGCCTGAGCGGTCGTGCCGACTGCCCGGATGGCCAGAGAGCTGAAGAAGTAGACGAGCATCGCGGCGATGAGGGCCGCGACGAAGACGTTGACGTCGGCCAGGTTGACCGAGGTCATGAGGTGGACGTTGGGAACGCCGGCCTTGATCTGGTTGCCCAGGATCAGGTTGACCTTGTCGATGTAGGCGGAGAAGAGGAGGAAGGCGGCCAGGGAGGCAGACGCGATGGCGTAGCCCTTGGTCAGAGCCTTGGTCGTGTTGCCGACAGCGTCGAGGCGGTCGGTGATGTCCCGGGCGCCTGCCTCGGCGCGGCTGAACTCGGCGATGCCGCCGGCGTTGTCGGTGATCGGGCCGAAGGTGTCCATCGCCAGGACGTAGGCGGTCGTCATGAGCATGCCCATGGTCGCGACGGCGGTGCCGAAGATGCCGCCGATGTTCTTGCCGGTGGCGTCGACCAGGCCGGCCTGTGAGCCGAGCCAGTTGCTGGCGAGAAGGGCGATGCCGATGGTGAGCGCGGTCACGAGCGTGGTCTCGAAGCCGACCGCCATGCCGCTGATGATGTTGGTCGCGGGGCCGGTCTTGGAGGCCTCGGCGATCTCCCGAACAGGTCGGAAGCTGCCGGCGGTGTAGTACTGGGTGATGTAGACGAAGGCGATGCTGGTGGCCAGGCCGACCACGCCGCAGCCGAAGAAGAAGACCCAGGTTGGGATGCCGCTGGCGCCGGCGTGCGTGCCCGTGTTCATCATCACGTTGGTGACGCAGAGCCAGCGCCGCGGCGCTGAGCAGAGTCGTGACCCAGTAGCCGCGGTTGAGGATGTTCATCGGGTTCTCGGTCTTCCTTACCGCGAACGAAGAACATCGCGACGATCGTGGAGACGAGACCGAAGGCTCGAACGACGAGCGGGAAGAAGATCCAGGCGGTCGGGTTCTGCCAGCCCGCGTTGAGAGCCAGCGTGTACATCGCAACGCCGAGGATCATGGCGCCGATGTTCTCGGCGGCCGTCGACTCGAACAGGTCGGCGCCGCGGCCGGCGCAGTCGCCGACGTTGTCGCCCACGAGGTCGGCGATGACGCCCGCGTTGCGGGGGTCGTCCTCGGGGATGCCGGCTTCGACCTTGCCGACGAGGTCGGAACCCACGTCGGCGGCCTTGGTGTAGATACCACCGCCGAGCTGGGCGAAGAGGGCCACGAAGCTGGCGCCAAAGCCGTAGCCGACGATCAGGAACGGCGCGTCGTGGGTGCTATTACCACCGTTCAGGCCGCCGTTGACGGCGAAGATGGTCCAGACGCCGAGCAGCGACAGAGCGACGACGAGGAAGCCGGAAACGGCGCCGCCGCGCATGGCGACCTGGACGGCCTCCACGAGGCTGCGGCGGGCGGCCGATGCGACTCGCACGTTCGCCTTGACGCTGACGAGCATGCCGATGATGCCGCAGGCCATCGAGCAGGCGGCGCCGACGAGGAACGCGCCGCCGGTGCGAATGCCGATGTCGAGCCCGACGTGGGATGTGTCCGCCACGCTCGAGGTCTCGAGCAGCGTGATGATCACGCCGATGATGACCGAGCCGACCAGGGCCAGCAGGCCGATCGTCGTGTACTGGCGCTTGATGAACGCGACCGCGCCTTCGTTGATCGTCGCGGAGACGTCCATCATTTCCTTGGTCCCGGTGTCGCGGGACAGGACGTCACGAGCGAGGTAGATCGCAAACGCTACCGCGAGGAGACCCGCGATCGGGATGAAATCCTGGAGAAGACTTGGGTCCATGGGGGGCGAGCGACTCCTTCTGTGGCGGCACGGCGGAGCGCGGCTGGACGGCGCGCGTCCTGGGATCGGGGCCCGGATTCGATGACGGTTGCATAGTCGGGCCCGGCGGAGTGTATCAACGGGCCAAAGCATGGGTCAAACTGCGGAAAGTCCCTCGATTATTCATGAGGGACCGCCGATCCGGGGCGGATGGGCCCGGACCAGCGGGCCGAATGGCCCGCGCAGCCTGAACGGAAGCCGCTCCGGTTTCGGAAGTCAGGCGCAGCTCAGGGCAGCCAGCGAGTGTATGCGCCGTCCGTGGACAGCTGCGCCAGGCCCGTTCCGTCGGCTCGAACGATCCAGATGCCCTCGGAGTTGGTCAGGTCGTGAGAGTTGACCCGGCCGAAGACAAGCTCCGTGCCGTCGGGTGAGAACGACGGCGTCCGATCGCTCAGTCCCGATCCGGTGGTCAAGGGAACCTGGGTTCCTGAGAACGTCGACTTGTACTCGAGGTGATCGGAGTTGTCGAGACCCTCGACGAGGATTGCGAGATCTCCGTTCATGTCGGCCGCCACGTCGACCACAGATGGTGCGATGCGGACCGCGACACCGGCCGTGGAAACCCGCCAGTAGGCCCAGCTCGCCCCGTTGTCATCTGACCCGGCCAGGTAGAACGATCCCTGTGATTCGACCCAGACCGGTCGACCTGATCCGATGAGATTGACGGTGATGGGCGGCTGAGCGCCGGTGAGGTCGACGAGCTCGACCGCGTTGTCCGACCCGCGGACGATCAGCATCCAGTTGTCGTCGTTGGAGAATGCCGCGCGGTCGTCCCAGGAAGGCAATCCCGCGGACCCGATCAGCCCGTTCCCGGCCAGCTCGACGCTCCCGAGCAACGGGGCGCCCGTCGGCAGGAGTTGCTTCTGGTCCGCGCCGCTGACTACGGGAATTCGCCAGTACCCGAGATCGGCGCCCGAGGCGTCACGGCGGCCCACTATCAGCCCCGTTCCATCGGCGGTGAATGCCGGCGCATATTCGTACCGCCCGGAGGCGGTCGTGTAACGCACGTCGCCGCCGATGCCGATCACCTTGACCACCCCGGCCGCGGTGTAGGCGACGGTCGTGCCGTCCCCGCTGATGTCGTAGCCGGTTACCGGGACGAGCTCCGAGGTCACTTCCCGCTGGTCGGTGCCGTCGGGATTCATCAGCCACAGGTTATTGACGCCGCTGCGGTTCGACAGGAAGGCGATCTGCCCGAGCGCGCTGGTCGAAGGCTCGCCGGTCGTGAACGTCCAGCTCTGGGCAGCTGCGGCCTGGCCATCGGTGCCGCGTATGCCCGAACTCAGCGTAACGGTGTAGCTCGTATGCGCCGCCAGCGGTTCGCTCGGCGTAAAGACGAGGACTTCGTTGCCCGATCCGACCGGCGTCGGCGTCGCCTGGACCGCCGGGTGGCTGTCGTCCGGCAACGAAACCAGCGAGATCGAGCCGCTGACGGGCGGTGCGAGCTGGATCGAATTGGCGATCGTGCTCGGGTCCACCGGGCCGTCGAAGACCACGGCTACCTTGCTCTGGACGCTGATGCCGCCTGAGACGTTCGGGGAAGGGTACAGAGCCAGGGCCTGCAGGCCGATGCCCACGGTCTTGAATTGCGACACGTATGCGGTGAGCTTCGAGCCGTCCGTGTCGACTGCGGGCGCGCCGACCTTGATCGTGTAGACGGTGTCGTAGCTGAGTGGCTTGGTGGGCGTCAGCGTCAGGACCGCACCTTGCCATTTGGCCGAGTACGGCGCCGCCGGCTCGATGCTCAAGCCCAGGAGCGCCTTTTGCGTGTCCATCAGCCGGTCGAACGTGATGACGATGGTTGTAGTCGTCGAAACGCTCTGCGCGTTCACGTCCGGAACCATGCCCTGGATCACGGGCGGTCCCACGGTCGTGAACGTGGCGTCGCCACTGCCGGTTTGGGCGTTCCCGGAGAGATCCTGAACGCCGGGAGCCATGTGGACGTGGAACGTCGATGACAGCGGCAGCTTGTTCGACGGCGTGAAGATCATCGTCGTGCCCTGCCAGTGGAACGAGCCCGGCACAGCCGGCGTGATCGAGAACGCGTTCTGCGCAGTGTCGGGCTTGACGTCTTCGCTGAAGGCGACCTTGATCGAGGTACCAAGACGCGCCAGGCCGCTGGCCGAGGCCGTGGTGCTGAGGCTGATGGAATAAGTGGGCGGCACGCGATCGACGGCCGTGGCGTTGTACAGAACGACCCCCAGGACGGCGATTGCTATGAGCGCCGACGCCAAACGAAGGGCCCGGCCGCTGGTCAGCCAGCCCAGTCTTCGAGGGAGTTCCACAGGGCAGGACGATAGCACAGCCCCTATACTCGCGAACTTGTGATGAGTCGCTCGCTGGGCTGTTTGTTCGAGGTGGTCGAGACATTACTCGTCACCCTCGTGTTCTTTCTCGTCGTCCAGCTCTTCGTTGCACAGCCCTTCCAGGTCGAACAGCCATCGATGGAGAACACGCTGATGCCCAATCAGTACGTTCTCGTCGACAAGATCACGCCTCGCTTCACCGACTACCAGCGCGGCGACATCGTGGTCTTCAATCCCCCGGCCAACTGGGCCGCAGGCACCTCGGGGACGCCGTACATCAAGCGCATCATCGCAGTCGCGAACGACACCATCGACATCCACGGCGGTCATGTCTTCGTCAACGGTAAAGAGCTTTCGGAGCCATACATCTTTCAGGGCCAGCCGACTCTGCCGCTTGATCCCGCCAAACACGTTTGGACGCTGACCGCGGGACAGCTCTTCGTCATGGGCGACCATCGCGGCGACTCACAGGACTCGCGCGTCTTCGGACCCATCGACAAGTCCAGCGTGATCGGCCGGGCGCTGATCCGCTACTGGCCGCTCGCAAACTTCGGACCGCTGTCGGCGCCGAAGAGCGCCGCCACTCCGACCGCGACCCCATGACGGGTCGGAGGATCGCGACCCCGGGCCTCTCTCGCGCATGATCGAGCTCGCGGTCGCCACCGCCGCGGTGGTGGCGGGCGCCGTTCTGTCTGTGACCGCCCGCGACGGCCGTGTCGTGGCGATCGGTATGCTCTTGGCCATGTTCGCGGCGCCGCTGGTGGCTTCGCCGCTGCCCGAAACCGTGTCGGTCGCCGCCCGGATCGTCGGCGCGGTCCTCGCCTCCTACTTGCTCTGGACCTCTGCCCGTGAACCGCGCCAGTGGGGTCTGGGCTCTGCGGTAGGAGTGGCTGCCGAAACGGCTTTTGCGGCTGCCGCGTTCGCGGTCGGCCTGTCCATCTCCCCGGTCTCGCCGCTGCCCGGTCCGCAGGTCGCTCAAGCGGCGGGGCTGGCCCTCGTCGCACTGGCCGTCGTGCCCCTCTTCGGCCGCGACGTCATGCGCGTCGGAGTTGGCGTAGTCCTGCTGATCCTGGGATCCACGCTGCTCATGGCGGCATGGCTCGGGTCGACGCCGCCGCTGGCTCACCTCGCCGTTGCAGCGCTCTTGACTGGGGCCGCCGGGGTGGCGAGCCTGGCCGTCACTCGGCTGCCGCTGGCGGAGCCGGCTGTTGCGGCTGCCGCGGCTGCGAAGCTGCCGCTCGCGGATGCGCCCGAGGAAACCGCGACTGTGCGCTCCCGCGTCCGGCGTTTGCGGAGCCGCGCAACGGACGCCGGCCAGCCATCCGTGTGGTCGGTCTCCGAGCCCCCCACCGGAGATGACTCCCCGGCCGGTGCGGCCGACCCGAAGCCCGTCGCCGCAGTTGTCCGGCAAGCACGATTGCGCCGGCCGACCGGCCCATCCGAGCCATGAGCCTCGTCCCGTTCCTCATCGTGTGCGCCGTGGGCTCCGTCCTCGGCCTGCTCGCCCTGCCTTTCCCCAGACTCGCGCGCCTGGTCGGAGTGGCCGCGCTGGCCGCCGCCTTCGTGACGGCACTCGCGATCAAGCCGGTCGATCAGCTGACGGTCGGCCAGGTCCAACTCGCGACCTCGTGGTATTCGGGCCTATTCCTGAGCGCGGCCACCGCCAGCTGCCTGATCGTCTGTCTCCTGGGCCTCGCCGTGGGCTGGCCGGAGCGGCTCGCCCCCGCCGCACTGGCGACATTCGGTGGGCTGGCCGTGGCTTTCACCGCAACGGACCCGGTGGTCGTCTTCGCCGCATTAGCCGCAGCCGCCGTTCCGGCCGCGCTGGTGGCGATAGGGCCTGCCGCGGAGGCTCATTCGCTCGACGTTTCGCTGGCCGAACTGCGCACACTCGGGATCATCGCCGCGGGCGCGCTTCTCGCGGCGGTCCTGGTTCTGCAGCCGGCCTGGACCACGAGCGATGCGACCTTCGTGTTCGCCCTGGCGTACCTCGCGCTGGCGGCGGCGATCGCAGTTCGCTTCGGCGCCGTGCCGTTCCACGTCCCGGCCGCCCGCCTGAGCTCGGGCAGAGCCAAGCTCGGGGTCGCCTTGCCGCTCGTCTGGATTCCATCCGGCCTCGGGATCGTGGCCCTGAGCTGGAGCACCACCGTCTTCCAGATGCAGAGCAGCTGGCTGGACGCCGCCATCGCCGGAATTCAGGTCGTCGCGGTCGCGACGCTCGTCCTCGGTGCGCTGGGTGCGCTGCTCCACAACGAAGTCGAGGAAATCGCGATCTATTCGATCGTTCAGGACGCGGCGTTTGTTCTTCTGGCGCTCGCCGCCCGCGACCCCGCGGCGGCGGAGCCAACGCGCCTGTGGCTGCTGACGTTCATCGTTGCGAAGTCGGCGCTCATCGCCTGGGTGTCGACGCTGTCGGCCTCGTTCGGATCATCTGGGCTGCAGGATTTGCGCGGCTGGGCCCGCAAGTCGCCCATCCTCGGCCTGGCCCTGGTCGCGATCGCGATAGCGACCGTCGGCTGGCCGGGCAGCGCGGTCTTCGAAGCGCGCTCCACGCTCGTCCGGCTGGCTCTTCCGGGCCAGCTCCAATTTCTGGGCCTGGTAGGCGCCCTGGGGGCGATCGCTTATTACGGCCGCCTGATGGCAGTCGGTCTGCTTGCCGTGGGCGATCGCGTCGGTTCGTCGGAGGGCGAGCGACCGCGCTGGCCGGCGCCTTCGGTCACAGCCGGAGTCTCGGCCGCCGCTGCCGGCGCGGCCGCGTCCGCTTCAGTCGCCATCCGCGCGCCGCGGTGGTCGAGCAGCCGCGCCGCGAAGGCCGAGACTGCGACACCCTCCGTCGCGGCCGACGTGAGTGAACCCACCCCGGCGGCCAAGGCCGCTCCCGCAAGAACCGTCGATCGCCTGCGTGCGGGCCTCTCTCGCTCAGTCCGAACCGCCCCCGGGCAAGTGCGACGGCTGCCGGCCGCGTGGCGACTCAACCGCGCCCTCGAGACGAGCCTGGTCGTCATGGCTATCTCGATCGTGGCGATCGCGGTCGCGTTCGGGGGTTTCGGCGCCTCGAAAGCGTCTTCTACCGGGATCTCCCTCGATGCCATCGTGGCGCCCACGCCGCAGCTTCCGATCCTCGGGAACCCGATCCCGTCCGGCCCGCAGGCTACGCCTGCCGCGGGTCAATCGAGCGGCGCGGCCGGGCCGGGGGACTCGCCGTCGCCGGCGCCGAGCGGTTCCCCCGGGAGCGTTTCTTCCGGGAGCGCTCCGTCCGCCGGTTCGACGGCCCAGCCGAGCCAGCTGACCGGCGACTGACCGGGCGCCCTCAGTCCTTCGGGCCGATCACCCAGCGGTCGATCTCGCGCTCGTACGAAACCAGTTCCTCCGGTCGGAACCACAGGGCGAGCTCCGTGGTGGCGGTCTCGGGGCCGTCGGAAGCGTGAATGAGGTTCTGGCCCATCTCGACCGCGAGGTCGCCGCGGATCGTGCCCGGTGCGGCTTCGGTCGGTTTGGTGGCGCCGACCATCGTGCGAACCATGCCGATCGCGTTCGGACCCTCCAGCGCCACGGCGACCAGCGGGCTCGAGGTGATGAAGGCGACCAAGCCCTCGAAGAACGGCTTGCCCTTGTGCACCGCGTAATGCCGCTCCGCCAGATCGCGATCGACCTTGACGAGCTTGAGGCCGACGATCTTGAGGCCGCGCTGCTCGAAGCGGGCAATGATCTGGCCGGTCAGCTGGCGCTGGACGCCGTCGGGCTTCACCAGTACGAGAGTGCGCTCGGTCACAATTCGGACACCGCTACGGTCGATTGACGAGCGGCAGTTTACGGGATCGCCCCCAATCTCTCCCGGGACGCCAGCTCACGCCTTGGCAAGGGCTTTCGCAAGCGCTGTTTCGAGGGCGGCGACTTTGTCGAGCATGGTGTTCAACGCGACGTCCTGCTCCTTGAGATGGGCCTGGATCTGCTCGGCCTCGTGAAAGGTCGCGTCCGCGTCGTCGTAGGTCATCTCGGCTCGCTTGTCGGACGCCTTCCCCAGGATGTTCTGACCGACCATGATCACCGAGAGCATGACCAACTGAATGAATGTCTGACTCACCCACTGGATCATCGCCAGGACCCCACCGGTCAGGGCGCTCGGGAGAGCCACCAGAGCAAGGAGGGCGAAGGCGTAGGCGCACCACATCGTTCCCACCGTGGTGGTGAGGATCAACGCGATGCGGCCATTGACGCCGACGTGCTCGTCGGTTGTCTTGGGCGGACCGCTCTTCTTGCGCGCGGCGATGTGCGGATGAGGAACGTGCTCGAAAGCGATGCTCATGCTCGTTCTCCCGGAGGGCAGCTGTGCCAGGCGGCGGGCCCATGTAGATCATGGCTCGTTCCGCCGTTCCGCGCGGGAAGGTGGGCCCGCGACACGGCTCCTTGACAGAACCCGGCCAAAGGCTATAGTACGCCCCACGATATATCGCGGGACGTACTACCGATCAACCGGAGGAAGCCGATGGCCGCAATTCCAGACGAGGGCAAGCTGGGGGATCCGGCGCTGCTCATCCTCACCAGCCTGGCGGAAGGCGCAAAGCACGGTTACGCCATGGTCGACGACATCGAGCGGTTCAGCGGATCTCGGCTTGGACCAGGGACACTCTACGGAGCCCTGGTCCGCCTCGAAGAGCGCGGCTTGATCGAGGCGGTCGAGTCCGCGGACCGGCGCCGGCCATACCGGCTCACGCTGCGCGGCAGCCAGGCGCTGGCTCGAGAAGTCGAGGCTCTGGACCGCGTCGTGCGGCTGGTCAGGGTGCGGCTGGCGGGGCCGGCCGAATGAGTCGGGCCGGAGACGCCTCGGAGCACGCCGGAGGCGTCGTGCCCGCTCGCGGCTCAATGTTTCTGCGACGCCTCATGGTTCTCTACCCCGGCGCCTGGCGACGGCGCTACGGCGACGAGTTCGCCGCGCTGCTCGAGCAAACACCATTGACGCTCCGAACGCTTTTCGATGTCGGCGTCTCGGCCGTCGACGCCCATCTCAACCCAACCGGTCCAATGAGAAAGTGGCCTTTCATGTTCGAACGACTGCGTGCTTCCGAACTGGCTGTCTTCGCCGGCTGGATCCTCTTCGTGGTCTCCGGGCTCGGCTTTGCAAAGATGACCGAGAACTGGGACCTCCTGCCGCCACCTGGCGGCGACAGCCTGGCCATCGGGCTGGCCTACGACGCCGTGATCGTGGGAGCCGTGGTGGCGCTCGCGGGCGTGCTCGTGGCGGGCGTGCCGATCGCCTGGTCGATCGCCGTGTCAGCCGTACGCGCCCACCGGTGGCATCTCCTCGCGCTGATGGTGGTTCCGCCGGCGGCGCTGGCGGTCTGGCTGGGCGTGACCTTTGTTCTGCTCAACACCGCTGCGCATGGGTCGCGGGCCGACGGCTTCGAGCGAGTGATCCGGCTGATCATCTGGGTGGGCGTGTTTGCCGGAGCCGCAGTTGCCAGCACGATCTCGGTGACGGCCGCGGCCATCAACGGTGATGTCGCGCCCGAACTCTACCGGCGCGCCGTTTGGCCCGCCCTGTTGGTAGCCGTCGCGATG
Organism: uncultured Chloroflexia bacterium; assembly: GCA_963731635.1. GTDB lineage: Bacteria > Chloroflexota > Limnocylindria > Limnocylindrales > CSP1-4 > Fen-1039. The sequence continues at coordinate 402,700 of CAVSWB010000002.1, read as the reverse complement.
GCAGCGGTCGCGGTCGCGGTCGTGGCATGGGGTCTGGCAGTTCTGGCGATCCAGCCCTCGCTCTTCTGGGGCGACCAGGGAGTGCTCGCGACGAGCACGGCTCTGTCGTGGCTGGGCGTGGCTATTGGGATGGCTATCGGAACTGGGGTCGCCTTCCGCGGTGCATTTTCGGCTCGAGCCAGCCTGGCGTAATCGGCGGTATCGATTGCGCGGCGCCCTGCGAGCTAGAGGTCGTCGCTGACATCCCAACGCAGCGGTGGCAACTCGGGTGGCGCTGGGTCGGCGGGCGGTTCGGGGTCGGCGGGCGGTTCGGGGTCGGCGGGCGGTTCGGGGTCGGCGGGCGGTTCGGGGTCGGCGGCGATCTCCGGCTCGGGGTCGGCGGCGATCTCCGGCTCGGGGTCGGCGGCGATCTCCGGCTCGGGCTCGGCGGACGACTCTGATTCGGGCTCGGTCGCTGGTTGCGCGCCGATTTCGGGCTCGGCGACGGCCGGCTCGGCGTCCACGCACTCGGGCTCTGCGGCCGGCAGCTCCGGGTCTGCGGGCGCTGGTTCTTCCGCCTCAGGCGCGGGCGTCCGCAGTCCCGCCGCAACCGCGAGATAGGCCTCGGCGGCGGCCGTCTGGTTGCCCATCAGCCGCAAGGCGTCGCCTCGAACGAGGTCGATCGGAAGCCCGCGGCGTTCGCCGATAGCTTCCAGCACGGCATTCGCGGAGGCCGGCCTAAGGCGCAGCGCAACGCCGAAATGGAGCGCCGCCGTGAGCAGGTCCTCGGATTGGAGGGCGTCGCTCCCGAGCTGAACCTCGACGCTGGCTTCGGCGATGCCGCCCGAGGCCGGTTCCGGCTCCATTGGCAGTTCTGCTTCGAAAGCGGCCGCCGCCGGCTGGGCAGACGGGGCCGAGGGCTCGGCCGCCGGCACCACTTCGGGCGACGCAGGTACGGCCGCAGGCTCAGACTCCGGAGCCGCCGCATCCCCAGGAGCGGCCGCGTCCCCAGGAGCGGCCGACGACTCGACGAGGGCGGCCGGCGACAGCGCCTGCCCGGCGGTGGCGTGGCCCCGCGAAGGAACCGGCTGGAACGACGGTCGAACCGGCGAAGCCATCGCTTCCTGCGGCCAGGTCAGGCGGCGAGGCATTCCGGCGAAGTACGACTCGATGCTGAGGTGGCTGCGTTCCAGGGCGCGGCCGGCGTAACGCCGCGCCTCTGCCGGGCGGCCCGCGGCCGAAGCCGCCTCGGCCGCTATTACGAAACCAAGGGCCTCGCTGCCGCCGCCCCCGATATATGCATCGGCGGCAAGCCCTGCGCCGGTCATGTCGCCGGTGCGCCACCGGGCTTCGGCCAGGTCGAGCATTGCCGCGGCGTCCACGAGCCCTCGTCCGGCCAGCTTCTCGAACTCGGCTCGGGCAAACGACAACGCCCCCGTCCGGAGATGCACGCGAGCCAGGCGTACTTGCATCTCGGGCCAATCCTCGGCGGGTTCCGATGCGGCTTCGAGGGGCTCGAGGTCCAGCGGCTCGGGTTCCGGGTAAAGGTCGGGCTCTTCGACCTCGGCGGACGCCCAGGAAGCCTCTATGGAACGACCGAATTCGACGGCCAGGGCACTGCTGAGACCGAGCGGCGGTTCGCCAACCGGCAAATATGCAGCGGGCGTCAGATCAGCTCGGGCATCGTCGGCGGCGGGCTCGACGATGGCCTCCGGTGCGGGTTCGCTCGCAACCTCCGCCCCGACGGCTTCGACGGCAGCCTCGCCGGTGGGGTCGGCGGGGACGGCTCCGGCGGACTCCGTGGGTGCTGCTTCGGCCGACTCCGTGGGTGCCGGCTCGACCTCGACTTCGGGCTGGGGCCGGCTCGGTTGCTCGACCGCCGGCTGAGCCGCGTCCTCGGTGATGGCCGGGTTCAGGTCACCCGGCGCGTCCTGCAGCCGGCGGCGCGGGCGTCCACCATGCCTCACGCCGTGCCTCCGGGCAGGCGCAGCAGCGTCTCGAGCTTGCGGCCGCGGCGCGGCGGGGCGACGACGGCGAGCCGCAGGCCCTCATCGCGGATGAGGGTCACGGCGAGCTCCTGCAAACGCTCGGAAGTGACCGACGCCAGCTCGGCGAGCGCCTCATCCAGGTCGAGGACCTTGTCGTGCAGAGCTTCCTGCCCGCCCAACCACGACGCCACATTGCGCGTCTCTTCGAGCCGAAGTTCCAGCCGGCCGCCGAGGTAGGACTTCGAGCGCGCCAATTCGTCGGCGGGCACCGGCTCGTCACGCAACCGGGCCAGCTCGACGAGCGTGGCCTCGATCGTCGGGCCGATCTTGCCCGGGTCGACCCCCGCCGAGACGATCAGCGCGCCCGCGTCGGCGTAATCGACGATGTAGGAGCTGACGTCGTACGCGAGACCCTTCTCTTCGCGGACGGACTGGAAGAGGCGACTGCTCATGCCGTCGCCGAGGATGGCGTTCAAGACCTCGAGTGTCCAGGCTTGCGGGTGATCCCGAGGCAAGCCGGGCACGCCCAGGCACAGCTGGGCCTGGGTCGTGTCGCGCCTGATGGTCATGATCCGGTCGCCGGCGGGCAGTACCGGAGCGGGCTGGAAGGCCGAATGGTTGGCGGCGCCGGTCCCGAAGGCTCGCCCGACCAGTTCGACGACTTCCTGGTGCGAGATGTCGCCGGCGGCGGATACGACGACGTTTCCGGGGCGGTAGGCAGACGACCAGAAGGCTCGAAGATTCGACTCGGGCAGGGCTCGAACGCTCTCCTCGCTGCCGGCGATCTCGCGGCCCAGCGGCGTATCGCCGAACATCGCAATGTCGAAAAGGGTGTGGACCTGTTCCGAGGGATCGTCCTGGTAAGAGCGGATCTCCTCGATGATTACCGTCCGCTCGGAGTCGATATCGCGGCTTTCGAGGTTCGGCCGGACGATCAGCTCGCCCAGAACATCCATGCCGCGGGTCGCCTCGTGGCGCGGCACGCGCACCCAATAGACGGTGGACTCGCGGTCGGTGGCGGCGTTGAAGCTGCCTCCGAAGCCCTCGATCGCCTCCGACACGGCGCGCGTTGTCGGGTAGGCGGCCGTCCCCTTGAACGTGATGTGCTCCATGAAATGGGCGGCGCCGGCTTCCTCGTCGGCTTCGAGGCGCGAGCCGGCCAGGACGTACGCGGCGATCGAAACGGAGCGTGCGCCGGGCATACGGGCGGAAATGACGCGCGGCCCGCCGGGCAGCACTGTGCGTTCGAACATCGCTCCAATCCTACCGGATGGCGGGCCGGCGGCCACGTCGGCCGGGCGCGCGGTCGAAGCCGCTCGCCGACGTCCATCGCAGAAACGAAGCGACCGGCACCCTCTCGGGCGCCGGCCGCCGAACCCAGCCCGGGGAATTACTTGACGAAGGTGAGGATCCAGGCGTTGGCGAAGTAGATGACGAAAGCTCCGGCCACGCCGTACATGAGCGGGTGGATTTCGCGGAACTTGCCCTTGAGGAGCTTGATGAAGACCCAGGAAACGAAGCCCGCGCCGATGCCAACGGTGATGTCGTAGGTGAGCGGCATCAGGACGATCGTGAGAAGAGCCGGCAGGCCATCCTCGATGTCACTGACGTCGATGCCCTTGATCTGCGTGAACATCAGGTAGCCGACGACGACGAGGGCCGGGCCGGTCGCCTGGAAGGGAATGATGCTGGCGAGAGGCGTGACGAATATCGCGACGAGGAAGAGCAGGCCGGTTATGACGGAGGCGAAGCCGGTCTTGCCGCCCTCGGCCACGCCGGCCGCGGACTCGATGTAAGTCGTGTTCGAGCTGATGCCCATCCAGCCGCCGAAGAAGGCAGCGATCGAGTCGACGAACAGGACCCGGCCGATGCCGGGAACGGAGCCATCTTCTCGGGACAGCCCGGCCTCGGCGGAGATGCCGGTGACGGTGCCCATCGTGTCGAAGAAGTCACTCAGCATGACCGCGAAGATCGTGAGCAGGGCGACGACGATGCTGACCTTGCCGAACAGGACGCCGTACCAGTCGGCGGTGTTGAACGTGGCGAACGAGGGAGCCGGGAACTTGTCCGGCACCGTCGTGAGTCCGACGAGCAGGGCGACGATCGTGGTGATCACGATGCTGATGATGAGGGCGGCCTTGATCTTCATCGCGTAGAGGGCGACGGTGATGGCTAGGCCGAGGAGGAACACGAACTGGCCGGTGGTGGTCGGGAACGCGAGGGTCATCGCCGGATTGCCCTGAACGATGAGGCCCGCGTTCACGAGGCCGATGTAGAGGATGAACAGGCCGATGCCGACGCCGATCGACCGCTTGAGAACGAGCGGGACCGCGCCCATGATCGCTTCCCGGAGACCCGCGACCACCAGAACGGTAATCACGGCGCCTTCGATGACGATCACGCCCATGCACTCAGCGGGGGTGAAGCCCTTGGCCGGGAGCGTGAAAGCGACCAGCGCGTTGATGCCGAGGCCCGCGGCAATCGCGAAGGGGTACTTGCCGACGATACCCATGGTGATCGTCATGAGGCCGGCGATGAGGCAGGTTCCGGCGGCAACCGCGACGGGATCCAGGCCGAGCGGCTTGGCGATGATCGCCCCGTTCAGGAAGATGATGTAGCACATCACCATGAACGTGGTCAGGCCTGCGCGTGACTCGGTGAGGAAGTTCGTGCCTCGTTCGGAGAAATTGAAGTAGCGCGCTACGGCGTTCAACCCTGATCTCCTCCTGGTTCGCTGCCTGGTCTACCCACCGGTAGATAACCGCCCCGGCGCACGAGCCGGCGCGGCGCCTCTCTCCTCCGGTCGCGCCGAGACGCGGCCCCACGCCCAAGCCCGGGTCGATGCCTCCCTATTCCCCGATCACTAACTCGCGGTTCCGGTGCTCCCCTGCTCGCCCTCGACTTGGTCGTGGCCGAGCAACTCCATCTGGACGTAGTCGGAGGTGTCGAACTCGAGCTGACGGGGCTCGGGCTCGCCCGCGACGGCAACGCCGGCCGGTGCGAAATCGATCACTACCGCTTCGTCGCCCTGAACCAGACGATACGTGAGCAGTTGGTCGGGACGGGTCTCGAACTCGAGATGCTCGAACGAATCCACGTTCAGGCAGATCGAGAGCGGGGTGAAGAACGTCGATGTCTCCGGTTCGTTGGCCACGATCCGTTCGACCCAACCCAGCCCATGTTGAACCAACTCGTGGCCGCGGTAGTACCGGTAGGCCACGGTTTGCTTCTCGAGGGGCCGGAGAACGTTGAGCAGGTCGGTCCGGTTGGAGACGATGCCGCGATTCACGAAGAATTTCGCAGGCGGCACGGACGACACCACTCCTCCTGAGCAGATCGGTTGGGGTGACTGGACGCCGGTGACGGACCCGCGGATCGTACCTCAGCGGCGCCTCCGGAAACAAGGCGAAATCGCGCAAAACGGGGCCCGGCGGATGGCCCCAGGCCCGGTTTCTTCCTGCCGGATCGCGGAGCTTCCCAGCCCAATTCGGCAGCACGGTATGATCGCGTCATGCTTCTCGTGCTCGACATCGGCAACACGAACGTGACCCTTGGCCTCGTCCACGGGGAGTCGATCATGGCCAGCCGACGAGCCGCCACCCGCCGCTCCGAAACGGCCGACGAGCTGGAGCTCCTCATCGACGGATTGTTGCGCCTCGACGGGGCGTCGCTGGCGGACGTGACCGGCATCGCCCTGGCCTCCGTCGTGCCCGCGCTGACCGGCGTGGCGACGAGCGTCGCGGAACGCCGCGGCGTCCCGCTCATGATCGCGAGCGCGGACAACGTGCCCATGCCGATCCGCACGGACCGGCCCGCCGAGGTAGGCGCCGACCGCCTCGTCAACTCGCTGGCGGTGGCGAGGCTCTACGGCACCCCGGCCGTCGTCGTCGACTTCGGGACCGCAACGACTTTCGACTGCGTGGCCGGCGACGGCGCCTATGTCGGCGGCGCGATCGCACCGGGCCTCGAACTCGGCGTCGAGGCGCTCGCGGCGCGGACGTCAAGGCTGCCGCGCATCGAGTTGCGCGAGCCGGAGAGCGCCATCGGCACCGATACGGTCTCGGCCATGCAGGCAGGCGTCGTGCTCGGGTACCGCGCCCTCACGCTGGGACTGCTCGAACGGATCCGTCTGGAACTGGCCGAATCCCAGGGTGTGCGCGAGGTGGACATCCAGGTCGTTCTGACCGGAGGCCTCTCTGCCGCGCCGTGGGCTCGCGAGCTGCCCGGCGTCGACGCCATCGACCCCGACCTGACGCTCAAGGGTCTGGCGATCCTGTGGACCCTGGCGAGCGGCGAAGACGACGTGCCCGGTCTGGATGCGTCGGGCTGGGCCGGGAGCGCGGCTGCTTCGATCCACATCGTCACGGACACACCGCGATGACCGGCCAGACCGCGCGGCTGAAGGGGCGCCGGGTCGCACTGGGCATCACCGGTTCGATCGCGGCGTACAAGGCCGTCGACCTGCTGAGGCTGCTGCAGACCGAAGGCGCCGACGTCCGCGTCCTGATGACGCCCTCGGCGACCGCGTTCATCGGCCCGCTCACGCTCGAAACGTTGAGCCGCCACCCGGTCGATGCCGACGTCCTGCAACTCCAGGGCGACGGCCGGATCGGCCACATCAGCGCCGCCCACGACGTCGAGGCGATCGTCGTGGCCCCGGCGACCGCTCATTGGATCGGAGCCATGGCCCACGGCCTGGCGGCCGACTCGATCTCGGCGGCGTGCCTGGCGACCTCGGTTCCGGTGGTAGTGGCGCCCGCGATGGACGGCGGCATGTACAGCCACCCCGCCACCCAGGCGAACGTGGCCCGCCTGCGGGAGTTCGGCTATTCGATCGTCGAGCCCGAGTCCGGGCCGCTGGCTTCCGGAATGGTCGGCCAGGGCCGGCTCGCGACGCTGACGAAGATCGTCGATGCCGCCGTCTCGGCCGTGCTCAAGGCTCCCAGGGCGCACGGGAAGCCCGGCTTGGAGCGGCCCTTCGGCTTCCACCTGCCGTCATCGACCAGATCCGACCTCGCCGGTCGACACGTAGTCGTCACGGCCGGCGGCACGGCGGAGCCGATCGATCCCGTCCGTTTCGTCGGCAATCGCTCGAGCGGCAAGATGGGCATGGCAATCGCCGAGGAAGCGCTCGATCGGGGGGCGTCGGTGACGCTCATCGTCGGCAACGTTTCGGTCGAGCCGCCGGCCGGCGCCCACGTCACCCGGGCCGAGACCGCGGCGGAGATGCATTCCGCTCTGCGCGCGCTGACCCAGTCGGAGGGCCCGGTCTTCGACGTGCTCGTCATGGCCGCAGCCGTAGCCGACTTCCGGCCGCGCTCGGTGTCCGGCCGCAAGATGAGTCGAGCCGACGGCCTGAGCCTCGACCTCGAGGCGACCCCGGACATCCTTGCCGACGTCGCGGCCCGGGTCCGTGCGGCCGGCTCGATCCCAGGAATGCTGAGCCCGATCCTGGTCGGCTTCGCAGCCGAGACCGGCTCATTCGATCGCGCGGCCGCCAAGCTCAAGGCCAAAGGCGTCGACTTGCTCGTCGCCAACAACGTGGCCGAGGCCGGCTCCGGGTTCGGCACGGACACGAACCGGGTCACGCTCTACTCCGCCGATGGCCCGACCGAGGAGTTGCCACTCATGTCCAAGCGCGAGGTCGCTCAAAGACTCCTCGACCGCGTGGTTGCTCGGCTGGCGGCCCGCGTTCCGGCGCCCGCGATGCAGGATGAATCCCGATGAGCCAGGCGCCGTCTCCCAAGCAGGCCTCGAGGATGACCATCGCCTCGATCGCCCGGCTCTTCGAGCAGGGCCAGCGGATCGCGATGCTGACCGCCTACGACTACCCGACCGCTCGGATCCTCGACGAGGCCGGCATCCCGATGCTGCTCGTCGGCGACTCGCTCGGCCAGGTCGCGCTCGGCTACGACAGCACCGTCCGCGTGACCATGGCCGAAATGCTCCACCACACCAGAGCGGTGGTCCGCGGCACGACTCGAGCCCTCGTGGTCGCCGACATGCCGTTCCTCTCCTACGGCGTGACGCCGGAAGCAAGCCTGGAGAACGCGGGCTCGTTGCTCAGCGATGGCGGCGCCGGGGCGGTCAAGCTCGAAGGCGGCGAGCGGAGCGCGCGAACCATCGAAGCCATCGTTCGGGCCGGCATCCCGGTCATGGGCCACATCGGCCTGACCCCGCAGTCGATCCACCAGCTCGGCGGCCACCGGGTTCAGGGCAAGACCCGAGAGGCCGGTCGCCAGCTCCTCGCCGACGCGCTGGCGGTCCAGCAGGCCGGCGCGTTCGCGGTCGTCCTCGAGCTGGTGCCGGAGCAGCTCGCGGCGGCCGTCACCGCTCGACTCCGCATCCCGACCATCGGTATCGGGGCGGGAGCCGGTTGCGCCGGCCAGGTCCAGGTGATCACCGATGTCCTGGGCCTCAGCGCCGAGTTCACGCCGAAGCACGCGCGCCACTACGCGGAGCTCCACACGATCATCAAGGCCGCGGTGGAATCGTATCGCGACGACGTCGCCGCGGGCACCTTCCCGGGGCCCGCCGAGAGCGTGCGGATGGACGATTCGATCCTCGACCAGATCCTGGGTCGAACCACGCTCGACCGGCCGGCCGGTGCCGAAGCCGGACACGGGATCCCGCTCGACCGGGACCTCTGATCGGATGGCACCGGCGCGAATCCTGCGAACTCGAGCGGAACTGAGGGAGGCGCTCGCCGCCGCGCCACGGCCCATCGGCCTCGTCCCGACCATGGGCGCGCTCCACGCCGGCCATGCATCGCTGATCGGCCGCGCCCGCGCTGAAAGCGCCACCGTTCTGGTGACGATCTTCGTGAACCCGCGGCAGTTCAACGACGCCGCCGATTTCCAGACATATCCGCGCGAGGAGGCGGCCGACGTCCGAGCTTGCGGCGAGGCAGGCGCCAATCTGGTGTTCATCCCGTCGGTCGAGGAGGTCTACCCGGCCGGTTTCCAGACGAGCGTTCGCGTCGGCGCTCTCACCGAGACGCTCGAAGGGGCGGTGCGGCCGGGCCATTTCGAGGGCGTGACCACGGTCGTGGCCATCCTGCTCGGCCTGGCACGCGCCGATCGGGCCTACTTCGGGCAGAAGGACGCCCAGCAATTGCTGGTCGTGCGGCGCATGGCCCTGGATCTGGGGATCGGGACGGAGATCGTGGCCTGCCCGATCGTCCGTGAGCCCGACGGCCTCGCGCTGAGCTCACGCAACGTGCGGCTCAGCCCTGAGCAGCGGGCGGCCGCGCCGGTTCTGCGAAGGGCGCTGCTGGCCGCCCGCGCCCGCTACGACGCCGGGGAGCGCGACGGGGAGGAGCTCCGTTCGGCAATTCGGGCCGTACTCGCGACCGAGGCTCTGGCCGCGCCGGAATATGTCAGCTGCGCCGACCCGGCCACTCTCTGTGAGCTGGCTCGTGTCCAGGATGCGGCGCTCATTTCGATGGCGGTCCGCTTCGGCGACGTGCGGCTCATCGACAACGAGCCGCTGCCCTGAGCTGACCCTGGCGACATCCCCGGCCCGGCGCCACTTCCCGGCCACGACGCCACTTCCCGGCCACGACGCCACTTCCCGGCCACGACGCCCAGGGAACCGCAGTCTCGCTCGCAGCGTCATCTGCTGGTCGAACCCACGAGCGGTTCCAGTTCAGATTTCGGAGAGCGGACCCATGCCAACGGATCAGGACCCGGAACCCCACGCGGCGCATCGGCGCGACGCGGCCATCCTCAACCTCAGGGCCCGCTTCGGCGGACGCGGCTTCGCGGCACTCCGCCCCATCGCATTCATCGCAGTGGTGATCGCCGTCCTGGGTACGGGCTACATGATCGGATCGTCCGGCGCGGGCGGACAACCCTCGCCCGACACGGCGAGCAACCATTCGCTTCAATCGGCTGCCATGGGCCTGCCGGGCGGCCTCACCGACGGCGCCGGCACCAACCCGTCGGGACAAACCGGCACGGGCGTCCTTCCGGCCACTTCGGCAGCGCCGCTCGCTCCTGCGGCGCCCAACGATTTCGCCCCGGTCGCGGACAGCAGCTTGATCGTCAAGACCGGACAGCTGACGCTGCAGGTCTCCAATCTCGACTCGGCCCTGGCGCAGGCTCAGACGAAGATCGCCGCCATGGGCGGTTACGTGGCCTCGTCGACTCGGTCGGGCGCAGGCGACAACGCCTCGGCGACGGTCACCTACCGGCTGCCGGTGGCGCATTGGGACGAGGCGCTCGCAAACCTCGGAAAGCCGTCGAGCAACGTCGTCTCCGAGCAGACCAACACCAGCGACGTCACTTCCCAGGCGATCGATCTCGACGCCAGGTTGAGCAACCTCAAGGCCACCGAAAGCGCCCTCCAGGCGATCATGGCCCGTGCCTCGGCAATCCCCGATGTGCTCGCGGTGGAGCAGCAGCTGAGCTCGACCCAGGGTGAAATCGAGCAGCTCACCGCCCAACGCAACCACCTCGGCGACCAGGCCGCGATGAGCACTATTGCCGTCACATTCGTGCTTCCGACGGCGACTGTGACCACACAGACAGCTCAAGACTGGCAGCTCGGCGGCCAGATCGATCAGGCCGTCGGCCAGCTGGTGCGAATTGGCCAGGGCCTCGTCACCATCGTCGTGTGGGCCGTCATCGTCGGGCTGCCCCTGCTGCTGGCGCTGCTCGTCCTGCTCCTCGTCTGGCGTGTTGCGCGACGAGTCTCCCGTCGCGGCCGACCTCGCGGCGCCACCCCGACCGCTCCCGATCAGGCGGCCGCCTAGCGCCTCCGGCAGCCCTTCCCGCCGCCTGTCGCGACCGACCGGTCGGAGCAGTGTGAACCGATCGTGGCCGCTCCGCGCATAGTGGATGAGCTCCTCCGCGAGGGTCGGAAGAGCCGGGATGCGATGAGAGGGGCACCATGAGAGGGAAGCTGTTCCTGATGGCCGCGCTGTGCGCCGGCGCAATCGCAGTCGCCGCGTGCGGCTCCAGCGCAGCCGTTCCGACGTCGAACAGCGGCTATTCAAACAACCAGGCAGCGGTGCTTCAGCCCACTTTTGCGGCGGCCGAGAGCCAGGCCCCGAACCCCGCGGCCTCGGGCGCCGGTGCGACGAGTGACGCCGGGCCGGCCGCACCGGAGGATCGGATCGTCAAGACTGGCTCGGTCGACATCCAGGTCGCCGGAATCGACGACGCGGTTGCTCGGGCGACCGATCAGATCCACGCCCTGGGCGGCTGGCTGGCCGGCTCCAACAGGACGACCTCGACGGCGAGCGGACTGGCATCGATCACCTATCGGGTGCCAGCGGCCCGGTTCGAGGACGCTCTCGCGGCGATGCGCAAGCTCGGCATCAAGGTCCTCGGAGAGCACTCCGACTCCACCTCGGTGGGCAATCAGATCGTCGACCTGCAGGCCAGGATCGACAACCTGAAGGCTTCCGAAAAGGCCGTCCAGGCAATCATGGACAAGGCGAGCACGGTGGCCGACGTGTTGACCGTCGAGCAGCGCCTGGCCGAAGTCCAGGGTCAGATCGAGGAGTTGACCGCCCAGGCACAGGGGCTGACCGATCAGTCCGCGTACAGCACGCTGACCGTGATCTTCGAAGTGCCGGCCTCCGGCATGGCAAGCCCAACTCCGTCGCCGAGCGCCTCGGCGATTGCCTGGAGCGCCCGGGGGGACTTCCTGCAGGCGGCGGGGACACTCGGCGGGGTTGGTCAGGGGGCGACGACGATCGCTATCTGGTCATTGGTCGTGGTGCTGCCGTTGAGCCTCGCCGTTGTGCTGCTGGTGGTAGCGATCGCACTGCTGGGGCGGCTGCTCGTGCCGTTGTGGCGCCGCTGGACGCCGATTGTCGTGGCCCAGCCCAAACCGAGGGATCCAACCGCCTGACGCCCGCCGGCGCTACCCGCGCGGCGCGGTCTTCCGATCTACGAGCTGTACCGCATCGCGAAGCCGAGCGAGCATCTCGGCGTCGATCGAGTCGGACTCGAGGTAGGGGCCGAGGCGCTCGAGTATGTCGACGACCAGGCCGAAGAAGACGCCCGCGTCGGCGAGGAAGAACTGCGGTTCGTTGTTGTAGCGGACCAGCGTCAGGCGACCCTGCAGGACTCGCCGCTCATCGACATGGGCTATCTGCGTCGAAAAGTTGTGGCCCTGGATGCCGTCGGGGTTGTTGAGGTAGTTGAGCGCGTTGTCGATGGCCAGGCCGAACCGGGCCCGCCAGGCGACCAGCCGCTCCTGGACCTCGGGCGGAATCCGAACCTCGGCGATCTCGTCGAACACTTCCGGCGTGACGGTCACCAGACCGACGAGAGTTGCGCCCGCCCGCGCCCCGAGCATCACCTGGAGCGAGCGCTCCAGCGTGAACACCTCGGAATCGAACCGAGGGCTGGTGATCACATCGGTCAGGAGATCCTCGACGTTGTCGAGCACGCCGGGCTCGGACAGCGAGTTGGCGAGGTGGAGGATCTCCTCCTTGAACAGGAACTTCTCTTCATGGTCGAGCATGTCGGGATCGTAGCACCGGTTCGATCGGCCACGCGGCTTAAAGGTTGCGGCCCCGGCGCGAGGGGGAGCGTCGGGGCCGCCGATAAAGGCTGTTACGGGTTGCCGCTTCCTACGGGTACAGGCCTCGGACGGAAGTGGCGTCGGCGACGCGCTGTACGGCGAGCAGGTAAGCGGCCGTGCGCATGTTGACCTGTTCTTTCAAGCTCATATCGAGTGTAGACGCGAAGGCCCTGCTCATGATCTCGCGCAGCTTCTCGTTGACCTGGGTAACGCTCCAGAAGTCGCGGTCGAGATCCTGAACCCACTCGAAGTAGCTGACCGTGACGCCTCCGGCGTTGCAAAGGATATCCGGGATCTGGAAAACGCCGTTCCGGTGGAGGATCTCGTCCGCTTCGGGGGTCGTGGGCCCGTTGGCAGCCTCGGCCACGATGCGGGCTTTGATCTTGTCGGCGTTGCGAGCCGTGATCTGGCTCTCGAGCGCAGCCGGGATGAGGATGTCGCAATCGACTTCCAGCAACTCCGCGTTGCTTATGTCCCTGGTCCCGGGCAGGCCCACGACCGAGTTGTGCTCCTGCTTCCAGGCGATGACCGCGTTGACGTCGAGTCCTTCGGGCCGGTAAATGCCACCGGTCGAATCGCTCACCGCCACGACTCTCGAGCCCTGCGCGGCGATAAGCCGGGCGGCGATCGAACCGGCATTGCCGAAACCCTGGACGGCGACCCGGGCCTTCTGGAGATCCATGCCGAGGTGCCGGGCGGCATCGACGATCGTGTAGACGGCGCCCTGCGCGGTGGCATCGTTCCGACCTTCGGATCCACCGAGAGGAATGGGCTTGCCCGTCACCACCGCCGGAACCGTATAGCCGACGTTCATCGAGAACGTGTCCATCATCCAGGCCATCGTCTGGGCGTTGGTGTTCACGTCGGGGGCGGGGATGTCGCGCTCAGGGCCGATCAGGACGCTGATCTCGGTCGTGAACCGACGGGTCAGGCCTTCGACTTCTCGCAGGCTGAGTTTCTTGGGGTCTACGACGACGCCACCTTTGCCGCCGCCGAAGGGGATCCCGACAACCGCGCACTTCCACGTCATCCACATCGCCAGCGCCATGACTTCGTCGAGCGTGACGTCCTGGTGGTAGCGGATGCCGCCTTTGGCGGGGCCTCGGGAAAGGTTGTGCTGGACTCGGTAGCCGGTGAAAACTTCCACCGAACCGTCGTCCATCTTTACGGGGAAATGGACCGTCAGGCTTCGTTTCGGTTCTCGCAGCACCTTGCGCAAGCCCGGAGACAGGCCGAGTCGCTCGGCGGCCAGATCGAACTGGCTCTGGGCGACTTCCCAGGCATTGATCGCGTGCGAGATCTGCTCGGTCGCCATCGGCTGGATACCCTCCTGCCGCGCCGCTTTCAGCGGCTCAAACATTGTCGTGGCGGCCTTCCGATCATCCGGAGAGCGGCGTCACGGGTTCCCACCTGGCTGGAGTATAGCCCCGAGCGCCGAATGCGCCCAACGCCGGTTGTAATCGGTGTAAGGGCAGATCGTCCTAACGATGTGGTGGCCTGAGACGAGTTCTGCCGAGCTAACAGCGGCGTTTTAGCCTGATCGCCTGCGTTGGCTCAGAACTCCCTGACGAGTGCCCCACCGTAGGCGCCCGGCCCGACGTGAGCGCCGATCACAGGCCCGATGAATTGCTCGCCGACCACTTCCGGAGCGGGTTCGGGCAGCTTGCCGAGCACCTCGTCGCGAAAGCCAGTCGCCTCCGTCGGGGGCGAATACAAGATGTACATCTCGGAGACCTTACGGTCGGACATGAGCTCGACGATCCTCTCGCGAGCCCTGGCGCGGGTGCGCGGCTGGTCCAGCGGAACCACTACGCCGTCTTCCATGGTCAGGATGGGCTTGATGGACAGCAGGCCGCCGATCGCGGCCCTGGTCGCACCGATCCGCCCACCTTTGCGCAGATAGTCGAGCGTCTCGACTCCGACGAAGATGACGACCCGGTCGCGCAGGTGCTCCAACTCCTCCACGATCTCGACCCTGGACGAACCGGCGGCGGCCATTCTGGAGGCGTGGATCGCGAGCGCTCCGGTTCCCATCGAGGCGGATCTCGAGTCCACGATCTCGATCCGCGCGGTCGGCAGCATCTCACGCGCGATCTCGCCGTTGCGAAGCGTCGCCGACAATGCCGAGCTCAGACCGACGTAGACGATGCTGTCGTGTCCCTCTTCGAGGGCTTGTTCGAAAGCCCGCTTGAACAGCCCCGCACTCGGAGCGGCCGTTCGGGCGAATGGACAATCCGGCGCGCGCATCCTGGCCCAGAAATCCTCGGGCGTGAGGTCGTCGGGCGACAGGAAGCCCGCCTCCCCGAACGAGACGGTGAGCGGGACCTGCCGGATCTTGAATTCCTCGAGTTGAGCGGGGGTGAGATCGGATCCGGAGTCGGTCACGATGGCAACGGTCATCTAGGTTCCTTCGTATACGGTCAGCGTGGGCCGCTCGGGTGAGACGGAAGGGCCGAACGGCGCGGCTTGAGCTGTGACGAGGCGGACTCGAGCAGTTCGGCGCCCTCCTGGGCCCGCAGGTTGAGCAGCGCCAGCATGCCTACCGCCAGCAGCACACCGGTTGCGACGATGAGGCCGTCGATGCCCTTCCACGAGGCGGCGACTCCGCCCACCAGGGCGCCGAGCACCTGTCCGAGACCCAGGAAGACGGAGTACAGGCCCATGATCGCGCTGCGGTCTTCATGGAAGCCCTCGCTGACGTCTGCCAGCAGACCCAGCGCGGCCGGCGTGGCACCGGACAGGACGAAGAGTGCGCCCAGACCCACCACTACCATGACGCCGAGCAGTGCGGTTGAGACTCCACCGAGATGGTTGATGGCCAGGATGTCGATGGTGAGCACTACGAAAGCCGCAACACCGGCGAGCAGCAGTGTCGTGCGCCGGAAGCGGGCGTAGACCGTGCCCCAGAAGAGCAGGCCGAGGCCCAAGAAGATGGCGAGGACCGCCTCGCCGATGCCGATCGCCGTGGGCGATGCCCCTTGCATCAGGAACTGGCTCGGGTCGTGCTTGTTGCCGGTCAGCAGCAACGGTGCCTGGTTCCCCCAGAGCCCCAGCACCGCGTTGATGGCGAGCCATGTAGGGGCGAAGAGCAGGACGCTCCGGCTCGTCGCTATCCGCCAGTACCGACGGATTTCGGCCCCGGCCGGCCGGGCCTTGCGGGCCGCGACGTCCGCCGCCTTCTCGCGCGGAACCTCGGAAACACCGTAGGCGTAGAGGATCAGCGCCACCAGGTAGAAACCGCAATTCAGGAAGAAAGCCGGCCGGCCGAGCTTGTCCCACAGAATGCCGGACAGCGCTGGACCGACGGCGAGCATTCCGCCGAGGGAAACCAGCTCGAAGAGGGAAACGACTCGGCCGCGCAGCGCCTCATCGTCGTCCGTCTCGGCGGCGATGAAACCGAGTGTCGACGGGATCGAGGCGGCCGTCGAGCTGCCCTCGAGGAGCCGCGTGACGAAAAGGACGGGCATCATGGTCGTCATGCCGGTCATCAACACCGCCACCGAACCGAAGAGCGGCCCGACCAGCATGATCACCTTGCGGCCATAGCGATCCGCCAGGATCCCGAAGGCGATCGCTCCTGTCAGCTCCGTGGCGTAGAAGCCGCCGTGCAGGATCGCTATCGTCCCCTGGCCGCCGCCCGAGTTCTTCGTCAGATCGTTGATGAAGAAGACGAGCAAGCCGGCCGTGATCGACGTGCTGACCCGGAGCACGAACGTTGCAGCCAGCATGGAGACGATCGATCTAGTCATCTGGAGCGATAGCCTAGCGGCAGCCGAAGCTCGGTGCGACGGGCAGACCGATCTCGGAGCCGGCGGTTGCACTCGACAGCCCCCATCCCTACCCCGGCGGAGCCGGGCTCATGCCCGTGCGGGCGGGTCTATACTCGGCGCGCCGGTGGCTCGCCGCGCTCACATCGCCCCGGCCACCGGTTCGAATTCAGATCGGGGCCGCGTTCGGCGACCTGTGGAGACCAGCGAATGACGTCCAACATCTCGCAGAACTACCCCTACTCGAGCGAGCCGGAGGACGAACGCGCCCGCCGTCTGGAGGCCACGATCGCGGCGCACAAAGGCCTGCGCGAGAAGATCCAGGCCGAGTCGGTCGGCCCCGGCACCGACGACCGCTGGTGGGTCTGGAAGTGCCCGAACAAGGGCTGCCTGGGTCTGCTGCACACCGCCGGCTATGCCCGTGAGGCGCACGCCGTTTACACCGCCTGCGACACCTGCGGCGCGACTTTTCTGCGCTGAACGTAGGGCCGCCGCCGCCTCGGATCCCCGTCCGACCAGTCGCATCGACACTTGCATTGGGCGAGGCCGGCACGCATGATCCCTCCAGTTAGCCTGAGGAGGCCGAGATTGGAGTTCCCGCCGACGTGCTGACAGGTCCGCGCGCTCCCGACGAGGGCGACCGCGATCCAGCCACGACCGCGGCGGAACCCGCCCCCGTCGCTCGCGCCGCCGGGTCTCCGGGCGTGGTTCGAGCGGGCATCGAAGTCCGGTTGGGTCGGGTGCGGCGTCATGTCTCGACGCGTGTGGCAAGCCTTCCCGCGATAGCTCGAGTGGACCGTCCGACCAGACGTCGAGCGGGTGTCTTCCGGCGCGCCCTGCGCCGCGAAACCGTCCGAATTCGGGATCCGAAGCGGCTTGCCATCATCGTCTTGCTCGGGGTTCTGGCCGGCTTCATGCTGGCCGGCCTGATCGCCCGCGGCGAGCCCGCCGGAGCCGATGCCCGCGCCTACTGGGCGGCCGGCCGCCTGTGGGTCAACGGCGGCGATCCCTACCACCCGACCGGCCCGTTCATGCCCTACGTCTACTCGCCCTGGATGTTGCCCTTCTTCGTCCCGTGGTCGCTGCTGCCGTGGGACGTGGCCTGGTTCACCTGGAGAGGGGCGACGGTCATCGGCCTGCTGTGGTCGATCCACTGGGCATACAAGCGCCGGCCCATAACCACGGCGATCCTCCTCACCGTGCTTGCCTTCCCGATCGCCGCGAACCTCGATACCGGCAACATCAACCTCCCACTGGCGCTGCTGCTGTTCGGGTCGCAATTCGTGGGGCCCGTCGGGGCGGGGCTGTTGTGGGCGATGGGCACGACTGTGAAGTGGGTGCCCGCCCTCTTCTTGCCACTCATATCGCCGCGGGGCCGGCTGTGGGGCATCATCTGGCTGTCCTTCGCCGCGGTCCTGACGATCTTCACCCTACCCGCGACACTGGTTCAGCTGCAGGTCCTTTTCGGATTCCCCAGGCCGCCGCGGGTTGACTACTTCGTGTTCGTCTGGGCAGCCGTGCCGTGGATGTGGCGCAACCCCGGTGCCTTCCGCTTCCTGATGCCGCAAGCCTGGCCGGGGATCGCCCGGAGCAGCCGCGCGACCGCTTCGCAATGGCGCGAACACTGGCAGCGCAGCCCCGAGCGCACGGGCGATGCGTTCCGGCGGGTGATGCGAGCCCGGGTTCGAACGTTCCTCGGCCTCGGCGGCGCCTGAGCACGATCGACGCCGAAACCGTTGCGTCAGGCCCAACCCGCGTAAAATCGCGTCGTTCTCGCCGCCCCCGCGCCCACAATCCATCGCACCGTCAGATTGAACCGTCAGGGGGGTGAGGATGAGCATGGCCGACAAGTCCCCCGGCGACGCGCTGTGCGCGGAATGGCCGGCGACGATTCTCGTCGCGGACGACCAGCCGATTGCACGCCAGCTCCTGCGCACGACACTCGAACGGGCCGGCTACGAAGTAGTCGAGGCGGCCACGGGCGAACTGGTCAGCCAGCTGGCCGAGCACGTGCGTCCCGACCTCTTCATCCTCGACATCTCGATGCCCGGTATGAACGGCATCGAAATCTGCCGCGCCACGAAGAGCGATCCCGCGACGCATCTGACGCCCGTGATCCACGTTACCGCGTCTGCCTCGAGGACGGAACGCCTGCAGGCCCTCGAGGCGGGGTCGGACGAATTCGTCAGTAAGCCGTTCGACCTGGAGGAGCTCCTGACCAGGGTTCGGTCTCTATTGCGAACCAAGCGCTTGACCGATCACCTGGTCAGTGCCGAGGCGGTCCTCGTGTCGCTCTCCCGAACCGTCGAAGCACGCGACCAGTACACGGAAGGCCACCTCCATCGGGTCGCGGACCGGGCGGTCGGTGTCGCCGCTCGGATGGGCATGGACGAACAGGCTCTCGAGGGAGTCCGCCTCGGCGGCCTGTTGCACGATCTGGGGAAGATCGCCGTTCCGGACCGCGTGCTGCACAAACCGGGAGTGCTGGACCGGAAGGAGTTCGATCTGGTGCGCCAGCACCCCGAGGTCGGCGCCGAAATCCTGCGGCCGCTCCGTGCGTTCGAGGGGCCGGAGCCGGCGGTCCTGCATCACCACGAGCACTTCGACGGCACCGGTTATCCGTATGGACTCAAGGGCTCCGAGATCCCGCTGGCGGCCCGAGTGGTCGCCGTTGCCGACGCCTTCGATGCCATGACCAGCAACCGCCCGTACCGAGATGCGATCCCGGTAATGGAGGCCTTCGAGCGCCTCGACTCCGACGAAGGCCGGCAATGGGACCGCGACGTCGTCGACGCGTTCCTGGCGCTCTACTCAGGCAACAGTTCGACGGCGGACATACCCGAAGGGCTCTAATCGGGCTTTCCGGGCCGCCCCTCTCGGCGGATTTCGCGCTCGTATTCGGGGAAATAACGAGCGATCGTCGACAGTCCGAACGAGGGCAGTATCGATTCCTTTGGCTCGCGCGCGAGCAGGAACTCGAAGGAACGCCGGACAAGCTCCGTCGGGTCGGTGGCGCCGGGACCGTAGCGGGCCAGCTCCTCCGCGGTTACCCCGACCTCGAACGATCGGCTCGTGTCGTGGTCGAGGATCGTGACGGAGACGACCCAGCCCCGATCCGCCCGGGAAGCCTGGATTTCGATCTGGCTCACGGTTGCACCTCCGCAGGATGGATTGCCGCGCTCGGCCGATCCGGGGCCGGCGGCCGCTCAGCCACGGCGGGGGCCCCGGCGCCAGTAGTCTTGGGCGACGGCCGTTTCGGGCGGCAGGCCCCGCCCGGCCGCGACCACGCGTCGGGCGGACGGCCGCAGGACGTGGCCGCGATAGCCCTGGACGAAGCCCCCTTCCTCGAGCCGATCCTTCCAGCGCGAGCCGGCCACCGGCTCGCCATCGACGCGCGTGAGGATCAGCTCCCTGAGCCGGCCGCCTTCGACGAGGTGGCTCAAGGCTGCCACGGCACTCGCCGTCACCGCGGCATCGGCGGAGGCCGGCAGGAGCTGCAGGGAATGCCCGCCCCGCTCGAGATAGAGCGCCGCCGCACCGTCGACGAGGACCACGTAGGCGCCAGCAGCACGCTGGAGCGGCCGCCTGTCCGACTCGTCCCGGCGCGGCCATGGGATTGCGGCGCCGTAAGGGTTGGCCGGGTCCGAGGCGGCCAGAAGGTGCGTCGTCGGGCGCTCGGACGTGCCGGTTTGCCCGGGTTCGCGCAGCGCCCGGAGGCGATCCACTGCTCCCGGCAGCGCGAATTGTGCGGCCCCCAGCCCTTCGATGAAATAGCCGCGCCTGATCCGGCCGGCTTCTTCCATGGCGCGCAGAATCGGGTAGACGGCACTGAACCCGCCGGCGATGTCCTCCGACGCGACGGCATCGCGGGTCAGCACTCCGTGCCGCTCCAGCAGCGCGGTCACCACCGAGTGGAGCCGTTCCGTGGCGGTCGCGGCCATGCCCGTCTCGGCCCGATCGACGAGCGACCAGCGGCCGACGGCTTCCGGCGGTCCCATCCGCAACCGGCCCGGTCGCGGCCGGCGCTCTTCGGTCGGGCGTCGCCAGCGCAGCGCCCGCAACGGCGCGAACGTGTCGTTGGTGACCTCGCCGGCCCAGACCAGGTCCCACAACGCATCGAGCAGATCCCGGTCGAGGGCACCCGGGGAGGCGCTCTGCAGATCGCGGTAGAACGAGGCGCCGCGCTCCCCGAGGCGGCCGCGGATGCGCTCGTGCAGTTCGCCGGACGGAGCCTCGGTATCGCTCGCCGCGAGATCGCGCAGGGAAGCGCGGCCCGGGCGGTACAGCACGACCCGGCCGTCGTCGCGCCCCAGAGACCCACGTCCCACCCAGGCCACCTCGCCCATCGCGCCAAGCTCATCGAGCAGCCGGGGCTGATAGCCGGGGATCCGCGCGGGCAGGACGTCGCGCTCCAATACGGAAGCGGGTATAGGAACGCCGGCCAGCTGGTCGACCACTTCCGCAAGGCGCTCGAGCGCCGCCGCATGGCGCAGTTCTGTCGGCGGAGGCTCGCCGACGGGAGACACCCCCTGCCAGGCGGGTAGGAACCGCGCCAGAACGACCTGCTCGACCGGCTCGACCTCCTTACGCAACCGGGCCAGAGACCGGCGGCGAAGCTGCCGAAGCACCTCCGGATCGCACCATTCGCGCTCGGTCCCGGCCGGGCGGAACTCACCACGGAGGATCGCGCCCGCCTCCAGCAGCCTTTCCAGCGCTTCCTCGACGCGGGAAGGCGGTACAGCCCAGCGGTGCGCCGGATCCGGGGCCAGGAACGGGCCGTGACTTCGCGCCCAGCGCGCGACCAGGCCGTCGAGCGCCCCGGCCACGGTGCCCAGGAAGGCCGTCGGCACACCCACCGGCAGCGCCACTCCCAGCGCGTCGCGGTATCTCGCCGCGTCCTCAATCGCGATCCAGCGCTGCTCCCCGCCGATTCGCAGCGCAACCGCACGCCGCGAATCCTCCAGCGCCGCCAGCCACTCGCCGGCGGCAGACGGCTCCACGATCCTGGCCGCGACGTCCTCCACCGTCAGGTCGCCCAGGCGGCGCAGCAGGTCGTGGAGAGAATCGACCTTTCGAGCGGCTCGGTCCGGGACGAGTGCCTGGAGCGCCAGTTCCAGGTCCGCAAGGGCGGCCGGGTCGATCAGGTCCCTCAGTTCCTCCTGGCCGAGCAACTCGCGCAGCAGGTCGCGGTCCAGCGTCAGTGCGCCGGCCCGGCGCTCCGCCAGCGGCGCATCGCCTTCGTACATGTAGGCGGCCAGATAGTCGAACAGCAGCGATCCGGCGAACGGCGAGGCCGCCACCGTCTCCACGTCGCGAACCTCGATCTCGCGGCGCGCCACTCCGCCGAGAATCTCGCGCAGGGCCGGCAGGTCGAATAGGTCGGCCAGGCATTCGCGATACGTCTCGACGATGATCGGGAACGAACCGTATCTACTCGCCACAGCAAGCAGCCCAGCCGAACGCTGTCGCTGCTGCCACAGAGGCGTGCGAGAGCCGGGCCGGCGGCGAGGCAGAAGCAGCGCCCGGGCCGCGTTTTCGCGGAACCGTGCCGCGAACATGGCCGAGCTGCCGAGCCGCCCCACGACCAGGTCCTCGACCTCCTCAGCGCTGGGAAAGAGCAGATCGCGCATCGAATCGTTCGCACCGACGACCTCGCCCTCGGGCAGCCGGATCGCGATGCCGTCGTCCGACCAGATCGTCTGGGCCGCCTGGCCGAGCCGCTCGTCGAGGCGAGCCTCGATGGCCAGCGCCCAGGGCGCGTGGACTCGGCCGCCGAAAGGAGTCAGCACCACGATGCCGCCAGTCGCCGAGTTCGTCCCGGAACCGCTCCACGACGATCCGGCGGTCGGTCGGCACGAAGCCCGCCACATCGCGTTCCTCGGCGAGATAGTCGAGGAGGTTGGCTGCCGCCAGATCGTCGAGGTCGTGGTTCTCGAGGAGCCGGCGCGTGGCCTTCTCACGTCCGCGCTTGCCGTGATCGAGATCGGCGTCGAGCTCGCGGACGAACGCCCCAAGCGCCCGCCCCAGCTCGATCGGCCGGCCCAAGCTGGTCGCCGTGCCAGAACGGGATCTTGCCGGGAACGCCGGGCGCCGGTGAGACGACTACGCGGTCGGGTCTGATCTCCTCCACTCGCCAGCTGGTTGCCCCGAGCGCAATGACTTCGCCGACGCGGCTTTCGTAGACCATCTCCTCGTCGAGCTCGCCGACTCGTCGCCCCGGAGTGCCCGCCTCGCCGACCATGAACACCGGGTACAGGCCGCGGTCCGGGATCGTGCCGCCGCTGGTGATCGCCACGGTTCGGGCGTCGCGCCGGCCCTCCACGCGGCCCCTTTCGCGGTCCCACACGATCCGGGCCTTGAGATCGGCGAATTCGTCCGCTCGGGTATGCGCCGGCGAGCATCCCGAGGACCGCCTCGAAGGCGTCGCGGGTGAGGCTCTCGTATGGAGCCGCCTGCCGAACCGTGTCGAACAGCTCGTCCGCCTGCCACGCCTCGCGCACCGTCATGGCAACGATCTGCTGAGCCAGGACGTCGAGCGGGTTGCGGGGCAGCCTGGTCGCCTCGATAGCGGCTTCGTGCATCCGGCGCCGTCACGACCGCGGTCTCGAGGAGATCGCCTCGGTACTTCGGGAAGAAGATGCCGCGGCTTGGCTCGCCGACCTGATGACCGGCGCGGCCGATCCGCTGCAAGCCGCTCGCGACGCTCGCCGGGCTCTCGACCTGAATCACCAGATCGACCGCCCCCATGTCGATGCCGAGCTCGAGCGAGCTGGTGGCGACGATAGCCGGCAGGCGCCCGGCTTTGAGCGCCTCCTCGATTTGGACGCGCTGCTCTCGGGCCAGCGAGCCGTGATGAGCCCGAACGAGCTCCTCGCCCGCAAGCTCGTTGAGCTTGTTGGCCAGCCGCTCGGCCAGGCGGCGCGAGTTGCAGAAGACGATCGTGGAGTGGTGTTCGCGAATCAGCTCCAGGATCTGCGGATGGATGGCCGGCCAGATGCTGTGGCGGGCTTCGGGATTGTCGCTGCCGGGCGGCGCTGCGCCGCCGGGGCCATCGGCCGGCGCGGAGTCGCCGAGACGGGTCATGTCCTCGACCGGCACTCGGACCGAGAGCTCGAGAGGCTTGCGCGAGCCGGCATCGACGATCGTCACGTCGCGGCTCTCCCCCGCCCTGCCCGGACCGATGCCGCCGAGGAAGCGGGCGATCGTCTCGACCGGCCGCTGCGTCGCCGAAAGCCCGATGCGCTGCGGCGGCCGAGCCGTCAGGCACTCCAACCGCTCGAGGCTCAAGGCCAGGTGCGCGCCGCGCTTGCTGCCGGCGACGGCGTGTACCTCGTCGACGATGACGTGCTCGACGCCGCGCAGTATCTCCGCCGCCTGGCTGGTCAGGATCAGGTACAGCGACTCGGGCGTGGTGATCAAGATGTCCGGCGGGTTGCGCACCAGGTGGCGGCGCTCGTCGGCAGGCGTATCGCCGGTCCGGACCCCGACTTCGATCTGCGGCAACGGCTCGCCCAGCCGTTCGGCCGCCAGGCGGATACCCGCCAGCGGAGCCCGCAGGTTGCGTTCGACGTCGTAGATGAGCGCCTTGAGCGGCGAGATGTACAGCACCCGAACGGTCGGCGGCTTTGGCCTGGGTTCGCGTGCCAGGCGATCCAGGCACCACAGGAAAGCGGCGAGGGTCTTGCCGCTCCCGGTGGGAGCGTGGATCAGGGTGTGGCGTCCGGCCGCGATGCTTGCCCAGCCCCGCGCCTGCGAGGGAGTGGGGGCCTCGAAGGCCGAACGGAACCACTCCCCGACGGCGGGGCCGAACAGGTCGAGAGGGTCGTCGCGCTTGCGGCGCGGCTCAGTCGAGGCAGCCACGAGGCGCCAAGTATAGGCGGCGCCGCCGAATTAGCCCATGCGTTCTAAGCCACCGGGTTCATCCGGCGGACTCGAGTCTCGCCTCGGTGGCCGGCATCTCGACCCGGGGCCCGCTCGAGATGGAGATCGCCACGATCCCGAGCAAGGTCGTGGCCACGCCGGCAAGGTCGAGCAGCGTCAGCGGCTCGCCGAGCATCAGCCAGGAGGAAGCCAAACCGACGATCGGCACGGCCAGGAAGCCCATCGTGGCCGCCAGCGGCGTCAGGGACCGCGAGATCGATTGTGTCAGCCAGAAGGCCAGCGCGGTGGCAAGCGGACCGCTGTACAGAACCGCGGCGACGGCGGTGGGCTCCCAGTGGATGGGCCGGCCCGGCTCCAGGACTAGCGCCGCAATCGTGAGTGGCACGAGCGCCACCAGAAGCTGCCACGGCATGAGATCGAGCGGCGAGCCGTGCCATTCGTGGTGCCGCAGGTGAATGGTCGTAACCGCCCACATCGCGGCGCTCAAGAGCAGTGCCGCACTGCCCAGCAGCTGGCCGGAGGAGCCCCAGTCGATGGCTTGCGGGTTCAGCAGCAGGGCGATGCCCACCAGCCCGAGGATCAGGCCGCCGAGTTGCCGGCCGAGGCCACGCGCCCGCAGCATCGGTAGCTGGAAGAGCGCTACCCAGAGCGGCATCGTATACACCAGGATCGAGGACCGGCCGGCCGCCACCAGCGTCAGGGCGACGTTCATGATCGCGATGCCGGCGGCCATCTGCCCGAGGCCGACCGACAGGACCACCGGCACGTCGCGGCGATCCGGCAGCCGCAGACCACGTCGCGCCACTAGAAGCGCGACGATCACGGCCAGACCTGTGGCGATGCGCAATGCCCCGTAGGTGAAGGACGGCAGGTCGCGCAGGCCGATCTTGGTGACGGGCCAGTGAACGCCCCAGACGAGCGCCAGGCAGGCAAGCAGCAGATAGGGGCGCAGCCGCGCCGTATCGACGCCGCCCCACCGGCCTCCCGCGGGTTCACTCGAAGCCATTGGGCCTCCTGGTCCAGGACCGAGATGAGTCTGTCTGCGGAGGCCTGTCGACCGTCCGCGTGCGCCGAGCCTGCGTCCGACCGCCCGATTACCCGCAAGTCATGAACCGGCTGATGCGATCCCGTGCCGTCCGACACGAACTTAGCCGATTGGTGCCGTCGGTGCCATGGCGCGGGAGGAGCACGACCCCTCGGGCTTCGGTCGGTCTGGACGTGAAGCAACCGCACGGCGTGAATCACCGCGCCAGGGGCGGTCGCAGCCGTTGCGGAACCCGGCGCTGAGTGGCGACCGCCAGCTGGCGCGAACCGGGTTCTACCTCACAGGGGCACGCTGCCGCCGGCTCCGTGAGACGGCGAGGAGGAAGCCACCGAAGAGCGCGACAAGCACGATCGCGAGGATCTGGCCGGGATGATCGCTCGAGCTACGCCCGGCGCCGGTACTGGTCGGGGGCGGCGTGATCTGCGGGCCGGACGAAGCGGACCCGGGACTGGACGCAGGCGTGGACGACGGCGTGGACGACGGCGTGGGCGACGGCGTGGGCGACGGCGTGGGCGACGGCGTGGGCGACGATGGCGCGGGGGTCGGCGTGGACGCTGCCGCGTCCACGTGAAGTGACGCGTTTCCCATGGCGATTCCATTGACCGCCGCGACCGAGTGGTCTCCCGGGCCGGCCGTCGTGCACGAGGCTCCCGTACAGGAGCCACCGACCAGGGTGAATGTCGTGGTGGCGGTGACGTCCCCGAGGTCGTGGCCGAACGAGTCGAATCCTTCCGCCGTGAAGGCCTGGCTCGCTCCGGCGGCGATCGTCGGGTTTTGCGGGCTGATGACCAGGTGCTCGAGCGGTCCCATTACGTGCAGCGTGGCCGTGGATGTGACAATTCCGCCGGCTGCGTCGGTAGCGGTCACGGTGTAGTCGCCCGGTACGTTGGAGCCGCACGACGCATCCGTGCACGTGCCGCCGCCATCGATGGAGAAGGTGGTGACGGCCGTGGCGTCCCACGACGCTCCGTCGGCGTCGAAACCGCGCACGGTGTATGCCTGCGTGGAGCCCACGCCGATCGTGGCGTCCGAAGGGCTCAGCACCAGATGGTCGAGAATGCCCGTCACGTGGAGCGTGGCTGTGCCGGTGGCGGCGCCGTACGTCCCGGTGACCGTGTAGTCGCCCGGGTCGAATGCGATGCAAAAGTCGTCCGGGCAAAAGCCCATGCCGGGGCCGGCGATCGACAGGCGCGTGTCCCAGGTGAGATCGCCGAGGCTGTGGCCGTCCGAGTCGATGCCCTCGACTGTGTACGTTTGAGATCCGCCTGAGGCAATAGTCGCTTCCGCGGGGCTCAGGACCAGGTGGTCCAGACCTGCCGTGACGTGGAGAGTCGCCGTGCCCGTAGCGGTCCCGTCGGTGGCAGTGACGGTGTGGTCCCCCGAGTGCGCAGGCGAGCATGAGTTGCCGCTGCAGGAGCCGTCGCCGGCGATCGCGAAAGTCGTGGCGGACGTGACGTCGCCCAGGTCGTGGTTCCCGGCGTCAAATCCCTCGGCCCGGTACGACTGCGAGTTGCCGGTCGCAACCGTCGAGTCGCTGGGGCTCAGGACCAGATGATCCACGGGACCCGTTGCGTCGAGCGTCGCCGTGCCGGTTGCAAGGCCGTCGGCACCGGTGACGGTGTAATGGCCCATGACCGCGGGGGTGCACACCGCCGCGGCACACGACGCGCCGGCGCCGGTCGTGAACGTGGTGTCGGTCGTGACGTCGCCGAGCGGGTTATCGTACGCGTCGAGGCCTTCGGCGGTGTAGGTCTGACTCTCGCCGGCTGCGACCGTCGAACTCGACGGGGTCAAGCTGAGGTGGTCGAGCGAGCCGTGGTCCAGACCGAACGCGTAGATCTTGCCGCCGTTGGAGTTGATGTAGACGACGCCGTTGGAAACCGCTGGTGTCGACTGGATGACGTTCGAGGTCGCGCCTTTCCACAGCGGCGCGCAAGTGCCGTCACCGCTGGAACAGCCGACGGCGAAGGCGTACAGGTTGAAGTCCTGCGACCCGACGTAGACGACGCCGTTGCCGACGGCGGGCGAAGATTCCACCGGACCAGCCGTGGCTGCCGACCAGAGAGGCGCGCAGCTGGCACCCCCGGCGGCGCAACCGACCGCGAACGCGTACAACTTGTTGTCGTTCGATCCCACGTAGACGACGCCGTCCGCGACTGCGGGCGAGGAATGGACCTTGTCCCCGGTGGCTCCGGTCCAGATCGGCGTACAGGAGCCGCCGCCGCTGGCGCAGTTTCCGTCGAACGCATAGAGCTTGTGATCGTCGGATCCGACATAGACGACGCCGTTCGAGACTGCGGGCGACGACCAGATGCCGGCGCCAGTGGTGGCGGTCCAGACCGGAGGGCAAGTCGTGCCGCCGCTCCCGCAACCTACGGCGAAGGCGTAGAGCTTGCCGTTTGGTCCGCCGACGAAGACCTTTCCGTCTGCGACGGCCGGCGAGGAATTGATGTATCCGCCGATGCTGCCGCGCCACAGAGGCGTGCAAACGTTCGGGCTGCCGCTGCATCCGGTAACCCCGGCCGCGTCGAAGGCGTAGAGATTGCCGTCGGCCCCGCCGATGTATAGGACGCCACCGACCACCGCCGGCGAGGTGAAGGTGCCGGTGCCGACGTTCGCGGTCCAGAGCGGTACGCAAACCTTGGGGCTGCCGCTGCAGCCGGTGAGCCCGGCCGCATCGAAGGCGTAGAGCTTCCCGTCATAGGAAGCGGTGTATACGACGCCGTTTGCCACGGCAGGCGACGAAGCCATCGAATTGCCGGTGCTCGCGGTCCAGAGAGGCGAGCAGGGTGCGCCGCCGGTCCCGCAGCCCGCGGCGAAAGCGTAGAGCTTGCCGTTCCAGCCACCGACGTAGACCACGCCATTGACGATCGCGGGCGAGGAGAAGCCCCCGTTGGTGAAGGCGGTCCAGGAAACGCCGAGATCCGCGGCGTTGGCTGCGGACAGTGTGGCCTCGGCCGTGTCGTTGGCTTCGTGGGTCGGCCCGTTGCGGAACTGCGTCCAGTCGTTACCGGCCGCGACCGTCGTGGTCGGCGCAGCAATCAGGGCCGTGGCGGCGGCCAGCACGATCGCAACGATCAGGCCAATGGCCCGGTGCGAACTCGCGTGGCGGGAGTACCCAGAAAACGACTTCATCGAGTCCGTGCTCCTTCGGAAAGGGACCGGAACTGGGCTGAAGACGCGTCGTTCCGGCGATCGGCAGGGTTGGGACTCTAGAAGCTCACGGGTTCCCCCGAAAGGGGTTCGATCGTCCGGCGGTCGGCTACGTCGTTCGCTATGCGCATTTGAGATGAGCTTGGCCTTCAACCGGGCGCCCTCGTGGCGGACGCCTCGTGGCGGACATAGAGAAACGGCGAGCCCGCGCGAGGGCTCGCCGTTTCCAGGTGCAGGGAAGGAATGTGACGGGGAACGTCTCCCTGCGGTTGCGTTCCTATTCGGACGACTTAGCCGAGGACGTACTTGATGACCGGGACGCGCTGGGTGATCGCCAGCTTCTCGATGACGGTGTCGAGGGCGTAGGCACCGGCGCCGACGTAGGCGATCGTGGCCATGATCGCGAGATACATGAACTGCTCGTTGAACGGACCGTTCGCGAAGCTCCAGTTGGAGATGTACAGCGAAGCCATCAGGATGACGCCCATGACTGCGGAGAAGCGAGTCGCGAGGCCGAGGATGAGAGCGATGCCGACGGCGCATTCACCGAACACGACCATGGTGTCGACAATGGGCATGAGGCTAGCGTTCTGGCCGATGCTGACCCAGAAGCCGTGGGTCGGGTTGACGACCGCCGTGGCCGCGCTTCCGAGCCAGACGCCGTTCGTTGCGTGAACCAGGTAACCCGCCGCGGTGAAGGGCGCGCCGCTGGCCCACATGAAGAACTTGTCCAGGCCGGCGAAGAGCATTCCGAGCCCTAGTACCGCCCGGAGGAAGAAGATCCCGCGATCCTTGGTTGCCATTTGTTGATACCTGCACCTTTCTCTGGATCGGTCCGCGTCCTGTTGACTTTGGGGGCGCCGGACCATTTCTTTCGATGGCACGAATGTAGAGCGACTTACTATTTCGCCCGCGTGCCATACGTCCCAAAAGGTGCGGTCCGGTCGGACCATACGAATACTTCGGCAGTCAGTATTGAGGAGGGCGGGTGAAGGAACCCTGGCGGGCGTTGGCGGGCGCCCGGCCGTGCCGTCAGCCCTCGGCCAGTGAAGCCTCGAGACGTTTCCTCGTATCCGGGGCGGCGTTGCGCGGCAAGTGAACGGCCGCAACCGCGTTGCCGTCGGCGGCGGCGATGGCCGCGGGCACGGCGATGCGGCCCATCCCGGCGCCGCGGAACAGCTTCTCGGCGATCTCCCGCCGAACCGAAACGGACAGCGGATCGATGGGGTCGCGCTCGGCGGCTGTGACGAGAGCGACCAGCCCGGCACCGCCCCTCGAGAAAGGCTCCGCCTTCAACAGCGCGCTCAGGAGCGCCGTCGCGAGGCCATGGCCGCGTCGATCCGGCGCCACGCCCAACGCCACGAGGCGGTAAGCGCGGTCGGGATCAGCCGGCACCGCGAGCACGACCCCGACGAGCAGGTCCCCGGCGACGGCTCCGACCGCCACTCCCCCGTCGCGAACGGCGCGGCCCAGCAGCCCGTGGCCGGCGGCTGGGTCGGCGGGCGCCACGACTCTCGGGGCCAGGCGCAGCTG
Source organism: uncultured Chloroflexia bacterium (assembly GCA_963731635.1). Taxonomy (GTDB): domain Bacteria; phylum Chloroflexota; class Limnocylindria; order Limnocylindrales; family CSP1-4; genus Fen-1039. The sequence continues at coordinate 372,815 of CAVSWB010000002.1, read as the reverse complement.
GTCGAGGATTTCGGCGGTCAGGGGCGAGACGACAGCTGTGTCGACTTCGGTGGCAGCCGTCGCCGCGTCGACCTCGGTGGCAGCCGTCGCCCCAAACGAGCCGGCCGGCACCGGCCCCGCGACCGAACCGGCCTGCGCCGCTCCGGCGAGCGGGGGCGCTCCGCTCGAGCCCGGCGACTCCGTGTCCGGACACCACCAGCCCTTCGATTCCGCGACGCGCAGGAGCATCGGTAGCGCCAGGGTCCGGACCAGCTCGACCGTTCGAGCGTCTTCGGCCGCGGCGGTCGGGCTCGCCGGCCGCGCCGAAACGACCGCGGGCTCGTCGTCGAAGCCTTCGGGCAGCGCGCCGTGCTCCCAGCGCACCGCCTCGACTTGCCAGCGTTCGCGCCAGTTCTCGGGGAGCTTCCGCGGCACCTCCTGATGCGCGCCCGCGAGCCAGGTCAGAGCCCAGGCCCTCGGCCCGACGCGGTAGATCGCGTACCCGCCGCCGCCCGAGGCGAGCCATCGACCGCCGGCGTACCGGTGCGCCATGCGGTCGACGAGCCGCGCGGCTTCACCCATCGCCGTCGTCGTCAGAGCCAGGTGGGCCAGCGGATCCCAGACGTGCCCGTCGGCGCCGTGCTGGCTGACGACGATATCGGGCCCGAACGCGGCCGCGAGCGGCGGGACGACCGCACGAACCGCCGAAAGCCACTCCTCCGGACCGCTGAATGGCTCGAGCGGCACGTTCACCGAGGTTGCGGCGGCAGTCCCCTCCCCCAACTCCGCCACGAAACCAGTCCCTGGGAAGAGGGCTCGACCGGTTTCGTGAAAGGAGATAGTGAGCACGCCGGGATCCCGCGCATGGAGGGCCTGCACGCCGTCGCCATGATGGACGTCGAGATCCACGTACAGCACGCGCAAACCGGCGGCTCTGGCCCGCGCGATCGCCAGAGCGACGTCGTTGTAGATGCAGAACCCGCTCGCTCGGGCCCGCATGGCGTGGTGGAGCCCGCCGCCTGGGTGGTATGCGTGCTCGATGTCGCCGCGCAGGATCGCTTCGACCGCCCGGATCGAGCCGCCTGCAACCGACGCTGCGGCCTCGTGCATGCCGGCGAAGGCAGGATCGTCGCCGGGTCCTATCCCCGCCTCAGACTCGAGGTCGGGATCGGCCGAGAAGCGTCTGACCGCAGCCAGGTAATCGCGCGAATGCAGCCATTCGAGCTCTCCGTCGGTAGCCGGTTCAGGGGCGAGGCCAGGCTCGGCGCCGACAGCCCGCAGAAGGTCGATTCCGGGTCCGAACCGGCGTGGGCTCAGCGGATGGCTCGGCCCGAAGTCGTAATCGAGCGATCGCGGCCCGAATACCAGGAGCGGGCCGCCGGCCTTCGTGCTCACCGGCCAATCATCGCGCAGTGCGAGATCCGCGGACGAGGCCGGCCCATCGAGTGCGGCCCGCGCGCCGGGTCGGCCCGCAAATCGCCGGGGCGCCACGCTCAGGCCGCCCGCCATGAGCCCGGATCGAGACCCCGGACGGTCGGGTCGGGAGCTTACGACCACCGGTATTGGTGTAGCGCGGAGTCGGGCGCGGGCGGGCGTTTCAAGCTCTCCGCCGGTGTCGCGCGGATTCCGGCGCCGGCGGCACAAGATCGGGCATGAGCCGGCCGGTCGGGCTCGCCTGAGCTCGGCCGTTCGGCAGCCGGCCCGGCCGAGCGGTTACGCTGCCGGCGTGAGCACGAACCGGCCTGAGATCCTGATCCGCCCGATCCGGCCCGAGGAGTACGCGCCGCTCGGCGAGCTCACCGTGGCCGCCTACCACTCGCTCCCGACCGTGATGCCTCACCAGCAGGTCTACGACGAGCGGCTCCGGGACGTGGCGGATCGTGCCCAGACCTCGCACGTGCTGGTGGCCGTGACCCCCGCCGGAGAGCTGCTCGGCGGCGTGACCTACGTCAGCGGTCCCAACGATCCCTACTCCGAGGAGCTCACCGAGGGAGAAGCCGGGATGCGCATGCTCGCAGTGGACCCGGCACGGCACGGCCGCGGCGTCGGGCGAGCTCTGACCGAAGCCTGCATCGAGTGCGCCCGTTCCGACGGCCGCCGCCGCCTCGTCCTCCACACCGGCGACTGGATGCCCGCCGCGAAACACCTCTACGAATCGCTCGGCTTCCGGAGGGCCCCCGCGCTGGACTTCTCGCCGACTCCGAGGGTCGCGCTGCTCGGTTACGGCCTCAATCTGGCCGGGTAGGTCGCCCGGTTCGCTCAGGGATTGGCTCAGTCGAGCTGGCGCAGGGTCGCCGGCATGGGGGCAGATGCAGCCGGCGCGGCGGGCTGATTCGCGGGGGCATCAACGACTCGACCGGCGCCGCTCCGGGGCACCGCGCCGCGGAGGACGGCCACGGCCGCCACTGCCGACGAGCCGAGAGCGAGAGCGCCGTTCATGAGCAGCGCGGCCGGGGTTCCCCACAGGCCGCCGAAACCGCCCGTCAGCCCGTTGCCGATCGGCGTCGAACCCGCGAAGACCGTCGTGTAGACGCTCATTACGCGGCCCCGGAGTGGCCCGGGGACCGCGATCTGGATGAGCGAATTCGCGCTGATCGCCGTCGCGATGGCCCCGAGCCCCGAGAAGTAGACCGCGACGAGCGCCACCGGATACGAGCTCGTGGCCGCGAGCAGGAACTCGGACAGGCCGAGGATCATGCCGCCGCCGACGAGGATCCGGAGTCGCGGCCGCCTGAGCATGGCGACCGACAACGCGGCGGTGAGCGCGCCGGCTCCCATGGACGCATAGAGGATCCCCGCGCCGGCAGGCCCGACGTTGAGAACGCCCGCTGCCAGAGCCGGCAGGACCACGTTGAAGTTCATCCCGAAGGTGGAGACGAATCCGATCACGGCGATGGCGAGCAGCACGATCGGGGTCTGCCAGACATACCTGAGGCCCTCTCCGAGTCCCGCACGAACCGCCGAAACGCTCCGGGGCATCGCCATCCGGTCGGCCGGCCGCAAGTCGACGGTGTGCATGGCCAGCAAGCCCACGATCACGGCGCCATAGCTCAGGCCGTTGAAGATGAAGCACAGCGCCGTCCCGAAGAAGAAGATCAGGGCGCCGCCGACCGCCGGACCCACGATGCGCGCACCGTTGAACACGGCCGAGTTGAGAGCGACGGCGTTGGCCACGTCATCGGGACCCACCATCTCCACGACGAAGGACTGGCGCGCCGGCATGTCGACCACGTTCACGAGACCGAGCAAGAAGGCGAGCAGAAGGACCTGCCAAACGGTGATGAGGTGGAAATAGTCGAGCCCGCCGAGAGCCAGGGCCAGCAAGCCCGCCGATAGCTGAGTCGCGATCACGGTTTTGCGCTTGGGCCAGACGTCGGCCACGATCCCGCCGAACAGGCCCAGGACCATGACCGGCAGGAACTGCACCGCCCCGACCAGGCCGAGGTAGACGACGGCCTGGTTGCCGTTCCCGACCAGCCCGATGATCAGCCAGGCCAGGGCCATGCTCTGCATCCACGTGCCCGTGACAGAGATCAGCTGACCGAAGAAGAAGAGGCGGAAGTTGCGATGCTGCAAGGCCCGACCGGCCGCAACGAACCGAACCCGCCCGCCCAGGATCACCTCGCGCCCTCGCGCTCCAGCGCCGGCCGCCCGTCCGCGTCCGTGGCCTCGAAGGAGCGGTGCTCGCCGCGCATCAGGGATGCGACTGCGCCCAGGGCACTGGCGACGACCCCCGCCCCGAATGCGACGTGCAGGGCGTTCATGAACGGCACCAGGCTGATGCCCTGGCCGCCGATCTGAGTGCCCGAGAAGATGGCTACGAGGACCTTGGGGTCCATGGAGCTTGTCACGAGGCCGATGGCCAGCGCGATCGAGACCACGAAACCGGACTGCATCAGCATCATCCGCGTGCCCGCGCCCACGCCTCGCTTGTTGGGCGGGACGACGCCCATCACCGCGCTCGTGTTCGGCGAGTTGAAGATGCCCGAACCCGCCCCCACGACGAGTTGCCAGAACGCCAGCTGCCAGTAGGGAGTGTCGACGGCAAGCGTCATCAGACCTGCCAGGCCGAGCCCGGTGATGACCATTCCGGCCGTTGCGAGCTCGCGAGAGCCGTATCGATCGGCCAGTACGCCGCTGATCGGCGACAGGACGATCAGCCCGATCGCCAGCGGCGCGAGCATGATTCCGGCGGTGACCGGGGATTCGCCCCGAGCGCCCTGCAGGTAGAACACGAGCAGGAACAGCACCCCGTTGCGGGCGATCGCGTTGAGGAAGCCGGTCAGGTTGCCCATGGCGAAGAGCCGGTCACGGAATAGCGACAGGTCGAGCAACGGAGCGTGATGGTGAGCCTCGACCCACAGGAAGACAGGTGCGGCCACGATGAACGCCACGAACCCGCCCACCACCCACCAGGTGGTCCAGCCGTAAACGCCGCCGAACGCCAGAGCCATCATCAGGCCCATCAGCCCGACGAAGTACAGCAGCGAGCCGACCCAGTCGATCTCGACCTTTCGGTCGTGCCTGACTTGCTCCACGAGAATGAGACCGGCAGCCAGGATGCCGACGACGCCGATCGGGACGTTGAACCAGAAGATCGTCCGCCAGCCGAACTGGGTCAGCCAGCCGCCGATGATCGGGCCCAGGATTGCGCCGGCGCCGATGACCATGGCGTTGATACCGAGCGCCTTGCCGAGCTCTTGCCGGGGAAACGCGTCGGTTACCAGTGCGGTGGCGTTGGCCATCAGAAGCGCGCCGCCGACGCCCTGGACGAGGCGCCACAGGATCAGCTGGTTCGCGTCGGGAGCGATGGCGCACAGGATCGAGGCCAAAGTGAAAATCACGAAGCCGAGGGTGTAGGACCGCGCCCGGCCGACCATGTCGGCAACCCGGCCGGCGTTGAGCACCAGAACCGTGGCCACGAGCGTGTAGCCGACCACGATCCAGAGCAGGCTGAAGATGTCGGTGTGCAGGTCTCGCAGGATGTCGGGCAGCGCGATGATCAGCGTGCCGGAGGTCAGCGACGCCATCAGCGCGCCGATGCTGGTAACGACCAGCACCCACCAGCGGTAGCTTTCGTGCGCCGGGTTCACGATGTGACGAACCGGGTTCAGCACGGTTCGTCCGATCCCAGTTCGGCAATCTTGGCGGCGGTTCGGCCGCGCCGGACTTCGGTCTCGTCGACCATCGCCTGGAGCCGGCCGATCTTTCGGCCGAGGGTGTCGATCTGGCGCTCGAAGCTCGCGAGCCGCTCGCACAGGAGCCGCTTGCGCTCGGCCGGATCGGTGGACGCATGCAGGGCGGCGTGGCCGCGTTCACGCGCCGCCTCGTCCTCGAGCATCTGGGCAATCTCCGCCAGCGAGAAACCGGCGTCGTCGCGGAGGCCCTTGATGAAGCGCAGCCGCTCCAGGTCCGTCGGGTCGTAGAGGCGGTAATCACCCTCGGAGCGAGCCGCGGGCCGGAGCAGGCCCATCTCTTCGTAGTAGCGCACCGAGCGGGTGGTCAGGCCGACGTCCGCCGCCGCTTCCTGGATGCGCAGCAGCTTTGCCGGAGCTGACTCCGGGCCAAAGGGAGTGGCGCCGTTCGGCGCTGTTTGTGGCGCCGTCTCCGGCGGCTTCGTCTCTGTCATGCGGTGATTCTAACGCAACCTTCCCGTTTACGTAAAAGTCAGGGAAGGGCCGGCTCGGCCGCTACGGGTTGGTGACGACAGACCGATCCTGCAGTACTGCGTGCCAGTGGGCATTTGTGGCACTCGTTCCGAGAAGCGCGTCGGGCGAGCTCGCGTACGACGGCGCGCGGACCAACCAGCCGGTATTGGCATCAACGAAAGTGAAGTCGTGGATGCCTGATGGAAGCGGCTCATCGAGCATTTCCCAGCTGACGCCGAAGTCTTTGCTCACCCAGAACCTGGTCTCCGTCAATCCAATGAGGTCCGCGCCGGCGACCCTCACCGCCAACATGAACTGGTCCGTGGCTTCCGGATAGTGCCATGTAAGGTGCCAGGTCTGGCCGCCGTCGGCTGTCTCGTAGTGGGCCAGGACGTTCGGGCCTGAGGATTTCCAGCATCGGACGAGGAGCCGCCCGTTGCCGCCGGGAGTCAGCTCCATGGCAAGCGGAAAAGCCGAGCAGGGGGAGCCGTCTGGCAGCGCCTCGAGCCTGTGGGACATCCAGCTGCGACCTCCGTCGAAGGTCAGGCTCAACGTGGACGCCGCCACTGCTGCGCCGCTCGAGATGCCGTAGCCGACGGTTGCGCTGAGCCAGGTGATGGGAGTCGCGAAAGTCTCGTTCGTCGGACCCTGGAATGTCGTGCCGCCGTCGTCGGTCGTGAACGCCTTGCAGTCGACCTCACTCTGACCTGCGATCAGCTGCGGGCATTGGGCCACGATGCCGTGCGTTACGTCGCTGAAGTGGCTCCACGTCCAGCTCGCCTCGTTCACGGACGGGAGGTCGGTCGCCGTCCACGTCCTGCCGCCATCGTCCGTGCGATACACCGGATCGGAATAGATTGGTCCGCCGGGGTCCGACGAACCGGAAGCCGCGAGCCAGCCATGCTGGGCATCGACGAACTGGATCGTCCCGGAGGCAGGGAGTGGATACACCCCGCCCCAGGTGAGCCCGCCATCCGCGGTCCAGTAGAGGTTCGTCCCGATGACGGCCCACCCATGCATGGCATCGAGCCAGTCAGTCAACGGTTCGCGAGTTCTGCCTCGCTCCCCCACCGGGTTCATGGAGCAGCACGGAGGAACCTTCGGGGAAGTCGATGTAGGCACCGGGCCGCTAGTGGCCGGCCGCCAGAGCAGTGGTCGCCAATTCTTCCCACCGTCCGACGTTCCGAGCAATCGATAGCACGACGGGAACAGGCCCGACATCGGCGAGGAAGGCTGGCAGGCTTCGATCGTTAGCCAGGCGTCGGTTCCCGAGACGTTCGAGGCCGAGGTCAGCCGGCCGGAACTCCCGGACGGGATCAGCACCTGGACACCGGCAGAGGCGAAGGTGGCGGTCTGCCCGTCCGGCTGCACGAGGCTCAGACTTTCGCTCGCGCCGGCAAATCCCGTCAGGCCACCGGAATCGTCAGTGATGGCGGCACTGGCTCCCGACTCGACGTTGTCGATCGTCCAGCCGGTGCCGCCATCCGCGCTCGTCCAGGTCACCCAGGAATCCAGGACGGCCGCAAAGCCGGCCGGAGCAGCCGTGGGCGCGGCGAGCCCGTGGAGGACGAGCTTCCCATCGGCACTCCGGGGCGCCGCCTCGCGAGATTTGATCTCATACCCAGCCGGGACCGGCAGTGAAACCACCGCCCAGGTCTTGCCGCCATCGGTGCTGTGCAGGATCTGGCCGCTGGTAGTGGTCGACGAAGACGCCCATCCCTCGACCTCCGACGTGAAGCGAACCTGGCTCGGCGCAGAATCCGAACCGCTCACCACCGGCGACCACGTCGCTCCCCCGTCGGTCGTTCCCAGAAGCTCGAAGCGCGTCGGGCTGGCGTACTCGATCAATAGGATCCAACCCCGTTGGGAATCGAGCATGTCGAGCCCCGTCGCGACGACCGCGAAGGCGGAGTTCTGCGCGATCACGGCCTTCGTCCAGGTATGGCCCCCGTTGCTGGTGCGCATCACGGCATCGGTAAAGGCTCCGTCCGCGCCAGTCGATGTCGCGACGAAGGCGTGGTCGGTGTCGGTGAAGACCAAGTTCGAGGTGTATCCGGCGTCCACCTGGTATGGCACCGGCCGTTGATCCCAGGTCGAACCGCCGTCGGCGGTGACAAAGAGCGCTTCCGGCTGGTCGGGCTGGGATCCGACGACCCACCCGAATTTCGCGTCGATGCGGCCGAACGATCGAACGCTAACGTCGGGGCCGGTCCATGCAGGAGCGGCGGGCGTATTGCCGGATCGCCAGTAAAAGCCCGCGGCGACGACTGCCGCGATGGCGACCGCGGCGGCCAGGCCGCCCAACAAGCCCGCGCGCCTTCGGATCAGGACCACGCGGCCGGGAGAAGCGATCGGCTGTGAGGTTTCGTCCCAGCCGAGTCGCGAAACGTGGTCGTAGACGCGGTCGGATGGCTCGCCGGGGACGAGACGGCGCCGCAGTTCCGCCCGGAGGATCGGCTCGAGTTCGTCGTCGTTCACGCCAGTTCCTCCAGGGCGGCGCGCAGCTGACCTAAGGAGCTGTGCAGCCTCGACTTGACCGTCCCTGCGGGTATGCCCAACCGTTCGGCTATGCCGTCGACCGGCAGGTCCAGCCAGAATCGCAAGATGACGACGATCCGCCGATCCGGATCCAGGCACTTCAGCGCCTGCCCCAGCGCATCCCTGTCCAGCGCGGCGAGCGACGGATCGATCGGCACGGCGGCCGGCATTGACGTGGGCAGGTTGCGAAGGCGACCGCGCTTGCGGAGCCGATCGCGGCAGACGTTCACCAGGATTCGCCCGAACCAGGCGTCGTATCTGTTCGGATCGCGCAAGGTCGCCCGCTGTCGCCAGGCCAAGGTGAAGGCGTCCTGGGCAGCGTCTTCGGCATCGAGGTCATCACCTAGGATTGCGAACGCGAGCCGGTAGGCCGATTGGACGTGGCGCGCCGAAAGTTGCCGGAATGCCTCGCCCGAATCTCGCTCGTCGGTCGTCGCCATCCAGTAGGCCCCTCGAACTCTCGCAGCCAACCCGCCTTGCACGCCCAATATGACGACGCCTTGCCCCGTTTCGTTCGGCGTCGGCGCGGGACGATTTGCGCTCCCCGGCGCCGCCTCGCCTCGGTCAGGCAATCATGGCGGGATCGGAAAGCTCGCGAGAGCGGCATGACGAGCAGGCCGACCACGACGACGAAGAGGATGTTTCGTCCGGGGAGGTTCATCCAGGCGAACGCATAGGCTGCAAAGGCGGCTATGAACGTCGGGATCGCCGTGGCCGGTATCGAGATGAACAGGCTGTTTATGAAGTTACGGGAGAGGTCGTTCTGAGCCAGGACGTGGCTGCGGTTATCGAGTGTGATCGCGATTCGTCGATGCAGCGCCCGCTACCGCGGGCAGCCCGCTCCCGTGGACCTCAGTTCTGTGGTCGGTCGTTCCGGTGACCGAGGGCGTGAGGTTCGAGGCCGTGTTCACGAGAGCGACATGGGTGAATGCCTGCGGGAAGTTGCCGAGCTGCCTTCCTGCACCGGGGTCGTACTCCTCGGCCAGGAGCCCGACGTCGTTCCGCAGCCCGAGCAGCCTCTCGAAAAGGCGCCTGGCGTCGGCCGTCCGTCCGGCCTGGGCATAGGCATCGGCCAGCCAGAACGTGCACGGCAGAAACGCACCTTCCCCCGGCGGCAATCCATCGGGATTGTCCTGCTCGGTCGAGTAGCGAAGGACGAAGTCGCCGGCCCGCAGCCGGCGCTCAATGGCTCTGACGGTGCCGCTCACCCGCGGATCGGAGACCGGCAGGAAGCCCACCAGGGAAATCTGCAGCAGACTCGCGTCGAGGGCCTTCGATCCGTACGACTGGACGAACGACCCGAGGTCGGCGTCGTAGGCATTGGCACAGACTTCGTCGTGTATCTCCTGGCGGACGGACTTCCAGCGATCGACGGGAGCCTCGAGATCGAGCGCTTCGGCCGCCTTGATCGATCGGTCGAAGGCAACCCAGGCCATGACCTTCGAGTGCGTGAATTGCCGCGGGCCGCCCCTGACTTCCCAGATTCCCTCGTCCGGCTCGCGCCAGACCTTCTCGAGGTGCTCGACCAGGTGACGGTGGAGCGACCAGGCCGCCGTTTCGGGTCCGAGCCCGATGCGCTGGGCCACGTACAGGGCGTCCATCAGCTCGCCGAAGACATCAAGCTGGAACTGGTCGATCGCGGCATTGCCGACCCGAACGGGCCGCGAACCTTCGTAACCCGTGAGCCAGCCGAGTTCCAGCTCGGGGATCTGCCGCTCGCCCGCGATGCCGTACAGGATCTGGAGCTGCGACGGGTCTCCGGCGACGGCCCGCAGCAGCCAGTCGCGCCACCCGGCGGCTTCCTCCCGATACCCGCCGTGTGTCAGGGCATAGAGCGTGAACGTGGCGTCGCGCAGCCAGCAGTAGCGATAGTCCCAGTTGCGACTGCCGCCCAGCCACTCCGGCAGCGACGTAGTGGGCGCCGCAACGATGCCGCCGGTCGGAGCGTAAGTCAGCGCCTTGAGGGTGATCAGCGACCTGACCACGGCCTCGCGCCAGGGGCCCCGGTAGATGCAGCGGTCGGACCACTCCTGCCACCACCGCTCGGTTTCGTCGAGTGCGGCGAAAGCGTCGGGCGGCTCCGGCGGCGCGACATGCGACGGATACCAGCTCAGGACGAACGGAATTCGATCGCCGGCGGCGACGTCGAATCGCGCCGTTGTGGCGAGCCCCTTGCCTTCGGTGGCGACCGGCGTGACCAACGCGACCCCGTTTGGCCCCGCAACGGCCGTCAGCATGCCGTCGATGCGACGGACCCAGGGCACCGTTTCGCCGTAGTCGAACCGGATGACGAGTTCCGTGTGCATCTCGACGCTGCCGCTGACTCCCTCCACGATTCGAACGACATGGGGCGTTTCGTCCCGGATCGGCAGGAAGTCGATCAATCGGGCGGTGCCGGTCGGCGTCTCGAACTCCGTCTCGAGGACCAGCGTGCCGTCCCGGTAGCGACGCCGGGTGGCGCGCTCCATGCCCTGCGGAGCCAGGAGCCAGCGCCCGTTTGCCGGGCTGCCCAGCAAGCTGGCGAAGCATGCGCCCGAGTCGAACCGCGGCAGGCACAGCCAGTCTATTGAACCGTCGATGCCTACGAGCGCAGCGGTGTGCGTATCGCCGACGAGCGCGTAATCCTCGATCCGAAGGCTCATTCCGGCCTCATTCCCGGCCCGGCCTCGGTTGCCGTCCATCTCGCATGGTCGGCGTTTTCATGCCGCGGCGCGGCGACGAGACGGCCAGGCTCGCTGTGTGCGCTATCGTCTGACGGTGTCCGCCCCGCAGCCCTCCCTGACGCTGGAGACACTCGCGCTGGCCATCGGCGAGCTGGCCGCGCGCGACCCCGATCTGCGCGGCATCGTCGAGCGGTTCGGGCCACCGCCGATGTGGGATCGCCCGACCGGGTTTGCCACGCTCGCCTTCATCGTGCTCGAGCAGCAGGTCTCGCTCGCCTCGGCTCGAGCCGCCTTCGGCCGTCTTTCCGCAGCGGCGGGCGATTTGACGCCCGATCGATTCCTTCGGTTCGACGACGCGGAGCTTCTGGCGATCGGCTTCAGCCGCCAGAAGACAGCGTAGGTGCGGAACCTGGCCCGAGCCGTGTCTTCGGGCGAGATCGATCTCGATGGCCTGGCCGGCCTGGCCGACGAAGCTGTGGAGCGCTCGCTCGTCGCTCTGGCCGGCATCGGGCCGTGGACAGCCTCGATCTACCAGATGGAGGCTCTCCTGCGGCCGGATGTGTGGCCTGCCACCGACATGGCGCTCGCGGCCGGCATCGCCGAGGTCAATGGCCTCGGATCTCGACCTCGGGCTGAGGAGATGCTGGCCCTCGCCGAGCAGTGGCGGCCGTGGCGATCGGTCGCCGCTCGAATCTTCTGGCACAACTACCTGAGCCTCCGAGGGCGAAGCGCGCCACCGGCGTAGCCCGGCGCGGTCCCGGAGCCGCCGCCGCGCGAGCGGCCGTTGCGCAGGTCCGGGCGTGGAGCGCCTGTGCGCCGTGACACGCTAGCTGACACTCGGACCTGCCAGAATTCGGGCCATGGAAACCGTCCGGCTGGTCCCGCTCCCGTCGCAGTCGAGTCGCCAGGCTTCCGTCCGGATCGAGGCGGACCGGCTGATCGTCGAGCACCTGACGCTGGACGACCACGCGCTGGCCGCCTTCGTGGCCGATCGCCCCGCCGACGACCGCGAGGCCCTGGTGGAACGGGCTCTCCGAATAGGGCTGACCGCCATCCAGAGCGTCGGTATCACGGTCAACGTGGACGCCGTGCGCGCGGAATTCCAGGGATTGCTGGCACAGACCAACGCCGCCAATGAGCGAGCCGCAACGGCTCTGGACCAGATCCTGCGGCAGAACTTCGCCGACGGCGAGGGCCGGCTGCCGCGCACACTGGAGCGGTTCCTCGGCGACAAAGGCCAGCTGCGGGGTTTCGTGGAGGATCTCTTCGACGAGGGCCGCCGCGACAGCGCCATCGGCCGGATGAAACTGCTCCTCGGCAACTACTTCGAGGGCGACAATTCGCGGCTGGCCCAACTGCTCGACCCCACCCGGCTCGGGTCGCCGCTGCACCAATTCCGCGTCGAGATGGCCGAGGGCTTCAACCGCATCGGCGAACGGCTCGCCGCCATCGAAGCCGCGGGCACGGCGCGAGCCGCCGAGAGATCAAAGTCGGCCGCCAAGGGCGCCGATTTCGAGGAGATCGTCGACGAGCTGCTCGGTGGCATTGCCCGTGGTTCGGGTGACGTGCTCGAGCGGACGGGCACGGAGACCGGCGCCTCGATGGGTTCCAAGAAGGGCGACTTCGTCCTGACACTCAATTCGGAAGCCACCGCGGGCGCCGAGCTGAAGGTCGTGGTCGAATGCAAGGACCGCTACGTTTCGGGCCGCGGCATGCGGGACGAACTGCGTGAGGCGAAGGCCAATCGCGACGCCGCGGTCGCGCTCGTCGTGTTCACCACCGCCCACGCCCCCGCGGGGATCGCCCCGTTCGACATCCGTGCCGGCGACGTTTATTGCGTCGTCGACCCCGCCGCCCCGGATGCGGCAACGCTGGAGGCGTCGGTCCGGCTGGCCCGGCTGCTGGCAATGCAGACGTTGAGAGAGCGCGACGTCCAGCTCGACGCGGCGGCGGTGAAGGCGGCGCTGAACGGCGTACGCGAACAACTCGAGATGATCCGCGCCCTCAAACAGACGCTCACATCGATCGGTACGAGCGCGAAGGACGTCCACGCCGGGCTGGACAGGCTGCGCGACGGAATCCTGGCCCGCCTTGTCGAAGCCGAGGCGGAGCTGCGCCGGAGCTAGCGCCGGGACTCGCCACGCGGCACACCACCCCATCTGGCGGCCCATCGCGCCGCTCATTCGCACACCGGCGATATCCTCGCCTCTCGCGGGTCCGCGGACGGACGCGAGAAAGCGAGGTATGTCGCAATGGCTCGAGCTATGTGGAGGGGGGCAATCGAGTTCGGCCTGGTCACGATTCCCGTCAAGCTCTATCTGGCGACCGAGTCCAAGGGCGTGAGCTTCCATCTGCTCCACGCCGAATGTCACGGCCGGATCCAGATGAAGACCTACTGCCCGACCGACGACGAGTTCATCGAGCGCAGCGACACCGTCCGGGGCTATGAGCTTGCAAGGGACCAGTACGTGGTCGTCACCGATGAGGATCTCGCCGCCGTCCCGCTGAAGACAGTCAGGTCGATCCAGATCGAGCAATTCGTGCCCGTCGAGAAGGACGGAGACACGACTCGCTTCATCAAGCAGGCCTACTACCTCGAGCCCGAGCCTGTGGCACGGCGCGCGTTCTTCCTGCTCAAGAAGATCCTCGCGGAGAAGGAGCTTCGCGCCATCGTCAAGATCGTCATGAAGGACCGCGAACAGCTGGCGTCCCTCGACCCGTACTCGTCGACGCTGCTGCTCTCGACCCTCCACTGGCCCGACGAGATCCGCCCGGTGGGCGAGCTGGCGCTGCCCGAGGGCGAGGTCGAGATCAAACCCGCCGAGCGCGCCATGGCCGAGCAGCTCATCGCCGCCATGACCGGCGAGTTCGACCGGACCGCCTACCACGACGAGTACCGCGAGGCATTGCTCCAGGTAATCGAGGCAAAGGCTGCAGGCGCGCAGATCGCCGAGCCGGTGGCCGCCCCGGCAACTCAAGTCACCGACCTCATGGCGGCTCTGGAGGCGAGCGTCGCCGCGGCAAAGGCGAGCCGGGCCGAGCAGGCACCGGAACCGGAGCAAATCGGCGCTTCGCGCAAGAGAGCACGCCGCGCTCCCGCCGAGCGCGAACAGGAACCTCAGGAAGCGCCCGCGGAAATAGTTCCGGCCCGCCGCCGCAAGTCCGCCTGATTTCGCCGTCGCGCCACACTCACGCCGAGAGCCCGCGCGAGCCCGGCACGACCGGCTAAGCTGCCGCCATGGCAGCGCATCCCTGGCCGCTCTTCGAGCTGAGACTCACGACACCTCGCCTCGAGTTGCGACTGCCGACCGACGACGACCTGATCGCTCTCGCCGACGTGGCCCGCAATGGAGTCGTCGACGAAGGCCGAACCGTCTTCATGGTGCCCTGGCACGAACTCCCTTCCCCGGCGTTTGAGCGCCAGTTCCTGCTCCGCTATTGGAGCGTCCGGGGCAACTGGAGCCCGGCAGCCTGGAACCTCGGATTGGCCGTGGTCGCCGATGGACGGCCGATTGGGCTGCAGGATCTGATGGCTCGCGACTTCGGCGTTACAGGAGTCGTAAGCACTGCAAGCTGGCTGGGGCGGGCCTTCCACGGGCACGGCTACGGGACGGAGATGCGGGCCGCGGTTCTCGCCCTGGCGTTCGACGGGTTGGGCGCGCGCATCGCCGAGTCGGGCTATTTCGAGGGCAACCAGCAATCGGCTCGAGTCTCCGAGAAGCTCGGCTATTCCCCCAACGGCGAAGAAACCTTCGCGGTCGGCGGCAAAGCGGTCCTCGAGCACAAGGTGCGAGTCACGCCCGAGACGTGGCGCCGCGACCTGGTGCCGGTCACGATCGAAGGCCTTGAGTCGAGCCTAGAACTCTTCGGCGTCGGCGAGCTAAGTTCCGATCGCTGGGTGCGCTTCTAGCGTCCGGCCGTCGAGAACAGGCCGTCGCCGAGCCGGCCGTTCAGCGCGAGGCGGAGCCGAGGACGCGAACGAGCGCCCGCAGGCGACAACGAAGCGATGGACGGCCCGCGAGGCGACTACCTTTCGCCGGCACGTCTCCCGACGAGCCACCACGCGAACGGAAACATCCCCGCCGCAATCGCCAGCTTGATCGCGTCCCCGATCACGAACGGGGTGAAGCCCGTCGCGATCGCCGCTGCCGGGCTCAGGTGCAGCGAGATGGCCAACCACGGCACGCCGATCGCGTAGATGACGACTTCGCCCAGGATCATTGCGCCGATGGCGCCGCCCATATGGCGATCCCAGCCCATCTCGGCCAGCCAGCCGACGAGCGCGGCCGCAAACAGGAAGCTGATCAGGTAACCGCCGAGCGGCGCGAGGGCGATCCCGCCCGAACCAACGCTGGCGATCGTCCCGAAACCGTGCGCCTGGTTCGCGTATACCGGCAGGAACAGCCCGAGGACGAGATAGAGGGCGGCCGACAGAAGACCTCGGCGCAGGCCCAACGCGCCGCCGACCACCAGCACCGACAGGGTCTGGCCCGTGATCGGAACGGGGTTGCCCGGGATCGCGAAGGCGACGTTCGATGTCAGTGCGATGAACGCGGCCCCGATCGAGATAAGGGCGATATGGCGGAGCCTCGAGCTCATCCGTTCGCCGACGCGAACCGGGACGAGAAAGTCGCCGATCGTGATGCCCTTCTCAGCGGCGGGCAGGCGATTCAGATGTCGAGTTGCGAGCATACGCGGTCTTCCCTGTGGTGGCGAAGCCATAGCCTGGACCTCCTCCGGCCCAAGAGCACCGAGTGTAACAAACGAACCGGCTCGTCCGGGCGGCGGGCGCTGCCCGAGTCTGCCGGCTCCTATTCGTACTTGACGGCGCGGACGATCGAAAGCCTGCTGGCCAAACCGGCCGGGTAGATGGACGCCGTCACGCTTATCAGTACTCCGAAGAATATTGCCAGGGCAATGGATCCCCAGGCTGGCTCCACGACCAATCCAAAGCTTCCGCTGGACCAGAGTACCAGCAGGGCCCCCAGGCCGACTCCGATCAGGGCTCCGACGAGCGCTCCGGCGATGCCCAGGATCCCGGCCTCGAGCACGACCATGCCCCAGACCTGGCGGCTGGTCATGCCCGTGGCACGCAGGACGCCGATTTCGCGGACCCGCTCGAGGACGCTCATCGAGAAGGTGTTCACCATGCCCAAACCCGCGATCAGGACGGCCGTAAGAGCCAGCGCGTCGAGCAGTCGGAAGATCCGATCGAGCGCATCGCCAACGGTGCCCTGGATCCGGGTCAGATCGGCGGGCTCGAGAGCGTACTGAGTGGCCAGCGCGTCGACCTTCGGGCCGGCCGTCGAGTCCTGGCCCGGCTCGTACCGGACCGCGAAGAAGTCGGCGCCGGCGACTCCGAACGATCCGGCGTCGGACCAGCCGATCAGGACCGCTTCCTGCGATTGGCTCGGGATCGAATGGGCGACTATGCCGACCACGCGCAGCCGCGTCCCGCTCGGGCCGGTGGCGAACGAGAGAGTGTCCCCGACCTGGATGCCGCTCGCCTGCGCCAGCGATTGCGGAACGATAACGCTCCCGCCCGCGTCCAGAGCCGTCAATGCAGCGGTCCGGTCTCCGCCTCCGGGGACGAAAACCAGGCGGTTGTCGTCGAGGTAATCCTTGCCGACGATCGCGGCCGCTTCCTGGCGAACTCCCTGGAATGGCACGCCGAAGAGCCCGATCGGCGAAACCGACCTGACTCCCGGAACCGCGGCAAGCTGTTCGGGGATTGGGCCCGTCGGGGAGACCTGGCGAATGGATGTCAGAAGCTCGCTGCCAGGGATCGTCTCGACCAGCCACGCGGCCCCGATCTGGCGCACTCCCTGTGCCGCGGTTCCGAGGGCCACGACCATCGCCAGGCCGACGACGAGCGCGCCGGCGGTGAGAGCGGTTCGACTTCGATCCCGGGCGAGGGAGCTACGTGCCAGGCGCTCCTCGCTACGGAAAATGCGGAATGGAATGCCCGCAATCCGGAGGACCGGCCCGAGCACGAAGGGGACGACCAGGACGGCTCCGAGCAGGATGCCATAGATGACGAGCGGGCCCCAAACCGATGAATTTGCCGAAGACAGCGACCCGGTGGTGCCCGGCCCTTCGGATCCGATCGGCCAGACCGCCAGCGCCAGGATCGCAAGCACAGCGAATACGACCGCGAGCCAGCGCAACCGGGCGGAGCCGGCGGCCGTACCGCTCGGACCGCGCCGCAATGCTTCCACCGGCGAGATCCGGCCCGCCCGCCATGCCGGCTCGAGCGACGCCGCGATCGTGACCAGGATGCCGATCGCCAGCGCGATCAGGGCCAGGCCGGCGGAGATGTCCGGCGCGCCCAGGGTCACGGGCCCGGTCGAGCTAACCCAGGCCAGGGTCAGAGCAGCCAGACCGACGCCCAGGGCGACGCCGATGGCCGAACCCACCACCCCGAGTGCAAGGGCCTGCAGGAGCACGAAGCTCATTACCTGCGAACGTGTCGTGCCCGCGGCCCGCAGCAATCCGACTTCGCGAGACCGCTCCCCCACGGTCATCGACAGAGTGTTGAAGATGAGGAAGGCGCCGGCAAACAGAACGACGGCAGCCACCAGCAACAGCGTGCTGCGGAAACCGTTCGTCTCGGAACTGAGCGAGGCCGCGAGGTCGGACGGTCGCGAGAGCAGGTAGGGCTCGCTCGTGATGCTGGCTTCGAGCTGGCCCATCAGCTCGTCGGTCGTAATGCCGGGCCGCGGCCCGAGATCGACCCGAGTCACGCCCGTGGTCCCGAACAGGCTCTGGGCGGCGGTGAGGGGGACGAATACGAGCCGGCCTGCCGCATCCGGAACCGGGCCGTCGCCGGACACGATGCCGACGATCGCGAATGCCACCGGCCCCGACGCCCCGCCGTTGAGCGTGATCGAATCGCCGACGTGGAAGTGCTCGGCGGAGGCGAGCGTTTGGGTGACGAGCGCGCTTTTGTCCGAGTCGGCCGAGAGGGCCAGGCCCGCCGCCAGCGACAGGTCGTGGAGCTTGGGCTCCGCGACCGGGTCGATGCCGAGCACGGTCACCGACGGAGGAAGGCCCAGCGACGCCTTCCTGTTCGGGTCGGCGGCGAGGTATGTCTTGCGCTCCAGGGCCGGGGCGGCGACCTCGACGCCGGCAACTTTCTCGATTGCGGTCACGGCTTCCGGCGAAAGGCCCTGCTCTTCGAGGGCGTCCACGCGAAGGGCGGCATGGCCGATCTCGTCGGCGGCCGCTCGGTTCACGGCGGCGTCCATGGTCGCCCCCGCCGAAAGCGAGGCGAACAGGACGGCCACGCCGAGAGCAATCCCGGCCGCTGTCAGGAAGCTACGGAGCGGCCGCGCTCGCAGACTCCGCCATGCCAGCGACGAGAAGCGCCGCACCGGCTACAGGCCCAGTTGGGCGAGTCGCGTAATCAGCGGCCGCGCGTCTCTGTCGACCCGGCGGCCGAGCTCGATCTCGTCGCGGATTCGCCCGTCGCTGATGACCAGCACGCGATCTGCGTGGGCGGCCGCGCGCGCGTCATGTGTCACGAGGACGATCGTCTGGCCCATCTCGTCGCACGACCGCCACAGCTCGTCGAGGATTTCGCCGCCGGTCGCGTAGTCGAGGTTACCCGTGGGCTCGTCGGCCAGCAGGATGGCGGGCTTGCCGAGGAGGGCGCGGGCCAGGGCGACTCGCTGCTGCTCGCCCGCGGAAAGCTGGTCGGGGTGGTTGTGCTCGCGGCCCAGAAGGTCGACCAGTTCGAGCATCTCGTGGATCTGCCGGGCGGCGTCGCCGCGCCGCGGGTCGATGCCGCCGATGGTGAATGGCAAGGCCACATTCTCGTACACGTCGAGAAGCGGGATCAGGTTGAAGAACTGGAACACGAAGCCCGTCTTCTCGCGGCGCAGCCGCGTGGCTTCGGCGTCGCTCAAGCGGCTGACGACCTCGCCGTCGAGCACAATCTCACCGCTGGTGGGCCGGTCGAGGCCGCCCAGCAACTGAAGGAGGGTGCTCTTGCCGGAGCCGGAAGGGCCCATCAGGGCCACGAATTCGCCCCGCCTAACCTGCAGCGAAACGCCCTTCAGCGCTTCGACGTCGCGGGCCCCGAGGCGATAGCTCTTGGTTACGTTGCGGGCTTCGAGGATCGTCCCGCCCTGCTTCGAGACACCGGTCGCGGCGTCCGGGACATGAGCTTCGGTGGTCTGGGAGAGGCGAATGGGCATCGACACGCCGAGAGTGTATCCGGTCGCCCGAGCCTAGGAGGGCAGCAGCCCGCCGAAGAGTGACTGGAACAGGGAGTCGAGCAGACCGCCGGACGGCGCCTTCTCGCGAATTCGCAGGCCCGACGAGGCGTCGCCGATCACCGTTCCCGAGTCGGAGCCCGATGGGCTCGCGCTGCGAAGGGCTGCCGGGGTCGGACTTGGGCTCGCGGTCATGGTCGGCGCCGGCGTCTCGGTCGGGGATGGTGTCGGGGTCTCGGCAGCGGTCGGAGTGGGTGTCACGGCAGGGGTTGGCATCGGCGTCGGGGTCGGAATGGCGGTCGGCGTCGGTCTCGCGGTCGCGCGAACGGTCGGCTTCGCCGTCGGTTTCGGCGTGGCCTTGACGGTCGGCCTGGGCGTTGCCGCGACGGTCGGTGCGAGCTTGGGGGTGACGGTCGGCTGGGGTGCGGCGGCACAGGTCAGTGAGAAGAGGACCGCGTACAGCTTCCGTCCGTCGGCGGCTTTGTACGCCCCGACGCCCATGTGGTTCCAGTCGCCCATGATGTTCTCCCGGTGCGTTGGGGAGTTCATGAACCCGGTTTCGATCGTGGCAGTCGCGACGTCGTCGTCGTAGGTGCTCAAGCCGATGTTCTCACCGGCGACCTTGAAGCAGTAGCCATCCTGCTGCATGAAGACGAAGACCATGTTGTTGCTCGGCGGGATCTGGTGAGAGAAGTAGTCCCGGTCGCCCATGTCCTGGGCTCGCCACTCGGCCTTGGTGTGGAGGTACGCGTCGTTCACGAGTGCCGGCAGTCCGGCCGAGGCGCGGTCCTGGTTCGTCAGCGCGAACAGGAGCTGCTCGTCGGTGGGGCTGAATCCCGGGCTCCAGGCGGCTGCGGCCGGGGCGACGGTCCCTGCGGCCGCCAGAAGAACTACCACTACGGCGAGGCCCACCTTGCGCACGTTGCGCATCCGGACGGTGGCTGTAGCGATATCCCTGGAGATGCCGAGCATGCTTGGTCGATGTGGTCCCAGTTTGCGGCCAGTGAAATGACGATAAGCCCACAAGACCCGACCAAACCACCGCTCACTCGTCCGGCGGAGCCGGGTCGCGTCGTACCTGGCTGGTATGCGGTGCATGGATGGCATCAGGGCAAACACCTACAGGCGGCTACTCACAAGGAGTCGGCCGTCTCGGGTCGAGGGTGTAGCTCTTTGCGCGGCAGGCGCCCACGCGCGCGCACCCGCTATACTCCCGTCGCCCCGGAGCCGCGGCACAGGCCCGATGCCGTGCTCGGCGGGGGTTCTCTTGGTGGCCTTAGCTCAACCGGCAGAGCAGCGGACTGTGGATCCGCAGGTTACGGGTTCGACCCCCGTAGGCCACCCCAATTCCCCTCGTGACGGACTGTCATGCGCTGTCATAAACAGTCATCCTCGGTCGGGGAATCGCTCCAGGTCGCTTTACCGAATCGCTCCACCTCGTGGGTGCCTCAGGCCGGCGCTCATGTCGGGTTGCCCTCCGGGCAGCTTGATGTTGGCCGCGTGAGCCGCCACCGGACCCTTCCGTCGGAGCACTCCGCGCACCGGGACGCGCGTCAGATAAGACCCGGCTGAGAGGCGCCCGGTTCCGGCGCAGGATGCATGGGCTCACTCGTATCGACCGGCACCGGAGTCGGCGACGAGGCCGGAGCCTTCGCACCCAAGAGGCCAAATGCGTCCTGCCTACTTCCGGCCAGGATCGGCCCGCGCCGCCGCCAATTTCCACGCCTCCAATCGGCTCCTCTGGGGAGCCGCGATCGCGCTCCTGATTGCGTCCTGGGCGGCGACTTCGCCCGTGACTGCGCCATCCGTGGCGGCCGCGAAGGCCGATCCCGTGATCGCAGCCGCCGGCGACATCGCCTGCGACCCGGCTGCGCCCGACTTCAACGGCGGCCTCGGCATGGCTGGGGTATGCCAGCAACAGAAGACCGCCGATCTCCTCGTAGCCGGCAACTTCGCGGCCGTCCTCCCGCTCGGCGATACGCAGTACTACTGCGGCAGCCTCGCCGCGTTCCAGGCCTCGTACGACCTGAGCTGGGGTAAGGTCAAGTCGATCACCCACCCCGTCGTCGGTAACCACGAATACCTGACCGCCGGCGGAACTGGGTGCGATGCCACCAATACCGGTGCGGCCGGCTATTTCAGCTACTTTGGCTCCGCTGCCGGAGTCCCGGGTGAGGGCTACTACAGCTACAACGTTGGTGCCTGGCACTTGATCGCGCTGAACTCGAATTGTTCGGATGCCGGAGGCTGCGACGCCGGCTCGCCCCAGGGCCGCTGGCTGGCGGCCGACTTGGCCGCCCATCCAAAGCAGTGCACCCTGGCCTACTGGCACATTCCGCTATTCAGCTCCGGCGGCCGGGCGAGCAGCGTGACCCAGCCGTTGTGGGATCAGCTCTATGCCGCCCACGCCGACCTGGTTCTCGACGGCCACGACCACATCTACGAACGCTTCGCTCCCCAGACCCCAACGGGCCTGCCCGACCCGGTCAATGGCATAACCCAAATCACAGTCGGTACCGGTGGAGCGGACCACACCGCAATTGCAGCGCTCGCCCCAAACAGCGTCGTCCAGGACACGACAACCTTCGGCATCCTGGAAATCACACTGCATCAGGCCAGCTACGACTGGAAGTTCGTGCCGGCCTTGGGCTCGTTCACAGACAGCGGCTCCGCGGCCTGCCACGATCCGGCCACCGGCCCCACCCCTACGCCGTCGCGGACGCCTAGCCCTACGCCGTCGCCGACGCCGTCTCCTACGCCGTCGCCGACGCCGATCCCCACGCCGACGCCTCGCCTACGCCGATCCTTACGCCGTCGCCGACGCCGATCCCCACGCCCACCGCGACTCCCATGCTCGGGTCGCCCACCGGGGTTATCGCGCAGCCATCCACACAATCGGCGGTTGTCGCGTGGACCGCGCCGGCCAGCAACGGCGGGGCGCCTGTCACGAACTACTCGGTCACCGCCTCCCCAGGCGGCAATACCTGCACGACCGCCGGGGGCCTGACCTGCACCGTGACAGGCCTCACCGGGGGGTTGACCTACGAGTTCACAGTAACGGCGACCAATGCCAGTGGCAGCAGCCCGCCGTCCGGCCCGTCGGCGGCGGTGACACCCTTCGCCGGCGCCACGTACGTGCCGATCACTCCCACAAGACTCCTCGACACCCGCAACGGCACCGGCGGTCTGCCCGGACCGCTGAGCCCACACGTCGCTCAGACCTTCCGGGTTGCAGGAGGCAGCGGCGGCATCCCCGCCAACGCCACTGCGGTGACGGGTAATCTGACTGTGACCGGCCAGACCGCGGGCGGCTTCTTCTTCCTGGGCCCGGAGCCGGTGGACAATCCGACCAGCTCGACCCTCAACTTCCCGCGAGGTGACAATCGAGCAAATGCGGTGACCGTGGCTCTGGGATCGGGCGGCACCCTGTCGGCGACCTTCGTGTCGTCGACCCCCGGCGCCGTTGCCCAGGTCGTCTTCGACGCGACCGGCTACTTTGTCCCCAATGCCACCGGTGCCTTCTACAAGCCACTCACGCCCGCGCGGTTGCTCGATACCCGCAATGGCACCGGCGGCTTGAGCGGCAGGATTGCTTCGCGGGTGGCGGAGACTTTCCAGGTCGCCGGAGGCTCCAGCCCTGTTCCGGCAACTGCCGTGGGCGTAACCGGCAACCTGACCGTGACCGCCCAGACGGGTGAGGGCTTCCTTTTCCTCGGTCCGGTCGCCACTGACAATCCGACGAGTTCGACCCTGAACTTCCCTGTGGGCGACAACCGAGCCAACGCTGTGACGGTAGCCCTGGGATCGGGCGGAACGCTGTCGGTCACGTACGTTTCGCCGGCACCGGGCGCCACGACACATGTGGTCTTCGATGTTACCGGCTACTTCGACAACGACCCGAACGGTGTTACCTTCGTGCCTCTGACACCGAGCCGCATCCTCGACACGCGCAACGGGACCGGCGGGCTCGTTGGCCCGATCGGTTCGAACAGCGCCCGGACATTCGGCGTGTCGGGTGCGGGAGGAGTTCCCATTACGGCTACAGCCGTAACCGGCAACCTGACGGTGACCGAGCAAACGAGCGAGGGATTCCTGTTCGTAGGCCCCGACCCGATGGACGCCCCGACGAGTTCAACGCTCAACTTCCCCGCGGGCGACAACCGGGCGAATGCCGTAACGGTAGCTGTCGCCCCCAACGCGGGGACGCTGTCGGTGACCTTCGCCCCGAAACCTGGCGCCTCAACACAGGTCATCTTCGACGTGTCGGGCTATTTCGCGCCGTAGCTCAGCAGACCAGAACGCCCGATACGGCGCTGCCCGGCGGCAGATATGGACGTCGCGGGCATGCGAGAGGCGCCCGCCCAGAGCCAACTCGAGTATCCGTCCGCCTTCTCATTGCGGCTCGGTCCGGCCCCCTTCGGCGAGGGCTCCGTTGCCGGCTGCCCCCCCGTCAGTACCCGGATGTGTGGGAACGGAAATGCCGGCCGAGTAGGTGGTTCCGTCCGGCGAACCGCCCGATGCGCTCCGCGACCACCCGAGTTGACCGCGACGGGTCTACCCCGAAGAGTTGCCGCTTCAAGCAGATCCCGTGCGCTGGCCCCGGCGTGAGTGATCGCCGCCGGCGTCGTTACCCCCGGCCAAGGGAGGGAGGCGAAAATGGGTCGCGACGGTTGGATACCCGGTCGGCGTTCAGGATCGACGGTCCGAGTTCTACGGGTTGCCCTCATGGCGGCGTTCTTGCTCGCCTCCGTGCCGGTTGGGTCCATCGCGGCGAGCGGCGACACCTACGTCCCCCTTACGCCCGCCCGCATCCTCGACACCCGGTCCGGCACCGGCGGCGTTGACCATCCGCTGACCTCGCATGTCCCGATAACCTTCCAGGCGACGGGCGTCGGCGGGGTCCCGGCCGGAGCCGCAGCCGTGACCGGCAACCTGACCGTGGTCGGTCAGTCGAGCCAGGGCTGGCTGTACATCGGACCCGGCCCGCTCGCCAACCCCGGCAGTTCCACGCTCAACTTCCGCGTCGGCGACATCCTCGCCAATGGCGTGACGGTCACGCTGAGCAGCACCGGCAGCCTCTCGATTACCTTCGTCGGGACAGGCCTCGGGCCCGAGGTGATCTTCGACGTCAGCGGCTACTTCGTCGCCGACTCGAGCGGCGACACCTACGTCCCCCTTACGCCCGCCCGCATCCTCGACACCCGGTCCGGCACCGGCGGCGTTGACCATCCGCTGACCTCGCATGTCCCGATAACCTTCCAGGCGACGGGCGTCGGCGGGGTCCCGGCCGGAGCCGCAGCCGTGACCGGCAACCTGACCGTGGTCGGTCAGTCGAGCCAGGGCTGGCTGTACATCGGACCCGGCCCGCTCGCCAACCCCGGCAGTTCCACGCTCAACTTCCGCGTCGGCGACATCCTCGCCAATGGCGTGACGGTCACGCTGAGCAGCACCGGCAGCCTCTCGATTACCTTCGTCGGGACAGGCCTCGGGCCCGAGGTGATCTTCGACGTCAGCGGCTACTTCGTCGCCGACTCGAGCGGCGACACCTACGTCCCCCTTACGCCCGCCCGCATCCTCGACACCCGGTCCGGCACCGGCGGCGTTGACCATCCGCTGACCTCGCATGTCCCGATAACCTTCCAGGCGACGGGCGTCGGCGGGGTCCCGGCCGGAGCCGCAGCCGTGACCGGCAACCTGACCGTGGTCGGTCAGTCGAGCCAGGGCTGGCTGTACATCGGACCCGGCCCGCTCGCCAACCCCGGCAGTTCCACGCTCAACTTCCGCGTCGGCGACATCCTCGCCAATGGCGTGACGGTCACGCTGAGCAGCACCGGCTCGTTATCCGTCACCTTTGGTGCGCCGGGTGGCTCGACAACCGCGGCCGTCTTCGACGTAGGGGGGTACTTCATAGGATCGGGCGCCCCCGTTATCGGGCCTCCCGTTACGGTGCCTCCGGTTGCAGGTCCACCGGCAAGCAGTGTCTCGATCGTGGCCGCGGGCGATATCGCCTGCGACCCGGCTCATAACGTGGGCCAGCCGATTGACTGCGAGCAGGCGGCGACGGCCGACCTCATCGGCCAGCTGAACCCCACCGCAGTTCTGACCCTGGGCGACAACCAATACCAGGTGAACGCCCTGTCCGCTTATCAATCCGTTTTCGCGCCCACGTGGGGCCACTACAAATCGATCATCTACCCGACGATCGGCAACCACGAATACCTGACACCGGGCGCCGCGGGCTACTTCGCCTACTTCGGCTTTCCGCCGTACTACAGTTACGACCTTGGGGCATGGCACATCATCAGCCTCGACTCGTCATGCCACTACGTCGGCGGCTGTCAGGCCGGGTCGCCGCAAGAACGCTGGCTCCTCGCGGACCTGGCCGCTCATCCGAATGTGTGCACCCTCGTGACATACCACGAGCCCTCGTGGTCGTCGGGCCAGCACGGCGACGCTTCGCAGATGACCACCATCTGGGCCGATCTCGTAGCGGCCCATGTCGATGTCGTCCTCAGCGGCCACAACCACGATTACGAGCGCTTCGTGCCCCTAGATGCAGCCGGCAGCCCCGATCCGGCGGGCCCCATGGAGTTCGTGGTCGGCACCGGCGGCAAGAGCGACTATGCCTTCACGAATCCACCGCTCACCGGTGAGGTGGTGCGGGCCGACAAGACCTTCGGCCTTCTAGACATGACGCTCGGACCCAGCAGCTTCAGCTGGAGCTTCGTGCCGGTAGCGGGCGGCACATTCACCGACTCTGGATCGGCCAGCTGCCACTGATCACGATGTCTGGCCGGCCGCTGAGCAGCCAATGAGCTGTGCGCGGATCGGACGAGTCCGGGCAAATCATCCGCGTGGGCGCCGACCACCTGGTGTCAGATTGACAGTCAAATTCGTGCCGCGAACCTGCT
The DNA here is from genome assembly GCA_963731635.1 of uncultured Chloroflexia bacterium. Classification (GTDB taxonomy): domain Bacteria; phylum Chloroflexota; class Limnocylindria; order Limnocylindrales; family CSP1-4; genus Fen-1039. The sequence goes on along the minus strand of CAVSWB010000002.1, from coordinate 346,860 downwards.
GGCTCAGGATCCGCAGGTTACGGGTTCGACCCCCGCAGGCCACCCCAGTTCCCCAAACCGAACGAACCTTCCACCCGGTGCCGGAGCGATCAGGGGATGCCGTAAAAGGCGTGGACCCAGCGGACGCCGATTTCGCGTTGGGCTTCGACCAGGGTCATCGTGCCGGCGCAAACCTTCTTCTTCAGCGCCGTTTCGAAGGTGTCCTTGATCCGCGCTCCGGCCGGCTGACCGCTCTGGAGGCCGATCGTGTAGGGCTCAGGCCAGAGGTTGCGCGGATCGGTCGGCGAGCCGCCGAGCTGGAGCGAGATCAAGTGGTCCTCTTCGTACAGGGCCAGCGAGGAAGCCGCATAACCGTATTGGGCGATCTGCCGGACCTTGAGCTTGTTCGTGTACGAAGTAGGCGGCCGGATCGTGTCCGTCCAGCCCGAAACGCAGACGGTGGAATGGATATTCGCCTGTGTCACCGCGGGGTTCAGTGCGCCCGGGGTCAGCGCCGGATCGGGTTCACCGGGGAGCCTGACCGACTGGCTCGAGGAGGGCATGGGAGCCGGGGCGCCGCTCGGACCGAGGGTGAATGACGCGCCCGGGGCATCGGTCGAGTTGGCCTCGTCCTCCGCATCTGTGGCGGCAGCAGACGAGGAGGCGGTCGCGACGATCGTGGCGCCGACGGTCGGACCTAAAGTGACGTTGGCGGTCGGCGCCGCCGAGGGAGAGGGAGAGGGAGTCGCAGTCGGGGATGGGCTGGGCGTAGTCGTGGTCACGTCGCAGCCCGCGACGGCCGCAGCCACGACGAAACCGGCTATGAGCACCCTGGCGATGTTCGTGCGCATCCGGAACCTCCCCGCAATTCGCCCCCACGGAGCGCCCCGAAAGCCTACGACGCCGCACCGGCTGCGTTTGGGCGATTGCGGCCGAGCCCGCCGAAGCCCCGAGTCGGATACGATCCGCCGATGCCGATGACGCCGTTCGAGGCCGCCGCGATCCTGTGCGCCGGGCTGGCCGCCGGGACGATCAACACTATCGTCGGCTCGGGCTCGCTCATCACGTTCCCGCTGCTGCTGGCCTTCGGATATGCGCCCCTGGATGCCAACGTATCGAACACGGTCGGACTCGTGCCGGGGTCGTTGAGCGGAGCCGTCGGCTACCGCCGCGAGCTCGTCGGCCAGCGGTCCCGGGCGATCCGCCTGGGAGTGGTTGCGGGCGCCGGCGGGCTGACCGGCGGGATTCTGCTGCGGGCGTTCCCCGGCGCCTTCGCTGCGATCGTTCCGGCGCTGATTTTCATCGCCCTCGTGCTCGTCGCGGCGGGTCCCCGGCTGTCGAAAGCTCTCGCCCAGCACCGCCACCCCGACTCCTATAAATCGTGGCCGCTTTCGTTGACGCTCTTCGGGAGCGCCGTGTACGGCGGCTACTTCGGGGCGGGCCAGGGAATCATCATGATCGCCCTGCTGACGATCTTCCTGCCGGACGACCTGCAGCGCCTCAACGGCCTCAAGAACGTCCTCGCGGTCATCGTCAACGGCGTGGCCGCGATCCTGTTCATCCTGATCGCGCCGGTGCATTGGGACGTGGCCGTCCTCATTGCCGTGGGTTCGATCGCGGGCGGCCAGATCGGCGCGCGACTGGGCCGGCGGCTACCGGCACCGCTGCTGCGACTGGCGATCATCTGCGTCGGCGTACTTGCCGAAGTCAGGCTGCTGACCGGCTAAGCGCCGGGCTCGCCTCGGTCCCCGGGCGACCACAGGAGAGAATCGTCGGCGTTGCTCGCCGGCGGAAGGTCGGCGGCCGTCGCGGGTTCCTCGGTTGGCGTGGCCTCTGCGACAGCTGCGTGATTCGCCCAGACTTCGGTATCCCCGGCCGTGGCGGCATTCGAGCTGAGCAGCGGCATCTGCACCCAGAAGCGCGCGCCACCTTCGACCCGGTTCTCGGCCCCGATCCTGCCGCCGTGCTGCTCGACTATCCACCGGGCGATCGAGAGACCGAGCCCCGTGCCACCGGCGGGAGCGTTGTCGGCCCGCCAGAAGCGCTCGAACAGGCGCGGCAGGTCCTCGGGCTTGATGCCGTGGCCCTGATCCTCGACCCACAGGAACGCCGCTCCATTGGCGGGTCTGACTCGGACGGCAACTTCGGAGCCCGACGGACTGTGCCGGACGGCGTTGTCCACCAGGATGGTCACGAGCTGGCGCAGCCGGAGCGGATCGCCCAGGACCGGCGTCGGCAGCGGGTCGGCGACCACGCTCACTCCACGCTCCTGGCCGAGCGCCGCCAGGTTCGAACTGGCCTCGACCGTTATGTCGGCGAGGTCGAGGGGCATTCGATCGAGCTGCATCACGCCCGAGTCGGTGCGGGCCAGCAGCAGCATGTCTTCCACGAGCGCTGTGAGGTGCTTGACTTCGGCGTCCATGTCGTCGAGGGCGTCGCCGACATCGGCCACGCGGCTTCGGCTGTTACGCCTGAGGTCCTCGACGCTCGCCCTGATGATGGTTAGCGGGGTGCGCAACTCATGACTGGCGTTGGCCGTGAACTCACGCTGCCGCTGCAGCGCTGCCTGCCGCCGCTCGATCGAAGCGCGGATCGGGACGAGCGCGCGGCCGGCGTAGAGATAGCCGGCGCCGAGAGCCGCAAGGAACGCCAGTGCCCCGCCGGCAAGGAGCACGGTCCGAAGCAGATTGAGCAGATTGACCTCGTCGGTCATGTCAGCCGCCGTCTGGATGGCGTACGTCGCGCCGCCTGGCAGTGACTCCGACTCGGTGAAGACCCGCAAGTTGACCTGCCCGACCGTCAGCTCGCGGACATCCGACCCACCGCGGGCGACGGCGGCTATGCCGGCCTGAACGGGCACGCCCGCCGGAAGGGTCCGCGTACCGTAGAACGGATTGCCCTCCGAATCCACGGCGACCACGATGAAGCCGGCGAACTGGCCCCCGTATTCCGGATCGAGGTTACGAGATTGCGTCGGGGCAGGCGCCACGCCGATCAATTGCGCGATGCGCACCGAATTCGCGTCGGCGAAAGCCCGCAGCCTGGTGACGCTGTCGTTCTGGTACGTGTTCGCCGTTGCGGTGTAGACGGCGAAACCAAGCAGGAGTAGCAGGACCAGCGTTACGGCACTGCTGACCGCCATCAGGCGCAGCCGTGTGTGGCGGAGAAGTCGTGCGTCGTCCTCAGGCGCCGTGCGGGTGATCTCCGGCGCGACATCCGGGCCGACCTTCGCGCGTCTCCGCAACGACGGCCGCGGGATCCTCATTTCAGCCTTCTCGGAGCCGGTAGCCCACACCGCGGACGGTCTCGATGAAGGCCGCCGCATCGGGACCGATCTTGTCGCGGAGCAGATGGATGTATGCCTCGACCGTGTTCGGCGTGAGGGCCACGCCGTAAGGCCAGGCGTAGTCGAGCAGCTGGTCCCGCGACAGGACCTGACCGGGCCGGCGGAGCAAGCACTCGAGGATCGAGAACTCGCGCTGGCTCAGATCCACAGGCTTGCCACCCACCGTGACTCGCCGTGTTCCTTCGTCCAGCTCGAACGGTCCGGCCCGCAGGGCCATCGACTTACGGGTGGGCGGGCGGCGACCGAGTGCTCGCAGCCTGGCGAGCAACTCCTCATAGGCGAATGGCTTGACCAGATAGTCGTCCGCACCGGCGTCGAGCCCTTCGACCCGATCGCTCACCGCATCGCGTGCGGTGAGCATCAGGATGGGAACGACCGAGCCTTTGCGACGCAGGATTCGGGCCACTTCGAAGCCGGACCGATCCGGCAGGCCGACGTCGAGGATCACCATGTCCAGCTCGGCCGTCGAGGTCGCGATTTCGAGCCCGTCCTCGGCCGTCAGGGCGGTCTCCACCACATGGCGGTCCTGGGTCAGCAGCCTCTTGAGAAGCCGGCTCAAACGGGCGTCGTCTTCGACGACCAACAGGTGCACTGTGACTCCTAGGGGGCAACTATGAGGATGTCCGAGGCGGTCAGCGTTCTGCCGCCCGAAGCGGACGGGTTGGGCGTCGCGCCCGCGGCCGCGGCCGTGTCGACCTGAACTTGGACCTTGGTTCCAACCTTGACGTCGCTCGAGCTGCTGGCCGTTTCGCTGTGATAGGTCGTGCTGCCCGACAGGTCGATAGTAACGGTCGTCCCGGTCGAGAGCAGGAGCGTCAGAGTCGATCCGTTTATCGATTGCACGGTTCCGGTGACGCCGCCGCCGAGCCCGAGCCCGCCGCGGCCGAGACCGCCGGCGCCGAAATTGCCGGGGTTGAAGGTTTCACCCGGCGCCAGCGAAGCCCGGGCGAAGTTGCCGAAGCGCCCGCTGGCGGCCGGCGCGGCGGCTGCCGTCGGCGCAGTCACACGACCCGCCGCAAAAGCCAGTCCGCCGATGGCGACCATCGCTGCGATGGCCAGCAGAACGATCGTGCTGCTGTCTCTTTTCGCGGGCGGGGACTTCAGCGGCGGACCGGGCCTGGTCGTCCGGAGCTGCGTCGTCGGCGCGGGAGTGGGTTCGGGCGCGGGGCCGGTCGCGTCCGGCTGGGCCCATTGCGGCCTGGTTTCCTGGTTCATCGTGATCCCCTTTCGTCCGTTCCCACGTTCTACTCGTACCTGAGTGCTACGACGGGATCGAGCCGCGCCGCCTGGCTGGCAGGCCAGACGCCGAAGACGATCCCCACGATCAAACTGAAGCCCACGGCCACGAGGACCGTCGCCGGGTTGAAGACGAAGCCCCAGCCGGCATATGCGCCGATCCCGAATGAGGCCAGCACGCCGACCACGATGCCGATGAGTCCGCCCGCCAGAGAGAGGGCGAGCGCCTCCACGAGGAACTGCGAGAGGATGTCGCGGCCTCGCGCACCGATAGCCTTGCGAATGCCGATCTCGCGAGTCCGCTCGCGGACCGAGACCAGCATGATGTTCATGATCCCGATGCCGCCCACGAGCAACGAGATGGATGCGATGCCGGCCAGCAGCAGCGTCAGCACGTCGCTCACCGAACTGACCGTGCCGAGCAGCTGCGCCTGCGTCGAGATGGTGAAGTCGTCCACGCCGTTGGTGATGCCGTGCCGCTGCTCAAGCAATGCGGTGATCTCGGCGGAGACGGTGTCGATCTGATCCGCGCTGGCGGCGCTCACGCCGATCGAACGAGACGCTGAATTGCTGCCCACGAACAGGTCCTGGGCCGTGGAGACCGGAATCAGGACTTCGTCATCTGGGTCGGTGAAGCCGGTTCCGCCGCCCTTGGGCTGCATGATGCCGATCGAGATCGAACGGCAGGCCGCCGATGTAGATGGTCGAGCCGATCGAGCTGGCATCGAGGCCGAGATTGTCGGCCGTGGTCGCCCCGATGACAGCCACGCGCAGGCTGCTGTCGACCGAGGCTTGATTGAGGAAACTGCCGACCCACATCGAGTAAGCGCGCACCGTCGGGTATCCCGGCGTCGTGCCGATGACCGTCGCGGTCTCATTCTGACTGCCGGCCACCACGAGCTTGCTCGTGGATAGCTCGGGCTCGACCGCCTGAACGGCCGGAAGCTGCGAGATGGCAGTGGCATCGTCGAGTGTCAGCGTCGTGGCCGAACCGGCCGAGCCGCGGACGAAGCCGCTGGTCGTGGAGCCGGCGTTGACCGTGAGCAGATTCGTGCCCAGGGATTGGAGCCGGTCGCTGATGCCTTTGGTCGCGCCCTGGGCGACGCTCACGAGAGCGACAACGGAAGCCACGCCGATGATGACGCCGAGCATCGTCAGGGCCGTCACGCAGTTTGCCGGTTCCAAGCCTCGAAAGGGCGAGTCGGAGCAGGTCACGGATGCTCATGCGAGGACCGCATCTTCCAGCAAGCGCCCGTCTCGGAGATGGACGCCGCGATCGGCGGCCGCCGCCACATCCAGGTCGTGGGTGATGAGCACGATCGTGCGGCCGAGGGAGTGAAGATCCCGAAACAGGTCGAGCACCTCCGCGCCCGAGTGGCTGTCGAGGTTTCCGGTCGGCTCGTCGGCCAGGAGCAATGCCGGTTCGGTCACGAGCGCCCGTGCGATCCCGACGCGTTGCTGCTGTCCGCCGGAAAGCTCCGACGGGATGTGGCCGAGGCGGTCACCGAGCCCAAGCCGCTCGAGGGCGGCACGAGCCCGAATCATGCGTTCCTTCCTCGGCACGCCCTGATACATCAGCGGCGCGGCCACGTTCTCGATGGCGCTGGTCCGAGGCAGGAGGTTGTAGCTCTGGAATACGAAGCCGATCGAGCGGCTGCGGACGAACGCCAGGCCGTCGTCACTCAGCTCGTCGACCGGCTGGCCGTCGAGGACGTAGCGGCCTTCCGTGGGCCGGTCCAGGCAGCCGAGGATGTTCATCATCGTGGACTTGCCCGAGCCCGAGGGCCCGATGATCGCCAGGAACTCGCCCCTTGCCACGTCCAGATTGACGTCGAGCAGCGCCGGCACCTGCACCTTTCCGGTGTCGTAGATGCGGCTGACTTCCTCGAGCCGAATGATCGATTCGGACGCCGCATAGGCACTCATCGCCCGAAAGCTCCGGCGCCGGTCAGGTTTCCACCGGTCAGGCCGCCGAGTCCGGAGCCGGCACCCGTCGTGGTCGTGGTCCCGGATCGCGCGGTTGACGTTCCGACGACGACTTCCTGGCCTGCGGTTATGCCGCTGGTGATCTGCGCGTAGGAAGTGGTCACGAGGCCGACTTCCACGGTCTGGGTGGTCACTCCGCCGCCGCCCTTGACCTGGACGCTATAGCCGGTCGCGGCCGATCCCTGAAGCGCCGTCGCCGGGACGCGAAGCGTGCTGGCAACCGAAGATGTGGTCACGGTGACCACCGCGCTCATTCCGGACAGCACTGTGGCGGGCGGGTTGGTCAGGGTCACCGTCACGGTGTAGGTCACCACGCCGCTGGAGCTGCCCGTCGAGGAAGCGACCGGAACGATCTGCGCCAGGGTGCCGTCGACGGTCTTGTTCGCGGCAGTGACCGCGACCGAGGCCGCCTGCCCGACCTTGAGGTTCGCGACCGCCGATTCGGCGAAGCTCGCGTTGGCGACCATGGGCGCGACCGATTCCTCGATCGCATAGCCGGTGGGAGCGTTTACGCCGGCGATAATGTTCACCGCGACGATGAGCCCGTCAGCCGGCGCCGAGATGGTCGACGCGGCCACGGCGGCCTGGGCGCTGACTACGGTGGCCTGGGCCGTGGCGACCTGGGCCTGGTCGGCGAGGACCGTCGCACTGGCGGCCGGCGCAACCTTGAGGTCGTATTGATGCTGGGCCGAGGAGACCTGCAGCTGGGCGCTGGTGATCTGCTGGGCAGCTTGCTGGTTCGATTGGTCGACCTTGAGCTGCGTCGATGCGAGGCTGGCCTGGGCTTGCGCAAGAGCCGCCTGGTCCTGATCGATCGTGGCCTGGGGGACGGCCGCGGTCGTATCGGTGGTGAGCTTCGCCTGCGCGCTGGTCACAGCGGACTGGGCCTGGCTCAGGGTCAGGGCGTTCTGCTGGTTGGTGATCTTCTGATTGGCGACCGCCTGATTGAGGCCGTTCTGGGCCTGGTTGACCGAGTCTCGGGCCTGGGCGATGACCGCGGAAGTTGGGCCGCCCTGGTCGGTCGCGAGCTTGGCCTGGGCCGAAGCCAGCCCGGCTTGTGCCGAGGTCAGCTGGAGCTGCGCCGCTGAGTCGTCGGCGGTGGCAAGGACGTCGCCCTTCTTGACGCTCTGCCCGACCGTCGCGGCGACCGTCTTGACGGGCCACGTCAGGGTGCTGCTTCCGGCTGCGCTGCTCGACGAGTTGCTCGACGAGTTGCTGGCGGCGCTCGAATTGGAGCCGCTGCTGGCCGCCGTTCCGGCCGAGCTCACTACGTCGGGCGTGGCGCCGAACTTGAGTCCGTATACGGTGCTGGCGGCGATCGTGCCCGTCGCCACGGACTGGTCGCTCACGGCACCGACGGTCGCTTGCGCGTAGATGTAGTTCGAGCCGGGGTTGGCCGCCCAGATCGGGCCGACCATCGCGAACGCCCCCGCCCCGATCCCGAGGATGATCAGACCCAGTGCCGCGAGCTTGAGCTTCATCGGGTCATGCCTTTCCAAATCCCCTTGTCTGTCGCGAGTCCCCATCCAGCCCCGTCCGGACGAGCCGATGCAGGCTGATGTATCTCTCACCTGGCTGAAGCTTCCCTGAAGCGACGCGACAGAGGCCCGGGAGGGCCTCTGTCTTCGCTGCGTCGACATTCACGGTTTCGCTGCCGTCGTTACGCCGTCGTCGCCGCTGTCACCATCTGCTTGGCCTGGTTGATCGGGATTGCGAACCCGATGCCCTGGGCGCTGCTGGAGCTGGCGGTCACGATGCCGATCACCGCGCCACTCGCATCCAGGAGCGGGCCACCGCTATTGCCGGGATTGATTGCGGCATCGGTCTGGATCAGGCCCGTCAGATCCTCTGTCGTTCGGGAGCCGGACTCGCCGACCGTGATCGAGCGATCGAGGCCCGACACGATCCCGGACGTCACGGTGTCGGTGAACGTTCCGAGCGGGCTGCCGATGGCAATTGCCAGCTCGCCGACCTGAAGCGAACTCGAGTCGGCCAGCTTGACGACCGGGAGGCCGGTCGCACTGATCTTGATGACTGCCAGGTCATGAGTCGGGTCGGTGCTGACGACCGTGGCGGGCAGCTGCCGGCCGTCGGCCAGGGTCACGGTGAGAGTCGCGGCACCGGCGACCACATGGTTATTGGTGAGGATCAAACCGTTCGAGCTCACGATGAAGCCCGAACCGGTGCCGCCCGAGGTCCCGAAAGCGCTCGCCTGGTCGACCGACTCGATCGTCACCACGGAAGGCTTGACGAGGTTGACCGCGTCCACGATCGCCTGCGTCTGGGTCAGGCTGACCAGCTGCGTCGTGGTCGACTGGCTCGCGGCCACCGGCGCAGCCGTCGCGGCCGGCTTTGCGGGCGTACTGAGTGTGGCGACCGCGTACGTACCGGCCGCGGACAGCGAGGCGGACAGGAGTGCCGTCGCCATGACCAGGGAGAAGAGACGCTTGCCTGTTCCGTTCGAGCGCGATCCCTTGGGGCTCGGATCGGTCGAGGACGGCGGCGCCTGCCAGGCTTGCTGTTCCTGCCACTCCTGGGCCGGCTGCTGCCAGGCTTGCGGTTGCTCCTGCCAGGGCTGCGGCTGCCGCCACGCCTGCGGCTGCTGCCACGGAGGCGGGGCGTCCTGGCCGGGCGCCAGCGGCGGCCAGGCTGGTTCCTGCCAGGGCGATTGACCCTGCCAGGGCGAACTCTCCGGGCCGGCTGCCTGCTGCACCGCAGGCGCGGTCTGCTCTACTGGTTGGTTCTCGTCCGAGGCTGCTTCCGCGGGCAGGTCGCTCGCGGTCCATTCAGTCCTGTCATCCATTTCTTCGGGCCTGTCGGCGCTCATGATCGCGCTCCGATCCATTCGTCTTGATTTAGCTCTTTGTGCTCCAGTGAGGCCAGTTTTAGGCTCGGTCGCTGAACCGAACCTGAAAGAACTAATAACCGAATGGGGTCTGCTCGGGCGGGTGGGATTCGCGGGAACGCTCGCGACAACGCAGGGCCTACTAAACGTTTAGGCAGCTTGGCGGCCGGGCCGTCCGGCAGGCTTGCGACCGCCTGGCTAGCATCCCCGCATCGGCTCAACCCAGGACAAGGGAGCTCAGGCCAATGGCCACAGTCACTTTCGAGAACGTAAGCAAGCGCTATGACGATGTCGTCGCGGTCGACGACCTCAACCTCGACATCCGAGACGCCGAGTTCATGGTTCTGGTCGGGCCTTCCGGCTGCGGCAAAACCACCAGCCTGCGAATGATCGCGGGCCTCGAAGAGATCAGCACCGGCGTGCTCCGCATCGGCGACCGCGTCATCAACGACGTGCCGCCGAAGGATCGCGACATCGCGATGGTCTTCCAGAGCTACGCGCTCTATCCACACATGAGCATCCGCGACAACCTCGCGTTCGGGCTCAAGCTGCGCCACTTCCCGCGAGCCCAGATCGACGCCCGCGTCAAGGAAGCTGCCGCGATCCTCGACCTGACCCGCTACCTCGACCGCAAGCCCCGCGAACTCTCCGGCGGCCAGCGCCAGCGCGTCGCCCTGGGCCGAGCAATCGTCCGCGAGCCTGCAGTCTTCCTCATGGACGAGCCGCTCTCCAACCTCGACGCCAAACTCCGCGTCGAGACCCGAGCGAACATCCTCCGCCTCCATCAGCGCCTCAACACCACGTTCGTCTACGTGACCCACGACCAGATCGAGGCCATGACGATGGGCACTCGCATCGCGGTCATGAACGAAGGTCGCCTGCAGCAGGTCGGCTCCCCGCAGGAGCTGTACGACCGGCCGATCAACCGCTTCGTGGCCGGCTTCATCGGCAGCCCGGCGATGAACTTCTCGTCCGTTGAAGTCTCCGGAACCGGCGACGGCGTCGAGCTGACCGGTCCGAACATCGTCATCCCGCTTCCGCCGCAATTCCGCGAAGCGATCGGCACCGCCGGCCGTCAGCTCATCGTCGGCTACCGCCCCGAGCACCTCGTGCTCGGCCCGGTCAGCGGCACCCCAGCCGTCGTCAACTCCAAGGCCGAAGTCGTCGAGTACCTCGGCAACGAGGAACTGATCCACGCCTCCGGCGCCGGCCGCGACATCGTCGCCGTCGTCGACTCTGCGTACCGTGTCCGCCCGGGCGACATGCTCGAGCTGCGCGTTCCGCTCGAGAAGATCCAGCTCTTCGACCCCGACACCAACTTCGCTCTTCCGTTCGGGCCCGTTACGGCCTGATCCCCCGTCGTTCCGCACCGACGCCCCGGCCTCCGGTCGGGGCGTCGGCTTGTCCGGAGCCACGTATAGTTCACTGATGCCAGACTCCCCGGCGCGCCGCACGCCGCGCCGCACTCCTACGCATCAACCCGTACTCGACGCGCTGCTGGCCGAGCTCGCCGCCGCGGACACGGCGCTCTCAGAAACGGCGATCGAGCGGCGGGTCGTGCACCACGGCCGCTACATGAACTTCGAAGCCGATCGCATCGTCCGCGGCGACGGCATCGAATTGACACGCGACCTCGTCATCCATCCCGGCGCCGTGGCGATCCTGCCTCTCGATACCGAGGGCCGATTGCTGTGCGTCCGCCAATTCCGGATAGCCGCCGGCGGCGCGCTGCTCGAAATCCCGGCCGGCACCCTCGACGTCTCAGCCGACGGCGTCGTCGAGGAACCGGAGGTCGCGGCTCATCGCGAGCTCGAGGAAGAGACCGGCTATCGCGCTGGGTCGATGGAGCGGCTGGGCGGCTTCTGGTCCGCACCCGGGTTCTCGACGGAGTACCTCACGCTCTTCCTTGCCACGGACCTGCAGGCGGCCGACGAGAACCGCCTGGGACCCGACGAAGACGAACGACTCGAGCTGGCGCGCATCGACTGGCGCGACGCGGTCGCCGCTGTGGAGGCGGGCATCGTGGAGGACGCGAAGTCCGTGGCCGGGATCCTGTGGCTTGCGCGCAGGCTCGAAGGGCAGGCCGGTAAAGTCGCTAGGGGCTGACTCGAGGAGCCCGCTTGCGCTTCGCGGGCCGGACGGGGAAGATGGTAGACCGCCGCGGCGACACGATCAGGGCCAGCAGAAACAGCACCAGCGCGATGCCCATGGAGGACGCGCCCAGGATGCGCACCTGACCCGAGCTGTTGGCTCCTTCCCAGGCCGCCCTCGCCCCATCGGCAAGAGATCTGGCCCTGGCCATATCGCCCAGAGCGAAGGCCTTCTGCGCCGCGGCGAGATCTGCTTCCGGGTCGACGCCCAGAAGACCGATGCTCCGCGCCGCGCCCTGACTGTCCACCTGCGCCTGACGGGCGGCGGACATCGCGCCGAGCGCGGCCAGTTCGCTCTGCGCTTCGGCCGAGGCGGCCGCCACCGACTCGACCTCGAAAGCTGCACGCAGCGCCAGAGGGGCGGTCGCGCCCTGGGCGGGAGCGAGCTGGGCTATCTGTTTGCTCTCGGCCAGGATCGTCCTGGTTTCGGTCATCAAGCTCTCCGCCTGGCCGAACTGCCAGGTCTGCATCGCCTCGCGGAGGTCCGGCGGAAGGGTCCACGCGCCCGCTGCCGAAGCCGTCATGGCGTAGTCCGCCCTGGTCTGGTCGCGCACCGTCAGGTCGGGCGCCTGCGATGGGTCGACGACCCACTCCCGCCAGATCGATTCGAAGGATTTGCCCGTGACCTGTTCCAGGTAGTCGAGCAGACCCTGCCAGTCCGTGCCGTGGCTCGTCGTCGACCCGAAGGCCGGAGGCGCCGTCGGTGGGTAGGGCGTACGGTTCGCGCGCACGTCGGCCCACACCTCCCGCAGGCTGTCGAGCCCGGCGAGCGTGGCGGTCTCTCTGGCGAGTTCGACGGACGCGGCGTACATGAACGACGTCACCGCCGAGTCGGGCTCATCGACACCGGTCCAGTCGTTGAGCGGCAGGCGCGCCGGCAGGAGACGGTCCGTCAGTTGCGGCGAATGGTCCGGCATGCCGAGCTGCAGCGCCGTTTGCTCGGCGTAGAACGAGGCGAAGCCTTCATCGATCCACCGATCCGTGGCGAGACCGTTGTTGAACCAGAGATGCGCGAGCTCATGCAGCACGACGAACGGGTCGGCGAGGTACGAGATCTCCACCTGCCCGGAAGTCTGGTCGTACTGTCCGCTGAAGCCGGCGATCGACTCGCTCGTAGCCTCCTGAATCGTGATCGCGAGATTCGTGGGATCGCCGAGCCCGATCAACTGGTCCAGGACAGGATAGCCGGCCTGGAGGATCCGCTCGACCTGGTCGGCCCAGGCCGGATCGTCCTTCCAATACCGCAGCGTCACCTGCAGGTGGCCGGCCCCGGTCACTCGCTCCAGGAAGTCGCTGGCGGGAACCGGCCGGGCGGCGGTGAACCAGGCGTTGACTGCGGTTGAGTCCGGCAGCGAACCCGAAACGAACACCGCCTGCGTCGAAGTGTCGGGCTTGCGGGTCAGCTGGCCGAAGTCCTGCTGAACGGTGAACCCGGCCGGGAACGCCACGGAGACGGAGCTTCCCGGCACGCCCTGGGTCCCGAAGGCCGAAACCGGGAAGGACATCACGTCGCGATCGATGCGCAGGTCGCGATCCGTGGAGCTACCGCTGTCCACCAGATCGAAGCGCAGGTCGTACGTGACGCTCTGGCCGGAATACAGGCGATGCTCGAACGTCACCTGGACGACGACTCCGTAGACCGTGTCGGAGAGGACCGAAACGGGCAGCGGGCGATCGTCGGCTGCAGTTGCCGTGAAGCCTTTGGTCGAAGGCGGGAGTGTCAGCTGCATCGTTGGGAAGTAGTAGCTGCGGATGCTCTGATCGACCGTGTGCGAAGTCGCAGTCACAGCTACCGCAACGTGGACCCGACCCGCGTTCGGATCCGCGGTCCAGGTCGAGGCGGATATGTACGTCAGGCCCGGTCCGGCAGCCGCGGCGGTCGCAGGGCCGGTCCACGGCAGGCACAGCGCTCCGACGGCCATCAAAGCGGCGATGGCTCCTTGCAATGACGCCCTCTGCAAGCCGCGCATCGTTTGCAGTCTAGTCGCCCGTCTCCCCGCCGGACCGTCCCCCGCCGGACCCGCCGCTCGTAACGTCGATTTCGGAACGTGGCTGACCGGCGGCCGCCGCCTCGCGCCCGTCCCCGCCACTCTCGGCTACCCGCGCCCGCGCTCCCGGCCGGGTCATTCGCTCGCGCGGACGCTCGATGGTCGAGCCGCTTCGGACGACCCTCGATACGAAATCCGTGGCGCGGACAGACTCGCCGATGAGAACGTTTCGTCCGATGCGGACACCCCGAGGTATGACCGCCCGCTTGCCGACCACCGTTATTCCCGTGTTGAGCCGTCCTGGCTCGCGGCGGTTGGGAGTGTCGTAGTCGGTGCCCTCGCCGACGATGGCGCCCGGCCCGACGGCGACCTCCTTGTCGAGGATGGCTCGATCGATGACCGCGCCGGGGCGGATCACCGAGTCGAACAGCACGATCGAGTCGCGCACGCTCGCGCCAACGTCGACCACGACGCCCGGCGACAGGATCGAGTTGACGACGGAGCCGTTGATCACGCAGCCGTGGCTGATGAGGCTGCGATGGACCTGAGCCGTAGCGCCGATCTTGGCGGGCGCGCGCTCCTCGGACCGAGTGTGGATGACCCACTCACGGTCGTACAGGTCCAGCTCTGGGGCGTCGGACAGGAGCGCCAGGTTGGCCTCCCAGTACGACTGAACGGTTCCGACATCCTGCCAGTAGCCGTCGAAGCGGTAGCCGAACACGCGGGCGCCGGCTTCGATCATGGCCGGGATGACGTGGTGCCCGAAGTCGGCCCGGTCGTCGGTAAGCCACTGGCGGAGCGCTCGCTTGGAGAAGACGTACACGCCCATGCTGGCCAGATCGCTCTTCGGCTGGCGGGGCTTCTCAGTCCACTCGACGATGCGGCCGGCCTCGTCCATCGCCAGGATTCCCATCCTCGTCGCGTCGGCGAGTGGCACGCGCCTCACGGCGATGGTCACGTCCGCTCGGTGGCGGCGGTGCGCGGCCACGAACGGCTGGTAATCCATCTTGTAGATGTGGTCGCCGGCGAGGATCAGGACCGCATCGCCCGGGGCCTGCTCGATGACGTTGAGGTTCTGCAGGACGGCGTCGGCGGTGCCTCGGTACCATTCGGCGACCCGGCCGCGGGCGATGTAGGGCTGCAGCATCCGGACGCCGCCGTTGTTGCGGTCGAGGTCCCATGGCCGGCCCATGCCGATGTGATCGTTGAGCGATCGAGGGTTGTACTGGGTCAGGACGACGACGTTGTCGATGTCCGAGTTCACGCAATTGGAGAGCGTGAAGTCGATGATTCGATACTTCCCGCCGAACGGGACTGCCGGCTTGGCCCTCATGGACGAGAGGATCGATAGCCTCTCACCTTCGCCACCGGCGAGTATCACCGCGAGCGCTCGCTTCATCGGCGTCCCCTTGGGTCCCTTGCCCCGCGTTTGTCGGGTAAGGGCGATGCTAGCACCTGATCGCTGCCTCCGATACCGGCGCCCCGGAATCGAGCGTCGGATCGGCCGCGGCCCTAAACGAAGAGGCGCGGGTTCGAGAAGACGCCGTTCAGGCGGACGGCCCAGTGGAGGTGACAGCCGGTCGAGTGGCCGGTCGAGGCCTCGTAGCCCACGACCTGGCCAGCCACGACCTGGGCTCCGTAGGTGATGCCCCGCGGCGCCGAGGGCGACATATGGGCATACCAGGTCTGCAGTCCGGTGGAGTGGGCGATGATCACGATCCAGGCCTGCGGCGGAGCGTCGTACGGGTTATAGCCGACGAAGACAACCGTGCCCGCACCCGAGGACACCACAGGCGTTCCGCAGGGAGCCGCGAGATCGATGCCGATGTGGAAGTGCGCGCAGTTGCCGAGGGGCGGCTCGGAGGGGAAGCCCGTGCAACCGAATTCCTGGGTTATGACACCGCCCATCGGCCATCTCAGCGTACCGTTGTACTGCGACGGAATGCGGCCGCGCGAAACCTGAGCCGCGATCAGCTGGTCGATCTTCTTGCCCAGGTCGTTGAGAGCCTGGCCGTTGGCCTTCATGGCCGCGTCGAGCTGCGCCTTGTTCTGAGCGAGCTGCGTGTCCTGCGATCTCTGTGCGGCAAGCTGCTGCTGCACCTGGTTCTGGAGCGATGCCAGCTGCGACTGGGTCTGGGCGAGCTGCGCGACCTCGGCGTCGAGCTCCGCCTTGCGAGCCGCGGTTTGGTTGGCCAGGTCCTGTGTTGACGCCTTGGTCTGTTCGACGTTGAGGTGCATCTGGGCCAGAGTGTCCTGGTCCTGCAGGATCTGGATCGCGAGGGTCCGGTCCGCCTCTCCTAGAGCCGTGTAGGCGTCCACGTCCGAGACGACGTCCGACAGCGACTGGCCAGTGAGCAGCTGCTCGAGGAAGGGTGTCTGGTAGGTCTTGTAGGCGGCGACAATCCGGTCCTCGAGAACGGAGCGCCGCTGGGCCAGTTCCTGTTGCTTCGAGACTTCCAGGGCCTCGATGCGCGTCAGCTCGATCTGGAGGTCGTTCAGCTCACCGGAAAGGGTGGCGTAGGTCGCCTCCTGGTCTGCGACCTGGGCGGACAGGGACGCAACCTGAGTCTTGACGTCGTTGAGGTTCTCGCTGACCGTCGAAAGGCTCTGCTTCGTCTGGGCGATCTTCGTCTGGAGCCCGGCCTGTTGCTGGGCCAGCTGCGCGAGCTGCTTCTTCTGATCGGCGACGAGCTTGGCGAGCCGCTGCTGCTCTGCAACCGCGTCCGAAAGCGGGTCGGCGCGGACGGGCTGAACCGGAGTCTGGGCCATGAGCACAGGCGCGAGCACGGTCAGGACGAGAAGGAAACGGAGGAGCCGGCCGCTTATGCGGCGGCGGGCGCGGCGGTCGTACGAGGCTGTCACTGCGAGCTAGCTCCCGATATTCGCGCGGCCGAGAAGCGCGCACTGGCGGCGTTGCTCGCCGGTGAACTGCCGTCCTTCGGGAGGGGCACAACCTCTGGACGACTCCGGCAGTTGCGATCATACAACTGCGGCGGGGTCATGATCCGAATCGCAGGCATGGAAGGCATCTACCCGAAGGTCCCAGAGCGGGTGGGTTCTTCACTCAGGCTCGCTATAGACCCCCGACGGTGCTAGCCTCTAATCGCGCCCTGGATTCCGTTTTGGGTTGTCGAGTAGGAGCATCCGATGCCGCTCTTTGGTCCGCCCAACGTGGCTCAGTTGGAGGCCAAGGGAGATGTCCAGGGCTTGATCAAGGCTCTGGTCTACAAGGATGCCGCGGTGCGGACGGCGGCCGCCGACGCTCTCGCTCCGCTGAAGCACCCCACCGCCGTGGAGGCGCTTGCGGCGGCGCTCCGGGACGAAAATCCCGGGGTCAGGAAGGCCTGCGTCGGGGCACTGGCCGCCCGCGGCGGGCTGCGCGTCGTCAACCCGCTCGTTGGAGCGCTGCAGGACACGAGCCCGGAGGTCCGGTCGGCCGCCGCATCCGCCGTGTACCGCCGCCTCATGACGGACCCCGACCAGGACGCTCGGCGCGAAACGATCACGGCGCTGGGCAAGGTCCGTCCACCGGACGCCGTGGAACCGCTCATCCGGGCCATCATGGACGCGGATGAAGGCGTCCGAGTTGCCGCGATCAAGTCGCTCCAGGCCGTCGGCGATGTGCGAGCAATTCCGTCGCTGGTCGTCGTGCTGGCCCACGAGCAGGTCCGCCAGAAGGCCACCGGCCGCTCTAGCCCCAATGTCGAGAAGGCCGCGACCGCCGCGCTCGACGCTCTGTGCGATCAGTCGGCCGTCGAGCCGCTCAAGGTCTCGATGGGCCACGACGACGCCGACGTCCGCGAGATAGCGGTTCGCAGACTGGCGAAGATCGGCTCACCCGAGGTTGCCGACTGCCTAGTCGCCTCGCTGGCGGACGAGGACCCCGTCATCCGGAGATCGGCTGCGCGCGGACTCCAGGAGATGGGCTGGCAGCCGCCGGCCAACCTGCTCGGTGCGACCTACTGGGCCGCATTGCGGGAATGGGGCCGCTGTGCGGACTGCGGGTCCGAGGCGATACCGCTCCTGGTCGCGGCTTTTCGCCACGGCGATGCGCTCGAGCAGGGTGAGATCGTGACCAGCCTCCTGAAGCTCGGGTGGCGTCCAGAGGAAAAGGCCGACGACATGGCCGGGCACTACTGGGTGTCGCAGCGCCGCTGGGACAAGTGCATCGAGCTCGGCGAACCCGCCGTGGAAGCGCTCGACACCTTCGTTCGGAATGCGGACGTCTGGCGCGAGCGCCTGGCTGCGTCAATCACGCTCGCCGAGATCGGCCAGCCGCGGCCGTACCCATTCAACCGGCTCGACCTGGTTCGCGACGCCGTGGCAATCCTCGACGGCGACGGGACCGCCGACGAAAAGCGAGCCGCCCTCGAGCATTTTCTGGCGCAGGCTGCGCTGTACAAGCCGGCGGCCCACGAGCGGATCGAATACTGCCGCTGCGGCTATCCGGCGGCCCGGGTCCGCAAGGATGGCCTGCGCGAGCCACTGACCGACATACTCGGCTTCGAGAACGTGGGTTCGACCTCGACGACCTACTACTGCCCCAGTTGCGACACCCGCCGGATCTCCGTCACGCACTGAGACCCGTCAGGTAGCCGCCGGGAGCAGCATCGCCCAGACCGCGCCGGCGATCAGGAACGGCCCGAACGGCACGTAGCTGCGCAAGGTCACCCGTCGCGCGAGCAGCAGCAGCACGATGGCCACGCCGCAGATGATCGCCCCGGCAAAGGCCGCGATGGCGATGCGGGCCGCGCCGGCTACCAGCCCCACGCTTACGAGCAGCTTCACGTCGCCGATGCCGAATGCACCCTCGCCGAATGGCACGGAAACCAGGAACAGAATCCCCGGCACCGCGACCGCCCCGATGAGCGCGAGCCAGGGGGATTGGCGGGAAACAAGTGAATCGCCGCCCCAGGCGAGCGCGGCCAGACCCAGCACGATCAGCGGCAGGGTCACGACATCGGGCATCAAACGCTGGTCCAGGTCGGTGCCCAGAAGCAGGATGAGGGCCGCGAAATAGATCCCGAAAAGCGCCCGCTCGTCAACGCCGGCGAACCTCTCGGGCACCGCGGCCAGCGCCACGAGCCCGAAGGCGACGACGACAGGCGTCCGCCAGTCGACCGGCCGAACCGACCCGTCCTCGTGAGCGGGCCAGCGAGCGGCGATCCGATCGGCAACGAGACCCCAGACCGCGCCGGCCAAACCGAAGGCGGCAACCAACGGGTCGAGCCCGCCGGGCAACGTCCCCACTGTTCCTCCCTCTAGAGCGGCGCGGTCAGGATAGCGGCGCGGACAGGAGCCGGTCAGGACTTCGCGGCGCCGGCCAGAGCCAGCTCGACGAGCGTGGCATGGGCGACGCCGGTTGCACCGGAAGGCGCGTACGGCGTCTTCTTGCGGAAGTAGGCCGTGCCCGCGATGTCGAGATGAACCCAGGGCACGGTGACGAACTCGCGCAGGAAGAGCGCGCTCCGGATCAGGCCGCCCTCCGCCGGACCCGTGTTGGTGAAGTCGGCGTACCAGCTGTCCATTTCCTTGCGGTACTCGTCGATCAGGGGCAGCTGCCAGTAGCGCTCTCCCGCTCGGGCGCCGGCAGCCGCGACCTGGTCGTACCAGGATTGCGGCGTACCGAACGCGCCTGTCATCTGGTCGCCGAGGGCCCGCGCCACTGCTCCGGTGAGAGTGGCGATGTCGACGAGATGGGTGGCGCCGAGCTTCTCGGCGTAGACCATGGCATCGCCCAGGATCAGCCGGCCTTCGGCGTCGGTGTTGAGGATGTCGACAGTCTTGCCGTTCATCGCCTTGACCACGTCGCCGGGCCGGGTGGAATGCGGTCCGGGCATGTTCTCGACGGCCGGGGCAATCGCCATCAGCGGCGTTCCGGGGGCGAGTCTGGCGACCGTCGCGATGGCGGCAATGACGGTGCACGCGCCCGTCTTGTCCATCTTCATCTCTTCCATCCGGTCGGCCGGCTTGATGCTGATGCCGCCCGAATCGAAGCACACGCCCTTGCCGACCAGCGCCAGACGCCGGCCCACGGAATCGGTGGCCCCGGCTTCGCCTGAGCGCAGAACGATCATCCGCGGTGGGTTGTCGCTGCCGCGTCCTACCGCCAGGAACATGCCCATACCGAGCTCGGCGGCCTCGCTCGGGCCTAGCACGTCGATGGCGAGGCCATAGCGCTCGGCGATGGCGCGGGATTCGTCGGCGAGCACATCGGGCGTCACGTCGTTGGCGGCACGATTGGCCAGACTGCGCGCCAGGTTGGCGCCCTCGCCCATCACGATGCCCCGCTCGGCGGCCACGACCAGCGCGGGATGGGCCACACCCGGAGCCACGAGGATCAACTCGACCAGGCTTGTCGGCTCCGAACCTGCCTCCCGGGAGTGGTACAGATCCGCCGGATCGAACTCGCCTTCGACCACGCCACGTGCCAGCAACTCTGCGACGGCCGCGGCTCCGCCGTCGATCGAGTCGGCCAGATCGCCGAGCCAGATGGCGAGCGTCCGGACCTTGCGGTCGGCGACGCGACGGGCAATCGCCGATCCGAGCCGGACGACGACCTGGCGGCTGAGCGAGTCGGAGCTGCCGGCGGAGATCGCCAGCAGGCGGCCGGCGCGGCACTCCCCCGCCGGGACCATCGCGGCGGCATAACGCTCCGATTTCAGCTCACCGAACGCGGCCAGAGCCTTGAGCTCGCCTCCGGTCCGCTGATCGATCGCCGCAAGCAGGCCGTCGAGCGCCGGCTCGCCGACGAACGGAATCGCAAGGAGATCAGCGGGAACTTCCCATGGCTGATCGGAGACCACACGCAAGTGCACTGGCCAAGCCCTCCGGTGGATCTAACGCTTCAGATAAGTCTATCGAGTTCACCGATCCCGGCTTCCGCGGGTACCCCGGGGCTTATGAGCCGGTTACGGTGCCGCCGGTGAGGGCGTTTACGGCCGTGGCCAGCTGGCCCCGCGCGGTTTCGATCGAGATCCCGTCGGCGGTCAGCCGGTTCGCCATCTCGAACAGCGAGACCTGCAGCGCCGAATTGTCGGTCGGGAGCAACGCCTTCGCGTCGTTGACTCCCTTCAGCGCTGCCGTGACCTGGGCCGTGACCCGGCCCTTCGAGTCGATCATGCTCTGCCATAGCACCGCGAGCGAATTGTCGAATGCACTGGTCCGTGACAGCCAGGTCGTTAGCGTCGACAGATCGGCCACCAGGGACAGCTGGCTCGCCAACGTAGTCGCCTCCGTGAGCGGCTGGTCCGCCGCCGTCAGTTTGGCAAGTGCGTCCGGGTATCGGCCGGCGGTCGCGAGCTGGAGCGCGTCCTTGCCGAGGTTGTCGTGGTCGGCGATGTCCTGTGCCACCTTGAGGGTCTCGGTGCTGCCGGCCACCAGGGAGGCCCAGTCGTCGGGCAGCGGCGCCACCGAGTCCAGGGCGACACAGACGCTTCGATATCGGTTTATCGCGTCGGAGCTATAGGTTTCGACCAGCTGGGCGATCTTCGCGTTCGTCCATGGTCCGCAGTCCAGACGCTGGCGCAGCGCGGCGGTGCGATTCTCGATAGAAGTGAGCGCCGTATTGCCGTCGCCCTGCGCGGCCGTGACGCCCACCTCGTTCACCTGGGTCAGGTTCGAGAGGACATCGCGGGTCATATTGCCGAGCTGGGTCACGTCTTCGTTGAGCAGCACCAGATCCCGGACCGCACCGTCGAGCTTGACGGCGAGGATCTGGTCGGCGCCCCAGGTGAGTTCTGGGCGCCCACCGAGCGCCGGCGAGTGGCTGGTTGCGGCGACCATACCGGCCGAACCGAAGGCCAGCACGGCAGCGATGCCGAGCCAGGCCACGCGCACCAGCATGCGCACGAACCAGGCCCTGATTCGCTCCCGCCAGGTTGGTCCGTAGTCGTAGTAGTCGTCCTCGTCATACGTATCGGCTTCTGCCCGGTCCAGCTCGTACTCCATCTCGGCGGGCAGCGGCAGGCCGAAATCGAACTGTGTCTGACCGGCGCTGCCGGGTCCCGAGGTGGTTCCCGCGCGGTTCGCGGGACCGGATCCGGGCGCACCGGCAGGTGTCTGTTGGGTAGGCCGTCCGGGGGTGAACATGGTCGCCGCGATGCTACACCGCTACGACTGGCTCGCGTCCCCGAACGAGTGCCCTACGCGCATCTCGCAAAGACAACGTAGGTATAAACCCTCAGTTAAGACGAATCCCGACCGACGCCGAAAGCGACGGACCTATAGTCGAGGCTGAGTCTTTCTTTTCTGTTCGCCCATGCCTTGCGAAGGGACTGGCGTTGTTTGTAGGAACGAAGCTGGCGATGAGCATCGCAAGCTGGCGTGCGGGAGCCACGCCACGCGACCTGCTCGGCCGCGTCGAGTGGCTGCTGCTGGCGTTCGCCCTGCTGAATTCGGCCGGCGCCCTGGTCTTCGTCCTGGTTTCGAACACGCAGCCGCAGTTCCTGGGGCTCGCGGGTCTGATCGCGGCCCCGCTGCTTGCCGCCGGCTGGGTGATCGCCTACCGCCGCCGGTCCTTCGGGCCGCTCCTCGACGTGCTCACCATCGGCGGTATATGCATCGTTACGATGGCCGTCGACGCCCGCTGGAACGGCGACGTGCTGGCCCTGATGTCGGCTGCCGTCCTCTTCAGCGCCGCATTCGGATCGCTGCCGCACGTGATGCTCCGGACGGGCCTGCTCGTCTCGATTGAGCTCGGTCAGGGCGTGGGCGATCCGTCCATCATGCCGATGGCAATCGGGTCGGCGGTCGGCCTGATGGTCGTCGCGATGCTGATGCATGGGCTGGCGAGTTCGATCGATGTGCTGAGCAATCAACTCTCGCTTGCGATCTCACGCTCGGATCTGCAGAAGGACACCCTGGAACGACAGGGCGCGCAGCGCTTCCAGGCCCTCATCCAGAGCTCGAGCGACGTCATCAGCATCGTCGGATCGGACGGTCGCATCCGCTTCCAGTCTCCGGCAACGCGTTCGGTGTTCGGCTACGCGCCGGAACAGAGCATCGGCATCGACATCGGCGAGCTCGTCCACCCGGAAGACGCCACCCGTGTCACTTCGATGTTCCGCCAGGTCGTCGCGGGCGGCTCCGCCTCTCTGGCGTGCGAATGCCGGATCCGCCATGCCGACGGGTCCTGGCGCACCACCGAAACGCGGATCTCCAACCTGCTCGACGAGCCGGCCGTTGAGGGGATCGTCCTCAACACGCGCGACATTACCGATCGCCAGGCGCTCGAAGCCGAATTGCGCCACCAGGCTTTCCACGATTCGCTCACCGGACTGGCCAACCGCGCGCTGTTCACCAACAGGGTCGAGCACGCGCTGGCGGGCTCGAAGCGCGACGGCAGCACAATCGCCGTTCTCCACTGCGACATGGACGGGCTCGAGAGGCTCAACGACGGGCTGGGTTTCCGATCGGGTGCCGCCGCCCTCGAATTGGTGGCCGACAGGCTGCGCTCGTGCGTTCGCGGCCAGGACACGGTCGCCAGGTTCGACGGCCACGAATTCGGACTGCTGCTCGATCGGCTCGGCACGCCGGCCGACGCGACACTGGCGATGGAACGGATCATGACCGTGCTGCGCCAGCCCCTGATGCTGCCGGGCGTGTCCGCGGAGCTGCGGCCGTTCATCGGGATCGCCGTGGCAATCGCCGGAGAGGGCACGCCCGAGGAGCTGCTTCGTAACAGCGCTCTCGCCGTGCGCCTGGCCCGTAATTACGAAGGCGGCTACGCCATTTTCGACCCGGACATGCAGGCCGAGGCCGTCCGGCGAATCGAAATCGAGTCGCAGCTCCGCACTGCCATCGAGGAATCGCAGCTCGTCCTCCACTACCAGCCCACGATCGACTTCAAGACCGGCCGGCTTACCGGCGTCGAGGCGCTGGTCCGATGGCAGCATCCCAAGCGCGGTCTCGTCCCACCCATGGAGTTCATCCCGCTCGCCGAGGAGAGTGGCCTGATCGTTCCGCTGGGCTTGTGGACGATCCAGGAAGCCTGCCGGCAGGTTCGCGACTGGCAGCGCGAGATCCCGACGGACGAACCGATCTCGCTGAACGTCAACCTATCGGCCCGGCAGCTGCGCGATCCCAATATCGTCCGCGACATCGCCGCCGCTCTCGACGACACCGGCCTGCTGCCCAGCCGGCTGACCCTCGAAATCACCGAGAGCGTCCTGATGATCGACACCTCCGCCACACTCAACAGGCTGTTCCAGCTCAAGTCGCTGGGCGTGCGGCTGGCGGTCGACGACTTCGGGACGGGCTACTCCTCGTTCGCCTATCTCCGCCGCTTCCCGTTCGACATCCTTAAGATCGACAAGTCGTTCGTGGACGGCGTGGCCACGGAGCCGACCGCGGGCGCTCTGGTCGACGCGATGATCCGCATCGGCAAGACACTGCGCCTCGAGACGGTCGCCGAGGGCGTCGAGTACGTCGAGCAGGCCGACCGGCTGCGGGCCCTCGATTGCGACATCGGCCAGGGCTACTACTTCGCGCGCCCGCTGACCCGCGACGCCTTCACCGCACTTCTGAGAGACCGTGCGGCCCAGCACGAGGCCAACGCGGCGTAGCGTCGGAACGCGGACGGGGCGTGGCGCGGAACGTCGCCTCGCCACAGGCGGACCTCGCCTCGGAACGTTGCCGTTGCCGCGGATTCGGGATCAGAGGACGCGCTGTTTCAGCTCCAGGATGCGCGTGCAGGCCTCGTTGATCCGCTCCTCGGCGATCTCGCCCCGGGAGACCGCGTCGAGGATGATCTGGACTGCGTCGGGCGCTCGTTCGTCGTCGTACGGGACCATGCCCGACTCGTTGCAGAAGAGGAGCATGTCGATCCCGGCATTGACCGCCACGATGGTTCCCCGCTCGAAGCCGAAGACGTCCCAGATGGCGAGCATCTCCATCGCGTCGGAGAACGCCACGCCCTTGAAGCCGAGTTCGCCGCGCAGCAAATCCTGGACAACCTTCTTCGAGAGGCAGCCGGGATAGTCGGGGTCGAGCTGCGGGTGAGTTATTCGGGCGGTCAGGACGCCGTCGACTATGCCTTCGGCAATCAGCACCCGGTAAGGCTCTAGCTCGGCCGTCGTCCAATCTTCGATCAATTCGCCGAGCCCGGGACTATGGGGCCGCAACACGCCGCCCATGCCGGGGAAGTGCTTCGGAGCAGTGAGGACTCCGTGCTCGCGATGGCCCAGGATGAACTCTCGGGCATGGGCCGTCACCCTGGCCGGGTCGGCCGCGAAGCTCCGGCGGCGGGCGCTGACCGTGAGGTTCGCGGGGTTGAGCAGGTCGACCACGGGCGCCAGGTTCATGTCGATGCCGACGTCCGCCAGGACTTGGGCCGTCAGACTCGCGGCGGAGCGAGTGAAAGTCAGGTCGTTGCGCTCGCCCATGTCCTGCGCCGGTGTGGCGGGCGGAAACCCGTACTTCTCCTTGAGGCGGTGGTAGAAGCCGCCTTCCGCATCGAGGCTCGTCAGGACCGGGATATCGCCGGCGTCCTTGAGGGCGGATGTGAGGTTGCGGACCTGGTCGCGGGACTGAATATTCCTGGGTCCGCCGGTCTCCGCGTCGACGTCGTAGAGCACCACGCCGCCGATCGAGCCGTCCCTGATATGCCGCATGGTGGGAGCCGCTTCGAGGGCCGTCAGACCTCGAAACCCGACCAGCATCATCTGGCCGACTCGCCGGCGCAGATCCGAAGGCATCTGGAGGGTCGGTTTGGCTGCGGAATCGTGCTCGTCGAAGGTCACGCGAGCATCCATTGAGGTTCCCCTGCGAGCGGCAACTAGCTTCCGCTTCCGGCCGAAAGAACGCCGAAGACGGGCGATGTCGACACGTTGATCGAATATTAGCGTACTGGCATCCGCAGAACGGCTGATTGTGCTTGCTCGGACGCACCGTTTGGACTTATCCACAATGAATATGCCGACATAGGGCGAAACGGGCCCCGATTCGGTCCCGTGGGACGCCGCGAAGGTGGCCCGCAGGACCCCGAACCGGTCACGTCACGCGGTTCAGGAGCGCCGAGTCAGTCTCCGGCCAGGCGTTCGAGGGCGGCGGCCAGTTCGGCCGCATCGGCCGCAACTTCGGTCGGCCGGTCGCGCTCCGATATCGACTCGATCTGGTCGCGCCGGCTGATGCCGGTCAACATCAGCACCGACCGCGCCCCCACCGCGACCGCCGCCGGCACGTCGGTCACCAGGCTGTCGCCGATCATCACCGCATCGGCCACGTCGCGACCGACAGCCCGAGCCGCGACCTGGAGCAGCAGCGGTCCCGGCTTGCCGATCGACACCGGCTCGACGCCCGAGGCCGTCACGATCGCCGCGACCACCGATCCCGCACCCGGCATGAAACCGTGCTCGTACGGGTAGATCGGGTCGCGGTTGGTGGCGATGAACCGTGCGCCCGCCCGGACTGCAGCCGACGCCACTGCCATTCGGGCGTAGCTGAACTCCAGATCGAGCCCGACGACCACGGCGTCGACCGCGCCCGTGGCTGCCGCGGCATCCCGGCCGTTTGCTGTCCATCGGTCGCCGGCGTCGCCCGAGCGGATCACTTCGATGCCGACATCGCCGATCTCGTGCATCAGGCCGGGCCCGCCGACCACGAGAGCCTTGCGAATCTTCGGCTCGAGGTCGCGCAGGTACAGGGCCGTCGCTCGCGCCGAGGACACGATTCGGTCGGGCGAGACCGGGGCGCCCATACTAGAGAGGCGGGTGACGTATTCGGCGCGGTACCACATCGAGTTGTTGGTGACGTACACGACTTCATCGCCGGCCGCGGCTCGGGCCGCAAGCACCGCAGCGACACCGGGCACGGGTTCCGCGCCGAGGTAGACAACGCCATCGAGGTCGACGAGAAGCAACATGCTCGGGATGCTACCGGACGGGCCCAAACAGCGTGAGCCGCGGGCAGAGCGGGAGCCGCGCGGAGCCGCGCATGCCTGACGATCGACGCGTCCTCGAGGGCGTCAGCCGCCTCATCGTCGACGGCACCAATTTCACTCACTACCTGTCGCGCTCGTCCACGCCGGTGCCCGCCGTCGCCCTGATCGGCCGGCTGCGGTCGATCGTTCCACCCGGAGTGGCGGTCATGGTCGTCCTCGACGGCTCGGTCGAATACGGGCTCGTCACCCGCCAGGTCGCGTCCGGCGTCGAGGTCCGCTATGCCGGCCGCGAGTCCGCCGACGCGCTGATTTCGCGCCTCGCCGCCGATCCCTCCCCCGAACGCCGCGCCGGAACCCTGGTTGTGACCGACGACATCGAGCTGTCCGGGATGGTCCGGCGATCGGGCGGTCGAACGGCCCGCAATGCCTGGCTTGGCGCGCGTCTCGGACGCCAGCGACTGTCGGCCCCCGCACCGGGCGGGTCGTCTTCGCCGGCGCCTTCGGCCCGTCGCGCGGGCGGTTCCGGTTCCGCGACCGACGCCGACGACACGGACGCCCCGCGCTGGTCACCGGGACGCGGCGCGACCCGCAAACGCGGCAATGGCCGCCGGCGCCCGGCCTCGGGGAGATAGCCTCGGGGAGTGGCGGGTCCACGTTCCGTGGCGGCGCGTCGCACACCCAAGCGCGCGGCGTACCCGCACCGCGCGTGCCGCCTCCCGCGCGTGCCGCCTTCCCGCGCGCGGCGTACCCGCACCGTGCGTGCCGCCTTCCCGGGCGCGGCGTACCCGCACCGTGCGTGCCGCCTTCCCGCGCGCGGCGTACCCGCACCGCGCCACTCCGGCCCGCTCCCCGCCGTCCCGGCAACCCGCGGCGATTCCACGCCTTATCCTCCCGGGGAGTGCAATGTGGGACAGGCAGCCTCGAGCGGTCCGGAAACCAGGCGCGCCGCCCATGCCGGCGGTCAACCGCTCGCGCGCCGCGCTCATCCACGCGGCGACCACGCTCCGGATCCCGCGCTGGAAGCCTCGTGATTCCAGGAATTGGATCGCGCGATTGCAAGGTCCCACATAGCACTCACGACGAATGTAGAGCGGGGAATCTGTCCGGACCGAGCCAAGGGACGGGGACGAGGACGAGGACGAGGAATAGGCCCAAGGGACGGAGCAAGGGACCAGGCTCCCCCCGGAACGACCCACGACCGGGGCTACCGGGGCGCCACCGTCGCGACGCCTTGTCGGGTGGCGCGTTTGACCCTCACGCGGCGGTCCAGTCGCACGTTCCGCCCTCCGCTGCCCAGGCCCGCGCCGCCGACGAACCATATGCCTCGGATCGGGCCGGCCGGCTCGACCAGCCAGCGGCGAACGGCCCACGTTCGTGAGGGCAGCGCCGCCGACAGGGTCGCGGCATGTTGCGCGACCACATTCCGATGAGCCGTCGCGTCCGGCAGCACGAGCACGGTACCGACGACCCGCGGCCGCCACTCGCCTGCTCGCCTCACGAGGCCGGGGACGACTCGGGTCTTCATGTCGAGGACTCGAAGGGTTTCCTCGAGGTTGCCGATCTCGGTCTTGATCTCGATCAGAAGCAGCGCACCGGCGTCCGAGCGCCATGCCAGGACGTCCACCGAGCCGCGATCGCCGAAATGGTTGAACGACTTTTCCGCGCCGACCTGCCAGCCCGAGGCCGAGAGCAATCGCGCGACCTCGTTCTGGAGCAAGGCGTGCCTCCGATCGAGCAGGCGATCGAGCTTGGCGCCGCGCCACTGCGGGGCCAGGCGAACATCCGCCCCGAGCGCTTCAGCTGTGCGGCAGTAGGCGTCGATCGAGATCCTGCCAAACCGGCCGCACTCGATCCTGGAGACGGTTTGCTGCGAAACTCCGGCGCGCTCAGAAACATCGGTCTGGCGCAGCCGCAGCTCTATCCGGATCGCGCGAAAAGTGCGGCCGACGGAGACGCGATCCACGCCCCGAAAGATGGCCGAACCGCCTCACTCCCGGCTTATCGGGCGCTAACCGAGCGGCCGGACCGTGGCCGCGCCGCCCCACGCCGTGAGGGAGCGACGTCCAACCGGGCCGCGATCACGCGACGGGAACCGCACCCATCGCTGCTCCAGAACCAATGCGGACGGCGTGGTAAAATGGCACGTACGTTCGAACCGGCTGCGAGTCTACGCGGCGTCGAGCGCCTTGAGCGACCGCCCGGGTACCGCGGCGTGGCTCGCCCACACGACGTCCAACGAGCGTCAACAGCCCGTCCGCGGGCACACGGCGCCGCCTCGCGCGCCGTCGACGGTACAACCCACAGCCCCAACATGTGGTGGTTGCGGGACGCAGGATACCACAACATCTTGTGGTTTATGGGCTTGACTGCACCATCGAGGCAGGCGTAGATTCCCTCGGTCGGCCGAGCACCGACGGAGCCAGGTCTGGCCGATTGAACCGCGGACAGGCGGTCGGGAGCGGCCAGGAACAGTCCAGTTGGAGGTACGGCGCACCGGTCCTCGCAGCTATCGCAGCCAGTCGCATATCTGCTCGAAGGACTACCCGCTTCGGCCCCAACTCCGGGGCTATGAATTCCACTTGAGAGGGGCAAGAGCCAGAATCCGCGCCACGCCACGAACCCACGCCACGGAACCACGCCACCGCGTCCCGGACAGATACCACGGAACCACGAGGAGCCACGAAATGACACCAGCCGCTGAAAGCGCGATCCCCGTCATGGATGCGAGCGTCGCCCCCGCGCTCCCCGAGCTACCCATGCTCGCCGACGGCCGCTTCACCGGCAAAGGTGTCCCCGGCCTCCACTTCCCCAGACGCTGGACCCGCCCCGGCGTGCATCCCTACGACGAGATCGCGTGGGAGACCCGGACCGCCAGCATCGGCAACGAAAAGGGCGCAGACGTCTTCGAGCAGAAGGACGTCGAAGTTCCCGCGTTCTGGAGCCAGCTCGCCACGAACGTCGTCGTCAGCAAGTACTTCCGCGGCCACCTCGGCACGCCCGACCGCGAGACCAGTCGTCCGCCAGCTGATCGATCGCGTCGTGAACACCATCACGGCCTGGGCGGAGACGCAGCACTACTTCGCGACGGACGAAGACCTCAGCGCTTTCCACGACGAGCTGACGCACCTGCTCGTCCACCAGAAGATGAGCTTCAACTCGCCCGTCTGGTTCAACGTCGGCGTCGAAGCGCACCCGCAGTGCTCGGCCTGCTTCATCAACTCCGTCCAGGACTCGATGTCCAGCATCATGGACCTCGCCAAGACCGAGGCGATGCTCTTCAAGTTCGGCTCGGGCGCGGGCTCCAACCTCTCCACGCTCCGATCGAGCAAGGAGAAGATGTCGGGCGGCGGCACCGCCTGCGGCCCCGTCTCGCTTCATGCGCGGCTACGACGCCTTCGCCGGCGTGGTCAAGTCGGGCGGCAAGACCCGCCGCGCCGCCAAGATGGTCATCCTCGACGTCGGCCACCCGGACATCGAGGAGTTCATCAATTCGAAGCTCAAGGAAGAGCAGAAGGCCTGGGCCCTGATCGAGGCCGGCTACGACCCGAGCTTCACCGGCGAGGCGTACGGCTCGATCGCCTTCCAGAACGCCAACCATTCGGTCCGCGTGACCGACGAGTACATGCGCGCGGTCGTCGCCGACGGCGAGTGGACGACCCACGCGGTTGTCGGCGGCGCCCCGATGGAGACGTTCCCGGCTCGCAAGCTCCTCCACGAGATGGCGGAAGCGGCGTGGGTCTGCGGCGACCCCGGCATCCAGTACGACACCACCATCAACGACTGGAACCCGGTCGCCAACTCGGACCGCCAGTACGCCACGAACCCGTGCTCGGAGTTCAGCTTCCTCAACGACACCAGCTGCAACCTCGCGTCCCTCAACCTGATGAAGTTCGTGGGCGAGGACGGCGAGTTCGATGTCGAGGCGTTCCAGTACGCCAGCCGGCTCACGATCACGGCGCAGGAGATCCTCGTCGACAACGCGGGCTACCCCACGCCGGCGATCACCAACAACTCGCACCTGTTCCGGCCGCTCGGCCTCGGCTACGCCAACCTCGGCGCGCTGCTGATGAGCCGCGGCCTCGCCTACGACTCGGCCGACGGCCACGCCTACGCCGGCGCCATCACTTCGATCATGACCGCCGAGGCGTATCGCCAGAGCGTCGATCATCGCCCGCGACCACGGCGGCCCGTTCGCCGAATACCGCAAGAACGAGGAGCCGTTCCTGCGAGTCATCGAGAAGCATTGCGACGCCGCCCACTCGATCCCCGAGCGGTCGGTCCCGGCGGACATGCGCCTGGCCGCTCGCGACATCTGGAACGAAACGCTCGAGCTCGGCAAGGCCCACGGCTTCCGGAACGCGCAGACCACCCTGCTCGCCCCGACCGGCACGATCGCCTTCATGATGGATTGCGACACCACCGGCATCGAGCCCGACATCGCCCTCGTCAAGTACAAGAAGCTCGTCGGCGAAGGCTTCCTCAAAATCGTCAACCAGACCGTCCCGGGCGCACTGCGCAAGCTCGGCTACACGCCCGAACAGGTCGATGTCGATCGTCGCCTACGTCAACGAGCGCGAGACGATCGAAGGCGCGCCCGAGCTCAAGCCCGAGCACCTTTCGGTCTTCGACTGCGCCTTCAAGCCGATGAACGGCACGCGCTCGATCCACTACATGGGCCACCTGCGGATGATGTCCGCGGTCCAGCCGTTCCTCTCGGGCGCGATCAGCAAGACGGTCAACATGCCCGAGGCGGCCACCCCGGCGGAGATCGAGACGGTCTACCTCGAGGGCTGGCGGATGGGCCTCAAGGCGATCGCGATCTACCGCGACAACTCCAAGCGCAGCCAGCCGCTCAACACCGGCAAGAAGAAGGAAGCGGCCGACGGCGGAAGTTGCGGCTGCGCGCCGCTCGCTGCCGTTCCGGTCGAGCCGAAGCCGTATCGACGCCGCCTGCCGGCCGAACGAACCGCGATCACGCACAAGTTCGACATCTCCGGCCACGAGGGCTACATCACCGTCGGCCTCTACCCGGACGGCCAGCCCGGCGAGATCTTCCTCAAGATGGCCAAGGAAGGCTCCACGATCTCGGGCCTGATGGACAGCTTCGCGACCACGGTCAGCGTCGCCCTCCAGTACGGCGTGCCGCTCCACGACCTGGTCCACAAGTTCGCCCACGTCCGCTTCGAGCCGTCGGGCTTCACCTCCAACCCGGAGATCCCGATCGCCAAGTCGATCATCGACTACATCTTCCGCTGGCTCGGCTCTCGCTTCCTGCCTCCGGAAGACCGGGCGACCCTCGGTCTGGTCGACCGGTCGTCGGCCGGCGAGTCTTCGGTGCAGCCGCTCACCCTCGGATTCGGCGGTTCGGCCGGAGCCGGCAGCGCCGGGAGTCCAGGGATCGGCTCTTCGCCCGCCCCAAGCCCAGCTTCACCGCCGAGTGGCACAACGGCCGTGGCTGCTCCCGACGACGCGGCGGCCACCCCGCTGCCCGCCAGAGGGAGCTCAACCGAGCCTCAGGCAACCGCCACTCCCTCCACCAACGGCAACGGCCACGCCAACGGCAAGAGCAACGGCGCCGCCGCCACTCGGGCCATGCTCGGCAGCTTCGGCATCGGCCGCGCCCAGGTCACCTTCACGTCCCAGGCCGACGCCCCGTCCTGCGCCGATTGCGGCTCGATCATGGTCCGCAACGGCTCCTGCTACAAGTGCCTCAACTGCGGCTCCACGAGCGGCTGCAGCTGAGCCAACTCGCCTCGAATCGAGAGCCGGCGGCCATTGACCGTCGGCTCTTTCGTTACCGAGGCTCAACTTCCCCGGAAGACCGGGGGCCGCTTCTCCTTGAAGGCCTGGATGCCTTCCTGGTAGTCGTCCGAGTCGTAGGCCTCGCGGCGGAGTGACTGGATGCGCTCGTAGGCTTCGGGCGTGAGCGGGTGGGCGTTCGAGAGGACCCGCAGCTCCTCCTTGAGGATGCGGTTGACCAACGGCGAGGTGGCGACTATCGATGCCGTCATCGCTGCCACGGTGTCGGCCAGCTCGTCGGTGGGGACGACGGCGTTGATCACTCCGGAGCGGCCGAGATGGGCGGCGCTGACGGATCGGGCCGTGAACAGCATCTCCTTGACCAGATGCATGTCGGCGACCTTGAGGATGTTCAGGATCCCGCTCATGTTGTACGGGACGCCCAGGCGCGACGGCGTGAGCGCGAAACTCGACTCGCTCGAGGAGGCGACGAGGTCGCAGGAGAAGACGACCTCGCAGGCGCCGCCCCAGACCGTGCCCTCGACCATCGCGACGACAGGGCAAGGATGCGCCTCGATCTGGCGGATGACCTTGCGCAGCGGATCGTTGTAGGTCAGCGGGTCGCGGCCGTTGACCGGCAGTTCGCGCACGTCGTGACCGGCCGAAAAGACCGTCGAGCCCGGCATTGCCCGAATGACGACGGCTCGAACCTGCGGGGGCTGGGCGCCGGCGAGCGCCTCGGCCAGGTCATCGATGAGATGGATGCTCAGGGCGTTGACCGGTGGGCTGTCGAGCGTGATCCAGGCGACCTGGTTGGCGACCTCGCATCGAACGAGGGGCTTGTCTTCTTCTTGGGCGGACACGAGAGGTTCTCCTTGGGCACCTGCGCGCGGTGACACGGCGAGCGGTGCAGTCTCATTGTGGTGGTCGGCTGCAATCCCGCTCAGGTCAAAAGGAAGAGCCGATCCCCGGCCAACCCGCCCGAAACTCTCGGCCGAGCGGCCCCCGACGCGCACGTCGGCTGAGCTGCCGATCAATCGACGCGAACGCCCAAGTCGGCCCAGAAGGTGCGCTCGGCGATCTTGCGAACGCCGTATTGGTCGGCCTTCTTGGATTTGCCGGACATCGATGAGGCGTCGGCTAGGACCAGGATATCGAGGCCCTTGGTGACCGAGTCGAGAGGAACAAGACCCGCGCGGGTGGCGAGCGCTCGTTGATGCTCCCGCGTGAGCTGCTCGCCCCCCATCGAGCAGACACTCTCGCCCGTGAAGCAGACCGTCTTGCCGCGGAGTTCGCTTGCTCGGCTTGTGCTGAGAGCAGGGCCAGATGCGGCGGCGCGAAGGTCGTTCATCGCGTCGGGCACCCCCAGCAATCCCGCGACAATCGTCAGGTCATCGCGCTCGGCGACCGTAAGCACGCCGTCGGCGAGGGCAATCCTGGTCAGGTTCGAGAAGTAAGCGCGGTGTATCGAAGTGGCGACGGCCGCGCCGATCCCCCACCGCGCGGCGAGTTCCGCCAGCGCCGTGATCTCGTCGGCCGTCAGGCAGCGGTCCTCTATGGCGCGGTCCAGCAAATCCACATAGGCGAGCGCCGCCTCGCCGCCGGTCCCCGAGGGCAAGCTTTGGCTCGGCAGCCTGCCCACGAGCGACGCGAGGTTCGTGCGTGGCATTGTCGGGGAGGCTCCCCGCGCGAGACTCCGACCTGAGGGTGGGATCGCTGGCAGCGAACGCCTGGGCATCGGCGGTGGAACCTCACGCGGTCGACCGCCCCGCTCAAGACAGCAGCTAAACAACGCAGCAGTTGATCGGGCGTCACAGAGCGCGCTGTGGCTCAAGCCCGTATCGATCCCAAAACATTCGCAGCATTCGTCCAGGCGCCTCGCACCGATGACGGAGTTTGCTAGCCACATGGTGCAGAGTCCCGGCACCCATTCGACCGGATAGCCGGCCAGCCTGAATTCGGAATCGAGGAAGCCCAGATCGAAGCGAACGTTGTGCCCGACGATAATCCGGTCACCGACGCACGCGGCGACGTCGCCGATGATCTCTTCGAAGAGCGGCGCATCCTCCACCTGGCTGGCGGTGATCCCGTGGATCCTGGTCGGGCCGACGTCGCGACACGGGTTGACGAGCGTCGTCCATTCGCCCACCGGCCTCCGCGATGGGTCCAGAGCGACGATCCCGATCTCGACGACGCGATCGTGGCCACCGGGAACAACCCAGTCGTCTCCAGATCGATGACCGCGAAACCGGCGCTGGGCGGGTAGCCAGACACTTCACTCCCCCTTCGATTGAGGACCAGACAGAAGTCGAGCCCTTTCCAGCGCCTCCTGGATCGCGAACTCGGCCACGAACCCGGCTCAGCCCACGGAGGACGCAACGACGACGTCGACCGTCGCCGGGGGCGCGTGCGTGAAGTTGAAGGTGACGGAGACGGTTTGCCCGCCGGAGACGGGCCGGGTCAGGCCCACGAGGAGCATCTCTCCGTCGCCGGACCGCAGTTCGATCGCCTGCGTGCTCGCGATCAGCCAGGTGGGCATCTGGGACTTGCCCGCCAGCCCGGTTGTGGCGGTCGTGTTGCAGGCGCAAGTCGCGTAGATGCCCGCGGTCGAGGCGGCCGGCGACGATCCGCCGACCAGCCAATCGTCGGCTCCGGTGGCGTTGGTGATCGTGGCCGTCACGCTGATCGGGCCGTCGGCCGCCATGAGCCGAGCCTGGGCATCCGTGACGACCATGCCGGACGTCGGCGAAGGCAGCACGTTCGACCAAGGGTGAGGCGAGGAGGCGCAGCCGGCCGAACCAAGCCCAAGCACGAGAAGGACGGACACAAGGGCGGCGGGGCGAGCCCAGCCGACGGCTCGACGCCTGCGTTCGATGCTCATTCGGCCCCCCGTGCTCACCGTTCGACGACCTGGTCGATGCGGACGCCGTGCAACTCTACGCCGGTCGGACCGGGTCCGGAGCGGCTATTTCGACGGATCGTTGACGCGGCCCATGAAGAGCACCGCGCCGTCGCTGTAGTCGCGGATGAAGTAGAGGAACGGCTTGTTGACGTGGAACTGGACCTTGATCGGAGGCTCCTGCGGGCCGCCGCCGGCCGTGGCGCCGACCACGACCGTCACGGCAGCGGCTGTGGTGCCGCTCTCAACTACGTCGATGTTGGCTTCGTGGACGACAGCGGTCACGAGCAGCCGCTCCTGCGTCGTGATGCCCGACAGGTCGGCCTGCGTGCTGAACAGGGTCGGCATGCCCATCGCCTTTAGAACGGTCGAGAGCTCGAATTGCGAGTCGATCGAGAACCTCGGCAGCGTCAGATCGACGTCGTACTGCCGATCGCCGTAGACGATGAGCTGCTTCAGCTTGTCGGCGGTCAGGCTGCCGACGAAGGAGGCCATGTCATCGGGTACCACGACTGTCATCGACAGGTCGCCGCTGTACGGCAACTCAACTGCTTTGTAGCCGGCTCCGGCCGTATAGGCGAAGACCTGGTCGATGGCCATGGTCGGCACAGAGACCTTCGTTCCGGCGGCGGTTGTGAAAGGCGCGGGCTTGGTCAGCGCGGGATCGAACTTCGCCTGCCAGGCGGCTTTGAGGTAGATGGCGTTGGCGAGGGCGATGCGGGTCCGGTCGGTGATTTGCGGCGGCTGGAGCACGTTGGGGATGCGGCCCTTGGTCTGGTAGCTGGCCCACTTGTTGATCGCGAGCCGAGCCGCTTCGTGATCGGTGATGAAGTCGAGCAGGCCGGCGCCGGCGCCGAATCGCGAACTGAGCGCATCGAGGTACGCGGGCTCGATCGCCAGACCATTCTGGACGAATGCCTGGTCGGCGACGTTGAGCTCGGTGGCCGGCTCGGGGTTGGCGGGATCGGGCGTTGCGTCGGCGCCGTAGATGGGAATGCCGTTCGAGTCGATGTATTGCGTGGCCGCCGCGAAGTTGCGCATCAGGGCCGCCAGCTCGGGCGCCTCGGCTTCGGTCCCGAGCCCCGGCAGAACCTTGTCCATCTCGGCCGCGGTTTGACCCCTCGCGCCGGGTCGGACCATGGCCAGCGCGAGGGCGATGCTCGTCGGCGAGAGGCACGAGTTCGACGCGGTATCCAGGCGGCGGAACAGCGACAGGCCGAAATCGTTGATCTGCGCTCCGGCAATTGCTCCCGCGTCCGAGGCCGGCGCGGCCAGAGGCGCCGTGCCCATGACCATCGGGAATGCGGCGGGTCTAGCCGACGAGGGCGACGCCGACGGCGTGGGCGATTCCGATGGAGTCTCAGTTGCCGAGGGGCCGAGCGAGGCCGGGGGCACCCAGGTGGCAATCGGTGTCTGGCTGGGGGTTCCGCTTGGAACGGCGCTCGGGGAGTGGCTCGGCGTCGCGGCCGGAGTGCCGCACGCGCCGGCAAGCATGGCGACGGCCGCCGCCGCCACCAGGCTTCGGGTGAGGAACGTCGCGCGGCCCCGGCGCGACTGGCTGCTGCGGTTGACCCTCTGTCCGCTCATCTTCGATCCCCTCTTGAAGCGCCACTCGAACGACGGCATGGTGACGGTCCGGCCCACCCTCGAGTGTCGATCCAGGCTGTACGCGGGCCCAGGTCGACGGCAACATAAGGGGGGTCGCGACGGGCCGGTGCGGCCCGGGCGCACCGAGTGGAGGAGGACAAGGGATGCGCTGGTCGCGGGGCGACTTCGCGAAGGGTCGGTCGAACACCATCCTCGTCGGCTCCGAACTGGTGGCCGGCTTGGCGCTTCTCGTCTCCGTGGTGGATACGGACGCGGCTGTCGAGGCCAGGCTCGCCCCCGGCGTGGGGATCGTCGCCGTCACGGTTGCTGTCATCGCACTGACGATCCGTCGGCCGAGCGCAGCTCCGGGACGCGTTTTCGCAGCTTTTCTGACGCTCGCGCTCGGGACGGCAGCGTCGTCCGCCGGCCTGGGGCTCGCGCTCGGCGGGCTGGTTGGGCAGGGGCTATCGGCAGCTTTCGCTTTCGGCTTCGTGGCCCTCGCCGCCGGTATCTTCGTAGTGGCTGCGTCGGCGGTCTGGCTGCTGAGGCCGCTCCCCCGCTGGTGGCGGCTCGTCGGAATCCCGGGCGGCATCGTGGTCGCCCAGTTCTGGCTCCTCCCGCTCTTCATGGCGATGCTGGGGACTCACCCGCCCCATCTGACTTTCGGCGATCCGCTGCCCGCGGGAGCCGAGAGGGTCGCGTTCACGGCGGCCGATGGCGTCACGCTGGCCGGCTGGTTCACTCCGTCGACCAATGGAGCCACGGTCATCGTCCTACCGGGCGCCGGCGGAACCAAGGCGAACGTCACGGACCAGGCCGCCGTCCTGGAGCGGCACGGTTATGGAGTGCTGGCCTACGACCCGCGCGGCATCGGTGAGAGCGGCGGGCACGGCATGCTGTGGGGCTGGGGCGGCGATCGCGACTTGAGCGCCGCCGTCACGTACCTCGCGTCGCGTGCCGATGTGGACCCGCTGCGCGTCGGCGCCCTCGGGCTCTCGATGGGCGGCGAGGTCGCGATGACCGGTGGTGCAGCCGATGCGCGGCTTCGCGCGGTCGTCGCCGAAGGAGCGACGGGACGAACGTGCGCCGACCTGTGGTTCTTGCCGGGCGATGTCGAGGGTTCGATCCACAGAGCCGACAGCTGTTTCGGCTGGTCGATCGCCGGGCTGATGACGGGCGCTCCGGAGCCGGGCCCGCTAACGGACGCGGTCCTTGCTCTGACAGCCTCCCGGCCTCTGTTGCTGATTGCCGCCGATCTACCGGAGGAACACGCGGCGACCGAAGCCTGGCGGGCGCTGTCGCCGACAGTCCAGCTGTGGGAGCCGACAGGAGCGAGCCACACGGGAGCCATTTCGGCATACCCGGCCGAATGGGAGAGCAGGGTCATAACATTCCTGGACGGCGCGCTGGGGTAGCGACGAGCGGCGAGCGGCCGCGGCGAGGGCGAGCGGCAGCCACCAGCTAGAGTTGCGCAGTCGTAGTTCCGGGAGGCGTGATGGAGAGCGAGGAATCCTTGTATCTGGCGCTGCGGTCGAGCGGCGCTTTCGCGCAGGCGCGGAACCTGGATGCGCGGCTGCGCGAGGCGGCGCCCGTGGAGACGCAACTGCTCTGGCACTCGCCGACCGCGTCGGCGTATCGCGTCGGCGCCGACCTGCAGGTCCTCGACAGGGAGTTGCGCCGAGCCGCGGCGATCGTGCAGGGCTGGCAGGAGGACGGCGCGCTCCCCCGGCCGATCACTGTGCGGCAGGGCCATCTCGAAATTGAATCGTCGGAGGCCGGTTCGTTCGATGCCGTGCTGGCAGCGGTCGGCATCGTCTCGACGGTTCTGCTCTCAGACCCGATCCAGTGCCTCCTCACGGCACAGGCGCTCATCTCCGCCCCGTTCAGCCTCAAGGCCTGGCTCAAGCGCAGGCACGGCGACCCGATCGGACCTCCGACCGCCACGCTCGAGCTTCCGGGCGGCGCGAGGGCGACCGGCAGGCGCATCCAATTCATCCGCACTTACGCCGACGGCACCGAAGACCTCATCGTGGTCGAGTAACGCTCGCAGATCTTCGACCCGCAGATCTGTCTGGGAGGAGCAACGCATGGTCGCGCTGATCGGGCGAGGTTTCGGCCCGCGCCTCCGCGCGATCCTGGACCTGCCGCCGGTACGCCGGTTCCGCGCCATCTACGCTGCCTACAACCAGGCCGGCGGCAGTTTGCTGGCCGAAGGCCTGGCCTACAGCGCCCTGTTCGCCGGGCTGACCGGGCTCCTCTTCGCCGTCGGCATCCTGGGCTACTTCGTGCCTGCCGAGGCCGATCGACAGCGGATCATCCAGGCCTTCAGCGGGCAGCTGGCACCGCTGGCCCCGATCGCAAAAGGCGCTCTCGACAGCGTCGCCTCCCACGCCGGAACGTTCTCGATCATCGGCCTGGCCGGGCTCGCCTGGGGCGCCAGCCATTTCTACGGATCGCTCGACAACGCGATCGGGCGGGTCTTCT
Source organism: uncultured Chloroflexia bacterium (assembly GCA_963731635.1). Classification (GTDB taxonomy): domain Bacteria; phylum Chloroflexota; class Limnocylindria; order Limnocylindrales; family CSP1-4; genus Fen-1039. The sequence continues at coordinate 307,741 of CAVSWB010000002.1, read as the reverse complement.
CCCAGGCCCCCGCGCGCGGGACTGCCGATCGGATCCTGCGCGGCTTCGTCTCGGTCTTCCTGCTGGTGGGTGGGCTGCTTTCGGGAATCGCCATTTCCGCGCTGGAATCGCTGGTGACAAGCGGCCTGGGCAGCGGCCACGCCGCCGACGCCGTTCGCGCGGCGACTCTGGTGGCTTTCCCCGTGGCGGCCGCCGTGGTCGTGATAGTCGCGGTCGGCGTGCTCTATCGCGTCGTCCCGAACATGGACGTGCCGCTGGCCGCAGTTCGCCTGCCCGCTCTGGTGGCCGGGCTCGTGCTGACGGCACTGACCGAGTTGCTGGTTTACATCGCGCCGTTGCTCACCGGCGCGCTGTCCGTGTTCGGCGGCGTGGCGGCCGTGTTCGCGTCGCTTGCCTGGCTGCATCTGGCCTTCCAGGTCCTGCTGATCGGGGCCTCCTGGACGCGAGTGCGACTCGACGAAGCGAGCCAGGCGGCGCGGATGGCGCAGGCCGAGGTGGCCGCTCCGATCGAGGATGGCCGCTGATCGATCAGTTCACGACCTTCTTCTCGATGCGGCGATCGGGCACGAGCCACCACAGCGCGACGGCGGCGTAGAAACCATAGGCGAGCCACGGAGCGGCGAACGCCACCGGGATCGAGACGGCGTAGACCACGATCGAAGCCTTGCCCTTGAAGTCGCCGCCGATCGCGGTCGCCAAAACAGAAGCGTCACCGTGGCGCGCGATGAGCGATCGGACCAGGATGAAGTAAGCCCTGCGGCCAGCAGCAGATCGGCGCCGTACAGCGCCACCGGCAACGATGCGAAGCTCGTCAGGCCGAGCCAGTGAGTCCCGAACGGGATGAGCGACAGCCAGAAAAGCAGGTGCAGGTTGGCCCACAGGGTTCGGCCGTCGACCTGATCCACCACAACCAGCAAGTGGTGGTGGTTCGTCCAGTAGATGCCGAGGAAGAGGAAGCTCAGCACGTAGCTGATGAACACAGGCGCGAGCGGCCTCAACGACTCGAGGGTGGCGTCCTCGGGCGGGTTGAGTTCCAGCACCATGATCGTGATCAGGATCGCGATGACCCCGTCGCTGAACGCGGCCATCCTGTCCTTGCCCATGGACGACCTCGAAGACTTGGGCGGCGCCCCGATCGTATGGGCAGCGGCGGTGCGGGAACCCAGAATTCCGAAGCTGTACCAGCTGGCGCGGCGGGCGGTGCGGAGGCCGAGCCGAATCAGCTCGCGGCGACCGGCAGCCCGAGTTCGCGGAGATCTGCGCGGAGGCGGGCCGCGTCCACGAACTGGACCGCGACCATCCCGAGTTCCCGGGCTCGGGCCACGTTCAGGTCCCAGTCGTCGATGAAGACCGTGGCTTCCGGAGTCAGCCCGAAGCGCTCGAGGAAATGCCGGAAGATCTCCGGCCCAGGCTTTCGGGTCCCGACCTCGCCTGAGATCAGGATGCCGTCGAGCTCCTCGAGGAATGGGTAGCGCGGCCGCGTCACCGGGAAGGTCTCGGCCGACCAGTTGCTCAGCGCGAAGGTGCGCAGACCGGCGCGCTTGACCTCTCGTACGATCTCGACCGTTTCCTCGAGCGCGCCGCCGAGCATCTCTTCCCAGCGCAGGTGGTACGCGTGGATCAGCTCGGCCTGATCGGGGTGCGCGACGGCGAGCTCCAGCACTCCTTCGGCGAAGGGCCGCCCGGCGTCGAAGTCGCCGTTCCACTCCAGCGTGCAGACCTCGGTCAAAAACCGCTCCATCGCGGCCTCGTCCTCGCCGAACAGCTTGCGATAGAGATGACGAGGGTTCCAATCGATCAGCACGCCCCCGAGGTCGAAGGCGACGGCGGTGATGGCGGTGGCATTGGCGCGTGGTTGGGCCGGCATCGCCTGATCGTACCCGAGCCGGGCGAGACGAGCCGGACGAGAAGGCCGGGTGCTCGTCGCGACAGGCGGGCCAGTGCGGGAGAGTGCGCCGCCGGCGGCGGAATCATCACCGCGGCTGTCGATCCGGCCGTGCCCGGCTCGTCGGTTGGGCAGGACGACCGAACGACTGGTCGTTCGAACGTCAAGTCAGGCGAGGAGATCGATCAGATGGCAACTCACGTCATTCACGTCGAAGTCGTTGGCCAGGACGGGCCCAAGCTGCAGAAGTTCTACGCGGACGCGTTCGGCTGGGGCATCGACACCAGCAACCCCGGCGGCTACGGCATGCACCGTGACGAGAACGGGATCACCGCGGGCATCGGCAAGAGCCCCATGGGCGGCGACGGGCACGTGACCTTCTACGTCCACACCGACGATCCCAAGGGCACTCTGGAGCGGGTCGAGAAGCTGGGCGGCAAGGTCATCATGCCGCTCACGCAGGTCGCCCCCGAGACGACGATCGCGCTTTTCGCGGACCCGGAAGGCCACGTCGTCGGCTTGATGTAGTCACGCAGCGCGATGCCGGAGCTCGGGCGAAGGACGCAGCGCGCGACTTCGCCCGAGTTCGATTCTCGGTGCGTTCTGGTCCGCTTAGGAGGGCACCGGCCCCTGGCGAACGCCGAACACGTTGCCGTCGGGGTCCTTGAACCAGGCACCCTGGGCCGGACCTATCTGGGCGATGAAGTTGACCGTCTTGGGTGTCTCGTATTCCTCGAACCGGACGCCGCGCGAGGTCAGGTCGGCGACTACGGCTGCGATATCGTCGACTTCGAAATGCGCCACGGTCTGGCCAACATTCGGCTGGCCCCGCCGGATCGCGAGCTGCGAGCCCCTGCCGGCCCCGAATCGAATGCTGGCCGGGTTCTCGTCGAGGACCCGCAGCCCGACCTGCTCCTGATAGAAGCGTTTGGCCCGTTCCAGGTCCGTCACCGCGACGGTCGTCACAGCCAGAGAATCGACCAGCATCGTCGTTACCTCGTTCATGAGCAGACAGACGGGCGCCAGCCGAGCCGCCTCGCGTCAGGGCACGCCGACTCGGGAACGGCTACTTCTTGATGTAGATCGTCATCGGCGGGATCATGCCGTACTGCTCCATCGCGGACGCCATCTCGGGTGATGCCGCGGTCTGCGCCGCCTGGAAGGCCTCCAGGTCGGGTACGTCCCATGTGCTGGCGACGCGGTTGCTGCCATCCATCGCCACGTAACTGGAGCCGTCCGACGCGACCGCAGACAACCCCGAGACCATCTGCGGCTTGAACTTCAGCCACGCCTCGACGTCCTTGACCGCCGCAGTAACCACGATCTTCGCCATGCCATCTCCCTGCAGGTCGCGCCTCGAAGCCTGGTGGCGGGGACGCCGACCCAATGCGCGGACGGAGTATGGGAGGGCGCCCGGTCACTCGTCCCGCTTTGGGTCAAGGGGACCACGGGATGAACTTGCGGATGCGTCAGGCTCAACCCTGCAGACCGGATAGTGCCGATGCCCGCGGTCGCGGCGGCTTCGACTGCACCGAGACGGGGCCGAAGCCGGGGTTCGGTTCCCGGCCTAGGGATGAACGCTAATCGGCGGTTTCGTGCCCATGTTCGGCTGCTGAGGAGGCCCGCCGGTGAAGTCCGGATCTGCCGGAGCTATCGGCTCCGGCGACAGGCCTTCCGCGTTGATCGGGCCAGACACTGCCTGGAGAAAGGGCAGCGTCGGGTGGTAATTCCATGCGACCGCGGCCGTGATTACCAGGGCTGCGATGATCGCAAGTGCGGTGATCCGTCTGCCGAGTCCGCTGGAAAACATAGGGTGCGCTGCCTCCCCTCACCGGCGACCGCCAGTCGAGCGCAAGCATTAACGAGTCTGGCCGGCATAGCAAGTGCCGGAAGTCGCACGGTCCTGGCCGCCCCAGGAACCGGCCTCGGCGGTCGGGCATCGCCCGCGCCGACTACCCGTGGAGGATCGCGCGCGTCTCGGCGAGGCGGCGGCGGAGGAAACGGCGCTCGGCGTCGTTGTCGCAGAGGGACAGGGCGCGCTCGTATTCGGCCGCGGCTTCCTCGAGGCGGCCCAGGCGGCGGAGCAAGTCGGCTCGCGCCGCCGGCAGCAGGTGATAGCCGGCAAGCTCGCCGCGAGCCGAGACGTCGTCAAGCAGCGCCAGGCCCGCGGCGGGGCCCTCCGCCTGCGCCACGGCCACGGCCCGGTTCAGCTCGACAATCGGCGAGGGATCGACGCGGGCCAGCGCCTGGTAGAGAGTGGCGATCGCCCGCCAGTCGGTCGGCGCGCCGTCCACGGTACGGGCGTGTTCGGCGGCAATCGCCGCCTGGAGCAGGTATCGCCCCACCGAAGCGTGCGACAGCCGCGCGGCGGCCGCGAACCCGCGGTCCAGCGCCGCCACTCCCCGCGCGATCTCGCCGCGATCCCAAAGCGCGCGGTCCTGCTCGTCGAGCAGCGCTATCGAGCCGTCCGGGCCGACCCGCGCCTCTCGCCGCGAGTCCTGGAGCAGCATCAAGGCCAGAAGACCGTGCGGCTCGGCGCGATCGGGCATCAGCTCGGCCACGAGCGCGGCCAGCCGGATCGCCTCGGCGCACAGCTCGTGCCGGACCGCGATGTCGCCGGCACTCGCCAGGTAGCCCTCGTTGAAGACGAGATAGAGCGTTGCGAGGACGCCGTCCAACCGCTCCGGCAGCTCCTCGCCGAGCGGCACGCGGTACGGAATCGCGGCCTGCCGGATCTTGCGCTTGGCACGTACGAGGCGCTGGGCGAGCGTTGCCTCCGGGACCAGGAACGCCCTGGCGATTTCGGGTGTGGTCAGTCCGCCGAGTGTCCGGAGTGTCAGCGCCACCCGAGCGTCCAGGGCGAGGGCCGGATGGCAGCAGGTGAAGATGAGGCGCAGGCGATCGTCCGCGAGTCCGCCTTCGGTTCCGAGCTGCATCGCTGTCACCTCCGTGTTCGCGGCTTCGCGCTCCAGCAGCATGAGCTTCTCCGCCTGCCGGCGGTCGCGCCGGATACGATCGCGGGCGCGGTTGCGAGCCGCGGTCGTCAACCAGGCCGCGGGCGTGGTCGGGATGCCATCTCTCGGCCATGTCTCCAACGCTGTCGCGAAGGCGTCGGCCAGCGCTTCCTCCGCGGCATCGAAGTCGCCGCCCAGGAAGCGAATGAGCGTCGCCAGGACGCTGCCGTAGGCGTCGTGATACGCGCGCTCGATCGCGACGTTCGTCTCCGCGGTCGGCCTCGGCGCCGGCTCGGGCCGGAGCGTCGCCGGTTCCCGCGCCATCCGAGGTTCAGTCACCCTGGCTGGCGGCTATCGTCTCGACCGTCTCGACAGCCCGAACAGGCTCCGGCACGGGCGCGGGCATGCCGATGATCGGCCGGACCTCGACCGATCCACCGAGCGTGACGGCCGGGCATCGAGAGGCGGCCTCGAGCGCCTCGTCGAGATCCGCGCATTCGATGATGTAGTAGCCGCCGAGCACTTCCTTCGTCTCGGCGAAGGGGCCGTCGGTGACCAGGCGATTTCCGTCGCGGACCCGGACCGTGGTCGCGGTCGAAGATCCCGCCAGCCGCTCGCCGGCGGTGTGGATGCCCTCGCGCATCAGCCAGCTCGTGTATTCGAGCCAGGGCGGCGAGATTTCGGGCGCATCGCCGGCCTCGCCGGCCTCGCCGGCCTCCGGCTGGGCTTCCTCGCCATAGATGAGAAGCATGTAGCGCACTGGTCGCCTCCCGAAGCGATACAGGGCAGCTGTGGCCACCCTTCGATGCAACGACGATCGCGGAACCGTGAATCGACAGACCGGCACAGTCTGTTGCAGCCGGCGCGTCCGGACCGCGCCGGGAGGCGCGCGAGCGCCACGTGAAACCGGGGTCGGTCGAGTCCGACCGGGCCGAGGTCAGGACGATCCGGGCGCCGCGGTCATGTCTTCGGCGGCCGGCCCGGGAGGGTGGCACGCGCGGCCGAGAGGAATCGGTAGAGCCCGGCGAGATTGTCAGGCTCCTCGCGCCGGAGGCGCTTCCTGGCCCGGTTCATCGGGAAGGCAACGAAACCGGATTCTGTGCGCAGGGCGAACACCTTTCTGCCCGCCATCGTCGCCCAGCCCCAGTGGCCGCCGTGGTTCTGGATGAACGTCTCTCCAAAGTAGGCCCCGAGTTCGAAAATGAGTCGGCCCCTGGCTTCCTCGGCGGCGGTTTCCGAGAGCCCGAGCGGCATCGACTCCCACAAGCGGACGGCCACCTCGTCGGCCGCCTCGATACTCGCGTCGGAGAAATCCAGGGCGATGGACAGGTCGCGGCCGCGGCGGGCGTAGGTACGGGCGCAACTCGTCATCTCGCGCGCGGCCGTGTAGTCCGGCTTGAAGGGAACGCTCCCTCCGGCAGGCTTTCCGCCCTCGTCAGACCCGCTAGCCCCGGCCACCGCTCCTCCTCGTGTCGCTGGAGAGCGTATCGCAACTGGGAAGCGGCCAGATAGCGATCGCCCGGCTCCCGTCCACGGAAAATCGACCATGCTCGTGGGCAAGTGGCGCGGTCCGCGGTACAGGACGGGAGCCACGGGTAGGCTTGACCCGCTGTGGCCCCGCTCGTAGGCTCGATGCCTGACCTCAACGCAGCTAGCGCGAAGGAATCGCAGATGGTGCGCCCGGACGCGAGGATCCTCGTCAAGTCCGACTCCACTATCCTCGAAGCGTCCGACGCAGCCCTCGAACTCCTGGGATTAACGCTCGACCAGCTGCGCTCGCTCCCGCCCGGCGGCCTGTCGCTGGAGGCCGACCTCGACGCGTCGGGTGAATTCCAGGCAGCCTGGCGAGACAACGGCGGGGGCGCCGTCGTCGGCGCCGGCACAGCCCGATTACTCGACGGCCGGCTCCTCCGCGTGCGGTATCTGATCACGCCCTACGCCGATGACACCTTCGAGGTCATCCTGGAAGAGAGTGACGAACCGGCCTCCGCCCCGGCCCGAACCTACACCGTCGGGGCCGTGCTGGCCGCCTGGCGGGCAGCCGAACGAAGGCTCGAAGCCATCGCTCCCGGGAGCGCCGAGTGGGCTGCCGTCCAGGCCGAGATCGAATACCTTCGGTCGGAGTACCAGCGCGTAGCGCACCTTCACGCCGAGCGCACCGAGAACTGAGGGCCGGAATCAGCCTTCGGCCGGCTCCCAGGGCGCTTCGTATTCCTGAGAGTGAAGCTGGTGGTCGCTATCCGCGGTCTCGACCATGATCCGCAGCGTCTCCTCGACCGTCTGGCCGTTCTCCACGGCGACGTCTCGGACGTCTGGGCGTCGTTGCAGCCGCAGGTCAGGCACATCTCCAGTTCCTTCTTCCTCGTTATCGAGCGGCCGCCGCGCTCATGAAATGGCTAATGGCCGCGGCGATGCAATTCGGCGTCGCGCCGCGCGTCTCGCGCGCCCTTCCGGGCTTCGTCGCCCGCGTTGGCAATCCGATCCCGGGCGTCGTCGCCGGCGTTTCCAACGTCATCATTGACGCTGTGGCCGTCGAACTCGCGTCCGGCCTCGCGCACCTTGTTCTTCGCCTCGCGGTAGATCTTCTTCACCTCGCCCATCGAATCGACCTCCTATTCCGCGCCCACGACGCCGAGGCGCCCGGTTGATGCCAGGCTATTCGCCGGCGATTTCGTTGGCGGCCCACACCCGGACGTCACCACCTTTCGGGGCCATTTCAGCCACGGAGCCTCGGCCCGGGAGACGGAGCGCGCGGCTCGCGGCCTGGGCTCGGCCTGGCGCCCACCCGCGTCGAGCCGGGCAGCTGTGGCGTCGCTCGGCCGGAATCATGGCCGCTCGGGACCGAAGCCAGTCTTCGATCCCGAGCGTTGACAAGCCGGGCGGGCGACCCGGCCTCAGGTAATCGAAGCGCCGCCGATGATCGCCAGAACGGCGCGCTGGAGATCGATCACTTCGTTGTCGCAGCGCCCCCCGCCGGCCGGAAGGGACGGTCCTCCGCCGACGAGCACGGTCGTCAGGCCGGAACGTGACGGCCCGCAGCGGGCGCGGTCCCCCACGACCAGCCAGGCGCGCGGCTCGTTCGCCAAACTTGGGGTCGGCTCGTCCACACGCGGCAGACGAGCCTCCCAGGAAACCCCGGCAGCGGGTTTGGCTCCGACCATGAACACGTCGTGGCCGTCGGCTTCGAGCAACTCCACCGCACTCTCCGCATCGGGGACCGGAATTGCCCCGAAGGCGTCCGACCAGTGCAGGTAGAGGGCCGACGCATCGAGATAGACGCGAGCCATCCGCCGTCCTCCATTTCTCAGGTCGCTCGACCGGTCCCACGGCCGGCTGGGGGCTTCCTCGTGGATTTCGCGGTCTGCCTTTGGAACGTTCCTTGTTCACCGTCCGGGCGGCGATTTCCTCGGCCCGATCTTCCGATCGTCCCGAAGCGAGCTCGCTCTCCTTGACGTGCTCGTACTGTCGCTCACGTTTGGGTGACCGGCTCTTCTGCGGCATTTCGTCCTTAGCGGGTAGTCGAGCGGCCGCTGAACAGCTGAATCAGGAGCACGATCAAGGCCAGGACGAGCAGCAGGTGAATCGCCGATCCGCCGATGCTCCCGATCAGCCCGAGCAGCCAGAGGATCAGCAGCACGACGAGGATGGTCCAGAGCATCTTCTATACCGTCCTTTCAGTGGGTTCGAAGCATCCTGTCGCAGCCGAAAGGCAGCGGAGATGCAAGGACCCGTCTCAAGGCTTTCAGTATTGTTTCGCCGCCAGGGACCGTCCGTCGGCTTGCGAGTCGGTCGGCGGGGTGGGGGCGATGTCGAGCAAATACCCGATCCCCTGGAAGGTCCGAATGCGGCCCGGTTCGCCCGCCGGTGCCCCGATCTTGCGCCGGACCCGGCTTATCCAGACTCGAAGGTACGGCAGGTCGTTGTGGTACTCGGGCCCCCAGACCTTAGTGAGCAGCTCGGTATGCAGCACAACCTTGCCGGCGTTCTCGGCGAGGTGCTGAAGCAGGAGCCACTCGGTCCGCGACAGAACCACGAGCTGGCCGCCACGGGTGACGATTCGCCGCTCGAGATCGATCTCGACGTCGTCGAAGGCGACGATGCCCTGCCCGGGCGTCGTTCCGGACGCGCGCCTCAGCACGGCCCGCACCCGCGCCGCGAGCTCGTCGGGGTGGAAAGGTTTGGCGATGTAGTCGTCCGCGCCCAGATCGAGGCCCTTCGCCTTCTCCGACGTCGACCCCTTGGCCGTCAGCAGGATCACGGGAACCGGCCGGTTCATGCGGAGCTGCTGCATGGCCTCGATGCCGTCGAGGTCGGGCATGACTATGTCCAACAGGACGATGTCCGGGCGGATCGCCTCGGCCTGCCTGACCGCGTCCTCCCCGCTATTGGTCGTTACGACGCGGAAACCGTCCGGTTGCAGGACCAGACTCACGAGCCTCGTAATCCGTGGCTCGTCATCGGCCACGAGAACCAGTGGCTGCTGTGCACTCAATTCAGCCTCCATTCCTCCGGGACGGCCGAAGGCAATGTGCACTATCTCAGTTAGCGAATGACGCGAAGACGCCCGGCCTACTGAAAAGACTTGCGTCTGCCTTGCAGGCCGGGCGAGAGAACGACGCGGTCCGGTTGGAGGGACCGAAGCCGCGCCAGCGGTCAGTCGCGCCCGGCTCAAGCGTCGGGCAGACCTAGGCGGGACCCACGCGCCGGTCGAACAGCCGCAGGATGGCCAGCACGAGAGCCTCGATCAGGCTCCAGCCGATGAGGGCCACGATGGCAGCGACGTCCAGAACGGAGCCGGCATTCGTGGCGATGCGATCGATCCTGAGGATGCCACGGAACGGATCCACGAATGCGTCCGTAAAGGTGAGAAGGCCGCGGACGATGTCGTTCGACTGATTGGCGGCCAGTAACAGCAACCCGATGCGCAGCAGGATCGCCGCCTGGAGGATTCCGAATAGGAGCCAGACGAGTCTCTCCAGCAACACCATGCCCGAATTCCGTCTGACCACCGTGACGGTCGTCGGACCGTCTAGCTCACCGTCCGTCTCGCGGACGGTAGTTCGCTGGTAGTCGGCCATGTTTCGTTACTCCTGTCTTTTCGGCCGCGCGTCTGCCCGGCCGAGTCCACAGTCGCCCGGAGAGGTACGAGGCGGCATCACGGCTGCGGCCGCATGAGTTTCAGCCGCATTGCGCCGGTGCCGGGCTAATCGTCGCGTGCTCGGCCCCCGCGCGGCCCTCGCGAAGTCGAAGCCGCCCGGAGCGATTTCGCGGGATGGCTCACGTTCGAATCCTCGTCGACCTCGACGCCGTATTTCTTCGCGGCGCCGAGGATCTTCTTGCGCGCCCGATCCTTTGCCGCCACCGATTCGAATTCGGTCTGGTTGAAGCGTGCGATGGCATTCCGAACGTGTGATTCGTCGTTGATCGGGAGGTGCTCCTCGCCCTTCGAGTCGATATAGGCGAAAGACGACGAGCGCAGCCGGTCGCGAGCCCTGGTATCGAGTTCAGGCATGACTCAACCTCTCTTGCTCGATTGGGCCACCTGCTCCTGCACCCCGGACTCCTGGTCCTCCGAGCCGTCGACCTCGATCAGTTCCGCCTCAGGCCAGGCGCAATTGGAGCAGGCCCAATCCGGGTTGAGGGCGCCCTCGTCGGCCGCGGCGCTCAGTGAACTCCAGCGGTGACGCAGGTCGAGCTGACCGCATTTGGTGCAGCGGCGTACCACCGTACTCATGGCAGTCTCCCATGCGATTTCCAATCCGGACATCATCCGCCGGAGCGGCTTTCGGTGACCCGTCGACGTCCGGATCGAAGCTTTCGGCGGTGCAACAAGCAGAACCGCATCTCCTCGCGTTAGGTCGCTGCAATACCTTCACGCCAGTCCTTGATCTGGAGAAGGCCTGGCAGTGCTGTGATACTGGAAAGCCTTCCTAGCCCGGACGGAACGATGTCTTCGACCCGCCAATCGATCAACGCAGAGGATGCCGAAGTGGCTCCGGGGGCGGTGCGCGGTCCGAATCCGTTCCTGCTGGGTTTACTGGCCCCGACTGACAGGGACCTGATCGCGCCCCAGGAGGCACGCGTCGAGCCCGAGTTGCGGGGGTTGCTCGACGCGGTGGGCGTCGCCTTCTACGCCACCGACGCCGCCGGCCGAATCACATTCTTCAACGACGCCGCGGCTTCACTGTGGGGTCGCCGCCCGAAGCTCGGCGAGAAGTGGTGCGGCTCGCTCAGACTGTTCTGGCCGGACGGCCGGGACATGCCACATGACCAGTGCCCGATGGCGCGAACCATTCGCGAGGGTCGCCCGGTACGGGGCTTGATCGCCCAGGCGGAGCGTCCCGACGGCTCGCGAGTGGCCTTTGAAGCCTATCCGAGCCCGCTCCGCGACAGGAATGGCGTTCTGGTCGGGGCCATCAACGTGCTGGTCGACATAACCGAGAGGCTTGCCGCCGAAGAGGCACTGCGTGCCAACGCCGAGGAAATGCGCCGCTCGAGCGAGGTCAAGGACGAGTTTCTGGGCCTCGTTTCGCACGAGCTGCGGACGCCGGTCACGACGATTTACGGCAATGCCCAGGTGCTGCTGCAGCGCTCCGAGGGTTTGAGCGAGGAGCTTCGTCTGTCCCTGCAGGACGTCGCCGACGATTCGGAGCGTCTGCTGGGCGTGATCGAGAACCTGCTGCTGCTGACCCGCGTCGAAGCCGGCAGCGTGCCCGAATTGGAGCCCCAGCTTCTGGAACACGCCCTGCGCCGATCGTGCGAGGCGTTCGCCAAGCGCCGAAACCGCAAGATCGTCTTCAGCAACAAGGTCCGCGGCCACCTGATCGTGGAGGCGGACCGGGTTTACCTGGACCTGCTCGTCGGCAACCTGCTGAGTAACGCCGACAAGTACAGCCCGCCCGGCGCGGGAATTGACATGGTCCTGGACGCGGACGATCGCGAGGCACGCGTGGCGGTGATGGACCGCGGCATCGGTCTCGGCGGGGCCGAACCCGACAAGATCTTCACGCCGTTCTACAGATCGCCCAAGGCGAAGAGGTATGCCGGCGGCATGGGTATCGGCCTGGCCGTCTGCAAGCGGATAGCCGAAGCGCAACGCGGTCGCATGTGGGCTACCGCCCGCGATGGAGGCGGCGCAGAGGTGGGCTTCTCGCTGCCGCTGCTCAGAGATCCGGACGACTGACCGGCGCTATTGATCGAGGCTGCCCCGCCACGGGCTGAACATCTTCGCCAGTCGGCCGCCCACCACCGCCAGGGCCTGAGCAGCCGCCTCGAGCTGGTCGTCCGGAATCAACAGGACCTGCGGCTCGATCGTCGCGGCCTCCGGTACGATCACCACCGTCGCCGGTCGGCCCTTCTCGATATCGAACTGGACTCTGCGCAGATCCTCGATCGGAAGACTCATGGCGAGGCGCTCGCCTGCCGCGACGAGGAGTCGTCGATCGCTGACCGCCATGAACGCGTCCGCGGCGCGTGCCGCGGCGTGGACAGTCTCGTCGGGCTCCAGGTGGCGCTCGACCAATGGGTCGAGCGAGAACATGGCTTGGGGCTCTGGGGTGGCCATCAATATCCTCCTGCCTCGCCCGGCGTGGACAGGACGGGGCAACGAACCTAGAGCGGCAGTCGCAGCCACCGCATGAGTAGCGCGACGATATCGCCTACCTCCCGCTCGGGCGATATCAGCCCGCCGAGACCCGTGGCAAACCCGTCTCAAGATAGTGCCGTCCCGACGGACGCGGCCATAATGGCCGAGTGGAGCCTGAGATCGAACCGCTGGACACTGAGCCGCCCGACCCGTTCGAGGCGCTCGTCGTCGACGCCATCGACGCGCTTCCGGAAGCCTTCCGAAATCGCCTGGGCACCGTGGCGATAGTCGTTGAGGATGAGCCGAGCCCGGATCAGCTTGCCTCGGTCGGAGCCTCGGGCCTGTTCGGGCTGTATACGGGCGTACCGCTCACCGCCTACGGCGCGGACAACGCCGCGCTGGCGAGCAAGATCACCATCTTCCGCGGCGCGCACCTGCGCCGTTATCACGACCTCGATTCGCTGGCGCTCGGCGTTGCCGAAACCGTCCGCCACGAGGTTGCGCACCACTTCGGCATCTCGGATGCGAGACTGGACGAGCTGGCTACAGGCCGAGAGGGACGAAGTAACCGGTGACGTCGAAGACCGCCTGGGCCTGGGCCTTTGTGGTCGTGGAAAGGTAAGTAACGCTGAGCGAGCCGTCGGCCGCATCGCCACGCCAGGTTCCTTGCCGCATCACGATCCGTCACGCGGACCGCGCTGAAGGGTCGAGTTATCCCCGGAGACGCCGATACCTAGCCGGGCAACTGCCGCATTCGTGCGCTCGACCGGGCCCGGGGGAACTCCCGCGGCCCGGTCTCCATTTCAGGCCCTAGGACAGGCCGGTCAGGCCTAGGACAGGCCGGTCAGGCCGGCGAGCGCGCGTCCCTCGAAACGCGCTACGTCACGCGCTTCGGCCGCCAGCGCCGTCAGCGCGTCCGGGTGGAGCGGCCGAAACGGGGCGACCGTCACCGCGACCCGATCTCCCGCGCGCCGGATGTTCCAGGTTCCGGCAGCGACCCCGTCGACGGTCGCGATCGGGCGAAACAGCCCTCCGCCGGGCGGAATTGCGAGAGGCTCGTCGACGCGACGGAGAAACGGCTCGCGCTCGCGCCAGCCGAGCAGGCAGGGGTCGTAGGCGGGCAGCAGGCGCGGCGGCAGGGCCGGGGACGGCGGCTGATCTCGCCACTTGACCAGTTCGGCGGCCTCTCGAGACGCCAGGTCGAGGAGCCCACCGGGCAATTCGAGCAATTCGGCGCCGATACTCCGAAGGCCGGCTCTCGCGTCGCGGACAGGCAACCCGGCCCACTTTCCGAGATCTTCGGCCGTGGCGGGGCCGTGGCCGGTCAGATAGCGGCGCGCGAGCTCGGCGAGAGCCGCGTCTCGCCAGCCCGGGCGCGGCGGATCCGCCAGGCTCCCCAGCCACTCCCTCGCATGCACAAACGCGTGGCCGTCCGGAGCCATTGGACCCAGCACGGCGACACCGCGAATGACGGCGGCGAAGAGCAGATGGACGAGGGCCTGGCCATCGGTGCGTATCCGGCGGGCCGCAAGGCGCTCCCGAAGGCGGCCGCGCGCCAGGGGGCCTTCGACGATCAGCGATTCCTCGATGCACCTCACGCCGCGATCCGCTTCCTCGGGCGTCAGGCCCTCCTGTGCCAGCCGGCGGGCGTTGGCTACCGCCTGCGTCGGAGCGGTCAGCGCCAGCAGCCAGCCGTAATCCTCGCTGCGGACCAGGTGCAGAGTGCCGCGATTGAGCCAGGCCACCACCAGCGACCGGCGGTCGGTGAGAGCGCAGTTCACGTCCGCGGCGGTAATGCCCTCGACCCGGGCACGCAGCGCAAGGCGCCACGCGCTCCTGTCCTGCGCCTGAACGGCGAGCAGTGCGCCGACCGCCGCTTCCGGCGACCCGACGAACCGACGGTCGAGCAGCTGCGAGGTCGCACGCCGGAGCAGCAAGTCGGGCTGGTCCGGGGCCTGGATTTCGGTCATCGACTCGGAGAATACCCGGCGGCGTTTCTCCGGGCGGCGCGAGCCGGCGTGTGCGACGTGCTAGCTGGCGCGAGCCTTGGCGGGGCAGTAGGTGACGCTGGCGGCCTTGCGCTGCGCCCATGTCTGTCCGGCTCGAGTGCGCCGATGGAGCCATGCCTTGCGGTCCCGCAGGTGGCTTCGCTGCACGCCGGAACCGCCGTTGGAGCGGTTGTCGGTGGCGGCTACCGGGGTCTGGCGGTAGGAGGACTTGCTGCGGTCCGGTTCCGGGCGGGAGCTGGCCGGCGCGGCAGGAGTGATCTTCTCTTCGGTCATTGGAAGTGCCTTTCAGGCGCGCCGGGACGGCGGCTCGCCGGGGACGAGGGTTCGGGTCGGGATCGAGGTGGCGCGGACGGCCAGGCCGGCCTTACCGCTTGCTGTCGTTGCGACCCAGACCGAGTTCGCCGCGAACGGCGGCTGCACCGTGGTTGCCCGACCACAGCGAGACGGCGCCATCGAGCATCGGCGAGTCGGGCCGAACCGAAAGCCGGTCATCCTGGCTGCGAACGGACGGGCCCAATTCGGCGATTACGCCTCGATACTTGGGCTTGTCGTTGGCCGAACGCACGGTCGGCGGATACACGTCGAAGTACCCGTCGGTGCTCACGACGATGAGCGCGTCGGGGGTGTTGAAGCTGGTTCGCGCCACGCGGGATCCGATCTGCCATGCGCTGCGAGCGACGGAATCGTGACCCGGCGCGGTCGGCTGGCCTCCAACGATGGGACCGGAAAGGGATTTGGTCAAGCCGGCGGCCTCGCGCGTGCGCTCCAAAACGGCCTACGGAAAGCCGGCACGTTTGTGGAATTGACCTGAACCGGGTAATATGAGCGCGTTGCTGCAACTTGCGGCGCGCTCCGCGTGGTCGACCTCCCTTTCCGACAGACCGTGCGTCTGCTGTTTGGATCGGGAAGATGAAAGGGTCAATATGACCACCGGTACAGTCAAGAAGGTCGTCGCAGATCGCGGCTTCGGTTTCATCGCAGCCGAAGACGGTAAGGAATATTTCTTCCACCGCGGCGGCGTCCAGGCTCCCCTCGAATTCGATCGCCTAATCGGCGGCGAGCGCGTCTCGTTCGAAGTCGAGAGCAGCCCCAAGGGTCCTCGCGCCGTCCAGGTTAGCGCGGCCTAATCCGCAATCTCGGCAACTCGCGGTTCGGGCGAAGTCGCCCGGGCCGCGAGAGCCTATCGCAGGGCCGATCCGACAGGAGCTAGCTCATCTCGAGGACAGCTTTCGTATCCACGTATATTCCGCGTCAGTGCGGAATTGCCACGTTCACGTATGACCTCGCCACGACCATCGGCGAACGTGAGATCGTGGCCCTCCACCCGGCCGGCGAGCCGGGCCCCTACCCCGCCGAAGTCCGTCACCGCATCCGGCGTGACTTCCCGGCCGACCACGGCGGCGCAGCCCAGGCGCTCAACGATTGCGGCGTCAGCGTGGTTTCTCTGCAGCACGAATTCGGCATCTGGGGCGGTGAGGACGGCGTCAACGTCCTCGACTTCGTGCACGCCCTGCGGATTCCGTTCGTGGCGACGCTGCACACCGTGCCGCCTCAGCCGACGCCCGCCCAGCGAGCGATCCTGAGCGATATCGCGACCAACGCAAATGCGTCGGTGGTGATGTCGAAGGCCGACTCGGCGCTGATGACGCGCGTTTACGGCGCTGACCCGGCCCGGCTTTCGATGATCCCGCACGGCGTGCCCAACCTTCCGATCGTCGCGGCCGACACGATGAAACCGCGTCTCGGCCTGACGGGCCAGGCCGTGATCCTGAGCTTCGGTCTGATGGGGCCGGGTAAAGGCTTCGAGGCGGCTATCGCGGCCATGCCGGCCGTGGTGGCGGCGGTTCCGTCCGCCTCCTACGTGATCCTCGGCGCGACCCACCCGGATGTCCGCAGTTGCGAGGGCGAAACCTATCGCGCGACGCTCGAAGCTCAGGTCGCAAAACTGGGCCTCGGCGACCACGTCAAGTTCGTCAATCGCTTTGTCGGTCGGGTCGAGCTTGGCACCTGGCTCCAGGCTGCTGACGTCTTCGCGACCCCGTACTCGAATATGGTCCGGACCGTCTCTGGCACGCTTGCCTATGCAATGGGTGCAGGTAAGGCGATCGTTTCTACCCCGTATTCCTACGCGTCCGAAATGCTCGCCGGGGATCGCGGCCGTCTCGTACGGCCGGGCGATACCGCGGCACTCTCCGAAACGTTCATCGAGCTACTGCTCGACGCGGATTTGCGCGCGTCACTGGGCCGGCGTGCCTACGAGCAGAGCCGCGGAATGGTCTGGTGGGAAGTGGGCAGCCAGTACAGGCGCCTCTTCGAAGGGGCCGCGCGAGCGGCAGCCGCCATGCCGATCCGACGCAATACCAGACTCGCGGCCAGCGTCGCTTGAGCCATCGTTCCCGCGCCGAGGGGCGCACGCGGCTCAGCAGCGGATTCGACCGCACCTTGCGTCAGCCGACGCACCCAGGAGTTCTCTTTTGACTTTCGAAAATCTCGGCCTCTCGGCCGACCTCCTCGCCACCGTGGCGAGAGAGGGCTACACCGACCCGACGCCCGTTCAAAGCGCGGCGATCCCCCACATCATTGCGGGCCGCGACGTCCTCGCCGCCGCCCAGACCGGCACCGGGAAGACGGCGGCATTCGTGCTGCCGATCCTGGAGCGCCTTCGCGGGCAGGCCAACACCGGTTTCTCGCCGGCCCGGCATCCCGTCCGCGTCCTCATCCTGACCCCGACCCGCGAGCTCGCGGTGCAGATCTCGGAAGCAGTCAAGGTTTACGGCCGAAGCGTCCCGCTCCGGGCCGCCGTCGTGTACGGCGGAACCCGGATCGATCCCGAGATCAAGCTGCTCTGGAAGGGCGTCGAGATCCTCGTCGCCACTCCAGGTCGCCTGCTCGACCACATCGGCCAGCGCACCGTTAACCTGAGCCAGGTCGAAATCCTGGTTCTGGACGAAGCCGATCGAATGCTCGATATGGGCTTCGTGCCCGACGTGCGCAAGATCTGCGCGCTCCTGCCGGAGAAGCGCCAGACGCTGCTCTTCTCGGCTACTTTCTCGGACGAAGTGCGCCACATGGCCAAAGAGTTCCAGGACCACCCCGAGATCATCGAAGTCGCGGCCCGCAACAGCATCGCGGACAACCTGACCCAGGTCCTCTACCCGGTCGATCAGAACCGCAAGGCCGATCTGCTGATCCACCTGATCCGGCGCGACTCGATGGAGCAGGTCCTGGTGTTCACCCGCAGCAAGATCGGGGCGAGCCGGCTGGCTTCCTACCTCGACCGCCGCGGCGTGAGCTGCTCGGCCATCCACGGCGACCGCAGCCAGGCGGAGCGAACCCGGGCCCTCGAGGCTTTCCGCGGCCGCTTCGTCAAGGTGCTGGTGGCCACGGACGTGGCTTCGCGCGGCCTCGATATCGAAGACCTGCCGTACGTCGTCAACTACGAGCTGCCGTACGAGCCGCAGGACTACATTCACCGCATCGGCCGAACCGGACGCGCGGGTGCCAGCGGCACCGCCATCTCCCTGGTTTCGCCGGACGAGGTCGACGAGTTGCGCGGCGTCCAGCGGCTGCTTCGGAAGTCGATCCCCTGCGAGGTCGTCGAGGAGTTCCTGCCCGATCCGGATGCCGAGCCCGCCCCGGCGCGACGCCCGCTGGGTCGCCCCTCCCGGTATTCCTCCGGCGGTCGGTCCGGAGCATCGCGCCGCACCCTGGCGGCGACTTCCTGAGCCGACGCCGAGACGTCAGATCAGCCGCCGCCCCAGCAACTCGTTGCGCAGCGCCGGCAGGCCATCGACCACCGCCACGGCCCCTGCATCGCGCAGGCCCGCAGCACCGGTGGCTCCGGTCGTGATGCCGATCCCGGTCATGCCCGCCGCGGCGCTCGCCATCATGTCCCAGGCCGAGTCGCCGACGTACCAGCATCGTTGCGGTGGTATGCGCAGCTGAGCGGACGCGACCAGCAGTAGATCAGGGGCGGGTTTGGCATGCTCGACGTGACCGCCGTCGGTGATCGGTGGCGGCGCGGGCAGCCGCAGCGACGCAACCGACACGGCCACCTGGCCGGGCTGGCTGGCGGTCGCAATCGCGAAGGTCAGATCGCTCGCCTCGAGCATGGTGAGCAGCTCCGTTGCCCCTGGGAGCGGAACCGGTGAAACGTTGAGCTCGTCGAAGATCGCTCCCGAGTCGCGGTCGAGCCGATCGCGCTGCGCCCAGTCGAGGTCTCGCCCGGCGGTTCTGGCGACTTCCCCGGCCAGCCACCGGCCGTCCGAGCCCATGTACTGGGGCAAGAGTCCCGGGTCGATGGGCAACCCGAATCGCTCGAAAGCAAGCCGCCACGCTTCGGCCCGCACCGCCACCGTGTCGACGAGCGTGCCGTCGAGGTCGAAGAGCAGGCCGAGTGGCTGCGGCAGATGCTCCAGCGTTCTATCGCGATCCGTCATAACCGAATGTTGACATGGCAGCCGGTCATCGGCCCGGCCGGGTCCCCGTCCGCTCGCCCGGGCGGCGCGGAGTCCCGTTACCGTCAGCCTGTCGCGTCCCGGACCGGGGCGGCGACCTCGGCCGCCATCCGCGCCAACCCGTTCGGCCCCAGTCGGGCCGGCACGGCCAGGATCAGATGATCGGCCCCGGCCCTGCGCATCGCCTCGGCCGTCGCCCGGGCATCTCGAAGGTCGGCGTCGGTTCCGCCGCAGGTGAGCTGCGCCGCAAAGGTGAATTCCGATGGGTCGCGCCCGGCCGCTTCGAGCGCTCGGAGGATCTCGTCCCGCTTCGCCGCGAAGTAGGCCACGTCCCCGGGCCGGTTACCCGGCATGGGCCAGCCTTCGGCGAAGCGCGCCGCCAGCGCGATGCCGCGCGGTTTCGCGACACCGAGCCACAGCGGCGGGCCTCCGGGACGCATTGTCCCGGGCTCCAGCGTTGCGCCCCGGAGCGGGTAATACCGGTCGTCGGTCGTGACTCCGGGCGAGCTTCGCGCGGCATCGGAGAAGAGCAGGCTCAGGACCCCCACGGCGCTTTCGAACCGGTCGAAGCGCTCGGCCATCGGCGGCAGCGGGATCCCGAACTGCTCGTGCTCGCCCTCGTGCCAGCCCGCCCCCAATCCCAAAACGAACCGGCCCCCGGTCACGTTATCGAGGACTGCCGACGCCTTGGCGAGCATCGCCGGGTGGCGAAAGGTGTTCGAAGCGACGGCAATGCCGACCCACATCCCGGGAACGTGCGAGGCGAGTGCGGCGAGCGTCGTGATCGATTCGGGGCTTGGTCCGCCGCGCTCCCGGCTCGCGTCGGTCAGGTGGTCGCTCATCCAGCCCGCGTCGAAAAGTCGCGTCTCGCCGGCCATCGTCCACGTAGCCGCCAGCCGGGGCCAGTCCAACCCGGTCATGTCCTGGGGCGAGATCCTGAATCCGAGCAGACCGGGCCTGGTTCGCATGGCTCTCCTGTCGACGTTGCCACGCACCATGGAGCCGTCGCCGATGGTGGTCAAGCGAGCAGGACCGAGGATCGACGGACGCGACGAATTGAGCGGTCGGACGGTCCGTCCGCCGCCTGCCCGCGGCGGCTCGTTCGGCCACGGCTAGACCGTCGCGTGGAGTCGGCCCAGGTAGACATTGCCTTCGTGGAGCGACAGGTAGCCCCGCTCCTGCGCCAGCCAGAAGAGCCGCTCTGCACAGCCGGGCTTGACGTCGAATTCGCACTCGAGCAGGTCGAGACAATGCGGCAGCGGCTGCGGCCCGGAATGCAGGATCGGGCGGAGCACGCGGACCGTCTTTCTCGCCAGATCGGTCAGCGCGTCGTCGCCGACCCAATCGGGGGGCATGCAATCGCGTTCGCTCTCGAATTCGATCGGAACCGCTACGGCTTCGGGCTCCGCGATGTCCACCGCTTCCGGCTTGTCTGGCTGGTGCGGCTTGTGCGGCGGCACCGTCATCGATTGGAAGGCTCGCTGGAGATCCACTGGTGCCATCTTGACCCTCCCTCCAGGGCGAGCGCGTCGGAAACGGGCTCGCAATTCTGGCGGGGATTGACTGGCTCTTGAACGTAAGTCGTCGTCCGAAATTCCGGCACGGGCGCGCCGGATGGCGCCTCGGAGGCGGCACGGGCGGTGCTCTTGGCGGGCATCGCGCGCCGCCAGATCAACTTCTCTCGATGCGGAAACCCGGGAGCCGGGTGACCGCTTGCCGCTGCAGGACTACTTCTTCGAGCAGTCGAAAAGCTGCCCATTCGACCTGTCCGAGTATACGCGCGCATGTTTGCCCGGACAATGGATGTCGCCAGGAAGGCGTCAGTTCGCGGCGCCCCATGACCGCGCCACAGCGTGGCACGAGGTCATCCAGCCCGCCCTCGAGCTCGAATACCCGATAGGCTGCTTCGACCGCGTGGCCGACGCCGGTTCTCGCTCAAAAGGAAGCTCCAGGAATGATCCCCGCCAACCTCGCCGTTCCCCAAACCCCGTCCCAGTCCGAATACAGAGCGGGCGTCTGCAATATCGGGCCCGCGGAAATTGCCCGCCGGCGCCGCTTCGGCCATATCGGGCTTGCCGCGACCGTCGCCCTGTTCGCCGGCCTGGTGGCAGTCGGCGCTCCACAGCCGCTGCGCCTGATCGTGGCCCTGCCGGCGGCCGGCTCTGCGTCGGGCTACCTCCAGGCCTTCCTGCACTTCTGCGCCGGCTTCGGTTCGAGCGGCGTGTACAACTTCGGAAGCCTGGGGACGGCCGAGGTCGTGACCGACCCCGTAGCCCGGGCTCGGGACCGCGCCATGTCTCTCCGGATCGCGATCGCCGCGCTGGCGATCGGTGTCGCGGTCGGTGTCGTCGCGGCGCTTCTGCCCGTCCGCTGATCGCCGGATCTACTCGGCGGCCGTGGCTCCACGGCCGGCCGCGATCGCCTGCCCGGCGCGGCGCCGCCGCGATAACAGCCCTCCCGGCGCTCTCCGGTCGTATCCGAGCACGCGGAGCACGACTCGACCGAGCGCGTAGGCCACGATTGCCCAGGGAACGGCGGCCTGGGGACGATGGATGCCCACGGCCAGGGCGGCGGCCAGCCACGGCGACCGCAGCGGCAGGGCGAAGGTGGCGTAGAAGTACTGCGTCGCCGGCCACGCCGCCGGAACCGCCAGCCAGCCGGCTGCGCGCAGGTCCACCAGGGCGAGCAGTCCGAGCGCCGCTAGCGCCACTACGAGCAGGCGCGGGTCGCGTGCGGCCGAAAATCCGCCGTATGTCGCGCCGACGATCCAGTCCTGGGTCGTCGAATAGTCGGCGGCGTACTGGGTCCAGAGCGGCCAGAACAGGACCACCGATACGGCGCCGCCGATGGCCAGGATCGCAAGGGCGCGCCATCTGCGCTCGAAGAACATCGGGATCACAGCGTATGCCTTCATCGGCGCCGCCAGGGCCTGAAGCCAGCTCGAGCCGGACAGCAGTAGGGCCAGGCACACGATGTGTGGATTGCCGACGAAGATCCCCTGGGCCATCGGCGGGAAGAGAATCCACCAGGCCGGCAGGTGCAGCCGCCGCAGTGTGTAGAACGCGGCCGCGACCGACGCTCCGAGCCAGCCGATCACGAAAATCGTCTCGGGTATCCAGGCAAACGGAACGAACGCCAGGACCGTCGGCGGTGGGCCCGTGAACAGGAACTTGACCCACAGTCCGGACAGCGGGAAGGAGTTCTGGGTTACGTAGGCGGTCCAGGGATCCCCGCCGGCAAGCCAGGTCTGGGCGGCGCGGTAGTAGAGGCGCCCGTCGGTGCCGACCACGTCCATGTGGTACGGCCACTGGCCGAAGTTGTCGCCGATGACCTGCCAGGTCCAATAGACGAACCAGCCGAACAAGAGAACCGAGGCGAGACGCCGCGCGAGGGTCGAATGCCAGAGGCGGACCACCGCCTCGGCGATCCGACCCGAGCCGCTAAGCCGACCCGAGTCGCCGGCCCGCGTCTTGCTGCGGGATCGGGCCACGCGGCCGGTCCGGCCTTGGCTGCCAGTCCGCGTCGTGCGGCCGGCAGGCTCATCTCCAGGGTTCCGCGCTGACACCGCTCCTCCCAGGACCTCGGTCCCCCTCGTGACGGCGAGCTTCAGCGGTCGCCTGCCGCCCAACTATACCGAAGCAGTGCCGATGCGGCAGACGCCTCAACGGCTCCGCGGGGAAGGTCTACGCGAAGCTGTAGGCGACGAGAACGGTCACGACGAGTTGAGCCGACGACGGCGTGGCGGTCTTCGGGGAGTTGCAGACCGCCGTCGGGGGCAGCGGGACGATGGCTGGCGCAACCGAGACAGCCGCGTTCGGAGCGGAGTCCGAACCGGCGCCACCCGCCGGAGTCGCGCCGCTCGCCACAGCCGAGGGCGCGGCCGGAGGCACGATGCACTCGGGCATCGGGTAGGCGTAACTGTCGGCTGAGGACACCGTGACCGAGTAGACGCCCTTGATCGCCACGCCCATCGACGTGGCCACTGCCTGGGCCTGCGCCCGGGCATCCGCCATGGCCGCCGTAGTGGCCGTGGCGAGGGCGGCCGCACGGTCGGAGCCATCCGTCTTCATGCCGGCCGTGCCACTGCCGCCGGCCAGGATCGTGCCCTGCGGGGCGGCCCCGAGCGATCCGGGGTAGACCGGACCGGGGTACGCGACGGAGGTTCCACCGCCCACGCCAGACGCCGGGCCGGTCGTCGCGGTACCAATACTGGTCCCGATCTGCGGTTCTCCCGGGGCGATTCGCCCAGCGGCACTGGAGTTCACATTGTCTGCAGAGATGGTCGGCGACGGCGCGGAATGGGTGCTGCCCGACGCCGCCGCGCTTCCGGCGGTCCAACCGACGGCAAGCGCGGCCAGCCCCACTACGAACACACCGGCGAGAAGCTCTCGAGTGGGAAGCACCAGATTTGGGCGGTTCATGGTCGGGCTCCTGGCTAAGGGAAACGGACTGCGGGAGAGGACGAACGATGGACGCCACATGGCGGCCGCCGGTTCCCTCGTTGCGCGCAGTAACGCCGAGTTTCGCGGCCCCGAACTCGATAAGATCGTCGACGAGCCAGGCCCCGGCCGGCCTGCGGAAACGGGCGGGAGGAACCCTCCGCAGGGCGACGTAGGAGATACAGACCCGTTCGGCTTGGGTTGGCACCGGAGGATCGTCAACCCCCGGTTTGGTGCAGACGTCGCATCGTCGGCCAACGATTGGGAACCGACTCCCGGTTTACGGATGCCCGGTGAAGGGGTGATGTCAGGGATGTCGATACGCAGCGAGCGCCTCGAGGCGAAGCCGATTCACTGTTCGGTGTGCAAGCACCCGGTATCGCTACAGGGGGGCCGAGGGCGGCGCCGGGCGGCGCTCATCGAAGATGGCCTGACCCTCTGCGACGTGTGTGCGCCGTCGGGCAATCACCAGCCGATCCGCTTCGAGGTCTGATTCGCCACCGGCGCGCCGCCAGCCACCGGCGCGCCGCCAGCCGCCGGCCGCCCGCCCGCGCGCGTGGCGGCTTCGTGCCCCTCCTAGAACTCCTGCGGGCACCAGGGGTCGAGAGCCGTCCGGAGGAGCCGATCTGCCAGGCCCAGACCGCCGGCGGTCAACTCCACGACACGGCCGGCCAGCGCCAGCTCGGTCGCACCTACGCCGCCCAGGAATAGTGCCCCGAGGTCGCCGGCGTCGAGGGCCAGATCAGCGGCTTCATTCGAACGGTTGAGCCGCCCTCGGCCCGCCTCGACTTCCAGCGTCCAGCGGCCGGCGTTCCAGGGGCAGTAGTCATCGCGCAAATCGAAGGTGAGCCGCCCGTCGGCCGCCCCGTCGAGCCCGTAGGTGCGGCCCTCGAGGGCCGGGGCGACGTCCACGATCCGCAGCCACAACCCGTCTCCGACGGTCGTCCCGAGCCGCCTCGGTTCCGCGGCAAGATGGAAGAGCGCGTGATCCGCCGGCAGCCGCCATGCCCTCAGCGTCCGGATCAGATCGACGTTGAGCAGGAACCGCCAGATCTCGCGCGTCCCCCGTGTCGTCGAGCCGATCGCCTCCTCGACCGTGAGCACACCGGCCGGGCCGCGAACGTTCCACTCCGCCTTGGCCTTGTAGACCGCATATGCCTCGGGCCCCTCCGCTGACTCGTAGACAACGAGGCGCTTCACGTCGGCGGCCTTGGCTGCCGAGTCCCGCTGCGGGAGGATGCCGAGCCACCAATCGGGCGTGCGGGCGAGGAACCCTGCCCGCTGTGTCCGCGCTGCCTCGTAGACCGGCATCACGACGTCGAGCCCCTCTCCGGCGGGGACCAGGCGGCACTCGCCCTCGGGCTCCCAGGCGCGCGCGAAGCCGATCGAATTCGTCTCGGCCTCGAAATTCAGGCTGAAGGTCGCCAGACCGAACCCGAACCGCTGGTAGATCGCACCTTCGGCCGCCCAGAGAATGGCGATCGGCTCGCCGCGGCTGTGGCAGTCGTCAACCATGCGCCGCATCATGCCGCTCATCAGCCCGCGCCTGCGGTGCGACGGCAGTACGGCCACCCAGGTCACGCCGCCGGCGGCCATCTCGCCGCCCGGAACCGTCATCTGCAGGGTAAAGACGCCCGAAGAGGCCACCATCCGATCGCCGTCGAGAGCGGTGAGAAAGCGCTCCGGATCGGCGACCCGCTCCACGTTGGCGGCCATATCGTCGAGGACGTCGTCGTTGAAGGCCACGCCGGCCAGCTTGAGTAGTTCCCGGAAGCGATCCGGCGGGCAGACGCGGATTTCGATCCCCATGTGCGCAAAGATAGCGCCGGCGTCCACGATCGTTTCAGGATTTGTCGCAACTGGAGCGCCGAGGCCCGGTCTCCTTATTGCCGGGACTATGATTTCGGGCAGGCTTGCATGTCGGGAGGACTTGTATGGCTCAGACGACGGCGGAACCCGCCGGTTACCCCGTGCAACTCACGGCGACCGGCGAGCGCACACTGAGCCGCTGGTGGGGCATTCCCTGGCTCGGCAACGTGGTCCGCTTCATCCTGCTCATCCCCCACTTCCTGATCATGTTCGTGCTGGCGATCGGACTCGCCGTGATCTTCCTGTTGGGCTGGATCCCAATTCTCGTCACGGGCAGAGTCCCGCTTTTCCAGGCGAGGTGGATCGAGGAGATCCTCCGGCGCGGCTCGCGCATCGGCGGCTACGCGGCGTACCTGATGCCCGGCGGCTATCCGCCGCTTGGTGGCGGCCGGCCGGTGCCGACCGACGCCGACTTCGTGCTCGGAGACCGCCGCATCAACCGTTTGTGGGGGATCCCGCTGGTCGGGCTGTTCGTCAGGTTGGTGCTCGCGATCCCTCACTTCATCGTGCTGTGGTTCCTCTCCGTCGTTTCGGGATTGACGCTGATCGTGCTGTGGATACCGATCCTGATAACCGGGCGCTATCCCGAGTGGGCCATGATTTTGTACTCGAGCCTGCTTCGCTATCAGGTGCGGGTAGGCGCCTACATCTTGCTGCTGCCGGTTCCCTACCCGCCGTTCTCGCTCAGCTAGGGGCCGAGCGGTCCGCGGACAAACTCTCGCCGCCGCGAGACTTCGCGACGGCGAGTTGCCCGGCGGGCCTACGCCGCCGAGCGGGCGAAGGAACGGGCGCCCATCGCCACGGTCGCCACTGCCAGTACGACCAGCACGACCAGGCCGACGAGGATCTCGCTGTCGCCGAAGCTGGCGTTGAAGAGCGCCCGGATAGCCGCGACCGCGTGGTACAGGGGATTGATCTTGGCCAGGGTCTGGAGCCAGTCCGGCGCCAGCGACATCGGCAGCATCACTCCTGAGAGGAGCAGGAGCGGCAGTGCCAAGCCGTTCACGACGGGTGCCAGCGCGTCCTCGCTCTTGAGCACGAGGGCCAGGGTGTAGGACACCGGCGACATCATGAAGCCGATCAGGGCGAGCATGGCGAAGGCGATCGCCACGCCGCCGAGGTTGATCTCGAGCCCGAACGGGACGGCCAGGCCCACCAGGATCAGTCCCTGGCCGAGCAGCAGCACCACGTCTCGCATCGAGCGGCCGACCAGCATGGCCACGCGGCTCATGGGCGTGACCGTCATGCGCTCGACCACGCCCTCGCGCATCTCGTCGCACAGGCCGAAGCCTACGAACGCCGAGCTGAAGAGCGCTGTCATGACCAGGAGTCCCGGCACGAAGACATTGAAGGCGCCGCCCGGCGGGAAACCGGGCATCTTGGCGATGTTTGTGAGCAGGGGCCCGAAGAGCAGCAGGTACAGGATCGGCTGCATGATGCCCATGATCACCCAGACGGGGTTCCGAAGGCTCAGCACGATCGAACGCTCGAAGATGAGCCAGGTGTCGCGAATGGTTCGCATCTAGATTCTCCTGGGACGCTATGCCGCGGATTCACGCAGCGAGCGGCCGGTCTTCTTGAGGAATACGTCGTCCAGGCTCGGCCGGTGGAGGTTCATCGTCGAGGGGGCGACACCGTTGCTGTCGAGCAACCGCAGCACTTGCGGCACGGCTTCCTCGCCCTTATCGACATAGAGGCGGACGAGACCGTCCTCGATCCCCGCTTCTCGCACGAACGGCTGGAGGCGCATCAGGTCCACGACCCGGTCGCACTGGCCGTTGACCCCGATCGTCAGCACGTCGCCTGCGATCTCGCGCTTCAGCTCCGCGGGCGATCCCTCGGCCACGATCTTGCCGTGGTCGATGATGGCGAGACGGTCGCAAAGCGCGTCCGCCTCTTCGAGATAGTGGGTCGTAAGAAGCACCGAGGTGCCGGTCTCGCGCAGCTTCCGGATCTCTTCCCACAAGCGCGCCCGCGCCTGAGGGTCGAGGCCCGTGGTGGGTTCGTCCAGGAAGAGCATCGCCGGCCGGTGGACCATCCCGATGCCGATGTTGAGGCGGCGTCTCATACCGCCGGAATAGGTCTTGCAGGTGCGGTCGGCGGCTTCGGCGAGGTCCAGCGCCTCGAGGATCTCCACCGCGCGCTTGCCGGCATCTGCCTTGCTCATGCCGAACAGGCGGCCCTGGATCACGAGCTCTTCGCGGCCCGTGGACTCGCGGTAGGACCCGCCGGCCTGGGCCACGTACCCGATCCGCTCGCGGACCTGGCGCGACTGGCGGGCAACGTCGAAGCCGGCGACTCGCGCTGTGCCGGCGGTCGGAGGCAGGAGCGTAGACAGGATCCGGACCGTGGTCGTCTTGCCGGCGCCGTTGGGCCCGAGGAAGCCGAAGATGTCGCCGGCGGCGATCGTCAGGTCGACCCCCGCGACGGCCTCGACCGACCCGATCTTGCCCTTGCCCTTGAACGTCCGTCGAAGACCCGACGTCTCGACGATCGGCTGGCCGGTCATCGTTGCCCCCCTGCGCCGCTCGGCTCGACAGACGCGCCGCGGGACGCGACGCGCGTGCGGGCCGGCCCGGTGTCAAACTTGGTTGCCGTGAGGGTCATCGTGTTCCCTTTCGATCCGCGGGCTTTCGCGAAGCTCGCTTGCACTGTCTACTAACTGCGCTATCATGTCTCTGCGCAGTGCAGAGAATAGCCAGGGCAGACAAACGATGTCAAGCAGTGATCCGAGAGACGAACTCATAGCGGCGGTGCTTCGGGCCGTCCGTAAGGAGAGCAGCCAGGCGACGGTTTTCAGCCAGTCCGTCGCCGAACGTCTCGGGCTTGCCGGCACCGACGTGGAGTGCCTGGAGATTCTCGAGGATGAGGGCCGCCTGACCGTGGGCCGGCTCGCAGAAGTGACGGGGCTCACGACAGGCTCGGCGACCAGGATGGTGGACCGCCTCGAGCAGGCCGGCTGGGTTCGCCGCGTGCCCGATCCGACGGATCGCCGCCGCGTTCTCGTCGAGCCAGCGCCGGGAATTCTTTGACAAGCTGCGAGCCGTCCACGCCTCCATCGCCGCCGCCCAGCGCGCCGTGATCGAGCGCTATGACGACAACCAGCTCGGGGTCCTCGCGGACTTCCTGACTCGCAGCGGTGAGGTCGCCCGCGCCGAGACGGTCAAGATGCGGACCCACGATGAAGACGGAGCGGGCGGCAACTACGCCGCGCCGTTGGGCGGGGTGACCAGCGGTCGTCTGGTCTTCGTCTCAGGCGCGCCCAACATCGTCGTCCGCGGCGACGCGACGTTGACCGAGCTCTACAAGGCCCGCTTCGACGGGCCGGTGCCGCGGATGCGTGTTCGCGGCGGCGTGGTCACCGTCGCCTACCAGCGTTTCAGCTGGTTCGATTGGCGGACGCAATGGGCCGAGCAGAACGTGGAGATCTCGGCTCACTGGCGCAAGGACCGCGGCGAGATTGCCCTGTGCACCGCGGTACCCTGGTCGATCGAAATGCGGGGAGGAGCGACGCGCCTCACGGCCGACCTGCGCGCCCTGCGGCTCGAGTCGTTCGAGATGCGCGGCGGCGCGAGCAAGATCGAATTGCTCCTGCCTCGACCGACGGGAACGGTGCCAATCCGCGTCGGCGGCGGGATGAACCAGGTGACGATAGAGCGACCGGCGGGCGTGCCGGCCGGGCTGGAGGTTCGCGGAGGCGTCAGCGAGATAAGCGTGGACGGCGAGATCCACAAGTCCATGGGCCGGGTTTCGATGCAGACTCCCGGCGCGTCGTCCTCGCCCGATCGCTACGAGATCGAGCTACGGGCAGGGGTCAATAAGCTGTCGATCTCGACCTACTGAGGCCCCGCGGCGGCTACTCCCCCGCTCGCTTCTCGAAGTCAAGCGATGCGGAGTTGATGCAGTACCGCAGGCCGGTCGGCCCGGGCCCATCGTCGAAGAGGTGGCCCAGGTGGGCGCCACAGTTCGCGCAATTCACCTCGGTCCGATTCATCCCCAGGCTGTTATCCCGCTTCCTGACGACTCTGGCCTGATCGAGCACGTCCGAGAAGCTCGGCCAGCCGCTGTGGCTGTCGAACTTGGTCTTCGACTCGAAGAGCACCTCGCCGCAGACCACGCAGCGGTAGCTCCCGTCCTCGTGGTTGTCCCAGTAGGCGCCGGTGAACGGGTGCTCGGTCGCCGCATCCTGCGTGACTGAGTACTGCAGCGGAGTCAGGCG
Source organism: uncultured Chloroflexia bacterium (assembly GCA_963731635.1). Classification (GTDB taxonomy): domain Bacteria; phylum Chloroflexota; class Limnocylindria; order Limnocylindrales; family CSP1-4; genus Fen-1039. The sequence goes on along the minus strand of CAVSWB010000002.1, from coordinate 278,324 downwards.
CTTTCGAAGCTCGGTCTTGTCGATATCCACGCTCATGCCGCCACCTCCTGGCCGCGCAGCATGCGGATCAACTCGCCCACCCGGCCGATAGATTTGGCGTTGCGAACCTGGGCGTTACGGAAGATGAAGCCGTCGAAACCCGCATCGAGGTAGCGGCGCAGGACCTCGGCGCCTTCTTCGACGAGAACGGGCTGGACCATCGATCGTCGTTCCTCGGGGATGTATTGGAGGACCCGAGCCTTGTCGCTCTCGCTCGCGACCGGAAGGATCGGGGCGGCGACGGTCTTCAGGATGGTCGATGGGTCGCGGCCGATGGCCTCGCAGTGGCGGGCCAGGACGTCGAGCTTATGCGTCGCCTCCTCGAACGTGCCGAACCAGTTCGTGATGTCCGCGTATTGCGCGGCCAGCTTGAGCGTGCGCTTCTCGCCGCCTCCACCGACCATGATCTTTGGACCGCCGGGCTGGATTGGCCTGGGCCGATTGAGCACCCGGTTGATCCGGTAATGCGTGCCCTGGAAGCTCGGCCGCTCCTCGGTGAACATGGCCTTGCAGATCGCCAGGGCCTCCTCGAGGCGGTCCTCCCGTTCCCCGATCGGCGGGAAGTCGAAGCCCAGGCCGTGGTGCTCCGACTCGTTCCAGGCCGCGCCGATGCCCAGGACGGCTCGGCCCCTGGAGATGACGTCGAGGGTGGTCACGGTCTCGGCCAGCAGGGCCGGGTTCCGGTAAGTCACGCCGGTGACCATCGTGCCAAGCAGGACGCGGTCGGTGCGCGCCGCCAGGGCCCCCAGAGTGGTGTAGGCCTCGAGCATGGGCTCGTCTTCGAGTCCGATGACGCCTATCTGGTAGAAGTGATCCATAACCGTGACGAGGTCGAAGCCGGCAGCCTCGGCGGATGTGGCGGACCCGACGACGTGGTCGAAGAGACCCGTGTCGGGAACGCCCTCGAACGTGTAGCTGGGCATGTGATAGCCGAAGAAAGGTCGCATTACTCGGGTACCTGACTGGAATTGAAGCCCACGGGGCTTGGCTGATCGGGCCGACCGTAGCATGGCCGGAGGCGAGCGCCCGTCGCGGCGCCGCCGGCGTCCCGCATCCCGGGCTCGCCGGCGTCCGCGCTCGCCGGCGTCCGCGCTCGCCGCGCGAGCCCAACATGAACGCCTGCGGCGGGTTTATGCTCAGTCTCGTTCCCCGATTGGCCGCGTTTTCGCACTGGAGGCCTAAATGGATCCGACCAACCAGCAGCCGGGCCAGCCGACGCCGCCGTGGGGGGCCGATCCCCAGCCGGAAGCGCCGCAGCCCGAAGAGCAGCAGGCGGGAGGGCAGCCGTTCGAGCCCGAAGCGCCGACGCCGGCCCAGCCCGCATCTCCCTGGGCAGCACCGGTCCAGCCTACCCCGCCGTGGGGAGCCCCGGCCGCCCCGCCCGCCCCATTCGAGCCGTGGGCGGCTGCGCCGCCCTCCGACGCCTCGCAGCCGGGCCAGCCGACGCCCCCCTGGGCCCCGTCCGATCAGCCGGCCCAGCCCACGCCGCCGTGGGCCGCGCCGGGTCAGCCCGGAGCGCCTCAACCGTATTACGTGCCCGGGCAGCCCTGGCCGCAGACGCCCCAGAAGTCGGGCGGACGCGGCAAGCGGATCGCCATCTCGGCCGCCATCGTGGTCGTTGCATTCATTGCCGTCGGGGTTTTCGTCGCGCTTCGTGGCGGCTCCGTGCCGAACGCAGGCAAAGTCCTCTTCTCCACCGACCCGCCCGCTACCGAACCGCAAGGCTGCCAGGTCTCCCACCAGGTCACCAGCATCAACGCGACCAAGTCGGTCTATCCCACCTACATCTACACCAGCACCATGGGATCGGACGTGGTGACGCTGGCGATCTCCAAGGACGGCGTCGAGCTCGGCTCGTTCGCGGTGCCGACCGCCGACACCAGCGGCGCCGACTGCACCACGGACAGCAGTGATCTCAGCACGACGATCCCCGGTTGGGGTCCCGGCCAGTGGAAGTTCACCCTCACCGCGGCCGGCAAGACCGTATCCGAAGGGACGCTGACGGTCACCCCGTAGCCCGATCTGGGGGAGCGCACCCAAGGCTTGGCACCGGCGCGCTCCCCTCGCATCATTGGAGTCATGAGCCCCGAAAGTCGCCCCGGCCAATCCTTCCAGATCCGCCAGGCCGGTCCGGCCGACCTACCGGTCGTACTCGAATTCCGGATGGGCATGATGGCCGACCTCTTCGGGGCGGAAATGCCGCCTGGAGATGCCGAGGCACTCCGTGATGCGAACGCGAGCTGGCTTGCGGAGCACATGGGCAGGGATTTCGCCGTCTGGCTTGCCGAGGTCGACGGCCGTCCTGCCGGCTCGGCGGCGGTACTGTGGTTCCCGCATCCGCCCGGTCTGCTGAGCCCCGGAGGCCTCGAGGCGTATGTTCTCAATGTCTACACGAAGCCGGAGTTCCGGCGGCTCGGGATCGCGCGGGCGCTCATGGCCACGGTCGTCGAGGCGGCGCGCGCCGGCGGCGTAAACAGGATCTGGCTGCGTGCCAGCAGCGAGGGCCGTCCGCTCTACGAAGAGATCGGCTTCGGCGAGCGCAACTACCTGGAGCTCACGCTGGAGCCACCGGACCGATAGTCGCGAGCTAGCTAATGCGTGGTCCTCTGGCTCGCGAGTTCGTTGTAGAGCGCCTCGGGCGATCCGAAGCGGCCGGGGCGGCTCTGTCGTTCCGGGCAACGGCGATTGCGTCGCCGGCCCCCGATCTCGGTCGGCCGACCGCCGGACCCACTGCGCCCACGGAACCCGCCGCGGCCGCGGAACCCACGTCGGACGTCGTGTCGCCCGGGGCGTAGCCGGTTGGTCCCGACGCCGCCATCTCGATCGTCGCCGGCTTGCCGAGCAAGAAGCCCTGGCCAAAGGCAACGCCGAGGAGCCTGAGCGCCGTCAGCTCGTTGGCCGTCTCGATTCCCTCGGCGATCAGGTCGCAGCCGACGTTCGTCGCGAAGTGGGCCATGCCGATGATCATTGCCTGGCGGGCCGGATCGTTGTCGACGTTGCGCACCAGGGAGATGTCCAGTTTCACGAACTGCGGGCGCAACTCCAGGATGTGCCGCAACCCGGCGTAGCCGGCACCGGCGTCGTCCACGGCCAGCCGAGCGCGGTCGCGCACCTGGTCGAGTGCGGCCATCAGGCGCGGGTAGTCTTCGATTTCGGCGTGCTCGGTGATCTCCAGGACCATCGGTCGGTCGACCTCGGCCAGAACGTCGAGCAGCGGTATCAAGGCGATTGCCAGCGCGGGCGAGACATTAAGGCTGACCCACGCACCCTTCGGCAGGCGCCGGGCTTGCCTGACCTGCTCGCGGAGGGTCGCGAGCTCGAGCTTGACCATCATGCCGACCTTGTCGGCCGCCAGGAAAGCCACGTCTGGACGTGTGCCGTCGTCGAACCGGGTCAAGGCCTCATAGCCGACGTACTTCCCCGTGGCCAGATCGACGACGGGCTGGAAGACCGGATGAAACGCCCGGCTGGATATGGTCGCATCGACGATGTTCTGCAACCGCTCCTTCTCCCAGCGGCGCGACAGCATCGGCCCGAGGACTGCGGCGGACATCACGCTGAATTCGGTCAGGGTGGCGAGGCGGTCCCCGAGCCTGCGGGCATGGGCGGGCGACACGGCGCCCATCGAGAGCAACCCGATCGTCCGGTCGTTCCAGACGAGAGGGGCAAGCGCCTCGGCCTGCAACCCGGACGCGATGACCGCCCGATCGAAGTCGTCGCGCGGCTTCCGGTCGGCCCACGATTTCATCCACAGGCCGAAGTCGGCGTGCTCGCGGAGCTCCATGGCGCTGTCGACCGGTATCGGCTCCCCGACGGCCACCGGACGGGTCTCCGGACCGGCCTGGGCCAGCGGCACGACCCCCGCCTGGGTGAAACCGAACACCGCAACGGTGTCGATCCCCTCGATCTGCAGAGCCTCGGCGCAGATTTGCTCGGCGGTGACCTCGACCGTAGTGGCCGCTTCGAGCATTGCCATCGAGATGGTTGTCTGGGCGCGCTCCTGCATCTCGCTCGTGAGCCGCTCCGAGGCCAATCGGGCCGAGCCCTGCAGCGATCGCTGGCGGATCACGGCGAGCAGCACCACCAGGCACGTCCCGAGGGCGATCGGATCGATGTCGAGCGGCCGGCGGCGCGGCATGACGTCGAGGAACACGCAGCCGACGATGGCCGCGATCGGAAGCCATTCGGAAACGCGCCTGGCGAAAGCTTCGTAGCGCGGTCCTCCGCCCGGCCGCAGCGTCCACGTCAGGCCGCCGTATGCGGCCATCAGCGCACCAGCGGGGAAGATGAAGTCCATCGGTTCGATGCCGTCCGGAGCGCCGGAGAGGATCCGACCGAACCAGCCGTTCCAGGCCACGTCGATGAGCACGACTCCGGCTACAACGGCCCAAACCCCGCGGCGGCCGGGCTCGACTCGGAGTGCCAGCGCGCAGACGGCCGCGGCGGCCGCAGTCGAAACGAATATCGCGGAGGCAAGCGGAACCAGCAGATTGATCGTCCAGCCCGCGAGCACGTCGCTGCTCAGCCCTCCCGGCACCACAGTCCCGAGAAGCCAGTTGGCACCGATGAACGTGGTCGACGCCGCCATGATGATCAGGCCATCGAGGAGCGCCTGCCTCCGGGCCTCTCCCTCGAGCCGTCCATAGAGGGTTCGCCACAACGCGGCGATACTGACGATCGCTCCGACCAGGTTGCAGCCCTCGGAGACGGCCCGTAACCACGGTCCGGCCGCGGCCGGAAATGCGTCCGGAACGTCGGCGACGAGCTGCCCGAAGGCAGTCACGCCCAGGGTGAGCGCGAGCACTCGCATGAAGCCACGATGCTCCGGAGCGCTCCGTGACACGGCCATCGCCACCGCCAACGCACCGGCTCCCGGTGCCACAGCCGCCGAGACATCCTCGAACAGAAGCCAGTAGTTGCCCGGGTTGGCGAGCTCGAGGAGGCCGCTCAAGGCAGTAACCAGCACCGCCCCCAGCAGGATCGTCCAGGCCATGTGATCCGGGCGGACCATCGCGATGTCGAATTGCCGGCGTCGCTGAGCACCGAATCTGGCGGCGGCCTGCAGATTCACGTCGATTGGAAGGCCGGGGCCGCCATTGCGGCGCGGGAGGGTCCAGGCGTCGGATCCATCGATTCCACTTCCGGACTGCGAGTGGGCAACGACAAACAGGAGGTCACGGGCTGCGGCCCGGGCCGGCTCTTGAGGTATCGGCTTCTGCGGCAGTTCCCGTACCGCGATTCGCCGCCCCGAAAGACCCGGAGAAGGTACCGTTGCAGCGTTATGCTGCTCGAGGAATTCGGCCTGGAACGCTACTTCGCCCGATGGGAGTTCGCGGCGGAGATGCTGCTCTGCGCTTCCGACGTCGAAGGCTGGCCGATGCGCGAGCTGCTCGATCTCGCCGGCGAGGAGGACCGGCGCCGCTGGAACGATCTGCGGCTGGGTTACACGGAATTGGCCGGCGATCCCGCGCTCCGAACGGAGATCGCGGCACTCTACGAGCGAGTCCAGCCCGACGACGTGCTTGTTTTCGCCGGCGCCGAGGAGGCGGTCTTCGCCCTCCACAACGTGCTTCTCGGGAGCGGCGACCACGCCCTGGTGGTTCGGCCGGCCTACCAATCGCTGGCGGAAGTCGCCCGCGCTGCCGGTGCGGAAGTGACCCGAAATCGACTTGAAGGCCAAAGCGGGATGGCGGCTCGACGTCGACGAAGTCCGCGCCGCCCTCCGGCCCAACACCCGGCTGATCCTGGCCAACGAACCCCACAACCCGACCGGCGCGCTGAGCGACCGCGCCACATTCGACCGGCTGGCCGAACTGGCTGCCGAGTCGGGCGCTCGGCTGGTGGTGGACGAGGTCTACCGCTTCCTCGAGTTCGACCCGGCCGACCGGCTGCCTGCCGGTGCCGACGCGGTCGAGAACGGCGTCAGCATCGGCGTCATGTCCAAATCGTTCGGGCTTGCAGGCCTCCGAATCGGCTGGATTGCGACTCGCGATCGGGAGCTGCTGGCGCGCCTGGCCGCCTTCAAGGACTACACCACGATCTGCAACTCGGCCCCGTCCGAGGTGCTCGCCCTCATCGCCTTGCGTGCTCGGGATCGCGTTCTGGCCCGCAACCGCGGCATCGTGCTCGGCAACCTGCCGGTACTCGACTCGTTCTTCGCGCGCTGGCCGGGAGTCTTCGAGTGGGTTCGCCCCCGAGGAGGCAGCATCGGCTTTCCCAGGCTTGCCGCCGACATCCCGATCGACCGCTTCACCGCGGATCTGGTGCGCGAGAAGGGCGTCCTGCTTCTGCCGGGCACCGTTTTCGGCGACACGTCAAACCGCTTCCGCATCGGGTTCGGGCGAACGAACATGCCGGCCGCTCTCGATCGGCTGGAGGACTACGCGCACCGAACACTGGGATAGCCCCCGCGTCCGATGCTAGGCTGATCGGGCCCGACCGGGCGCCTCGAGTTCCGTCACGCCGGAGGTCTCCAGATGCCGTTCAACCTCGGTTTTGGATCGTTCGGCGGCCACAGCGGATCCGCGCCATCCCCTTTCGATGCCTTGAACGGGCCGCGGCTCGCCGGCCCGACCGGCAGCCACCCGCTGCACGAGGTTCGCGCCGAAGAGCTTCTGCGCCCGACCGACGGCGCGATCACCGGTGAGATCGTTCTCGATCGCCCGGCGGTCGTGGGCGTGGGAATCACCGGCCGGATCCGTCTGACCGCCACGAAACAGATTTCGGCGCGGAAGGCCTATCTGCGGCTCGTCGGTCTCCGGCTCGACGAGGTCAGGCGGTCCGAGGACCACCGCGATTCCGAAGGCCACGTCACGTACACCGACAGCTGGGTCGAGACATCGGGCAAGCTGTTCGTCACGGACGCGTTCCTCGAGCCCGCCGTGCCGGCGAGTCTCGAGGCGGGCGCGACGTGGGAAGCGCCGTTCGCCGTTCCTGCGCCGCAGCTCGGCCCGCCCGCGGCCCATCTGGGCGAGTCCATCGTTGCCTGGGCGCTGGAAGCTCGCTGGGACATTTCGATGGGCTCGGACCACTGGATCGCGGCGTATCTACCGCTCGCTCAGAACCCCGATCTGCTGCGCGCCGGGATCGGCAAGCAGGGCGGCATGAGCCTGCTCGATTCGGTCTCGGTCGGCGACGCGGCGATCGGCGTGACATCGCCCTTGCCCGCCCCGGCGGGTCAGGAGATCGCCGTCAAGGTCGCCTGGCCGTCCGTGCCGTCGGGTCAGGGTGCGCGGATCGAGATCCACCGCCGGACGAATGCGCCCAACGGAACCGAGGGCATCATCGCTTCCGTGGGCATCGATCCCGCGACTCTAGCGAGTGGCGCGGCGGAGGCCCGGCTCCTGATCCCGGCCGGCTCGGCTCCATCCTTCGACGGCGCCGGGCTCGAGATCAAGTACATCATCCGCGTCCTCGTAGACCGCAGGTTCCGCAGCGACGCCGCCATCGAACGCCCCGTCGGGATCGTCTAGGACGGGCGGGAGGGCTTCGACGGGCACCACCGAGCAAGACCACACGGGCGCCACACGACGACCCGGGGATTGACAACTGACTTAGCACTCACTAAGTTATTGCCATGAACGTACGCCTTACCGCCGATGAACGTCGTGAAGAGATCGTGGCTGCCGCCTCGATCGAATTCGCGGCGACCGGTTACGCCGGCACCTCGACCGACGCGATAGCTCGCCGTGCCGGGGTCTCGCAGCCGTACCTGTTCCAGCTCTTCGGCACCAAGCGCGAGCTGTTCGTGGCGACCCTGCGCCAATGCTTCGAGAAGACGGCGCGGGCATTCGAGGAGACCGGGAACGCAGCCTCTGCCGACGGCCTCGACTCTGAGGCGATCTTGCAGAGGATGGGCGACGCCTACATGCCCCTGCTGCTCAGGGATCGGGGAATCCTTCAACTCCAGCTCCACGCCTACGCGGCTTCGTGCGTCGATCCGGAGATCAGGGCGGCTGTCCGCGAGTCGTATCTGAACGTGTGGCGGGTTGCTGCCCGGGCCTCCGGCGCGGACGCTCATCAAATGCACCACTGGTTCGCCGAGGGCATGTTCATAAACGTCATCGCCAGCATCGGTGACGAAACGAGCCCGGACGAATTCGACCGCTGGCTCGTAAAGGCGGCACTCGTGTGCAAGTAGGTCTCCCCCTTTTTTCGGCAGCTAACTTAGCGAGTAGTCACTACTAGCGGAGGACATTCCCGTGGCTCGACGAGCCTCAACGAGCTGGACTTTTGCAATCACGGCGCTGGCCCTCTTCATGGTCAGCCTCGACAACCTGGTCGTGACGATGGCCCTGCCGGTCATACGGCGCGACCTCGGAGCGTCGCTCAGCGACCTCGAATGGACCGTCAACGCCTACACCCTGAGTTTCGCCGCGCTGCTGCTGCTCGGCGCCGCGCTGGGCGACCGGTTCGGCCGCGCTCGGATGTTCTCGATCGGGCTCACGATATTCACGGTGGGATCGGCGTGCGCAGCGCTGGCGCCCTCGAGCGGAACGTTGATCCTGGCGCGCGCGCTCCAGGGCGTCGGCGGGGCGATCAGCATGCCGCTCACGCTCACGATCCTCTCGGCGGCGGTGTCGCCGGCGAAGCGACCTCTCGCGCTCGGGGCGTGGGGCGGCATCTCCGGTCTGGCGGTGGCGGTCGGGCCGGTGGTCGGTGGCGCCATCGCGCAGGGCCTGTCGTGGCACTGGATCTTCTGGGTCAACGTCCCGATCGGGATCGTGACGATCGCGCTGGCGCGGTTCCGCCTGGCCGAGAGCCGCGGACCCGACCGCTCCATCGACATCCCCGGCGTGGCGCTGGCAAGCCTCGGCCTGCTCGGCATCGTGTGGGGAGTCACGCATGGCAACGGACGCGGCTGGACGGACGGCCAGGTTCTGGCCGCCATCGGCATCGGGTTCGCCCTCGTCGCTGCATTCGTCGCCTGGGAAGCTCGCGCCTCAGAGCCGATCCTTCCGCTCGGCCTCTTCCGGCGCCGCGCTTCGATCACGGCCAACGGCATCGCCTTCCTGATGTCGTTCGGGATGTTCGGCTCGATCTTCCTCCTGTCGCAGTTCTTCCAGATCGTCCAGGGCCTCAACCCGCTCGACGCGGGCCTGCGGATCCTGCCGTGGACCGCGATGCCGGTCATCGTCGCCCCGATCGCCGGGCTGGCGTCCGGTCGCATCGGAGCGCGGCCCATCCTCATCGCGGGCATGGCGCTCATGGCGCTGGGGCTCGGCTGGATGGCCGCGATCTCGTCCCCGAATGTGGCCTACCCCACTCTCGTGCCCGCCTTCATCGTGAGCGGCGCCGGAATGGGCCTGTTCTTCGCCCCCATCGCGAACGTCGTTCTCTCGGCGGTGCCGCGCGAGGACGAGGGCAAGGCCTCGGGCGTGAACAACACGATCCGCGAACTCGGCGGCGTGTTCGGCGTCGCTGTGCTTGCGGCGATCTTCTCGGCCGACGGCTCGTACGCAACGCCGCGGACCTACGTGGACGGCCTGGTTCCGGCCCTCTGGGTCGGCGCCGCGGTCGTGGCCGCAGGAGCGGTTCTCGCCTACGCCCTGCCGCGTGCGGTGACGGGGATGCGGCGTCCCGCCGCGGACGCGGTCGAAGACGGCTTCGCTCGCCCCGCAAAACGGGCTGCTGCCTGATCCACGCCCTCGCGCATTGGGGAACGGCCCGCCGGGTTGCTGGCGGGCCGTTCCACGTGCGGCGCCGTTCTGTAGACTCGGCGGCGAGCGAGACGCGCCACTACCGCCGATCCGCAGAGTGGGAGGTCGACCGATATGGCCGCTGGAACGACCAACAGGCCTGCGCCTCCCAGCTCGGCCGATTTCTCCGACCTGCTCGGGCCCGCCGTCACGCTCTGGGACGAACTGCAGGATGCCATCCGAGCGGCCTGCCCGACCGTCACCGAGCGTTGGATATACGGCGGCCGCAAGTACGGCTGGTCGTGCCGGCTCGAGCGCGGTCGGAAGGGGCTCCTGTACATGACGCCGGATGAAGGCCACTTCCGCGTGGGAGTGGCACTCCCCGACGCAGGCCGCGATGCCGCCCTTGCCGCCACGGATCTGCCCGCCGAGCTCCGGCAGGAACTCGCCACCGCAATCAGGGCCGTGGAAGGCTGGCCGGTCCGCCTGGAAGTCCGGACCGGGGCGGACGTGGCAGTGTCCCTAAAGCTCGCCGAGATCAAGCTCGGAACTTAGGATCGGCACCTTGTCGAGTCGATCTATCAGCCCCGTGGGCCGCGGCCCACGGGTTGGCCTGAGGCGTCCGGTCAGTGGGCCTGTCCGATGACCTTTGCCGCATCGGCCGCCAGGCTCGCCGCTGCCTCCGACTTGAAGAAGTCCGCCGGCAAGGTCACTCCCGTGGCGTGGTTCGGGCAGTAGCCATTCGGGACCTTGTGCAGGTACTGCTGGTGGTAAGTCTCGGCGAAGTAGAACTCCGGCGCGGGGTGGATCTCGGTCGTGATTACACCCCTGCCGGCAGCCTTCAGGCTGGCCTGGAAGGCATCGCGTGACGCTTCGGCTTCCCGCTGCTGCTCGTCGCCGTGGGTCAGGATCGCCGACCGATACTGCGTCCCACGGTCGTTTCCCTGGCGCATGCCCTGGGTAGGGTCGTGCTCCTCCCAGAAGAGTCTGAGCAACTCGGCGTACGAGACCTTCGCGGGGTCGAAGACGACTCGGACCGTTTCGATATGGCCGGTCCGACCGGTACAGACCTCCTCGTAGGTCGGATTGGGCGTGTCGCCGGCGGAGTAGCCGACCGCCGTGGAGACGACGCCGGGCTGCTGCCAGAAGAGCTTCTCGGCTCCCCAGAAGCAGCCCATGCCGAATTCGGCAATCTCCGTTCCCGGCGGATATGGGGATTGGAGCGGAGCGCCGTTTACGGCGTGTTGTGCCGGCACCGCCATGGCATCGGCGCGGCCCGGCAGTACCTCATCCGGCTTGGGAAATCGGAGCTTGTGAGAATCCGTGAACCAACTCATGGGTTTCAGTTTACGCCGAGGGTCCTGGGTAGTCCGCTGCCCGTCCGGAGAGCCCGCCGAGTGGACCGGTAGGCCCGGATCGGTCGCCCGTCGCGCACCGGGGCAACCACCCCGATAGATGACCGGTATCGGGGTCTGATTAGCTCTTCCGACGCAGGCCAATACGAAGCATGCGGCAGGCGCGAAACGTCGATTGGCGCGAACATAAGACCTACACAGGGCGACCCTTGGACATGACCGTCACGCGACTCTCTCAACTTGCTCGGATCGCGACGCTCTCGGTGGCGGTCGTGCTGGCGGCGAGCGCCTGCGGGATTCTGGCCCGAGTCCCGTCGTGACCGAACTTCCGGCGATCGCCAGCCCGACGGCCGGCGCCGCCGCCAGCGCGCCCTCGGACACGGTCTGGCTCTGCCGGCCCGGCCTCGCCGACAATCCGTGCATGGGCAACCTGGACGCGACCGTGTTGGAAGCCGACGGCTCCAGCCACCTGGAGAGCGCCGCGCCGGCCAAAGATCCGGCGATCGACTGCTTCTACGTTTATCCGACCGTGAGCCGCCAGGCCGGGACCAACTCCGACCTCACGATCGATCCCGAGGAACGCGCCGTCGCCACCGCCCAGGCCGCGCGCTTCTCGCAGGTTTGCCGCGTCTACGCCCCGATGTACCCCCAGCTGACTCTCGCCGACATAGGCAAGGCCGGCGGCATCACGGTGGCGAGCGCACTGACGGCCTACCTGGGCGTGGATTCCGCCTTCCGGGACTACCTGGCTCACTACAACGACGGCCGCGGCATTGTATTCATCGGCCATTCGCAGGGCGCCTCGATGCTCATCGCGCTCCTCAAGTACGAGGTCGACCCCACGCCCGCGACCCGCAAGCTACTCGTCTCGGCCTTGCTGCTGGGCGGCAACGTCACGGTGCCGGTCGGGGCGAAGGTCGGTGGGGACTTCCGGAATATCCCGATCTGCAGCTCCGGCAACCAGACCGGTTGTGTCGTGGCCTACTCAAGCTTCGATGGCACGCCGCCAAAGGATTTGTTCTTCGGGCGGGCCAATAGCGGTCTCAACCCGTTCGCGGCACTCGGCGGGGCGGCGACGGGTCCGACGCAGATCGTGTGCGTGAATCCGGCCGCTCCGAGCGGCGGCAAAGGCGAGCTGTCACCTTACTTCCCGACGCAGGGCCTCTCGACGCTGGTCAGCGGGCCGATCCCCTCCACGCCCAGCGGCACGCCTTTCGTCGCAATACCGGGCGAGTATTCCGCTCACTGCGTCAACTCGGCCGGGGCCAGCTGGCTGCAGGTCGATCGAACTACCCGCTCGACCGACCTGCGACCGACCGTGACGCCCACGGCGGGCCCGAGGTGGGGCCTTCACGCCGTGGACGTCAACATCGCCCTGGGAAACCTGGTGGACCTCGTTCGGTCCGAGGCGGCGAGCTACACGCGCTGAGAATCGGCCTCAGTTCGGCTTCGACCCAGTATCGCCGCCGAGGGTGACTTCGACGGTCAGCTCTTCGGCGCCGCGCACGAGACCCACCGCAAGCTTGCCCGCCCCTGCCTTCTCGAGGGAGGTGTGGAGCTCGTCCGGGTCGGTGATCGGCTCTCCCGCCGCGGCCACAATCAGGTCGCCCTCGCGGATGCCCGCCGTCTCGGCCGGACTGCCTGCCTCGACGCCCCGGACGAGCACTCCCTCCCGTTCCGGAAGGCCCACCGCCCGGCGCAGATGTCGAGCCACATGGCTGGGAGCCACGGCGATCCCGAGGCGCGGCCGCGATGTGGATTCGCCACGCCCCAGAGCATCGATTCGCGTCCGCAGGCCGGCGTCGGCAGGCAGGGCGAGGTAGAAGCCCTCACCGAGACGTTGCGTGTTGAGGCCCAGGAGCCGTCCTTTGGCGTCGAGAATCGGGCTCCCGGACGAGCCGGACGCAAGCGGCGCGGTATGTTCGATGCTGCCGCCGATCAGCCGGCCGCCCGGCCCGCGGAACGAGCGCTCCCGCCCCGAGACGAAGCCCACGGTCGTGCGGACTCCGCCGCTCGAGGCGCTGGCGACGCTAAACACGACCGTGCCTATCGCCGGGTCGACCGACGGCGCCCAGTCGAGGGCCGGCGCACCGGCCGTGTCGACCTCGAGGATGGCGAGGTCGCCGTCCACGTCCTCGCCGAGCACCCGTCCGCGTGCCAGCCGGCCGTCGGCAAAGACGCACGTGGCCTCGTCGCCGTGAACGTTGTGAGCGTTCGTGAGTACTCGGTTCGGGGCGACGACCACGCCCGAGCCGCGGCGCCAGCGCCCACCGATGCCGACAACTCCCGGGGCGGCCGATTCGCCAATTCTTGCTACTGCCTGCTGCAACTCGTCCAAAGCGCTCATCGATGGCTCCTGACCCGGACAACCGGGACCGATATGTCGTCCTTGATCGGCTCCAGTCGTCCGACCATGTAACTAGCGAGTTGCAAGTTACAACGGGAACGGGCGACTTGCAACAGGCAACGCGCTACGATTGCGCCATGGCAGAAGATCCGAGGCCGTCGCCACTCCAGGCAGCGCTCGACCGCGTCGGCGATCGCTGGAGCCTGCTCGTCGTGGAGACGCTTCTCGATGGCGCGAAACGGTTCAACGAACTTCAGGCCGTGCTGCCGGCGATTGCGCCGAACATCCTGTCCGACCGGCTCAAGCGCCTGGAACGGGAGCGGGTTCTGCTCGCCAGCCCTTACTCCAGGCGCCCGCTCCGATTGAGCTACGAGTTGACGGCCGAAGGACGAGAGCTCGCCGGCGCCCTTCGCCTGCTCGCCGATTGGGGATCGCGGCCGGGATCCGCCGATGCGCTTCGACATCAGGCCTGCGGAACGCCGCTCGAGGCTCGCTGGTACTGCCCGACTTGCGCCCGAAGCATTGCCGAGGACGAGGCGCCGGAGCTGCGCTTGCTGTGATCGACGCCGCCCTCCGTTCCCGCCGCCGCGACCGATGCCGGGGCATGCCGGGTGGTCGTCCCGGCCGCTTCATAGTGGCACCGGAGAACTGGAGGATGACATGACCGGACCAGAGTCCCTCGGCAGGGACGAGCCGCGAGACGCCCAGCCCGCGGGTACCCAATTCAAACTCGTGCACCAGACTCAGCTGGCTCACTACCCGAACCATCAGCACTTGGACGGCGTCGAGCCCGACGACGATCTGGAGGGAGTGGCCTTGCGAGCTGCCGCCGGGCTGCTCGGGGGGCTCGACGACGAATCCGCGCGAGCACGCCGCACCGCGATCTCGCCCGAGGATTGGGCACGCTACGAGGCGAACCTGGCCGAAATCCTGACGTCGCTCGGCCTGGATATGGGGATGCCGGGGACTCGCGACACGCCCCGACGGCTGATGCGCGCCCTCTACGACGCAACCGAAGGCTACGAGGGCGACCCGAAGCTCGTAACCGTATTCCCGACCGAGTGTCACGGCGGCGCGAGTTGCGAGCTGTCGCAGGTAGTCGAGGGCCCCATCCCGTTCAGCGCGCTGTGCGAACACCACGCGCTGCCGTTCACCGGTAGAGCGTTCGTCGCCTACATCGCCCACGAGAACCTGATCGGGATCAGCAAGCTGACCCGCCTGGTGCGTATCGCTACGCGGCGTTTCGGAGTCCAGGAAGGAATGACCCATCAGATCGCCAGCGCCCTCACCGAGCTGACGCAGCCGCACGGCGTGGCGGTCTACATGGAAGCGCACCATCTGTGCACCGAGATACGCGGTGTCCGGGAAGTACAGCCGATTACCCGGACCGTCGCGTTCCGGGGCGCGTACGAAAAGGACGCTTTGCTGCGCGCCGAGTTCTACGATCTGGCTGGACTTCAGCGGGGCATTCGGGAATAGCCTTCGGAGGGGAGAGCATGAGCGGCAGGAGCCTGGGTTTGCTACTCGAAGCCCTGTGGTCCGCCCCTCCCCTCGCCATGGCGGAGTCCCGCGGCGGCCGATTGCCTGCGGCCTTGGCCGCCAGGTTCGACGGCGAGCTGTCGGTGCCGCTGCGCGCCGATCGACCGACCATCGTCGCCAACTTCGTGACGAGCGTCGACGGCGTCGTCGCCCTGGGCCCATCCGAACCGAGCGCGGGTGGCGGCGAGATATCCGGCTTCTCTGAATCGGATCGATTCATGATGGCCTTGCTGCGCGGTCTCGCCGACATGGTCATGGTCGGCGCGGGGACGGTTCGAGCGGGACACAGCCACGAATGGACGCCCCGCCGAGTCGCGCCCGATTTCGTGGAAGCTTTCGCGGCAATGCGCTCTTCGCTGGGCCTCGCCCCGCAGCCGACCACGGTGGTCGTGACCGCGCGCGGAGACGTCGATCCGACCCACGCCGGCCTCTGCGCCCCCGACGTGCCAGTCATAGTGGTCACGACTCGGGCGGGAGCGACCAGACTTGCCGAGCTTTCACCGCCGGCGAACATGTCGGTGAGGATTGCCGGCGAGGAAGGCGCCGGCGGGGGAGGGAACGCCAACCCGGGGAGCGGCGCCAACCCGGGGAGCGGAACCGCAAAATCTCATGTCTCGCCGCAGGCGGTGGTCGATATCGTTCGTGACGCCGGGGCTCGTCTCGTGCTGTGCGAAGGCGGCCCGCATCTGTTCGGCGACCTTCTCGCCGCCCGCCTCATCGACGAGCTATTCCTGACGCTCGCGCCTCAGGTCATCGGCCGGGACGAGGCCGCGCGGAGGTTCGCGCTGGTCGAGGGAGTCAGCTTCGGCGCTCCCGGTCGCTGGGCAAGCCTTGCCGCGGTTCATCGCGCCGGCGACGACCTCTTCCTCCGCTACCGGTTCGAGCCCTGAGTCCGGAGCCGGCGCACCACGACTGCGAATCGGCCGGCCCCAGGAGGCCCACGCTTGAGATGACGGCGCGATAGGGGTTTTGGGCCCTTCGGACCCCTGCCGGAAGTCCCCCGTCGCCTAAGATGGTGATGTCATCGACTGCGGCCGCCCTGTCCGGCCGCCTAACATCCACGGAAGGCACTGCATGAGTCGAACTCCGCGCATCGGCATCCTCACCGGCGGTGGCGACGTCCCCGGTCTGAATGCCGTCATCAAGAGCGTCGTCTATCGCGCAACCGAGCTTGGCTACGAGGTCTACGGCATCCGGCGTGGCTGGGAAGGCCTGACCCACATGAAGCCGGGCCCCGAGCTGGACAGCGAC
The DNA here is from genome assembly GCA_963731635.1 of uncultured Chloroflexia bacterium. Lineage (GTDB taxonomy): Bacteria > Chloroflexota > Limnocylindria > Limnocylindrales > CSP1-4 > Fen-1039. Next base: position 262,155 of record CAVSWB010000002.1, on the reverse strand, counting down.
TACATCGTTCCGCTCGATCGCACCAACACCCGCTCCATCGACCGGACGGGCGGCACCTGGCTGCACACCTCCCGCACCAACGCCCGCAAGATGAAGGCCGGCAAGACCCCGGCCCACATCGGACCCGAGCGCCTCAAGCAGCTCGAGGTCAAGGAAGGCGTCTACAACTTCACGCCCGATCGTCCTCGAGAACATCGAGAAGCTCGGCCTGGACTACCTCATCCCGATCGGCGGCGACGACACCCTGAGCTTCAGCCAGGTCCTCGCGGACAACGGCGTCAAGATCGTGGCGGTTCCGAAGACCATGGACAACGACGTCCAGGGCACCGAGTACTGCATCGGCTTCTCCACCGCCATCACGCCGGGCCAAGGACGCGATCAACCGCCAGCGAACGACGCTCGGCTCGCACGAGCGCATCGGCGTCTTCCGCATCTTCGGCCGAGACGCCGGCTTCACCGCCCTGTACACGGCCTATGTCACCAGCGGCCGCTGCCTGATCCCCGAGTACCAGTTCGACCTGGACCATCTCGTCGAGTTGCTGGTCGAGGACAAGACGCAACAACCCCAGCCACTACTCCTTCGCGATCGCCGCCGAAGGCGCGATCTGGAAGGGCGGCGAGCTGACCGAGTACGGCCCGGCCGACTCGTTCGGCCACCGCCACAAGGCCAACATTGCCGAGGTCCTCGCCTCCGAGATCCAGGCCCGCTCCGGCGAGGAGACGCTCGCGTCCGAGCTGACCTACGACCTGCGCTCCGGCGATCCGGACGCGGTCGACTCGATGGTCGGCATCACCTTCGCCAACGTGGCCATGAACCTGATCGCCGACGGCGTCAGCGGCCGGATGGTCGCCATCCGCGGCGGCAAGTACAGCCACTCCCCTCTCCCGGATCCCAATTCCAAGCCGCGCGCGATCGACATCCCCACGATGTACAACGTCGACCGCTACCGGCCCATCTATACCAACCGCGAGGGTCTGCCGCTCCTTCTCGGCATCCCGGTCGCCGAGGACCCGACGCCTGGCCAAGTAGCCCTGAACCTCAATGCCAGGAGGCCCGGCATCCTGCTCGGGACTCCTGGCTCAGTGCCGGAACCGCGCGACTCGGCTGCGCGGAACACGGTTCCGGTGCGTTTCGACAGGAACGCCGGGGTGGCGAACGCGCCGCCTTTGCGCGACCGTTTGACAAGCAGGGCTAACGCAAGGCAGGGTTCACTGGTGACGACTTCCAATCCTCCCTCATCGCCCTCTCTGAACGGCCGCGATCTGCTGCGCGCCACCGGCCTGGCGGTAGAAGGCCCGGTCCTGTGGGGCCACCCTCTCGCACCGAGCGGCCCGGGCGTGTTCGTCGTGGAGCTCCCCGCTCCCCAGCCCAAAGTCTCGATCGACCCTGCGGCGATTCGTGACTGGCTCGAACGCGCACCCGACCTGCGCCTTGACGGTCAGCGTCCGACCGTGGCGGAGCTGCAATCCCGATTGGCGTCGTTCTGGCTGCCCAGCCAGGTGATCCTCTATATCGGGTCCAGCACCAGGTCCGTCAGCGCGCGGCTGGCTCGGAATGTACAAGACGCCGCTCGGAGAGCGACGCCCGCAATCGGCCGGTTACTGGCTCAAGACCCTGCACGACCTGAACAAGGCGCGCATCTGGTGGTCCGCAACTTCGGACCCGGAACTCTACGAAGACACCCTTCTCGACGAATTCGTCAAGGCGGCGGGCGCGCTGCCGTACGCCGTCCTTTCGACGCCGCCGCGCCAGCGCCCCGATCACGGCCTCAGCCTGCCGCTCCACGACGAGAAGCCGATCCACGAGCCGGCCAAACCGGGCAAGGTCACGATCCTGCCCGATGGAACGACTCAGCCGGCCAAGCCCGGCCGACCGCGATCGACCGCTCCCCGAAAGCCCACCGCGGCAGCGGCCCGCAAAGCGCTTCTCGCCAAGCAGGCCCAGGCGCCCTCGGCAATCGAGGCCCCCAAGCGGCAGCCCGGACTCCGGCCCTCGATGGCGGCGCGCAACTCGGGCGCTGGTTCCTTCGCCGTGATCCCGACCCACCTGACCCCCGAAGGGCTCGCGGCGCTGCAGTCGGAACTCGCGGAGCTGACGGACCGCCGACGGCCCGAGGTCATCGCCCGCATCAAGGCGGCGCGAGAACTCGGCGACCTCAGCGAGAACGCGGACTACGAAGCCGCGCGTAAGGAGCAGTCCTTCCTGGAGGGCCGCGTCCAGCAGCTCGAGCAGATGATCAAGTACGCGGTGATCATCGCCTCCTCCGAGGGGACGGAAGTCGTTCTCGGTTCGACGGTCGTGGTCGAAACCGACCGCCACGGCGAAGAGACGTTCACCATCGTCGGCTCGGCCGAGGCGGACGCCACGGCCGGCAAGATCAGCTTCACTTCGCCGATCGGCCGCGCGCTGCTGGGTCGCAAGCCGGGTGAGACCGTACGGATTCAGGTTCCGGCCGGAACCCTGGACTACCGCGTCGTCGAGGTCCGCTGAGTTCCGCCTCTGTTACCTGCTTCGGACCGTCAGCGGCTCGAGGCGCCTCCATCAGTGGCGTCAGGCCGGGTCGAACCGCCACGCCCCGAGTGGGCCGAAGGCAGCACGTTCGAGACCACGATGAGCACGCCCATCGCGACGGCGAGATACGGCAGCCCCGCGTGGAGGATCGTGTTCGAGTGGCCCTCATCGAGGCCGATGATGTTCTCGAAGAAGAGCCCGAACCCGATGAACAGGCCCAGGCCAACGGCAGCCGTTCGAATGCCCGCATCCACCAAATCGAAGCGCCTGTGCAGGATCCCGTACAGGAGCAGGGTCACGCCCACCGACCCAGGGGCGATGAGCGCCCACATATAGGCCCAACTCGCCCAGGCCTCGGTGGCCTGCTGAAAGGCGAGGATCCCGCCGACCGTGGTCACTATCCCGCCGGGAATCGCCAATCCGAGACCTCCCTCGCTCGGGATCGCCAGGCCGACTACGAGCATGATCAGGCCCGGCACGATGACGAAGGCGGGCCAGCCGTAATGAGCCACGTCGACGTTCAGCTGCTCCGAGACGAGCAGTAGCGCCCCGAGCGCGATCAGCACGACGCCGAAGGCGAGTCCTCCGCGCCCACGGTCCAGATTCCGATCCCTGCGCTCCCAGCGGCTGCCCATGAGTTCGACCTCCCTGCACCAACCCAACTCAACGAGTCTACTTGAGCGCACCGGCGGAAGGGATCATCCCCGTGGCCGGAAAGTGCGGCCCCCGAGACCTACTCTAGGAGGACGCGACGAATACCGGCACGTCTCCGACCGCCAGGACTCTGTTCGTCGGAAAGTCCGAGCGGCTGCCGGCTACGACGAGGGAGACGCTGACTTCGTCGGACGCGGTGAGCATCTTCTGTCCCACGGGAACGCGGACGTTGACGAGAACGTTGGTATGCACGCTCGGCTGGCCGTTTCCATATATCAGCAGTTCGTTCATCAGGTGGGCCGGGTCCAGCGCGGTCTGCGATAGCCCGAGCCGAACCGGATCGACCACCTGCCAGGCCGTCACCCCGAGCCCTTCGACGAGGACGTGGTATCCGCCATTGGCCGGGATGATGTTGGTGACCGGAAGCGAGCCGGCGAAATGGATCGCGACTCGCGGCGTGTCCGTAAGACCATGCAGGCCGAAGTCGTCGAAGGTGACACTCACCTCGTCGGTCACCGCTTCATTGGTGATGTCGACCGGCAGCGCGGCGACCCACCGATCGGCGGGCCCGTTGATCGCGGTCAGGTCGTCCGCGATCAACCTGTTTACGACCGCGCCGACGAGCACGACCCCGCCGGTCTGGGCGGTCGAGCCGTTCGCCTGCTGCATCGTCACGTTCGGCTTGAACTCCCCGGCGTACGCGCCCACGGCGAGGCCGTAGCGATTACCGGCGAGAGCGTAATACCTGGCCCGGCCCGTACGGAGCTCGGCCCGCAGCCCGGGGATTACCTGGACCGGGACGATCGTCCCGTCGCTCGTGTAGTAGACGAGCAGCCCGTTCAGCTCCCCGAAACCGGGAACGTGGAGCGTCGCAACCGGCAAGGCTGACGGCGTCGGAGAAATCCCCGACGATGGGCTGCCCGACGGTGAACCCAAAGGCCTCGGCGTCGACGGCGGCGTCGGCGACAGCGTGGGCGAGCCGGAAACCGTGCCGTTTCCCACGAGCGATGGCGGAAAGCTCCCACCCGAGAGCCCCATATCGGCAAGCACGGCAGCCAGGCCTATCGTCGCAAGGACGATGGCCGCCACCGTCAGGCCTGCTGCCAGCCGCTGTCTCGGTTCCATCTCATCACCTCCCGCGTCCAGAGACGCGGAACTCGCGTGCGGAGACGGGATGCAGTCTAGCCGTGAGCCCGGCGAGAAATATCCCGCGGCGCCGCGGCCCGCAAGGGAACTCGGCCGGGCCTGGGGTCGTGTCGATCAAACGACCGCGGTTCGGGCGTTGTGGCGGGAGCGTGACCGCCCCGGTCTGCGTCGAGCCCAGGCCCGGTTCAGGACGCGAATGAGGCCGTTGCCCATCTTCGCGCCGCTGGGGTTCATGGTGTCCGTCAGCCATTCGGCCAGTGCCTTTATGTCACCGACGACCTTCGCCTTGGGGAAGCGCTCCACGGCCGACTGGCCTTCGTTGGAAGCTCGCATGAACAGCATGCCCGCGGACCGGACTCGCGCCACGGCGGTCATGCGGACGACCCGCTCGACGTCGGACACGGACACGCCGCTGTTGGCCCGGTTGACGACCAGCGCCAGCCGCTCGCGGATATTCAATTCCACGGCCACGTCGGCGAACTGGACGGCCGCTCGAAGGCACGGCACGTCGGGCGTCACCGGCACCATGATCCTGTCGGCCAGGGCGAAGATGCCCTGGTTCAAGGGGCCGTAGTCGGGGTGCATGTCCACGAAAACCCAGTTGTACGAGGCGCGCGCCGCCGTGATGGCTTCGGCGATGCGGCGCGGCTCGAGAACCTGCGTATGCAGCGGCGACTGGGACAGCACGAGCACCGACACGCCGCTGCTGTGCCGAATGGAGATGTCGGCGAAGGATTCATCGACGCCCGTGTTCAAGTTCTCTGTCCAGGCGGACACCACCGTTCTGGGCCGCTCCATTCCGAGCGACGACGCGATATGGCCGGTCACGGTGTCGCAGTCGATCAAGAGAACGCGCTGGCCCTCGAGGAGCTGCATCGCGGCCGCGAGGTTCATCGCGATGGTGGTCTTGCCCACGCCGCCCTTCGGATTGAAGATGACGACCACCCGGCCGTGGAGATCTTCGGCCGGCGCCTCGACCGGGGCATCGGAGTCGAGGACCGGGCCGGCCGCGGCCTCGTTCGTGGCTTCGGTGCGGATCAGAATCGCCTCGACGCGCCATCGCAGCGACTCTGCCAGATAGGGCCGGGTGAAGTACTCGTCCTTCGAGCTGGCCTGCCCGGCCAGACGCATCCGATCCATCGCCCGCGGCGCCACGGCCATCAGGCAAGGCGTGTTCCGCCCGTCCTCGCGCAGGACGGCGTACATCTCGAGAGTAAGCTCGAAGGCGCCCTCGCTGTCGAGAATAGCCAGGCCGATGTCGGTCCGTGAGCCCAGGACCGCTTCGAGTTCCTCCGCCGTACGCACCTCGATCGGCTCGAAGCCCGCCTCTGACAGGTGCGTGGCAACGGCCGCGAACTCGTCGTGGGGAAGCGCGATGGCAACTGCTGACCGGAGCACGGCGACGACGTCTCCCGATGAGATGACGGAGGAAAGGCGCGCCTAGTCTACCTGCACGGCCGAGGGGCGTGGCGCCCAACCGCCATTAGTACTAGGACCCCAGGTCGGTCAGGGTGGATCGCAAGACTTCGGCCGATCGCCGCACGCCCCTCGCCTCGGCCGGCGACAGGTCGAGTCGAAGGACTCGCTCGATGCCGCGCCTGTTCACGACGGTGGGGAGGCTCAGGCAGACGTCGTCGATGCCGTAGTAGTCCTCGACCAGGCTCGAGATGGAGAGAACCGTACTCTGGTTCCGGACGATCGCCTCGCAGATTCGCGTAAGGCCGGCGCCGATGGCGTAGTAGGTGGCGCCCTTGCGCAAGATGATCTCCTGGGCGGCGTCCCGAGTCTGGCGGAAGATCGAATCCATGTCCTCCTTGCCGAACGCGATGCCGTTCTCGGCGCAGAACGTGGGCAGGCGCATACCCGCCACGTTCGCGAGCGACCAGACGGGAACCTCGCTGTCGCCGTGCTCGCCGATGATGAACGCGTGGACGCTCCGCGGGTCCACGCCCAGGCACTCGCTCAGCAGATAGCGGAAACGGGCCGTGTCGAGCATCGTTCCCGCCCCGAACACCTTCCGGGGCGACAGGCCGGACAGCTTGAGCGTCACCCGGGTCAGGATGTCGACCGGGTTCGTGGCCACGACGATGATTCCGCCGGGGTTGGCGGCCGCAACCCGGGGCACTATCTGGCCGAAGATGGCGGCGTTCCGCTTGAGCAGGTCGAGCCGCGACTCGCCGGGCTTCTGGTTGGCTCCGGCGGCGATGACGGTGACGATCGCGCCCTTGCAATCGGCGTACTCCCCCGCCCAGACGCGCGTCGGATGAGCGAACGGAACCGTGTGGTTGAGGTCCATTGCCTCGCCCTCGGCACGCTCGCGATTGAGGTCGACGAGCACGATCTCCGAGGCGAGACCGGAGAGGAGGAGCGAGTACGCGAAGGTCGAGCCCACCAAACCGACGCCGACGATGGCGATGCGGGTCGGCCGATTGTCGTTGGGCTCGGGCTCGCTCGCCTCGCCCGCGGCCGCAGCCGGCTCCCGGGCCGCGGCCGAGGCGGGCGCAGATTCCTGAGGCTGTCCAGAACTCGATTCGGTGGCAATCCTGTCTGTCATGAGCCCTATTCTGGGGCCCGGCCGCAAGCGCCCACCGGACTCCGGTCCGCTCAGTAGGGCCAGGTCCAATCGCGGATCTCGGGCGCGTCCTCGCCCTCGGCCCGTGTGTAGGCACGTGCGTCCGTCCGCCTGTCCTCCATCATCTGGCGGACATGGCCGGCCTCTGGCGCCCAGCCCCGGGATCCGGTCTATGGCATCGATCACCAGGTGGAAGCGGTCGAGGTCGTTGAGCATGACCATGTCGAACGGAGTGGTGGTCGTGCCCTCTTCCTTATAGCCGCGGACGTGGATGTTGTCGTGCCCGTTGCGGCGATAGGTGAGGCGGTGGATGAGCCACGGGTAGCCGTGATAGGCGAACACGATCGGCTTGTCCGTGGTGAACAGCGAGTCGAACTCCTTGTCGGTCATTCCGTGCGGATGCTCCGACTCGGGCTCGAGGCGCATCAGGTCGACGACGTTGACGACCCGGACCTTGACGTCGGGCAGGTACTGGCGGATCAGGTCGACGGCGGCCAGCGTTTCGAGCGTGGGGACGTCGCCGCAGCAGGCCATGACGACGTCGGGCTCGCCGCCCTGGTCGTTGCTGGCCCAGTCCCAGATGCCGATGCCGCGGGTGCAGTGCAGGATCGCCTGCTCCATCGTCAGCCAGTTCGGCGCCGGCTGCTTGCCGGCGACGATGACGTTGACGTAGTTGCGGCTGCGCAGGCAGTGGTCGGTCACCGACAGCATCGTGTTCGCGTCCGGCGGCAGGTAGACGCGGATGATCTCGGCCTTCTTGTTGACCACGTGGTCGATGAAGCCCGGGTCCTGGTGCGTGAAGCCGTTGTGGTCCTGGCGCCAGACCAGCGAGCTGAGGCACGTAGTTGAGCGATGCGATCGGCCGGCGCCACGGGATATCGCGCGTCACCTTCAGCCACTTGGCGTGCTGGTTGAACATCGAGTCGATGATGTGGATGAAGGCTTCGTAGCAGTTGAACATGCCGTGCCGGCCGGTCAGCAGGTAGCCCTCCAGCCAGCCTTCGCACTGATGCTCGGAGAGAACCTCCATGACTCGGCCGTCGACCGATAGCACGTTGTCGTTCGCGTCTTCGGGAATGACTTCGGCGTCCCAGGCCTTGCCGGTGACCTCGAAGATCGCACTGGAAGCGGTTCGAGGCCGTCTCGTCGGGCCCGAACATCCGGAAGTTGTCGACGTTCTTGGCCATGACGTCGCGGACGAACTGGCCGGCAACGAAGGTCGCCTCGCTCAGCGAGCCGCCCGGCTTGGGAACGTCGACCGCGTAGTCGCGGAAGTCGGGCATGAGCAGCTCGCGCAGGAGCAGCCCGCCGTTGGCGTGGGGGTTCGCGCCCATGCGCCGGTCGCCGCTCGGGGCAAGCGCAGCCAGCTCGGGCATCAGAGCGCCCGACTCGTCGAAGAGCTCCTCCGGCTTGTAGCTGCGCATCCAGCTCTCGAGCAGTTTGCGATGGTTCTCGTTGGTCCGGACCTCGCCCATCGGCACCTGGTGCGACGCGCCACGTGCCCTCGACCGGCTTGCCGTCGACTTCCTTGGGCCCGGTCCAGCCCTTTGGCGTCCGAAGCACGATCATCGGCCACGCCGGGCGGCCGGTCGCCTTGCCGGAGCGCGGCAGCCGTCCTGGATCTCCTGGATCTCGTCGAGGACCGTGTCGAGCGTCGCCGCCAGCTGCTGGTGGACCAGCGCCGGGTCGTCGCCGGTGACGAAGTACGGGCTTGTAGCCGTAGCCGACCATCAGGTCGCGCAGCTCGGTCTCCGGGATGCGGGCCAGGACCGTGGGGTTGGCGATCTTGTAGCCGTTGAGGTGCAGGATCGGCAGGACCGCGCCGTCGCCCATCGGGATCGAGGAACTTGTTGGAGTGCCAGCCGGTGGCCAGCGGGCCCGTTTCGGCCTCGCCGTCGCCGACGATGCAGCAGACCAGCAGGTCGGGGTTGTCGAACGCGGCGCCATAGGCGTGGCTACAGCGAGTAGCCGAGCTCTCCGCCCTCATGGATGGAGCCTGGGGTCTCCGGCGCGACGTGGCTCGGGATGCCGCCCGGGAACGAGAACTGGCGGAAGAGCTTGCGGATGCCGTCCTCGTCCTGGGTGATGCTCGGGTAGAGCTCGCTGTAGCTGCCCTCGAGATACGTGTTTGCGACCAGACCGGGGCCGCCGTGCCCGGGCCCGATGATGTAGATCGCATTGAGGTCGCGGAGCCTTGATCTCGCGGTTCATGTGGGCGTAGATCAGGTTCAGGCCCGGCGTCGTTCCCCAGTGGCCCAGCAGCCGCGGCTTGACGTCGGTCGACTTCGAGCGGACGGCGCAGCAGCGGGTTGTCCAGCAGGTAGATCTGGCCGACGGACAGGTAGTTGGCCGCCCGCCAGTAGGCGTCGATCAGCCGCAACTCCTGGGGGCTGAGCGGTCCCTCGGCCGCGGCGGCGGATGGGGCGTTGGTTGCGCTGTCAGCCATTGCGCCAATTCTCCCTAGAGGGCTCGATTTCGAGCCGATCCACTCTCGCACACGTCAATCTTGCCGGACTGGGCGAAATGCCGCCGCTAACGCGGAAGGGCTCGTTCCTCGAGAGGCACGTCCCAGTGGGCCTCGACCAGCTCGAAGCGGCGCTGCTCCTCGCGGCGGAGCTTCTCGGCATCCGGGTAAAGCCGAGCTACGACGGCCGGGTCGGTGTGCTCCTCGATCGCCGCCCAATCGCGCCAGGTGATCGTGACTTCGAAGGTCCAGTCCTGTCGCCCGTCGCCGTGGAAGCGAGGCGCGAAAGCGTGCACTTCCAGTATTCGGCCGGTCTCCGTCTGAGCGCGCAGGAGCGGCCAATGGTTGCGCTCGAACAGATCGACCCACTCGTCCTGGAAACCCCAGCGGATCTTGTAGAAGTACTGGACCGTGACCGGCCCCGCCGCTGCGGACATCGCTAATTCCTCCTCGCGGCCCGATCCATCGGGCCCTGAAACGGTGCAGGCAGCCGTCGAATTGACCGGCCCGGCCAGCCTACACGCAACCGGCGAGCCATGCCCGAACGTTCGCCACGAAGTCGCCGATCGGACCTCTTCCGCCTCGCCCGGTCAGTCCCGCGTCGCGACGCCGGCAGCGGCCGCGGCAACGACGGGAGCCGCAATCTCGGGGACTTCGGCCGCGGCCGAGTCGGCGCTCGAGAAGACTCGCCTTATGGCACTGACGAGCGCCGCGAGAGACTGAATCCTGGCCCGGGCGAAGGACACCGAGATCGTCGCCCGACTCACTCCGAGGCGCTCGGCAACCTCCGATTGGCGCATGCCTTCGAGCAGCGCCATGCGCGCCACCGCCCGCTGGCGGACGGTCAGGTCGCCCAGCATGCCCGCCAGGGCCGGCGTCATGTCCGCCAGCAGGCGGTCCGCGTCGGCTCGGCCCGTTCGCAGGACCACCGTTTCGTGCGCGGCCCGTGCGACCTTCAAGACCTCGAACCCGGCCGCGCCATCGCCCACCGCCCCATCGAGGCTACGTGGGTGGCTCGGCACGCAGATCCATCGCATTGGACGAGCGCCGGAGCCGAGCGAGCCATGAAGTACCGCCAATAAGGGATCCGCTGTCGGGGCCAGCCGGCCGGTCAGGACCCCGCTGTCGCTCAGTTCGAAGTGGCCGAGCTTTTCCGGGCCGTACGCTTCATCCAACTCCAATGCCAGCGAGCCGAGCCACCCCTCGGATTCAGAGCCATCCCGACGAGCACCCGTGACCTCTCCGAGCAGCATGCGAGCGAGATGATTCCTCCATGCCCGGAGGCTACCCGCGGCCGATGGTAGCCGTCAACGGCTAACAAATCGGAAGAATGGGAACCGCGTCGGCCGGTCCGCAGGAGGGCCTCGTCCGTCGGCCGAGGCGGGTCGTACGAAGCCGATCGAAGTGAGACTGATGCGTGCGCCGGAGGCATCGGGAGGCCGGTGGCCCTATTCTTGGGGTGTGACCGAGGACCGCTCCGCCGCCCCGAAAACGCCGATACCGCCCAATCCGGGGCGCCTCGATCTGGGTATGAGGGCCCGGCTCGTCTTCCCGGATCGCGACATCGTCGAGCGCTACTACGTTCCGCTCATCTACACCGCCTGCCGGACCTGTTACTCGGAGCTGGCGCCGGACGAGATCTTCGATCGAGCCGTCGATGGTCGAATCCCGCTGGACAAGCAGCGCGAACTGATCGGTCGGGTGATCGAATCGGGGCACGGCTCGACGATCGAGCACGTCGTCTTCACGTTCGCGATCACCGGCGTCACCCGGACGCTGAGCCATCAGCTCGTGCGTCATCGTGCCGGCGTCGCATTCGACCAGCAGAGCCAGCGCTACGTTTCCTACAAGAAGGGCGCCTCGACGATGCTTCCGGCGACGATCGCGGAGGCCGATCCCGAGCTGCGCGAGCGTTACGACGAACAGGTGGCCGGCGCGCTCGAGCTCTATTCGGAGATGCTCGACGCCGGCATCCCGAGCGAGGATGCGCGCTTCGTCTTTCCGAACGCCACCAGGACGAACCTGGTCATGACGACCAACCTGCGCGCCCTGATCCACATGTCGGGTCTGCGGTTGTGCACGATGGCTCAGTGGGAGATCCGGCGGCTATTCCAGCTCATCCGCCACGAAGTCTTCGCAGTCAGTCCCTTCCTGGGCAGCTTCCTCGCCCCGAAGTGCGTTCCCTTGGGTTACTGCGACGAATCCGGAAACCGCGACGAGCATTGCCCGATCCGACCGCACAAGGACAACGTCCTGGCGGCCTGGGCGGAGAAGGCGCGCGCCGCCAGAGCCACTCCGGACGTGCCGCTGGACTGAACGAACGGTGCAGTCGAGAGGTACGACTGGGCCGGGGTCCTGGTACCTCCAGCGGAGTGCCCGCGGGCAACACCGCAGCCCATCATTCGGTCGACGAAATGCCCCGATGCTCCAAAAGTGATTCGTGCGGCGACGCACTGATATGGCGCGGTAGGGACAGGTAGACTCAATGTCAAGGCACCGGCATCCGGCCGATGCCCAGCGGACAACCCACTACGGGGAGATGAGCGTGAACGAAACGGCCGCGCGTCACCCGAACCGGTTCCTGGCGGACCTGACGCAAGCGATGCGTACGACCGCCGAGACGGCGCGGCAGGGGACGATCGAACAGGCCCAGGCCGACGCAAAGACGTACGTAGAACGACTGCATGCGAGCACCGAGGACGAAGCCGCCTCTCTGCGAAAGGCTGCCGAGACCGACGTCGCTGCGATTCGCGACTGGTCGAAGGCTGAGATGGAGCGCATCCGCGTCGAAACGGAGAAGCGCGTGTCCCGGCGTCGTGAATTGCTCGACCAGGAGCTTCACGAGTACAACGCCGCGATCGAGCTCGAAGTCCAGCGCGTCGAGAAGCGTGTCAGTTCGTTCGAAGAGGAAGTTGCCGCGTTCTTCGAGCAGCTCCTCCAGGAAGCCGATCCGACCATCTTCGCGAGCATGGCCGCCCAGATGCCCGATCCCCCGGCCTTCACCGAAATCGCCAACGGCGCCCTCACCGCCGAACTACGCGCACGTCGCGAGCAGATCATGCGCACCGACGTGGCCCTGCCGGACTTCGACAACATCGGCTCCAACGGCTCCCGCGCGGACGTGAAGCGCGTCCCCGACAACGGCGAAGCAGCGCGGCACGCTGCCGTAGCTCCCAAGCCGGCCGGTCGCGAGTCGACGCAGGTCGTGGTCGTCGGGCTCGTCAGCGTTGCCAGTATCGCCACGTTCAAGCGCCAGCTCGGCCGCCTTCCCGGCGTCAAGAACGTCGGCGTGTCGTCCGGACCCGACGGCGAGTTCATCTTCACGATCGGACACAGCGCGGACACGTCGCTCAGCACCTTGATCCCGACGCTGCCGGCCTTCCAGGCTCGCGTCGTCAACGAGCACGACGGCGTGCTGAATGTCAGCGCCCACGATCCCGAGGCAGAGGGCTAGACTTAAGGGGTCCCGCTCCGACCGTCATTAGGAGATCCCGCCACCTTGGCCCGATCGGCAGTAGTCATTGCACTCCCACAGGCAGAGCTGGTCGCCGTAAGCGCCCAGCTGGCCGAGGCGGGTTATGAACCGATCGCGGTCGATACGGCGGACGATCTCGAGCAGCTGCTGAACAACCGTCGAGACATCGGCGTCGCGATCCTGGACGGCGAGAACGACTTCGACCGCACCCTCGAGATGTACGCGCTCCTCCACGAGGAGGATCGCAACATTCCGGCACTGATGGTCGTGGCGGCTCGCGCCCTCGACCGGATGAGCCTGGCCGGTCGGGCCCGTGTCAACGATGAGTACTTCACACGCCCCTACTCCGCGGAATTGCTGCGGTGGCGGGTCGAGGCGATGCTCATCCGCGCCGAAGTCCCGACTGTCGCCGGCCACGGACCGATCATCGAAACGGAGTCGCGCGAGGCGGCCGAGGCGCCGCAGGACACCCGCCGGGGCCAGATAGTCATCGTCTTCAATCCCAAGGGCGGAGTCGGCAAGACGACCATTGCCGTCAACGTCGCCGCCATGCTCCAGGTCCGCAAGAAGCAACGAGTGCTTCTGGTGGACTGCGACACGGTCACCGGCCACATCGCCTCATCGTTGGGCATGGAGCACGTCCGAACCGTCGCGGACGCCTGGACGGACGATCTCGAGACGGGCATCAGCGAGCCGTTCTCGGAAATCGCCGTCCCCCACTCCAGCGGCGTCTTCGTCCTGGTGATGGCCGAGTCGCCTCTGCACACCGAGATCCTCGAGCCAAAGCGCGTTGCCGAGGCCATCACTGCCGCCCGGCGCGTTTACGACTGGGTCATCGTCGACATGCATCCCGACTACGGGCCCTTGAACCAGGGCATTTTCGAGCGAGCCGACAAGATCATCGTGCCGGTCACTCCGGACGTGCCGGCAATCAGGGCCGCCGTCCAATTCCGCGAAGTCGCAGTCGAGCTGGAAATCCGCGAGCGTCTGGCGATGGTCGTCAACCGAGCCAACAGCGGCGTCTCGGTCTCCGACATGGAGCGAACCGTCGGCATGCCTGCCCTGGCGGAGGTCCGCTCCGCCGGGATGCTGTTCGTGCGAGCGGCCAACGAAGGCCGATCGGCCGTCGAGCGCTTCCCCAAGGAAAAGGTCGTCGAAGACATCGAGAATCTGGTCGACCGGATGATCGAGACTCGAGATCCGGGTGCCGCGAAGACGGGCAGCGGCTTCATGGGCATCTTCGGCACGCGCGACCAGAAATCGGTCCGCGCCTCGTAACCTTCGGAGGCGCCTCCGATCCGGCCGGTCAGGCCGTGTGCGGCATTTCGATCCCGCGGTCCGCGAACGCCTGGAGCAGCCGTGCCAGCAGCTCGCCACCTACCGACCACTGCTCCGAAGCTCTGACCGTGCCGCGAATCTTCAGGGTTACGCCGCGCTCGCCGATTTCGGAGATCCGCTCGAAATGGGGCGCCTCGAGGACCTTCGAGGCCCACTTCGGATCGGCCGCGAGGGCCCGGCCGACGCCGTCGATCACCTCCGCGGCAATGTCCAAATTCGTTCCGTAGACCACCTGGACATCCTGGTTCACACGCGCCCAGCCACGGGTCATGTTGGAGGCGACGCCGATCTGGCCGTTCGGGACCGAGTGGACGACACCGTCCGTGTCGCGCAGCGTTGTGCGCCGGAGCGTGAAGTCCTCGACTCGGCCCGACACGCCGGCCAGCCTGACGATGTCGCCCTTGGAGTACTGGTTCTCGACGAGAATCAGCGCCCCGTTGAGGTAGTCGCGGACCAGGTTCTGGGTTCCGAGTCCGATGGCGATCCCGGCGATGCCGAGGCCGGCAATGGCGGGCCCCACGTCGAGGCGGAAACCGGCCTGCAGGATCATCAGTGCCGCAATGACCACCACGAAGAAGCGGATGACGTTTACCGCCAGCGTCTCGATGGTGTCCTGACGCTTCTTGATCTCGATCGCGGTGAGATCGCGGGAGGTCCCCTCCAGGGTTTCTCGTGTGAAGACGGCACGAACGGCCCCGCTGACGAAGATATGGGCCACCCTGATGATCAGTGCTGCCACGATCAGGATCGCAAGTACGGCAGCTGCGCCGGCGACCACCGGGCCGAGATGGACCGTGGTGCCGCCCCACGGCAGGGTGACAGTCCAATCGGTGTTATTCATGCGGTAAGCCTAGCAATAGAAGCGGCCCCTCGGGAGGGGGACCGAGGGGCCGCGAAAGACCGATTCGAATTGGGCCCGAAATGGGCCGGGTTTAGTCGGAGGCGACCACGCCGCCGATGCGCTCGGTGATAACCGCTGCCACGTCCCGAATCCTCTCCACGAGCTCGGGAATGCGGCTCGGCTGGATCCGATTTCCGGACGCTCGAACCTCGAGAGCGGCAACGACCGAGGCGCGCTGGTCGAAGACCGGCACGGCAACCGCGTTCACGGTGGGCTCGTGCTCCCCGAAAGCGGTCGCGAAGCCGCGCTTGCGGACCCTGGCGAGCTCCTCCAGCAGCAGGTCGACGCGGACGATCGTGTGGGATGTGTACGGCGTGAAGCCGATCTTCGAAAGCCGGATGACCTCTCGCTCGGGCCGGTTGGAGAGCAAGACCTTGCCCGGAGCGGTTGCGTGAAGCGGCAGATTCCGGCCGGTGCGGTCGTGCCCCATGCCCGAGGCATCGGACCAGGCGATGGTTACGACGCTGTCACCCTCGAGAACGCCGAGGGTCGTCGTCTCCTTCACGGAGCGGGCAACGCCCTCAAGCTCCGGCATCGCGATCGATCGCAGATCCAGGGTCTTCTCTGCATGGCCCCCCAGGCGGACCACGGCGAGTCCCAACCGGTACTTGCCCGAGTCGTCATCCTGTTGAACCAGGCCGCGCTTCTGGAGCGTGGCAAGCAGGCGTGAAGCGGTGGACTTGTGGAGTCCCAGACGACGGGCAAGTTCGGTGACCCCGGCCTCTCCGTCCGACTCCCCCAAAGCGATCAGGAGCGAAGCCGCGCGATCAACCGACCGTACAGCATTGCCATCCAACATGACCCTACTCCTCCCGGGCTTGGTGCAAATGGGACGCGCGATTGCTCAGCCGCAATCTTCAGACCTCGTCGCTTCTTGCCCGAACTGGAAGCGGCGCTTGCCTATTTGACCGAAGCCCCCGAGCCGTCAGCCGTGCCGACCTGGGCTCTGGCGGTGCTTGTTTGTGTCTCGCGCTGTGGAACTGAAAGTAATGCTGACATAGTTACTAAGGATTAGTCAAGCCCGAGCAGTTGTGCCTGCGGTCCTCCAGTTTTGGCCTCCTCCGAGGCGATAAGTAAGGCCTCTGGGCCGTCAAGCCCACGTCGCAGCGCCAGTCGGCCGTGTTGCAAGCGCATTACAGGTACTGCCCCATTGGGCGGGGGTAAGATCCCATGGGTACCACCTCCCGGAACATTTGGAGCATTTGTTGCATCAGGAAGCGTCGAGCAAGACCTCAAGCACTAGCTCTGTTGCGAATCTGGATGAGACCGGCCGGGGCGGCGCGGCCGCCCTATCCGAGGCCCAGCGGCGCCGAGTGAGGGCCGAGTTCCCTGCCCTGTGGCGGATGCACGGCGACCGGTCGTATGTCTATCTCGACGGCCCCGGCGGCACGCAGGTCCCGCGCCAGACCATCGAGGCAATGACCCGTTACCTCGGCAGCTCGAACGCGAACCACGAAGGAGCTTTTCCGACCAGCGAGGAAAGCGACGCGGTCCTGGCCGAAGCGCATGCGGCCGGCGCCGATTTCCTGGGCGCAGGCGACTCGTCGGAGATCGTGTTCGGCCCGAACATGACGACGCTGACCTTCGCATTCAGCCGGGCGATCGGCAGGACGCTCCGGGCCGGTGACGAGATCGTGGTCACGCGGCTGGACCACGACGCCAACGTCGCGCCATGGCTGGCCCTCCAGGAGGAACGGGGCGCCGTCATCCGCTGGACGGACGTCCGAAGGGCCGACTGCACCCTGGACCTCGATGGGCTCGCCCGGTCTATCGGGCCGCGAACTCGGCTGGTGGCGGTCGGCCTCGCCTCGAATGCGGTCGGAACGATCAACCCGATCCGGCGCGTAATCGAACTGGCGCACGCGGCAGGCGCGCTGGTCTACGTCGACGCGGTCCACGCCGCGCCCCACCTGCCGCTGGACGTCGTCGCGCTCGACACGGACTTCCTCGTCTGCTCTCCCTACAAGTTCTTCGGGCCGCATCTGGGCATGCTGTACGGCCGCCGTGAACACATGGAGCGGCTCGCGGCCTACAAGGTTCGCCCGGCCGCGGACGGCGGCTCGGGAAAATGGGAAACCGGAACCCAGTCCGGCGAGGCCCTGGCCGGACTAACGGGCACGTTCGACTACCTCGAGTGGCTCGGGCGCAACTTCGGCGGAGCCGCCGAGGCGGCGACGCGCCGTGAACGCCTGACCGCCGCGATGTACGTCATTCGCGAAACCGAGCGCGGGCTGGCGCTGCGAGCTCTCGGCGCCCTGAGCAGCGTGCCCGGCCTGCATATGCGGGGAATCCTGGACCCCGCCCGCCTCGAGGAACGCGTCCCGACGTTCGCCTTCACTCTCGATGGGCACTCACCTCGCGAAATCGCCGCTCATCTCGGGCGCCGCGGAATTGCCGTCTGGGACGGCGACTACTACGCCTACGAGCTGATCCGCGCCCTTGGGCTGGCCGAATCCGGCGGCATGGTTCGGGTCGGCCTGACCCACTACAACGAACCCGAAGAGATCGACAGGCTCGTCGAGGCGCTCGGCGAGCTCGGCTGAACGAGGCTGCAGATCAGGCGCCGGCCGCGCGATAACCGAGCCAGCGCGGCAGCCCCGCCGCCAGTGTGGCGAGCGGCAGCGTGCCGTGGCCCAGCACGGCGTCGTGGAAGGCCTTCAGATCGAAGGCGCCGCCCAGGCCGGCCTCCGCCTCTGCCCGGAGCCGCTCGATCTCGCGCTGTCCAACCTTGTACGTCAGCGCCTGGGCCGGCAGGCAGATGTAGCGATCGGTTTCGATTTCGGCGTCGGTCCTGAGGATGCCGGCGTCCATCAAGCTGGCTACGGAACGCTCGCGTGACCACCGGAAAGCGTGGATACCGGTGTCCACGATCAACCGGGCAGCGCGCAGAGCTTGCCCGTCGAGCATGCCGAAGCGCTCGGCCGGACTCAGGTACAACCCCATCTCATCCGCCAGCCGCTCCGAATAGAGTCCCCAGCCCTCTATGTAGGCCATGCCCGCTCCGCGCGAACCCAGGCGGCGGAAGGTGTTCAGGCTGGGATGCTCCGTCTCGAGCGCCAGCTGGAAGTGGTGTCCGGGCACGGCCTCATGGAAGCTCGTGCTGGCCAGCCCGATGCAATTCCGATTCGCCAGGTCGTACGTGTTGACGTAATAGACGCCGGGCTGGCTGCCGTCCGCGGCCGGCGGGAAGTAGTAGGCCGCAGGAGCGTCCACTTCCTTGTAGGGCTCCACGGGCCGGACTTCGCAGCGAGTCCGTGGCAGCCGGCCGAAGTAGCCGGGCGCGGCCGCGAGAGCGCGCTCGATCTGGCCGCGGGCCCGGCCGACGAGTTCGTCGGTGGAGGCCGGGATTGCTCCCGGGGCGCGCCCGAGGGTTTCCCTGGCGAGCCGGGTGTCGTCGCCGAAACCCAGGGAGCGGGCGATTTCGCGGCGCTCGCCCTCGATCCGGACGAGCTCCTCCTCGCCGATCCGGTGCAGGTCCGCAGGATCCGCATCGATAGAGGTCCAGGCCCGGATCTGGGTTCGATAGAGCTGCTCGCCGTGCGGCGCGGACCACAGGCCCGGTTCCTCTCGGGAGGCGGCCTGGTACTCGCCCTTGAGCGCGTCGAGGAAGGCGGCGTTGGCCGGCCGGACGTATTTGCCGACGGCGGCGATCAGCCGCTCGCGATCCGCTTCCCCCGGCAGCGAGAGTGCCTGCACGACCGGGGACTCGGCGTCCGGCACGGCCGACAGCCTTTCGAGCTGCCCGACGACGCGATCCGTCACGATCCTGGCCGCCGTCAAACCGGACGCCAGCCCCTCCCCGACCAGCTCCGAATAGGACGCCATGAAACGCGGGTAGGCAGCCAGGCGGGCCATGAAGGCGTCTAACTGCTCGGGTGTCTCAGTCTTCTGGAACGCGGCCAGCATCGGCAGGATCGTCTGGGGGCCATCCATCTGGTCAACAGCCTTGAGCCGGTCGATACGCTGGTCCTGCTGCTCGAGTTCGATCCCGCAAATGACGCGCAGGACGTCCAGCGTTATCCGATCTTCCGGCGGCAGGGCGCCATCCGTGGTCGAACGATCGATTGCCTCCGCTGTCTCGAGCGTTTCGGCGTACAGGGCATGGGCGCGATCCCGGCCGGACGGGCCCGGGTCGTCGAGACGATCGGCGCCGCGTTCATAGCCCAGCAGAGTCGCCGATATCGGCGAGAGGTCGAGGAACCCCTCCCAGAAGCGGTCGCTCAGGGTGTTTACCGCGTCGGCGGATGTCGATGTATCGCTCACCGGATACCTCCCTCACGGTTTCCGCAGGTTATGTCGGGCTGGACGAGCCCTCGAACAACGGCAGCTGCTGCCCGATGGTCTCCGCCGCGGGGTCGAGCCCGAGATAGGGCTCCAGGCCGGCCAGCGACGGCTCGGGCTCCTTGCGAGCGGCGAAGGACAGCAGGTGGTTCCACTTCAGGATGTGCCAGTTGCCGTCGGTGAGAGCCTTGCGCAGAAGCGCCGACCGACCGAGCTTGAATCTGACCAGTTCCGTGCGCTCGGGCGGGATCACCAGAAAGCGAACTATCTTCTCGTCAGCCGGATAGCGAGCGTGGTGATTCAGCACCGGATCACCCAGCATGGCCGTCCATTCGACTTCGAACAGGAACGTCGCCTTGTGGCGGACGTACCAGATGCAGTCGACGCGATCGAGCTCTCCTTCGGGGGCCCAGGCCAGGAGCGGCAGATGGACTTCGAGCTCTTCCTGGTCCAGCCACGCTCCGAGCTGCCGCCCGCCCAGCCGGCGCGTTTGCTGGCGTTTCCCGATCCAGACACGCAGCCCGAGCTCGTGGCCGAGTTCGGCAAGGGTCGCGATCATGGCGTCGTGGCCGGCCGAGCGCGCCTCGAGGCGATCAGAGCAGACGATGGCCTGTGGCGTGCTCTCGGGGGCGCTGTAGCTCTGGATGCATGCGCTCAGGAGGGCGCCGTCGGGGGCTTCGTTGCCCGGGAAGATCCCCGCGGTGCGGTCGAGAACCGTCGTTTCCGGCAGCGACCGGGCCGATGACAGGAGCCCGAAGACCGCCCACTCGACTCTGTCGGCGAGCGGCGGCGCGATGCCGGTCCGGTCCTCGTCGGAGGCGAGCCAGTAGTGTCCGGGTTCGATCTCCTTGACTCGTCGGTTCGTCGCGCGGGCAAGCTCGGTGCGGACTACTCCACGAGCTGGGCCACTGGGTCGGCGGCCGCCCCCGTAGGAGCGGATATCGTCGGCTCGGCGGCCGGCGAAATCGTAGGGTCGGCCGCGCCGTCGGCGACGATCTCGATCGATGGCTTTGTCGGGCGGGCCTCGGGAGCGCGGGCCAGAGGCACGGGTTCGTTCAGCCAGGCATCCCAGCCGCCCTCGGGATGGCGCGGCCGGTAGTGGCGGGCAAGGCGCGCGAGCTGCCCCGATCGATCGAGGCCGACCAGCAGATCGCCGAAGAGATGTTCGAACGAGCCGGGCTCGCCGCGGGCCTTGAGCAGCTCGACGGCCGTCTCTGTCACGACCTGGCTTGCGGCCGACTCGCGGAACGGACCCTCGTCGAGCTTCTGGGGACCGCTGAAGACTCCGAGCCCCGGGATTGTGCCGGGGTCGCCGGCGCCGCCCGTGATCGGCGGCAGAGGCCTGTTGGCGCGCGTCCGCGGCCCGGGCGCCATGACGCCGGTCGGGGGCACGAACACGGCAACCGCGGGGCTGGCGTCGTCGCCGCGGTGCAGACGAGCCTCCACGAGGCGGTAGCCGGCGGCGGCGCCGCCGAGAGCTGCCGCGGTGAGCGCCTCCGGCTCCGCAGTGTCGAGCAAGACGACGGCGCGCCCGCTCTGGGCGAGCGCCGGGGCCGCCACGGCCAACGATCGGGCCAGCGAGCGCGCCAGTTGATCGGTGTCCGGGTTCGGGCCGGTCTGACCGGGGTCGGAATGCCGCAGCGGCGGCCCGAACAGGGCCTCGAAGGGCAGATTCGAGGCCGCTCCCGCACCCAGAACCCAGGCGGTGGCGTGATAGGCGGTCGCGAGCCTGTCGGGCGTCCAGGCCAGCGGCGACTGGCACAGCAGCAGGCGGATACGAGACGGTGCCCCTGATCGCGAAACTCGCTCGCCGTGGAGAGCGAGCCGGCGCAGCGAGCTCTGGCCGAGCTCCGCAACGGTGACGTTCGATGTGCCTTCCTCGAGGGCCACCAGGTCGGCGCCGAGCCTCGCCGCCGCGCCCCGAGTCGGGCCGGACTCGAGGTCCTGAACCAAGCCGCGAACGTGTCTGATCGCTTCCTCGAACGCCAGCCACGGGTTCCGTTCGCGCCACCGCCGGCCCGATGGCGGCCGGAGGGTGCCCCGCGAGATGTGGACCGGCGCCACTCGGCCGGGGTTCGAGTTCAGTCGTCCGGCGACCATGACCGTCTGCAGAAATGCGAGGCGCAGGGCCGAAACGATCGGTGACGGCCCGGCTTCCGCTTCGATGCGTTCCAGGATGGCCTGGAGGCCGACCAGCTGTCGGGGACTGTGGAGGGCCAGCAGCTGGTCCGGCAGCGGATGATCGGGCGGCGGAACCGGGAAACGCTTGCGCAGGGAGTCCCAGACCGGACCTCGAGGCTCGATCGCAATCGAGAGATCCAGATCGCCCTGCTCGGCGTCGGCGTGGCGCAGCTCGCGGCCGCCGATCTGGTCGTCGCAGGTTGGGCAGCGGTACTCCCGGCGCACGGCCCGGGTCGTGCCGCCCGTGGTCTCCCAGACCAGGCTATCTAGCGCAACGGTGCGCCCGCAATTTGGGCACGTGCTGGCGAAGAGGGCGTCGATCGTCCGCTTGACCGAGGAGCCGCCCATCGGCCCCGCCCCGATGGTATGGGCGGCGGCTTCGAGCTGGCGGACATCCGGCGGCCGGAGTGCGACGTCGGCCAGAAGGCGCGTCAGGGACATCGATTCCAGATCGGCGACACGGCGCTGTTCCGCGATCGCTGCGCGGGCGATCCAGCCGCCGCGCCCGGCCACGTCCAGGACGATCTCGCCGGGCTTCGACCAGGCCTCTATGGCGGCAACGACATCAACCGTCGACGGCGGCGTGCCCAGCCGCTCGAAGACGGTCATGAATGGAATGTTTTCGCTCCGCTCGGCGCGGTGAGTGTCGTCGCGCCAGACCATGTCCCAATTGTGACAGACGGGTCGGCCAACTTCGCCGCTGTGGCGAAGATTTTCAGTTACGGCTCTTCGAGTTCGTCGGGCTCTTCTTCGAACGCCTCGTCGCCGGTGACCTGAGCCGGCAGGACTCGGTCGAGGTCTTCGATTTCCTCGTCTTCCTCGTCGTCCTCGAGGTCCTCTTCCATGAATTCCTCCTCGCGGAGGAGCGTGCCCTTGGTGTAGGGCCGCAGGTCGGAGGAGCGGGCGGCGGTCGGGAAGCTGACCTTGCCGTAGTTGCGCGGGTCCTGGAATATCTCCCGGATCACGATTCGGACGTCCCTGTCGCCGAGGGACGTGACGCCGGCCGAGTACTTGTTGCCCTCGGCCAGGAGCTTCAGCAGGCGGGCCGCCACTCGCGGTTCCACGACGCCGATCCGCGTGCCGTTGGCCACGGAGTACAGCCGATTCCCTTCGGGGACGAGTTCGACCGCATCGCCGGGGTTGACGTGGGCGAGCGTCCGGGGCGACGCAAGATCGGTGAGCATCGCGAAGCCAGTCTTGCCGGTCTCCTCGACGAAGATCGCGACGGGTGCCTTCGTTGCCTTCTCGGGCGCCGCCGTCCTATCCCCGGCCTCGCTCATCAGCACGCGGAGCCGCTCAATGTTGCGCTCGGCGATGCGGTTGGTCGGGTCGAGGGCCAGGGCGACCTGGTAGTGCTCGCGCGCCACTCCCAGCTCTCCGAGCTCCCACATGGCCTTGGCCAGGCGGTTCTCCGCTTCGGCGTCCGGCGCCATCTCGAGAATCTTGCGGTTGGTCTCGGCCGCCTCGGTCCAATGCCCATCGGACGCCTGGGCGATCGCCTGGTCCATCAGCTGGCGCTTGATCCGAACGGAGTTTCCGCCGGTGCCCTTTTCGATCTCGGGGAATGCCAAGGATGGATCCTTTCGTCATCTGCGCCGGGCGATTGTGCTGCGAGCGAGCTTGACTGCCCGTCCCGCGGAAGGCATGCAAGTACTGACGGGAGCTCCCGCCGGGACTAGCTTTCTAGCATCCGGCGCCGGACCTGTCAAACGCCAGGCGGCGGGATCGATGTCAACGACCGAGATCGGCCGCACCGGCGTGGGCTCCGGGGCTTGCGGCCTGGCTCCTGGTGGGCGACTCGGCTACTTCGCGAGCAAGCCCCAGACGACCGCCGCGCCGCCGGCCAGGACCAGCAGGCCGGATTCCTCGATCAGGCGGCGGCTGCGCCGAATCGGCGTCGGCGATTCGCGGAACCCGGTCACGAGATACAGCAGCAGGGTCAACAGGGCCGGGCCGAAGAGTCTTGGCAGCGCCAGAACCCGCAGGAAGCCACCGATGTGGCCCGAGGCGACCGCGTACTGGTACATGGCGACCACGCCTTCACGCCAGGTCTGGACACGCAAGGCCGCGATGCGGTAGCCCGCCAGGCCGCCGATTACCACGTCCAGCGCGATCGTGGCCACGAGGGCCACCGCGGTGAGCGTCCTGCCGTCGCCGGCGAGGCCCCCCGGCACGAAGCCGCCGACCGCCGCAAACGCCAGGAAGGCGATGCCCAGCGTCCCGACCCGGACCTCAAACGGCCGCGAGTGGTCGTCGCCGGGACCGATCGACTCTGCCGCTGCGGCTCCCGGGGTCGCCGCTACCGCTCCCGAGGTCGCCGTTTCCAGGTCGACCACCCAGGTGATGAGAAGCCAGGCGCCGATGAACACGAGGGCAAGCCAGGGAACCGGGGCAAAAAGATGGGCAATGCCGGCGACGCCGAAGGCGGCGAGACCGGGCAGCACGAGTCGCTCGGGCGAAACTCGCCACGGGCGCCATTCGCCGCGGAGGTGGGTGACCGCGGCGACGACCGCCGCGATCAAGAGGGCCGTCGCGATCCAGAGCGGCGGGCCATCGACAAAGTGGACGCAAACCGCGAGCGTGGCGGTTACCAGCCCCAGCTCCCGAGCCCCGTTCCGCTCTTGATGCATTCGGGCATGGTACGCAACCGGCGCCGCAGCCGGGAGCCGCCGGCGCGCCGGGTCGCCGCCGGCGGCGCACTCCTGTGCCGGCGGCCGCGCCCCGTACTATCCGGCCGCGATCCGATCCGGCTTCCCCGCCACCCAGGCCAGCAGATCCGCGCGCGACCTCGTGTTCAGCACCTGCCGCGGCTCGAGCCAGGCGCGACGGGCCATCGCCGTCCCCCAGCGGACGTTGTCCAGCTCTTCGATCCGGTGAGCGTCCGAGTCGATCGTGAGAACGCAGCCGAACTCGGCCGCCCGCCGGGCTCGGACGTCCGACAGGTCGAGCCGCTCGTCCGAGCCGTTCATTTCGAGTGCCGTGCCCGTTCGAGCGGCCTCGGCGGTAGATCTCGTCCCATTCGAGGTCGAGGTCGTCGCGGCCGCCGATGTAGCGGCCGGCGGGATGCGCGATCACGTCGACATTGGGGTTGCGGATCGCGGCCAGGGTTCGGGCCGTGAGCTGGTCCCGCGTCTGGCGGCGCGAGACGTGGACGGAGGCGACGACCAGGTCGTAGCGGGCCAGGAGCTCGTCGGGATAGTCGAGCGTGGCGTCGGCTCGGATTTCCAGCTCGCAGCCGTGGAGCAGGCGGAAGCCATCCGGCGGGGTTTCGGGCGGCGCCGTCGCCGGCCCGTTCCTCAGCGGCGAATCGCTCGTTGAGCGCGGCGACGATCGGCCGCTGCATGGCGACGCGCTCGAGATCGAGCCCGCGGGCGATGGCCAGGCTCATGGAGTGGTCGGTCAGCGACGAGGTACGAGTAGCCCCGCCGTCGGGCCGCCTCGGCCATCTGCTCGATCGTGTGCACGCCGTCGGACCAGTCGGAGTGGCTGTGGCAGTCGCCGCGGAGGTCGCCTTGCGCGAATGAGGGTCGGCAGCGTCCCGGCCAGCGCGGCCTCGATCTCGCCCACGGTCCTCGCGCAGCTCGGGCTCGATGAACGGCAAGCCCAGGAAGCCGTAGGCCTCCGCCTCGGTAGCGAAGGTTCGCAGCTCCGCGGCCTCGCCCGGCCGAGCGGTTCGCCGTCGTCGCCGAGCCGGAGGTAAGCCCTTCTCGGACAGGCTCCAGCCACGGTCGCGGGCCATTCCGCGCAGCCGGACGTTGTGCTCCTTCGAGCCCGTGAAGTGGATCAGATACGCGCCCGCCTGACCGGGCGGCATGATCATCAGGTCGACCTGCGGACCGCGCAGCAGCCTCACCGCAGCCTTGTGCAGGCCCGTTGGCAAGGACGACTGTCGACGGAGCCAAGGTTCGTGAACCGTTCGACCAGCTCGAGCGGAGCGTCGGTCTCGGCCAGCAGGTCCAGGTCGCCGATCGTCTCGCGTCGCCGCCGGAAGGAGCCGGCCGGCTGGATCGAGAGCAACCCCGGGCACGTCAGCAAGCTCCACCAGTCAGCGTCTCGACGAGTGCCTCCGCCTGGCCCAACCGCATCCGCTCCTGGCGGGTCTCGAGCGCTGCGATGCCCGCCAGAATCTGCTCCTCGGTCTTCTCGGACATGCCCTTGCAGCGACCGCGCAGCAACCCGGCCTCGGCGGCGCGACGCAGGTCTTCGAGGTTGTCGACCCTGAGTTCCTCGTGCAGCTGCTTGACGGTTCGCGGCCCGACGCCGGGGATCGCCAGCAGGGCGACGAGGCTCGGCGGCACTTCGACCGCGGAGGTTGTCGTAGTAAGCCAGCCGGCCGGTCCGCGCGAGCTCCTCGATCTTCTTGGCGATAGCCTCCCCTACTCCGGGGATCCGCGGCGGGCGGCCGTCGCGATAGGCACGCGAGACTTCGATCGGCGAATGGGCGATCGCGTCGGCGGCCTTGTGGTAAGCGACGGTCTTGAAGACCAGCTCGCCCTTGACCTCGAGCATGTCCCCGATCTCGTGGAAGATCCGCGCCAGCTCGCCGTTGGACAGCAGCAACGCTTCGCCGGACTGTTCAACCGCCATGGCCGAATGTTAGCCGGGGCCGAATCGGCGCTCTCTGCCCGGACCGGCTGTCGGGCCTATCCGGCTCCGATCGCCGGCGTCAGGTCGGGACGACCCGGTCCCGGCCGCCGCGCTTGGCAGCGTAGAGGGCGCGGTCCGCACGCTCGACGATGGCGCTGATGGGCTCGCCGGCAGCATTGCCGGCCGCCACGCCCACCGAGACGGTGACTCGCTCGAGCACTCCGGAATGCGACAGGTCGAGTTCGCGCACCGTCTGCCTGATCCGCTCGCCGATCTCGAGGGCGACGCCCGGCGCGGGGTTCCGCAGCAGCACGACGAATTCCTCGCCGCCGTAGCGGGCGGGCACGTCCTCGTCGCGGACGGAAACCTGGATCGCGTTGGCGATGGCGCGCAGGACCTGGTCCCCGACCGGGTGGCCGTAGAGATCGTTGATGCGCTTGAAGTGGTCGACGTCGACGGCCAGGATGGCGACCCGGTCGGAGGTTCGCCGGCGGCTGGCCAGAAGCGTGCAGTACTCGTCGAAGTAGCGCCGGTTGGGCAGCTGGGTCAGCTGGTCGGTTCGCGCCTCCGCCTCGACGGCTTGTATGGAATAGACCCGGACGAGTGCAGCCGAAGTCTCGCTGGCGGCGCTGCGGAGCAGACGGCCCGTTGCATCGGGCCAGCTTTCGTCCGTTCGGCGGGACAGGATTATGGCGCCGACGATGGCCTCGTCGACCTGGAGCGGCGCGGCCAGCGTGTTGCGCAACCCATACACGTCCCGCAGGCGGTAGGCGATCCGGTCGGCCACTTCCTGAGCGTTCGCCTCTTCTTCGTCCGGCGCGCCGCGCGACCTGGTCCCTCGGTTGCGAAGACTCGGCGCCGACAGGCCAAGCTGCTGCCGGACTTCCTGCCAGACGGGAGTCTCATTGCTTGACGCGCCGGCCGTGCTGCCGCCGGCAGACAGCGGGGAACTGGCGGCGGGCTGATGGCGTAGCGGCCGCACCCGCCGCGTTTCCACCGGGGCGAGTTGCTGCAGTGGCATCACCGTATTCGAGGTCGGCGTGCCGGGGCCCATGGAGACGAACGTGACGTCGAGGACGGTCTCTCCGGGGCGCATCCTGACGACCGCCACATGGTCGGCCGAAGCTGCCTTGCCGAGCTCATGGACGATCGCTTCGACGACCGCGTCGGGGGACACGGAGCGGGCCAGGGCCCGAAGGATCCGGCTGAAGCTCTCCGCCTCCGCCTGGCGCCGCGCGACGTGCATGCCGGATGCGCGAGCGTTGAGAACGGCCGAACCGACGAGCGTGGCGGTCGCGATCGAGACGGCCAGATCCACGGGGCCGCTGTGGCCGACCATGAACCCGATGAACGCCTGTCCCAGCAATATCGCGACGGAGATTCCGAGCAGCCACCACGTCATTTCTATGGGCGGCGGCCGCTGACCGGGCCAGCGCGGAAGGAACTTGAACTGTCGCAACAGGATCACCCGAGAAGGATGCGCCAAACGAAGGCGATTCTCAGGCCATTCGAGCACATGCGTTCGGAGTGTCGTGGTGGCAAGGCGGAGGCCGGCGGCCGAGCAGACGGCCTGGGCCAGAACCACGCGCGGCGGAAATGCGCGGGGCGTGGAGGATCCGCGTGCCCGTTGACCCTGCCCGGCCGCGCAGACTAAACTCCGGAACGGCCGGAGCGAGCAGCTCCCGCGTTTCCGACCAGCCCCAACCCGCTTTCGGAGGATCTCTCCCTCAGTGGAGACCGGACCCAGTACCCCCGGCGCGCAACGCGCCGGCAGCCGCACCCAGGTCCGAATCGCCCTATAGCCCGACTTACCGGGCTGTAGCGGAACGCGCGACTTCAGGACGCGCGCCACCGACGGGGCGTTCGGACACCGTCCGAAGACGTTCCGTCGAGGTGGCAAATGCTCTATCTGAGCCAGGCGATCGGCCGACCCGTGCGCGACCACCTGGGCGAGTCGATCGGCAAGGTCGCCGATCTGATCGTCGCCAT
The DNA here is from genome assembly GCA_963731635.1 of uncultured Chloroflexia bacterium. Lineage (GTDB taxonomy): Bacteria > Chloroflexota > Limnocylindria > Limnocylindrales > CSP1-4 > Fen-1039. The sequence continues at coordinate 234,055 of CAVSWB010000002.1, read as the reverse complement.
CGGCGACGCTATCCGCCCGTGACCGGCCTCGTAGTGAAGAACAACGGCCGCGAGATCTTCCTGCCGTGGCACACGGTCTCGACGCTCGACGCCGCCGGAGCCACGCTCGGCAACACGGCGATCGACATCGGCAAGTTCCGCCAGCGCCCCGACGAGATCCGCCTGAAGCAGGACCTCATGGACAAGCAGATCGTCGACATCGACGGTCGCAAAGTCGTGCGCGTCAACGACCTGCGCCTGGACGAAGTCGAGGGCGCCCTTCACCTGGTCGCAGTCGACGTCGGCGCCGGCCGGCGCTGCTGCGCCGGCTCGGCATCGAAGGGCCGTGGCGAACCCTCGCCCGCGGCATGCACCGTGACGTTCCGGAGCGCTACATCGACTGGGAGGACGTCGATCCGGTCGAACGCTCGATCGCGAGCGTCAAGCTCCGCGTTCCGCACAAGGGCCTCGCCGAGCTCCATCCGGCCGACCTGGCCACGATCATCGACCAGCTCACCCGCAGCGACCGCGTCGGCGTCATCGCCTCACTCGACGACGAGGCCGCGGCCGACGCCATCGGCGAGATGGAGCCCGAGACTCAGGTCGAGGTCCTGGAAGACCTCGAGCCGGGTCGGGCCGCCGACATCCTCGAGGAGATGGACCCCGACGAGGCCGCCGACCTGGTGGCCGACCTCTCGGACGAGAGCCGCGAAGAGATCCTCGGCCTGATGGAGAAGGACGAGGCGGACGAAGTCCAGGAGTTGATGAACTACGACGAGGAGACCGCCGGCGGCATCATGACCACCGAGTTCGTGGCCGTGCCCGCCACCCTCACGGCGGCCGAGACGATCGACAGGCTGCGCGAGCTCGAACCCGACGCGGAGACGATCTACTACGTCTATGTCACCGATCCCGAGGAGCGCCTGGTCGGCGTTCTGTCCCTGCGCGACCTGATCGTGGCTCGAAGCCGGACGTCGTCATCTCGACTTTCATGTTCGACGAGCCCGTGGCCGTCGAGCACGGACGCCAGCCAGGAAGAGGTCACCGAGGTCGTGGCCCGCTACAACCTGCTGGCCGTCCCGGTCGTCGACGCCGAGGGCCGTCTCGAGGGCATCGTCACCGTCGACGACGCCATCGACACCCTGCTTCCCCAACCGTCCAAGCGCCGACTGCCGCGACTGTTCAGTCGCGACGCCGGGGCTTCGGAGAAGTGAACAAGCGCGTCTTCGCGGTCAGCCCGCAAACCGCCGCACCGGATCCGGTTCGCCGCGATCCTGGGCGTGCTCGGTCCGGGTCTCGTCAGCGGCTTCGCCGACAACGACGCGGGCGGCATCACCACTTACTCCGTCGCCGGGGTCAAGTACGGCTACGAGCTGCTGTGGGTGCTGCTGGCCAGCCAGATCGTGCTCTTCTTCACGCAGGAAGTAGGCGCGAGGCTGGGTCTGGCGACGGGCCAGGGACTCACCGGACTCGTCCGAGAGCGGTTCGGCGTGCGGTGGGCCACTTTCCTGACCATCACGATGCTCGTCGCCAACGTCGGCTCGATCGTCGCCGAGTTCGCGGGCACAGCCGCCGCGCTCAGCCTGTTCGACGTCCCGCCGGCGATCAGCGCGGCCGCTGGCCGCCGGAGTCGTGATCCTCCTGCTGACGCGCGGCAGCTTCGGCAAGGTCCAGTACCTGTTCGTGGCCGTAGGCATCGGCGTTTCGCTGGCCTACTTCGCGTCCGCCCTGATGTCACAGCCGGACTGGGGCAAGGCCGCCTCCTCGCTCCTGATCCCGAGCGGCTCAGGTTCGGCGGCATACTGGCTGGCCGTCGTGGCGACGGTCGGCACGACCATCACGCCGTGGGGCCAGGCGTTCATCCAATCCTATTGCGCCGACAAGCGGCTCGGGCCCGAGGACCTCGTCGGCGAGCGGCTCGACGTGGGCCTGGGTGCGCTCCTGACCAACTTGATCGCGGCTTTCATCGTGGTCGCATGCGCCTCGGCGCTGTGGTCTCACAACGTCGCAATCGATACGAGCAATCCGGAAGCCGTAGCGGACATCGCCAAAGCGCTGGCGCCGTTGGCCGGCCAGGGAGCCACGGTCCTCTTCGCGATCGGCTTGCTGGCGGCCTCTTTCCTCGGCCTCGGCGTCGTGCCGCTGACGAGCGCGTACGCGGCCTGCGAAGCATTCGGCTGGGAGACCGGAGTGGACTGGCGCTGTGCGCGAAGCCCCGGCTTTCTACGGCCTGATGATCTTCTTCGTGGTCTTCGCCGCGTTGTTCGTCCTGATCCCGGGCCTGCCGCTGGTGGAAGTCATGTTCATGGCTCAGGTCGTGAACGCGCTCTTGCTGCCGTTCGTGCTGGTGTTCGTGATGCTCCTCGCGTCCGACAAGAAGCTCATGGGTCCACTGGTCAGCGGCCGGTTCCTGCAGATCGTCGGTTGGAGCGGCACGGGACTGCTTGTGCTCCTGTCTCTGACGCTGGCCTGGTCGTCGTTCTTCGCCCCCGCATAAGCAGCGGGGCTCGGTGTCTCAAGCAAGAACGCCGAGCTCGGCCCATATCTCGGCCATCCCGGCAGCCGCCGTCCGGATGTCGTGTCCGGCCACCGACGCGGGCCCGGCCGAGCCCAGGCGCGCCCTGAGCTCAGGGTCGAGCAACCTATGCAACGCCGCGGCCAGCGCCCTCGGGTCGCCGGGCGGAATTAGCAGGCCGTTCACGCCGTCTCGAACGACCTCGGGGAGGCCGCCCACGTTCGATGCAATCACAGGCGTGCCACAGGCAAGCGCCTCCACCGCCGCGAGCCCCAGCCCTTCCCGACGAGACGGAACGACGACCACATCGGCGGCCTGGAGCCAGGCGGGAACGTCGGCCGGCGAGACGGCGCCGTGCCAGAGGATTCGTGGGTGTTGCGACCGCAGGCTCGGCGCGAGCGGCCCGTCCCCGATCGCGGCGCCGTGCCATTCGGCCGCCATCTCCAGCGCCTCCGCGAAGACGTCCGCGCCTTTGTACTCCGCGAGGTAGCCGACGAAAAGCGCCACCGGCCCCTCCGGAAGGCCGAGCTCGTCGCGAAGGACCCGGCGTGGTGCCGGTGATGGTCGGAAGGCCGTGAGGTCGACGCCGGGGCTGACGACCTGGGCGGAGACGCCCAGCCACTCCGCGGCCCGAGCGGTGTCGGCCGAGTTGGCGACGAGAGCGCCGGCACCCCGCGCGACCCGTCCGGCCAGCCATCGCGAGACTCGGCTGCGTGGCGCATGGACCGCCACGTCGCTTCCGTGAGCGTAGGCCACGAGCGGCTTGCCGCGCAGCCGGGCAGCGACGAGGCCGATCACCCCGGCCGCATAGAAGGGATGAGCCTCGACGCCGTCGAACGGACCTTTCGCGGTCAGCGCACGCCACGCGATCTGGAGGTGCCGGACCGGCGACGAGCGCCGATAGCTCGTCGGCCCGGCGACCACGACCTCGACCCCTCTCGACCGCAGCGACGCCACTCGCCGGGCCACGAACGGGCCGACCTCGGGCCGGTCCGGGGTTGGGTACATGTTCGTCACCAGCAGCAGCCGCGTCGGCCTCGGCGGTTGCGAGGCGGCATCGCCGGAACGGCGTTTCGACATGCACGGAATGATGGCAGGGCGGGCCGGCGCCGTTTCGCCGGACCGGGGCGGTGCGGCGTTGGGGCGGGGGCGGGGGCGGGGCCGACTCGCGGCCGACGGCGACTCGCGGGCGGACTCGCGGCGGCGCGGTACCGCGCGGCACGAGCCGGGACCCGACCGGGCCGATGCGGCCTTACCGCTCCGCCACTACCTCGTCGAGGACCTGCGCCAGGCGCCGGGCCAGGTTGACGCGATCGAACTGGCCGGCGGGGTCGGACGGGGCCGGAGCCGGCGTCCGATCGAGCAGCCGCTCCAGCGCGTCGGCTATGGCGTCCGGACGAACGTCCGAGACGATGCCGGTCGGGAGTCGCTCGACAAGCGCACGCCCGTCCCCGGGCGGCATGACCGCCAGGATCGGCCGATCGAATGCCAGGTACTCGAGGAGCTTCCCGCCTACGAAGACGTCGGCGCCGCCCACGTCGCTCATCAGCTGCAGCAGCGCATCGGCGCCTGCCATGCGGGCGAGAACCCTGGGCCGCGGCATGAAGCCTTCGAAGGCCACCACGCCGCCGAGCCGATCGGGCGTCTCGAACTGGGCCGCAATGCCCGTGTTCATCTCGTTGACCTGCCCAACGAAATCGACCCGGAGCTTCTGCCGCAGGTCCGGCCGACGGCTCAGGAGCCGTTCGACTCCCAGCAGAAAAACCTCGAGTTCGTCGGGTCGGTAGAGGCTGCCGGCGAAGAGGAGATGGAATCCGTCGGGCACCGGCGGAGGCTCGGGGACGATCCGCGCGAGGTCGGATCGGTCGTAGCCGTTCGGGATCGTCAGGAAGCGGCCGGCCGCCTGGGGATAACGGGCCGAATAGGCGGCGGTCAGGCCGGCGGTCGCGAACACCGATCGGGCGGCGAGATGGACAAAGCGCCGCTCTATCTGCATCTGGAGCGCCGCGTGAACGCTGGGAAGCTGGGCGGCGAAGGCGTTGCCGACCCAGGGATCGCGAAAGTCGGCCACCCAGGGCAGGCCGGCGCGTACGGCGATCAGCGCCGCCGCGAGGTGGCTGGAGAACGGTCCGGCCGAGGAATAGACGATGTCGACGGGGGCTTCCCGGTGCGCCTCGAGGCCGAGCCGGACGGCGAACGGCACCCAGCCGACCTCCGGGTCGGGAAAGAAGGTCAGGCGCTCCAGCCGTCCCCAGATGCCCGCCAGACCGCCGTAGTCGCGAAGTCGAGCCGCCGGTCGCGCCTCGCCGACGGCGGTCGGTGGAGGCATCGAGGCGTTACTCGCGCCGCCGGCGGGGGTCGGGCCGCCCGCTGCTCCCTTCGGCCGCAAGGCCGCGGCCCGCCGGGCGACTCGGCCGAGCGCACGACGCAGCTTGATCGGCTCCGGGGAGAACGCGCGCTCGACGACCAGGTCGGTGGGGAGCCGGCGCTCGGCCTCTTCATCGCGCGGAAGCGTGCCGGGATTTCGGGCGGTCAGGACAACCGGTTGCCAGCCGGACTGGGGCAGGTACGTAACGTATTTCAGAGTGCGCTGGACGCCGGTCCCGCCGATCGGCGGGAAGTTGTAGGCCACGACCATGACCCGGCCCGGCATCAGCTCGTACCTCCGAAACGATGCTTTCCGATGAGGGGCATCTGGCCGCGCAAGCGTTCCAGGCCCGTGAAGAACAACACCACTTCGGCGCGGCCCGGAACGAAGAGGGAGAGCGGCGACTGGCCCGACAGGCGGCTGGCGATGGCGAGCGTGATCACCGCGTGGGCCGTGTAAGACACCACGGACGCGAGTGAGGCGCCCACGATCCCGAAACGCGGGATCAGGATCAAGTTGAGCGCGACATTCAGCACCAGCGCGACGGTGATCGCCGACGAGACCAGCCCAGCGCGGCCACGGCCGCTGATGTAGCTGGTCATGATCTTGGCCAGGCTCAAGCTCACCACCGCCGGCAGCAGGACGAAAAATGCCGGCAGGCAGTCGACGTATCGCGGCAGGACCAGGTGGATGCCGACGATCGCAGTCGGTGCGAGCGCCAGGGCCAGGCAGACGGTGATGAGCGTCGACAGGCGCGATACACGGCCGAGCATCCGATTCGCATCCTCGGGCCGAGAACCCGCGACACGAGGCAGGAAGATGGTCCCGATCGAGTTGGGCACGTAGAACACGAGTTCGGCCATCGTCACTGCGGTGCTGTACTGCGCCAGCGCCTTCGCCGGGCTCAACAGCAGGGCCTGGATCAGGTACGTGTCGGCGCGATAGTTGAAGTAGCCGCTCAGGCTCGCGGGGTAAATGCGCAAGCCGTAGGACGCCAGCGCCCGAGATCCCGCCGGCCGGCCGGATCGGTCCCGGTTCTTGAGCCGCCGGACTGTCTCCATCACGGCAACGGTGGTAAGGCTCGTGACCAGCACACTGCCCGCGACCGCGCCCGACAGGCCGAGGCGCAGCACTCCGACCAGGACGATCGCCGCCACCAGCGATGCCGCCGCCTGGGCCATCAGGACGAAGTTGTAGACGCGGACCTCCTGCCGGCCGTAAAGGATCGAGCCTCCGAAGGAGGTGAGCACGCTCAGCGGCAGGCTCAGGAGCATGACCCGGGCAACGGCATCGTGGCCGTTCAGGGCGCTCAGGAAGGACGTCTCGAGCCCCGGCAAGGCCAGCCAGACGATCGCGATCAGGATCCCCGAGAGCGCGGCCGTGCAGACGAACGCCACCTTCATGAGACTCGCCACCGAGTGGCCCCTGCCGGCGAAGTAGTTGACGGCCGTCGGCAGCCCGAACATGCCCAACGTCGAAAGCACCCCCGGCAGCGTCGCGGCGGCCACGTAGGCACCCAGGTCGCTTTGTTCGAGGACGCGCCTCAGCAGGATCGAGGTCGAAAAGGCGAGGGCGAACTGAACGAGTTGGGTGGCGAACACGCCCGACACGCGCCGTGCGAACGGGTTGTCGACGATCGGGACGGGGGCGGCTTCCAGGGATTCGGGGACTTCGATGGGGGCGTTCACGCCGCCCCGCGCTCCTTGAGGGCCGTCGGCAGCGATCGGAACTCGGACGCCTTGTCGTGGAACTCCTGGTGCCACAGTTCCAGCGACAGGAGGCCCCAGAAGCCGCGGCCGTAGGCGTCTGTCTGGGCCAGTGCCGCCAGCGCTCGCCCGTTGTCCACGTACGGCCGCGAGAGTGCGGCGCTCGACGACAGCGCGTCGACGACGAACTCGTGGGCTCCACCCCTGGCCCAGGCGTTCAGCGGCGTCGGGAAGCCCATCTTGTCGGTGCGTTCGTTGATCTCGGCCGGCAGCATCGGCGCGAAGGCCACCTTCAGCGCGCGCTTGAGCTGGCCTCCTTCGAACTTGACGCCGGGCGGCATCGTTGCGGCCAGCTCTACCAGCGGGTGATCGAGGAACGGCAGCCTCGACTCCAGCCCGTGGGCCATGCTCATCCGGTCCTCGACCTGAAGCAGCGCCGGCAGAAGTGTCTTGAAGTCGAAGTGGGTCATCCGGTCGAAGTACGACTCACCTTTGAGGTTCGAGGCGTTGAAGATCGAGCGGAAAGTCTCGAACGGAGAGTAGGCGTCGAGCGTGTCCCAGCGGATCTCGTCGCGGAGATCGTTCGAGCGGTTGACGAGCCGGAAGTAGCGGGCGTCCATCGGCTCGAACAGGCCTTCCCGCCAGAACTCCTGCAGCAGCGGCTTGTAGCGGCGCAACGCGGTCAGGTTGGGCAGGATCGACTCGTAGCTGACGATGAAGTTGCCGTCGTGCATGGTCCCGTCGATGGCGGCCTTGAGACACTGCTCGAGATAGGCGACCAGGTAGCGGGCGTAGCCGCCGAACAGCTCGTCGCCGCCCTGACCGCCCAGGACCACCTTCCGATCGAGCTTGGCGAACTTCGACACCATGAACTGCGGAAAGGCGCCGGGCCCGGCGACCGGATAGTCGAGGTGATAGACGACCTTGCGGATGTTGCCGACGAAGTCGTCGACGGTGATCGAAAGCTCGCGCAGGTCGATGCCCTTGTCCCGGCTCAGTGCCCTGGCGTAGCGACTCTCGTCGTATTCGGGGCCCTCGCCGAACTTGCCCAGGAATGCCTGCAGGCCTCGCCCGTTCTGCTCGACCGCGAGGCTGGCGACGATGCTCGAGTCGAGCCCGCCGCTCAGGTACGCCCCGACCGGCACGTCGGCTCGGAGATGGACCTTGACCGAATTGGCCATCAACTCCCGGAGACGTTCTTCGAACCAGGCCGAGTCGTGGCTGAAGTCCAGGTCGTAATAGACCTCCCAGTAGCGAGACAACTCCAGCTTCCCGTTTCGGACGCGCAGGCTGTGGCCCGCGGGGACTTCGCGGATGCCTTTGAAGAGCGTCTTGCCGGCCAGGCAGAACTGGAAGACCAGGTAGTCTCGCAGCCCTTCGACGTCCGTCTCCACCTCGGGCAGGAAGGGCAGGATTGCCTTCGCCTCGGAAGCGAAGTAGAGCCGATCGTCGACCACCGCGTAATAGAACGGCTTCATACCGAAGCGGTCCCGGGCGCAGAAGAGCGAGCCGTCGGCGGCATCCCAGAGGGCGAAGGCGAACATGCCGCGCAGATGCGACAGACAATCGGTCCCCCAGCGCCGGTAGGCGGCCATGATCACTTCCGTGTCCGAAGTCGTCCGGAAGTTCTCGGGGCCGAGCTCTTCGCGCAGCTCGATGTAGTTGTAGATCTCGCCGTTGTACGTGATCCAGTTGCCCGCCTCGTCGACCATCGGCTGATCGCCCGAGACAAGGTCGATGATCGCCAGGCGCCGATGCACGAAACCGGCGCGGTCGGCCGGCGCGCACCAGCTCCCCTCCCCGTCCGGGCCGCGGTGGCTGATGAGGTGGCTCATCGCGGCGAGCCTGTCGTCGAGCCCGGGGATTGTCCGACCCTCGAGGTCGAAGACGCCGGCGATGCCGCACACGGCTACGCCCGTCCCCGACGGCGAGCAGCCAGTTCCCGGTACAGCTGTTCCATGCGCTCCATGTTCTCACGCTCACCGGCTCGCGCCTCGACGTCGAGCCGAGCCCGGCCGGCCAGTTCGGACTTCTCGGCTGCGTCCCGGCCAAGGATGTATTGGATCGCCCGGGTCGTGGCTTCGGCATCTCCCACGGGCACGAGCGCCTTCGGGTCGAGATCGTCGATCCACTCGCGAACGCTCGGCAGGTCTGTTGAGACGACCGGGCGGCCGGCCGCGAGCGCCTCGACGACCGTGATCGGCCCGCCGTCGCTTGCGGCGACCGAGACCACCACTTCGGCCAGGCGGTAGAAGTCCGGCATGTCCGGGTGCGCCACCGAGTCGACCACGATCATCCGATCCGCCACGCCCAGCCGCGCCGCCTGGCTCTCGAGCCTGGCAAGCTCGACCGGGTCGGCAAGATGGCGAGTCATGAGCACGACGACATCGGGCGGAAGGCTGGCCAGAGCCGCGATCACGGTCTCGTGGTGGTAGAGCGGGGCAATCGTCCGTGGCGAGAAGATGACTCGGCGGCCATGGAGGCCCAGCCGCTGCCGCAGCTCGACCGGGTCCGGGCCGGGCGTGAAACGTTCCGTGTCCACTCCGAAGTGGATCAAGCGGGTTCGACTCGGCCTGGCGCCAACCTCGATCGCGGCATGCAGCATGTAGTCCGAAGTACCGGTCACGAGGTCGGCGGCGCGCAGCGACAGGCGCGAGTGCACTCGGGCGCGCCAGCTCTCCTTTGCGGTGATCAGGACGTCGGAACCCCAGACCGTCACCACGTACGGGTGGAAGCCCGAAAGCCACGACAGCCAGCCGTTGCCGGTCAGGTAGTGGGCATGGAGGACGTCGGGGTTCAGCCGCTCGAGCACCCTTCGGAACGAACGTCCCGCCACGATTGCTCCGAACAGGTGGATCGGCCGCCGCGTGTAGGGCACGAACCGCTCGATCGCGATCTCGGGCGCAAGGCCCGGTTTGACGACCAGGTTCTGACCGACGATCAGCGTGACGTGGTGGCCTTTGCCTGCCAGGTACGCCGTCCAGCGGCGCATATGGATGCTGTTGGGATCGCCGAGAAAGGCGATCGCGAGCGGGTCCGCCGCGGGTGGCGCGACCGGGCTCGGCGGCGACGCGACCTGGCTTGGCGGCGCGACCGGGCCAGGCAGGATCCCGTCCGGCGACGTGGTCGGGGTCATGCGGCCGCCGGTCCGAGCATGGCTTCGAGGATCGTGGCGGCGCGGGCATCCCACGTCGAGCCGGGCGAGCAGGCGAAGGCACGAGCCCGACCGGCCATCTGCGTTGCCAGCTCCTGATCCTGCAGCAGACTCAGAAGCCCGGCGGCGAGCCCGGCGGGGGTGTCCGGCGTCACGATGCCGCCGCCGCTCGTGGCGATGATCCTGGCTGTCTCGGTGGCTTCGGTCGCAACAACCGGCTTGCCCATGCTCAGGTAGTCCCACAGCTTGAGCGGCATCGCAAGGTTCGTGTAGCCGGTGATCGGTCGCGGGATCACGCACAGGCGGGCATCGCGGAGCAGATCCGGGAGTTCCGCGCGGCCGGCCTGCCGGATCGCGACCCAATCGGGAAGTTGGGCCAGACGTTCCGTCGAGAGCGGCGCCGTGATCGCGATCAGCCGCGCGGCCGGAACCGTGGCCCGCACGATAGCCATCGCCTCAACCAGGGCATCGAAGCCATCGGCCCAGCCGTTTCCGCCGACGTAGGCCACGAGCGGCTCGGCGCCGGCGCCCAGGTCGGGCGTGCCGGGCTCGGTGCCAGGCGGCAGAAGCACGGGATTGCGCAGGCGCATCACGTCCGCCAGACCCTGAGACGGCACGAAGCGATGCGTGGCCAGGCCCCGCATCATCGGCATGGTGACCCGCCAGATCAAGTCGGTCAGGATCTGGCGCCGGTATCGCCGCGGGTAGATGCCGCGGTAGAACTGGTAGGCGTCCCGAAAGTAGACGCCGACGGGCCGGTGCAGGAGCCGCATCAGGGCCATGAAAGCGAGATCGGTGGGCATGACGGAGGCCGACGGCGCCTCAACGTAGACGGCGCCAACCCGGCGCGGACCCCCTCCTGCCAGCCAGCGCAGCCCGGCGGCGGCGCGGCCTAGGCGGCCGCCCGAGATCGTCTCAAGGTGAGTCTGCCGCGCCAGGGCGGCCGAAATAAAGTTGATCTGGACCTTGGGGGCGGAATTGAGTCCGCGCACGTCGTACATGGCGACAAGGAGCACGCCGCGGCGTTGGGAACGGCGACGCGGCGCCGGCTGATCGGCCATGGCAGGGATTATAGGTTCGGTCACGGGTCCGAGCGGCGAGGGCGCCGGCCGCAGGTCGAGGACCTACCTGGGACCGGCCGTCTGATCGGGCGGCGAGGATTCCGCGGAGGCGGTGGCGGAGGTTGTCGCCGTGGGGCTCGGCTTTGCCGTTGGCGACGACGTCGCGGATGGTGAGGGGCTCGGCTTTGCCGATGCCGTGGCGCGAGCCGTGGCGCGAGCCGTGGCGCGCAGAGTGGCCGTCGGCCGGGCGGTCGCCGTCGCGGTCGCCGGCTGCGTGCCCGTCGGTCGGGGGGTCGTCCGGGCGGCGACCGGGGGCGCGGCGGTTGTCACCTGCGCAGCTCCCCCGCAAGTCGGCGGCTGTGTCTTGCCGTAGTAGCGGCTGTCCTTGCCGAACAGCTCGACCGACTTGACGGCGACCTTGTCGAGTTCCAGGCAGCTCGTCCAGGTGCCGGAGGTGGGCGCGGCGTTACTGAGACTGTAGGGCGGCCCAAGCACGAGTTGAGCGATGTTCTTGGAATCCACCGCCGCCGACCAGGGCGACCATGTTCGCGACCTGGGATGACGGGTAGTTGGTGCGAATCATGGAGCCCGCCAGCTGCATGATGCCGGGCAGGGCGAGGGCATTTCCCGGGCTCGCAATCTTGTGCTCCAGCGCGACCAGAACCTCTTGCTGCCGCGAGGCACGGGCCCAGTCACTGTTGTTGTCGCCGTGTCGAGAGCGGACGTACGCGAGCGCGTTACGGCCGTTGAGATGGTGCTTGCCGGCCGTGAGCGTAGAAGCCCAGGTCTGTGCCGTCGAGCCAGTCGTAAATCGAGGTCGTTGATGGCCGAGGGGTTGTTGATGTCTACTCCGCCGACCTTGTCGATGAGCTTCATGAAGCTTGCGAGGTCGAGGGTGGCGTAGTAGTTGACGGGTATGCCGATGAGGTAGCCGACCTCGTTGACGAGCGTCGTCATCGGTTCGTCCGGCGACTTCACCCATCCGTTGGAGACATACGTGACGAGCGAGTTGATCTTCATGGTCGCCGGGGCGTCACCGCCCCAGTAATAAGGGAACCCGGCGGTGTCGCGGGGAACGCTGACCATTGCGACCTTGCCCGTGGCGGTGTCGAACGTGACGACCATCAGCGTGTCGTTGAGCCGTTCGGCTCGCCCGACGTAGGAGTCCACGCCGGTCAGGAGGATGCTGACTCGCGTGCTGCCCGGGCGGCGGCGTCAGAGCCGGCTCGATCGTCGGGGCGGCGACAATTGGCGAGCCGGCGGCATCGGTCGCATTCGGCTGCGGATTGGGGTTACCGCCCGGGGTGCAGATGTGAGTGTCCATGTCGTAGGCGGACCACGCGTAGAAGGCGCCTACTCCGTGAGCGCCCAGGACCATTACCAGTAGAACGAGCAGAGCCGCCAGCTCACCCCGACGCTTCAGGCGAGTCCGATCGCCCGAGATGAACGCGTGACCGACGGCAGCGACACGCCAGGCCCCGAAGATCAGCACGATCACGAACGCCGCCAGCGCGAACGAGGGATCGAGGAAGCTCGCCACGAGAACGGTCAGCCCTCGCCGCACCTGGAGCAGCGCGATCAGGAGGACGAGTAGCGCCGGCACGGCGAAGACGGCCGCAAGGCGTCGCCGGCCTGCATACAGCTGTCCCAGACCGGGCCAGACGAACGAGAGGAATGCCGCCACGAAGGGGAGATTCTGTCGTCGAACTCCCACCAGGGTGCCCCATCAAGTCCCTCTCAATGTCCGAAGTGGACGGAATGTACCACAGCCGGATCCGGCCGTCGGACAGACTTCACGCTCTTGGGCGGCGCGAGTAGAATGCGAAGGCTGCGTCGAGCGGGGACGCCCCTCGTCGCGCCCGGTCCGTTCTGTGAATGTGTGGACCGTCCGGGGACAGCGGGCATTTCGCTCTCGCGTCGACCGGAGCCAGGAGGTTGGGGGATGATCCGACGGCACGCGTTGGCGTTTCGTATGACGCTGATGCTGGCAGACGGAGGCTTGGCGATTGTCTCGCCATGCTGCTGTCCGTTCTCCGATTCGGCCGGCAGGAAGCCCTCCCCGCGCTCAACTCCACCCTGCCCGACGTCGCGGGCCCTGGTGCTTCGTGTTCGCCGTGGCGTGGATCGGGACCCTGTGGATGCACGGGCTTGTACCGCTCGCGTGCCCGCTGGACGCTCCGAAGCGAGGCCGTGGACATCCTGCGCGCGACCGCGACGTTCGCGATAGCGACGCTCGCGTTCCTCTACGTGTTCAAGCTCCCCGACGTAAGCCGGCTGCTGCTGCTGTATCTGTTCCCGTCGCTGGCGGCCCTGGCTTTCGCGACTCGGGTCGGTCTACGACTGCTGCTGGTCGAGCCTTCGAGAAAGCGGCCGCAACACCCGCTACATGCTCATCGTGGGCGCCAATGAGCGAGCCCAGAAGTTCGCGGATCTCGTCGAGGCTCACCACGAACTGGGCATCAAAGTGATCGGCCACGTCAAGAGCCTGCCCAGGAACAACACCGCGGTCCTCACTCGACCCGTGCTTGGGTCGCTCGATCAACTGGTGGCGATCCTCCATTCCACGGTCGTCGACGAGGTCGCCATCTGCCTGCCGTTCTCCCGACAGGAGGCCATCGATGAGGTCGCTCTCCTGTGCGAGGAGGAGGGCAAGATCGTCCGGATCCCCGTCGCGGTGCTGGAGCGAACCCTGAGCAGCGGCCGGATCGAAGAGATCGAGGGAATGCCGATCCTTTCGCTCGTCAGCGGACCGGACCGCGTCATCGGCCTCGCCGCCAAACGGACGATGGACCTGGTCGGCAGCGCCTTCCTGATGCTGATCCTTTCCCCGGTGTTCGCCCTGCTGGCCGTTTGGGTCAAGCTCGATGCCCCCGGCGGCGCGCTCTTCAGGCAGGAGAGGGTCGGGCTGCATGGGCGCTCCTTCAAGGTTGTGAAGTTCCGCAGCATGTGTTCGGAGGCGGAGCAGCAGCTCGACGACATCCGACAACTGAATGTCATCCGCGGCCATGCCTTCAAAGCCGAGCACGACCCACGGGTGACCCGAGCCGGCCGGTTCCTGCGCCGAACCTCCCTCGATGAGCTGCCGCAGCTCTGGAACGTCTTCCGCGGGGAGATGAGCCTCGTCGGGCCGCGCCCGCCGCTCCCCGGCGAAGTGGCGAACTACGACGTCTGGCACCGCCGCCGCCTGTCGATGAAACCCGGCATGACGGGCTTCTGGCAGATCGGCGCCCGCAGCGAAGCCGAGTTCGACCGCTGGGTCGAGAAGGACCTCGAGTACATCGACCGCTGGTCTTTCTGGCTCGACCTCAAGATCATCGCCCGCACGGTCCCGGCCATGCTGAACGGGGAAGGGCGCTGACCCTCCCGGACTCAGACGCGACGGTATACTCCGGCAGATGAATACCGCGCCTGATCACGGGCATCACCGGCCAGGACGGCTCGTACCTGGCCGAGCTCCTCCTGGCCAAGGGTTACGAGGTCCACGGCCTCATTCGCCGGTCAGCTCGTTCAACACCGGCCGGATCGACCACCTCTACCACGACCCGCACGTCGCCGAGACGCGCCTGCATCCTCCACTACGGCGATCTGACGGACTCGTCGTCGCTGATTCACACGCTCGAATCGGCTGCGGCCCGACGAGGTCTACAACCTGGGCGCCCAGAGCCACGTCAAAGTCAGCTTCGAGATGCCCGAGTTCACCGCGCGACACGACGGGCATGGGCACCCTGCGGCTGCTGGAGGCCATCCGCTGCGCCGACTGGCCGATCCGCTTCTACCAGGCCGGTAGCTCGGAGATGTTCGGCAGGTCTCGGAGTCGCCCCAGAACGAGACGACGCCCTTCTACCCGCGCAGCCCATACGGCGTTTCCAAGGTCTTCGCCCACTGGATGACGTCCACTACCGCGAGGCCTACGGCCTGTTCGCCGTCAACGGCATCCTGTTCAACCACGAGTCGCCGCGCCGCGGCGCGACCTTCGTGACTCGCAAGATCACGCGCGGCGTGGCGGCGATCATCGCCGGCCGCGAGCAGAAGCTCTACCTGGGCAATCTCGACGCCCGCCGCGACTGGGGCTACGCGCCGGAGTACGTCGAGGCGATGTGGCTGATGCTCCAGCACCCGAGCCCGACGACTACGTCATCGCCACCGGCGAGATGCACACGGTGCGCGAGTTCGTCGAGCTGGCGTTCGCGCTTGCGTCGGACTCGACCGGAGAGAGCACGTCGAGATCGACCCGGCTACTTCCGGCCGACCGAAGTCGACGAGCTGTGCGGCGACTCCTCCAAGGCGCGACTGGCAGTCGGCTGGCAGCCTAGGACCCGCTTCCGCGACCTCGTCAGGATCATGGTCCGCGCGGATCTCGCCGAGGCCGGCCTAGATCCCAACCTCTGCCATGACTGAGAGCTCGGTGCGTAACGTCGGCATCGGGACGGCTGACATCGACGAGCGCGACATCGCGCGGGTGAGCCAGGTCCTCTCGACGGGCCGCCTCTCCGCCGGACCTATGATGGCCGAGTTCGAGCGGCGCTTCGCTGACTTGCACCGACGCCGGTTCGCGGCGATGTGCAACAGCGGCACGGGGGCTCTCCAGCTCGCCTTGCAGGCGCTCAAGGAGCGGTACGGCTGGCTTGAAGGGTCCGAAGTCATCGTTCCGGCGATGACTTTCGTCGCGACCGTCAACGTCGTCCTGTTCAACGGCCTTCGGCCCGTGCTCGTGGACATCGACCCCCTGACGTACACGATCGACCCAGACAAGGTCGAGGCCGCGATCACGCCGCGCACTGTGGCCGTCATTCCGGTGCACCTCTTCGGCCAGTCGGCAGACATGACACGCGTGATGGAGGTCGCTGTGAGGCACGGGCTCCGTGTCATCGAAGATTCGTGCGAAGCGGCCTTCGTGACCCATCGCGGCCGGCCCGTCGGATCGTTCGGCGACATTGCCTGCTTCTCAACTTACATGGCACACCTCGTCACTACGGGCGTCGGAGGTCTGGCGCTCACCGACGATCCGGAGAACGCGACCCGCTTTCGGAGCTTGATGAATCACGGGCGTAACCCGCTCTATCTGCAGATCGACGACGACCTCGGCGTGGACGACGACGAGCTTGTCCGGATCGTGTACAGCCGCTACGACTTTGTCTCGATCGGACAGAGTTACCGCGCGACAGAGATGGAAGCGGCGCTCGGCATCGGCCAGCTCGAACGGCACGAGGAGATGCTGAAGGCCCGCCGGACGATCGCCGCCGAACTCACCGCCGCGCTGGCCCACCCGCTGCTGCAACTGCCCACGACGGCTCCCGGCAACGAGCACGCATTCATGATGTACCCGATAGTGTGCAGGCAGGCCGGGCTGCGGGACCGTCTGGTCGTAGCCCTCGAACGGGCCGGCGTCGAGACGCGCTTCCTCCTCCCGATCCTCGGTCAGACGTGCTACAAGGACGTGTTCGCTTACGGTCCAGGGACCTTCCCGGTCGCCGAATGGGCCCTGGAGAACGGCTTCTACCTCGGCAGCCACCAGCGCCTGACATCCGAGGATGTCGAACACGTCGGCCGTGTGGTCCGTTCGGTCATGGAAGCTACGGCGTGAGCGGTTTCTGGGCGAGCCGCCGGGTTATGGTCACGGGTGGAGCCGGCTTCCTCGGGCAGCACGTCGTCCGGGTCTTGGCCGCGCACGGCGCCGAACAGATCTTCGTCCCCCGATCCAACGACTTCGACCTTCGAACCGCGTCCGGCGTGGCGGAGGCGCTCAGCGCCGGCCAGCCGAACATCGTGATCCACCTTGCTGCGCTATCGGGTGGGATCGGAGCCAATCGAGCAGCCCCCGGCCGAATGTTCTACGACAACGCCATGATGGGCATTCAGCTCATCGAACAGTCGCGCCTTCGCGGCATCGACAAGTTCGTGACCCTCGGGACGGTCTGCTCGTACCCGAAGTTCACCGCCGTCCCGTTCCGGGAAGACGACTTCTGGAACGGCTACCCGGAGGAGACGAACGCACCGTATGGGCTGGCCAAGAAGATGCTGCTCGTCCAGGGACAGGCCTATCTCACCCAGTATGGGTTCAACTCCATCCACCTCGTCGCGGTGAACTTGTACGGCCCGGGCGACAAGATAGACCCGGCCACATCGCATGTCATCCCGGCCTTGATCCGCAAGTGCGTGGAGGCCCGAGATGCCGGAATGGACCAAATCGACGCCTGGGGCACGGGTTCGGCTTCTCGAGAGTTCCTTTATGTCGCCGACGCCGCCGAGGGGATCGTCCTCGCTGCCGAGATGTACAACGACTCCGAACCGGTAAACCTGGGGGCCGGGCGCGAGATAACAATCCGCGCCCTGGCCGAGCAGATTGCGCGCCTGACGGGTTTCGAGGGCAAGATCAACTGGGATTCCTCAAAGCCCGACGGCCAACCGCGACGGGCGCTGGATACGAGCCGCGCGCAGGCGCGCTTCGGCTTCGCCGCGGCCACTTCGTTCGAGGAAGGCCTGGCTCAGACCATTCGCTGGTACGAACAGAGCCGGAGCGTTTCGTCATAGGGATCTCGAGCGTCGGTCCCGAGACGGCACCGCCAGACGGTCCGGCCGGGGGAGAAGCCGACAAGAATGGAGCTGGCGGGCCGGCCTTGCCGGATGCCTCGTCTGTCCCCGTGGGGGCCCTGCCAGGACTTCCGACGGAGACTGACGTCGCGGTCACCGCCAACCAGGTGGAGAGCGGTGCGAGCGGGGCGCTCATCACCGCCTCGGCCCTGACGCTGATCGCCTCCGCCACGGGGATGGTGATCGGGCTCCTCCGCTCCAAGTTGGTGGCGGTCCTCCTGGGGCCGAACGGCGTCGGAGTGCTGGCCAACATCGGCATATACAACACGTTCGTGAGCACGGCTGCCACGGCCTTCTCTGGCCAGGGGTCGACCCGAGCCATTGCTGCCGCGCGGGCCAAGGGCCAGGACGAACGAGTGGACTGGCTGATCCGCTACAGCTTCCTCATCCCCCCGGCCATCGGTCTTCTGATCCTCGTGGTGACGGTGATCCTTGCCAAGGAGGTTTCGGGGCTGGTCATGGGGGACCCTCAGTACGCCCCGCTCATCGCCTTGTCGGCGATCGCCATACCCTTGAGCGTGCTGGCGGGCTCATATGCCGGCGTGCTGCAGGGCTTCGTTCGGATCGGCTCCCTGGCAAGAGCGAGCATCGCCACGACCATCATCTCGCTCATCGTCACGGTTGCCCTCATCGTCACCTTCGGGCTCACCGGAGCGGTCATCGCGGGCGCCATCGTGGCCGTCGTGCAGCTCGGCATCTTCTTCGTCCGAGAACCATGGGTGGTGCGGGGCCGGCGGTGGCGACGCCGCCTCGAATTCAACTGGCCGGCGCTCCACCCCGTCCTGCAACTCGGACTGGCCAGCGTCGTGGTCTCGATCGCCAGCACGCTGGTGACCCTGCTCATCCGGAGCGACATCGTGCACGTCCTGGGGATCGATCAGAATGGCATCTACCAGCCGGTGGCGGCGATTTCGGACACCTACCTCGAGGTGCTTATCGGTTCGACCTCCTTCTATCTCTTCCCCAGGTTGACCGAGCTTCTGAGCGCCGGCCGACGAAAAGAGGCGTCGGACGAGGTCGGTCACGGGCTTCGCGTGATCCTCGCGGTCACGGTGCCGCTCTTGCTCGTGATGGTCGCCTTTGGCGAACCCATCGTGGTCTTGCTCTATTCGGACAGGTTCCGCGCAGCCACGGACCCGCTCTCGATCCAGATGGCGGGGAACGTCGTGAAGGTAATCGCCTGGTCGGCGGGCGCGGCACTTCTGCCACTCGGTTACTACCGTGCCTGGCTCTTTATCTGCCTGGTGAATCTCGGTATCAAGTACGTCGGCGTCCACCTATTGCTCTCCGCATATGGGCTCGATGGAGTCGCCGTCGCATACAACCTCTCATGGGTGTGGAGCTGTCTGGCCGAGGGTTTCATCGTCGTCGTTCTGGCCAAGGTCGGGCCACACCGGCGCGATTGGCGGTTCGCGTTCATGGCGTTGGCGCTGGTTGCGGCGACGTTCGGGGCCCACGAGACTTCGCATCTGCTCGGGATGGCAGTCGCCGCGGCAACGACGATCACCTGGATTGTCGTCGCCCGAGCAGACCTCGCCGACCTGATCAGGACACTCACGAACATTGCGCGGCCGCGGTTGCTTGCCCTGAGACGGCGCGACGGCTCAGGCGGCTAGGGCGGCGGACTGCCCAAGCCGGCCGGCCGAGCGGTCGGATGACCCTCGACGATCTTCCGAATCGGCAGGGGCCGCCGCAGTTGCGGCGGGCTAAGCCTTGCGCTCTGCGTAGTAGTTGACGGTTTCGAAAATCTCCAGTGCTTCGGAGTATGCCGTTATCGGGTAGATCCCGTCTTTCACTATCCGGTAGATCCGATATCGATCGTGAAGCAGGTAGAAGAAGTCTCGGAAGAACGTTCGCGAGTCGATATTGCAGCCGCCGAACTCCCACTGAAGGGACTTGATCCTGCCCTCTTCGAGCATCCGCTTTGCGCCCTTCAGAACGCTGAGCTCGTGGCCTTCGACGTCCATCTTGAGGAAGTGGATCGTCTCGATCGACTCCTCCGAGCAGAAATCGTCGAGCGTCCGGAGCTCGATCAATTCCGCCTTCTCCATGCGCAGGTTGCGGTGGTCGAGCAGGCGCGGATAGACCGAGGAGAGGCCGGACAACCCATCGCTCGCGTACAGATCTCGACGCTCATTGACATCGCTGAACCCGAAGTTGTGGATCTCGATGCGTTCGCGGCCCTGCAACCGCTCCCCAAGGGCGGCGTAGGTTTGGGCGGACGGCTCAAATGCGTGGATGAACGCATCGACGCCTGCAAACGCGTCGAGAAGGGCTGAGCTGTATCCGCCCACGTTTGCGCCCACGTCGAACAAGACGATCGTCTCCGACGAGTCGGCCAGTGACCTTTGCACGTGCCGCATGAGGCCGAGCTCACCATCGGTGCCGAACTCATCTCGCCCGTAGTTCAGGCCCGCCGTAGCGATCGCGCGGAGACTTTCGAACCGACGTTGGTAGCGCCGCTTGCCATCGAAAGGTCCAAAGACCAGGCGAGAGAGAGTGTGAAGCACCTGCCTACTGCCGCCTTTCTTAAGCACAGGACCAATCTCACTGGCAATTCGCGAGCAGAGGGACCGGCCTCCGGCGCGTTCAACTTCCCGGTTACGATGGGAAGCCAGCGGCTCGGCCACGCTCGGAACATCATAGTCGGGTCGGGCACTGATCGGACCTCGACCGACGCCTCTTCGAATCGCGTCGCAGCCCGCGGGGAGTAATATCCACAGGCGGGCTGATCGCGGTGTGCGCGGGCTTCAAATCATTCGAGAGTGCCCGCGAGCCGGACCGAGTCTCGATCTTCTGGTCGTTTCTGCCGGGGTCTTTGGGCGCCTCGCGCTCGCCAAGGGGGCCCTCTCCCATCGGGCGGGCCGCGATCAATTCGCATGAGGAAAGACAGTCGTGCCGAGTACGTCTCCCGACGGTAGAGCACTAGGGACCATCATATTCAGCAAGGACCGCGCGCTGCAGCTTGAGGCGACGCTGGCCTCGCTGATGGCCCAATGCACCGATCCCGATCGGATGCAGGTTAGTGTCCTGTACACGACTTCGTCGCCGTACCAGGAAGGGCTCTATCGGCAACTTGGCGGCGACTATGAGGGCGTGCGCTTCCTTCGGGAGCGCCGGTTCCGGAACGATGTGCTGGCGCTGGCATCGCAACACGAATTTGTCGCATTCGTCGTGGACGATACGCTGTTCGTTCGACGCTTCTCTGTCCAGACGGTCATCGAAGAGCTCGAGAGCGACGCGACCGCGATCGCGTTCTCGCTCCGACTCGGCACTAACACGACCTACTGCTACCCGCTTGACTCCCCGCAGGACTTGCCCGAGTTCACCACGAAGAGACCGGGAGTCCTCGCCTACCGGTGGCCTGGCACCAGCAACGACTTCGGTTACCCGTTCGACCTGTCGAGTTCGGTTTATCGAACGGCGGATATCCGGCCGATCTTGCAGCGGCTTCGTTTTGCGAACCCAAACACCATGGAGGGTCAGCTGGCCGCCGTTGCGGCCGCCGCGGCCCCGGAACATCCGACTCTCCTGTGCTTCGAGCGCTCCGCCGCCTTCTGCATCCCGGCAAACCTCGTCCAGAACGTCGCCAAAAACCGGGTCGGTACCCGCGCCGGCGAAACCGGCCGAGGCGCTCGCCGATGCCTTTGAGCGGGGAGACCGGATCGACGTTGGCCGCTACGACGATTTCCTGAACGTCTCGTGCCACCAGGACGTGGAGCTGCACCTGCGAGCCGCCGATCCGAAACCGCCGACGGTGTCGGTGATCGTCCCGTGCTTCCAGCAGGCCGAATTCCTGGGTGAGGCGGTGGCGAGCGTGGTTGCCCAGACGATGTCCGATTGGGAGATCGTGATTGTCGACGACGGCAGCACGGACGACACCGTGGCCACCGCGAGGAAACTCGCAGATCAGCACCCGGATCGCCGCATCCGACTTCGCTCAGCCAGCCCAACCAGGGCGTCTCGGTCGCGCGAAACACCGGCATCGGCCTGTCCAGCGGCCGCTACATCCTGCCGCTCGATGCCGACGACATGCTTACGCCACACATGCTCGAGCGCACCGTCGCGCTCCTCGATTCCGACCGCTCAGTTTCCATCGCCTACTCGGACTATCAGGAGTGCGGGGCTTCGTCGCGGGTTCAGCAGGCAGGCGTATGGGACAAGGTCGCACTCGGTATCGGCAACCAGTTCGGATATTGCTCGCTGTACCGGCGGGGCGTCTGGGCGGTAACCGGCGGCTACGATGCGGGGCAGCACGATTACGAGGACTACGACTTCTGGCTCGCCTGCATGGAGGCGGGCTTTCTGGCCCGGCAAATCCCCGAGCCGCTCTTCTTGTACCGGTCGAGGCCGGGCACCAGGACCGACGCAGCACTGCTCCGTCACCGGCATCTTCGGGGCGAACTGGCTCGGAATCACCCGGCCCTGTTCACCCGGGGACTGCGTTTTCAGCAGCTGGTACGACGAACGCGCAATGGGATCGCCTGGCGAACTCGAGCATTGTTGCGTCGGCTTGCCGGGTCCGAGGTGAGATCGAGGGGCTGAGCCTAAAGATCGAGGCCCGCCAGCTCGGCGTCGCGAACGAACATTTGCACCGTCTCCAGCGAGAACCCCGCCAGGTCCTTGCCGACGAGTTCCAGTTTCTTGAGAACGTCGGTCGTGGCGGTGATTATGTGGCACCCAATGTCGTTCGCCTGAAAGATGTTAAGCAACTCACGCGGGCTTGCCCAAAGTAGTTCCATCGTGGGAAAGGGCTTGAGGATGTCGAGTGCCCGAACCATGAGCGGCACCGGATCGCGACCGGTATCGGCAATTCGCCCGGCGAAGACGGAAATCACCGCGGCAGGCGCCGCCGCGACCGCCTCGGCGGCCAGCTCCACCTGATCGAGGGTCAGGATGGCGGTCACATTTAGTCTGAACGCCCTCGGACGCGAGACGACGTAGCAGGTTCGCGCTCGACGCCCCCCGGGTGTCGGTGATCGGTATCTTCACGAAGACGTTGGATCCCCAGCCCGCAAGCTCGACGGCCTGCCGATGCATGATGGCGAAGTCGTCAGAGAGGACTTCGAAACTGATCGGCCGATCCGGGATTGCTGCCAGAACGGCCTGCGCGAAGGCGCGGTAATCGGACACTCCCGACTTGCGCATGAGTGTCGGGTTCGTCGTGAAGCCCTGGATCAGCGGATTGGCTCGCATCTCGATCATGCGGTCGAGGTCGGCGCCGTCGGCGAACAGCTTGATGCGAAGATCGCTCAACGTCGTCAACTCATGGCCTGACCTTCCGCGTGTGTCGGCCGGCCACTCCGGCGTTGGTGGGTTTCGTCTACGGGGCCTGCAGCCGATTCTAGGGAGTCGTCTCGTGCTACCAATCCAGCCCTCGATCCTTGGGCACGATCCGCCGCAGCGTGTATACATCACCGGATCGCAATTCCGCAACGTGGTCGCCGAGCGTCTCCCACGGATCCCAGACCGCGCTGATGAGTTTGCCCGTTATCCCGTCGCTCAGCGCACGATCCCAGGAAGACCGCCAGATCGGCCGCTCGCTCAGGCGGCGTGCCGCCTTCGGCTTGCTGGCGGACGGCCCGATCGTAGAAGTCGCGCCCTACCTTCGCCGGGCCGGCCTCGAGCACCTCGTCGAGCAGGCGGGTGTTCAGCGCGCCCGGGGCGATCGAGTTGACGTCGATCGAGAACTCGCGGACTTCCTCGGCCAGTGTCTCGGCGAACCGGACGACACCCGCCTTGGAGGCCGCATATGCGCTGATCCGCGGCAGCGGCGCCGTCGCCCCTCCCCCGGACAACTGCACGATCTTGCCGTACCGATGCGACTTGAAATGGGGCAGCGCCGCCCGGGCCATCAGAACCGAGCCCAGCAGATTCACGCGGATCGCCGCGGCCCACTCGTTCCAATCGACCTCGTCGATCGTCCCCTTGGGGCCGTAGACGCCGGCGTTGTTGACCAGCACGTGGAGCCGGGGGAATAGCCGCAGGGCCACCGCGACGAGCTTCTCGGAATCGGCCGGATCCGACACGTCACCGGTCTCGCCGGCGACTATCTGGCCCGCTCCGGCAAGCGACTCGAGCTCCGCCACCGGCCGCGTCGCCGAGCGGGCCGCCGTCGCGGGCGCAGACGAGGACATTCGCCCCGGCCCGGACGTAGGCGCGGGCGATCGCGAGGCCGAGCCCCATGCTCGCGCCCGTGATGAGCGCCGATCGGCCTTCCAGCAAGCCGGTCATGCCCGAGGAAGCCCAACTGCCGCGTAACGGACTCTGGGATCCGCGCGGAAGACATCGGCCATGAAGCGTCCCGGATCGATGACCACGGGCTGGGCCAGCTCGCCCACGACCGAGTCGGCGGTGATTGCCCGATATTCGGGCCATGGCGTCATCACGACGAGCGCGTCGGCGCCCCGGGCGGCACTGAGAGCATCCGGCCGGAGATCAATGCGTCCGGCAAGTTCCGACGGCAGCGAGCGGATCGACGGATCGTGGGCAATCGGGACCGCGCCTTCGCGCTCGAGCCATTCGCACAGCTCGATCGAGGCGGACCGGCGAAGAGTGTCGGTGCCGGGCTTGTACGTGAGCCCCCAGACCGCGACCTTCCGGCCTGCCAGCGAACCGAGCCGGGACAGCAGCGCCCGGCGAACCCACTGGTGCTGATGCCGATTACTCGCACCGATGCCGGCCAGGAGGGGCGAATCGATGCCGGCCGCCGAGGTCAGGTCGGCGAGGTAAGTCACGTCGCGACCCAGCGTCCCGCCGGCGTATCCAGTGCCGAACCCGAGGTATGCGCGCGGCCCGACGCGAGGGTCGCCGCGCAGCGCACGAACGACGTCCGCCACATCCGCCCCGACCGACTCGCAGATCGAAGCGATCTCGTTCGTGAACACGATCGAAGTCGCCAGCCAGGCGTTTAGGGCGTGCTTCGTCATCTCAGCGGCTTCGATCGACATCCATTCGATCGGTGCTCCAAGCAGGCTCGAGCATGGATTCGATCGTGGGCCGGCCGTCCGAGTCTTCGACGCCGACCACAATCCGCTCCGGTTTCGTGAACGAGTCGATCGCCGTGCCGAGCCGCAGGTTCTCCGGGCTGCAGGCGAAAGCAACCGCTCGAGCCGTACCCAGCGCCTCGAAAGAGGCCTGCAGACGGCGCGTGCTCCCGACCGGAAGCTGCGACGAGATCAGCATCACCGAGCCGGCTTCGAGGTATGGGAAGAACGCGGTCGCCGCCTCGACGACTGATGCCGAGTCGGCCCGATCGGAGGGGTCGACCGGCGTGTCGTGGGTGATCCAGACGACGCGAGCATCGTGTGCCGCTTCGCCCGGATCCGCTGAGAAGCGCAGCCGACCGCCGGCCAGGCCCGCCGCAAGGAGCGCGTCGAGTCCCGGTTCCTGTATGGGCGATCCTCCGCCGGCGAGTAAGGCGACACGTTCCGGGTCGGGGTCATGACCCACGACGTCGTGGCCGGCGGCGGCGAGGCATGCGGCCGTCACCGTTCCGAGATGCCAGAGACCCGAGACGCAAACCTTCATCGGGCCGCTCCCGATTCGTGCCGTACACGCTCCCCGATCCACTGAACCGCGGCGCTGAGCGAATCGACCCGCAGGTCCGGCTCAATCGCCAGCGGCCGGGCCTCGTGGGTGTCGATCAGGATCGTCGTGCAGCCGGCTCGATGGCCGGCTTCGACGTCACGCCAGCGGTCGCCGATCATGTAGCTCGCCGCCAGATCGATCTCCCAATCGCGTGCAGCCGCTTCCAGAAGGCCCGGCTTCGGCTTCCTGCAATCGCATTGGTCCGGGTCGTCGTGGTAGCAGGTGCGGATGTCGTCGAGCGCCAGAGCTCGCCCGAAGCCTGTCGTGGATCGCCTCGACGATCTCGCGGTCCTGCGCGCCCCGTGCCACGTCGGGTTGGTTGGTGACGACTATCCGCACGAAGACCGAGCTCCCCCAGCCGCACGCAGGCTGCGGCGGCGTCGGCGATGAGCCTGAACTCGGTCGAGTCCGGCCGGTGGCCGCGGCACCCCGTCCGCGCCGACGAAGCTCTCGTTGAGAACGCCGTCGCGATCCAGAAAGACGGCAGGTCTGCCGCTCAAGTGGCCGACTCCCACTTTCCCGGGTTCTGCCTGACGGCGGGATGAGAGACCAGCAGATGCCAGATCACGGCCTGAAAACCCTCGGTCTGGGGCGTGATCGTGTCGCCGTTCACCGGTGGGATGATCACGGCCTCACCGACCGCCGCCGTGTATCCCCCATCGCGGCCGACGATGCCGAGGACCGTGGCGCCGACCTCGCGAGCCAGCTCGTATGCAGCGGACCAGGTTGACGCTATATTCCCCGGACCGAATCGCCGCCGCCGACGGAGAAGACCAGGATCGCATCGGAGGCATTGATCCGGCTGACTCGGAGCCAGTTCGCATAGCTCGTGTCCCAGCCCTCGTCGTTGACCCGCGCGGTCAGCTCGGAGACGTTGTCGGTCGGCGTGTAGGCCTCGATGCCGGCGATCTTTCGGAAGTCGTTGACCGCGTGCGAGGCGTGTCCGGCGCCGCCGCCCGACCCGAGGATGAACAGCCGACCGCCACGCGATCGAAGCGCGCCGAGTTCTACGGCGAGGCGTTCGATGGCAGCGCGATCGAGGAGATCGATGATCTTCTTGGAGTCCGCGAGGAAGTCGTCTGTGTACGTCATTGCGGCCTTTCGGTCGATGCCGGGCGGTCGACCTGGCGTACGACCCCCATCTCCTTCATGATCGCTCGGCTTCGAGCAGATACTCGCTCGTGCCGATCTGAGTGTCGAGCCAATCGAGATACTGGCGGACGTTCTCCTCGACCGGCACCTCGGGCTGCCAGCCAAGCGACCGCATCCTCGCCAGGTCGCTGACGGTGTGCCGCGTATCTCCGAGGCGGTACTCGCCGGGCACGACCGGGTCAAGGTTACTCCCCGAGGCATCGAGCATCATCCGAGCGAACTCGAGCACGGTGACCGCGCGGCCACCCCCGACGTTGAGTGCCAGTCCATTGGATCCCGGGTTCTCGAGGGCGATCAGGTTGGCGCGGGCGACGTCCCGGACGTTCACGTAGTCGCGGCGCTGGAGGCCGTCCTCGTAGCAGACCGGCGGCAGACCGGCTCGGATGCGCAGCGCGAACCGGCGGGCGATCCCCGAGTAGGCGTTGAAGAACGAGTTGCGTGGACCCTGAACGTAGGTGTAGCGCATGGCCGCGGTTTCGATGCCGTACCGCCGGCCCAGATTGAATGCCAGCAACTCGATCGCATACTTGGAGACGCCGTACGTGGTGCCGGGATGGCTGCACGTTGCCTCATCGAGAAGCAGGGGCGTAGAGGCGGCGTCGCACGCCGGGCAGGCGATATCCCACTCTCCTCGCGCCAGTTGATCGGGCCGCCTGGGTTCGGGATAGAACACGGTCCCTTCGGTGTCGCAGCTGTACTTGCCCTCGCCCGATACCGACTGGGACGAGGCCGCGACGATCTTCTTGAGCGGGAAGCGCTTCGGGTCCGAGACGGCCAACTCGAAGATGAGTGCGGTGGACTCGGTGTTCGTGTGGATGAAGGTGCTGAAGTCCGGGAGGTAATCCTGGTAGGCGGCGAGATGGAAGACGTAGTCGATGCCTTCGAGGGCCCGCTCCATGTCGGCTCGATTCGCCACGTCGCCCTGCTGGAACTCCGCTTCGGCGGGCACGTAATCGGGCTTTCCGCGCGGGTGGACCCTCGGCTGCAGCGAGTCGATGATGCGGACCTGGTAGCCGTGTTCGAGCAGCAGATCGACCGTATGGGACCCGATGAAGCCGGCCCCACCCGTGACCAGTACGCGTTTCATACGTTGAGCATCACTTTGGCGCCGTCGTAGTCGAACGCGTATGTCATCTCGCGGAGCCCTTCCCGGGCCAGGGCTTCGCGCACGGCAGCCTTGGCCGGCCCCGGGCAGTAGAGCAGCAGGAACCCTCCACCGCCGGCACCGACTATCTTCCCGCCAGATGCCCCACATTCCCGAGCGATCGAATACCAACGGTCAACGTCCGGACTGCTGATCAGCGCCGAGCGGCGTTTCTTGTTCTCCCAGTGCTCGTGGAGAATCAAACCGAAGTCGTCGACCTTGCCGGCTTCGAGCGATGCCTTGACCTGGCGCCCCAACTCCATGGTCCGGTGGAGGCTCTCCACCACCTCGCTCCGGTCCGAAGTCGTATCTCGCTTCTGTTCGGCCAGGATCGTATTCGCGCTGCGGGTGATGCCCGTGAAGAAGAGCAAGACGTTGTGGCGCAGCTCGTCGGCGGCCGTTTGAGATATGTCGAGCGGGGACACGGCGACGCGGCCGTCGCGCTCGATCTCGAGACAGGTGATGCCTCCGAACGCCGCGAGATAGTGGTCGTGCTTTCCCACTGCGTGGCCGGCCAAATTCATCTCTATGTTGCAGGCCTCTTCGGCAAGCGCGTGAGTGGGAATCCGCTCTCGCTTGAGCTCGTGAAGCCGGTGAGGAGTGCCACCAGATACGTCGCCGACGACCCGAGCCCGGTCCCTGCCGGCACGTCCGCCATGGAGGTGATCTCGATGTTGTTCGGGACGTCGAGGGCGATCAGGGCCGGCCGCACGAGGTCGTGCTGGACCTCCGACGGTGTCGTGACCTCCTCGTAGCGCGTGTACTTGACCCTGATCAGGTCGTCGGCCGCGGGCCTGTTCAGGTAGACGTAGATGTATTTGTCGATCGCGGCGCTGACGATGAAGCCGCCGTATCGCTCGTAGTACGAGGGCAGATCCGTGCCTCCCCCGCCCAATGCGATCCGAAGTGGTGCCCGAGATAGGATCACCGACTGCCCCTTTCGCGTGTCGTGGCCAGCATCGCCTCGGTCGCCGACAGATCGTCCAATGTGTCGATCCACATCACTCGCTCATTCTCGCCGAGGATAGCGGCCGTGCAGGCCGCGCTCGCGACGCGCCAGCTTCGGCATGACGTGCAGACTCAAGTCGCTGGGCGCCGCTGCCGGGATCGCCTCGAACACCTCAGGCTCGCAGACCACCAGACCGGCGTTCACCCAGTGGCTCAGCTCGGTGCCCGGTCGCGGCTTCTCCTGGAAGTCCGTGATCCACGCTGCGTCGTCCACGACCGCGACGCCACTGCCGCTGACGTCCTCGCGAGGAAGCAGCAGCATGCTGGCCGTTGCGCCCAGCCTGCGGTGGTCATCGATCATGCCGTCCAATCCGGACGTCGAAGAGATTGTCGGCATAGACGATGAGGAACGTTCCATCGCCGATCAGCGGCTTCGCGGCGAGTACGCCCCCGGCCGTTCCCAGCAGTTCATCCTCCTGGGAGTAGACCACGTTCACACCGAACCGCGATCCATCGCCGATCGCGTCCACCACCGCTCCCGGGTGATAGTGGAGATTGATGACCAGATCCTCGATTCCGTTCGACCGCAGCCACTCGATGTTGCGGACGAGGACCGCGCGGCCGCCGACCTGGACCATGCACTTCGGCCGGTCCGCGGTCATTGGGTACAGGCGCGTCCCGAGGCCCGCGGCGAGCAGCATCGCTCTCACGCGCGCACTACTTCCACCACCGCCCCGGACGCGGCGGAGGCGTAGACCGCGTCTAGGATTCGGGCGGCCGCGAGGCCGTCGATGCCGTTGCCCAGCGGCTGCCGGTTGGCCGCGATTGCCGCCGAGAATTCAGCCCATTCGAGATGCCAGGACCGATCCGGCCCTTCGAACGACTCGACTGTCTCATCCGGCGGCGAAGAGTCCTCGTTCCTCCTGGCGTAGGTCAGTCGCTCGGGCCCATAAGATCCTCCCAGCCCGTCGATTCGAAGGTAGCCGCCGGAGCCCATGACCTCGAAGCGGAAGGCGTTCTTCCACTGAGTCCAGCTGCTGTGGAAGGAAACGACACCGCCATCGACCGAGCGGAGGAGCGCGAACGCGTTGTCCTCCACTGGCTGGATCGGCCAGTGGAAGGTCCCGACGAAGCCCTGGGCCTGGGCTATCTCGCCGATGAACCAGCGCGAGAGATCGACGATGTGGACGCCCTGATCCAGGAGCTCGCCGCCACCGGATCTCGCGGGGTCTGCCCGCCACTCGCGCTCATAGCCGGCCCGCCCGCCGTGGCCGTACAGGGCCCTGATCGCAAAGACGCCGCCGATCGCTCCCTCTTCGACCTTCGAATGTGCTGCGGCGATGGCCGGGTGATGGCGGTGGTTGAAGCCGACTTTCAGCAGCTTGCCCGACTGCTCCGCCGCCCGAACGATCGCTGCAGCTTCGGCGGCGTTCCGGCCGAGCGGCTTCTCGCACAGAACGTGCTTGCCCGCCTCGAGCGCCGCGATCGATGCCTCGGCGAGCAGGTCGTTGGAGGTGGATACGACGACGACATCCAGATCGTCCCGCGAAGCAACTTTGCGCCAGGAGGTCGTCCAGGCCGATCGATTCTCCGCGGCGACGGCTGCCGCGCGCTCCGCGCTCAGATCGGCGACCACCACGACGTCATCGCCCGACTCGATCGCAACCTTCGCCCGACGGGTGCCTATCAGGCCGCAGCCTATAATCCCGACCCTCACGCTTCGCCTCCCGCAAGAGGGGTGGATGCGCGAAGTTCGTGGCCGCGCCGCTGACTTTTCGTCTCATCCTCCTCGTGGGCATTCGTGCGCGTTCATGGCCGGCCGCGATCGAGGCCCTCTCCGATTGCCCGCTGCGCTCGCGCTTCGCTCCTGATCCGGTTCGTTGCGTATGCTACCGTCT
Organism: uncultured Chloroflexia bacterium; assembly: GCA_963731635.1. Lineage (GTDB taxonomy): Bacteria > Chloroflexota > Limnocylindria > Limnocylindrales > CSP1-4 > Fen-1039. The sequence continues at coordinate 203,949 of CAVSWB010000002.1, read as the reverse complement.
CGGGCCATGGGAGCTGAGGGCCGCAACCGGCCATACCCCGAACTGGCCGCATTCGCCGCTCACGTCGCCACTCTCGGGGGCCTGCCCACGGTCGTCGACGTGGGTGTTGCGTGGACTCCCGAAACGACCGTCACGAACCCCGAACTGAAGGTCGTCGGCGTCGGGCGGAGCGGCAACGACGGGCGGCTTCCGTCCGGCATCGCATTCAGCCGGCGAGTCGACCTCGGCGGCTCGGCCGGACTTCGGACGCTCGAGCGCCTGGATTCCGCGCACAGCCTGGTCGTCGTGTACGGCCGGTTTGCCGCACTCCCCGAAGACGACGGCGCCCGGGCGACGATCGAGGCGCTCCTGACCAAGGCGCCGCTGGCGATCCTGGCCACGACGACGCCCGAACCGGTGCTGGCTCGACTCGGCGCCGCCGGGCTGCGGCCTTCCTTCATTGGCCGGACCCGCGCCGACGAGCGGGATGATGCAGCGCAACGCCACCCTGATAGTGGTCGATAAATCCCTTCGTGATGTCGGCGCCGCTCCGGAAAGCTTCCGGGTGGTCGCGATCATGACCACGTACAACGAGGAGGACATCGTCGAGCAGTCGATCGGCAAGCTGCTTGCCGGCGGCATCGGCGTGTACCTGATCGACAACTGGTCGAGCGACCGAACCTACGAGATCGCCGAGCAGTTCCGGGGCCGGGGCCTTGTCGGCATCGAGCGCTTTCCGGATGCTCCGATCGACCGATATGAGTGGAGCTCGCTCCTCCGGCGAGTGGAGGCGGTCGCCGCCGGTCTGGAAGCGGATTGGTGCATTCATCACGACGCCGACGAAGTGCGCTGCGGACCGTGGCCAGGAGTCGGACTGCGTGACGCTCTGTGGCGCGTAGACCAGGCGGGGTTCTCGGCAGTCGACCACACGGTCGTCAACTACCGACCGATCGACAACGGCTTCGAGCCATCGAGCGACTTCGAGGCCTACTTCCGGCATTTCGAGTTCGGCCGGACATCGGACCTCCTGCTGCAGATCAAGGCGTGGAAGCACGGCGGTCTCGTCGACCTCGCCACCTCCGGCGGCCATGAAGCCAGGTTCCCCGGACGGCGTGTCTTCCCGTACAAGTTCGAGCTCAAGCACTACCCAATTCGATCTCAATCGCACGGCGAGCAGAAGGTCTTCCGCGATCGGATAGCGCGCTGGGATCCCAGCGAGCGCGCTCTCGGCTGGCACGTCCACTACGACGACGTCGCCCCGCAGCAATCATTCCTCAGGGCAGCCGGCGACCTGATCGAGGATCGCGGCCCGGAGACCCACGCGGTGTTCCTGCCGGAACTCCTGGCCGGCGCGGGCCTTGCCCACCAGTCGTTCCCGGCCTGGGCGCTGCGCGGTTCTGCGGGCCGCTTCACCTACCGGGCATTGCGAGGCTTCGCGCGGAGCGGGACGTATGCACGTCTTCGCCGTTTCCCGCTCCTCCGCATCGGGGTGGTGCGGCGCACCCTTCGACGGGCGCGGGCGCGCCTCGCACGCTAGATCTCATTGCCCGTAGACTCAGCAAGCGGGTCGCGGGAGCCGGCACAACGAAGCGCCGGGACGCTCCGCAGACGAGGGTGTTGCGCGAGTGAGCAACGGGGTTGTCGTTGTTACGGGTGGGTGCGGCTTCATCGGCAGCCATCTCGTCCGTCGGCTCCACGCGCAGGGACGCGAAGTCCGCGTGCTGGACGACCTATCCAACGGTGACCCCGCGAAATTGCCCTCGGGCGTCGAATTCCGTCGCGGCGACGTGGCGGACAGCCGGTTCGTCCGATCGGCACTCAGCGGAGTGGAGTCGGTTTTTCACCTGGCGGCGATGGCGTCGGTGCCGCGGTCGAACGAACAATGGCTCGCCGGCCACCTGTCGAACGGAGCAGGCACGGTGGCCGTGATGGAGGCCGTCCGCGACTTCTGCCCGTCGGCCAATTTCGTCTATGCCAGTTCGGCGGCCGTATACGGCAACGTCGAGCTCTCGGCGACCGAACGGATCGCCGAGTCTCAGCCGTCCAGGCCACTCGCACCTTACGGCATCGACAAGCTCGGCTCGGAAATGCACGCCCGCGCGGGCGCATCACTGTTCGGCCTGCACACCTTCGGTCTGCGCTTCTTCAACGTCTACGGCCCGGGTCAGGCTCCCGACTCGCCCTATTCGGGCGTCATAAGCAGGTTCGTGGCCCAGGCTCGATCCGGTGGTCCGATCACGATCTTCGGCGACGGCGAGCAGTCACGAGACTTCGTCCACGTCCGCGATGTCGTCGCTGCGCTTCTTGCCGCCGAAGCCAGACCGGTCGCGGGCTCGGTGGTGAACGTGTGCACCGGGGTGCCGACTTCCGTCGGTGAAATCGCAGCCACGATCGCCCGGCAGTTCGATCCCCCTCCCGCCATCACCTACCTGGACGCGCGCGCGGGTGACATCCGGAAATCCATCGGCGATCCCTCGCTCGCCGCGACCATCCTCGGCTGGAGGGCCAGCGTTGCGCTCACGGACGGGTTGGCGGAGCTCGTAGCCTCGCAGGCCGAATAGGCCATCGATCGGCAGCAGACGGCTTAGGACGTCCGGCCCTGCAACGGTGACGAACGTGGGATTCCCAGCCGCCGGTCGATCGCCGATGCTGGGACGATCCAGCCCTTGGAGGTTAGCCGCCCCATGATCCGTCGCCGGTTCGCCGTCATCGCCGCGCTTACCGCTCTCGCGGCAACAACGCTGCTACCGTCCGTCACGCCCACGGTCCTTGCGTCGGCGTACGGGCCGAGCTCTTCCGTTTGGAGCGAGTTCGACAACGCGGCCGATTGGCATCTGTCCGGGGCGTAGGTACGGAGGTCGGCTCGCCGAAGACTTCCGGTTCCGGGGCGCTGAAGGTCGACTACAACCTGACCAACACTACCAGCGCGAGCATTCAGCGAGCGGGTACGCCGGGTGACTTCCAGGGCCTGCCGCGACGAGTCTCCATCGATGTGTACGGCGACGGCAGCTGGAACGTCGTCTACTTCGAGGTCCGAGACGCGACGGGCGAGATCCTGCGCTATTGGGTCGGCAACCTCAGCTTCACCGGCTGGCAGACGATGTCCGTGGACATCGGGTCGGCCGTGCCGGTTTCGGGGCAGGGCGGGAACGCAGACAAGGTCCTCGATCTGCCGGCCAAGTTCAGCCAGATCGTCATCTATAGGAACAACCCGAAGGTGGTCTCGACCATCTACCTGGACCATCTGGCCTACGAGTACGATCCGGTCGGAGCGACGGCAGACTCGCCCATCTTCGTTCCCTCCGCCGGCGGCTCGTCGGTCGTGCACGTCACCCTCGCCGATCAGGGCACGTTCAACCTGCGGCTGGTCGACGAAGCCGGCCGCACCAGGACCTACAACGGCACGTCGGGCAACGGGGCGGATTGGGCTACCACCTGGAACGGTCGCGACGATTCCGGAAACGTAATGTCAGGTTCGGTGCGCGGCCTGCTGGCCGTGACGCGCGGCGGCGTGACCGAGTCTTACCAGTATCCCTATTTCGCCGGTCTGCCCGTCAGGGCCGCCGGCAGCCAATCCGGCGCAGCGCGGAGTGAACTCTTTCGTATCGCAGATGGACACGGCCGGACGCTCCACCGCCGAAGCCCAGGTTCGCGCCATGGAGGCGGCCTACGTCGGCATGGCGAGGGAAGAGTTCGAGTGGAAACGCGTCGAGCCGTCGCCGGGCGTATATGACTGGTCCAAGTTCGACCAGGCGGTTGAGCTCGAGCGCGCTCACGGCGTTGCCATCCTCGGCAAGCTTGTATACGGATCGCCCTGGGACAACACGGCTCCCGCCGGCACGTCCGCCGACGCCGCCGTCATGTACCCACCGGGCAACATCCAGAACTACGTCGATTACGCCGTCGAGACGGTGCGCCGCTACAAGGACCGGGTCCATTACTGGGAGATCTGGAACGAAGAGAACAACTCCGGTTTCTGGGAGCCTTCCGCGAATTCCGCGCGGTACACGCAGCTGCTCAAGGCCACCTACGCCGCCATCAAAGCCGAAGATCCTACGGCCACCGTCGTGCTTGGCGGGCTCTCGACGGGTCTCGACGCCAATTACGTCCAGGGCATAGTCGCCAACGGCGGCTGGGGCTCGTTCGACGTTCTCGCGATCCATTCCTACGTGTCGGGCCAGCCGGACGGCAGCGCGTTCGAACGCTGGATCTCCTCAGCGCAATCGACGGTAGCGACCTACGGTGCCAAGCCCATCTGGATCACGGAATTCGGCTGGAGCAGCACGAGCGCCAGCGGGGGTGTCAGCGCGAGCAAATCAGAATCAGTATCTCGAGCGCGCCTACGAGATTGCCACCAACGATGGGATCGCCGGCATCTCCTGGTACTCGTTCGTGAACATGGGCACGAACGCAGGCGACATCGGCCAGAACTACGGACTCCTCAACACCAACCTGTCGGCCAAGACCAGTTACGGCGGCTTCCAATGCGAAGCCGCGGCGATATACGCCGGCGGTATCCCCAACTGCACCGGCTCCGCGCCGCCTGCCCCGCCGCCTTCCGCGCCGCCCTCCAGCTATCCGGACAGCACGTTCACGGGCCTCAAGCCGACCCGCATACTCGACACCCGAATCGGGCTGGGCCTGAGCGGTGCCTTCGTGTCGGGCTTCCCGAAGACGTTCAAGGTCGCGGGCGACCTCGGCGGCAGCCTCGGGACGGTAGTCCCCTCCTCCGCCATCGCCATCACCGGCAACCTGACGGTCACCGGTTCGAATTCCGCCGGCTTCGTCTACCTGGGCCCCGACTACACGACCAATCCGACCTCGTCCACGATCAACTTCCCCTCCGGCGACAACCGCGCTAACGGCGTCACGGTGCCGCTCGACTCGAACGGCTCGCTCACGGCCGTCTTCAAGGGTGTCGCCGGGCGCTCGACGCAACTCGTGCTCGACGTCACGGGCTACTTCAACCCCGGAACGGGCGGCGCCTATTACGTGGCGGTCGCACCTCAAAGGCTCCTGGACACCCGCATCGGCAGCGGCGTATCCAGCTCGTTTTTGAACCGGGTCCCGCGCACCTTCTCGGTTGCCGGCCGCGTGGATTCGAGCGGTAACCTCATCATCCCGCAGGACGCGCAGGCGGTAACGGGCAACCTCACGATCACCAACCAGACGTCGACCGGCTTCGCCTACATCGGCAAGGATTCGACGACCAATCCGACCAGCTCGACGGTGAACGCACCGGTTCGTGACAACAGAGCCAACAATCTCGTGGTCGCCCTTGACTCGACCGGCTCGCTTACGGCGGTCTTCGTCGGCACAAGCGGCTCGAGCGCCGACCTGATCTTCGACGTGACCGGCTACTTCACCGCCTCGGGTGGCTGGACCTACGTCCCCGTCACCCCGACCCGATTGCTGGACTCGCGTTTCCCCGGTAACCCACTCATCGGCCCATTCGTGAGCCGGACGCCGCGCACCTTCGGGGTCGCCGGACGCGGCAATGTCTCGTCGGGCGCGCTGGCGGCGACTGGGAACCTCACTGTCGTGAACCAGACGGCCGTGGGCTTCGGCTTCGCGGCGCCATCCGCACCAGCGAATCCGGGATCGTCGACGATCAACTTCCCAGTCGGTGACATCCGGGCCAACGGCGTCTCGCTGCGGCTATCGCCAACCGGAACGCTGGATGTGGTCTACGTGGCCACGCCCGGCGCACGGTGCGATTTCATCTTCGACGTGACCGGCTATTACCACTGAGGACTATGGGCTCGACGTCTAGCGGGCGAGTCGCAGCAGTAGCGCCTCATAGGCATCCGTGACGGCTTCCCAGGTGTAAACCTTCAGGGCACGCTCGCGAGCCGCCTGGGCAAGCAAGTCGAGCGCGCCGCGATCCGGGCCGATGACCTGGGCCATGGCTGCGGCAAGCGAGGCGCGGTCGTCGAAGAGCAGGGCCGTGCCGGCGGTCACCTCCCAATTCTCGGGAGTAGACATCGCCAGGATGATGTTGCCAGCGCCCATGGCTTCGATCAGGGCCGGGTGGGTCCCGCCGACCTCGGTAGCCTGGATATATGCCTGCGCGCCTCGCTGCAGATCTCGATAGCCGTCGCCATAGATGCCGCCGAGCATCCGCACCCGCGAATCGCGGGCGGCCAGTTCCACCAGCCTGGCTTTGTAGGAAGTGGCGTAGGGAGCGTCGCCGACGATTGCCAATGGCACGTCCCCCGGAACGTCTCGGTACGCGTCGATCACGAGGTGAGCGTTGTTCTCGGGCTCGAGTCGGCTCACGTACAGCAGGTACCCGCCGGGCTTGAGGCCGTACTTCGAGAGGTCGGGCGGTGGCTCGCGGTCCAGGATCGTCGAGCCATACGGGATCATCGTGCTCCGGGAGTTGTAGCGGCAGCGGTAGTACTCGGCGATGACCGCCGCGTCGCTGATGATCTCGTTTGGCAGGATGGTGGCCAATCGCTCGCCCAGGCGGTACCAGGATCGTCCGGCGCGGCCCCACTTCTTGCGCCTGCGTTCGATGCCGTCCACGTTCAACACGACGGGAACCCGGAAGAGGCGCGGCACCCCAGCAAGAACGGCGTTGCCGGCGTTGACCATCAGGATCGCGTCGTAGCGCTGCGTGACCGCGTGGATCACGGAGAAAGCAGTGTGGGAGATGGTCTCCAGGTGCTTCGTGGGAAGCATCGGCACGAAGCGCTGCCTGACCCCGGGCGGCAACGACCCCGGATTGACTCGTCCGCGCCTGCAGTAGACGTCGACCAGGTGGCCCCGCGCCGCCAACCCGCTGGAGAGCTCGGCGGCGAGCGTCTCGAAGCCACCGTACCTCGCGGGAACGCCGCGAGTCCCGATGATGGCAACCCGGAGTCGGCCCGAAGTCATACGGGGCGATTCCGCCACGGCTGCGCGAGCCTTCCGCCGCCCCGCGCCCTGACGGAACATCCACAGAAAGAACCGCGGGTCGTCCAGCAGGTAGCGACGAGTAAGGCGCCTCGGCTCGTGTGCGAGCCGGAACGCCCATTCGAGTCCGTATCGAGTCATCCACACCGGCGCCACCGGCGATATGCCGGCGAGTACGTCGACTGCGGCGCCGACTCCGATCAGCACAGCCGGGAGTTCCGCCGCATGGCGGGCCATCCAAATTGCCTGGCGCGGCGCCCCAAGACAGACGAAAACGACGCTAGCCCCGCTCTCGCGTAGCTGTCGCGTAAGCTCGGCATCCTCGTCCGAGCCAACCACGAATCCCATGCCTGGTGCCAACGCTGCCGCGATCCGGGCCCCTTTGCGCTCGAGAGCTCTGGCAGCTGCCTGTGCCACCCCCGGCTTCCCACCGAAGATAGCGATCCCGGCAGCCGGGCCCAGCGCCGTGGTAAGGGCCTCGGGGAGGAGGCGTCCCGTGACCGTCTCCTTGAGCGGTGTACCCGCGATCCTCGAGCCATAGACGATGCCCATGCCGTCCGGTACCCGCAGTCGCATGCTCAAGACAGCAGTGCGGAAGCTGGCCAGTCGGCGGGCCTTTACCACGTCGTCTACGTTCGGCGTGTAAACGGTTCCACCGCTGCCGTCTGCGACCCAGCCCACGATGAGCTTCACGGCATCGTCGAAGGTGATGTTGTGTATCGGGATCCCCGCGATATCGACCGATGCGGGTCGAGCTTCACTCACGGCCAACGCAGCTGCGTCGGCCGGGACCCGAGTCGAAGCTCTCCTCATGTACTGGCTCCATATACTGCGCATCGTGCTGTCACGACACCTCGGTCACGGTTCCGCGGTCATTCTCGCAGGTGGGCGAGGCACCCGCCTGGGCTCTCTCACCGATGAGATCCCCAAACCGATGCTGCCGATCGACGGTCATCCCTTCCTGGAGTACCTGATCTGGCAGCTGTCGGCCGCCGGCATCGGGACCATAGTCGTTTCCTGCGGGTACCGTGCCGAAGTGATTCAGGAGTTCTTCGGCGACGGCCGCAAGTGGGAAGTAGAAATCCGGTACTCGACCGAGTCGATGCCTCTCGGTACCGGCGGTGCAACTCGGCTTGCTGCGGCCGCAGTCCCCGACGACCGCTTCCTCCTGCTGAATGGGGATTCCGTCTGCGAGGTCGACTGTCGGGGGCTCCTCGATGCCGTGTCCGGCGACGTCCTCGGCGTCATGACGCTCACTCGGGTTCCCGACGGCCGCCGCTACGGCACGGTCGAACTCGCTCCAGACGGCCGCATCTCGGCCTTCCGCCAGAACGATCCCAGCGGCCAGCCTGCGCTCGTGAATGCGGGCGTCTACGCCTTCCGCAAGGAGGTCGTGGATTCGGTCCCGGCGGTGGGTCCGAGTTCGCTCGAACGCGATGTATTGCCGCACCTCGTCGGCAAGCTCCAGGGCGTTGTCAGCGACGGGTATTTCATCGATATGGGTCTTCCGGAAACCTATGAGCAGCTGAGGCACGAGCCGCGGCCCCTCCTGCGGGCCATTCGAAGCTCCGATCATTTCCGCTAGACTAGCCCGCGTCCGGAGAGCGCGTTCTCGAGGCTGCCTTCACATACGCCAGCCGTCGGTCCTCGCCGTCCTCGGTCGGCATTCCTTCTAGGGAGACGAGCGTTTGCTGTATCGAGCCAAGGCCCCGCTGCGGATCAGCTTCGCCGGCGGCGGGACCGACGTACCGCCTTTCCCCGAACAGGAGGGCGGCGTTGTCCTGAGCGCGACCATCGGGCGGTACGCGTACGGCACGCTGCAGCCGCGGTCCGATGGCCAGATCTGCATCGAGTCGCTCGACTTTGGCGAGGCGATCACCTTCTCGCCGGATGACAAGCTCGTCTATGACGGCAAGCTCGACCTCGTCAAGGCAGCCATTCTCCACCTGGGCCGGCCTGAGAGCGGATTCGATCTTTCCCTCCACAGCGATGCACCGCCAGGTTCGGGTCTGGGTTCGTCATCTGCCGTCATGGTCACGCTCGTCGGCCTGCTCAAAGAGTGGAAGTCACTCCCGCTCACGGACTACGAGATAGCCGACATGGCCTATCGCATTGAGCGTCATGAGCTGGGCATCCAGGGCGGGCTGCAGGATCACTATGCTGCGGCCTTCGGCGGGTTCAACTACATCGAGTTTGCCGGCGATCGAGTCATCGTGAACCCTCTCCGCATCCCTGCGGATGTGCAGAACGAGCTCCAGTACAACTTGCTTCTGGTTTTCACCGGCCGGATTCGTCTGTCGGCGCGGATCATCGAGGATCAGGTGGCCCGGTTCGAGGCCGGCGAGTCCGAAAGCATCGAAGCCCTTCGCGAGATCAAGCGACTCACCCAGGAGATGAAAGCCCATCTGCTGCGCAAGGAACTCGACCAGTTCGGAGCCCTCCTCCACGACGAGTGGATCCAGAAGCGGCGGATGTCGTCGCGCATCTCGACGCCTGATCTCGACGCTGTCTATGACGCAGGCCGCGCTGCAGGGGCCACGGGCGGCAAGATCACCGGCGCAGGAGGGGGCGGCCACATGCTGATGTACTGCCCGGGAGGGACTAGGCACAAGGTGGCCAGGAAGCTGGTCGACATGGGCTGTACCGTATCCGACTTCGGCTTCGAGCCGGTTGGTCTGCAGACCTGGCGCGTCGGTTGAACAGCCAGCGCGCCGAACTCCAGGACATCTTTCGCGAGCGCGTCGGCGCCAGCATCGCCGCCAAGCAGGCCTTGCTCGACGATCTGGGTTCGTGCCTCGACGTAGCCGAAGCCTTGATCGCAGCCTATCGAAGCGGCGGGGCCCTGCTCATCTTCGGAAACGGCGGCAGCGCTGCCAATTCCCAGCACATCGCGGCCGAATTTGTCGGGCAGTTCTATCGGCGCCGGCCGGCGCTTCGCGCCCATGCACTTTCGGTCAACACCTCCTCGCTCACATCCATCGGCAACGACACGAGTTTCGACCAGGTCTTCGCGCGCCAGGTCGAAGCGCTCGCGAGGCATGGAGACATCGTCATAGGTATCAGCACGAGCGGCCGTTCGGCGAACGTGGTGGAGGGGCTGCGCGCGGCTCGCCGAATGGGCCTCACCACGGTGGCCATGACCGGCCTCAGCGGCGGCCTTGTGCGTCAGGAGTCAGATCACTGGGTCGGCGTGCCGGCGACGGACGTGGCTCGCATCCAGGAAGCGCACATCATGATCGGCCACATCTGGAGCGAACTCGTTGAGCGAGCCCTCTTCCCCGATGCACCGCCTGCCCACGACAGTCTTCCTTGACCGCGACGGGGTCATCAACAGGAAGCGGCCGGCCGGTTCCTATGTCGAGACCTGGGAGCAGTTCGAGTTCCTGCCTGGCGCGATCGAAGCCCTCCGGCTCCTGTCGGAAGCCGGGATCCGAACGGTGGTCGTTACGAACCAGCGGGGTGTCGCGCTGGGCCGGATGACCATGGCTGCGGTGAACGAGATCCATCGGCGCATGGAGGAGGAACTGGCGCTGAGGGGGGCGGAATGCTCCGCCGTGCTGGTATGCCCTCATCAGGTCGGCGCCTGTGATTGCCGGAAGCCCGGCCTGGGCCTGTTCAGGCAGGCGCAGGAGTTGATGCCCGAGATCGAATTCGGACGTTCGGTCGTGATCGGCGACTCCGCGTCGGATCTCGTGGCCGGCAACTCTCTCGGCGCCGAATCGTTCCTGGTGGGCGACGACGCAAGACTCCGGGCGCTACGGACTGATCATCCTGAGATGCGCGTCGCCGGCCACGCCGGGTCTCTCTTCGATGTCGTGACGCGCCATCTTGGCCTCGCGGCTGCGCACTGACTAGCACTCAGCCGGGGGAGGTCGATGCCGCGCGTCGACCGAGGGCTATAATCGCGTCCGCACGACTTGAGGGTAGGGGAAGAGTTGGTGATGACAAGCGGCGCACTGCCAGACAGCCCGGCCATACGATCCGCCACGGGGGAAGCTCGAAATCGTCACGTGGCTTCTGGCGGCGTTCCTCGTATGGATGCCGCTTCAGACGCCTGTCGCGGTGGTCGCCTACCAATATCTGGGCGCGTCCGTTTCTGTCGCTCAGGCAATCCTGCTGACCAAAGACGTCTGGGCCGCGGGGCTCTTCGCCGTGCTTCTGGCCCTGCATTATCGGGAAGTCCAATTCCGGTGGTTCGATTGGGTGGCAGTCGTCTACGTGGCGACCGTCGCCGTCTACAGCGCCGTACCGCAGATGTTCGGGTCGCATCTCCCTCTGCTCTCCGTCGTCGCCTCCGCTCGCGAGCTGCTGGTGCCGGTCGAGCTGTACGGCCTGGGGCGGCTGGCAGGTTACGCGGGCGTCTCTCCGGTGACTCTCATCCGCGCCTTCCTTGTCGTGGCCGCCGGTGCGGCTCTCTTTGCGGTTGGCAGCTGGGTCTTCTTGCCGCAGGACTTCTGGATGACCAGCTACAACTTGCTCGGCTTCATACATGACGTCCAGGGAATCACGAGCGCGACCTCCTTGTGGGCGGCGAGCATCAACGGCCTCTACGGCAGTGCGGGCTATTCGCTGCGCGCGGTTGGTCCGTTCACTCATCCGGTCGGTGCGGGCGTCTATTTCGCGGTCCCGATGCTGCTGGTTTTGTGCGCGGCGTGGCTGGGCAGCCGGCGACAGAAGGCCGCGCTCGCCGTGGCTTCGCTCGGAGTGGTCCTATTCGCCCTGGCGATCGTCACTCCCATCTCGCGCGGCACCTGGATCGGGTTCGTCATCGCAGCCCTTATGGCCGGTGTCATGCTGCACAAATACCGTCTTGCGGCTCTGACGGTCGTGGCCTTCGCCGCCTTCGTCTTCTTCGTTCCACCGTTTTCCCAGTCGATCCACGGCGCCCTCAACGGCACGGACGGATCGGCGACCATGCACACCGATACTGTCGGCCACGACATTCAGGCGGTTGGTGGCAATCTGCTCGGAGGCGGCGTGGGCCAGGCCGATCAGTTCGGCAACGTCTTCGCGGCAGCGGCCGGTGCTGACTCCGCCGGCGTCGGCGAGAACATGTACTTCACTACCTACGCGAGCGTGGGGCCGTTGGGCTTCCTGGCTCTGGGCATCTGGATGCTGGCGTTGCTCGTGGAGTTGATACTCCGCCGCCGTCGTTCACTGCCCCTCTGGATCGCGATCGGGCTTGGGGCGGCGCTCCTGGCCGAGTCGGTCGGGGGCATGACGGCGTCGACCTTGATGCGATTCTCCACTGCAGCCAGCATCTGGCTTCTCATCGGTCTCGTGATTGCGGCGCCTGTCTCGGACGACGATCGACCGTACCTGGCCGCGCTCCGCCATCCGCTCTCGTGGCTCAAGTCTCGCCGAGCCGAGCCCGCGGCCTCCTAGGTCGTGGACTCAGCCACCACCGCCGTCCTGGAAGTTGCGGGTCAGACTCGCGCCATTGTCGTCCACTACGGTGATCCCGCTCTCACGATTCGGGCGCTGGCGTCGCTGTGCAGGGGCAGGGCACGGCCAGGCGTAATCGTCGTCGTCGACAACGGACCGGAAGGGATGGAATTCGGCCCGGAGAGTGTCGCTGCCGTCGCGTCAGACGTGATCGTGGTGAGGCCCGGCCGAAATACCGGATTCGCCGGCGGCGTGCGACTCGGGCTGCAGGCTGCCGCCCCCATCGAGACACGCCACGTCTGGCTGTTCAATAACGACGCCGAAGCCGAGCCCGACGCGCTTGCCGAGTTGATCGAAGCCGCGCTCAGGCTCGGTGAACGCTCCCTTGTCAGCTCGCTGATCACGAACAGCGACGACGAGGGCATCTGGTTCGAATACGCGGTCTTTCTGCCATGGCGCGTCGAGGGTCGCCACGTGCCGTATCGGGGCGTCGCGAAGGACGACGTAGTGATGAGCAACTCGGTCGGCTGGCGCTCCGTCCGCTACCTGCCGGGCTGCAGCCTGCTGGCGCCGATGGCTGTCTTTGCCGAAGCCGGCGATATCGACAATTCGTTCTTCATGTACGGCGAGGATGTGGACCTGTCGCTCCGCGCCCAGCGCGCGGGCTACAGCCTTGCTGTGGCGCGGCGATCCATCGTTCACCACCGCGCCTCCTCGGGCACGAATCTGGCGGCTAGGGAGCGGTTGATGGCCGAGACGTCATTCCAAATCACGGCACGGTATTACCCGTGGTTGATCCCACCGGCGATTCTCGGCGGCCTTCTCACGGGGCTGAAGCGGGGGGCCGGGCGGGGCCAGCCCTGGCAGTTCACGAGTCGGCTGGCCGGCTACACCGACGCGCTGTTGCGGCGCTCCCCGCGCCGTGGCTGAGCCGAGGCGCCGGTGAGCGCCCGTCGCGCCGTGTACCTCGCTTCCGAGTGTCTCGATCCGCCCACGAGCGGTGGCCGCAGGCACGGGGCTGCCCTGTTGGTGGCGCTTCAAGAGCACATGGACGTGGTGCTCCTCACGCCCGATGTGGCCGATGCAGCGTTCCCCTCCTGGGCCGCCGCGGTGGACCGGCTGAAAGCGCGCCGCAGTTCGCAGCCCCGGAGGGCGCTCGACCTCGTGCGTGGGCTTGTGACGGGAAGGCCCGTGATGTCGGAGCGAGCCGAGCGCGCCGGTTTGCCGGCCGCCCTGGGCGACGTCATTGCGACAACCAGTCCGGAACTCGTGGTTCTTGCGCGGCCGTTCTTCGGAACCTTCATCGATGTGGTCCGAGCTGGCGGTGCGGCCGTCGCGGTCGACGCCGACGAGAGTCTCGTCCGAGTGGCTCGTTCTATCGCCCGGTCGAGAGCCCCGTTCTCGAGCCGTGTTCGAGCGCTGCTGGATCTCGCCGCCGTCGGCCGGATGGAGCGACGGGAGTATCCGAGAGCCGACCAGGTCTGGGTCACCTCGAATATCGAACGCGGACATTTCGTCCGCTATCTGGCGCCAGATCGAGTCTTCGAGATGCCCAATGTAGTCCTGGTCGGTGATGGCACCGCGATGCCGGCGCCTCCGTCGGACGTCGCCGCCGTCGCCTACGTGGGCTGGTATGGCTATCCGCCGAACGAGCTCGCAGCCGTTGAGCTCGCGGTCAAGATCATGCCGCGAGTCCGCGCCCTTGGCGGACCCAAGAGGCTCGTCCTGATCGGCCGGGATCCCACGGTGCGGATGCGGCGCCTGGCTCGGGACGGCGAGGTGGAAATCACCGGCGAAGTCCCGGATGTCCTCCCTCCCCTCCGACGGGCCGGCCTGCTGGCGGTTCCGCTGAGGGCGGGCGGCGGAACTCGGGTCAAGATCCTCGAGGCCGCCGCGGCCGGAGTGCCCATTGTTTCGACGCGTTTCGGGGCGGAAGGGCTAGGTCTCGGCGCAGGTAAGGGAGTGCTGCTCGCGGAAGATCCCGACGAATTCGCCCGCGCCATCGTTCGGGTAGCGACCGATCCGGACCTCCGTCGCGACATGGCGCTGCAAGCCAGAGCCGCGCTGGTGCAATCCCACTCGCCGGCCCGCCTCGCTGAGGCGCTCTCGATGGCGCTGGCTTGCCTGGATCGCCGCTGACGGGCATGGCGAGTAGTCGGGTCGGGCATCCCGCCACGGAATGCGCAGCCATCTGCGCTTGCCTGATAGCATTCGAGCCCGGGCACGGGGCGATGATTGTGGCTGGACATGAGGGCACGGGATCTTGAGCGTTGCGCTGATCGTTCTCGCGATCGCACTCCTGGGACTGTTCGCCTTCGCTCTGGCTCGCCCCTGGCTTGGGCTCCTCGTCCTGCTCGCCGGTCTTCCCTTCAACGGCCTGTTGCTGCACGTGGGCGGGTCTCAGCTGGCCCTCGCCGGCACTGCCGCGACAATGTTCGCCGCCTGGCACGATGCGCTGGCTGCGGGCGTGATCGTTGCTGCCGGGCTGCAGTGGCTCCGGGCCCGCCCCAGACCGTTCGGCGGCCTCGAGATAGGCGTCGCGATCGTGCTTGCCCTCGGCCTCGACTCGGTCGTAGTGACCCCACACCTGACCACCGCTCTGTACGCATTTCGAACGCTGTTCGAGCCGATCGTGCTGATGATCGCAGTCGTCATTCTGGGGCGCGATCGCCGGCTTCCCAGGGAGTTGCCGGGGCGGGCCATGCTGACGCTGGTCATCTCCGCGGTCGCCGCGTCGTTCTTCGCGTACTGGCAGATCTACGTCGGTAGCTTCTCGTTCCTCTCCCAGTTCTACCGCGCTGCCGACGGTTCGCTCTCCGGCGCGTATCTTGCGGCGGCGATCCTGCAGCCGCGAGCGTTCGGAACCTTCAACTCTCCCAACGAGTTCGGCGCATATCTCGTGATTGCGCTCTGTCTGCTGGCCGTTACGTCGGTCGTGCCCATCAGCAGCCGCTGGCGTGCCTGGGCGGCCGTGCCCGTGGGAGTTGCGCTGCTGCTTTCGATATCCAGAAGCGCCTGGGTCTCGCTCTTCGGCGCGTTCATCATCCTCATCATCCTGGTGCCCCGAAAGCGCGCGCATCTCGCCAGCTTCGGCTCCCGGTTGCGCACTCAGGCATGGTGGCGCGCGTTCGCACCGCCGCTGGTCGTCGGCACGGTCGTTGTGGCGGCAATCGCCCTGACTTCCGGATTGCCCAGCTTCATCAGCGCCACGCTGGACAGAAGCGATCCTTCGGCGTCCATCCATTTCAAGCAACTCGAAGATCTGGTGGGCGGGCGCATCAACAATGCCATCCCGACGCCTAGTCCGACCCCCGCGCCGTCCCCGATTGCCACCTCGGCCACGTCCCAGTCTCCGGCCGCACGGGTTGGGACACCGGCGATCACGCCGCCTATCACAGCCGCCACCCCCGCGGCGACGACCGTCCCGTCCGGCGCCGATGCGACTGGCTCCCTTTCGGCCACGGCCTGCCCCCCGCCGAGCACGGACCCCTCGGCTACGCCCGACCCGTCCGCGACGCCTGGGGCTTCCGCGACTGCCGGGTTCGTCCCCCGCGGGCTACCGGTACGTCACGGTCTGCAAGGAACTCTCAACGGGCACCCACGTAGAGCCACTCGGTATGGGCCTTGGTGCCGTCGGGCCCAAGTCAGACCGTTTCGGCGAGACGCCGGTCCTGCTCAACAGCGAGACGTGGTGGCTCGACTACCTCTGGCAGGCCGGCTACATCGGGCTGGCTGCGCTGCTGGCTCTGGCGGCGGTCATCGTCCGGAGGCTCTGGCGCGGGCGTCGCAATGCCATGTCCAGGGCGGCGTTGGCGGCAATGATCGGCCTCGGGCTGGGCGCGTTCTTCATTCCCGTTCTGGATGAGCCCGCCGTGGCGATCCCCTTATGGGTGCTGGTGGCGTTCGGGTTGCTCGCCGCGGAGAGCAATGAGATCGCAGATGGTCCCAATTCCGAAGCGGGCTCAGAGCCCGCCTGACGGCCGATAGCTCAGGCCCTGCGGCTCGAGCGACCAAAAGCCACCTGGAACGCCTGCCGCGCCGCCCGACCCACGCGAGCCGAATTCGCCGGACGTGACACGCGGTAGGCGACGGCGCGCAAACCGAGCCCGAGACCGGCCGCGAGCGCCGCCAGTCGGGCGTCGGCGGACCCGTTTCGGCCGCGAACGTAGTCGAAGTACGAGTTGAACCAGCGTGCGGGCTGGTCGCTCGACTGCGAACCGCCGATTCGATGCTCAACCCGGACGTCCGGAAGGTACTCGACCGTCCAGCCGGCCGACCGGAGACGCCGGCAGAGGTCGACGTCTTCCATGTACATGAAGATGCGCTCGTCGAAGCCGCCGACCGCCACGAAAGCTTCCCGGCGCACCAGCATGGCCGCGCCGCTGACCCAGTCGGGTGAGGCCCGCCGTTCCGGGCGAGCGAGGTGGAGTGGCGGCAAGATGCCTCGCAACAGGGGCAATCGACCCAGGAGCAAGTAATGCCCGATCGTCGAACGCAGGCCGGGCTCGGCACCGGCGGATGCGGCCCGAGACTCCCCGGTGGGATCGACCACTCGCGGCGCGGCGGCGCCGGCCCGAGCGTTGGTTTCGAGTTCCGCTGTCAGGGCGGCGGAGACTCCGGCCACCAGACGTGCGTCCGGGTTCACGAAGAAGACCGCGTCGGCCTCGGAATTGCTTGCCCCAAGATTGCAGCCGCCCCCGAAGCCGAGGTTGGTTTCGCTTCGGACGACCTTGGGTGCGGCCGGGTGGGAACGCGCCACCTGCTCCGAGCCGTCCGGGGAGTCGTTGTCGACCACGACGATCCCGGATCCCGGCGCCGCATCGGCCGTGATCGAGTCCAGGCATGCCGGCAGGTCGGCCTCTGAGCGGTAGGCTACGACGACGTAATCGATGCGCACTCCGGAAGGTTAGCCTGAGGCGCGACCGGCGGCGGATCAGCGCCGCATGGTAACCTCGGTCGATGGACGCGGTAGGGGTCGAGGGCAGGTGGCTGACGGGCGGGCCACCAAGCGGACGCCGATTCATGCACGGGCTCCTGCCGGCGATGGCCGTGGACCCGGATCGGCCAAGCGGGGGAATCCTGGTCTTCGACCGTGCCTATCACGACCTCCATTCGCTGCCCGGCGTCAGATTCCGCCGTTTGCTGTCGGGTCCGGCGCCGATGTTCAACGGTCTGGAGATCCAGATGGCTCTGCCGCGTTCGGTCGGGGCCGTGTTGTACCAGAGCTTCACGCCGCCGTTATCGGCGGCCGGTCGTGTGGTAGTCATCCACGACCTCATCTACCTGACGCGACCCGACCTGTTCACCCGCATCGAGCGCGCGTACTTCGCCCTCATACCGCGGCTTCTTTCTCGTGCGGAGATCGTGGCCGCGGTATCCGAACACGTTCGCGGCGACGTCCTCGAGCACTTCCCGAAACGTGATCCGCAGACCGTGCGTGTGATCCCCAACGGCGTGGACCCGAGTTTCTTCCTGACCCCTGAGCGGCGGCTCTTGGAGGCCGATCGAGCTCGGGGCGCATTCGGCCTGATCCGGCCGTATGCGATCGCAGTAGGTCGGCGCAACCCACGCAAGAACCTGGCTCGCCTGGTCCGTTCATTTGTCGACTCGGGTCTGGACGATCTCGACCTCGTGCTGGCAGGGCCCACGGATGGCCCGCGTGACGTCGCCCTGGAGGAGACGATCGCGTCGGCCGCCGGCGGGCGAATACGCCAGCTCGGTGAGGTCTCCAATGAGCTTCTGCCCGGCCTCTACGCCGGAGCGGAGTGCGCTTGCTACGTTTCCCTGGCAGAAGGGTTCGGCGTGCCACCGCTCGAGGCGATGGCGACCGGGACGCCCGTCCTGGCCTCGGATATACCTCCTCTTCGGGAAGTGGCTGCCGACGCGGCATTGCTGGTTGATCCGCTTTCCGAGGACGCGATTCGAGAGGGCTTGCGGAGCATCGTGCTGGACTCCGAGTTGCGCAAGACGTTGGTCGAGCGCGGACGCATACGGGCGTCCGAATTCACCTGGTCCAGATCGTCGACGGCCGCCCTGGCGTGCCTGGGAGCCGCCGCCGATCTTCACCCTCGCCGAGGGCAGACGGGCGGCGCGAGATGACAAGCCAGTCGACGCTGTGGGATCATCGCGTTGGTCAGGCCCTGTGCGGTCGTGTGACTTGCATATGCACCTGATCTGCCAACACGGATTCCTGGTCGGGTTCCGCCGACCGGTGGATCCACGGCTTCTAGCTTGTGAGATCGGCCGATGTCCCGACCGTAGTGGCGGAACTGCCGCTAGGGTCGTCTACTCGTCGCTGAGCGTGCGCTGCTGGCGGTGCGACCGGACCCCGATACGGGTGTAGAGCTCGTCTATCTGGCCGCGGAGGCGGGTCACGTCGTAGTCGGCCGCCCGTACGCGCAGTCGAGCCGATAGCTCCGCGAGGTCTCGTTCGGGTGCCCGAAGCTCGACCCGGATGCGTTCGGCCGTCGCGTCTGGATCCGCGAAATCAATGAGGCGGTCGCTCAAGTCGCCGCCGAGAAGCGCCTCGTGCGCGGGAATCCGATTGGCGAGCAGCGGCACGCCCGCCGCCATCGCTTCGAGCAGGGCGATCCCGAAGCCTTCGCCCCTGCTCGGGAACGCGGTCAGCGCGGCCGATCCGCAGGAACCCGGCCAGCTCCGCCTCGGGGAAGTCCAGCACGAAGGAAACTCGATCCCTCTACTCCGAGCTCGTCCACGAGGGCGTTGATGCGCGCCAGCTCCTCGGGGTTGGGCTCCCCTGCCATAACGAGCGACCAATCCACGTCGCGCACTAGGGCGAGTGCTCGAACCAGGTCGCCCAGGGCCTTGTTCGGGACGATCCGGCCGATGGAAACCACGCGACCCGGGATCGGGGAGCGGTCCAGGCTCAACAGAGGCTTGAGTGGGACGGCGTTCGGGTACGTCTGGGTTCGCGTTCTCAGGTAGGGCGCATCGCGAAGCAGCAGGGCTTCGTCCGCCTCGCTGCTGGCCACTATCCGGGCGCCTCCGAGACGGAGCAGCGGGCCGAAGAAGAGCCGCAACGCCAGACGCTTGAGCCTGCTTCCGCCGCCGGAGTGGAAGATCAGACCGTGGGTGTGAAATACCCGCGGCCGGCGAAGGACGACCGCCCCCAGCATGGAAGTGGCCAGCGCGAAGCGAAGGTCGTGAACATGAACGACGTCATGGCGGCCGATCTCTCGCCAGATCCGATCCGGCCGAAACGTAATCGCTACCTGAGGCGTCCCCCAGCCCGAAAGCCTCATGACCTCGATGCCGCCCAGGGTTTCGTGATGCGACAAGCCACGCGTGGGTCCGGCAATGTCCCGGTCGAGGGTCAGGACCGTAACCTGGAAACCCGTCGCAACCTGGGCGGTGGCGAGATCGTTGACGTACTTCTCCACCCCACCGGCGAAGGGCCTGTAGCGGCGGCAGACGTGGAGGACGCGGATCGGCGAAATCGAGCGAGTCACTCGCAGCCTCGAGCTAGATCGGTCGGCGCGGAACGCAGCCGCGAGTCAAGAGCGTCCACGGCCCAAGTATGGCGGACCTCCCGCTTAGGGAATTGGCGCCGACGGGCTGTTGTAGCCTACCGGGAGCGCGGCACCGGGACGATCGCTTCCAATCGGATCGGTCGGCGGAACGAGGGGTGGTCCTCGATTTGCGCGGGAAGGAGAGTCCAAGACGGGAAGCCAGCTGGGACTGACGATCAAGAGGGGCATCGCTGAACTCCTGTCGCGGCGTCCCAACCCGCTTGCGTTCCTCGAGCGCATCCGGCTCTCGGACATGGCTCTCTTCGTCGGGCTGGCTGCTATCGCTCTCGCGGTCCGCCTCGTGGTGCTCGATCCCGACAACATCCACATGGACGAGTCGCTCTACGCGGGTTACGGCCTCCACATCGCTCAAACCGGCGACTGGTTCCTCATCAACGTCGGCTTCCCGATCGATAAGATCCCCGTCTTCTTCTGGGCCGAGGCGATCGTGATTTCCTGGCTCGGCAATACCCCGCTCAGTATCCGGCTCGTCGACATCGCCTCGAGTCTGGTCACCGTCGGAGCCGTCTTCTTCCTGGCTCGGGATCTCGCCGGTCGGATGGCGGGCTGGTTCGCCGGACTGGCTCTGGCACTTTCGCCATTCGCGATCCTGTTTGGGGCGAGTGTGTTCGTGGACCCATTCTCGACCGCGCTTGGGCTCGGTGCATTGGCTTTGGCCCGGCGCGACCACGCGGTCGCGGCCGGGGCGCTCGCCGGCCTCGCAATCGGCGGCAAGCTGCTCGCGCTAGCGTACATGCCGCTCGCGCTGGTCCTGCTGCTTACCATTGATATGCCTCGCCGCCGGGGCTCGTCGGCTGCGTTCGTGGTGACTTTTGCGATCACAGCTGGCGCGCTCTTGGCCTTCATGGCTTGGCGCACTCAGACATACGGGGTACCTTGGTTCCTCAGCGCACAGGCCGAAGGCCTGGGTGCGAACGGCTTGGTGCCTGCGGGGGAGTTGGGTCCGAGGTTTGCCGCCTGGTGGTCCTGGCTCGGGTACTTCGTCGAGTCGAATCCATTGCGCCTGATCGTTGGCATCGGGCTCGTGGGCTGCGTTGGGGCCTTGGTCCGACATCGCGGTCGCCTCCGTTGGGCTATCGCCGCGCTCATGGCGTTCGCCCCAGCTTATCTGGCAATCCTGGTGGTATTGCAGTCGCCCACGTACGATCGGTACCTGCTCTACATCCTCCCAGTGCTCTGCGTCGTGGCCGGTATCGGAATAGCCGAGGTCATGCGACTACTGCGTTGGCAGGGGCTCCGCCGGGCTGTGCTGGTTGTTGCAACGGTGTTCGTGTGCGCTCGCTCCATACCGCTGATCGCTCAGGCCTCGAGCGGTGCGTATCCGGTCGGACCTCGCTCGGACGTCACCTATGCAGGTTATCGACAGGTGTGCTCCTGGCTGCAGGCGCATTCAAGCCCGTCGCGAGTCGTCTGGGATCACAGCTTCTCGTGGCCGCTCGGCTACTGCCTGGCCGGGTATCCGGGTTATGTCTACTGGTTCCCGGACCCATCCAGCGTGGCTCCCTCAGGCCCCGAGGAGTACCTCGCCCTCACGCTCGGCGACGACCCTGAAGGAACCGTGGCGGCGCTTCGCGCCCGAGGACTGACCGTGGACCTGGTCGAGACGGCCGACATTGGGGGCGCCCCTCATCTGTGGATTTACCACGTAATGGCGGCCGCCAGCACAACGCCCTGACCCGCAGCGTTTGGTTGCTTGCCTATTTCGCGCCGCTGAGCAACCCCGCCTTCAGTCTCGACAGATCGAACCAGCCCTGGTCGTATGGGTTCGTCTGCCAGTCCGTCAGAGGCAGCCCGCTCGTGAAGTCGGCCCTGCAGGTCCTCAGCAAGACTCTGGCCGGCGTGCGGCCCTGAACCAGGAGAGAGGCCGGTGCCGTGGACCACTGGTCCATCGGGGAGTGGTCGGCCCATGCCTGGGACTCGATGGTCGCGCAGGGCGGAGCGCTGGAGCCAACCGCACTTGCCAGCTGCGTCTGCAGGCCGTGGAAGGACACGGCGAAGGCCAGGATGACCGCGACTACGACCAAGCCCTGGCTGGCCACTATCCAGCGGCGCATCGAGGCGGGAGCCAGAGCGCGTACGGAGTGAGCCGGCGGATCCAATCCGGCAAGCGTGAGACCCACGCCGAGGAGCGGGAGAGCGAAGAACAGGGCAAACCAGGCCTGCGTCCGAGCGCTGTGGAATGAGAGGGCGAACGCGGCCACGATCGCGAAGACGATCAAAGCCTGATGACTGGCAATCCGGCGCGGATCGAGCCGGATGGTTGCGCTGCCTGCTCGTCCGGCTCAGGTACGAGCAGGGAATCGATGATGGCGAGACCCAGGATGGGCGCCGCAACGAACAGCGCCACGAAGCGATAGTCCAGTGCGGTCCACCAGGCCCGGGTGTCCGCCGCCCATGTGACGAGGAAGAGGCCGGCCACACAGAAAAGCGCGAACGCGAGGCCTTCCACGGCTCGGACGGAGGCGCCGGCTCGCACGCGGCCCAGGACACTGCCGGCGACGAGAAGGATCGCGCCGGCATACGTGAGCACGATTGCCACCAAGGGCCGACCGGCGACCACCTGCTCGAAGGCGGCGCTCATCTGGCCGAGCGACAACCCTTCCGTATGGGTTGGATCGAGTTCATTGTTTGCTACGCGCAACCAGGCCAGGCCGGCGAGAGCGAGAAAAGCGATCGCCCACCAAAGTTGCGGCCGCTCCCGCCGCCGAGCCACGTGAACCACAAACACCGCGGCAGCAAGGCCTGCAAGGAGCGGGACGGCAAATGGATGGGCCAGCGCGAGGAAGATGCCGAAGCCGAGCACGATCATCCAGTTATCGCTCGGCCTGCCGACGATCACTGCCAA
The DNA here is from genome assembly GCA_963731635.1 of uncultured Chloroflexia bacterium. GTDB lineage: Bacteria > Chloroflexota > Limnocylindria > Limnocylindrales > CSP1-4 > Fen-1039. The sequence goes on along the minus strand of CAVSWB010000002.1, from coordinate 181,293 downwards.
CAGGATCGGCCAGATCATCTCGAGCGCCATCATCGCTTCACTCTGCACGGCAGCCTGGCCTGGCAGCAGGAGAAGGCCCATCCCCAGAACCGGCCAAACGAACATGCGAGGCTGATGCTTCCGCACGATCAACCACGAAGCGGCGAGTGACGCGAGCGGAACGAGAAGACACGAAAAGCCGAAAACGGCAGCAAGCACCGCCGGATCGTCGACGAACGAGCGCAGCGCCAGGACCGGTTGCTGCAGGAGAACGTCGAGAACGCGGTCTCGTGGCTCAAATGCCTGCCCGGTATTGAGCGCCTGGAACAGGTAGTAAGCTCCATCCCAGGTGAGGCCGAGACCCATCGCCGCGGCCGCCGCGTAGGCCGCAGTCACCAGGCCGAAGAAGACCGCAATGGGATGGGCACGGAACGGGTACCTGATCGACACCTTGCGCCCACCCACGCTGCGAAATTGCCGGCCCGGTACGATCCGGCCTGGGACAGTATCGTGCCCTGCCGCCTCGGGCGTGGGCCTGCGAGACACATTGGGTCGTGGTCGGGGCCGCCGCCGGCCACGGCGCCCGAATTGACACATGACCGCCCGGTGGGCTATATGAAGCTCCTCGGGTCACGGGCTTTACCCGGAAGCGACGACGACTGCGGAGAAGGATGCCTCTTCATCGACCGCCTACCAGGATCCTTGTTCTGCTAGGGGCGGCTCTATTCGCCGCAAGCTTCCTCGTGTCCGCCGGACCTCTCCGGGCAACGGCAATCATCGTGTGCGCACCGTCACAGGTTCCCCTCGACCAGATAGCCTCGATAGGCAACGGCAATTACGTAACGCCCGGAACGAGCGCGGCATCCGAATTCGATATCGTTTCGGGTTCGGTGACGGTCCTCTCGCTCACGACCTACCACTACGTCACGCCGAAGGGCCTGCCCGCGGCCGGCGAAATTGGTCTGGTGCGAGCGGACGGCGAGAAGTTCGGGCCCTGGCAGGCGACCGGACACCCGGGGGTGGGTGGCATCGCCAATGCTTCATGGGTTGTCACGCTCGATGTTGTCCTGGGTCCGGGCCTTTACCAGGTCACAGACTCCGATCCGACCACATGGTCTGCGAACGCCGGTACAGGGGGCGCCGGCATGTACTGGTTAATGGGTTACCGCGACACGGGAGTGGTTCTGGGGCCGCCGCAGCAGCTCTACACGGTGAGTAACGGGGGCTACGTGACGCCGGGTGCAACTTCGCCTTCGAAGTTCACCGTGGTCTCGGGCTCGGTTCGCCTCGTGTCCCTCAAGACATATCACTACGTTGCCCCGAACGGTCTCCCATCGACCGGCAAGATCGGATTGCGGAGCTCCGACGGGAAGGTCTACGGCCCGTGGCAGACTACAGGCGCTGCTGGGGTCGGCGGCGTCGCAAACGCCTTCTGGACCGCTCCTATTGATGTGGTTCTACCTCCCGGCACCTATACCGTGACCGACTCGGACCCGACTACGTGGTCTGCCAACGCGGGCACCCACGGCGCCGGCATGTTCTGGGTCACTGGTTACCAAAAGTAGTCCCCTCAGCGACACCTGGGTAGGGAACTCCGGCGTGTCGCGGCGCTTATGCTGTGCGCCGGCTTCCAATCCCATGGAGATAACCTGTGATCGAACGAATCTGGCCCCGCCATAAGGCGATGGTGGCTGCGATCGGCGCAGTCGTGGTGGTTGCAGTTCTGGCCGGTGGTGCGCTCGTCGTGACCAGACCGGGCGGAACAGCCCTGCCCACCGCCACCCTTGGGGCCACGGTATCGGCAAGCACCTCGTCTTCGGCCTCCGATTCGCAGGCCGCGATCGCCTCCGCCACCGATACTCCCACCGCCACAGATACACTCGGCCCAGACGCGAAGTACGCCGACCTCGACGGCGTTCTGGCCCCGCCCGATCTCGCGCATCGCATGCCGCTGGCAATCAGCATCGGCGACAACGCGGTGGCCCGGCCGCAGTCCGGCTTTTCGTCGGCCTCGATCGTCTACCAGTCCTACGAGGAGTACAGCGAAGACCGCTACATGATGGTCTTCCAGGAGGGCACGGCGACCGACATCGGCGGCGTCCGCAGTGCTCGACCCTATTTCGCCGTCTGGGCGGCCGAGTACAACGCGGTCTACGGCCATTTCGGCGGCGACAACAAGGTGCTCACCCAGACGATTCCCGGCCTGGTGGCGTCGCGAAGCATCTACAACATGGACGACCTGAGCGGCGGCTCCTGCCCTTACCACCGCATCACCACCCGAGCGGCTCCGCATAACGCCTATACGAACTCGGCGGCACTGATCGCTTGCCTGCCCAAGAAGAGCTACCCGACGACTTACCAGGGCGCGCCCACCCGGACGTTCACCGACGATACTCCGGCTGCCGATCGGCCCGCGTCAGAGACGATCACGGTCCCCTACCACACCGTGTCGGTGGGCTACCAGTACGTCCCGGCGACCGACAACTACACTCGGCTGCTCAACGGCAAGAAGCAGATCGACCCGGCCAACAACCAGCAGGTTTACGCCCGCAACATCGTGGTCATGTTCCAGACGGTCTCCAACGACTACCTGGACGCCTCCGGCATCCAGAGAATCCAGATCGGCAACGTCGGCTCGGGTAATGCGATCGTCTTCAAGGAAGGCAAGGCCATCACCGGCACCTGGAAGAAGACGTCCGCGACGGATCTGACCCGCTTCTTCGACTCCGCAGGCAACGAGATCCCGCTCGTGCGCGGCGAGATCTTCATCCAGAGCGTTCCGCCCGGAACCGCGGTCAGCTACAAGTAGGCTGCGCCCCAGCCGCGAGCTCCGCGCCCAGCGGGCGCCACGAGGGGCACGCGGCGGCGCGCGGGTCCCTGCTCTGTCCCTGCGGCGTCCTCGAGGCGCCCACGGCGCCCGGAGAGCGACCTACATCATCACCAGGCCGCCGTCGACCGCGAGCACCTGGCCCGTGATGTAGCAGGCTTCGTCCGAGGCGAGGAACGTGACCGCGTTGGCGATGTCCTCGACCGTGCCGAAGTGGCCGAGCGGCGTCTGGGCCTTGATCTGGTCGGTCAGGCTCGCCGGCAGGTCCTTGGTCAGCTCGGTGACGATGAAGCCCGGGGCGACGGCGTTGCAGGTGATCCCGCGCGAGGCCACTTCACGCGCCGTGGCCTTGGTCAGGCCGATGAGGCCGGCCTTCGAGGACGAGTAGTTGGCCTGGCCCATCTGGCCGGCCTGGCCCGACACGCTCGACATGTTGACGATGCGGCCGGCATGGGCCTTGAGCATCGGCCGGATGGCGGCCTTGATCATGTAGAAGGCGCCGAAGAGGTTGACCTCGAGGACCTTCTTCCAGTCGTCGATCGGCATCCGCATGATCAGGTCGTCGCGGGTGATGCCGGCGTTGTTGACCAGGATGTCGACCTTGCCGAAGGCTTCGAGCGCAGCGGCCACGGCCTTGACACAGGCTTCCGGGTCGGTGACGTCGGCCGGAATGTAGAGCGCCTTGCGCCCGAGCGCCTGGATCTCGGCAACGGTAGCCTCGGCGACTTCCGCGCGGCCCACGTCCACGAACGCAACGTCGGCGCCCTGAGCGGCGAGCTTCAGGCAGATGGCTTTGCCGATGCCCCGCGCTCCGCCCGTGACGAGAGCGGACTTGCCGGAAAGGTCGATCATCTCGTTCCTCCTCGTTAGCTGTGCGCCGGCGCCACGCCGTCACGGGTTGACGGCGCCACGCCGTCGCGACCCGGCGCGGCGCCGGACTCGGACCGCAGCCACTCCAGGGCCGCGGGGAAGGGATTGACGGGTTCCAGGTAGCCGGGGTGGATGGTGACGTCGGCCGGGCCGATGCCGGCGGCGCGGGCCAGCGCGGACGGATCGGCCGTCCACTCGAGCGTGATTGCGCCCGACGTCAGCCCGGCGCCGAAAGCCACGAGCAGCAGCCGATCGCCCTGCTTGACCCTGCCATCGGCGACGGCCTCCGACAGGGCAAGCGGCACCGATGCCGCCGAGGTATTGCCGTAGTGGCCGACGTTGACGAAGACCCGCTCCATCGGGAAGCCGAGCGACTTGGCAAGCCCTTCGATGATCCGGACGTTGGCCTGATGAGGCACGACAAGATCGATGTCTGCCAGTTCGAGCCCGGCCCGGCGAATCGCGGTCAGCGATGTCGAGCCCAGGGTCCGAACGGCCATCTTGAAGGTCTCGGCGCCCTTCATTTTCATGAAATTCTCGTGGCGGGCGAGGGCGCCTTCGCCGGCGGGTCGCGCCGCGCCGCCTGCGGGAAGCCAGATGTAATAGGCGCCCGACGGTTCGGTCGTCATCTCGATGCCAAGCGTTCCGCCCGGCTCGTCCGAGGCGGAGAGCACCACCGCACCCGCCGCGTCGCCGAAGAGGATGCAGGTGCCGCGGTCGGTGAAGTCGGTCACGCGGCTGAGAGTCTCCGCACCGATCACCAGGACGTGCCTGGCCATGCCGCTCGCCACGTAAGCATTGGCGGTGGCATAGCCGTAGACGAAGCCCGAGCACGCGGCCCCGACGTCCATCGCCGCCGCCCGCTTGTTGCCGATCGCCTGCTTGACCAGGGAGGCGGTCGAGGGCATCGGGTAATCGGGAGTGAGGGTGCCGACGATTATCAGATCGATGTCGTCGGGGACGAGGCCCGCGGTGGCAATTGCCCGGAGGCCCGCGACCGCAGCCATGCTGGCCGTGGTCTCCTCAGGTCCGGCGATGCGGCGCTCGCTGATTCCCGTCCGCGACACGATCCACTCGTCGTCGGTCTCGACCATTCGCTCGAGATCGGCGTTTCTGAGCACCAGGCTCGGGGCATAGGAACCCCAGCCGGTGACGTGGACACCGGAAACGGGACGCGGCGTCATGACGGTTCGACCTCGATAAGAGGTTGTTTCGCCTTGACCAGCTTGCCGGTCTCGGCCACGACCCGGACCACGCGGCCGGCCGTGTCGGACTTGATCTCGTTGAAGAGCTTCATGGCCTCGATCAGGCCGATCACGTGACCGACGGCGATCTGCTGGCCGACGGTGACGTAGGCGGGCGATCCGGGCGACGACGCGCCGTAGAAGATGCCGGTCAGCGGTGCCTTGACCGTGCGGGTCGTCGGCGCCGGTGGGGGTTCGGGTACTCTCGGAGCCGGCTCTGCGCCGCCGGCCGATTCCGTGGCCGGAGCGCCGCCCCCGCCGACGGGCGCTGCGACCGCAACCAGGGCCGAGGGCTTGCGGAGCACGATGCCCGTCTGGCCCGATTCGACCTCGAGCTCGTCGAGATCGCTGCGCTCCAGCAGCGACGTCAGCCGGTCGATCAGGGCCATCAGCGAGGCGGTTCCCTCGGACATGGGCGGCTTCTCGGCGACGGCCGGCCGGCCGGGCTCAGCGGCGCCTTTGCCCGGCGCTTGCGGCTCGGCTGTGTTGCCCGCCGGGTCCCCGGGTTCGCCGAGCCGGACGTCAGGTTTCTCGCTCATCGTCGCGTCCCTCACTCGTGCCAGCGCCGGAAGACCAGGGCGCTGTTCTGACCACCGAAGCCGAAGGAGTTGGATACGGCCACTTCCATGTCGCGCCGGCGAGCCGTGAGCGGAGTCAGGTCCATGCCGGCCGCGTCTTCGTCCGGATCCACGAGGTTGATCGTCGGCGGCACCAGGCCCGTTCGGAGGCTCATGATCGTCGAGATCGCCTCGATCGCACCGGCCGCGCCGAGGGTGTGCCCGATCATGCTCTTGTTGGCCGTGACGCTGACTTCACCGACCCGCGCCCCGAAGAGCGTCTTGATGCACGCCAGTTCGCATGGGTCGCCGTCTGGAGTGGCGGTGGCGTGGGCATTCACCATGTTCACGTCATCCGCGCTTAGGCCTGCCTTCTCCAGTGCTCGCCGGATGGCCCGCAGCGCCCCGACGCCGCCCGGCGCGGGCAGCGTGATGTGCGAGGCGTCGGCCGTGGCTCCGTAGCCGACCAGTTCCGCCAGCGGCTCCGCGCCGCGGGCGCGAGCGTGGTCGAGCGACTCCAGGACCAGCACGCCGCAGCCCTCGCCGATCACGAAGCCGTCGCGGCCGCGATCGAACGGTCGGGAGGCTCCCTCGGGGTCGTCGTTGCGGGTCGAGAGCGCTCGCATTGCGGCGAAGCCGGCCACGAGCGCCTCGTGCATGCTGGCTTCCGTGCCGCCCGCGAACATGACGTCGGCGTCGCCGCGGCGGATCGTCTCCCAGGCCTCGCCGATGGCGTGGCCGCCGCTGGCGCAGGCGGATACGACCGCGAAATTCGGACCGGTCGGGCCGAACGTGATGGCCACTACACCTGCGGCGAGGTTGCTGATCGCCATCGGGATGAGGAACGGCGAAAGCCGATCGGGCCCGCGCTCGCCGAGCAGGAGGATCTGGTCGGAGAGGGTCTTGATGCCGCCGACGCCGGTGCCGATGATGACGCCGGTGCGCTCGGCCTCGGCCCCCGCCAGGCGCGCCGGCAGGCCCGCCTGATCCATGGCCTCGCGCGTGGCAACGAGGGCAAGCTGGGTGCAGCGGTCGTTCCGACGCTGCGCCTTGTGATCGAGGACCGAGGACGGATCGAAGCCCTTGATCTCCGCGGCGATCCGGGTGGTCAGCCTCGATGGATCGAATTGGGTGATCGGGCCGACGCCGGATCGGCCGGCGACCATTCCGTCCCACGTGGAGTCGACGTCGAGACCCAGGGCGGTCAGCGCGCCCATGCCGGTTACGACGACGCGAGGCTGGCCATTGGTCGAACTCATCGGACAAGCTTCCCCGTACGGATGGTGGCGGCGCGATATACGTCCCCGGGCAGGCCTCGCGCCGAAACCGCGTTCGCGGCCGCCATGACGTCGTAGGTGGTGCGCTGGATCTCGGCCGTGACCCGGCCCTCGTCGATGTCGATCAGGGCCCAGCTGGCGGTCGGGTCGCCGTCGAAAACGTAGCCGGCGCTGCCGTCGTTGACGATCGTCCGCCAGCCTATCTCCCGGATCTCGGGGACGTGGGTGTGGCCGCAGACGATCACGGCGGCGTCGGTTCCGCTGACCCGCTCGATCGTGACCACGGGGTCGAGATCGACCGGCAGGCCGTCGGTCAGGGAGCCCGGCGAGGCATGGCAGAACAGGATCAGCTTGTCGTTCGATCTCTCAGCCGCCGTTCCGAGGGGAGGCGGCGGAGCCAGTCGACACGGTCGTCGCCGAGCTGGTCCCGGGCCCACTCGGCGGCAATGACGTGGCCTTCCGGGACGCCGTCGGCGAACCAGGGGAAGGCGGCCGCATAGTCGCCGTCGGTGACCGCCAGATCGGTGTTGCCGAGGGTAACGAAGGCGCCGGCCCGCTCGAGATCGCGGACCAGGTCGACCGTGCCGGCGGGATCCGGGCCGTTCATTGCCAGATCGCCGCAGATCGCGACATAGTCCGGCCGTGCGGCATCGACGGCCTTGCGAACCGCGGCGAGAGCCGGCAGGTTGCCGTGGGGATCGGAGAAGGCGGCGATCCGAACCATCAGCGAAGAGCGCTTTCGGGGGCGATGATGAAGCTCAGCTTTGCCTCGCAGGCAACGTCGCCGTCGACGGTCGCGATAGCGTGGCCGCGCCCGAACTTGCTGCCCAGCCGCTCCATCACGACTTCGAGGCGGAGCTGATCGCCGGGCGTGACGATGTGCTTGAAGCGGCACTCGTCGATGGCGGCGAAGAGTCCCAGGCGATCGCCGAAGCCCGGCTGCTGGGCGACGTAGATGCCCATCGTCTGGGCCAGCGCCTCGACCTGGAGTACGCCCGGCATGATCGGCTGACCGGGGAAGTGGCCCTGGAAGAACCACTCGGTTGCCGTCACCGACTTGAGGCCCACGATCCGCTTCGCGGCAGGGTCGTACTCGACGATCCGATCGACGAGAAGAAACGGCCAGCGGTGCGGCAGGAGCTGCTGGATTTCGCGTGTCGTCAGGATCGTCGTAACGGCGGTTTCGGTCACTCTTGGCTCCTCCGGGTGGCGGGCGGGACGGTCAGCGGCTGGCGGCGGCGACGAACGGCGCGGTCCCGACGCGATCGAGCAGGTTGGTCGTGACGCGGCCGTCGACGAAGACCTTGTTCGCGAGGATGGCTCGGTGCAGCTCGATGTTGGTCGTGACGCCGTCGACGACGAGCTCGCGCAAGGCGGCCTCGCCCCGGGCAATCGCCGTACTCCGATCGGGACCCCAGACGGAGAGCTTGCCGAGCAGTGAGTCGTAGTAGGACGGGACTTCGTAGCCGGGGTAGAGGTGCGAGTCCATGCGCACGCCGACGCCGCCGGGTGCGAGGTAAGCGGTCACCTGGCCGGATTGCGGGCGGAAGTCCTTGGTGGGATCCTCGGCCAGGATTCGGAACTCGATGGCGTGGCCGCGCGAGACTATGTCCGACTGGCTGAGACCGAGTGGCTCGCCGGCCGCGATCTTGATCTGCATCGCGACCATGTCGACACCCGTGCACAACTCGGTGATGGGGTGCTCGACCTGGATCCGGCAGTTGATCTCGATGAAGTAGGCATCGCCTTTGGAGTCGACGAGGAATTCGAGCGTGCCGAGGTTCTCGTAGCCGGCGGCGACCACGGCTCGGACGGCTCGCTGGCACAGCTCCTCGCGTGCGGCCTCGCTCAGGGCCGGACTGGGCGTCTCTTCGATGATCTTCTGGTGGCGGCGCTGGACCGAGCAATCGCGCTCGCCCATGTGAACGGCGTGGCCGAAACGATCGACCGCGACCTGCACCTCGACGTGCCTGTTGTCGTCGATGAACTTCTCCAGGTACAGCGCATCGTCGCCGAAGGCGGCCTTGGCCTCCGAGCGTGCGACCTTGAAGATGTCCTCGAGCTCGCGCGCGGTCCGAACCAGGCGCATGCCCTTACCGCCACCCCCGGCGGACGGCTTGATGATGACCGGATAACCGACGCGCTCCGCTTCCTCCAGCGCATGCGCCTCGTCGCGGAGCATCCCCGAGCCCGGAATGGTGGCAAGCCCGTGGCTGCCGAGCAGTCGCCGGGTCGCTTCCTTCGAAGCGAACCTCTCGAGGACTTCCGCGGGTGGACCGATGAAGGTCAGGCCGTGGGCGCGGACGACATCCGCGAAGGCCTCGTCCTCGGACAGGAACCCGTATCCGGGGTGGATGGCGTCGCAGCCGGTGACTATCGCGGCGGAGATCACCGAAGGCGCCGAAAGATAGCTCCGGCGGGCGTCGGCGGGCCCGATGCAGATGGCTTCGTCGGCGAGTTGCGCGGCCAGGCTCTCTCTGTCGGCCTCGCTGTAGGCGACAACGGCGCCGACGCCGAGCGTCCGGCAAGCCCGCAGGATCCGCAATGCTATCTCGCCGCGATTGGCGATCAGGATCTTGCTGAACATCAGGCGTTACCTCTGGCCACGGCAGCCTCGAGCTCGATCGGGGAGATGACTCGGGCCGGGGCGCGTCCGGCCAGCTCGATCCGAACCAGGTCCTGCCCGTACTCGACGGCCTCGCCGGCCTCCGCCAGGCTCGTCCCGATGATCCCGTCGACGGGGACGAGCACGTCCTGGTTGACTCCCAGGACGTCGACGGTTCCGATCTTCTCGCCGGTCCGGACGCGCATGCCTTCCGAGAGGTCGCGGCGCGGATGGTAGATGCCGACGGCCGGCGACGTCGCCGAAATCGGCGTCACGTCGGGCTCCGGGTCCGTATCGCCGGCGTGGGAGCGGCTCGCCGACTGGACTCGTGGCGCATCGTGCCCTCCGGCCGAATGGCCGGACTCGAGTGGCCCTCACCGGCGGCTCGGGCAGCGGCCCGCCGAACGTCGGCAGCGGCCGGCTTGCGAAGACGGGCCCTCCAGCCGCCCTCTCGGACCTCGATCTCACCCAGGCCGCTCGAGGCGAGCTTGGCGATCAGCGCCGGCAGCAGGTCGTCGGCAAGCTGCGAGATGGCCTGGTGATCTCGCCGTGAGCGTTCCGGATCGTGCTCCGGCACGCTGGCGTCGGCGGCTGCCTTCGGATCGTCGGGCATGGCTCAGACCTCCTCGCGTCCGGGCGGAACGTCGCGTCGATTTCCGGGGAGAGGCGGCATGGACGGCCTGGCATTGAACAGCCCGCGCAGCCGGTCGCCGAATCCGGCCCGCTCCGGCGGGACGGCGGGCTGGTCGGCCACGATGTACGGACCGTAAGCGCGGAACCGTTGGAACCTGGCCTCCACGAGCTCGTCGAGCGGAATCTGGCTGAGTGCCTCCAACCGCTCCATGACGGCTTCCTTGATGCGCCGGGCGGTCTCCGCGGGGTCGGTGTGGGCGCCATCGCCGGGTTCCGGGATCACCTCGTCGATGATGCCGAGATCGCGCTGGTCGGCCGCGGTGACCTTCATGGCCATGGCGGCCTGCGCGCTGTGCTCCGAGGAGCGCCACAGGATCGCGGCGCAGCCCTCGGGGCTGATGACCGAATAGATGGAGTTGTCGAGGGCCAGCACGACGTCGCCGACGGCCAGCCCGAGCGCGCCGCCCGATCCGCCCTCGCCGGTGATGACGACGACGATGGGCGTCCGGAGCCGGGTCATCATGCCGACAGACCTGGCGATCGCCTCGGCGATGCCACGTTCCTCCGACGCCGCACCGGGGAATGCGCCCTGGACGTCGACGAAGGTCAGCACCGGCATGGCGAAGCGCTCGGCCATCTCCATGATCCGCATCGCCTTGCGGTATCCCTCGGGATGCGGCAGGCCGAAGTTGCGGCGGATGTTCTCCTCGGTGTCCTGGCCCTTCTGGAAGCCGATCACGACGATCCGCCGGCCGGAGATGCGGGCGAAACCGGCCACGATTGCCGAGTCGTCGCCGAACAGCCGGTCGCCGTGGAGTTCGACGAATTCGTCGGCCATGGCCTTGACCAGCTCAAGAGTGTGCGGACGGCGGAGATTGCGCGCCTGCTGGACGTGGCTCCACACGACTGCCGCGGGATCGATTGGAGTCGACTCGCCCGTCTGGTGGGGCCGGCCGAGAAGCCGATCAACCATGTGTCGCTTCTCCTCTCGACTGGACGGCGTCGGAGCCCCGCGACTCGCCGTCGTAATCGGTCGACCGGGCCCCCGTCAGCGCGGACAGGAGCGAGCGCGGCCACGATTGACCGGAACCGGGCGGCGGCTCGACGGAGTTCGAGGCAGCCGGAACGGTCATGAACCCGAGCAGGTTCACGATCTCATCGCGCATGCGCGATCGCGGCACGATCCGGTCGACGAAGCCGTGGGCCAGCAGGAATTCGGCGCGAGCGAACCCGGCCGGCAGCTCCTCGCCGATCGTGCCCGACGAAACCCGGTCGCCGGCGAAACGGATCAGGGCGTTCGGCTCGGCGATGTTCACGTCGCCGACCACCGCAAACGAGGCGAATACCCCGCCGGTCGTGGGGTCCGTCATGAGCGAGATGTAAGGCAACCGGGCCGCCTTGACTCGCTCGACGATGCTCATCGTCTTGACGAGCTGCATCAGCGAGAAGGTCCCTTCCTGCATTCGGGCGCCGCCCGAGGCCGAGACGATGATGAGCGGTACCCGCTCGGCCAGCGCCGCCTCGCCGGCTCGGGCGATCTTCTCTCCGACTACCGAGCCCATGGAGCCGCCGATGAAGAAGAAGTCCATGGCGCAGATCGAGACCCGCCGCCCGCCCATGCTGCCCAGGCCCCAGATCGCTGCGTCGCGCAAGCCGGTCGCCAGCTGAGCCGCGATCAGCCGATCCGGGATACGCCTTGAGGTCGACGAAACCGAGGGCATCGACCGGCATCAGGTCGGCGTCACGCTCCGCGAACGAACCGCCATCTACCAGTTGCTCGATTCTGGCCCTGGCCGAAAGCCGGAAGTGGTGGCTGCAATGAGGACAGACCCTGTACGACTTGTCCAGCTGCTTGTTGAAAAGCATCTCGCCACAGCCCGGACACTTGGTCCACAGATCCGGGGGATACGCGTCACGGCGAGGTCGGAACGGAAGTTTGACCGGCATCAGGACACAACTCCAAGGATCCCTTGCAAGACGGCCGTACGCCGACTCCGTCCCGCCGGGTTAGTCACGCGGCCTCCATGGGCGGCCCGCGCGGCTCGGCCCATCGGCGTGGGTGAAGGGTGAGACCAGCGCCAGGCGACGTACACGGCACCGATCGAGATAGCCGCCGAGGCGACGCCCACACCGCCGACGAGGAGCGGCCGGGGCGATCTTGCAGAGAGTAGCGGGTTTCTGGGCGACGCAGCTGCGGAAACGATCAGTGGCGGAGCGGAAACCACGCCGCGCGGGAGAAAGGCCATCGCGCCCGGGGGCTGAATGGCATCGCCCTGATCGACGGGCAAGCCGGCTCGGAGACGGACCGCGCCCAGGCTCAGCCGCGCCGCCAGGGCTTCCTCGAACCGGAATGAGGGATGGACCCGCACCAGATCCGATCGCAGGCGCCGAGCCGCGAGCCGCACATCCGGGTCGAGGCCCGCATCGGAGGGAACTTCCGGTGCGCGGCGCTCGTCGGCGCTCAGCAAACCGTCGAGGTACAGCTCCGTCCGGCGAGCCTCACGCGCCGCGTCGCCGAGCATCAGCTCAGCCGCCCGCGCAGGTCGGCAGCCACGGAACGAAGGGCCCGGTGCATCAGAACTCGCACGGCACCCTCCGAGCGGCCCAGGACCGCGGCGATCTCGGCCGTGGACATCTCATCGACAAAGCGCAGGATTACGACGCGGCGACGGTCTTCGGGCAGGCGGGCGACGGCTTCCCATGCCGCGCTGCCGGCCTCACGGGCGAGAGCCGTTTCGGCGACGTCGTCCGGTGCGGAGATTCCCAGAGCCTCTTCCAGCGGCGCGACGGGGCGGCGCCGGTGGTGGCGATGCTCGTTGGAGACGACGTTGCGCGCGATCCGGAACAGCCAGATTCGGAACGTCGACGCGTCCGCGGCGCCTTCCTCGGCCTCGCCCTCGGCTGCCGCGGCGGAGTCCGCGAAATCGCCGACCCGCTCCTCGAAGCGAGGCAGCGCGGCAAGCGCCTTCATGAAGACACGCTCGGTCGCGTCCTCGGCGGCGTGATGGTCGCGGAGCTCGAAGTAGGCGAAGCTGTACACCTGCGCCAGATACTTCCGATACAGGGCGTCGAAATGAGCCGGGTCGCGTCGGGCTGCCTCGACCAGGCCGCGATCGCGGTCGAGTCGGGCAAGACGGGAGCCCGCCTCCACCTTGCTAAACACCGTCCGGTTCAATTCGTTACACCCGGGTCGTCGATCCGGACGTGGGCGACTTCGCCGAACATGACCTCGCGCTCGGTCGAATCACCGTCCGCGCCCTCGACCAACAGCGCCCCCGAAGTCCCGTCCACACCTACCGCCCGGGTTCGTTCGGAGCGGCCGTCCGGCATCAATAGCTCGACCGTCCGTCCCGTGGTGATCTGGCGGGCATGCCAGCCCGCCACGTCGAAATGACCGTCCCGCAGGCCGAGGATCCGTGGCTCCAGGCGGAGAACGAAGGCCTCGAGCAGCTCGTCGGTATCGATCGGCCGCCCGCCCGAGACTTCGCGCAGGCTGGACATCGTTTCGGCCAGCTCAGCCGGAAATCGGTCGCGAGGCCAGTCCGCATTGATCCCTATGCCCACGATCGCGACGGGTTCGGGCGTGCCCGCGCCGGCGGTCTCCCCCAGAACTCCGGCGAGCTTGCGGACTCCGGCGGGCGTGTCGGCGACGATGTCGTTGGGCCACTTCAGACGGAGCCTGCCATCGGGCAGTCCCGCGACCGCCTCGGCGGCATCGCACATGCCCAGGGCCACGATTGCGGCCAACCGCCACAGACGGTCCGGAGCGAGGTAGCCAGGGCGGAAGCCAAGCGACAGGAGGAGCGCCGCTCCCGCTGGCGCAACCCAGTTCCGGCCCGAGCGGCCGCGGCCGGCAGTCTGCTCTCCGGCAACGGCCAGCGAGACTTCAGGCGTCCCCGCAGCCATCCAGCCGCGAACTATGTCGTTGGTCGAACCGACGGACGGGAACCGCTCGTGCCGCGAGAGAAAGCCGACGCTGGCTGTCACGCGCCGGGCTTCGGCGCCCCACCACCCGAATTCGCCGCGGCCTCGCCTTCCTGGACCACCGGTTCCGGCTCCTCCAGGTTGAATGCCTTGTGCAGGGCTCGAAGGGCGGTTTCGACCTGATCCTCGGCGATCATGCAGGTGATGCGGATCTCGGACGTGGAGATGATCTCGATGTTGACGCCGGCTTCGGCCAGCGCACCGAACATCCGGGACGCATATCCCGGAGCGTTCTGGATCCCAGCGCCGACGATGGAAACCTTGGCCATCGCCGAATCGGTGGTCATCTCGCGGAAGCCGAGCTCGCGAACGATCGGGTCGAGAATGCGCTTCGTCTTGGCGAGGTCGCTGCGGAAGATGGTGAAGCTCAGGTCCGTGGTGCCGTGGTGGCCGACGTTCTGGACGATCGTGTCGACGTTGATGCCGGCTTCGGCCAGAGGCGAGAAGACGGCGTGGGAGATGCCGGGCCGGTCCGGGACCTCGACGAGGGTGACCTTGGCCACGTTTCGGTCGTGGGCCAGCCCGCGGACCTTGTTGCGCTGCTCCACGAACGGATCCTCCTTGATGAGCGTGCCGGGAACGTCCTCGAACGAACTCAGCACCTCGATGACGACGTTGTTGACCCAACCGAGCTCGACTGCCCGAACCTGCATGACCTGCGCGCCCTGGTGCGCGAGTTCCATCATTTCTTCGTACGAGACGACGGGCAGCTGGCGGGCGTCGGGCTCGAGTCGCGGGTCGGCGGTGTATATGCCTCGGACGTCGGTGAATATCTGGCAGCGGTCGGCGTCGAGGGCCGCCGCCAGCGCCACGCCGGTCGTGTCGGAGCCGCCGCGGCCGAGAGTGGTGATTTCAGTGAGCGTGGGGTCCAGGCTGCTCTGGCCCTGGAAGCCGGCCACGATCACGACGCGGCCGGATTCGAGCTCCGAAAAGATGCGTCTGGGATCGATGCCGGCAATCCTGGCCTTGCCGTAGTCGCCATCGGTCGTGATGCCGGCTTGGGCGCCGGTCAACGCGATCGACGGCACCCCCAAAGCGTGCAATGCCATCGACACCAGCGTGGCGCTCTGGTGCTCGCCGGTGGCCAGCAGCATGTCGAGTTCGCGCGGATCGGGATCGTCGGTGATCGCGCCGGCGAGTGCGAGCAGCTCGTCGGTCGTATCGCCCATGGCGGAAACGACGACTACGAGATCGCAGCCCGTGGCTCGTTCGCGGGCGATACGGGTCGCGACGCGACGGATTCGATCGGCATTGGCGACAGAAGAGCCGCCGAATTTCTGGACCACCAGCGATTTGGACATGGCGGGCATTCTACCAGCGCTCGCGGGCCCGGACGAGTTGGGTCCCCGTCCCACCCGGCTCGCCCGCCGGGACTCGTCCGCCGCGACATCGGCCGCCGGCGACGTGTGGCCACAATTGACGGATCCTGACCGTTCTGGAGGTTCCGTTTCGTGTGTTTCGATCTCGATAGCGCGCCGCCGATTCGGCCACTTTTCGGCGCCGGGGTCGAGACCCGGTCGTTGACGCTGCGGTCCAGCGACGGAACCAGTTTCCGGGCTTTCCACGCCAGGCCGGGAACACCTGCCGGCAAGGCAATAGTCATTCTGCCCGACGTCCGCGGCCTGCATCACTACTACGAAGAACTGGCCGAGCGATTCGCCGAGATCGGGGTCGAGGCGGTGGTGATCGACTACTTCGGGCGTACGGCCGGCCTGGACGCCCGGGGCGACGACTTCGAATACGGCCCACACGTCGCGCAAACGACCTGGGCCGGCATATCCGCCGATTTTGCGGCCGCGGCGGATTACCTTCGCGCGGGGGCGGAAACGTCGAAAGCCGCCGCACTCTTCTCGATCGGTTTTTGTATGGGCGGGCGAAACGCGTTCCTCTCGGCGACGCTGGGTCAGCATCTGGCCGGCGCCATCGGCTTCTACGGCTTTCCCGGCGGCCCAGCCCGCAACGACACGCCGGCGCCGCTGGATCTCATAGACAAGATCGACTGCCCTGTGCTCGGTATCTTCGGCGGCGCGGACCAGGCAATTCCCGTTGCCACGGTCCAGCAATTCCGGGACGAGCTGCAGGCGGCGGGTGTGGACCAGGAGATCGTCGTCGAGCCAGATGCGCCGCATAGCTTCTTCGACCGCAAGGCCGCGGAATTCCAGGCCCAGTCCGAGGACGCCTGGGCACGGGTCCGGCGGTTCGTCGAGAGCCACGGGGCGAACTGACTCCAACTCCCCGGCGCGACGGGCAGGGGGCGCGTGTGCGACCATTCCCCGACAAGCGCAAGCCGCGCCCCAAGGCGCATGCCGCGCCCCAGTCGCGGTAGGCGTCGCCCAGGTGCTGCGAGAGCGCCGCCCCCGGCGCGCGGAGTGGTCCTCGGCGCCGTCACGGAGATGCAAATGCCCACCGACCCGCCCGAGAGAGCCCACGGAACGCTCCATCGACGTCCGCCCACCGCCAAGACGCCGGCGCGCGCTGCTGCTGAAGCCTCGGCCACGCCCGTTCCGGAAGACCTGAACGCGGACCTCGAGTCGCAAGCGCAAGACTTCATGGCCGACAACGACGTCTGGATGTACGGGCCGAACGCCACGACCGTGCTGGAGATGCTCGACCGGCTCGAGGAAATGGAGCCCGACCAGGCGCGTCCGCTGGCCCTCGCCTGGCAGGACGCACCCAAGGCGGGACGCGACGCGGCTCGAAAGACGATCCGCAAACTGGCCGAGGAAGACGACGAAGTCAACCGATACGTGGGCCTCGCCCGGGAGCAGGTCGGCAGCTGGGTCGCCGTCAAGGCGGAATACCCGCCCTACCGTGAGGCAGAGCCGGACTGGGCTCGGATCTGCACCCAGGCCGGCGAGGCTACGCTCGACGCCCTGACTTCCGTGATTCTCGAGCGCCACCTGGACAAGGAAGACAGGGTCGCGCTCTTCGAGCCCTGGCTCCAGGCGATCGCCTCGATGCCGGCCCACGAGCCCGACGTCGAGGGCACGGATGACGCCGAGTCGGCTGTCGACGAAGAAGACGAAGGCAAATACGGCCCCAATTCGGCTGCCGTGGCCGACTTCCTCAACCGCCTCTGGCTGCTGGCGCCCGAGCAGGTCGCGCGGCTGGTGAGCGGTTGGGAGCGCACTCCGCACGAAGCTCTGGACCTGGCGCATGAGTCGCTGCTGGCTGTAGTCGACGAGGATCCGGAATGGCGCGATCAGGTTCGCCGCGCTCAGGAGCAGCTGGTGCCGTGGCTGAACGGCGGCCGCCTCGAGGATGCGTCCGGCTTCCTGGGTGACACCGGACAGGCGGCTTTTCGCAAGATGGCCGGGCCGGCGCTGGCCGACGCCATCGCGGCTCTCGTGGTCGGCGACCTGTTGCTTCCCGAAGACGCCATCACGCTGTACGGCGCGTGGTTCAATCTCGTGGGAGCGCCGGAACTGACCCTTGCCGCGGACGCCGGCGAGGGCGACGATGCGGGCAACGATGCGGGCGACCGAGCCTGATCGTTCGAATCCGGAGGTTTCGAGATGTTCGGTCGTGGCAAGAAGCGCGACACCGATGCCGGCGGCCCTGCCGACGGCATCGAGGGAAACGACCCTGCGGGACCTGGTTCCACCACCGGATCCGACTCGTTCGGGACGCCCGAATTGCTCTACGGCCCACACGGCGGTGAGGTCGCGGGGCTGATCGAGGCGCTCGATTCGATCGACGATGAACACCTCGCGGCGGTCGCGAAATCGTCAGCGGCGGTGCGTCCGGCCGATCGCCAGATCGCCCAGATGATGGCCAGGCGGCTGCGAAGCGACCGTCGCCTGGACGCTCCGCTGCGCGCCGCCGAGTCTCGAATCGAGGAATGGCTCGAGACGCGTAAGCCCACCTACGACCGCGACACGGGGCTGGCTGAGCAAGTCGCGGCGGCCGCTCGCGACGCAGTGGCCGCGTTGATACTCGACGATGAACTCAACGACGCGGACTTCGCCACTCTCTACGGCCCGTGGTCCGACGTGATGGACGAGGACGCCGAGCCCGGAGAGGCTCTGGACAATGGGGAACGGGACGACGAGGAGCTGGACGCAGGGGAGCCGGACGAAGCTTCCTCGCCGGAGGAAGATGCCGACTCCGACATCGACGCCGAGGCCGACGCCCAGGCCGAGGCGGACGACTTCGGGCCGAATTCGGACCTTATCTCCGAGCTGCTGGCCCAACTCGAGTCTCTCTCGCCGGAGCAGCTTCGAAATCTCTCCGGGGCCTGGGTCGCGGCCGACCGCGCCGACCTCGGACGGGCGCGCGCGGCGCTGGAAGGCGCTCTAGAGGCCGACCCGGATTTACGCGACGAGTTGCGTCGGGCCCAAGCCGTGGTTGCCGAATGGGCCGGCGACCCGAGCGCCCGGCTTCGCAAGGTCGCGGCACCGGCGGTCGAAGACGCGGTTGCCGCGCTTGCAATGTTTGACGCGCTCAGCGAGGCGGACGCAGCGCTGCTGTATGGGCCGTGGGCCTGGACGGTCGGGGTGCCCGCTTTGCCCGCGCTCGAAGACGAATAGCGCAACCAGAGACGAGTAGCGCGGCCGGACGAGCGGCGCGGGCGGACGAGCGGCGCGGCCAGCCCCGCGTGCGCGCGTCTGGACACCCGCGCCGCCTTCTGCAAGACTCGCGACCATGAAGCAATCGATCGTCACCCTCGACATGGAAGGCGTGCTGACGCCGGAAATCTGGATCGCCGTCTCGGAAACGACCGGCATCCCCGAGCTGCGCCGCACGACCCGCGATGAGCCCGACTACGACAAGCTCATGCGCGGACGCCTGGAGATCCTGGACCGGCACGGCCTGAAGCTCTCCGACATCCAGGATTGCATCGGCACTCTGAGCCCGTTGCCCGGCGCCCGGGAGTTTCTCGACGAGCTGCGCTCGATCGTCCAGGTCGTAATCCTGTCGGATACGTTCGAGCAGTTCGCGACGCCGATGCTCCGCCAGCTGAACTGGCCCACGCTGCTCTGTCACCGGCTGGTCGTCGAGGACGACCACATAACGGGCTACCAGCTCCGCATTCGCGAGCAGAAGCGCGAAGCCGTCGCCGCGTTCAAGGCGATGAACTACAACGTCATCGCGGGGGGCGATTCCTTCAACGACACCGCGATGCTCGGCGAGGCCCACGAAGGCATCCTGTTTCACGCCCCGGGGAACGTGAAGACGCAATTCCCGCAGTTCCCGGCCGTAGAGACCTACCCGGACCTGATGGCCCTGATCAAGCAGGCGATGGCTTAGGACCGACCAGAGGGGGAGAGCAATGGCTCAGCAACCGCCCAACCGACCGTTCGACATGAATGACATTCGCGTCTGGTTCTGGGTCGTGGCATGCCTCCAGGGGGGCGATCCTGATCGGCCTCGCCGTCGTCTTCCTGCAGTTCGACGGGCTGCCCAACCGCGTCGCTGAACAGGTGCCGCAGGGCGGGGTCTCTGACAACACCGGCCAGATCTACCAGCAGCAATCCATCGACTTGCTGACCCAGCAGGTCGATGCGCTTCAGTCCTCGATCAACAGGGTCCTGGCCAGCCCGACGCCCTCGCCGAGCGCGAGCTGATCGCTGCCTGAGCCGCGACCTACCAGCCCAGCGCGCGCATTACTCCGGGGACGGTCGGAGCGGCTTCGATGATCGCGCCGGCGCCGCCCGCCGTTCGTTCGGCCGTCTCGGGATCCTTCAGACCGTGGCCCGTCAGGACGCACACGATCGTGGCGTCGCGGTCGATGCGGCCTTCCGAAGCCAGCTTGATGACCCCGGCCAGGCTCGCGGCCGAAGCCGGTTCGCAGAACACGCCCTGGCTCATCGCCAGCTCCCGGTAGGCGGCCACGATCTCGTCGTCCGTGACGGCCTCGATCAGCCCGCCGGACTCGTCCCGCGCGGCTTCGGCCCGCTTCCAGCTCGCCGGATTGCCGATGCGGATTGCGGTGGCGATCGTCTCCGGATGCTCGATCGGATGGCCCAGCACGATCGGTGCGGCGCCCGCGGCCTGGAAGCCGTACATCTTTGGTTTCGCCGCGATCCGGCCGGCGGCCTGGTAGCGGTTGAAGCCGGCCCAGTAGGCGGTGATGTTGCCGGCGTTGCCGACCGGTATCGCCAGGATGTCGGGGGCCCGGCCCAGGTCGTCGCAGACCTCGTAAGCCGCCGTGGTCTGGCCCTCGATCCGGTTCGGGTTGAGGTGGTTGACGAGCGTGATCGGGTGTTCCTTCTGCTCGGCCATCTCGCGCACGACGGTCAGGGCCTCGTCGAAATTGCCGTCCACCGCGATGACCTTCGCCCCGGCCGCGATCGCCTGGATCAGCTTGCCGATCGCGATCTTGCCTTTCGGCAGCACAACGATGACCTCGAGCCCGGCGGCCGCGCCGTACGCCGCGGCGGATGCCGAGGTGTTGCCCGTCGAGGCGCAGATGACGGCCTTGCAGCCCTCCTCGATGGCCTTGGAGATGGCCATAACCATGCCCCGGTCCTTGAAGGAGCCGGTCGGGTTCATGCCCTCGCACTTCACGAACAGGTTCGGCACGCCGATGCGCTTGCCGACGTGGTCCAGGCGGACCAGCGGCGTGTTGCCCTCGCCCAGGCTGATGATCGGCGTGGCGTCGGTGATCGGCAGGAACTCGCGGTAGCGCTCGACGAGCCGCGGGCGGGCGGTGGCCGGGGCGGAGCTATTGACGGGCGATGCGGACACGGGACAGCCTCCGGCTTACGAGGTCAGGATCGGGTAGATGGGAACGTCGCGATCGTCGGCAATGAGCGGGGCGATCACTTCGCGAACTTCGGCGAGTGGTATCGGCCTGGTCTGGACGGCCGCCCAGGAGCGGCTGCGGTGCCGCGGAACGCTGCTCGGCGGCGGGCCCGCGATCTGCTCGGCGAGCCGGCCGGGAACCTCTTCGGGCAGGACGCCGGGAAGGCAAACGAACCAGGGCCGTCGGATGCCCGATCGATCGTCGGAGAGCGTGATCAGTCCGGGGGAGGCGGGCGGCAGGTCGGCCCAGGTACTCAGGCCGCTGCGGGCGACTTCAAGCAGGTCGGCCAGCACGGCGCTGCTCGTGGCCGGACCGCCCGCTCCGGGGCCTTCGAAGGAGACGCGGCCGACCGGGTCGGCGTCGATCTCGAGCCGGTTCAGGACGCCATCGGTGCGACCCAGCGGCGCCGCGATGGGCACGGCGCACGTCATCACCGATCCGGCCAGTCCCAGCTCGGGCTCGGCGGTGCCCGCGGCCGAGACGGTGGCGATGAGTCTGAGCGCCAGACCAAGCGCCACGACGCCGGCGATGTCGTTGGCCGACACGCCAGTGATGCCCGGCTTGCCGTCGCCGCGCAACGAGGGCGGGCACGCGACTATCGAGCCGACTTCCGGCCACACTCCGAATGCCAGCCGAGTCAGCACCGCCAGCTTGTTGGCCGCATCGTGGCCCTCGACGTCGGCGCTGGGGTCGCGTTCGGCATAGCCCTGAGCCTGCGCGGCCGCCAGCACTTCCTCGTAGTTCCGCCGCGCCTGCATCATCTCGGTCAGGATGAAGTTGGTACTGCCGTTGACGATGCCGCGGACCCGGCGAATTCGGTTGGCGGCGAGATCCCGAGCGAGCGGATCGAGCACCGGAGTGCCGCCGCAGACCGCCGCTTCGTAGCGAAGCGCCACATGGCTTGCGCGGGCAAGGGTCTCCAGCTCCGCGCCGTGGAGCGCAAGGACGAGCTTGTTGGCGGTCACCACGGGTTTGCCGGCCGCGAGCGCGGTGGCAATGAACGAGCGTGCGGGCTCGTCTCCGCCGATCAATTCCACGATGACGTCGACGTCGCTGCGCGCGATCGCCGCCGCGGCGTCGGGGACGATCAGGTCCTCGGGAAGGCCACGGTCCAAGGCGCCCTGGACGTTCATCTCCGCGATCGCGACGAGCTCGAGCATCCGGCCGCCCGCCGGGCCGATGCGGCGGTCGGGGTTGCGAAGAAAGCCCTCGGGCCACCTCGGCGCCGACCGTGCCCGCACCGAGATCGGCGACGCGAAGTGGTCGTTGCTCGGTGGTCATGGGCAGGACCGGACTGGGGCCAGCGGAGCCGAGATGGCGCTGCAGCCGTGGTGACGGACGGGTTGTGGGTCGTGCCGGAATGGTACCCGAGGCGTCCCCTGCGTTGCCGCCGGCCCGGCACGCTGCCTGGGGCTGCTGCAGCCGAGGTGCCTGCGCTGCCGAGCCCAGCACGCGTTCCGCTAAACTCGGCGGCATGACACAAGACGCTGCCGCCAAACTAACTCGCCCATCGACTCTGCCGGTCAAGCCACGCATCTACAGCGGCATCCAGCCGACCGGGCGGCCCCACCTCGGCAACGATCTGGGCGCGATCCGCAATTACGTCGCCCTGCAGGACCGCTACGAGGCGATCTACTGCGTCGTCGACCTCCACGCGCTGACGCACGTTCACGATCCCGAAGTGCTGCGCCGGCAGACGCTCGAGATGGCCGCCGCGCTGATCGCCCTCGGCCTGGACCCGAAGCGCTGCACCATCTTCGTCCAGTCGGATCGGCCGGAAGTGACCGAGCTGTGCTGGGTGTTCAACACCGTGACGCCCGTCGGCTGGCTCCAGCGCACTCCGACATACAAGGAGAAGCGCCAGAACCAGCCCGAGGACGTCAATCACGGCCTGCTCACCTACCCCGTCCTGCAGGCCGCGGACATCGCCCTGCCCAAGGCGTCGCTCGTGCCCATAGGCAAGGACCAGGCTCCCCATCTCGAGCTCGAGCCGCGAGATCGTGCGCGCCTTCAACGCCCGCTATGGCGAGACGTTCCCGGAGCCGCAGGCCGTCTACACCGAGGCGCCGGTCGTTCTCGGCACCGACGGCGTCAAGAAGATGAGCAAGTCGATCGGCAACACCATCGACGTCCTGGCCGAGCCCGACTACATCCGCAAGCAGGTCATGTCGATGGTGACCGACACCCAGCGGATCCTACGGTCCGACCCCGGCCGGCCGCAGGTCTGCAACGTGTGCCAGATGCACCGCCACTTCGGCGACGACTACGAGGAAATCTGGGAAGGCGAACGCACGGCCCGGACCGGCTGCGTCGACACCAAGAAGCTGCTGGCCGAGCGGATCATCGCCCACTACGCCGAGGCCCGCGACACCTACATGGAACTGATGGCAGACCAGGCTCGGCTGCGGTTGATCCTCGACGAGGGCGCCGAGAAGATCCGGCCGCTGGTCGAAGCGACGATGGTCGAAGTGCGCGAGCGGATGGGGCTTCGGTAGGTCTTTCCAAAGCGCTCTGACGTACCATGGAGAGGATGACCGACCAGCCCACGCCCAGAGGCTTCGAGCTCAGCGATCGAGAGCATCGCTGGCTGACTGCACTCCTCATCATGGCAACGCTCGGCGCGGCATTCCTGGTCATCGACTACGTCGGCAAGTACCTCACGTACTTCGGCGACGTGATCATGATCTTCTTCCTGGCCTGGTTGCTCGCGTTCATCCTGAGCCCGATCGCCAACGGCCTGGTCCACCTCTTCCCGCGCCTGCCGCGCTGGCTGGCCGTCATCGTCGTCTACTCGCTCCTCATCGTCGTCCTCATCGCCGCCATCCTGCTTGTTGCGCAACAGCTCTATTCATCGATCAACAACCTGGTCACCAACTGGCCCTCCGGCGAAGCCCTGCGCCAGAAGCTCCAGCCCGGCCAGGACTGGCTCAACTCTGTGGGCGGCAGCCAGATCAGCCTGTACGACCAGGTCAACCAGCTGCTCGACAACCTGAAGAACGGGGCGACCAACCTCGCCAAGCCCCTTGGCGACATCGCCGTAGCCAGCATCGGCATCTTCGGCAACCTGCTCTTCATCTTCTTCCTGTCGCTCTACATGGCCGTAGACCGGGATCGCATCGTCAGCTTCCTGTTCCGGATCGTGCCGCCCACGTATACGGACGAAGCACGGCTCCTCGAGCACAGCGTGTCTCGATCGTTCGGCGGCTTCCTCCGGGGCCAGGCGCTGATGGGTCTCATCTACGCCGCCATCTCGATGATCGCCAGCCTGCTGCTCGGCCTGCCCTACATGCCCGTCACGGCGGCCTCGTCGGGCATCCTGCAGGCCATCCCGTTCTTCGGCCCCTTCATCTCCTGGACGCCGCCGGTCCTGGTCGCGATCTTCTTCAAGCCGGATGCGGCCGTGCTCGCGTTCCTGATCATGCTCGTAGGCTGGTTCGTGTTGATGAACATCATCCAGCCGCGGGTCATGGCGGAGGCCGTGGGGCTTCACCCGGTCGTCGTGCTCGGTTCGGTCATGATCGGCTCAAAGCTCGCGGGCATTCCGGGAGCGATCTTCGGCATCCCGGTTGCGGCTGTAATCGCGTCCTTCTTCTTCTTCTACCTGAGCCACCGGGCTCTCGACGCGGACTCGGTCGCCGTCCGCGCGGCCCGACGAGTCGAGGAGCGCGAAGGCAGGCCGGTCCGGGTCCCGAGACTGCCGCAGGCGGGCGAGGATCAGGAGCTCGAGCAGGACCCGGAGCAGGTTGCGCCCGCGCCGACGGTAAAGCGCCGGAGCAGGACGGCGCGCGAAGCTGCCGACGACACGGTCACGACTGCGATCCCGGCCGAGATACACGCGGTGCCGCTCGACGAACCGGCGGCCGGGGAAGGTTCTTCGCCGCCGGCCCCATCGCGAAAGGACACGCCGTCCAAGCGGGGAGAGGCCAAGAACCCGGCCTGATCCGGAAAGGGTCAGCGGCCGGCAATCACGACCTGGGGACCTTCACGACTGCTGCCGCAATCGCCACGAACGCATCCTGGGCGATGCCGGTGCCGGTGATCGTGTAGCCCTTCCGGCTTCCGGGATCGATGTAGATGGCGTAGCCGTCGCTCGGCGCCGGCCCGAGGGCGTCAAGAGAGCCCGGCAGGGATCCGAACGTAGCGGTCCCAATCACCGTGTCGTGCGGCGAGCACAGGCTCAGGCCGCCGGTGCAGAACGCGCCCTCCTGAAGAACGATCTTGGCGACGCCGGGTCCCTTGTAGGTGATTTGCAGCCACTGGTCGGTCCCGCCGCGCCAGGTTCCTCCGCCCGCATCCACGAACCAGGTCGCTGGCAGCACCGGGCAGTAGACGTCGAACGGCAGGCCGTCGGCCGCGGTGGTGTACCAGCTCTGGTTGTCCGAGCTGCCGGCGCAGGAATTGCCGGCGCCGCTCCCCGAAGCCCCGGGGCTCGTCTCCGAAGACGCCTGGGCAGTGGCTTCCGGCGTCGCCTCGGGCGTCGGCGCGGTTGTCGCTGCGGAAGAGGCGGATGGGGCCGCCGAAGGCTCGCTCGATGCAGTCGCCGTCGACGCCGCCGAAGAAGGCACCGGAGTGGCGGTGGCCTCGCTCGTCGGCGGAATGGTCAGCGCCGATGTCGGCGCCGTGTTGCCGCAACCGGCGAGGAGAAGCCCAGCGACCAGCGTGGCGGGCACAGCGAAAGAACGAAGGCTCCGGGAGTTCACGGGCAGTCCCCTATCGACGGGCAATTGACCTGCGGCAGTCGAGGCTGCCCGGGCGCGGTGTTACGCCGGGACTGTCGGCTGGGCGGTGAAGATCGAAACCTGGGCGTTCTCTGGGAGCATGACGCCGAGGATCTTCTGCAGGGCGAGTACGTGGACGCAAGATCCCCAACTGTCGAAGAAGTGGCAGGTGCACTGCCAGGCTCCGCCGTCGAGACGCACCGTATGGGTGTCGTTGTCACCCTTAAACGTCACCGCGAACTGTTCGAATGTGATTCGATCCAGCTCGCGGGAATAGCGGTTTGCCTTCTCGACCTTCCCGATCAGAGAACTGTTCATCGAATAGAACCCTCCGTCGCCCTGGCTTGCTCGAAGAGGAAAACCACGCGACTTCGAACCACTGACGAAGCCGGTTCCCGGTCACTGTACAGCTGCGAGCGGATCGGTGGAGGCATTCCCTCGCCGACCATGAGAATGCCAGCCGGGCGGGTCGAATTGGGGCGGAACGACCTTTTCGAGAGGGCTGCGTGTATCGGTGCGGCGACGGCGCAGCCGGTCTCACAGCCCCGCTCGTCCCGTGGCGGCGCCGTCGCTGTGAACAGCCGTTCCAGACCTCTACGCGCTGCGGACGAGCTTCTCCCCGGCGGCAACGATCTCGTCCACCGCGGCCTGGGAGCCCGCCTCGGTGTAGACCCGAACCAGCGGCTCCGTTCCGCTGAAGCGCACGAGCAGCCACGAACCGTCGCCCGCGAAGAACTTGAAGCCGTCGTTCGTGGAGAGTGTCTGCGTCCGAACAACGGGCTGGCCGGCGAGATCTGTCGGGGGATGGTCAACCAGCTCGACGAGCAGTTTGGCCTTGAGGCCCGGATAGATCGCCCGATCGACGTGAACGTCAACACGACGGTAGCTCGAAGGCCCGGCGATCTCGTGGAGGTGGGCGATCGCCTTCGAGACGGGCCAGCGCCCGGCTTCCTTCTCGCACAGGAAGAGGTCGAGCAGCATCAGGTCGGTGAAGATGCCGTCGCGCTCGGGCAGGTGCATGCCGAAGCCGAAGCCGCCCGACTCCTCGCCGCCCATCATCGCGCCGGTTTCGATCATCTTGGGACCGACGTACTTGAAGCCGACCGCGGTCTCGTGGACTTCCACGCCGTAAAGCTTGCCCAGCCGCTCGGCCATAGACGTTTCGTTGACCGTCTTGACGACGGGCTGACGAAGGCCTCGATGCTCGACGAGGTAGTACATGAGGAGCGCGTAGATCTGGAGCGTGGTCACGAAGACGCCACGCTCGTCGGCCATTCCGGCGCGATCGGCGTCGCCGTCGAGCAGCAGCCCGAGATCGTAGCCGCCGGCGGTGAGAGTGGCCAGGGCCTCGTTGACGTTCGGCACGATCGGCTCGGGGTTGACGCCGCCGAAATACGGGTTCCGCTCCGAGTGGATCTCGTGGACGCGGACGCGCCCTTCGGCGAGCAGGCTGCCCATCCAGCCCGCGCCCGCGCCGTACAGCGGGTCGATCAGCAAATCCAGATCGGCAGCCTTCAGCCGATCGAGGTCCAGGTTGCGGCGGATGAAGCGCTGGTAGCCGGCGAACGGATCGAATCGCTCGACCATTCCCGCGGCCTCCGCGTCGGACAGCGGACGCCTCGGGATCGCCAGGTGGCCGTTGGTCGCCAGGTGCGCCTCGATGGCATGGAGCATGTCCGGGCCCGCGGCCGCACCGGTCGGCGACTTGACCTTGAAGCCGTTGTCGGTCCAGGGGTTGTGGCTCGCGGTGATGACGATGCCCGCCGCGGCTTCGCGCTGAACCACCTCGAAGGAGGACATCTGGGTCGGGACGGCCCCGGCGGCGAGGGCAACGTGGATGTCGGCGGCCAGCAGCACCTCGGCGGCGGCGGCCGCGAAATGCTCACTTGCGAAACGGCGGTCGTAGGCGATCACGACCCCCTTCGACTGCTCGCCGCGGCCGGCGATGTATTCGGCGACCGCATGAGCGCAGCGCCGGACGTTCTGGAAGGTGAAGTCGTCGGCAACTTTGCCGCGCCAGCCGTCCGTGCCAAAGAGAATCTGCACCGGCTGGTCGGGATCCGGCGCCTGCTGATGCCACGAAGCGGAGTGTGTCGTTGTCAAGCGCCTTCCTCCGGAAGATCGAGTGAACCGGTAAGACCGGCGGAACCGACCGAACGAGCCGAGTCGGTTGAACGAGCCGAAGCCCGGGCGAACTCCTCGGCCATCTGTCGAACGTCCTGCGAGCGATCCGCGGCGCAAACGAGGAGGGCATCGGGAGTGTCCACCACGATCACGTCGCGCAGGCCGATGGTTGCCACGAAGCGGCCTCCCGCCAGTACGAGGCTTCCTTGCGAGCCGATGTCTCGGCGATTGCCCAGGCCTTCGCTACCTGAACCGATGGTATCGGAACCCGCCCTGGCATCGGCAGCCGCGACCCAAACGTCGCGAAGTGCGGCCCAACTCCCCAGGTCGCTCCAGCCGACGTCGATCGGCACTACCGAGACGGCCCCTTCCAGCGAGGCCGGCTCCAGGACGGCGTAGTCGATCGAAGTCGCTCGAGAGTGGCATAGGCGCGGTCCAGTTCCGCCGTCTCACCGTCGGCCAGGGCCCGCAGCGGCGCGACGATGTCGGCGGCGTGGCGAGTCAGACCGCTCACGGATGCTGGCCCGGGTCCAGGCGAAGATCCCCGCGTTCCAGCTTGCCAGGCCCGTCTCCAGCAGTTCCTGGGCGCGCTCGACCGTGGGCTTCTCGACGAACCGCTCGACCGAGAAGGTGAGGCGGCCGAGGACCTCGCGAGCAGGCAGGCGCGCCAGCACGTAGCCGTAACCCGTTTCGGCGTGGTCCGGGGTCACGCCCAAAGTGACCAGCGAGCCGCCCCGGGCGACC
Source organism: uncultured Chloroflexia bacterium (assembly GCA_963731635.1). GTDB lineage: Bacteria > Chloroflexota > Limnocylindria > Limnocylindrales > CSP1-4 > Fen-1039. The sequence continues at coordinate 152,983 of CAVSWB010000002.1, read as the reverse complement.
TCGCCGGCGACGCCGAGCGCCTCTCGAAAACCCGCCTCGTCCGCGATGTGGGCGTCCGCCGGCAGCACGAGCATGACTTCGTCGTCCGGCCGCGCTATCGCCTCGGCGGCCAGGGCCACGGCCGCCGCGGTGTTGCGTCCCATCGGCTCGCCGATCAGGTTCGCGGCGGGGATCGCCGGCAGCTGGTCGGCAACGAGCGGAAGGTAGCGGCGGTCGGTGACCACGTAGACGTCTTCGGGGCCGATCAAAGGCGCCAGCCGCGCGACGGTGCGCTGTATCAGGCTTTCATCGCCGAGCAGCCGGAGGAACGGCTTGGGACGCTCGGGAGTGCTCAGCGGCCAGAGCCGAGTGCCTCCGCCGCCGGCCAGAACGACCGCGTACACCGTGGCTACGAAGCCGTGACCGGGTTCGGAATTGACAGACCGCACTCCGCTGCCATGGCAGCCGCCTTGCCGGTTCGTTCCCACGGGAAGTCGCCGTCGGTGCGGCCGAAATGACCGTAGGCCGCCGTCTGCCGGTAGATGGGTCGGCGCAGGTCCAGGGCCTCAATGATGCGGGCCGGGCGCAGATCGAAGTTGCGATCGATGGCCGCGAGGATCTTCTCGTCCGGCACGTGGCCCGTTCCGAATGTCTCGATCGACACCGACTCCGGATGAGCGATGCCGATGGTGTAGGCGATCTCGATTTCGAAGCGATCGGCCAGGCCGGCGGCAACCACGTTCTTCGCCACCCAGCGAGCCGCGTAGCTGGCCGAGCGGTCCACCTTCGTCGGGTCCTTGCCCGAGAAGGCCCCGCCGCCGTGGCGCGCCATGCCGCCGTAGGTGTCCACGATGATCTTGCGGCCGGTCAGGCCGGCGTCGCCCATCGGGCCGCCGATCACGAATCGGCCGGTGGCGTTGATGTGCATGACCGGATCCTTGACCCGCAGCTCCGCCGGGATGATCGGCATGATCACGCACTCGATGATTTCGTCGCGCAGCCGCTCGATCCGGACGTCCGGATCGTGCTGGGCGGCGATCGACGACGTTGCGCACGAGCTTGGGCACGCCGCGCTCGTACTCGATCGGTGACCTGCGACTTGCCGTCCGGCCGCAAGGTAAGGCAGGCGCCCGCTCTTGCGGACCTCCGCCAGCTGCCGCGCCAGACGATGGGCCAGCGCGATCGGCAGCGGCATCAGCTCGGGCGTTTCGGTGCAGGCAAAGCCGATCATCATGCCCTGGTCGCCGGCGCCGAGCTCCTGACGGGCGGAAGGCTCGCTGCCGTCGCCTCGCGATGGCCCGTGGCCATCGCCCGTTCGCACTTCGAGCGCTTCGTCCACGCCCATCGCGATGTCCGGGGACTGCTCGACGACGCTGACCATCGTCCCGCACGTCTGGTAGTCGAACCCGTACTCGGCGTTGGTGTAGCCGATGTCGCGGACGGTATCGCGCACGATCGACTGGAAATCGACATAGGTCGACGTGGTGATTTCGCCCAGCACCATCACCAGCCCGGTGGTCGTCGCGGTCTCGCAGGCGACGCGAGCCATCGGATCGTCCGCGATGATGGCGTCCAGGATCGCGTCGGAGATCTGGTCGCACATCTTGTCGGGGTGGCCTTCGGTCACCGATTCGGACGTGAAGAGGTACTGCGGGTCATCGAGGAAGCTGGTCATCGTTCTCCCTGCAGCCATTGCGCCTGCGCTGCCATGGCAGCGGGCGCGGGCCCATGTCGAATTGCGCTACGAAGAGTAACACGGCACCTCCGCGCCCCCTGAGGCGCCCCGCGGACGGGACATGGTGCCGCCGCCGCTCGCCTGATCGCCTGATCGCCATTCCGGGCGACCCGAGGCGCCGACCCGAGGCCGCCATACCGCCGCCCGCCAGAGCCGGGTCCCCAGACTCGCGAGGTCGTTCGAACCGTCGCTCCTGCCCGATTCGGGGCATAGGAGCGACAAACCGCCAGACTCGAGCCCTCCGGTGCCCACCAGGTGGGCACGTACGTTACCGAGATGGGTTCGGCGCCGGCCGCTCGGTGCGTCTGCCCGGAATCCCACGCAGATTGGACGAGCGCGCACGCCGCCGGGGCCAACCTGACGCCAAATCCGGGCAGGGTCGACGTCAGCTGACGCCCGGGCCACGTCGGAAGGTCACACGTGCCCATCAGGTGGGCACGAACCCGGCGTCAAGGATGGCCGGGCCGCCTATGCCCAGGTGATGGGCAATCGGAACGCCAAGGCGCGGGTGGGAGCCCAGAGGCGAGTACTCCGAGCCGGCCGTCGCCGTTCCGGCGAGCGTAGCGCGAGGCGGAGCAGTGCACCGGAGCGAGCGCACCCAAGGTGCGTGGGCGAGGAGCGCAGGTGACAACGAAGGCGTGGACGACCCGCGAGGCGACTACTCCGAGCCGGCCGTCGCCGCTCCGGCGAGCGTAGCGCGAGGCGGAGCCGAGGACGCGAACGAGCGCACCCCAAGGTGCGTGAGTGAGCGCCCGCAGGCGACAACGAAGCGATGCGCCGCCCGAGCGGCGACTTATGTTGTGACCACGACCCTCAGGTGCCGTGCTGCCAGGAGGCCATGTACTTCGCCTGCTCCGGAGTAAGCGGATCCAGGACGATACCCATCGCCTCGAGCTTGAGGCGCGCGACCTCCTGGTCGATCGCCTCCGGCACGTCGAAGACACCCTTCGCGAGCTCGCCGTGGTGGCCGATGAGCCACTCCGCCGTGAGGGCCTGATTGGCGAAGCTCATATCCATGACCGCGGCCGGGTGGCCTTCCGCCGCGCTCAGGTTCACGAGCCGGCCCTTCGGCAATGACGTGGACCCGGCGGTCGCCGACCGTGTACTCGACCACGTTGTCGCGGACTTCGCGGACCTTTCCTCCCGCAAGCTCAACCAGAGCCGGCAGGTCGATCTCGACGTCGAAATGGCCCGAGTTGGCCATGATCGCACCGTCGTGCATGAGCGCGAAGTGCTCGGCTCGGATGACGTGGATGTCGCCGGTGGCGGTGATGAAGATGTCGCCCCAGGGCGCGGCCTGCGCCGATGGTCATGACGATGTTGCCGTCCATCAGCGCCTCGAGCGCGCGGACCTGGTCGACCTCGACGACGGCGACCTGCGCGCCCATGCCGCGGAAGCGCGAGGCGATGCCCTTGCCGCACCAGCCGTAGCCGGCGACGACAACGTGGCGCCCGGCGATCAGCAGATTGGTCGCCCGCAGGATCGCCGTCCAGCGTCGACTGGCCGGTCCCGTAGCGATTGTCGAAGAGATGCTTCGTCAGCGCCTCGTTCACCGCCACGACCGGGTAGCCGAGCGCGACGTCGGCCGCCATCGCCCGCAGCCGGATGACGCCCGTTGTCGTCTCCTCGGTGCCGGCCACGATGTCGGCCAGCTGGCCTCGGCGCTCCTGGTGGATGAGCGTCACCAGATCGCAGCCGTCGTCCATCGTCATCTGCGGGCGAGTGTCCGCCGCGGCGTTGAGATGGCCGTAGTAGGTGTCGCGGTCGGCGCCGTGGCGGGCGAAGATCGGAGATGCCGTACTCGGCGACCAGCGCGGCCGCGACGTCGTCCTGGGTCGAGAGCGGGTTGGAGGCGCACAGCGACCACGTCCGCGCCGCCGGCCTTGAGGGTTCGGACCAGGTTCGCCGTCTCGGTGGTGACGTGCAGGCACGCGGCGACGCGCAGCCCGGCAAGCGGCTTCTCGCGCCTCGAACCGCTCGCGGATGAGGCGCAGGACCGGCATCTCGCGCTCGGCCCATTCGATCCTGCGGACTTGCCTTCGGCGGCGAGCGCCAGGTCGGCTACGTCATGGCCGGGCAAGCTGACGCGTCGAACCCGGCGCATCTCCGCCTAACGGTGCTCGTCGGATCGTCTGTCAGGACTCCTTGCGGGACGCGAATACGCGGCGGAACGTGCCCGTCCAGCCGCTCCAAAGCTGGCTCGGCTGCGATGGATCAGCCGCTCGTCGAACTTGTCACGTTGACCTGGAAGCCCAGCCGCCGGTATGCCGCCAGGGCCGGCGGATTGTCCGCCCGCACGTTGAGCACCACCTGGTCGCAGAACCGCAGCAACTCTGCCGTCACGGCACCGGTGACCGCAGTAGCGTAGCCGCGACCGCGGAAGTCGGAGTGTGTCATAACGTTGCCCACGACCGCAAGGCGGCCCGCCGGGCTGATGACGTGCGTGCCTGCGGCGGAAACGAGCCGGCCCCCAACGCGGATGCCGTAGTACAGGCCGTCGGCGATCGCGCTCGCCGGCAGCCACGAAGCGAACCCGAGCTGATACAGGCGGTTGAGCTCGCCGATCTCGACCGGCAAGCAGCCGCCGAACGTCCGATGGGAACGGGCCGGAAGTGGGCACGCGTCGACCCACATCCGCAGCATCGTCGGGACCGGGATCGACGCGATAGCGACTCGGAGAAGGCAGGCAGCTGCTCCGGCTTCGCCGCCACGTAACGCCGTCCGAGGCTTGATCACGTCACGCAGGATGAGCTTGATGCCGTCGTTCTCGCCCATGACGAAGAGGGGCTGGGGAGAGTAGCCGGCGTACTGGAGCACGACCGCGATGGGCTCTGCTCCAGACCAACGCGACTCCCCAGCGAGTCCGCAGGAACTCTCGGTCGTCCAGATCGCACAGGGCATAGGCCGGCCAACAGCCGGTCCGTCTCGAGGAACGCCCGCAGCAGCGTCCGATCGTCGGTCTCGGTGGCGACGATGGAACCGCGCTCACGCCGGGCGACCGCGTCCGTCGTCACGGGTCTAGCTCTTTCGGGGCTGAAGTAGCGACGCGGCGGCCGGTTCGATTCACCTTCGCCAATTCCGTCGATCAGTACCGTATGACGCTGGTCGTTTTGTAGCCCTGGAGACGCTCGCGACCCTTGAGGAAGAGCAGCTCGACGAGGAAAGCCAGACCGACGATCTCGCCCGGAGTCGTTCCACGAGCTCGATCGTGCCTCGGACGGTGCCGCCGGTCGCGAGCAGATCATCGACGATCAGGACTCGCTGGCCGGGCCCGATCGCGTCCTTGTGGATCTCGAGGGTGTTCGAGCCGTACTCGAGGGCGTATTCGACCGAGACCGTCTCGGCGGGCAGCTTGCCGAGCTTGCGGACCGGAACCAGCCCGGCACCGAGCCGGTCGGCGATCGGGCCGCTGAAGATGAAGCCCCGCGACTCCATGCCTACGACCAGGTCGACCCTGGCTCGCGATACGGCTCGACCATGAGGTCGATCGACTTCGCGATATGCACCCGGCGTCCTTGAGCAGGGTCGTGATGTCGTAGAACAGGATGCCCGGCTTCGGGAAGTCGGGAATCTCGCGGATCTTTGCGCGCAGCTCCTCGGCTGACATGTCGGGCGATCCTCCAGACAGGCGGCGGCTTGTTCGGCAGGCGAAGTCTACCGCAGCGCGGGGGCGTACTCGAGCCGGTTCCGCGATCGAAACCCGGCGTCTCGGCGGCCGGCTCGATCCGGGTCAGGGAGCCGAGGACGGCGGCTGGCTCGGGGCGGCCTGGCCGGTCAGGATGTCCACGATCTTCGCGTCCAGCACCGGGCCGAGCGATCGAGAGAAAGTGGCCGTGAGATGGTGCGGATCGCGCCAGGCGATCATGTTGTTGATCACGACCGGGCAGGCGCCGGTGCCGGGGCAGATGGCGTCGGTGAGCACGATGACCGGTGCTCCCGTCGCCTTCGAAGCCGTCGCCTCACGCGACGCCCATCGCCGAACCGAACCCGACGGCGCGAGAGTAGGCGCACTTGAGGACTTCGGTCGGATACGAGGACAGGCACTTCGGCACATCCAGGCCGTCGGCAGGGGCGGATCCTGGATGATCGCGACCCGGCTCGAGCTCGGGATCTGCTTGATCATTCGCGCCATCGCGTTCCCTTCGAACGTCGCGGAGGCCTCGGCCGGATTGACCGCGTAGATCCAGCGGCTGCCCGAAACGAGCACCAGATCCGGTGGATCGGCCCGCAGGCGAGCGATCACGTTCTGGTTCCAGGTGGCGCATTCGGTGTACTCGCGGTTCAGGTTCGGGTCCGTGATGCGCATGTCCACGAACTGGCAGGAGATCTTGAGGTACTCGACCAGCCGCCAGCCGTGGGCGACGGCCACGGCCTCCACCGCCGGGAACAGGGCCGAGGCGTGGGAGTCGCCGACCAGCGCCACCGTAAAGGCGCCATTGGGATCCCCGTACACACACTTGCTCGAAGTCGAGGGCACCGTCGTCGCGTCCCAGCCGAGGCAGTTGTTGAGCCACGTCGGCTCCTTATCGTTGGGCGCGTTGGCGAGCGTGGGCCGCGTGGCGCTGTTGAGGGACAGAGTCGCCGTTTCCGGACCGTTCGGTGTCAACGCCGGAGTCGGGCCAGGAGTCGGCGAGGGAGTGGCGTTCGGCGGCAGCGTGGCCGGAATCGGAGTCACGGTCGGCGTGGCGGTGGGCTTGACGATCGTGGCCGTGGGCGTCGGAGTGGGATCTGCGGCGGCCACCGGACCAGTGCTGTTGCCGATGTTGGCCAGCGCCGTCTGAGCGCTCCAATAGAAGTTGGTGCCCACGAGGGCTACAGCCAGCATCACAGCCACGCCGGCGGCCACGACACGGCTTGGGCGCGGCAACGGAATCTGGCCGCGCCGGAACGGCTCCTCGATCAAGCCCCAGCTCACGGTCGCGACCGGGATCGAGAAGGCGGCCAGCGCAAGCGCCTGGACCGGCGTCAAAGCCTGGTCGAGCGGCCCGCCGAGATACAGACCGCCCAGGATCAGGATCGGCCAGTGCCACAGGTAGAGCGAGTAGCTGATCTTGCCCAGGAAGCGGATCGGCAGCAGTCGCAGCAACGCGCCGGGACCGGCCTGCTCGGCGCCGGCGGCAATGAGCACGACGCCCGCAAGAGTCGGGAGAAGCGCCGCGGTCCCCGGGTACGGCACGGTCTTGGAGTCGAGCGTGAGAGCGATCCAGATGAGAGCCGCCAGCGCGACCCAGCCGGCAAGGGACAGGACCTGGCTCACCACCGCGCGCACGAATTGCGGGCTCCGGGCCAGCGAACCCACTCCGACGGCAAGCAGGCCGCCCGCAGCCAGCTGCCAGGCCCGGGTCGGCAGCATGTAGAACGCCGTCGCGGGCGAGCTCTGGGTCACGATCACGCTCGCGGCGAAGGACACGATCACGACCGCGGTCAGCGCGACGCCGGCACCGAGGCGGGGCCTTCGCCAGGCCACGAGCGCCAGCAGCGCCGGCCAGATGAAGTAGAACTGCTCCTCGACTCCGAGCGACCAGAAGTGCAGGAACGGCGAGAAGCTGTTGTTGACCGGGTTGAAGTAGTCGGTCGTCATGGCGAAGCGGATGTTCGCGATCGAAACGGCCGACGCCGCACCGTCCTCCATGACCGCCGAGCGCGTGCTGAGCGCGACCAGCTGGTACGAGATCACGAGCGTCACGAGCAGGACCACCGCCGCGGCCGGCAGGATGCGCCGCACGCGCCGGGCGTAGAAGCGGGAGAAGCTCACCTTACCGGTGCGCTCGCGCTCGCGGATCAGCAGCCCCGTGATCAGGAAGCCCGAGATGACGAAGAAGAGATCGACGCCGATGAAGCCGCCCGGGATCTGGAGGCTCGAATTGGAAAGCGTCCCGGCGTGATAGAGCACGACGAGCAGGACCGCGATGCCTCGCAGGCCCTCGATGTCGGGGCGGAAGTTGTCCTTTTCCCCGGCTCCGGCCGCGCGCCCTCTCTTAGCTGACTGCATCCCAGTCCTTCCTGGTGGCGACGATAGACGCGGGATGCGACGGAAAGAACCGGCCACCCGTGACTGGACCCGGGCCTCTCAACCGGAGTCCTGGCTTCATACTCGCACACCCGGCGGACTTCAACCAGGGTACGTGAAGGTCTCGCTAGGGCTGAGCTTGATCCACGATGGGACGGATTGGCTTCGCCGTGCATCATTAATGGCAGACGGTCCTAAGGAAACGGGGGTCACCAACGGAAGCACAGCACGACGCATCGCCAGTCCCGGTCCAGCCTTTGTCGGCGTCCCTGATGATGGGGGCCGGCCAGGACAACGCACTCCATGCTTCCGGCATGGTGAGCGAAGCTGATTTCGAGGCAGCCTTCGTGGCGCACTACCGGCGCGTGTGTTGGTATGCCCTCGCCATGGTCCGCGATCACGCCGAGGCTGAGGAGACCGCGTCACAGACGTTCGATCGAGCCTATAGAGCCTGGAAATCCGGCTCTGGCCCAGATGGACCGCCGTTGCCTTGGCTGCTGGTCATCTGCCGGCGAATCGTGCTGAGCCGCCAGCGCCGAGCCCGCCTGATCGCATGGCTGCCCTTGCCGGAGGATGATCGGGCGCCTGCAAGCGAAGGCGGCGCTCTCGAAGCCGTGGAATTTCGGCTTTGGCTGCGCCAGCTCGGAAGTGTCGTCTCGGCCCGCGAACGCGAGGCGCTCAGCCTGCGGTACCTCGAGGAGCTAGGCGACGAAGGGGCGGCTCATGTTCTCGGCATCTCATCGTCTGGTTTTCGGACCCTTGTATCGCGTGCGATAACGAAGCTACGCGCACACCCGGAGCTGTGGAAATGACACACGACATCTCCGACGACGAAATCTGGCGTGGCATCCGCCGTCGTTTTGATGCCGGCGAGAGACTGATCTCGAGGCCAGCGGGGTGGCGCGACCGGCCGCTCCAGCGACGGAAACCGGCGAGACAACCGACGAAGCTACGAATTGCAGGCGCGGGCTCCTTCCTAGTGGTCGGTATTGCGATCCTCCTAGTCGCAGTGATGTTGGGCCCGGGTTTTCGACGACCGGCGGTAGTCCCCGGCTCGACGGGGAGGACCTTACCGACGACATCCCTCGTGGCGAGCCCGACTACGACCCGAGGAGAGACTCTTACGGCAATTCAAGACGGGATCTCACTCACCGCGAGGCTAGACCGGGCCATGGTCGAACCGGGCGGCAAAGTGACGATAGAAATAGCGGTGCACAACGGCCGGACAAGCCCGATCACCTATTTCGCTCCGTGCGACGGCGCGGTAGAGATGAACACAACCGTTCCGCTACCTGACCAGCCGCCCGGTAGAACGTGGACGGGAATAGAAGCTGACCTCAAGAAGGCCGCCCTCGCTGGATCCACCGCGCAAGTGTCGGCTGCCATTTACAGCGTCTCTTGCCAAACCAATGGTATGCAGCGGTCGCTTGCTCCTGGTCAGACAGCTAGCAGCTCCCTGTCATGGTCGGCCGAGATTGTGGCCGGAGTGCCTGCGTTTCCAGGCGACGCACCATTCACAATCGCGCTGATGGGTCCTACGGGGTACCCATCCGACTATGCAGGCCAACTCGGGCCAGTCACTGGCGTCATGGTGCCAATCGGTGAACAACTCCATGTGACAGGACGGATCACGATCGCCGGGAAAGCCCCTGAACTACTGAGCAAGGGTCAGGTCATCGACTCCCTTCTCGCGAACACGACGTTTACCAAGTGGCTCGATGAGCAACCCGAGAGCACTTGGAGTTCCGTCAATTTCTACCTTGAGAACGATCCTGCGAAGGGCACGATTCCTGAGCCACGCTGGGTGCTCCAGGTCTTTCGCGAGCAAAGTGTTCCGAGGAACTTTGTATTGGCCTACATCGATCCAGCCAGCGGGGCGGTAGGACTGGACATCTGCGAAGCGCCCTGCTCTCGCTAGATCGGAGGCTTCTCCAATCTAGGACTCCTACCGACGGATTGCCGCGCCGCGATCGAACGTACGGACTCGCTCGATCGGGATGACCGACCCGCACGGCCCAGCACCCTCTTGATGGGTCACGGCAACATAGCTTGGCGAGTCCGTGACAACGGATGCCGTGAGGTCGAGCCGCACGAAACCTTGGGTCGCTCGAACCAGGTTGGCCGCACCCTCAGGGTCAAGGCTGTATGGGTTGACAGGGCCCAGAGGCGTAATACGTGTCTTGCATATGGTTGTCGGAGTAGGAACCCGTCGTTTTCGAGAGCAGAGTCCCGACCGGCTTGTTGTTGAAGGCCACGCTATCGCTGTAGAGGTAGTACCACCACTCGGTCGGTTCTGAATACGCTCCTGTCCAACTGCCGGAATTCGAGCGGAGGACCTGCATATTGGTCCAGCTCGTCTTGCCGTAGTTGGCCAGGGGAAAAGCTCCTCCCTGCCGCTCATCAATGTACTCGGCGCTGGAACCGGGATCCCATCCTTCCAAATTCACGGACCAGGCATCATTTGAACCTGTCGTGTCATTGAAAACTGAGACGAGCGCAGAGCCACCTGTTACTTGGACAAGCATGAAAATTGAATTTGTAGCCGCCATGGTTGTTGTCATCGGTACTTGATGGGAGTCCGTTCCACCCCTGATGTACTCCCAAAACGCCGCATAACTTCCTGGCCCTCCATATCTAGGCGCCTGACCCACAGCTCCTGTTTGAATGAAAGGAACCGTATTTGGCGGCGGTACGCCTGGGCCGGGGTCACCACCCAGACCAACCCAAGATGAAACCCGGGCGCCTTCGCAGGGCGACGCTCCGAATGTCGGTACTTTGTAGTTGGCGCGCACGCCCTTGAAACTGTAGGCCGCCTGGGCTCGAACCCCGTCCCCACTGAACCGCCCTGGGTCTGATGGAGGCTCCATCTCTTGGAGGATGATGGAGCAATGTCAGAGAACCAAGGCAGTCACGACCACCGTCACCGTTACCCGCCAGAGCTTCGAGAGCGCGCCGTTCGGATGGTCTTCGAGACGATCGAGCAGTCCGGCGAACGCACCGGTGCCGTCACCCGAGTAGCTCGCAACCTCGGCGTCGGAACCGAGTCGCTTCGCCAGTGGGTCCGCCAGGCCGAAGTCGACAAGGGCGCTCGAGCCGGCCTCACGACCGAAGAGCGCCGGCGCATCGTCGAGCTCGAGAAGGAGAACCGGGAGCTGCGCCGCTCCAACGAGATCCTCAAGAGCGCCGCAGCTTTCTTCGGGGCGGAGCTCGACCGCCGCTCGCAGAAGTGACCCGCTACATCGATCAGAACCGTGGCTCCTATGGGGTCGAGCCGATCTGCGCTGAACTGCAGATCGCCCCCAGCTCCTACTACGCCGCTCGCAGTCGGCCCCCATCGGCGCGGGCCGTTTCTGACTCGATGCTCAAAGACGTCATCATTCGCGTTCACCGGGCCAACTTCGGGGTATACGGGGCCCGCAAGGTCTGGAAGGCCCTCCACCGCCTGGGCATGGACGCTGGCCGCGACCAGGTCGCCCGCCTGATGAAGGCCGTGGCACTGCAGGGCGTCACGCGGGAAAAGACGATCCGGACGACCAAACCCGACGATCAGGCTTCCCGACCGGCCGACCTCGTCGAGCGCAGCTTCACCGCATCGGGGCCCAATCGGCTCTGGCTCGCTGACCTCACGTATGTCTGGACCGACGCCGGCTTCGCCTACACCGCCTTCATCACCGATGCCTTCTCGCGACGGATCGTCGGCTGGCGGACGAGCGCGAATCTCCGGACCGATCTCGCGCTCGACGCCCTTGAGATGGCGCTCGCCTTCCGGGGAAAGGAGCTGCCCGGCCTGGTCCACCATTCCGATCGCGGAGTGCAATACCTCGCCATTCGCTACACCGAGCGCCTCGATGAGGCCAAGGCCGTCAACTCCGTCGGGAGCAAGGGCGACAGCTACGACAACGCCCTGGCCGAGTCGGTCAACGGCCTCTACAAGGCCGAGCTCATCCGCCGGCGGAAACGCTGGCGAACGCTCGGGGAGCTCGAACTCGCGACCGCGGCGTGGGTTCACTGGTACAACATCGAGCGGCTCCACGGCACCTGCGGCGACATCCCTCCGGCCGAGTTCGAGGAGGCCTACTATCGCCAACTAGAAGAGGCGAACGCCGCCTGATTCCAATTCCGGGAGTCTCCACGATTCCCAGGGCGGTTCAACGTCCCTCCTCTGATCATCGACCTAATGTCCCAACCCTTGCCGCCGTGCCTGGTTCGCTTTCGGGCCTGTATCTAGTCAAGGCGTCGGCCAACAGCGCGAGATAGACGCCCACATTCAGCACACAACATGGCGCTCGGGTTTCGAGACTCCGCTCCAAAGACGGTGGCCTGGTCTCGGTCCCCTAGGACCCCCCATTCCCCGGTGGCTACCTGACAATCTGAAAACTGTGCGGATCGTACTTACAGCTCGGACGCAACGGCAATACGCAAGATGTACGGTTGTCTGTGAGGCTGGCACGTGCAGAAGCTCAGTTGGCTGATCGCCTACGCGGGTGTTAGTTCCTGTCGCGCTCTCCTTCTGCCGCAGTCCGGTCTCGCTGGACGCGCTGCTCTTCGGCGGCGGGCAGGAGCCGTGCCACGACCGACTGAGCCAGGCCCCAGGCTCGGGCCGGATCGCGGGGCAGCCGAATGCGCGCCTGGCTCGAACCGAACCGCACGACGTCGCGGCCCATCGGGGCCAGGACGCGCATCGCGGCCGAGCGCGAGAGCGTGCCGAACCGCACGACCAGTTCGCCTTCCTCGCGAGAGATCGACAGGATGCCCGCGGCTTCGGCGGCCATGCGCAGCTCCACGACCTCGAGCAGGCGCAACACCGGCGGAGGCGGCGGCCCGTAGCGGTCGGCCAGCTCCTGGCGGAACGCGGCCAGCTCGCTGGCCGTCCGCACGCGCCCGAGGCGGCGATACAGCTCGAGCTTCTGGGCCGTTTCGGCGACGTACGAATCCGGCAGGTGGGCATCGACCGGCAGGTCGACGGTGGCGCCCGGGCGCTCGACTACGGCCGGACGACCCTCGAATTCGGCCTTCTGCTCTTCGACCGCCTCGGCCAGGAGGCGCGTGTACAGGTCGAAGCCGACGGCCGCGACGTGACCGTGCTGCTCGGCCCCCAGGATGTTGCCCGCGCCCCGGATCTCGAGGTCCGAGAGCGCGATCTGGAACCCGGCGCCCAGTTCCGAGGCGTTGAAGATGGCCTGGAGTCGTTTTCGTGCCACGTCGGAGAGCTTCTCGCGGCGGCGGTAGAGTAGGTACGCATAGGCGCGGCGCGACGAGCGCCCGACGCGGCCCCGCAGCTGGTAGAGCTGGGCCAGGCCGAGCGTGTCGGCGCGGTCGATGACGATCGTGTTGGCGTTCGGAATGTCCAGGCCCGACTCGATGATCGTGGTGCAGACGAGGACTTCGGTGGCGCCGCCGGCGAAGGCGAGCATCACCTTCTCGAGCTGGCCTTCGGGCATCTGGCCATGGCCCACCGCGATGCGGACACCCGGCAGCAGCTGGCGGAGCTGCTCGGCCTGGGCCTCGATCGTTTCGACGCGATTGTGGACGAAGAACACCTGACCGCCACGGTCGAGCTCGCGCAGTATCGCGTCCCGGACGAGACCGGCCGACGCCTCGGCGACGCGGGTCTGGATCGGCAGGCGATCCTCCGGCGGCGTCTCGATGAGCGACAGGTCGCGGACGCCCGCGAGGGCCAGGTTCAGCGTGCGCGGGATCGGCGTGGCGGAGAGCGTTAGGACGTCCACCTCGCGGCGCAGCTTCTTGAGCCGTTCCTTCGCCGCGACGCCGAAACGCTGCTCCTCGTCGACGATAACCATGCCCAGGTCGCGGAACCGGACGTCCTTGGACAGCAGCCGGTGCGTTCCGATCACCAGATCGACTGACCCCGCCGCAAGACCTTCGATCGTGACCGCCTGCTCCTTTGCCGGGACGAAGCGGCTGAGCAGCCGAACCGTCAGCGGGTAGGCTGCGAAGCGCTGCCCGAATGTGGCGTAGTGCTGGGCCGCCAGAACGGTGGTCGGCACCAGGACCGCCACTTGCTTGCCGCCCTGGATCGCCTTGAACGCGCCTCGGAGCGCAACCTCGGTCTTGCCGTAGCCGACGTCGCCGACGACCAGCCGGTCCATCGGCCGGCCGGCCTCCATGTCGAGCTTGACCTCGGCGGCGGCGCGCAGCTGGTCGAGCGTCTCCTCGTACGGGAACGAAGCCTCCAGCTCCTGCTGCCATGGGGTGTCAGGCGGGTAGGCGAAGCCCGGCGCGGCGGCGCGGGCGGCGTAGATGTCGAGCAGCTCGCGCGCCAGGTCCGTCACGGCGCGCTTGACCCGCGGCCTTGGTCCGCAGCCAATCGGCGCCGCCGAGCTTCGAGAGCGCGCGGGTTCTCGCCGCCCGAATAGCGGCTGATGCGGTTGATCTGCTCGACCGGCAGGAAGATCTTGTCCGTGCCCGCGAAGCTCAGCTCGAGGTAATCGCGCTCCTCGCCGGCTCCGCCGCGGCGGAGCATCCGTTCGTAGCGGGCGATGCCGTGGTCGATATGGACGACGAGATCGCCCTGGGTCAGCCGCTCCAGGACGTCGCGAGGCACGACCCGGCGGAGCGCCTTCGGCCGGCGGACTCGCACGGAACCGAACAGCTCGCGGTCGGTGACGAGGACGAGACCGTCCGGACCGCCGGCGAAACCGCCGTTGAGGCTGCGGGCGACCAGAGTCCGCGTGCCGCGCGCGGGCGCTTCGGCCACACGATCGACCGCCGCGGTCGGCAGGTCCTGCTCGGTCAGCAGATCGGCCAGGCGCGGCGCCTGATCCGACGCCAGAACGACACGATCGCCTTCGGCGGTCCAGGCCGAGATCGTCTGGGCCAGGCGCTCCGTCCGAGCCGGCGGCAGCGACGGCTCGCGCCAGCCGAAGAGGTCGCCCATCGGCGTGCCGCCACCGGTCGGCGCCGAGGCCTCGGACTCCCAGGTCAGCTCGAGTGTTCGGCCCCGCAGCAGGCGAGTCTTCCAGTCGCGCGGCCCAAGGTAGGCCTCCGGCCAGTGCTCGGGCAGGTCGCCGGCCGTGACAAGCTCCGTGCGGCGCTCCTGGGCCTGGCGCCACAGGAAGTCGGCCGACTCGGCGATGTCGCCGGGCTCGTCGAGGACGAGCAGCGTCCCGGGCGGGACGTGGTCCAGCCCGGTGGCCGGGCACAGGACCGCGGCCCAGACCTCGGCCGCGTCGCCGGTCTCCAGCGCGCGGGCCGAGGCGGCGACGTCGTGGACGTGACCCGAATGCGCGCCCAGCTCGCCGGTGCCGGCCTGGATGCCCTCCTCGAAGCGGGCCAGATCCTCGGCGAGCCGCTCGGGGAGTTTCGCGGAGAGACGGCCGGGGAGCCTGGCCAGACGCGCGGCGATCTCGGCGGCGCCGCCCCGCGGAGCCAGGAACTCGCTGGCGGGGAGCAGCACCACTTCCTCCACCGGGCGGAGGCTGCGCTGGTCGGTCGGATCGAAGACGCGCATGGCGTCGATCTCGTCGCCGAACAGCTCGATCCGGATGGGCAGCGGCGCGGCCGACGGGAAGACGTCGACGAGCCCGCCACGGCGTGCGAACTCGCCGCGCCCGGCCACTTCCGTCACCGGGTCGTAGCCGAGGGCGAGCAACTCGTGGAGCAGTTCGTCCTGGTGGATGCGGGCGCCGATCCGGAGGCGGCGCGGCTCGGCCGGCACTTCCTCGGGATCGAGGGTGTGCTGGAGCAGCGCCTGGACGCTCGCCACGAGGACCCGCGCGCGGCCGGAGCGCCACTGCGGCCAGCGCGGCGACGCGGGCGGCCGTCTCGTCGCGGACCAGCTCGCTGCGCTCGTAGGCGAGAGAAGTCCGCGGCTCCAGGACGGCCACGGCTTCGGGATCCCCGAGCCACGATTGCAGTTCCTCGGCCACGCGGTCGCCGATTTCGGCGTCGCGGGCAATCCAGACGAGCCGCTCGCCTGGCGTGGCGGCAGGGGCGCTGCCCCGGGTCGCGGCGGCATCGGGCGCGCCGACCTCCGGCGCGGCGGCCCAGTCCCTCCCCCGCGGCACCACCGCATCCGGCGCGGCGGCCCCGGCCCCGTCCAGCGCCAGCGCGGCCGCGAGGAACGATTTCGCGCCGTGCGGTACGGCCGACAGCGCCGCGTGCCGGCCGCTCCCCGGGAGTGGCCCGCCTGCTGTCCCCAGGCGCTCCCGCAGAGACCCGAACGCACCGCTCCCGTGGAGCAGGGGCGGCAGGACGCGCAGATCGGGCAGGCGCCGCGCCCCGGTTGTGCTGCCCGGAGCGGCGGTCAGGCCCGCGGCATCGGCCTCTCTGCCCGCCTCGGCCCTGGCAGCTTGAGCGGCCCGGTAGGCGGCGCGGATCTCGTCATCGACGTGGCGCTCTTTGCCGCGCTTGCCCCGGCGAACGGTCTCCGGCGCCGGTTCGTCGACCGCAAATTCGTCCGGGGCTTCCTCGTCGCTCACGCGGCGTCGCGGCCGGCCCGGTCCGGCCTGCCGATGCCGTCCTCGCCAAGTGGATCCGCCTCGCCGTTGAGCGCGGCCTCGATCTGGCGGCGGAGGGAGCGGCCGCCCCCAATGCTCATTCGGTGACCTCGGGCGGCCGCGGCTTACGCCAGCCCGTCCGGGTCCGCCGGATGCCGTCCGCCCCCGGAGGTCCCTCGACCTCGCCGGGCGCGGCGGATCGCGCTTCGTCATCGGGTCGAAGCTCGAAGGCGTTGAAATGGTTGGCGGCCTTGCTCACGCCCTCGCGCGCCCACGTTTCGACGGCGTCGGCCGAGGCATCGAGCAGTTCCGACAACCGGGCCCGCTCGCCGCGAGTGAACTGGCTCAAGACGTGGTCGATGGCATCTTCCGCAGGCTCGCCTATGCCGACCCGCAGCCGGCTGAACTTCTCGTTGCCGAGCTCCCCGATGATCGAGCGAAGGCCGTTGTGGCCGCCCGCACTGCCACCTTCGCGGAACCGCAGCTTGCCGAACGGCAGCGAGAAGTCGTCGACCACGACGAGCATCTCGGTGAGCGGGGCTCGCTCTCTGGCCAGCACCTTTCGAACTGCCAGGCCCGACTCGTTCATGAACGTCAACGGCTTCACGAGCACCAGGTCGAGGCCGTTGAAGCGACCCTGGACGACCGCGGCGGCGTCACGGTTGCGCCCGCGGCCGGACCAGCCGGCTCTGTCGGCCAGCCTGTCGAGCACCATCCAGCCGACGTTGTGCCTTGTCTTCTCATACTGGCTGCCGGGATTCCCAAGGCCGACGACGATCTTCACCGCTACTCCGCCAACTGTCGGTCGCGAATCTCAGGTTCGACCGGCTCGAACCGCCGCGACACACGAATCAAGCCCTGATCCGTTTCGGGAGGGCCTGGGGCCATGGTAACAGGGGAGCCCGCGAAGCTGCCCTCGAGCGGCCGGCGGTGGCTCAGTCCGGGTGCTCGGTCTCTTGAGTTCCCGCCGCGTGGTCGGCGGCGAGCTCGGCGGCATGCTCGGCCGCATGCTCGGCCAGGGTCTGCAGGACCTGGCGCTCCAGGCCGCGCATTGCCGCTTCCTCGACCGGCTCGGCGTGATCCCAGCCGCAGATATGGAGAGTGCCATGGACGGCGAGCAGGATCAGCTCCTCGGCCGGCGTCCAGGCGACGTCACCGGTCTGGCCGCCGCGGCCCTCGCCTGCCTGCGCGATCGCACGCTCGACGGAAATGATCACGTCCCCGAGGTGTGCCCGCAACCCGGGCGGCAGGGCGAATGCCTGCTTCAGCGCCGCCGCAACCCAGGGGTCGCGGTGGACGGGGACGCCCTGACCGTGGGACGGGTAGGCCTCAGGCGGAAAGAACGGGAACGACAGAACGTCGGTCGGGCCTTCGTGGCCCATGTGGACCGAATTGAGCTCGGCCAGCTCGCGATCGCCGGACAAAACGATGCCGATCGAAGCCGGGCTCGGGGCGCCGGCGGCTTCGAGCGCGACCCGCACGGCGGCCCCAAGCCGGTGGCGGGAGACGACGTGCGCCGCGCCGGGTCGCAGCGTGACGTCGATCCGGAACGGCGGAAGATAGATGGGCGAGGTGGCTCCGTCATCGCCCTCCGAGGCGAGAGCCTCCTCGGCGCCGGAATCCATGGCGCCTTCGGCTCGCGTCACGAGTCGATTCTCCGGGCCCGCACTCGGGTCGGTCGATGCCTGGCGAACACTGCCCCTCCCGACTATCCCAGGCCGCGCTCGCGGCGGGTCTCAAGCTCGACGATCTTGTTCTGTGGATACGCGATTCGCTGGTGATACATGCCGATGAGCTGGCCGACAAACGCCTCGCGGATCAACTCGACGTCCCGAATCGTAATGTCACATTCGTTGAACTGCCCGTCGGCCAGACGCTCCTGGATTATCTGGCTCACCATCGCCCTGATACTAGCTTCGTCACGACTGGCCAGGGACCGCACCGACGCCTCGACCCCGTCGGCCAGCATGAGAACGGCGGCCTCGCGCGACTGGGGCTTGGGCCCGGCGTGGCGGAAACGGCGCTGGTCCACAGCGTCGGCCGCAGCGGCGCCGGCGACCGTCTCGAGCCCGCCGTACGGTTCCGCGGCCAGCTCTCGCGCCTTGGCGTAGAAGTAGCTGAGCAGCGCCGTTCCGTGGTGTTGGGGAATGAACGCGATGAGGGGCTTCGGCAGCTTGGCTTTGTAGGCGAGGTCGATCCCGGCCGCGACATGCTCGCGCAGGATCGCGGCGGAGTCTTCCGGGCTCAGCTCGTCGTGGATGTTCTCGCCGTTGGTCTGATTCTCGATGAAGACCAGCGGGTTGGCCAGCTTGCCGATGTCGTGGTAGTAAGCGGCCACGCGAGTGAGAAGCGGATCGGCCCCGATCGCCGCGGCGGCGGGCTCGGCGAGATTGCCCACCATCAACGAGTGGTGGTACGTGCCCGGCGTTTCGGTCAGGAGCCGGCGAAGCAGCGGCTGCGAGGGGTTTGCGAGCTCCATCAGCTGTGAGCCGGTTAGGATCCCGAAGAAGTTACCCAGCAAGGCGAAGCTGCCGATCGTGACGACGGTGGCAATCGTGGCGGCTCCGACGGCAGCGGCCCACAATTGCAGCATCCCGGTCACGTCGTGCTGGCCCAGGAGCGTGAACACGGCCACGACCGCGAGGTCGGTCGCCGCGATCGCCACGCCCGCCTGGACGAAGAAATGGAGCCGCTCGCCCTTGCGGACGACGAGCAAACCGGCGAAACCGCCCAGGAAGACGTAGCTCGCGAGCTCGAGCGACGAGCCGGTGGCTGTGCCGGCGACGATCGCCATCAGGGCCATCATCACCACGCCGGCGCCCGCATCGAGCAGGACGCTGAGCAGCATTCCCGCCGCGGCGGTCGGTATGAGATATGGCAACGTCGCTCTTCCGGCCGGCAGTTTCGCCGCAAGCACCGCCACCGCGAAGATCAAACCGATCAGGACGAGAGTCTGGCCGCGGTTCCAGTATTCGGGCCGGTATCGCCACAGCCAGCCCAGGAGCATCGCGCTGATCGCCACACCCAGCAGCATCCAGGCGGCCGGCCGCCCCCAGTCGACTTTGGCCGAGTCGAGGCCGAAGAAGGCGATATCGACCATCGCGGCCGCGTCGATGAGGTGGCCCTGGTCGACGATGACCTGACCGGCCTGGATCGTGTCCTGGACCGGCTTGACGGCCTTGGTGGCCTGGTCTTTGGCCTGCTGCGTCAGGAGGGCGCTAAACGACGAGTTGGCCACGATCAGCGGCGACGCGAGGGCGGCGACGAGGCGCTCCTCGGCCGGCGAAAGCCCGGTTGGCATGTACTGGGCGATGAGGGCAGTCCGCCGGTTCGCCAGATCGGTGTCGTTGATCTGCTGGCGTTCGGCCGCCACGAGCAGAGCCTGGGCATCCTGCTTGATGAGCGGCCAGCGCGATGGATCGAGCGCCTTGAGAGTCGTGCGGGCATCCGGAGTCAGCGCCGGGTAAGCCGTCTGCAGTTCGACCTGGCGCGCCTCCGGCGCCTTCGTGGGGCTGAAAGCGTCGTCGATCGCAGCCACGTCCAGAGCGAACTCGGCCGATTGCAGGTCGGCTTTCGACGAAGCGCGATCGGGCGTGTAGTCGTAGATGGGGCTGACCTGACTGGCGGCTGCGTCCTGCGCCTGCTTCGTCTCGACCGGATTCGGGATCACGGCGGCGCGCGGCGCCCTGATTGCCGTCGGGGCTATGGATCCGGCGGTATAGCCGGGGCCGGACGGCGCAAGGTCCACCGCCAATCCGGCGGCGAACACGAGAAGCAGGAAGAACGCGGCCAGAAGCATCCGCTCGGCATCGCGCCTGCCGAATGCTCTAGACCGCGCGCGTGGCTCCTTCAGCACGGCCGCACCGTCACGATCCGGCGGCCAGTGCCGCCAGGTGTTGCGAAACGAGACCGGCGACGATCTTGCCATCGGCTCGACCGCGGGTCCTGGGGCCGAGCCAGCCCATGACCTTGCCCATCTCACGCGGAGAGGTGGCGCCGGTCTCGGCGATCGCCTGAGTCACCAGCGTCTCCAGCTCGGCCCGGCCAAGCGGCTGGGGCATGAACTCGGAGATCACCGATATGGCCGCTTCTTCATGGGCGGCCAGGTCTTCGCGTCCGCCGCCCCGGAACGCATCCAGAGATTCGTCGCGGACCTTCATCTCGCGGGTCAGCACGGCGAGCATTTCGTCGTCCGAAAGCTCGTGATGCCCTTCTTTCTCCGCCCGCTGGACAGCCGCCAGCACCATGCGCAGCGAATCGCGACGCACGGCATTCTGTGACCGCATGGCTGCGGTCAACTCGCTATTGAGGCGTTCGCGGAGGGACACCGGTGTGGCACCTCGGGGCGGGAAAACGCGAACCGCAGAAAAGGTTTGACGCAGCTCAGGCCGGCTGCTGTCGGGCGACCTTCTTGCGCTTTGCTTCCTTGCGCTTGCGCTTCACGCTCGGCTTCTCGTAGTGCTCGCGGCGACGGGCCTCGGCGAGGATTCCGCTCTGCTGAATCTTCTTGTTGAAGCGGCGCAGGGCACTCTCGAAGCTCTCGTTCTCACCCACACGGACTTCTGCCAATCCGGGACTCACCTCCTCGGGGCTCTTGATTCGCGGCTCGGTTCCTGGACGGCGCTCAGCGAGCACAGTAGGACCGCCCCACGCATGGAGCCCGCGGAGTGTAGTCCGTCGACCTGGGAATTGTCCATTGCCGGAGCATTCAGCCATGATGCGCCGATGAACAGCCTGCTCGACATCGCCGACGACGGTGAGATTCGGTACGCCGATCGGTTTGCCTTCGGCCTGCGCGACGAAGACGGCCGGACCGAGCAGTGGACCTACCCCGAGCTGAACCGGCACAGTCTGATCGTCGCGTGGCGGCTGCGAGCGCTCGGCCTCCGGCCCGGAGACCGGCTGCTCATCTGGACGCCCTCGAGCCCCGCCGTTCCCGCCTTGCTGTTCGGAGCGATGCGGGCCGGCTTGATCCTCGTCCCGCTCGATCTGCGCATGTCGCCCGGCGCGATCCGGCGAATTGCGGCCCGGGCCGACGCACGACACCTCGTCCTCGGAACCGGCCGCGATGCTCCCGACCCTGCCGAGGCGGGCCTGCAGGATTTCCCCACCTCGATCGTCGACAGCCTCGCCGCCGAGCCTGATTCGACATTTCCGGCGGATTGGGAGGCTCAGGTTCGGGCGTGGGCGAGGCCGACTCGTCGGGACGTGGCGGAGATCGTGTTCACCTCGGGCACCACCGGCGAGCCGAAGGGCGTGATGGTCAGCCACGGCAACCTGATCGGCACGCTGGACGCCGCGCACAACGCCATCCCGGACCAGGAGCACAGGGTCGTCTCGTTGCTACCGCTGTCGCACCTGCTCGAGCAGGCGGTCACCGTCTACTACGCGATGAGCGTCGGCGCCCACATCCTATATGTCCGCAGCCGGAACCCGCGGATCATCTTCGAGGCGATCCGAGACCACCGGACCACATCGCTGGTGCTGGTTCCCCAGATCATCGAACTCTTCTGGGCCGCGATCGAACGCGAGGTCGCCGCTCGCGGGAGACTGACGAGCTTCAATCGGCTGCGCCGCATCGCCCGTCACCTCCCTTATCCGTTCCGGCGACGGTTGTTCGGCCCCGTACATCGTCAACTCGGCGGCTCGCTGTCACTGATCGTGTCGGCTGCGGCGTTCCTCCCGCCGGCGGTGCAGCAGGCCTGGGAAGACATCGGCGTCGTGGTCATGCAGGGCTACGGAGCAACTGAATGCGGTCCCGCCTCGGCGACCAGCAAGAAGGACCACGGGCTCGGAACCGTGGGGCGGACGATCCGTCCCGTCAAGGTCAGACTCGCCGACGACGGCGAGATCCAGGTCGCCGGCCCCACGGTGTTCAGCGGTTACTGGCAAGAACCGGAGGCGACCGCCGCCTCGTTCACGCGCGACGGCTGGTACAAGACCGGCGACATAGGCCGGCACGACGCCGCGGGTCACCTGATCTTGATGGGTCGGCTCAACGACATCATCGTGTTGCCGAATGGCCTCAACGTGTATCCGGAGGACGTCGAAAACGCCCTCCGCACGGCCGGCATCAGGGACGCAGTGGTCCTGGAGACGCGACCGGGCAGGATCGAGGCAGTCCTGCTGGCGCCGGGCGAACCTGCACCGTTGCAGTCCGAGGCGCCGGCGGCCGGGAATCCCGAACCTCAAGACTCGCGCCAGCTCCGCGCCGAGATCGACCCGATGGTCCGCTCCGCGAACGCGACCCTCGCGGTGCACCAGCGAGTTGCGGCGTGGCGGCTGTGGCCCGGCGCAGACTTCCCCCGGACCCACACGCTAAAGGTCCAGCGCGACCTCGTCCGCGAATGGCTCGTCGGCCGCTAGGCGGAGCCGAGCACCGTAGCGAGCGCACCCCAAGGTGCGTGAGCGAGGAGCGGAGGCGACAACAACGCGATGCGCCGGCCGCCGTCTGTTGGATCGCCGGGCCGCCGAGCACAGCGCTAGGCGGAGCCGAGCACCGTAGCGAGCGCACCCCAAGGTGCGTGAGCGAGGAGCGGAGGCGACAACAACGCGATGCGCCGGCCGCCGTCTGTTGGATCGCCGGGCCGCCGAGCACAGCGCTAGGCGGAGCCGAGCACCGTAGCGAGCGCACCCCAAGGTGCGTGAGCGAGGAGCGGAGGCGACAACAACGCGATGCGCCGGCCGCCCGGCGATCATCCCGGAGGCCAGGTCATTGGCCGGCCGCCGAGCAGATGCACGTGCAGATGATCGACGGTCTGGCCCCCGTTTCGGCCCACATTCACGACCAGGCGGTAGCCGCCCTCGGCAACGCCTTCGCTCGCTGCGATCCTGCCGGCGGCAGCCACGAACTCGTCCATGATCGAGCCGTCGGCAGCGCTCAGTTCCCGAGCCGACGCGATGTGTTTCCTGGCGAGCAGCAGGACGTGCGTCGGAGCCTGGGGTGCGATATCCCGGATGGCCACGACCGAATCGTCGGAGTAAACCTGGGACGACGGGAGTTCGCCGGCCACGATGCGGCAGAAAAGGCAATCAGACGGCATTGGGCACGCTCCCTCCTCCTGGTCGAGTGAAGTCGCTGATGAGTAGATCTTGCTACCGGAGGGGCGACTCCGCCAGTGGCGTCGGCACCGAAATCGACGGTCGAACGGCTTCGAGCGCGACCCAGTCTTCCTCGGCCCAGCGGCGGCGGATTGCCAGGCCGGCATCTTCGAAAGCGGCCTTTACGTCACCCTCGCGGTCCCGGAAGATGCCCGACGCCAGGATGGTGCCGCCGGGAGCCAGCTCGTCGCGCAGCGGCTCTGCCAGCTGCACGAGGAGCGACGCGATCAAGTTAGCTAGGACGAGATCGAACGGCCCTTCGCCCGTGGGCACGCTCCCCTTGCGCACCGCGATCCGCCGAGCCAGACCGTTAAGCGCGGCGTTCGCCGTGGTCGACTCGACGGCGATCGGATCGGTGTCAACGCCCAGCAACTCGCCCGCGCCGAGCTTCCCGGCGGCGATTGCCAGGATTCCCGACCCGCAGCCGACGTCGAGAACTCGCACGTTCCCGCCGCGCGAGTGGCCCGCTCGACCCGGCTGAGGCGCGGCGTCGCTCGCGGCCCGGCCGAGCCGGCCCTCGTCGGCCAGCGTTTCGAGGGCCGCCAGGCAAAGCCGCGTCGTGGGGTGCAGACCGGTGCCGAACGCCATCCCCGGATCGAGGGACAGCACCACGTCGCCGGGGAGCTTGCGGTGGCGCCGCCACGTCGGCCGTATGACAAGCCGTCGGCCGATCCGCAGTACCGGAAAGTGGCTCTTCCAGGCCTCGGCCCAGTCCTCCTCGCGGACGAATCGTGTCTGCAGCATGCCGATCGGACGCAAGCCGAAAGCCTGCAGGTGGCCCAGTGCGGTTGTGGCGTCGTCGATCGCCCGGCGGACGGCGGCCGGATCGAGGCCCGGCAGATAAGCCCGCACCACGGCCGGCCGGAAAGGATCGATGACTGCGCCAAGGCCTTCGTTGTTGAGCGAGAAGCCCGGCTCGACGCTCGTGCCCCCGGGGGCAAATCGGGTCAGGATCTCGCTGACGGCCTCCACGGCTTCGACGTCGGCGGCGACCGAAAGCTCGACCCAGACGCCGGGGCCCAGCGCGTCGAAATCGAGCTCCCCGCCGGCGGCGCCTTCCGCCTCAGCCGAGGACATCGCGCATCCGGTCGATGATGCCGCCGCCCGATCCGGTCGAGACCGGCTCGCCCGACTCGGCCGCCAGCTGCTCGAGCAGCTCGCGCTGCCGTTTGTTCAGCTTCGTGGGCACGGCGACGTGCACGATGACGTGAAGATCGCCGCGGGAGCCGGGCCGGCGCAGATGCGGCACGCCCTTGCCCCGAAGCCGGATCTCCGTGCCGGGCTGGGTGCCCGATTTCAGCTCTATCTCCTCGTCGCCCTCGACCGTCGGCACCCGGACGCGGGTCCCGAGCGCGGCCTGCGTGATCGAGATCTCGAGGTCGTGGAACAGCTCGGTTCCTTCGCGCCGCAGAGCGGCATGCGGCGTCACGTGAACGGCCACGTACAGGCTCCCGGCCGGGCCGCCCCTCGGACCCGCCTCGCCTTCGCTGGAGAGACGGATCTGGTGACCCTCGTCGATGCCGGCCGGAATCGTGACCCGCAGCTTCTTGTGGCGCTGCACCCGGCCGTCGCCCCGGCACGTCGTGCAGGGCGACTCGATGATCCGCCCTTCGCCGCCGCAGCGCGTGCACGTCGTGACGTTCACCATCTGGCCGAGCATCGTCTGGCGCACGGCCCGGATCTCGCCGCGGCCGCCGCACGCCGGGCAGGTCGATGGCACGCTGCCGGGGCTCGCGCCGGTGCCCCCGCATGCCTCGCAGCGATCGAGCAGATCGAAGTCGATCTCTTTCTCCGTCCCGCGGACGGCGTCGGCGAAGGCGATCCGAAGGTCGTATCGGAGGTCCGAACCGGCAGGTCGGCGGCCTCGTCGCGCTCCGCCGTTGGCGCCACCCATCCCCGCGAAGAACGCGTCGAACAGGTCGCCGAAGCCCCCGAAGCCTTCCCCGAAAGGCGACCCCGCGCCGCCCATGTCGCCCAGGCCGGCCCGGCCGACCATGTCGTAGACCTGGCGGCGCTTGGGATCGGACAGGACCTGGTAGGCCTCGTTGATCTCCTTGAAGCGCTCGATCGCGGCGGGCTCGCTGCTGACGTCGGGATGCCACTGCTGGGCCAGCTTGCGGAAGGCGCGCTTGATCGCGGCGTCGTCGGCGTTGCGCTCAACGCCCAGGATCTCGTAGTAGCTGCGCTCGCGTTCGGTCGTCATCTGGTCGAGAAGGATACGAGACCCGGTGCCTTCGCGGGATCGACCACCGCGGTTGGGGCGGGGCGACCGGGCGCATCGGTACGCAGGTGCGATGGAATCACGAGCGCAGCAGCTTCGACAGGCGGCGAGACGCGACGGCCAGGCCGATGGTCCCGGCGCCGAGGAGGTAGGCCACGTCCACCAGCAGGGATGCGTCCGGAGTGCCCGTGGTCAGGGCTCGGATGAGGTGAACGCCACGGTACAGGGGCGTGAGTTGCACCAGGGTCTGGACGCCCGCCGGGTACGCCGAGATGGGGTAGAACGTGCCCGAGAAGAGGAACATCGGCATGATCGCCAGCTGAACGAAGTCGAAGTCCTGCCACTTGCGCACGAAGGTCGTGGCCGCGAGGCCCATGCCGGCAAACGCGTAACCGACCAAAATCGCCGCCGGCAGGGCGAGCAGGCCCAGCGGCGACGTCAGGAGGGGCGTGCCGCCGAGGCCCATCAGGACGATGACCGCCAGGAAACCGAGGACGTACAGGCCGCCTCGCAGCAGGGCCCAGGCGATCTCGCCGAGGGCGATGTCGCGCAGCGAGAGGGGCGTGGCGATGGTGGCGTCGTACAACTTCGCGTACTTGAGCTTGTAGAAGAAGTTGTTCGTCGTCTCGTAGATCGCCCCGTTCATCGCCGAGGAAGCGAGCAGCGCCGGGGCCACGAAGACCACGTAGGGGATGTTGCGGCCGTCGCCGAGGGCCACGGCGCCGACGAGAGAGCCGACCCCAAGGCCCATCGAGAACAGGTAGAACAGCGGCTCGAAGAAGCCCGAGAGGATAACCATGTAGTTGTGCCGGGAGACGAGCAGGTTGCGCTCGACCATTCGAGCCGGACGGGGCAGGATGACCGGCGAGAACCGGCGGACACCGATCATCTAGACCTCCAGCCGGCGCCGGAAGGTGATTCGGGCGACGTACAGCCCGGCTGCGGCGAAGGCCACCAGGGCGGCGGTGTGAATCACGGTTCCGACCGGATCCACGGTCCCAAGGGAGAAGCTCCGAGCCAAAGCGACCCCGTGGTACAGCGGCGTCGCCCAGGCCAGCGGCTGCAGGAAGAGCGGCAGCTTCTCGATCGGGAAGAACGTGCCGCTGAACAGGAATAGCGGGGTGATCCCGAACCGGAAGAGCGCGTTGAAGCCGGCGTCGCCTTCCTGGGTGGCGGTGAAGGCGAGGATCGGCGCCGCGAAGGCAAGGGCCGTGAGGACCGCAATCGGAACCGCCAGGACGACGAGGGGCGACACCGCGGCCCCGAGCACGACGATGATCGCCAGGAAGAGCATGGATAGCAGGCTCGCCCGGAAGCCGATCCACATGAGATCGCCCACCAGCAGGTCGAAGACTCCGACGGGCGTGTTGAGCGCCGCCAGGTACGTCTTGTCCCACATGATCTTGCCCATGATCGGCCAGGCCGCTTCGGCCGCCGCAGCCATCATCGCCTGGGTCACCAGCAACGCCGGCGCCACGTAATCCAGGTACGGCACTCCCCCGGGTGCGCCGCCGTTCCTGTTGACGTAGACGCCGAGTCCGACGCCCATCGACAGCAGGTACAGGAAAGGCTGGCTGAGGCCCGACAGCAAGTAGCTGTGCCAGCCGCGACGGAAGATCAGCAGGTCGTGCTCGAGCCAACGGAGGGAACGCCTCGTGGCGGGCAGCGCCGTCATTCGATGAGGCTCCGGCCGGTCAAGCGCAGGAAGACGTCCTCGAGCGTGCTCCGGCGGACGAGCACGCTGCTTGGTCGAAGACCGCGCTCGTAAGCCGCCGCGGCTGCGGCCTCACCGTCCGACGTGTAGACGAGCAGGCGGTCGGGCAGCTGTTCGATCCTTTCGGCCAGCCCGTCGAGACGGCCGTCCAGCCGCGCGCCGTCGTCTGCATCGCCGTCGAGGTCGCGAAAGCGCAGCTCGAGGACCTCGCGGCTGACGTACTGGTCGATCAGCTGCCGGGGCGAACCCTCGGCCACGATGTGAGCCTTGTCCATTACGACCAGCCGGTCGCACAACTGCTCGGCTTCGTCCATGTAGTGGGTCGTGAGAACCAGAGTGACGCCGCGGGCCTTGAGCCGGTAAAGCCGGTCCCAGACCAGGTGGCGCGCCTGCGGGTCGAGACCTGTCGTGGGCTCGTCGAGCAGCAGCAACGAAGGTTCGTTGATCAGGGCACGGGCGATGACCAGGCGCCGCTTCATGCCGCCCGAGAGCGGCTCGACCTTGTCTCCGGAACGCTCGGTCAACTGCACGAAGTCGAGCAGCTCGACCGCCCGGCGCCGAGCCTCAGCCCAGGACAGGTCGAAATAGCGACCGTAGATCAGGAGGTTCTCCAGAACGCTCAGCTCGCTGTCCAGAGTGTCGGCCTGGGGCACGACGCCCATGCGAGCCCGGATGCGCGGGCCTTCGCGCGCGGCGTCGAGGCCGAAGACGCGCAGCTCCCCGGCGCTGACCGGCGAAACCGTGCCGATCATCCGCATCGTCGAGGTCTTGCCGGCGCCGTTGGGCCCCAGAAAGCCGAAGGCCTCGCCCGGCGCCACGTCGAAGTCGACGGCATCGACGGCGGTGAACGTGCCGAAGCGTTTGGTCAGGCCGCGGGCTCGGATAACGGCAGACTGATTCGATGGATCCTCCGACATGTCACGATGGTAGCGCGCAAGAGGTTTCGGTCCGCCCGGCCGTCTCGGCGGTGGCCAAACCGCTCCACGGCTCGAACCATCGTCGGTCCGGTCCGGGACGAACGTCGCGTGGCTCGCAGCTGTGCCCGCGCGCATATGATCCACGTGCACCAACTCATGAAAGGCAGGGCGTGGACGAGTTCTGGGTTTGCCAGCATTGCCACTCGCTTAACCGGGCCGGCACCGGTCGCTGCTACCACTGCCGGCAGAAGTTCGGTTCGCGTCCGAAACCGGCTCCTGAGCCCACGCGCAACCCGCCTCAGCCGGGCCCGACGCCTATCTCCGCCGCCCAGTCGGCGATGGGTCCTCAGCCGTCGTATCTGAGCCGGCCCACGGCCCTCGTAACGCCGCCTCCGATCGACGGCTCGATCGGCTCCTCGCGCGAGTCCAGACGTCGTCTGCACCGACCCCGGCTGACCGATCCTATTCGCAAGCGAATCGCCTGGGCACTCGTAACCCGCCAGTCCGTGTCCGTCTCCGCACTCGGTTACGTGACCGCGGCGATGTTGTCGCTCGTCCTGCTCGACGGCTTGCTGCTGGTCGCCAACGGCATGGCCACCGCGTTCGATGCTCTCCAGAGCGGCTCGCCCCAGACAGCCTGGAACGGCCTGGACCCGGTGCAGCAGGGAACGCTGCAGGTTCTCGGCATCGCCTTCGTGGCGATCGGGGCAGTAACGGCAGCGTGTTTCTCGGTATTCGTCGGGCTGACCACCCACAACGCGCCCGGGCTGGGGGCTCAGACGCCGATGCTCAGCCCGTACCGGGCGGGCGTCAGCTGGCTACACGGCATCGGAACACAGGCCGAACTTGCCTTCGCGCTCCTGGCTCCGGCCGGTCTGGTCTGGTTCGGCTACGCGATCCCCGGATTGATCCTGGGCATCGTGGTCCTGGAGCTCGCCCAGCGAGGGATCAACGAGCCGATCGCCTGGCTGGCACGTCCCAGCCGCCATCTGGCCGACCTCTACTTGAGCCTCGGCATCGACGGCGCACCGAGCGCCCTCGTCGTAACGCTGTGGGCGATTTGCTTCGTGGCGCTGAACGCGCTCGCCATCGCGATCTTCGCTCTGCCGTTGATCGCGGTACTGGTGTCCGTCGCTTCGTCGCTGACCCACGAGCCCGATCTCGTGACCTGGCAAGCCAGCCGGCTACGGTCCGGCGCAAATCGGCATCGCCGTCCTCGTGGGCAGCTTCCTCGTCGCGGCGGCGGGCACAGTCGGTCTGCTCATCCCGATCACGCTCGGAATGGTCGGCCGCCAGCGCACCCGCCAGACGCTGGCGCGAGTCGGCCGCGCGCGGCCGTGGGCGATGCGGCCGCTGGCCGCCGAGCCGGTCGGGGCCGACGGGCCGGGCGCGCCGGGTCCGAAGCTATACGACCCGTACGATCAGCCCGACGATCACGCTTCCTTGTATTCGCCTTCGACGACTTCTTCGCCGGCCTGGTCGGACGGGGTTTCCGAAGAGCCGCCCGCCTGATCGTCGGATCCCGGAGGAGGCGTCTCGGTCGCCTTGTACGCCGCGGTGCTGACCTTCTGCAACTGGTCGGTCAGCGACTCGGCGGCAGTCTTGACGGCCGCGAGATCGTTGCCCTTCAGGGCGGTCCGGACGGCCTCGATGCGACGCTCCGTCTCGGCTCGGTCTTCGGCCGACACCTTGTCGCCCAGGTCGCGGAGCGTCCGCTCTCCCTGGTAGGCCAGCGCGTCGGCCTGGTTGCGGGTCTCGACCTCTTCCTTGCGCTTTCGGTCCTCTTCGGCGTGGTCGGCCGCCTCGTGAACCATGCGGTCGACGTCGTTCTTCGACAGCATCGAGCTGGCGGTGATGCGCACCTGCTGCTCGCGGCTGGTAGCGCGGTCCTTGGCCTTGACGTCGAGGATGCCGTTGGCGTCGATGTCGAAGGTGACCTCGATCTGCGGCACGCCGCGCGGGGCCGGCGGGATGCCGTCGAGGATGAACTTGCCGAGGGTCTTGTTGTCGGCCGCGAAGTCTCGCTCGCCCTGGAGGACGTGTACCTCGACCTGGGTCTGGTTGTCGGATGCCGTCGAGAAGACCTGGCTCTTGCTGGTGGGGATCGTCGTGTTGCGATCGATCAGACGAGTCATGACGCCGCCCATGGTTTCGATGCCGAGGGACAGCGGCGTGACGTCGAGCAGCAGGACGTCCTTCACGTCACCGGCGAGCACGCCCGCCTGGATCGCGGCGCCGATGGCCACGACCTCGTCGGGGTTCACGCCACGATGCGGCTCCTTGCCGCCGAACATCTGCTTGACAGCCTCGATGACCGAAGGCATGCGAGTCTGGCCGCCTACGAGCACGACCTCGTCGATGTCCGAGGCCTTGAGGCCGGAGTCGCGCAGCGCCTGGCTTACAGGGCCGCGGGTGCGGTCCACGAGGTCCGCCGTCATGTCCTCGAGCTTGGCTCGGGACAGGGTGATGACCAAGTGCTTGGGTCCCGTGGCATCGGCGGTGATGTAGGGCAGATTGATTTCAGTCGTGGTCGTGGTGGACAGCTCGATCTTGGCCTTCTCGGCAGCCTCCTTGAGGCGCTGGAGAGCCTGCTGGTCGGTCCGCAGGTCGATGCCCTGGTCGCGCTTGAACTCGGCCAGTAGCCATTCGATGACCCGCTGGTCGAAGTCGTCGCCGCCGAGGTGCGTGTCGCCGTTGGTGGCCTTGACCTCGAAGACGCCTTCGCCGAGCTCGAGGATCGAGATGTCGAACGTGCCGCCGCCGAGGTCGTAGACCGCGATCTTCTCGTCGTCCTTCTTGTCGAGACCGTAGGCGAGCGCGGAAGCCGTCGGCTCGTTGATGATCCGCTTGACGTCCAGACCGGCGATACGGCCGGCGTCCTTGGTGGCCTGGCGCTGGGTGTCGTCGAAGTAGGCCGGGACGGTGATGACCGCCTCGGTGACCTTCTCGCCCAGGTACGCCTCGGCGTCGGCCTTCAGCTTCTGCAGGATCATGGCGCTGATTTCAGGCGGGGTGTATGTCTTGCCGTCGGCGAGGACGACCTTGACGCCGTCGCTGCTGGCGTCGCGCTCGACCTTGTATGGGACGAGCGGCAGCGAATGCGCCACTTCGGAGTCGTCGAAGCGGCGGCCCATGAAACGCTTGATCGAGTAGACGGTGTTGCCGGGGTTGGTGACGGCCTGGCGCTTCGCCAGCTGGCCGACGAGGCGCTCGCCGGTCTTGGTGAAGGCGACGACCGACGGGACCGTCCGACCGCCCTCAGCAGACGGGATGACGGTCGGCTCTCCGCCTTCCATCACTGCCACGACCGAGTTCGTCGTGCCCAGGTCGATGCCGATGATCTTGCCCATTCCGGTGGTGCTCCTAGTTGGTTGTTTGGTTCAGTTGGTTGGGTTCAGTTGGTTGGGTTCAGTTCGGACGTTGTTCGGGGGCGTCGCCGGGCGCGGGTCTATCGGCCCCGCCGGTCGCGATCGCCACCATGGCGGGTCGCAGGACGCGATCGCGGATGCGGTAGCCGCGCTGGATCTCGGCGACCACTTCCCCGTCGGGCACACCCGGCGCGGGAACGCTGGCGATGGCTTCGTGCTCACGGGGATCGAACGCTCGCCCGAGCGCCTCGATCGGGGTTACGCCTTCGCTCTCGAGCAGCTGACGCAATTTGCGGTCGAGCAGGACGATGCCCTCGATCCAGCTCAGGCTGCTCAAGTTCTGCCGGCATGGCCTCGAGCGCCCGGTCGAAGTCGTCCGCGACCGTCAGGAGCTTGCGCAGCAGGTGTTCGCTGGCGAGGCCCAGTTCTCGCTCGCGATCCTCGGCGGTTCGGCGCCGGTAGTTGGCGAAGTCCGCGGCGGTCCGCTGCAAGCTCGCGAGATGCTCCGCGGCCTGTGCCTGGGCGTTGTCGAGCTCGGTCCGGAGCCTCTCCACCTCGTCGGCAGCCTGAGCGTCGGCGACATAGCCGCCGACGGGTTCGGTGTCGGCCGGGTGGGCCCAGCCACTGCCTTCCAGGGAGGGCCTTCGACGGGACGGCCGCGGAATCGATGGACGGTCAGGCATACAGATGCTCCACAAGCTCGTTCATGAGACTCGAGACAAACTCCACCGACGCGATCGCCTGCTGGTACGGCATGCGAGTCGGGCCAAGGACGCCGACGACGCCGATAGCCCGACCGACGCGCCCGTAAGGTGCCAGGACCAGCGAAACCTCCTGCATCTCCAGCGGCCGATTCTCATGGCCGATGAAAATCTGGATCGTGCCGGCCCGAGCCACGCTCTCGACGAGCGAGCCGAGGTACGCCCTGTTCTCGAGGGCCTCGAAGACACGCCGGACTTTTTCGCTGCGATCGAACTCCGGTGCCGCGATGACGTTCAGCAGGCCGTCGGAGAACAGGTCGTCGATGGCCGACGCATCGAATTCGCGCATCGTGCGCACCAGGCGCTCGCCTGCCCTTGCCAGTAGCTCGATGTCGTCCGTGGCCTCGTCGCCGGCCGGCAGGTCGTGCAGGGCGCCCTCGATCTCGATCGGCCGTGCGGTTGACGGCCAGGACGTTGAGAAGGTTCGCCACGCGGTTCAGTTGGTTCTGATCGACCGGTATGTGAAGGTTGTGCAGGACCTGCTTTGTCGTTCCCTCGCGGAACACCGACGACCAGCAGGGCCAGGCGGTCCTGCACCGCGACGAGGTCGACGCGCCGGACCCGAGCAGCCACCGGCTTGGCATTGGTCGCGAGGCCGGCCGTGCCGGTGTTCGTCGCGAGGGTGCTCGCCGCGAGCCGGAACCACTGCTCGCTGGCGAATTCGACCTGGCCGAACTGGTGCCGGATCATTCGCTGGTCAACGGACGGCAGCGACCATTCCTGGGCCAGTACCTGGACGTAATAGCGGTAACCCGCATCGGTGGGCACGCGCCCGGCCGAAGTGTGGGGATGCGTCAGCAACCCGAGCGACTCGAGGTCGGCCAGGATGCTGCGGACGGTCGCGCTGCTGACGCCGAGAGCGTTGTGCGCGACGAGGCCGCCCGAGCTGACGGGCGTCGCCGAGGTGACGTATTCATCGATGACGGCCCGCAGGATCGCATCCGATCGCGCGTCCAGCGCGCCGATGGTGCGGCGTGGTCGTCGCGCCATGTATGACTCCATTTCCGGCTGGCCCGGGTCGAGGCCGTTGGACGGCGGCTGCGCGGCTCTCTGCCCCGAAGGCTGAGCTTCCACGCCCGACTGGCGATCCCCGATTCGAACCGGGCTCTGGCGGGGTTAGCACTCACACCATGCGACTGCTAACTTGCTAGGGGCGATGTTAGCAGCGCCGGCGCGAGAGTGTCAACGGCCGGGCCGGCGGGGCAGCGTACATGGAACGGCGCCCCGGAGGACCAGCCGCCGGGGCGCCGTTAGAGATACGGATTCGAGGTTCTACAGGTGGCCGACGGTGACTGTACCGGCTCCTCTTCGGGACAGCGCATCGACCGTCACCGCGGCGAGCAGGACCAGGCCCGTCGAGATCAACTGCCACTCGATGGCCAGGCCCAGAAGGTACAGGCCGTTGTAGATCGCGCCGATGACCAGCCCGCCGAGGAGGCCGTGGATGGCCCGGCCGCGACCGCCGGCGAGACTCGTGCCGCCGATGACCGCGGCGGCCACGGCGTAGAGGACGAGCTGCCCGCCGTTGATATTGGTGGTCATGCCGCCCTGCCAGGACAGGTAGATGATCCCGGCGATACCCGCGGTGAACGACGCCAGGATGAAACCCCAGGTCCTGACAGCCAGGACGTTGACGCCTGCTCGGCGCGCGGCTTCGGCGTTGCCGCCGACCGCGTACATATGGCGTCCGAATGCGGTCCGCTCGAGTAGCACGGTCCAGGCCGCGAGAACCACCAGCACGACCGGAAGTACCCACGGCACTCCCGCGATCGGCAGGTAGGTGCCGCGGTTGACGTTGCAGATGGCCACGACCACGATGCCGGCGATCGCCATGAAGGCGATCTTGGCGATTGTCAGGCCGATGGGCGGTGCAACGAGACCGCTGCGCCGGCGGCCGGTGTCGCGCAGCCACATCGTGATACCGAGCAGCGCCGACGATGACTACCAGCCCGATCCAACCGATGTTGGGATCGATGTTGGTGTTGACGATGCCGTAGAGGAACCGCTGGTCTGGGAGAGCCGGGGCTGTGATGGGGACGCTGCCCCCTGCGCCCAGCAGGATGATCATCACGCCGAACCAGCCCAGGTAACCGGCCAGGGTGACGACGAACGCGGGCAGCGAAAGCCGGGTGATGATCACCCCCTGGAGGAGCCCGATGCCGGCGCAGACCGCCAGACCGCACGATGATCGCGAGCCACCATGGAAAGTTGTTGCCGGGTTGGACCATGTTCGCGGCGACGATGCCGCCTATGGCGCCGACGTAACCCATGGACAGGTCGATCTCGCCGAGCAGCAGGACGAAGCCCTCGCCCATGGCGAGCACGATGAAGACCGAACTCTGGATGAAGAGGTTGACCAGGTTGCCGGCGGTGAGGAAGCGCCCTTCCGGGCTCACGATCTGGAAGGCGATGGTGACCAGCACGAGGGCCGCTACGACCGGCAGAATGCCTGCGTCGCCACTTCTTACTCGGACGGCCCACGCCCGCAGGTATTGACTCAGTGAATTTGCCACGAGCTCCGGAGGTATGACCTCGACCGCCGCGGCGGTAAGATCGGGCGCGGCCTCAGCCGCTGCCGCGTCGGTCCCCGGGGGAGACATCAGGCCTCCCATTTCTTCCTCGCTCCTTGTCATGGCTGGGTCCTCACCCTCTCGGCGTTTGCCGCTACCTCACGGCTCGAGCCGCCCGTCGTCATGAAGTCGACGACGCTCTGCCGGTCGAAGGCCGAGATCTTGTCCTGGGCGACCATGCGACCGAGGTGCAGGACGGCTATGCGATCGGCAATCTCGAAGACGTCGTTGAGGTTGTGGGAGATGACCATCACCGCGAGACCGTGGTCCTTGAGGCTCTTTACCAGGTCGAGAACCATCTTGGTCTGGGCTACGCCGAGAGCCGCTGTCGGTTCGTCGAGAAGAACCAGCTTGGAGTTCCACATGACCGCCTTGGCAACGGCAACGGCCTGCCGCTGACCGCCCGATAGCGTCGCGACGGGCTGGCGGATCGATCGAACCGTGGTCACGTGCAGGCTGGCCAGCGTGGCGGCGGCGGCCCGCTCCATGTCGTCCTCGTCGAGGAAGATGCCGCTCAAGCGCTCGCGGCCCAGGAACATGTTCTGGACGATGTCCAGGTTGTCGGCCAGTGCCAGGTCCTGGTACACGGTCTCGATGCCGAGTGACGCGGCGTCTCGCGGGCTGTGGATGTGGACGGGCTTGCCCGTCCCAGAACATCTCGCCCTGATCGGGCGAGTGGATGCCGGCGATGCACTTGGTCAGAACGGATTTGCCGGCGCCGTTGTCCCCGCACAGAGCGGTGACCTGGCCGGCAGGCAGGTCGAGATCGACCCCGTACAGCGCCTGGACCGCGCCGAAGTGCTTGCTTATGCCCCGCAGACTGAGCAAAGGCTCGGGGCCCGGCGGCGGTACTGCTTGCCCTCCGGGCTCCGCTGCCGCGGGCCCATCCAGGTGAGTCATGCTCATGCGGGTCGTCCTTCGGTGTGATGGTTGGACCGTCTCAGGCCGTTGATGCGGCCGTGTCGCACCCGGAGGGGTGCGACACGGCCGCGCCGCGGCCGGACTGCGCTCAGCGCACCCGGCCGACGGATCGTAGCTACTAGGAGATGCCTGCCGCGGTGCAGACGCTCGCGCCGACTGCGGCGCACAGATCGCTGGCCTTGACGAAGTTGTCCTTGATGACCGTGGCTTCCATGTTCGCGGCGTTGACCCAAAGCGGGGTCAGCAGCGAAGCGGGCTCGGTCACGGCGGCATTCTTCGGATCGGTGGTCTTGCCGTTCATGAGGCTGGCGGGAGGAGTCTGGCCGGCGCGCAGGTAAGTGGCGACGGCGACGGCATCCTGAGCCTCAAGATAGATCGGCTTGTAGACCGAACCGCACTGATAGCCCTGCAGAATCCATTCCATGCCCTGAAGGGTTGCGTCCTGACCGGTGGTCGGGACCTTCTTGGCGGGAACGCCCTTGTTCTTGAGATCGTTGATCACGGCGTTGGCGAGGCCGTCGTTGGCCTCGATCGTGGCGTTGATTTCCGGGTGAGCGGTGAACTGCTGGGAGAAGATCGTGCCGCCCTTGGCGTTGTCCCAACCGGGGGTGAGCTGCTCGCCGACGAGCGTCATGCCGGCGCTGTTCGTCGTGCCGACCTTGACCTGCGCCACCGACTGGCCCCAGACCACCGAGTTGTAGCCCTTGGCGAAGTCGATCGCGTTCGGGTCGGTGTCCTGGCCGCCGTCAAGTGTGAAGACCTTGGGGCTCGCGACGTTCCATGACGTCACGCAATCCATGAAGCCCTGGCCGATCAGCTTGCCGACCTGGACGTTGTCGAAGCTGACGTAGTAGGTGTTGGTGCCCTGGAAAGTGGCGCGGTCGTAGCTGATCATCGCCACGCCGTGGGCGGCCGCATAGGCCTGGATCTGGTTGCCGACGGTGCTGTCGATCGGGGCAACGACCAGAACCTTGGCGCCGTTGGTGATATCGGCCTGAGCGAGCGACAGCTGAGTGGCGTCGACGCCCTGGGCGTTGTCGATCTTGAACTCAGATTCGGAATATCCGGCCGCGAGAAGAGCCTGCTTCAAGTACGGAGCATCGAAGGTGACCCACCGCGTCGAGGACGTGGTGTCCGGCATGATGAAGCCGATCGAGCCACTGCCCGCGTCGTGGATTGACTTGAGCTGGGCCATCGCCGAGAAGGTGGCGTCGAAGGACGTCACGGTCAGGCCTGCGGCGCTGGCCGATGCCGATGCCGATGCCGATGCGGATGCCGATGCGGACGCCGGGGCCGACGTTGCGGGTGCCGGGGTCGACGTCGCGGCCTGGGTGGCCGTCGGAGAGGGCGATGCGCTCGATGAGCAGCCCGCCACGATGGCGGCTACTGCGAAGAACGAGACTGCGATCTTCTTGGTGTCCAAAACGGACTCCTCCTGGTCAGTGGGTTAGTTGGCGCGAAGTTGTTGCGGCGCTCTCGGCCGCGCCCTGGAGGTCTCTGTGCAGGGATCAGGGCGCTCCCTGACGTCATGACTTCCGATCACCTCCTTGCGCAGACCGGCTGTCCATCCGAGGCAACCCGGAGTGGCCGCTGGACCCGGCGACGAGGGATGGGCCGTGGAAGTTCGTGCAGCCTCACCTCCTTGGCTGTGCGGCTTGGGCTTGCGGGCGCTCGACATCGGGCATTCGCCAGGAACGCCGGTCGGCATCGACCCGAACGGAATCGCCCAACAGCGGGACGATGGTCGGGTCGTACAGGATCGGCGCCAACGCCAGCTCGGCTGCGCCGAGCAGCAGCGTATTGGCACCGAGAAGGGCCGTCGTCAGTTCGACCATGGCGCGCGGCGCCGGCATCGCTCGAGAGTCCAACTCTCGAACGACGGCCTCCCTGACGTAGGGAAAAATGCGAGCAAAGAGCCCGCCCAGAGATACGCAGGTCGGGTTGAACACGTTGACCAGACCTGCCAGTCCGATCCCGAGCCACCGGCCGGATTCGGCCAGGGCGGCGAGGGCGACTTCATCACCGGAGTCGGCAGTCTGCGAGCAGGTCCGCTACGGCAACCGTGCCTCCAAGTGGATCGCGACAAGATCGGCGGAGGAGGGCTTCTTCGCCGACTTCGGCCTCCCAGCAGCCGCGGCTGCCGCAGTGGCAGAAGGCGCCGTTGGGGTCCACGGTCAGGTGGCCGACTTCGCCGGCATACCCGGCAGACCCGCCGAGCGCGCGCCCCCCGGTGACAAAGCCGGCGCCGATCCCGCCCTCGCCCCACAGGCAGATGAAATCGTCCGATCCGCGTCCGGAACCGCGAAGATGCTCGGCCGAGGCGGCCAGGTCGGCGTCATTTCCCACCAGCACCGGCACATTCAAATCTCGAAATCGCTCCCGGATGAGGTCGCCCATCGGAACGTCCCGCCAGCCGAGATTCGGTGCGTGGTGGAGATAGCCGTCTTCGGCACGAACGGCCCCCGGCACCGAAACGCCGATGGCGACGATGCGTGGGCCGCCGGCGACGGGATCGAGGAGCGGCTCGACCATCCCATGGAGCTCGTCCACGATCTCGACTGGATCCGAGTTGGCCAGTGAACGATCTCGTCGAGTGGAGTCGATCATGACTCCCCCGAGCCCGATCACGGCGGCGCCGATCCAGTCCGTCGAGAGGTCCACGGCGAGCGCGCCGGGCCCGTCGCGGCGAAGCTCGACAACCGGGGACGGCCGGCCCGGAGCCTGGAGGAGACGCTTGGTGCGGCTCCGTTCCCAAACGAGCCCGCGTGCGGACAGCTCGCCGATCAAAGACGCCACCGTGCTGCGGTTGAGCCGAAGCTCAGTCGCCAATTCGGACCTGGACAAATGGCCGCTAAGGTGCAACTCCAGAAGCATCCGGCTCAAATTCACTCGCCGGATTTCCGTCTGGGCCACGCCACCTTCGCCGCGTATAACCATCGGCACGTTCCCCGTTGGGCAATTCTGGCAGGAACGATCGATTAATTGAGCGTGCAACAAAACAAACGGCTTGGAGAGCCTACAACGAAACCCCGGCGGCCGCCAAGCCCCATTTCGGGCCTCCGAATGCGGCCGCTCATGACGAGACCCGCGGTCTTGATGGCTCCGAACATGAATTCGTTCTCCCCAGACGCTCACGTTCGGCTGGCAATCCAAGCCGCCGATCGGCCAATTCCCGCCGCGCCTGCTCGCGCCGCCTCCGGATCGGGGGCGTCGAAGCGGCAGCCGAGTCGCACCCGTGCTCGACGATGACGTGGTGACTTCTCCGCCCCAAGGGGCAACCTGACGCCTTGACTGAGCCTCGACCCACCGAAGCCGGACGCTCCGTAACCATTCCCCGGGCGACGACGCGGTCGCCCGCCGGCCCCGCTCCGATTGATCCAACCCCTGGCCGCAAGGCGCCGGGCGCTTGATCAATGCAATCGTAGTCTGGCATTCGTCTCCTGACAATCGTCATTTCCAGCGATCGTCGGCCGCCGCCCCGGCAGGCACTGGCTCCGTGGGTCGTGCCCGGTCCCGCGCCTGCCAGGGCAGATCCGCGACGCCGGGTCCCTCAATGTCGCACGAGCCGGCAGGCGCCGCGCCCGTCGGCAGAAGAAGGAGCCATGAAACGGCCCTGGATGCGGGCGTTCCCGCGATTTCCGGGGCGTCCGCGCGGCGGAAATCCCGCCGGCTAGCTCGAACGCGGCGGCGGATCGCTCCGGCCGGGGCCCCATATCTCCGGGCCGCAGATGTAGGGCCGAGGAGATCGACCCGGGAGGCTGGCGGCATCGGCCCGCCAGGCGGCGACCGTGGCTTCGAGCCAACCCTGCAGGCCGGCGAAGTCACGCCACGGGGAATAAGCCCAGCCTTCCCGGCGGCACAGCTCGACCAGATCGTCCTTGGCGAAGATGAGGTCGGAATAGGCCGCCCCGTAGCGGTCGCTTTCGCCGTCGCCGACGAAAGCCACCCTCCTGCCCGCGGCTTGATGCGCCAGGACTCGTTGGCGCTTGCAAGTTCCGCAGACGAAGCAACTGGGGTGACCGTTCGGAAATTCCATCGCGGCGACGCCGCCTTCGAAGGTCGTCAAATTCGTGACGACCGGAATGTCAGGCACGCCCAGCCTTCGAAGGGCCGGCTCGATGAAGAAACCGAAACCGTCGCTCACGACCTCGACGGGGACACCGAGTGACAGGGCCCGGCGCACGAACGGTGCGAAGGACGGGTCATGGGGCTGAGCTTCCGCAATCTCGACCAACGACCCGGGATCGCGCGGTAACAGCTGCACCTGAGTCGAAAAGAGCGTCCTCGACCCGACCAAGCCGCCCGAATAGGCCGCATCGTCCTGGGCGTATCCGGGACCCAGCAGGCTGTACAGGATCTCGCCCGAGACGTCGACCTGCGAGATCGTGCCGTCGTAGTCGATCAGCATCGCCAGCGGGGGCCGCCCGGCCTGGAGCGGCGGAATCGGTGCGGCGGCCCGGGAAGGACGGGAAGGGGAAGTCACAACGGGAGGATACCGGTACGCTCGCGGCCCGGCTCGCGGCTCGCGGCTCACCGCCGCTGACTCCGCCCGAAGGCAAGGCTCCGGAATATGCAATCGCCCGGACCTGTCGGCCCGGGCGATCGGGAGTGCCGTTTGTTCTGGTCCGCCGGATCAGATGTTCTCTTGGTCGAGCTCGAGCGCCTCTTCGTCGCCCTCTTCGGTCAGCTTCAGCCAGACGAACAGGCCGGCGAGCACCAGCAGCGGGATGATCACGAGCGCGGCGAGGGCGACCCCGAGGGTGATCGCCATGATCTTCAGCAACTTCATCGATTCACCTCCACCCGCCTGACCGGCGGGATGTACGCGGCTCAGGCGCCAGGCTTGGGCCTGCTTGCGCCCTCGCCACGCAGTTCGTGGGCTTGGGCGATCAACGCTTCTACCTCGTCTCGAGTGAACTCGGCGATGGCGTGTCGGCTGCCGGTCTGCGACCACATGAGAAGCCGCAAAACGAATGAGCCGTCCTGTTCGAAGAAGAAGACGTCTCTCGGCTTCTGCTCATCAACATAACGGCCCACTACCCGAAACGCCTGCTCATAGTAGCCCGCCTGGCCCCAGGTGACCGCACTCGAATGATTGTCGCGCCTGGCGTGGCCTTCTTCCATGAACCTGGCGATGTCGTCGTCGAAGAAGGTGAACGTCTCGTTGACCTGCTGGCCGAGTTGTTCGGACCAGGCCCCGGTCTTGGCGTTCTCGACGACGAGGCCCTGGACGACGAAGCCATCGGGAACTTCGAGCAGAAGAACCTCGCGCATGCCGCGCTGGTCGAGGAAGGCGCCAATGGAGCGCATTACCTCCTCGTAGTTCTGTCGAGGACTCCCTTCGTAGATGCGCATTGCTGGCTTCCTCGCGCTCCGTCGTCCCTGGAATAAACGCGCCAAATCAATCCCGGGCTGGCTCGGTCGCGAGTGTAGCAGCCCATCGGCACCCCGCGATATGGGGCATCGGGGCACGCGGGCCGGGCCGTCGGTACCGTGTAGGCGTGCCATCTCCGCAGGGCCGTAGAATTGGCGGAGCCAAATCGGTTGGGTGGCGCGATCCGGTGGATTGCGCCGCTGAACCGCCCGCCCTCGAGGACAAGGCCCGAGCTGCTGCCGGCCTTCTCGTCGAGGTCTCCGGATCCATGCGTTAGAGCCTCGAGATGCGCACCTTGTCGGGCGGAACGATGCCCGAGAGGTGTGTCGACGACACGCTGCTGGTGCCATTTCCGGCGCCGGAAAGGAAAGCGAAAGAGCCGATGACGGAAGTGGCCCAGAACCTCGACCAGCTGGCGATCGACACCATCCGAACGCTGTCAATCGACGCAGTCCAGAAGGCCAACTCCGGCCACCCGGGCGCGCCGATGGGCGCCGCGCCGATGGCCTACGTCCTGTGGACGAGACACCTTCGCCACGCCCCGACCGATCCGGCCTGGCCGAACCGAGACCGCTTCCTGCTCTCGGCCGGGCATGCCAGCATGCTCCTCTACTCTCTCCTCTACCTCACCGGATACGGCCTCACGATCGAGGACCTGGAGAGCTTCAGGCGATGGGGTTCTGCCACACCCGGGCATCCCGAGCGCGGGCACACGGCCGGGGTGGAGACGACGACCGGCCCGCTCGGCCAGGGCTTCGCGAACGGCGTCGGCATGGCCATCGCCCAGGCCCATCTGGCGGCAGAATTCAATCGCCCCGGCAACGCGATCGTCGACCACTTCGTCTATGCCATCTGCTCCGACGGCGACCTCCAGGAAGGGATCTCGTCCGAGGCGGCATCGCTGGCGGGACATCTCCGTCTCGGCCGGCTCGTGTACCTGTACGACGACAACCACATCCAGCTCGACGGGCCGACCTCGATGGCCTTCGATGAGGACGTCCTCGGGCGGTTCGACGCCTACGGCTGGCACACCCAGCGCGTCGAGGACGGCAACGACGTCGCCGCGATCGATGCCGCGATCACGGCCGCAAAGGCGGATGAGCGGCCGAGCCTGATCGCCGTCCGGACCCACATCGGCTACGGCGCCCCGACCAAGCACGATTCCTCCAAGTCGCACGGCTCCGCCTTGGGAGAGGACGAGGTCCGCGGCGCCAAGGAGTTCTACGGCTGGGATCCCGACCGGCACTTCTTCGTCCCGGACGAGGCCCTCGCTCACTTCCGCGAGGCCGTGCCGGCGGGCGAGCGTCTCGTCGCGGAGTGGCAGGGGGAGCTGGAACGCTACAAGCGGGCGCATCCCGCCGAGGCCGCCGAGTTCGAGCGCCGGTTTGCGGGCCGATTGCCCCAGGGTTGGGACCGCGGTCTCAAGACCTACGCCACCACCGACGGGCTGGCGACCAGGCAAGCCAGCCAGCAGGCGATCAACTCCCTGGCCGGGCCCCTTCCCGAGCTGTTCGGCGGCGCCGCCGACCTGTCCGAGTCGACGTTGACCGACGTGGCCGACGGCGGCCTGTTCGAAGCCGGGACGCCGGGCGGCCGCAATCTGCGCTTCGGAGTCCGTGAGCACGCCATGGGCGGCATCGCCAACGGCATCTCCGCGTACGGTGCCTTCATCCCCTACGCCGCGACGTTCATGGTCTTCAGCGACTACATGCGCGGCTCCGTCCGTCTCGCGGCCCTGAGCCGGCTTCAGGTGATCTTCGTCTGGACCCACGATTCGGTCGGCGTCGGCGAGGACGGACCAACGCATGAGCCGGTCGAGCACGTCGCGGCGCTGCGGGCGATCCCCAATCTGGACGTCATCCGGCCCGGCGACGCCAACGAGGCTGCCGCCGCGTGGGTCTGCGCCATCGAGCGCAGAAATGGACCGACGGCTCTGAGCCTGACCCGCCAGAAGATCCCGGTGCTGGCCGGCACGGGCGAAGCCGCCCGCGACGGAGTGGCCAGAGGCGGCTACGTCCTCCGGGCCGCCTCGGGCGACGCTGCCCGGCCCGATCTGATCCTGATCGCAACCGGCTCAGAGCTGCAGCTTGCGGCCGGCGCCGCCGACACGCTCGAGGCTCAGGGCATTCGCACGCGCGTCGTGAGCCTGCCGTGCTGGGAGCGTTTCGAACGCCAGAACGCTGCCTATCGCGAGAGCGTGCTGCCTCGGGCCGCCCGCAAGAGAGTGGTCGTCGAGGCCGAGAGTCCTTTCGGCTGGGAGCGCTACGCCGGCGACGAGGGCGCGATCATCGGCATCGACCATTTCGGCGCCTCTGCACCCGTGGCCGACATCATGCGGAATTTCGGTTTCACGATCGAGCGAGTCGCCGAGATCGGCCGCCGCGTTGCCCGGGAAGGGCTGAGCGGCCGGATCGAGACCCTCGAGTCCGGTCCAGAGACCGTCTGAGGAGGACGAGCGATGCGTGTCGCGTTGGCGGCGGATCACGCCGGGTTCGAGCTCAAGAACGATCTCATGGTGCGGCTCGCTCCCAGCGGGCACGAGCTGATCGACCTCGGCGGCGACGGGTCGAACCCCGAGGACGACTACCCGGATTACAGTCTCGCCCTGGCGATGGCGATCCTCGAGGGGCGGGCTGATCGCGGCCTCCTCATCTGCGGAAGCGGTGTCGG
The DNA here is from genome assembly GCA_963731635.1 of uncultured Chloroflexia bacterium. Lineage (GTDB taxonomy): Bacteria > Chloroflexota > Limnocylindria > Limnocylindrales > CSP1-4 > Fen-1039. The sequence goes on along the minus strand of CAVSWB010000002.1, from coordinate 109,182 downwards.
GGCGTCCGTGGCCGCGTCCAAAGTGCCCGGTATTCGAGCCGGCCTTTGCCACGACACGTATTCCGCCGGTCAGGGCGTCGAGCACGACGACATGAACGTGCTCGCTCTCGGGGCGCGGGTGATCGGCATCGAGACCGCCGTCTCGTGCGCCACGGCGTTTCTGGCCGCCGAGTTCAGCGGCGAGCCCCGCCACGTCCGGCGGGTCGGAAAGATCCGTGCCATCGAACAGGAGGCCGCCCGCATGGAATTGGCCCGGACCCGCTGAACCACCGAGCCACGAGGCAGGAATCGCCCGGCCGCCTGAACCGCGGATCGAGCGGCGCCTGTATCGTGACGATGACCAGACGAAAAGATGAACCCCGCCCAGTCACGAGGCTGCCGCAATGACTGAACTCAAACCGGCCAACGATCTCGCTCTCGACCTCACCCTCCACGACGCGGCGCTCGAGGCCGCGATCGCCGATGCGCGCCGCCGGGCGGTGAGCGAGAACTGGGCCGATCGGGCAATCGGCCGCCGCGATCCGTCGGTGTGGTCGAGCGAGGAGATCGTCCAGCGCGCGATCTCGACTCGACTCGGCTGGCTGGAGGCGCCGTTCCACTTCGCCGACGAAGCCGGCGAGCTCAAGGCGTTCGTGGACGGGATCAGGGAGCAGGGATTTACGACCGCGGTGCTCGGCGGCATGGGCGGCAGCAGCCTGGCCCCGGCACTCCTGTCCCACGTCTTCGGCTCGTCTCAGGACGGCATTCCCGTTCGCGTCCTCGATTCCACCGACCCGGTCGCCGTGGCCGTGACGCTCGACGACCTCGACCCGACCAAGACGCTTTTCATCGTCTCGACCAAATCCGGCACGACGGCCGAATCGCTCTCGTTCCAGGCCTACCAGTGGGCCCGGACCGCCGCGGCGCTGAAGAAGTCCGGCATCGGCCGGCCCACGGACCCGGGCTTCTTCATGGTCGCGATCACCGATCCGGACCCGAGCCTGAGTTCGATCCCGCATCACGACCAGCTCCGCGAGGTCTTCCTCAACCCACCCGACATCGGCGGCCGCTACTCGGCGTTGACGTATGTGGGACTCGTCCCCGGCGCGCTGCTCGGCGTGGACATGGGCAGGGTCCTGGAGAAGGCGCGAGCGATGATCATCGCCTGCGGCCAGCCGGATCCGGCCGTGAACCCCGGCCTGGCGCTGGGCCTGGTCATGGGCGCGCTCGCCCGGAGCGGCCGCGACAAGCTCACCTTCGTGATCGACCGCGAGCTAGACGCCTTCGGGCCATGGGTCGAGCAATTGATCGCGGAGAGCACCGGCAAGGCACCGCTCGGCAGCCCGCACGGAACGGGCGTCGGGATCGTTCCAGTCGACGGGGAGCCGCTGGCCGGCCCGGAGGCGTACGGCAACGATCGCGTGTTCGTCCGGATCTCCCTCGAAGGCTCCGCCGGACCAGATGCATCGGTCGGCTCGAACGTGGAGCCCCAGCTGGCCCAGCTCGCCGCGGCCGGACATCCCGTGATCAGGATCGTCGTCGACTCCAAGATCGAACTCGGGGCCGAGTTCGCCCGCTGGGAAGTGGCGACGGCACTGTCGGCGCTGGTTCTGGGCATCGATCCGTTCGACCAGCCCAACGTCGAGGAAGCCAAGAAGAACACCCGAGAAGTCATCGAGACGTTCGAGGAGGGCAAGAGCCGGCACACCCAGGCCGCGCCTCTGGGCGTGGCAGACGAAGTTGCGCTCACTGCCGCCCTGCGAACCCAGCTGGCCCAACTCGTCCCCAACGGTTATGTCTCTATCCAGGCCTACGTCGCGCAGACGCCGGAACGGGATGCCGCCCTGCGCGCCATCCGGACACAGTTCCGAGACGCCACCCGGCTGGCCACGACGGTTGGCTACGGGCCGCGCTTCCTCCACTCCACGGGCCAGCTCCACAAGGGCGGAGCCCCGATCGGCTGGTTCCTGCAGCTGGTAGCGGAGCATCCCGACGACCGCGAGATCCCGGGCAAGGCTTACTCCTTCGGCCAGCTCATCGATGCCCAGGCGATCGGCGACGCGAAGACCCTCGGCGACCATCACCTGCCGGTGCTCCGCCTGAACCTTGGCGCCGATCCCGACGCCGGGCTCGAGGCGCTCGGGCGAGCGCTTGCGGCCGCGCTCCGCGCCGAATAGCCGGAGTGAGGACCGCGCCATGAGCCCGACCCGGGTGCCGGCACCGCCGCCTCTGGCCAGCACCATGCGCCAGATGCGCGAGGCGACGGAAGCAGCTCACGGCCGCCGCCATCTCGACACAGACCTGAACCCGCTGCGAGAAGGCCTGCGGGTCGATCGCATGCCGGACCCCAACGCCTTCGTCCTCTTCGGCGCAACCGGCGACCTGGCCCATCGCAAGGTCATGCCGGCCATCTACCAGCTGCTCCGGACGAACCTGTTGCCGGCCGAATTCAGCATCGTCGCCGTGGCCAGACGGCCATATACCGACGATGCATTTCGGGCCGAAGTCCGGGCGTCGCTGGAGAAACACTCGCGCGTCCTGCCGATCGACGAGACGGCCTGGGCCGAGCTGGCCCGGCGCATCACCTACCAACAGCTCGACTTCTCCGACGACTCGGGCTACGACCGGCTCTGCGAGCGGCTCGATGCTCTCGACGAGGAGCGCGGCACCGCCGGAAACCGGATCTACTACCTGGCCACCCAGCCTTCGCAGGTGACCGAGATAGTCCGCCAGATGGGCCGGGTCGGGCTCGACCATGAGCTTCACGGCTCGGGCTGGCGCCGCGTCGTCGTCGAGAAGCCCTTCGGACGCGACCTCGAGTCCGCTCGCCGGCTCAACCACGAGCTGAACAAGGTCTTCCGCGAGTCGCAGATCTATCGCATCGACCATTACCTGGGCAAGGAGACGGTCCGCAACCTGCTGGTCTTCCGGTTCGGCAACGGCATCTTCGAGCCCGTCTGGAACCGCAGCTACGTCGACCATGTCCAGATCACCGTGGCGGAATCGATCGGAGCCGAAGGCCGGGGCGCTTTCTACGAAGAGACCGGCGCGAGTCGCGACATCCTCCAGAACCATCTCCTCCAGCTCATGACGCTGGTGGCGATGGAGCCGCCGTCCTCGTTCTCGGCCGATGCTCTGCGCGACCAGAAGGTCCAGGTGCTGCGTTCCGTCGCCGCCCCGGACGTCGAGCACGTCAAGAACAGCATCGTCCGCGGCCAGTACGGCCCCGGCTGGATCGGCGGCCTGGCCGCGCCGGGCTACCGGGAAGAGCCCGAGGTAGATCCCGAGTCCGAGACCGAAACATTCGTCGCCGGCTGCTTCACCATCGACGATTGGCGCTGGAGCGGAGTCCCCTTCTACCTCCGCGCCGGCAAGCGCATGCCCAAGCGCGCGACCGAGATCGCGATCCAGTTCAAGGAAGTCCCGCTGCGGCTCTTCAGGGAGTCTTCGGGAGACCCGGCGCCGAACGTGCTGGCGATGCGCATCCAGCCCGACGAGGGGATCATGTTGCGCTTTGCCGCCAAGGTCCCCGGACTCGGGCTCGACGTCCGCTCGGTCAACATGGACTTCGCCTACGGCACGTCCTTCGCGGTCGATTCGCCCGACGCCTACGAGACGCTGATCCTCGATGCACTGCTGGGCGACGCATCGCTGTTCACGCGGGCCGACGAGGTCGAGGCGGCCTGGTCGATCGTGACACCGATCATCAACACCTGGGCCGACCTGCCCGCGCCCCGATTTCCGGATTACGCTGCCGGAACGTGGGGCCCGGAAGCGGCGACGGCACTGCTGGAACGGGACGGCCGACGGTGGCGGCGGATCTGACGGGCGGCGGGCGGCCGACGCTCCACTCGCTGGTCGAGATCGAGAGCCAGCTCGGCCTGCTGTGGGCAGGCGCGCGCAGGGCGTCCGAGGGTGGCGAGCATCATGTCGCGGCGCGTTCCAACGTTTTGAACCTGGTCGTGGTGGCCGGCCATCGCGAGGTCGCGGAGCGGTGCGCCGCCACGATCGCCGGCACGGCCGGGCGCCACCCTTCCCGCTCGTTGATCCTGTCCATGGACGACGTGGACGGCCCGGCCGGCCTCGATGCCCACGTCCAGATGCTGTCGCTGCCGAAGTACGCAGCCGGCGGCGAAACCGACGCCGAATTGATCTACGCGACCGCCCACGGCGATACGGGTCGCCATCTGGCGTCGCTGATCGTGCCGCTACTGCTGCACGACCTGCCGGTGGCGCTGTGGTGGCCTTTCGAGCCCCAGTTTCGGTCGCACCGGGCCGACCGGCTGCTGCCGATCGCGGATCGATTGATCGTGGACGGCTCCTCCTGGTCGGGGAATGGACTGGATCGCCTCGCCGAAATGGCCCGCCAGGCCGCGGCACGCGGGTTGGTGGTGGCCGATTTCTCGTTGCTCAAGCAGTCGCGCTGGCGCGAGGCCATCGCCTCCGTCTACGACCTGCCGGACCTGCGCCAGCACCTTCGGGCGGTCAGGTCGTTCACGGTCGAGTATGCCGCCGCGGAAGACGAAGACTCGACCGGGCTCACCAACGTCGTCCGGCCCGTTTATCACGTGGCATGGCTGGCATCCCGGCTGGGGATGAGACTCATCGCGCCCCTGCAACGCCAGCCGGACGGCCGCCGCACCGCGACGCTGCGCCAGGGAGACCACGAGGTTGCGGTCGTGCTGCAACCGGTCTGTTCGGACCTGAGCGGCGGCTCGACCGTCCGGGTCGAGATAGCCTCCCGCCTGCGGGGATCCGAACTGGTTGGAGATGTGACCGCCGACGATCGGGTCGTCAACGTGGTGGTCCGAGACAAGGGCCACGAGCGGGCCCGGCGGGCTTACGTTGCGCCGCGCCTCAACGACGTCGATCTGCTCCTGCTGGCCGTCGAGGACAGCTCCGGCGCTCCGGTCGCCGCACAGGCGTTGACCATGGCCGGTCAGCTGGCCGCAGGAGATCCAACTTCCGCGTCCGAAGCCACAAATCGGAGAGGCCGATCATGACCGAGAACGAACACGAGTCGGCAATGGAATTCGAGCGGCCGGCCGGACTCGACGCCTCAGAGCTTCCCCAGCCCAACCAGGGTGAACCCGAGCTCACGATCGTCGCCGATCCGGACGCCGCGGCGCGCGCTGCGGCCGAGAGGATCGCCGCCGCTCTTGTGGCTGCGGTCGAGCGGCGCGGTCGGGCCGACTTCTGCACCACCGGCGGGAATACGCCGATTCCCATCTACCGGCTCCTGGCCCAGGCCCCTCTCGTCGACAGCATCCCGTGGCAGCAGGTCCACTTCTGGTGGGGCGACGATCGCTTCGTGCCGCGCGGCCACCCCGAGTCCAACGTGACCTCGGTCGACGACGTGCTGCTGGGCGGCGCGGGTGGCGAGCCGGGCAGCGCCCCGCTGCCCACGGCCAACATCCACCCCTACCCCACCGACCTCGCCATCGCCGGCGGCCACGACTACGAATGGTGCGCGCTGCGCTACGCCGAGGAGATGGCCGCGCTGCTGCCCCTTGCCGAAGGCAATTGGCCGGTATTCGACTTGATCCTCGTCGGCGTGGGCGACGACGGCCATCTGCTGTCGGTGTTCCCGGGCAGTCCGGCCCTCGACAGCATGGACTGGACGCTGGGCATCCCCGCGCCGACGCACATCGGGCCGCATCTGCCTCGTGTCACGATCAACCCGCGACTCCTCGAAGCGGCGCCCGTGCTGGTCGTGACCTGGGGCGCGAGCAAAGCCGAGGCACTGGGCGAGATATTCGGCGCGATCCGCGACGACCGCCGCTGGCCGGCCCAGCGAACCCGCCGACCAGGCGCAGCCTGGATCGTGGACGAGGCCGGGGCCGCCAAAATCTCCGTCTAGCAAGGGCCGGACTGCGGGTCACGGGGCGGCGGCGGGCCGCGGGGCAGAGCCGCGCTGGCCGCGGCAGGCAGAGCGCGCTGTGACAGACCACGAACGGAGCCGCCCGGAAGCCGCGGCGGTGGGCCGCGGCGCGAACGTCGCCTAGCGGTGACGCCTCATGGCATGGCCGGTCATGGAGTCGTGAGGGGTGTCCGGAACGAGGCCCTCGCGAACCGCTCTTGCCGCCAGCTCGGCACGATTCTGAGCGTGGAGCTTCTCCACGATGTTCTTGAGGTGGAACTTCACCGTGTTCTCGCTGATGCCGAGCTCGACCGCGATCTCCCGGTTGCGCTGGCCGTCGGTGACGAGTTCGAGGACCTGGACCTCTCGGTCGGTCAATCTCTGGGTGGGGGCCGGGGCGGTTCCGTCCCGAGTCCGCAGGAACTCATCGATGATCCGGGCGGCAGTCCCGGGCGAGATCGCCGGCTCGCCCCTAGCTACCCCTTCGAGCATCGAGCGGAGTTGCGGTGCCTCCAAGTTCTTGAGGAGATACCCCTGCGCGCCGGCCTTGATGGCACGGAACAGGTCGGCCTCTTCCTCGCTGACCGTGAGCATGACGATAGCGACTTCAGGATGGCGAGCCTTGATTTCGGCCGTCGCCTCGATGCCCGACACGTTCGGCATACGGACATCCATGAGGACTACGTCGGGCGAGGTCTCGTCCACCATCTCGATGGCCTGGCTCCCGTCGGCGGCTTGTCCGACGACTTCATGTCCCCAGGCAAGCAGGAGCGAGGCCACTCCATCGCGGAATAGGGCATGATCGTCAACGAGTAGGGTTCGCATGGGACAAGTCTGCCCCCGTTAGGGTAGGGGCGGGCGATTGGACCACCTGGTGCTGCGTCACGGAACTTACGTTTTCACCAGGCGGAACAACTACCGGAGGGTCGCACTCCCAGGGCTCCCCTCCGATAGGGACGCGGAGCTCAACTTCGACCCCTGTTCCCGGTTTGGTGCGCCAGGCGATCGTTCCGCAGACGGATTCGGCTCGCTCACGCATGCCGGCGAGGCCGAAATGGGGCCAATTCTCGCGCCGCGAACCGATGGTCTGAGGGTCGAAGCCCACGCCGTCGTCGCCGACCACAACCACCAGCTCGGCTTGGTCGCGCGACATCGAGATGGTCACCCGGTTGGCGCTGGCGTGCTTGCGCACATTGGTCAGCGCTTCCTTGACGATGCGGAACACTTCCGACTGGACGACGGCCGTCAGGGGTGCATTCTCTGCCTCGGGCGTGGCCTTGAAGCGGACCGCCAGCTTGGAGGATTCCGCGTATTGAGCCGCATATTCCGAGAGCGCGGAGGCGAGGCCCTGCTCGGGAGGCACCGGCGTCGACAGGCTGAGAATGGCTTCCCGGACGTCGACGTAGACCGAGCGGGCGGCGCTCGCAAGCTCTGCCAGCTGCTTGCGGGCATCGTCGACGCGGCCGCCATCGAGCAGCCCCTCCACCGCCTGCGACTTCGTGTTCACATAGGCGAGGACCTGGGCCAGGCCATCGTGCATTTCGCGCGCTATCCGCTCCCGCTCGCCCTCTACGGCCAGCGCCTTCAGCTCGTCACGCAACCGGGCCGCTTCCATGGCGAGGCCTACCTGTATGGCCAGCGCGGAGAGCGTGTCCACGTCCGCCGCGGTGAAGACGCGATGGCCGCGCGTCGCCACGCCCAGGATGCCTACGCGAAGATCGCTTCGCGCCACCGGCGCCTGCAGGCCTATCGAGAAGCCGGGCCGCAGGTAGTCGTCGAGTTCGCTTCCACCCGGGCGACTCGTCGGGGCTGGGGCAGGGTCTCCGGTGCGCATGACGTCCGGCAGAGCGCTCGAGGCCCGCAGTCGTAGCTTGCCGTCGGGTCCGTCGAGCGCAAGGAGCGCGGCGTCGGCATGCAGCAGGCGGCGTGCGTGGCCCACGATCGAGCCGATCGTCAGGTCCGGATCGGCCTGGCCGGAGACGGCCAGGCTCACGTCGTAGACCGCGCGAAGGGCCTCGGTACGCGCTTCCAGGGCAGCGTGGCGCTCGACGAGGTCGAGGGTCAAGCGGTCGATCAATCTGAACGCCAGCCACGCGGCGACCATCATCACGATCACGACCGTGCCAAAGGCCAGCAGAGTGCGCCAGGGGAACGGCAGGGTGGCGTCGAGTGTTGTGTCGCTCAGCACCTCGACGAAGCCGATCACGAGAAGCGCCGCGAGAACCGCAATCCAGCGGCGTCGTCCGTACATCCCCATCTCCGATGGTTGCGGGGAAGGCGCTGGAGGGCAGTCTCGCTACGACCCCGCTACTGCCGGCAATATGGTCGGCCGCGGAGACCACCGTGGACTACCCGGGCGGCGTCCTGCTGGACGGCACAAACGGGTCGTGAGCGGGCAGCGCTCCGGCGTCAGGCCGCGTGACGCTGCGAGGCCGAGCCGTCGTCGCGGTCGGCATCCGGCAGGCGCCACCGCGAGACCAGGCGGCGGAGCCGCTCGGACATATCGGTGAGAACGCTGGCCGACCGGACGACTCCCTGGGCCTGGTCGCTCAACTCATGAGTCGCGGCGGCGACTTCCTCGGCGGAGGACGAGTTCTCCTGGCTGATGGCCGCGATCAATTCCACCGCATCGTTGACGCGGAGAGCACTCGCGCTCATGGAACTGGCGGCGGAGTTGGTGGTCTGGGCAATCGCGGCGATCGTGTCGGACGCGGAGACGACGTTCGAGGAGGAAGCCTCCATGGCCTCGACGGCGGACGTGATTCGAGACACCGCCGCGTTGGAGGCGCCGACGGCCTGCGCGATCTCGTCGAGTGCCGCAGCGGACCGCTCGGCCAGCGCCGACCCGGTGTCGACTTCCTGAGCGCCGACCTTCATTGCCGCGACCGCTTCGGCAGTCCCCCTCTGGACTTCGGCGATGAGCGAAGCGATTTCCTTGGTTGCCGCCCGCGAACGCTCCGCCAGTTTTCGGACCTCGTCCGCTACTACCGCGAAACCCTTGCCCTGCTCTCCGGCCCTGGCGGCTTCGATGGCTGCGTTGAGCGCCAGCAGGTTGGTCTGGTCAGCGATCTCGTCGATCGTCTGCACGATGGCGCCGATCTGGCTGCCTTTCGCGCCGAGGTTCGTCACCACGTCGGCCCCGGTATCCACGGCCTTCTTGATGCGAGCCATTCCGGCCGCAGTTTCGCGAACCGACGCCGAGCCTTTGTCGGCGGCTCGCCCGGCCGCCGCTCCGGCGGTGTTCACTTCGTATGACGCGGTCGCGGCTTCGCGAATGGCGCCGGCCATCTGGCTGATGGCGTCGGCCTGAGCGCCGACGCTCTCGGCCGTCTGGGCCGCTCCGGAGCCGACCTGCTCGATGACCTGGCCGAGATCCATCATGGCGATGCTCGTGTCCGTCGAGGCATGCGCCTGGTCGGCGGCTCCGGCGGCGACATGGCCGATGGTCTGGGCGATCTGAGTCGCGCTCGTCTCCGATTGCGCCGCCGCTTCGTTCACCTGGACGGCCGTTTCCGCGACGCTGTCGGCGGCCTTCGCCAGCTCGGTGACCATCTTGCGGAGCCTGGTGATCATGTATCGGAACGCCTGCGCCAGACCGTCCTGATCCGATCGCGTCTGGACTTCCCGGGTAAGGTCGCCGGCCGCGACCCGGTCGGCGAGAGCCGCGAGCTCCTCCATGTACATCCGAATTCCCGCGAACGCGTCAACGAGCCGGCCCAACTCGCCGGTCGCCACAAGGGTCGCTTCGCCTTCTCGCTGGCTCAGGTCGCCTATCGCGACGCGGGCCGCCGAGTCGATCACGACCTCGATGGGCCTCGTCACGGACCGGGCGACCACGATGGCGAACACCAGGGCTCCGACCAGGATGGCCAGGGTGAGGAGGCCGAGATGGCCGCCGACGAACTCCAGTGCGGCCACGAGTCCGACCGGCGTGACCGACGCGACGATCAATCGAGTCCGGATGGTCCAGTTGTGCGGCCGGCTCGGCCGGAAGTCGCGAGCTTTGGGCAGCGTGAAGTCGCTGCGTCGAAACCGCAGGAACGACCTCTGGGTCGGCGGAACGGCCACCGCACCTGGCAGCTTGATCATCGGTCGGAGCTCTCAACCGGGGGCTGCCACGCGCCGTTCGGCCACAAGCGGCCGCGGCCCCATCGCTGCGAGCGCTGCCGGCGTGCGGGCCGGGCCCGGGAGCCAGATCGATCGAACGCGGCGGGCCGGTGCGGGAGCACGGACGACTGGGCCGCGCGCATCAAGGGCAGCAGCACTTCGGGCGGATGACGCAGCCACGCCTGGCCACCCCCGGCAGTGTCGATTTCGGTGCCCCGATGATCATGCATGAGCGGCTGTCCGAGCTTTCCGAAGACTTACGGCGGCGCCTCATCCCGGCAACTGACGTACGAGCGCAGTCGGCTTCGTTCTTGGTATCGGCCGGACCGGTGACAGGACGCCTACGTCAGATGCAGTAATTAGCACCGGATTTGCCCCCGATCCGGCTCGGCCGTGGCATTGATCCGGCTCGGCCGTGGCATTGATCCGGCTCGGCCGTGGCATTCATGAAGACGATGCCCGCTCGGAAGGTCGGTATCATCGGTGCGGGGCATTGGCCCGCGCAGGCAGGAGGACCAATTCGTGCCGGACATGGGCGTGGTTGGTTGGATCGTGGTCGGCTTCTTCGCCGGCGCGCTCTCGGGCGCGGTCGTGGATCGCGGGGGACCGCATGGTTGCGTCGCCAACATCGTGGTGGGAATCCTCGGCGGCTTGCTCGGTGGGGTGATCGCCACCCATTACTTCAATGCCGGCAGCACGAACGGGTTCTTCGGCGCGCTCATCGTCGCTTTCCTGGGGGCCACCGTCATCCGGCTCATCCTCAACGCGCTCGAGGGCGACGACCGCCGATCGGGGACCCGCTCACGCTGGTAGCGCAGGCGTGATATCTCGGCCTCAGGCGGCCGCTCGGCCGCTCTCGGCAGGCGGCGCAACTGCCGGTCCGCTTCCTGCCCGTTGGGATGGATCGCGGTAGGATGCGACCCGCAACGGAGCCGTCCCATCCGACAACCCGCTGGCACCTTCGGTGGCCGGAGCGTCGGTTCCGCGGTTAGCTCCGTAGGAGGGCGACGATGACGACCAGGACCAACACCGGGGGCGCCCAATCCTCCGGCGAGGCAGACTCGGCGGCGAGCACGACTCCTCCGGCGGGCAACGGGACGCCTCCGGCGAACGCGGTCAAGCCGCCCGCCGAGAAGCCCTACTCCCCGGGCCTCGAGGGTGTCGTCGCGGCCGAGACGGCCATCGGTTTCGTCGACGGCGCCAACGGCCGGCTTCTGTACCGTGGCTACCCGATCGGTCAGCTGGTCGAAAAAGGAACCTACGGGCAGGTCGCCGAATTGCTCTGGACGGGCGAGTGGCGCAAATCTGCGCGCCTCGTCCCGGCCGAGATCCCTGAGCCCGTCATGTGCACCTTGCGGGAGTTGCCTGACCACACGCACCCGATGGACGCGCTCCGCACCGCCGTGTCCGTCTGGGGCGCCTGGCGCCGGCCGCATTGGCCGCCCACGGTCGATCAGGCTCGCGAACTGACCGCCTTCGCGCCGTCGGCCCTGGCGGCGTTCCATCGCCTCCGGAACGGCCAGGAACCGGTCAAGCCCAACCAGAAGCTGAGCCTGGCGGGCGGTTTCCTACAGCAACTGACCGGCAAGGATCCCGATCCGGCCGCCGCGCGAGCCCTGGACGCCTATTTCGTCGTCGGTGCCGAGCATGGCCTGAACGCCTCGACCTTCACGTGCCGGGTGATCATCTCGACCCGATCCGACCTGGCGAGCGCGGTCTGCGGCGCCATCGGAGCCCTCAAGGGCCCGCTCCACGGCGGCGCGCCGGCCGAGGTCGTCAGCCAGCTCCATGAGATCGGCTCGCCAGAGCGCGCCGAGAAGTGGGTTCGCGAGGCCATCGCTCGCGGCGACAAGATCATGGGCTTCGGCCATCGCGTTTACCGCGCTTACGACCCGCGCGCCGCGGCGCTGCGCATAGTCGCCGAAGGCATGGCGGACATGGCCGACTGGCTCGACACCGCGGTCAAGGTCGAGGACGTCGTCCTGCGGATCTTCGGCGAGCTGAAGCCCGACCGCGTGATCAAGACCAACGTCGAGTATTACGCCGCCGCTGTGCTGCAGGGCGTCGGCCTGCCGCCGGACCTCTTCCCGCCGACGTTCGCGCTGGCTCGAATGGCCGGCTGGAGCGCCCACGCCATCGAGCAGGCTTCGGCCGACAAGCTCATCCGGCCCGACGCCCGATACGTCGGTCACGGCGAGATCGACGTCCCGACGTTCTAGACCTCGGCCGTTCGTGCGGCCTGCGAAGCCGCGGCTGGCCCAACGCGTCGGGCAAATACCAGCGCCAGCAATGTCGCGCCTGCCAGCACGCCCGACGCAACCGCGAAGACGGCGAGGAGGCCGCCCCGATAGACGATCGACGCGATCGCCGGTCCGACTATGCCGCCGAAGTAGAGCGGCAGGTAGATCAGGTTGAGGGTGGCCGAGCGGCGCTCGGAGGGGACTTCCACCGATAGCAGGCCCGAGACCATGGAACCCACTCCCGCCTGGAGCGCCGTCTGCATCGTCGCCGCCGCAAGTACGGCGACGATCGTCGGCGCCAGGCCCAGCGACAGGATCGCCACGGACAAGCCCGCGACGGCCATCACGAGGACCGGCCGGAAACCGATCCGATCCGCGGCCCAGCCGGCGATCGGCGTCAGCAAGGCGCCGAGGATGGCCGATATGAACAGGACGAGCCCCAGCGTGCCCGGGTCCTTCAGCGGGTCCAGCAAAGGCAGATAGGGCAAAGCCATCTGCCTGCCCACGAACACGGCTCCGGAGACGGCGAATAGCCAGCGGACCGTTCGGTCGGCGAATACTCCGCGCACGGCCCCATAGGCCAGCCGGGAGATGCTGCCGGTCGGCACGACCTCGGGCCGAACCTCGGCCGACCCGATTGCCAGCATGAGGGCCACGCCGAGCGAGAGCACCGCCGAGAGCGTGAAGACGGCCGCGCTCGAGTAGTGAAGCCAGCTGATCATGACCGCGCCGATGGCGGGCCCGAGCCCGAACCCGAGCGGGCTGCTCGAGGCGAACAAGCCCATGGCCAGCCCGAGTCTCGGTCGCGGCGTGACGTCGCGAATCGCGGCGATCATGACCCCGGAATTGCCCAGCTGGAATCCGACCAGGGTCATGCTGATCGCCAGCTGCCAGGGTGTGCCGCTGGCGGCGACGGCGAGGAAGACCGCCGCCTCTACGAGCGAGCTGCGGATGATGACGGCTTTGCGGCTGTACTTGTCGGCCCAGACGCCCCACAGCGGGATCAGCGGCAGGCCCACCAGGAAGAAGAGCGAGAAGAGCAATCCGAGGACGTGCCCGATGTCCGCTTTGGACATACCCACCTCCGCCAGGCGCGTCGGCAAGAAGGCATAGATCTGGGAGACGCCGATCCCTTCGACGACGGACGTGATCCAGTACAGAACGAGCAGGCGGCGCCAGTCGGGCCGGCTTGGAGAATCCATCCGGGCAGGGTAGCCGAGACCGCTCGGCTCGTGCCGCGGCTCGTCGCAAGGGGGTATCGTTGGCTCGCGGGTGTGCCGTCCCCCGACGGGCTGGAGTGGAGAATCGGTGAACGACAAGACGTGGCGAAACGTGTCCATCGTCCTCGCCGTGATGTGCGTCCTGCTTCTGGGCGTGGCCGGCACGATATATCTCGGGTCTGGCTCCGGCAACCCGGCACCGACGGACACGCCATCGGCCTTCGCGGGCGGGCCTTCGGAATCGGCGAGCGCTTCGGTTCCCGGGCAGACGAGCAGTGCGGCCGGAAGCTCGGTCACTCCCTCCAATTCGGGGCCGAACGCATCGGCAACCGGGAAACCCACTCCAACCCCCAAGGCGACTCCGTACGCGCCGATCGCCGCGATCACCTTCAACGACATGATGCTCGACGCTCAGAACGATCCGCTGGCGACCTCGAGAACCTTCTCGTTCACGAGCGACGGTCCCGGCCCGGTCTCGATGCAGGTGGCCAAGAGCTCGCTCGCAACGCCGTCGATCAAGATGTGCGTCAAGATCGATGCGGGCGCCCTGACCTGCTCCACGGGTGCCAGGCCGGGCTTCCCGAACGCCCTGGCCGATCGACCCCACTCGCTCTGGGTGGTGACCCTGATCGGCGTCGGCGCGGCAACTCCGACTGTGGACGTCGCCTTCAGCTGGCCGACCGCGAACGCGGCCATCACGCTCGCCCACGGCCGCCTGCAGGGAAGTTCGAGCCCGGGCGTTTCCGAAGCACTCAACGGCTTCAACGCCACGTTCAAGACGCGCACGGCCGGCAAGGTCGCCGTCGGTGTGGCCTGGACCGCGATTGTCACGGACGTCGACATCGCGCTAGGCGACGTCGCCGGCGGATCCGTTCTGAGCGTGGACGAAACCCAGCGCCAGGGCGTCAAGGCCGTGGATCCGCCCTACACACACTCCGTAGACGCCGGTACGACCTACAAGGTCATGTTCCGCAACCTGTCCGCGGACTCGCAGCGCCCGGACCTCAACGCCACGATCTCGTTCCCGTAGCCTCGAGTCAGGCGGGCGTGCAGCCGCCTTCCACGGCAACGCCATCTCGCAGCGGTACTTCGGCGGTTCGAACCACGCCCAGCACCGAATAGCGCACCCAGACGCTCCGCAGGGATATGGTCGAGTCGCTCTGGAGCTGGAGGCTGCCCGTCTGGAAGCGCGCCCAAACCTCCAGCTGGTCTCCTTGTTCGAGCGTCGTTGGCGGCATGGCCGGCGCAGTGCGCGGATCGGTGCGGTCTTGGCCGAACGCGGCTGTATCGGCCGGCAGTGCCTGCCGGTAGATCGCCAGATCGACGAGCGAGAAACCGTTGACGTGGGTGTCGGACGTGACCCGGCCCGGACCCGGATCTCCGCCGAGGATCGTCACAGGCAGGGGGCCGTTGTTGATGAGCGATACGTACCAATCGATTCGGCCGTTCGGTTCGGAGCAGTAGACGTACTGCCTGCCGGAGCCGAAGGGATCGTCCAGCGCTCGAGCGAAGAGGCTGCCCGGGATCCCCGAGTCCGGCCCGGACCCGTTGCCCTCGGCGAGCGGCATGTAGGCGTTGGCAAGGAAGATGTATCCGCCGGCGAGCACAACTACCAGCACGGCGACAATAGCAAGCGCAAGCCAGCGGAGCCGTCGGCGGAAGCGCGGCGATTGCGTCTGAACGCCAGTGGCGTCATCGTCCACGATTCGCCCCCATCCAATCCACGAGCGACTTCAGCCGGTGGTCCGTTCCTCGCTGCGGACAACTCTCCCGAAGGCGCGGACCCTGATGCCGGCCCAGACTCCGGAACGAGTGTAGACGTCGCGTTCGGCGATTTCCAGTGCGGCGGCCTCGTCCTGCGCCCTCACCAGAATGAGCGAGCCGCTCATGTCGGCGAAGGCTCCGGCCTCTACGACTACTCCGGCGGCCCGCAACTCGCCGATCCGGGCGAGGTGCTCGGCCCGCACTGCCGGCCGTCGCTCCGCGGCGTCTGCGGCGTAGGTGGCTTCGATTGCCCAGACCTGCTCAATCGACAGGCCTTCCGGGATCTCGGGGGCCATCGCGGTCACTCGGCGGCTTCGGCGGGTTCGGCGGGTTCGGCGGGTTCGAGGTCGGAGCCGAGCGCCATGGGTTCGCCGGTTTCGGCGAGTTCGGCGGGCAGGGCAGGCTCCGGCGCGAAGTCGGGCACCCCGCCATCGAATTCGGGTATGGCTGGCCGGACGAATGCGTCTTCGGTGTCGACTCGCGGCGGCTCGGCGGCGGTCGGCGCGAGGTCTACGTCCGGGCCGGGCAGTTCCACGACAGCATCGGCGAGCCCGTCGTATCGATCCGAGCAGGCCAGATAGACCACCTGGAAGTCGCTCGACAGCTCGCGCAGCAGCATTGCAGCCTGCGTGGCACGGGTGTCGTCGAAGGTCACGAATGGGTCGTCGAGGATCAGCGGCGGCCGGCGGCCCTGGGTAACGAGGCGCACAAGGCCGATTCGAGCCGCCAGATAAACCTGATCGACGGTGCCCTTGCTCAAGCGGGCGGCCGGGACCCAATCGCCCCGCTCGGGAGCCCATATCCGGATGTCGAGCGTCTTGTCGTCGATCTCGATCTGGCGGTAACGGCCGCCGGTCAGCCGGGCGATATCGCGGCCCATGTGCTGCTCGAGGAAGCGGGTCGCCTTGCGCATCGTCATCTGTTCGGCCGTGGCGATGCCCGCCAGGGTCGCCTCGTAGACTCGCACTCGCCGCTGCAATGTCGCCAGCTGCTCCTGCCAGGCGACCAGCCTCTCGGATTCGCCGGCCACCTGCTCGGCGTCCACCGGGTTGGCGTCGACCCGGGCGATGGCGGCGGCTTCCGCGTCGCGGGCTCTTTCGACGGAGTCCTGCCGTTCGCGGACCTCGGCTTCGAGCCGCTCGCGGGCTCGTGCATCGACGGCGATGGGTCCAAGGGCATCGAGCGCGGCGGTCTTCTGCTCGAGCTCGAGGGCGGCCTGATCTCGAAGTGCCTGGACGCCGTCTTCCCGCTGGCCGGCCAGCAACGCCGAAACCTGCACCTGCAGCGTGGCGATGTCCTGACGGCGAGCCTGCTCGTTGGTAAGCAACCGCTCGGCTGCGGCCGTGTCCGGCACACCGAGTTCGCGAAGGATGTTGGCGACTCCCGACTGGGCGACGCGGAGGCCTTCTTCGGTGCTGACGCGACCCTGGCGGCGCAGCGCTCGCTCCCGCCCCTTCATGTCGTTGGCCCGGCGGATCTTGAGTGCGGCCGATCGCCGTCCCCAGAAGACGTATAGCGCGGCGCCCGCGACGAGCGCGAGCAGCAGGCCAGCGAGGGTCGCGGCCGGGAAACTGGCCGTGACGCCGACGAATAGCAGGCCCGCGGTCGCCAGAAGCGCGAGAGCCGTCACGAGGGCGGTTGCGCGGTAGCCCTTCTCGGGCTCGTCCGGCTCGATCTCCGGCGCTCGCTCCTCGTGGAGCGTTTCGTGGAGCACGGCCACGCGGCTCTGGAGCGTCCGCATCCGATCGAGCGAGTCGCGCAGGTTCGAGATCGAACGCTCGGGCATCGATTCGAGTTCGCGCAGCCGCGCCTGGGCCTCGGCGGCCTGGCGATACCGCTCGAACCGTTCGGCGATCACCGCCCGATCCGACCGAAGCCGCTCGGCCTGCCGGGCCGCCTCGAGCATGTTGCGGCTCTCGGACAGCCGCGACTCCGCGCGCGCTCTCGCAGTGCGAGCCTGCGCCAGCGCGTCGCGGTCGTGCTCGAGCTTCTCGAGCGCCGCCTCGCCGCTGCGCAGGGCAACTTCCGCCCGCGCCACCGCCTCCTCGGCGATCTTGAGCCGGCCCGGATTCTTGTCGCCGCGCGACTTGAGGTTGCGAATAGCTTCCTCGAGGCGGTTTTTGGCCCGCGAGCTGCCCTTGTCGCCGCCGCCGAGACTGGCCTGCAGCCGGTCGCGCAGCGCCCCTTCGTCACGGTCGAGGTCGTCGAGTTCCTCGTGGCGGATCGAGGCCGTGGACCGGAAGAACTGTTCGCTGGGAACCCCTGTCAGGTCGGCGATGACCTGGGCCGCGCGAGTTGGGTCGGTGTAGGTCTGGCCGTCGAACGACAGGGCGACCCGGCCGCTCTGACCGCGGTACTCCTTCTCCAGCACTCCGGGCAGGGCGGCGACGCTGCCGGTGTCCTCGTCCTCTTCCTCGACCACGAATTCGAGCCTGACGCTCGGGCTTTCGTCGGCGCCCGCACCCCAGCTCTTGAGCTCCTCCATTTCGATGCCCTGGGCGGTGGGCTTTCGGAAGAGAGCAAGCTCGAGACCGCGCTGGATGGTCGATTTGCCGGCCTCGTTGGGCCCCCGGACAATCGTGAAGCCGGGCGAAAGTCCGATGTCCAGGTCGCGATGGCGGCCGACCCCGTGGAGCTGGAGGCGCAGGATTCTCATCGCGGCCGGCCACCGCGACGGAGCGACTCGGTCACAGGGTCACCTGGCGGCCTTCGAGAAGGTGCCGTCCGAGCCGCAGAGCCTCGCGCATGTCGGCCAGCTCATCCGTTGCCTGGTCATGGCCCGGCGCCGAAGACGCGCCCTCGAGCTCGGCCATGCGCGCCTCGATGCCTCTTACGAAGGCCCCCAGAACCGTGTCCGGCGGCGGAAGAGGCCCATCGGGAACACTCGGAATCGATCGGTCGCGGATCCGGAGGCGCAAGAACGAAGGGCTGAGGGCACGCTCGACTTCGTCGATGTCCAGGTCCAGGTCGTCCGGATAGAGGCCCGTGAGTCGGACGTCGAGAGCCAGATTCGAGTCCGAGCTCCGGCCGAGACGGTCGATCAGATCGGGCTGACTGTGGATGTCAGCGACATCCAGCTCGACCGTCTCGATGCGCGTCTGGCCGACCCGGCGCGGCTCGATGGAGACTCGGCGCCGGCCGCTGCGGTCGTCCAGGGTGACGAGCAGGACGTGGCCGGAACCTTCCTGGTCGAGAGCGACCGGCTCCGGCGCTCCCGAGTAGGCGTACGTGACGCTGCCGGCGCGGCCCTCGATGGCCGAATGCCAGTGACCGAGGGCAAGGTAGTCGAGACCGGAGTGCGCGATCTCATCTTCGGTGAAGACGACCTCGTCGTCATCCGTTCGGCCGGGGATCAGCAGCGAGCCGTGGACCATGCCTATCTTCCAGGTCGCGCGGCGGTCCACCGAGAGGTCCATGCCGAAGAGAGGGCTGTGCGGCGCTCGCTTCGTATCGAAGACGCGCCCGTGGACGACAACGTCGATCTGGGGGAAGACGACGCTCGGAACGTCGGGCGTCAACACCGTAATCCAGTCGCCGCCGCCGCGGGCCATCGCGGCCAGGTCGTATGAGCGGTAGATCGAGGCGCCGTCGTAGACGTCGTGGGTACCGGGGATGATCACCGTCCGGATCGAGGCGCGCGCCATGCGGCCAAGCTCGGCGGCCACTCGCTCCACGGAGCGGCGCGGCTGCGTGTTCGAATCGAAGAGGTCGCCGGCGATCAAGAACAGGTCGACCGACTCGATGATGGCGAGATCGACCGTCGCCTTGAAGGCCGCGAACTGGCGCTCGCGCAGAATCGCCGCCCGCTCGCCGAGGTCGGTATGCCGCGCCCCGAGGTGGACATCGCTGGTGTGGAGCAGTCGAAGCATCGGGCCTCTGGTTCTTCCTGCTGTCGCGGTTCGCCGACCGACGCGGGCGATTGTCGCAGGTTCGAGCAGTGGCGGTCAGCCCCGCCCGTCGGATCCGAGCACGCTCCACAGATGCGTCACGGGGTTGCGGGACTGGTGTCTCACCAGGCTGGCTAAGGGCTGGACAGCCGAAGATGCGTGCTATCCTCCCGGCCAGCCGGTGCGTCCCAGACAGGCTACGAACCGCACACTGTCGACCGGATCCGCTCCACAGCAGCGCCTGCGCGAGATTCGCCGCAGTGTCGGTTTCGCCGTTCCCCGGGGTCGTCCGGCAAGGACTCAAGCGCCTCCGGAGGAACAGCGTGGCCTACGTCGATCGAACCCTAACCTGCGTCGACTGCGGTTCCGAGTTCATACACTCGGCCGCGGATCAGGAGTACTACGCCCAGAAGGGCTTCGTCTCGGATCCGAAGCGCTGCCCCAGCTGTCGCGCGGCCCGGCGCAACATGCGAGAAGCCGGGGAGAACGGCGGTCGCAATCCACACGGCAGCCCGAGGGAGTACTTCGCCGTCGTCTGTTCTCGATGCGGCAACCAGGCCCAGGTGCCTTTCCGTCCGAACATGGATCGGCCGGTCTACTGCTCGGACTGCTTCCGCATCGTTCACGCGGAAAAGGGCGCCTAGCTTCGGCCTCATGCCCCGACGGACAAAAGAAAACGGCGGCCGCCTTTCGGCGACCGCCGTTCGATTTGCGCGAAGGTCAGACGACCGACTTGCTGACGACGAAGTCCTGATACGAGAACCACGCCATGACCGCGCCACCACCGACCACGAGGAGGTCGGCGACATACATCGTTGCGGGCGGGCTGCCGGGGTTGGTGAACTGGATGAGAGTCATCAGAGCGCCGCAAACCAGGACGGCCACGCAGCCAGCGAACAGGAGCTGGGCGAACGGCATGGGCCAGGTGACGCTCATGTTCGGAGCGACCTTGATGTAGAGAACGACGCCGACGACGACCGCGAGAACCAGAGCGAGAATGCCGAACAGACCGGCATTGCCCAGGCTGAAGTAGTTGACACTGCCGACGCAATAGGTCGATCCAAGAACGGATCCGCAGTTCGATTGATTGCCCAGAATCAAGCCGAGGATCCAGCCCACGACGACTGCCCCTACGCCATAGGCCACGAATCGCTGATTGGCGTCCAGCTTGGCCCACAATTCCTTTAGCACGAATCGAGCCTCCTTCTCCTGCTGGCTGGCCCCACCGGAACGGGTGGCCAGCCACCGCGCTCCTGTCGGCCTCCTATGACGGTTCTGAGGCCGATGAGAACGAGCGCAGCCTACACCGCGCCCAACTCGCTGAATAGATGGTTTCGCGTGGGCGCACATGCGATGCGAGGCACGGTCCAACCCCGGGCGGATCGAGGACCGTGCTCACCTGAGCCGTTCCTACCCCTGCGCGCCTACGACGGAACAGCCTAGTCGGCCCTACCCGCGGCCTCCCCGCTGGGATTCCAACCCGCTCCTCCGGCCGACGCTATGCCCGGCCCGACGCCGGCATCCGCCGCCACGAGCGGCTTGCCTGCCCACTGCGACGGCCTGCCCGTTTCGGTAGCCGGATGCGGCGTCTCGGTGAGGTCCGCCAGACCGTCGGTGGCCGGGCTGCCGGCGGCGAGCGAGACCACACGAGCCGGACCTGGGCGCGCGGGCTGGGGGGACTTGCCCGGCACCCGGCGGTCGCTGTGCATACGCGCCTCGGCCTGGGCGATGGCATGCTCGATGTCGGAAGAGGCGCTCGGGCTCGACCAGCCCACGACCAGCCGCAATGGCACCGCCGCCGACGTCAGCCACGGCTCGCACGCGACCCTGATCCGCTCGACGTAGTTGATCGCCTGGATTTCGTCCGTCTCCGGGAGGAACACGGCGAACCGGCCGGCGGCCAGCCTGGCGACCCAATCGGAGCATCGCGCCTCGCGGCGGAAGACATCGCCGATGACCGGCAGCAGTCGCTCGATCGGCTCCTCGCCCAGGCGCTCGCTGAGCCGTCGAAGGCCCTCTACCTCGGCCAGGATCACCGTGACCGGCCGCCGGTAACGCAGCAGTCGGGCGTTCTCGATCTCGATTATCCGGCTCCAGCTCGAAGCGCCTTCGAGCCCGGTCAACGGGTCGAGGGACAGCCGCGCGGCGCCGACGCCTCGACCGGTCTCCACGATCCGGGCGAGCAAGTTGGCCTGCCCGTCGTGGTGCCCATCGCTGTCGCCGGCCTCGGCCGGACGGACGGTCGGCTCGGAACGTTCGGCTGGGTCGAACTCGTCGCGCGGCGCCATGGCGGCCGGGCGTGACAGGATCTCGGCAAGGTCGGGCGGCAGCTTGGGTCCGAACGGAACCACCGACGGCATTCCGGGCGCAGCTGTTCGGTGAGCCTCAACCGGCACGGTCTGGATTGGGGCGAAACCACCGGCCGTGGCCGCCTCGTAGGTCGATGGCACCCGCTCGGCAACGTAGAGGGATCGACGGCGCGCCGCCGGCTCGTCTTCGCTGGAACGGTGGGGACGCGAGGCGACGCGAACGGGGTCGGCGCGGCCCGGCCAGTGGGTCTTCACATGATCCGCCCGGAAGACCCACAAAAGGAGCGCCGCGACCACGACGCTCAGGAGAAAGAGGACAGCCACCAACAGCTCAACCGGCACGTGTTGCCACCCCAATGCGACTCCTCGCGGTGCTGAGTGTACGGCCCCACGGCCTGTTAGGCGACCACAAATAGGGCCCTGGGCTGCCGGCCGAGCGTTCTGTAGATCCGATGCCATCGACCGGGGTCGAGAAAGGCCTCAGACCCATCTTCTGCTAGAATATTCATCCCCCGACGGTCTGGCGGAGGTCTGGGCGCCTACCGATCCAACCGTCAGCGGTCGCGACACGCGGCCGCCAGAACTACGCCGCTGTTGGGGTATCGAGGAGGAAGAATGGCTCGGCCCATGCGCTCGGTGGTCGCTCCCACCCCTCTGCGTCCCGCAAAGTCGCACCTGATCGAGGAATACAACGCCCGGACAAACATCGTCCGGTGTGATTGCGGCTGGTCGGGCAATGCGGAGGAGTTCGCAGTCCACCGCAGGGCCGTCGGCGCATCCAGCCCCTCCTGATTCCGCCGAGGCAGAACGCGATTCGGCGATGACCCCGCGCGAAATCGCGGCCTATGACGACCTTCGCTACCGCGATGTCTTTTGGGCCGCCCGCAACTACGAGGATGCCTGCGACCGCATTGCCCTGCGAGCGCTGCTGCCACCGACGGGCGCCAGGCTGATCGAAGTCGGCGCCGGCTTCGGTCGGCTGGCCGCCGAGTATGCCGGCTATGACGAGGTCGTGCTCCTGGACGCCTCGGCCGTGCACGTCGCCGCGGCTCGCGAAGCGCTCGGCGACGATCCACGCTTCTCCATCGTCTCGGGCGACGCCTACGCACTGCCCTATCCGGATGCCAGCTTCGATGCGGCCGTGTGCATTCGCGTGCTGCATCACTTCGAGGATCCGGGGCCGGCGCTGGCCGAGATCGGTCGTATCGTCCGGCCCGGCGGCGTCCTCGTCCTCGAATTCGCGAACAAGCGCAATCTCAAGTCGATCGCAAGGTACCTGCTCCGGCGCCAGCCCTGGTCTCCGTTCGAACCCGGACCGGTCGCCTACCGGGCGCTCCACTTCGACCATGCCCCGGCTTCGGTCCGTCGATGGCTGCGCCGGTCGGGATTCTCGATAGTCCGCGTCCGATCGGCTTCGCTCCTCCGATTGCCCGGCTTGAGCCGGCGCCTGCCGGTTCGAGTCACGAACTGGCTCGAGGCCCGGCTGCAGGCGCCGCTCGGCCCCGTTACGGCCGGACCCTCGGTCTTCATCCTGGCGCGCCGGTCTGGAGGGCGCGGGCCCTCCGAACAAGCCTAGTGTCCCGCATCGCAACAAGCTCAGCAGTTCTCGCCGTTCGCAGCTACAATTCGGTGTATGCCGAACCACCCAGCGTCTCCACTGGCCATCAGCGAGTCTGAACGAGCATCGCTTCAAGCCCTGCTGCGAGCGGGGACGACCGAGCAACGCCTGGTGATGCGAGCCCGGATCGTGCTCGCCGCAGCCGACGGGACTGCGAACGAACGTATAGCGACCCAGCTCCGAGTGGACAGGAACACGGTGCTGCTCTGGCGTGGCCGGTTTGAACGAGAACGCATGGCCGGTCTGACTGATGCGCCCAGGCCGGGCCGCGAACCCACTTACGATCGGGCCGCTCGCGATCGGGTCATCGCGCTGACTCTTGAGCCACCGCCGGCTGGAAGCACCCACTGGAGCTCACGAGCCATGGCTGTCCGAACCGGCATCAGCGTGACTACCATCCAGCGCATCTGGGCGGAGGCTGGTCTGAAGCCCCATCGGACCGAGACGTTCAAGTTCAGCACCGATCCCGAGCTTGTGGCCAAGGTCCGCGACGTGGTCGGGCTGTATCTGTCTCCGCCGGCCCGAAACGGGCGCCTTCTGCTCGGGGCGGTAGAGGTAGTAATTGGCGGTGCAGGCGGCCTCGTTGCCCTCGTGGACCGCGGCGCTGACCTGGTGGTTGTGGGGGCTCGTCATATCGCCGGCGGCATAGACCCCGGCCACGTTCGTGTGCTGCTCGGAATCGACGATGACCTGGCCGCGCGCGTCGACGGCGACGCCGAGACCAACCGCCACATCATTGCGGGCAACGGGCGTCCGTACGGCGAAGACCATCTCGACGGGGATCTCGCTGCGGCACGAGTCGCCGAGCACGAGGCGCGAGATCTGGCCGTTCACGTTCCTGTATTCGGCCACGGAACAGCGATACACCGGGATGCCGGCGGCGGTTACGTCCGCCAGCCGCGACTCCGGAACGGCGAAGCCACCTGCCCGGCCGGCGGCGAGCGTCACTCGTTCGGTGAAGTCCAGGAGGTCGAGCGCGGTCTGGACGGCCTCCTCGTCGTGGCCGACGACGACCACATTGCAGCCGATCGATTCGAAGCCGTCGCAGGAGATGCACCAGAAGAGGCTCCGGCCCACGCACTCGTCGCGACCCGGGAATTCGGGAAACGGATCGCGGACGCCGGTCGCGAGGATGACCGTCCGGGCGAGGATCTCCATCGGCCCATCGGCCGCCTCTTCACCGAGGACCCGTCCGAGCTCGTCGTCGCGTGCGACGTTCACGTCCGTGCCGGCGCCCTCGCCCGCGTGGTCGTCGACGCTCAACCGGAACAGGTCGCCTTCGCGGGTCGCCGTGGTCACACGGCCCCGCAGGAACCGCGCGCCGTATCTGGCCGCCTGGCGCCGACCCTGGCGCCGGATTTCCGACGCCGCGATTCCGTCCGGGAAACCCAGGTAGTTCCGGTTGGTCTGCGACCACAGCGAGCGGCCGTCGCGATCGTCGATGACGAGGACGTTGCGCCGCATTCGGGCCAGGTTGACTGCGGCGGAAAGGCCGGCCGGGCCGCCCCCGACGATGGCGCAATCGACCATGCGAACAGTGGCATCGAGCATGGCGTCAATCGGTCCTCCGCTGTCGTTGCCCATCGCCCAAATCATAATCTGCCCATGCAGTTCTTCGACAACGCGTACCTGGGCACGCCCACCTGGGACACCGGCCGGCCGCAGGGCGCGGTGGTGCTGCTCGAGTCGGACGGCCGGATCGCCGGGCCGGTGCTGGACGTGGGCTGCGGCACGGGCGAGAACTCCCTGTATCTGGCGGAACGGGGTTACCGAGTCCTGGGCATCGACCTGGCGAGTGCCGCCATCGAGAAGGCTCGGGCGAAAGCGAGCGGCCGAATTGGGGCCGGCCGTGTTCGGCCCGGCAGCGTGGAGTTCCGGCTCCTGGACGCCCTGCACCTGGAATCGCTGGGGATGAGCTTCTCGACGGCGCTCGACGTCGGGCTGTTCCACTCCCTCCAGCCCGAACAGCGCGCCGAATACTCACGCAGCCTGAGCCATGCCGTCGTTCCGGGAGGATGCGCCTTTCTGGTCTGCTGGAGTTCGGCCAACCCCCTCGGCTACGGGCCGGAACGCATCAGGAAATCCGATATTCGAGCGAGCTTCCGGTCCGGCTGGCAGGTCGAGTCGATCGACGAGGAGACGCTCGACAGCCTCCTTCCGGCCGGCACCGTACGAGCCTGGCTGGCCCGGATCAGACGGCGATAAACGGGGCCGCCGGGCACGAAAAGAGGGCGGCCGCTGGGAGAGCCAGCCAACCGCCCCCATGGTATGAACCGCGAACGTTCAGAAGACCCGGATCGCGACCTCCGCGGGCGCCAGGAAGAGGCGCTTGAGCTCGTCGTCCACCTTGCACAGGGTCAGCGAAGCGCCGGCCATCTCGAGCGAGGTGCAGTACTCGTTCACGTAGCTGCGGAAGACCTTGATGCCCTTCGCCGCGAGCTTCTTATGGGCCGCGCCGTAGAGCAGGTACAACTCACTGATGGGCGTGCCGCCGAGGCCGTTGATCATCAGCGCGACCTCGTCGCCGCTCTTGAACGGCAGGTCCGGAACGACCGCGTCCAGGAGAATGTCGACGATCTTGTCGGCGTTCACGAGCTTGGTGCGCTGGCGGCCGGGCTCGCCGTGGATGCCTATGCCGACTTCCATCTCGTCGTCGGCGATCTCGAAGAGCGGCGTGCCGCGGACCGGCGGGGTGCACGAGCTGAGCGCGATGCCCATGGTTCGCACCTGGCCGATGACCTTGTTGCCGATGCGCAGCAGTTCCTCGAGGCTGGCGCCCTCCTCGGATGCGGCACCGACGGCCTTGATCACGAAGAAGTTGCCGGCCACGCCTCGCCGCCCGACGGTCCAGGTCGAGTCCTTGACCGCCACGTCGTCGTTGACGAGCAGGGTGCCGATCTTCATTCCGTCGGCCTCGGCCAGCTCGCGGCCCATATCCCAGGCCGTCCGGTCGCCGGTGTAGTTGTTGACGATGTGCAGGATGCCCTTTGGGGAGTTGAGCATCCTCGAGGTCTCGGTAACGAAGTCGACCGGAGGTCCGGCGAAGACGTCTCCTGGGCAAGCGCCGTCGAGCATGCCCTTGCCGACGATCATCGTGTGGGCGGGCTCATGGCCCGAGCCGGAACCCTGGATGATCGTGACTTTGTCGGCTTTGGGCATGTCCGCCCGATAGATCAGGTGGTACTTCGGCTCGTACTTGAGGACCCCATCGCTCGCCAGCGCCACGCCCTCGAGAAACTCGTCCACGAAATTCTTGGGATCGTTGATGAACTTCTTCACGACCTACTCCTCTACGTCGAACGTTCTCTACTTGCCGTATTTGTCGCGCCACGCGGCGCTGACCGCCTGCAAGATCACGCCGATTGCCGTGGCGCCCGCGTCGACAGAACCGATGCTTCGCTCGCCCGTGTAGGCTGCGCGACCGCGCAGGGCGAGCATCGGCTTGGTGTCTTCGGCTGCCTTCGTCGCCACGTCCGCCATGAGCTGAACGGCCGCGACTCCGTGATCGGCGGCGGTGGCCGGGTCGGCCAGGCTCTTCTCGAGGCTATCCGTTGCAGGTGCCAGGGCATCGAGAAGGGTCTTGTCTCCGAGCCCGGCGCCGCCGCGCGCCATGATCCCGGCGATTGCCGCCCGCAGCATTGCCACGACGTCTTCGCCCGTCAGCTCGGCCTTGTCTCCGGCGGTCGCGCCCGCCCGCAGAAACCCCGTGCCCCAGATGGGGCCGCTCACGCCTCCGACCTTGGAGGCGATGATCAAACCCACTTTCTTGAGAAGCGTTCCGGGGTTCGACCGGTCGAAGGTTGTCCCAATCGCTCAGCACAACCTCGAACCCGTTTCGAAGTGAGTAGCCGAAATCGCCGTCACCGACCACCGAATCGAGCTGGGCGAAGTAGACCGCGTTGTCGACGATCGTTTGGGCCATCGTCTTGAGGACGAGATCGACGTCCTCGAGCGACGACTCTGCCATATCTTTCGCTCCTTCCGCGATAAGCCGATCAGCCTTCGGCAGCCAGGCAGGCTGCCAGGTCGGCAAGGGTCACGAATTCGCCCGGTTGGGCGGCGCTGCGGTTGGCGATCACGCGTGTCTTCTCGCCGCCCGGATCTCCGAGAGACGACACGACCAGCACCGCTTCGCTGGTGTCGTCCGCTTCCGTGTAGCCGTTGAGGGTCATGACGCAGCGCAGCCCTGCGTCACGCGCCGCCTCGAGGCCGTTGCGCGAGTCTTCGATGACGAGCACTTCCGCGGCGGGCACGCCGAGCCGCTCTCGGGCAAGCAGATAGATGTCGGGAGCGGGCTTCTTGCGCGGGACCACGTCGCCGGCCAGAACCAGGTCGAAGCGGGCGGCCCGCTCGGCGCCGGCGGCGTTCTCCAGGATGGCCCGGACCGAGGCTTCGGCCGAGGTGGAGGCGACGGCCATCTTCCAGCCGGCGTCCTGGGCCGCGCGGACGATCCGCCTGATCCCCGGCCGGGGCGGCAGCTGGCCGATCGCCACCATCGTCGGTGTAGATCTCGGTCTTGCGTTTGTGCCAGCGGGCGACTTCGGCGAGTTGAGCTTCCCTGTCGGCCGGCAGGCCGGCCGCCGCGACGAAATCGGGTGTGAGAAGGCTTGCCATCCGCTCCTTGCCGCCGGCTATCAGAAGCTTCTGCCCGTACTCCTCTTCCGACCACTGGACCGGCAGCCCGAACTCCCGGAACGTCTGGTTGAACGCCGGCAGGTGACCGTATCGCTCGGTGTCCGCGAGGACTCCGTCGCAGTCGAAGATGAGCGTGCTCACCAGGCTTTGCCTTCGCTGCCGAAGAGGCGGAAGTAGTCCTTGGCCATGGCGAGGACCTCGGCGCGCTGATGCTTGAACAGCGACGGCGGGTCGTATTCGGTTGGGTGCTCGGTTATGTAGTCGTAGCCGGACTGCATGAAGCGGATCTTGAGCGCCGTCGAGATGTTGACCTTCGCGCAGCCTCGCTCTATCAGGCTGCTGAACTGCTCCGGCGTCATGCCGGTCCCGCCGTGGAGGGCTACCGGAACACCCGTGGCCTCAACGATATCCGTCACACGCTGGGCGTCGAGCTTGGGAGTGGTCTTGTAGACGCCGTGGGCGTTGCCGATTGCCGGCGCAAAGACGTCGACGCCGGTCGACCGGACGAAGTCGACGGCGACCTCCAGCGATTGATGGTTGGCGGTCTCGTCGTCGCCCATCTCCTCGGTCCGCTTGAAGCCCTCGATCTCGCCCTCGACGGCGGCGCCGTACTTCTTCGCTTCGGCCACCACCTCGATCGTCTGGCGCTTGTTCTCCTCGACGCTCAGCTTCGAGCCGTCGAAAAGGACGGAACTCCAACCCTTCTCGAGACAGGTGGTGATCATTTCGCGCTCTGGGCAGTGGTCCAGGTGGATGGCGACGGGTACCGTCAACGAGCGCGTCATCTCCCGCCACATGGCAATCAAGACGTCCGCCCCGATGGCCTTCACCGTCTTGACGGATGTCTGCACGATCAGCGGCGATCGTGTCTCTTCGGCGGCCGCCAGGACAGCTTCCATCGTCAGGTCATTGACGACGTTGATTGCGGCGACCCCGTATTTGCCTTTGTAAGCGTTGTCGACCAGGGTCTTCGTGGATACGACTGGCAAGAGGCCACCTCCCGTCCGTCACGGTCGCGCCGTGATTTCGAGCCGGTCCGGAAAGGCCCAGAAAGACGCCCAACGGGTGACCGAAGGACCGCCTCGCGATCGCCGGGCCGGCCCGCCCGATCGAGGGGCTCTGGAACCTCAGGACACTGGCGGTCCTGCCGCACACGCTTTCTCCACCTGCGTCCGGTCCGTCCGCTGGCCCGCGGAGCGCGATCCGGCCGAGGAGCGCGTCGACGTCCGGCGGCAAACTGTCAGTCCCGGGTGGGGCCTGCGGCTCACCGAACTGGGTGGTACGGCCAGACTAGTAAGGCTGCTCCGATCCTGACAAGGGCCGGCCCACAGGCCGGATCATGCGGATTCGTCGCCGGCGATCGGGGCCGGGTAAACTGCAAAACAGAGAGGAGGCAGGCCCACCGAGACTACAGCTCCGGCGATCGCGTCCGCATACGCAGCCGTCCCAGACCATGCCATTCGGACGCGCGAGGAGCGCCTGCTCCTGCTCCGGCCACTTCTGCGCGAGCGCATCCTCGTGCTCGACGGTGCGACCGGAACGCTCATCCAGCGGTACCGCCTGACCGAGGCGGATTTCCGTGGCAAGCGCTTTCGCGACCATCCCCACGATGTCCGGGGCAACAACGACCTGCTGGTCCTGACCCGCCCGAGCGTGGTGCGCGCAGTTCACGACGCGTACCTGGCGGCCGGCGCCGACATCGTCACTACCGATACGTTCGCGGCTACGCGGATCGCCCAGGCGGATTACGGGCTCGAGGACGTGGCCTACGAAATCCATGTCGAGGCCGCCCGAATCGCTCGGGCCGCAGCCGATGCGGCCGAGGCGCTCGAGCCCGGCCGGCCGCGATTCGTCGCCGGCTCGCTCGGACCCACGAACCGGACTCTCTCCATCTCGCCGGACGTGACCGACCCGGCGGCGCGCTCCGTGGCGTTCGAGCAAATGGCCGAGGCCTATGCCGAGGCCGCTCGCGGGCTGCTCGTCGGTGGCGCCGACCTGCTCATGGTCGAGACCATCTTCGACGTCCTCAACGCCAAGGCCGCTATCTACGCCATCGAGGGCGTCTTCGAGGAACTCGGCGTCCGCGTGCCGCTGTGGATCTCCGGGACCATCACCGACGCTTCGGGCCGGACGCTATCCGGGCACACCGTCGAGGCTTTCTGGAACGCCATCCGGCATGCCGAGCCCTTGATCGTGGGGCTGAATTGCGCCCTGGGCGCCCGCCAGCTTCGGGCCCACGTCGAGGAACTGTCCGGACTCGCCGACACGTTCGTGGCCGCCCATCCCAACGCCGGCCTGCCCAACGAGTTCGGCGGCTACGACGAAACGCCGGAGTCGATGGCCGAGGTCGTGCGCGACTTCGCATATTCCGGGATCGTGAACATCGTTGGCGGCTGCTGCGGGACCGGACCGTCGCACGTCTCGGCGCTCGCGGAGGTGGTGCGCGGCAAGGCCCCGAGAGCAGTGCCCGAGCGGCCCACGGCCCTCCGCCTGGCCGGCCTCGAGGCGCTCGACGTCGGGGCGGACAGCCTCTTCCTCAACATCGGCGAACGGACCAACGTGTCGGGCTCGCGCGGTTTTGCCCGCCGGGTCGTCGCCGGCGATTGGGACGGCGCCCTCGACATCGCCCGCCGGCAGGTCGACGCAGGCGCGCAGGCGATCGACGTGAACATGGACGAAGCCCTGCTCGACTCGGAGGCGGCGATGACCCGCTTCCTGAACCTGATCGCCTCTGAACCGGCGATAGCTCGCGTTCCGATCGTGATCGACTCGTCGAAATGGTCGGTCATCGAGGCCGGGCTGCGGTGCGTCGGCGGCAAGCCGATCGTGAACTCGATCTCGCTCAAGGAAGGCGAAGAGCAGTTCCTGCGCCAGGCGGGGCTGGCTCGACGTTACGGCGCCGCGGTCATCGTCATGGCCTTCGATGAACAGGGCCAGGCCGACACGGTCGATCGCAAGGTCGAAGTCTGCAAGCGTGCCTACCGGCTCCTGACGGAGCAGGCCGGCTTCCCGGCCGAGGAAATCATCTTCGATCCGAACGTCTTCGCCATAGGGACGGGCATCGAAGAGCACGCCAACTACGCCGTCGCCTATATCGAGGCCGTCCGGCGGATCAAGGCCGAACTGCCCGACACCCGCGTCAGCGGCGGCGTCAGCAACGTCTCGTTCGCGTTCCGCGGCAACGACGCCATCCGCGAGGCGATCCACGCCGTCTTCCTGTACCACGCCGTCGCGGCCGGCATGGACATGGGCATCGTCAATCCCGGGCAGCTCGCCATCTACTCGGAAATCCCGGCCGATTTGCTCGAGCGAGTCGGGGATCTGGTGTTGAACCGGCGCAGCGACGCCACCGAACGGCTTCTGGAGGTCGCCGCCGAATATGCGGGCGGCGGCGGGTCGGTGCGCGCCGAGGCAGATGCAGCCTGGCGAGCCTGGCCGGTTGTCGATCGCCTGCGGCATGCGCTCATCGAAGGCATCGACACCTGGGTGGTGGAGGACGCCGAGGAGGCACGGCTCGCGGCCGCCCACCCGATCGAGGTCATCGAAGGCCCGCTTATGGCCGGCATGAACGCGGTCGGCGACCTTTTCGGTGCGGGCAAGATGTTCCTGCCACAGGTGGTCAAGAGCGCCCGAGTGATGAAGAAGGCCGTGGCCCACCTGGTCCCTTATCTCGAGGCGGAGAAGGCAGCACTCGGCGACCTGCGACCGCGCGGCAAGATTCTCATGGCCACGGTCAAGGGCGACGTTCACGACATCGGCAAGAACATCGTCGGCGTCGTGCTGCAGTGCAACAACTACGAGGTCGTGGATCTGGGCGTCATGGTGCCGGCCGGCCGAATCCTCGACGAAGCGCGGGCCCGGAACGTAGACGTGATCGGCCTGTCCGGCCTGATCACGCCGTCGCTGGAGGAAATGGCCCACGTGGCCGGGGAACTGGAGCGAGAGGGGTTCAGACTGCCGCTGCTCATCGGCGGCGCGACCACGTCGCGCGCTCACACCGCGGTCAAGATCGCGCCGCGCTATTCCGGAGCCGTGGTCCACGTCGCCGACGCATCGCGAGCCGTGGGAGTGGTTTCGGAACTGCTGGGCGAAGGAGCGGCGGCGTACGCGACGTCCGTCGGTGTCGACCAGGAACGGCTCCGCGTCGACCGGGCCGGACGCCGCGAGAAGGTGGCGAAGGTGTCGATCGAGGCGGCGCGTGCCAACTCGACGCCCGTGGACTTCTCCCTTGCCGCCCCGCGACCGACCTTCCTGGGAGTGCGCTACTTCGACGATTACCCGCTGGTCGAACTGGTCGATCGCATCGACTGGACGCCCTTCTTCCAGGCCTGGGAGCTGAAGGGCGCGTTCCCGGCCATCCTGGAAGCGCCGGTTGTCGGGCCGTCCGCGCGCTCGCTGTACGACGACGGCCGGGCGATGCTCGACCGGATCTGCCGGGATGGGCTCCTGCATGCCCGGGCGGCGATCGGGTTCTGGCCTGCCAACTCGGTCGGCGACGACATCGAGCTCTACGCAGACGAAGACCGGGCGCTGCTGAGCGGCGTG
The DNA here is from genome assembly GCA_963731635.1 of uncultured Chloroflexia bacterium. Classification (GTDB taxonomy): domain Bacteria; phylum Chloroflexota; class Limnocylindria; order Limnocylindrales; family CSP1-4; genus Fen-1039. The sequence goes on along the minus strand of CAVSWB010000002.1, from coordinate 77,018 downwards.
GTCCACACGCTTCGCCAGCAGATGGAGAAGCCGCCGGGCCGGCCCAATGTGGCCCTGTCCGATTTCGTCGCCCCTCGGTCGAGCGGTGCGGCGGACTATCTGGGTGGTTTCGCGGTCACGGCGGGTGCGGGCGCCACCGAGCTTGTGGCGGCGCTCGAAGCCGAACACGACGACTACGGCGCGATCATGGTCAAGGCGCTGGCCGACCGCCTGGCGGAGGCCGTGGCCGAGCGAATGCACGAACTGGTGCGGCGAGAACTGTGGGGCTACGCGCCCGGTGAAGCGCTGGATAACGCCCAGATGATCCGCGAGGAGTATCAAGGCATCAGACCGGCGCCGGGATACCCGGCGTGCCCGGACCATACGGAAAAGGCAATCCTCTTCACGCTGCTCGACGCCGAGGCGCGTGTTGGGATCGGCCTCACCGAGTCGTTCGCGATGCTCCCGCCGGCGTCGGTCTCCGGCTTCTACTTCTGGCGCCCCGAGGCGCATTACTTCGGCCTGGGTCGCATCGGCCACGACCAGCTCGAGGACTACGCGCGCCGCAAAGGCTGGACCATCGACGAGGCTGCCCGCTGGCTCGCCCCCAACCTGGACGACCAGTAGCGCCAAGCCGCGAGGCAGGCATCGGCCGCGGCCGGCCATCGATCCTCGCTAGACTTCGGGTCACCAGCAGCGGAGTCAGACATTGAGCGACGGACGATCGGCGAGCCGGTTCGGAGACCTCGGGAAGACCATATACGGCGAACCCGAGGACGCGGGCCACCGCCTCCCGGTCTCGGACGACGCCGAGGTCGAGGCCTACCTCGACACGGCCCTCGGGGCCGATACGACCCACGGGTCCACAATCGAGCCGGCAGCGCTGGTGGATTCGGTCGTCATCCTCGACTTCGGCAGCCAGTACAGCCAGCTGATCGCCCGGCGCGTCCGCGAGCTCAACGTCTATTCGGAGCTGCTGCCGTTCGACACGCCGTGGGACGAGATCTCCCTCAGGCACCCGAAGGCGGTCATTCTCTCGGGCGGCCCGGCGAGCGTCTATGAAGACGGCGCGCCGCACGCAGATCCCGCAATCTGGGCGCTCCGGCGTGCCGATCCTTGGAATCTGCTACGGGATGCACCTCATGGCCGAGGCACTCGGCGGCTCGGTTGTCTCGTTCGAACGCAAGGAATTTGGCCCGGCAGTGGTTTCTGTGACGTCTCCGGAAGGGCTGTTCGCCGGCATCGAGCCCGAGCAGGCGGTCTGGATGAGCCACGGCGATTCGATCGAGCGGCTGCCGGACGGCTTCCGGTCGACCGCCCGAACCCACTCCACCCCGTACGCAGCCGTGGCCGATCCCGGGCGCAAGCTTTACGGGATCCAATTCCATCCCGAAGTCGTCCACACCCGCCGCGGCCGCGACATCCTGCGCAACTTCGTGCTCGAGATCGCCGGTGCCCGTCCGAACTGGACGCCCGCGAACTTCATCTCGTCCAACGTCGAGGACATCCGGCGCCGCGTCGAGGAGCACCGCCTGGCGACCGGCACAGACGGCCGCGTCCTGTGCGCCCTGTCCGGGGGCGTGGATTCGGCCGTCGCGGCAACCCTCGTCCACCGCGCCGTCGGCGATCGGCTGACCTGCGTTCACGTGGACCACGGGATGATGCGCAAGAACGAGACGGAGCTGCTGCGAACGGCGTTCGAGCAGCTGGGCGTCAACGTCGTCGTCGTGGACGCCCGCGAGCGGTTCCTGCGCAAGCTCGAAGGCGTGATCGACCCCGAGCGCAAGCGCCACATCATCGGCAACGAGTTCATTCGCGTCTTCGAGGAAGAGGCCGAGAAGCTCGGTCGGATCGACTGGCTGACGCAGGGCACGCTCTATCCCGACGTTATCGAATCCGCGACTTCGTCCAGGGAGAAGACCGCAGCCAAGATCAAGACCCATCACAACGTCGGCGGCCTGCCCGACGACATCGCCTTCCGGCTCATCGAACCGCTTGCGGTACCTCTTCAAGGACGAGGTCCGTGCCGTCGGCAAGGAGCTCGGCTTGCCCGACTCGATGGTCCAGCGCCAGCCCTTCCCGGGTCCCGGACTCGCCATCCGGATCATCGGCGAGGTCACGGCCGAGCGGCTCGACACGCTGCGCGAAGCCGACTGGATCGTGATCGACGAGATCAAGTCGGCGGGGCTGTACCACGAGGTGTGGCAGTCGTTCGCGATCCTTACGCCGCTCCGTTCGGTTGGGGTCATGGGCGACGGCCGAACGTACGCTAACGTCGTAGCCATCCGTGCAGTGACGTCGGAAGACGGGATGACGGCAGACTGGGCGAAGCTCCCATACGAAGTGCTCGGCAAGATCAGCTCGCGGATCGTCAACGAGGTGCCCGGCGTGAACCGGGTCGTCTACGACATAAGCTCCAAGCCACCGGCCACTATCGAATGGGAGTGAGGTCCGGGACGATCCTCGACCTGCGCACGATCGCGGCCGCAAGTGGCGGTTCGAACGCGGCGTAGGCTCGGGACCCGACCGAACGCGGCGTCGACTGCATCGCGGGAGGAAGCTTCTTGCGGAGAACTCTTGGGGCGACGGCGATCTTCCTGGGCTGGTTGTGCCTGCCCCTGAGCGCGGTCGCGGGCTTCGCCGAGGCCAATCTCATGAACGTCGACAACAGGCACGCCGGCCTGCCCCCGGTGACCGTGTTCGGCTTCTCGAGTGACATCTTCATGTGGTTGGTGGTAGTGGCGGCCATCCTGGCGACCGTACCGGCCTTCATCGCTGTCTTCGCCGTCGATCCGAGCCGAGAACTGTACGTGACCGGCGCCGGCATCGCGATCGTAGCGGCTCTCCTTCTCCTCGACGATCTGGGTCGGGTCTACGGCGTGGTGCTCCTGCCTGCCGCCGCCTGCTTCGGCTTGGGTGGCTGGCTGATGGCCGGAGCGCGGAACGAACCCCCGGCCTGGGCGAGTTCCGAGTTGCTGGCGCACCTCCGCAAGCCGCCGCCTCCGCCAGCGCCGATCGTGTTCGAGAACTGGGCCGAGTTCCCGAAGAGCCCGGACGGCCACGAGTGGGCCGGCCCTGAGCTGGGGAGTCGCGCGCCGGCCACGGCAGTCGCCGAGGTCGCGGTCGCTGCGGCCGACTGTGTCGCCGAGACCGGCGAGGTCGCCGATCCCGACGCCCGGCCCGTTTCGGCTGACGGTCTCGCGGCGCCGACCGACGCTGGCGGCATTGTCGCGGTCGCCGAGCCAACCGTTTCCGGACGAGATGCGGCACCGGATTCCGGTGCGGAGATCGTGTGCCCGTGGTGCTCCGCCCGCATCGTGGCCGGTGCGACGTGCCCGGAATGCGGCGCGATCCTCGACGCGGAGGGCGGGCTCGAGGGCCTCGCCGGCGTGACCGAAGTCTCGCCCGAGCTCGTGGAGTACCTGGCGCGCACGAAGCGCAAGCCGAAACGAAGGTCCGTGCTGCTGCAGGCCCTCGGGGTCGAGGCGCTCCGCAAGGACGCCGTCGATGACGCCCCGGTGTCGGCCCTGGAGAACGCGCTCCGACCGCCGAGCGCCGAGGTGCGCGCCGAAATGGCGAGGATCGACGCCGAGATCGCGAGACAGGCCGCCTGGAGCAACTCGCAGGGGCCGGCAGACCCGCCGGCGGCGCCCGAACCGGCGGCGCCCGAACCGGCGGCGCCCGAACCGGCGGCAGCGCCCGAGGTTGCGGCGCCCGAGGCGGCAGCGCCCGAGGCGGCAGCGCCCGTCATGCCCCCCAAACCCGCGGCGCGAGCGCGTCGCCGCCGGTCGAAGGCGTAACCGTCATCGACAGGCTGCCCGCTCCCGGGCCGTCCTACCTGCGCCCGCTCCCGCTGGGTGCCGGCAGCGACCGGGTTCTCGGCATGACCCAGCCGCAGACGCTCGCCGACGGCTGGTGGGTTGCGCTGCTCTGGTGCGAGGTCGTCGGTGGTCTAGTCGAGTTCCGCGAGCTTGCCCCAGCGTCCGGCATCCCACCGGGCTCGCCGCTTCTTCGTCTCGGACCCGGCATGTCCGGCGCCCTGTCGGGCTTGATCCTCGAAGACGCCGGACGACAGCAACTTCGCCTCCGACTCGGCCAGCCGCCCGCCGACGAAACGAAGCCGTGGGAATTGCCGCTGGCGGTCCTCGCCGGCTTCCGCTTCGAGCCGGCGCGAGTCGCGACGATGCAAGACAACGAGCTTGCGCAGACTGTGCTCGAGGCTTTCCGCGAAGCCATCCGCCGGCTTTCCTTCTGACGCTCCGCGCCGTGCGAGGCGCAGAAAAGGGCAATCTCCCTCCCCGGTCGGGCGCCCCGCGCCGATCGAAGCGCGAGCGATGCCTCCGCCGCTATCGCGAAATGTCGGCGTGCGGCTAGACTCGCGTCATGCGCGACGCATTCGACGAGTTCATGGATGAGCTGCGTCGTCGCCGGGCGGCCCAGGAAAGCCCCGACGACGCATCCGGCAAAGGTCCGAACGAAGAGCCTGGCGCGGAACAACGCGCCCGAGAGGATGCACCCGGCGGGGAAACGAGAGAGGACGAAGCGTTGGACACGAATCGGAGCGGCTCGGGACCCGATGGCGAACCCGAGAGCGGGGATGACGCCCCGCGTCCGGTCTTCCGCGGCGGCGGCTTCGGCGGTGGCTTCGGCGGCCGCAGGCGGCCCCGATCCGTCGGACCGAACGACGAGTTCCCCCAGATCACCATTTCGCGCAAATGGGTCGTTCTGTTCATCGCCATCATCGTCGCGTTCTCGCTGATCACGACCTTCTTCACCGTCGGGATCCAGCTCGCCACGGACGCGATCTGGTACCAGAGCATCGGCTACGCGGGCGTCTTCTGGACCCGCATCTGGTCACAGGTGGGCTTGTTCGTGCTCGGCGCATTGGTGGCCTTCGCGGCCATCTGGATCAACGTCTGGCTGGCCGGCCGTCTCATTCCCAAGGGTCAGCTTCGCCGCTTCTCGCTCGACGACTTCCTCGACCGCTTCAACATGGACCGCTACACCGGCGGTGGCGGGGGCGGCTTCGGAAGCGGACCGTTCGGCAGCCCGCCCAAGCGGCCGGGCTCTTCGGCCGCGGCCTCCGTCGAGGTTCCCGACATCAGCAGGCCCGTCTTCTGGACGATGCTCGTCATCGGGATACTCGTCGCCCTGGGTCTCGGCGGCTTGCTCTCCAGCGGCTGGGCGACCATCCAGCTCTACGCCCACCAGGCCGCGTTCGGCCAGAACGACCCGAGCTTCAACCAGGACATAGGCTTCTACATCTTCCGGCTGCCGTTCTTCCGACTCGTGCAGTCCTACGTGAACACCGTCCTGCTGGTCTCGATCGTCGTGGTCGGCATCCGATATCTCGTTGCCGTGGTGTCGGGAGCCCCGCTTTCGACGCCCTCCCGGGTCCACCTCGGCCTGCTGGCGATGCTCTATCTGTGGTCGATCGCAATCGGCTACCAGCTGGACCGCTTCGAGCTCGTGTACAGCGGCCAGAGCACGATATTCACGGGCGTGAGCTACGCCGACGCGAACGCCAAGTTCCTGGCCTTCAACGCCATGACCGTGATCGCCGGCTTTGCCGGCTGCATTCATCCTCGGGTTTGCCTACACCCGCTGGCGAGTGCCGCTGCTTCTGACGTTCATGTTCTGGATCAGCGCCTACGTCGTACTGGACGTCGCATATCCCCAGCTGGTCCAGCGTTTCGTCGTCGTGCCGAACCAGCAGGCGCAGGAAACCCCGTACATTGCGAACAACATAAGCATGACCCGGCTGGCATTCGGTCTGACGAACTGGAACGGACCCGCATCCCAGGCCGTGACCTACACACCCCAGGCCACGGTCACGCAGGCAGACGTGCTCGACGAGGCGGCCACCACCCAGAACATGCGACTCTGGGACTCCGGACCGCTGGGTCAGACCCTCGACGGCTTGAACGTCATCCGCCAGTACTACAGCTTCCCCGACGTCACCACCGACCGCTACACCTTCACCGACGCGGCCAGTTGCGCTCCGGCGGCGCCGCCGTGCGTTCGGCAGGTCATGATCTCCGGCCGCGAACTCGACCCAACCAAGGCGGCCAGCTCGAACAGCGGCACCCCCAGCTGGGTCAACCTCCACATCACCTACACCCACGGCGTCGGGCTGGTGATGGTGCCGGTGAACGAGGTCGTCGCCCCGGGCGGCCAGCCCAACCTGTTCATCAAGGACCTGCCGCCCACTTCGGTCCCGGGCGCACCGGTCATCAGTGAACCGAGGATCTACTTCGGCACGCAACCGACGGTGTACTCGATCGTCGGCGCCCAGAGCCAGGAGTTCGACTACCCGTCGCAGAACAACGCCACCGGCGACAAGTACAACAACTGGACCGGCACCACAGGCATCAAGCTCGACAGCACCCTGACCAGGCTGCTCTTCGCGGCCAAGTTCGGCGACGTCAACCTGCTGATCAGCGACCAGATCACCAACAACAGCCAGCTCCTGATGAACCGTTCGATCCAGGAACGGGCTTCGGCAATTGCGCCTTTCCTGCGCTTCGACAAGGAGCCGTATCTAGTCGTGAACTCCAAGGGCGGCCTGGATTACATCCTGGACGGCTATACGACCAGCTCGGCCTTCCCGGATGCCAACTCCTTCAACCCGGGCTCTAACGCGAGCACCGGCCTCGCCGGCGATCCGTTCAACTACATCCGGAACAGCGTCAAGGTCGTCATGAATGCCTACGACGGCACGATGAGCTTCTACGTCTCCGACCCCAGTGATCCGATCATCCAGGCCTGGCAGGGCGTGTTCCCGGGCGTCTTCAAGCCGATGTCCGACATGCCGTCCGACCTCAAGCCGCATCTGCGCTACCCGCAGGACATGTTCAACGCCCAGACCGCGCAGTTCGCGACGTACCACGTGACCGATCCGGGCGTGTTCTTCCAGGGCAACGACCTGTGGCAGGTCCCCACCAACACGCCAAGCTCGGGAACGGGTCCGACCCAGCTGCCGCTCGAGTCCTACTACGTCGAGATGCGCGTCCCCGGGGACGCGAACCCGGAGTTCGTGCTCTTGCAGCCGATGGTCCCCAACGGCCGCAACAACATGATCGCCTGGGTTGCGGCGCACATGGATCCCGCCACATACGGCCAGATCAGCGTCTTCGACTTCCCGCGAGACGCCAACGTCTACGGCCCGGTCCAGATGGAGTCGCTGATAGCCCAGACGCCGGCGATAAGCCAGCAGATCACGCTCTGGAATACGAACGGCAGCAAGGTCACCCTCGGCAACCTGCTCGTCATACCGCTAAAGAACTCGCTGCTGTACGTCGAGCCCGTGTATCTGGCGGCGTCGTCCAACGCATTGCCGGCGTTCCAGAAGGTCGTCGTCACGAACGGCGCCACCATCGTCTGGGGCAGCACGCTGCAGGATGCCCTGACCCAGTTGTACACGGCCGAAGCGATCGGACCGGGGAGTTCGCCCTCGCCGGGAGGCTCGCCGTCGCCCACGCCGGGCGCTTCCCCAACGCCCAGCTCGGGCCCGACCGCCACACCCGGTCCTTCGGGCACCCCGCAGAGCACCAATGTCCAGGTGCTGATCGCGGAGGCCAGCCAGCACTATCAGGCGGCCCAGACTGCGCTGGCGAACAAGGATCTGGCTACGTATCAAAAGGAGATGAACATCGTCGGGCAGCTCCTCGCGCAACTCGGGCAGGTTGCCGGCACCCCCGCTCCGTCGGGGTCCTGATCGGCCGACGGAGCTAGTTGTCGGTGAGCGCTCCACGCTGGGTTATCAGGACCCGGCTCGCCGCGGCGTTCTGCCTCGCGAACTCGGACGTACCGACGGTCGCGCTGGCGGGCTTTCTGATACGCGGCGGGCTGGCGCTCCTGCTTCTACCGAGCGTCGTGTTGCCGTCGGTGATCGCGATCGCCGGCGCGACCGGGGTCCGGGCGTTCACGCTGTCCGGCGACCCGACGCCGTGGTTCGTGGGAGTCCTGGCGGTCGCAGGTATCGGTGCGCTCGCGTGGCTCGTGCTGTCGCTGGCAATCGGCTCGCTCACCGACCGATGGCTCGTCCGCGAGGCCGTAGAACTCGGCTACGACGGCGCGGATCGATTCCAGCCGGCGGCAGGACCGGGCCTGATCGCAGGAATGGCCTCGGTTCGGCTTGCCTGCCTCGTCCCGCTGGCTGCGGCGCTGGCCTGGGCCGGGGGCCGGGTCTACACGGCGACATACAACGAGTTGACCTTACCGTCCGACGTGGCCGCAGCGCTACCGATCAGGGTGCTCGGCGATGCCACGGACGCGGTCGCGATAGTGGCGGCAACCTGGCTCGCCTGCGAGACCGTTGCGGCCATCGCCGTGCGGCGCATGATCTTGACCGGCGCTTCACCGTGGCGAGCAATCGGCAGCGCAATCGTCCAGATCGTGCGCCGGCCGCTCTGGACCCTGCTCGCGGTCGCAATCTCCTTCGCGGCAACTGGCGTGGCGCTGGCGCTCGCATTCCTGGGAACCGCGACGGCCTACGGCTGGGTCGCCGCGACGGCTCGATCGGACCAGCCGATCGTTGTCAAGCTTGGCTTCGGCGCGCTGACCACGACCCGCGACTTTCGGCCCCTGGCCTTCCTCCTGGCCGTGGTCGCCCTGGCCGCGGCCTGGCTCGTAGCGCTGGCCCTCGCCGGCCTGACGTCGGCGTGGCGGAGCGGCGCGATTACGCATGAGGTCATGGCCGCGCTCGGCAACCGTACGATCGACACGGAGGTCGCCGGCGTAACCGAGACGGGCTGAAGGCCGTCAGAACGCCGGGGTTGTCGGCGGCCGACGCCCGCCCTGCTACACTTCGCGAACCTCTCCGCGGCGAATTCGATGGGTCGCGAAGGCCCAATCTGGAGAACGGACAGCACGAATGGACATCACTGGACCGATCGGCGACGCGTTCAACACGTTCTTCTCGAGCGCGATCGTCCAGCTGCTCGGGGCCGCGATCTTCGTCTATCTCAGCGTGGTCTGGATCGCCGCGGCATTCTGGGCCTTCCGAGATATGCACGACCGGACGGAAAACCCCGTCCTTCCGTACCTGGCCGCCGGACTGATCATCCTGTTCTCGCCGTTCCTGTTCATCTTCGGGGTCCTCGTCTACAGGATCGTCCGGCCGGCCGAGCGGCTCGGCGAGGTATACGAGCGCAACCTGGCCGAAGAGGCGCTCCTCGCGGAGGTCGAGTCGGTCAAGACCTGCCGCGGCTGTGATCGCAGGGTCGACGAGGAATGGATCATTTGCCCGTGGTGCCGCACGAGGCTGAACCGGGTTTGCCCGAACTGCGAGAAGCTCGTGGGTCTCGACTGGTCGCTGTGCGCATGGTGCGGCAAGGACTTCGAACGGCCGGCGGCCGACGTAGCCGCCGTCACAGCTCCGGCGCCGGGCTCCGCAACCGTTCCGGCTGCCGTCCCGACGCATCGGATCAAGACACCCACGGCTCCGCACCCGGCCGGTGGAGCGCCGAGCAGGCCCGCGGTCGGACGCTGACCTACCGCCGCAAGCCCCGAGTCTTCTGCGATCCATATGGCCGAAGACCCGGACGCGAGGAAGGACGAGACCGCTAGCCCCGCTGGCCCATTCGACACCACTCCGCCCGGGCCGCCCCACGACGCCGTTCCGCCGCCGGGCTGGGGTTCGTGGGTAGCCCCGCCGCCCGATCCGTGGAGCCCGCCGCCGAACGCTCCCTGGGGACCTTCCCCCGAAGGCACCTGGACGCCGCGGCCCCCTGGTGGCCGGCGCCGGTCCTGACTCCGCCCCCGGACCAGCTCGAACCCAGGCTGCGCCACCCTCGCTTCGAGCGCCCGGTCTTTTCGCTTGCCGGCCGGGCGGCGCCGCGGCTCTACGCCGGCGGCTGGATCCTGACAATGGCAGGGCTGGCCGTCCTCGTCGCCCTGATTGCCGCCGCGATCGCCGGGATCGAAATGAGCCTGCCATCGTTCATGGGCTTGGCCATCGTCGAGGCTACGCTCCTCTCGCTGGCCGCGGGCCTGACGGCAGCCGCAGGCGCTCAGACGCTGCAGCGGCGCGCCGATGGCTGGGCCGATTACTTCGGTCCCTCGCCGTTCCTGCTCACGGCGGCGCTGATCCTGTTACTGAGCGCGCTGCCGATGCGGACCGTCCTGTCTCATCTGGGCATCGACATCGATTTCGGCAGGCGGCTCGCTGCTTGGCCTGCTCGTCTATCTCGTGGGCTATGTAGCCATGGTCCATTTCCTCGTGGTGCGGACCGGGGCCCTGTCCTGGCACGACGTAGTTCGACCCGCCAAGCTCGCGCTCGGCCGCGACGACGTGGAGCTCGGCCCGCGCGGACCGGTCACCGAAGAGGATCGGCTGAACGCGACGCCGACAGCTGTGCGCGTGCTCAAGGATGTCGGCTGGGCACTGCTTCTGCTCGTGCCGGTGATCCTGGCCACCGTCGTGCTGCTGGCGCTGCTCATGTCGGTGCTCGGGCTGACCGAGCACGACATCGCGCCGTCTTCGCCGGTTCCGGTCGCTACCGGCCTCCTCGATCGGCTCTATGCCCTGATCGCCGTGGCAGTCGTGGCGCCGATCGGCGAGGAGATCTTCTTTCGAGGATTCGCCACCAACGCCTGGGCCCGGTCGCTGAGGCGGCATCGGGCCATCCTGCAGGCGGGCCTGTTCTTCGCCGCGATCCATGTAATCAACGTGGATCTCGGCAACGGTGACACCGCCCTGCGCGTGGCCGTCGTTGCTTTCGGAGGCCGCATCCCGGTCTCGATCGCGCTGGCCTGGCTGTACGTCAGACGGCGCTCGATCGTGGCATCCGGCGCGCTCCATTCCGCCTACAACGGAACGCTGGTAATTCTGTCGTGGATCGCCGCCAGCTCCGTCCCGTAAGCCGCAGGTAAGGCGAAGTTGGTCCGCCGATAAGCCGCGCCGAGTAGTCTCCGGCACGTTCCCGGTGGTCGGACGGCGGGAGGAATTGGCGGGCTTTCGTCGTCCGGCTCCGGGGGCGTAGACCGATCCAGCCCGTCGCAGTTGAACCGGGGCCTTCGGTGCGGCAGACGAGAGAGACGAGTGGGATTCTGGACGAGACGCCCGCGGCCGAGCGGCCCAGGGAACGCCTGGCGATCCATGGCGCCGCGGCCCTGAGCGTGGTCGAACTCATCGGGGTGCTGTGGGGTTCGGGTATCCACGGCACGAGCGCGCTCGACGCGGCCGCGGATGCGCTCCGGCGTCACGACAACCTGGTCGGCCTGGCCCGCGCCACCGACGTCGAACTCGAGGCCGTCCCCGGAGTTGGTCCGGTCCGGGCGGCTCAGCTCGCGGTCGCTTTCGAGCTGGGGCGGAGAGTTGTGGCCGATTGGCCCGCCGGTCGCTGGTCAGTGCGCTCACCCCGCGACGTCGGGGAGCGGCTGGTTCCGCTGATGGGTTATCTGGAGCGCGAGGAGCTGCGTGTCGTGCTCCTCAACACCCGCAACGTGGTGATCCGGCTCGTGACCGTCTACCAGGGCAATGTCTCGTCGAGCCTGGTACGGATCGGCGAGTTGTTTCGCGACGCGGTCCGGCTGAACGCGACGGGCGTGATCCTCGTCCACAATCACCCCTCGGGTGATTCGACCCCCAGCCCCGACGATCTGCGACTGACCGCGGAGGCGCTCGCCGCGGGCAGATTGCTCGACATCCAGCTCCTCGACCACCTCATCGTCGCGGGCGACGGCTTCGTTTCGCTGCGAGACCGAGGGGTTGCGTTCGACCGGAGCACGTGACGGGCCGGCGAACTGCCGCATGAGGCCCGACGAGGCGTTCCGGCGCGTCGGCAGGGCCACACGTGCAGCGGCCGGGTATACTGCTGGCGCCTTCCGGGCCGGTGCGGCCCGATGGATTGTCCCTGGGACAGAAGGGGGCAGACCATCGGGGTGCCGGAGCGACGAGCCCGCCCGGTCGCTCGAAATCCAGGCCGTCTTTTCCGCTCCCCAGCGTGGGGTCGTCATCACGAGGAAGGGAATCTCCTCGCATCATGTTCGGCATTCATGCTCTGCTCGGCTTCTTTTCACGCGACATCGGGATCGACCTCGGCACGGCCAACACGCTCGTGACGGTGCGCGACCGAGGGATCGTCATCAGCGAGCCCAGCGTCGTGGCGATCGACACCCGAACCAAACGGGTCCTCGCGGTCGGCGCCGAGGCCAAGCGAATGCTCGGCAGGACGCCCGCGAGCATCACGGCGGTCCGGCCCCTGCGCGACGGAGTCATCAGCGACTTCGACGTCACTCAGGAGATGATCGCCTACTTCGTGCGCAAGGTGCACGACCGAGTCGGCATGGTCCCGCGGCCTCGGATGCTTCTGGGCATCCCCTCGGGCGTGACTGAAGTCGAGAAGCGAGCGGTCCGGGACGCGGCCATGAACGCAGGCGCGCGCTGGGCCGGCCTGATCGAAGAGCCCATGGCCGCGGCAATCGGGGCCGGCCTTCCGGTGGCGAGCCGACCGGCAGCCTCATCGTCGACATCGGCGGCGGGACGACCGAAGTCGCGGTCATCAGCCTTGGCGGCATCGTCGTCAGCCGCAGCATCCGCGTCGGCGGCGACGAGATGGACGCCGACATCGTTGCCTACGCCCGCCGCGAGTACAACCTCTTCCTCGGCGAGCGCACGGCGGAGGACATCAAGATCGCGCATCGGGTCGGCGGCGCCCGGCGACTGGGACGCCCAGCGTGTCACGCTCCGCGGTCGCGATCTCCTGACCGGCCTGCCGCGCAGCGTCGAGGTCGGAGCGGAGCAGATCCGCGAAGCCATCGAGCCGTCGGTCGCGCTGATCGTCGAAACCGTCAAGGACACCATCGAAGAGACGCCACCCGAGCTCGTGGCCGACATCATGGATCAGGGCATCGTCCTGGCCGGCGGCGGTGCGCTGCTGTGCGGGCTGGACCGCCGCATCTCGGAGGCAACCCAGATGCCGGTCCACGTCGCCAACGACCCGCTCACGTGCGTGGTCCGCGGCACCGGGGTCGTCCTCGAGTCGCTCGACATGATGCAGAACGTCCTGGTGGCGGACACCTACGCCCGCCCGCCACGCTGAACCCTCGCCCGCGCAAATGAACGCTCGACCCGTCCGACGCCGAGCACGCAGGCAGCTGACGCTCTTCGGAATCTTGCTCGCCATAAGCGTCCTGATGATGGGCGCGTCGGGTTCGAGCACCGCGAACGACGTCGAATCGGGCTTCAACTACGCCATGCAACCGCCGGTCACGCTGCTCAACCAGGCCGCCGATACCATCGGCTCCTACTGGTCGGCGTTCACCCAGATCGACAGCCTTCGCACTCAGAACGACCAGCTCCGGGCCGAGAACGAGAAGCTCCAGCAGGAACTCAATCGAATGCCCGCGATCTCGCAGCTCAATATCGACTGGACGAAGATTTCCGAGGCCCAGCAGGCGCTCCCGTACGCATCGACCCCGGCGCGTGTAACCAGCCGCGACCTCTCGGGCGTCCGGGCGCGCACGTTCGTCCTCGACAAGGGCGCCGACAATGGCATCGCCGTCAACCAGGTGGTGATCTCGGCCGGCGGAGCGCTTATCGGAATGATCCAATCAGTCGAGAAGAGCGCGTCCCTGGTGCTCCTGCTTAACGACCCGAACTCCGTGGTGGTGGGCAAGGAAACGCAATCGGGCGCCATCGGCACAATCACGGGACAGGTCGGCGGGATCTTGCTGATGGCCGACGTCGACGCCTCCCAGACGCTGGACAAGGGGGCCGCCGTCCTGACCGCCGGTGAGTCGATCCCGGGCACCGATGCGCGCTCGCCCTATCCCCCCGGACTGCTCATCGGTCAGATAGACAGTGTCTCCAACGATCCCAACTCGGTCGTGAAGAGCTGCTTCATCAGCCCCGCGGCCGACTTCGCGAATACCAACTTCGTGCTCGTCATAACCGGCTATGCCGGCGGGATCCCGCTGGGGACTCCGGCCCCGCACAGCTCTCAGAGTCCGAACCCATCGGCGAGTTCCTCGGCATCGGCGGGTGCGTCGGCTTCGGCGAGCAAGTCGGGCGCGAAAGCCCCGTCCGCGTCTCCGAGCGCCAGCCGCTGAAAGTGGGCCGGCTCGCTCTCGGGCCCGGTCGCAGCGGCCGCGCAGTCGAACCTGATACCCTCTCGGGCAAGACGCTATTTGGAGTCGCAGTGAAGGGCCTTGTGCTGGCCGGGGGAACGGCAACTCGTCTTTTCCCGCTCACCATCGTCACTAACAAGCACCTGCTGCCGATCTACGACCGGCCCATGATCTACTACCCGATCGCCACTCTGGCCGGCATGGGGATCCGCGAGGTCATGGTTATCGTCGGCGGCAAGAGCGTCGGGGACGTCGTCGAGCTTCTGGCCGACGGCGGCCACTTCGGGCTCGATCTCACTTATCGGTACCAGCGCGGCGCTCTCGGCATCGCCCACGCCATCGGTCTGGCACGCGACTTCGTCGGCGACGAAGCGTTCTGCTGCGTCCTCGGCGACAACGTTCTGCTGGGGCCGGACCTGGCGGGCGCGGCGCAGGAATTCGAGAACGGCCCCTGGGGAGCGGGCACCCTGCTCTATGAAGTGGCCGATCCCGAGCGCTTCGGCGTCGCCGAACTCGACGCCGACGGGAAGGTCGTGGGCTTCGAGGAGAAGCCTGCCCACCCCAAGAGCAACCTGATCCCGATCGGCGTGTACTTCCTCAGACCGGGCGCGTTTGACCTCGTGAACCAGCTCGTGCCATCGCGGCCGCGGCGAGCTCGAGATCACCGACCTGCTCAACCGCTACCTGCCGGGCAACCTCTTCGCGCCGTGCTACGAAGGCCACTGGACCGACGCGGGCACCGTGGCTTCGCTGCTCCGGGCGGCCGAGCTGGCCGAGCAGCAATCCCACGCCGGCGCCCTGCCTCCCCCACCTGCAAGGCCAATCTCGTGACGGAGGCCGGTCGCACCGAAACCGAACCGCGTTTCCGGCATTTGCTCGTCACGGGCGGAGCGGGCTTCATCGGTTCGTGTTTCGTCCGCGACATCCTGGCGCGGCGCGACGGAACGATTGTCACAGTGCTGGACAAGCTCACCTACGCCGGCAATCGCGCCAACCTGGCGCCGCGTCGAGTCGGACCCGGAACAGGCCGCCCGGTTCCGTTTCGTCGCACGGCGACATCGCCGACCCGGCGGTCGTGGCGCCGCTCGTCGCCGAAGCGGACGCGATAGTCAATTTCGCCGCAGAGTCGCACGTCGATCGCTCCATCCTTGAGCCGGAGGCGATTTCCTGCGAACCGACGTGCTGGGGTCCACGTCCTGCTCGAGGCCTGCCGGATCGAGCAGGCCCGTGCCGCGGCTGGCCTGCGGCCCGCGGCCCCGCGCTTCCTGCAGGTTTCCACCGACGAGGTCTACGGCTCCGTCGAAACCGGGGCAAGCCGCGAAGGCGACCGTCTGGAGCCACGATCGCCCTATTCAGCGGCGAAGGCCGCGGGCGAGCTGCTCGCCCATTCCTACTTCGTCACCTACGGGCTCGACGTCGTGGTGACCCGCGGCTCCAACACCTACGGTCCATACCATTATCCCGAGAAGCTTATCCCGCTCTTCGTGACGAACGCGCTCGACGACCAGCAGCTGCCGCTCTACGGCGACGGCCTGCAGCGGCGCGATTGGCTCTACGTCGCCGACCATGCCGGTGCGATCGGGCACGTCCTCGAGAACGGCGTCAGCGGCGAGATCTACAACGTCCGGGGCGGCAACGAGCGCACCAACAGGGAAGTGGTGACCACCCTGCTACGCCTGCTCGACAAGCCCTGGTCGTTGGTTCGCCAGGTCGAAGATCGGCCGGGGCACGATCGGCGCTATGCGCTCGACGGTTCCAAGCTCGCAGCCCTGGGCTGGACGAGCAAGGTTAGCTTCGAGGCGGGCCTGGCGGAGACCGTGCGCTGGTATTCGCGCCAACGAGTCATGGTGGCGGCCCATCAAATCCGGCGAATTCGAGAGCTACTATCGCCGCCAGTACGGCAAGAGGCTGGCCGGTTCCCTGCGAGGCGCCCGAGTGAGGCGGCTCAGCTGATGCGCGTCGCCGTCACCGGTGCTGGAGGCCGGCTGGGGACTGCGCTCGGGAAAGATCTCGACGAGGCCGCTTTCGTGGATGAAGTCCTGCGCTGGGACATCCCGGAACACGACCTGGACGACCCGGCTTCGGCCGAGACGGCTGGTCGGCCTGTTCCGTCCCGATGTCGTTGTTCACACTGCCGCGTGGACCGACGTCGACGGCTGCGCGCGCAACCCGGTGCTGGCGACGCGCCGAAACGGTGCCGCGGTCGGCGAACTCGCCGAAGCCTGCGTTCGGCATAAGGCCGGGCTGGTCACGATTTCGACGAACGAAGTATTCGACGGGCGCCGGGTCGACGGCCGGCCATATCGGCCCGAGGACACGCCCAACCCGGCCAACCCGTACGGCGCGGCCAAGCTCGAAGGTGAGCGCGCGGCCCGGGCCGCCTTCGGCGAAGCCGGAGAGGATTTCGCACAAGCGGCCGGACACTCGCCCGAGGCTCGCTCCGGCACGATGCCCCCACTTGCGATCGTCCGGACGGCCTGGCTATTCGGACCTCCGGGCAATGACTTTCCGGCAAAGATCGTGGCCGCCGGGGAACGCGCCCGCGCCGAGGGAAGCCGGCTCAAGCTCGTGTCGGACGAGGTCGGCAATCCGACTTATGCCGGCGATCTGGCCGGAGCCGTCGTGGCTTTGCTGCGCGAAAGCGCCGGCTCGGGTCCCGGGGCGATCAGCGGAATCCATCACATCGTCAATGCGGGTAGGGCAACCCGGTCCGAGTGGGGACGCGAAGTGCTGAGGCTCGCAGGGCTCGACGTCGAAACCGAAGATGTCCCGAGCACGACCTGGGAGCGCGCATCCAGGCCGCCCAGGTGGGGAGTTCTGGACCCGACGCCGCTCCCCGGCGGTGCGCGGCTGCGATCATGGCAAGAGGCGCTCGCCGAATACCTTGCGGCGCCGAGGAGGAGCAACACGTGACAGAAGCCTGGGAATCTCGGCTTGCCGGCGTCCGCTATGGGAAGCTCAACCGCCTGGCGGACCGCCGCGGATCGTTCGTCGAGCTGTGGCGCGATTCGGCCTTCGGCGAATTGACGCCGGCCGATACAGGTTTGCCCGGCGCGAGATTCGTGCAGGCAAACCTATCCCAATCGGCGCAGGGCGTGCTCCGAGGCCTGCATTACCATCGCCGCCAGCTCGACTTCTGGACGGTTGTTTCGGGCCGGGCGCTGGTGGCGCTCGTCGATGTTCGACCTGTACTCGCCGACCCCAAGGCGCACGCCATCGTCGAAACCAGAGAGCTGGACGAGACCGAGACCGTGACGATCCCTACCGGCGTGGCCCATGGCTTTCTGGCCCTGGAGCCGCTGCGGTTGCTCTACCTCGTGACCAACGAGTACGACGGCAGCGACGAACTGGGGTTCGCCTGGGACGATCCGGCGGTCGGCGTCGACTGGCCGACCGTACGAGGAACGCCGGACGGCAGACCCATCCTCTCCGACCGGGACCGTTCGAATCCAACCCTCCTCGAACTCGTCGGACATCTCACGACCGGACCGCGCTGACGGCGAACCCCGACACCGGTCGGCCAGCCTGCCTATCATCCGGGTGGCCAAAGGTCCGTACCCAACCCGTCGCAACTCCACCGCACCACACCGGACCACCCTGAAGCAGACCGAGAGGTCCTGGGACCAAGGCAGGATTGTCAGTGGTGAGTCCAGGCGGCAGGCTGGACCCACTAGCAAACCCGGATCCGCCGACCGTCCGGCCCCGGGCCGCCTGCCCCATCAGCGTGGCTGCTGAGGCCCAAATGGGAGACACACCGTGATGCGAAGGCTCACCCTTGCGTTCGCGGTTGCAATGCTCGTCGCAACCACCGGACTCTTCGCTGCCGCAGCGCCCACCGCCGCTGCGAGCAACGCCAAAGTCGTCATCGTCGTCGGGGCAGTCGGGCCGAACACGTCCGGCTGGATCAACGATGCCAACGACGCGGCGAACACGTTCGCGCAGTACACCTCCAACATCACCAAGGTCTATTCGCCGAATGCGACCTGGGCTGCGGTCAAGGCCGCGGCCGCCGGCGCAAACATCCTGGTCTACATCGGCCACGGCAGCGGCTTCCCCAACCCGTATGTCGGTTACCTGCAGCCCAACGGCGACAACGGCATGGGTCTCAATGCCACGGCCGGTAACGGCAACTCAAACACGCAGTACTTCGGCGAGGCCTACATGGCCCAGCTGGGGCTCGCGCCCAACGCGGTCGTTCTGCTGTGGCACCTGTGCTACGCGTCCGGCGACAGCGAATGGGGCATGGCCGGGAGCGATCCGGTATCGATGCCCAAGGCGCAGACCCGGGTCGATGGCTACGCCTCGGGCTTCATCCGCGGCGGCGCAAAGGCCGTCATCGCGGACGGCGTAGGCGACATATCGCCCTACATCCAGGCGATCTTCGGCGGCACCACGACGATCGACGCGGTCTGGAAGGGCGCACCGAACTTCCATAACCACGTCACGACGTGGGCGAGCACACGCAACGACGGCTACACCTCTCAGATCGATGCCAGCCTCGACGATCCGGCGTCGGACGGCGACGTCTATTACCGCTCCATGGTTTCGATCCCGAGCCTCTCGACCTCCGACATCATTAACGGCACGCCTACGCACCAGCTCCGCCGTCCTTTGCCAGCCAGGTCGGGAGGTACAACGAGCTTCAAGCCCACACGGATCATCGACACTCGCACTTCGGCCATCGGCCCGGTGGGCCAGCTCGTGGCCGGGATCCCGTCTCCTACCAGGTCACGGGGAAGGGCAACATCCCGGCTGGTGCCGTCGCCATCACGGCCAACCTGACCGTGACCAACCAAACGGCGGGCGGCTGGCTGCGATCGCGCCCACCAACGGCATGCCAACTTCCTCCACGCTCAACTTCCCGGTCGGCGACAACCGGGCTAACGGCATTACTGTCGCCCTCTCACCGGCAGGGACCGTCGTCGCCTACTACGGCGCCGGGTCGGGCGCCACAACGGACTTCATCGTCGACGTGACTGGTTACTTCATCGGCACGGCGGCGACGGCTACGTGCAATTCGGGCCGCACAGGATCCTCGATACCCGCCCCGGCGCGGGCAACATGGGCCTCGCAACAAGTTTGTTGCCGGCACTCCCAGGACGATCGCAGTCGCAGGGGTCGCCGGGCTTCCGAGCTCGGGGAGTCGTCGCAGTGACCGGCAACCTCACCGCAGTCAGGCCGATCGGCCAAGGGTTATGTCTTCCTGGGCCCCACGCCGACCGCCACCCCCGATTCATCCGACGCTCAACTTCCCGGCGGGTGATATCCGGGCCAACAACGTGGCGGTGCCCGTTGCCGCGGATGGAACCCTGGCCGCCGTATACGTCGCTGCAGCCGGAGCGAGTGTCGATCTGGTCCTCGACATTACCGGCTACTTCGTCGCCTCAGGCGGAGCCGAATACCACACGCTTCGCGCCCGCGCGGATACTGGACTCTCGTCAGGGCAGGGGCCTAGCGGGCCATTTACGGCCAACGGCGCGAAGACTCTGAACATTTGGGGAACCTGGGGCATGCCGGCCAACGCGATCGCACATCACGGCCAACCTGACAGTCACGGCCCAACCTACGGCGGTTTCGCGGCCATGGGGCCGCCAATCGACGCCTCTACACAGTTCTCGAATCTGAACTTCCCGGTCGGTGACAATCGGGCAAACGGAGCCACGGTCCCGCTTTCTGGCCGCCGGACAGCTCCAGCTCATCTATGTAGCCAGAAGCGGAACGGTCGGCTCAATTGATCCTCGACGTCTCCGGTTTCTACGCCGTTCCAGCCCGCTGATTCCAGCGAGCCCTCTGCGGCATCGGGGACCGGTTCCATCACTCTTCCGACCATCCCCAAACCTTCCGGATATCCACAGACCTCTCTGGACCGCTACCATTGGGCGGGCAGAGAACTACCCAGGCCTCTCAGAGTGAGGTCCCCAAGTAGTCGCGCCCCGGGTGCTCAAAGCTCCCGGTCGCGTGCGAAAGACACGTAGTCGCCTCAGGTGACTGCCCGTCGATGAGGTGCAGAAATGCTTATCGCACGGCCCCCCGCCCCGCCCCGTCGCCGCCATCAGCCGCATGGCAATGCCGTGTTGGGCGCTTTCCTGGCCGTTTCGATGGCTGCCTCCGCCCTCATCGGCAGTGCCGGCTATGCCGCCGCAGCCGGCTCCGCGCCGACATCGGGCGACGGTTTCGGCGACCTCCCGTCGATCCAATACCAGCAGGCCATGGAGCATGCCGGCGACAACCTGACGTTCACCCCCGGCGCCCCGGCCACCGTGCCTTACCGGCCGCGCGCCGGCGATACCGCAAAGATCGATGGCGCCGCGCCCGTTGCCCTGCCCGCGGCGGCCGGAAGCCACACAGGCGCAGCCGGCTCCCAGATTTCGACCCCGGCAGTTCCGAACGTTGCCGGTGCGGCAGTCCCCCAGGCGCAGGCCGCGCCCGCCTCCACCAACGCTCTCCGGCGGGAAGTCTATGGCTACCTCCCGTACTGGGAATCTTCGGCCGCCCCAACCCTCAACTACGACGTTCTCTCGACGGTCGCCTACTTCGGCCTGGACGCCGACAGCTCCGGCAATCTCATCCAATCCGGCTCCGGCTGGTCCGGCTGGAACAGCAGTTGGATGACCAACGTGATCAACAATGCCCACGCCCACGGGACCCGTGTGGCGCTGTCGGTCGAGTCCTTTGCCTGGGACAGCGGCGGAATCGCTTCGCAGACGGCCTTGCTTTCGAGCTCCAGCGCATCGCAGAACCTGATCACCCAGATCGTCGGCCAGGTCACGAGCCGCGGAGTCGACGGAGTCTCGCTGGACTTCGAGCCGATCGCTGCCGGCCAGAAAACCAACTACGTGAACTTTGTGAGAGCGCTAAGGGCAGCGTTCAACGCCGTCGCCCCCGGGTACGAGATCGTCTTCGACGCGACGGGCTACGTCGGCAATTACGATGCCGCAAACCTGCTGGCCCCGGGCGCCGCAGACGCCGTCTTCATAATGGCCTACGGCTTCAGGGATGAGAGCTCTAACCCGGTGGGCTCCATCGACCCCCTTACCAGCCCCAAGGTCTACGACCTGACGGACTCCGTCACCGCGTACAAGGCGCTGGCGCCGGCCTCGAGCATCCTCCTGGGGGTGCCGTATTACGGCGTCGCCTGGTCGACGACCGACAACGCGCCCAACTCTCGCAACAGAAGCGGCTACGCGTGCCCGGCCGGAGGCACCTACCCAACAGCGTCAAATGCCACTTATGCCTGGGCATCGAGCCAGGCGGCCTCGAGCGGCTACCAGTACGACTCGGTCGAACAGTCGGCCTGGACCGCATATCAAATCGGCAGCGGCGCGTGCCAGACCTGGGCCGAGGTCTACTACGACGACGCCACGTCGCTCGCGGCCAAGTACGACATGGTCATCTACCAGGGCCTCCGCGGCATCGGCATCTGGGTCCTCGGTTATGACGGCGCCACGTCCCATCCGCTGGACAGCGTCATCGCCTCGAAGTTCCTGACGGACACCAACCCGCCCAAGGCCGGGATCGTCAACCTCCCGGACGCCCAGCAGAACGAAGGTTTCCCGGTGAGCTGGACCGCTCGCGACGATTGGAGCGGAGTTCGAAACTACGACGTCCAGGTCTCCACGAACGGCGGGGCTTATGTTGCCTGGCTGACCGCGACGACGGCCACGACGTCGAACTTCTCCGGTTCCAACGGCAACAACTACTCGTTCCGCGTCCGCGCCACCGACGGCGTGGGCAACGTGGGGCCCTGGGACCTGACCGCGACATATAACCCCGCGCCGACCTTCGCCATCGGCGGTTTCGTGACGGTCGAGGTCGACCTCGCTCAGCGAAAGGTGTCTCCGCCGATCGCAGGCGCACTCGTTCGGACGGCCGGACCGGGCACAGTCCTGCAGATCATCGGCGGCCCTGTCAGCGCCGACGGCTACACCTGGTACCAGGTAACCGGCCCGATCACCGAATTGAACACGGTGGCGCCCGTCTTCCCCGGCCTTTGGGTCGCGGCGGGCAAACGGAAGCACCAATTACGTCATCCCAACCACGCCACCGAACTCGACGGCCGTTTCCGCCGGCATCAGCGGCTTCGGGGTTGGGAACCCCCGGGCTGTTCGCCCTCGGGACGGGCATCGACCGCGGTCGTGTTTTCTCCCCGGACGGCGATGGGATCACGAGACGATGCCGCTGCTGGACCAACGACGTGGCTTCGATGATGTGACCGTCTCCGTCTATGGGCGCCGACGGGACCCTGGCCGGCAGTCCATCGATCTCGGGGCGCAGCCCTCCGGTCCGCAATCTTCGACTGGAATGGCATGATCGATGGCGGCGGCTCGACCCTGCCCGACGGCCAGTACGTTCTGCAGATCCGCGGCCTGGTCGGTTCGGCCGCCTTCTATGCGCCTTCGCCGGCCCCCTTCACACCAGCGCAAATGGCCGCGATGCGGCGTCACTCATCGATACGACTCCCGACCGGGACCTACTATCCGGTGCCGCCGGTGAGAATTCTTGACACCCGCATCGGCCTTGGCCTGTCCGGGGCCTTCTCATCGGGCGTCTCGCGCGCCTTCGGCGTCGGAGGCACCCATGGCGTGCCCTCCAACGCCATAGCAGTGACGGGCAATCTCACGGTCACGCTGCCCACGGTCCAGGGCTGGGTTCGCCTCGGTTCGACTCGACGCCAGGTACCAGCTCGACGATCAACTTCAACGCCGGCGACAACCGTGCCAATGGCGTCACTCTCGGGCTCGCGTCCGACGGAAGCCTGAGCGCTATGTACCAGTCGCGGACCGGCAAGGGAACCGTGCACTTCATCTTCGATTTGACTGGCTATTTCGTGCGCGACGCCAACGGAGCGACCTTCGTTCCGCTCAATCCGGCACGCGTCGTGGATTCGCGCATTAAGCAGGGCATCGGCGGATCGCTGTCCACGAATAGGGTGTACCCCTTCGCGGTGGCGGGTCTCGGCGGCGTCCCGGCGAGCGCGATCGCGGTAGCCGGCAACGCGACCGCGACCACATGACAGGCGCGGGCTATATCTCCCTGGCGCCGAGCTTCGCTCCGGGTGTCGCCCCGGGAACTTCCACCGTCAACTTCCCAACGACAGACATCAGGGCGAACAACCTGGTGGTGCCGCTTGCGTCCGGTCAGCTGCAGGTCGAGTATGTGGGAAAGAGCGCGACGTCGACCCAATTCATCTTCGACGTCACCGGCTACTTCGTGCCCGGCCTCTCCGGCGCGACCTTCGTCCCGGTGGCGCCTGGGCGCGTCGTCGACAGCAGGATCGGGCTCGGCTTCACCGGGCCTCTGGCCACGGGGGCAGCTGCGAAGTTCACCGTCAGTGGCCATGCCTCGGTCGATCCGGTGGCCGTTGCGGTCGTCGGGAACCTCACCGTCACCGGCCAGACGTCGGGCGGTTGGCTCGCCGCGGCACCCGCTCAGGCTACCAACACCTCGACGCTGAACTTCCCGGTCGGCGACAACCGGGCCAACGGGTTCGTCAGCATGTTCGGACCCGGCGGCTCGTTGACCGTGACTTACGGCGGCGGGGCCAAGGGGTCGAGGACGCAGTTCGTGGTCGACGTCATGGGCTATTACCGCTGATACCGGAGCAGCAGCCCCGGGCATAGTGGGCGAGGTGCGCCCAATCGATGGGGGCAAGGTTCGCCGCAGCCGCTTCATCGCCTACACTTGGCCGCATGCTGTTGTCTGAAGCCGCGCCGCCCGCGGTGCGCGTCGTCATGGACCTCCGCCCGCTCCAGGAAGCGGATCGGGCGCCGCTGACAGCCGCATACCTCGGCAATCTGCTGCGCGCCTTTGCGGCGGCCCGCATCGACGGCGAGTCCTTCGTGGTCATCCTGTCGATCGGCCTGCCGGACCCGACCGAGTCAATACCCGGCCTGCCGGTCGTGGCCCGACGCTGGCTGCCGCCCACTCGGAGGCTCGGCGCGGGCGCCATGACGCTCGACCCGTTCGCTCTGCGCGGGGCCGCAATTCGAGCCGGCGGCGGTTCCGAGCAGGCCGCCGTGTACCACGTCGCGGGCAACAGCCTGCCTTTCGCGCCCGGCATGCCGGTAGTGGCCACGCTCCTGGACCTGGCTCCGTGGGAACTGCCGCACGTCTACCAGGCCAGCCCTGCCGCTCGTTTTGGCGAGCGTCTGCGTGCGCGGATGCTCCGTGACGCCGCAAACGTCATCGTCGGCACGCGCACCGTCGCGCGGACCGCGGCTCGTGCTCTCCATCTTCGGCCCGACCGGATCCGCGTGGTGCCTCTGGCCGCCGATCCGGCCCTGACGGCCGTTTGCGACGATCCGGAAGTGCTATCGGCCTTCCTCTCTCGTGAGATCCAGCGCCTCGACCTGCCCGACCGCTACTTCGTGACGCTGGGTCGCTACGACGCCCGCGCCGACATCCCTACCCTGCTCGACGCCCTGGCGTTGCTCAGCCGCAAACCGCGGCCGGAGACCGTTCCCGTGGAATGCCTCTGGCCGCCTGCTGTCGCGATCGCCGGCGCGAGCGCGGGAGACCGTGCGGCCCTCGCCAGAGCAGTCGCGCGGCGCGGCCTGGAGGGACGGCTCCTCTACCTGCCGCCGCTGCCTCAGGACCGCCTGGCGAGCGTCGTCGCCGGAGCCAGGGGCGCACTCCGGCCGTCGGTCAGCGACGCAGCCGGCTGGTCCGTCCTCGAGGCGATCGCCTGCGGAACCCCGGTGATCGCCAGCTCCGTCGGCGCTCTGCCTGAAATCGTCGGTGCGGCGGGCGTGCTCGTCGAGCCCAGAGACTCGGCCCGACTGGCTCGCGCGCTCGAGGCGGTCTGGTGCGACGACTCGCTGAATTCGCAGTTGCGAGCCGCCGCGTCGGCCGCTCGGGCCAGGCGACCGACATGGGCCGAGGTGGCGGCGCAAACGCGGGCCGTATATGCCGAAGCCGCTCTCGCATCGCGGGCGCCGTCGCTGTAGTCTGGGTCTTCTCGTCGCGGCAAAGCTCGGGTCGATCGATCCGAGCCCAACATAGGGGATCGAGGATGACCGACCAGTCTGGCAGCGAACCCAACGTCGAATCCACGAGCAAGCGCCCGACCAGGCCCCGGCGAAAGGCTGCGCCTCCGGATTCGACGGCGCCCTCTCCGGACGAGCCGTCGCCGACCGTCGATGCAGATCCCGCCCGGGTGAGCGAAGAGGGCGGCCGGCGGATCGAGGCGACCACGGTACGCGTGAGTCAGGGCGGAGTGGCGGAGGTCGAGGCCGAAACCGTGACCGTCCGGCAGGGTGGCATCGGGGCCGCCTCGGCCGAGGACATCAGCATCGAGTTCGGTGGAATCGGCCAGGCGCAGGCGGAAGACGTCGCCGTTCGCATGGGGGCAATCGGCATCGCCCGCGGCGAGCGCATCTCCGTCGAACTCGGCGGGATCGGCCTGGCCGTCGGCGGCGACGTTTCGATAGTTCAGGGGGGCGCCCGCGGCGTGATCGCCCGCGACGTCACGCTCAAGCAGGGCGGCGCTTCGACGGTGATCGCCGGCCACGTGACGATGGAGAAGCAGAGCGGCGCCTTGATCATGGTCGCGCGGCGAGTCGAAGGCAACGTCCGGGTGCTGCTCGACTGGCGGGGCGCGATTGCCCTCGGGGCCGGGTTCGGCGTCGCGACGATCCTGCTGCATCGGCGCAAGAAGCGCTGACGGCGCGCTATCGCCGCCGGAGCCGGGGCCTCCGGTATACTCAATGGCCGGCTGAGCGGCGACCCGAGGAACCCTCCGCCAGATGAAAGCCGTCACAGGAGCGCCTCGTTGATCGACCCCACGGCACGGGTCCACGCATCCGCGGACCTGGAGCCCGACGTTTCCGTCGGACCGGGAAGCAGTGTTTGGAACCGAGCGGTTCTCCGGCGCGGAGCAAGCGTCGGAGCCGAATGCGTGATCGGCCGAGACGCCTTCATAGACGAAGGCGTTCGGGTCGGCAACCGAGTCAAGATCCAGAATGGCGCACTCGTCTACCACGGCGTGACGGTCGGCAACGGGGTCTTCATCGGCCCGGGCGCCATCCTCACCAACGATCGCTACCCTCGGGCAGTCACCGCCACGGGCGAGCTGGCTCGAGACGACGACTGGACCGTCAGTCCGATCGAATTGGCCGACGGCTGCTCGATCGGGGCCGGTGCGATCGTGGTGGCCGGCAGCAGAGTCGGACGCTTCGCTACCGTCGGAGCCGGCGCGGTCGTCACGCGCGACGTTCCCGATCACGCCCTGGTGGTGGGCAATCCGGCGCGGCGCCTGGGCTGGGTCTGCGCCTGTGGGGCGAGGCTCGACGAGGCCGGGCCCGACACTGCACCGGAACCATCGTCGAACGCGTCTCTGGACTGCTCTCGGTGCGGTCGCGGATACGCCTACAACAAACAGGCCGGATCGCTCGTGGAGCGGACCGGACCGCATCGAGGAGCCACAGCATGATTCCTCCCGCGCGCCCCGACCTCGGCCCCGAGGAAACGGCCGCCGTCGCCGAAGTCCTCGCCAGCGGCATGATCGCCGGGGGTCGGAAGGTTGCCGAACTCGAGGCACGCTGGGCGGAGTTCTGCGGCGTCAAACATGCCCTGGCAGTGGCCAACGGCACCGTGGCGTTGATGTCGATCTTCGCCGGCCTGGGCCTGGGGCCCGGCGACGAAGTGATCACCGTATCGCACACGTTCAATGCGACCGTCAGCTCGATCCTGTACACGGGCGCGACGCCGGTCTTCGTGGACATCGAGCCCGACACGTACCTCATGGACGCGGGTCGGATCGAGGCCGCCATCACCTCGAGGACGCAGGCAATCTGCCCCGTAAGCCTGTTCGGCGTGGTCGCCGACATGGACGCCATCCAGGCCATTGCGGCCCGCCACGGCATAGTCGTCGTCGAAGACGCCTGCCAGGCGCACGGCGCGCTCTACCGAGGCCGTCGGGCCGGAAGCTTCGGCTACGCTGCGTTCAGCCTGTACGGCACCAAGAACATGACCACCGGCGAAGGCGGCTTCATCAACACCAACGACGATCGCCTGGCCGACTGGGTCAAGCTGTACCGCAACCAGGGCATGCGCGAGCGCTACCACCACGAGATCCTCGGCTACAACTTCCGCATGACCGACATCGCCGCGGCCATCGGCCTGGTGCAGCTCGACAAGCTGGAGCGCAACACCGCGCGCCGCCAGGAGATCGCCCGCCGCTACGACGAAGCCTTCGCGGACCTGCCCGTCACGCTGCCGATCTGCCCGGCGGGTCGCAGCCACGTCTATCACCAGTACACGCTCGGAGTCGGCGCCGCGCGCGACGAGATCGTGGCCGAGATGAAGGCCGCCGGCGTCATGTGCGGCATCTACTACCCGATTCCGTGCCACAAGGCGCCCTACGTCCTCGAGCTCGGCATCGAGGCGAACCTGCCGGTCACCGATGCGGCTGCGGCATCGAGCATGTCGCTGCCCATGTATCCCGGCCTGACCTTGGAGGAGCAGGACGAGGTCGTGGCGGCGTTCCGGGCCTCGATTCTCAGGCACGCCCCGACCCTCAGCGGCGGCCGCGCGTGAGCACGCGCCTGAAGCTCGGGCTGGCCGGGCTGGGCTCGATGGGCCGCAATCATCTGCGCAACATTGCCAACCACCCTGAGACCGTGCTCGCGGCCGTCGCCGACCCGGAACCCGCGGCGCTCGAGGCCGCCGTCGCGCAGACCCACGCCGAGGGCTTCGCCGATCCGCTCGAGATGATCGAGAAGGCGCAGCTCGACGGCGTCGTCGTGGCCGCGCCGACGACCGATCACCTCTCGCTGGCCATGGCGGCAATCGAGAAAGGCATCCCCGTCCTGGTCGAGAAGCCCATCGCCGCCACGGTTGAGGACGCGCTGGCGATCGTGGCTGCCGCCTCCCGGCGGCACGTTCCGGTCCAGGTCGGCCACGTCGAGCGGTACAACCCCGCGGTCGTGGCCATGGGAAAGCTGCTCCGCGGCGGGGCCTGCCGGCGATCTATACGATCCAGAGCCGCCGAGCGGGGCCGTTCCCGGCGCGTATCCGTGACGTGGGCGTCACGATCGACCTCGGCACCCACGACGTCGACATGATGTCGTGGATCGTCGGCGAGCGGCCCAGCCGCGTCTACGCCGAGACGTCGCAGCGCATCCACACCGATCACGAGGACCTCCTCTTCGGTCTGATGCGGTTCCCGTCCGGCGCCACCGGGCTTCCTCGACGTCGACTGGCTCACGCCGGCCAAGCGGCGCAATCTCGTCGTGATCGGCGACGAGGGCATGTTCGAGCTCGACTACCTGACGCAGAACCTGACCTTCACGCGCTCGAACGTCGAGCGTCCCGAGCTGATCGACGGTTACGCCACGACGTTCAGCGGCGACGTGGCCAGGATCGAAGTCAACATCGTGGAGCCGCTCAAGGCACAGCTCGACGAGTTCGTGCGGGTCCTCCGCGGCGGGGGCCGGCCGCAGGTCGATGCCGAGGACGGGCTGTGGGCCGTCCGTCTCGCCCACGCCCTGCTCGAGGCCGCCGCCGATCACCACCCGGTGGAGCTGTGACCGTCGTCTCGCGCCCAACCGGCGTCAAGAGCTCGCTGGGCGGCTCTTACACGCTGCCGATCCATCCCTGCGTCCATGCCGCCGCCCGCTCGGTCCATCCGTGGGCAGCCGAGGCCGGCACGGCGGGCCGGGCGATCGTGGTCGGCGCCGGAAAGATGGGGCTGCCGCTGGCCGTCCAGTTCGCCCGCCACGGCTGGCACGTGACCGCGATCGACGTCAACTCCGATGTCGTGGCGGCGATCAACGCCGGCCGATCGCTCGTCGCCGATGAACCCGGGCTCGACGAAGGCGTGGCGGAGGCTCACGAGGCAGGCCTGCTCGAGGCCAGTACCGATGCCGCCGCGGCCGTGCGCGACGCCGACGTCGCCGTCCTGATCGTGCCGGTCATGCTCGAGCGACGACAACCAGCCCGATTACCGCTACATGGATTCGGCCGTCGACTCGATCGCCGGCGGGGTCCACGCCGGGCTCACCGTGGTCTTCGAGACCACACTGCCGATCGGCGAGACCCGTGGCCGGTTCGCGCCGCGGCTGGAGGCGGCGAGTGGCCTGGTCGCCGAGCGCGACTTCTTCGTCGCCTTCTCCCCCGAGCGGCTGTTCTCCGGCGCCGTCTTCGCCAACCTGGCGACCTATCCCAAGCTCGTCGGCGGCATCGGTCCCGAATCGACCCGGCGCGCGGCGGCCTTCTACGACTCCGTGCTCGACGCCGAGATCGTGGCCATGAGCTCGGCCGAGGCCGCCGAATTCTCGAAGCTCGCCGACACTACCTACCGCGACGTCAACATCGCCCTCGCCAACGAGTTCGCGCGAGCCGCGGACCGGGCCGGAGTGGACATCCAGGAAGTGATCGAGGCGGCCAACAGCCAGCCTTACTCGCACATTCACCAGCCCGGCATCGGCGTGGGCGGCCACTGCATCCCCGTGTACCCGCACCTGGTCCTGAGCACCGACCCGGATCTGGAGGTCGTGAGCGCGGCCCGGCGGGTCAACGATTCGCAGGTTCATCGCGCCATCAACGCCGTCGCCGACGCTCTCGACGGGCTCGACGGCGCGCCGGTCCTCGTGCTCGGCCTGACCTATCGAGAGGGCGTGAACGAGCTCGCCTACTCGCAGGCGCTGCCGCTGATGAAGGGCCTGACCTACCGCGGCGCCCAGGTCTACGCCTACGACCCGCTGCTCTCCGCGGACGAGATCATCCCGCCGCGGCGCGCGGCCGTACCACTGGGGCGAAGCGGCGCCGTTCCGCGCCATCGTCACCCAGACCGGCGACCGGCTCTGGCGCTCGCTCGACTTCTCGCTCTTCCCGGAGCTGCGAGGTCCTGCTCGACGGCCGCAACAGCGTCCGGGACGTCGGCGCTGCCCGCATCGCGTCCGCTACATCGGGATAGGCGTCCAGGCGGCCACGCGGCGCCGGGCCGACCCTCCCCGACTAGCCGGGGCGCGGCGATGAGGATCGTCAGCGTCGTCGGCACGCGCCCGCAGCTGATCAAGGCGGCCGCGCTGCAACCCGTGCTGCGACGCGACCACGACGACATCTTCGTCGACACCGGCCAGCACTACGACCACGTCATGGCCGGCAGCTTCTTCGGGGAGCTGGGGCTGGCCGAGCCCGACCATGCGCTCGGGATCGGCGGCGGCGGCCACGGTGCTCAGACCGGCAGGATGCTCATCGCCCTCGAGCGGCTCCTGCGAATCGGCCGCTCCCGATGCGGTCCTCGTCTACGGCGACACGAACTCGACCCTGGCTGGAGCGCTTGCCGCAGCCAAGCTCGGCATCCCCGTCGCTCACGTCGAAGCCGGGTTGCGAAGCTTCGACCGGACCATGCCCGAAGAGCTGAACCGGGTCGTCGCCGACCACCTCTCGAGCTGGCTTTTCGCCCCGACCGACGCCGCCGTGGCGAACCTCGCGGCCGAGGGCATCATCGGGGGCGTCTTCCAGGTCGGCGACCTCATGCTCGATCTGGCGGCTCGCATCTCCGCCGAGGTTCGCGATCCCGCTGCTCTCGCCGAAGTCGCGGCACGGCTGGCCCTGCCGCTATTGCCTGGCCGGTTCGTTTTCGCGACGGTCCATCGCGCCGAAAACCGCTCCCCGGAGGCCATCGCCGCCTGGGCCGATCTGCTCGGCGCCGTTGCCTCGCCCCAGCGCCCCGTCGTCCTCGCGCTCCACCCCGGGACACGCGTCGCGCTCGAGGCTGCGGGCGTGGAGCTGCCCGCTGCGGTCCTCGTCGTTGAACCGCAGGGCTACCGCACGTCGCTGGCCCTGCAGCTCCATGCCGCGGCCGTGCTCACCGATTCCGGCGGCGTGCAGCGCGAGGCGGCCTGGCTCGGCGTTCCGTGCCTGGTCCTGCGCCGGACGACGGAATGGGTCGAGACGGTCGGCGGGCCCGGCAGCTCGGCGGTTCTGGTCGGTCTCGACCGTGAGCTGGCACTGCGAGAGCTGGCGTCGCGGGCGCCGATCGAACTCTCACCGAGACGGGCCGCCGAGCGTGCCGCCGGCCTTCGGCTCGAGAGCGCCGGCGCCGCCGAGAAGATATCGGCCGCGCTCATGGCGCGTCCTGCCGCTGCGGCGGGTCCGGCGTGAAGCGGCTGCAGCGGCGCCGGCCGATCTGCATGATCGTCCACGCCTATTACGAGGAAGACCCTCGAGTGCGGCGCGAGGCGGAGTGTCTGGTCGCAGCCGGCTGGGCGGTCGACGTCTTCGGCCTGCGCCGGCCGGGTGAGAGTCCATCGGCCGTTGTCGCCGGCGTGAACCTGCGGCGGCTGCCGGTCGGCCGTCATCAGGGCGCCGGGCTGCCCGTATACCTGGCCGAGTACGGCGCCTTCCTGGCGCGAGCGTTCTGGGCCGCGGCACTCGCCCATCGGCGACGCCGCTACGGGCTCGTCGAAGTCCATTCCCTGCCCGACTATCTCGTCTTCGCCGCGCTCCCTCTCAAGCTGGTCGGCGTTCCGGTGCTGCTGGATCTCCACGAGGCCATGCCGGAGTTCTTCCGGAGCCGCTTCCCAGGCCGCCGCGAACCCGATCAGCTATCGCTTGCTGCGGCTCCAGGAGAAGCTTTCGATCGGCCTGGCAGACGAGCTGCTGACGGTGAACGAGCCGCTGGCCGAACGTTTGCGCGGCCTGGGCGTCCCGGCCGACCGGCTGACCGTCATCCTCAACAGCCCGGATCTGCGGCTTTTCGATCCCGCGCCGTACCCGCACCGTGACTTCATGGCAGACGGGACGCTACGGATCGTCTATACCGGCGCGCTTACCCCCACCTACGAGCTGGACGTGGTGGTTCGAGCCCTGGCGGAGATTCGCCGACGCCGCCCCGACCTCCCAGTCCGGGCCGACTTCTACGGCCGAGGCGACGCCGCGACCTCGCTCGAATCGTTCGCCACCGAACTGGGCGTGGATGACGCGGTCGAGTTTCCCGGGTCGCATTCCTATCGAAGACGTGCCGGCGGCCATTGCCCTCGGCGACATTGGACTGGCGCCGACCCGGCTCGATCCGTTCACCGCGATGAGCCTGTCCACGAAGATCCTCGAATACGCGGCGATGGGCAAGCCGGTGGTGGCCTCAAGGCTGCCGACCGTGGAGCGATACTTCGCCCCGGACACGCTGGCGACGTACGAACCGGGCGACGCCGATGCGCTCGCGGCAGCGATCCTGAAGCTCGTGGACGATCCGGCGGACCGCGCTGGGCGGGTTGAACGAACGCGCACGCGGGTCGAAGAAATCGGCTGGGAACGCCAGGCCGAGTCCTATCGCGCCGTCGTGGAGAGGCTCACGACGCGTCGACAATCGAAACCGCGCACCACCGAGCCTGAAGGCTAGAGCGGCCTATGGCTGAATCGAAGGCGCCACCGGAGGCTCCATTGGCTCGCCGATGCGCGACCGGACGACTCGTGACCCCCCGACCGCCGGGCAGAATGCGGTAGCATACGGCTCCGTTACCCCGGCTCTCACCGGAATCAGTTCCAACCAGGACGCCCAGATGACTTTCCGAACCCGAACCACCGCGAAGCCCACGCGCCGCCGAGCCCAACACGACGATACGCGGCGAGCTTTGTTCATCAACCTATCGTTTGGGTTCGCGATACTTGCGGCGTTCGCCGTTCTGGGCGGCATCGCGTTCTCGGGGTATTACAGCGGGCATTTCGTCGCCCTCGGTTCGGTCAACGGCACGACCATCAACAAGGACGACGTCAGCGCCCGTGTGACAGTGAACCTTGCCAGGTACGAGCGCGAGATCACCGACTACGGCCAGCTTCGTAACGAGGGCAAGATCACCTCCGCCGAGTACAACACGGTCGTTGGTGGCATCAAGCAGAACGAAGTCCAGGCCACGATGTACACCGACGCGCTGAACCAGCTGACCCAGGAAGCCATGCTCGCGCAGTACGCCAGCCAGCACGGCATCACCATCACCGACAAGCAAGTCGACGACCAGATCCTGGCCGACGGTACGCTGGATGAGCAGCGTCACGTAATGGTGATCGGCGTCGCGCCGACCCCCACGCCGCCCGCGTCCGTCCCAACGCCGGCCGAACTCCAGGCCGCGCAGACGCAGGCCCAGCAATACCACGATCAGATCGCCTCCGGGCAGCAGACGTGGGATCAGGTGGCCAAGACATCCAACGCCGGCAGCGTTGGGTCGACCGGTACAACGGGTGACCTCTTCCTCGCGACGAAGAAGGCATTGACCCTCGATCCTGCGCTCGTAGACGCCATCTTCAATCTGAAGAAGGTCAACGACCTGACGGACGTCATCAAATGCAGCGACGGCCTGTACCGGTTTGCGACCGTGACCGAGATAGTGCCGCCATATAACGACCCGAACTGGCACGCCGCGATCGACCAGACCGCCAACGACGGCGCCTACCGCCAGGCCGCTCGAGCCGAAGCGGTCCAGATCGCGATCAAGAACGCCATCGACGCTCAGTACGTCACGGGGCCCTCGGATCAGCGCCACGTCCTCGAGATCGGCGTGTCGGCCGGCTACGCCGCCGCCGGAGCGGGCGACGAGGTGAAGATCGAGATGATGCTGTACGCCCCGAATCACGGGCAGGTCGACCCTTCGACCCTCGATCCCGCCACCGACCCGGCCTGGGCGGAAGCCAAGACCAGGGCGGACAACGCGGTCGCAGCCCTGAAGAAGGACCCCAGCCAGTTCGCCACGCTCGAGAAGGACACCACTACCAACGACGACCAGCAATGGACAACGTCCGGGGGCGAGCTGCCGTGGCTGCCACAGAGCATCTTCGCCGGTAGCGCCTCGCAGCAGCAAGGCCTCGGCATGACGGCCACCGGCACGGCCGTCTTCGCGGACGGGCTTACCCCCGGGACGGTCGTCGGACCTATCCTGGAGCCGACCATGGGCTATGTCGTGGCCATCTTCCAGGGCCGGCGCCCGGAACCGGCGCAGCGCATCTCGGACGCAATGCTGCGCATTGCGACCGGCACGCCGTTTGCGACCGAAGTCGCCACGACCTCCGAAGCGATCGACGCCGTCAGCGGCGGCGACATGGGCTGGGTCACGCACTACTCGCTGTCGCAGGACCTTGAGGACGCGATCTACCAGACGCCGGTCGGCGGCGTCAGCCGGACGGTTCTGAGCGGCGGCTACTACTGGATCTTCAAGGTCGTCGCCGAGCAGAAGGACCGGGTCCCGACCCCGGCCGAGCAGACCGAACTGCTGCCCAAAGTCTTCAATACCTGGCTGACCGACCTGACGAACCACACCAACATCTGGACGGACCAGACCGGCCTGACCAGCATGTATCCCGCAGCGTCGGCTTCATAGGAGAATCGCAGGCATCGTGCTCGACGCGCTCGTCGCAGAAGCCCGCATCCGCTGGGGACTCGATCCCGCCGCCGGGTTGCAGGTGCTAGCTCCCGAGCGCATCGTGGGCACGCCCATCGAACCCTCGAAGCCACTGCTCCTAATTCCGCTCGCACTCCTGAGCGGCTCGAAGGGACCGGCCGATCCGCCTCTACCCGGCCGTCATGCTCCTGCCGACCAGAGCCCCCGCGCGGTCCTGCAGCGGCTCTACCCTGCCGACCATCCTGTCGGCCGCATCGGCGTAGCTGAAGCCACGGTCGTCGGTGAGCTGACCGACGAGATCGCTCGCCGGCCCGCTCTATCTCCCGCCAGCTTCCCCGGAGCGTGCCGTCGCGAGCCCGTGGGCGCTGCCGTGGATCGTCGACCGGCTGCGCCGGCCGGACGGCTGCCCGTGGGACCGGGAGCAGACCCACCTATCGCTGCGCAAGCACCTGCTCGAGGAGGCGTACGAGGTCTACGACGCCCTCGACGGCGGCGCGACGCCCGGACCTGGCCGGAGAACTCGGCGACCTGCTGCTCTGCAGATCGTCCTGCACGCCCAGCTCGCCGCCGAAGCGGGCGTCTTCGACATGACCGACGTGGAAGAGGCCATCGGCCGCAAGATCGTCCGCCGCCACCCGCACGTCTTCGGCGAGGCTCAGGTCAAGACCGCCGCGCGACGTAAACCGCCAGTGGGAGCAGATCAAGCGGGCCGAGCGCGAGGAGGCCGACGCCGAGGCGGCGCCGACTCGGCTCGCGCAAGAGCGCTCTCGACGGCATCTCGCGGTCGATGCCGGCGCTCGCCGCCACGTCAGGAGATGCAGGAGCGGGCGGCCCATCTCGGCTACGACTGGCCGGACATCGTCGGCGTCATCGACAAGGTCCACGAAGAGCTGGCCGAGCTGGAAGCTGCCGCGACCGACGGACGAGCAGAAGCGCGAGGAGGTCGGCGACCTGCTGCTCGTCGTGACCAACCTGGCCCGCCGCCACGGCGTCGAGGCCGAGGCCGCGCTGCGGGCCGCCAGCGACAAGTTCCGCG
The DNA here is from genome assembly GCA_963731635.1 of uncultured Chloroflexia bacterium. Taxonomy (GTDB): domain Bacteria; phylum Chloroflexota; class Limnocylindria; order Limnocylindrales; family CSP1-4; genus Fen-1039. Next base: position 41,594 of record CAVSWB010000002.1, on the reverse strand, counting down.
GCCGCTTCCGGCGCGTCGAGCGGATGGCTCGCGAGCGCAACGTGCAGCTGCGCGACCTGACCTTCGCCGAACTCGACGACTTGTGGGATGCCGCAAAGGTCCGAGGCAGCGGGCCGAGGCCGCCAACCGCCAGGCCGACGAGCAGCCGCCAACCAGCCGGACGAGGAGACAGGATCCAATGACCATCGGAGCCCAGCCCGTCCAGCGCGCCGACGGCCGCCTGCCCGGTAGACCTGCGGCCGGTGATCGCTCACCCTCGGCGTCCAGAAGTGGGCCGAGGGCTCGTGCCTGATCAAGGTCGGCGGCACGGAAGTCCTGTGCGCGGCCACGATCGAGGACAAGGTGCCGCCCCACCTCCGCGGCAAGGGCACCGGCTGGGTCACGGCCGAGTACAGCATGCTGCCGCGGGCCACGAGCGAACGGAGCATCCGCGAAGCCGCCAAGGGCAAGCTCGGCGGCCGAACCTACGAGATCCAGCGCCTGGTCGGCCGGTCGCTGCGCGGCGTCGTGGACATGGCCAAGCTCGGCGAGCGAACGATCACGTCGACTGCGACGTGCTCAACGCCGATGGCGGCACGCGGACGGCCTCGATCACCGGCGGCTGGGTCGCGCTCGCGACGGCGCTGCGGCACCTACGGCATGGAGCGCTGCCTCGATCGGCCGCGTGGCCGCCGTGAGCGTCGGCATCGTGAACGGCGTCACTTGCCTGGACCTCGACTACTCCGAGGATTCCAAGGCCGAGGTGGACTTCAACGTGGTCGCCACCGACGCCGGCCGCTACGTCGAGCTTCAGGGCACCGCCGAGGGCAAGCCGTTCGAGCGCGCCGACGTCGACGGATGCTGGACGTCGCCAACGTCGGGCTGGAGAAGCTCTTCGCGGCCCAGGCCGAGGCGATCGCCTCGGTCAAGCGCTAGCCCGGCCGCGCGGGGAACGAGAGCAGCCGAGGCGGCCGGCGCAGTGCGGCCGGCGCGCGACCGCTCGCGCCTGCTCGTCGCCACGCGCTCCGCCCACAAGCTCCGGGAGCTGCGCGAGCTGCTCGGCCCGCTCGACGCGGAGCTGGTCGAGCCTCGACGACGTCGGACATCCCCGGAGACGCGATCGAGGACGGCGAGACGTTTTCGAGTCAACGCCGCCGAAGAAGGCCCGCTTCTTCGCCGCGGCTTTCCGGCTTGCCGACGCTCGCGGACGACTCCGGCATCGAGGTCGACGCGCTCGGCGGCGGGCCGGGCGTTCGAACGCGGCGCTACGCCGGCGAGAACGCCACCGACGAGCGCAACAACGTCAAGCTGCTCGGGGCGCTGAGCGGGCTCGAGCCGGACCGGCGCGGAGCTCGCTACCGCTGCGCACTGGCGCTGGCTCTGCCCGAGCGCGAGGGCCGCGCGGCGGTATTCCGGTCCGGTACGCTCACGGCACTTGCGAGGGCCGGATCGCCGACGCGCCGCAGAGGCGACGGCGGCTTCGGCTACGACCCGATCTTCGAACCCGCCGCGGAACCGCCCGGCGGCCGGACGCTCGGCGAATGGTCCGCCGAGCAGAAGAACCGCATCTCGCACCGCGGCAAGGCCGCCCGCCGCATGCACACGACCCTGGTCGGCCTCGGCTTCTGAGCGGGCAATCCGGTCGCTCTAGGAAGTCGCGCGGACCCGGGCCAGCCTCGGCAGCAACAGAGCCGCCGCCACGATCAGGACCATCATCACGTAGTCCGACGACATGTTGCGCCACGGCCGGTATAGCTCCCCGCCGAACGCGGTCGCGACCACGACCCAGGCCGCCAGCGCGCTGAGCAGGATCGCGGCCAGAGCACGCATGGCCGGATCGGGCGGCGCCCGGTAAACGCGCCACAACCCCAGAGCAGCGGCAGCGAAGATGACCAGGACGAGCGCCAGAACGAGCAGGCCCAGTTCCGCGCCGATCTCCGGCAGCCAGGAGTGGGCGTGATCGGCGATGTCCTTGGCCTGGGCCGGCTTGTAGTGGGCCGCGTACTGGGTCTGGAATTGATCCAGGCCGACGCCGAGCAAGGGATGGTCCAGCGCCATCCGAATGCCGCCTTCGGTGGCGTAGAAGCGCTCGGAGAGCGAACCCTGGCCGGCCAGAGTCGCCGGGTTCCATGAATTCGAAACGGCTCTGACCCATGATCGCGACCATGACGCTGCGGTAGGCGTCATTCGCCGGCGGCACAACCTGCAGGATCAGGGCCGGCCACGGCACGACGAAGGCGGAGACGAGCGCAGATCCCAGCACGATGGCCGCGCGACGCCGCCAGGTTTTCACCAGCAGAAGGACCGACAACAGGATTCCTCCGGCGGTCGCCAGCCAGCCGCTCTTGGAGAAGGTCAGGAAGAGCGCCGGAACAGCGACGAGCCCGGCCACGATCAGGACGACCGCCATCGCCTTGGAGAGCCCCAGCATCCTCCGGCACAGCAGCGCACCGACGATGAGCGGCCCGGCCATGGCCATCATCTCGCCCAGCAGCCCGACGTTGAAGAACGTGAGTCTCGAGAAGACCAGCCGGTTCGCCTGGAGGGCCGTCAATCCCCCACCGGTCGGCAGCGTCTGGACGAGATCGATGGCACCGCCGAGCGCGACCGAGATGCCCAGCGCGAGCAGAACGGCGATCAGCCGCCGCCGCGTCGGGCCGAGGGCGAAGAACAGCAGCGCCATCGCAATCGGCTCGAGGATGCTGTGCATCAGAACGGTCGAGCTGTTTCCGACGCTCGGCGAGACTAGCGTCGAAAGAGCGGCCAGCACCAGCAGGGCCACCGTCGCGAGACCGGCCACTTCGAGCGTATCGAGGTGCCGGAGCCGATCAAGAGCGGATGACGTCCGATAGATCGGCGGCCGGCCTGCTGCGGCCGACCCCGGCGCCTCGACCACGAAGCGCTGCACCAGCCAGCCCGCGGCGAGCGCAGCAACGAAGACCGTTTGCAGGATCACCTGGACGTAGCCGACCTGCCAGGCCACCTGCGCGGCGTCGAAGCACGGTGTAAGGACAAGGACTACAACGAACGCCGGCCACGGTCGCTGGATCGCCCAGGCGGCCACGACAGCCGCCACGAGAGGCATCACGGCTGCCAGCAGTACGGCGAACGTGCCAGGGTGGATGTCGTACGGCGCGTGCTCGTTGAAGGCGCTGATGACCAGAGTCGCGACGAAAGCTAGACCGGTGGCGGCAACCGTCAGCCAAGCCCGGCGACCGGACGGCCGTGTCCGGCGCGCGCCGATCAGACCAGCACCGCGGGAACGACGGAGGGCAGCTGACAAGTCAGGTTCGTGCCGCAGATGAAACGCTCCTCGAACCCGGCCGGAGTTGCGATGACCACTCGCTGCAGCGTCGGAAAGTCCCGCCTGCACGTCTGGCACCGCTTACCGGACCGCCCAACCGTCGGCGTCCCGAGTGGGACGCTCTCGGGCGTGGGCCAGGCCGAGCTTACAGGCTCGTACGCGTGGGTGGGTGCGGGCGTCGAAACCGAAGGCGCGGGAATGGCCGCGGGCTCCGCCGCCGGAAGCGCTGCCGCCGTCGCAGGCGCAGCCGCGGGCTCTCCCTTAGCCTCCGGCTCAATTCGCTCGGTCCAGAGCGGCGTCTTCTCCCAGATCGTCCGGAAGTCGAAGCCGCAGCTGCACAGCCGCAGGACGACGTCCCGCTTGAGGGCGGCGCAGCTCGGGCAGTAAGTCACCACCCGTTCGTCGGCCTCGAGGCCCTGGCAGCGCGCGCAAACGTATTTGGGATCGAGCCGCTTGAGCTTGAAGACCTGACCGAGGACAAACGTCGGCGAGATCCCGCCCTTGCCGACCGTGGCGCCGACGCCGGCCATCAAGTGGCCGAGCTTCTCGTTCCGGGCGGCGATTCGCTCGTATTCGGGGTTGGTGATCTTCTCGAACCGGCAGCTGCGGCAAATGTGAAGGGTCCGGAGCGGCAGCGCGGCGCGGATCTTCGCCTGCTGGTCCAGAAACTCGAACACGGGTCGCTGCGAGTCCAAAATGTCGATCGTCAGCGCCTTGCCGTCCGCCGCGGTCAGACGTCGCTCAACCCGGCCGGCGAGTGATTCCACGTCGCGAGTCAAGTTCGGCGGCATCGATCCCGGGTGCGTCACGACCATGACGGCGACGCCCAGCATCGCTTGCGTTTCGGCCAAGCTCATGACCGCGACACCCGCGCTCGAGACGAACGTGACGGAGTCGACACCCTTCCACACGCTTGGCGCCGTGTTCTTTGCTCGATGAAGCGCTTTGCCCGCCTTCTCCACGGCGCCGGCGGCCGCCTTCGAGGCAACCGAATTGGTCTGTTCGAGAACCTCGATGTCGGCGACGCGGCTCCAGAACTTCGGCTCGTCGAACGACTTCGCCGCCGCCTCGTCCAGCTCGGCCAAGCCCAGGTCAACCCGGCGCGACACGGTTTCGAAGATCTCGCGGTACTGCCGATTGACGCCCCAGGCTTTGCCCATCCAGTTGTGCATGTTGTCGGTCAGGTGGCAGGCGACCACGCACCGGCTCGACTCGGTCGCGATATCGAAGATCGCCTTCACCGGCCGCGCTTTCTTCAGCATCAGCGACGAACCCAGGACCGAGCCTCGCTTGGCCTCGAGCCGCGTCAGCTGGTCGACGGTGAGCTCGAAACCCAGCTCGCGCATGGCATCGGCGATGACACGACGCGTATCGACGGAGGACGCGGTTATGGTGCGCTCGAAGTCGAGCCCGACGGTCGCGGTCACCGCCGATCTACTCCGACTCGTCCGACCCGATACTCGACAGATCGGTCGAGGCGGTATCCAGGTAGCCGGCTCCGATCGAAAGGTCGGTCGAAGCGGTGCCGGCCACGTCCGCGCCGATGTCGGAGGCGGTCTGGGCGGCGCCCATCTCCTCCGCGGCCGCATCGGCATTGCCCCATGCGGCCCACTCGTTGGCTGCCTGCACGTGGCCCGCCGCGTCGTCCTGCCAGCTATCGGCAGTCGCCAGGTTGCCGTCGGCCCACTGCTGCCAGCTGCCGGCCTCGTCGACGTTGGAGGCAACGGAGCTGAGGTCGCCGGTCATCTCGTCGGTGAGCTCGGCGGTATCGGTCGCCTCGAGCCCGACGTCCACGGCGCCGACGGCATCCCCCATCGAGCTCGAGACATCCGACAAGGCGCTCGAATCCGTGCCCGCGTCGGAGACGTAGTCGCTCCAGCTGCCGTCGTCGGTCATTGCCGTTCTCCAACTTCGGGTGGGTATCGGCGGTCGCTGCCGTGGTTTGAATGCTAGCGGTGGGCAGCCATCCGCAACAGGGGCTTCACGCGGCCCGGTAACTCTGGCGGCCGGCTGCCCAGACGGTCGAGCCATTGCCACGGCTGGTCCAGGTGGCTATGGTGGTTTGGGTTTGGGTTTAGGCGCGGGAGACTCTGGCGACGAGTCTCCAATCGGGGCGCACGCCGCCAGCAGTCGAGAGTTCTTCGTGGCGACCGACCAGATGCTCGGGCGGTTGGGGCCGAGGCTCCGGCGCAAGCTGTGGCCCGCGCGCTGGACGACCGTTCGAGGCGATCGAACGTCGGTTACTACGACCTCGAAGGTCGCTTCCTGTATGCCACGCCGGCCCTGGCGGCGTACGTGGGCATGACCCCCGAGGAGCTCGTCGGCCGGACCTGGTACGAGATCGGGGTTCCGCCCGAAGCCGTAGCCGAGCTCGAGGCGGCCAGGCGGCGAGTCCTCGAGACCGGCAAACCCGAGAGCCAGACGACCAGCTTCCAGATCAGGGGCACGCACCGCGAATCGGAGTTCGTCATCAAGCCCGTCGTGGGCCCCGACGGTTCGATCGCCGGCACCGTAGTCACGGCCTGGGACAATCGAGAGCAGGCCCAGGCCACCCGCGGCAAGGCAAGGCTGAACCGAACCTACTCGATCCTGAGCTCCTTCGACCACGTAATCGTCCGCACTCGGGACGTCAATGTGATCTTCAAGGAGGCCTGCCGGATCGCGGCGGAGGTCGGCGGGTTCGAGCTGGCGTGGGTCGGCCTGACCGACACGTCCACCGGCGACATCCGGCTGGTCTACAGCGCGGGCCGTGACGAGGGCCTCCTGAGCACGATCCGAGTGTCGGCCAGGGACGAGCCGGAGGGCCACGGCGTGGTCGGCACGGCTATCCGCGAGAACCGCAGCGTCGTGGTCCAGGACGTCAGGCGCGACCCGCGAATGAGCGCCTGGCCGGCCTTCTTCGATCAGCTCGGCTACCGGACGGCGGCCGGTTTCCCGATACGGCTGGCCGGCCGCCCGATCGGGGCGCTCGCTCTCTACTCGAGCAAGACCAGCCATTTCGACGCGGCCGAAGCTCATCTCTTCGAGCAGCTCGCCGACGACATTTCCGGCGCCCTGACGTCGATCGAGACGGAGCGCGAGAAGGCCGCCGCCCAGAGGGCACTCGCCGCGTCCGAACGGCGCTACCGCGACCTGTTCGAGAAGAACCCGCAGCCGGTTGCGGTCTACGACGTCGAGACGCTGCATTCCGGGCCGTCAACGACGCTGCCATCGTGACCTACGGCTTCAGCCGCGAAGAATTCCTGGCCATGAGCGTGATCGAGATCATGCCGCCCGAAGACATCCCCGCGCTGCTCGAGGATATCGCCGCGGTGGCGCCCGGCGGGATCGGCTACCGGCCCAGCGGACCGTGGCGCCATATCCGCAGCGACGGCTCGCCGATCGACGTGGAGCTCTCGACCCACGACATCGACTTCGATGGCCGGCCCGCCCGTCTCGTGCTCGCCGTGGACGTGACGGAGAGACGGCGCCTGGAAGCCCAGCTGGCCGAAGCCACGCGCATGGAGGCCATGGGCCATCTCGCCGGCGGCATTGCCCACGACTTCAACAACCTGCTGACCGCCGTGAACGGCTACGCGGATATCCTGATCGGCGAACTGGCCGGCGACGAACGCGCCGAATCGGCCCGCGAGATAAGGCGGGCGGGCTCTCGGGCGGCCGAGCTGACCAAGCAGGTGCTGGCGTTCGCTCGGCGCCAGCCCGTCGCCCCGCGGCCGGTCGACGTCAAAGCCATCGTCTCGGCCGTGAGCCAGATGCTCCGGCGGCTCATCGGCGAGCAGGTTCGCCTCGAGACCAGCCTGGACGGATCGAGCACGGTCGTGCGCGCCGATCCGGGGCAGCTCGAGCAGGTGCTCGTCAATTTGGCCGTGAATTCGCGCGACGCCATGCCGTCGGGAGGCGTCCTGGAAATCGAGGTCAGTTGCGTGGAGAACGCGGCCGCGCTGACGAAGGAGATGACGGGACCCGCGGTACTGCTGAAGGTCGCGGACACGGGCACCGGAATGGACAAATCCGTCCTGGCCCGAGCCTTCGAGCCATTCTTCACGACCAAGGGCGCCGGCGTGGGAACCGGTCTTGGGCTGGCCACCGTCTACGGCATCGTCCGGCAGGCAGGCGGCCAGATATGGGCCCGGTCGGCCCCCGGCGAAGGAACGACGATCTCGATGCTGTTCCCCCGGATCGACTCGGCGCCCGAGCCGGTGACGGCGCCGGAGTTGACCCTGCCCGAAGTCGACGAAGGCGCCTCCGTTCTCGTGGTCGAGGACGATCCGGCGGTTCGGGCGCTTGCGGTCGCGGCGCTCGAGCACGCCGGCTTCCACGTCCTGGCGGTCGGCTCCTCCGCGCAGGCGGTGGCTCTGGCCGAAGGCCTCGACGAGACCATCGACCTGCTGCTGACCGACCTGGTCATGCCCGGGGGGAACGGGCGCGACCTGGCCGAGCGCCTGCTCGCCCGGCGGCCGTCGCTGCGAGTGCTGCTGATGTCCGGCTACGACTCGGCGCTGCCGGACGGTCGCCTCGACGACCACTTCCCGTTCCTGGCCAAGCCGTTCGGCGCCACTGAGCTGGCCGGGGCCGTCAGGGCAGCCCTGGCGGAGCGGGCGCATTAGCTTGGCGCAAACCTAGAGTGGTCCAGCCGGTAGCTCTATCCTTGTGTTCGAGCCCGGGAAACCGCGAGCTGAGGAGCGACTCAGGGAGGGGAGGGAGCGCGATGTCAGGACAACGCCGATGGCTGAGTCTCGTCGCGGCAGCAGCGTTCGCGATCGGTTTATCCGGCTGTGACTTCGTGCCGGCGAACGACGACACGGCGAGACTCCGCCAGGAGGCCCAGGCAGATCTGGACAGATGGGCCGCGGCCGCCCGTCCGGAGGCGCGCAATCGGCGTTCGTTCCCGTGGGCGAGTTGACCTCGCAGGTCGGCGATTGGGAATTGGCGGTCGGGGACAACAACAAGATCGCGCTGATGAGCGGACAGATCGAGTCGGACGTGAGCCTGCCGAACGACGCGCCCCCGGATGGTGAACTCCGCTGGCAGGACGGCGCCACGACGACCGTGCGGTTGATGTCGGCGCAGGCCGCCTTTTCGGCCGTCAAGGCGGACGCCGGTGGGTCCGGATGCACCGACTGCACGGCGTTGCGGGTCACCGCGGCGCGGCTCGCTACCGGGACGGTGCAGACCAGCCGCGGGCCGGCCGTGGCGCCCGTCTGGGAGTTCGCTCTGCAGGGCACCGCCGTCCGCGTGACGCGCGTCGCCGTAGCGCGAGCGGTGGCACCCGCATTTCCAACCTGGAATCCCGACGACCCGCCCGTGGGCATCTCGATCGACTCGGCGACCGGCACGCCCGAAGGGCGGCAACTCACGGTCGGCTTCACCGGCGCGCCCGAAGATGCCGGGGGGTGTGGCGCCGACTACACGGCGGAGGCCGTGGAATTGGACCTGGCAGTCGTCGTCATCGTCACCGAGCACCGCCACATGGGATTCGGGGCATGCACCGCGGTCGGCGCCCTTCGCACGGCCGACGTGGAACTGGCCGCGCCGCTGGGCACTCGCACCGTCCTCGAGGTGCGCCAGGGACGCCCGGTCTCGGTGACACCCAAACCGTGACCCGCGCGCGTCCGAGATTGTCCGTTTCGGGAGTGCGCCCGGGTGAGGCGGGCTGAACCGACCCGATCAGCTCGCGTGGTTGCTCCGCTGGCCTGGCGCGGCAAGAACCCAGATCAGGAGCGCGACTCCCATCAGCAGAGGCACAACACCGACCGCCGCCCAGAACGTCGCGTTGTCGAGCGTGCCGCCGGCCGCCGATTCTCGCGCGGTCAAGGCGAACCAGAGAGCGCCAAAGGCCATCAACTCGCCAGAAACGGCGGCCAGGCCGCCAGGTCGCCGGGCAAGCGGAACGATGAACAACGCGACGGCGACCGCAACGAGGAACATCAGGGCCGACGCCAGAACGGTCGCGGTTCCCAGCGCCGCTCCAAGGAGCCACAGGCTCTGTCTGCTCATTGCTCGACCGCCTTTCGCGGTCGATTATCCGCGCCGCGGTCAACCGGATCAGAGTGCACGAGTCTCGGGACTCGGGGAAGCGCCGAAGGTCCAGCCTGAGAGGCCAGAACGTCGAGTATCCTGTCCATGTCGACGCTCAATCGTCGGGGTGTGGCCTAGCGGCAAGGCACGTGCTTTGGGAGCACGAGATCGTGGGTTCGAATCCCACCGCCCCGACCACCCCACCACCACCACCAACCACCCACCACCACCTCGGTCGGCCGGCTCCACCACCCTCCCGCCGGGTACCGAGTCACCAACCCTGGCAGTTGGTCGTCTCACGTCGCGCCGTCGTACTTGACGGGCGGGTGGGATATCGAGGGCGAGAGATGCGACTGCGACCAGGTGTTAGCTGGGTGGCGAGTATCAGTCTCTTGATCATAGTTCTCGGTTGTGCCACGGCCCCATCCACGCCTTCGGCGACAGCATCCGCGGTGGCAACTCCCGTCTCATCGAGTCTCGAGGCTCGCGCGACGTCTACGGAGTCCGCAACGCCCACTCTCGGTGCCGCCAAGTGCGCGACGACCGACACGACGAACTACGCAGCCGTGGGCTGGATCGGCCCGCGGGTCGTCGTGTTAGCTGATCATTTCGGCGGCTGTGACGAGTCTCAGCAGAGACTCATCTCGATCGATCCGCGTGAAGGGATCTGGCGTACCGACGCCATCCTCGACCCGACCGTTTTGGACTTCCAGATCGCGTCCGACGGTCAGTCGGTGATCGCGCCGACCACCACGGGCGTAGTCGTGGTCTCGGTCGGCGGCAAGGTGGCGCAGTTGGCCAGGCCGAGCACGGCTGCAAACGGGTGGGGGTCCGACGGCTTTCGCCCCACGTCCGGCGGTGGTTATCTCGTGGTGGGTGCAAATGAGCTCGATCAAGTGGCACCCGATTTCAGTACGGTCACGACTCACGCGGTCCCTCATGGTTACGTCGTCGTCGGGCCGACCGCCAATCCGGCTATCTTCGTCCTTGCGACCGCCGATGACGCGAGTCTGCCAAGCGGCCTGCTGGGGACTCCCTTCCGGGCCTATCTGTGGGACGAGCACAAGGGGAGCGTCAGACCCGTCGCCGATTCGGCAATGGGCGTTATGTCTTCGCCGCTGTCGCTCGTCTATCTCACGCTTCAGGGGAACAAGGCCCTGTCTGTCGCAAACGACGGCACGGTTTCGCAGATCAACCTTCCTGGACTTCCGGGGCTTCGATCGCCCGATGGGACCCGATATCTGTCTCCAAGAGATCCACTGTCGAGTGATTCCCAGACAATCGAACTCCGCGACTCGACAACTGATCGGACGATCACTTCGTTCGAGGGTTCGATCGGATCGCCCGCCTGGCGCGGATCGGCGGTGGCTGTCGTGTCGGGCGGCGGTGATGTGCCCTCTGAGCTCATCGTCCTGGACGGCACATCGATCTCGAAACTCCCGACAGCTTGGCCGATTGCGTCTGACTCGCCCACGGCTACCGCGACAGCGGTTCCTTCTGACCAATCCGTTCCCGCTCTGACCGTCGATCATCCAACGCTGACGGTCAGTCCGGCGAGTCATCTCACCGACGGGCAAACCGTCGAAGTGCGAGTCACAGGGTTCGGAGTTGGCGGCAAAGTCTGGATCTCCGAGTGCGCTTCGGCCGCCGACGCCACTTCCATCGGATGCGGCAGGGAACTCGCCGGCCAACTGTTCCTGGTCACCGACGATTCTCGAGTCGGCAGTTCGAACTTCACGGTCAGCGCGAAAGCCCCGATCAAGTACCCATCGGCGACAGTCGAGACTTGCGCGAACCGCTGCATAATCGTGGCGACCCTCGGAGTAGGGTTCCCCTACGTCGTCGCGCCGATCTCCTTCGTAGGCTGATGAGGGAAGGGGCAGGAACAGTGTTCTGGGCGATCTCGTTGGGCGGTGGCGTCGCGAGAATGGGACGATGAGCCGGCGACTACTGCGAGGGACCGCAGGGAACGTTGCGGTGCTTCCTGGGCCACACCGACAGCACAGGCGACGATGGCTGCTGCCTCTGGCAGTCGTGCTCCTCGGAGCAGTCCTTTACGCGACGGCACCTCGGCCCGCTCATCCGCCCGTCTCTACGGCTGTGCCGGTCACGACGCTACCCGCCAATCCGTAGCCCAGCCCGATCACGTCGACTTGACTCGCGGCCCCAGCGAAGCACGGGAGAGGCAGGCGACCTCGATCCACTCTGCCGCCTCGATTTCCTCGCTGGCAACGAGACAGCCTCGCCACCGGTCAAGCCGGGCGAACGCGGCCTCCACGCGGTAAGCGGAGAGCCATACGAAGCCGCTCCTTCTCGCGAACGAGCCGTCGCCGTAGGTCAGTTCGGCGTAAAGGCCGGTGGGCATCAGCCACCAGGTCGATATAGCGCCGCGGTGGCAAGATCCTCGGACTGACCGACCGAGTCGTTCGTCGTCCCGCCGGCAATCAGGACGCTGCTGCCGTTCTTGAGCAGAGTCGCGGTGAAGTCCACGCGACCGACAGGCAAGGAGTCGGTCGTGCTGAACGCGCCAGTCGCCGGGTCATACAACTCGGCCGTGGTGGATCCGTTCAAGAGAAGGACCTGGCCGTTGGCGAGCAGCATGCTCGTTGCATCCATCTCCTGGGTCGTCATTGAGCCGGTTCCATCGAAGGTGCTCGTCTTCGGGTCGTATATCTCTGCCGACTCGTAGTAGTTGGTTCCATCGAATCCACCGGCGACGAGTACGCGACCGTCGGCGAGCAGAGTCGCCGAGTGGTCGGACCGGACGATCGACATCGAGCCTGTGAGTGTGAACTTCCCAGTCGCGGGGTCGTACAACTCCGCGGACGAGAAGGCGGAGTCTGTGTTGTCGCCGCCGGCGAGGAGGACCCGGCCGTCGGAAAGCAGCGTAGCTGTCTGGCTGAAGCGAGCGGTGTTCATCAACCCTGTGGCGCTGAACTTGCCGGTCCTCGGGTCGAATAGCTCGGCGGTCGCGAATGCACCGGGCCCTGGCCCAACGCTACCCCCGGCAATCAGTACACGGCCATCCTGGAGCAGCGTCGCCGTGTAGTACATGCGGCCGGTGGGCAGGGAACCCGTCTCGCTGAAAGTGCCCGTCTTGGGGTCGTAGATCTCGGCGGAAGGCCGGATCCAGGGACCTCTGGGCGTCCCCTGGCCAGGAACGGCAATTCCTGCGCCAGGGAAGTTGGCCGCGTCGAAGCCTCCGACGATTAGTACGCGGCCGTCGTGGAGGAGCGTCGCTGTCTGACTGTCCCGCTTGACCGTCATGGACCCGGTCGGGCTGAACTTCCCGGTTTTGGGGTCGAACAACTCGGCCGAGGAGAGTTGGTCGCCATTGGGAGCGAGACCACCGGCGATGAGGACGCGTCCGTCGAGAAGGAGAGTGGCGGTGTGCCGCGACCGACCGACGCTCATCGAGCCTGTCGGGGTGAACACTGGGGAAGGCGTTGCGGTGGCCGACGGAGCCTCTGTGTGACTCCGGGGCGTGCCCGTGGTCTCATCACTGATCGAGGGTGTCGGACTCGGGCTGCGGGTCGGCGACGGCGTCGCACCTGCGCCTGAACACGCCGCTAGCGCAACAGCAACGAGCAGGCTCGCAACGGCCGAGAGACTCGCACGAAAACCCGGCGCCATCCGGGCTGCTTCGCGTCTGATCATGCTTCACCCCTCCGTCGTCAATGCGGCCGCGCAGCCCCCCCTCTGACATCAAGCGGCCGAACTTATACCCACAAGTGGACGCCTCAAGGAGTCGGCTTGGTGCCCCAATCAGGAAACTAGCCGGCGAGCTCCAGACTCGGGTTCACGAGCGTCAGCGGACGGAGATACGCCAATAGTAGGTGGCGGCGGTCGCATCCCCGAAGAGGAACACGACGCTGAACAGCCACTCGCCGGGAGCCGGGGCGAGAGCGTTGAGGCCGCCGAGCGGCTGGAGCGTCGGCGCATTCGGATCGGTCCCGTCGTTGTATTCCAGCCCGGCTCCGCCGAAGGCCGCGGCGAGATCGTATGACACCGGCGAGAACATCGCGCCACTCCAGTCGTTGCCGCAACTACCGTCGGCCGTCCTGACACGGATGAGAGAGCCTGCCGCGATCTCCACGACGGGCGAAGGCATCTTGTCCGGAACCGTGTTGCCGGACCCATGCGCCACCCCGAGCAGGCCTGGCGTCCAGACCGTCCCGTCCGTGGTCAGAACCATGTTGGGCGCTGTCGTGCGCGTGGTGAGCTTTTCACTACAGGCGGCGACGAGGACGGGTGCGGGAACCTCTGCAGAGCGAGGACTACCGCTCCCGGCGAGAACACGCGCATAACTGTCCGTCGAATCCCGTTCCGCCGACCCGTCGGGACCAAACATCAGATGGATGTGGAGCATCCATTCCCCAGCAGACAGACCGTCGACTACGACGGCATCGCCCTGCCCCTTACCTGAGCCCAACTCACGCCACGCGTTGCCCGACTCCTGTTGGCCGTCGAAGCCTTCGAGCTCTCGCGCCGACACTCGCCATTCCGCGATACATGCTCCACCGCCGCCATCGACCATCAGTCGAACTCCGGGGCTCGTCCGAAGCGTCGCCCTGGTCGGCGGCACGGTGACCCGGAGTGACTCGGCATCGAGCGGCTGGTGACCTCGCCAGTTGTAGTTCACGAGCTCGCCCACGGCCGCCCGCTCCTGCTGTGCCTGAAGGTCGTCCATCTCGAACGCCTGGGAGACGATGGGGCCGCCGATCGGGATTGCTGGAAGCAATGCGGGCGAACACGGTTGATATGGCTGGTTGTAGTCGCGGGCTGTTCCGAGCGGCAGCATCGGACGAGTGTCCGAACTGGGAAGAGGCGAGCTCGGGGTTGAAGTTGGAGCCAGCGACGAAGCGACAGACGCGGACGTCGACGGTGCGACCTTGATCGAGCTCGCGCTCGGGGTCGCTCCAGCGCAGGCGGCCGCGGTCAGCCCAATGAGTACAGCAGCCGACAAACCTTCAAGCAGTCGCCGCGCCCTTCCGTGTCTGCCCCTCAGCCTCATCCGATCCCCTTCACCGCTCTGTCCCGCTTGAACGACACGCTCACGAAATACAGCCCGTTTGCAGCACCACGCCCGTTCCGGCATCAACATCCGAGAAACACGGATACTTGCCGGCCGCCGGGTCGTTGACCCCATAGTCGAGCCGCCAGACGAGATGGTATGAGTCGGTACCGGCCTTGTCTCATTCGATCGTCGCAGCGTTCGACCTGGACCCGACGGAGCTCTCCGCCTGAGCTCGGGTTATCAGTTTGGCCGGATTGGGTGCGCGTGGTCCGATTTCCTTGTAGAACTGCGCGACCGTGCCATCGGCGTTGATCTGGAGCAGCACGCCTCCCTCGACGGGATACCCATCAAAGGTCTGCGACCAGGTGGCATTCCATCGACGCCGCGGGGAGCCTTGATGTAACCGTCGGTCCGACGTCCGATCGGCCCCTCCGTGAGAGACTTCGATCGGCAACCCGGGAGAAAGGGCATTCATGAGCACTTACAAGGTCGGCTACTTCGTTGGGAGCCTCTCTTCGACGTCGATCAACCGCGAACTCGCGAAGGCGCTGATCCGCCTCGCCCCAGCGGAGATGGAGTTCACCGAGATTCCGATCGGGAATCTGCCGCTGTACAGCCAGGACTACGACGCCGATTTTCCGCCGGAGGCCAGGGCGCTGAAAAAGGCGATCTCCGATTCCGACGCAATCCTGTTCGTCACCCCCGAGTACAACCGCTCCATTCCCGGGGCGCTCAAGAATGCCATCGACTGGGCCTCGCGGCCGTGGGGTCAGAACTCCTTCGACCAGATGGCGGCCGCCGTGATCGGGGCATCGAGCGGGCAGATCGGTACGGCCATGGCCCAACAGAGCCTGCGGGGCGTGCTCAGCTTCTGCAACGCCCGGCAGATGACAGCCCCCGAGGCCTACATCCGGTACTCCCCGGAGATCTTCCCCGGCGATGGCGAGGTCGCAGACGAATCCACCAAAGCGTTTCTCACCAACTACATGGAACAGTTCCTCATCTACATCGTTCGGGTACTGACGGTTATTCCTCGACCGTAACGACGGTCGGGCGGTTGCGGGCGCACAGCCAGGCTCAGATGGCCTGCCTCAGACGTCGGGTTGAAGTCCATTTCGGTGTCTGCGGGGCTTCGGGCGAGCCGGCGCGAGCGCATAATCGGCGCCACCAGAGGGGCGGGTTTGCTCGCGGCTCGAAGCATCGCGAGCGCATGCGGCCAGGGGGGCTCGATGGACGACCAGCTCGGCGAGCGGCGCGACGACACGACGGTCGAGGCCGGACGGCCTGAGGCCCCGCGACCCGACTGGGACCCGGCTGCGACTCCCCCGGGCGCCTTCCCCGCGCAGCCGGGCAGCTGGCAGCCAAATCCATGGAAGCCAAATCCATGGCAGGCCGCGGCGCCGCAACCGGCTGTCTGGCAGCCCCCGATCTCCTGGGAGTCTGAGGCGGCTGCCGTCGCTTCGCCCCAGGCCGGCTCGGACTGGACGCCCCCGGGCATGTACGCCGCTCCGGCCAGGTTCGTCCCTGCCCGGAAACTGGCATCGATAGTCACCGTGATGCTGGTGGTCTCCGGCATCGTGGCCCTGCTGAGAGCGCTCATTTACGTTTACGGCGTCGACCTACAGGGCAGGCTGAACACCGCCCGCGCGCTCGACTCGGATGTCGCCTCCTACAACCGCCTGGTGGTCCTGCTCGCACTGACCAGCCTCGCGGCCGGCGTCATATGCGCCATCGCCTTCATGCGCTGGTTGTGGCGATCGGTCGGCAACGGCGTCGAGCTCGGCGCCGGGTACGGCATTTCGTCTCCACGAATGGCGGTCGTCTCCTGGTTCATTCCCATTTACAACCTGATCCGGCCGTACCAGATCGTGATCGAGCTGCACGATCGGCTTCTTGCGCCTCTCGCCAGCAAGTCGGGACGGCGCGTGATCAAGACGTGGTGGGCACTCTGGATCCTCGGGGCCATCGCGGGCGAGGTGGGTAGCTTCTCACTCATGTCGAACCAGAACTCCACGGCGGGTGTGGATCGTCTGGCGATCATGGCCTTCCTGTCCTTCACCGCGATCCTTTCCTTCGCCGATGCGATCCTGGCAATCGCCGTCGTACGGCAAATGCAGCGGCTGGCCGACGCTCGTGAACTGGCCCGCCGCGGCCAGCCCGCAGCGGCGATCGAACTGGTGACCAGCTCGCAGCGCGCCCGTGTCACGCGAGTCCCGGCGTTGCTGGCGGTGTTCGCCATCGTGGCCGTGACGCTTCCGCTCGGAGCCGTGTACGCACGGGCTTCGGCGACGCCGGAGTGGATCCAGTACCAACCGGCCGATCGAAGCTTCACGGTCGCCATGCCGGTGACGCCGCTGGAGAGTCCGATCGCCCCCGCGGTCCACAGCGGCCTCGTCATCTCAGGCGACGCGTTCCAGTCCGGCGAACGTGGAGCCCTGGCATTCGTCGTGACCTACTACGACTACCCGACGGGCACGATCAGCCTGATCCCGACCGAGGCCCTCGACAGCATGGAGCAGGCCGCCTCCGCGACGATCGGCTCGGTCTCGAACCGTCAGATCAACGGACGCCCGTGCCGCCAGTTCGAGTCCGCGCTCCCGGGAACGTCGGTCAAGGCGATTGCCTGCATCGACGGCGATCGAGCTTACGTCGTCGAAGCCGACTACACGGTAGCCGAAGCCGGCTCGCCCGACATCGACCGCTTCCTGGACTCGTTCACCCTGCCGTAGCGGCCCGTGCTCGTGGATGGGCCACGAAGAAGTCGGCGATCACACGCGCGGCGTCGAACGCGTCGGCGGGTGCCGCCGTAGAGTACGGCGGCGCCACTGCGCCCGGCCACGCGTGCACTCCGCCGTCCACGACCCGCGCCGCAACCGTGGATCCGCCAGTGCACGTCCAGCTGGTGGTCGTCGACCGGCCGTCCACCGAGATCGCGCCGGTGCCCGCGCACGAGTCCCAGGCTCGCCAGCGGGAGATCACGTCCCAGAACGGGGAGTAGTCGATGTCCACGTGCCCGCCCGAGATCGGGATCGAACCATCGGACGTGCCGTGGATCGCCAGCACCGAGACGGGTTTCGTCGTGCGGCACGGCACGTCGGCGCTGCCCGAGGCCGTCGCCATGTTCCCCGACACAGGCGCGATGGCGGCCACGCGGCCGGACAGCTCGCAGCCGAGCCGGTAAGCCATCATCGCCCCGCGCGAGAAGCCCGTGACGTATATCCGGTCGGGGTCCAGCCCGTTCTCGGCCGAAAGACGATCGATGAGAGCACCGGCGAAGGCGACGTCGTCGACGCCCGGGTGGCGGCCCCAGTACGGAGTGTCGCCGAACGCGTCCCAGCCGTCGAGCACTCCGTCCGGGTACGCAACCACCCAGCCGAGCCGATCGGCCTGGGCATCGAAACCGGTGCTCGACTCGGCCAGATAGCCGCTGCCGAATACCGCGTGCAGCACGATCACGAGTCCCGGCGCGCCGGCAAGTTGCGATGGCCGGTGGACGCGGTAGGTACGGTCGAAGCCGCCGACTCGGATCGTCGCCACCTGGGTTCGGCCGGTCAGCTGGGCGGCGATGGTCGGCCCGACGGCGGCTACGTAGCCGGCCGAGCTGACGACCACGCCGGCGATCGCGACGACCGCCAGCGCGAGCGCCGCTTTCGCGCCGGGTGACGGTATCGCCGGGCGAGGCAGCCGGACGTGGTCCAGCCTCCGCGGCCGACCGAGGAGCCAGGCACCCATCGCCACGGTCCAGCCCGCGAATACGCCCTCGACAGGCTCGACCGCCCACAACTGCGGCTGCAGGGCGCCGGAGCGGACACTCCATTGAACGGTCCACACAGCCGCCCAGATCATCGCGACGGACGCGGCGGCGGAAAGCCAGCGCATAGTGGCAGCTCGCCGGCCGGCGGCAAGGGCGAACAGCATCAGGGCCGCGGGCAGGCAGAGGAGAAGCGCCTCGGCTGCGAGGCCTCGCAGCTGGCTGACCTGATAGAGGTTCGGATCCGTCGAAGCGGCGGCTACGACCGCGCGCGCCAGCAAGGCGATCGCGGCGACGGCGAACGCGGCTGCCGCGACCCGGCGGTGCTCCAGACGCCGGGCGAAGATCGCGCTGGGGATCAGTAGCAAGGCCAGCCAGGCATAGAGCGGCAAAGGGCCCGGCCCGGGACCGAATATTCGCTCGGGGCGCGAAACGAGCGAATGGCTCACTCCGGCCTGGCGCAGTTCCAGGCCGAGGATCGCGGCCCAGAAGACGGGGGCGGCGAGGGCAAAGAGGGCGGCGGCTCGGGTGAGGCGCGCCCGGTGCCGGGCCGGAAGGTTCGTCGGCAGTCCGGGGAGTGGAGCTGGCGCGACAAGGAGTGGCGGCGGCGGCGGGAGTGGCGTCGGCGATCGGTCGGTCATGGTTCCCCTCGGTCGGTGCGGTCGGTCGGCGTAGCCGATGACGGTTGCGGGCAGGGCGTGGTGTCGGAGCGAGGCAGGCGGAAACGCGTCCGGGACGTCAGTCGCGCTGCTGCCGGGGGGACAAGGGGTCGTGGCCACGCTCGGCCGCGTCCACGGTCCGGGCGATCCGCGCCGCCCTGGTCGCGGGAAGTTTGGCAAACGCGATCCAGCGGAGGATCCCCTTTCGGCGGGTCGCCGAGTACCCGTCGAAATGCTCGCGGGCGCCGGGCTTCGCGGACAGCGCCACGACCAGGTCGTCGGGCACGACCATCGCTTCGACGGCCTCGAGCCGCGTCCACGATCCGTCGGCACGCGCCGCGTCCACGGCCCGCCGGCCGGCTTCGGTCATCAATCCGGCAGCCTCGAGCCGCGCGACGCGCTCCCTGTTGGACCGCGCCCATGTCCCACCGCGACGCCGCGGGGAGAAGCGAAGCATCGTGCGTTCGTCGTCGAGGCCGGCGGCCCGGCCGTCTATCCAGCCGAAACAAAGGGCCTCTTCGACCGCCTCCTCGTACGAGATGGTCGGGCGACCGTTCCGCGCCTTCCAGGTGACCAGCCAGACGCCGGACGCAGCGGCGTGGTGTTCTGCGAGCCACGCACGCCAGCTCGCCCTGGTATCGAGCTGGGTCTGCTGCTCGTCTGCCACCTCGCGAGTATCCCGCGCCGCCGCAAGGCCCGCCACCGGGGATCGCCGAGCGATCCTCTCGACACATCGGCGGTGCCGCCACGCAACATCGACTTCAACATGCCGGCATGAGGCGGCGGAGACTCGCCGCGGCACGGTTCGCCAGCCGCTATCCTGCCCAGCGTGACTGAATTTGTTTTTCCCGACGGGTTCATGTGGAGCACCGCGACCGCAGCCCATCAGGTCGAGGGGGACAACTCGAACAGCGACTGGTGGGAGTTCGAAAACCGGCCGGACAGCCCGTGCCAGGAGCCGAGCGGCTCGGCGATCGAACACTACAAGCGCTACACCAGGGACATCGCCCTGCTCGCCAAGCTCGGCTTCAACACCTACCGCTTCTCGGTGGAGTGGGCCCGGATCGAGCCCACCGAAGGTTCGTTCGACCTAACCCAGCTCGACCACTACCGGCGGGTCGTGGAAGCCGTCCGCAAGGCCAAGCTAACGCCGATGGTCACGCTCAACCACTTCACCTTGCCGCTGTGGGTTGCCAAGCAGGGCGGCTGGCTGGCCCCTACCACGCCGGCCCTCTTCGCACGGTTCACGCGCAGAGTCGTGGAAGCGCTGGGGGACAACGTCGGCTGGTACTGCACCATCAACGAGCCGGGCATGGTGGCGCTCGGCGGCTACTTCCGAGGATTCACTTTCCCGCCGGCCGTCACCGGCGTCGCGAACTGGAAAAAGGCCAGCCTGACTCTCCAGGAGGCTCATCGCCGCGGCCGCGGAGTGATCAAAGAGCTGCGGCCCGACGCCATGGTCGGCCAGACCCACGCGATGCACGAGTGGGAATCCTCGCCCGGCGGGCTACCCGTCATGAAGTACCTGCGACGCATGAACGAGGATGCGTTCTTCGACGCGGGCAAAGACGACGACTTTGTCGGAGTCCAGACCTACACCCGCATGAGCGTCGACCTGCCGCTCGTGATCGGCAACGTCCTCGGGCTGGCGCTGACGGTGCCGGCGCTCGAGGCCAGGCTCGCCGCCTCCACCCGCGCTCGGCAGAAGAGCGGGCCCTTGAAGCAGCTGGACGGCACGCCGGTGCGCCGAACCCAGATGGCGTGGGAATTCCGACCTCAGGCCGTCGCGGCGGCGGTGCGCCGAGCCGCGGAACTGGCTCCCGGCAAGCCCATCATCGTGACGGAGCACGGCGTCGCCACCGACGATGACGCCGAGCGGGTGGAGTTCATCAGGGACGGCCTGACTGCGCTGCACGCGGCCATCGCCGACGGAGTCCCGCTGCGGGGATACACGCACTGGAGCGCGTTCGACAACTTCGAATGGGGCCAGGGCTATCGAATGAAGTTCGGCCTGATCGCCGTCGACCGCACGACCCAGGAGCGCACGGTCAAGCCCTCGGCGCGACTGCTCGGTGAGATTGCCCGCGCCAACAAACTGGTGCTTCCGGAGCTCGCAACCAAGCCCGGATAGCACAAGACCGGCGCCGATGGCGCCGGTCCGGCGTTGCTTGATGCGGTCAGGGCACCCTATCCCTACCGCGCGGATCTGCCAGCTCGAGTGTCGCCTCCGCAATTACCTGCCCTCGGTCGGAATAGGAGGTTCGACGCGCCATCTGGCAGTTCGGCAGTCGACGGAGTAATCCCGTCATCTTCGCGATAAAGTCGCCTATCTTTTGCCGTCATCGCCGTCCGCATCCCCTTCCAGGGCCGGGGTTCAGAATAGACCCACCCACCGTACGCCGCGATTCGGAGGGCCGCAATACCCCTAAGGATGGGAGCCCCGGACACTCCGGTTGCCCTTTGGGACGGCCGCGCTCGCGCCGCCGAGCACACCAACCGATCCCTCTCCAACAGGGCCAGGGAGTGCGCCGGCGGACCTCAGGCAGCGGCCGGGACGCCCTATCCAACAACCCAAATGGGACGGCAGGGAGCATCGCGCAGGTGAACGAGAATTCGGCACAACTCGCGCGATCCGCCTCGCCGCCCGCGGACTGGGCGCTCGACCCGACCGTGACCTATCTGGACCACGGCTCATTCGGAGCCTGCCTGCGCGGCATCCTGGACATCCAGCAAGGCTGGCGGCGCAAGCTCGAGGCACACCCGGCGCGCTTCCTCACGAGCGAGCTGGAAGACCTGCTGGACTGGACACGCTCGGAGCTGGCCTCGTACGTCGGGGTGGACGCAGACGATCTGGCCCTCATGACCAACACGACCACGGCGATCAATACCGTGCTGCGCTCGCTCCAGTTCGAGCGCGGGGACGAGGTCATCGCCACCGACCACGCCTACAACGCCAGCCTGAACGCGCTCCGCTATGCCGCCGCCCGCAGCGTCGCGAAGGTTGTGATCGCCCGCATCCCGTTTCCCGTCGCGTCGCCGGACGAGGCCTTCGAAGCGATCATGAGCGTCGTTACGCCGAGGACGAAGCTGGCGGTGATAGAGCACGTGACCAGCCCCACGGCCCTGGTCCTGCCGCTCGAGCGGCTCGTTCCCGCCCTTGCCGAGCGCGGCGTCGACGTCCTCGTGGACGGGGCTCACGGTCCCGGGATGCTGCCGCTCCGGATCGCCGAGCTGGCCCCCGCCTATTACGCCGGGTCCGGACACAAGTGGCTGTGCGCACCGAAGGGCACGGGCTTTCTGTGGGTGCGGCGCGACCGGCAGGCGCTCATCAAGCCGCTGGCGATATCGAACGGCTCGAACGACACCCGCATGGACCGATCGCGCTTCCGTCTAGAGTTCGACTGGACCGGAACCTTCGACCCGAGCGCCTGGCTGACCGTTCCGGCCGTCATCGATGGCATCGCCGAGACGATCTCCGGTGGCTGGCCGATGGCAATGAAGACCAACCACGAACTCGCCGTCGCGGGGCGCGCAATGCTGTGCGGGGCGCTGCGAACCGAAGCGCCGGCCCCGGCCGAGATGGTCGGGTCGATGGCGTCCGCCCTCCTTCCTGGCGGCCCCTGGTCACGCCCCGATGCGCTGAGCCGCATGGCGACCATCGAGTCGGCATTGCGGGGACGCCGTTTCGAGGTTCCTCTGATGCCCTGGCCGAGCCCGTGGCTCGTGGATTCCGGCGATCTGCCCGAGAGCACCCAGTTCGAGCTGCTGATCCGCGTCTCGGGGCAGGTCTACAACTATCTGGGCCAGTACGAGCGATTGGCTTCGATCCTGGCCGGATTTGCCGGCGCCAATCGCGCCGCGGCCCCGGCCGCGTGAGCCCGAAAGCGGCGGCCTACAACTCGAGGCCCAGCGGACCCGCCCCGTCCACCACGGCGACCGGGTAGACCCGGGCATCGAGACCGGTGCGGGCCGGATATTCCCGGGCGACGGCTGCCTGGAGCGCCGGCACAGCCTCATCGAGCACGAGGTTGACCGTCAGGCCGCCGCTGCCGGCATCGGTCATCCGTGCTGCGATCACGCCCCGTACCGACAGGGCGATCTCGACGAGCACATCGGCCTCGGGCGTGCCGACGCCGAACAGCGACCTCAGAGACTCGTGGGAAGCTGCGAAGGCGAGCCCGAGCATTTCGAGATCGGTAGTCTCCAGGGCTCCGGCGGTCGTGAGGACTCGCTGGTTCTCGTCGACCACGTGCTGGGCGCGACGGGCAAGAGTGTCGGGCAGGAGGTGGCTGTAGCGATGGAGGGTGGCCCGGTCCAGGTCGCGCAGCGAGGCGATACTCGGCACCCGTTCGGCTATGAGGGCAACTGCCCGGCCGCATTCGGAGCGGCGTTCGGCGAGCAGCGCCGATCTGCCCGCGGCCCGGCGGCCCGAGTCGCAGACAACGAGGCTGAGGCCGTACGGCAGCGTCACGTAGCGGCTCTCCAGGGAGCGGCAGTCGAGCAGTATCGCCCGGCCCGCGGCACCCAACGCGCCGGCGTACGGCGTCATGATCCCGCTCTCCCCGCCCACGTAATCGTGTTCGGCCCGCTGAGCCAGAGCGGCCAGCGACGGGCGCTCGAGTCCCCGGCCGCCGCCTAGAAGTGCGAGGGCCGTCGCCAGTTCGAGCGCCGACGAGGACCCGAGGCCCGTCTCCGGCGCCGACGGTGCGTCCACGACGCCGTCGATGCCACGGACCGCGAGGCCAGCCTCGCGCAGGGACCAGGCCATGCCCTCGACCTGCTTCGCCCAATCGACCGGGCAGTCGTCGGCTCGGTCGGGCCGTTCGGGCGCCAGGTCGTCGATCCAGAAGGAGCATCCGGAACCGCCCTGGATCGAGGCGAGGCGGACGAGACCGTCGCGCCGTCGGCGATAAGCGAGCCAGGTCTCGAGTCCAACCGCGACGGGCAGCACGAGGCCGTCGTTGTAGTCGGTGTGCTCGCCCATGAGGTTTACGCAGCCGGGCGCGCGCACCACTTCGACGGCCGCCGGAACGGGGTCGGAAGGCTCCGGATAGGCGGCGCCCAGAGCGGCCCGCACCCTGGCCAGACGCCGTTCATCGGCGCGACTGAGTTTGGAGGCGACCATCGGTCGATGCTAGCGTCCGGGACGGTTCGCCACAGGCTGAGTCCTCATCCGAAAGTCCACCGCACCCAACCGACCCATACCTCCCAACAGCCCAGCCGACCCCCCAAAGACCATGCCGAACCGTTGCCGAGACGCAACGGTTGTCACTTCGATGACAGGCCAACAGCAAGGCCGCTGGCCCTAAGATGAGCCCGGGTTCGGGGTACGAACGCACTAGTTGCCCACGTGCGAGGCTGTGGCTACCGACTATTTGATTCCTGCGCTGGGAGCGGCCATCCTCATCCTGGGGGGTGTCGCCGCTATGCTGGCGGCTGCCCTGCTGGGCAAGGGCCCGCTCTACGGCCGGTTCGTCGAGATCGACCGCAAGCCTCGAGACGAGCACCGACCAACCCACGACCAGGCTCCCCCGCCGAGCCCGGATGCGCAGCAACAGCACGTCCGGCTGCTCGTGAGGGCGCGCCGCCCCAAGACTCGCGGCGAGGACGTCAGGCGGATGATCCGCCGGCCCACCGACGACGAGCTGGAGGACGTGCTGCAGGGATCGTTCGCGGCTGAGACGTACAACCGCGCGGTTCGAGTCCTGGCCTGGACGTTCATCCTCTCGACGATGCTCATCGTCTCGGTGAGCCAGCTCTGGCAACCGGTCCAGCCCGCCATCTACTTCACCCTCATCGTCGCCGGCATCCTGGTGCTCGTGGTCCACGAGATCATGCCGCCCACCAACCTCGGCACGGTTCGGATGGTTCTCGAGGCCAGCGCCGCCATCGTCTTCCTGACGATGATCGTGCTGTTGACCGGCAACTCCGCGAGCCCGTTCTTCCTGATCTACCCGGTGCTCGTCGGCGGCGCGGCACTGATCGCGTCCCCAACAATTGCCGGGCTGCTCACCCTCGAGACCCTGGTCGCCTACGGGGTGGCCGCCGTGACGGGCCCGCTGAGCGGCGAGCAGGCACGCGAGGCCCTGACCCGCGTCGCAATCAATCTGACTGCGCTCGTGCTGCTCTCCTACTCCGGGATGGCGATTTCCAGAGTGCAGCGGCGGACGCGAGACGCCGCGATCCGCCTCTCAACGCTGGATTCCTTGACGGATCTCTACAACCGCGCCTTCCTGTTCAACTCCGTCGAGCGCGAGATCCAGCGCAGTCGCCGCTTCAAGCGGGGCTTCTGCCTGCTGATGATGGATCTCGACGGGCTCAAGTCCATCAACGACCGCTTCGGCCACTACCACGGCGACGTCGTCCTCCGGGCCGTGGCCCAGATCATCCGCGACGGGTTGCGCGGCATCGACGTCGCCGCCCGATACGGCGGGGACGAGTTCGTCGCACTCCTGCCCGAGACCGAATCGAGCGGCGCATACATCGTCGCGGAGAAGATCCGCCAGGGCGTGACCGAGCTTGTCGTCGAGGCCGCCGGAACGCAGGTCACGACGTCGCTGTCCATCGGTGTCGTCTCGTACCCCGACGATGGCCAGACGGCAGACGAACTGATGATCGCCGCCGACGAGGCCATGTATCTCTCCAAGCGCATGGGCAAGAACCGGGTCGTGGGCTATATCGACGGCGACGAAGAGGTGGGACCCGAAATCCCCCAGCCGGCCCGGACATCCCTCGGAACCCCGGGGTTCAGGCCGCTGCCCCGACGTGGCGAGGACCGGGTCCCCGACCGGGGCAATCGCCCTGACGGAGGCCACCCGGGCCTGTAGCATTTCGCCATGAGCCAATTTTCGACCCGTGCCATCCGGGCGGCGACCCGCGTACCCCAGGTTGACCAGACTCCGTCGAGCGTGCCCATTTACCTGGCCGCCACGTTCTCGACGGCCGATGCAGCGGAGCTCGGCGATGTCCTGACGGGTGCCGTGCCCGGCTACGCCTACAGCCGGATCGACAATCCGACGACGGCGGCCCTGGGCGCGGCGATAGCGGATCTCGAGGGCGCCGAGGAAGGTCTGGCCTTTGCGACGGGCATGTCGGCCATCCACGCGGCCATCGTCTCGATCGTCCGTGCCGGCCAGACGATCGTCGCAACTCAGGCGGTCTACGGCACCACCCGCGACCTGATGAGCCGCGTCCTGGCGGGGCTCGGGATCGCCACCGAGTTCGTGGATTCAACCGACCTGGCGGCCGTCGAATTCGGCGCTGGCGCGGACGGCCGCGCCGATTCTCTATGTCGAGACGGTCTCGAACCCGACCATCGTCGTCTCCGACATCGCCGCCCTCGCGCAGATCGCCCACGCCCACGGAGCCTTGCTCCTGGTCGACAACACTTTCGCCTCGCCGTACGCGTGCCGCCCGATCGAACTGGGCGCGGACCTCGTCATGCACTCGGCCACGAAATACCTGTCGGGCCACAGCGACGTGCTGGCGGGGATCGTCGTCGGCAGCCGCGAACGCATCGCCGCGGTTCGGCCGATCCTGGTCGACGTCGGCGGGGCTCTGGCGCCGCTTTCGGCCTGGCTCGTGCTGCGAGGCCTGCCTACGCTGGCGATCCGGATGGAGCGCCACAGCGAGACGGCGCTCGAACTGGCGGCCTGGCTGGAAGGTCAGGACGGCGTCAACTCGGTCCACTACCCGGGGCTTCCGAGCGACCCGTGCCACGAAGTCGCGGAGCGGCAGTTGGACGTCACCGGCGGCATGCTGGCCTTCGAGCTGGCCGGCGGTCGCGAGGCGGGCCGCGCCTTCCTCGACGCGATGCGCCTGGCCGAGCGGACGGCTTCGCTCGGCAGCTACCGCACGATCATCACGCACCCGCCCTCCACGACCCATCGCCAGCTCGACGCGGCGGCCCTGGCCGCGAGCGGGATCGCGGCGGGCCTGCTCCGCATCTCGGTCGGCCTCGAGGACATCGAGGATCTGCGCGCCGACATCGCAGCTGGGCCTGGGCGCCGCCCGCGAGATCGCCGGGTAGCGAACCGGAGCCGGAGGCCAAGCCGGGGGCGCGGGCCCGGGGGCAATGAAAAGCCCCTCCGGCCCGACGCCGGAGGGGCTTTTGCGAGTGGCTCGGCCGAGGTCGGGCCCCGCTCCTAGTACTGGAACAGCAGCTCGCGATACTTCGGTAGCGGCCAGAGCTCGTCCGCAACCAGGGTCTCGAGCTCGTCCGCGGCGGCCCGCACGGCGGCCTGCGCCGGGATCACCTCGTCGTGGAACGCCTTGGCCTCGGCGTGCACGCGAACCCGCTTCGTGGGCGGCGTGCTGCGCGTGCTCCAGGGCGTGGATCGCGTCGACGAGCTTGTCGGTCAGAGCGCTGACCGCGTCGGTGACCTGCGGCGACGCCCTTCGACGGAGCCCGCGGCCGAGAGCTGACCGAGGTACTTCACCGCGGCCGGCAGGATCATCGTCTTGGCCATGTCCAGCGCGCAGTTGGCCTCGATGTTCGAGACCTTGACGTAGCGCTCCCAGTTGATCTCGACGCGGGCCGCGAGCTCGCGCTCGGACAGGACGCCGAACTGCGAGAAGACCTTCTTGGCCTTGGCGAGTGGCGAGAGCCGGCAGAGCGTCGACCGTGCTCCTGTTGTTCGGCAGCCCGCGCTTGGCGGCCTCGGCATGCCACTCCTCGGCGTAGTTGTTGCCCTCGAAGAGGACCTGCTTGTTCTCCTTGATGATCGCCGACAGGATCTTCGTCAGGCCGTCGAAGTCGCAGGGCTCGAGCTTGTCGAGCTCGTCGGCCAGCTTCTCGAGCGAGTCGGCCACCGCGGTGTTGAGGACCGTCTGCGGCCAGTAGATCGGGGCCGAGGACCCAACCGCGCGGAACTCGAACTTGTTGCCGGTGAAGGCGAAGGGCGAGGTCCGGTTGCGGTCGGTCGCGTCGCGGGGCAGGACCGGCAGAGTAGTGACGCCCAGCTCCATCGACCCGCCGGTCTTGGAGGTGGAGGCGGCACCCTTCTCCAGCTGCTCGACGACGTCCTCGAGCTGCGCGCCCAGGAAGACGGAGACGATGGCCGGAGGAGCTTCGTTGGCGCCCAGTCGATGGTCGTTGCCTGCGTCGGCGATGCTGGCGCGCAGCAGGTCCGCATGGACATTGACGGCGCGGATGACGGCGGCCAGGAAGGCGAGGAACTGGGCGTTGTCGTGCGGAGTGTGGCCGGGATCGAGAAGGTTCTCGCCTTCGTCGGTGCCCATCGACCAGTTGTTGTGCTTGCCCGAGCCGTTGATGCCGACGAACGGCTTCTCGTGGGGCAGGAACATCAGGTCGTGCTGATGCGCCAGCCGCTTCATCGTGCTCATGACGAGCATGTTGTGGTCGGACCCGACCGAGGTGGGCTCGTAGACCGGAGCCATCTCGAACTGAGCCGGTGCTACTTCGTTGTGGCGCGTCTTGGACGGGATGCCCAGGCGCCACAGCTCGCGGTCGAGATCCATCATGAACGCGAGCATGCGCTCTCGGATCGTGCCGAAGTACTGGTCCTCGAGCTCCTGGCCCTTGGGCGACGGCGCACCGAAGAGGGTTCGGCCGGTCAGGATGAGGTCGGGGCGCTGCTCGGCGAGCCGGCGGTCGACGAGGAAGTACTCCTGCTCGGGCCCGATCTGGGTGAAGACGCGCTTGGCGGTGTCGTTGCCGAACCACTTGAGCACGCGCATGGCTTGCTTGCCGAGCGCTTCCTGCGAGCGAAGCATCGGGATCTTGTGGTCGAGAGCCTCGCCCGTGTACGAGACGAAGGCGGTCGGGATCGTCAGGGTTACGCCGTTCGGCTCGACCTGCAGGAAGATCGGGCTCGTGACGTCCCAGGCGGTGTAGCCGCGGGCTTCGAACGTCGAGCGGATGCCGCCGGACGGGAACGAGCTGGCGTCGGGCTCGCCCTGAACGAGGCCCTTGCCCGAGAACTCGGCGAGAGTCTGGCCGTCGCCGCTGGGGCTCAGGAACGAGTCGTGCTTCTCGGCGCTGCCACCGGTCATCGGCACGAACCAGTGGGTGTAGTGAGTGGCGCCGTGGGCCATGGCCCATTCCTTGACGCCCTGGGCGACCGCGTCGGCGATCGCCGGGTCGAACGGCTCGATGCCTTCGATCGTCTTGCGCAGCTTCTTGAAGACCGGCTTGGCCAGGTACTCTCGCTGCGCGCCTTCGTGGAATACGTACTCGCCGTAGATGTCCTCGCCGGCGTTCTCGAGGTAATCCTGGGTGGAGGCAACCTTGTGGTTCGAAATTGCCTCGATTGCTTTCTGACGAGCAGTCATTCCGACTCCTACTTCTTGAGGGAACGCTCCTTGTGGAACGGCGCTGGACCGAGACGCCCACACCGCCGCTGAGGACCCCTCCTCCAGGGGTCGCAACCAAACCTATGGAACTCAGCGGGCGGCCAGCAAGACCCGGGCCGAGACGGCGCCAGATGAGAGATTGATGTTCTCATATGGCCGGCGAGACTTGTACCGGGCTCGGGCCAGGATCGGCAAAACTTCCCAAATTGGCACTCGATCGAATCCGGCTCGGAACCAATCCCAGGCTGCCGCGCTCGGTCCGGGACGCCCCGCCGTCCACCATGACGGACCCCTACGGACACCTACAGCAGCGCCGGCCGCACCCACTCCTTGCCCAACACGTGCTCGTCCAGGAACGCCATGACCGTCTCGTACCAGATCCGCGCATTGTTGGGCTTGAGGATCCAGTGATTCTCATCGGGGAAATACAGGAAACGGGCCGGCACGCCGTGGCGGCTCAGGTCCGTCCACAGGCTGAGCGCCTCCCCGATCGGCACGCGGAAGTCGCGCTCGCCGTGGATCACGAGCATTGGCGTCTTGATGGAGCCGATGTGGGCGGCCGGCGACTGAACCTCGTACAGGTCGGGCCGCCGGTACGGGTCGCCCATCTCGTGCTCCCATTCCACGCCCGTGTCGGTGGTGCCGTGGAACGGCCGCAGGTCCCAGAGCGAGGCGTGGGTCACGATCGCTCGGAAGCGGTCCGTGTGGCCGGCCACCCAGTTGGCCATGTAGCCGCCGAAGCTGCCGCCCGCCAGCGCGGTTCTGGACGCGTCGAGGTCCGACCTGGTCAGCGCCGAGTCGAGCGCTGCGAGGATGTCGGCGTACGGAGCTTCGCCCCACCGACCCCAGCCGCGTTCGACCATGTGCTGGCCGTAGCCGATCGAGATGGCAGGGTCGGGCATGAGCACCGCGTAACCGCGTTCGGTGAGAAGGTGCGGGTTCCAACGCCAATGCCAGCCGCCCCACGACCCGATGGGCCCGCCGTGGGCGAAAACGACTAGCGGCGCGGGGCTGTCCGCCGAGGCTTCGGGCGGTAGTACCAGCCACGACCCGATCGAGGTGCCGTCGGCCGCCGCCGCCGAGAGGCGTTCGACCCGACCGCGCCCGGCCACTTCGCCATCGTCGATGCTTCGGGACAACTCCACGGGCGTCTGGTTCTCGCCCGAGGCGGAGAAGCGCACGATTCGCGGCGGCACGGTCATCGTGGCTCGCAGCGCGTAAACGGTCCGCCCGTCCGGCGAGGGGCACAGATCCGTCAGCGCACCCTCCGAAACCAGACATGTGGTTCGGCCGTCCGCCACGTCGACGCGGAACGCCGCGACCCAACCCAGGCGATCGGCGACGAAGAAGACCGCGCTCGAATCCGGCGCCCAGACCGGAGCCTCGGGCCAGAGATCGAGGCTGGGCGTCAGATCGCGGCCCTCACCGGTCGAGAGGTCGAAGAGCCAGATCGTCCGCTCGCCAGCCTTGTCGGGCGTCCCGGAAGTCGCGCGAGTGCTAACAACGAAACGACCGTCCGGCGAAACCTTCGGCTGGCCGAACCACAGGCCGCCAATGGAGGAATCTCCGCAGCCGAGCGTCCGCCGGGCGCGCGTTTCGACGTCGATGGCGACCAGATCCACCGGAGTCGCCGGCAGGTTCGACCAATCCGCCCAGCCGGTCACGATCGTTCGGCCGTCGGGCGAGATGTCGAAGTCGGACTCGAGGAAGGCCGGGCCCACGTCCCCGGTCACGTCCGTTGGCTCGAGGCCCGCTTCGGGTCCGTCCGGCAGCGCCGCCGCGAACAGCCGCTGCCGTCTCGGCGCGAGCCAGTGGTCCCAGAAGCGGATCGGGTAATCCTCGAGAAGCAGCGCGCCGACGCCGGCTTCCTTGCGGGCCTTCGCTCGGGCGGCGTCCTCTTCCAGGCTCGTCGCCGACGGATGCAGGGGCGAGCCGAACGCGATCGCCCCTGCGCTGCGAGCGGCGGCAATTCCTTCGATGCCGCCGTCGGGCGCGAGCAGCAGGCGCGCCTCTCCGCCGTCGGCCGGCAGCATCCACAGCGCGGCGATCTTGTGGTCCGGGTCGGCTTTGGCGTCCGGATCCGGCCGCACGGAGGTGAAGAGCAGCGCGCCGTCCGAGGCGAAGCAGGCCGACGATTCGCCGGCGCTCGAACGCGTCAGGCGGCGCGGCGGTGCGCTTTCGGCCGGATCGACCTGCCAGAGGGCGGTGCGCATTTCGTTGGCCTCGGGCCCACGTCTGGTTACGGCGACAACCAGGCGGCGGCCATCGGGCGAGAGCCTCAGGCCGGAGAGTCGGGGGGCCGAAAAGAACCGATCGAGCGTCAGCGGTTCGTTCATGCGGCGATCATCGCGCAAGTCGCGGGAAGGGGCATGGTGGGCCGGGCTGCGGATCCGGTGACCTTTGGGGCCGGCCGGGCCACTACCGGTGCCCCGACTCCCCTGCTATCATTCCGGGGCCCTCAGCGGGCACTTTCGGTCGGGGCGTGGCGCAGCTTGGCAGCGCGCATCGTTCGGGACGATGAGGTCGGAGGTTCAAATCCTCTCGCCCCGACCATAAGTACTAAACGTTCTTCCCGCGTTTAGTAGCAGCGGTGCAGACCCGAACGCATCTGACCAGCCGTGAGCGTCAGCCTCCGGCGTCGGATGGATTGTCATCGACTGGACTCCCAAGACCTCGACCTTCTCGAAGATGGCCTCGGTCAGGAGGCGCCGTCCTGAGTCGTCGGCAGCCTCCCACAGGGCGGGCAGATCTCGGAGCCATTCGAGAGCCTCCGCCGGCTCGACACTCTTCGTGGAGGCCTTAGCTTCGGCCTCCTCTCCGTCGAGACGGGTCATCGTCTGACCCAATGTCTTCATATCCCGGTCACGCAGGAACCGACTAGCGGCAAGCTCCCGCTCACGCTCGATACGGGCCAGGGCGAACGCCGTGTCAGGCGATGTGGACAGGCCGCCGATGACCTGGGTCAGCGTCATGGCACCAACGTGCACATGCTCCAGGATCTGAGGGACGAGGTCGTCGAAGACCTGGGCCTTGTAGCTCTCGCCCCTTATGCGGCCGTCTCCCGGGCTCTTCCACGGCGTTTCCGTGGGGCGGGCGGCCTTGAATGCTGCGCAGGCGTCGACGTGGCGGTACCTGCCGACGTGCCCCGTGAGGCGGCGGCCGCAGCCGGCACAGACGAGAAGGGTCGCGAGCGGGTAGGTCCGCTGGGACACCGGGCCGCGGTTGCGACGGGCGTATCGGGAACGAACCACGGCCGCCTTATCCCAGAGTTCGCGCGACACCAGGACAGGCCCACCGGACGTCTCGCCTGTCCGCAGCATGCCGACATACACGGGGTTCTTGAGGATCTCCCGAAGGTGCGTCAACTTCAGGCCGAGGTCCGTGGCTATTTCCCGGTCTGTCAGCCCGGAGGCTGACATCTCAAAGGCTCGAAGGACTACCGGCGCTTTATCGGGGTCGATCACGAGCCGCTGAGGCGACCGTGGGCTTCCAGGATCGTCTCTCTCGCGTCTATAACCGAGCGGGGGGCGGTTACCACCGGGCACTCCGAGTCGGCGACGCTTCGCTGCGTAGCCCTCACCAACCCGGCGCGACAGCTTCCGGCTGAATGCCTCGGCATCGTGCGCTTCGCGCACCCATTCATCCCAGCCTCGGTCATCCGACGAGAGGATGCCTTCGTCACAGACGTAGACCGCCGCACCCCGGGCGTGCATCTCATCGCGAAAGATCAGGGCCTGCTTGATGTTCCTCATGAAACGACTGAAGTAAGGCACCACGAGAACGTGGTAGTCCTTACCCGCCCTGTCGAGCATGTCCCTGAACTCGGAGGTTGACCAGACTTCGGTCCAGCCTGAGGCCGCGACGGACCACTCGATACCCGTGTCGATCAACCCGAACTGTCGGATTGCGCGGTCCTGCTGCTCACGCTGACTGTCCGGGCCGAACGCGTCGAACTGCCCGGTGGTGGACTCGCGGAACCACCGAGCTGCCCGGAGACCGATCAATTCGCCCGCATGGGCTGGCAACGCCTTCACGCGTTCCTCCGCTTGCTGCTCGGATTTGAGCGTACCAGCATCTCGAAGACGGTTGCGGTGAGCTTGCTGGACCATGACCATCAGGGCCATAACAAGGCGGTCAGTGGAGACGTTGACATCGTGTGGGTGCGGGACCTTGAGCGGGCGAGAGACAGTACGGCGACTCGCCTCGTCGGATCGAACGGCGGCAACCTGGGAGGATATGTTCTTCCGGCGCAGCGACTTCCTGACCGCGCGTCCCGGGAGGGCCCGGCCGTTGGCCGCCTGCTTCCGCGTCTCGACGGCCATGCCTTAGTGTCCGTTGGCCACCGGCCGACCGTGGTCGCATGATGGCGACCGCGAACCCTCCAGGGACTTCCGAAGGGGCTGCTCGGGCCCGAAGTCGGGCTTAGCCATCGGCGCGTGGAGGGTCGGATCTTACAGCTCTTACAAGATCTGTAAGTTCTGTGCGATCGCGATCGCGCCTGCCGAGGTAGGCGCGGAACATCGGCAGAGCGAAGTCGTAACGCGCCCTGCCGGTCGCGATAGAGGAGGCCCGCTCGATGAGGCGGCGGACCAGAGTGTCCAGGCTGGCCTGCCCGGGCAGCGCGCGGCGAAGGTCCGCGACATCGACTGCAGTTCGCTTCGCGCGCCATCGCGACGAGGACGGCCTGCTCCGCCGGATGTCGCGCCCTCGAACCGATCCTCGAAGAACGCCAGGTCCAGTTCGTGGAGGAGCGAGGTTCGAGGGACCGATAGACGGCGGAAGTCAGCTCATCGGCCGGAGCGGCTCGCCACAGTAGGCGCCGAAATACTGCAGGAAGTATGGATAGCCTCCGGTCGCCTCGACGATCTCACCGACGACCGCGGTCGCGAATCGTCGCGAGGTTCGGGCGAGCGGGATCGTGAGTGCGTCCCATGCGTCGCCGCGCTCGAGGTTTGCGAGCACGACGTGGCGGAACATCCGCTCCGCATACGTTCGAGCGCGCTTCAGGTTGATGCTCAGGGTCGGCAAGCCGGTCAGGACGATGCGGACCCGTGGCTCGCCCGAGCGCTGGACGGCGCCGAGTGCCGCGAGGAGCGACGACAGCGGATAGCGCTCACGTGAGCGGTCGTCGGCCAGCAGATGCGCCTCGTCGTAAAGCAGAAGCGCGCCGGGCCGATCGGCAGTCGGCGAGGGCGTCGGAGAGGCGGACGAGGGCATCGCGCATCCGATCCGCGGGCGAGCGAGGCGTGAGCGGGCTCAGGTTCGATCGAGACGCCAGCGACCGAGATCTTGGTCGGCCGGAGCAGACGGACGCCGTGCGCGACGGATCGCTCGAGCGCGGCCGCGAGGCCGCAGCGGCGAAGCAGTGCGTCGGCGTCCTCCTCGATCGCCTCAGCCAGCCGGGCGTCGTCGCGGTGTCGCTCCCCGAGCTCACGCTCGAGGGTCAGCCAGCCGGCGGCCTCTGCACGGGCGGCCGCGGTCTCGACGAGCACCGTCTTGCCCGTTCCGCGCAGGCCGGTGACGGTCCAGTTCGCGTGAAGCGGATGGCTGTCGGCGATGAACGCGTCGAACTCGGCGAGCGGCCGCTCCCGCCCCGCGAGATACGCGGGCAGGACGCCGTTGCCGGGCCGGAATGGGTTCGCCGATTGTTCGTGCGCCACGAAACGACTCCTGAAGTTGAGATCGGCCGGACTTGCGCCCGGCCGATCGCTGTGCACCAAATGACAACCCGCTCCCGTCAGGCGGCGTCCACTCCGACTCGGAACCAGCTACGCGGGCGGGCCGCGTTCTGGACGACGTCGAGGTAGACCTCGCTATACGGGGCGCTGCCTGTTTCGCAGACTGCCCAAAGGCAGTTGAGCATCGCGGAGGCGACCATGAGGTTCGTGACGAGCAGTTGAGGACGCTCGGCAGCTCGTGCCGCGCATCCTTCGCCGCTCGCCGGACCGTCGGTCGCGGTCGCGATCTCGGGGTGGATCTCCGAAAGGGTGCCGTCGAGGCTGACGCCGTTACGCCGGCGGACGAGCTGGACGTTGCCGTCGATCTCGTCGTTGCCGCCGCTGATGAGCGTGGCCTCGGCAAGGCTGCAGATGTGGCGATCGACGAGCGCTCGCGTTCGATGGTTGTCGACCGCGAGAAGGACGACGTCGCCCTCTCGGACGACATCGCCGACGTTCGCCTCGTCTAGATAGAGCGGGACCGCCTGGCAGGCGAGACCTGCTTCGCGGACCCAGCCGGCGAGGGCCTCGGCCTTGTTAGCGCCGACGGCCGATGCCGGGAACTCCTGGCGAAGCGCGTTGCCGGGCTCGAAGACGTCGCCGTCGACGAGCACGAGCAGGGCTTCGCGAGAGCTATGGACGAGATACCGAACCAGTGGCGCCAGCAGCTGTGAGCCGATGCCGCCACAACCGACCAGGACGAAACGACTAGGCATCTGCCGCTCCTTCGGTCGTGCCGTATGTCGGCACGAGATCGGTGCGGAGCCGATAGCCGAGCTTCTCGGCAAGGCTTGCCGCGGCGTCGAGGAGTTCGTCGAGCCGTCGCCGATCTGGCGACTGACCCGACGCTCGATCTTGCCGGGCAGCAGCGTGAGCGCTCGGAGCCTTCGGCCACGACTTGCGCCGTGGCGCCGGGGCCACCTTCACTCGCGCCAGCCACTCGTCGGGCGGCGGCACGATCGCTCCGGGGCCGCTCGAGCACCTGGCTCTGGCGGACGCCGAAGCGATAGCCGTCGACGACGAGCGCCGCCGAGAACGATGGCCGTCGCCGGAGGAGATCGCCGACGACGACGTGGAGTCCGTCGAGGTCCGCCTCGTCGTCTTCGTCGGTCGCACTCGCAAACGCCGAGAAGGCGCCGTGCGAGTGGATCGTGCCGACGAGTCGGGACCCGGCCGGCAGGCTCGAGCGATCGAGCTTGTGCCGGACCGAGACCGACGTCGCCGATTGCGAGGGCACCAGCAGCTCGAAGTGATCGTCCCGCCACAGGAGCAGGACGATCGCCTCGGTTTGCTGGCGCTCATAAACCGCTCGGAAGAACCCGACGACCTGGCCCATCGAGCTCCGCTGGGAGCTTCGGGAGCCGGTAGTCGAGAAATGGCCTTGCCGCGCGGAAGATGGGCGACTCGGTCGACCTTCGTCTGGGAGAGTCCGAGCAGGCTCCGCTTGCGCAGATACAGCCCGTCTCTCGCGACGACGAAGGCCGGCAGCGAAGTTCCTTCGAGGGCCGGCGAGCCGGCCTCAACGATCGGGAACATGGCTCACCTCCAGCGATCCGCTCCGGGATCCGGAAGACCGCGGCTTCAAGGCGGTGGAACGAACGCGTGTCGTACACGAGTGCGTCGCGCATTCGCCGACCCGACGCCCGAAGCGTCGCGACCGCGATCGTGAGGGCCTGGACTTCGAGCCGATCGATCGAGGGCTCGTAGACCGAGTCCACGAGTCGGGGCCCGATCATCTCCCAGAGATCGCGGGGCTCGAGAGCCGACACCGACCGAAACGCCTCAGGCAGCTGACGCATGAGCGTCGCCTCCTTCGGCTTCCGGAGCCGGCGCGGAACGTCGGGCTCCGGCGTTCGGGTTCGACGAGGCCCTCATCCGGGATCGGCGTCACGACGTCGGTCTCGGAGATGTCGGGCTCGGCGACACCCGAGTCGGGGATGTCGGCTTCGCGCTGCTCCGACCATGTAGGCCACGACCTGGCGGATCGTCCGCCAGGTGGGGTCGTATTGAAGGGACAGTGCCGCGAGCGGGTCGCTTCGGCTCCGGGACACCCAGCTCCGAAAGCCGCCGGAGAACGGCAGCGGATGGCGATGGAGGTCCTGGTTGAAGCGGCTCGCCCAGAAGGCGCCGATCAAGGCGTCGATCCGCTCGCCGACCGATCGGCCCGAGACCCGCACCGAGCCGAGGCAGACGACGCCGTCGTCCGACGTGTTCGGCAGGCACGAGTGAGAGAGCTGATCGTCGATCGAGCGGATCGGGCTTGTTCGGAAGAAGTTGGCGAGGCTCGTGATCTGGCCGGCCTCGACGCCAACGACGAAGACCACGTACGGGAGCGCGAGCCGGTATTGGTTCGGCTCGGATCCGGCACGCTGGCTCGCGTGGAACTCGATGACCCGCCGCATCGGCGGCTGCTCGAGGACGTATGCCTCGCGCTCGCCGAGGCGAACGAGAAACCGGGTGTTGGCGGGAAGCCGACCGGTACTGATCGGCTGGTTTCGGACGACCTCGTCAAGGAGGGCCGAGAGCTCGACCTCGCGGTCGACCTTCTCGGTCACGTGGCTGACGAGCTCGCCTTCGATCCGAAGGTAGGTGCGCAACTGCGGCATGGCGGAGATCTCCTTTCCTCATCGGGGCTGGAGGCGGGAGGCCGAATGGATCCGGACTCCCGCCGCTTGCCCACCGACGTTGCTCAGGCCTGCTGGCCCTTCACGCCGGCGTTCTTGAGGAACTCGATCTCGTCGCCCGGGCGGACGACGTATTCGTCGTCGACCGGACCGCCGTTGACGGTCACCTTCGCCTCGCGAGGGATGTTCAGGACCTGCTCGAGGACCGGATACACCGCCGCTATGCGTCGGCCCGCCAGATCGAGTTCGAGATCGTTCACGCCGTAGACGACTCGCGTCGCCTGTGCCTCTGTTGCCGTCGTTTCCATCGATATATCTCCTTGTCAGTTCGAGCTTGTCGAATTGGGTCGGAGGACCGGGGAACGGCGGCCAGGTCACGCACCGGCCGCAAACGCGATCGCATCTGGCGATCGGCCCCGGTCCCGTGCGCGGGTGGCGTTTGGGATGCTCCCTTCTGGCATGCCTCCTTTGCATGAAAGGCGGGCGTCGGATCGGAGTGCGTGGGCCGAACGGCTGATGGATCGCTGCGACGAACGACCGAGCGACCACCCATGATGCGCGAGGGCGGCCGGCGTCGGTTCGTTCGGTGCGGAGCATGTCGTCACCGTTCGACCGGTCGTCCGGTCGGGCTCGCCAATCTGGCTGTGGCCGCGCAGTCGCTCGTGGATTACGTGCGATTGGCAGCGCTATGCGGGTTGTTAAGGTGCGAGATCGCCGAGAACCCGAAAGGGAACCGGCGCCGACGCTTTGGTCGCGACATCGGCCGCGGGAGCTCGCGTCGGGAAGCTCCGAGATTGGTCGGCGACCGGTCGCTGCCGGAGAAAGGATTCCGGGTCTTGGGCCGGTCGCCGAACCTCAACCTAGGCGCGTCTTCCAACCCTTGTCAAGATGAGTGCGTACGGTATCGCGTACAGCGATTTGCGGAAGATGGGGCCTCGCGGATCCCCGGCAGGACCATGCCTCGGGACAACATTCGTTGGGTGCAGACCCGACGACTTCTGTTCCGGAGGGTCGAGAGAAGGCCGTTGCCTCGTCGACGGCGAGCCGGAGGCTAAGAAGTCTCCCGTCCCGCTTGCCGTGCCAGGAGCCGCGGCCAGGTTGCGGGCGCAACGAGGCAGACGGCGTCTCCCCCGGAATTAGGGAGCGAGTACTCCGTCCCCAGTTTCACCGCCGCCGGCAGCAAGAAGTTCGAGCCATGCGCGCGACCCGACGGGTGCAGTCATCAGCCGCTGCGGCGGCCTGAGCAAGGAACGGACAGTGGCCGGCGACGAGCCCGGTGCCAATGGCTGCAGAACCGTGTCCAGAGAGTCTCGGGTTAGCTCGGCAC
The DNA here is from genome assembly GCA_963731635.1 of uncultured Chloroflexia bacterium. Classification (GTDB taxonomy): domain Bacteria; phylum Chloroflexota; class Limnocylindria; order Limnocylindrales; family CSP1-4; genus Fen-1039. The sequence goes on along the minus strand of CAVSWB010000002.1, from coordinate 2,884 downwards.
ACGTCACGACCCACGCTCGAGGGCCGAGTTCGAGCGAGGCAGCTTGACGGACCATCCATTCTGCCCGGATCGAACTCGGGACTACGACGATGAGATGCCACGCTGGTCGCGCCGCGAGTGGCCGACGGTAGGCGGCGAGCTTCGCCCGAATGGGCCGGCGGTGCTCCGTCCCTTCATCGATCTCGAGCGCCAGCACGGCCGAACCGGCGTCGGTTGTCACGACGACGATGCTGTCCGGACGAACGAAGTGACCGAGTCGGTCGCCGGTCATTCCGTCTGGCAGCCAGAGCTGGACCGGGGGATGCTCGCGATCGTCGCTCCGGTTCAACGCGATGACAACGTCGACGGCATCGAGCATGTGTCGAACGTAGCTCGGTGGCGCAGGCGTCAGTCGGGTAACTAGACGCTGATGACCGGTTTCGCTGACGCGGTAGGCGAACTCGGCTTTCCGTAGTGGGGTGTGGGCGACGGTGGTGCGTTCAAGCAGGTCGGCTCGATACAGGCGTAGCAAACGTCGCTGGGTCTCATGGAGCCCGCCGTAGACGAGTTGCGCAAGCTGAATGGCGGTGCCCACGCCGCAGCGAACGAGGAGCCGAAGGCAGGCCCGATCAAGGATGGGCAAGTTGTCGATGTCTATCTCGATTGCGCTGCCGGACTCGACCCTTCGGAAGGCAGCGCTCATATAGGATCTTCCCTTTTCCCAAAGCCCCGATTCACGCTCAATTCCGGGGATTCGCCCGCATCGGTAACGACGCCGCTAGCGACTCCGAAAACGACGCCTATAGCGACGTGCGCCATTAGCGCGGGTCTCCCGGCTGGACGGTCCCATCGGTCGATTGGGTCGAGTCGCCAGTCGCATGCTCGGGCCGCTTCTCCGGCTCAGACGGCTCGTTTCCGCCTGCGCGATTGAAGACCTCGTCCTCGATCGCGGCCAAGGAGCGTGGCGCGTCTCGGCCGTCGCTGGCGGCGACGATGGCCGCCAAGCGATCGGGGTCGATTGGTCCGGGCATCGAAACCCGGCCGCCGCGAATCAGCGGCGTACCGTCGGAGCCACGGGTTCGGATTACGACATCGAACCTGCGCATCGCCAGTAGCTCTTCCGCACTGACCGGGGCAAACAGGCGGCCCAGGTCTCGGACGTCATCGGTGCCGGGCTCCAGGAGCGCGACAGAAGCCACGTTGGTCCGCACGGCGCCGGCCAGGCGGTCGCCCAGCGCTGAGAGGGACTGAGCTGCCAAGGCGATGTGGAGGCCGAACTTGCGGCCTTCGGCGAGGATCCCCTCCATCGCTTGCGTGTGGAAGCGCTGGGCCTCGTCGACGATGAGCAGGTGTGGCCGGCGCTCCGACGCTGGTCGCCCTTGTCGGCCGACGGCGTCGATGGCGAAGCGGCTGATCAGCATCGCCCCGAACAGCGCGGCGTTGTCGCCGCCCACGTTCGAGAGATCGACGACCAGGACGTCGCCGCATCCATGACCATTCGCGGCGAGATGGTTGAGTCGCCCTGGCCGACGATCGAGCGAATCGAGCGGTACCCGACGAAGGCGCCGAGCTTGTTGAGCACTGCCTTGATCGAAGGGTCCCGCTCGCGCTCCTTTGGCCCTGGCCACTCGTCGCGCCAGAAGGCGCGTTCCATTGGGTCCGACGAGCTTGGTGGTGTAACGCTCGCGGGCACGATCATTCGTGAGGATTCGGATCAGCTCGAGGATCGTCTGTTGATGAGGATCGGCAAACGCGGCGAACAACGCATGGCGGAGGTAGTGCTGCATCTTGGGCCCGCAGAAGCGCGGCCACAGATCCGCAAGCAGCTGGACGAACTCGCTGGCCACGAGCTGCGCGTCATCGTCGCCGTGGCGCTCGAGGAAGTTGAACCCGCGCGGATGGGCTCGATCGGCGAGGCGCAGGACGTGGACGATGGGCCCGTCATCGGGCATCCTCCCGAGGATGTCCTTGGTCAGGTCGCCATGCGGGTCGATGACAGTCACCCCGACACCGGCTTTGGCGCAGCCTAGGACGAGTTTGAGCAGCAACGTGGTCTTGCCCGAACCGGTGGCGCCGAAGACCGCGAGATGTCGAGCCAGGGTGTCCGGCGACAGGAGGAGCGGACCGCGCCTGGCGTCAGCGATCGGGATGCCTCCCGGACCTCTCCCGCTCGCGGTGCGAGCCTGGCAAGGCTCGTTCACGTTCGAGTCCCAGCTCGTCGAACCGCCGATGCGGCAGCGCCCAGAGCGCGCCTAGCAGGTCGGGGTCGGCCGATATCGGAGATGCACCCGACTTGGAGCCTTCGCGGATCTTCCATATGAGCGACTGAGATCCTGATCTCAGCGCGTCGGTTGCGCTGACCAGCTTCCACAGCAGCGCGGCCCCAGCTGCGGGGCTCCATGCCGGACGCTTCGAGGGCGATGGTCGCGCTGTACATCCCGGTCGCATTCTCGGGCGAGCGCGTCTGAGCCTGGGGCATCGGCTTGTCGGCGACCGATCGCATCAGGAGCGCATCGACGAGCGCGGTGAGGACAAAGCCGCCGATCGAACGTCCGATGCTCTCTTCGTCTGGATCAGACGAAGCGCCTGGCATCAGTCCGATGCGAAGCACGACCTCTGCTCCGGCGCGGGCTCGATCGAGTGCCACGCCGAGCCGCACCGGCACTGAAGCTGCCTCGGAGTCAGTTCGCAGCGACTGGTCTTGGCGCGACCGAGTCGAGCCGATCGCGATGGCCGATGGCGGCAAGTCGTCGATCTCGACTTCTTCGAGCTCGCAGCGCCCAACCACCGAATGGACCGCCATTTCGACCGAGGACCCGATCTGCGACGGACAATCGATCTGCCAATGCATAGCGCCTTTGCGCCAGAGAAGGCGGAGCTCGATGGGCGGCCAGCCGACGCGGAA
>CAVSWB010000001.1:0-1419204 GCA_963731635.1 uncultured Chloroflexia bacterium | reverse complement strand
AGAGCCGTCGCGGCCACGAAGACGTACCTCGCCGAGATCGCGGTCGTGGCGATGCTCTCGGCCGCGCTCTCGGGCGACGGACGCGTCCGCGAGCTGCTCGCTCTGCCCGACGCGATGTCGGAGGCCCTGCGAGGAGGCGAGTCGCCACGTGGCCGAGCTCGGCGGGCGACGACGGGTGCGCGGTCCTGGCCCGCGGCTTTCACTACGCCACGGCCCGCGAATGGGCGCTCAAACTCAAGGAGCTGGCCTACGTCCTGGCCGATCCGTACTCCGCGGCCGATTTCCAGCACGGGCCGATCGCTCTGGTAGCGGGCTTCTCGGTCCTGGCGTGGCCACGGCCGGGCCCGCGCTGGCGGGCATGGCGGAGCTCCTGGCCGGTCCGGGCGGCCCGCGCCCGGCTCCTCGTTCTGTCCGACGACGCCGAGGTCTGGGCATCGGCTACGGATCGCCTGCCGGCGTGCCCGAGTGGCTGTCGCCGCTCGTCGCGATCATCCCCGCCCAGCTCTTCGCCTATCACCTCGCCCGCGCGCGCGGTCTCGACACGGAAGCGCCGCGGAACATCTCGAAAGTGACTGACGCTGTGATCCAGCTATTCGGCCACCTCTACGCTCCGGACGATCGCGGCCTCTCGCCGTCGCCGTCGACGGCGAGCGCATCGTCTCGATCCGGCCTGCCGCCGAGCCGCCGGCCGGCTCGATCGGCGGGCCCGAAGCCCGAATCCTGCCGGGCTGCTGGACATCCAGATCAACGGTGCCTTCGGCGACGACTTCGCCGACCGCCGCCGCCGTCGGAGATCTGCCGCCGGCTGCCGCGCTTCGGCGTGACCGCCTTCGTTCCGACGATCGTCACCTCGGCGCCCGAGGTCTACGCGCCGGCCCTCGGCAACCTGGCGCACTCCCCGGTCCCCGGCGAGAGCCGGATCCTGGGGGTCACATCGAAGGACCGTTTATCAGCAACACGTATCGCGGCGCCCACGATCCGGCGCTCCTCGGCCGCCCTCGATCGAGGAGGCCGGCCGCTGGCTCGACATGGGCGACGTCCGCTGGCTGACGCTCGCCCCCGAGCTGCCCGGCGCCCTCGAACTGATCAGGTTCCTCGTCTCGCGGGGAGTCCGCGTGTCGATCGGCCACACCGACGCCACCTGGGACCAGGCCGCGGCATCTGCCGATGCCGGAGCGACTCTCGCCACGCACCTCTTCAACGCCATGCGGCCGCTCCGCCATCGCGATCCCGGAGTGGCCGGATACGTGCTCGCGACGGGTGTCACCGCCGGCTTCATCGCGCGACGGCAACCACGTCGCATTCGAGACGCTCCGGATGGTGACCCGGATCAAGGCGCCCGACGAGCTCGTCCTGATCACCGACGCGCTGGCGGGCCTGGGCATGCCGCCGGGACGCTACGTCATCGCCGGCCGCGAGTACGTCTCCGATGGGACGTCGGGGCGGTTGCTCGACGGCACCCTGACCGGCTCGCTGCTGCCCCTCAACCTGGCCCTGCGCAATCTTGTCGACAAGGTCGGGCTGGAGCCGGCGGTCGCCGTCAGGCTCGCGACGATCAACGCCGCCCGAGCGCTCGGGCTGGAAGACACGCTTGGCCGGGTCGAGGTTGGACGGGACGCCGACCTGGTCGTCGTGAACCCGGAATGGCAGGTCCAGGCGACGATCGCCCGCGGATCCCTTGCCTACCTCGAGGAAAGCGTCTCGGTTCCCGCAAGTCGTGGCTGAGGCGCCGCGATGAGCGCTTCGGCGGAGGATCGGCCGGCGGCCGCGCGCGGAGCTTCGGCCACCGGCCTGGACAAGTTCCTGGTAGCGGGCCGCGTCCCGCCGCCACTCGATCCGGGCTTCAGACCCTCGGTGCTGGTTCGCCGGAAGCTCGACGAGGCCGCCGGCCGCTCGCGACGAGCCCTCCCCGTCGCGATTGCCCTCGAGCAACCGGGCGGCGCCTCGGTCTACGTCCGCGAGACGTGGGCCTTCCCCGCCGACGATCCACTCGCCTCGATCGCCGCCTTCGCCACGGAGCGGATGGTCAAGTCGATGCTGTGGGCTCGCGGCGGATCCAGGATCTGGATCGACGGCCCCGACGATCTGGTCGCCGCGCTGCGCCGGCACTACTCCTCGGCGGCGACCGGCCGTTTCGACGCCGCGATGGCGGAACGTCTTACGACGGGCCGCTCGAGCTGATCCAGGCTCCGCGGTCGACCTTCCCCCGCTCTCTCGACGGCTCCGTCTCCGTCGGCGGCGACCTGCGCGGCTGCCGGATCGGCTTCGACCTGGGCGCCAGCGACCGCAAAGCCGCCGCCGTGATCGACGGCGAGGTCGTCTTCAGCGAGGAGATCCTGTGGGATCCCTCGCACCAGAGCGACCCTCGATGGCATTTCGACCAGATCATGGATTCGCTGCAGCGGGCCGCTGCGCATCTGCCACGCGTCGATGCCATCGGCGGAAGTGCGGCCGGGATCTACCTCGCCAACGAGCCCGGATCGCCTCGCTGTTCCGCTCCGTCCCGCCCGAGCAGTTCCACAGAGTCCGGAGCCTGTTCCGCGACCTCCGGGCGGCCTGGGGCGGCATCCCGTTCGAGGTCCGGAACGACGGCGATGTGACGGCGCTGGCCGGAGCAATGGTCGCCGGCGTCGGCGGCCTGCTCGGAATTGCCATGGGCTCGAGCGAGGCGGCAGGCTACGTCACTCGCGACGTCGGCCTGACGCCCTGGCTCAACGAGCTGGCGTTCACGCCGATCGACTACTCGCCCGACGCGCCGGTCGACGAGTGGTCGGGCGATCGCGGCTGCGGCGTCCGCTACTTTTCGCAGCAGGCCCTGCCGAGGCTTCTACCGGCGGCCGGCATCCAGGTCGATGAGGCGTCGCCGCTGCCGAGCGGCTGGTCGCCCTGCAGGAGCTGATGGCGGCCGGCGATGAGCGGGCCGCCCGCGTCTACGAGACCATCGGGACGCACTTCGGCTATGCGCTGCTCGAGTACGCCGACTTCTACGACTTCGAACACGTGCTCCTGCTCGGGCGGGTCGTGACCGGTCCGGGCGGCGACATCATCGGCGCCCGGGCTGCCGAAGTTCTGACTGTCGAGGCATCGCCAAACCGGTCACCTTCCACGCGGTCTCGGAGCGCGACAAGCGCCACGGGCAGGCGGCGGCTGCGGCCAGTCTGCCGCGGATTTCCCAGGCTCGCGAACCGGTATTCGACCGCAACGCGCAACCGGGGCGGTAGTCGACGTCGCCGAGGCCGGCCGGTAGGGAGACTGGCATCGACCGGAGGCGACGATGAACCCCAGACCCGACCGCCGAGCCCACACTCGACTCGGCCGCGCCGTCCGAGCCACATCGACGGTTGCGACGGCGGCAAGGCAGCCCGAACACCATCGCGAGACCAACTGGCTCCGTGACGTCATCCTCGGCGGCCAGGATGGCCTGGTGAACATCCTTGGGATCATCCTCGGGGTCATAGCCGGGGGTGGCTCGGAGACGGTCCTGATAGTCGCCGGCTTTGCCGCGGCCATAACCGAGTCGATATCGATGGGCGCGGTCGGCTACACGGCGGCGAAATCGGAGCGCGACTTCTATCAAGCGGAGAAGGAGCAGGAGACGGCCGAAATCGCCGCGACTCCGGAGGTGGAGCGGCAGGAGATCGCCGACATCTACTCCGCCAAGGGCTTCACGGGGCAGTTGCTCGAGGAAGTCGTTGACACTATCACGGCCAACCGCGACGTCTGGGTTGAAACGATGATGGACGAGGAGCTGCATCTGCAGCCCATTCAGACGCCCGACATCCTGCGGGCCGCAGTCGTCTCGGGATCGCCACGCTCATCGGCCACATGATCCCGCTGCTGCCATTCCTGGTTCTGCCCCGAACCGAGGCGCTCGTCCTGGCGATCCTGTCCAGCGCCGCGGTTCTCTTCGGGGTCGGCGTCTACTCCGCGGTTTCGCTCGTCGGAGACTGGCGGTCGAGCGGCCTGAAAATGGTGGCAATCGGGCTCGGTGCGGCCGCGATCGGGTTTCTGGTGGGCCGCCTGTTCAACGCCGCGGGCTAAAGCGAAGGACCGCCGGAGTGCGCGGGAACGCGCCGAGCCATCGCCGTCCCGCGGAACCGCCCGTGGCTCAAGCCGCCACATGTGTTGGCCGGAGCTTGACACTTGCCTGCGCGCTCGCGGGGCGTGACCTGGGTCACCGGAACAGGCAAGTCAGGTCGCTGACAGGGCACCTGCACGAGCGAATCCTCCATCCGTAGATACCGCCTCCGCTGCCTGGACGGCGGCCCAGCTTCTAGGACAGGAGGTTCTCGTGGCCGATCTAGCTGGCCAACCTGCCCGTAAAGGGTGGGGCAATAACATCTGGGGCGAGCTCACAGCCGAGTTCCTGGGAACCGCCCTCCTGATCGCATTCGGCGACGGCGTCGTCGCGATGGCTGTCGCGGCATTGAACTCATCGGGTCGCGCGGCCTCGTCGACGACCATCTTCCAGGCATCCGGCGACTGGCTCCTCATCACGTGGGGTTGGGCGCTGGCGGTGACGATGGCGGTCTATGTGGCCGGCGGCGTAAGCGGCGCTCACATCAATCCGGCGGTGACCCTGGCCTTTGCGGCCAAGGGCGACTTTCCCTGGTGGAAGGTCGTGCCTTACTGGATCGCCCAGGTAGTCGGCGCATTCGTCGGTGCTGCCGTCGTCTTCATTAACTACGGCGCCGCGATCGGTGCATACGAGAAGGCGGCCGGAATCTTCCGGGGCACGCTGGGAGGGCCGCATGACAGCACCGCGACCTTCAGTATCTTCGCCACTTTCCCGGCCAAGTACTACAACGGCAACCTGGCCGGTCCCCTCTTCGACCAGATCCTCGGCACCTTCCTGCTGTTGCTGATCATCTTCGCTGTGGTCGACAAGCTGAACCTCTCTCCGGGCTCGAATCTGGGTCCGTTCGTTATCGGCCTTTCGGTGGCCGCGATCGGCATGTCCTTCGGCGCGAATGCCGGATATGCCATCGACCCGGCCCGTGACCTAGGCCCGCGCCTCTTCGCCGCTCTTGCGGGCTGGGGCCAGGTGGCCATGCCGGGCATCGATTTGTACTTCTGGGTCCCGATCGTGGGGCCTTGATCGGTGGCGTGCTGGCGGCCTTCGTCTACCACTACGCCATCCATCAGGTGCTGGTGGCGCGCAACGTGCCTGAGAAGCAGGTCGCGGGGCAGACCGAGGAGGTACCACGGCAAGGACCGCAGGCTGTTCACCACGCGACCTAGGTCGTTGTCCGAGCTGAGATCGATGATGCGCTACGAGATCGACTCGAGCGTCTCTCGTCGCCGAAGACGATCGGCGCATCGGGCGGCTGCTCGGTCGCCTCGATGAGCAGGCCCCAAAGGGCTGGCGCGTAGCGGGTCTCGATCTCGGCCTCGGACCTTCCGGCTCGTCCGCGTATGTCAGCGTCTTGCTGGAACGTTCTCTGGAAGACGACTTCCCGAAGGTGTTGACGGCGCGCGAGACGAAGACGCGATGGGATGAATCGCCGGCGTGAATCCCGTCGGGGGACGCGCGCCGCTCTTGACCAATCTCGCACCACGGGTCCGGCATCCCGCACGCCGGACTCGCACCACTCACCTCCTGCCACCCGCAAGCGGCGGTGCTAAGTTCGGGCCGATGAAGACGCACGCACCGCCGCTGAGAGAGCCGGGCCAGGGCAAATCGACCGCGGGCTTCATCGCACGACTGCCCAAGGCACAGGCGAGCGACTGATGGCCGAGTCGATCACCATGGATGTGCCGAGCGGCGCCGTTGTCTATCGCGAGGATGACGCCGCCCGCTGCTTTGTGGTGGTGAGTGGGCTACTGCGGTCGTTCGTCAGTTCGACGGACGGTCGCCAGATCAATTTCCGATACGCCAGGAGCGGCGACGTGCTGGGGCCGGCATCCGTCATGGGCGACCCCCTGCCGGTCACGATTCAGGCGTTGATGCCTTCCTCCATCGTGGCGATCCGAGTCGACTCGCTCAATCGGATGCTGGCCACCGATCCGGAAGTTGCGCGGGTGTGCGCCGAGGAACTGACGCGCGAATTGACCAAGGCGCTCGAGGACGTTGCCCTGAGCGCCTTCTACTCCGTGCGCCAGCGGTTCGCTCGCCAGCTGCTCGACCGGGCTGCGGACTCGGACGGCGCCCACCTCGTCTCCGACGTAAGTCATCAAGAACTGGCCGACTCTATCGCCTCGTCTCGAGAGGTCGTCACCCGAACTCTGCATGAGTTGCGAGCGGACGGCCTCATCGAAACGGGCCACGATCATGTGATCGTGCTTCTCGATGTGCCCGGCCTGGCCCGCGAACTGACGATGGGCCCGAACATCCGCTGAGGTCAGCGGGCCGAGGACCCGACGCGGTCTCGGGTCGACGACTCGGTCTCGCCCGCGACGGCATCGATCTCACGTTCGAGCAGGACCGTCCGCGATTTCGGGCCGAACTGCGGATGCGCGTTGAGATCCAGGTTGGCGACGCGCCAGCCTTCGCGAGCCCATTGGTTGAGCTGCGACACCAGCTGCAGGTTGGCCGAATCGGTGTCGTTGTCGATGTGGACGTATTCGATTTGTATTCGACGGGCTTCATCAGGTTGCCTCCAGGTGCGAACAACTCCCAGCTTGTCGCGCGTTGGCCGCCCTGTCGGTAACGTCCCTGCGGCCGCGATGTGACCTCGGTCACCGGATCGCGGCAGCGCCTTCGGATAAGCCGTGCCTCGGGCGGTCAGGTTCGAACTCGTCGCCCCCTCCCCTAAACGGCCGCGGACGGTGAAACGCACGTTCCGACATGCGGTCCGGGTGGTCACCTGCCGTCCTTTCCTCGAACAAGATGGCGACGCGGCGCGATCGCCGCGCAGATTTGGAGGTTTCGTGGTGGTAGTTCATTTCCCAAGACAAGCCCCTCGAAGGTTCCTCGTGGCGCTGGTCGTCGGTGCGATGGCCGTAACACTCGGGGCAACCTCGGTCCTGGCGGCGGCGCCTTCCAGCGTGACGCTCGGGACATCAAGTGGATCACTCGGCACATTCTTCACGGGTCCCACCGGGAACACCCTGTACACCCTGTCATCCGACCCGAACAACTCGAGCACCTGCTCGGGCGCATGCGCGACGGCATGGCCGCCGCTCCTCATCGCCCCCGGCGGCACGATCACCGGCCCAACCGGAGTGAGCGGCACCTGGGGCATGTTCAACCGATCGGACGGGACCACCCAGGTCACGTTCAACGGCCGGCCCCTCTATTACTTCGTTCACGACACGGCCGCGGGCCAGACCAACGGTGAAGGGATAGTGGCGTTCGGCGGAACGTGGCACGTCGCCTTGACCTCGCTGGCCGCGAGCAGCGCGAGCCCGAGTGCGTCTGCAAGCGCGAGCCCGACTTCGTCGGTCGCCGGCGTGACCAGCGCTCCGAGCGCCAGCACGCTCCCCGCGACGTCGACTGAGCCCCCAGCCGGCGGCTCGGGCCCATCGGCAACGACCTTGATCCTGCTGCTACTCATCGGCGTGCTCGCGGTGGCGTTCACGGTCGGCGCGCTTCGCACCCGAATGCCTCGTCACTGACAACCGATCGGCCACAAGCTCGGAATGGGGCGACGGCACCAACCGTCGCCCCATTCGATTCCCGGATCAACGCGCCCGAGGGCCGGCAATCAGGCCCAGGCCACCCGCCACACTCGCCAGAGAGCCGTGGGATCCGATAGCGGATCGCCGTGGACCAGGGCGAAGTCGGCCGGCCCACCTTCGTGGATGACGCCGGCTTCGGGTTCGCCCAGCAGCTCGCCGCCCCGCCAGGTTGCGGCGCCCAGAGCTTCCCAGGGCTGCAGACCGACTTCGACCAGGCACTCGACCTCCCAGGCAAGCTGGTTGGCCCGAGTCGAGCCGCCGCCGAAATCGGTCCCGGTGGCGATCGCGACGCCGGCGGCATGAGCCAGCCTGGCACTCTCCTGCGCCCGAGCCTGCCGCGCCTGGACGCGCGCCCTGCCTTCGGCCGACACGAAGCGTTCGATCTTGGTCGTGTCGCCGAAGCCGCGCCATGAGCGGAAGATGTTGAGCGTCGTGACGAGGACGATCCCTTTGGCCGCCATTTCGCGGGCCAGATCGGCGTCCAGTTCCATGCCGTGCTCGATCGAATCCACGCCTGCCGCCACGCCCTCGCGCGCGCCGGCGAGATTGCCCGAATGGGCCGTCACCTTGACTCCCCGGCCGTGGGCAAGGGCGATCACCGGCGCCAGTTCGTCGCGCGTCCAGGGCGCCTCGCCCGGCACCGGGCCGTCCAGGTAGAGCTTGAGGAGATCGGCGCCATCGTCGAGCTGGCGTTTGGCTGCGGCGAGCAGTTCGGCGCCGTCGGCGGCCTGGCTGGACGGGCGACCGATCCTCGTGCCTTCCCTGTCCAGCCACGTTCCGGCGGCCCGTACGTACGGGAAGCCGGCGCGGCCGCGCCATCGGTCGCGAACGCCCAGGTTCAGGGCTCGCTCGCGGCCGTCAACCGGATCCACGCCGACGGGTGCACCGACATCGCGGGCCCAGCGAACACCGGCCGATGTCATGAGCCGGCCGTTATGCTCCGCGACGGCCAGCAGCTCGGCCGGCGCGTCGGCAACATGATCGATCCAGTGGGCGCCGCCCGGCAGTGTCAGGTGGCTATGGCAGTCGATCATCCCGGGCACGATCGTGCAGCCGGCGGCATCGACGATCTCCGTCGCCTGGTCCTTCGGCATGGGACCCTCGTCGTCGCTCGGTCTGATCCAGGCGATCGTGCTGCACTCGATTTGCCATTTTTGCGGCAAAGTGAAACGAACCGTCTCCTGCGGGCACTAACCAGCTGTCCAGATCGACGCGAACAGGGCGTCGTCGCGAAACAGGAGGCTGGGAATGCTCTTCCAGGTTCGAGTCCGGGTGAACCTCGGGACGATGGCCGAGTTCGGCAGGCGACTCCAGACCGGCGCTCTCGATAGGAGCGCAATCCGAGGCTGAGACCTACTGTCTGGCAGAGGATCCGGCGGTCGGCTTCAGCGTCTGGCAGGCGCCGGACCTCGAGGCCTTCGAGGCAGCCTTTGCGGCGTGGCGCCCCTTCTACTCGGAGACGGAGATCCGCCCGCTCATCACGCCGGCCGAGGCGATGCGCCGGCTTGGCTAGCTGAGCGACTCATCCGGAGCGTGCCTAGGGCAGGCCACGTCGCACGGCCGAGCTAGTGTTCCGTTGCGCAACTAGCTAGCAGCATAGCTTGGTGGCAGCTACGATTCCACCATGCCATTCCATCCTGCTCCTGCGCTGGTTGTCAATGAAGGTGATCGGGCGACGCTGAATGCCGTCGTGCGGGCGCCCACGAGTGAACAGCGGGCGGTGATCCGGGCGCGCATCGTCTTGGCCTCGGCCGATGGGATCGCGATAGCACGGATCGCCGCCGATCTGGGCGTCGCGATCATGACCGTCAAGTTGTGGCGCCGCCGATACGCCCAGAGTGGCCTCGCGGGGCTTGCCGATGAGCACCGCTCGGGCAGGCCTGCGACGTACTCGCGAGCCGAGCGCGACCGGGTCATCGCCCTCACCCTCGAACCACCGCCAGAGGGCGTTACGCACTGGAGCGTCCGCCGCCTCGCCAAGCGACTCGTGATGAGCGAGACGACCGTGTGGCGCATCTGGCAGAGCGCAAACCTGAAGCCGCATCGGACCGAGACCTTCAAGTTCTCCACCGATCCGGATCTCGAAGCCAAGATCCGCGACGTCGTCGGGCTCTACCTCGCGCCACCCGAGCGGGCGATCGTGCTCTCGGTCGACGAGAAGACCCAGATCCAGGCACTCGACCGGACGCAGCCGATGCTGCCGATGAAGCCCGGCCAGGTCGAGCGCCATACCCACGACTACAAGCGCAACGGCACCACGCACCTCTTCGCCGCTCTCGAAGTCGCCACCGGCAAGGTGACGACACAAACCCGTGCTCGCCACACCGCCGCCGACTTCCTCGCGTTCCTGCGCCAGGTCGAACGTGCCTATCCGGACGGCGAGTTGCATGTCGTGCTCGACAACGTCAGCTCCCACAAGACGCCAGCCGTCCGCGAGTGGCTCGAAGACCATCCGCGGATCAGCTTCCACTTCACCCCGACCTCGGCGTCGTGGATGAACCAGATCGAGACCTGGTTCGGCATCCTCAGCCGCCAGGCCATCCGGCGGGGCAGCTTCCGTTCGGTCAAGGAACTCATCGCCATGATCGATGCGTTCACCGCCCAGTGGAACGAAGGTTCAACGCCATTCCACTGGGTCAAGACCGCCGACGAGATCCTGGCCAAGGCGGTCCGCAAGCCGACAGCCAATTCCGAATCACGACACTAGGAGCGGGAGACGGGTCTCGAACCCGCGACATTCAGCTTGGAAGGCCTGGATCTCTATGCGGTGTGGCGCCCCTCGTGACACGGCGTGCATTTCGTGTCCAGTTATCGTGTCGTCCCGGGCGGCGCCGGCGACCGGGCCGGTCGAGGGGCGGGACGGGGCGGCTCAGCGGCTCGCGTCGGCACGGCCGATTGAGCCTCGAACTCGTCGAGCAGCGCCAGGATTTCCGGAGACTCCCAAAGGCGGTTGCGTCGCCAGTCGCCGCGAACAGCTCGCAGGATGCCTGCGGACTCCAGACGATCGATTGCCGTGTTGACCGACTGGAAGGTTCCCCCGATCGCCTCAAGTGCCACCTTGACCGAGAGCACGGGATGGGCCGCGAGACTTCCTATGAGTCTTTCGGCGCCTGAGCCTTTGCGCGGGCGGACGGTCGCCTTCCAGGAAGCCTCGAGTTCACTCAATCGCAAGCCAAGTCGCCGCGACGCAGCTGCAGCATCCGAGAGCGACCTCGCGAAGAAGAGGAGCCATCCATTCAAGTCACCATGACGGTATGCGATCAAACCGTCGACGTACCGGCTCCTGTTCGTGGCGAGAGCAACCGACACCGGCGGCACGATGCGGCCGGCCACAGCTCCTCGCCGCAGAACGATGTGAATTAGCGCCCTGCCTGTGCGTCCATTGCCATCGACGAATGGATGGATGGTCTCGAATTGCGCATGGGCGACCGCAGCCTGCACGATGGGCGAAAGGTCGTCGCGATTGAGATAGTCGACCAGATCGCGCATCAGTCCCGGGACTTGGTCCTCAGGAGGCGGGACGAATTCCGCGTCGCGTGGCGTGCTCCCTCGTCCAATCCAGTTCTGGACGTCCCGCAGCCGACCAGCGAAAAGCCTTTCTCTGGGCAGCACCATCAGCCGATCGTGGATGGCCAGGATGTCATCGACAGTCAGCGCGTTCGTCTCTGTCGCGATGTCCACCGCCAGTTGCATCGCCGAGATGTTGGCGATGACACTGCGCGCCGTCTCATCTCGGTCCTCATCGGACGCCAGCGCCCGCGCGATGCGGCGCTGGCTCGCCTCCAGTCCTTCGATCCGGCTGGAGGCAAGGGCTTCAGCTCGTAGCAATTGACGGCCGAGCGCCTCAAGCCCGCGAAGAGTTGGGCTGGCCTGGAGTTCTCGAACTCCGACAGCGGCCGCCTCGATCTCCGCGAGGACCGCGTCTGTGACGTGAGTCTCCAGCCGGTAGATCGGATCTGGCAGGAAGGCTGAATAGCGAAAGGAAGTTCGCGCAACTCGGGGGCCGTAGGTGTCAGGTGACGCTTCCCAGACCCTCTCTTCGAAGCCCGGCATCCTTCACTCCGCAAGCTACCAATTCAAGCTTAGGTAGATAACCTTGAACAAGAAGGAGCATATTCAAGGATGGCCGGGCGCGCAAGCCCGGGGACCTCGATCCCAGCGTCCAACATGTATCACCTGTGATACAATGCTCAAATGGCAGAAGTGACGATTCGTGATCTTCGTAACCATGGCGGCGACGTGGTCGATCGGGTCGCAGCAGGTGAGCGCTTGGTGGTTACCCGTGGCGGCAAGCCGGTGGCCGAGCTTCGGCCGGTTCGCACCCGTGGCGCAAGCGCGTCCATGCTGCTGGCGCGCTGGCGAAGACTGCCTCCCATGGATGGCGAGGCTCTTCGTGCCGATCTCGACTGGACGCTCGATCCACGCTTGTGAGCGATATCAAGGCGGGGTTGCTTGACACGAACACGCTGATCCTGCTGCCTCGCCTCCGGGACGCCACCGCACTGCCCGAACAGCCGCTAATTCCAGCGATCACGCTCGCGGAACTATCGGTCGGACCGCTTGTCGCGGCCGACGAGTTTGAACGGGCCGCCCGTCTTGCGCATCTCCAGCAGGCGGAAGCCGACTTCGATCCCCTTCCATTCGACGTCGAAGCCGCTCGCGCATTCGGCCAGGTTGCAGCGTCGCTTCGACGCTCGGGCCGCAAGACGACTGCACTGGCATACGACGCGATGATCGCGGCAGTCGCCCTTGCAAACGGGCTGCCTCTTTACACGTGCGATCCCAACGACTTCGCGGGGATCGATGGGCTCGTGGTCATCCCGGTCGCCCATCCGGACCGCGCGTCGGCAGCCGGCTGACCAGGCGGTTACCAGATCGCACGGCTGGCGCTGTGGCGTTGACAGGCGGTCACCCACGGCTATCCTGTGTCCCGCCGCAAAGGCTGAGTGTGGCGCTGAGCATGACAAGGGGTTTGGAGCGGGAGACGGGTCTCGAACCCGCGACATTCAGCTTGGAAGGCTGACGCTCTACCGACTGAGCTACTCCCGCTCGTGAGCCTTACTTTGTTAGGCCAAGCTACCCGTAAGTAGAGGCCGCCAGCCTAACAAACTGTGGGTAAGGTGAGCATTTGACCTTCGCGGCGGCCAAGACTCGATTAGCACCACGCTCGTAGAGCGTATAACTGTAGCCGATTGCGGGCATTTCACGTTCAGCGCACAGCGTCTAATTACACGCTGTCGCTCTTGGCTTCCAGATGCGACTTCCAGCGAGTCCGCCGGGGCAGCCAGCCTGCTCTCGTGGAGCGTTCCGCGTCGTGGTCCATGGTAGCCCGTCCGAATGGGCAGCCTATGCCATCCAGATGGTGACAGAACCCAGCCCAGCTGGAGGGGCCAACTCCTCCAGCCATGTCGAGGCGCCGTGTTTCCGGACCCGGTCTCGACGGAGCCTTTCACAGCCCCGCAAAGCTGACGCTGTAGAGCATTCGCAATCGATCGACGCCATCGCCGCTTGCGATGCAAACAGCCGAGATCAGGTCATGCTGCCAGCGTGAAGCTGTGCAGCGGTCCCGAGGCCCCTCAGTCGACCAAGCTTCAGCGCTTCAGCCGCGCCCAGATCTGGGCCACCTGTACGCTCTCGGTGGCGAGTGATCAGGCGAGGGGGCAAACGATGCGTTGCGCCTGCCGCCGCACCACATTGCGGGACTTGATCGGCTAATCATCATCCGCTCGAGACGACGGGTTTAGTGTGGCAAAAGGCCATGCGGAGCGCGAACGGATTGGCGCTGTGCCGACCCGAGCGGCCTGCCGGCGACCGGAGGAAAGCCATGGCAGCGACGCCAGGCCCGGTGACCTCGATTCGGACGGCGGCCCAGGATCGATATGACCGGATGCCCTATCGGCGGGTAGGTGCGAGCGGGCTCCGGCTCCCGGCGATCTCCCTTGGGCTCTGGCAGAACTTCGGTGACGATCGAGCGCTCGAGACACAGCGTGCCATCGTTCGGCGTGCCTTCGACCGCGGCGTGACCCACTTCGATCTCGCCAACAACTACGGTCCGCCATACGGGTCCGCCGAGGCCAACTTCGGACGTATCCTGGCCTCCGACCTGCGCCCGTATCGCGACGAGCTGATCATCTCGACCAAGGCCGGGTGGGACATGTGGCCGGGGCCGTATGGCGACGGCGGGTCGCGCAAGTACCTGCTGGCCAGCCTCGAGCAGAGTCTCAAGCGACTCGGTCTCGAGTACGTCGACATCTTCTACTCGCACCGGTTCGACCCGGACACACCTCTCGAAGAGACGATGGGCGCGCTCGATGCGGCCGTGCGCCAGGGCAAGGCGCTGTACGTCGGGATTTCCTCTTACTCGGCCCAGCGGACGCGAGAGGCGGCGGCGATTCTGCGTGCGCTCGGCACGCCGCTCACGATCCACCAGCCGTCGTACTCGATGCTCAATCGCTGGATCGAGCCGGAGCTGCTCGGTGCGCTTGGCGAGGAGCGTGTCGGCGCCATCGCATTTTCGCCGCTGGCTCAAGGGCTGCTCACGGATCGATACCTCGACGGCGTGCCTGCCGACTCCCGAGCGGCCCGCGGCGGCTCCTTTCGCCCCGAGCTTCTCTCGGCCACCAACCTCGCCAACGCCCGCGGTCTGCGCGAGATCGCGCGGGGACGCGGCCAGACCCTGGCCCAAATGGCGATCGCTTGGACACTGCGCGACCCGCGCGTCACCTCGGCGCTTATCGGGGCGAGCTCAGTCGGACAGCTCGATGACAACCTGGCTGCGCTCGACCGGCTCGCGTTTACACCGGCTGAGCTGGCAGACATCGACAGGTTCGCGGTCGATGGCGGGATCAACCTCTGGGCCCGGTCCAGCAACGCTTAGGAGGAATCCGGAGATGGCCACGCGGATTGCCGTGCTCGGCACTGGCAAGATGGGCTCCGCGCTCGCCCGACGGCTGGCCGGCGCGGGCGTCGAGTTGGCGCTCTGGAATTGGACCGCCGATCGCGCGACTGCGCTGGGGTTGGGCCGGGTCGCCGCCTCGCCCGCTGAGGCCGCGCGCGAGGTCGAGTTCGTGGTCAGCTGCCTGACCGGCCCGGAGGCGGTGCGAGCGACCTACCTCGGGCCGGGTGGTGCCCTCGCCACAGCGCACGGCCAGCTCTTCATCGAGATGAGCACGGCTGGACCCGATGTGGAAGAGGAGCTCGAGCGGTCGGTCGCCGCTGCCGGCTCGCATATCGTGGATGCGACGATCGTGGGCGCGCCGCTGATCGTCGAACGCGGAGAGGCCGCGATTCTCGTAGGCGGCGACAGCGCCGATGTCGAGCGAGCCAGACCGATCCTCGAGCGCTTCGGCACGGTTCGTCATGTGGGCGGACCCGGCAACGGGGCGCGTCTGAAGCTCGTTGCCAACAGCATGCTCGCCCTTGTAACTGCCGGCGCCGCCGAGCTCCAAGAGGCGGGCGATACGGCCGGCCTCGATCCGGGCGATGTGTTCTGGATCCTGGCGCGGATGGCGCCGTCCCTTGAGGTGCGCCGGCCAGCCTATGTTGAAGGCGAACTCCAGACGACGATGTTCGCGCTGCACGACCTTCGCAAGGATCTCGACCTCGCGCTCGAACTGTTTCACGCGGAGGATTCCCCGGTGCCGATGACCGCGCTCGCCCGCGAGCTCGTCGGGCTGGCGCTCGTCGACCACTCGGACCATGACATCGGCGCGATCACCCGGCTGTATCGTCGACGGCGGGCCGATCCGGCAGACCGTTGACAGCCCGCAAGAGCGCGGCAACGACTGCCGAGCCAGACCGTCGACCGGCCACTCGGCTCGGACGCGTAGTTCGAACTACGACGAAGGGTGCGGTCAGCGGAGCGGCGTCGCACCGCGAAACCCATCGGCAGACGAACTGGCTGCGGGACGTGATTCTTGGCGGCCAGGATGGCCTCGTCAACATCCTGGGCATCATCTTGGGCGTGATCGCCGGTGGCGGTTCCGAGACCGTCCTCATCGTCGCAGGCTTCGCCGCCGCGATCACCGAGTCAATCTCGATGGGCGCGGTCGGCTACACGTCCTCGATCTCCGAACGCGACTACTACCTTGCCGCCCAGGCCCGTGAGGCAGCCGAGATCGCAGCGACGCCAGAGGTGGAACGCCAGGAGATCCGCGACATCTACGCCTCCAAGGGCTTCACCGGGCCGCTGCTCGAGGATGTCGTGTCCACGATCACTGCCAACCGTGAGACCTGGCTGGCCACGATGATGGACGAGGAGCTGCACCTCCAGCCGGTTGAAAACCAGGCCATCCTTCGCGCCGCGATCGTCATCGGGGTCGCCACTCTTATCGGCCACCTCATCCCGCTCGTGCCATTCCTGTTACTTGATCGCACCGCGGCGCTGATCGTGGCTATCACCCTGAGCGCCCTCGCTCTCTTTGCGGTTGGTGTCTACTCAGCGGTTACGCTCGTGGGTGACTGGCGGACGAGTGGCGTCCGCATGGTCGCCATCGGTCTCGGGGCAGCGGCCATCGGGTTTGCCGTCGGGCGCCTGTTCAACGCGGCGTGATCAGCCATGGCTAATCTGTCGACAGGCAAAGGCCCAGCTGTCCGCGCGTCCGGCACGTGGCAGCCGTTGGCGAACCCTGTCTTCCGCGCGCTCTGGATCGCCGTGCTCTTCAGCAACATCGGCAACTGGATGGAGACGGTCGGGGCCCAGTGGCTGCTGGTCTCGCAGCCGAACAACTCGATCCTGGTGGCCCTGGTCCAGACGGCCGATACGCTGCCCGTGGTGCTGCTCGCCCTGCCGGCCGGAGTCCTCGCCGACGTCTTCGACCGGCGGCTTCTACTTATCGCGACCCAGCTGTTCCTGGCCGTTGTGAGTGTCGCGCTCGCCGGACTGGCGACCGTCGGCCAGTTGACGCCGGGACTACTGCTCACACTGACCTTCCTGGGCGGCGCAGGCAGCGGCGTCACCGCCCCTGCCTGGCAGGCGATGATCCCCGATCTCGTCCCCAGAACGGAGATCCGAGCGGCTTCGGTCCTCGGCTCGGTGAGCGTGAACGTGGGGCGCGCGGTCGGTCCAGCGCTGGCGGGCCTCCTCATCGCCGCGTTCGGGGTGGCACCGGTCTTTGCCCTGAACGCCACATCGTTCGTCATCTTTGCGGCCGTGCTTCTGTGGGCGCACGTCGGCCGCACGGACGCTCCGTCTCGGCGCGAGCGGTTCCTGCCCGCGCTGCGCGCCGGTGGCGGATATGTGCGCTGGTCGCCCTACGTGCGCAGAGTCCTGATCCGAGCCGCGCTGTTCCTCCTGCCGGCGACCGCGATCTGGGCACTGCTGCCACTAGTGGCAACCGAGGCGTTGCACCTCGATGCGGCCGGCTATGGCGTGCTGCTCGCGGCGCTCGGGCTGGGTGCGATCGGCGGCGTGCTCGTCCTGGGCAGGCTCCGGGCACGCTTCTCCGAGGATGGCTTGCTCGCAGTGGCAAGCCTCGCGTACGCCGCCACGATGGCCATCCTGGTTCTCGTGCCGCTCGTCGCGGTCGCCGTCGTGGTGCTGATTATGGCCGGGATGGCATGGCTGACCGTCCTCTCCACGGTGAACGCCACGCTGCAGACCTTCCTGCCTGGCTGGGTTCGTGCGCGCGGTCTCGCGTTCTACTTGATCGTGCTGTTCGGGTCGCAGGCGCTCGGGGCCGCCGTCTGGGGTGTCGTCGCCGGACAGATCGGCCTGACCGCCACCTTCGTCGCGGCGGCCGTCGTAATGGCCGGGGCCACGCTCGCGGGACGTCGATGGCGGCTGCCGGATGTTTCGGGGCTGGATCGCAGTCCGGCGGTCTACTGGCCGGAGGCCACGCTCGCTTTCGAACCGGACGAAGACGCAGGCCCGGTGCTGGTCACGACCGCGTATACCGTGCCGGTGGCCAACTCCGCTGCCTTTGTTGCGGCCATGTCGGACCTCGAGCGGTCCCGGCGTCGTACCGGAGCGTCGGATTGGCATCTCTACCGTGACGGCGCCGAACCCCAGCGGTTCCTGGAGGTGTTCGAGGTGACGTCATGGGACACGCATCTGCGCCAGCATGGCGGCCGGCTCACCGGCGCTGACGCCGCGATCGAGGCGCGGGCTGATGCGCTCTCAAGTGAGTCGTCGAGCGTCCACCACTATCTTCCGGCGGACGGCGTCGCCATCGGAGATAGCGGGCAGAACGAGGCCATTGAACCTGGGCCGAGCGCAGCGGTCGCCAGCCAATCGGATGCTCTCGATTCAGATGACCGGGGCTCGTCGGCATCTTCGGGTCACTAGCACGTCGAGCAATCGATCGACGCCATCACCGCTTTCGATGCAAACAGTCGGGATTATTCGTGCCGCCGGCCGAAAGCTGTACAGCGGGGACACAGTTCGTAATCCTGATCGCGCCGGTCGTCCGTCGGGCTCGTGCCTCTTGCATCCGTCGGCCCGACGAACCGGCATCAGCACGGGGCCACTGGTTTCACTGGAGTGGGGTCGGCTTCCATCACCGCTCGGCAAGGAAGACGAGGGCGGCGAGCACGAGCACAGCGAACCCGGCGACCGCGACCCAGTTGCCCCACCGTTTGTCCTTGTTGACCCGGCCGAACACGATAAGAATTGCGGATACGACCGCCAGCAGGGCGGCCAGTGGATGAGTCCCACGCGACATAGCCTTGTTCCTTCGCTATCGACTCGTCACGGTAGATCCGACACGCGCCGCGAGATAGCAGATGAACGCGATCGTGGTCACGTAGAAACTCACCGGCACGGTGCTTACCAGCGCCAGCAAGATGCCGCCCACCGTGGCTAACAGAGCGACGCCGATACTGACCGCCGTCGCCATGCCCGGGTGCGCCGTTATCCGCTCGGCCGTGGCGCCGGGCGTGATCAGCAGCGTCAGGATCAGGAGCACACCAACCACCTGGACAGCTTCCGCGACCGCGGCCGCAAGGAGCAGCAGGAACAACACCGACACGAGCCTGACCGGCACGCCGCGCGCTTCGGCTACCGCGGGATCCACGGTGGCGAAGGTCAGGGGTCGGTACATGACGCCCAGGCCCACGATCGTCACGAGCGCCACTACGGCGAGAAGAATCAGATCGCCGCGGGGCACCGCAGTGATCGATCCGAAGAGAATCGCAAACGCTTCGTTGGCATAGCGCGAGTAGAGCGTGATGAACAGGACGCCGAGGCCAAGCCCAAAACCCATCACGACCCCGACGACCGCGTCCCGTTCACGGATGCGCAGCCCGAGTGCTCCAATGATGAGAGCCGTGAGGAGAGATCCTGACAACAGCCCGACTACCGGCGAAAGGCCTATCAGGATGGCTCCGGCCGAGCCCGTGAACCCGACTTCGGCCAGGGCGTGGACCGCAAACGACATGTTGCGCGCCACCACGAACCGGCTCACCAGCCCGGCAACGATCGCCACCAGGACGCCTGCGATCAGAGCGTTCTGGACGAACTCGTAGGGAAGCAGATGGATCAACTGGGCGATCACTTGGCCACCCCCACCGGCTCAGGAAAGTGATGAGGCTCATCGATGTCGAAACCGGCGCCACTGGATTCGCCAACGACCACGATCCGGCCGCGAACTCTCAGCACCTCGACCGGAGCGTCATACAGGCCGGACATGGTCTCGCTCGTCAGGACTTCATCCGTGCTGCCGGCGGCCCAGCGGCCGTTGACGACAAAGACGACACGATCGGCGTAGCCGAGCACGGGGTTCACGTCATGGGTCACAAAGACGACGGTGCCATGCTTCTCGCGCGACCAGTTGCCGATCAGTTCGGTGATCTCCTGCTGGTAGCGCATGTCCAGACTGGCTAACGGCTCATCGCAAAGCAGCAGCTTTGGGTTGCCGACGAGCGCTTGAGCAATGCGGAGACGTTGTTGTTCGCCCCCGGAGAGTCGGCCGACCGGCGCGTCGGCATAAGCCGTTGCGGCGACGGCTTCGAGGGCCTCTGCCACCCGGGCCCGATCCGCTCGCGACAGACGACCGAAACCCCAGCGGTGCCCATCTATCCCGAGGCCGACGAGATCGCGGCCGCGGAACGGCAAGTCCCGGTCGAAGCCTGCATGCTGGGGCACGTAGCCGATTGCTGGGTTGCCCCGCTGCGGCGGCTTGCCGAGGACATCGAGCGAACCACCAACCAGTGGGGCAAGGCCGAGCAGCGCCCGCAGGAGCGAGGTCTTGCCCGATCCGTTAGGCCCTAGCACTGCGAGGAACTCGCCTTGCGGGACCGTCATGGAAAGCTCGGACCAGACCACGCGGTCGCCGTAGGCCAGCGTCGCTCGATCGAAACACATTGCGGGTTCCGGTTCGGATGGCAGGGACCCGGTCGGGACACCAGTTGAGGAGATACGGCCGTCGCTGCTCACTGTGCCCCTCCCAGCGCGGCCTCGATCGCGGTGAGCTGGGCCAGCTGCCAGTCGACGAACGACTCGCCGGACTGCGGAATGGTCTCCGAAACGCCGACCACCGGCACGCCTGACGCGCCGGCGAGGGTCTTGATCGACTCGGTGACCGGAGACGTAGCCTGGCTGTTGTAGAGCAGCACCTTGACCTTGTGGCCGGTCAGCAGATCCTGCATCGTGGCGACGTCGGCCGGAGCGGGATCGGTGCCATCCTCGATGGACTTGGCGAAGCCCTCGGGCGTAAGCGACTGCCAGCCGAGAGCCGTCACGAGGTAGCCCGGCACGGGTTCGGTGAAAGCAACGGGGGTGCCCGGGTACTTGGTCTTGAGTTCGGCGATCTTGGCCGTCAGGGGGGCGAACGAGCCGAGGTAGGCCGTCAGGTTGGCCTCGACGGTCGACTTCGATGACGGCTGCAAAGCCTCGATGTCGTCGGCCACGGCTCGGGCCACTTTTGGCATCGTCTGCGGGTCGTACCAGACATGGGGGTTCGAGCCGTCGGCAATGCCGAGCAATGACTGGACGTTGATCACCTTTCGGTCCGAGCGCGGCGAAGCGCCGATGAGGTGGTCAAGGAACGCGTCGTATCCGAGCCCGTTCTCCACGACCAGAGTCGCGTCGGCGACTTGCTGCGCGTTCTGCGGGCTGCTCTCGTAGGTGTGAGGGTCGACGTTGGGGTCGCTCAGGATGCTCGTAACCGACACGAGATCGCCGCCGACTCGAGAAACGAGATCGCCGTAGAAGTTCTCGCCGGCGACGGCGTTGATCTTTCCGCCGGACGGTGTGCCAGGCCCACTCGAGCAGGCGACCACGAGAGTCGATAGGGCGAGAGCGAGACTGAGTCGCAGACTGAGTCTCAGTGATGGGCGCAACAGCATCGTCATGCTGATCCTCCTTGGGTGGTCCCGTCAGGCTGAGACGGGCGACTGGCAGCTGGGGCAGAGCCCGAATAGTTCGACGCGGTGGCGGTCTACCGCAAAGCCGGTGCGCCTCGCGACCTCTGCCGCGACCTCTTTCATGCCGCACTCGCCGAGATCCACCGACCGACCGCACTGGGTGCAAACGACGTGGTGATGGTGGCCTGGGTCGCAGCGAATGTACGAATGCTCGCCGTTTGGCAGGTCCAGCCTCTCGACTGCCTTGAGATCGGTGAGGATCTCCAGGGTCCGGAAGATGGTCGCTCGAGCGGCACCGAGGCGCCGCCGTTTGGCGTCGGCAACCAAGTCGGACGTGTCGAAAGCCCCATCGCGGCCGAGGATGAGATCGATGACTGCTCGCCTGGCGTCGGTCATGCGATATCCAGCGCGATCGAGCGACCTCGCAAGATCATCGCCAGTCGTGATTCCAGCCGCAGCGGTCGTGGTCATCGAGCCGCAGAGTAGCGCATCTCGCTGATGTTGTCGAGACTCAGTCTCAATAGCGACCCGGACCCACTGATGCTGAGATTGCTCTGCCAGGCGCGACTCGCCGGCTTCGCGTCGTCCGCCGACTCGTCGAACCGGTAGGTTCACTTCGAGCAGTCCAACTGGGAGGGCCCCTGCAGTTACGCCGTCACCGAAGCTCTTGACCGGCAGGCTACCGCGCCCGCCGCGCCCGCGTGCCTCGTTGGCGGCCCTGGCCGTCATATGCGGCCTGGCGATCGTCGTTACTGCGCAGCGGGTCGCACCGATAGCTCGGCCGCCACTCTTCGACGGCGTGGTCGTGGCCGAGCCATACCGCTGGCTGATGCCGCCACCGGGGCTGCCCGGCGGCGCCAAGTCGGGGTCAGATACCCAGCCTGCGGCAGGCGGTTTTGCCGCGGTAACACCCGAGACACCGCCTCAGGCGCAGGTCATTGCCGATATCGGGTCGCTCGATCTTCCACGGGGCACGACATCGATCACGGTCTCGATCGAGCCGGTCGCACCGCCCGCGGTCCAGCCTGCCGACGGCGTGGTCGCCGGCAACGTCTATCGCATGCGGGCGATCAACCAGCGCGGCGCTTCGATCGGGGTCAAGGCCGGGAGTCAATTGACCATGCTATTTCGCGGGCCGCCGAACCTCACAAGCGCGAAGGTCGAGGCGTTCAATGGGAGCCAGTGGCAGCCAGTCGGCGAAACAAATCCGGCGGGCATCCCGGACATGTTCACCACACTCGTGAGTTCGCTGGGCGAATTCACGCTCGTGGCCCCATCGGGATGGACGCCCGCCGGCGCCAGAGCCGCCCCTGCGACTCCCGCCGCAACCGGCCATGCCCCAACACCGGCCGTTGCGGTCACCGAAGCCCCCTCTTCGCTATTAGCGAGTCTTCCCGCTGGGCCACCAGTGTACGTTGCTACCCCGCTCGGCCACGCGGACAACGGCAGTCAGAGTTCGTCTCCTGCGCTCCTCATCGCCGGCTTGCTGACCCTTCTTCTCCTGGGAGGTGCGGGCGTAGTGCTCGTCCGACTGTGGATGGTCAGGCGCCGCTAAAGCCCGCCACCGCACGCTACGGCGCGGTCACAGTCAGCGTGCCTGCGGCTACCGTCACCCCATTCGACAGCACCATGATCTTGTAGTTGGCCGGGTCGCCGAGGAGCGTCAGCGCGCCAAGGTTCATTCCGTTCGCGACGCAGTCGTATGGAGTCGTATCGGTCGATCCGATAGCGGTCGGCGGAAGGATCGTCACTCCATCCTTTTCGATGCTGTACGAGAGCGAGGCCGGGCTGAGCTTTGACTTGAAATGGTAGGTCGCGTAGACCGTCGATCCGACTTGGATGCTCGTGACCGCGTCCGAAACGCGGCAGGGGCTCGAGGTCGGAACGGTGGCAGAGAAGGTGACCTGGCCCTCGTATGGGTCCTGTCCGGCTGGACTGCTCCCCGGGGAAGAGCAACCTGCTGCAATCAACACGACCGCGATCAGCAAGCAGCTCTTGATCCCGATCGATGTTGGCGATCTCGATGTGGACATATCACTCTCGCTTCGTCGCATAGAGCTCACCGGCGCGTGCGGGGCCGCTGCTTTCGGGGAAGCGGCACCGGCCGATCTGGCGGTGGGATGGTCCGGATCCGACCTGGGGGTCGACTTGACGCGGGCGATCTGACTCGCCGGCGCCGAAGGACGACGACCCCGCCGATCGCCGCAACGATGGTGATCGCAAGGGCCGCCAACCCGATTATCGGCCATGGGAGTCCGCTGCTCTGGCCCTCCGGCTGAGACCCTGGCGGCCCGGCAGCAGCTGTCACACCCGGCACCAGAGGCCCATATTGGCCACCGACGACCTGCGGATCGGGGGCCCAGCCCGGGGGCTCGACGAGCGCGAAATCGCCGAAGTCGGTCACGACGGCCGTGAATATGTTCGGCTGACCGACCGAGTCTGCGGCGAGCTCGGACCACTTCCCACCGGAGAAGTGCTCGATCGCCGGCGCGTTTAGCGTGGCGGGTCCTCGCAGCTCGATCGTCACGCCGCCACTTGCCTGCCCGGTCAGTGGCTGCCCGGCCTGGTTGGTCACCGAGAAGTGGTACACGTTGCCCGCGATCGTCCAGCCGGCCGGAAGCGACGCCGGCGCCACGGGTTGGATCGAAACTTTGATCGAGGTCGTGCCCGACGGCAGGTTCAGAAACCCTGCACCCGCGACGAGCTGCGCCTGGGGCGGATTCTCCGCGGTGCCTACGCCGATGTCGGGGTTCTGCCCGCCCTGGACCGGGATGGTTTGGTCGACCCCTTGCGCACCGCCAGAGAAACCCGCGGGCGGCGAAAGCCATACATACGGCGCTTCGACGATGACGCCGTCGTACAGCGGCGGGCCGCCAATTGGGGCCAGCCGCTGCGCCGCGACGACGACCGCGAGCCCGACCACGAGGGCAAACAGGCCGAGCCCGCGGCGAGCCATCAGATCCACCAGGTCGCAAGGTCGGCGACGACATGTGCTACCGCGGGCGCGGCAGGGCCGCCGAACCAGAGCCGCAGCCCGCCAAAGATGAGACCGACGCCAACATCGAGCGGAACCACTGACCAGCCGTAGACAGGGACGTGGATGAGGGCGAAGAGCAGGCTCGTGAGCAGAAGCGCCGCCAGGTCGCCGGCACCCTCCGCCACCCAGCGCCAGAGTGAGCCCCGCAGGACGAGTTCCTCGGCCGTGGCAACGAGGCTTGTGACGAGCACCCACGGCACGAATGGGGCCGCATGCCCGAGCGTCATCGGGAGAACAGGCCAGCGAGAAGCCGCCGAAATCGCGACAAGAAGTCCTCCGGCGAGCACTCCCACCATCAAGGCTTGCGCGCGCGGGCGGGAGGGCGTCCAGCCTCCCGCCGCCGCGACGGCAACGAGCGCCGCCCCGAACACCAGCCCTTCACTCACGCCGTCGAGCGCGGCCGTTCGGAAGATCTGCCAGCGCAGGCCCACGGCCAGGCCGAGGCCGCCAAGAACGACGGCCGCCCGCAGAAGAGCCCGTGTGCGGCCGTCTCTTGGTATCTCAGCCGCGATCGCAGCGGCGCTCATCGCGGGAGCGGCACAAGAGTCCGGTCGATGGGCGAGGTGGCAAACTGGGCAGGCCAGACTGTGACACTCGTCGCGGCTACGGTCCCGCCGGCCGGAGCTGGGCCGATCCCGGCATGCCACTGCCAGACGACCGCCGCGGCCAGCTCGTTCTGGCCGAGTCGAGCCGGATCGCTCGAGAAGCGGAGCCCGGATCCGTTCGGGAGGGTGCCGTCGGGCAGGTCCATGGATCTTGCGGCAGTGGCTATCGAGGCGGGATCGAATCCGTGAGTGGTGGGAAGCACGTCGTGGAAGAGTGCCCACGCGGCTGAGAAGCCCGCGAGTCCTTCTTCGGACGGTTGACCCGAGCTGCCGGCTGCCAGCCACGCCTTGGCGAAGCGCTCGTACAGTGCGCGAGCCGCCGGCGTAAGAGCGTTCGGGTTGAAGCCGCCGGTCGGCCGGTCCGATGCGAAGACTCCTACGGCATCGGGTCCGAGTTCCTCGCCGAAGTCCCCGACACACTGGGCCATCGTCGAGCCGATCAGCGCGCCGACATGAACGTTCGCCGAGATCATGGCTCGGCGGAACGCCTCGCCATCGGGGATGTGGGCCGCGAGGATCACCACGTCGGGCCGCGAAGCGACCAGCTTGTCGAGAACCGTGGGCCAATCCGGCAGGTAGAGGTTGTAGTCGATCCGAGCCGCCAGGACCGCGCGGCTCGTGGCGATCCCGGTTTGCGCGGCATCGGCCACCGAACGAGCGTAGTCGTCATTCGCAGCGACGATCGTCACCCGCAGGTCTGAGGCCGTCTTGCCCAGGAGCGGGGCCAGCTCGCTGGCAGCGAATGTGGCCGAGTTGCTCCCCAGACGTGCGCCATCGGCCCCGACGCGGAACACCAGGGGCAGACCGCGACCGGTCAGCTGGTCGGCCACGGCTCCGGACTCCCAGTAGACGAGGCCGGCGTCTGCAGCCGCGGTGCTTACCGCCATCGACAGGTCCGAGGCGTACGAGCCGACGACGACAGAGGCGCCCTCGGCCTTGAAGGCAGCCACGACCTGCGGAGCCGCATTTGCGTCGGAAACGTCGCGAACGTCAAGGACGATCCGACGTCCGGCCACGCCGCCGTCCGTATTCACGAGGTCTGCGGCGAGCTGGATGCCCAGCCGCTCCTGTCCGGCGAGTTCTGCGGGCATCCCGGTGAGCGGCAACACGACCCCGATCCGGAGAGACGGCGTCGAAGCGACCGGCGTCGTTGCCGCCGTCGAACAAGCGGCGACCAGGACCGCCCCCAGAAGCGGCGCGGCAATTCGGATCCTTGTCCACATCGATCCACTCCTCATTTGGACGTGAAGAAGACCTGCGTCGACCAGTCGCGCGGGTTGAACGGCGCATGGTCGTTCGCGACGAACTCGGCCTTGAGCACATGAGTGCCCGGCGTGATCGGCAGGTCCTTGGTCAGGCTGTATTGCATGTAGACCAGGGTGTTGTCGAGGTAGAGATGGACGTGGCCCTGATCCGGGCGAATGTCCTCGTTCGTGTCCGGCACGATCGTCGCGCCGGTCAGGCTCACGACGACATGGAGCGTGCTGCCATTGACCACTTCGTCGGGCGTGGGCGAGACGATGCTCACCTTGGCCGTCGTGGACGGTCTGGAAGCGGGTGCGTAGCTCGTGTAGGGGGCGTAGGCGCTCGGTACGACGAGCGAATCGGGGACGCTATCGGAGGGCGGACTGCTGCAGGCAGCGACGAGCGCCGCAAGGGCAAGAGCTGACGCCAGGGAAAGGGCTCGGGAACCAAAGGGACGCATGGGATACCTCATCAGCTTTGCGTGATGGTCAGTTGCGTTCGGAGGGAGACGCCACCGGGGCCCGTGGCGCTAATGACGAATTCGGCGGGGAATGCGGCCACTTGCGCCGGCGCCGCTTCGTGACCGGAGTCGAGGATCTGGGGCACGAGGGCCGTCGCGGCCCCCGAAGCTCCGAGCTGGGTCATGGCCACGTCCGAGACCGGCATCTCGTGACCGCTCGCATCGAACCAGGTTGCGTGCAGGAGATTGGCACCGGGCTTACCCGGATCCAGATAGACCTGGACGGTCCGCCCGCTCCCGAGGTGAGCGGTATAGATGGTCGGCAGACCCGGCACACGGTTGACGTCGATCTGCTGCGGAGGGACACGCACGGAGACCGTCAGGTCGACCTCGACCGAGGCCGTTGGTTCGGTCACCAGGGCCGCCACCGCCCAGTTGCCATCGATTGACAGGTTGGCGCCGGTGCCGGCGAACACGCCCGCCGAGTCTCGGACGAGGTCGAGCGTGGAAGCGCCGACGTCCGGTCGCGCGGGCAGGCGGAAGGTCAGACGAACGGCGCTGGCGTTCACGGCAGCTCCGGTGTCGTAGTCGGTGAGTCGCGCGAGGAATTCGTTGCTTCCGACGATGCCCGGGGACACCGTGAGGCGCAGGCGAACGGTCGTCCCGAAGTCGGAGCCCGAAACCTCGAGCGGGGCTGGGGTCGCGGAGGCAGCAGCCTGGGGTCCGCCGCCTTGGCTCGCGGCCGAGACTTCCGCAGGCGGGGCCGTGTTCACAAGGAGCGCAGCGACCAGCAGGATCGCGGTGCCGATCGAGATCTCGAGCGAACCTGTCCGGCGCAGCGGCCCGAGGCCGCGGATCGCGGCGGGCACGTTCCGGAAGTGATTGAGCGCTCCGAGACCGGCGATCGGGATTAGCAGCGCCACCTTGAGCAGCACCAACCGGCCGAAATCGGTCGAAAACAGAGCGTCGACGGTGCCGATATCGACGATCGCGCGCAGGGTTCCGGTCACGACCACGGCTGCCAGGCCCAAGCCCGCGAGGTTCGCGAACCGGCGGGCTATCTGGGTCTTCGATGTCGTTTCGACGCCCCGAATCTGGAGGAGTAGAACGACGAGGCCGCCCAGCCACAGGCCCACGGCCAACAGATGGAACCATTGGAGAGCGATCTGCGCGGGAGCAAGCGTCTCCGAGGCGGCATGGCTCAGGTCGGCTTCAACGAGCAAAGCCAGGCCGCCCGAGACCCCGGCTGCAACCTGCAGCCAACGACGGACGCGGACGCGTCCTGCGCCATTGATTCGCCAGGCTGCGACGGTGAGCACCGCCGCAGCGACGAGGGGCGCTAGCCGAAGGACCGCGTCGCGACCTAGACTCGATGCCGGGAGATCAGCCAGCGATGCGCCGGCGTCGGCGATCTGACCGGCGATGAGCAGCAGCGTGCCCAGGATGGCAACGGCCGTCTCGCCGACCGCCAGCCGCAGAATCGTCTTCGCCTGCGGATCGTCGAGGCCCCGAACCAGCAGCGCCCCTGTGATGCCGCAACCCACCAGCCCGAGCAGGCCGAGGAAGAGGAGCAGGCGTCCGAGGATCGTGAGAACAGAACCACCCGACGAGCTCTGGAGCGAACCTGAGGCCGATGCCCCCGAGCCGGTGCCAGCTGGCGGGGCAGCCGTCCCGACCGAGAAGGCATACGAACCCGCCGCGACGTGTCCGTCGACAGACGACACAGTTCGCCATGACACCGTGTAGACGCCCTCCGGCAGCGGAGTCAACGGCACCATGAGCTCATCGGGCTTGCCCGGGATTGCGGTTACGCCGCCGGCGGACCGTTCCGCTCCGCTGCTGTCGAGCACGTGGACGATCGAGAGCTTCGGGTCCGGAGACTCGGTGAATGTGAGCGTCAACGACGTCGGCGAGGTGGCGACGGCCGTATTCGGTGCCGGGTTCGCGGAGACGAGGAGGGCGTGCGCGTCCACGGCGCCGGTCGCGATCCACGCGAGACCTGCCGCCACGATCAGCGCGACGAGCGCCCGGCGCATCGAACTAGGCCCGTCGCCGCGACGCTCGAAGACCGACGAACAGGCCCGCGAGTCCGAGCAGGACGCCGAGCCCGCCGACCGCCGAGCCGACGATCAGTGCCCGCGACGCATCGTTGGCCGCGTTGGTGGCAGCCTGCTGAGCCGCGCCGGCCGCGGATTGCGCGCTCGTGGCGCGACCGTCGACCCGCCCGACGAGCGTCGAGACATCGCCAATGGCCGGTTCCTTAACCGGAAATTGGACGTCGGTGCCGGTCGTCACGCTGTCGAAGGTCTGGTCCGACGAAGTCGAGGTTTCGTCGACCGCGGTCCCGTGGATCGAACCTGTGAGGTGGAAGGTGTAGTCGCCGACTTGGGTCGGGATGAGCGACGCCGTGTATTCGCCGGGCGTTCCAAGACCGGTATCGGGGTCGAACGACGGTTGCAACGGAAGGGCCGCGGTTTGCTGCCCCGCGGTCGAGACAACGACCTTGAGATCGCCCGGAGCGAGATCGTTGACCGGGTTTCCTCCAGCGTCTTTGACGATCACCTGGACGGCGTTCTCGACACCGACGTATGTCGGCTCGTGGAGCCAGCCCATGGCGACGCTGTACGTTCCGAATTGCTTGACGACGTGGGCGCTGACCGCCGATGAAACGACCAGAGAGAGCAGGAGAGCGGCACCCAACGAGATGCCGGCCGCTCGAAGGCGCATGGGAATCCTCTCTGCAAGCGCCACCCATTCGGGAGGCGGGACTTGAGTGTCCGAAGCTATGCAGGAAGACGAAGCGGAGGAGCGCGGCCGGCCAGGTTTCGGCCGAGCAGAGAAGATGCGCGGACCAATATGTCGGTCGGGCGGCGCGGTCGGTGGATCTCCTCTGAACGCGGTGGCCAGGTCCGGCTCGCCTCGACTAGCGCCTCGAGAGCGGCTATGCCCCATGTGAAGAGCGCGCCCGCCGCGGCGACGGCGAGACTGACGAGCAAGAAGACCTGCACTGGCCCGACCAATGCGGAGGAATCCAGAACGGCGAGGCCCGGAAGCGACTGTCCGATCGACCAGCGCTCGTAGTTCTCCTGCACCAGATACAGAAACATGGCAATCGCGAAGACGCGAGCCCAGAGCGGCAGGAGGGCGCGAACGTAGGCACCGACTCGCGGTCGTCGATCGTAATCTGTTCGCCCCAGCCGTCGGACCAACCGAGCGAGCCAGATGAGTCGCGCCGCCCCGGCCGCAAGAAGCAGCCCGACGAGCGCCAGAACCACACGCACTGTCTCGGACCAGCGGCCGTCATGGCCCGTCCGAGCCAGCGCGATGCCGTAGTCGGCGCCGTATGTGACCAGGAAAACCAGGTTGTGGGCAATGACAAGCGCCGCCAGCGAGAGCATGGCGGTGAGACTCAGGCCGAGGACACGAGCCCGCATGGTCCGGAATGTAGCGCCGAACAAGGTGGGGAGCGGCAACCCCAACGAGTTAGCCCACCTGCCGCGTCACCGCGCGGTCGGGCTACTCCACGTGTCGCACGGCCCGCCAACGTGGCGAGGAGCCCGTTCAACCGCGTAAGGCTTCCAGGCAGAAGGACGAGCGGTGGATGCGGCATGCCGGCTGGCCCGAGGGCGATCGGGAGGGCTGGCCCTCTTTGACGGCTACGCTGCGAACCGGACCGCTGCGAGGGCGCCCGCGACCAGGCAGTATATGGCAAACGGTGTAAGGGTTCGCGTGCTGAAGTAGCGAGTCAGGAACCGCACGGAGACGTAGGCGGCGATCGCCGCAGCGACGCTTCCCGCAAAGACCTGACCGAGGACGCCGTCGCCGTTCGGACCGAGCAGGTCCGGCAGCTTGTAGACGCCGGCGGCGAGGATGATCGGCGTGGCGAGCATGAAAGAGAACCTCGCGGCGTCTTCATGATCGAGGCCCCGTACCAAGCCCGCGACCATCGTGATGCCGGAGCGGCTGATGCCGGCCAACAAGGCGAACAGCTGCGCCACACCGACGACGCCCGCCTCCCGAAACTCGAGCGTGTCGAGCCGTCGCGCGCCCCCCGCGTTCAGTCCGTGGGCCAACGCGACCGAGCGCACTTCGGCCCGCCTCCGAAACCACTCGCACGCGAGCAGGATCAGGCCGTTGACGAAGAGGAACCCGGCGGCCAGCAGTGGCGTGGCGAAGATCGTTCGGAAGGTGTGTTCGAAGAGCACGCCCATGAGCCCGGCCGGGATGGTGGCCACGATGATCAGCCAACCAAGGCGCGCGTCGGCGGTCTCGAGTCGCCGCGTCCGGACCGAGCCGAGGACGTCGCGGATGACCCGAATCCAATCGCGCCAGTAGAAGGTCATCAGGGCGAGTGCCGTTGCGACGTGAAGGCCGACAAGGAATGCCAGGAAGAACGACTCCTTGGCCGACTGCGCGGCGACGACGTTGTCCCAGCCGAGCAGCTGGGGCAGGATGACGGAATGGCCCAGACTCGAGACCGGAAAGAGCTCGGTGACGCCCTGGATCAAGCCCAGAGTGATCGCCTGGATGTAGTCCACGGACTCCTTTCGAGTTGCGCCCGAGCTGTGGCGAAGGAATTACAGTCTGCCAGACTGGCGCTCCGCCACCGAACGTGGCTCCTCAGTTGGAGCCTACGGGCGGCTGGGTTCGCGATATGAGTTTAGAAGCCGAAGCCGGGAGACTCTATCTGACACACGTTCTGGATCCCACGCATGCGCGAGTCCTGGGCAAACCGGAACGCATCAAGTACGAGCTCCTGCCGATAAGCGAGACGCACTTCTTGATGCCTTCGCGGGATCCGCTCGAGGATACGCAGACCGTGGCGCTCTACGACTTCAGGAACGGCGCCGCACAGTACCTCCACACCAACGCTCGGGTGAACCCACGGGTCTGCCACTGATTGGGAGGTTCACTGCCGCCCTCGCATGAGCGAGTAACTCAGGATGGCAGGGTCGGATCGGTCACGCGCCAGCTAGGGCTTTTCGCGTTCCCCCGAGCCTGGCAGCAACTCGACGCCTCGCAAGAGCGTGACAAGAGCCTCGTCAGATAGGGCTAGAAGCTCCGGAGGTGGGTTGTACGTGCCCGCGACGAGGGCGGCTTGAGTGTCGGCTCCGCGTTCTGTAAGAGCAGCCAGCTTTACTCGGCGGTCCGTTGGGTGCGGCCGCCGCTCGGCGAGACCCTTGGCCTCGAGCCGATCGACGATAAAAGTCGCCGTTGACGCGTCGCACTGCCACTCCGCGGCCAGCGATCTCATCGGACGCCCGGCCGGGTCCTCGCTCAGGCTCTGGAGCGCCCGGCTGTCGTTGGGGGTGAGTCCTTTGCTGGCGAGTAGGTTGATGCGCTGCGGTGAGGTGGCAACGATAAAGTCGAAGATCCTTCGCCATATCGCGGCGGCAAGCTCGGCTCTCTGCTGGGAAGGATCGGCCATGCGCGAAGTCTAGCGGAACGAGCGTGGTCTTTCAACCCATACGACTATAGCAGTGATACGATTATTGCAGTACTCAAAGTAATGCTGTAGTCTGGCTGGCCTAGACCCGCTCAGAGCAAAGAGATGGACGCTGCTTCCGCCTACAACCTCGCGCTGTTTCTACATATCACCGGAGCGCTCGCGATGTTCGCTGCGTTGACCCTGGAGGGCATCGCCGTTTGGGGCATTCGGCGCGCGACCTCTGGCACCGAAGGGC
The DNA here is from genome assembly GCA_963731635.1 of uncultured Chloroflexia bacterium. Lineage (GTDB taxonomy): Bacteria > Chloroflexota > Limnocylindria > Limnocylindrales > CSP1-4 > Fen-1039. The sequence goes on along the minus strand of CAVSWB010000001.1, from coordinate 1,387,251 downwards.
TGACCTGGCTTGGCCTCATGCGACCGACGCGGATGCTCGGGCCGGCATCGCTGGCCTTGATCCTATTCCCCGGCATCTACCTGGCCGCGAATGTCGATAGTCCGGGTGGATGGATCGGCGCGAGCCTTTTCGGTTTCGTTATCATCGCGATCCTCGGTGCGGCAATCAACCTGAGCCGAATGGCTGTTGTCGGGAAGGCGCTCGGCCAGACGCAAGGACTTCTTAGCGAACAGACGCTACGCATCGTTCGCGACAGGTCTCTCGCCGTGTTCTACGCGATGCGCGTCGGGATTGCATTGGGGATCGTCTGGCTGATGACGCTCAAGCCGGACTTCGTGCCGTCGCTGGTCGTGCTTGGCTTTGCGGCAGCGACGGGCTTCGTCGCCGGTCGATTCCTCTTCGCTCGTTCGCCGAAAGGTGCGACCGGTGCAGAGGCGAAGGCATCATGAAACTCGGCTTGCACATCCCCGCCACGTCGTGGGAAGGCGGCCCGTCGAGGCTTGGTTCCACCCTTGCAGATATCGCCGAGACTGCCGAGGCAGCGGGCTTCGATGCCATCGACATGGCCGACCATGTCTGGCAGCACCCGCTGATGGGCGGGCCGACCGAAAGCCAGATTGAGGCATATACGACTCTCGGCTTCATCGCCGCGCGGACGAAACGTGTCCGGCTACTGGCACTGGCCACTGCCGTCCCCTATCGACCCGCCGGCCTGCTCGCCAAGATGGTAACGACGCTGGACGTGTTGTCTGGCGGTCGGGCGATGCTCGGGATCGGCGCCGGTGACTACGCCGAGGAGGCGGAGGGGCTCGGATTGCCATTCCCGGGACTCGGCACGCGCTTCGACTTGCTCGAGGAGACCGTGCAGGCCTGCCTTCGGATGTGGGACGGCGAGCGTGGAAACGAAAGTCCGTTTGTCGGCGAGCACGTCCGAATGCCGCATCCGCTCAACGTGCCTCAAAGCCTGAGCCGGCCGCATCCGACGATTCTCATCGCGGGATCGGGTGAACGTCGGACATTGCCTCTAGTGGCGCGTTACGCCGACGCCTGCAACCTGCGCCCGTCGCCGGAGATCCCGCGCCAGCTCGAGCTGCTCCGTCGACTCTGCGAGGTGGAACAGCGGGATTACGACGCTATCGAGAAGACGGTCCCCTTCGGCTTCGATGTCGGCGAAAACGGCGAAAAGGTCGGTGAACTAATCGGGCGCCTGCGCTGGCTCGGCCGGATGGGGATCGAAACCGTATTGGGCTGGGTGGTCAACATCGACCGGATCAGGCCGCTCGAGATCATGGGCCGCGAAGTCATACCGGCTGTGGCTGAGCTGTAGGCGGGGGCCGCTGACCTACCGCGGAGAGCCGATGCTATTGGAACGCTGGCTCGCGATGATTCTGTCCCGCCCGACCTGCAATTGGCACGGCCACCACTAGCGCTCGCTCGCACGACTGTGGAATTAGCCACCAGAGCCGGTTTAGCACCGCGCTTCTCGGGGGCCTTCAGCCTTCGATTCTTAGGTTTGGGCAGATCCTGCCTGACAAGCCGATCGAGCGGGTTTAGCACCGCGCACCTGAGGCGCCTGTCCGCCCTCCACGGGGCCGCCGAATTCTTTCAAAACCGCCCAGTTAACGCCCAAAAGGCTGACGCTGTAACGCGAATCTGACACCGTCACGTACAGCGTTGAACTTGACATGAAAGGGAGGTTCTAAGCGCGGATTCCACGAAAAGAGCACCGCGCTCAGGAGCGTTCTGACTTGGAAGGCTGACGCTCTACCGACTGAGCTACTCCCGCCCGGTTGCCTTCGTTTGTTAGGCTAGATCTGGCTTCTCTACCACGGTTGCCTAACAAATCGTTGGTAGATGCCGCGAGTTGGCGCCAAGACCACCCGACCGGGGTTAGCACCACGCTGCCGAGCGTATAACTGTAGCCGATTGGGGGCATTTCACGCTCAGCGCACAGCGCGTAATTAGACGCTGTCGCTCTTCAGCCTCGAAGCCGATTTGCTTGAGCGCAGCGGTTGGCGAACCCTAACCTCGCGGATGGTTGCACACCTTTGCGCCTCACAGCCCATCCGACTGAGTGGGGGCCATGCCGGCAAGAGACTGCCCATCTGGAGCGGACTGGCTGCCAGGCCGAGATTGCGGCGGCGGAAAAGAGTTCGGCCACGGAAGCCTTGGCCGAACCTGCACAAGCTGACGCTGCAGAGCATGCCTTGTCGAGGCCGGATTGGCCCTACTTCCGGGAGTCGAGCTCGGCCGCGCGCGTCTGCAGGTCACTCAAGGCCTCTGCGGCATAGACCGGGAACGGTTCGTCATTGTCCGCCTTCATCCAGCGCTCGACGGCGATTGTGAAGGCGAGCACACCCACTTCCGCCCCCAGGCGGGCGGTCAGCTCGTCCGCGCCGCGTGCGCGCAGGGCGGTGCTGATCGACCCGGCGATCCGGGCGTGTTTGAGCAGTCCCCGCTCCTGCAGTTCGGTGGTCGCCGCGACCACCAGCACGCGCTGGGCGGCCTTGGCCCGCAGCTGCGGGTTCATCGCGGTCCCGGCGGCCGCGAACGCGGCCTGCAGGTACTCGGTGAGCGTCGCATCCGGTGAGGCAGCCCTGATGGCGTCGGCAAACAGCCCGGCCAGCATGTCTTCACCGCCGAACAGGACCTCCCGCTTATCGGAGAAGTGCCGGAAGAACGTGGCGCGGTTCAAACCCGCGCGATCCGCGATCTGCGCAACGGTCGTTTCCTCGTACCCGTTCTCAACGAACAGGTCCAGGGCTGCGGTCTCGAGGCGCTCACGCGCGTCCGGTGCCCATCTACTCATCGTCACAGTCTAGGCGAGGCGACTGGATCGCATCACCTGGCAAGACGATGCGACTCAGTCACATTGTCGTGTTACGGTGATGCGACCGGATCGCATCGATGATTCGCCGCGGCGTCCGCGCCGCGCATCTTCATCACCTGCAAGCACGAACCAAGGAGAACTTCCGTGCGTATCTTCGTCACCGGCGCTTCCGGCTGGATCGGCTCGGCCGTCGTCCCCGAACTCATCGGCGCCGGCCACCGCGTCCTCGGGCTGGCCCGCTCGGACGCCTCCGCCAAAGCCGTTGCCGACATGGGCGCCGAGGTGCTGCGCGGCGACCTGGACGACATCGACGTGCTTCGCGCCGGTGCCATCGACAGCGACGGCGTCATCCACCTGGCCTTCGTCGTGCCCAGCGTGAGCGAGGCTGCGACACAGACCGACGCCAGGGCCATCGAGACGTTTGTCACCAGCCTCGCCGGCTCCGGCAAGCCCCTGGCGATCTCTGGCGCAACGCTCGTGCGGCCCGGACGAGTCGCGACCGAACGCGACCAACTCGTCGCCGTCGGGCCCATTGCGGCCCGCATCACCAACATGGCGGCCGCGCTGGCTGCCGCGGAACGGGGCGTTCGCTCCTGCCTGGTCATGCTTCCCCGCTCGGTGCACGGCGATGGGGAACGTCACGGATTCATCCCCCAGCTCATCGCCACCGCCCGAACGAAGGGCGTCTCCGGCTATATCGGCGACGGGACGAGCCGTTGGCCCGCCGTCCACGTGAAGGACGCCGCGAGTCTCTACCGGCTGGCTGTCGAGCAGGCTCCCGCAGGTGCGGTGCTGCACGCTGTCGGCGACGAAGGCGTGCCCGTCCGCGAGATCGCCGAGGCCATCGGCCGCCATTTGGACCTGCCGGCCAGGTCTGTGCCCGCCGGGGAGTACGAGGGCATGCTCGTGCACCTGCTGAGCACCGACATGCCCGCCTCCAGCGCCATCACGCAGGAACTCCTTGGCTGGAGGCCCACCCACCCCGGCCTCATCGAGGACATCGAACATGGCCACTACTTCATCTGATCGGCCCCCGACAGCAGGGGAGACAACGACCTGTTTGCCACGGCCCACCTGAGCCGTCGGCTCGCATCGTAGCGATGGACAGCGCCCTACAGGTCAAGCGCAAAGACACCGACTGGAGCGACCATGAACTCCTGGAAGTCCGTCGAGTTTCGAGCGTGCTTGCCACCGTTGAGGATTGTTGAAGAAACTTGAGTCCTGTCGGCGCCCCTCAACTCTTTCGGGTAGGGCTTGCGACCCCTTCCGTTACTCCCTGCTACCCGAATGAAGGGTTTCCATCCTCGCAGCCACTCTGCCCAACCCCTAACTTCGCAGGCGGGACGACTGTGTCCGGCTGTTATCAAGCGTGCGAGGTTTGCTGGCCTGTGGACGCTACCGAATTGTTCAAGACAACCTCCGGGACTTCAGTTGCGGCAGGAGCACCCGAATTTCGGGAAGGCGGTGAGGTTCGGTCCGTCGATCGTGCCGCCTCTCTCCTGGTGGCCCTAGGTGAAGCAGATCGGCAGGTGGGGGTCGCAGAAATCGCCCGAGGCCTCGGTCTGCACAAGTCGACTGCTTCGCGGCTGCTGGCCACACTCCGCCAGCGAGGTCTGGTTGAGCAGGACGCCGACTCGGGCCAGTACCGTCTTGGGCTGGCAATGGTCCGACTTGGCGGCCGCGCCGAGAAGACGCTCGACGTCAGCTCGATCGCGATGCCCGAGCTCGAGGCGGTGGCGCGCTCGGTAAAGGAGACGACCACACTCGGCGTGCTCCGTGGCGACAGGGTCGTAACCATGGCCTGGTCCGACTCATCGGGCAGGGGTGGCGACCGGGCGGTTGCGGGCATGCCGCTCCACGCCACTGCACCGGGCAAGGTTCTGCTTTCGCACGAACCCGAGCGAGAGGTCATCCGACTCTCGAGGATCGGCTTCACGCCATATACGTCGCACACCATCGTGCGTGTCGATCTCCTGCTCGAAGAGTTGGCAAGGGTTCGTAGACGCGGCTTCGCCACGACCTTCGGCGAGCACGAACCCAGCGTCAACGCAGTAGCGGTGCCTGTGTTCGACCAGCGCTCCTGCGTGGCGGCTGCCCTGGAGGTCCGGGCGTCCGCCAATCGGATCTCACCAGGCCGCATCCCGGAGATCGTCGAACTACTTCGCGCGGCCGCAGCGGTCATCACGGCGGGTATAGGCGGGGTTGAACTGTCTCGCTGAACTGGGCGCCGGTCGCGTCACCGCAGCGTGCCCAGAAAGCACGACGACGACCAAATGGTGGTCGTGGGCCTCCGCCGATGCGTCAGCAATGGAGGATGGTCCACCGCCCTCGTTCTCCTGACCCGCTATTCGGACAGCCTAGGTCAGTGACCATTTGAGCGCGCGTCTCAGCCTGATTGAACTCGTTTGTCACGCCGGACATCACGTTCTGCCAGTTCCATACACAGCCGACCCCTGCGCAGACGAGCCGCCGGGATGGGCAGTCGGCAAGCATGACTTCTCGTGGCAGCCGGACCAGTCGGCCCTGACGAAGCGGCCGACCGAGGGGCCGTTTGACTCTGCCCCATTGCCCGGCGGACCCGAACCCTAGAGGAGCGTCCGCCCTCGGCGACAACGAGCTTCAGGCACGCGTTCTCAGGAGGTCTCAATGAACCGACTCGCCATCGCCGACCGGCTGGCCTGGATCGCGGCCCTGCTTGCCGCTCTCGCCGCGGCGGCCGGACTTGGCATCGGCGGTCTTTACCGTGACGTCCCCTTCTGGGCCCAACAGGCGCGCGGGATTGACGTCGCGACGCTTTTCCTCGCGGTGCCGATCCTCGTCGTTGGTCTGGGAACCGCTCGTCATGGCTCGCTGGTGGGCCGGCTCGCTGCGACCGCCGGCCTCCTCTATCTCGTCTACAACTACGCGATCTTCGCTTTCTCCGTAAAGATGAACCCGCTGACCGCGGTCTATATCGCGATCCTCGGACTCGCTACCTGGAGCCTTGCTCTCAGCCTGTCCTCCGCTGACCTCGCCGGCGCGGGTCGCGCGCTCGTTGGGCGGCTCGCGCGTCGCACATCGATCGCCGTGCTCCTCTTCGTTTCGTTCCTCTTCGGCATGCTCTGGCTAGGTCAGATCGCGTCCGCCACAACGACCGGGGTTCCGCCCGCAGACCTCGCGAAGGCCGGCATCCCAACCAACCCCGTCTACGCCCTCGACCTCGGACTCTTCCTGCCTCTGTGCGTCGTGGCCGGCGTTGGCCTCCTCCGAGGCGTCCCGGTCGCCGGAGCGTTCGCGCTCCCGATGCTCATCTGGCTCTTCCTCACCTCGGCAGGAATTGTCGGAGGGTTTGCATTCGCGGCGCTCGCCGGTGACGAGGTCCCCCTCGCTGTTGCAGTGGTCGTGAGCTCAGTGGGGATCGTCACCTTGCTACCCGCCGCGGTTGCGGTGCTCCGATTGAATGCTCGAGACCTCGCGGCTGCGACGCCTGCCGCGACCACATAGGCCGCAGCTGCGGGTCGGCAAGAGGGATCATGGCCGCGATAGACACGAGTCACCTAACATACGCAATCGTGGTCGGGTGAGGGGAGTCTCCCGGACACCATATGAAGTGGCCGGCTTCTCGGTCGCTAGGATGGCGTCATCGTACGTAGTCGCGATCGTGGCTCAGATGCCCGGGGCGAGCCCTCCGGCATCCGCCTCAGGAGGACCCAGGGTGAGCCAAGCTGGCGCTTCGGGCGCCGCAGCCGGTGAGGGTGCCGCTCCCACGAAGACCGGCCGAAGAGATCGCAACGGATTGCCGCCGCTGGCCTGGATCATTGCCGGAGTGCTTGTTCTGGTGCTCCTGGCCCTGGCAAGCGGCTACGGCTTCCACCGCGACGAAATGTACTTCATCATCGCCGGCCGCCACCCCGATTTCGGCTATGTGGACCAGCCACCGCTCACTCCTCTGCTCTCGGCGGCCGCGGCCCAGTTGCTCGGCGCGACTCCGTTAGCGGTCCGAATCCTGCCCGCGATCGTCACCGGCCTGGGCGTGCTCCTGTGCGCCGATATGGCTCGCCTCCTCGGCGGCTCCCGCCGCGCCCAGGTCTTCGCCGCGGGGCTGCTGGCCGCGTCGGGCTGGATGGCCGCAGGCCACCTGGATGTCACCGCCACGTTCGACGTCTTCTTCTGGACCCTGGCCCTGTGGCTGCTCATCCCCATCCTGGCCGCCCCGGACCCGAGAGCGGAGTGGCGCCGCTGGCTGGCTCTGGGCCTCGTCATGGGCATCGCGCTGGAGAACAAGACCCTCCCCGTCTTCCTCGGGGCGAGCCTCGCGGGCGGAGTACTGCTGTGTCGCCGCTGGGACGTCGTCCGCGCCCCCGGACTGTGGGCCGCGATGGCCATCGCCGCGGTCATCTGGGCACCCAACGCCGTCTGGCAGGCGGCCAACGGCTGGCCTCAGCTGACCATGGCCCAGGCGATCAGTTCGGGTCAGCAGGCGATCGGTGATCGGGTAAAGGAGATCGTCGATCTGATCCTGCTCAGCGGCCCGCTCCTCTTCCCCTGGGCGATCATCGGGCTGGCCTGGCTGCTGAGGTCAGACGACTCCCGGGTCTGGCGTGCGCTCGGGCTGGCCCTTGTCATCGACGTGGCCTTGATGTTTGTGACCGCCGGAAAGAGTTACTACGCCGGCGGCTTCATCCCCCTCGCCCTGGCGGCAGGCGCGATCCGAATGGACGGCTGGCTGTCCCGCGGGCATGCCTGGATCAAATGGTCGGTCGTGGCGCCGACGGCCGTCGGCTCCGCGGCGGTCATGGCCCTCATCGGGTTGCCACTCGTTCCCGCGGGCGACCTCCACGACACGCCCATACCGACGATCTACGGCGAGTCCATCGCCCAGCTCGGCTGGCCGCAACTGGCCGCTCAGGTGGAATCGGTGGCCGGCGCACTGTCCGCCGGTCAGCGCGCCCATGCCGTCATCGTGACAGCCGCCTACGGTCAGTACGGCGCCCTCACCTTCTATGGCCATGACTTGCCACCGCTCTACTCGGGCCACAACTCGGTCTGGTACTGGGGCCGCCCGGCCGACGGAGCCGGCCCGATCATCCTGGTGGGCGACTGGGGCACGCCGCCGCCCGTGTTCATAGACTGCACGATCGAAGCCAGCGTGGACAACGGCATGGATCTGCCGACGCAGGAGCAAGGCACGCCGATCTGGGTCTGCCAGAGCACCACAGCGCCCTGGTCGCAGATCTGGCCGCAGCTCAAGCACATCAACTGAGACCCGAGGAGATGAGTTGGGGCTCGCGGCGGTGTCCGTTCCGGATGACACGAGGCCTTGGAGTGCCCGAGCCCGTCCCGTGGGACTCGAGCCTCAATTAGCTAGACTGCGCCAATGCCCCTCCGACGACACATCTGGCCCGGGCTGCGCCGCGTTCCGGAGCTGACGGTCTTCTTCTGGATCGTCAAGCTGCTCACAACGGCAATGGGCGAGTCGACCTCGGACTATCTGGTCCACACCATCGATCCCGCCGTCGCCGTCCTGTTGGGTGCGGCCGCGTTCTCGGTGGCGATCCTCATCCACCTCCTCATGCGGCGCTACTACGCCCCGACGTACTGGCTGGCTGTTCTGATGGTCGCCCTCTTCGGGACGATGTGCGCCGACGTCCTCCACATCGTCATCGGCATTCCCTATGCCGTTTCGGCCGGCTTCTTCGCGGTCGCGCTCGTCGTCGTTTTCGGCGCCTGGTACCTGGTCGAGGGCACGCTCTCGATCCACAGCGTCGACAGCCTCGATCGCGAGTTCTTCTACTGGCTCGCTGTCGGCACCACGTTCGCGCTTGGAACCGCTACGGGGGACATGACCGCGAGCACGCTCGGCCTTGGCTACTTCCTATCCGGCGTCGTCTTCGCCGTGCTCTTCGTGCTGCCCGCGATCGCCTTTCGCTTCTTCGGAGCCAATTCGATCGCCTGCTTCTGGATCGGCTACATCCTGACGAGACCGGTGGGAGCATCCTTTGCCGATTGGACCGGCCGCGCTCCGGACCTCGGAGGCATCGGGATTGGCCAGCTCCAGGTCAGCCTCGTCCTTGGGCTAGCGATCCTCGCTTTCGTGGCTTACCTGACGCTGAGCAGGATCGACGTGAAGCCTCATGCGCCGAAGAAGGCAGCTCTGCCGGAAGGAGAGGCCGCATGAACTCGCTCGCGGCCGTGACTTTCGTCTCGAGCTTCGCCGCCTCGGCGGTCGAGTTCGTGGAGGCCGTGACCATCGTCCTCGCCGTCGGCGTCACGCGCGGCTGGCGCTCGACACTGCTGGGGGTGGCCGTCGCGATCGCCGTGCTCGCGGTCCTGGTCGGGCTCTTTGGCAGCGCGGTCGTGCTCCTCGTGCCGATCGATGTGCTTCGGGTGGTGATCGGCGGCTTCCTCCTGATCCACGGCCTGCAATGGCTGACGAAAGCGATCCTGCGAGCGGTCGGCGCAAAGGCGAAGCACAATGAGTCCGCGATCTACTCCCGGGAGATCCTGGCGCTTACCGAAGAGCCGCCCGTGCCCGCCTCGGGCATCGACTGGATCAGCTTCACGGTCGCCTTCAAGGGCGTGCTGCTCGAAGGGATGGAGGTGGCGTTCATCGTCGTGACCTTCGGGGCGACCGCGGGAGCGCTCGGTCCGGCCGCCCTCGGCGCGGCGGCGGCGGCGGTCCTCGTGCTCGCGGTTGCCGCTCTCGTGCATCGTCCTCTCGCGATGGTGCCGGAGAACGGCCTCAAGTTCGCCGTGGGCCTGATGCTCGTGAGCTTCGGAACGTTCTGGTCGGGCGAAGGGATCGGCATCGCCTGGCCCGGCGAGGATCTCGCGATCGTGGTCCTGCTTGCCGCCTATGCCGCTTTGTCGCTGGTTGGCGTATGGCTGCTGCGAGCGCAGATCGACGCCCGCCACGCATCGGCCAGGCTGGCAGCGCGATGAGCTACCTGCGCCGCTTCCTCGGCTTCTGGTCCGATTTCCTCGTCGGCGACCGGCCCGAGCTGTTCGTCGGTCCGATCGTGGCTCTGGCCGCGGCCTGGATGCTCGTTCGAGCCGGCCTGCCGGGCGTGCTCACTGGGTCGGCTCTCTTCGTTCTCGTCGCGGGCGTGGGCGCAGTATCGGTCCTGCTGGCCGGGAGAAAGTAGCCTGTCGGGTCCGTGGATCGAGAAGCGAGAACCGAGCCGGCTCCGTCTACGAATTTGCTTCCTTGGCTTCAATGGCCGCGATTGCAGCGAGAGCCGCGGCAGCGTTGCCACCGTTGGCCTTGAGGATCTGAAGGTAGGTGGCCCGATCGTCATCTGCCACGCTTGCCGGCACCGACGTCAACTGGACCTTTGCGGCTGGGGTCGCCTTCGGGGCGGCCGAAGCGGCGGCATGGGCCGGAGCTGCGGCCTGCGCGGCCTTCTTCGCGGGGTTGCTGGCGACGGCGGCGGTCTGCATCGTCAGCGAAGAGGAGACGGGATCGATCCGAGTGCTCATGGTGCTTTCGCCTTTGTACGGGTAACCAAGTAGTCGGACGCCTTTCTCCTGGCCTGAAGCTCGCGACTCCCTCGACTCGGCGTCCTCGGCATTGCAACGACGCCAAACGTAGGCCGGATTCGCCCGGCGACTTTCTGGCGTCGCAGATCCCATGTGTCAGCACGATGCGACTCCGAAACGGCCTACCCTTGCGTCGCGAATCTCGCCGCCGCCAGGGCGCCCGCAACAAGGCAGTAGACCGCGAAGGGCGTCAGCGTCCGGGTCGTGAAGTAGCGGGTAAGGAACCGGACGGACAGGTAAGCGGCGATCGCGGCGGCCACGCTTCCGGCCAGAACCTGGCCAAGGACGCCGTGGCCGTTTGGCCCCAGGAGGTCGGGCAGCTTGTAGACGCCGGCGGCCAGGATGATGGGCGTGGCCAGCATGAACGAGAACCGCGCCGCGTCCTCGTGGTCGAGGCCGCGGACCAGGCCCGCGTGCGACACGGAGCGGTAGAGCTGGCTTCCGACGCTCGTTCCAACCACCCCGATGCCGCCGAACGGGAACGCTCGACTCCACAGAGCGTTGCCGCGACTCGCGTGCGGGAGGCTCGCCGGGCGGCGGTGATGCCGACGATGACGAGCGACATCGTGGTCGCCGCCACGGCCGCGATCCCCAGCGGACCCACCAGCAGCGGCACGGTGATGATCGAGCCGCCGCCGCCGACGAGCCCCAGGGCGGGTCCGAAGAATGCCCCGAGTGCGAACGGCATGAGGGCTACGGGCGCCGGAGTCAGGCGGCCGCGGCGGCCGCGTCAGCTATTCGGATGACCGCCAGGAGGTCGTTGCTCTCGATGATCAGATGCTCGTCGCCATCGAGTCGGATTTCGGTGCCCGTGTACTTCGCGAACAACACCCGGTCCCCCACCGACACTTTGATCGCCTCGGTGTCGTCGCCGATCGCGACAACCTCGCCGCGCTGCGGCTTCTCCTTTGCCGTGTCGGGCACGTAGAGCCCGGACTTCGTAACGCTTTCTTCAGCGAGAAGGCGGACGAGGACGCGACTGCCAAGAGGCTGAACCTGTTCAGACATCGCTGGTGACTCCTAGTTCATCTGAAGGCCGAGCGCAGCATCGATGCGGCGCTGGTCGAAGCCGACGATCGGGCGGCCGTCGATCTCGATGACCGGCACGCTCATCTGACCGGTTCGGCGGACGAGGTCGCGAGCGGCTGCGGCATCGCGGCTCACGTCCACGTCGCGGAAGGCGACGCCGCGGCTGCGCAGGTACGTCTTCGCGCGCGTGCACCAGGGGCATGTGGGCGTGGAGAAGACGATCACGCGATGGCCCGGCGTGGAGGAGACGGGCTTCTTGGACAGATAGCTACCCATGACTACTTCGACTCCAATGCTGCAATGGCGCGCTCGAGGCGCTCGCGCGCTTCACGGGCAATAGGCTCGATCTCGGTGGACCCGACGACGCCGAGCGCCGCCAGCGGATCCATGACCTCGATGATCGTGTCAGTGCCGTCCTCGCGCAGGACCACGTTACAGGGCAGAAGCGTCCCAACCGACGGCTCGGCTTCGATCGCCCGATGCGAAAGCGCGGGGTTGCAGGCGCCGAGGATCAGGTAGGGCGGACGGTCGATGCCGAGCTTCGTCTTGAGCGTCGCCTGGACGTCGATCTCGGTCAGGACGCCGAAACCCTCGACCTTGAGGGCGGCCTCGACGCGCAGCCGGACATCGCCGACGGATCCGGGAATGCGGGTTCCGAACGTATATGCAGTGCTGGTGGGCATCTCTACCTCGCGGGTGTGGGGAGCTGATCCGAGGGTCGGGAGTCGCCGGCGAGGAGATCCAGCCTCCGTCCGACGATGCGCGCGATGGCGTCGCAAGCTTCGACGATGCCGAGTTCCGCGAGCCGGTAACGCACGACGTTGCCGTCGCGGCGCGTCTCGACCAGGCCGGCGGCCCGGAGAACGCTCAGGTGCTGGCTCGCGTTCGGCAGTGCGCAGCCGAGTACCGCCGCGAGCTCTCCGACCGAGCGTTCACCTCTCCCCAGGATGTCGAGGAGCATGAGGCGCTTCGGGTCGACGAGCGCTTTGCAGATGTCCGCGTTGAGTCGATCGCGGTCCAGCCTCGATGCCAGCGGGTCGTCCATTTGCGTTCCTTCACCCTATTTGCGCACTTGCGCAAGTGCGCGACTCGGTCCACTATACGAGATGTTGCGTGGTTGCGCAACTACGCGATTAGAGGAACTTCGGAGCCGCAAACCCGGCCGCCCCCATCTCAGGAGACATCGACATGGCCATCCAGCACGCAACCGACGAAACCTTCGAGCAGCTCGTCCTCGAGAGCGAACGACCCGTGATCGTCGATTTTTGGGCCACCTGGTGCGGGCCCTGCCGGATGGTCGCGCCGGAGCTCGAGAAGCTCGCGGAGAAGTACGAGGGCGTCGTCGAGGTCGTGAAGGTGGACGTGGACGCCAACCCCATAATCTCGGGCACCTTCGGCATCCAGAGCATCCCGACGATCGGGTTCTTTAAGCCGGGTGAGCAGCCCCGTGGAGTCCTCGGCGCGATGCGGCTTGCGCAGCTCGAGGAGGCGTTCGGTCTCAAGGAGCTGATCGCGTCCGCCGCTTAGCGCGTCGCTCCTGCATCCGCACGCTCGAGGAATGCTGCCGTGAGCCGGGCCCGTTCGCGCATCACCTCGATCCAGTCGTCGAGTTCGCGACGGCCGGCGTCGGTCAGGCGATACCTTCGCTTCGGAGCACCCTCGTCGGCGAGCCACTCGGAAGTCACGAGCCCGTCCGCCTCGAATTTGCGAAGCGTGTGATAGACCATCCCGACGTCCAGGCCGTTGGGAGCCATGCACATCGCGTTGAGCTCGGTGATCAGCGCACCGCCATAGGTCTCGCCGTCCGACATCGCAAGCAGCAGGAAAGGCTCGAGCCAGCGGCCGCGTTGGCCTCCCCCGCGGACCCAGCCCCGGTGATCGCCGTGGTGCTCATGCGGGTCGGCGTCAGTGGTGAGCGGGTGGGAGGGCCGGGCGGCTTGGTCTTCCATACGTCACCAGCATAGCCCTGGCGGACTGGCCTCCAGCGGGCCGCTTGGCCCTGTCCGTGGGAAGTCTAACGTCATATACATGCAAACAGCATGTTACCCGCCTTCCCCCAGCCTGGAGTAGCCCGCGTGAAGATCGCTATCGTCACCGACGACGGACGGACCGTCAGCCGCCACTTTGGGAGGGCGGCGCACTATGCCGTCCTGACCGTCGAGGACGGGTCGATAGTCGGCCGGGAGCTTCGCGACAAGTTCTCGCCACATGCGATGGGCATGGGCGAAGCACACGCGGACCTTCCCGGGTATGCCCACGGCACAGATCCCGCCGCCCAGTCGCGGCACAACCAGATGGCGGCTGCGATCGCCGACTGCGACGTGCTTCTCTGCGGCGGCATGGGCATGGGCGCCTACCAGAGCATGGCCGCCAACGGCATCCGGCCGGTCGTGACCGACATCGAGGACGTGGAGACGGCCGCGATCGAGTGTGCGGCGGGTCGCATCGTCGATCACGTCGATAAGCTCCATTGACATCGGAGACCAGTCCTGTGACTTCCGCTGACGCGAACACCTCGGTGCCCGCTCGCCGCATCGTCATCGTCGGGGGCTCCGCGGCCGGACCCAAGGCCGCAGCTCGAGCGCGGCGACTCAACGAACAGGCCCAGATCACGATCGTCCAGAGGGACGCCGACCTATCTATGGCGTCTTGCGGCTATCCCTACTACGTCGGCGGCGTATTCGACGACCGCAACGCCCTCCTGACGACGCCTGCCGGAGTCGTTCGCGACCCAGCCTACTACCAGAAGGTCAAGGGGATCACGGCCCGAACGCGGACCGAGGCAACGGCGATCGATCCGCTCCGAAAGACGGTGGCCATCCGCGACCTGCAATCCGGCGAGATCGACGAACTCGCGTACGACAAGCTCATCCTCGCCACCGGCGCGAGCCCGAAGATGCCGCCCATCCCCGGCATCGATCTCGACGGCGTCACCACGCTCCAGTCGATGCAGGACGTGGATTTCCTGCGAAAGATCCGCGACGAGAAGAAGACGAAGAAGGCCGTCATCGTTGGCGGAGGGCTGATCGGCATCGAGACGTGCGAGGCGCTCCACCTCGCCGGGATCGACATCACCGTCGTCGAGATGCTGCCGCAGATCCTGACGTTCCTCGACTGGCAGCTCGCGAAGCTCGTGGAGCTGCACGTCCGCTCCAAGGGTGCCAACGTCATCCTCAACAACGGGATCGCCGAGTTCCTCGGCCGCGACGGGATACTGACGGGGGTCAAGCTCGCAAACGGCACGGAGCTCGAGTGCGATCTCGCGGTGGTCGCCATTGGGGTGACGCCCAACGTCGGCCTCGCTCGCGCGGCCGGGCTCGAGATCGGTCGGACCGGCGGCATCGTCGTCGACGACCACATGCGGACCTCCGATCGCGACATTTACGCGATCGGCGATTGCGTCGAGTCCCGAAACCTGCTGACCGGCGACCGCGTATACGCCCCCTTCGGCGACATCGCCAATCTGCAGGGACGCGTCGCCGGCGAGAACGTCATCAAAGACGACACGGCAAGCTTCCCGGGCACCGTCGGAACGGGCATCTGCAAGATCTTCGAGTACGCCGCGGGCTCGACGGGACTTTCGGAGCAGGCTGCGCAGGCGGCGTTCGGCGAGGACGTCGAAACCGTGCTCAATGCCAGTACTGACAAGCCCGGGTTCATGAAGGGCAAGCTCCTCGTCACCAAGCTCGTGGTACGGCGGAGCAACGGCCGGATTCTCGGCGCCCAGTGCGTTGGCCCCGGCGACGTGAGCAAGCAAATCGTCGTCTGGGCGATGGCGATCAAGGGCGGGCTGACGGTGGCCGATATGGCCGACGCCGACCTCCCCTACGCGCCGCCCTTCTCTCTCGCCATCGACCACTCGATCGCCACCGCGCACGTCATGCAGAACAAGCTCGACGGCCTCCTTCGCGGCGTATCGGCGGCGAACGTCAAGCGACGGGTGGAGGCGGGCGAGGCACCGTTCCTCCTCGACGTCCGCGGCCCGAGCGAGTACGAGGAGACGAGGCTCGGGATCGGCGAGCACCTCATCCCGCTGGGCGCACTGCGTGGGCGACTCACCGAGCTGCCCGACGACAAGGACGCCGAGATCGTCTGCTTCTGCAAGATCTCGCTGCGCGGCTACGAAGCGGCGCGCGCGCTCGTAGGCAACGGCTGGACGAACGTCAAGGTGATGGAGGGCGGCATTTCCGCGTGGCCGTACGCCAGAGAAAAGTAGTCGCTACAACAGTCTGGCGCCGCTCCGATTCCCCGAGGACCGCTGCTTCGCATCCGTCGTCACGGCCCGAAACGGGAGCCATGGGCTCGCGTTGCGTCGATTTAGCCATCGGACCGAGACAGTGGCCTGATCTCCAGAAACTCGACTCCACCGAACCCGGGGCAGCCCAGAGTCTCCACTGAACCCAGGGCGGTTCAGTTTGCGATGGTTGTCAGGTTTATGGACAGGGCAACGAACACACGAGTGCGTCTGCAGCTGCGGCGCGCGCCCGATCCGGCGACGATAGGCGGCCATCGCGAACGCCAGCGGTGAACAGGATCCGGGAGCCGGCGACCTCGAGCCACGCGAACACTCCCGCCGACGTGCGGAAGCCCATGAGAGAAGCGACGAGCGCGACGAGCACCCGCTTTCGACGTAACCCAGGTACTGCACCTGGTTCTCGCTGGAAAGGCCGAGGGCGGACACGACGCCCGCCCTCGACGAAGACAGGACCGAAATCAGCCCACCTGGGCGGGCTCCGTTGCGCCACTGGTCGCGAAGGCAGTCCACGCCCCGGCAACCTGCCTGGTCGTCACGTTCAGGCGGTTCCAGGTATTGATCGAGGCGATGCCGACTACGAGCGCCGCCAGAGCCGGCTCGTCGTAGTCGTCTCCCGAGGCACGGACGGTCAGTTGCTCTCGATAATGGGCTTCACGATCGGGCACGGAAAGATCGTCGAGATCGATATCCTGGCCGACGTGGCGCGGCTCGCCGCGCTCGACGTTCCGGCCCTCGACGATTGATCTCGGCTACCCGCGGGCCTCCCGCAAGGTGCTCGCAACTGGGCTGGGCCCTGTGGGGGAGAGAGCCGCGCGGGCCGCTGGTTGAGCGCCCACCCGGACCGCGTCGCCGCCAACACGATCCAATCCTTCGTGACAGACTTGGGAGGCACCGATATGGCAGCCGTCGAATGCGGTGCCGGTCCCAACGTGGACCCCTCCCAAGCGCCTTCAATGAGGAAACGCCCGTGAAGACACTGATCCTCCTGCGGCACGGTCAGAGCCAGTGGAACAAGGAGAACCGGTTCACCGGTTGGACGGACGTTCCCCTCAGCGACGAGGGAATCGCCGAGGCGGCGCTTGCCGCAAAGCTGATGCGCGAGGGCGGCTATACGTTCGATCTCGCCTACACCTCTGTGCTGAGGCGCGCCATCAAGACCCTCTGGATCGCGCTCGAGCAGAACGACCTGATGTGGATCCCGGTCGTGAACAGCTGGCGCCTCAACGAACGGATGTACGGCGCGCTGCAGGGGCTCGACAAGGCCGAGACCGCGGCGCGTCATGGAGCCGACCAGGTAAAGCTGTGGCGCCGCAGTTATGACGTTCCCCCGCCGGCGCTGGAAAAGACCGATGAGCGCTGGCCCGGCCACGACCCGCGTTACGCCGGACTGGCCCCGGCCGACGTCCCGAGCGCCGAAAGCCTGAAGGACACGGTCGCACGGATGCTGCCGTTCTGGAGGAGCGACATCGCGCCCGCCATCCGGAGCGGCAAGCGGGTGCTCATCGCAGCACACGGCAACAGCCTCCGTGCGCTCGTGAAGGAGCTCGACGGGATCAGCGACGCCGACATAGTCGAGCTCAACATCCCCACCGGCATCCCGCTGGTGTACGAGCTGGATGACGAACTCAAGCCGATACGCTCGTTCTATCTCGGCGATCCCGAAGCGGCCGCCCGGGCCGCCGGGCTTGTCGCGGCCCAGGCCCAGGGTAAAGCCTGACGAGCAGGATCCACCCGTCGTTCCTCGGCGTCCCCGGCGGCACCGCCACCCGGAGTCAGGCGAGTGCGAGGGCGCCCTCCCTGGCGTGGTACTCGTGGTTCTCGAGCCGCCCCGCGAGATAAGACTCGTAGGCGCTCAGGTCGAAATGGCCGTGTCCTGAGAGGTTGAGAAGGATCGCTTTCTTCTCGCCCTTCTCCCTGGCTTCCAGGGCCACGTCGATCGCGACCCGGATCGCGTGGGTGGACTCGGGCGCCGGCAGGACGCCTTCGGTTCGGGCGAACATGACGCCGGCCTCAAAGCAGGGCGTCTGGTGAACAGCGCGAGCTTCGATCAGGCCGTGATGCTTCAGGAGGCTGATCTGCGGGGCCATGCCGTGATACCGGAGCCCGCCGGCGTGGATCGGGGCCGGAACGAATTCGTGGCCGAGGGTGTACATCATCGACATCGGCGCCATCTTGCCGGCGTCGCTGTAGTCGTACCGGTACTCGCCCTGGGTAAGGCTGGGGGCCGCCTTTGGTTCGACGGCGATGATCTGATAGGCGCGGCCGCCCCTGAACGTCCGGCCGATCCACGGGAAGAACAAGCCGGCGAAGTTGGACCCGCCGCCGACGCAGCCGATGATCACGTCCGGCTCTTCGCCGGCCATTTCCATCTGCAGGATGGACTCCTGGCCGATCACGGTCTGGTGGAGCAGAACGTGGTTCAGCACCGACCCGAGCGCACAGTGAGTGTCGTCCCGCGATAGCGTCTCCTCGATGGACTCGCTGATGGCGATGCCTATGGATCCCGGGCTGTCCGGATTCTCGGCGAGAACGGCACGGCCGGCGGCCGTCTCCAGACTGGGGCTGGCAACGACCGTGGCGCCGTAGGTTTCCATCAGGGTGCGCCGGTACGGCTTCTGGTCGTAGCTTGCCCGGACCATGAACACCTTTATGTCCACGCCGAACACGGCTCCGGCGTAGGCCAGAGCGCTTCCCCACTGGCCCGCCCCGGTGTCCGTGGCGATGCGCTTGATGCCTTCCTGCTTGTTGTAGAAGACCTGGGCAAAGGCCGTATTGGCCTTGTGGCTGCCCGCGGCACTCAAGCCTTCGTTCTTGAAGTAGATGTGGGCGGGAGTGTCGAGCAGCAGCTCGAGGCGGCGAGCCCGCACGAGTGGGCTGGGACGATATGTCGCGTAGATGTCTCGGACCGGCCCGGGGATCTCGATCTCCCGCTCGGTCGACACTTCCTGGAGGATCAGTGCTTTCGGGATGATGGGCGCGAGATCGTCGGGACCCAGTGGCTCATGGGTGATCGGATGCAGGGGGTGCGCCTGCTCCATCGGGAGATCCGCCGCGATGTTGTACCAGAAGCGCGGTAGCTTCTCTTCGTCAAGCAGGAACCGAGTGTGCTCACTCACAGCAATCCTTCCCACGGACCCACCGGGCGCCAGTCAGGGCCGACGGCCACCTCCGAAACCGAAGCCGCGCAAACCTATTCGGCGGCTGCCGATGAGCCCCGTTTTGCGGCGGGGCTCATCGGCGAGATCAACTTACACGCGGGCTACGCGCTCTACTTGAGAGCCCGCTGACTCGAATGGCGAACCACTGCGACCGTCATGATCGAAAGCAGGCCCGCGGCGAGAAGGAACGGCAGCACATTGCCGCCGTGGGTCCCGGACGGGCCTTCAGTGGAGGTCGAAGGTGTGGTGGCGGTTGGGCCGGAGGTAACCCCGGCGACCGATTGAACCGGAGTCGGAGTCACGGCCGGCGTTGGGGTCGGCGTCGGCACCGCAGTCGGCACCGCAGTCGGCACGGCGGTCGCCGTCGGGGTCGCCGCGGGCGGAGCGGTCGCGGTTGCGGTTGCCGTGGCGGTCGCCGTCGGCGCGGGCGTAGCGGCAGCCGTCACGGTGACCACGGGGCTGCTCGCAATGGCGGCCAGGCCGCTCGAACCGTCTTCGGTCCGGGTCAGGAACGTGTACGAAGCCGCGGCCGACGGAACCGTCACTCCCGAGTACGTGACGATTACGTGGTCGCCCGGCCCGCAGCCTATAGGCACCGTCAGAGTCCACGGGCCGGAGCCGTCGATCACGACGCCGACTCCGGTGTCGCAGGTGTTCTGACCCTCGGCGGCGCCGTCAGCAAAGCTGAGGTGGCCGGCCGTTGCAGTCAGCGATGGCGCGGTCCAGCCCGCCGGGAAGGTCAGGACGAACGTCGAGTTCGCCGAGAAGATCGGGGATCCGACATTGCCGAAGTCGAAGGTAAAGGTCTGGTTTGTGGCGCCGGCCTCGACGCTGGCGGGGCTGACCGTCATCACTCCGGCGCCGCTGGTGGCGCCCAGGGCGGCGGCCAGTCCGAATGTCAGGAGAATCACCAGAGCTACGCTTGCCGCCGTCAGCGATCTGAACGATAGCCTTCTCTGGCCGGTCATGGGCGATACCTCCCTGCGATAGCCACTCTTCCATCGGGAATTGATGGATCGTTCCTTCGCGGCCTCGGCTCGTCCGTCTGGAGGCCGCACGGCGGAAACGAAGAACAAATTGAGCACGCTTCGATTGGGTAGTCCACTACCCTTCCATTGGGTGGACGACTGTCCCGGCTCTCGGGACTTCTGCCACCCGTTCGAGGGGCAAGGTTCGCTCCCCGGACGAGGGTGCAATTGCGCCCGACGCACTCCTCGATCGGGCAGCCACAGGCCGGATCGGCCGGCTGCTAATCTCCGGCAATGAGTGAGTTCCCGGCGAGAGCCGAGGCCCGACCCGGCATCCGCTCGTCATTGCTTCGCTCCCGCGCCGACGCACTGGCCGTCTTCCCGCTCGGTCTGGCCGCCTTTGCCATGCTGGCGATCGTCTTCCCGCCGTACTCGGGCGTCCTGGCCCTGGCCCTCGTTCTGGAGGTCCACCTCTTCATCGCGTTCTTCCTTGTCTTCGCGCCGATAGAGGTTCTGACCAGGTCTCGCCTGCTCGGCCTGGCGCTCGCGCTGCTCGTCGCCCTGGGTGGCTGCCTCTACGGCTCGGAGTGGATTTCGTTGCCCGGTAGTGCCGCCGCCCGGACCGACGTCACCGTCTTGAGCTGGAATCTCCAGCACGGCTCCAAGCCGCCGACCGAAACCGTGACGGACCTCCAGGCCGCTTCGGCCGACATGATCGGACTGGAGGAGCTGGATACGGAGACCTCGCTGGCGATCGAAGGGGACCCCACGATCACGGCGCGCTACCCCTACCGGGTGATGCGGCCGCAGCACGGCGTCTGGGGGGTCGGATTCCTGAGCCGCTTTCCGATCGTCGAGGAGAACTCGTTCACCCTCCCCTCGACCATCGAAGCGACGGTGGAGACGCCACAGGGCGGCGTCCACGTCATCACCTGCCACTCGTATCCGGCCTCGATGACCGGAGGATTGCTGTCGCCTTTGAGCTTCGACCCCACGGAGCGCGACCGGCAGATTGCCCTGCTGCGAACGCGCATCCAGGCCGTTCAATCCGCGGGGCCGCGATTGCTCGTCGTAGGAGACTTCAACACTTCCCCCAGCGAGTCCGAATATCGAGTCCTGACCGCCGGGCTGCGCGACAGCTGGGTGGAGGTGGGTGAGGGTCCCGGCTGGACCTGGCGACCCGGCCGACTCGAGTTCGCCGGGATGGGGTTCCTGCGCATCGATCTCCAGCTCACTTCGGGTTCGATTCGGCCCTCGTCCCTCCGAATCGACTGCTCTCACAGAAGCGACCATTGCCAGCTGGTCGGCGGCTACGAGCTCGACTGAGCGGATGCTGCGGCGGCGAGGCTTGACGAGCGGCTGATAGTCTTTCGGGGAGGCGAGATGCCCGGCGCTGGAGAAGATCGGCTCGAGCCCGGCGAGGACGACGTCCGGCTGGCGTCGGGGCTGACATTGCATATTCGGCGCTGGGCGGCCGACCGGGCGGCACCTGCCGACCCGGCGGAAGAGAGCGACGGCGGCGTCTCCGCCCCTTTCCTGCTGGCCCACGGCCTGGGCTCCAATGCGCGGACCTGGGACGGAGTGGGCCGGGCGTTGGCCCTGGGCGGCCACATCGCGATCGCAGTGGACCTGCGCGGCCACGGCCTGTCCGGCAAGCCCGCCACCGGCTACGACATGTACAGCGTCAGCGCGGATGTGGCCGAGCTGGTGACAGCCCTGGATCTCGATCGGCCGATCCTGGTCGGGCAGTCGTGGGGCGCGAGCGTGGTGCTCCAGGCCGCGATTCGTCATCCAGGCTCGGCGCGCGGCATCGTCCTGGTGGACGGCCACACCGTCAACACGTGCGATGAATTCGTCACCTGGGAGGAGTGCTGGCGGCGCCTCAGCCCTCCCCCTTCGGCCGGGATACCGCGGGAGAAGATCAAGGCCTGGTTTCAACTCTCGCATCCCGACTGGAGCGACGAGGCCATCGAAGGGTCGCTGGGAAGCTTCGCCGTCGGCGGCGACGGAAAAGTCAGCCCGTGGCTGAGCCTGGCCAATTGCGAGCAGATCGTCCGAGCCTTGTGGGAGGAGCGAGTCGAAGAGGATTGGTCCCTGGTTGGCGTGCCGGTGCTGATTGTCCCCGTCGAATGCAGCGACACAATCAGGACAACCAGCAAACGCCGTGGCGCGGAAGCGGCTACCGTCAGCCTGAGTGCGCGCCGGGTGCCCGTCCAGGCGGACTGGTTCAAGGGAGATCACGACATCCACCTGCAGCAGCCGGCCGAGGTTGCGGGAGTGCTGCTGCGGGCGTGCCGGACCGGAATCTTCGCCGGCTCACATACCCGATAGCGGTCCGCCCGGCGGGGCCGGTGCGCGTTGTGGGACGGCGGTTCCGCTTGCCGAGTCGCTGAAAGAGTAGTGTCGTCACCTGTCCATCATGGTGGCCGCGGAAGCGATGGTGCTGCCCATCTGAGTAGGCCCGGCAACCTGAAAGGGAGTCGCAGAAAAGTAATCCGATGCGGATCAGACGCCTCACCAGCGCTTCGGCGACCAGCTCCGCATCGGTTGCGACACCCGATCCTCTGCAGCATCTACCGCTCCCGTCGGTGGGATAGGAGTAGGGGTATGACTGCGCACAGACGTTCGCCCACGCCGCGTCACATCCATTGGGCCCGTTGCTCCGACACGGCCGACGACGCGCGCGATCCGAGCGAGTTGCGGCCCGCCCTGACTGTCGTGATCCCGACCCGGAACGAACCCGGCAACGTCGAACTGGTTCTCCAAGCCCTGCCGGCCAGCGTGGAAGAAGTGATCGTCATTGACGCCAGCGATGACGACGAAACGATGCGGGCAGCCCGACGGGCCTGGCCGGGCGCCATCGTGGAGCGTCAGGTCGGCATAGGGAAGGGAGCCGCACTCCAAGAAGGTTTCGCACTCGCACGCGGCTGGTCGATCGCAATGCTGGATGGCGACGGCAGCATGAATCCGGCCGAGATCAAACGCTTCGTCCGCCTGCTGGACGACGGCTTCGAATTCGTAAAGGGCTCCCGCTTCATCACCGGCGGCGGTACCACCGACATGACCAACTTCCGCAAGCTGGGTCATGCGGTCCTGCTGCGCATCGCCAACATGCTCCTCAGAGCTCATTACACGGACCTGTGCTACGGCTATTGCGCGTTTCGCCGTGAGGCTCTGGCGCGCCTCGAGCTGTCGGCCCAGGGCTTCGACATCGAGATGCAGATAGTCGCGCGGGCGGCCCTGGCCGGTCTTCGCATCGCCGAAGTACCGAGCTTCGAGGACGTGCGGCTGGAAGGTCGCTCCAAGCTGCACCCGATCCGCGACGGCATCCACATCCTCCGGACACTCCTTCGCGAACGCTTCACCTGGCACTGCAAGGCCAGCCTGCAGACCCCGATGGCCCTCGAGGCAACTGGAACGGGCCTCCACGGGGGTGTCATGTGATTCATGCCGGAACAGAGCCGTCGCCCCTGGGCCGAGCGGGTGATCGGGAGGCGGTCTCGGTGGTCATCTGCACCTATGACCTCGGGCGTCTCGACTGGTCCAGGTCGGCCATCTCCAGCGCTCTCGGGCAGCAGCCTGATCCCGAGGTGGTCGTGGTCGTGGATCACAACCCAGAGCTGCTGGCTTTTCTCGATGACGAATTCGGCGCGCACGCACTGGTAGTCGCAAACGGCGCGCAGCCCGGCCTATCCGGGGCGAGGAACACCGGTCTGGCGGCGGCGAGCGGCTCCATCGTGGCCTTTCTGGACGACGACGCCATCGCGGGACCGGACTGGCTGGAGCTGTTGACACGCCCATTCGCCGACCCCGACGTCGTGGCCACGGGCGGGCACGCCGTTCCCGTCTGGTCGCCCGGCCGGCCGAGCTGGTTTCCGGACGAGTTCCTCTGGGTCGTCGGCTGCAGCTATGCCGGGATGCGACTCAGGGGTCCGGTCCGAAACGTGATCGGCTGCAACATGGCTTTTCGTCGGGAGGTCCTCCTCCGCCTGGGCGGCTTCGATCCGAGTCTCGGCCGATTGGGAGAGAGCCCCCTGGGCTGCGAAGAGACCGAGCTGTGCATCCGGGCTGCCAGGGAGACGCCCGCCGGCCGGGTCGAAATGGTCGAGGGCTGCGAAGTGCGGCACTTCGTCTCGGCCGAGAGGCATCGCCCGAGCTACTTCTACAGGCGCTGCTTCATGGAGGGCGTGTCCAAGGCTCGCCTGCATGGCATCAGCGGAGAGGGGGCGGTGAGCAGCGAACGGACCCAGCTCGTCTCCGTTCTGCCCGAGAGCCTTTGCCGGCTACCTTGCAGCCGCGATCCGGCGGCGCGAAGCCGGCGGCGTTGCCCGAGCCGGAGCCATTGCGACGGGAACCTTCGTCACGCTGGCCGGGTTCGCCTGGGGGTTCGCGCTCACGTCCGGCGGCCGGCGCCCCAACTCCCCCCGACTCGTACCCGGGTCCTCGCCGACCCGGCGCGGAGAGTAGGAGCCGATGGATCGCGACCGCCGTCATGACCCGCGCTTCCCCGCCCCAACCGAGAGCCGGCTCGTGCCCGATACGGTTCGGAAGGTCGCCGCCGAGCAGCCGCACGCGACCGCGGTCGAAGCGCCCGACGCCACGCTGACATACCAGACGCTGGTCGACAGGGCGGCCCACCTGGCCGGCTATCTCCATTCCCAGGGCGTAGGCCGGGAGGAGCTGGTGGCGCTGAGCCTCGACAGGTCTGCGGCTCTCATCAGCGCCATGCTGGGAACGATGCTGGCGGGCGGCGCGTATCTGCCGCTCGACCCGGGCTCCCCGCCGGAACGGCTGCGGGGCATCGTGGCGGAGTCCGGGGCGCGGATTCTAATCGTGGACGCGGCTTCGGAGAAGTCTTTTCGTGGCCTAGGCCTGCCCATTCTGCGGCTCTCGGACGAGGCCTGGCCGGCTCTGGACAGTTGGGAGCCTGTGGCCGTCGACCCCGACCCGAACGACCTTGTGTATGTCATCTACACCTCGGGTTCCACCGGCGTGCCCAAGGGCGCCGAGGTGGAGCATGCCTCGCTGGCACACGTCGGCCGCCTCCACGTCCAGGAAGTGGCAATGACCCCGGCGGACCGCACCCTCCAGTTCGCCGCGCCGGGCTTCGATGCGATGCAACTCGAAGTCTGGCCGACCCTGATGGCCGGCGCGACTCTGGTGGTGACGGAGGCCGAGCGGCGGATCGACCCGGTTCTGCTGCGCGACTTCTGCGTGGAGCGCGGCATCACGACGGCGCTCATGACCACGGCCATGACCGAACGCATGCTTGGTCTCGACTGGCCGGACTGCGCGATGCGGGTCTGGCTGACCGGCGGCGAGGCACTGCACACGTATCCCCCGCCGAGCCTGCCCTTCAAGCTCGTCAACGAGTACGGCCCAACCGAGTGCACGGTGAAGGCGACCTGGGGCGTCGTCTCGCCGGATCCGAAGCCGGACCGTTCCCCGAGCATCGGTCGCCCGCTCGACGGAGTGCACATGCACATCGTCGACGCAGACGGCCGTGAGGTCCCTGGAGGCGAGCCCGGCGAGATGTGGATCGCCGGCGCGAACGTGGGCCGCGGCTATCGGCATCGCCCCGACCTCACCGCCGAGAAGTTCAGTCTCGATCCCTTCTGTTCGGACGGCACGCGACTCTACAAGTCGGGCGACATAGTCCGCTGGTCGGACCGGGGCGACCTGGACTTCCTCGGCCGGATCGACGATCAGGTAAAGGTCCACGGTCACCGCATCGAGCCCCAGGAGATATCGCTGACCATCGCTCGATACCCCGAGGTCGATCAGGTATTCGTCCAGGCGCGGCGGGCAAACGGCCACGAAGCGCGGCTGGTCGCTTACATCGTCCCGGCGATCGGCGCGCGGCTGGATTCCCGGCGGCTGCGCGGTCGACTCGCCGAGGTCTTGCCCGACTACATGATCCCGACTTCGTTCGTGGAACTGGAGGCCTTGCGGCTGACCGCCCACGGCAAGGTGGACGCCGAGGCCTTGCCCGATCCGGCCGACGTAGCCGATCCGTACGACGAAGTCACCCGCGCCGATGCTGGACGGTCGACACGACCACTTCCGGCGACGGCCAGCTGTCGCCGGTCGCCGCGATCGTGGTCCGGACCGCGCTCGAATCGCTGGGATTGCCGCGCATCGGGCCCGATGACAACTTCTTCGAGATGGGCGGCCACTCGCTCTTCGCCGCCCACCTCGCCGCCAGGCTCGAAGAGGAGACCGGAGTGGAGGTCTCCGTGCGCGAGGTGTTCGAGCTACCCACTCCGGCATTGCTGAGCGCGGCCGTCGAGGACCGCATCCTGGCCTCGTTGGCTTCGGAGGAGCCGGGTGGAGGGCAGCCGTGAGCGCAATCCACGCACAGGACGATGAAGCCGTTTCCTGGTCGAGAGGAGAATTTCGATGACTGCCGTCCTGCCTGCCCACGCGGAAACAGGACTGAACCTGGAGTCGGTCTCCAGCTTGTTCATTCGCGCGGCGAGAGAGAATGCGGACCGCATCGCGCTCGAGGCGCAGGACGGCACCCTGACCTACCGGGAGCTCGAAATGAGGGCGTCCCGGCTGGCCGGCTACCTGCGGTCATTCGGCATCGGCAGAGAGAGCCTGGTCGCCCTTTGCCTCGAGCGGTCGGCGAACTTCATCACCGCGATGCTGGGCTCCCTCCTGGCCGGAGCGGCGTATGCCCCGCTCGATACCAGCCATCCGACGGAGCGACTTCATAGCATCATCGCCGAGTCGAAGGCCGACTTCCTGCTCGTCGACGGGCCGAATGCCGCTCGGTTCGGGGGCCTGAACGTGCCGACGCTCACGCTCGGCGAGTCGGCCTGGCTCAGGCTCGAAGCGGTCAAGCGAGCGATCGCCTATCCGGATCCGCATGACCTGGCCTATGTCGTCTACACGTCCGGCTCGACCGGCACGCCCAAGGGCTGCGAGCTGGAACACTGGACCCTGGCCCACGTCACGAGGTGGCAGGTCGGCAGATCGGAGATACAGCCCGGCGATCGATGCCTCCAGTTCGTCGCCCAGGGTTTCGACATCCTGCAGATGGAAACGTGGCCTGCGCTGATCACCGGCGCGGCCGTGGTCGTGGTCGACGAAGAGGCGCGCCTGGATCCCCGTCTGCTGCGCAACCGCATGGTCGAGAAGCAGATCACCAGCGCCTTCCTGCCCACTCCGGTGGCAGAGCGCCTGCTCCATCTGGAATGGCCCGGCTTGCCGCATGCGCCTCCTGGCCACGGGCGGCGAGGCGCTTCATTCGTACCCGAGGCCGGATCTGCCGTTCAAGTTCGTCAACGTGTACGGCCCCGCGGAGTGCTCGGTCGTGTCCACGTCCACGCTTCTCGCGCCCGATCCGAATCCGACGCGGCTGCCGCCGATAGGCCTTCCGGTCGATGGGGTGCACATGCACATCGTCGACGGCGGACGGCCGCGAGGTCCCTCCCGGGCGAGCGCGGCGAAATGTGGATCGCCGGCGCGAACGTGGGCCGCGGCTATCGGCATCGCCCCGACCTGACCGCCGAGAAGTTCAGTCTCGATCCCTTCTGTTCGGACGGCACGCGACTCTACAAGTCGGGCGACATAGTCCGCTGGTCGGACCGGGGCGACCTGGACTTCCTCGGCCGGATCGACGATCAGGTAAAGGTCCACGGTCACCGCATCGAGCCCCAGGAGATATCGCTGACCATCGGAACCTTTCCCGAGATAGAACAGGTCTACGTCCAGGCGCGTCGTGAGAACGAGATCGATTTGCGGCTGGTCGCCTACGTGGTGCCTGCGCCTGGTGCCGATCTCGACATTCGCCGGCTGCGGGCACGTCTGGCCGAACTGCTCCCGCCCTACATGATGCCGGCCGCCTGGGTCGTCATGGCGTCCCTACCGCTGACTGCCCACGGCAAGGTCGACGCTCGCGCTTTGCCGGATCCCGCGCTGGCGTCCGACTTGGAACCCGAAGCCGAAGAACTCGAAGAAGCCGCCGATGACAGCTCGCCGGTGGCCGCGCTCGTGAGCGAGATCGCCGTCCAGGCACTCGGTATCAGGCGGATTTGGCCCAACGACAACTTCTTCGATCTGGGAGGCCATTCGTTGTTCGCCGCCCTCCTGGCGAGCCGGATCGAAGAGGAGACCGGCATCGAGGTCGCGGTTCGTGAAGTCTTCGAATGCCCGACGACGGCCTCCCTATCGGCGGCTGTGGAGGCTCGGATCCTCGCGGCGATGGGCGAAGAGCCCGGCGGGGCACGAGCGTCATGACGATCCAGAAGGAAGCCGACGACCGGACGAGCGACCGGACGAGTCCCGGAGCCGGAGACGGAGCCGCGTCGAATTCAACCCCTATCGACAGGCAAGCAGCACTCCGACGCTTCCTTGACCAGCATCGGGAGGCGAGGCGAGCCGGCCTCGAGCGCCGGCCGGCCGGTTCCGAGCCGCTCCTCTCGCCGGGCCAGGAACAGATCTGGCTCCACGAGCAATTCATGCCGGGCCTGACCGTCTACAACGAATCCCTGGTACTGCGCCGACGTGGCGCGCTGGACGTCCCGGCCCTCGAGCGAGCGCTGGAGGAGTTGGTCCGGCGCCACGAGACGCTCCGAACGTCCTATCCGGCCGTCGAAGGCGCGCCGGTTCCCCTCGTCCACCCCACTTCCCGGCTGACCCCGCTGCCCATGCGGGACCTGCGAGGCTTGCCGCTCGCCGAGGCCGAGCGCGAGGCAAGTCGCATCGCCAAGATCGCGGCCGCGGAACCCTTCGATCTGGCGGCAGGTCCGCTGCTGCGGGCGACTCTCTGCCGTCTCGAGGAGGACAACTACTGGCTGCTCACGACCATCCACATGATGATCTTCGACGCAGTCTCGATCTACGACATCATCCTGCCCGAGCTGGACGCTCTCTACGACGCCTTCGGCGCGGGACGACCTTCGCCGCTCCCCGAACCCGAGCTCCAGTACCTGGACTACGCGTACTGGCGTCGGATGGTGACCGACCCGCCCCGGCGAGACAAGGACATCGCCTACTGGAAGCAGCAGCTCGACGGCGTCCCCTCGACCCTCGACTTCCCGCTCGATCATCCGCGGCCCAGCGTCGCCCAGCACCGCGGCGCGGAGAGGCGGGTCGTGATCGCGGCCGAGTTGCGCGATCGCCTCGGGGCCCTGGCGGAACGCGAGAACACGACCCTGTTCGTCGCCGTGATGGCCGCCTACGCGGCGCTTCTGCAGCGCTACAGCGGCCAGGACGACATCGTCATCGGAACGCCCATCTCCATCCGGACCACGCGGCGAGTGGAAGGGATGATCGGCTACTTCCTCAACACGCTGCCTCTCCGCGCCGACATGCGAGACCAACCGACCTTCAGGGAACTGCTCGTCCGTCTGCGCAACGCGACTCTGGAAGGCATGGCTCACGCCGAGCTGCCTTTCCAGGACCTGCTGTCCGCCCTGAACCTGAGAGAAGGGCCTGCGGAAAGCCCGTTGTTCCAGGCCATGATGGTCCTGGAGCCGCCGATCCCTTCCGACGAGGGCGGCTGGACGGCAACCGAGATGGTCGTCGAGACCGTCGTCGCCCGCCACGACCTGAACCTCCAGTTCGAAGAGCGCCCGGAAGGCTGGTTCGGACGTCTCCGCTACGACCGCGATCTTCTCGACCCCGACAGCGCAGCCAGGATCGTCCACCACTTCCTGGCTCTCATCGCGGCGGCCGTGGCCGAACCCGACGTGCCGGTTACCTCGCTGCCGCTCGACCCCGACGGCTCGATAGCCCGGCGCTATGGGCTGACCCGCAATCCGATCCTGCCGCCCCGCCCCGACGACGCCGCGTTGGGCGCCGAGGCGGCGGACCTGGACGTCTCCATCGCGGAGGCGTTCGAGGCAGTGGCCCGCCATATGCCGGACAACCTCGCGGTGGCCTGCGCGGGCCGCGAAGTCGGCTACCGAGAGCTCGACGAAATGGCGAACGCAGTCGCCATGGCGATCCTGGACGCGGTCGACGAGTCAGCGCTGGCCTCGCCGGAGCAACCGAACGTTGCCCTGTTCATGGGTCACGACGCGACAATGGTCGCCGCCGTTCTCGGCACACTCAAGGCGGGCTTCACCTGCGTCCCGATCGACCCCGCGCACCCGGCGGCTCGCACCTCCGCGATCATCGCCGACAGCGAGCCGATCCTGATCGTGACAGACGGGGAGCACCTCCCCAGCGCGCGGGCCCTGGCCGGCGAGATCCCGGTCGTCGATGCCGGCGCGGCAGCTTCGAACCCGTTGGCCGCCCGGCCCCTGCATGGTCGGCCGGTCGGTCCCGGCTCTTCCGCCTACATCCTCTACACGTCGGGTTCTACCGGCGCGCCCAAGGGCGTGCTGCAATGCCAGGGCAACGTCGTCTGGTGCGCCCGAACCCACGGCCGGGTCATGGGCCTCCGACCCGCCGACCGGCTCTCGCTCATCCCGAAGTACACGTTCGATGCGGGCGTCGTGGACATCTTTTCCGGGCTCCTGCACGGCGCCTCGCTCCATCTGATCGACACCGCGGCCCTGGGTTCTGTCGGGTTGGGAAAGCTGCTGGAACGGGAGCGCATTACGATCTACCACTCCGTGCCGACGATCTTCCGGCTGCTGGCGTCCGAAGGGACCGAGGCCGACCTGTCGTCCGTACGGCTCGTGATCCTGGGCGGCGAAGCCGTCCGGAATTCAGACCTCGAGCAGTTCAAACTCCGATTTGCCGACGATTGCCTGTTCGTGAACCTGCACGGCGCCACCGAGGTCAGCGTCGCCTGCCATTACATCGCCGACAGCACCACCCCGACCGCAGGCCTGAGCGTTCCCATCGGCTGGCCGATGGACGGCATCGACGTGGTCCTCCTCGGCGTCGACGGCAAGCCGACGGAGATCCGCGGCGAGCTGGCGATCCGCAGCCCCCGCGTCGCCGCCGGTTACTGGCGTCAACCCGAGCTGACCGACCGGGCTTTCCGGTCGGATGGCAACGGCGGGCGGATTTATCGCACCGGCGACATCGCCCTGCGGCGAACCGACGGCAGCATCGAGTACCTGGGCAGACGCGACCTGCAGGTCAAGATCCACGGCATCCGCATCGAAATCGAAGAGATCGAGAGCGCGCTGGTGGCTCACCCCAACGTGCGGCAGTGTGCCGTGACCGTCGCCCGTGCCACCGACGGCGGGGCGACTCTAGTGGCCCACGTGGTTCCGGTGTCCGATCCGGCGCCGACCGTGACGGGCTTGCGCGAGTTCATGGCCCGGCGCCTGCCCGAAGCCATGGTGCCCAACCGTTTCCGGTTCGCCGACTCACTGCCTACCACGCCCACCGGCAAGACCGATCGCCGGTCGCTCGCCTCGTTGGAGGTCGCCGCTTACATCGAGGAGGATGCCGAGCCTCTCGACGAGGAGCTCGTGGCTCGTCTGACGGCGATCTGGTCCTCGGTTCTGGGCGTCAAAGTGAAGCCCCGCGACAGCTTCTTCGAACTGGGCGGCCACTCGCTGCTGGCCGTCCGCCTGCTGGACCGAGTCCTCCGCGAAACCGGGCATCAAGTGCCGCTGGCGACCCTGCTGGAGAATCCCACGGTTGCCCACCAGGCCGAACTGATCCGCCGGGGGGACTGGGACCGAGCCGGCAAACCGGTGGTCGTCCAGGCCCAAGGCACCCGGGCGCCTCTGTTCGTGGTGGCGGGGGCCGGCTCCCGCATCCTCTATATGCACGCTCTGTCCCGGCGTCTCGGCTCCGATCAGCCCATGTATGTCCTGAACGAGTACCTGCGCCGCGAGGACGGCACGGGCTACACCGACGTGCCTGAATTGGCGGCCTGGTACATCAAGACGATGCGCTCGGTCCAGCCGGCTGGGCCCTATCAGCTGCTGGGCTACTCCTACGGCGGCCACGTGGCTTTCGAGATGGGCCGGCAACTCGTGGCGGCCGGCGAGAAGGTCGGCCTGCTCGTGATCATCGACGCGCGGGCGCCCGGGCTGCCGCTGCCGGCTCCGGGATTCCACCCCGCCCTGCTGCCGCGCCGCTTCGCCAACCAGCTCCGCATAGTGGGCCTGCTCGGTCCCCGGACGGGCCTTCGCTACGTCCGGAACCGGATGCTCATAGCGCGGGATCGCGTCATGGCCGGTCTATGGGAGCGAGCCTCGGGCCGCCGAACCGCCTGGTTGCGGCGGTTGCTCGGACCCGATCCGATCCCCGCAGGCGAGCGGGAGTGGGTCAGGGCCGACCGTACGGCGGGCATGTCCTTCCGCGCTCGGCCCTATCCGGGGCGCGTCACGTTCCTGTGGCCCATTCACAATCAGCGGCCGCCGTCCCTGTATGACACCCGCGAGGGCTGGGACCGGCTGGCCGAAGGCGGACTGGACGTCCGGCCCATCCCCGGCAGCCATCTCACCGTGCTCACGGAGCCGCTCGTCGCCTTCACCGCTCGAACGATCTCGGAGGCGCTGGCCGAGACGACCCGCGCCGGAGGTTCGGTTCGGAGATCCGACGAGGAGCAGGAAGACCGGTCCATTCATCAGAGCGTGCCGGAACCAATCTCTGCGGTCCGATGAGACTCCTGTACGTCACGCCCCGATTTGCGCCCCTGGTCGGTGGCACGGAAACGCACGTCCGCGAAGTAGCCAGACGGCTGGTCGCCCGCGGCAACGAGGTCCGAGTGCTCACCTGCGACGCTGGACTGAACCTGCCGGCGCATGAGTCGCTCGACGGTTTCGAGGTCGAGCGGATTCGGGCCTGGCCGACGGGCCGGGACTACTACGTTGCGCCAGCCCTGTATTCCAAGATCGCGAGCAGTGGAGCCGACGTAGTCCACGTCCAGAATTACCACACCTTCGTGGCTCCGGTGGCCATGCTCGCAGCCCGGCAGGCTGGCATCCCGTACGTCCTAACTTTCCACAGTGGCGGCAATTCATCGCGACTGCGCCGATCCGTCCGGGGGCCACAGCTCCTCGCGCTGCGGCCTCTCCTGGCCGGGGCAGCTCGCCTCGTGGCCGTTTCGGAGTTCGAGCGGGCCTGGCTGCGGCGTTCGCTCCGGCTGGGCGCTCGGCGTTTCGCCCTGATTCCCAACGGTTCCGACCTGCTTCTCCACGAGATCGAGCGTCCGGCAGCCGACGGCCTACCGCCCGAGCCTGCGGATCCGGAAAGAGATGCGCCCCTGATCCTCTCGGTTGGGCGGCTCGAGAAGTACAAGGGCCATCAGCGAGTGATCGAGGCATTGCCCCGTGTCGTTGCCCGCTACCCGCGGGCGCGACTCCGCATTGCCGGCTGGGGACCGTACGAGGCGACGCTGCGATCGAGGGCGCAAGAGCTGGGACTGGGCGACCGCGTGGAGATCGGCGGCGTGCCCGCCGACGATCGCGCGGCCATGGTGGATCTGTTCCACGAGGCTGCGGCGGTTACGCTGCTCAGCGACTACGAGGCCCATCCCATCGCCGCCCTCGAGGCCAGCGCGCTCGGCCGGCCACTCGTGGTGAGCGGCGCCGGCGCGTTCGACGACTTCGTCGACCGTGGCCTGGCCATCCGAGCCGCGACCGGCGACTCCGAGGCGGTCTCCGAGGCCATCATCTCCTGCCTGCGGGCCGAGTTCCGCCCGACCGGCAAGTCGGAGCTGTGGAGCTGGGACCGCACCGCATCGTCTCTGCTCCAAATCTACGAGGCCGCGGCGCACGCGGGCGCACCGGCCGCCGGAACCGCGGTGCCGGCATGACTGCCACGTTCCAGCGGGCCGTGGATCGGCTCAACGAACCGTTTCGCCGGGGTGTCTTCGGCAGAGGCATCGGGCTGGGCCGATTCTCGGTGATGATCCTGTCGCTCTCCTCGGCGACAATGCTGACCAACGCGCTCGGCTTCCCTTTTTGGTGGCTGGCCGCTCGGTTCTTCACCCCTGAAGCGGTCGGTCTGTCGGGAGCCGCGATCTCCGCGATGTCGCTCCTGGGCTCGGCGAGCGCACTGGGTTTGGGCGCGCTGCTGGTTAGAGAACTGCCGCGCCACGTCGGCCACGAGAGCCATCTGATCAAGTCAGCAGGCGCGGCGACGCTGGTATCCAGCCTGGTCCTGGGGCTCGCCTTCATCGTCGTGTCCATGGTCGGCGGCGGAGACCTGGCGCCTCTCCTGCAATCGCCGCTTGCCGCGGCCGTCTTTATCGGCGGTGTCTCGGCCATGGGCCTGTCCATCATCGCCGATGCGTCTTTCATGGGGCTGCTCCGAGGCGAGCTGAACTTCGGGCGGAACGCGCTGATGGCCTTTGGCAAGCTGGTGTTGCTCGGCGTGCTCGGCGGACTGGCCGGGGCTGGCGGGCTCACCGCCATATCGGGCTCCTGGATGGCGATCTACAGCGTCTGGGCCGTGGCCACGCTGGCTTCGCTGATCCTCATGGCGGCGCTGGCCGGTTTCCTGCGGATCCTGCCGCGACGCTCGAGCGAACCGCCGCCTTCGATGATGGGATTTCTGCCGTCGGCGGCCGGCCAATTCGCCCTGAATCTGACCCTGCAGGTGCCGACGCTCGGAATGCCGATCCTGGCCGTCACCATCGGTGGGGCCGCGACCGGCGCCCAGTTCTACATCGCCTGGCTGCTGGCCAGCATGGCGACCATCGTGCCCTACTCGATCACGAGCACCTTGTATGCGGTCGGCGCCCGAGCCCCGGAGGCGTTGCGCCGGCAGACCCAGCTCACCCTGGTCCTCTCCTCCGCCACGGCGGTCGCGGCGGTCGCCGGCCTGATCGTCCTGGGAGGTCCGCTGCTGTCGATGTTCGGCTCCGGCTACGCAGGTGGCGGTCAGCTGCTGACCTTGCTGGCCTTGACTTCGTTGCCCACCGTGGTCAAGAACCACTTCCATGTCCTGCTCCGGATCCGCGACCGCCTCCGCTTTGCCGTGGCGGCCTGTGGGGCGGGAGCCGTAGCGGAGTTGATCGCGGCCTACGCCGGCTACCGGATGGGCGGATTCACCGGTCTGTCGATCGCCTGGCTGGCGGCCGTCTCCATCGAGTCCGCTGGGATGGCCTGGACGATCCCCGGCCTGGTTGCCGCTCGCCGGCCGTCATCGGGGAACGAGCCTCCCGCGGGCGAGGCTGCCTGATGCGCATCCTGATGCTGGCCCAGTGGTACTGGCCCGTCATCGGCGGGGAGGAGAACCATGTCCGTTCGCTGGCCGCGGCCCTGTCCAGGCGCGGTCATCAGGTCTCGGTGGCCACGCTCGCCCAGCCCGGCCAGCCGGCCGAGGACCAGGATGGCGATGTCCGAATCCACCGCGTTCGCGCGACGTCGCAGCGCTTGCCCGGCATCTACGCGAGTGAATCTCGCCAGTCCGCCCCGCCGTTCCCCGACCCGGAGGTGACTCTGGCGCTCCGCAGGATCTACCGCGAAGAGGCCCCGGACATCGTCCACGCCCATAACTGGATGGTCTACTCGGCCCTGCCCGCGGGCGGCCGGAGGCGCCCCAGGCTCGTCCTGACGCTTCACGATTACGGGCTGGTCTGCGCCCGCAAGATCCTCCAGTACGACGGCATCGCCTGCTGGGGCCCCGGCCCTCTGAAGTGCGTGCGCTGCGCGTCGGCGCACTACGGACCGCTCAAGGGCTCCGTGACTGCGACGAGTGTGCGGGCCATGCGACCCCTCATCCGCGCGGCGATCGGTCGTTTCGTGCCTGTGAGCTCGGCTGTTGCAGACGGCAACGGGCTGGCCCGGCTGGGTCTGCCGTTCGAGGTGGTCCCGAACTTCATCCCGGACGAGCTCCCGATCGCTGGCCCGGACGAATGCCCCCAGCTGGCCGCCCTCCCCGCGGATCGCTATCTGATGTTCGTGGGCGGCCTGACTCGCATCAAGGGAACAGGCGTCCTTCTCGATGCTTACCGCCGGCTGCAGAACCCGCCGCCGCTGGTGCTGATCGGCTACCGGGGCAGCGAGCGGCTCCCGGAGCTGGAGAACCCACCGTCTGGCGTATCGGTCCTGTACGACCTGCCCCGGGCGGCCGTGATGGCCGCCTGGCAGCGTGCCTGCCTTGGTCTCGTGCCCTCAGTCTGGGCCGATCCTTGCCCGACGGTCGCCATGGAAGCGATGGCTTCGGGCGTGCCGGTCGTTGCCTCGGCGATCGGCGGCTTGCCCGATATCGTGGAAGATGGCCGATCCGGCTCCCTCGTGCCGTCCGGAGATGCGGCGACCCTGGCGTCGGCGATACAGAGCTTGCTCGACGATCCGGACCGTCGCGAGGACATGGGCCGGGCCGCCCGCGAGCGAGTCGGGGGTTTCCGCGAATCCGCGGTCGTGCCCCGAATCGAAGCTCTCTACCGCAGTCTCGCCGGCCGGCGCGAGGCCGGGAGGCTCAACGCGTGAGGAGCAGCTCGAGCCAGGCGTTCATGTGCGGCCGGAATTCGCGCCCGACACGCGCCGGCTCATGGAGTTATGCGTATGTAGTCCACCTCCAGGGCGGCTACGTCGGGCGTGCTTTTGTCGGGCCTGATGCCCTGGCCGCCGACCGCCAGATTGAGGATCGGGAACATCGGCTCGGTCGGGACCTGCGATGTGATCTCGCCTACCGGGTTGCCGTCCAGGTAGAAAGCCAGCGATTGGGCCGTCCAAACCATCTTGTAGACATGGAAGTCCCGGCTGAGATCGACCCCGGTCGGGAGACGAATCGTGATCGTCCGGTTGCTGCTGCTGTAGTGCAGCGTGGAGTCGACGATCGGGCCGTTGTTACCTGTGGATCCCGGGGGCAGAGCCTCGACGATGTCTATCTCAGGCGGCCAGCTGCCGTCCGCGGGATCGAGCCAGAAGGCGGGCCAGAGGGCGCGCCCGCTCGGCAGGCGGAGACGGGCTTCCCAAGTGCCGAACGCCTGGGACCAGCGATCCCTGGTACTGATGATCGTCGAGGCGTAGGCGCGACCACTCGGCGTGGACGTGCGCCGGGCGACGATCTGGCAGATGCCGCCGCCGACCACGAGGCTGTCGCCGTCGTCGATGAATTCCGAGTCGGATCCGAATCCCTTGCCCCACGAGCCATCGAAATGCCACGCGTCGCCCATCGAGGTTCCGTTGCACTCCTCGTCGAGGCCGAGCGGGGTTGGCGAGGGAGTGGGACTCGGAGTCGGAGTGGGAGTAGCCGTCGGCCAGAGGGTCGGCGAAGGGCTCGGATCGATGGTCCCGACGTCAATCGACGAATGCGGCGCGGCCGAGGTGGGTGGATTGGGGCCGCAGCCCGAGATCAGGCAGCCGGCGATGCCGAACAGCAGCGCCGCTCTGAACGTTGCGCCTGCTCTTCGACCGGTCACGATGCCCTGCCCCTGACTGCCGTCTGGCCGGTGATTATACGGTCGCGTCCTCCCAGAACGGGGGAAAAGACGGGTCTTGCCGATGGCTGACAACGCAGGTCGCGCCTCCCGGAACGGGCGGCTCGGCCCCACCCATCTGCACTGGCCGGAATTGATCACGAACAGGCGCCCGATCGTCGCGGCGCGAGCGATCGTCCCGGCCGCCGGCCGGCAGAGAGCCGTTTCACTCGGCCTGGTCGGTGGGCGGCTGGGCTGGCTGCCGGTGCTGTCCCTTGCGATAGGGCTAGGTCTTCTCCTCGAAGCCGCGTCGTTCACGATGTCGCGCCTGGAGACGCCGAACGCCGTGCCGGTTTTCTGGCTCGGCCAGTTCGTCATGGTCACTCCGATCGCCGCTCGCCTGCTGGTGCGAAAGGTGACGCGCAGGGAGCGCCTCGGTCTCGTTCTATTCCTCGGCCTGGGGCTGTATCTGCTCAAGATCCTGAACAGCCCGGCGTCGTTCACCTACTACGACGAGTTGCAGCACTGGGCGACCCTGGACTCGATCGTCAGGACGGGTCACCTCTTCATCGAGAATCGCCTCCTGATCACGAGCTCCGCCTATCCGGGTCTCGAGATCGCGACCTCGGCCGTGGTCCAGATGAGCGGCCTGTCGTATTTCGCCGCCGGGGCGCTCGTGGTCGGGCTCCTGCGCCTGATCCTGGTCACGGCCCTCTTCATGTTCGTCGAGCGAATCACCCGATCGGCCCGCCTGGCAGGCCTGGCGGTTCTCGTCTACGTCTGCAACCCGAGCTTCGTCTTCTTCGACGCTCAGTTCGCTTACGAGACCATGGCGCTTTCCTTTGCCGCTCTGGTGTTGCTGGCAGTCGCCGTCAGGGACGAGGCATCGGCCGGCGAGAGGGCGTCGTGGACGGTGGTCGCCCTGCTGGCGCTCGGCACAACAGTCGTCTCGCACCACATAACGTCCTTTGCGCTGGCCGGCGCGCTGGTTGCCTGGTACGCGCTCACGGTGATCAAGCGGCGACGAGTGCTGCCGCTGGAGGGTCCGGGCTGGCTCGCCCCGGTTGCGGTGGTGCTCACCGTCGCATGGCTCGTCGAGGTGGCCTCGATCACGATCGGCTATCTGAAGGGCCCCGCCCAGTCGGCCATCAACGGACTGATATCCCTTCTCCTGCAGGAGCAGCAAGGCCGCGGCCTGTTCCAGTCTTCCACCGGAACCGTCGCCCCTGTCGACGAGCGACTGACGGGCATCATCGGGGCGCTGCTACTGGTAGCCGCCATCCCCTTCGGTCTCTTCTACCTGTGGCGGCGTCGGCCGGCCTCGCCGATGACCTGGTTGCTGGCTCTGGTCGCGTGCGCCTACCCGGGGACGCTGGTCCTCCGGATCTCGAGCGGTGGCTGGCAGGCGGCCGAGCGATCGAGCGCCTTCATCTTCGTCGGCCTGGGTATCGTCGTGGCCTACTTTCTGGGGTCTCGCACCCTCGAGCGGGCCCGCTTCCTCCAGATAGCGCTGGCCGCCCTGGCTCTGGCGATCGTCTTCCGCAGCGGTGTGATCGGGGGCTGGCCGCCCTTCGCCAGGCTCCCCGGCAGCTACCTCGTGGAAGCCGACTCGCGCTCGATCGACGTCCGGAGCGTCACCGCCGCCCAGTGGGCCCGGCAGACCCTCGGACCGGGCAATCGCATCGCCGCGGATCGCGACAACAACATCCTCTTCGGCTCATACGGGGAACAAGCGGTGGTCTGGTACCAGACGGACAGCCTTGATGTGTCGCCCATCTTCTTCTCCAGTTCGGTAGGGCCCGACCAGATCGCCCTGATCAAGGCGGGGCACATTCGCTACCTGGTCGTCGACACCCGGCTTGCCTCGGCCCTGCCGGAGCTTGGCGAGTATTACGACGACGCCGAGTTGACCGGCGGACCCCACACCCAGCCGATCCCGCTCAAGGACCTCGACAAGTTCGACGCCACGCCGGGCGTGAGCCGCGTCTACGACGACGGCAGCATCCGTGTCTACGACGTCTCTGGGTTGACCAATGGAAGCTAGACGCCCGAGCTCGATCCCAGGCTCTTTCGCGGCGGTAGCGGCCGTCGCCCTCATTGCCGCGTCGACAATCGCGCTCGCCACGGCAGGCGTGCTGGCAACGGGGACGGATTGGACCGCCGGACCGCGGACGGTGGCGGCGTTGACGCTGGCGCTCGTCGTCGTTCTGGTGCCGGGCTGGTGTCTCGTGGCGGCGCTCTTCCCGCTGGGCCTGCCCCGCGACATGGCTCTCGTCCTGGTGCCCGGCCTGGGTTTGGCCCTGCTGGTTGCGGGCGGGCTGGCTCTGAATTCCGTATACGTTCCCCTGAACCAGGTCGGCTGGACCGTGTGGGCCGTAGCGGCTTCGGCTTCGCTGCTGGTCGTCGCCCGGCTGCGGGGATGGGATCCACGGGCCGGGCTTGGGCCGGCAGCCGCGCGACCGCTGCGGTCGGGGGTATCCAGACGGAGGCGAGGGGTTGGCCTGGCAGGAAGCGTCTGCCTGTCTCTGGCGGCGATCGCGGCAGGCTTCGCTTTCGTGCTGGCTGCGTGGGGAGCGGCGGCCCAGCCCGGCACGGGCAGTACAACGCAGCTGTGGTTGCTGCGAAACCAGAACGGTCGGGGCCTGAGCGCCGGCATCCAGAGCGGCGAGGCGGCGACTCAGACTTTCGAACTGCGAGTGACCACCGAGGGCCTGACCATCGCAACCTGGCCGGCAATCACTCTGGAGCCGGGCGGGAGGTGGGTCACGTCCATCACCGTGCCGGCCGATGCGAGCCGGGTTTCATATTCGGCGGCGCTATATCTGTCCGCCGACCCGACGACGCCCTACAGGCAGGCGACTGTGGCCGCGGCGCTTCCGACCGCGAGCGCAGCCGGCGCCAGCCCCAGTCCGGCGACTCAGCCTTCCGCGACCGCTCCGACGGGCGCGGCCACACCACTCAGCCCGACTCCAACGCCGCCGGCGACGCCGACGGTAGCACCAGGGCCGACCGCCGCCGCAACTCCCCGGGCGACGTCGACTCCAACCCTGAGGCCGACTCCCACGGCCGCGCTCACGCCCACGTCCACGCCCACGCTCACGCCCACGTCCACGCCTCAGCCGACACCGACCCCAACCCCGGGGCCGATATCAACGGCGCCGCCGACTTCTCGGCCGACAAGCACGCAGACGCCGACGGCCAGGCCGACGGCCACGCCGACGACCACGCCGACGCCGACTGCTCGGCCGACGGCCACACCCACGCCGACGCCGACCCCAACGCCCACGCCGACATCCACGCCCACGCCGACGCCGACGCCGACGCCGGAACCCACCCCGACCCCGACGCCGGAGCCCACCCCGGAGCCAACCGTTGAGCCGACCCTCGAGCCGACCCCTTAGCGAGCCGGCGGTGATCATCCGCTCCGCGCTCTTCGGGCATTTCGAAACGCGCGCTCTTCTGGCTGCTCCGGGCGCGGTGGATGTCTGGCGGGTGTGGCTGGATTCAGTGTCGCCGGCGCCGGACGCGCTCAGTGCATCTGAATGCCAGCGTGCGGCCCGCTTCCGCTTCGACCGCGACCGGCGCCGGTATATCGCCGGACGGACCGCTGTTCGAACGATCCTGGCGCGCTATCTGGATACCGATCCGGCATCTGTCCCGATCGCCGTCGACCGGGGCGGCAGGCCCGAGATCCCAGGCGAGGCCGACATGAGCATCTCGCACAGCGGCGAGCTGCTGCTGCTGGCCGTGGCCAGGGGTGTGCGGGTGGGCGTCGACGTGGAGGCACTGGATCAGGAGCTGGAGGTCGCCTCGCTGGCCCACCGTCACCTCTCCCCCGGCGAGGCCGCGTCCATGGCAAATCTGGGGATCGGGGAGTCCACGCTCTCGTTCCTGCGAAGCTGGACCCTCAAGGAAGCCGTTCGCAAGGCCATCGGCATCGGCCTCGCAATGGATACGCGGGCCTGGCCCGTCGCCATCGGCCCGGAGGGCGTGGCGTCCTTCTCGGACGACCGCGACCGACCTCCGGGAGAATGGTGCATGCGATCTTTCCGGCCGGCGCCGGGTTACGTGGCGGCCCTGGCGGTGACTGCCGGGAGCACCGACCTCGGCCGCTTGCCCGACGCGGAATCGATACCGCCCGGCAGGCTGCCGGGCGGTATCGGTTGAGTTCTCAGGCGGCCGGCAACGTCGCCGGTCGGAAGGACTTACTTGTAGATGCGGACGTAGTCGATCTGCATCTTCATCGTTGACGGAGTGGACGAGTTCGCTCGCGCGGACCAATCGCCGACGGCCAGGTTCAGGATCGGGTACATCGCCTTGGCGGGAACGTCCGAGGTGACGGAGCCCGTGAGGGTGCTGTCGAGGTAGAAGTCGATGCGGCCGGGAGCCCAGACCATCTTGAAGACGTGGAAGCCGGTGGTCAGATCGGTCTTGGCGTTGTAGATGGTCTCGTGGGACAAGTTCGACGAACTGTAGTGGAGGGTCTGGTAGGCATAGTCAGGTCCGGGCCAGACGCCGCCGGTGTTGGGGTAGGCCTCGAGAATGTCGATCTCGGGTGGCCAGCTGCCGTCGGCGGCATCGAGCCAGAAGGCCGGCCAGGCGCCCATGCCGCCGTCGTACTTGATCCGGGCCTCGAAGGTGCCGTAGGTCTGGCTGAAGGTGCCCTTGGTGCTGAAGATAGCGGAGGCGAAGGCCTTGCCTGAGGGCGTGGTCTGGCGCTGCGCGGTGATGGTGCAATAGCCGCCCGCGACGGAGACCTGGCTCAGGTTGCCCATGAAGTCCGAGTCCGTGCCGAAGCCCGAACCCCAGTCGCCGTCATAGTGCCAGAGCGGATTCAGGCTGGAGCCGTTGCACTCTTCGTCGAACGCCAGGGCGCCGCTTGCGGCCGTCGGTGCGGCCGTCGGTGCGGCAGTCGGGGCGGCGGTGGGCGCGGTCGCCGGCCTCGGCGTCGCAGTGGCTGCCGGCCTCGGCGTAGGCGTGGCAGCGGGCTTGGGTGTGGGCGCTACCGACGGCTTCGGGGTGACCGTGGCTGCCCGCCTCGGCATCGGGGTGGCCGCGGGCTTCGGTGTGGTGGTGACCGCCGGCTTCGGCGTGGCGGTGGCTGCGGGGTTGGCCGCCGGGACGACGGTCGGGGCCAGGGTCGGCGGAGTGGCAGAGCTATCGCTCATTGTCACGGAATCGATCCAGACCGTGCTCGTCGCCGTGGCAAGGTTGAACCGGAAGGTCGCGTTCGCCGGCGAGGACGACGCGTTGAATGTGATGTTGTAGGTCTGCCAGGTCGTCCCGACCGTGACATTCCACATGCCGTAGACGGTGTATGGCGAGCCGGTCTGCTGGACGACGGCCTGGATCGTGCGGGTCGATGCGGCCCTGGCGGCGAAAGAGATGTGGTAGGACTGGCCCGAGCTAATCGCGATATTTGCCTCGGACAGCTGAACATTCCAGGGGGTGCTCGGGGTAGCCTGGGTGACGTTGACGGCCACCGATGGGCTGCCGGCCGCGACGCCGGAACCCTGGGCGACGGTCGCTGCGGCGCCCGGCTTGACCTGCAGGAACCACGGCGAGAGCCATGTCGACGTCCCCGTCGCCTGGAACGAACCGTTGGAGATCATCTCCGTTGACGCCATGGCGGGTCGTTGAGATGCAAGAAGGATCGCGGCGGCCAGACCGAACGTGGCGAGGCCGGTGAGCAACCGGATCTGGCGGCTGCGCGCTAGGATCGATGGCAAAACGCTCTCCTTTCGGGCCTTCCAGTGGAAGGCTGATCGGACCGCTTGCGACTGTGGGGTGGTCGCTGCGCGTGAGCGACCTTCGGCGAGCGGCGGTGACGGTCACGGCGATGTCGCCGGCTCTTGGGCCGGCCATAGCCACGCCGTGGGTTCCGTGGAGGTCTCGGTCTCCGCGGGGGTCTGGCAGGGGATAGCTCGGGGCCTCCCTGGTGACCGTGCGATTTCTCCGCACCGCCGCACTCTAGGAGGGCCGACCGGCATCCTCTACCCAACGATGGGGCTATCGGAGCCCCTCACCAAATGCCATCCGCATCGAGGCCGCATCGACAGCGAGGGCCTGTCCCGGAGGGCGTGAGCACCGGAAGGACTACGGCAACTGGGGTAGCCAGGGCGCCCTTCGACTGCCGAAATCAACTCTTATGAGCGGAAATCCGATCGGGCCCTACCCGAAGAGCCCTGCCCAATTGGCGGGATGCCATGCCCCAAAAGGGCACGGCGAGGCTTGATGGAGCGGGTACGAGCGTCGTGATGGAGACGTCGATCCGGTTTGGGACCTCAGACCAGGGACGCGACGGCAGGCCGGGTTTGGCGAGATCCTGGGGTGGGCTCTCTTCTCCCGGACGGTGGGAGGGTCGAGTTCCCGTTGCGAGGGGATAGTGTACCGCAGGGTGGGCCCGCACTACCCAGAGGAGAGGAAGCCGACCTAGGATCGTCTCGACCTCTGCAGCCGGAGCGGTTCTCCTGCCCCGCTCCGGCCC
This sequence comes from uncultured Chloroflexia bacterium, assembly GCA_963731635.1. Taxonomy (GTDB): domain Bacteria; phylum Chloroflexota; class Limnocylindria; order Limnocylindrales; family CSP1-4; genus Fen-1039. The sequence continues at coordinate 1,343,770 of CAVSWB010000001.1, read as the reverse complement.
GCGGAAGCCGGGGCCTGTCGATACCCGGGTCGCCACAGGCCCGTCGATCGGCGGCTGGTGGGACCGTGGTTTTCGTCGCCTGGCGCGACTGCGGTGGATGACAACCTGGGATCGAGGCGTCTCATGGCATTGCCCGTAAGACACATCGAGAACCAACGCCCGCCTAGTGAACCTCTCGACCGGCTTGCCGAGCGCCTCTACAGGGTTCAAACCAACGAAGACCAGCCGCGACTGGCCAAGGCCCGCGTAGCCGAATGGATCTGCGGGCTCATGCTCCTGCTATTTCCACAAACCGCCGACCTTGTCTTTGGCTGCTGCGGCGAGGTCCGGGATGCCTTCGACGGCCTGGCGACCGAGATGCGGAGCCTCTTGGGGCCACTCGAGAGCGAGATGTCCGCATCTCCGGCCGAGGTGACGGCCGCCTTCTTCGGGGCTCTCCCCGAGATCCATCGCCAGCTGGAGCAGGACGCGGCCGCGATCGAGCGCGGAGATCCCGCGGCCGAGAGCGTTGCCGAGGTCGTCCTAGCCTACCCGGGCTTCCTCGCCATCGCCGTGCATCGCATCGCCCATTGCTTCCTGGGCCTCGAGGTCCCGATCCTGCCCCGCGTCCTCTCGGAGTGGGCCCACGAGCGGACCGGCATCGATATCCACCCCGGCGCCACGCTCGGTCATCCCGTGGTGATCGACCATGGCACCGGTATCGTCATCGGCGAGACGGCGAGGATCGGCGACAACGTGAAGCTCTACCAGGGAGTCACGCTGGGCGCTCTCTCTGTCGACAAATCGCTCGCCTCCGTCAAGCGCCACCCGACGATCGAGGACGACGTGATCATCTACGCCAATGCCACGATCCTGGGCGGCGACACCGTCATCGGCCGCGGCAGCATAGTCGGCGGTAACGTCTGGCTGACGTCCAGCGTGCCGGCCTACTCCACCGTTTACCACCGCAGCGAAGTTCACGTCCGCCCCCGCAGGCTTCAATTCGAGGGCCCTGACTTCGTTATCTAGCGGCTCCCCAGCGGTACTGCCGGCCGCGCTCCGGAAGAAGAGGCCGGCGTGAAAGCCAACGCTTTAACCGAAGCGTCGAGTCGGGGTAACTGGCAGCCGTCGAGTTGTAGGCCGTATCGAGCGGCATGCGGCCGAAACGGCCTACCCTTGCGTCGCAAATCTCGCCGCCGCCAGGGCGCCCGCAACAAGGCAGTAGACCGCGAAGGGCGTCAGCGTCCGGGTCGTGAAGTAGCGGGTAAGGAACCGCACGGACAGGTAAGCGGCGATCGCGGCGGCCACGCTTCCGGCCAGAACCTGGCCAAGGACGCCGTGGCCGTTTGGCCCCAGGAGGTCGGGCAGCTTGTAGACGCCGGCGGCCAGGATGATGGGCGTGGCCAGCATGAACGAGAACCGCGCCGCGTCCTCGTGGTCGAGGCCGCGGACCAGGCCCGCGACCATGGTGATCCCCGAGCGGCTGATCCCGGCAAGCAGGGCGAAGACCTGCGCCACGCCCACGACGCCGGCCTCTCGAAACTCCAGGCTATCGAGTCGCCGTGCGCCCTCCGCATTGAGACCGTGGGCGGTGGCAACCGCGCGAACCTCGGCCCGACGCCGGAACCACTCGCCGGCGAGGAGGATCAGGCCGTTTATGAACAGGAACCCCGCCGCGAGGAGTGGCGTGGCGAAGATCGTTCGGAAGGTGTGCTCGAACAGGACGCCCATCAACCCGGCGGGGATGGTCGCGAAGACGATCAGCCAGCCGAGCCGGGCATCGGGGGTTTCGATCCGCCGGGTCGACAGCGAGGCGAGCACGTCGCGGACTACCCGGACCCAATCGCGCCAGTAGAACGTCAGCAGCGCCAGGGCCGTGGCCACGTGGAGACCAACCAGGAAGGCGAGGAAGAACGACTCCTTCGCCGACTCGGCGGCCACGACGTTGTCCCAGCCGAGCAGCTTGGGCAGGATGACCGAGTGGCCGAGGCTCGAGACGGGGAAGAGCTCGGTCACTCCCTGGACGAGACCCAGAAAGATCAGCCTGGAAGTAGTCCACGCTGATCCTTTCGACAGACGGAGCCGGGCGGCCGATGGGCCCGGGAGACGAATGTAGCGAATGAAGCGCTACCTGCGGGAGCCGCCGCCCCGCTATCTCAAGGAGTGGTCTTATCGGGCGGCCGTGAGACCGGAAGATCGACCCACACGCTCGTTCCGCCGGCCGGCCGGTTCTCCGCGCCCACGCGCCCGCCGTGGGCCTCGGCGAGAGCGCGCACGATCGACAATCCGAGACCGCTGGTCCCGGTCCGCCTGTCCCGTGATGGATCGGCCTGGTAGAAGCGATCGAAGACCCGCGGCAGATCCTCCGGAGCGATGCCGCTGCCGCTGTCCTCGACCGAGACCCTGACGCCTGCCCCGCTCCTACGGCCGACGAGTTGAACCCGGCCCTCGCGAGGCGTGTGGCGCAGGGCGTTGTCCGTCAGCGCGGCGAGCACCTGGCGAAGACGGGCCGCATCTCCGTCGACGGCGCAACCGGACACGAAATCTACCGCGAGTCCGATGCCCGCGGCGCCGGCTCTCGCGGCGAAGGCGTCCACGGTGGCCGCCGCAACCTCGGCGAGGTCGACCCTCTCGATCTCGAGGGACAGCTCGCCGGCCTCGGCGAGTCCGATGGTCCGCAGATCGTCGACGATGCGGCTCAGGAGCTGAGTCTGCTCCCGGATCGTCCTCATATGCCTGGCTTCGGGCGGAAAGATGCCCTCCTCGACCGCCCCCGCGGTGCCCTCGATGACGGTCAAAGGCGTTCGCAGCTCGTGGACGACGTCGGCGACGAAGCGGCGGCGCTGGTCGTCGGCGCGTTGCAGCGAAGCGGCCATCTCGTCAAACGAACGGCCGACTTCGCCGAATTCGTCGCCGCGGTCGGCGAGACCGGAGCGATGGCGCAGATCGCCACGGGCCAGGCTTCGCGACGCCTGTGCGAGCCGGGTCAACGGTCGCGCCATCACACCCGCGGCAACGAAACCGGCCACGGACGCGGCAAGGGCCGCGGCGAGAGCGACGAGGATGATCGTCTCGGTCGTGTCCTGCTGCACCTGGGCCGCGTGAGCCTGCGGGCCGCCACCGTTCGCCGGGCCATTCCCCTGCCCCTGTCCGGGGCCCCGCCCCGTGGCAGCCGGCGTCTGGCTGGCCCCGTCCGATTGGAGCTGCGAGAAGCCCCGGCTGATGATCGGCGGAGCTGTGACTGCGATCACGGCGGCGGTCGCGAGCGCCACGGCCGCGAAACCAAAGGCGATCTTGAGCCGGAGGCTCATGTGGGATCGCCCGCTCGCGGGGCTCGATAACCCACGCCACGGACCGTTTCCACGTAGGCGCCGCCATCCGGCCGGGGGCCGAGCTTGATCCTCATGTTCTTGACGTGACTGTCGATGGTCCGGTCGAGCGACTCGAAGGATTCGCCGAAGACGCGCTCCCCCATCTGCTCGCGCGTCCAGACTCGACCCGGCTGCGAGGCCAGTGTTGCCAGCAGATCGAACTGCGTCCGAGTGAGCGGCACCAGGTCCGGCCCGCGGTGGATCTCGCGGGTGGTTGCATCGATCAACAGGTCGAAATGGCGAAGCGTCGAGGTCTCGACAGGCCGGCTGAGGCGTCGCAGGACCGCCCCGACCCGGGCGACCAGCTCCCGCGGCTCGAATGGCTTGACGACGTAGTCGTCGGCGCCGAGCTCCAGGCCGGCGACCCTATCGATGACGTCGTCGCGGGCGGTCAGCATGATCACCGGCACCGTCGATCCGGCGCCGCGGAGCGTGCGGAGAACGTCGAACCCGGACCGACCGGGCAGCATCACGTCGAGGACGAGCAGATCGGGCCGCGCATCCTCGGCGATCGACACGGCCGTGTCGCCGTCGGCCGCAGTCAGGACTTCGTATCCGTCGCGCTCGAGGTAGCCCCGCACGAACTCGACGATATGAGCTTCATCGTCCACGACCAGTATTCGACCTGTCATTCCACCAACCATATCGAGACGGCCGGACCGCGCAAGGCCCGACCGTCCCGTTCGTTTGCTTCCGCCGGGCTACGGCCGGCCGGTTCCGTGAGGTCCGGTGCCGTCGCAGGTGCCGGTGCCAGTTCCGCTGCCGGTGCCCGATCCGTTACCGCCGCTGTTTGCTCGACCGGCGCCCACGGCCGCGCCCTGCATGCCGCCGAGGGTGGTCTTGTCGACCATCGTCTGGGCCTGGGTGGTGAGCTGCGACTGCAGGGTCGCCGCCTCGGCTGAGGTGATGGCGCCGTTCGCGAGGCGATCGGCGATGCGTTCATTCCACCGGGCCACGAGCGCATCGATGACCTTTTGGGTCTCCACCTTCTGCTGGGTCGCGATCTGGGCGAGGCTGAGGCCGTCGCGCCGCAGCTGCTGGACCTGGGCCTGGGTGAGAGCCAGGACGTTGGCGACGGCGACGCCCCGGCCGGCGGTCGCCACCGACGGTGCCGGGGTCGAGGTTGGGCCCGCCGCGGCCACTGTCGCGACGAGAAACAGAGATCCCAGCAACCCGCCGCCCACTGCTGCAATTACCTTCTTCATCGATCTACCTCCGGTGCTGCCCTTGAGGGCCTGCGGTTCCCGGCTGGAGAGTCAGAGCCGGCTTCCGATGACCGAAGGATCGGAGCGGCGGATGGACCGGATATGGATCGGACCGCCCGGTTCGATGGACGCCGGCCGGACCGGTTGACGTCAGATCCCGGCCGCGGCCCGGAACCCGGGCACGTTCTCGACCGCAAGACCCTTGCGGATCCGCTCGGCGATCATGTCTTCGACCACCGAGTCGGGATCGCGCAACTCCCCCATCGTGGCCTTGATCCCGACCAGGCTCGCGTACAGTGGCGGACAGGTCGGGCAGGTCGCAAGATGCCCCTCGACGACCCCTTTGGTGCTCTCGTCGAGCTCTCCGTCCAGATAGGCGGAGACGTGACGACGGGCCTGCCAGCAGCGGATCGGCTGCGCCAGACTGGCCTGCCGGCGCGCGTCATCGGCGGCGAGTGCACTCACGAGCATCATCCTTCCACGGCGCAGCCGCTGTTTGGCCGCCGCCAGGCCGATGTCCATTACCTCGGCAATCTCGCCTGCCGTCCAGCCGACGGCGTCGTGCAGAACCACGGGGACGCGGTAGATGACCGGAAGGCGAGCGAGCGCGTCCTGGAGCTCGTCGCGGAGCTCGGCCCTCTCGAGAACGCGCTCCGGCTGGACGGAATATGAGTCGTCCTGCCAGTCGGCCTCGACCGCATCGACGTCGAGCTCGTCGTGGTGCCGGCGGGACCGATCGATGATCCGGTTGACGAGGCTGCGCTTGAGCCAGGCGGGCAGCGCCGCACCGTCCCGGAGCTGATCCCGCCGGCGCCAGGCCCCGACGATCGTTTCCTGGGCGCAGTCCTCGGCCTGATCGGGATCCGCGACCAGCCGCGTCGCGAGCCGAACGAGCCGCGGCAACTCGGCCGCGAGCCGGGCGGCGAAGGCATCGCCCTCACCTGCCCGGTCTTCGGTCTCGGCAGCTGCAAACCGGTCGATCATTGCCTCAGCGATTGGCGCGTGCCGTCGACAGACGGAGGACGGCGTAGAGCGGGCAGAACCCGACCGCGCCCGTGACGAGCAGGAGGGCGCCGACGAACGCGGCGAGATAGAGCCACGGCGCGGCAACCGCCCCGGCGGCGATGAGGGCGAACAGGGCGATCCCGAGGACGATGCGCACGGCGCGGTCGATGGGGTGCTCGTTGATTTGGGGTTTCATCGTGTTTCTCCTTGGTCCCGGCCTTACGCGGCCGATCTACTCCAAGGACGAGACGGCGCCCGAAATGGATACAACGCCGCAGCCGGCGCTCCCGAGGCTATGCGACCGTGACGAGGTCGGCGAGACCGAAGGCCTGCTCGAGCTGGGCCAGAGGCATGAAGCCCAGAACGCCGCGGGGCTGCTCGCCGGGCTTGAAGAAGGCGATCGTGGGGATGCTCTGGATGCCGAAGGCGCCCGAGATCTCCGGGTTGGCGTCGACGTCGACCTTGACGACGTCCACGACACCCTCGTACTTCTGCGCGAGCTTCTCGAGCTCGGGTGCGACCAGGCGGCAGGGTCCGCACCAGGTCGCCCAGAAATCGACTACGACCGGCTTCTCGCTCTCGAGCACAAGCTTCTCGAATGTCGCGTCGGTCGCGTGAATGATCGCCATGTTTTTCGTTCCTTCGATCTGTCGGGCCATCTCTTTGTGGCCGCTGCTATCGTACTTGCGCAACTGCGCAAGTGTCAAGTCTGCTGCGCGGCGGTCGGGGGTGATCGGATGCGCGTGCCGCGGGCTGTGGGTCGCCGTGCGATCGGCCGAGGTGCACGGGAGGAAGCGGGCCGCAGAAGGTTCTGTAACCGCTGGCCGCGACGTTCGTTTCAATTCGCGAACCGCTCCAGAAGGGGGCGTCAGAACGAGGTGGAGAGATGGTGGGCTTCATCGGTGGAATGTTCCAGGCACTGACCGTCGGCAAGGTCGCCGGCGCCGTGGTGACCGTTGCGGTGGCCGGCGCCGTCGCCTCGGCCCCCGTCGCTCTCGTCCCGGCGCTGCAGCAGAGTGCCGCGACACCTACCGTCCAGCGTGACCACGATCGCGACCAGCTCCAGGACAAGGATCAGCTCCAGGTCAAGGATCAGCTGCGGGACGGGACCGGCGACGGGGCCCAGACTCAGACTCAGGCGGGCAACGGATCCCGGGCGGCCACTCAAACCCAGACTCAGACCCAAACCCAGGCCGGCAACGGCGACGGCACCGGGCAGCAGACTCAAATTGAGGCTCAAACGCAAACCCGGGCCGGCGACGTGGCTGGCATCGGCGCGGGTACGCAGACTCGCACGGAAGCCCAGACCCAGAACCAGACCCAGACCCATTCCGGCGACGAAGCCGTGGCAGGCGGGCCGGCTGCCTCGCCCGGCCCAGCCTGCAGCCCGTTGCAGACGCAGACGCGCGCCGGCGACGGCACGGGCGACGGTGACGGGAGTCAGAATTGTCAGGATGGCTGTTGAGCGTGGAACCCGAGCGGCGGAGGTGCCGGCGCGACCGCTGCCGGTGACGGCCGGCCTGTGTCGGTACCTCGCGGCGGCGCGCTGGCAGTTGCGCTGGGCAATCAAGTGGACGGCAATGAGGCCAATCGCTTGCGGAATTGGCATGCATGTCTGAAGACGAGATCGGCAACCTCGTCGCGCGTGCTCGTGAAGGAGACGACGTCGCCTTCACGAGCCTCTATGACGCGTTCGCTCCGAGGGTCCTGCGGTTCCTTCGGAGCCGTCTCGACGGTCCGGAGCTGGCCGAGGACCTTCTCCAGCGGGTGTTTCTCAAGATGATCGAAGAACTTCCGCACTACGAGGACAGGGGTCTGCCGTTCGCGGCCTGGCTCTTCCGGGTCGCCCGCAACGCCGTCATCGACGTGCACCGGACGGCCCACCCGCACCTCCAGCTCGAGGTGCTCGCGGAACGACCGGCCGATACGGGCGATCCGGCGACACTCGCCGAGATCATGGCCGATCGCGAAGCCGTGCGGCGGGCGATCGACTGCCTGCCGGCCCCTCAGCGCGACGTCCTCCAGTGCCGGTTCTTCGCCGACCTGACGCCCGGCGAAACCGCCGCGGTTCTCGGACGGAGTGAGGGTTCCGTCCGCGTCATCCAGCACAGGGCGATCGCCGCCCTGCGCCGGCAACTTCTCGAGCCGTCGCTCGTGGTTGCGCCCGCGAAGGCGGCACGAAGATGACGCTTGCTCGATTCTTCCGCCGGTCAGCGCACCGGCCCGATCGCTGGGACGACGATCCAACCGATGCGGCTTTCGTGGAATTGCTCGCCGCCTGCGCGAGCGAGACGGTGCCGGCGGACGATCCCGCGCTTTCCAGGTCGCGGGAGGCGCTCCGGTCCGCGTTCGTGCAGGCGCGGCAACCCGCCGCTCGCGTTGAGACTGGACGGCGAGCGGCAAGGCATTTCGCGCCGCGCCGTCTCGGCTTCGCCGCCACGCTTGTCGCCATCATGGTTCTCTCCAGCGTGGCGGGCGTGCTCGCCGAGAGCGGCGCGGGCCAGCCCTTCTACCGGCTGCGGCTCGATGTGGAAGCGCTCACGCTGCCGGCCCCCGGCACCCCTGAGCGACTGGCGGCCGACCTGGATCGAGCCCAGTCCCGACTCGACGAGGCGGCTCGCGCGGCGACCGGCAGCGATTGGGCGGCCGAGGCGGCCGCCACCGACGCGTACGCCGACGTCATCGCCGCTATCACCGGCGAACCGGGAGCGACCGGCGATCCGGTCCGAACGAAGCTCGGCGCGCAGCTCCAGACACTGGAACGGCTTCGCGCCTCCGACGGCGCTCCCGCGAACGCCTCGCTCGAGAGCGCGATAAGGCGGGTCAGCGCCCTCCTGGCCGGCTCGTCATCGCCCGATTCGACGTCGCGGCCTGAGGGCGACCATGGCAACGGCGGAACCTCGGTGGGGCCGGCGGCGACCGGTGGGTCGGATGGATCCGGTGGACCGCAGAGCTCCTCGGGGCCTAAGAGCTCGGCCGGGCCGCAGACCTCCGTTGGGCCCAGGACTTCGGCTGGCCCCAACGGGTCGGCGAGGCCGAGTGGCACGGGCGGTGGCGGACCTGGCGGCAACGACGCCGCGGGATCGAGTCCATCGCCGAGCGGTCAGGGCGTGGGTCCGAACGGCGGCGACACGCAAGGTCCCGGCTCACCGGTTGGGCCCGGCGGAAACGGAACTGGGGCCGCGGGCTACTCGGGCAGTGGGTCCGGTTCGGGCCAGGCCGCTCCGAGTGGGGGCGCCTGAGTCCCGCCGAGTGCGGCTCGATCGGCTCGTTCGGTGCACGGAGTGCATAGCCCGTAGATGTCCACAACGTGCGAGGCCGCCTGGAATCCGTCGATGACCGGTGCGGAGATCGGACAGGTCGCTATCGGAACGAGCTGTCCGCAATTCGTGCAGATGGCGTGGTCATGATGCCCCGGCGTACAGTAGGCGTAGCCCATGGCGCTCGTAGCCAGCGGCGCGCGCTTGAGCCGGCCGATCGCGTGCAGCCGTTCGAGCGTTCGATAGACGGTGGCAAGGCTCGTTGCCGGCGCCGAGGCCCGGGCGGTCGCCAGAAGCTGCTCTGGCGTCACCAATCGCGTTGATTCCAGCAACGCGGCCAAGATCGCACGTCGCGGCCCGGTCACTCGCAGGCCGAGTGCGGCAAGCGCAGCAAGGTCGCGCTCTCCGCGGTCCGGTGGCCGGCCGGTGGACTTCGTCGTCGTCATCGAGTCTCCTCCCGCACGACCGCCACCTGAACCCGGCGCACGGCCCGGACGAACGACCCGGCCGCTATGCCGCCGACGATCACGGCGACGAGGAGCAGCCCGGCGTTGAGGCTGTCCAGGTTGGGGATCGCGATGCCCGTCGGCAGGCCTCGATCGATCGGCGCGGCGAGTGCCGGCGCGACAATCGAGATGACGCCCCAAAGGGCGAAGAGCAGGCCGCCATACAGAAGGGTGTTACCGGCCACAGCGCGCGAAACATAGTTCATCGCGGCCTCACCAAGCCCTCGAGCGCGCATCCACGTACCGAGCACCGCGCCCACGAGCACCTGGACGGCCATCGTCCCGACACCAAAGAGGAAGCCCGGCAGCCAGGCAAGTGCCGCGTTGGGCATCGCCGGCGCGAGGACCGTGTAGATGATGATCGCGAACGCGCCAGTGCCCCACCCCGCCACGAATCCGTGGACGAGCGTCATCCGAAGCGGTATCGGGCGGCTGGTGACGCCGTCGTCGATCGCGATACCGGCAGTCCCGTCGCGGGCGGTGAGATGGAACACGCGGTGGAGCAGATGCTCGAAGCTCTCGGTGAGATGGAGCTCGCGTCCAAGACGCAGGATATAGACGCCCGAGGCCGCCATCACAACGCCGACGAAAAGGTTGACCAGTGCGTTCAGCTCGCCGCTTGCGAGGATGGGGGCGAGCGCCAGATAGGCGAGTTCGGACGCGATTGCTCGCTGCACCGCGAAGGCGAGCGAGAAGAGCAGGCCGGCCTGCATGCCGCGTCGCCCGGACCCGGCACCGATCGCGTAGCTGACCGTGATGGGCCAGGTGTGCTCGTCCGGGGTCACGCCGTGGAGAAGTCCGAGCAAAAGCGACGCCACGAGCAGAGTCGCGACGCCGGCATGAGGGTTGAGTAGATCAGGCATTTTCGTCCGCTAGATGAGAATGAGTCGCATTTGCACCCATGATAGGTGCAGGTCCTTTGCCGTGACGGTGCGGCGGCCGGGGGCTCACCTCGCGGAACGACCGGCCCACCCGCGCCGGGGAAGCCATGGCGCGGCGAATCCCCGCGCGTTCGCCAGGGGCCGCGGCGTTCGCCAGGGGCCGCGGCGTTCGCCAGGGGCCGCGGCGTTCGCCAGGGGCCGCGGCGTTCGCCGCCCGTCCGCGTTCGCCACCTGCTCACCTACTTGCGCAAGTACGCAATGATATGCTACGGTGCGCCCGACGGCACCAGCAGGCAACGAGACGGGAAGGGACGCATGGAAGCCACGATTGACACCAAATGGCGGCTCGAATCGGTCGGGCCCACAGCCGCCGAACCCGCGAATCTCGCCTCGGCTGCCTAGCAAGCCATGGCCTTCCTTCTCGGCGCGATCGTCGGTCTCGCTCTTGGGCTCGTCGGTGGCGGCGGCTCGATCATCACCGTGCCTCTGCTCGTCGGGCCGCTGGCGGTACCGGCGCACGAAGCGACGACGATGTCGCTCGTCATCGTGGGGGTGACGGCGGCCTGGGCGAGCACCGTCCACGCTTACCGCGGCAACGTGCTCTGGAGTCATGCGATCGCCTTCGGAGCGGTCGGCAGCGTCGGCACGCTGGCCGGTGGATATCTCAACCGGGCAGTGCCGGCTCGCGTGCTGCTCGCCGGTTTCGTGGTGCTCATGGTCGTCGCCGCGATAGCGACATGGCGCCGGGCAGGCCGCGCGGCGGTCGAGCGTGGCGGCGCTACCATCTCCTTTGTCCCGGCCGAAACGCCGGATCGCGCCAGTCCCTCCCTTCGCGCCCGAGCCCGAGGGCTGCTGCCCGCGTCCTGCCCGCTCCTGGACTACGGTCCGTTCCTCGTCGCGGCCGTCGGCGTCGGGCTCTTGACCGGCTTCTTCGGCGTCGGCGGCGGCTTCCTCATCGTGCCAGCGCTGGTCCTCGTCGCACGACTGCCAATGAGCAAGGCGATCGGTACGTCGCTCCCGATCATCGCGATCAACAGCGCGACCGCCCTGGCCGGCCATCTCGGAACGGGCATATCGTTCGAGCCCTCCACAACCGCGCTCTTTACGGCCGGTGCGGTCCTGGCGGGCCTCGCCGGCGGCGCGTTTTCGACCCGCCTGCCGGCCGCGACACTCGGCCGTGGCTTCGCGATGGTCGTGCTCAGCCTGGCGGCCTATCTCTCCCTGCAGGTCATCTAGCGGCCCAAAAGCACGGGCGCCCAGGCTTCGGCGAGGTACGTGTTCGCCGGGCCGATGTGCGCCACGGGTGACGATCCATCGGGCGGACCGGGCGGGCGTTGCCGGGGATGACCGCGGAGCTCCCGGCGAGAATCTGTGGATGCGTCACGCCTTCGCCGCCGGTATCGTGTCGCTGCTGGCCCTCGTCTTCGTGCACGGTCGCAGGCTCATTCGAGTATTCAACCCGGCGTTCGTCAGATACCTGCGTGTCGGCCTGCCCGGCGGACCGAACGTCCTTCTGACAGTCCGCGGCCGAACCAGCGGCAGACCTCGGAGCACCCCTGTGGCGATGTTGCGTTTCGGCGAGCGTCGTTTCGTCCAGGCCTCGTTCGGCGAGGTCAATTGGGTCAAGAACATCCGCGCTTCAGGTCAAGCACTGGTCAGGCAGGGACGTCGGGAGGACAGGGTCGACGCGGTCGAGCTGACTTCCGAAGCGGCGGCGGCAGTGATGCTCGATGCGCTCAAGCCATACGGGGCATCGCGCCTGCTGCGCAAGGTGGTCGGCCCGACGATACGTCCCCCCGTCGGCGTCATGCGCTACTTCGGAGTCCGGGTCGACTCGACGCGCGATCAGTACGTCGCGGAGGCCGTCCGTCGACCACTATTCGAGCTGGTCGATCGACGCGACTGAACACCTGGCGATCCCCATATCGCGGATACTGGCTCAGGCCGCGGCCGGAAGTGAGCCTGTCGCACGACACCACGACTAGACTCTGCAACGGATGGACCCTCAAGGTCCAGACCGATCGGATCCGGAGGCCGGGAGGCGGAGCGAGCAGGCGTGACGACCGGGTTGGTATTTGACGTTCGCGAGTTCACGATCCACGACGGGCCGGGGATCCGGACGACGGTCTTCATGAAGGGTTGTCCGCTGGCCTGCACGTGGTGCCACAACCCCGAGGGACTCGACTCCGGCCCGGGAGTCATGCGTTCGTCAACCGGACTTCGTACCGTCGGCCGGCGCTACGGGGCCGCGGAGCTCGCCGAGATCCTCTCCGGGCAGGCGGGCATCCTAGCCGCCAGCGAAGGTGGAGTGACGTTCTCGGGTGGCGAACCACTCGCTCAGGCTGCTTTCGTGGCCGAGGTCACCGACCTGCTCGGCGGTGTTCATGTCGTGCTCGACACGTCGGGCTTCGGCGGGAAGGAGGCGTTCGTAATGCTCGCCCGACGCGCGGACCTGGTGTTGTTCGACCTGAAGCTCGTCGATCCGGCGGCGCATCGCCGCTGGACCGGTCAGGACAACGCGCCGATCCTCCGGAATCTCGCGTTGCTCGCCGAGCTTGGCCGACCGTTCGTCGCGCGCGTTCCGCTCGTGCCCGGGGTCACCGACACGAGCGCGAACCTCTCGGCGATAGCGTCGCTCGTGGCCGGCAATCGCATGCTCGTCCGGGTCGATCTGCTCCCCTACAACGGGGCCGCCGGAGGCAAGTACGCCGCGTGCGGCAAGACGTTCGCACCCGGCTTCGATGAGCATCAGGCCCCGAACGCGGACCTCGGTCCGTTCGAGCGAGCCGGCGTCGCCGCGAGAGTGGCATGAACGAGCGGATCGCCGGGCTTCGAGCCCGCACCAGGAGCGGGGCTTATCGCGCTTACCGCCTGCCTCCGCCGCCCGACCTCTCGGCCGAGTGCGACGCCGAAGGGCTGTCCTGGCCGGGCCGGATGGCACGGCTGACCCGCCGCCAGTGCGAGGCCGAACGAGTGGTGATCGGTCCCGATGAGCAGATCGTGTTCACCAGAACCGTGCCCACGGTCCCGGCCGTGTGGTCCGACGATCAGCTGCAGCAGATCACGGCCGGCCGGACAGTCCACGAGGGCGGCGTCATCAACAACGTCTGCGCGGACTGGGGGATGGCCCTCGCCCGCGGCCTCTACGACCGCCGACAGGTGGCGCGCGCCGGCCTCGAACGCGCGACTGTGGCCCGTGACGCCGAGGCGATCGAGTTCCTTGGCGCAGCGATCGAGACCATCGACGCCGTCCTTGGGCTTGCGGCACGATACGCTGCGGAGGCGCGCCGCCTCGGCAGGAACGATGTGGCCGAAGTCCTCGATCACGTTCCGGCCCTTCCGGCGAGAACGTTCCGTGAGGCCCTGCAGTCGCTTCGGCTTCTGCAAGCGGTCGTCTGGCTGTCCGGCCACCACCACGTGGGGCTCGGCCGTCTCGACCAGTACCTCTGGCCCTATCTGGCCGCGGACCTGGAGGCGGGCCGGCTCGACGAGGCCGGAGCCGAGGAATTGCTAGCCGAGTTCTTCATCGCCCTCAATCGCGATTCGGACTGCTACCCGGGGATCCAACAGGGTGACAACGGCCAGACCGTGACGCTGGGAGGAATGACCCCCGGCGGTCGGAGCGGAGTCAACCCGCTGACCTTGATCGCGCTGCGCGTGGCGCGCGATGTGGGTCTCATCGACCCAAAGATCAACCTGCGGATCGATGCCGAGACTGACCTCGCGCTGCTCGAACTGGCGTCGGAGCTGACCCAGCGAGGTCTCGGATTCCCACAGTACGCCAACGACGACGTCGTTATTCCGGCACTCGAGGCCTGCGGATACGCGCCCGCCGATGCACGCGACTACACCGTGGCCGCATGCTGGGAGTTCATCGTTCCGGGCCGCGGGATGGACGTCGTGAACATAGGAGCGGTCTCCTTCCCGCATGCCGCAGATACCGCGATCCGCGCCGGCCTCCGGGATGGCTGGAACTTCGACGCGATCCTCCAGCGCACGGCGGCTGAGATCCGGAAGCAGGTCCGCGAGCGCGTCCGGCCATACGACCGGCTCCTCTGGGCCCCGGCGCCGTATTACTCGGTCCTCATGACCGACGCGCTCGAAATTGGCCAGGACCACGGCTCGAGTGCGCGGTATCGGAACCTCGGGATCCACGGGGCTGCCGCCGCGGGCGGCGCGGATGCGCTGGCCGCCGTCCAGCGTCACGTGTTCGAGATCGGCGACGTTTCGCGTGCAGAGCTTCTGGCCGCGCTCGAGGCGAACTTCGATGGCCACGAGCACTTGCGAAGGCGGCTCGTCGAGGAGAGCCCACGCGTCGGGCTGCATGAGGCGGCCGCGGACGAGCTGCTGCGCCGGCTCTACGACTGGTTCGCCGACGCATGCGAGGCCGAACGGACGGAGTCCGGCAGGATCGTCCGACCCGGAACCGGCTCCGCGATGTACTACCTGTGGCTCGCCCGGGGCCGCGGCGAGGCGCCGCTCGCCGAACCGGTGGTGGGGGCGACCGCCGACGGACGTCGCGAAGGCGACCCTTTCGGTGCCAACCTGGCGCCGACGCCCGGAACCAGCCTTCGCGGCCCGATCAGCGTCCTGCAGTCGTATGCCGTGATCGACTATCACAGGGTCTGCAACGGCGGGCCTATCACGATGGAGCTTTCGGACTCAGTCTTCCGCGACGCCGAGTCAATCCGAAAAGTCGCGCTCCTGGTCCGCACGTTCGCTCGCCTCGGCTGTCAACAGCTCCAGATCAACGCTCTCAACGCTGCGACCTTGCTCGACGCGAAGGCCCACCCCGAACAGCACCGGGACTTGATCGTCCGTGTTTGGGGCTGGAGCGGCTACTTCTGCGAACTCGCGCCCGAGTATCAGGACCACGTCATCAGTCGCCACCTTCACGCCGGCGTCTGATCCGACCCGGCGAGCCACGCGGCGCGAGCGAGCTGCCGATCAGCGTTCGTCGAGTGGACCCGCGCCGTCGACCGCCTGGACCACGTAGACCCTCGGCTGCAAACCGGTCCGCCTCGGGTACTCGTCTTCCACAGCGCTGCGGAGATTGTCTTCGGCGCCCCGCTCGACAAGATTGATGGTGCAGCCTCCGAACCCCGCGCCTGTCAGCCGGCTGGCCACGACGCCGGGGACCTTCCGAGCGATCTCGACCATGACGTCCAGCTCGGCGGAACTCACCTCGAACAGGTCGCGCAGGGATGCGTGGGAGGCGGCGAACAGACGGCCGACCGTGTCGATATCGTCGGCCGCCAGGGCGTCCACCGCGGCTATCACCCGCTCGTCCTCGATGACGATGTGCTCACAGCGACGGGCGACCACTTCAGGCAGGCGATCGCGGTTGCGGGCGAGCATCGCCGGCGTGACGTCCCTGAGCGAGCGTACCTCGGGCTCGCGTTCCGCTATCAGCCGGACGCCGGTTTCGCACTCGCGGCGCCGGGTGTTGTAAGCGGAGGAATTCAACTGGCGCGGGGCGGCCGTGTCGCACACCACGAGCGACAGATGTCCGGGCAGCCGAGCCGGCGTGGCCGTATTGGTGCGGCAGTCGATCAGGAGGGCATGCCCGGCCTTGCCTGCGGCGCTGGCGAACTGATCCATGATCCCGCAGTTCACGCCGACGTAGGCGTTCTCTCCGCGTTGGCCGATGGCGGCGATCCTCGACGCTTCGGGTCGGGGAGCGGCAGGATCTCCGAGCGCCCAGCTCGAGGCCATCTCGACCGCTGCCGAGGAGCTCAATCCCGAACCGACGGGAACCGTGGAATCCATAACGCCGCGGAAGCCCCTGATCGGAAGCCCGGCCTCGTGCATGGCCCAGGCCGTGCCGGCAACGTAGTCGATCCAGGTTCTCTGGCGGCTATCAGGTCGCGCGAGCTCGGCGAGGGAGAAGGACGCGGTTTCGCCCATCTCGACGGAGGTCAGCTCCACTTCCGGCCTGTCCCACGGCAGCAGGGCGATCCAGACTTCGAGGTCTATCGCTGCGGGGAGCACGAAGCCAAGGTTGACGTCGGTGTATTCGCCGATGAGATTGACCCGGCCCGGCGCGCGGACGATCAGGGCGGGTTCGGCCCGGCCGGTTCGATCGGACAGCAGCCGTCCCAGCTTGGCCGCTCGTTCGGCGCTAACGTCAGCGACCCCGCTCATCGGTTCCTCCGCTTGCCCTGCCGGCTTCGATGGCCGCCTTGATTCGATCGGCCGCGTCTTCCGCGCTGATGTCGCGCTGGGGTTCGGAGAGAAGTTCGTAGCCGACCATGAACTTGCGCACGCTTGCCTGCAGCAGCGGCGGGTAGAAATGGGCGTGGAGCTGCCAGTGGCTGCGGTCCTCGCCGTCGAAGGGCGCCTGGTGCCAGCCCATGGAGTATGGGAAAGGCACGTTGAAGATCCGGTCGTAACCGCGCAGCAGGTCGCCCATCGTCGAGGCCAGGCTGTCCCGCTGGGCGCCGTCGAGGTCGGGCAGGCGCAAGACGGGCCGGCGCGGGACGAGAAGTGTCTCGTACGGCCAGGCTGCCCAGTACGGCACGACGAGCAGCCACTCCTCGTCGCTGCCAATGTCCCGGGGCCCGCCGCTCTCCTGGGCGACGTAGTCGAGGAGCAGTCGATGACCCGTCGATTCGAAATGATGCCGTTGGCCGGCGTCCTCTCGGACCGCCTCCCGCGGCAGCGCATCGCCGGCCCAGATCTGGCCGTGCGGATGAGGGTTGGAGGCGCCCATCGCGGCGCCGCGGTTCTCGAAGACCTGGACCCAGGGGAACCGGCTGCCGAGTTCCGCCGACTGCGAAGCCCAGAGATCCACGACGCGCCGCACCTCTTCGTGGTCCATGCCGGCCAGCGTCGTGTCGTGGCGGGGCGAGAAGCAGATCACCATACATGTGCCGCGCTCTGTTTCGGCGCGGAGCAGCCCTTCGTCGACCCGAACGATGCGCGAGTCCGGCTGGAGCGCGGCGAAATCGTTTCGGAAGACGAAGGTCGTCTCGTACTCCGGGTTCCGTTCGCCGTTGGCGCGGACGTTGCCCGGGCAGAGGTAGCAGGAGGGGTCGTACGGCGGTCGCGCGGGATCGGGCGTCGGCTCGGCAAGGCCGAGCCACGGGCGCGACGTTCGGTTGGACGAAACGAGCAGCCACTCTCCGGTGAGTGGGTTGTATCGGCGGTGAGGTTCAGTTAGCTCGGCCATCGGTTCCTTCGTGCGGGGCCCGGGCCGGTGCTGAGCGATCGGCCCTCGGTCACCATAAACGATTTGGGAGGGGAACCTGTGGAGCAAAGTTCCCCTCCCAGGGGTAAAGGAGGGGTGCAGGGGGACGGAACTGGGACCGACCGCCGGGGTCCGTCCCGCTGCACTCCTGCCACATCTACACGTCGGCCAACCGTCCGACCAGGGGAAGGATCCGAGCGTCGATCTCGTCATCAGCCTGACCGCATTCGGTCCGAGCCAGCAACCACGACTCTCGGTGCTCCACACTGGCGCCCGGCTCGAGCCGGGTCATCGGGCCGAGACTCTCGATCTCGAGAATGTCCGAATCGGTGTACGTCTCGGTGTTGCAACCCATATCCGCGTACGTCCCCGACCGGTCGAACCCGTAGCGCTTGACGAAGACCTCCGCCCCCAGCACGTACGCCGCCCATCCGGCGGTGTTCAACATCCCCACCTTCTGCCTGGTCGTCGCGGCGGGATCCTGCCTCAACTGGATGTACTTGCGGCCCCACGTCCAGCGTGGGTCGCTCATGTCGGTGAAATGCCATAGAACCAGCGGCCGCGCCGGAACGAGATAGTCCGGATGCGGCCGGAACTCCTCCTGCGGGTAAACCGCGCGTCCGCCGGGCGCCATGACGGTCAGTGCCCACGGTGCCAGGTCTATCGCCCAGGCACTTCGATTCACGATCCGATGGACCACTTCCACCTGTGCATTCGAGGGCGACAGGGTGACGAGGGTCTCTTTCGCGAGGCCGTTCTGAGGCTCCGCATTCGCAAGCTTGAGCGTCGCGCCATCCCATGAGTGCTCGACGGGCAGGTTGTCCGGCGCGTACGTCCTGGGGAACACTTCGGGGGCATGCCAGAGTCGGTGGCCGCCGAAGTTGTGCCACTCGTTGCCACCCGTCAAGCCGGCGGTCTCGGGGATGACCTTGAAGAAATTCTGCCCGTCGACGAAGCCGAGACGGATGAGCCGCGGGCCGACGGCGGTCGTGGCCACGAGTTCGATGAGGCCGTTGGTCAGGCGGATGCAGCCTTCCCAGCCGGCAAACTCGATCTCGTCCATGACCACGGCGCGAGTAGGGTCGGTCGGCTCCGCGGAAGGTCCGAGCCGAGTTGGGGCAAGTTCAGTCATCGAAGACGATCGCAACCTTTCCACATTTGCCCTCGTCCATCGTCCGATAGGCTTCTGAGGCTTGATCAAGAGGGAAGCGATGGGTACAGGTCACGTCCGGATGCATGTTCCACCGGGGCATGCGCTCGACCAGATCCTCCGCATTGCCCAGATTGGTGACCCAGGAGCCGTAGAGGGTCTTCTGGTCATGGATTAGGTCCGGGCTGGTATTCAGCTCGATCGTCCCGCCTTCACCCACGAACGCTATGCGGCCCCAGCGCCGGGCACCGCGGACCGCGAGTTGGCGGCCGGCCGAGACGCCGGAGCAGTCGATGGCCGTCTCACAGCCGAGTCCACCGGTGGCCTCGCGAACGGCCTCGATCGCGTGCTCGTCCGCACGGATGACCATGTCGGCCAGGCCGAGCTTTTCGGCCAGCGCGATCCGCTCGGGTACCACGTCCGCACCGATGACCTTGGTTGCGCCGCGGGCTCGCGCGAGCATCATCGAGGCGAGGCCCATCGGGCCGAGCCCGACGACCAGCGTGGTGTCGTCGCCCGAGACTCCGATGCGCCGGATGGCCTCGTAGCACGTCCCGAAACCGCAGGCCACGCAGGCGCCGTCGACGTAGGACATCGAGTCCGGCATCCCGATGCAGTCGGCCTCCTCGGCCAGGCAGTAGGCGGCGTTGCCGCCATCGCGCTGCCAGCCGTACGCGGCGCGACGGGGATTCGTGCAGCTGATCTGATAACCCATGCGACAGTCGTGGCATCGACCGCAGCCGCTGATGTGATAGAGCAGAACTCGGTCGCCCTCCTTGAAGCGGCGCATGTCCGCGCCCGTGGCCACGATCTGGCCGGAGGGCTCATGCCCGGAGATCACGCCGCGGTACCCTTCCGGGCCCTTGCCCAGGTGCTCGCGGTAGATCGCCCTGATGTCGCTGCCACAGATCGTCGAGGCCTTCATCTTCACCAGGACCTGACCCGGGCCGGGCCGTGGAACCGGGAACTCTCGCAATTCCACGGTGCTGTTGCCGGGCAGAATTGCTCCGATCATCGTCTGCGCCATATCGCGCTCTCTCCCTTCCTGGAACTGGGCGTCGGCCCACCGTCTGTCATCAGTGATGCGGTCCGGCGACCGATTCGTTCAATTCGTTTACAGCGGCGCCCGGCCGCGTCCCGATCAAATCCCCCGGCTGTCGTTGCGGCACGGCGATGCCTCCGGCATCGACGTCCAGATCGGCTCCGTAGACCCTCACCTTGACGGGCTCGCCCTCGAGAACCTGCAGTTCCACTCTCTTGCCGTTCACGCGCACCTCGAGCAGTGCGCCTCGATACCGGATCCGGAACCGGAACGACCGCCATTGCGCCGGCAAGGCGGGCTGCAGGATCAGGAGGTCGCCGTCGGTGCGCATACCGCCATATCCGAAAACCATGCTGGCCCACACGCCGGCCGCCGACGTCACATGCAGTCCCTGGTCCGTGTTGCGGTTGTAGTTGTCCAGATCCATCCGGGCGCCGTACGAGAAGAACGTGTAGGCGTCATCCATCTTGCCCAGCTCGAGCGCCAGGATGGAATGCAGCGACGGCGACAGCGAGGACTCGTGGATGGTCCGCGCCTCGTAGAACTCGTAGTTGGCGAGCTTCTCTTGCCGGCGTGTAGTCCTGGCTGAAGAAGTACATCAGGTTCAGCACGTCGGGCTGTTTCACCATGTCGTACCGGAAGATCTTGATGTAGGCCCAGTTCTTGTAGATCGGGATCTGGTCCGCGGGGAAGTGTTCGAGGTCGACGTGAGGCAGGTCGAAATAGCCCGCGTGCTGCTCGAAGATGCCCGTGTCCTCGTCCTTCGGAATTCGCATCTTCTCGGCCATTCGTGCCCAGCTGACGGGCTCTTCCGGCCGGAGGTTCGTCCTTGACGACGGCCTCGCCGTACAGATCGGGCGCCTCGAGCCGCATCTCGTCGAGCACGTTGAGGGTGAACTCGAACGCCTTCTTCGCCATGACGTTCGTGTAGCAGTTGTGGTTGACCATCATGTGGAACTCGTCCGGCCCCATTACCCCGTAGAAGCCGAAGTCGCCCTTGGACGGGCTCCATCCGCCGGCCGCTCGCGAGGAACCGGCATATCTGCAGCAGCATCTCGACGCCTTCGCGATACAGGAACTCCTTGTCTCGCAAGATCACGTCGTGGTGCCAGATCGCGTACGCGACCGCCAGATCGGAGTGGATCTCGAGATCCACGTGCTGCCAGGTACCCGAGTCTTCGGTCCCGGTTATCGTGGCGAACGGGAAGCGCGCCCCTTCGCAATCGAGCTGGCGTGCCCGCTCCATGGCCTGCGCGAGACGGTGGTAGCGGTAGAGCAGCAGGTTTCGGGCGGCCGGCGGGTTGACGAACATCATCAGCCGGTGGCGTGTAGATCTCGCTGTCCCAGAAGGCCCAGCCGAAATAGACCTCGCCGGTCATGCCCTTGCACAGGGCATTGAGGTCGGCGTTCTCGCCGTGATAGGTCTGATACGTCTGGAAGCTGGAGAATCGCAGGCCCTGCAGGACCGCGGGGTCGCCTTCGATTTCGATGTCCAGCACGTTCCAGACGCGCGCCCAGGCGGCAACATGCTCGGCCAGGAGCGTTTCGAACGTGGCGCCGGCGTGACTCCGCATCTGCTCGAGACCACTGTTCCAGACCGCGTTCGACCGTCCGCGGTCCTGGCCCAGTCGTTGACCACGATCCTGTCCACCGTCGTGGGCCTGCCGCGTTCCAGGTTCAGGGCAAGGTCCGCGCCGATGAACTTGTCGTCGACGACGATTGAGGTTTCGACCGGCTGCTCGGTCTTGATCGACAGGCCGGAGAAGAGCTGGTGCCCGCTTCGGGTGGTCTCGGCCTGGATCGCCACTCCCCCATCGACCCGGCTTTTCCGGTTGCAGTGCCAGAAGTTGATGATCTCGCCCGGTCCGCTGCCGCTGCCGGTCTGGTCCCATCCCGCACCGATCTCGTAATGCGTGTTGAAGTCGAGTCCAAGTCGCAACGTCACCGCGCCGGAGAAGTCGAGCGGCTCGAGCACGATGCGCTGGCAGCCGAGCGCGTGTCGACTCCATGTCGGTGAAGCGGATGAAGGTCGAGCCTGAAGGTGCTTGCCCGTAGGCGTCTGCCAGACGAACTCACGGCTGAGCACGCCGGTGCGCATGTCCAGCCGCCGGGAGAAGTCCGAGAACGCCGACTTCGCCAGGTCGAGCTGCTCGCCATCCACCCAAAGCCGCGTGTACAGCCAGTCGACGGCGTTGATCATGGCCGCGCCCTGCGTCACGAAGCCCTTGAAGAGCTGGTCGTGGCGTATGTCCATCAACTCGTACAGATGGTTGAAGTAGCTGCCGAGTAGATGGTCGCCGCTGTAGCCCTCCTCGAAGTAGCCTCGAACGCCCATGAACTCGTTGGCCAAGCGAGAACACCGACTCCGAGACTCGCTGGAAGGCGGGATCGAAACCCTCTTCGACGATCGTCCAGGGATCGCCGCGGAAGTATTCGATCGGCGTCTTGGGCAAGTGCATCGTTGACTCCGGAAACCTAAGAAAGGGGTTGCTCGAAAACGTTGAGTGGCCGGATGGCCGCGGACGCGCCCACTCAGTTGGGAGCCTGGGTCATCCGCTCGAGCACGTCGGCCAGCGTTCCGTCGAAGGGGCCGGCCTTCTCCATCTTGAGCGAGACGAGCGCGGCTGCGAATTTCAGTGATTCCTCCGTGTCGTAGTCGAGCCGGCGGGCCATGTAGGCAGCGAAGGTCGTGTCGCCCCGGCCTGTCCTGCCGACCACGCTCCGATTCGTGAACGGTTCCCAATACGTCTTCCCATTCACCCGAGCGAGGACACCATCGGCCCGCGTGATCAGCGTCTCGGGTGAACCCCACCGCTCGAAGACCCGGGCGGCCGCCTCCAGGTCATCGGTTCCGGTAAGAACCTTTGCCTCGACGACGTCGAGCTTGACCATGTCCAGAAGGGCGACTATCGCGGCCTTGTCGGCAACGTCCCGGAACGAGATCTCGATGAGTCGCCGAGTCCACCTGGCGCACGAAGCTCTGCATGTCCGCGGACAGTCGGTAGCCGCGAGCCTTTATCCCACGGACGAAGGCCAGATCGAACTCCTGGTCGGTGATACCCGGCCAGGTGCACTTGATGGACCGCGAGCTCCGGAATATCGGATACGGCGAAGAGGCCGGCGTTCGCAATCTGGTACATCTGGCGGTCATCGACATCGGCACTGGGGTGCACGACCTTCATGAACGTCGTGCACTCGACGGGAACGACCTCGACCGTGATCCCGGCCTGCCGCATTGGTCGGACGATCTCCTCGTCCGCCACGGCCATGCGGGTCACGACCCCCACCTTCTTGCCGACGCGAGCCGCCGCGAGGGCCCCGCAGAGCACGGCACTGCCGGGAGCCACGCGAGGTGAGCCCTCGAACGGGACCACCTCGTCGAAGCACATGTGCCCAATGAAGGCCAGGTCGCACGCTGCTCGCTCAGCCATCACGGCAACCTCAGGAGCGCCAACTGCACGGATTTGAACCTCCTTCGCCGACGTCGCTCGGACAGGGTTGTCGACCCTTGGACCGACCCGCGGTCAGCCCTACAGGTCGTTTCGACCAAACGATGGCCTTCCCGGGGCGGTAGAGATGTGGTATCGCTAACAGAGCCCGTGGATGCGTATGGTAACGCTAACATCGCCTCTCTGCTAGCCCAAAATGTGGGTTCTTTCGCGTCACCGTGGACATCGAGGGCTCCGCCTTTGGCGCCGTGGGCCGTTCGAAGGCCGCGACTTTCACCCGACTTCGAGCCGCCTGAGCCACGCCGAACCTCGAGCGTGACGCAGGCGGCCGAAACGGACGCTGCTCAGTCTCCCGCAAGGCTGATCTTGAACACGTACGCGTAGTCGCACGGGGGCGTTTCCGGAAGGCTGACCGTCAGTCCCTCCGCGTTGCGCGACCACGCCAGATCTGGCTCCGACCCGAGCAGTCCGACTCCTTCGACCTGGCCGCGGAAATGGGGAGAATTCGAGGCGAGCGACTTGATGACCAGCTTTCCATCGTCGGGCCAGGCAAGCGCGATGGCGTACAGGGTGTCTCCCCTGGTCGTGAACCGCATGTCGCCACTGACAAACTGCGGCAGCGATCCCCAGTAGAGCGAAACACCGGCGCCGCTGCCGGATGGGCCTTCGCCGTAGATCTTCCATGGTCGACTGTAGTGGATGGCCTCGCTGTTGAGGGCCATCCAATCGCCGAACCTGTCGAGGAAAGCCACCTCGTCGTCGTCCGGCCTCCCATCGCCGGGAAGGGGAATGCTAAGCAGGAGGTTGCCGTTCTTGCTGACGACGTCGACGAGCAGATGCACGATCTCCTCGGCCGTCCGGTATCGGTGATTCTCGTAGATCGATCTGTCGTAGTGGTAGTTGCCCAGGCAAGCGTCCGTCTGCCACGGCTCAGGCTCGATCCCGCTCGCCTGGGTCATTTCGAAGTCGCGGACCAGCGTCCCCCGCACTGGGGCTGGGACCACTTTGATGTTGAATACAGCGTCCAATTTGCCCGCGTTTCGGCGCATGTGGGCGTTGTAGTAGTAGGCCATGATGTGAGGCGTGAGCTCGGGCATGCCGAGCCAGACACGAAGGTCTTTGCCGAACGCCGCTCCGTCGTCGAAGTCCCAATCGCAGTTGTCGTCGAAGTACAGAAGATCCGGGTTGTACTTGTCGATCACGTCCTGGACGCGCAGCATGAAATCATCGACGAATTCCGGGCAGGGATCGTTCTTGTGGTGGGGTCGCCCGTTGAAGGCGCGCGGGTCCATGCCATCCCACCATTTGCCCTGCCCATCGTCCTTCGTCAGAACGCCATCGTATGGCACGCCGCGAAGCGGACCGGTCGCGTCGCTGCCGTACCGCACGGGCATGAACTCCCGCCAGACCCGCGCCGGCGTGCCGTGGTAGGTGACGCCGAATTTGAGCCCGTTCGCGCGAGCCGCTCTCTCCCACGTCCCGACGACGTCCTTCTTCGGCCCGATATTCACGGAGTTCCAGGGATGGTGTTTTGAGTCCCAGCAGTCGAAGTTCCCGTGGTGATTGGCGAGGGCGACGAAGTACTTGGCTCCGGCCCGTGAGTAGCGTCGGATCAACTCTTCGGGGTCCCAGTTCTCCGCCCTCCAAAGGTTGCAGACGTCCTTGTACCCGAACTGCGAGGGATGGCCGTACGTCTTGACGTGGTAGTCGTACTGGGCGCTGCCCTCGACGTACATGCCGTGCGCGTACCAGTCCCCTTGCTCGGGAACGCTCTGCGGGGTCCAGTGAGCCCAGATTCCAAATTTCGCGTCGCGATACCAGTCTGGAAGCTGGTAGGCCTTCAACGACTCCCAGTTGGGCCGGAAAGGGCCGCTGATGGGGCCGCCGGAAAATGCGCCGTCAAGATAGGTGCCGTGCTTCAGCTCTGTATTGGCCACCGCAGGCTCGCTCGCGCCGCTCGCAACTGACTTAGTCCGCCTGAATCGGCCCGTTCCACCGTTCATTCCCACTATTCCTCTTTCGCAACGTCTTCAGCGTGTCGATCGTCAAGGCCATGCCGCCGGCTCCTTCAATGCCCTTTCCCTGTAGCCCTGCGCATGGCCGCACGGAAGATTCCTTTCGTCAAAGCTGCAACTCCACGGCCCGACCAACGTACCGAAATTCGTGGATCCCAAGGCTCTGCTCGGCCGTGGCTGGTGCGCCCGCACCATGGGAAATCGGATGGAACGTCACGGTCATCGCCCGTTCGTCGGGCATCCCCCGGTAGGCGCCGGCTCGCTCGCCGATCGTGAGGCGATGGGCGCGCTCGTCCCAGCGGATCTCGACCGTCGCGAAAGCGCCCTGCTCGTAGTCGTAGCCGTCGCCCGCGTCCTCGTACAGAGTGAATGACGAATCGCGTCCCGCATAAACGTGCAATTCCAGAGGCGCGTCTGGGGCCTCGGCGGTGTGTTGCCGGACGGGGCCCATCGGCACTACCGATCCGGCGCGTACGAAGACGGGGATGCGGTCGAGCGGCGCGTCGACCGAGACGATATGACCGCCCGGCATGCGTCGATCCGTCCAGAAGTCGAACCACTCGCTTCCGGCAGGCAGGTAGACGCTCCGCGTGTGCGGCGCGCCTTCGATGGGCGTCGATTTCGGCCCGTAGGACGAGGGCTCGTAGACGGGGCAGACGAGGAAGGCCGGGCCAAGCATGAACTCGTCGCCGACCTCCCGAGCGCCCGGGTCGTTCCGGAAGTCGAACGGCAGCGCCCTGAGCATCGTGTAGTCCTGCTGCGTCGTCCAACCCGCGATCGAGTAGAGATAAGGAAGCAGGCGATACCGCAGCCGGAGCGCGGAGGCGAGCGCTTCGTACGTCGCGTCGCCGGGCCCTCCGAATCGCCAGACCTCGCGCGGTGTGTCCGTCCCGTGGGAGCGGAAGATCGGCAGCCAAGCCTCGTACTGGAACCAGCGGAGGTATAGCTCCCGATATCCGAGATCCTCGACGCCGGCGTCGTAGTCGCCCGCCCAGAACCAGAGGTCCGGCCGGCGCGCCGAGAAGAAGCCGCCGGTATCGGTCGACCAATATGGCATGCCGGTGACGGTGAAGTTGAGGCCGTCGGCGATCTGGCGGCGCAGCGTGTCCCAGGTTGCGGAAATGTCGCCCGTCCAGGTCACGGTCCCGTAGCGTTGCTGCCCAAGGTACGCGGACCGAGTCAGGGTGAACACCCGCTTGTTCGCGCTGGCCCCACGCTGGCCGTCGTAGATCCCTTCCGAATGGACCAGCGAATACGCGTTGATCAGCTCCGGGTCGATGTACCGCTTCGCCTCTTCGGTGTTGATGCGCATCCGCTCTTCCGGCTCGGGCTTGACCGCGCCGCTCCAGTCCGCGTCGAACGGCTCGGTACAGTCCGCCCACCATCCGTCCACGCCGTGGCAGAAGAGACCACGGTTCGCCTGTTCCCAGTACAGGGCTCGGGCGGCTGGACTGAAGGCGTTGTACGTCGCCTTGTTGCCGAGAAGGTGACCCCCGTCCGACATCTCCCGCCAATCGTCGCCGCCGGAATGCATGATCGGCCAGATAGAGACAAGGAGCCGGACGCCCAGCCCGTGAAGCACCTCCATCATGCGGTCGGGATCCGGGAACCGCCCCGGATCCAACGACTTCTGGCCCCACAGGTCGCCCGTCCAGGACATCCAGTCGAGCAGCAGGCAGTCGAGGGGCAACGCGCGCTCCCTATACTCTCGAGCCACCGCCAGCAGTTCGGCCTGGCTCTCGTAGCGCTCCTTCGACTGGATGTAACCGAGCGCCCATTTTGGGAGCATCGGCGCGTGGCCGGTCAGCCCACGCAGTTCGGCCACGATCTCGTCGAATTCCGGGCCGACCACGAAGTAGTAATCCAGTTCCTCGTCGACATCGGCCCAGAGATAGGACCCAAAGGCGTCGTCGTGGAATCTCATCAGCGACGTGCAGTCGACGAAGACTCCGTAGCCACGGCTCGACATCAGGACCGGCACAACCGCCTTGGTGTTGTGCTGGTAGAGGTACTGGTGCTCGCCACGGAGATTGAACATCCCTTCGTCGTGCGAGCCAAGGCCGTAGAGAGCCTCACCGTCGGCCCACTCGAATTCGAGCTTCGTGTGATAGGCGCGCCGATCGACGACCTGCCGGACGTTGAGCGCACCGGTCCGCATCCCGTCGGCGTTCTCGTGGCTTTCGACCGTCGTCTTCTCGTCGAACACGGAGACGAGCACATCAATCGGTTCGAGTGTCTTGCCGCCCGCCACCGGCTCCTGGGTGAGTACGCCTCCGGCCGCGTCCCTGTACGTGAAGGCCGAAGTCCGCCGGTCGATCTCGACGGACAGCGCGGCGGTGGATAGGACGAGCGTCTCCGGGCGCTCCTCGAAGCGATAGGCGGACGGTGGCGCACCGGCCGCCTGCGCCGTTACGGTGAGACTCGCCTTCCGGCTAAGTTCGCCGTCGAGCGTGTAACGGATCCGGATAGTCCGATCCGTACGTGGCTCGACGGCGATCAGGCCTCGCTCCGCCCGGATCGTCAGACCCTGGGCATCGACCTTGTGCGAGAGGATCCGGCCGGCGCTCAACCCTTGACCGCGCCAGAACCCAATCCCGACAGGATCCAGCGCTGGGCAATGACGTAGATGATGATTACGGGCAGGATGCTGAGTACGACATCCGCTGACACGAGGGCCCAATTTGATCCGCCGGCTCCGGAGAAACTCGTGCCCTGGCTGAAGAAGTTGTAGACGGAGAGCGTCATCGGCCAGTTGTCGCTGCTGTTCAGGAAGTAGAGAGGATTGATGAAATCGCTCCACACGTTGAGAATGTTCAGGACGCCGCAGGTCACCATGACCGGCATTAGGATCGGAAGGATTATCGAGCGGAAGGTTCGGAACGGAGAGGCACCATCGAGGTAGGCCGCCTCATCGAGTTCGCGGGGCACCGTGCCGATGAACGCGTAGATCAGAAAGACGTTGAACGGGAGCTGCATCGCCGCGTAGAGGACAACCATCCCGATCTGCGTGTTGATCATGCCGGTCATTTGCATCACCTTCGTCAGGGTGACGTAGTTCGTGGGCAGGGCGATTCCCAGGATCAGCGACAAGTAGAGGATCTGATGCCATCGGGTCCGGCGCCGCGCCAGTACGTAGGCTGCCAGCGCGGCCACGAGGACGCCCAGGAGCGTCGACCCGACTGCGTACAGCACGCTGTTGAGGAAGGCCACCACCAGGTTGCCCTGTTCGATGACGGTCGCGAAGTTGCCCCACTGGAGGTTCAGCGGAGGCTCTGGACTCATGGCGTTCGAGTCGGACTGGGTCTTGAGCGCGTTCGCGACAAGTAGATAGATGGGCGCGATAGCGATGATCCCGGCCAGCGCGGCCAGGAGGTTGGTTATGGCCCCGCGGAGCGAGCGCACTGGGAACATAGCTAGTCAACCTCAGATGGGCGCATGAGCCGGACGACTACGAAGCTCAGGGCGAGACCGACCACGACAAAGACGCTGGAGAGCGCCGTTGCGACGCCCCATTGGCCAAGCCCGAACGAGTCGAAGACGGTGGTGTAGACGGTGCTGGTGGCATAGCCCGGCCCGCCGTTCGTAAGGACGTAGACGATGTCGAACACCCGCAGGCCGTACAGGAGGTTGAGCACGGTCGTGACGGCGAGCACGGGTCGAAGGAGCGGAAGCGTGATGTATCTGAACGCCTGCCAGCCGGAGGCGCCATCGATTGACGCCGCCTCGTAGTAGTCGCGGGGGATCGCCACGACACCGGCAATCAAGATGACCATGATGTAGCCGACGCCCTTCCAGGTGTCGACGCCGATCACGCTCCAGAGGGCCAGTGAGATGTCCGTCAGCCATTGCTGAGCGAGGGCGCCGAGTCCAACGGACCGTAGCCCCAGGTTCAGCATGCCGGTGTCGGGGTTGAGGATCGACTTGAAGACGATGCCCACGGCGATCATCGGGAGCACGGCCGGCAGGTAGATCAGCGCTCGATACAGGTAGGAAAGCCGTCGAACGCCGTTGGTGAGGAGCACGGCCAGTCCAAGGGCGATAACGGTCTTGAGGAAGATGGTCGCGACGGTGAAGATGACCGTGTTCTCGATCGCGCTGAAATAGGCCCCGCTCGGGTCGAAGATCGTCGCGAAGTTGTCGAGGCCGACCCAGCTGACGTCGCTGTTGTAGCTGTTCCAGTCCGTGAATGCGAACCCCAGACCCAACACGCTGGGCAGCAGGATGAACACCGCATACAGCGCGAGCGCCCCAGCGGCGAACCACGTTGGATAGGCTTTTCTCATGTTCCCTGGCTCATTCCTGGATCCGCCCTCCAATTGACGGATGGCTGGTGGGGCGAAGTCGAGCTACTCGTTCTGAAGCTGGATGATGCGGGCGACACGGTCTATCGCCGGGTCCCGGATGCGCCAAGGAAAGCGGCCGGCGGAGCATAGCGGTCTTCGATAGATGACGCGGTAGCACGCGTGGCGCAGATCTGAGACAGCAGACCGGCCGGGCGCGGTACTACCCGCCCCGGCCGGTTTGCAACTACATATCGGATAGCCGATGGTTTACTTGGACCAGGCCGGGTCCTTGGCCGTAATTGCTTGTGTCGCTCGACGCTTGTCGATGGCCTGCAACACCTGGAGAGGTGTTTCCTTGCCGGTGAACATGGCCACCTCGTCCTTGCCCATGTCCGTCCACTGCGGGTTCACGTACATGACGTCGTCCTGGAGGACGTTGACCTTTGCGGCCGTGTACTGGCTCATGAAAGCCTGCTGATCTGACGACCACTTGGCCTTGACGCCCGAGAAGTCGAGAGTCGCGAAGGCATCAGTGTTGTCGATCAGGTACTGAAGGCTGTCGGGCTGAGCAAGGAAGGCGAGGTACTGCTTGGCAGCGTCAATTTGCTTCCCGCCGGACCAGATGAACTTGGTGGGACCCGCCGGGTGCGTCGGCAGAAGCTGGTTGTCGAGAAGCGGGATGGGGAAGTAGCCGAAGTTGGACGCCTGAGTGCTCGGGAAGTCGGTCTGAATCGACTGCGGAAGGGTCAGGTTGCTGACCGTCATCGCGAACTTACCGGTTGTCATGTTCTTTTCCTGGTCCGCGACGGTCGCGGACAGCGAGCTGGAACCCATGTAGCCCTTCTGGTACAGGTTGTTGAACTGGGTCATGGCCTTGAGGGCGTTCGGATCGGCAGCAAGCGTCGTCTTGTTGGCGTTCAGATTGGCGTAGAAACCGGGCTCGAGGTTCTCCATCTGGGCGCCGACCTCGGGGAACCACAGTACTTGGTGCCAGCCGTCGCTGACCGGCTCGTAGATCGGCGTGACGCCGAGCGCCTTGACCTTGTCGCAATCGGCCGTGAATTCATCGTACGTCTTGGGGGCCGCGGTGATCCCGGCCTTCTGGAAGATCGTCTTGTCATAGACGACGACCCAGTAACCGCTGTAGATATCCCAGATCTCCTGGCCGTACACCTTGCCGTTCAGGGTCGCCTGGGCAAGAGCGTTCGGATCTTCCTGCTTCACCCAAGCTTCATTCGACAGGTCGACGGCGTTCTTCTCAACGTTGTAGGTGACCTTGAGGTCGGACACGCCGCTCTGGCCGCCGAAGATGTCCGGGCCCTGGCCCGAGTTGAGCTTGGTGTTGAGAACCTGGAAGTAGTTGGCGGACGGGACGATCTGGTAGTCGATCTTGATGCCCGTCAGATCCTGGAAACGCAGGGCAAGAGCCTGCTCGGACGGATAGACCCAGCCCTGGCTCTCCAGCACGGTCAGGGTGAGGTTCTGCTTGGTCGGTGCGGGGGTTGCGGTGGCGGGGGCCGGCGTGGCGCCCGGGGCCAGGGTCGGGGTCGGGTTCACCGTTGGTGACGCCGCATTGCCGGAACAACCGGCGAGGGCGACGACCGCCAGAAGAACTAGGGCTCGTTTCATCTACTCCATCTCCCAATTCGGACTACGTAGCAGGTCGTGACTGACCTCCAGCTCCGGATTCAGGCCTCTTGCATACGCTCCTCTTACGTGACGGTCGGGCGGGTCTCTGTGACGGTCGGGCGGGTCTCTGCGCCGGTCGGTCAGCCGCCTTTCGAGGGAAAGCACCGCTTGGTAGGCGACCCGTCGT
The DNA here is from genome assembly GCA_963731635.1 of uncultured Chloroflexia bacterium. Classification (GTDB taxonomy): domain Bacteria; phylum Chloroflexota; class Limnocylindria; order Limnocylindrales; family CSP1-4; genus Fen-1039. The sequence continues at coordinate 1,312,619 of CAVSWB010000001.1, read as the reverse complement.
TGCCTCACCGGCGGCGACTGCACCGCCGCGGTTTCGATCAGAGGTCGGCCGGTGGGAGCCAGGGATGCGGAACGCTTACCACCTGGGCAAGCTTCTCGGGAATTGTCGGGTCGAACAGGCCGGCGTATCCCCACCAAGCGCGAGAACCGGCGTGTGGCCGGGAGAACTCGCACTCGGGACGCAGACCTCGAAGGGCTGCTCCACTGTTCGACCGAACGCGGTCTGTCGCTCCTCCTATCTCTCGATTTCCGCGAGCGAAGCTGTGTTACCGTTACCAGATCCGAGCAGGGATGGTGTGTTATCGCTAACAGCACCTGCCTGCCGGGCATGGTAACGCTAACAGCGTCGGTCTGCTAGCCCCAAAATGCAGGAAACATCCAGAGGACGAAAACGACGTGAGCACGCTGAGCGATGTCGCCAAGCTGGCGGGCGTGTCGACAATGACCGTCTCAAGGGTTGTCAACAGCTCCGGCTACGCCAGCCCGGACGCAAAGGCGCGGGTCAGCAAGGCGATCGACGAACTCGGCTATATGCCAAACGGTCTCGCGCGGCAGCTTCGAGCAAAGCGAACCGACACGATCGCTCTCGTTGTGACGGACATCCGCAACCCTTTCTTCACGACGATCGCGGGTGGTGTCGAGGACACGGCCCGAAGCCGCGGCTATGGGGTGATGTTCTGCAACACGTACGAGTCCGAGGAAGAGGAGGCCGCGTACATCCGCGTCCTTATCGAGCGACGCGTCGACGGTGTCCTGCTGGTCCCCGCCGGCGGGGCGGGCAACTCCGTAAGGATGCTCCAGGCCCACGGCATGCCGACGGTCGTGCTCGATCGTCATCTTGACGACGTCGAAGCGGACGAAGTCCGCGGCGACTCGAAGGCAGGCGCCTACGCGGTCGTACGACACCTGACAGAGCTGGGTCATCGCAACATAGCCATTCTCACAGGCCCAGAGGGAGTCTCAACCTCCATAGACCGCGTCGCAGGTTACCGCGAGGCTCTCCTGGAGACCTGCCCGACCGGGAAGTGCGGGAGGGTCGTCTTCGGGGAGTTCAACGAGGCCAGTGGGTACACGATGGCTCGCGACGTCCTCCAGGGGGATCGCCGGCCAACCGCGATCTTCGCCGCCAACAACTTCATCGCGTACGGTGCCATGCGTGCCCTACACGAGACCGGATTGGGGATTCCGGACGACATCTCCGTGGCTGTGTTCGACGACCTGCCTCCGGGCTGGGTAATGGATCCCTTCTTCACTGTCGTTTCCCAGCCCGCCTATGAGATCGGGACTGAGGCGGCAAACCTGCTGTTGGAGCGCCTGGCCGGCGAGGCCCCGGGAGAGCCCCGCAGCATCATCCTGCCGAGCGAGGTGATCGTTCGCCGGTCCACGGCCGCGCCACGGCCATTTTGACCACGACCCATGTACAGCAGATTGATGGAGGCACGACCTTGAGTCCTCTCGAGATGACCCCGTTTGCGATCGCCGACGACGGTGTCGACCCCAGCCTGGTTCCCCAGCGCGTCCTGTGGACCGGCGCCCGGATGCCTGCCATCGGTCTCGGGACGTTCGGCTCGGATCGCTTCTCGGGTGAGGACATCGCGTCCGCCGTAGTCGGGGCGGCCGAGGTCGGGTACCGGCACTTCGACTGTGCCTCGATCTATGAGAACGAGGCTCTCATCGGTGCTTCTCTGCGCCGCATCATCTCCGGCGGCATCCCCCGTGAAGATCTCTGGGTTACCTCGAAGCTATGGAACGACAAGCACGCCCCGGCAGATGTCGCCCTGTCGTTCGAAAAGTCACTCCGCGATCTCGGGCTCGATTACCTGGACCTCTATCTGATCCACTGGCCTTTCCCAAACCACCATGCTCCGGGCGTGGACGTCACCTCCAGAGCCCCGGGCGCACGCCCTTACATCCACGACGAATACATGGCGACCTGGCGCGAGCTCGAGAGGCTCGTCGACCGGGGCCTGGTGCGGCACATTGGCACCTCCAACATGAGTGTTGCAAAGCTCAAGCTGGTTCTTCGCGACGCCCGAATCCGACCGGCGGCGAACGAGATGGAGCTGCACCCCTGCTTCCCCCAGCCAGAGCTGTTCAATTTCGTGGTCGCGAGCGGCATGGTCCCGATCGGCTTTTCACCCATTGGATCGCCGACGAGACCCGACCGGGATCGAACGCCTGAGGACGCCGTCGACATCGAAGCGCCATCGATAGTCGCCGCCGCGAAACGGCTGGGCGTCCATCCCGCCACGATCTGCGTGAAATGGGCCGTTCAGCGAGGGCAGGTGCCCATCCCCATGTCGGTCCATCGCAACGAGTATCTGAGCAACCTGCGATCGACGATCACCGAACCACTTACCGACGCGGAGATGGCCGCCATCGCCGCCGAGGATCGCAACAGCCGCCTGATCAAGGGCCAGGTCTTCCTCTGGCGTGACAACCAGGACTGGACGGACCTGTGGGATCTCGACGGGGTCATAGCGCAGTGAGCGGGGGCCCTCGGTTGTTCGCGGCCGGACTCTCGCGGCGAAGCTGACATGTCACACGGCTTCTGGCGCCTCGGCTAGATGCCGGCAAGCCCGGGCGGGCGCTTCCTCCTTGCGCCCGTCCGGGCTTGCGAACCAGGATTGCCGATGCGGAATCGATGAAAGGACCGGAAGTGATGCCCCTGCCCTCAACCGGCCGGTACGTCGGTAGCTGGCCCAGGATCGGGATCCGGCCGGCTATCGATGGTCGTCGAAACGGGGTCCGCGAGTCTCTAGAAGACCAGACGATGGGCCTGGCCCGAGCGGCAGCGCAGTTCCTCACTGCCAACCTGCGGTACCCGGACGGCACGCCCGTTCAGTGTGTAGTTCCCGCGGACTGCATCGGCGGCGTGGTCGAAGCGGCTCGCGCGGCCGAGTTGTTCAGGGAGCAAGGCGTCGGGCTGTCGATCACCGTGACGCCATGCTGGTGCTACGGCTCCGAGACGATGGACATGGATCCGGTCACGCCCAAGGCAGTCTGGGGATTCAATGGCACGGAGCGTCCCGGGGCGGTCTACCTGGCCGCGGTCCTTGCCGCTCACGCCCAGAAAGGCTTGCCCGCATTCGGCATCTACGGCCGCGACGTCCAGGACGCCGGCGATTCGGACATCCCTGCCGACGTGCAGGCGAAGCTGCTTCGTTTCGGCCGAGCCGGGCTCGCGGCCGCCATCATGCGCGGCAAGTCGTACCTGTCTTTGGGCGGCGTGTCGATGGGCATCGCCGGGTCCATCGTGGACCATGGCTTCTTCGAGCGCTACCTCGGGATGCGCGTCGAATCGGTCGACATGAGCGAGATCTCACGGCGTCTCGAAGAGGGCATTTTCGACCCGGATGAATTCGGGCGCGCGCACGCGTGGGTCCGGTCGCACTGCCGCGAAGGAGAGGATCGGAACAGTCCCGGGCAGATTCGAACGCGAGCGCAGAAGGATGGCGACTGGGAGACCGTCGTAAAGATGTTCCTGATCGCCCGGGATCTGCTTGTCGGCAACCCCACTCTCGCGGAGATGGGATTTGGCGAGGAGGCCCTGGGCCACAACGCCATCCTGGGCGGCTTTCAAGGCCAGCGGCAATGGACGGATCACTCCCCCAACGGCGACTTCATGGAAGCATTCCTGAATACGTCGTTCGATTGGAACGGAATTCGGGCGCCGTACGTATTCGCCACGGAGAATGACAGCCTCAACGGTGCGGCGATGCTTTTCGGCTATCTCCTGACCAATACCGCTCAGGTCTTCGCCGACGTCCGGACCTACTGGAGCCCGCAAGCCGTCCGGCGCGTGACCGGGGTCGAGCTCGAAGAACGAGCGGCCGGCGGGATCGTCCATCTGATCAATTCCGGTGCAGCGAGCCTTGACGCGGCCGGCGGCCTCGGGCGAGACGGCGCGCCGGCAATGAAGCCATTCTGGGAGATCGGCGAGGCCGAAGCGTCTGCAAGTCTGGCGATGACGACCTGGTATCCGGCCGTCACGGGCTACTTCCGCGGCGGTGGCTTCTCGTCACAGTTCGTCTCTCCCGGCGGCATGCCGGTGACGATGAGCCGGATCAACCTGGTGCACGGCGTCGGACCGGTGCTACAGCTGGTCGAAGGCTGGACAGTCGACCTGCCGGACCATGTCCACGATGCGCTGAATCAGCGCACCGATCCGACGTGGCCGACCCAATGGTTCGCGCCAAGGCTGTCCGGAGCCGGCGTGTTCCGAGATGTCTACAGCATGATGTCGGCCTGGGGAGCCAATCACTGCGCGCTGAGTTACGGCCACGTCGGAGAAGACCTCGTAACGCTGGCCGCCGTCCTTCGCATCCCCGTCAACATGCACAACCTCTCCGACGACAGGCTCTTCCGTCCGAGTGTCTGGACGAATCTGGGAACGGCCGATCCCGAGGGTGCCGATTTCCGCGCCTGCGCACTGCTCGGCCCGCTCTATGGCGGGCGGTGATTTCGGCTTCGGAGGTCGGATGACGCGTACTCGAGACTTCCTGGCAGTCGACCTGGGGGCGTCGAGCGGCCGAGTGCTGGCGGCCCGCTGGGACGGGTCGAGGTTCACCCTCCAGGATGTCCACCGCTTCGCGAACGACCCCGTCTCCCAGATGGGCAGGCTCCACTGGAACGTCCTCGCTCTTTGGTCCGAAATCAAGGCTGGACTGGCTCGGTATGCCGCGCGGGAGCCGGTCGAGGAAGCGAATGCAGGATCAACCGCGGGGCGGGGCGAACTGGCTGGATTGGGAGTCGACACCTGGGGCGTCGACTTTGCGTTGCTCGACCGGGCCGGCAACCTCCTCGGCAACCCGTACCACTACCGCGACAGTCGAACGGTTGGAGCCATGGCGCTGGCGTTCGCGCGGGTGCCGAGGCACGATGTGTTCGTGGCTACAGGCGTACAGCCGACCGCCTACAACACGCTGTATCAGCTGACGGCAATGGCGCACGTCGCCGACCCTCAGCTCGACGCCGCCGCGACGATGCTGCCGATGCCCAACCTGTTCGGCTACTGGCTGACCGGCGAGACCGTCGCCGAGCGCACGATCGCATCCACGACCCAGTGTATGCGAGCGGATTCCGGCGGCTGGGCGACCGATCTGTTGGATCGCCTGGGCATCCCGACGCGCTTCCTTCCACCGCTCGTCGAGCCGGGCACGAAGCTCGGCCCGATGTCGGCCGGCGTGGTCTTGGAGACGGGACTCCCGGCCGCCGCCCCAGTATTCGCGGTGGCATCTCACGACACGGCGAGTGCCGTGGCCGCGGTACCCGGTCTCGATGCCGGCAGCGCCTATATCAGCAGCGGCACATGGAGCCTGATCGGCGTCGAGATCCCCTCTCCGCTCGTCACGGACGGAGTCCTGTCGGCGGGATTCACCAACGAAGGCGGCGTCGCGGGAACGACCCGACTGCTACGCAATATCCCCGGACTGTGGCTTCTGGCCGAATGCCGCCGCCATTGGCGACGTGGCGGTCGAGATTACGCCTGGGACGAACTGGCATCGATGGCCGAGCGCTCTCCGGGGTTGCGGTTCTTGATCGATCCGGATGACCCAAGCCTGGTGAACCCGCCGGATATGCCCCTCGCGGTCCAGGCGCTGTGTCGCGAGACCGGCCGTGAACTCCCCGACAGCGCAGGCGCGATAGTGCGCTGCTGCCTGGACAGCCTGGCGTTGAAATGCCGGGCCGCGCTCGAAGATTTGACCGAAGTAAGCGGCCAGCGCCCCCGAACGCTGCGAGTGGTCGGTGGAGGCAGCCGGAATCGCCTGCTCTGCCAGCTCACCGCCGATGCCTGCGGCTTGCCGGTTGTCGCCGGTCCGGCGGAGGCCACGGCGCTGGGCAACGCAATGGTTCAGGCCATCGCCGCCGGCGAACTGGAGAGCTTGGCGGCCGGGCGCACAGCCGTTGCCGCCTCGGTCAAGCTGGAAATCTACGAACCCCGCCGCGGCTTGGACTGGGACGCGGCTCTTCTCTACCTGCGGGAAGTTGCCGCACGCAAGCGCACCGACTAGGGAGGGCCAATGTCAGCCTACGACCATCTCTTCGATGAACTGGCCGACGTCGGCCGGACCGCGGTAGCTCAAGGGCTCGTTCTCGCATCGGGCGGGAACCTGTCGGCCAGGTACCCGGGCTCGGACGAGTTCGTGGTCACCGGCACGGGCACTTACCTCGATCTGTTGGACGAGGGCTCGTTCTCGGTCATGGGACTCGATGGCCAGGTCCGCGGCGGAAACCCCGACCCCTCGAGCGAGTGGAAGCTCCACCAGAGGACATACCAGGTCAGGCCGGACGTCAACGCCGTGATCCACCTGCACCCTCAGTACACGGTTCTGCTCGACGGCCTGGGGCACCAGATACGCCTGATATCGCTCGACCAGGCCTACTACGTGCGATCGATCGCCCGCGTCCCATACTTCCCGTCGGGCTCAGACGAGCTGGCAGATGCGGCCGCCCGAGCGGCCGTCGATTGCAACGCAGTGATCCTCGCCTTCCACGGTTCTTCCTGCCTCGGCGACACCGTCGCGATGGCTTTCCGACGGGCCCTGAACCTCGAACAGGCTGCGATGACGACCTACCGGTCCATCCTGCTTGGCAACTACGACCTCACCTTTCCGCCCGAGTGGCTGGATAGGCTTGCCACGGTCTGACCGGCGCGGAGGCCGCCTTTGCGGATCTTGCCAGGCCGCCGCGAAGCGGGCCGACCCAACCTGCGTGCGGCGGCACCGACCCCATGACGAATTGGGCATCGGAGCCTATAGTCGACGCGGCGCGATGAAGCTCGCGTGATATCCCGCCCTGCGGGTGATGGCTTCTAGAGATTTCTCTAGGAGCCTTTTGTTTTGCCCACGGCCCTGCCGACGCGAGGTCCGACCGAGAAGTGTTCCGCAGCGTGTTGTTCGAAGGAGACCCGGCCGAGGCCCCCGTCTGGGACAAGGCCGAAGTCTTTGCCGACCTGAATCTCGATCAGGTGATCGACAGGGCCACGCCGGCCCGCGACGACTACGATCTGAGGTCGCTGTTCGCCGAGCCCCAGGCTGCGGCCGAGACCATCCGCTTCCGTCAGGAGGTCTGCCGGGATCTCGAGGACCCCGCCCTCGCCGAAGCAGTCAAGACGTTCGGGGACTGGATGGTCAGAGTTCGCAGCCTCGCCAATCCGAAGACCACCGCGCATCGGTACCAGCGTCTTCGCTGGCTGGTGGACGCGGCCGAGACATACGGCGCGGCGATCCGAGCCCTCGGACAGGCGCTCTCAGGACCGGGCATTCGATCCGGGGGCCTCTGCGGCTTCCGGGACTTTCTGGCGGAGTACGCCGGCTCGGACGGCTTCCATCGCCTGGGGGAGGACGCCAGCCGCGTGAAGGCGGGCCTTGACGGGGTGAAATACGGCGTCCGCATCGATGGCTTGCGAGTCGCGGTCCTGCCGTTCCGAGAAGAGGCAGATTACGGCGCGGAGCTGGAAGCCACCTTCGCTCGCTTCGCGCAGGGCCGGATCAAAGAGCGAGCCTTCGACTTCCCTACTGCGTACATGACGCGCGTCGACGCAGAGATCGTGGAGAGGGTCGCCCGCCTGCACCCCGAGGTCTTCAGCGCCCTGGAGCGGTTCGGCGAGCACCATGCCGGGTTCATCGAGGCGACCATCGCCCGCTTCGATCGCGAGGTACGGTTCTACCTCGCCTACCTCGATCTCATCGCGCCGCTGCGCTCGGCCGGTCTTCCTTTCTGCTATCCCGAATTCGGCGCTTCCGGCGATGTCGAGGCCCACGAAAGCTTCGACCTTGCGCTTGGGCTCAAGCTGGTGAAAGAGGGTAAGAGGCCCGTACTCAACGACTTCGAACTCCGAGGGCCCGAGCGGATACTCGTCGTCACCGGGCCGAACCAGGGCGGCAAGACGACCTTCGCCCGGATGTTCGGGCAGCTGCACTACCTCGCCGGCCTGGGGCTGCCGGTCCCCGGAACATCTGCCCGCCTGCGTCTCTTCGACCGGGTCTGCACGCATTTCGATCGCCAGGAGCGGGCCGAGGACCTTACCGGCAAGCTCGAAGACGATCTGCTGCGACTGCACCGGATCGTCGAGTCGGCCACCGCCGCGAGCGTCGTGATCCTCAACGAGAGTCTCAGCTCCACGACCGTGGACGACGCGCTCTACATCAGCAGGCAGGTGCTCGGCGAGTTGATAGTGCGTGGCGCGACCGGCGTGTGTGTCACATTCCTCGACGAGCTTTCGCTGCTCGGGCCCGAGACGGTGAGCATGGTGGCCACGGTCGAGCCAGACGATTTGACCAGTCGCACCCACAAGATCGTGCGGCGGCCGGCCGACGGGCTCGCCTACGCCCAGGCTCTCGCGGACAAGTATTCGGTGACCTACGAATTGGTTCGAGAACGGATCGCCAGGTGAAGGCCCATCTCCTGTTCCGCGACCGCGACTTCGACCCTGAGTCGCCACGGCCTGCCAACGAGGCCGACCTGACCGCCGATCTCGCCCTCGACCCGATGCTTGGCGCCATGGCGGCCGGCGACAGGTTCCTGCTCGCCACGGCCCGCAGGATCATCCTCGCCCCTCTCGAAGATCCGGCCGACATCCGCTACCGGCAAGCGGTCATGGCCGACGTCATCGCCAATCCCGGTCCCGTCCGGCAGATCTACGGGATCGCCGTGGAGGCAATCGAGAGGGAAAAGCATGAGTGGGGCTTCGGCCTGGAGGCCCGACCCGACGCCCTGCTCTCGCGGTCCGTACGTGTACTCGAGATCTTCGTCGAGCTCCTTCGCCGGCTCCGCGCCACGTGCGACTCCGCAGGCGAGGAGTACGAGTCCGTTGGCTTCCGGACCCTTTTCGCGTCGCTCGCTGCCGAAGTCGGCGACGAGTACCTCGACGAGGTCGAGGGCCACCTGCGGCGGCTGGACCGCAGCGCCGGTGTGCTCATGAGCGCACGGCTGGGAGAAGGCAACGTCGGAACCGGGTACGTCCTGCGGCGGCCGCACCGGCCATCGCTGCGGGAGCGAATCCTCGGCGATCGGTCGGGATTCGCGTTCAGCGTCGATGCTCGAGATGAAGGCGGCACCCAGGCCCTGGGCGAATTGCGATCTCGCGGCGTCGCCCTTGCCGCCATCTCGCTCAGCCGTTCCGCCGATCACATCCTGAGCTTCTTCGCGATGCTTCGATTTCGAGCTGGGCTTCTACCTCGCCTGTCTGAACCTTTGCGATCTGCTGGACCGGCGGAGTCAGTCACGGTGCTTCCCGGAGCCGGTTGGGGCCGCTGAACTCGACCTGACTGCCCGCGGCCTGTATGACCCGGGTCTGTGTGTCGCGGGAGTCGCGCTGGTCGTGGCCAGCGACGTCGATCTCGCCGGCAAATCCCTCCTGGTCATCACGGGCGCCAACCGCGGGGGCAAATCCACGTTCCTGCGTGCCCTCGGCCTGGCCCAGCTGATGATGCAGAGCGGCATGTTCGTCGCCGCCGATGCCTTTCGCGCCAACGTGGGCACGGGCGTCTTCACCCACTACCGCCGCGAGGAAGACGCCACGATGACCCGCGGCAAGTTCGACGAAGAGTTGAACCGTGCGAGCGCCATGGTCGACGCGGTGGGACCGGGCGCATTGGTGCTCTTCAACGAGTCGTTCGCCTCAACGAATGAGCGGGAAGGGGCGGAAATCGCCGGACAGCTCGTCCATGCCCTGCTCGACTCCGGAGTCAAGGTCGCCTATGTCACGCATATGTACGAGCTGGCCCACTCGCTGTGGACGGAGGGTCGGGCGGATGCCGGATTCCTGCGTGCCGAACGATTGGCCGACGGCCGGCGAACATTCCGCCTGATCGAGGGCGAACCGCTCCCGACGAGCCACGGCGTGGACCTCTATCGCCGCATCTTCTCCGCCGAAGAAGTCACCGGGGCGACGGCTACCGGTCCTTAGCCGCGCGCTTCGCCGGGCCGGCTATTTGCCCAGAGCCGGCGGAGGAGCCGAACCAGCTTGGCTCCGTGGGCAGCCAGTGGCGCCGGGTAGGTGAATGTCAGAGTTCGTTCCGGGCCTCGCAGGCTGACCCTGGCAATCAGGGGCGAAAGAAGGATGCCCACGCTTCGCAGCTCGCCGATGGCGAGGCGCTCCGGCTTCGGGCCAACAACGCCGACCTCGGAGGGGCTGAGCCAGAGTCCGAGGGGGTGGCTCTGACCTTCACGTCGTGGGCTGTACACGAAGGCCAGCAGTTCGCCCGCCTCGCGCCGGCCGGCCTCCCGGAGTGTTCGTGCCTCGTCGAGCTGGTGAAACCGCTCGGCCGTCTCCTCGACGAAGTCGATCGCCTCGGCTGTGTAAATCCGCCGCATGCGGTCGTGATTGCGTTCGGGCAGGAAGCTCGACGTCAGCGACTCGAACGCCCGGACGTCCGCCTCCATTTCGACCGGCAGAGCCACGTGATGCCGACCGCCCGGCGTCTCGAGCACGAGTCGCAGGCCATCGCGCCCATCCTCCACCCGCACGCCCGTGAGTTGCTCGACCGGCACCATGTCGAGGTCCACGCCCCAATCGAAGAGATATGAGTTGGGGTTGGAGTGGTCCATGAGCCAGAGGATCTGGCGGTCGGTCAGGAGCAGCAGCCCGGAGCGGTGGTCGCGCCCTCGTCGGACGCGCCCGATCAGCCCGGCGTCCGAGCGCCACGGCCGTTCGATCGAGTAATGCAGCCGCTCATCCGGATCGAGCATGCCTTCGAGGCCGCGGACGAACCGGGGCGGCAGGCGATCGAGCGCACGTTCGGCCTTGCTGTAGACGCCGCCGGCGCGAAGCAGGTCGTGGGACAGCCCTTCGGGCGGTCGCCAGGCCAGCCCGCCGACGATGCGGCCGCGACCTCGTCGCTCGCGAAACGCACGCCGCGCAGCAGCCGCGCGCTCGGCCGCGTGTCGGGCGTCGATCCAGGCGACGCCCGGCGAGAGGCGGCCCACCGTCCGGAGGGCCGCATGGATCGGGAGCGAGGCGCCGGGGAGGCGCGCCACCAGGACGAGGCCGGAGGCCTCTGAGTACCCTCCCACGAGCTCGGCGTCGATTCTGGCTCCGGGGAAGCTCGAGGCGGGCAAGGCGATGAGTACAGGCATCGCCCGGCCATGGCCATCGTCGGAATCGACGAGGAAGCCACGGTCCGCGCCGAGCCACAAGCTGCCACCGCGCGCGCCGGAGACGACGATGCCGCCGCGTTCGGTGTCGCGAGCGTAGTCGAGGCCGGGGCCGAGAGCCTCCTCGACCTCAACCAGGACCAGATGGGGAGCCGGCGCTTTCGGGGTCACGACTCGGAAACGGCGGGCTCTGTCGGCCCAGCGCCCAATCGTTCGATCGCCTTTTCCAGGATCTGGCGGTCGGCATCGTGCGTCAGCAGCCGCAGTGCCTCCTCGAGTTCCACGAACTTCGCCTCGGCGAAGATCGGCTCATGGGCAATCTGGCCGCCCACGCGGTGGGCAAGGAACCAGTCGACAAGCTTGCGATTGCGAGTGCCGCCGTGGCTGCGAAACTCGAATCGAGTGAAGCCGAGCGGGCCGTCGAGAGCGACCTCGATCCCCGTCTCCTCGCGGACTTCCCGGCGGGCGGCGTCTTGAGGCGCTTCGTCCCGCTCGATGTGGCCCTTCGGAAACGACCATTCATGGCCCCGTCGGATCAATAGACACGTCGCCTCATCGACCACGACCGCACCTGCCGAGTGGTGAAATACGTGTCGAGATCGGGGCGAGACCGACGAGCCCATAGCTCGGCCTCCACTAACAAATATGGCCTCCGGACCCGAGTCCAGAAGCCATCACCCGCGCTGGCGGGAAAATGCGCGAGCTTCATCGCGCGTTCAACTACCGGCCATGCTATCGCGTCCCGGCTCGGCCTGCTACTCGGCCGGCACCCCGGTTTTGATTGCTTGCGAAGTGGAACGACATCAGCGAGGTAGTGCCAGGTACGGCCCGGTGATGCTGCGCGAGCCCTCGTAGGTCATGTCCGCAAAGAGGCTCATGACGCCGACCAGAAGAACGAATTGCAGGGCCGGGCTCCGCAACGACGTTCTGGGGCTAAGGCTTCTCACGACGTACCTCCCCGGCGCCGCCATTCCCGATCGCGGACCGGACGACGACAGATGGATGGCCTGCCGCCCGTTCGAGCGCAGCGTCGGCACCGGAGTCGCCGGCGAAAGCTACGAGCGCGCGAGCCGCCGCCGCCGATCGATACGGATCGTCGACTCGATCCACGAGCTTCGCGAGCGGCCCGATCGCCTCCTTGGTCTGCCGGGCGGCGAGCGCGTCGGCGGCGCGCATAGCCGTGGCCGTGTCCGGGTGTCCGAGCGCCCAGATCAACCGGCCGTCGAGATCGTCGTCGTTTTCGAGCACGGCACCGCAGACCCGGCAGCGGTCAGCGGACCAAGCATTGAAGCCGTAACAGGCCGGGCAGACCCGGGTTGGCTCGCTCATCGCGTCTTGTGCGAGAGCCGGTGAGCGTCCGAGCCGTTCGGGATCAGTCGGTCCAGCGTCGGCCGGTCCATCGCGCGCCGCCGGCGAAGAGAGCGCCGTCGCCCAACTCCTCTTCGATACGGAGCAGCCGGTTGTACTTGGCCACCCGCTCGGAACGGGACGGGGCGCCGGTCTTGATCTGGCCGGTGCCCATCGCCACGACGAAGTCGGCGATCGTGGTGTCCTCGGTCTCACCCGACCGATGGCTGACGAAAGCGTTCCAGCCGACCATGTGGGCCATGTCGACGGCTTCGATCGTCTCGGTCAGCGTGCCGATCTGATTGAGCTTGATAAGGACGGCGTTCATCGCCTTCTCGCGGATCGCCCTAGCGATGAGCTTCGGGTTGGTAACGACGATGTCGTCACCGACGAGTTCCACCTTGGAGCTAAGACGCTTAGTGAGCTCGACCCAGCCTGCCCAGTCGTCCTCGGCCAGGCCGTCTTCGAGGAGCACGATCGGGTACTTGGCGAGCCACTTCTCCCAGAGGTCGATCATCTGGCCGGAGTCGAGGGTTCGGCCCTCGCGCTCGAGGCGGTACTGGCCGGTGACCCCTTCGACTCCCGTGCCCTCGACGAGAATCGAGCTGGTCGCCGGATCCAGGGCGATGGCAACCTGCTCGCCCGGCTTGTAGCCCGCCTTCTCGATGGCACGCAGGATGACTTCGACGGCCGCCTCGTTCGACGGCAGCGACGGCGCAAAACCGCCCTCGTCGCCCTGGCTGGTCGCGAAACCTTCGTCGGCCAGGATCGACTTGAGGGCCTGGAAGACCTCCGACCCCGCCCGCACGGCTTCGGCGAAGGTGTCGACGCCGACCGGAGCGACCATGAACTCCTGGAAGTCGGTTGAGTTGCGGGCGTGCTTGCCGCCGTTGAGGATGTTGAAGAACGGGACGGGCAACGTGCGCACTCGGGCGCCGCCGAGGTAGCGGTACAGCGGCATGCCGTAGGACGAGGCCGAAGCGTGGGCCGCGGCGAGGGACACGCCGAGGATCGCGTTGGCGCCGAGCTTGCCCTTGTTCGGCGTACCGTCGAGGGCGATCAACGCCGCATCCAGGCCGGCCTGGTCGGCGGCATCCATGCCGACGATCTCGGGAGCGATGACGTCGCGGACGTTGGCGACCGCCTTCTGCACGCCCTTGCCGCCGAAGCGGGCCTTGTCGCCATCGCGCAGCTCGACGGCTTCGTGAATGCCCGTCGAGGCGCCTGAGGGAACGCCGGCACGGCCGAAAGCCCCGTCGTCGAGCGTGACGTCGACTTCTATGGTCGGATTGCCGCGCGAATCGAGGATCTCTCGGGCTTCGATGGACTCGATGCTGCTCATTCGTAGGCCTTTCCGCCGGCGACCGCCGGCCGACTAATGCGAGCCTGATTCAACTTCCGATCGCCGGGCATGCAGCAATGCCAGGGTGGCCATCGGGACTTCGGGATTGGTCGGGAGGGTCATGGCGGCTCCGGCTGCAGCAACTTCGCCAAGAAGCTGTCATCGGCTATGCCGCAGTTCGCCGCCCCGAACGCTCGAGGATCGGCCGGCGAGCCTCATCGCCGCCGTCATTGTATCCGCGGCGCGTGAAGGGCCTCCCCGCGAGGCAGATTGGTCCGATCCCGGGTCCGTATGCGGAGGAATCGTAAGATGGGCCCTAATCGTAAGATGGGCCCTACATGAGACTCGGGACAGGCCGGAGGAGTACGGCGGCTCGCCGAGCCGCCGGTAGCGACGGGATCGAGACCGGCATAATGGGAAGTGAGCCCCGCCGCCCCGCCGCCTCGCGCGAAACATGAAGGTCCGCGACAGCGGCATGCCCGACGAGTCGACGTGGGAAGGGTTCTTCGCACCCCGGGACGTCCTTTCGCGCCTGGGGCTGACGGCCGAAACAACGAGTGTCGTGGATCTTGGATGCGGCTATGGGACCTTCACGATCCCGGCCGCGACGCTCACGCCGGGCGTCGTTCACGCTTTCGACATCGAACCCGAGATGGTCAGGGAGACGGGCTCCAGGGCAGACATCGCTGGCCTGGTCAATGTGAAGCTTCACCTTCGCGACTTCGTGGCCGACGGCACCGGGTTGCCCGCGGACAGCATCGAATACGTGATGCTCTTCAACATTCTCCACGCCGAGGCGCCGGAGCGGCTGCTGTCCGAAGCCCACAGGATTCTCGCCCCGGGCGGCAAGGTGGCGGTCATCCACTGGGTCGGCCACAGGCCGACTCCTCGAGGGCCGGCTCTGGACATCCGACCAAGCCCTGAGGACTGCCGACGCTGGATGGCCGATGCGGGTTTCGCGATCGAGGGGACCGTCGTCGATCTGCCGCCGTACCACTTCGGGATCGTGGGCCGAAGGGCGTGAGGACCGGGTCGCCCGCGGCCGCCCCACGATCCCCAATCAAGACCGAGTCGCCGATCTCAGCGTGGGCGATCGTGCCGTTCGGACCCGGAAAGCGCGAGCGCTCCGTGGCTCCGAACACCGGCGTCGTTGGACGCCGCTACTAGACGATCGTCGGCACGGGAAACCCGAGGCTTCATGGCCCGATTGCACCCTGCGGTTCGTAGCCGAGCTTGCGGGGTGGACGAGGCCACACGGACAATCGGAGCCGCTAAGACTGCGTCCCGCGGATCGCGCAGCCGCCGCCTCGAGATCGTAGTCGCAGGCGCCATGCGAGCGTCGCCCCCAGCAGGATGAGCGATGCCGCGCCGATGAACGGCTGAATTGGCCCGAAGATGCTTGCCGCCCCGCTCGTCCCGAGCAGAACCAGCGCGATCTTGTTGCACGTCGGACAGCCGATGGCAAGGAACGCCGCCAACCCGCCGAGCGTGCCGAGCGTCGATCCGTTGCGTGCAGTTCCGGCTCCGAGGGCCACGGGCATCGACGCGGGCAGCGGCGCGAAGTAGGTCGCCGTGACTACGCCGATGAGCGGCGCGGAGGCGAGCCAGACCGCGATAGCGAACGGCTCAACGGCGATCCCTCGAGCGAAGGCGGGATTCGGGATGATCGCGGTGAAGATGCCGAACGCCGCGAGCGCAACGACCGACCAGAGCACCGACCACGCCAGCAAGGCACGGTCGCGCAGCGGGTTGTACGAAGCCGACATTCCGGCGACGGCCATTGGCTGTGGGCCCTTCCATCCCGAGTCGCCGGCCGGGCAACTGGGCTATCGGCCGGACGGGGAGCGTGCGCTCCCGAGGCTATGCGACCGTGACGAGGTCGGCGAGACCGAAGGCCTGCTCGAGCTGGGCCAGAGGCATGAAGCCCAGAACGCCGCGGGGCTGCTCGCCCGGCTTGAAGAAGGCGATCGTGGGGATGCTCTGGATGCCGAAGGCGCCCGAGATCTCCGGGTTGGCGTCGACGTCGACCTTGACGACGTCCACGACACCCTCGTACTTCTGCGCGAGCTTCTCGAGCTCGGGTGCGACCAGGCGGCAGGGTCCGCACCAGGTCGCCCAGAAATCGACTACGACCGGCTTCTCGCTCTCGAGCACAAGCTTCTCGAATGTCGCGTCGGTCGCGTGAATGATCGCCATGTTTTTCGTTCCTTCGATCTGTCGGG
Source organism: uncultured Chloroflexia bacterium (assembly GCA_963731635.1). Lineage (GTDB taxonomy): Bacteria > Chloroflexota > Limnocylindria > Limnocylindrales > CSP1-4 > Fen-1039. The sequence goes on along the minus strand of CAVSWB010000001.1, from coordinate 1,296,609 downwards.
CCATCTCTTTGTGGCCGCTGCTATCGTACTTGCGCAACTGCGCAAGTGTCAAGTCTGCTGCGCGGCGGTCGGGGTGTCAGCTGTCACGGACGCTTCGCCGGCCGGCGGACGCGGCATAGCCCAGGCGCATCACCTGGACTCCGAAGCCAGCGAAGCGATCACGCGGAGCAGACGATCGCGAGCCTCGCGGGCTATCGGCTCAATTGCGGTCGATTGGACGACCCCGAGCACTGCCGCCGGATCCATCGCCTCGACGATGGTTTGCCCGGCCTGGTCGCGAATTACGACGTTGCATGGTAGAAGCGCCCCGACGGAGGGCTCCGCCTCGAGCGCCCGGTGGGCCAGCGGCGGGTTGCACGCGCCGAGGATCAGGTAAGGCGCGCCGTCGATGCCGAGCTTCGCCTTCATCGTGGCAGCCACGTCGATCTCGGTAAGGACGCCGAAGCCCTCGGCCTTGAGCGCGGCCTCGACGATGGGGCGGGCCTCGGCTGCCGTCATCGGGACGGTCGTCCCGAAGGTGTATGAAGTGCCGATGGACATATTCCTGCTCACCTCAACCTCTCCCTGCCGGTGCGTAGTCGCCGACGGGCGCTGTGGTGGTTGCCCTCGCCGATCTACTCGCCATCCGCTGAACGACGATCCTGTGGACCGTATCGCAGGCTTCGGCGAGTTCCGGTTCCACAAGGCGATAGAGAATCGTCGTGCCACGCCGACGGGTATCGACCAGCCCGGCCGACCGAAGCACGGCCAGGTGCTGACTGGCGTTGGCGAGGTTGCATCCGAGTCTCTCCGCCAGGTCGCCGACCGAATGCTCGCCATCACGGAGAACGTCGAGGAGCATCAGCCGCTTGGGATCGGTCAGCACTCGGCAGACTTCCGCATGCAGCCGATGCCGCTCAGACGCCCGGTTTGTGTTCTCGATCACTGCTGTCTCTTGCCCCATACCGGCGACAGGCCGTGCGGAACAAGGTAACAGCAGTTGCATCCTTGCGCAACTAGCTGAGTATGCGAGGCGGCCTACAGCTCCTTCCCCCACTTGAGAGACCACGGGTCCAGGGGTTCGATGAGCGCGAAGAGTTCCTTGCCGAGCGCGGTCAGCGCATATCCGTCGAGCGTCCGCTCCACGAGCCTGGCTTCCTGCAGGTCCCTGAGGCGGGCGTTGAGGATCGACGGTGAAATCGTCTTGCTCGTGCGGCCGGTGGGGGTCTGCAGGACCCTGAAGGTGGCGGGTCCTGCAGCGAGGTTCCAGATGATGCCCATGTTCCACCGGCGTCCGAGGAGGTCGAAGAGCGCCATGATCGGCGCTCCGGTGGTGGATCCCCGTACGGGCTGCCCGGGCTTCGGAATGCTCATCGGGCGGCGGCTGTCATCTCCGCCATGATGTCGGCGCACGTCCTGCCGCTGCGGCCGATGCTTTCCCGATCCAGCTCGTGGATGAGGACCGTGAACTCCACCGCGGGGATCCTCGTGATCTCGATCGCGTCGGCGGTCAGCCGCTCGATGAGCGCCCGCCTGGTCTCCACGGTTGCCTTCGCCATGGTGATTTCGATGACCGGCATCTTTCTGCTCCTTTGTCGATCGTTGTGCTACGTCAGCCGTAGCAAGCTACGCATACAGTAGCATGCTACGTAAACAGTAGCAAGCCGAAATCCTCGCCGGTTCGCGAACGGCCGTGGCCGGCCCGGTGTCTCCGGGCTTTTCCCCGGGCGCGGATTAGCATGGGGACATGAAAGAGCCGGATACAAGCCGGGGCCAGTCGGGGCCGGAGCTGATTTCGAAGCGATTTGCCGAACTCGGCGACTGGCGTGGGGAAACCCTTGCCAGACTGCGCAGGCTGATCGTGGAAACGGACCCGGACGTCGTCGAGGAGTTGAAGTGGGTCAAGCCCTCGTCCCCGGGCACCCCTGTCTGGTCGCACGACGGCATGATCTGCACCGGCGAGTCCTACAAAGACCTGGTGAAGGTGACCTTTGCCAGGGGCGCTTCTCTCGAAGACCCTGACGGACTGTTCAACTCGGGTCTCGACGGAAACGCACGCCGGGCCATCGATATCCGCAAAGGCGAAGAGCTTGACGAGTCCGCCTTCAAGGCCCTCGTCCGCCGGGCAATCGCCGTCAACGTTTCCCTCCGGTCGAAGCCTTCGAAGAAGGCGAAGGCCTGAGGGGATTCCGTCCCTGAGCGGGAGGCGCAGCGAATGATCTCCTCCGAGCGCCGGGGGCTTTCGGCGGAACGGGCCGAAGGATGGCTCTCCGACCGGGAGCGATGGAGCCGAACCTGGCGCGACTCGGCAGAGGATTCGGCCTTCGTCGTCCGGCTCAGCCCCGCACGGACCCGGGACCTGGTCGCCGAGCTCATCGGCGTCGTCGACCGCTACCTCGCCGGCAACCCCGCGGCGGACGCCCGAAACGTCGGGACCCAGCTCGATGTCTGCCCCGCGGGCCGGCCCGCGTGAGCCGGTCGAGCGCGACGATCGCGACATCCCAGGGGCGCTTCGGGCTGCTGAACCGGGTCGACTATCGCCGCCTTTGGGTCGGCGAGACGATCAGCCAGTTCGGCTCGCAGGTCAGCCTCCTCGCGATCCCATTCATCGCCACGGTCCTGCTGCGGGCAACGCCGCTCGAAGTTGCCATGCTGGGGGCCGTCGCGTTCCTGCCGTTCGTGCTGTTCACGCTACCCGCCGGCGCCTGGCTCGACCAGATGCGTCGCCGGCCGATCCTCGTCGCGGGCGACCTGGTGCGTTTCGTCGCCCTCGGCAGCATCCCGGCTGCCTGGGCCGTCGACGCGCTCACAATCTGGCAGCTCTATGCCGTGGCCTTCATTGCCGGCGTCGCCACGGTCTTCTTCGACGTCGCGTATCAGAGCTACCTGCCCGTTCTCGTCGAGCGTCACGAGCTCGTGGAAGGGAACGCCAAGCTGCAGGCCAGCGAGGCCTCGGCGCAGGTCGTCGGGCCGGGGCTCGGCGGCGGCCTCGTCAGCGCGGTCGGGGCTCCTTTCGCGATTATCGCTGATGCCTTGAGCTTCCTCGCTTCGGCGTGGTTCGTCTCGCGGATCCGGGGCCGGGAACCTCACCCGGAGGAGGAGCGCCTGGCGGCCGGCCGGCCGCGAGAGCCGCTGCGACGCCAGATCGCGGAAGGGCTCGGCTTCGTGCTCCGCAACTCGCATCTGCGATCGATCGCGGCCTGCACGTCGTCGTCGAACCTGTCCAGCAACATCGTCTACGCGATCCTGCCGGTGTATCTATACCGAGAGCTTGGATTGAGCGCCGCATCGGTCGGCGCCATCTTCGGGATCGGCGCCCTGGGGGCTCTGTTGGGTGCCCTTGTCGCGAATCGGATTGCAGGGCGCGTCGGGCTCGGCGCGACGATAGTCGGATCGGCGGCGCTCGGCGGACCGGCGACTCTTCTCCTGGCCATGGCGCCGCACGACGCTCCGGTCGCCTGGATCGTCGCCTCCGTAGCGCTGGTCGGCTTTTCGTCGGTCGTCTACAACATCAACCAGGTGAGCTTTCGCCAGGCCATTACGCCGACTTCTATTCAGGCCCGGATGAACGCCACTATGCGGTTCATCGTGTGGGGGACGATCCCGATCGGCGCGGTTCTGGGCGGCGTCATCGCGTCGATCGTGGGAGTTCACGACGCCATCTGGATCGGGGCGTTCGGATCGTGCCTGCCATTCGTGTTCGTGCTGCTGTCGCCCGTCCGGTCGTTGCGCGTGATGCCGGAAGCTTCGGCCTAGGCACCGCGCGCCCCGACGAGAGCGAGGCGCCGGTTTCGGGCCGTCTGGCGGCACGCCGGGACGAACCGCGCCGGCTCGCCTCGATTCGACGGAACCTATCGGGGCCGATGTCACTCACGCTGCTCGACTGGCGCCGCAGGATGGCCGCGCTCTACGCCGCGGCCAGGGAAGACACGACCGCCGAACCCGCCGGCGTCCTGGCCTGTTTTCGGGCCGGCAAGGACGCGCTCTTCGCCAATCACTCCGAGTCGCCGCTTCCCGCCGCCGAGCGCGCCGCTTTCACCGGGCTCGCCTACTGGCCCCACGACCCGGCGCTGCGGTTCGAGGTCGAGGTCGCGCCGGCGCCGCCCGAGCGCCTCAACGCCATCTCCAGCACCGGCGAGCCGTATCCGCTCGATCGGATCGGCCGCGCAAGTCTGCCGATGGGTACGCTCGACGTCTTCTGGGTCGCCGTCTACGGCGGGGGCGTCTTCCTGCCGTTCCGAGACACGACCTCGGGCGCGGAGAGCTACGGGGGCGGGCGGTATCTGCTCGACACGGTGAAGGGCGCCGACCTCGGCGGCGACGACGGCCGCCTCGTCGTCGACTTCAACTACGCCTACAACCCCTCGTGTGCCTACGACCCGCGATGGAGCTGCCCGCTCGCGCCTCCGGCGAACCGGCTGACGGTCCCGATCCGGGCGGGCGAGCGGTTCGACAGCGCCAACCACTGACACCAATCCGCAGGAGGGTAGCTCTCATGGACGAGCAGTTCGACTTCGTGATCATCGGAGCCGGCGCCGCCGGGGAGGCTGCCGCGTACAAGGCACGCGCCCGAGGCGCTTCCGTGGCTATCGTGGATCGCGCGCTCTTCGGCGGATCGTGCCCGTTCTGGGCTTGCATGCCGTCGAAGACGCTGCTCCACGCCGCCGCGATGCACGCGTGCGGCGGCGACTACGACTGGCGGCGCGCGTCCGATCGACGCGACTACATGATCGTTCGCGAAGGGACCGACTATCCGAGCGACGCCGGGCATGTCCAAGAGCTCGAGAGCGCCGGAGCCGTGGTTGTGCGCGGAACCGCGAGGATCGCGGGGCCCGGCACCGTGATTGTGTCCGGCAACGAGCCCGATCGGACGCTTCACGCCGGCGCGATCGTCGTTGCCATCGGCTCGGTTTCCAGAGTTCCGGATCTCGAGGGGCTCGACTCGATCACGCCCTGGACGAACTGCGAAGCGACCAGCACCCGCGAGTTGCCCGCAAGTCTGGCAATCCTGGGTGGCGGCCCGACAGGCGTCGAGCTGTCGCAGGTCTTCGCCCGATTCGGCGTCCCGACCGCTCTCATTGCGTCGCAACCGCGGATCCTGCCGCACGACCACCCGCGCAACTCCGAGGCGGTGGCCACGGGCCTGCGTCGTGACGGCGTCGACGTCCGGACCGGGGTGCGGGCAATTCGAATCCGGGCTCGGGCGGGCTCGAGCGGCGCGCACGTTGTCGACCTTTCCGACGGCGAGACGGTCCAGGGTCACGAGATCCTGCTCGCCGTTGGGCGAACGCTGCCGCTGGCAGGGCTGGGGCTCGAGACGATCGGCGTCAAGGTGGCCGACGGGCGGACGATCGTGGGCCCGGATCTACGAATCGCGGACCGTGTCTTCGTCGCCGGCGACGTTGCGGGACCTGAGCTGCACACGCACCTGGCGCATTACCAGGGCGAACTGGCGGTTCGGATCGCCCTGGGCGATCCCGCCCGACCCGGCTATTCGGCGCTTCCGCGGGCCGTCTACACAGACCCGGAGGCGGCCGGCGTCGGCCTGACCCTCGGCCAGGCAATCGAGGCCGGATACGACGCGTTCGAGGAGTTCGCAGACCTCGCGACGACCGCCAAAGGCTACGTCGCGGAGGCCTCTGGCCACGTCACGATCGTGGTCGACCGGAAGTCGCGCGCGCTCGTGGGAGCATTCATCGCCGGGCCCGCGGCGTCGGAAGCGATCCACGAAGCCGTCCTGGCCGTCAAGGCCGCGACATCGATGGACGTGCTGGCGGACACTATCCACGCCTTTCCTACCACTGCCAGGGTGATGGGCGGGCTCTTCTCACAAGCCTTGGACAAGCTCGACAGTGCGCACCCGTAGTCAGTCGGGCAGGTCGCCGTCGCCGAGTTCGGCACGAATCAACTCGTAGTGATCGGCCAGGTGATGGGGCATCGGGCCGGACCGCTCGGTGCCCTGGATCGGCTGGTTGAGGCGACCGCCGGTGGCTTCGAGCAGCGAGTCCCATTCGCTCCAGGCCGTGAGCACAAGGATCGGAACCTCGGGGCGGTTCTCTTCGTCCTCGATTCCGACCCCGGCCGTGGCCACCAGGTTTCCCGGTTTGGCCGCGATCGCGTCGATGTCGTATCGCACGGACTCCTCCCAGCCCTCGAGCTCGTCCGACACGATGACGGCCCGGTGCAAGCGCAGGACCCTGGCTTCACACCAGTCCGCGCCGCGAACTCGTTCCGTGCGGAAGGAGCTGGACAGGCGCCTCCTGAACAATCTCGCATTGGGGGCGAGGTCGCGAGGCATGCCGGAGGGATTCGTGCCTACCCGGAAGGCGTCCGGATCCCGCCAGAGCGAAACCACGATGTATCTCGGCCCGTCGACGGAGAGGCGTCGACCCGCACATCGCGCGACGAGTCTCGGCGGGGCAGGGTGTTCGAGGGATTGGCGAACGAAGCCCGCGACCTCGGCCGCGTGGCCGGGTAGGACTTGATACTCGAACAGGTGGAGGATCACCTGGAGCAGTCCACTATTGTTCACCCCCGCGGACCATTGTAGCGCGACCCGCCCACGTGACCCGGCCCGAGACCCTCCAGAGGATTGCGGTTACGCGACAACGTTCGCCTTCCGGTCGTGTACCGTCTCGCATGCCGTACAAGCGCGACAGGGCCGGGTGATGCGAGCAGCGAGGGAGCGGGCGCTATGGACGTCATAGAACTCTCGGGCGAGGGCTGGCAGCGCCACGACTTCTACATGAGGCTGGCGCTCGTCGTCGAGTCGGGCGCGAAGTGCCTGGGCTCGCGCGTCGGGGCGGTGATCGTCCGGGATAATCGCGTCCTGGGCAGCGGCTACAACGGCACGCCGGCCGGTTACGCGAACTGCACCGAAACCGAGCGTGGCTGCCGCCGCTGCGCCCTCCGCCTGGAGCAGCCCACGGCGGGCATCGCGGGCAGGCTCTACGACATCTGCCTGTGCGTCCACGCCGAGCAGAACGCAATGCTGACCGCGGCACGCTTCGGGACGGCGCTGGGCGGGGCGTTCCTCTACACCACCGTCCAGCCTTGCTTCAACTGCCTCAAGGAGCTGATGCAGGTCCGAATCTGCGGCGTCGTCTACCAGCGACCCTGGAAAGCCGGTCATCCGGACTACGCCTGGGTATCGTCCGAATACGATCGCCTGGTGGACCACTACCGATCGAACGGCAACCTGTTCGCTCGATTGGCCCAGACGGAATCGCTCCCGGCCGTGCAGCTCGAGACCGGCCAGCCGACCTGAGCCGCAGGCCGGCGGGGCGCTCAGCCGATCGCGACCATGCGCTCCAGGGCGACGCGGGCCTTCGCGGCCACGTCGGCGGGCACGTCGATCTCGTAGAGGCCTGCGACCAGCGAATCGCGCACCTTCTCGAGCGTGGTCAGCTTCATGTACTGGCAGATTGCCTCGCGGTTGACTGGCACGAAACGCTTGCCGGGGGCCTTCTGCTCGAGGCGGTGGAGGATGCCGACCTCTGTCGCCACGAGGAAGCTCCGGGCGTCCGAGCGTTCGGCATAGGTGACCATTCCCTCGGTCGAAAGGATGTGGGCTTCGTCGCCGACCGCCTCGATGACCTGGCTAGTGCAGCCGCATTCGGGGTGGATCAGCAGTTCGGCGCCGGGCTCGGTCAGTCGCAGTTCGGCGACATCCGCCGGCCGTATTCCGGCGTGGACATGGCACTCGCCCAGCCAGATGTGCAGCTTGCGCCCGGTCACGCGTTCGAGCCACATGCCCAGAAACATGTCCGGCAGGAAGAGGATCTGGCGGTCGGGCGGGATAGCCTCGATCACCGCCCGAGCGTTGCTCGAAGTGCAGCAGTAGTCGCTTTCCGCCTTCACCGCCGCAGTCGTGTTTACGTACGAGACCACGACCGCGCCCGGGTGCTCCGCCTTCCAGGACCGCAGCTGTTCGGCATCGATCGAATCGGCCAGGGAGCACCCCGCGGCAAGATCCGGCAGCAGGACGCGCTTGGCGGGGGAAAGGATCTTCGCCGTCTCGGCCATGAAAGCGACGCCGCAGAAGACGATCGTGGTCTGGGGAGCCGAGGCCGCGAGGCGCGACAGTCGCAGCGAGTCGCCGACATGGTCGGCAACGTCCTGGACTTCGGGGCGCTCATAGCTGTGCGCCAGGATCAGCGCGTCCTTGTCCCGCGCCAGCCGCCGAATCTCGGCCTGCAGCGCCGGGAATGTCGCGGGGTCGCCCGGCGGCTCGACGCCGATCCCCAACCAGCTCACGGGGACACCTCGAGCGAAACGTCGAGCGCCCGAGGCGAGTGCGTCAGCGCCCCCATCGAGACGAAATCCACGCCCGTTTCCCCGACCTCGTGCAGGTTGGAGAGCGTGATCCCGCCGGAGGCCTCCGTCTGGACGGAGCCGCCGCACAGGCCAACGGCGCGCCGCATCTCGGCGGCGGTCATGTTGTCGAGAAGGATTCGATCGACGCCGGCTGCGAGAGCCGTTCGAACGTCGTCGAGCGTTTCGGCCTCGACTTCGAGACTGAGGCTTGGGTGCGCCTCGCGGAGTCGGGCGACCGCCGCCGCGATCCCGCCGGCAAGCCGCAGATGGTTGTCCTTGACGAGCATCGCCTCACCCAGGTTCAGGCGATGGTTTCGGGCGCCACCGCACCGGACCGCATACTTCTCCAGGTCGCGGAGGCCTGCGGTGGTCTTGCGCGTGTCCAGCAGGACCGCTCCCGTGCCGGCCAGCTCGGCCACGCAGCGCGCGGTCATCGTGGCAATCCCCGACAGCCGGCCGAGCAGATTCAGCGCGGTTCGCTCGCCGGAGAGTATTGCCCGCGCCCGCCCTTCGATCCGAGCGAGCTCCACCGGTACGTCGGCCAGGTACTCGCCGTCGGCACGCGTTGCGGTCAGGACGACGCGCGGATCGAGCGCCGCAAACACGGCGGCCACGATCCCGAGCCCGCAGACGACCCCCGGCTCCTTCTGGAGCAGTGTCATCACGCACGCATCGTCGGGTCCGAAGAGCCCCTCGCTCGTGGGATCGCCCATGGCCAGGTCTTCGGCGAGAGCCGCCGCGACGACCCGGGCCACGGCCGCTGGATCGGGCGGCACGGGAACCTGGAACGCCGGCGGGACGACATGCAGGGTCAAATCCAGTGCTCCAGCTTCAGCTCCCCATCCGGCCCGAGCACGAAATGGCCTTCGAGCGCGGGGTCCGGAACGGGGGCGTCGGTGCGGTAGTGGACGCCGCGGCTCTCGGTGCGGGCGAGAGCGAAGCGGGCCACGAGCGATGCTAGCGGATCGGCGCAGTGCGCGAGATCGGCCAGGCCATCGGGGTCCCGAATCACGCCGGCATCGCGCCAGACCTGCGCCCGCAGTTCATTGGACGCCACTCGGGGCGGAGGGAACGCCGTAAGTGCGGGCGGCGCCGTCTCGTCCGATCGAACCGCCGGCGCCTCATCGAGCGCGGCCAGCGCTGCCCGGCGGCCGAAGACGAGGCATTCGAGCAGCGAGTTCGAAGCGAGCCTGTTGGCGCCGTGGACGCCGGTCGCCGCGCATTCGCCGGCTGCGTAAAGCCCCGGGATGTCGGTTCGGCCGTCGAGATCGGTGACGACGCCGCCGATGGTGTAGTGCGCGGCGGGCGATACCGGCACCGGCTGCAGCGCCGGGTCGAAGCCAGACTTCTCGATCTCGGCCATCAGCCACGGGAAGCGCGACCGGTCGATCGAGCGGAGGTCCAGGAAGGCGCCACCCTTCCTGACGATCGCGCGGGCGACCTCGTCCCGCGGAGCGAGCTCGTCGACGAACCGCTCCCCCGCCGCGTCCAGGAGAGTGGCGCCATCACCGCGGAGCGCTTCGGTCAGCAGCAACCGCGAGCCCGCCAACACCGTCGGGTGAAACTGCATGAATTCGAGGTCGGCGACCGAGGCACCGGCCGCCCGGCAGATGGCGATGGCGTCGCCGATCTGGCCCTCGGGGTTTGTCGTGCGAGCCCACAGGGCGGCGGCCCCGCCCATCGCCAGCAGCGTGGCACGGGCTCGGATCGGACCAGCCGGCGTGGCGACCCCGAGGCAGCGGCCGCCATCGACCCACAGCCCCAGCACGGTCGTCGCTTCGCGGACGGCCAGCCCCTCCGTGAGTGCCGCGTGGCGGCCGAGCAGGCTCGTGACCGCCCAGCCGGTCGTGGCTCCCTCGACGCTGGAGACGCGCCGGCGCGAGTGGCCGCCCTCGAGGCTCAACTCCGGATCGAAGGGAACGCCGAGGGCGATGAGATCGCGGACCCTCGCCGGGCCCTCTTCGGTGAGCACCCGCACCGCGCTCGGACGGCACAGGTCCCGGCCGGCCCGCTCCGTGTCGACGGCATGGAGCGTGGCCGTGTCGTCGTCCCCGACCGCTCCCGCAATTCCGCCCTGGGCGTGCCAGCTCGACGAGTCGGGTGCGTGACCCTTGGTGAGCATGAGGACTCGCGCACCTTCGCCGGCCGCGGTGAGTGCCGCCGTGAGCCCCGCCGCACCGGCTCCGACGACAAGGAGATCGACCTCGTCCGGCACGCCGCTCAGTGCTCGCGGCGGAGCGAAACGGCCCGTCGGTAGGATGCGGCGTACTGCTCGGCCGGGCCCGCTTCCCATGACCAGTCGATGCTCATGCCGCGGTCCTGGAGGGCGGCCCACTCCTCGCCGCCGCGCCGGAAATGCGCCATCGCGCGCAGGCACGCGTCGACCAGCGACGTTGTCGTGGCGTTTGCGAAGACGAAGCCCGTCCCGTCCGCCGGCCGGTCGTCGACGTCGAGGACCGTGTCGGCCAGCCCGCCGGTTCGGTGCACGATCGCCGGCGTGCCGTAGCGGAGCGCGATCATCTGGCCCTGGCCGCACGGCTCGAAGCGCGACGGCATCACGTACAGGTCCACGCCGGCATAGATGCGCCGGGCAAGGGCACGATCGAACCGTTCCTGCACCGCGACCTCGCGGGGGTGTCGCGCGGCGATCCGGTGCAGCCCGGCCACGAGTTCGGGATCGCCCGTTCCTAGCGCAACGATCCGCGCACCGTCCTCCAGCAGCTCGGCGGCGGCCCCTGCGAGCAGGTCGAAGCCCTTTTGGGGATCGAGCCGGCCGATCATTCCGAGCACGGGCCCGTCGTCGTCGGGATCGAAACCGATCTCGGCCAGCAACTCGCGGCGGCACACGGCCTTGCCGCCGCGATCGTCCCGCGAGTAAGGGGCCGGCAGTGCGGCGTCTGTCGCCGGATCCCAGACCGATGTGTCCAGCCCGTTCAGGATTCCTCCGAACCGATTGCCGAGCTTCGTCAGAACCGGGTCCATGTCCATGCCGAACTGGGGAGTCAGGATCTCGCGGGCGTAGCCGGGGCTGACGGTGTTGACGAGCTCCGCCCGTTCGATGCCCTCGCGCAGCAGGAGCACGCCGTCGGCGCCGGGCTTCAGCAGCGCCTTTATCTCGTCGGGACAGGCGAGGCCGGCAAGTTCGGCCCGCGAAAGCCAGCCCTGGTAGGCAAGGTTGTGGATCGTGACCATGACCGCCGCCCGGGAAATAAGCGGGTAGGCGGCGTAAGCCACGTCCCGGAGGACCACCGCGGGCATGGCCTGCCAATCGTGGAGGTGCAGCACGTCCACGGGTCGATCATCGACCAGGAGCGCCTCGAGGGCGGCCCGGCACAGCAGCCCGAAGCGCCAGCCGTTGTCAGGGTAATCTCCGTCGGCGTCGCCGTAGAGCCCGTCGCGGTCGAACGCGGGTGGGTGGTCGATCAGCCGCACCCGGTAACCTCGAGCTTCGAACTCCACGAGTGAAACCTCGGTCGAGCCGTCGGGCGCGAGCGGGTCCGGCACGCACAGCGGCGTCGAGGTTGCGTCCAGGGGAACCACCACGCCGCGGTACCGTGGCAGGAAGACGTCCACCGGCGGCTCGACGATCCCGGCGACGCTTCCGAGGCCGATCCCCATCACGCCACCGGTGCCGTGCCAGACTTGCGATTGGGGCACTTTGTCGCCGGCGGGCGCCGGGGCGCCGACCGCAGCGACGGCTCGCGAGAGAGCGTCCACGACGTCGCCGAGGCCGCCGGTCTTGGCCCAAGGCTCGCATTCGGCGGCGATGCATACGACGCGCATTTACGTTGCTCCCGTGGTTGCTCCGGAATGGAGCGGCGGTCCTTCCGCCATGGTACCCGCGGGGCCGCATCCGCACCGCCGGCGACCGCCAACGAGATGTCGTTCGCCGTCGGCTATGATGCGGCAGATGGAGCCTCTCGTTCGAGTTCCCACCCTCCCCGGGGCCTCTTTCCGTCTTCCCCCGCAACTCGAAGGCCTGCGCCGCCTCGCCTACAACATGTGGTGGAGCTGGAACCCGCGAGCCCGGGCGCTTTTCAGCCGCATCGACGGGCTCGCCTGGTCGCGCTATCGCAACCCGGTCGAGGTCCTGTCGCAGCCGATCGCATGGCTGGATCTGCTCGACGACCCGGTCTTCATGGCCGAATGCAGCCAGGTTCTCGCCGAATTCGACCGCTACATGGCAAGCGGCAGCGAGCACTGGTTCAACCGCGAGTACGGCACCGCCCTCGAAGGCCCAATTGCCTACTTCTGCGCCGAGTACGGCTTCCATGAGTCGCTCGGCATCTACTCGGGCGGGCTGGGGGTTCTCGCGGGCGATCACGTCAAGTCCGCGAGCGACATGGCGCTGCCGTTCATCGGCGTCGGGCTGCTCTATAAGCACGGCTACTTTCGACAGACGATCGACGCGGACGGCCACCAGGAGCACGCCTATCCCGACTACGAGCTGGCCCGGCTGCCCATCCAGCGAGTCGTCGGAGTCGAGGGCGACCCGCTCACGATCCACCTCAAGCTTCCAGGTCGCGAGCTCGCCGCGGCCGTGTGGTGCGTCCAGGTCGGGCGCGTTCCGGTGCTGCTGCTCGACACCGACATCCCCGACAACGACGAGTCCGACCGCCCGATAACCCACATCCTGTACGTCCGCGGACGTGAGATGCGGCTGCACCAGGAGCTGGTGCTTGGAGCCGGCGGCGTGAGGGCAATCAAGGCTCTCGGTATCGAGCCCTCGGTCTGGCACCTCAACGAAGGCCACTCGGCCTTCCTGCTCGTGGAACGGACCCGCGCCCTCGTCGAGAAGGGCATGGCGGTCGACGACGCGTTCAAGAGCACCCGCTCCAACAGCGTCTTCACCATCCACACGCCCGTTTCCGCTGGCAACGAACGTTTCGACGCCGACCTCGTGCGGCGCGTCGCCGGCCCGCTGTACGACGGCGAAGTGAAGAAGGGCTCCGGCGGCGTGCCGATCGAGCGCGTCATGGAACTGGCCCGCGGCGCCGACGGCGATCCCCGCCAGTTCGACATGACGGCGCTCTCGTTGCGGCTCTCCAACGCCGCCAACGCCGTGAGCAAGCTGCACAGCGTCACCGCCAACAACACCTGGCAGGGCCTCGGCGACAAACAGATTCTGGCCGTCACCAACGGCGTCCATACGCCCACGTGGGTCGGCCAGCCGATCGGCGAGCTTTTCGATCGCTATCTCGGAGCCCGGCTCGACAACCTCGACGCCCGCAACGGCTCGGACCGCTTCTGGGAGCGGACCAACGAGATCCCCGACGTCGAGCTCTGGAGCGCCCATCAGCGCCAGAAGCTGGAGCTGATGATCTTCGCCCGCAACCGCCTCCGCCACCAGTTCGCCCGCCACGGCGAAGCCCCGAGCGTACTCGAGGAGCTGGAGTCGGTCCTCGACGTCGGCGCTCTCACGATCGGCTTTGCCCGCCGGTTCGCGACATACAAGCGCGCCGGCCTGCTCTTCTCCGACATGGATCGGATCTCGCGGCTGCTGTGGGACAAAGACAGGCCCGTCCAGATCATCTTCGCCGGCAAGGCCCACCCGGCCGACCGGCCCGGCCAGGGGGTCATCCAGGAGATCTTCGCCCGCTCTCGCTCGCCCCAGTTGCGCGGCCGGGTGTTCATCCTCGAGGACTACGACATGCGGGTTGCCCGCTTCATGGTCCAGGGCGTCGACGTCTGGCTCAACAACCCGCGCCGCCCGCTGGAGGCTTCCGGGACCAGCGGCATGAAGGCGGCCTGCAACGGCGTGGCGAATCTCTCGGTGCTCGACGGCTGGTGGGACGAAGGCTGGATCGGCGACAACGGCTGGGCCATCGGCGGCCGGGAGACCAACCCGGACGAAGGCGCGCAGGACTACAACGATGCGCAGGACCTCTACCGGCTCCTCGAGCAGGAGGTCGTGCCGCTCTACTACGACCGCGACGCGGACGACATGCCCGCGGGCTGGTGCGCGGAGATGAAGCGATCCATCGCCAGTACGATCTGGCGCTTCTCCACTCTCCGGATGCTGCACGAGTACTCGGAACGGATGTACCTGCCGGCGGCAGGCGTCGACGTAAGGCGGCCGGCGGCCCGCCGAATCCGCACCGAAGCCGGCTGAAACCGTATTGGGCGGCCGCGTTTCCCTCGCTCTCGTCCTGCACAACCACCAGCCGGTCGGCAATTTCGGTTGGGTCATCGAGGATGTCTTCGAGCACGCTTACTCGCCGATGCTCGGCGCTCTGGAACGCCATCCCGGCATCCGGCTGGGCCTCCACTACACGGGGCCGCTGCTGCAATGGATGGCCGCGAACCGACCCGAGGCCATCGCCCAGATCCGGGGGCTGATCGATCGGGGCCAGATCGAGATCGTCGGCGGGGGCTATTACGAGCCGATCCTCGTCACGCTTCCGGACCGCGATCGCAACGGCCAGCTCGTCCGTATGGGCGACGAACTTCAAACGATGTTCGGGCGGCGTCCGGCCGGCGCCTGGCTCGCCGAGCGCGTCTGGGAGCCGTCGCTCGCCTACGACCTGGCCGCGGCCGGCTACCGCTGGACCGTGCTGGACGACAACCACCTGCGAGCGGCCTCGATCCGCGAAGACGACATGTGGACGGCCTTCACAACCGACGATCGCGGCCTGCGCCTGACGATCTTCGGGACCGAACAGGGCCTGCGCTACCGCATCCCGTTCAAGCCTGTGGCCGACGTGATCTCCTACCTGCGCGATCGCGCCACGCCGGACGGCCGCTTCGTCGGCATGATGGGCGACGACGGCGAGAAGTTCGGGGCCTGGCCGGGAACGTTCGAGTATTGCTGGAGCCGCGAACACTGGGTGGATCGTCTTTTCGAGGCGATCGAGGCGAACTCCGAGTGGCTGGCCACCGTGACGCCCTCCGAGTGGCTCGAGCACCGGCCGCCCACCACGCGCGTCTACGTGCCGACTTCCTCGTATGTCGAGATGACCGAGTGGGTCCTGCCGCCTGATGAGGCGCCCGTTTTCGTCGGGTTGCTGGAGGACGCCCGAGAGAAGAAGCGGCCCGAGGCGCGCTACCTGCGGGGCGGGTTCTGGCGCAACTATGCGGCGCGCTACCGCGAGATCAACGAGCTCCACAAGCAGATGCTGCGCACCTCCGAGAAAGTGGAGGCGATGCGCAGCGGCCCGGCAGTGAGCCGCGCCATCGACCACCTGTATCAGGGCCAATCGAACGACTGCTACTGGCACGGCTTGTTCGGCGGCATCTACATCGTCCACATGCGGATGGCCACGCTGTCGCACTTGATCGCCGCCGAGGATCTCGCCGACGCCGCCGAGGCGGCGGCGGGCGGCAGGCCGTACGGCGCCCGCCTCGCGGACACGGACCTGGACGCCATCGACGAGGTGCTCGTAACCACGCCCGGTCAGACCATGGTCGTGGACCTCGCCGAGGGCGCCGGAATATCGTCCTGGGACCTGCGGGCCGTCCGTCTGGCGCTCGCGTCCGTCCTGCGGCGGCGACCCGAGGCTTACCACGAGCGCCTCGTCGCACGCGATCGAGAGGCCGAAGTGGCTGCCCTGGGCGAGGCCGCCGGCGCCGACGCCGTGGCCGCCGCCTCAGGCGGCCCCAAGTCGATCCATGACAGCGCCACCTCCAAGGAGCCGGGGCTCGCGGCATTCCTCCGCTACGACCGCCACGAGCGGCGCAGCGGTATCGTGCATCTGCTGCCTGCGGGCGGCGGCACAGTCGGGCGCGACTTCGCAGGGGCGACTTACCTCGAGCTGGGCGACTTCGTCGACGCGCCCTTCGTCCTCGACACTCTCTCCGACCGCGTGGTGGCAGCCCGGCGCGCGGGTTCGGTCGTGGTCGACGGATCGCCGCAGCCACTCCTGGTCGAGAAGACGTTCCGGTTCGGCGGCGGGCGGGCCGATCCGACCCTGGAATTGACGACGACACTCGCCAGCCGCGCGGACCGGCCGCTCGAATTCGAACTGGCGATCGAGTGGAACGTCAACCTGCTCGGCGGCGGCCACAATCCCGCCGCTTACTACGAAGCGGCGGAGGGAGTTCGGACGCCGCATGACGCCGCCGGCTCCTTGCCGAAGTCGTCGGGCATCGTCTTCGGCAATGACTTCGAGGGCGTTCGAATCGAAGCCTCGATGGAGCCGTCGGCCGACCTGACGTGGTATCCCGTCGAAACGGTCTCCAACTCCGAAGGCGGTTTCGAGCGCGCTTACCAGGGCAGCTCCCTGCTGTTCCGGTGGCCGGTTGCACTCGCCGCCGGCGAGGAGCGGACCTTCACGGTGACCTTCGCCGCGCGCCAGAGCCGCGATCGCGCGGCCGAAGAGGCGCGGTAGGCAAGCGCCGGCACAGGGCACGCGCCGCATCAGAGGCGAGCAGGCGGCGCAGCAGCCGGGCCGACGCGCTTCGGCCCTACCACCTTCGGGGTCTACCGCCGGCCTCGCTCTCCGGTACCATCCGCCGAGTGAGTCGCCCAAAGCTCGCCATCCACGGACACTTCTATCAGCCCGAGCGGCGCGATCCGTTCAGCGGCGAGATCGCCCCGCAGGCCGCGGCGGCGCCATACCGCGACTGGAACGCGCGCATCGACGCCGAGTGCTACAAGCCCAACGCCGAGCGCGGCAACCTGCGCCACATCTCCTACGACCTCGGACCGACGCTGGCCGGCTGGCTCGCCACCCACGACCCCGCCGTCATGGAGAAGTTCGCTGCTTCCGACCTGCCGAACAGCGGCCTCGACCCCGACTGCGGCAACGCCCTGGCGCAGGCCTACCACCACGCGATCCTGCCGCTCGCGTCCCTGGCCGATCGCCGAACGGAGATCCGCTGGGGACTGCGCGATTTCGAGCTCCGTTTCGGCCGGCGGCCGACGGGGATCTGGCTGCCGGAGACTGCGGTGGACATGCCCACTCTCCGGATCCTCGCCGAGGAACGGATCCAGTACACGATCCTCGCTCCATGGCAGGCGGCCGACTGGCGCATCGACACGGGCCGGCCGTATCGGGTGGATCTGGGCGGCGGCCAGGCCATCGCGATCGTCTTCTACGACGCCGCCCTCTCCGCCGCCGCCTCGTTCGAGGCCGACGCCACGATGGACGCCGACGCATTTGCGCGGGACCGGATCCTGCCGAGGTTCGCGGGGCCGGGCTTCCCCGATGGAACGCCGACGCTCGCCGTCATCGCCACCGACGGTGAACTGTACGGTCACCATCAGAAATTCCGGGATCTGTTCCTCGCCCGCCTCGTGAACCCGGGCGAAGGCGTGCCCGACCGGGGCTTCGACGTGACGACCATCGGCCAGGTCATCGGCGGCACGCATCCGAGCAAGTTCCCGGCCACACACATCGCCGAGCGGACTTCGTGGAGCTGCCACCACGGCGTGCTGCGCTGGACCGCCGAGTGCCCTGATGCCGCCGACGGCCGCTGGAAAGGCCCACTCCGCGCCGCAATGGAGCGGCTCGCGTCGTCGATCGACACGGTCGCCGAGGGCCTCGCGGCCGACTTTATGGACGCGTCGAGCCTCTGGCAGGCACGCGACGCCTACGTGGACGTGGTGTCCGGGGCGGCTACCGGCGAGGATTTCGTGGCCCGGCGCCTGCCGCTGGCCGACGCCGCGCAGCGGAACGGGCTGCTCACCCTCCTCGAGGCGCAGCACTGGAGACTGGCGATGTTCGCCAGCGACGGCTGGTTCTGGGACGACCCGATCCGGCCGGAGACCAAGCAGGTCCTGATGTGCGGCGCTCGGGCCGCGCGGATGATGGACGGCGCCGCGGGAACGAGGCTCGAGGAGCGCTTCGTCGACGATCTGGCGCTTTTCACGTCCCCATCGCGTCGCATCGACGGCGCGTCGATCTACTTCGAAGCCCTCGCCGAGGCGGGCCAGCCGCTGGCTTGAGCCCTCCTGGGCCGCCCCGCCACGTCGGCCTGCTAGACTCGGTCCGCAGCACCTTCGCTCGCAGTTCGGAGCAACCCGTGGCATTCGAGTTTCATGTCTCGAAGGCGGCGCGCGACCGCTACGAATTCGACCAGGCGCTCTTCCAGAGCAGCGGCAACGCGATAATCCCGAACTTCCCGGCGGCGAGGCTATTCGCCAAGCGAATGAACGACCGCCGCGATACTTCGCGCTTCCCACAGCCCGTCGTGCAGACCGGCCAGCTCAACGCCATGGGCCTGATCGACGAGATCCTCCACTACGCCGTCGAGCTGTACCGCACGACCGTAAATCCGACAGCGATGACGGCCGCGCTCGATGCCCTGGCGGCCCGCCTCGAGCCGACTCGGCTGAACCAGGCACTGGCCGTCTTCGTCGAGCATTTCCCGCCGCTGGCCGTCTACCTCGACGGCAGCGACGCGGCGACGTACCTCGCAGGCACGACCGAAGGCCGGGCCAACCGCGAGATCGCGCTCGAAGAGCTGCTGATGCTGTGGCTGGCCAACGCAAACCCAGCCTTCGCCATCTTCGACGAGCTGTTCGACGACACTCCCCTGGACCAGCGGACCGCCTACGCCGATCTGGTCAAGGGCATGCAGGAGTTCTTCGAGACCCAGCCGCGGTTCGGGCCGGAGAACATGACGCTGATCGCCTTTCTGCGGGCGCCGGCTCTGGCCGAGCCCGACTCACTCGCCGGCCAGCTACGGTACATGCGCCAGCGCTGGGGCCTGCTGCTGGCCCGTTTCCTCGATCGCCTCGTTGTCTCGCTCGACGTCCTCCACGAAGAGGAAGTGGCGCTGTGGATGCGCATGAACCCGACTCCGGGTCCCGGCGCGCCCGTCCACGGCCCCGGGCTCGGCGGCATCGAGAACGAGTACGAGCGCTTCAGCCAGGATCGCGAATGGATGCCGCGGGTCGTCCTGATGGCCAAGACCACGTACGTCTGGCTCGACCAGCTCTCCAAGCGCTACGGCCGCAGCATCGGCCGCCTCGACGAAATCCCCGACGAAGAGCTGGACTCCCTCGCTCGCCGCGGCTTCACCGGGCTGTGGCTGATCGGCCTGTGGGAGCGCAGCCGCGCGAGCCAGAAGATCAAGCAGTGGCGCGGCAATCCCGACGCCGCGGCTTCGGCCTACTCGCTCATGGACTACTCGATTGCGGCGGATTTGGGCGGAGAGGCCGCGTTCGAGAACCTGCGCAATCGCTGCTGGTCGCGCGGCATCCGTCTCAGCTCGGACATGGTCCCGAACCACATGGGCATCGATTCCAAGTGGGTCATCGAGCACCCCGACTGGTTCCTCGAGCTGCCCGACTCGCCTTATCCCTCGTATTCATTCAGCGGCGGGAACCTCTCCGACGACGACCGCGTGACCATCCAGATCGAAGACCACTACTGGGACGCTTCCGACGCCGCGGTCGTCTTCAAGCGCACCGACAACTGGTCCGGCGAGGCGCGCTTCATCTACCACGGCAACGACGGCACCAGCATGCCCTGGAACGACACCGCACAGCTGGATTACCTCAAGGCCGAAGTTCGCGAAGCCGTTATCCAGACGATCCTCCACGTCGCGCGCAAGTTCCCGATCATCCGCTTCGACGCGGCCATGACCCTCGCCCGCAAGCACATCCAGCGGCTGTGGTTCCCCGAGCCGGGTCAGGGCGGGGCCATCCCTTCGCGCGCCGAGCATGCCGTGACGCGCGCCGCCTTCGATGCCGCGATGCCGAACGAGTTCTGGCGCGAGGTCGTGGATCGCGTGGCGCAGGAGGTCCCAGACACGCTGCTGCTGGCCGAGGCGTTCTGGCTCCTGGAGGGCTATTTCGTCCGGACGCTCGGGATGCACCGCGTCTACAACAGCGCCTTCATGAACATGCTCCGCGACGAGGAGAACGCGAATTACCGGCGCGTCATGAAGGACACGCTCGAGTTCGACCCCGAGGTCCTCAAGCGTTACGTGAACTTCATGAGCAACCCCGACGAGCGAACCGCGGTCGACCAGTTCGGCAAGGGCGACAAGTATTTCGGCGTCGCAACGCTGCTGGCCACCATGCCTGGATTGCCGATGATCGGGCACGGCCAGATCGAAGGCTTCGCCGAGAAATACGGCATGGAATATCGCCGCGCCTATCGCGACGAAGAGCTCGACGGCTGGCTGATCGAGCGCCACGAGCGCGAAATCTTCCCACTCTTCCATCGCCGCTGGCTCTTCGCCGACGTCCACGACTTCCTGCTCTACGACTTCTACGACCCGGGCGGCTGGGTCAACGAGGATGTCTTCGCCTATTCGAACCGGGTCGGCGAAGAGCGCGGCCTGGTCGTGTATCACAACCGCTATGCCGAGGCGAAGGGCTGGATCAAGACTTCGGCCTCGTATTCGGTGCCGGACGGAGGCGGCGGGCGCCGGCAGATGCAGCGATCGTTGGGCGAGGGGCTCGGCCTGCACCCGGACGGCGACTGGTTCACCCTCCTGCGCGAGCAGCGCTCGGGCCTGGAATTCATCCGCAGCTCGGCCGACCTGTGCCGCGACGGCTTCTTCGTCGAGCTGCACGCCTACGGCTGCCAGGTCTTCCTGGACATCCACGAGATGGCCGACGGCCCGTCCGGGCAGCTGCGCCGGCTGGCGGAGCGGCTCGGCGGCGCCGGCGTGCCGAGCATCGGATCGGCCCTCCGCGAGATGCAGCTGGCGCCCCTGCATGCCGCGGTCCGCGCTCTCGCGGAGAGCGGCGCGCTGCGGCGGCTGATCCAACTGGGCGTCGCGCGCGGGGTCGGCAGCGGCGGTAAGCCCAAGGCGGCAGTGTCCCCGGCGCTTATCCCCGGCCCCACCCCGGCCACCATCGTGCCGCCGACCGCGGCCGAGGTCGCCGGGTACCTCGACGATATCGAGGCCTCGGTCGGGCTGGTCCTCGCAGCGCTGGTCGAAGTTACGGCGGCGAGCGGCGACGTAACAGCCGCAAAGACGTCATTCCGCGCGGCCGTGGACGCCGCCATGCGCCTGCCCGTGGCTGCAGCCGAAAGGCTGCGTGCGGGTCTCGCCGAACCGGAGACGTGGGCGGCGCTATTCGGCCATCTGGTCTCCGAGGCGATGACCGAGGTCGCGGCGACCGAGCGTTCCGCGGTGGGCGCGGGCGCGGGTCCGTCTCCGATCGAGGAGCTTCAGCTGGGCCCGATCATCGCCAACGTCTTCCGCGAGCTCGGCCTGGACGAGGCGGCGGCATGGAAGCAGGTAGCACTCATTCGGCTGCTGCGGCGGCTTCCGCTACCGAGTTCCGTCGCCGATCTACCGGCCGCGGATCGGGCGCCCGCCCTGGTCCGCGCCCTTCTCGCCGACGAAGCAGTCCGCCCCTACATCAGGGTCAACGCCTGGGAAGGCGTCAGCTGGTTCCATCGCGAATCGTTCGAGCAGATCCTGTGGTGGATGCTCGCCCTCGACTCGCTCGCCGCGGTCGCCGACAAGAGTCTCACTCCAGCCAAGCTCGCCGCGCGCCTCGCCGAAGCAGATCGCCTGACCGCCGTCCTGGCCCACGCCGGGGAATCCTCCGGCTACCAGGTCGACAAGCTCGAGCCCGCGGCCCGGGCTTGACTCGAGGTCGGTCAGTCTCAGTTCCAGGCCCTAAGGTCGGCCAACTCATCGATCCTGCCCTCGCCGGAGATGACTCGGGCGAGCTTCGACAGTAGCTCCGGCTCGGGATGGCCGCTCTGCTTGGCCTGTTCGACGTTCCGCGCCAGAGGCCAAGATCTGCCCGATCCGGTTTGGCCACTTCACTACGATCGCCTGCTCTGGATTGCGCTTGCCGGACCCTACTCCCCGAGCAGGATCCGCCGGATAAGCGGCATGGGCGGCGAGCCGTGGGCGATGACCGATTCCAGGTGCTCCTTGTAGGAGAAGCCCGGCGTCTCGCCGAAGCCGCCGACGACCTTCGGTTCGGGCACCGCCGCCGCGCCCCGCGGGTCCCCCGCCGCGACAGCCGCTCGCTCGCGTCGCGCCCGTTCCAGTCGCCACATCTCCATGGAGCCGACGAAGTATGTGGACAGCTGAGTGGACGTGAGCCGGGCGCGATCCCACTTCTTGCGCGCCTCAGACTCTTCCTGGAAACCGCCGCGGACCATCAGGTCCATGGCCTCGGCCTCGGTCATCGAGCCCGCGTGGATCCCGACGTCGATCATCGCGTTGGTGATCGCGCGCAGGTAGAACTTCCAGTGGATCAGCATCAGCGCCTGGTCTCCAGCGTGGAAGCCCAGGTCCATCATGACCTGCGTCACGTAGACCGCCCAGCCTTCGATGAAGACGCCGCTGCCGAAGACGGCGCGCGCCATCGACGGGCAGCGGTTGGAGTAGACGAGCTGCAGATAGTGGCCGGGCGAACCTTCGTGGATCGTCGTCAGGTCGATCTGACGGTCGTTCTCCTCGGCCAGGAACGACTCCACCTGCTCGGCCGACCACTCCTCGGGCGGCGGCGTTACGAAGTAGAACGTCTTTTGCCCCTTGTCGAGCGGGCCCGGCGAGTCGAGCATGGCCCCGGCGTATTCGCGCAGGAAGGGCGGCGTCCAGTCGATCTCGAGCGGCTCGTCCGGGACGGTGATGATGTCGTGACTCCGGCAGAACTCGACGATGCCGCGGTAGCTCTCCCGGCAGTACTCCACGAGCTGGTCGGCCGGATGATGGGCTCGACCGATCGCGGCGGTGACGGCGGCCACAACCCGTGAGTCGGCCGCCTCCTGGCTGCCGTCGCTCGCGGTCGTCGGGAGCGGCTCCCCGGGGACCCAGTCGCTCCAGATGGCCCTGGCGATGCGGATCATCTCGGCCCGGACCGCGACGTACTCCACATTCGCGTGCGCCAGGATCTCGTCGCCTGTGACATCGGACCGGAGGGTGTGGCGCAGTTTGGCGGCATACAACTCGGGTCCGAGTCGGCCGTCGCCGTCGGAGCGAACGTAGCTGTCCTGGAAGTGCCGGTCCAGCCGGGCGATGGCGTCGATGGCGTCGGCAGCGGCGGCACGCAGGCGCGGCAGCAGCTCGGCAACGCCCGGCTGGTCGACGGCCACTTCGCCCTGGGCGACAGCGTCCTCTACGAGGGCCACGATGCCGGGCAGCTGCTTTCGCGCCATGTCGAGGTGGAGTTGAGATACCGGCCGCGACGGCACACTGCCCAATTCGCGGCGGGCCTCCATCACCAGCGTCCGGACGCCCTCCAGGCGCGCGGCCACGGAACCAAGACGGGTGGCGAGCGACGCGAATTCGCGCGCCAGCAGCGGAAAGATGCCGCCGCCCAGCAGATACACGTAGCCGAGCGCGTCCCAGGCCCCCTCGCGCAGATCGGTGTCCTCGAAGCGCATCGCGGCGAGTTCGGAGAGGAGGAGATCGCGATCGATCAGGTCGTCGTCGGAAAGCTCGAAATCGGGCATCGCTCGAAGCTCGGCCTGCCAGCGAGTGGCGAAGTCGAGACGTGCGGCGCGGCCGGCCTCGGACAGATCGGGCCAATCGCCGTCGTGACCGTGACTGCCGATGGCTGTCGCCGCGACGGGATTGAGCCGGAAGAACTGCTCGAGGAACGCGTCCAATCGATCCGAGAACAGCGACATGAGTTCTCTTCTCCTTGCCTTGGTCGGAGTGTAGCGAGGAGACGCCAGCAGGGCGTGTACGCCACTGTGTGTACCGGTCGCATGCGCGCGAACTCCCGGCAGCGACCGGACTCGGGCGCTAGCATCGGTCTGCACATGCCGCCCTGTCACGCGGCGCTCAGCCTCGGAGGAATCGCAGGTGTTCGATCTCCTCGTCAAGATCGCCGTAAACGCCGTCGCGCTTCTCGCCGCGGCGAACGTCGTCCCCGAGTTCAGGCTCGTCTTCGACAAGGGCAAGCCCGACGACTGGGCCAAGATCGCTCTGATCGCCCTCGTCTTCGCCCTGGTCAACAGCTACCTCAAGCCGATCCTCAAGGTTCTGGCGATGCCGATCGGGTTCATGACGATGGGCCTGGTTGCGTTCGTCATCAACGCCGGGATGCTCCTGGGGACGGCCTGGCTCGTCAGTCAGGCGCACGACACGATCAACATCGTCTTCAGCGTTGGTGGGTATCCGCCGACCTGGGGCTACGAGGCCATCGGGGTCGCCGTGGTCGCATCGATCGTCATAAGCGTCGTCGCCACGGCTCTTGACCTGCTGCTTGTCCCGCGCAAGATCCTCGGCCTCTAGTCCGGAGCTTGAGCCGCCGTCGGGGATCCCGGCGGCTGCCCCGGGCCCGCCCACTGCCGGCAGCGCGACCCACATCCGGAAGGTGCCGGCGCCTTGTGCCGGCGTTCGTCGAACCGCTACGCTTTAGGCATGCCTGTCCTCCCGGCGCCCATCTTCGCTGCCGCCGGGAGTCGTACGTGGGGGGCCATGGCCGAGCGCCCGGGGGCGCTGACCGAGCGCGAGCGGTTCCGGATGATGCTGCGTCGCAGGCCGTTGCTGTTCGACGGCGCGATGGGCACGCTCCTCTACAGCCGCGGAATTCCCCAGCGTGCCTGCCTGGATGAGCTCGTCCTGAGTCATCCCGAGCTGATCTCGACGATCCATCGCGAATACCTCGAAGCCGGCGCGGACGCGATCGAGACGGACACCTTCGGCGCGAACCGGTTCCGGCTGGCCGATTACGGCCTCGAGAAGCACGCGGCCCAGATCAACAGGCGCGGGGCCCAGCTGGCGCGCGAAGCTCGCGACACGGCCGGTCGAGAGGCCCTGGTGGCGGGCTCGATCGGGCCGCTCGGTGCCGGGATGCCCGGCCGGCCGCGACCACATCCCGGCATTGCCCGGGCCGCTTTCCGCGAACAGATAGAGGGCCTGCTCGAAGGCGGCGCCGACATGTTCGTCCTCGAGACGTTCGGCGACCTCGAGACCTTGCTGCTGGCTGTCGAGGAGGTCAAGCGATCCTGCGCCCTGCCGATCGTCGCCCAGATGACCTTCGGCGAGGACTTCGTGGCCGGCGACGGCGCCACGCCGGAAACGGCCGCCGCGGCGCTCGCCTCGGCCGGGGTCGACTCGGTCGGGGTGAATTGCGGCGCGGGTCCGCTGGTCTGCCTGGAGGCGCTCGTGCGGACGGGTCGGCCTTCCGGGACGCTGGCCCGATCGATCATGCCCAATGCGGGGTTGCCACGGCGGATCGAAGGCCGGTTCGTGTATTCCGCGGACCCGGAGTACTTCGGCGAGATGGTCCCGCGCATGCTCGCCGCCGGGGCGACGATAGTCGGCGGCTGCTGCGGCACCACGCCGGAACACACCCGGGCGATGCGCGAATTGATCGATGCCCTCGGCGCCGAGGGCGGCGGCCGCGTTGTCGAGGAGGCTCCCGCGGCAGATGGCGCCGGCGAAGACGATGCCGCGGCGGCTTCGGCGCCGCGTACCCCCAGCAGCGAGGGCGCGGACAATTCCGCGGCGGCGCCATCGGGCCTGGCTCGCAAGCTCGCCGGCGGGGAGTTCGTGATCTCGGTCGAGATAGACCCGCCGCGCTCGATCCGGATCGAGCGAACGATCCAGGCGGGCCGCCTGCTCCAGGGCGCCGGCGTCGACATGGTCAACGTCAGCGACTCCGCGACGGGCCGGGTGCGGATGGGGGCGATGGCGGTCGCCTTCGGGCTCCAGAACGAGCTCGGTCTGGAGAGCCTGATCCATCTCACGACGCGGGACCGGAACATCATGGCCCTGGAGGCCGAGCTGCTCGGGGTCCACGCGCTGGGCATCCGAAACATCCTGGCCCTGACCGGAGACCCGCCGCGGGTCGCCGACCGACCCACCACAACCGCCGTCTGGGACGTTGACGCGATCGGTCTGATCGAGATCATCTGCGGGCTGAACCGCGGCGAGGATCGCGTCGGCAGCTCGATCGGGCAGGCCGCGAGCTTCACCGTCGCGTGCGCCCTGGACCCCACCGCCGTGGACCCGGGCAAGGAATGGGCTCGCCTGGAGCGCAAGCTGGCCGCCGGCGCCGACCTGATCATGACCCAGCCGCTCTACGCCGCGGGGCAAGTCGAGGCGATGCTGGCGAGGGCGCGCGAGCGCTTCGGCCAGGACGGCTTCCCCGTGCCCGTCCTGCTAGGCGTTCTGCCGCTCCACAGCGCCCGCCACGCCGAATTCCTGCACCACGAGGTGCCGGGCATCACGATCCCCGACGAACAGCGAGCGGCGATGCACGCGGCCGGGGGGCGGGGCGCCGAGGTCGGCCTGGAGATGTCGCTGCAGCTCCTCGAGCGCGTCGGCAGGGAGGTCCAGGGCACGTACATCATGCCCAGCTTCGGCCGGTACGAGCTGGCCGCCGAGCTCGTCCGCCGGCTCCGCGGTCGCGAAAGCGCCTGAGAAACCAGGGAGGGTCGAGATGCGCAGTCGGGGCCGTGTCGCGTGGCTGGGAATCTCCGGAGCCTTCGTCTGGTTCCTGCTCATGGCCGGCGGCCTGGCCACCGCCGCCGCGGCCCAGCCTGCGGCATTCACTGATGGCCCGCCGTATCCGCCTGCCGTGGACGGCCAGAGGGTCTACGACTACGCCGGCATCTTCTCGGCACCGGCCGTGGCCCAGGCCGAGGCGACCATTCGAGCCATCGAGGCCCGCTCCGGCGCCCAGGTCGCCGTCTTCACCCAGGTCAAGCCGCAGAGCGACACCATCGAGCTTGCCAATGCCGATGCGCTGGCGTTGATGAACCAGTGGGGGGTCGGCCGCAAGGGCTTCGACGACGGCCTGGTGATCCTCTTCGACATGCAGGACAACCGCCGCCACGGCGAGGTCAGCCTGTATGCGGGCAGCGGCTTCATGGCGGCCTATCTGACCAACTCCGACCGCCAGTCGATCTACGACAACGACATGAAGCCTCTGCTGGTCGCCGGCGACTTCGACGGGGCGCTGGCCGCAGCTCTCGGCCAGGTGGCGTCGGCCGCCACGCCGGAGCACGCAGCCGCCCTGAACCAGGCCCGCATCCTGAACGCGGCGATCGGCGTGGCGGTGCTCGTGCTCGCCGTGATGTTGGTGGCGTTCGTGCTGTTCAACTGGTACACGCACGGCCGCGATCCCGTATATGTCGACGACGATTCGGTCCTCATGCCGGCCCCGCCCGAGGGATTGACGCCGGCAATGGCGACCGTGCTGATGGACGACCGGGCGTCGAATCGAACCGTTTCGGCTGCCATGGTCGATCTCGCCTCACGCGGCCTGCTCCAGTTTCGCCAGAAGCCGGGGCCGTTGGGCAGAAAGACGACGAGCATCGGCAGCACGGGCAAGTCGGAACGAATCGACACCCCGGAAGCGGGGCTGTTCGAAGCCGTCAGCACTTGGACGGCTCCCGACGGCTTCGTCCCAATCGCCAAAGCGAGAGAACTGGCCCCGGCTGTCGGACGGGTCAAGGGCGATCTCGAAACCCTGGCGGTTCAGAAGGGCTGGCTGTCGGGCAAACCCACCCGCGTCGTCTTGACCTGGATCGCGCTCGGGGTCGTTGAGGCGATGGTCGCGATACCGCTGCTGGTCTGGACGATCTATCTCGATGCGAGCGGCGGGTTCCTGGGCGGTGGGGCGCTGCTCATCGCCGCAGTCATTACCGGGATCACGGCGTGGTTCATGCCCTGCCGCACTCGCCTAGGGGCGATGCTGCAAGCGATGCTCGCCGCCTACCGGCGCACGCTGCAGAAGACGATGGCCCAGTCGCAGTCGATGGACGAAGTAGTCGCACGAAAGCCGCTGCCCTGGGTGACGACTCCGGATGCGGCGATGGCCTGGGGCGTGGCGCTCGGCCTGAACTCCGAAATCGAGACGCTGCTCGGCCAGACGGTCGGCGCCAGCATGGCATCGGGGCGCCAGGCGGGCTGGTATCCGATGTGGTTCTACGGCCCCGGAATGGCAGGCGGCGTCGCCGGCGCGGGTGGCGGCGGCGCCAACACCGGCGGGCTCTTCTCCGCCAGCGCGATCCCGGACATCGGCTCGATGATGTCGTCCCTCGGCACGATCGGTTCGAGCGCAGGCGGCGGTGGGGGCGGTTTCGGTGGTGGCGGCGGTGGTGGCGGCGGCGGAGCCGGCGGCGGCTTCTGAGTCCACCGAACCGGGGCGGCATCCGGCACTCCAAGCGGCGGCCTGTCGATCCGGGCTAAACTCGCGCCATGGGTGCTGTCGATACGATGGAACAATTCTTCGACCTGCTTAACTCCGGCAATCGAGAGGGCGCGGTTGCGCTGATGGACGAGAAGGCGGAGTTGCGCGTGCACGTGGGCGACAACGCCCGGACGCTGCGAGGCCTCCGCGAAGTCGGCGGCTGGTTCCTTCGAGCGGAGCCGGGATTTCGCATGATTCCCGGCGACGTGCGTGAGATGGGCAATACGTACCAGGCCAATTTGCTTGTCATCCGGCCCGGGGCGCCGACGCAGCATCTCGACTCGAGCTTCCGGGTGGAGGCGGGCAAGATAACGGCGATCAACTTCACGCCGAGCTGACGGACCCGCAGCGCAGGGCGCAGGGGCGCGGACGCGGCAACGGCACCGGAGTGGTCGGCCTGGCTACGCCCTCAATGTTCCAGCGGATCTCGTGGCTGCCTTGGCCGCCCTATCGAAGAACGCGCTAGCTCGGCTTGGCCGAAGTACTCGCGCTCGCGGAAGGGGCCGCACCCGGGTTCGGGATCTTGATCGTGTCGCCGGGATGGATTACCGCGGGGTCGGTGATCTGCGGGTTGAGCGCCAGGATCGCTTCCTGGGTCACGTTGAAGTGGAGTTCGATCGAGTAGAGCGTGTCGCCCGACTGGACCGTGTACTCGGTGTACGGACCGCTGGGGCCGGGCGTGGACGTCGGTGCCGCGGAGGTCGTCGGGGACGCGGACACGCTGGCCGTGGCGGTCGGCGTATGAGTTGCCACCGGAGCCTTGTTGCCGGAACCGCTCAGGAAAGGCCAGGCGAACAGGAACACGACCAGAATTGCCACGCCCACCATGGCGAGCAGAAGCGGTGAGTTGCTCGACCGCTCGTCCCGGCTGCGCAATCGCGGGAAGTTTTCCGCCTTGGCGGGACGTTCCCACGCGGGATGGCTGCCGGCCGGTCTAGCCATAGCGTTCGAGGGATTGATCGGCGGCGTGCCGCGAGAGCCGCTCTGGCTCTGCGCAGGCGACGAACCCAGAATCGAGCCGGCGGAGCCGGCGGAACCGGCCACGCCGGCGAGACTTGCCGCCCCGTCGCTTGCCGGCCGCTTCACGTCACCCTTGTAGCCCCACAGGTCGCCGACGGGCTCGGGGGTCTTACGGGTCGGCTGAGTGGCTGCCTCGTCCGGTACGGTCGGGCGGGGTCTCGCAGCCAGGAAGGCCGGCGCTTCCGCCTCGATCCCGGCGGCTCTGTCGACCGGCTCTTCCGGAGAAGCGTATGCGGCGGGGGGCCGCCGCGCCGAGGGGCTTATCGCTGCGGCTTCCTGACGGGCCCAGTCCAGGAAGACGGGGCATTGCGGGAAACCGACCGACAGGCAGTAGCGTTCCTGGTGCGGCAGGGCGCGAGGCTCGGGTTGGGACGAGGCGAAACAGCGGTGCCGGTAGTCGGGCCGGTCGGCGCGATGATCGCGATCGTCCTCGAAGGCGATAAACGGGCAGGCTGCGGTGCCCTGTTCGAACGGCGTCAGTCCCTCGTCGCTCATCGGATGGATGATACCCGGGCGGCCGCATCCGTGTCCCGGCGCGCGCTCACTCCTTCGAGATGTGCATCGAGCCGCCTTGGGGCCTTCGCCCGCCGGGCGTTCGCCGCGAGCCGCCGGCGCGATGCGCTAGGCTGTGATCTTCGACCGCTCAGGAGAGGACGATGCCGGACATTTTCGGTTCCGGACCAATCCGCCGGCTGGCTCCGGGCTTGATCTCGCTGGTGCTGGTAGCGGCCTGCGGCAGTACATCGCCGACCGAATTGGCGATGGCGAGCGGCTCACCCACCTCGCCGCCGACGGCCACATTGCCGAGCGGCCCGACGAGCGTGTCCTCTGCCCAGGCAACGCCCACGCCGCAGCCGACGCCTACTCCGAGCCCGACCATCGGGCCATGTGCCGCGGTCAGCGTCGCGATCGACATCACGGCCGATTCCGGGAACTACTGGCAGGGCGCCGCCGGACAGCGACAGGCCAAGTTCACGCTCACCAACGGAGGATCGACCGACTGCATCGTCAAGGCCAAATCGCAGCCGCTCCTGCTCAACGGCGACGGAACGACCCTGATCACCGGCGCCGCGGCCGGCTCGTCCGCGTCGATCACCGTCCCGGCGGGCGCCTCGCTATCCACTGAGGTCAAGACCGACAACCTCTGCAATGCCCCCACGATCGTGCCGCCGATAAGGGTCGCGTTCGTGATGCCGGGCACCGGCACGGAAATCGCCACGACTGCGTCGGCGACCGACATGGGCGGAATTCCGCCGTGCGTCGGCGATCCGAACGTCACCAGCGGGGACATCTCGATGACGTCCTGGGCGCCGTAGAACTCGGCGCAGGTGCCGTGGAAGTCTAGGCAGCCGCGGCCTGATCGAGAGCCGACTGGAGGGACTGCAGGTAGCCCATGCTCGTGTAGGTCGCGCCCGAAATCGTGTTCACCTGGGCGCTCTGGGCCTGCAGGACCTCGTCGTGCAGCATCGGCGCGACGACCGAACTGATCTCCGCGGAATGTTGCTAGTCGCTCGGCATCTGGACCGGCTGAACGTCGGTGATCTTGCCGTTCTGGAACGTCACCTGGACCTGAACGGTACCGAACGGGATCTGCACCGCCGTCCCGGTCTTCTGGCCGGTGAACGTGCCCTTGGCGCCCGTGGCCGGCTGGGTCGTGGCCTGCTGCCCGGTGGCGCCCTGCCCGGACGTGACCTGCTGGCCCGTGGCCCCCGGCGCCGTGGACGGGATGACGACCGGTGCGTTGCCGCCCGTTCCGAAGGTCATGGCGGCCGGCGTCTTGAAGCTGATGAGCAGGATCAAGGCGGCGGTGGTGAGAAGACTGGCGATCATGGCCCGCTTCGGCATCTGGGGCTCTCCTTATCAGAACGCGAAGCGTTCGTAGTGGATCTGGGATTTGGGGATGCGGAGCCGCTCGAGTGTGCCGAGCACGCGTTCCATCATTCCGGTGGGTCCGCAAACGTAGATGTCTCTGTCTTTGAGGTCGGGCACGAGCTTGCGAAGCTCTCTCGGCTCGAAAGGATCGGACGGAACCTCGCGCGAGCCACGCTTGCCCACCACGTAGTGGATCGTCGCTCCACGCAATTCGGCGAGCTGGTCCAGTTCGTGGCGGAAGACGACGTCCTCGGGGCCGCTGGCGCGGTAGACAAGGGTCAGGTTTCCTCGGGCGGCCGGGAGCTCTTCGAGCAACGCTCGCAGAGGCGTGATCCCGATCCCGCCGGCCACGAGCAGAACGCGCGCCTTCGTTCGCCGGGCGCCGGTGAAGACGCCGTACGGACCTTCGACGAAGACGACCGTGCCGACTCGGACATGTTGCAGGTGGCTCGTGTAGTCGCCCAGATCCTTGACCGTGAAGCGCAGGTAGCGACCGTTCGGTGCCGCTGAGATCGAGAACGGATGGGCTCGATACCAGCCGTCGACCGTCATGAAGCGAAGCCGGAACCACTGGCCGGCGCGAACCGCCAGCCGGTCCAGATCGCGGCCGGTAAGGTAGATCGAGACGATGCCGGGGCCTTCCTGGACCACGTTGGCGACGCGCATCCGATGGCGCACCGACACCGCGATCGGCTGCCCGAACCTGAAGACGAAGAGCGTCCCGAAAGCCAGTACGTACAGGGCAATCCAGTACAGGCTGGCCACCTGGTCGGTGGTGAAGTCGACACCGACGAATAGCTGATGAAGGAACGCCAGGGCAATTGCAAGGTAGGCGTAGAGGTGGATCGAGTACCAGGTCTCGTATGAGACTCGTTTGCGCGCGGCCTTGACCGAACTGACGGCCACCGCGATCAGGATGACCATCCCGACGATCGACCAGAGCACGTACGGGTAGCTCGCGATGAATGAGAGGAACTGCCCGACGGGCGAGCTGTTGTCGCTCATGGCGTAGCCGACCGTGGTCAGCACACCGTGCGCCAGCAGCAACCACACCGCCGCAAAACCAACCCAGCGATGTGCCTGGGTGACCCTGTCCTGTCCGAAGATCTGGTCGAGCCAGGGATTGCGGGACATCAGGACGAGCTGGATGAGGATCAAATAAGTGCCATACAGGGCGGTCAGCTCGCCGGCAGCGATGACCGTTCCGGCGGCCGTCGAGAGATCGCTCAGGTTGCCGTGCCGGACCCACATTCCGAGAATCAGAAGGGCGTTGCCGGCCAGAAACGCGTAAACGTCGTTGGCCTGGATCGGCCAAACGCGGGGAACGGGTACGCGGCGGCTCTTGCGAGCAGGGGCTGAGGTCATGGCTTGACCAGAGCTTCCCACATACGTCGCCGGAGTGCCGTCCATCGAAGTAGTCCCATGCTCCCATCGCTGCCCGTTGCCGTCTTCCGCAGACAACTCCATCCGCGAGAACGACGTTCTGCCGAGAATCTGCCTTCACTCCCTTAAGCGAAACTGAAAGAGCATCAGGCTACTTGTATTTTGTGTGGAGACGCGACGGTTGGGTTCGACGTCGGGCGCGAGGGTCGGATCGCACGCCTCGCCCGATTGACACGCACGACGAGCCCACCAACACTTGGAACCGGCCGAGGTCCACGAAGCTGCCTGCTATCCCGCCTCGCCCTCTATCCCGAGCTCGGAGGAAACCCATGTCACGAGTCCTGCGCTGGCTGAAGCCCAGCACGACCGCCTACGCCCACTGCGACGTCCCGTGTGGCATCTACGACCCTCACGCCGCCGAGCTCGCCGCCCGAACGGTCGCTCGCATGGTTGAGCTCATCGGCCAGCTCCCCCCGGGCAGCACCGATATGGCCGATCGGCAGAAGTTCGTTCGCTGCGTGACCGTGAAGGAGCAGCACGCCGAGATCGTCAAGCACGAGATTTCGGTCATCTGGAGCGATTACTTCAAGCCCGAGCACGTCGAGCGCTACCCCGACCTTCACGAGCGCGTCTGGAAGATCCTCAAGCTCGCGGGCAAGAACAAGCAGAACATCGACGCGGCGGCTGCGGCCGAGCTGGAGGCTGCGGTAAAGGAATTCGCCGACATCTTCTGGTCGACCAAGAAGTAGCTGAGGAGCGTCGGGGGACGGCTCCGACGCCTCCCAACTCCCGGCGGCGGACTCGCGGACGCCCGAGTCAAGACGGAGATTGCCCATGCTCGCGGTCTGGCGCGTCGCGGTGGCCGAAGAAAGCATGATGCCCGCCCTGGCCCCAGGTGACTGGCTTCTCATCGACCCGACACCGACGCGCTGGCCGCGTCGCCGGTCCGTGGTCTTGTTCCGCGAGCCTGGGAGCGGCGTCCTCGCCATCAAGCGCGTCGCCGCCCGCCCCGGGGACCGGATACGTGTGCCGACGGGCGTCGTCACGCTCTCCGCCGGGGAAGCGTGGCTGCTCGGCGACAACGCCGGCGTCTCGCTCGACTCTCGCCGCTACGGGCCGGTGCCGCAGACGGCACTCGTGGGTCGGGCGTGGTTCCGCTACGCGCCGGCCGGACGGCTCGGCCTCATCGGCGGCCGATCGGCCCCGGGTCGCTGAGCCGTCGCCGAGCCGGATCGGATGCCGGATCGGCGATCAGATGCGGCCGAACAGCTCCCCGGCAGCGAGCTCGACCATGGCCGGATCGCGCGGGAGCATGTCCTGAAGCATGATCCGCTGCACGCCCGCCTCCACGAACGAAGCCACCATCGCGCGGGCCTGGTCCGGCGTGCCGGCAATCC
The DNA here is from genome assembly GCA_963731635.1 of uncultured Chloroflexia bacterium. Taxonomy (GTDB): domain Bacteria; phylum Chloroflexota; class Limnocylindria; order Limnocylindrales; family CSP1-4; genus Fen-1039. Next base: position 1,262,622 of record CAVSWB010000001.1, on the reverse strand, counting down.
AGCGCTTGAGTCGGGTCTCGAGCCAGGGCCAAGGATCGTCGCCGGGGGCGCTCACCATGGCCAGCTGGGCCTGGATGCGACGGTCCATCTCGGCCGCGTCCGCACCCATGAGCAGGCCCGCCATGACCGACCGGGTCACTGTGCCGGGGTCCCGGCCGATCTTGCGGCACTCGACGTCGAGACGCCCGAAGGCCTCCCTGCAGCTTTCCGGAGAGGCGCTCGACATGTTGTACTCGTCGGCGTAGCGAGCTGCGAGCCGGAGCGACCGTGGGCTCCCCTCCCCGCCCATGATGATCGGCGGATGGGGCGCTTGAACCGGCTTGGGATGGAAATCCGCCTGCTTGACCTGGTACCGCTTGCCGTCGTAAGACCAGCCGTCGGGCCCCTCCCATAGTCCGTGCAGAATTGCCAGCTCGTCTTCGAGCATGTCGGCCCGGACCGTGATCTCAGGAAAAGCCAGGCCGAGGCCGGCGTGTTCGACCTCGTTCCAGCCGGCCCCAACGCCAAGCTCGACCCTGCCGCCGCTCATCTCGTCGACCGTGGTCACCACCTTGGCCAGCGATCCGGGGTGCCGGAACGTTACCGGCGACACCAGGGCACCGAGCCGTATCCGGCTGGTTTCGCGGGCCAGGCCGCCGAGGACCGTCCAGGCATCGGTGGTCGCCAGACCCACGGGCCCGGGGAAGCTTCGGTAGTGGTCGGATCGGAAGAACGCCTCGAAGCCGAGCCGTTCGGCGGCCTGGGCCAGGCCGAGCTGTTCGGCGTAGCTGAGCCCCTGCTGGGCCTCGATCATGAGTCCGAAACGCATCGCAGCCTTTCCCGGCACCGGGCGCCAACTCCAAACGCCCCATGGATCGTGCCGAAGCGATCATGACGCCGGATTCGCAAGCGTGCCATCGGCGAGCCATGAGACTCCCCATGCAAGTAGGTGCTTTCCTCGGGTAGACTTCGATTGTCCGCGAGATGGCGAGGCGGGATGCCTCTCGGCGACCCCGATTCTGCAACCACCTCAGGCGGGCCGGCTCCCCCTCACCGGCCCGCCTTCTTTTCGCCCCGAACCGCAGACGCGGCATACTTGGGCTCATGACCGAGCCGATCCGTCCGCCGAGCCCCCTGCTCACCGACGGTGTGGTGTCGTTGCGGCAGTTCTCCGCCGAGGACGTGCCTGCGATCGTGGCGGCCTGCCAGGACCCGGAAATTCGGCGCTGGATCCCGATGATCCCGGTGCCGTACACCGAAGCCGATGCCCGGCGCTACGTCCTCATGACGCTCCAGGCATGGCACGACGGGGGATCTTTCGAGTTCGCGATCGTCGACGCCGCCGACGACCATCTGCTCGGCTCGATCGGCCTCCACCGCGGACCAAATACGCGCCGTGATGCCATCGGCTATTGGGTCGCCCCCGCATCGCGCCGGCAGGGCGTGGCTTCCCGAGCCGTTCGCCTTGCGGTGACGTGGGGCTTCGAACACCTGGCGATCGAGCGCCTGGCCCTCTGGACTCTCCCGGGCAATGTGGCCTCCCAGGGGGTGGCCGAGAAGGCGGGCTTTCGCAAGGAAGGCCTCGTCCGGAACTGGGAAGCAGACCGCGAGGATCGACCGGTAGACGCGGTCATGTTCTCGATGACGCCCGACGATCTGGCCGAGATGGAAGCGGCCGACGCAACCGACGGCGCGAACCAGCCGGCCGACGGCAAGGCCGAGACCGCCGTGATCGCGCATCTGCCGCGCGAACTGCGCGCCCCGGGCGCGGCGACGGCTCCGTTCTTCGATTTGCTCGGCGTCGACGAGCTCGTTCCCGGGATGCTGCGGCGCGTAACGCTCGCCGAGCTGGACCTGCTGGTGGCGTGGACGCCGAACGGCATCGTGGTGACGGCGGATCGCTGCCCGCACATGGCAGCGCCGCTATCGATTGGCAGTCTGGACGGCTGCGTCGTGGCGTGCCCGCTCCACGAGGGCCGCTTCGACCTCTGCACCGGCGAGACCGTCCAGATGCCGACTACCGGGGGACTCGATGCCGACGGCGAATACCACTTCCCGTGGACGCCCGGGGCGCCGGGTGGCGACCCACGCCCCGACGCGCCGACGAAGAAGGCCGAGGCTCGACGCCTGACGCGCGTCGGCCGCGTACGCCACTACCCGGCGCGCATCCGGGGCGGCCGGCTCGAGGCCCAGCTGCCTATCGTCCCGGAGTAGCCCCGAAGGCGTCCCGGCGGCGGGCGTTGCCGGTCTTGTCGGCACGAGCGGCCCTGGCGTCTTCCTCTGCCCGGGCCGTGTACGCCGCGGTCAGCATCGCGCAGGCTTCGTGCATGTCGTCGGTGCACTGGACCAGGTCCATGTCCTGCGGCGCAACTGCGCCGCGGGCCACGGCCTCGTTGCGGAGCCACTCCAGCAGGCCGGCCCAGTATTCGGTCCCTATCAGGACGACCGGGAAGTGGCGGATCTTGCCCGTCTGGATGAGCGTGACCGATTCGAAGAGCTCGTCGAGCGTCCCGAACCCGCCGGGGAAGATGGCGAAGCCGTCGGCGTATTTGACGAACATGGTCTTTCGAGCGAAGAAGTAGCGGAACTCGACTCCAAGATCGACGTAAGGATTCACCGACTGCTCATGCGGCAGCTCGATGTTGCACCCGATCGAGAGTCCACCGGCCTCATGGCAGCCGCGGTTGGCCGCTTCCATGATCCCGGGGCCACCGCCGGTGATCACGGCAAAGCCCTCTTTCGCCAGCAAGCCGGCCAGTTCACGGGCCTTGGCGTAGTAGGGATCGTCTTCGTGCAGGCGTGCCGACCCGAAGATCGTGACCGCCTTACCGACGGCGGCGAGGGCGTCGAAACCTTCCACGAACTCGGCCAGGATTCGAAGCGAGCGCCACGGATCGGAGTCCAGGAATGCCGGGCGAGCGCTCGAGGCGAGCAGCCGCTCGTCCTCGGTCCGGGCATGGACCGTCAGCATCGCCGTGGCCTTGGGGCGGTAGGTCACGCGGCCGCTGCGACGGCGCTCGTGATTGGCACCGTTGGCGTGGGTTTGGGTCCCGCCCGCCGCGGCCTGGCTGGGCGCCGGGGCCGGCCTCGCAGACTCGGCTGCCGGTGGTTCGGCCGGTTGAGCCTTCTTGGTCGATTTCCTCGAATTTGATCTGGGCATTCACTTCTCCTGATCGTGCGCACAGAGGATGACACGCTCACGGTGCCGCCGCGCGGACGACTCAGGAGGGGTCGGTTGTCCGCCCGATTTCAACACCATGTTCGGCCAGACGGGCGGGGCCCCGCCGTGAAAGCCCGCTCCCGTCCACGGCCTCGCCGCGCCCCGGCCCTCGCCTAAGCCTTGACCCCGACCAGCCAGGCCTTCCAGGTCTGCTCCGCCGGACCCGAGGTGAAGGCGTTGCCGAACCTCACCAGCGGCAATCGGAGCAGCCTGTCGTCGGCCAGCAGCCGCTCGACGATCTCGTCGTCGCCGAGGCGCATGTACGCCAGGCCCAGGTCCTTGTACCGTCGCCCGTCGGTGTCCATCAGCGCGGTTGCGCCGAGCCGCTCCACGAAGCGTCGCAGCTCCCCGGGCGCGATCGGCTTGCGACGCAGATCCACAAACGTGACGTCGACGCGCCGCTCCTTGAAGAAACGCAGCGCGGCCTGCGTCGGGCGCGAGTCGGCCAGACCGAACAACTGAATGGTGGGACCCGGTGTCGCTGGCATAGACGAAGGTTAGCGGCCCGCGACGCGTTAGGGGAGCGCCGAGCCGCGGTCGGCCCGGGCCGGGGCCGTGAGCGGGCGAGAGCGGCCGAGCAAACCTCCGGGCCATCTCCGGAGCCGCCGGCCGCCACACCTCCCCGAAGGAGCGCGCGGCAGGTACCATCCACGCAGGAGGTGCTGCGTGATCTGGTTCACCCTTCAACTCGACGACAAGCCCGGTGCACTGGCGCGAATGGCGGCCGCTCTTGGGGATCGGGGCATCAACATCAGCGCGATCGTGGGCGTCGCCGAAGACACCGACGGCGCTCTGATGCTTGCCACCAGCGACGCCGCCGGCACGCGGGCCGCGTTCGAGGCCATGAACCTGGCTTACGAGGAGCACGATCCCGAGGCCGGCCTCAATTTCGACGACATGCCCAAGCTCGCCCAGGGCCTCGCCGATCACGGCATGAACGTCGGCGGCTGACCGGCATGGCGCGCTCCGGCCACACCGCCCCGACCGTCGCCGTTCGCCTCGACTACCTCGACAGGCCGGAGGCGATCCCCGGCATCGCGGCTCACGTGGCCGCCGCCGGTGGAACCGTCCGAACCCTCAGCACCGTCCGGCGCTGGACCGACCCCGAGGCGGGCGCGCTCGTCGAGATAGAACTCGAGGTCGAGGGTGTGGCCCAGGACCAGGTGACGAGTCTGCTCGAGGCTCTCCCGGATCTGCGCGGCTGCCGGCTGACCAAATCCCTGGACAAAGTCTTCGGCAAGCGGCTCATCGTCGTCGGTGGCGGGGCGCAGATCGCCCAGGCAGTTCTGGGCGCGGTGAGCGAAGCGGATCGCCACAACCTCCGCGGCGAGAAGATCAGCGTCGACACGATCCCGCTCGTCGGCGAGGAGAACCTTGCCGCCGCCGTCCGGGCGGTGGCCGACCTCGATCGCGCCCGGGCGCTGTTGCTCGCCGGCTCGATCATGGGCGGCGACATCACGCGCGCCGTCCAGGAGCTCCAGGCCGTCGGCATCCCCGTCATCTGCCTCAACATGGCCGGCTCCGTCACGGAGGTCGCCGACCTCGTGGTAACGGACCCGGTCCAGGCGGGAACGATGGCCGTAATGGGCATCGCCGACACTGCCAAGTTCGACTTCGCGCGGCAGAAGGGCCGCCGCTACTAGCCCGGGGCCGAAGCCGGGCCGGGCCGGCACCGGGCAGCGCGGCAATCCCCGCCACACGGCACAACTCCACGGGAGACGCGGATGCGCATCGCGACCTGGAACGTCAACTCGCTCAAGGCCCGCCTCCCGCGGGTCGAGGAGTGGCTCGCTCAGCGCGCGCCCGACGTTCTGCTCATGCAGGAAACCAAGCTAGCGGATGAAGCCTCGCCCGACATGCCGTTCGGGATGGTCGGATACCAGCTTCTCCACCACGGCGAGGGACGCTGGAACGGCGTCGCGATCGCAAGCCGGGTCGGGATCGATGGGGTGGTCACGAATTTCGGCGACGGTCCTGTGCGCCGCTCACCCGGACCGGAGGCAGCGGTCGAGCCGGTGGAAGCCGAGGCCTCCCTGGCACCCGGCGACGAAGCGCGCATGGTTTCGGCCGTCTGCGGCGGAGTTCGAGTCGTCAGCATCTACGCCCCGAACGGTCGAGCGCTCGAAACGCCGTTCTATCGGGCCAAGCTGGCCTGGTTCGACCGCCTGGCCCGCTGGCTCCGCGAAACCTGCGATCCGGCGGAGCCGCTGGTCATCGGCGGGGACTTCAACGTCGCGCCCGAGGATGTGGACGTCTACGACCCGGCCTTCTTCGCCGGCTCGACCCACGTTTCAGCGGCCGAACGCGCCGCGATGGCGGCGCTTCGAGACTGGGGCCTCGTCGACGCCTACCGCCTCCACCACCCCGAACCCGGCAAGTTCTCGTGGTGGGACTACCGGGCAGGGAACTTCCACAAAGGCCTGGGCATGCGCATCGACCACCTGTATGTCACGCGCCCGGTCGCGGATCGCTGCGTCGCCGCCGAGATCGACCGCGACGCCCGCAAAGGCCACTTGCCTTCCGACCACGCCCCGGTCTACATCGACCTGGCCGACTGAGCTGCGGCGGTACCTTCAGCCGAAGGCGCCGCGGAAGAACGTCTCGCGCTCGCGAATGAGCCCGATCCCGATCAGCCGGCCGTCGACGTCCTCGACCACGAACTCGTACGTGCCGTACGAGGTTATGGCCGGCTCGTGGGCGATTCGAGCGTTCTTCGCCTTGAGTTCCGCGTACATCGAATCGACGCCCTCGAGAGAGTCCGGGTCGAGGTATAGGTCGTAGCCCGCTCCGTAAAGGACGGAGTTGGGTCGGAACTCGCCCGGTCGGGCCTGGACCAGCAGGATCTCGACGCTGTCGCGGTAGATCGCCGCGAATGGCTCCGGAGCGTCGTAGTGCTCGACCACCGTGAAGCCGAACACCTCGGTGTAGTAGGCGGCCGCGCGGCGGACGTCGGGAGTGATGAACACCGCCGCTGCGTTGTCAAGTCTGGCCGTGTGCATGGTTCGCCTCCCTTGTCGGCGTGCGACCTTGCGCCCCGTTCCGCCTCGCGCGGTGGCAGTATGAGCGCCATGGACATTCACTTTCTGGGCGCTGCAAATACCGTCACCGGTTCCCAGTTCCTCCTCGAAACCGAGCACGTCCGCGTCTTGATCGACTGCGGCATGTTCCAGGGCGGGCCGCATGAGGTAGTTCGCAATCGCGTGCCGCTCGCCTACGACCCGGCCGAGCTGGATGCGATCGTGCTGACCCATGCCCACCTCGACCACTGCGGCCTGATTCCGCACATCGTGGCCGAAGGCTACGGCGGTCCGATCTACGCCACGAAAGGCACGATCGAGCTCGCCAGCCTGGTCCTGCTCGATTCCGGCAAGCTTCAGGAAGAATTCGCCAAGCGCCACCGCCACTGGGCCCTCAAGCACCCGGACAAGGCGGCCCGAGAGGAAGCGCGGGAAGAGCAGAACATCGAGCAGCAGGAAGAGCTCGCCAGGCTCGAGGACGACGGCGGCCCTACGCCCGGTTCGACGGCTCCCCAGCCGGCCGGCGCCACGGTCGCCTCGGTTGCCGCGGCCGCTCCGCTTCAGGCCGGCGATCCCACACCCGCCGGCGGCGTGGTCGCTTCCGGCGTGGACGAGCTGACCGTTCGCGACGAGCAGGGTCTGGGGACGCGCCTGGGCTACCCGCCGTTCGGCCATCCGAACCATTCCGCCGCCCTCGCGGGCGCGCCCGCTCACCCGAACCTCGTGCTCGAAGAGCCCCTCTACGACCAGCTCCAGGCACAGACCGCCCTGACGCACTTCCGCGCCGTGCCCTACGGGACCGAGCAGATCGTCGCGCCGGGGATCACGGCGGTCTTCCACGATGCCGGCCACATCCTGGGCTCGTCGATCGTGGAACTGCGAGTCGCCGCCGACGGCGCCACGCCGGCGCGGACCCTCATCTTCTCGGGCGATCTGGGCCGGACCGACGCCCCGATCCTGCGCGATCCGACGGTCATCCGCGAGGCCGATTACGTCCTGGTCGAGTCGACCTACGGCGGTCGCGAGCACGAGTCGGAAGAAGATTCGCTCGGTCAGCTCGCTCAGGCCGTAAACGACGTCATCGCCCAGAAGGGGGTGCTGCTGGTCCCGGCCTTCGCCATCGGTCGAACCCAGGAAATCGTCTGGGCGCTCAATCACCTGCTCGACGCGGGGCGCATCCCGAAGATCAAGCTCTACCTCGACTCGCCCATGGCCTCGAAGGCGTCGACGATCTACCGCGAGCATACCGACTACTACGACCCCGAAACCCTGGCGCTCCTGAACAAGGGCGAAGGCCCGATCGACTTCCCAGACCAGCTCGAGACCCCCCTGGCGGCCGACTCCCAGCGGGTGGACGTGGCCAGGCGGCCGTACGTCCTCGTGGCTTCGAACGGCATGCTCACCGGCGGTCGCGTGCTGAGTCACCTGCGCCGCCTGATCGGCGATTCCCGGGCGATGATCCTGTTCGTGGGCTATCAGGGCGAAGGAACGCTCGGGGCGAATCTGCAGGCCGGTCTCAAGACGGCCCGCATCGACGGCCAGGAGTTCACGGTTCGGTGCGCCGTCCGGTCGATCAGCGGCTTTTCGGCGCATGCCGACGAGCCCGGACTGCTTGCCTGGCTCGGTCATTTCATCGAAGGCCGCGAGGCCGGCGACCCGGGCGTACCGAAGCGGATCTTCGTCGTCCACGGCGACCCCGATGCTCAGCAGGCGCTCGAGCCAAAGATCCAGGCGCTGGGCCTGCCGACGCTAGTACCCCACTGGCACCAGGTCGTCAAGCTCGACTGAGGCTCGGCCGGGCAGCGAGTGGCGGGTGGTGCCGGCGGAGACCGGGCATCGGCCCGAGCGACGCAACCCCAATCGGCGAACGATTGAACAGCGCGCCGATCTATATCGTCTGGAAGTGTGACCCGCCCGAATGACATCTCGGGCTCGGCCGGCACGAGGACCGAACGCATCGTGAAACGAGGCCAGGATCGGGCGGGCGGCTCCGACCTCGACGTCCGCGACGAGCAGGCGGAAGGTCCGATGGCAGTGGAGCGGATCACGCCGCGGGATCGACACCGTCAGTTCAGCTGGCGCGTGCCGGCGGCCCTGTTCGCGGCCGTCGCGCTGCTGGCTCTGGCGGGACGCGCCGCGGACTGGTATGGCGCCTACACGAGCGTCAGCCCCGTGATTCCGACTCCGATCACCTGGGTCGACGCAATCGTCCCAACGGGCGCTTCGGGGCCGTCGGAGCCGACCGGGGCCGCAGCGACGCCGGGCACTCTTCCGGCCGTTGCGGCCGAGGCGATCGTCGACAGCTTCTTCTGGACGGCCGGCGCGCCGAACCACTTCAGCCTTCGATTGACCAACACGAGCTCGATTCCGGTAGCGCTTACGCCGTGCCCGACATACGTGATGTTCGTCGTCGGCACCCCTGCCGACCTGGCCACCATCCGGTTCCTGAACTGTGCCGACATGGGCGCAACGTTCGCTCCGGGCGAGACGCTGGTGCTCGATATGGCCTACACGCCCTCGGCCACCGATCCGACCGGCTTCCAGTCGCTCGAGTGGCAGGCGCTCTCCGGATTCCGTGCCACGGCCCGGGTAGCTTCGATCGAGATCGAGCGGTAGGGCGGCCCTCAGCCGGCGGTTGCGGATCCCGGAGCAGCCGCACCCGCGCTTCCCGGCGCATGGAGCGGAATTCCGGCCGCGCAGGCGGGACACGACTCGGGACCCGGATCGTAGGTCGGCAGCTGCAGCTGCCAGAGGGCTCGGAGCGGGTAATTGCGCTGCGTCAGCGGAGAGCCGAGCGACGCCAGGCCGCCGGAGCGATCGGCCAGGACCGCGCAGGTGACGATCTCGCCGCCCAGCGCTTCGACCGCGGGCAACATGGCGAGCAGTGAGCCGCCGGTCGTGAGGATGTCGTCAACCAGGAGCACGCGCTCTCCGGGCGCGATCGTGAACCCCCGCCGGAACTCGCGATGGGTCGTCCCGTCGGCGTCCTTCACTTCTTCCGCGAAAATGCTGCGGACGCCCAGCTGGCGCGCCGTCTCGAATGCGAGCACGATGCCGCCCGTCGTCGGTCCGGCGACTACGTCCACGAGCGGCGCCCCGTCCGCGCCCCGGTGCTGCGCGGCCCAAAAGCCGCACAGCTCACTCGTCGCCGCGGGATCCTGGAGCACGAGGAACTTCTCGAGGTAACGCTCGGAGTGCTTGCCGCTCTTGAGCAGGAAGTGGCCTTCCTTGAGCGCTCCGGAGCTCCGGAACAGTTCCTCGGTCCGTCTTGCGATCGCCGCCGCAGCGGCGAGTTCGACGGCGGGCTTGATCGTCGTCATGGCCTGTACTCCACTCCCTTGGCCGACGCAGCCGCGGCGCGCTTCGGCAGAGCCGTTCCGACGAGCGGCCGGTACGAGGCGAGCCCGCGCCGCAGGCACTCGGCCCGCAGTTCGTCGCCGAGCCGTGCCGGCAGTTCCGGGTCCGCGAATATGGCCGTCCCGACCTGAACGGCCGAGGCGCCGACGGCCAGGAAGTCCAGCACGTCGGCCAGCTCGGTCACTCCGCCGATGGCCACGATCGGGATCTCCACGACCTGCGCCACCTCGTAGACGATCCGCAGCGCCACGGGCTTGATGGCCGGCCCCGACAATCCGCCGTAGGTATTGCCCAGAAATGCCCGGGTCCGGTCGGCCGAGACCGCCAGCCCGGACAGCGTATTGATGGCCGTCAGCGCGTCGGCGCCGGCCTCCTCGATCGCTTTGGCGATGGGCCGCACGTCCGCCACGTTGGGCGACAGCTTGACGAGGAGAGGCAGCTCGGTAGCCCGCCGGACAGCCGCCGTAACGGCCCGCGCGGCGTCGCGATCGATCGCGAACTGGAGCCCGCCCTTGCCGACGTTGGGGCAGCTGATGTTCAGCTCGATGCCGGCCACGCCGGGCACGCCGTCCAGGCGACGCGCGACTTCGACGTAATCCTCGATCGACTCGCCGGCGACGTTGACGATGACCGGCACCTGCCAGCCCTGCCAGGTGCGGCCGTACTTCTCGATGACCGCGTCGACGCCCGGGTTCTGAAGGCCGATCGAGTTCAGCATCCCGCCGGGCGTCTCGGTCACGCGCGGCGGCGGATTGCCGGCTCGCGGCCGCAGCGTGGTGCCCTTGCAGCAGATGGCCCCGATCCGCTGGACGTCGACGACGTCGCCGTATTCGACCCCGTATCCGAACGTGCCCGACGCGACCATGATCGGGTTCGACAGCACCAGGCCGCGCTCAGGCGCCAGCTCGACCGAGAGATCGATCAGGGCGAGCTTCTCGCGATCGGCGAGCGAGGGCCGAACCTGCAGACTCGTGCCAAGATCGGCCACGGCCGACGAACCGGTCTCGACGCGGCGTGCGAGCCGGCCGGTCCAGCGGCCCCGTCGCGGACCGGGCCTTTCGCACGGTCGGTGTGCGTTTCGATCTGTCGGAGTCCTTGCCGATCCGGAACCCCGAGTTCTGGAAGTCCGAAGCAACCACGACGTGCTTGCGCGCCTTCACGCGATCGACTCCCAGGCGATCTCCTCGGAGGCGAAGACCGGCCCCTCGCGGCAAACCCGCAGCGGCCCGTCCGTGCCGATGACGACGCAGCCGAGGCAAGCGCCGACGGCGCAGCCCATCGTTTGCTCCATCGAAACCTGCAGGAACGCCTTGCGCCGCGCGGCCGGCGAGCCCGCGGGATCCTGCTTGCCGCCGCCGCGCTTGCGGCCAAGTTTCGCGACACCCAGCCGCTCGCGCCGGCCCGATGCGAGATGGGCCAGACGCTTGAGCATCGGGTGAGGACCGCAGGCGAACGCCTGATCGGCCCAGGCCTCGTAGTCGGCGACCAGCTCGGTCACGAAGCCGCGATGTCCGAGCGAGCCATCGTCCGTGGCCACGACGTATTCGACCTCGTCGGGCAGCAGGCTCGAGGGATATACGTGCGCGGCGTCGAGCGCACCGAACAGCACCACGACCTGCCGCCCGTCACGGACCGCCTCGTCGGCGAGCATCCGCACGCCGGCCATTCCCAGGCCGCCGGCGATCAGCAGCAGATGCCGGCTCCGCGGATCGACCTCGAACGGCCTGCCCAGCGGCCCGAGCATGTCGAGCCGCTCGCCCTCGCGGACACGGGTCAGCCATTCCGTGCCGCGCCCCACCGTCCGGAAATGAAGCGTGACCGTGCCGGTGGCAGGGTCGGCGGTATTGAGCGAGAACGGCCGCCGCAGCACCAGCCCGGAGTAGTCGCCGGTTCGAACGTGAACGAACTGACCGGCACGAGATCCGGTGGCAAGCTCGGGTGCGTGGAAGGATTGGAGCCACTGCCCCGGCAGAATCTGCCGGCTTTCGACCAGCTCAGCCGAGACGAGGCGCATCGTCACCGGGGCGCGCCGTCTCCGTCTTCACCCTCGGCCACTTCACCGGGCTCCGTGTCCTCAAGGCCTTCGGTTTCCTCGCCTTCTTCGTCGTCCTCGCCTTCCTCGTCGGCATCGGTCTCGGTGAGATTCGGGAAGGCTTCGCCCAGCGTATCCGCCAGGTCGCCGAAGACGTCGGTCGGGTCGTAGAACTCGACGATGGCGTCGGGGCCTTCGAGCTGGCGCCACTGGCCGCTCTCTGCTTCGGCCTCGGGAATGACCTCGGCCGCAAACGAGCCGGATGCCTTGAGGGTGAGCCGCTCGTCCTCGTCGTCGACGATGATCAGGTCACCGAGCAGGGCTGTGTACTGAGCGGCAGCCGCCTCGAACTGCTCGAGCAGATGCGCCTCGGTCTGCTGGCTGCGCTCCTGGAACGCCAGCGCGAGATCGTAGAGTCGCTCGGCCGCCTCTTCTTCAGTCTCGGGCGGCTCCTCGTACTCGTGACCTGCCGCCCAATCGTCGGCAGCTTCCGCATAGACGTTGTCGCCCGTGCCGGCCGGCGTTTCGGCGCCTTCTTCGCCCTCGGCTCCCTCGGCGCCCTCCGCCTCTTCCGTCCCGGAGGCAACGGTGGCATCGCCGAATGCAGCGAAAACGTCGGCCAGGTTGTACAGCTCGACCAGCTCGGATGGGCTCTCGATGACCTCGGTCTCGGACACCCACTTGCCCGTCGCCTCATCGAGGTAGCGGCTGCGGCTGCGGAACGACAGATCGGGCGCGATGGCCAGGTAATCGACCTCGTCGTCGATCAGAACGACTCCGCCGATCGCGGCGATGCGGTCGTTGTTGCCCTCGAGGAACTTGGCGCAGCTGGGCCGACGCCTGGACGAGGAAATCGGATCGCTCCAGCGCCGCTTCGGCGGCAAGTTCGCCGAGCAAGTCCTTACGGCTCGTATCCATCGGGTTCTCTCCTATCCCTTGAACTCGAGGTCCGGGCCGATCCGCTCCCGGAGGAACATCGAATGGCGCCGCTCGAACATCCACTCCCCGGCGCGGTGCCCGAGCGCGCGGGACGCTTCGTCTGCTTCGAGCTTGTCCAGGGTGGCGTAGTCGGGCAAATCGAGGAGGATGACGTTGTCGAAATCCCAGCCGTAGGCGACGTTATACCAGCCCATGAACTTGATCCCGAACTTCTCTTCGTATTGCTTCATCTGACGAGGGATCAGCGTCCGCATGAAGAACTTGAAGAACGGGTCGCGCCCACGACGGACCGAGAAGAAAGTCGCAAGGACTGGCACTGGTTCTGAGCACTCCTCATTTCTGTGGGGGACATATTCTCGCACGCCGGCAAGCGGCGCGGTTCAGCTACGTTCGACGGGCCAACGGCATCAGGCCCGGTCGGCTTCGGCGTCCTCGTAGGCAAGTCGGCCGCCGGCGATGGTGATGAGCACGCGGCCGGCCAGCTCGCGGCCGAGCAGCGGCGAATTCTTGCCCTTGGAACGAAGCGACCCTTCGCTGACGAGCCAGCTGTCGGAGCGGTCGAAGATGACCAGGTCGGCTGCTGCGCCTTCGATGAGGCCGCGGCTTCGTGCCGCCCGCGTCGCTGCGGCGCTCGGCCAGGCAGCCGCCACGGCCGCAGGTCCGCTTGTGAGCGCGGCTATGGCTTTGGCGAGCGGCAGCTTGCCGGCATCGACTAGCGCCAGCAGGACGCCGAGCGCGGTTTCGATGCCGCTGATGCCGTTGGAGGCACGCCCGAATTCCACTTCCTTGTCCACGACCGTGTGGGGAGCATGGTCCGTGACCACCGCGTCGGCAGTTCCGTCGAGCAGCGCGGCCAGACACCCGGCGGCGTCGGCGGCGTTGCGGAGGGGCGGGTTGACACGTAGCGAGGTGTTGTAGGGCGCAGCCGTCAGCGCCTGATCGGCCCACGGATCACGAGCAACCCCGGTGGCGCTCAGGGCTTCCCAGGACCAGCGGCGGGAGCCGGCGAGCCACTCGTCGGTCAGAGCCAGGTGGTGGGGCGTCACGTCGCAGGTCACCGGCAGCCCGGCGGCCTTGGCCCGCCTGACCAGATCGAGGCCCGCCGCCGTCGAGATGTGGGTCAGGTGGAGACGCGCCCGCGGCTCGTCGCGCACGGCATCGGCCAGAACTGCCAGATCGCGCGCGATGGCGTTCACCTCGCCCGCTGCCGGCCAGCCGGCAAGCCCAAGCACCGACGCCACGTAGCCGTCGGCGGCTTCGGCGCCCGCGGTGAGCTCGATGTCCTCGGCATGTTCGACGATCGGCAGACCGAGCATGCCCGCGTACAGCAGCGCGCTGCGCAGCAGCTTGGCGGTCCGCACCGGCGCGCCGTCATCCGAGTAACCGAGCACGCCCGCATCGGCCAGCTCGCCCATCGCCGACAGCTGCTCCCCTGCCCTGCCGGCCGACACGGCGCCGTAGGCCAGCACCTCGACCGGCGAGCCGCTCGCACGGGCGGCAGACCGGATCCGCTCCAGGATGCCCGGCTCGTCGAGTGCCGGATCGGTATTGGGCATGAGCGCCACGCAGGTGAAGCCGCCGTGTGCCGCCGCCGCTGCGCCGGTCGCCACCGTCTCGGCGTCTTCGAAGCCGGGCTCACGGAAGTGCGCATGCAGGTCGAAGAAGCCGGGGGCGACGACTACGCCGGCGTCGGTGACGCCGTCCGCCTCAGCGCCGCCGAGCCACACAACCGACTCGAGGATGCCGTCGATGACGACTATCTCGCCCGGGCCTTCGCGCCCGGAGACTGGATCGACGAGCCAGGCCTTGTCCAGCTCGAACCGCTCGACCTTCTCGCCCACTTTCGGTCCGAGCCCGAACGCGCCGGCGGTGGTCACCGGGCCAGGTCCACGGCGTGGGCCGGATCGTGGGAACCGGCGAGCAAGTAGAGCAGCGCCATCCGCACCGCGACGCCGTTGGTCACCTGTTCGGTGATCACGGCCCGGCCGCTCGATGGCCACGTCCGGCGCGATCTCCACGCCCTCGTTCATCGGTCCGGGGTGCATCACGATCGCCTCCGGCCGCGCCAGCGCCACGCGCTCGGCGTTGATCCCGAACCGCGCCGCGTACTCGCGCAGGGACGGCAGCAGACCGCTCTGCATGCGCTCGCGCTGGATCCGCAGGGCCATCACCACGTCGGCGTCGCGCAAAGCTGCGTTGATGTCGCTCGTGACGTGAAACCGGCCGTGGCCCGGGATTGTTGCTCCGGCCCAGGCCGCCGCCCAGCGGTCCATCCCTCGCAGAAGAGTGGCCGGGCCGCACAGCCAGAGGTCGGCTCCGGCCGCGGTCAGCGACCAGATGTTGGAGCGCGCGACACGCGAGTGGAGGATGTCGCCGACGATCGCGACCTTGCGGCCGTGCAGGTCGCCGCCGGGAAGATGCTGGCGCATCGTGTAGAGGTCGAGCAGCGCCTGCGTCGGGATGGGCATGCCAGCCGTCCCCGCCGTTGAGCACGTGCCCGCCGAAGATTTCCGCCGCGAGGTACGGCGCGCCCGAAACCGAGTGGCGCATGACGAGGATCTCCGCGCCGAGCGCCTCGAGCGTCCGGATCGTGTCCACCAGCGACTCGCCCTTGGTCACCGACGAGGTGGCGGTGGAGACACTGACGACGTCCGCCGATAGGTTCCGCGCGGCAGTCTCGAACGAGACTCGCGTCCGGGTCGAGGCCTCGTAGAACAGCGTCGTAACCCGCCGGCCGCTGAGTGCGGGAACCTTGCGGATCGGTCGGGCGAGGACCCCCTTCATCTCGTCGGTCGTCCGCATGATCAGCTCGATCTCCGGCCAGCTGACCACGTCGAGATCGATGAGGTGGCGGTGATGCCAGGCCACTTTCGGGGCGCCGGCGTTCGCGACGGCGGCGGGCGAGGCGGCCTCGGTCTGGGCGGTCACTGGTTTCACCGCCGCCGCGGGCTCCTCGGAGCGGACCTGTCGAGCGATGCTGACTTCGTCGCGGCCGTCCGTCTCCGCCACGTGGACCTTGACGATCTCCTCGCGCGATGTAGGCACGTTCTTGCCCACGTGGTCGGCGCGGATGGGCAGCTCGCGATGGCCGCGGTCGATCAGGACGGCCAGGCGGATGGCCCGCGGCCGCCCGAAGTCGATCAGGGCATCCATCGCGCAGCGAACGGTTCGGCCGGTATACAGCACGTCGTCGACGAGGACGACCGTGGCGCCGTTGAGGTCGAAGGGCAGGTCCGTGCCCTTGACGATGGGCTGCTGGGCGACCAGCGAGAGGTCGTCGCGGTAGAAGGTGATGTCGAGTGCGCCGACGGGGACGCGCACGCCCTCGTGTTCCTCGATCGCGTCAGCGATCCGCCGCGCGAGCGGTACGCCGCGCCGCTGGATGCCGACGAGGGCCAGGTCCTTCGTACCCGCCTGCTTCTCGACGATCTCGTGGGAGATCCGGACGATAGCTCGCCGGATCTCATCGTCCGTCATGATCTGGCGGTCGGTCATCGGATGACGCTGCCTGGCACAGGCGCACTCCTCCTTCCCGGCCTCACGGTGCCGGTCGTTAAAGGTAGTGCGAAGGATACAGCGCTCAGCCGCCCATCGCCCGCGTGTTAGCTGCCTGCACCCCCGGTCGGGGGAGCCGTCGGCGACGGGGTGTCGGTCGTGGAGCTGCTCGGGGATTGAGATGCGCTGGCGCTCGGACTCGGCGACGGGCTCGGCAGCGGCGGAGTCGGGGGGAGCGGCACCAGGTACGTCTTGCCGTCGCTACCCTCTGCCGGCGTCGTGTACACCAGACGCCCGTTGTCGAATTGCACGCTGGGCAGGCCGCGGGCGTGGAAGAGAGGTCCGTCCGTCACCACGAGTCCGGAACCGCGGTCGACGGCGAAGAGATTGACGACGCCGACGCTCTGGCTGCCGGGATCGGCCACCCAAACCGCGATGTGCTGACCCGTGGGATCCCAATCCACCACCCAGTCCTGGACCGTGTTGGGCGGTGAGGCTCGAAGCACTTCAGGCAGCACCGGGGTCGGGCTCGGCTGGAGGGTGGCGGTGGCATCGGTGGAACTCTCGACCGGGCCGGGAGTCAGGCTCGGCGTCGTCGGGGAGGCGGTGGCTTCCGGAGTCGGGCTGACACTCGGCTCCTGGCCGGCGGACGTTGTCGGCGTTGGAGATGCCACCGGAGTGATGCCATCGAGCGACGCGGGCACTAGCTTCAGATTTGCCCAGGAGTCCAGATAGAGATTGCCCTGACCGACCTCGAGCTGGCCCGAGACCGGGTCCTGAACGATCGGGCCGGACCAGTAGACCAGGAATGTCCGCGTCGGATCGGCCGCCGGCAGGAGCATCGGTCGGTCGATGCGAAGAGCCTCTCCGGTCGAAGGGTCGAACAGATAGGAGGTGGCCGTGGGACCGCTCGGGAGCTCGCTGGCTTCCGGCGTGCCGCCGGTCCCGGCACTGGCGGAGCTGGAAGCCGACGGGCTGCTGCCGTCGGTCGGAGAGAGGGTCGGGCCGGCGGAAGGCGTCTCCACGCTCGACGGCACCACAGCCGCCGAAAGCTCGCTGACCAGGATCTGGCTCCCGAACCAGCCGGCGAAGAGATCGGCGTGGGCCGATGTGACCGCCCGCGCCCTCTCCTGCCCGACCTGCCACACGAACAGGTCCGGTCCGGTGGAGGCATTGGTGGGAGCCGCCGAAAAGGCCACCCACTGGCCATCCGGAGAGAACTCGGGGGCTCGACCTACAACCTTATAGCCGTTCAAGATGGCCGTCGGCACCGCCACAGTTGGCGCTGTGGACGGCGAGGGCGAGGGACTGGGGGCGAGGCTGGGCGACGCCGTCGCGGAGGGAGTCGACGACTCGACGGAGGCAGCCGGCGACCTGCCCGAAGTGGCACTCGCCGTGATTGTCGGACCAACGGTTGGAGTTGGCTCGGTGATCGAGGCGGTCGCCGACTCGGTTGCGGTCGGGCGAGGCGTCATCTGATCGATCGCGACCGAAGGCGGCGTTTGCGACACCAGCGGCAGAATTGCCACGGTATTGCCGTTCCACACGGCGGCTTGCTTGGCGTCTGGGGCCAGCGCGGCAAAGACGGGGCTGTCGCTGGTGATCGAGCCTATCGTCGTGCCGCTATCGCTCGACACGGAGCAGCGATCGCTGGAGCCGGAGCACTTCGCGGAGCCGGTTCGGAGCTGGTACGTCTGACCATCCTGGGTGATCCAATAGCCCGTTCCATCGACCACGGCCACCGGCGCCTGGGCAGTGAGCGGAGGGGTCGATCCGAACGCGATGGTGCCGGGTCGTGTGGACGCTGGGCCGTGGTCTCCCGGCACCTGTGAGAGCAGCGAGACGCCTGATATGACTACGACCAGCCCAACTGCGAGCGCCGCGCCCAGGGACGATCGATTCGCGGCCCAACCGCCGAAGCCGGATCGCTGCCGCGAGCGCGCTCTCGGGTACGATCGGTCCACTTCATCGAGAGCCGCAGAAGTCCGAGCCCACAGATCGCGCGGCGGCTCGGGAACCGCCAGCGCGCGCAACTCGTCACGCAGACTGACGTACTCACCGGCAATCGCGCGGCACTCGGCGCAGGCATCGAGATGTGCCGCAAGCCAGGCTGCGTCGGCCGGATCGAGCCGCGTGTCCATGGCCTCGGATGCGAGGAGCCGGGCGCGCTCGTGGAGGAGCTCGGTCTTGCGCGAGGAGCGGCTGAGGCGGCTCATCGCTCGACGCCGTTGGAGTCGTCCGAATGGCTCGGCGTGGTCCGACGCGGATCGGCAAGGGTCGCCTGAGCCGCGAATTTGGCGTCGAGCGCCGCTTCGCGCTCCTTCTCACTCCGCCGTTCGTCGGCGAGGGCCTGGCGGAGGCTCTCGCGAGCCCTGGTCAGCAGAGCCCGCGCAGCAACATGACTTACGCCTAGCGCCTCCGCGAGCTCGAGGCCGGTCATGTCGTTGACCTCGGCCATCAGCAGGGCTGCGCGCTGCCGCTCGGGGATCCGAGCAAGAGCGCGAGCGAGCGGACCGGACAGGCGCATCTCCATGGCCAGATGCTCGGCAGACGGGGCGGCCCCGCCGTGCGTATCTCCGATCCAGGGCAGGAATCGCACGATCCGGCGGCGCCGCAACTCATCGAGAACGACGCGGTGGGCAATCTGATAGAGCCAGGCGCGGGCTTTGCCGCGGTCTTCGAGGCTGTCCAGATGGCGATACGCCTTTATGAACGTGTCCTGGGCGAAGTCGGCGGCAAGCTCGGAGTCGCGCACCATGCGATAGACATAGGCATAGATTTCGCCGTGATGGAGAGCGAACAGCTCCTCGATGAAGGATCGGTCGGCGACGTTTTCGACCGCGTGCTGGCGTCCGCCTCAGGGCCGGCGGTCACGCCAATCCCCGTTCGCCAGGTTGCGGTGCTGAAAGCCAATTCGTTGCCGCCCGATTGTGCTGAGCCGATCGTTGAGCGGGCCCTACCCCAGCGCCCGGTCGCTGTGACGAGTCCCGCACCACGCGCTGTGACGTCCCGGCCCGGCTCCCCCTCGTCTCATGGCGTGCCTGCGGTCTCCCCCTGCGTAGCTCTGCCGGAGCAACTCGTCCACGGCCTCCTCAGGCGAGACCGGATTGACGGGCAAGCCCGTCCCCAGCTCCAGTCCGGCAATCTCGCGGAGCCGCGGGTGGATTTCCCAGTGCCAATGGTACGTCGCGTCGACACGCTCGCGAAGTGGCGCGGTGTGCAGGACCAGGTTGTGAGGCGGGCCGTCCAGACGGGCGAGCCGGCCAAGGACCTGGCGCAGCGCCTCGGCCGTGGAAGCCACGTCAACGTCGCCGGCGCGGCCAAAATCGGCGGCATGGCGGCGCGGCACGACCCAGACCTCGAACGGCGAGCGGGACGCGTACGGCGCGAAGGCCACGCTTTCGGCATCCTGCCAGATGAGGCGAGTCTGGGTCCGAGCCTCCTCGCGCGCGAGCCGGCAATACGGGCACTCGCCTTCCCGGATCAGGCATCGGGCGGCGCCGCCGATCTCCTCCGCGACGCGATGAGGTATCTGAGGCAGGTCGTACAAGTCCAGGCAGAGATGGTTCGTCCGGGCCCCGGCCTGCGCTCCCCAGTTCTGCACAACCTGAAGGTATTCGGTCTGGCCGACCCTGCCCGCCTCGGCGATGGCATCGCGGGCCAGTGTCAGCATTTCTCGCAACGGTGCGCTGCCGATCCGCTGCAGCGGCCGATGCTCGCGCGGCGGCGCCACGATGGTCCGCCAGCTCCCGGAGGCGCGAGCCTGGGAGAGCGCCACCTGGGCCAGAGGCCGCGCTCCATCTCACGAGCTTCCATCTCCGACCCGACGACGTGGAACGCGTAATCCTTGAGGACCCGCAACCGGACCCCGTCGCCGGGTGGATCGAGACAGTTCTGGCACAGCCCGGAATCGTCAACCTGGGCCGCGGCGAGTGAGAAACGCCCGCGATCGAACTTGCGATCGACGACAGTGGCGACCCACCAGCCGGTGATCGCATCCCGGCGGAGCTCGAACAGACCGGCACTCATGCGCGGGCTCCGGCGGGCACGGAATCGTCGACCGGGCTCCGAGCCAGCAGCTCTTCGAGCGCCGCGCGTGCGCCTGCGGCATCGGCGACGTTGGCCTCTTCAGGAGTGGGTGCGCCCAGGGCGCGAGCGAGGGCCGGGGCGAAGGCTGCCGCCGCGCGAGCCACCGACTCGATGGTGGGCTCGGATGGCCGGCCGAGTTCGCGGGCGATGGAAGTCGAGACGACGCCGGGCATACCGCAGGCGTCGATGAGCTCGAAATCGGACAGGCTGACGCTGACGTTCAGCGCGATCCCGTGATAGCTGACGCCGCGTTCGACTCGTATGCCCACGGCTCCGATCTTCCGGGTTCCCCCGCCGCACCAGCAGCCCGGGTAGCCGTCTCGCGCGCCGGCTTCGACGCCAAACGAAGCGCACGTTTCCGCGAGCGCCGACTCCAATGCTCGAACGAGGGGCCGAATCAGCAGGCCGCGGTCCGCCAGTCCCAGGATCGGATACGCGACCAGCTGGCCCGGACCGTGATAGGTGACTTCACCGCCGCGTTCGACCCTGATGAGTTCTACGCCGCGCTCGGCCAGCTCAGCCGGGCCGGCCAGGACATGGGCCGGATCGCTGTGCCGGCCGAGCGTCAGGACGGGCTCGTGCTCGAGCAGCAGCAACTGGTCGCCGATCAGACCCTGCGCCCGCGCGGCGACGAGCCGGTGCTGGAGATCCCAGGCATCGCGGTAGGCCGTGCGACCGAGCCACCAGGCGGCGATCGGCGCCGGAGAGAGCGGGTTCTTGATGCCGGGCGGGTCCATGAACGCCACGATAGCAGGCGCGGCCGCCGCCGCATAAGCCTGAGTCAAACAGAGATGGACCGGGCGGGTTCATCTACGAGCGTGCTCACGCGCGGCGACGGTGGCGGCCCGGTTTTCGGTGCGTTCCGCCTTGTGGTCGCGGCCCGAGGGGGTCGTGGCCGGAGGGGGCGAATTGTCAGAGTAGGGACCGTCCCGAGATGTGGAGCAAGTCCCCCAGACCTGGAGTCGAGGCCACGACGATGGAGATAGGACCGCGAATCCGACGCGTCGGCGGCGCAAGCATCATCAACGCCTATCTGGTCGAGGATGGCGGCGAGGTTACGATCGTGGATGCGGGGCTGTCCCGCCTCTGGAACGATCTTCCTGGCGAACTCGCCGCGATGGGTCGAACGCTCGACGATGTACGGTCGATCGTGCTGACTCACGGCCACAGCGACCATATCGGCTTTGCCGAGCGCGGCCGAGCCGAGCGTGGCTGGCCGGTCCGAGTCCACGACCTGGATGCGGCGCTGGCCCGCGGCGAAGTGCCCAACCCGGCGAAAGGCGGGCCGGTGCGGCCGTTGCCGCTGCTTGGGTTCCTGTGGTGGTCGATCGGGCACGGTGCCCGCAGCCACCATCTGGGGGCAGTGGCCACCTACGGCGACAGCGCCACGCTCGACGTCCCGGGATCTCCTCACGTCACACTCGTACCCGGGCACACGCCGGGCAGCGCAGTTCTGCATTTCGCCGGACACGACGCGCTCTTCGTCGGCGATGCGTTCTGTACGTATGCGGTGGCGACCGGGCGAAAGGGACCGCAGATCGCGCCGTTTTCCGCAGACGCGGACCTTGCGCTCGCGAACCTGACGAAGATCGAGGGCATCGACGCCTCGCTGTTGCTGCCCGGCCACGGCGAGGCCTGGCGGGAGGGAACGGCCGCGGCAATACGATCGGTTCGGTCGGCAGCGCTCACGGGGCGGAGTCCGGCCGGCGCTCCCTCGGACGTGGAGCCGAGCCGGCCGGCACGCTAGGCTCGAGACCATGACTCCGCGGCGGGGCGTACCAACTGTGGTTCTATCATCCGCGCGACCTCATGCGCTGTCAGTATTGCCCGAGCAGGGGCGAACGCCGACGCCTAAGCAGGCTCCGGATCGCGTGGAGCCCGTATAGGCCGTCCACCGGGCATCGCCCTTCTTGAGAGCAGGCAACTGATGGCAACCAGCCGCATCACGCTCTTCTCCCCCGAGGCCGGCGGCTTCTGGGTCGGGGACGTGCTGACGGGCGTCGAGGAGATCTGCGCCCGGCGGGGCACGCAGCTCGTCGTCGTCCAGACGGCGGTGAGCTGGCAGGCGTCGATGGTGCCCCGAACCGACCCTGTGACCGACTACTTCCGGATCGGTCGGGCCGAACGGCTCGGAGTTCTGGTGGTGACGGCGACGTCGCTTTCCTCCGAACTCGCTCTCATGGCGCAAATCGATGAACCGATGGTCGCAATCGCCGGGCCAGCTCCCCGGCCGGGCTGCCCCGTCGTCGTGATCGACAACGCCGGCGGAGTAGCCGAGGCGGTCCGCCATCTCATCGCCCACGGCCATCGCAAGATCGGTTTTGTCGGGGCTTTCATCCAGGCCGACATCGAGGAACGATACCGAGGCTACCTGGCAGCGCTCCAGGAGGCCGGGATCGAGCCCGATCCGGCCCTTGTCTACCGCGTCCAGGACGATCTCTCGCCGGGCGGACGAGACGCGGCCGCCTCGATCCTGGCCGCGGGGGTCCCGCTGTCCGCCATCGTCGTCTCGACCGACACGCACGCCCTGGACATCATTTCCGCGTTCCGAGAGGCGGGCGTCAGGGTTCCGGACGACGTCGCTCTCATCGGCTTCGACGACTCGGAGATCGCCCAGACTGCGGTGCCCGCTCTCTCGTCGGTCCGGCAGGTTCCGCGTGGGCTCGGTTTGGCAGCCGCGAGGGCGCTGTTCGATCGAATTGACGGCCTGCCGGGCTGGGAGGGACGACACGTCCTGCCCACGGCTCTGATCCAGAGGCACTCATGCGGCTGCTTCGAGACTCAGCAGGGGTTGCCCTGGGCGTCCTACGACTGGAACGCGCCCGACTGGCAGATCCGCCTGCGCGAGGTTCTGGAGCAGGCCCTCGCAGCGCCATCGCAGCCCAGCCCGAGCGGCAGCGTGGAAGCGGTCTGGCCCGGTGTCGGACTGGTGATCCGGCAGTTCGACTCGGCGGTTCGAGGCAGGTCCGTATCGAACGTGGCCGAATTGGACCAAGCCTGGCGCAGCGCCAGCGACCGCACCCGAAGCGCCGAAACGCTGCTGGGTCTCGTCGACCTGCTCGAATTCGTGGGGCTGTGCCGGCAATCCAGTTCTGCGGACGACCCCGACGCAATCCGGCCCCGGCTCAGAGGTTTCCTCTCGCAGGCGAGATTGCAGGTGCTCCGCTACAGCGCGATCGCAGATCCGCTCCGGCACCCTCAGGCCCCCCGGATAGTCCGCGGTCTGACGCGCTCTTTCCTGGACCCCCAGTGGCTCGGCGAAATGAACCTGAACTGGCTCCACCATGTCGGCGCCACGCACGGCTGCCTGGCACTGTGGGAGCCCGGGGCCGATGGCCGCCGGCTTCGAGTTAAGGCCTGGTACGGCGCCTCATCGCGTGGCTCGGCCATCGGTTCTCTGATCGCTCCAGAGGACTTCCCCCCGGCGGATTGGATCGGAGACGAGGCGGAGGACGGCTCGCCGGGTACCGTCACGATCGTGCCGATCCTGACGCCCGGTCACGACTGGGGGATCCTCGCCGCCATCCTGCCCCCGGAGCACCGGTATTACGACGGCTTCTGGGCGCTTCAATACGGGACGTCGCTGGTGGCCCTGGCCCTCGAGGGCAACGCCGCGTCGTGAGCCTCGGGTCGGCTGCGTTTCCATCCTGACCCACGCCATCTTCGATCTGCTATAACCTCGAAAGGTCGGCGGCAGACCAAGATCACGGGAGATGGCCATCGGCTTCCTGAGGCGAATCTTCGGAAGCGAACGGGTGGATGCGCGCACGGAGGAGGACCAGGCGGTACTCCCCGAAGCGAAGGCGCCCGAATTGGAGGGCCGGCCCCCGACCGACGCGGCTGCAGAGCCACCGACGACGGCCCCGACCGGGCCGGCGGTGAAGCCGCCGGCTGCCGTCAAGCCGCCGGCTGCGATCAAGCCGCCAGCTGCCGCGAAGCCTTCGGCAGCGCCAAAGCCCGCGCCCGGCAAGCCGATCACCTCGGCCGCGTGCCCCTACTGCGGCGTGCTGCTCGATCCGCCCCCCGAGCGCCCTCGCTTATGTCCGCGCTGCCGGCGCAAGATCATCGTCCGCCGGGTCGATGGCAGGCTGGTGTTGCTGACGGAGGAAGCTCTGGACGTATTCGAAGCCGAGCGCGAAAGGGAGATCAAGGAGCGGGCCTGGGCTGGTGAGCAGCGCAATTGGCTCGCGCTGGCCAGAAGCGTCGCGGCGCCCGAGGATCGAATTGCCCGGCTGTCCACCGCCCGGCTTTCGGAAGCGGTCGTGGCTGCGGCCAGGGAGTTGTACCTCGCCACCGCGGAACGCGGAGTTCGGGCGGCGAAACGCGAGAAGCGCTGGGAGGAAGTGGCCCGCATCAGGCGAGCCCAGGCGGCGGCGCTGTATCGGGCCTCCGGATCGGCGGTCCCGCCGCCCGAGGACGTGGTGGCGCTGCACCGTGAGTGGTCTGCGGCAGCGTTACGGTTCCACGCCGGAATTGGTGCTCGGGTCGAACTGGTCGCAGCCGGCTGCTGTGCCATCTGCGGACGCGACAACGGTCGAGCATTCGCTATCGCGGCCGAGCTGCGCGGGCAGCGCCTGCCTCACGAAGGCTGCCCGAAAGGCCTGTGCCCCTGCGACTGGTGGCCGCTGCCCGGGGAGAAGCCGCGTGCGAAGCGCGCCCGCCGGCCTCGCCCGGCTCAGACCGGGACGGCCGACCCGGCCCGATGACGCTCGCGGCGTCCACCCCGCCAGACGGTCACGCGGCCGCGTCCCTGGACCTGCCAGTCACCGTCGCGACCCACCATCGCGGTCTCCTCGTCGATGCCCACGACGATCGCGGCATCCGGAGCGGCGAGGGACATCGGCGCGACGAGCGTTTCCGGGAAGGCGTCATAGTGCGGCACCACTATCAACCGCGGAACGATGCCGAGCGCCGGCTCCCATTTCACGGGCAGCTCCAGGAAGCGCCGGCCGCCCACGCGGAGCTGGTGCCCGCCCAGAACCATCGCCCCGGCGGAGCAACCCGCGATGACCGCGCCGCGAGCGGATGCCGCACGCAGGGCCGAGCCGGCGTCGCTATCCCGGAGCGCCGTGAGGAGGTGGCCGGGCTTTCCGCCCGACATGTAGATCAGGTCTGCGCCCAGGAGCGCGGCCACAGCCGCGGGGTCGTCGGCCGTGGCGCGATCGCGGATCAGCACGAGGACGGGCTCCGCCCCGAGGGCCGCAAAATGCGCTTCCCCCATGGCAGCCCAGCGCATGAAGACGGCCTCGCCGTCGGGCCAGGAAGCCGTCGGCATGATGGCCACGCTCGGCCTGTCGCGCCCGGTGGCCAAGAGCAAGCGGCGATCGACCTCGATCATCGCCGGGGTGAATTCGCCGGAGCCGACCAGCGCGATCTCTCCGCTCATCACGGCTGCGTCCGGTCGGCCCCGAACGGCCGGTACAGCTTTCGGTAGCTGCGGGGGAAGGAATGCGTCTCGGGCATGCCCAGATACTACGGCGGGTCGTGGCTGCGACGGTGAGAGGCGCAGAAGGGTGCCCTCCGGCGCGCCGGATCGCCAATCGGGTAGGCCGCTGCTGCAAGTCGGCCCCCCTCCGGTCGAAAGTGCGGGTCCAATCTCGTCCGGATGGCCCTATTGCGCGGGCTCGCCGAACCCCTACTCTGGCGGCCGCCGCCGTGCTTCATGCTGGCTCGTCATTTGCGCCGGCTGAGGGACACGGCCTCCGTTTGGAGGGCTCGATGACCACCGGATTGGTGTCGGCGCTGCCCCACCGCGAGGAACTGGACGTGATCGACCGAATCATCGGCGATCAGGCCGGTCGCCCCGGGGCGCTTCTCGGCATCCTCGAGAAGCTGCAGGACCGAAACCCGCAGAAGTACCTCCCGATGGAGACGCTCGAATACGTGGCCGCGCGTACGGGGGTTCCCCAGGCGCAGGTCTACGCCGTCGCGACGTTCTACGCCCTGTTCAACCTCGACCCCCAAGGCATCCACACCATTGCAATCTGCCGCGGCACCGCCTGCCATACCCGCGGCTCGCGAGCGCTGCTCGATCGCGTGAAGCTCCAGCTCGGGCTCCACGAAGTCGCCGACGGCGCGGACAAGCTCACGCTCACAACGCCCGACGGCCGCTTCACGATCCGCACGGTCGCGTGCTTCGGCCAGTGCGCCCTGGCCCCGGTTGTCGAGATAGACCACGCGATCCGAGGCCACGTCAAGGAACAGGCGCTCATGCGCGAAGTCACCGCGCTGCGCGACGTGACGGCGCTGCGCAAGGAGCCCGCGCGATGATGATCCAGGACTTCGCCGCATTCTCAGCGGTGCGAGAAGCCGGACTCGCGAAGCTGCTCCCCAGCAGGCCGCGCATCGCCGTCGGCATGGGAACCTGCGGCTCCGGCAACGGCGCCGAGGCGGTCTACCACGCTTTTGCGTCCGAGATCGACGCTCGCGGGCTGGATGTCCAGCTGGTGCCGGTCGGCTGCTTCGGCTTCTGCGCCGAGGAGCCGCTCGTCAACGTCTGGGTGCCGGGCCGGCCGTTGCTGATGCTGCATCGCGTCCAGACGAACCATATCGACGGAATCCTGCACGGCCTCGGCCACGGCCACCTGCCGCCGCCCGAGATCCTTCTGTGCAAGATCGAGGAATGGGACCACCTGACCGGCCACGTGAAATATGGCTCCGGCTACCCGGACGTGCCCAACTGGAACGAGGTCCCCTTCTTCCAAGGCCAGGTCAAGCTCGTCCTCCGCAACTGCGGGCTGATCAACCCGGACGACATCGAGGAGTACATCGCGATCGGCGGCTATCAGGCCCTGTACAAGGTTTTGATCGACCAGAACCCCGGCGCCGTCATCGAGCAGATCAAGGCCTCCAAGTTGCGCGGCCGCGGCGGCGCAGGGTTCCTGACCGGCAACAAGTGGGAGTTCCTCGCGAAGGCGGCCGGGCCAGAGAAATACATCATCTGCAATGCGGACGAGGGCGATCCCGGCGCCTACATGAACCGCAACGAGATCGAGTCCGACCCCCACGCGCTCCTCGAGGGCATGCTGATCGCGGGCTTTGTCACCGGCGCGCCTAAGGGGATCATCTACGTCCGCGCCGAATACCCGCTGGCGGTGCTTCGCCTCGAGCGAGCCATCGAGCAGGCTCGAGCGTACGGCATCCTCGGCAGCAACGTCCTCGGGCGCGGCTTCGACTTTGACATCGAAATGGTGGAAGGCGCAGGCGCCTTCGTATGCGGCGAGGAGACGGCGCTGATCGCGTCGCTCGAGAGCCGCGCGGGCCGTCCCCGGCCCCGGCCACCGTTCCCCGCGCAGAAGGGCCTTTACGGCAAACCGACCAACATCAACAACGTGGAGACCTGGTACAACGTCGCGCCAATCGTGTCCAAGGGGCCGGCATGGTTCTCCGAGACCGGCAGCACAAAGAGCGCCGGAACGAAGGTCTTCTCGCTGGTCGGTAAGGTGCGCAACTCCGGCCTGGTCGAGATGCCGCTCGGCACGCCCCTCTCCAAGTTCATCTACGACATCGGTGGCGGCGGCTCGGGCGGCCGCGAGATCAAGGCCGTGCAAACGGGTGGTCCCTCCGGAGGTTGCATCCCCCTGGAGATGTTCGACACGCCGGTCGACTACGAGACGCTCCAGCAGCTCGGCTCGATCATGGGTTCGGGCGGCATGGTCGTCATGGACGAAGACAACTGCATGGTCGACGTCGCGCGCTACTTCATCGAGTTCACCCACTCGGAAAGCTGCGGCAAGTGCGTGCCGTGCCGGGTCGGCCTCGACAAGGCGCTGCAGATCCTCAACAACTGCACGCGCGGCACCGCCACGCACGAAGACCTCGAGACTCTCGACGAGCTGTGCCGCATGGTCCGCGACACTTCGCTGTGCGCCCTGGGCACGAGCGCGCCAAACCCCGTCCTCACGAGCATGCGCCACTTCCGGCACGAATTCGAAGACCACATCCTGGCCAAGCGATGCCGCGCCGGCGTCTGCGAGGACCTCGCCCTGTCGCCGTGCGAGAACTCGTGCCCGTTGCACATGAACATCCCGCGCTTCCTGCAGCTGTACAAGGAGGAGCGCGTCGAGGATGCGTTCCTGTCGGTGATCCTCGACAACCCGCTGCCGGCCTCGACCGGGCGCGTCTGCCAGCACCCCTGCGACAACCGCTGCCGGCGCGCGGGTATCGACGCCCCGGTGAACACGCGCGACGTGCATCGGATGATCGCCGACGAGATCTTCCTTTCGGACAAGTTCGAGACGATGGTCGGCCGCGTCGTCGAGCGCAAGGAAGCCCCAACCGGGCACGAAGTCGCGGTCGTCGGCGCCGGGCCCACGGGCCTCGCCTGCGCCTACTACCTCGCACTCCTGGGTCACTCGGTCACGGTCTTCGAGTCGCGGCCACAGGCCGGCGGCATGCTTCGCTACGCGCTGCCCGAGTACCGGCTCCCGAAGAATGTGCTCGACAAGGAGATCGAGCTGATCGAGCGACTGGGCGTGAAGTTCCAGTTCAACGTCAGCGTCGGCGACGGTCTGGGGCTGAACGACCTGGCCAGCAAGTTCGAAGCCGTCTTCCTCGCAATCGGCACCTGGAAGGAAGGCTGGGTCTACCTGCCCGGCACCGAGCTGACCGGTGTGATGCCGGCCCTGCCGTTCCTCGAAGGGGTCGCGCGCGGCGAGAAAGTGCCGATCGGCAAGAAGGTCGTGGTCATCGGCGGTGGCAACGCCGCGATCGACTCCGCTCGGACGGCCCGCCGCCTCGGCGCCGACGTCACGATCGTCTACCGGCGGGAACGCAAGGACATGCCGGCAATCCCCGAGGAGATCCTGGCGGCCGAACACGAGGGCGCCAAGCTGCTCTATCTCGCGGCTCCTCACCGCATCGTCGGCGACAAGACCGGCCGCGTGAAGGCCCTCGAGGCGGTGA
The DNA here is from genome assembly GCA_963731635.1 of uncultured Chloroflexia bacterium. Classification (GTDB taxonomy): domain Bacteria; phylum Chloroflexota; class Limnocylindria; order Limnocylindrales; family CSP1-4; genus Fen-1039. Next base: position 1,233,590 of record CAVSWB010000001.1, on the reverse strand, counting down.
AGACGAAGCCCGGCGAGTTCGACACATCGGGCCGCCGCAAGCCGATCCCGACCGACGAAGTGATCCGCATCGACTGCGACACGGTCATCCTGGCCGTCGGCGAGAAGGTCGATCCGGACTTCTGCAAGGCCTCGGGGCTCACGATCAAGGAAGCCGGCACGCTCGAGGTCGATCGCTACTCGCTCGAGACGAGCCGCGATCGCTTCTACGCGGGCGGCGACCTCATCACCGGCGCCTCGAACGTTTCGAATGCCATGGGCATCGGCAAGAAAGCGGCCCGAAACATCGACAAGCGGCTGATGGGCCTGGAGCGATTCGCAAGCCTGGTGCCCGAATTCGCCTACCAGATGGTTCCGCCCGAGCCGCCGAGCGAGCTCGGACGCCATGTTCCCGGGGAGCGACCGGCCGCCGAGCGCGTACGTTCATACGCGGAGGTTTCCCTCGGGCTCACTCCGGTGGCGGCGCTCGAAGAGACGTTCCGTTGCCTGCGCTGCGACATCCGCAGCGCCGAAAGATAGAGAGGATCCCTTGACCGAGAAGGTGAAGGTCCGCATCGACGGCGAGGTCATCGCGGCGACGCCCGGCCAGACGATCCTCGAGGCCGCGCGTGCCAACGGCAAGTACATCCCGGCGCTGTGCTACATGGAAGGCCTGAGCGCCGTCGGCGCCTGCCGGCTATGCATGGTCGAGGTCTCCGGCAACTCCCGGCTCCTGCCGGCCTGCACCACCCCGGTGCAGGAGGGACTGGCGGTTACGACCGCGTCGCCGCAGCTCCACTCCTACCGCAAGATCGCGCTCGAGCTGCTGTTCGCCGAGCGCAACCACATCTGCGCGGTCTGCGTCTCCTCGGGCCACTGCGAGCTGCAGGCACTGGCGCAGGAACACGGCGTTACCTACGTTCGCTACCCGTACAACTTCCCGAAGCTCGCCGTCGACACAAGCCACCCGCGCTACGTGCTCGATCACAACCGCTGCATCCTCTGCTCTCGCTGCGTCCGGACTTGCGCCGAGATCGAGGGCGCGCATGTCTGGGACATTGCCGGGCGCGGCATCGGCTCGCGGCTCGTCTCCGAACTGCAGCGCCCCTGGGGCGAGGCCACGAGCTGCACCAGCTGCGGCAAGTGCGTGCAGGCCTGCCCGACCGGAGCGCTGGCCGAGAAGGGCTGGGGCGTCGAAGAGATGACCAAGCAACGGACCGTCGTCAGTCGCCTGACCACCATTCGTGAGGGAGCCGTGATGGACAAGGTCAAGATCGGCACCTGCTGGCTCGACGGCTGTTCGGGCTGCCACATGTCGCTGCTCGACATCGACGAGGGCATCGTCGCCGTGCTCAAGAAGGCCGACATCGTCTTTGGCCCGCTCGTGGACGCCCAGGAGTGGCCCGAGGGCGTCGACGTTGCGCTGATCGAAGGCGCCGTGAGCAGCCAGGACGACCTCAAGCTCGCCCAGACCGCACGGGCCCGCAGCAAGATCGTCGTTGCGCTCGGGGACTGCGCCGTGACCGGCAACGTGCCCTCGATGCGCAACGGCATACCCACGCGCAAGCTGCTCGAACGCGTCTATATCGAAGGCGCGACCGAGCGACCCGGCACGGAACGACCCTCGGTTCCGACCGACGGCGTGCCGGCCCTGCTGAAGCAGGCCGAGCCGCTGCACTCGGCGATCAAAGTGGATATCCACGTCCCCGGCTGCCCGCCCAAGCCCGAGGCGATCCTGTTCGTCGTGGGCGAACTGCTCGAAGGCCGGGAGCCGGACCTCGGCTCGAAATTGCGGTTCGGATGAGGCGCGGCATGGCGACCAGGCCAGGAGACCGGCATGAAGACCATCTCGATCCACCACGTGTCGCGCATCGAGGGCCACGCCACGATCACGATCGATCTCGACGACGCAGGCCAGGTGACGAACACACAGTTCCACGTGACCCAGATCCGCGGCTTCGAGAAGTTCATCGAGGGCCGGCCCTACTACGAGATGCCGTCGATCACTTCGCGTATCTGCGGCATCTGCCCGGTCAGCCACGAGCTGGCGTCGTCGAAGGCGTGCGACGCGATCATGGCGGTCCGCATTCCGGAGACGGCGGCTAAGCTGCGCGAGCTGCTCCACTGCGCCCAGTTCGTGCAGTCGCACGCGCTCTCGCTTCTTCCATCTCTCGGCGCCCGATCTGCTGCTGGGCATGGACTTCGATCCCGCCAAGCGCAACATCGCCGGGTCTGCTGGAAGACACACCCGGACGCCCTCCGCGACGGCATCGCGCTTCGGAAGTTCGGCCAGCAGGTGATCGAGCGGCTCGCCAGGGAGCGCGTTCATCCGTCGTGGGTCGTGCCCGGCGGCGTCAACACGCCGCTCGACCCGCAGGTGCGTGAGAAGACGCTCGGCGAGATCCCTGCCGCCCGATGGCGATCGTGAAGCGCACCCTGGCGCTCTGGAAGAACACGCTCGACGGCTTCCCGGACGAGATCGAGTCGTTCTCGAACTTCCCGACGATGTATTGCGGCCTCGTCGGACCGGACGGCTCGCTGCGCCTCTACGACGGCAACCTGCGCTTCGTCGGCTCGGACGGGACCATCGTCGCCGACCAGGTGAATCCCGACGACTACGCCACATACATCGGCGAGGCGACGCTGTCGGACTCGTACCTGAAGGCGCCGTACTACAAGCCGGCCGGCTACCCCGACGGCATCTATCGCGTCGGCCCGCTGGCGCGCTTGAATGTCGCCGACCGCTGCGGCACCCCCGAGGCGGACGCGGAGCTCGCGGAATACCGGCGTCAGCGTCGTGCGGCCGCATCGTCCAGAGCGGCTTCCACTACCACTACGCGCGGCTCATCGAGGCCACGTACGCCCTGGAGCGCCTGCAGGAGCTGCTGGACGACCCGGCGATCCTCGGCACGAAGGTACCGCGCCCACGCGGGTGTCAACAACCTCGAAGGGCATCGGGCATCATCGAGGCGCCGCGCGGCACGCTCATCCACCACTACAAGGTCAACGACGACGGCGCCATGACCTGGGCCAACCTGATCGTCGCCACGGGCCACAACAACCTGGCCATCGGCCGCGGAGTCATGCAGGTGGCCAAACGCGTTCATCGACGGCAACAAGATCCAGGAAGGCGCCTTGAACCGCGTCTCGGCCCTGGTACGCGCCTACGATCCGTGTCTCAGCTGCTCCACGCACGCTCTGGGAACGGTTCCGGTGCTGCTCCAGCTGCGCGGGCCGGACGGCGGGTTGCTGGACGAAGTGAGGAACGACTAGCCCCTCGGGCCGGGGCGCCGGGCGAGGAGAGCCGGGCGGAGCGCCGTCCGGTTTCCCGAGCGCGACCTCGCACGTGGTGTGGGTACAATCGCGCAACCCGTCCATCGCCTGAGGAGTGTTTCGAAATCTTGCGTCTGGCTCAGATCCCGAAGAACCAGCTGATGCTCATCGCCGGGCTCGTTTGGTGCGCGGCGGGCGCTATGGTCTGCGTCATCGGGCTGCCGATCGAGTTGGGGCTGGCGCCGTCGAACCTGATTCTCGTTCCGCTGGCCGTGGCGATATTCCTCGCGTTCTACTTCTTCGTCTTCTCCCGGCTCGTCCGAAAGCACACCGGTCGAATTCGAGCCCGGCCAGAGGATCGGCTGCCGTTCTGGCACTTCTTCAATGCCTCGTCGTGGGCGGTAATGGCCGTGATGATGGGCGGCGGAATGGCACTCCGCCTCTCGCACCTGATGCCCGACTGGATGATCGCCTTCTTCTACAGCGGGCTCGGCGTGGCCCTCTTCCTCTGCGGCGTTCGGTTCCTGGGCATTTTCAGGAACAAGGAAGTGCTGGCCCTTCCACTCGAGCGGCTTCGCCCTGAGGTCTGACTCGCATCGCGGTGGGGCGCGGCCGGGCTGTCGAGCCGAGGCGCGCGGCCGGGCTGTCGAGCCGAGGCGCGCGACCGCTCGGAGATCCAGGGCTCGCATCTCGGCTGCGGCAATTCTCGGTCGCCGGTCCGGCCCGACGGTGCCGGCCCGAGCGGCCCGGCTTCCGGTCACTCCGCTTGATCTGCTATAACTCCACTTGCTCCCGAGCGGGAGTAACTCAGCTGGCAGAGTGTCTGCTTCCCAAGCAGAATGTCGCGGGTTCGAATCCCGTCTCCCGCTCCAAAACACCGTTTCACGCTCCGAGAGCCCCTCTAACTGAGGGGCTCGACGATTCTATGGGCTGGCACTATGCTCTCCGACACTCTAACTGGACAAGTTTCGGAGAGTTCGAAATGGCCCCAAAGACCCCCGAATTCGCCGTCCGGACCGACGCTCGGCGTCCTCGCCGACAGCTTCCGGCGGTCGCTGCTGGCCGAAAACAAGAGCCCGAAGACCGTGACGACGTACCTCGACGCGGTTACGGGTTCGAAGCGTACCTGCGGGCGAAACGTCTCCCGACCTCCGTAGACCGCATCCCTAAGACATTCTGCCTGGACTTCATCGCTGACCAACTCGCGCGATTCAAGCCAGCGACGGCGTCCGTTCGCTATCGCGCGCTCCAAACCTTCTTCCGCTGGGCGGTCGGCGAGGGCGAGCTGGAGGCGAATCCGATGGCGACGATGCGGCCGCCCCACGTGCCCGAAACGCCGCCCAATGTCTACACCGACGACGAGATCCATCGCCTGCTTGCGGCCTGCGAGGGCCGCGCTTTCATGAGCGCGCTCGGCCTCGTGGGCGCAACCCGAGAGCGCAGCATCCGGACCACCAAGCCCGCCGATCAGTCGGCTCGGCCGGCAGATCTCGTGGAAAGAACCTTCGCCGCGGCGGCCCCAAATCGACTCTGGGTCGCCGACTTGACCTACGTCTGGACGATTGGCGGCTTCTGCTACACGGGTTTCGTCATCGATGTCTTCAGTCGCCGGATCGTGGGCTGGCGCACCGCTTCAAGCCTCCGAACCGACCTCGCCCTCGACGCTCTCGAGATGGCCATCTACGCCCGGGGCCACGAGCTGCCGGGTCTCATCCACCATTCCGATCGCGGCGTCCAATACCTGGCCATCCGATACACCGAACGTCTGGCCGAGGCCAAGGCCGTGAACTCGGTCGGCTCCAAAGGTGACAGCTACGACAACGCTCTCGCCGAGTCGGTCAACAGCCTCTACAAGGCCGAGCTGATCAGACGCCGGCGCTCCTGGCGGACGACCGAAGAAGTCGAACTCGCGACCGCCGTCTGGGTCCAATGGTGGAACCAGAGTCGACTCCATTCCGCCTGCGGAGATATCCCTCCGGCAGAGTTCGAGGAGGCCTACCATCGCCAACTAGCAGCAACGGTCGCGGCCTAATTCAAAGAACGGGAGTCTCCAGGATTCCCAGGGCGAACCAGTCCGCCGCTAAGCGACCGCCTGGGTGAGTTGCAGCATGTGCCCGCGGAGAAGACGGACTGGTCTCCTGGGGGCTCCCGCGGTGAGGCGCTGGTTGGCGGGATGACAAAAACGCAATCAGTGCTTGTCCGGCCCCCCTTCAAATCAGGCAATCCGAACGGTCGCGCGTGGCCGGCCCGAACCCTCGATCGCTGGCCTCGCCAACCACAGGATAATAGGCAATTGACTTTCGCATTACAAGCCATTTCACTTGCTTGGCAACGGCCACTGCCACGTGCTCGGCCGGGGGCGTGGGAACAGTCACACGACGCGGTGCGAATAGAATGGAGTCCTCCGATCTCATCGGGATCCGCGATCACCAACGATCGGAGTGCGCTCGACTCAGAGGAACGATGTGATGTCTGGCACCTCTCGCCAATTCACGATTGGGCTGGGTCTCGGCTGGATAGCCCTCCCGGTGCTCGTCGTCGCTGACGACGGAGTGCGTGCCATGGGCGACGGAGACTCCATCGCAAGGATCTTGTGCGCGGCGATCGTTGGTGGTGCCGGCGGATTGGTGATCGGGGCGTGCCGGCTTGGTTGGCCCGGAATGGCAGGCTGTGCCCTGGCCGCGTTGGGCGGCGGACTACTGCCATACCTTGTGATTGCGCCTGTCTTCGGCGTCCACGCCCCTGGGATCAACGCCCTAGATCAGTATTCGATAGTGATTGTGGCGGCTGCCGCCGGGTTAGCCTTCGCAACGATCCTCGCGACTCGGTCAGCCTTACGACTGGAGATTTCGACCCTTGCTGCCCATCACGGTGGGCTTGGGAGCGCTGGTGTCCTGGTTAGTCTTTTGGGCATTGTGGGTGCTTGGTCTATCGCCTCGAACTGTTTGACGTACCTGCAAGGCCGAGTCGGGCGCTTGACGGCCAACAGGGATTCCTGCGCGCTGGCTCCTCCGAACGCGGGGCCAACGCGTCCAGCGGCTCATCGACCAGGCACTGACGGACCCCGAAGGCACGAGGAAACAACCGAGGCTGGTGTTGCTGTGCGGCCTGCCTGCCTCGGGCAAGACCACTCTCGCCCGCGAGCTTGCAGAGGCGTACGGCGCGGTTCGGCTCAACCTTGATGAATGGGAGCTGGCCCTCGGCATTGACCCCTTTGACGCGGAGTTTCAGGTCAAGCTCGAAGCGGAGTTCTCGCGACTCACCGAGCGGCTCCTGGCGCTGGGAACATCGGTGATCCTGGAGTGGGGCTTTTGGGTGCGATCGGAACGCGACGAGAAGAGGGAGCTCGGGCGATCACTCGGCGCGGCGGTCGAGCTCCGTTTCCTCGATGTGCCCTACGACGAACTGGTGCGGCGGGTCGTGGATCGTCACGCCAACGGGGGCCTCGCAATCACCGAGAGCCACATGGAACGGTATCGAGGCATCTTCCAGCCGCCAACAGACGACGAGCTGGCCTTGTATGACCCGCCCTTGTGAATCGGCAATCGCTGGGGTCGACTTTTTGGCCGGCAATCGCGCTGACTGGCGACCACGCGCATCGACCGGCCACCAACGCCTATGACACACAGGTACTGGACCTACGCGCGCTGGCGGCTTGCCTTGGCTGGCGCCCCTGCGGCCCGCATCAGGCTGACGCGCTTGCCGGAGAAAACCGCATTGATCTCCAGCTCACCACCCTGGGCCTGGATGAACTGCGCCAGGGTGGAAACGCGCACGTCGCGCTGGCGCTCGATCCGGGAGACGTTCTCCTGCGACTTGCCCATCTCGGCCGCCACGGCCTCCTGGGTCATGCCGCTGGTCTGGCGTGCGGCCGCGAGATCGATCTCCGCCATGAGTGCTTTCTCTCGAGCCACCTCGGCCCGGAAGGCAGGGTCGTCGAGCATCTCCTGCCGCATCGTCCGGAACTTGCTCGTTGTCATTTCAGTAGTCCTTCTCTCCGCAACTCGACGACGTAGGCTTCGTAGAGCCTCTCGGCTTCCGGGATCGCGGTCTTGTACCACTGATCCCAGAGGCCTTCCTTGTTTCCGGCCGTCAGGAGGATTCCCGTCTTCCGAGGGTCGAAGCGGAACAAGATCCGGAGATATCCGCCGCGCGGTATGAGTTCTTTGACCTTCGTCCCGACGAGGCTGTCCACCCAAGGACGACCGAGGCCGGGACCCTCTTCTTCGAGCCGCTCGATCGCGGCCTCGACTCTTGCTTTGTCGCTTCTGGTTAGTTGGCCGAACCAGTCAGCGAACTGGTCCGTGCCTTCGATCTCCCACACTATAAGCCTTACCTTCTAGAATGACAACGTTCTATTGACGGCTGCCCGTGTCGAGTCCCGAGACGGTTCGTCATCGGCCACGTCCGCCAAGAGCCGGTCGCGATCGCGATTGCCGGCTCTGAGGAGGAAGTCGTCGAGCAGTGCCAGGCCGTTCTTTGGCGGCAGACCGAAGCGGGCGGAGTACGGCGAGAGGACCTCGGCGACGACGCGCGGGTAGTCGAAGACGCGGTCGAGAATCTCGGACGTGATCTGAGCCACGGCGTCTGGATCGACCCGATCCTCTAGCAGGTCGGCCACGATCCAGCCCGCCCGGGTGACCGGGAGCCCACCGACGACGACCATCCGGTCGGCTGGGACGCGCCCTCGATGGATGCGGACATCGGGCCGTCTGGTCTGGCGGCGCACGGGCAGCGTGAACTCGTGCACGTCGGCCCGCAGGTCGCCCACGCCGTACATGGCCGCCGCGGACGCATGGGAGACGACCGCCACCTCGGGATCGTCGAGGCGCTGCCATGCCTGCCGTCCAGGATCCAGCTGAAGCCAGGCGGCGCGAAGCGCTAGGTGATCTGGCTCGGGGGCGCCGCGCAGCCGGTACACGCCGTGAGCGACGCGCTCAAGAAGCCCGGCCTCCACCTGCCGCGCCAGGGATGGCCAGGCCAGTCCCGTTGCTCGGGCCTGTTGCAGGGTGACGAGGCCCCACTGCCCCTCGGCGATGTTCTGTAGACGCGAAATCGGGCTTGCCATACTGCGAAGTATAACGTTGGGGTGATACTTTGCAGTACGTGGCGGTGCAAAGGCCATCGGCGGCTGTCGATGGGCCGGTTCAGTGGCCGCCCGCGGGCAAATTCAGATGGAAGAAGCCTCCCCGCTTAGTGACACCCCTTGACGCGAAGCGGACGATTCGTCCCGCGACAGCGCCCCTGACGCGTCACTGATAGACGAGGCTCCTCCGATGGACGTGCGACGACTCGGCTTCCTTGGGACCCGAACCAACGACTTCTCCGAGACGACCCGGTTCTTCCGTGATGTGCTCGGGCTGGCCACGCATTACGAGGAGCCCAACTTCGCGATGTTCTCCCTCCCGGGTGCCGAGCACGACTTCGTCGAGATCATCGGCCCGGACGCGGAGGGCTCGGAGTTCCAGGCAGCGACTTACACGACCGGCCCGGTCCCTTCGTTCGTCGTCGGCGACGTCGTCGCGGCCCGGGCCGAGCTCGAAGCAGCCGGCGTCGAGCTGCTCGACGAGATCACCTGGTCGCGCGGCATCGAAGGCCTCGGCTGGTTCCACTTCCGCGGCCCGGACGGCTACGTCTACGGGATGATGCAGGGATCTCGGGTCATCGGTGACTGACGGACCCGGGCTGCCTGACGACCAGCTGAGCCGGGTGAGCGACCAGCCCACGGTCGATCTCGGCGACTTTTTCGCCTTCGCCCTCGAGCGCACGAGCGCTCTCGACCGCATTCGCGATGGTGCCGCTGTTCGCTAGCTAAGAGCGCGCAGCGCTATCCCACTGCCAATGTGTCTGCTAGGCAGCTGCCAGAATGTATGTTACACTGCTGCCGAAATGACTTCTATCGAGAAGGACCAGGGCGCGGCGAAGGCGGGCTACCTGCCCAGGGTGGTCGATCGTGAGCTCGACGAGCTGCTTGCGGCCCTCCCCGCCATCGTCATCGAAGGGCCCCGCGGCGTGGGCAAGACCACTACTGCCGAGCGTCGCGCTGCGACGGTGCATCACCTCGATGACCCCTCCGAGCTGGCCATAGCCCAGGCCCAGCCGGACCGCCTTGTGGCCGGCCCAACGCCGATCCTCATCGACGAATGGCAACGCCTGCCCGAGTCCTGGGATCTTGTCCGCCGGGCAGTCGATGCCGATCGCGCTCCCGGGCGCTTCCTTCTGACCGGCTCGACGATCCCCGGCAGCGCGCCCATCCATTCGGGCGCAGGCCGGCTCGTGACGCTGCGCATGCGGGCCTTCACGCTGTCCGAGAGGGGCGTGGGCAGTCCAACTGTGAGCCTCGCCGACCTCCTGACCGGTAAGAGGCCGGGAGTCTCCGGAGCGACCAGCGTCGGCCTCGAAGGCTACGTGGACGCGATCCTGACGTCGGGGCTACCCGGCTTTCGGGGCCTGACCGGCAGGGCGCTCCGCGCGGCGCTTGACGGCTACCTGGATCGCATCGTCGAACACGACTTCGCCGAGATGGGGCGTGCCGTCCGCAACCCGGCCGCTCTGCGAACGTGGATGACCGCATACGCCGCCATGGTCTCTTCGACCGCCGCCTACGAGGCCATTCGGGCTGCCGCCACAGGCGGCCACGGAGAGAAGCCCTCACGGGCGACCACGCAGCCCTACATCGATGTCCTGCAGCGCCTCTGGATCCTGGAGCCGGTGCCGGCCTGGCTTCCGACGAGGAGCCTCGCTTCCAGGCTCGGTCAGGCGCCCAAGCACCAGCTCGCCGACCCAGCGCTGGCGGCTCGCCTGCTCAAGCTGGACGCCGGCGCCCTGCTCGAGGGTAGGCCGTCGCCCGCGCCAGCCGCCGGCCAGGGTTTCTTACTTGGCGCCCTGTTCGAGTCACTGGCCACATTGTCGGTCCGCGTGTCCGCCCAGGCGGCCGAGGCCACGGTCATGCATCTGCGCACGCGCGCACCCAACGAGCGGGAGGTCGATCTGATCGTTGCCCGCCCGGACGGGCGCGTCGTGGCCATCGAGATCAAGCTCGCTCGAACCATCGGGGACGACGACGTTCGCCATTTGCTCTGGCTGCGCGATCGAATTGGCGCTGACCTTCTCGACATGGTGATCGTAACGACCGGCCCTGAGGCCTACAGGCGCAAGGACGGCGTGGCGGTGGTTCCGCTGGCTCTGCTGGGCGCCTGATCTCGCTCACCCCGCTGATTGCTGCTGCGCGCCGCTGGTCTGCCCGCGGCGGGTGCGGACGAAGTCGATGACCTGTTGCTCCGTCGCAGTGGCCAGGTCCAGCCCGGCGCCGCGGAACCAGCTGACCGCTCGGGCGAGGGCGCGGAGTCGGTCGTATTCCGGCGCCGGGATGACAGCGACGGCGAGATGACCTCGGCGACGATCGTTCGGACGCGGCCCTGGGCCACCTCGCCGACCAGGGTGGCGAAGGCGGCCCGGGCATCCGAGACGCCGATCGTCCGTAGCGGCGAGAGGATCGCCCGTGGCTCCGACGTGAGCCTTCGGATGGTGGCGAGGTCGGGCGGCTCGAGCGAGGCGAGATCGGCGAGCTCGGAGGGGTCGGCCAAGGCTTCGGGATAGACGCCCAAGGCGTGGAGGCCGCGAGCGAGTCTTCGATCTTGCGCCAGCGCTCGGCTTCCTCGTGGCTGATCATGACCGCGAGGGGCTGTCCGTCCTTGAGACAGACGACGGGCGTGCCCGCTTCCACCTTCTCGACGACTGCCCGAAGGTTGGCGCGCAGCTCGCGCATCCCATGGCCTCGAGAACGCCACCAATGGTCACGACGTCTCCTCCCCGATCTGGTCTTCGGCGTCACCGTACTCCGGCTCGGCTTCCCGGGCAAGGCATGTTGTGCACGAGATTGCAGCGATAACCCGTACAGTGAGACACGTACCCGGACACGTACACAATCTCTTGCGACCCAGCTGATGAGGGCGTAGGGTCAGACCGTTCTCGCTCCGCCTCCTGAGCTCGACCCCAGGCGCGGTCTAGCAGGAGGCGGAGCGGGACGAGCTGACGGCTCGGCGATCGAGCGAGCGCTCGCTGACCCAGCAGGGCAGGAGCGCCGCACGATGCGCCGGGCTAAGAACGCGGCGGATGCCGCCGGGAGAAGTGCAGGAAGCATCATCAGATGGACGAGGCAGAGCGGGCCAGTCGGGCCCTTCGCGGACGGATCGGTGCACACCGACTCCACGCGACCCACGACCCTCGCGAGACGACCAAGGCCGCCAGAGCTGCCTTCATGTCGTCGTTCGAGCGAGAGGTCGATCCCGACGGCCTGCTCGAACCCGAAGAGCGCGCTCGACGTGCGGCGCATGCCCGAGCCGCCCACTTCGCTCGCCTCGCCTATCTGTCCGCCCGGGCGCGAGCAGCGCGTGCGCGACGACCTCGCACCCGATACCTGGACGACTAAGTAGCTCGATCCCGAGGATGCGTCCCGCTCCCAACCGGAGCACCTCGACTACCGCTCAGCCACCCAGAAGCCGAGCGGACTTCAGCGTGCCCGCCGTCAGCACGGCTGCGAGCACCCGGGAAATGCTGGCGCCGGACGCTGCATCGGGCCGTCGTTGGACGGGGTCGACCCACGACAACCCAATGTCGCGATTTCACGCTCAATCGGTCGGCGGATTGGACGCAACTTACATGAGCTACCGTCCTTCTTCTCCCGCTCATGTTCATACACGAGTAGACGTCAGCCTTGCTTTCGGTCTCCGATCGCGCCTGCCTTCGCCTTCTCGAATACGCCCGCGTCTGCACCGCCAGCCAGCTCGCAACCCTCGTCTATCCATCCCTACGCACCGCACTCCGACGAACACGCAAGCTCTCACTCCAGAATCTCGTCACCAGAGAATCCCTCCCTCCCGAACGCGGTGGAATCCCCCTCGCCTATCGACTCAGCTCATCCGGACGACGCCGCATCCACCTCAACGCCTACCGCTCGCCTGGACTCATCACGACCCGCCACTCGCTCGACGGCGTCGAGTTCGTCGCCTCGCTCGTCCGCCACGATCCGGGGCTCGTCCAGCTCTGGTGGCCCGAATGGCTGATCCCAGGCTACGACTGGGGCGTCAACCCCGACCACCTCGTCGCCATCGACACCGGCGTTGCCTCGGCCTTCGTCCTCGTCGAAGTCGACGAGTCGACCGAACGGCCGCCGGTCATCCGCGACCGCCTTCGCGCCTACGCCAAGCTCTTCGAAGACCACCGTGTCGGCTGGCACCTGCTCTGGGTCGCCAACAGCCGCGAACGCCTGGCACGCCTTCGCCAGATTGCCGGACCGACGAAGGATCCGATGCTCGCCGGCCGCTGCTGGGCCGTGGCCATCGACGACGTGTCCGATCGAGGCGCGGATGCCGAGGTTCTCGCCATCGGCGCGAAAGATGCTTCTCGGCCCCTGCGCTCGATCGCGACGGACCCGAAGGCGCGGCGGAGCGACTACGAGGTCGGCTCGGCAGCCTGGATCACCTTGATTGCCAACGGCGGCGATCGAGGACATCGGTCCGCTCTGGCACGGCGTCGAGCGCGTCCAGGCCGAGCCGGTGCCCGTAGCCACGGTCGTCGATCCGGTGGTTGACGAGGCCTCGGAGCCGCTGGCCGTTGACGAGGGGCCGACAGCCATGGATAGTCCCGAAGCCGAATTGCCCGCTCCCCTATCGCCGGCGGCGGTCGTTCCCGCGTCCGGCCTAGAAGACATGGCCGGCCTCGATCTCGCCGTGCTGATCACGGCCCGACATCGGACGGTCCGGCAAGCCCTCAAGGCGGCGTCGCTACTCGCCGCCCGACGTGACTGGCCCGACCTGGAGAGATCGGTGGACATGCTGTGCCGCAGCTACGAGCCCGCCGAGCAGCTCCTCGGCTTGCACATCATCCGCCGTTACCAGGCGATCGATCTCGACATGCGCCCGGCCCTACTCTGGCTCGTGCGCTCGCTCGCGCGCGAGGCCGACGGCAGGGTAGCCGACCGGGCGCAAAGACTGCCTGGCACGATGGATTTTTGACGTCGACCGACAGCCGGCCCGTTAGGGAAGTCCAGCTATGCCGATGGGGCCAGCAGGTCTCGGAACTCTAGGAACCCTTGAGCTCCGAGCGTATTGACGACGTCGCTGCCTATCGCTCGCGCGTCCGGGTCTCCGCTAGCCATGATCACCGCCAGTGCCGACCTGACCTCAGCCGCCGCCAGATGCGGCAGCGAGTGCCACTGATCCCCGGCCACAAGTAGCTGAACCATTCGACCGGCTTCCCGTGGCATGTGCCCGGCAACTCGGCCCGCGAAAGCTGCTGCACCCGGCTCGTCCTCAGTTGTTCCAGCCGTCTTCTCCAGAGCCGGAAGGAGGATCGTCTCCAGGACCTCGCGTTCGTTATCTGGCGTCGGTGAGATCCAGCCGATCGCCTTCAACTCGTCGCTATCAGACTCGCCGTCTGCCTTCCGTACCCGATCAGCCAGGAACGCCCGAGCTCTCTGTCTCACCTCGATCGCAACGTCTGCATTTGCCGCTTGCTCGGCTATCCACCTCGTGACTCTTGCCCTGACCCAACCGGCTGCCCTGGTATAGAACTCCTCCAGCCAAGCCTGTTCCGACTCGGGAGCTAACGCGAGGATGTGGGCCATGGCGACATGGATGCCGAGATGCTCATCATCGTCGCGCGGACGACCGCGCTCCTCTTCAGGGCGTGCCTCAAGCGTCGTCACGGCGGATTGGTACTGGGCGGCCAGCAGGAGTGCAATGTCGCGGAAGAATTGCGCATAGAGCACGTAGGCAGACCAGGTGGCAGCACGGGCCGGCGCCGGCACATCATCGCCAAATAGAATCTCCAGCCACTCACTCTGATGTGCAGCATCGCGACCCAGCAACCAGGGGAGGCGCATCCCAACGGCCGCGCGCACTGACAGCGACGCATCGCTTGAGATCGACATCCGCAAGAGCCGGGAGGCCTCGTCGAACAGCGCCGCGTGACCCGCACGCCGGGCCGCGAGCAGCAACTCGATTACGGCTGTTGTTGCCTCACCTCGGACGCTGTTGAGCGCAAGCATGCCCACGTCATAGCCATTCGCCGCGTCCCGGGTTTCCGAGTCCACCGAGGGATCGCTGTCGCCATGGAGAGTCCGGACCATTTGCAGGGCGGCATGCATCTGGGCCTCGTCGAGTAGATCACCATTTGCTGCGAACGCAATCGTCGCGGCTAGCTCTCGCTTAACATCGCGCGAATCGGGCTCATCCTCACCTCGGGCCAGAAATGTCTCGCCCATAGCGAGGATAAGCGCGACACCTTGCCCCCGGTTTTCCGCGTGGTCCTCGCGCAGACCGCGGCCGAGCACGCCGGTCACATATGACAGCAGTGAGACCGGAATGCGCCCGAACTCGCTGCCCAAGGGGACGAACTCCGACAAGCGAGAAAGCATAACCGCGCCGAGGACACGACCCAGACCCTCCCGAGAAGCGCCATCCAGCATCGAGGACTCCCCCGGTTGCCAGCATCGCGCGCGCTCTAGAACCGCTGCGGCATCGAGAGCATTCAGCTCGTCTTCGGAGAAGGGGCTCTTCGCGGTGACCCATTCCGCTGTTGGTTCAGGCAGTCGATCGTCCTCGTGAACGTCTAGAGGACCGTACGACTCAAGCCAGTCGGGTGGGAGGTGCTCGGCGATCTTGTACAGGAGCCACGAACGCCACTGGCGGCGGACCTCATCCGGATCGCGGTCGATGCCCTGTTTGGCCCAGCGGGTAATTACGACTTCGGCTTCTTTGGCGGCTGCGGCGTAAGCAAGAAGTGCTCCATGCGCTTCCGGCGTACTGCGTCGCCAGAGGACCGCCAGGGCGCGCCGGAACTCGTAGCGCGTGCTTTCGCCGTCATCCCAGTCCAAAGGGTGAAGGAGGAGGGTGTCGGCCGACTCAAGCAGTTCAGGCCGCCCGGCGATCGCTGCCAGCGCTATGCGCGCGAAGACACGGTAGCGATCAGCCAGCAGCTCAACCACTTGTGTCCGTGCGCTCGGCAATGGCGCTTCTAGCAGCGAGCGGTAGATGCCGTTCGCCAACAACCAGATGGCATCAACTCCATGTCCCGGGCGGACGTCGATGTTGTGCACCCAAGATGTCGAATGCCGCTGGATGGGGCGAGAAGCTCGAGACAGCCGGCGCAGGCATGAGCGAAGAGCGGGAATAACGTCTCCGCCAGCACGTACCACTACCTCGAGAGGTTCACCCAGAACTTTGTCCAGGTGCCAACTGTCTCGGCGCCGACTCTCCATGGCCGCGCGGACGATCGAAATCAAGAGATCACCGCTCTCGGCGGGAAAGCCTGCTTTGGCGAGCGCCTGGGCCAGTGAGGCAACCTCAATCGCTGCGTACTCCACCGCGAGCGGAGCCCTAATGGCCTTCGACACGGAGGCAACCAGCCCCAAGGCTGATTCGGGCGGAAGGGCTTGCGCGATCCGTACCACCTGCGCGATGGCTCGTGGATTGTCCGTAAGAAGCGCGCGCTGAGCCAGGCGGGCCACGAGTTGCGGATCGACGTTTGCAACCCGCTCGAGGAAGACGCCCTGTGGCCAGCCGGGAGCCTGAACATAGCCGCCGCCCACGTCCAAGAGTCGGGGTGGAGTGCTGAGCAACCTCCCCAGCCCCGCCAGCGGCAACAGCCAGCCCTCACCTGCCCGCTCGAAGAAATAGGCATACTGGGATTGGGTGGAGAGCAAACCGGCGAGGCGCCGAGCATCGGCCTCGGTGGGTTTGTCGAGCGCAATTAGCCGGTCGACTTCGCGGAGACCTTCGAAGTAGGGTGCGACCCCAGACACGAGGATGGCCGTCACCTCATCCACGAGGCGTCGAGCCTCCTCGGCCGCCGGCAGCGGTCGATCGCGATTCCGGATCCGATGCGCCAGTCCGGACCCGCGTGAAGACAGTTCCCTCCAGCGATCGATCGAAGGGTCAGGGATGAACCCGGCCCGAGCGCGGTCTGCCTGAGTTAGCAGTGCCAAAGGCCCTGAACGGGCACGCTGGTGCGCATTCTCGTGGTCGTCGAGAAGCTTTCGCAGGGCATCCAGCGCCTTTGCGGGCGGTCCCCCCTCACGCGCGTCACGCGGCCACTCGAGACAAAGGGCCTGAAGGCGAGGCTCGTAATCCAGACGTTCACGGGTAACGTCGTTGCCAAGTGCTCCCGGCAGAGCCGACAAGATCTCCCGGGCGAGGTGCGCGGCGAGCACGTGGTCCACCGGGTGATCGCTTCGCGACAACTCCAGCAATCTGGAGTAGGCCGCCGCCATCTTGGGCGCCACAGCAGCAGCTTCCCGTCGCGTCAGCTCACGGAGAACCGTCTGCTCGGCCTCCGTCAGCCTGGGCGGTTGCGCCAGAGGAATCGAAGGCTCGTCCGTCATTGGTGGATGCCGGCCCTTAAAGAACGCCATGTCGCTGAGGATAGCTGGTCAACCCGGTGACACGAGCCGCATGCGCCGCGACTGCCTGACCAGGTCGCAGGCTTCATGGACTCGGGTTCAATTCCCGCCTATCTGCTTCAGCTCGGACCGATGGCGTGGCGACCAGACCCAGGGGTGTGGTGTACAAAGGGACGACGCTCCCCTGAGCAGATCTTCAGGCGATCTGGAGAACGGGCGCATGCGAGAATTGGGTTTGATGGAAGACCCTGAGGTCATCGCCTGGCTCTCCTGGCGCGACGTCCGCGGCACAGAGCCGGACCTCGACGAGATCCGCGCAATGGTGACCCGGGTGGGTCGTGACTGGCTATTGCGCTCTCTGTCGATGATCGAGACCTTGCTTACGAATACCGGCATGGATGAGAGCAAGCAACGGGCACTTGCCGCCGAACTCCTCGTCGGCTCGGATAGGGAACGCGCTCTCGAGCTGTTCGACAGCGGCAAGGTCGGCGCCTTCGTGCATCCTCGGGGAGTCATGGTGGCCATTAAGCTCGCCCTGAGATATGCGGCCGGAGCGACGAACGCGGTTCACGCGAGCCTTATCGGGCCGGTGCTCCTTGCCTCAAACGAGCTTGCCTCGACGTGGGTGGGGGAGTCGCTGGATGATGCCGCGAGCATCGCAATTCGCTCCAGCGTATTGGACTTACTCGAGCAACCCAGATATCTCCTACCGCGGTATCACGAGTTGCTGGCGGAGCGTGCTTCAGTCCTTGCCGATCAGATCGGGCTCGATATTGGCGCACTATTCGAGGCAGCCAGCGGAGGATTGTCGATAGCCGACTATCTCGCACTCACCATGGTCGTTTACGCAGTACTCCGGCAATTCAACCGTGCACAGGTCTTCGACGAACAGAACTACGGCCTCGCTGTCGCCGACGTCGCCCGACGCGCCCTCAGCCCCGAGGTGTGGGAGAAGTACGAGCAGCTGATGGTGACGGAGGTCGAAGCCGCCGCAGCGGTCGTCGCGGGTGACGACGAGCCTGGCCTCACGTTCGAACAGTTCAACTCGCTGCGAGCACGACCGTTGGTGCGTCTCTCGAATGGCGATATCGTCCCTGTCTGGCTTCCGTGGCTGCTCGCCAAGGCCGGAGACGGCATGCGATGGACCATCCAGACGGCACTCGCAGGCGACGGCCCGGCCATCAACCGATTCACTGACGCTCTTGGATCAATCTTCGAGGACTACGCGTTCGCCCTCCTCGCCCGCCTCTACCCTGACCATGGCGAACTGCAATGCCTGTATCCGGAAATCGACTACCGCCGCGGCGGAAACGTGGAGCAATCGAACGATGCCACCCTCTTCATCGGCGATTCCGCCTTCTTCTTCGAGTTCACCATCACGGCGCCACCGTCCCTGATCCTCTTCAACGGCGACCTGGAGGGATATCGCGCGTTCATACGGAGTCGGTTCTTACGCGAGGGCACGAACCAGAAGCTGCTGAAGCTTGAGCGGCGCATCAGCGACTTCCTTTCGGGCGAACTCAGGTTCGGACCCGACTACCGGCAATTCGTGAAGAGGATCTTCCCGGTCCTGGTCACCCTGGTCCCCTGGCCTCATCATCACGTGATTGCGCGTGCGATCGAGCCGGACTTCACGCCCCTCGTCCTTCTCAGAGGCTCGGCGCAAGGCGACATAACGATCGACCCCTGGCGGCTCGCGTCCATCGAAGAGATGGAAATGCTCGAAGGAAGCTTGTTGGCCGGCGACGCCGATATCCAATCGATCTTTGCCGGATGGGCGAGCTCGAGGTACTTCGATAGCACCCTGAACAACTACTTGTTCCTCGAGCGACCCTGGCGCGAGGTGCAGAACCCACACTTGAGGGAGAAGTATCTGACGATCACGAACGGATTGAAGGAGGGGGCGGCGAGGCGGGTTCGGCTGGATCCCGAGGGATCGACTTGATTGGCGCCTGCCGGCTGGAAGGCGCATGAACGGAATTCGGCATAAGATCGGACAGCTTGAATCGAGGCCGCAAATCGCGCTCGTTCCGACATTCTAACTGGACACTTTTTGCTCCCGATTCCACGCTTGGGACATACCGTTGGGACACCGCTACTTCCCAAGCAGAATGTCGCGGGTTCGAATCCCGTCTCCCGCTCCACTTCCTTTGCCGCGTTCAGCGGCCAGACTAAGCGCGTGCGTACCCCTTGGGTGCCGCTTCGCCCCGCTCGGCTCGCGTCGCCGACCCGCTGGACCCGGACTGGCTGCGACGGCTCGGCGCCTTTGCGGCGGGAGGCGGCGACGCGAGTACCCATGCGCCCAGGACCTACCGGTTCGGGCAGCAGACGCGCGCCGTGTCGACCGAATGTTCCGGCGGCCGGTCCTACCTATGAGTAACTGACCGCTTTTCCAGGGCCGGATGAAGATACTTGCGCCCTAAAGACCGGCCGGAGAGCCGGTCACAAGATCCAAGCCACTCGAATCGATCGTTGTGGCTTAACATGCTCCTCCCGGCTGGGCCCCTTGCCTGGCTGCCGCGGACGCTGAGGACTCAAGCCGAGTCCAGCCCAGGCTGAACCGGATGAGTCCAGCAAGCTGTTACACGGGGCACCGCCGTGAGGGGTCTCAGGAGGTGCCTTTGTGGTCACCAAACGGCTGATGACGTTATCCGCTGTGGCAGCCCTGGTCTTCTCCGCCTGTAGCTCGTCGACCCCCACGCCGACGACGAGCGCGCAGGCCACCTCGTCGCCGTCCTCGGCGACATCGTCCGGGAGTGCGCCCTCGTCGGCCGCGGCGATCGACAGCATCGTCTTCGGTACCAATTACAAGCCGCAGCCGGGCAAGTCGGGCGGCACGATCATCATGGGCGAGTGGCAGGCGGCGTCTCAGCTCAATCCGTACTACACGAACGCCGAGGCCGACCTGGAAGCCATCATGCCGATGATGCGCAGCTTCGCCACGGTCTCGTCCGACGGCAAGTACATCCCGGACCTCGCCACTGAGATACCGACCACGACCAACGGCGGGATCACCGTGAGCGGGAACACCATGACGATGGTTTTGCACCTCAAGCCCGGCCTGATGTGGTCCGACGGCCAGCCGCTGACCATGAACGACTTCAAATACACCTGGCAGTGGGCCCTGGACAAGGCTCAGTCGGGCTGCATCTACTGCGGAACCTCGAACGGCTTCCCCCAGATCAGTTCGATCGACGTCTCGTCGGACGGCCTGACGGCGACGATCCACTTCAGCGCCCTCTTTGGCGGCTGGCTGGGCTCCCTGGCCACCTGGTGGCCGCTGCCCCAGCACTACATGAGCAAGATTGCTGTCAAGGATGCCGCCAAGACGTCCTATCCGGTCGGCGCGGCCGTGGAGAACGCCCCGGTTTCAGGTCCGTTCAAGGTCTCGAACATCGTCTCGGGCCCTTCCGGTGAGATCGACTACGTCCCCAACCCTAACTGGCACGGCGGCGTCAGCTCTGCCCACGCGCCGTACCTGAGCAACCTCAAATTCCAGTACTTCGGCGACCAGAGCGGCGAAGTGTCGGCATTCCTCAACGGCAGCATCGACGTCGGCCTGGACCTCTTGCAAGACCAGTACCC
The DNA here is from genome assembly GCA_963731635.1 of uncultured Chloroflexia bacterium. Classification (GTDB taxonomy): domain Bacteria; phylum Chloroflexota; class Limnocylindria; order Limnocylindrales; family CSP1-4; genus Fen-1039. The sequence continues at coordinate 1,213,352 of CAVSWB010000001.1, read as the reverse complement.
GGCGATCAAGAACGTGCCGGCGAGCATCGGCACCGCCAGCCTGACCCCGCTCTGGGAGTACGAGCACTTCGACGTCAATAACGATCCGACGGGAACACGGGGCAACGGCCTCAACGACCCGAACGTTCGCAAGGCCATTGCGATGTCCGTCGACAAGCAGGCCATCATCAACACCGACTTCCCGGGCACCCAGCTCGTGCCTGCGTGCTCGCCTACCCCTCCCGGCATCTGGTACACCAAGGCCGAAACCTGCCCGTCGTACGACGTAGCGGGCGCACAGCAGCTTCTCACTCAGGCCGGCTGGACGGTCGACTCGAGCGGCTTTGTGGCCAAGAACGGCAAGGAGATGAACCTCGAGCTGTGCACCACCTCGGGCAATACCACTCGCCTGACTGAACTCCAAAAGCTCGAAGGTGACCTCAAGGCCATTCACGTCAACAGCCACATCAAGACCGTCGACGCGTCGTCGGTGCTCTTCGCGGGCTGGTCGGCTACCACGCCGACGACCGACTGCAGCATCTATCGCGGCACCTACGACATCGCCGACTTCGCCTACGTTCTTACCGGAACGCCTTACGGCGACTACTACTTCACCTACAACTCCAGCCAGTGGCCGTCGCTCGGCGACCACTCGGGCGGCAACGACACCTACTTCAAGAGCACTGAGATGGACAACGCCCTCAATGCGCTCGCTACCGATGTGCCGCTCGAGTCGATGCTGAAGGACGCACAGGCCGTGCAGGACGCGTACGTGGCCGGGATCCCTGAGATCCCGCTCTACTACCGATCCGAAGCGGTCGCGGTCGGCGTTCATCTGGGCAACTGGCCCGGCTACAGCCCGGCCAGCGTAGGCCCCACCTGGAACGTGGAGGATTGGTACGTCAAGTAGCCGAGCCGTTTCCGGCCCGGCCTGAGCTCCGCAATGAGCTCGAACCAACTCCGGCGCAATCCTGCGGACGCGGGTCCTTGGGCCCGCGTCCGCCCTTCAACCGGCGCCCGTTAGGCAGCGACGAGTCAGGTAACGAGGCGACTCCAAGTGGCCAGATACATCATCCGGCGCTCTCTGCAGGCGTTGCCCGTGCTCTTCCTGATCTCGGTCGTGAGCTTTGGGCTCATGCTCCAGGCGCCCGGCGGCCCGGCGGCCCAGTTCAACCAGAATCCGCGCATCTCGAGTGCTCAGGTCAACCAGTGGCTCCAGAACTGGTGCCTCGTCCAGAACCCAAGTCCGCTGGACACTATCCGCGAGTACCTGGGCTGGCTGGGGGTCTGGAACTGCAGCACCTCCAGCCTGTTGTCGGCGCATGGCGTGCCCAACGTCCTGCCGGGCGCGCTCGGCGGCGGATCGAACGGTTTGCTGCATGGCGACTTCGGCTTCTCGATCCAGACCGGGCAGCCCGTGCTCGGCATGATCCTGGCTCGCGTGCCGGCGACGGCGATCCTGATGGGCACGGCCTTCGTGCTGTGGGCGAGCATCGCGATCGTTGCCGGCGTGATCGCCGCGGTCAAGCGTTATAGCTTCTTCGACCAGTCGGTCACATTCCTCAGCTACGTCTTCTACTCGCTGCCGACCTTCTGGCTCGGCCTGATCCTTATCTTCGTGCTCGGCGTTTCGTTGAGATGGTTCCCGGTCCAGGGGATCGTCGATGTCCGGCAGTCGGCGGCGCCGTTCGGCACGGCCGCCTACTGGTCGGCGCTCGTGGCCAACCCGGTGAACTACATCTGGGACATCGGCGCTCACCTCGTCCTGCCCGTGACCACGCTGATCGCCGTCAGCATTGCCGGCGACAGCCGGTTCGTGCGGTCCGCGATGCTCGACTCGCTCCACCAGGACTATGTCAGGACGGCGCGATCAAAGGGCATTCCCGAGCGCCAGGTGATCATCCGCCACGCCTTCAGAAACGCCCTGCTTCCGATCCTGACGAACCTGGCCATCGAGATCGCCTTCCTCTTCAGCGGCGCGATCGTGACCGAGACGGTCTTCAGCTGGCCGGGCATGGGCCAGCTCTACTACCAGGGAGTAAACAACCGCGATTACTTCCTGTTGATGGGGATCCTCTTCATCGGCTCGGTCTTCGTCGTCTTCATGAACCTTGTCGCCGACGTCGCATATGCGATTGCCGACCCGCGCATCCGCTACAACTGAGGTGAGCCAGGGATGATCGGACCGCGGGAAGGGGACACCAACCTGGCGCCGACCGGCGGCCTTGCTCCTCCGGGTCTGCCCGGCACCACCCTGCCGGAGACTGGGGCCACGAGAGCCGACGTCGAGGTCGCCCTCGAATCCCTCAGCCAGTGGCAGCTGGCGTGGCGGCGCTTCAAGAAGCACCCCATGGCCCTCATCGGATTGAGCATCTTCGGCTTCATGGTCTTGGTCGCGATCCTGGGGCCCATCGTCCTGCCGTACGACCCGCTCTTCATCCCCGGCGCAATCAACCCCGGCGGCGACGCACCTTCGATGGCCCACCTCTTCGGCACGGATGCCCAGGGACGTGACGTCTTCACGATGGTCCTGAACGGGGCGCGCATCTCCGTGGCCATCGGCGTGTTCAGCATGCTGATCGCGGGAGTGGTCGGCATCGCGGTCGGTTCAATCGCGGGCTACTTCGGCGGCTGGGTCGACAACTTCCTCATGCGCATCGTGGACACTTTCTTCGCTATTCCGCTGCTCTTCGTGATCCTGGTCTCGGCTCGTTTCTTCGGCGAAGGCCAGGTTTCTTCGCTGATCTTGATCTTCGGGCTGCTGTCGTGGCCGCTCATCGCCCGGCTCATCCGGGCGCAATTCCTGTCGCTGCGCGAGGCCGACTTCGTCGAGGCCGCGCGGGCCGTCGGCGTCAACGACATGCGCATCACCTTCCGCCACATCCTGCCCAACGCGATGGGCCCGGTCATCGTGGCGATGACATTGATCATGGCCTCGAACATAGTCCTGGAAGCGTTCGTCTCCTACCTCAACTTCGGCATCAGCGCCAACCAGACGAGCTGGGGCAACGCCCTGGCAAACGCTCAGTCCGCGCTCGGATTGGGCAACTGGTGGTGGGCCTTCTTCCCCGGCATGGCCATTGCCCTGACCGTGATGTCGATCAACTTCATCGGAGACGGCCTCCGTGACGCGCTCGATCCGAGGACCAGGCTATGACCGCGCCGGAGATTCCGGAGATCGAGGTTGTGATCGCCCCGACCGGACACGCGCCCGCCGAGGACGTCCTCCTCGAGGTTCGCAATCTGAAGACCTACTTCAGCCTCATGGACGGCATCGTGCCCGCCGTCGACGGCGTGAGCTTCTCGCTCAAGCGCGGCGAGACCCTCGGCCTCGTCGGCGAGTCTGGTTGCGGCAAGAGCGTCACCGCGCTGACGATCATGCGGCTGCTCGAAACTCCACCCGCGCGGATCGTCGGCGGCGAGATCTGGTTCGACGGCCGCGAGATCCTCTCGATGCCCATGGACAAGTTCCGGCGGATCCGCGGCAACGACGTCACCATGATCTTCCAGGAGCCGATGACCAGCCTCAATCCGGTCATGACGATCGGCGACCAGATCGTCGAGTCCGTCGTCTTCCACCGCCATGTTTCTCGGAAAGAGGGCCTCCGCCGGGCAGTGGAAATTCTGAGCAAGGTCGGCATCGCCACACCCGAGCGGCGCGCTCGCCAGCATCCCCACGAGCTGTCGGGCGGAATGCGCCAGCGCGTCATGATCGCGATCGCATTGGCCTGCGACCCCAAGCTCGTCATCGCCGACGAGCCGACCACCGCGCTGGACGTCACGATTCAGGCGCAGATTCTGGAGCTGATCAAGGAGCTCCAGGTCGAAACCGGGGTCTCGTTGCTGCTCATCACGCACGATCTGGGCGTCGTGGCGGAGACCGTCCAGCAACTCGCCGTGATGTATGCGGGCAAGGTCGTTGAGGCGGGCACGGCGGACGAGGTGCTCCTGGCGCCGCGGCATCCCTATACCGAAGGTCTCCTCGGCTCGATCCCGTCAACCGCCAGCCGCGGCAAGCGCCTGAACGTCATCCAGGGCACCGTCCCCAATCCGTTTCGGATGCCGGCCGGCTGCCGCTTCGCCCCTCGCTGCCCGTATCGATTCGAGCCTTGCGATCCGCTCCAGCCTCCGCTCGATCCGGTAGACAGAAACGGGACGCGCCTCGCGGCCTGCTGGCTGCACACGCCGGCGCCGACAACCGGCCACAGGGTGGACGTGCCGGACCACCCCTCGCTGCAGAAGGAGGTCCCCGGCTGACGCCGGCAGCTCCTGCCGGCCACGGCCGTGTGCAACGAGTCGGGAGCGAGCGAGCTACGTGGCCGGAACCCTGGCCAGCGCCGGCTCGGCGATGTTCTCCGCCAGCCATTGGACCGGCGAGCCGGAAGTCCCGACTGCGGCAAGGATGAAGTGGCTCGCCCCCGCGTCGGCAAACTCGAGGACGTTGTCCAGGGCTCGGCCCGGGTCGGCCTGATCCTCCGGGCGCAGGATCATCTGAACTGCCCGGGCAATCTCGGCAGGATCGCGGCCGATCTCTGCGCAGTGCCGTTCGAGCACCGCGCTCTTCCGCCGCAATTCCTGGGCGTCGCGCACCGGGCAGACCCAGATGTCTGCGTTCTCGGCGACGATGCGAAGCGAGACGCGCTCTCCGGCTGCGGCTATCAGCATGGGCGGGCTCGGGCGCTGGGCCGGCTTCGGCTCGCAAATCGCGCCCTTGAGCGTGTAGTAGCGGCCCTCGAAATCGAACGGCTCGTTCTCGGTCCACATCCGGCGGACGATCTGGCACGCCTCGCCGAGAGCCCCGACGGCTTCGGCGGCGGACACAACCGGAATCCCATAGGCATCGAATTCGCGCCGGACCAGCGCCAGGCCAGCCGGATCCGCGACGGCAAAACCGCCGGCACCGATGCCGAACACGAGGCGACCTGCGGAAATTTGATCCACCGTTGCCGCCATCTTGGCGAGTACCGCCGGAGGGCGAATGCGATTGCTCGTGACCACCACACCGAGTCGCAAGCGCGTCGTCTGTGCCGCCAGAGCGGCCAGGAGGGTCCAGGCCTCCAGGGCGGTCCCGGTCACATCTCCGCGGAGAGGGACGAGGTGGTCCCAGAGCCAGGCGTGCTCGACCGCCGGGTTCAGGTCCGCCTCCCGCCAGATAGCGAGGATCTCTTGATAAGTCGTGTTCGCCTGGCTGGTCTTGATGCCGAAGCTCAAGCGCTGTCCGCCGCTCATCGGCCTACATTACCGGCCATCCCAGCGATCGGCTCTTGCATGGACCCGATCGGTTGCGCCATCCCATCTCGCGGCACAGGCCAACCGACGAGTCAGGCGGGCTCCCCGGCCGCGACGTAGCCGAGCCCGCCGCGTGTCGCCACTACCAACACAACCGACAGGCCGCCGAGGGCGAGCAGGCCAACGTTGAGAGCCGAGGTCGCCACGACGAATGCCGCCAGCGCGGCGTTGATGCTCGAATGGGTCAGCATTGCCAGGAAGAGGCTCCCTCCGGTGCGGTTGAACACCCAGGTCATGATCGGAGCGATCGCGACGACCATGAGCAGGAAAGTTACGACGAGCGTCGGGCTGAGGCCGCCGTTCTCGTTTGCCCACTCCGGCACCAGGAACTGGGGCAGATGCCAGGCCGCCCAGAGCGCACCAAGGAGGAGGGTGCCGCGCAGGGCGCCCATCTGATCCTGCAGCCGAGGCAGGGCGAAGCCGCGCCACCCCGGCTCTTCGAAGAGCGGCCCGCTCACGAAGCCGACGACGACGAAGGCCAGGAACTCGACGCCCGGCTTGACAGCCGACTGGCCGCCCAGGCCAACGAATGCACCCGGGAGGGCCAGCGCAGCCAGAAGGCAAACCGCCGGAATGCCAACCAGTGCGAACGCGTACCACCGCCGAGCGACACGCCAGATCCGGACGCGGGCCAGCAATCGGCGTCGTCCGGCGGCGCCTTCGAGCGCCGTGCCAGTCGCGAGTGCCGCGAGGGTCGGGCCGAGGGTTTGCAGCAGGATTACCAGGCCGGCCGGCAACCCCAGCAGCCCGTACAGGATCAGCAGCATGACCCAGGAAAAGCCGTAGGCCAGCGCGAAAAAGGAAACCATCGGGTGGCTGCGGATCAGCCCGGCCACGGCGGAGGCGCCCGGCAGGGACCGCCGATCCGAGATCGATGCATCGGAGACGTGGACGTTCACCGGCAAGCCTCTCCCTTCCAAGCGGGGCGCGCAGTGCCCGGACCGCGCGCCAAAGGCCGATACAGGATGACAGCGTGACATGGGCGCCGTTCGTCGGGTCGTCAATCCCGTCGCCGGGCCAATTGGGCTGGGCGCGGTTTCGACGCCTTGGACATACTGGGGCCGTGGACAACGACAGCGCCTACCTGGAATTCCGCCGGTCGGACCGGCCATGAAGTCGACCGCGTCGCATCCGTACCGACCGCGCGTCGTCGTCGTCGGGGACCTGATCGTCGACGTCGTGCTGGCGCCCGAAGCGGAGCTCGTTTCGGGCAGCGACGTTCCGGGCCGGGTGATGCTCCGACAGGGCGGGTCGGCCACGACCACTGCCCGCTGGCTCGCCCGGGGAGGGGCCGACGTCGGCCTCGTGGCCTCCGTAGGGCGTGACGCGGCCGGGCGGGCGCTGATCGAGACGATCCGGCGCGACGGCGTGACTCCCCGGGTGGCGCGGATTCCGGGTCATCGCACCGGCCGAGTGGGCGTTTTCGTGGCTCCCGGCGGCGAACGCTCCTTCGTCCAGGATCGTGACGCCGCCCTGATGCTGGCGCCGGAACACCTTCGCGAGAGCTGGTTCGCCGCAGCCGATCTGGTGCACATCCCCACCTACTCGCTGCTCGACCACCCGCTCGGCGATGCCGGCAGGCGCGCCGCCGAACTCGCTCATGACTCCGGGGCGCTCGTGACGGTCGATCTGTCGTCGAGCGGTCCGCTGCTGGCGATCGGGCGCGCCGGTGCACTCGAGGCCGTCCGTGGCGCGCGGCCGGATCTGCTCTTCGCCGCCGGCTCGGAGGCGGGCGCGCTCGCCGACGATGAGGAATCGCTGCTCGAGGTCGCGCCGCTCGTGGTGCTGAAGCGAGGACCGGAAGGCGCCTCCCTCCTTTGGCGCGACGAGGGCACGGCCGGTGGGGCGGCTCGCCGGGTCGAAGTAGGGGCCCGGCCGGTCGCAGCGGCCGACACGACCGGCGCGGGCGACGCTTTCGATGCCGGCTTCATCCTGGGCTGGCTGGCGGCCAGACATTCGGGCGCTTCAATCGCCGTCGCAATTCGCCGCGGAGCGGTCGCCGGCAACCGGCTTGCCACGCGTCATCTGTATCGACCGCGCCGGGAACTGGCGTTCGACTGATGCTTCAGCCGAGGCGCGCGGGCGGAGCCTGTAAGATCGGGCCATGAAGTCCATCCGCGATCGGCTCACCTTGTCGGCGGAGGTCGCCGCCGCGCTGGCAGCGGGCCGGCCGGTCGTCGCGCTCGAGTCGACGTTGATCAGCCACGGTCTGCCGTACCCGCAGAGTGTCGAGGTTGCCCGCGCGGCCGAAGCGGCGGTTCGTGAGAGCGGCTCCGTGCCGGCCACGGTGGCGATTCACCGCGGTCGAATTCTCATCGGGCTCGACGAGGAGCAGCTGGTGACGCTCGCCACTACGGCCGGTGTGCTCAAGGCCGCGCGGCCCAACCTGTCGATCGCCATAGCCGGCATGGGCTGGGCAGCGACTACCGTTTCGGCCACGATGATCGCCGCGGCGGCGGCCGGGATCGGAGTATTCGCCACGGGCGGCATCGGTGGCGTCCACCGGGGCGCGGTCGGTTCGGCCGGTACCTCGGCCGGTAGCTCGGCCCCGCCGACGCTCGATATTTCGTCCGATCTGGAAGAACTGGCGCGAACGCCGGTCGCCGTCGTCTGTGCCGGACCCAAGGCGATCCTCGACGTCCCCGCGACGCTGGAGTATCTCGAGACTCGGGGCGTGCCAGTGTTGGCCATCGGGACGGATGAGATGCCCGGCTTCTGGTCACGCGAGAGCGGCATCCGCGCCCCCGCGTCGGTCGCCGACCTAGCAGCGGCAGCGCAGATCGTGGCCACCCATGCCGAGCTCGGCCTCGGCTCCGGCATTCTCCTGTGCGTGCCCGTCCCGACAGCCGAGGCCTATCCGGCGGCGGACGCGCGTGCCGCGGTGCAGCGGGCCATCGCCGAAGCCATGGCCGCCGGGATCGAGGGCCCCGCCCTGACCCCCTGGCTGCTGGCTCGCATCGCCGAGATCACCGCGGGTGGTTCGGTGCGGGCGAACGTGGCGCTGATCGTAAACAACGCGCGCTTCGCCGGGAAGCTCGCGGCCGTCCTCGGCAGGCTGTCACCTCTGGCCTAGGTATTCGGCGTCCGTCACCTGCGGACCCCATTCGCTCTCCGGGCCCTCGGCTGGCGCCTCCCACATGGCAAGGTGGGTCATGAAGCGATCCGGGCTGGCGCCGTGCCAGTGCCATTCCCCGGGCGAGGTATGGATGGTGTCCCCCGGGTGGATCTCGACGATCTTCTCGCCGCGCGTCTGGATCAAACCGATCCCTTCGGTCACATGAATCGTCTGTCCGACCGAATGAGCGTGCCAGGCGTTTCGTGCGCCCGGGGCGAACCGCACCACGTTGACGCGGATCCGCGACGGTTCCGCACCGCGCACGATGACGTCGAACCAGGCATCGCCGGTGAACGTCTCCGCCGGGGCCTTGACCGTTGGCTGCCTTGGCAGGATTTCCATCGCAACCTCCTTTGATCTCGTCGGGGCGATGATGCGCGCGGCCGGCGCCGCATCGCCACCGCATCTCACCGGCCGAGCGGCGATTGTCCCGTCCGCTACCAGATGCGGAGCTGGCCCGTCCGGCGGAGCCAGAAGAGGGCGACGAAGCCGAGGAAGGTGCCCACACTGAGAAAGATCCACTGCAAAATCATCGTTTCGGGCATTACCGCCAGCTGGACCAGGATCCAGATGATCAGTCCAACTCCCAGGATCGCGGAGAGCCACGGTGCCGCCCAGTGGCGAAGGCCGATGAGCCCGGCCAGGACGAGCATCCCGAAACCGTTGGCACCGAGGAGGTAGAGGCCCGGAATGAAGTACGAGCCGAACGGCGTCGCCTCGATCCAACCGTGCGGCAGGCCGAGCGATGAACCGGTCGTGTCGGTCAGGAACATGATCCCGACGGGGATGGCCATGATCCCGGTGAGAAGGGCGGCGATCGCCGCCGCAGAGGCGTAGCGCGGTCGCTCGACGCGGCCGGTGGTCGGCACGATCAGGATCTGCACGGGGTCCCTAACTCCTTGCTTGGAGCGCCGCGATCGCGACGCCTGCCTGAATTGTCGCGCCGGGACGAGGTCGGATGCACGCCCGTCCGTCAAGTGCCTGGAGCGTCGGTCCGGCCGGCGTGAGTCGGGTCTCGGGCGTCGTTCCAGTCGCGGGTCTCAGCCACGCACGACCGTCAGCACTGCCACTCCCAGGGCGATTGCGACGAAACCCGAACGCTGGGGCAGCGTCAGTCGCTCGCGGAACAGGAAGAAAGCCGCCACTGCCGCGAAGGCGGCGAACTGGCTCGCCAGGACCGATGCGATGGCGATGCTCTCGCGAGCACCGAGGATGTACGAAGCGTTGCCCAGCACCTCGCCGAGCCCGACGAGGACGACGAGGGGGACCGCCCGGCGAGCGAGTCGAAGGCGTCCGGCGAGGGCCATCGGCACGAACACAAGGGCGACGCCGACGACGCGCGCTGGCATTACGGCCAGCACCAGCGGCAGGCTTTTGCCGGCCATCGCCGTGCCGTATACGCTGAACCCGAAGGCGATGGCCGCCGCGGCCCCGAACAGGGCGGCACGACGCTCGAGGGCGGCGGCGCTCGCCGGCCGCGCAACTGATTGTCCGGCGGGAGTGGTGGTCGTGTCGGCTTCGGCGGGCTCCGCCGCCTCGCCGCCGGCCAGGGCCACGATCGCTATGCCGATGGCAATGACCCCGAGCACGAGTGCCGAGGCGAGGGTCAGGGTCTCGCCGGCGACGACGGAGATGACGGCGGCGATGGCCCCCTCCGTCGAGGCAAGGGCCAGGACGACGCCGATCTTCCCGATCCGCAATCCCCGGTACATGAACATCATGCCGATCACACCGCCCACGCCGGAGGCCGTCAGCCACAGGGCGAGAGTCGGGGTGATGTCCGGCAGCGGGCCGGAGACCAGCGCGAAGGGAGTGGTGACGACCAGCCCGACGAGCATCATCCAGGCCACCGTCGAGGTGGCGCCGATCATCCGGCTGGAGCGGGACGAGGCCAGGTTCGCGGACGCCCAAAGGGCGGCGGCCCCAAGTCCGCCGAGGATTGCGATCATGATTGAAGTCTGAGGCACGGGCGCGGGTCCTGCTGAGGGACGAATCGCCGCCCGGCCGCGCGGGCCGGGGCAGAGGTGCTCGCCGCGCGGGCTGGCTCGAAGCACCGGATCCCCGCGGACCGCAACGTGCGACCCGCAGAGCGGACCGCAACACGGGATTTCGGAAGCGCCGGAGGTCAAGGCTCACAGTGGCGATGTGAGCGTCCCCTCCGGCCGAAACCCGACCGATGACCCGGATCCTTACGGCGACGAGGCGTCCTTCGCTGGCCCGCTCGTGCCGCGAGGACGCCGGCTGCCGCCGATCCTGTCGGCCACGCTCGTCGTCGGCATCCTCGTCCTCGTCGCGGGCCTCGGTTTCGGCTATAAGCTCGGACAGCAGTCCGTGGCGCCGGCCACGCCACCACCGGTCCCGACCGACCAACCCGCGGTAACGGCGACTCCGGTGCCGATCGACCTTCAGCCGAATAGCGTCAGCGAGAGGCTGCAACAGGCCTACGGTGCTGAGGACATGGAGTGGGCGGTGTGCGGTCTCGGCAGCTCGGTCGCATGCCATGCCGTCAACCGGTCGCTGAGCGTGTCTCCCTACGTGTCATTCACCGACTCGTTCACGAACGCCGATTGGATGAACCTGCGTCCCCCGCCGATCCAGTCCGGTCACCTCGCGCTGGCCGCGCCGCTCGGAGAGGGTGCCGTTACCGGATCGCTTGTTCTCATCGATGCCCCGAACGACACGACCGGCAGCCGCCCGCTGGTTCCGATCGATCCGGGCCGGACGGGGGTCTATTACTTCGACCTGGGGCCGCTGGCCGCCGGCCGATATGCCATCGTGATAAGCGTCGTCGGGCGAACCGTCGACATCTCGTCGCCGGACGCGCTGCAGACCTATCTATCGGGCTTCGTCGTCACCGGTTAGCGGCGGCAGACGGCCCCGACCGCGAAACGTCTAGCGGAGCGCGGCCAGGACCGCTCGCGCGTCGGCGACCGCCGACTTCAGCTGGTCTCGCGCCGAGAGGATCGCCGCTCGCGCATTGCGAAGCTCCGGACCGGCGGTTCCGGCGTTGAACTGCGCCGGCGTGAGCGCCACGAGTCGCTCCGGCAGCGGGGATGCGAGCCCGGCGGCCGTGGCCGTCGCGACCGTCATCGACTGAAGGGCTGCCGCTGCGGCCATCGTGTCCTTGCCGGCGGCATTGGCCTTCGAGATGCGGCCGGCCAAATCGGTCGAGACCTTCTCCAGCTGCACGGCCACGGCCGCGACTCCGTCCGCGGCGCTCGTCAGGTAGACCTGGGGCGCGACCAGATCGTAGACACGGAACTGGGTGGCGATTTCGACCACCCGAACCTTCAGGACGGCAATCGAGACCTCGGCGTCGATAGCCGCTTTGAGCGAAACGAGACCGGACGACGTCTCGCCGACCCGCGCCTCCAGCGCCGATTTGTGGGCGGCGGTCAACGCCGTCGACGCGCTGATGAATGTGGTGAGTCGCGCCAGCGTGGTCGCGCGACGCTCGATTTCACAGTCGCCGAAGGCCCGGAGGGCGAGAGCCCCGGCAGACCTGGCGGCTGTGGCCTGCGCGGAACAGGCATTCGTGCCCGACGGCCCACCTGCCACCGGCGCCGCCGAGGCTGCCGAAACGCTCGCCTGAGGCAGGACCAGCACCGCGGCAGCCGCGATGGCGGCAATGCCTTTGCGAATTCCGGACTTCATGCGATCTCCTACGGCCCGGCCCACTACTCGCCGCCTTGCTGCGACGAATCGGAGCCCGAGATCGAGTTGTTGATGTCGTTGATGAGCTGATTGATTTGATCGAGCTCGCTCGCCACCGGATCGGGGGTGGGTGCTGCAGTGAGGAGAGCGGAGGCGGAAGCGGAAGACGAGCTCGGCGTCGAGCTCGAGGTCGCGCCGGATGGCGAAGCTTCAGCCGACGAGGTCGTGAGGCTGGCCGGGAAAGTTGCGCTGGACGTCGCGTGAGGCGCGGACGAGGGAGATGGCGTCTCTTTCGGCTGCCCACAGCCGGCCAGGGCCAGCACAATGACAAGCGTTATCGCCCCCATGGCGGCCTGTCGCAGGGTTCGGCGGACCAAATTCGAAGATCTCCGTGTCACCGTTGACTCGCGGGTGCGCATCATCGCCGTCGCGGGATATGCCTCCCAGGACCCTGGTGTAAGCCCAGTGTAAGAGCCCGGCCCGGAACCTCGGGATCTGGTGACCGGGACCGGGCAGCTCGCCGGCGGAGGTCCGACCCGCGATCTCTCAGGGAGTGCCGCCGGTCGCGGGGGTTCTTCGGGCGGTGACCGCACTCCGGCGCGCTATTGCGTCTGGCCGGCGCGCTTCGCGGCGGTCGAACCACACTTTGGTCAGCTCCACGAGCGTCAGGTAACCGGCCACGATGGCAACGAGGAGCAGCCAGAACTGCCACGGCAACGCCCCGAACCCGATCACCGAACCCAAGGGGCTCAGCGGGATCAGTACTGCCGCCGCCAGCGCCGCCAGGATCGCGGCGCCGAGCTGCCTGCTCGGCCGGCTGCGCCAGAACGGGATGCGTCCCGTCCGAATTACGAGCACAACCAGGATCTGGGTGAACAACGACTCGACGAACCAGCCCGTATGGAACGAATCCTCGTTGTTGCCGAGCATCAGGAGCAGCAGACCGAAGGTGACGTAGTCGAAGATCGAGGAGATCGGCCCGAATGCGATCATGAACCGCTCGATGGCGTGCACGTCCCAACGGGCCGGTTCGGAAACCACGTCCGAGTCCACGTTGTCCGAGGGGATCGCAGTCTGCGATGCGTCGTAGATCAGGTTGTTGAGCAGGATCTGACCGGGAGTCATGGGCAGGAACGGCAGAAGCGCGGCCGCGCCGGCCATGCTGAGCATGTTGCCGAAGTTCGAGCTGGTGCCCATGCGGATGTACTTCAGCGTGTTGGCGAACGTTCGACGACCTTCGGTCACGCCCTGGCTGATGGCGGCGAGGCTCGGCTCCAGCAGTATGATGTCCGCCGCGGACCGGGCAACGTCGGTGGCGTTGTCGACGCTGATGCCGACATCGGCGACGTGGAGCGCCGGGGCGTCGTTGATGCCGTCGCCCATGTAGCCGACGACGTTCCCGGATTCGCGCAGGGCCCGGATGACCTGGAGCTTCTGGTCCGGGTCCACTCGCGCGAAGATCGTGGTCCGAGGCGCCCGAGCCACCAGGGCGGGATGCGTGAGCTTGCGCATCTGGTCGCCGGTCAGGACTTCGTCCACGTTCAACCCGACCAGGCCGGCTACGTGGCGCGCCACGAGATCGTTGTCGCCGGTGATGATCTTGAGCGCGATCCCCTGCTCCGCCAGCGATGCTATAGCCGCACCGACGTCCGGCTTGGGTGGGTCGCTGAAAAGGATCACGCCCTCGAAGGTGAGACCGCGCTCGAGACGTGAAGCGTCGGACAGCGCCACGCCGGCGATCGAAGCGGACTTCTTCGCCTTCGCGCCGGACTCCCTCGCCTTCGATCCCGGACCTGTCGTCGCGGGGCCCGCAGGGACCGCCAGACTGGCCAGCTCCTCGTGGCTTAGAACGCGCGAGGCCACCGCGACCAGGCGGAAACCGTCGGCCGAGGCGCCATCGACGAGCTTGGTCAGGCGATCGTGTTCGGCCTTGCGGATCGGGCGGGCCGTGTGGTCTTCGCGGACGTGGCTCGACACCAGGACGACCGCCTCAGGTGCGCCCTTGGTCACGAGCAGCGGCGGTTCCTCGCCACGCTGGACGACGACACTCAGCATTCGGCGATTGAAGTCGTACGGCAGCTCAGCCAGCTTCTTGTATTGCTTCAGGTCGGCAGGCTTTGGGGCGCCGGCAAGAACGGCGGTATCGAGCGGGTTCTGGAAGCTCGACTCGAAGTGGCTGTTCAGGTAGGCCAGCTCGAGGGCGTTCGAGGCTTCGCCGGCGTCGTCCTTGTCGATACCGACGGCCTTGACCAGCTCCAGCTTGCCGATCGTAAGGGTGCCGGTCTTGTCGGTGCACAGGACGGTGACGCTGCCGAGGTTCTGGATCGCCGGCAGCCGCTTCACCAGCACGCCGTGCGCGGTCAGGGCCCGCGCGCCGCGGGTGAGATTGAGAGTCACGATCGCCGGCAGCAGCTCGGGCGTCAGCCCAACGGCCAGCGCGATCGAGAACAGCAGCGCATCGAAGAGCGGGCGGTGCAGGGCAACGTTGATCGAGAAGACGCCGACGACAAGGAAGAGCGTCACCTTCCCGATCAGCAGTCCGAAGGCGCGGACGCCGTGCTGGAAGTCGGTCTCAGGGGCGCGTTCGGCCAGCCGGTGGGCGATCGCTCCATAGCTCGTCCGCGAGCCGGTCGCTGTCACGAGAGCCCGGCCGGTTCCGCTCACCACGCTCGTGCCGAAGAATGCAAGTCCGGCCCGATCGTCTTCCTTGTCGGGGTCGAGATTGCCGGGCCGTGGCGTCTTGAGCGCCGCCGCGGACTCACCGGTCAGCGAGGATTCGTCGACGAACAGGTGGTTGGCCTCGAGCACGCGCGCATCCGCGGGAATGATGTCGCCGGCGCCCAGGACGACCACGTCGCCGCGGACGACGTCGTGGATCGGGATTTCGCTCGTCTTGCCGTCGCGGATCGCCGTCGCGCGGAGAGTGAGGCGGGCCTGGAGCGCGGCCACGGCGGCCTCGGAGCGAGCCTCCTGCACGAAACCCAGCAAGGCACTCATGCCGACGATCGCCAGGATGATCCCGGCCTCCACGCGATCGCCGACGGCGATGCTGACGACGCTCGCGGCGACCAGGATCAGGACGAGCGGGCTCGCGAACTGGCTGACGAGCACGGCAAGGGGCCCGCGCCGCCCCTCGCCGCCCAGGGCGTTGGGGCCGTCCCGGCGAAGCCTCTCGGCCGCTTCGGCGGTGGTCAGTCCGGCCGACGAAGTCGGGTCGACGCCGGGCGAGTCAGCCGGCAGCGGCCGATCCGGTGATGTCTCGGCAGTTTCCGCCGGTGGTTTGGGGCCTGATTTGGTGGCCATGCGAGTTGAATGCTAGCCGTTAGGTCGCCAAGCGGGGATTTCGGCCTGAGGACGAACCCTGAAGTTGCCCACCGTTTACCCACAATCGGCTGCGGAAGCGGCACACGCGCAACCGCCCTTTTTGCGACCCTTACCGGAAGCCCGGGTGCCCGTGGGGGATAGGGACCGTCACGCCCGGGGGAGGAGCAGATAGGGCAGGAGGTCGCGCGTGGCAGCAGCCATCGAATACATCCGCGGCATGTTCCAGTGGACCGTCAAACGCGCGGGGATCATCGCCCCGGACGAGCGGCCACCGGCCGGTCAGTCGGTTGCCCTGGGCGTGCAGCACATCTTCGCCATGTTCGGGGCGACGGTGCTGGCGCCGGTGATCATGGGCTTCAACCCGAACACCGCGATCTTCTTCTCCGGCATCGGGACCCTGATCTTCTTCGTCTTCGTGCGCGGCCGTGTCCCGAGCTATCTCGGCTCGAGCTTCTCGTTCATCGCCGTCGTCCTGTCGGCTGAGGCGATCGGCGGCGGCCACAACATCGCCGCCGCTCTCGGCGGAATCATCGCCTGCGGCGCCGTGTACGCGTTGATCGGCCTGATCGTCATGGCCGTCGGCTACAAGTGGGTCGAGTTCCTGATGCCCCCGATCGTGACCGGCGCAGTGGTCGCGGTCGTCGGCCTGAACCTGGCCCCGGCGGCAATCAACTACATGATCGGATCCGACTCGGCTCATCCCGACAACTTCGGCATCCTCGTCGGCCTGCTCACCGCCCTCGCGGTCGCGGTCGTCGCGGTCTATGCCCCGGGCGTATTCCGCCGCCTGCCGATCCTGATCGGCGGCATCTTCGGTTACGTCCTCTACGCCATCCTCTCCAACGTGCTCAATCTGGGCGGCGCGCATATCGACTTCAACCTCATCACCAGCGCACCGCTTCTCGGCTGGCCCGATCTCAGGACGCCGACCTTCGACTCGCACGCCATTACCCTGATCGTCCCCGTGGCGCTCGTCCTCGTGGCCGAGAACCTTGGCCACATCAAGGCCGTGGCAACCATGACCGGCCGCGACCTCGATCCGTACATCGGCCGGGCGTTCCTCGCCGACGGCGTGGCCACGATGATTTCCGGAGCCGGCGGCGGCACCGGCGTGACGACCTACGCCGAGAACATCGGCGTCATGGCCGTGACCAAGATCTACTCCAGCCTCGTCTTCGTGATCGCGGCCTGCGTCGCCATCCTGCTCGGCTTCTCGCCGATGTTCGGGAAACTGGTGTTGTCGATCCCGCAGCCCGTTCTGGGCGGCATGGCAATCGTCCTGTTCGGCCTGATCGCCACCACCGGTGCGCGCATCTGGGTCGAGAACAAGGTCGATTTCACCGACAACAAGAACTTCATCACGGCCGCAGTGGCCTTGACCCTGGGCGCCGGCAACCTGGCGATCACCCAGGGCGACTTCTCGATCGGCGGCATCGGCACCGCGTGCATCGGCGCGCTGCTGGTCTACCAGATCCTCAACAAATTCGGCATGGGCGGAACCTCGGAAGCAGTCATCCCGACGGTCGCCGATCCCGTCGCTCCCTGACCCGCTCCTCGCAGAAACGAAACGGGCGGCTCCGGAAGGGCCGCCCGTTTCTTTGTGTCCGGTGAGTGCGCCGGCCGCGCCCCGCTACCCCGCGCGGCCAGTCCCGAATTGACGGTCGCCCGCGTCGCCGAGGCCCGGCAGGATGTAGCCCACTTCGTTGAGCTGGCGGTCGACAGCGGCGCAGTAGATTTCCACGTCCGGATGCGCGGCCGTGACCGCGTCCACTCCCTCCGGCGCCACGATCAGGTTGATCGAGCTTGATCCGGGTCGCGCCCCAGCGCTTCAGGACCTCGATAGCCGCCGTGGCAGAACCGCCGGTGGCGAGCATCGGGTCGAGGATCAGGCACAGGTCGACGGTGGCGGAGTCCGGAAGCTTGTTGTAGTACTCGACCGGCCGGAGCGTGTGCTCGTCCCGGAACAGGCCCAGGTGCCAGACCTCGGCCGTGGGCATCAGCTCGAGCATCGCGTCCACCATGCCCAGACCCGCACGCAGGATCGGCACCAGACCGATGCGGACGCCCAGTTCGGCTGCGTCGGTGGTCTCGAGCGGTGTCGTGACTTCCATCGGCCGGACTTCGACGTCGGCCAGGGCTTCGTAGCCGAGCAGCCAGGACAGCTCGCGGACGATCTCGCGGAACTTCTTCGGCTCGGTCTTCTCGTCGCGGAGGATCCGCAGCTTGTGGAGAATGGCCGGGTGCCGCGAGACGTGGAGGGTCGGCCAGGAGCTTTCTCGGACCGGCAATGGAGCGTCAGCCACCAGGATCTCCTCTCCCCTTGAGCGCAGGAGTTGTTGCGCCAATCCTACGTGGAGCGGGCCGGGATTGTCGGGCCGCATTTCCGGCGCTCACGGCGGGTTCGCCCCGGCAGCGTGGCGCGCGGCCGACGGCGAGTGGCGTCAGTCGGCCTCGTGTCCGAGCGGTTCGGCATGCCCCGAGTGGCGGCCGCCAAGGCGGGAAATCCCCGCTTCCGCCTCGGCCCACGCCTCTCGACCGATGCGCCGCACGTCGCCCCACGTTCGCGCCCCGACGAGCGGCAATGTCGCCAGCATGATGCTCAACCCGCCGTACCAGAGGGCGGGGAGGGCCAGCATTGCCCCGACCGGGACCACCCAGCGGTGGTTCGCGCGGGCGCCCCAGACGACCAGGACGACGGCGATCGGGAGGCGGATGGCGAGCGGCACGGGCACGGCCGCCCACGTTCCGTTCTTGCCGACGTTCGAGGCCAGCACCTGCGGCCAGCGCTGCCAGGCGTCCGGCTGGAACGCGGCCGAAACCGCAACGATCGCCAGGGTTGCGCCGAGCGCGATAGCCAGGGAGCGCCACTCCCGCCGAACCGCGAACCACAGCAGCCCAACGCCGGGGGTGATTTTGGTGAGGAGCACAAACGACCACGCGGCCGGCCATCTAAACCCGAGCACGATCGCGACGGCGACGAGCAACTCGATGTTGCCGCCCCAGATCTCCATCAGCCCGAAGAAAGCCAGCCCGAGCAGGATCAAGCGCGGACCGGTCAGATAGACCATCGCCGCCATGAGGAGGGCAGCCCAGACGCCCATGAACGCCTGCCAGGGAAGGTACCGGATCGGCTGCAGCAGCTGCAGGAAGGCGGGCGAGTAGGGATAGGCGATCTGGTCGTTCCAGTTCGAGTGGAGGTAGGGATCCGCGAGATTCGGGACCCAGTAGCAGTAGGCGTCCATTCCGGACCCGGCCAGACGGCCCCACGGCACCGCGAAGTAGACGATGCCGATCCAGGCAGCGACCAGGGCGAGCATGCCGGCGGCCACGCCGACCGGGACGTTCCCGACGCCGAATGGGGCCGTCCGCTCGCTCGAAGCGCTCAGCTGGTTCTCCTCCGCTTTGCTCCCCTGGACCGTGGGCATGCTAGCACCGGAGGACCTGCCGGACGACTCGCCGAAGGAGTCGCCGGAAGACTCGTCGGATGACTCGGAACCTAGCCCAACGCCCGGAGCACGGCGGCGCTGCCGCCCCGGCCCAGATCACGCTCGACCACTGCGGCACTGCCGAACCGCTCCGTCTCCTCGCTGCCCGTGGGGCCGAGGAGGCTGGACCAACCCTCGGACGCCAGACCTTCCAGCGTGGCGTTGGCCGCCGCCACCGTTCGATCGGCGAGATCGGCCGCCGTCCCATGCAGCGACCCGTCGCCGAGAGACCCGCGCAACACCGCGGCGGCTGCGGCGGCGGCGCGCAGCTCGGCTGCCGCGGCGAAACCGCGGGCGCTCCTTCGGTCTCGAACTACGATCGCCGCCTGCCCCGCCGACATCGCCGCAACGAGCGCCGCCACGCTTCCGGCCCCGGGCAATTCGGCCGACTCCTCGATGACCAGACGATGCCCGGGGAATAGCGCCCTGCGCAGCCACGCCTGGACGACGAACTCCCCGGCGTCGGCCTCCTCCGCGACCCAGGTGGGAATCGAGCCCAAAAGCAGTCGCTCGACCGGCAGTCCATCCGCAAGGGCCAGCTCGACGCCCAGAGCCTGCAAGGCAAGCGCCCTGCCGGCACGACTGCAGGCGTCCGACGGAACACCTCTGGCCACATCCGCGCCCAGGGCCAGGGGACCGGCCCCGATTACGACGAAGCAGCCGGCTCTCGCCTGAAGCCTGTGGGCGAAGCAGTGGTCGGCCAGGGCGCGGCCGGGATCGACGTTGTCCTCGACGATCTCCCGAATGGGGTCGGCCTCGACAAGGTCCATGCGCTCGAACGCGGCCACTACCGCTTGTTCGGGAGCAGCGAATGCCGACGCCACGGTCATCAGGCGGGCATAGCAGCCGCGCTCTGCCGCCGCTTCGTCGGCTGCACGGCGCAGTTCCGCCAGGCCGCGCTGGCTTCCGGCCGGGATCGGTTCGTGGTCGGACCGCGAGACCAGGTCGGTCGGACGTGCGGCCGGCGCAACGGTTCGGGCGGTGCGCCGGGCGGCCGATCGCTTCTCACGCCGGTGCCGGCTGGCGCTGGTTTCGGACGGATCCGGCGCATCGAGGCCGGCGTGACGCCGGGCTTCGGTGAACTCCCAGCTCGCCGGAACGCGAACCTGAACCACGTCGACGCCTTCGCCGACGCAGGCGCGCGCCTCGCGAGCGGCTTCGTGCACTTCCGAGGACGCCAGGACCGTCCCGAGCAGAGGCTCGGGCGGCGAGCCGAGGACTTCACGCATCTCCCGCGATGCCGTCTTGTTAGCGTCGAAACGAGCCAGGGCCGAGCCGATGAGACCTGTGGCGTGGCGCTCGGCCGCGGCAAGCCGGTCGGACCTGGAGAGTAGCTCCTCTTCGAAGGCGAGGTCCACGGAGCCGGCGGCCACATCCAGGGCCAGCGCGCGCGGCGCCATGTCGTATTCGAGCAATGCCACCGCAAACGGCAGCAATATGCCGCGCGCCAGCCTTGCCGGCTGCGAGCCGCAGTAGCCGTCGGCCAGCGCCGCCGCCAGAGGCCGGCCGGAGCGGTCCAGGCCGTCGACGCCGAGCATTCGCAGGACGGCCCGCTCCTGGGCGATGGTCGCCGACTGGCGCGCCGTCTTCGAAAGCGTCGCTGCCAGATCCGACGCACGTCGCCGGATCTCCTCCAGCTCACCACTTATCGTGCCAGCGCTCACGAGCTACCTCGAGTTCGGGCCGCCTCTCATGGCCGCCGGGTGGCAGCGTACGCCCTCATCGTAGGTCCGGGCCCTCGGCCATTTCTCCTACTCGACCGCGACGCAGGGCCAGGACCCGCTCGAAGACCGCGACCACGTCCTCGGAGCGCAGCACGAACGTCGCCAGCTGTATCGAACCGGGCCGTGCCAGCTCCTCGGCGACGGTCCCGATCGCGATCGCCGCCGCCGCGTCGAGCGGATATCCGTAGATGCCGCAGCTGATCGCCGGGATCGCCACGGTCCCGACGCCGGCCTCGCGGGCCAGGGCAAGCGCCGAACGATACGCCGAGGCGAGTTCACCGGCCTCTCCCCGGCTGCCGCCGCGCCATATCGGCCCGACCGCGTGGATCACGTGGCGTACGCCGAGTTCGGCCAGGCGGCCGGGTCCGGTGATCACGGCACTTCCCGTTGGACAGTCGTGGTATCGGGCGCGCAACTCCGCCATCAGCTCGGGACCGGCGGCACGGTGGATCGCCCCGTCGACGCCGCCTCCCCCGGCCAGCGCGCTGTTCGCGGCGTTGACAAGAGCCTCCACGGGGAAGCGAGTGATGTCGCCGCGGACCAGCGCGAGGCGAGCCGAGCGGCCATCGATACAGGCGATTTCGAGGGTCGGCGATCCGGGCACGCGGGCAGTCTACCGAAGCGAGCACTCGGGGGCACGCCGCCTCGGGCTCCTCGAACCGAACCTCAAGGGAGCCGCCGGGAGGGCCGATCACTACCCCGAGACGAGCCTCTCGCCGCGATACGGCAGCGCGCAGCCTGCCCCGATCGTCAACGACCCGGACCTATGATCGCCGACATCGACATGAAGCCCGCCGTCCACGATCGAGTACTGGTGGAGGCGCACATCGACGGGAAGCTGACCGGCTTCCGGGCGGTTGCCGTGAACATCCTGCCGACCGCACTGTGGCTGGGTCTGGCGAGCCCGCAGCCGCAGCTCGAACAGTTGAGACGCGATCAACCGCTGCAGCTGACGTTTCGTCGGGACAACACCGGCATGATCGCCGCCTCATCCTTCATCGGCCACCTCGGAGCCACCCGGACGCGGCTGTTCTCCGTTACGTGGCCCGACGACGTGAAGCTGATCCAGCGACGCGCCCACCTGCGTCTCGACGCCCAATGCCCGGTGGAATACACGGTCGCCAGCCAGAGCGCGACCGGGAGCCCGGGCCAGACCGGCGACGGCATCTGCTGCAACCTGTCCGCCGGCGGCGCGCAGTTCGTGGTCAGATCCGCCCTCAGCGAGACGGTCGGTGTCGGCGACGAATTGGACCTCCGGATGGCCCTGGGCCGCGAAGGCGTGGTTCTCGCCGAGGCGGTCGTCGTTCGGGCCGAGGGCGCCGCGGCGGTTGCCGCCGGGCCCGACGTTCCCATTCAACCCGGCTGGAGTGGGTCGAGGTCGCTAGTCGCCGTGCGGTTCGAGTGCATCTCGGACGTGGACCAGGACAAGATCGTGCGCTACATCTTCTCGATCCAGCGCCAGGGCCGCGAAGGGCCCGGCAAGGCCGGCTGAGGGCGAGCTACTCCTCGGCGAAGCGGTGGTAGACGCCGGCGACCCGGACCATGACGGCTTCCCGGAGCAACGCGGCGAGAGCAGCGGCGCAGTCGGGCGCGTCGGGCTCCGAGTCCATGTCGGCCCAGAAGACGTACTCCCAGCGCACTCCTCGGCTGGGCCGCGACTCCAGCCGCGAAAGGTTGATCTTCCGCTCGGCGAAGCAGCCCAGACAGCGGTAAAGGCTGCCCGGCACGTTGCGAACGGCCCAGACCAGCGTCGTCTTCATCGGCCCCGTGACGGCGGCCGGGGTGAATAGCGACTCCGGCAGGGTTTCGCGCGAGAGCACGGCGAAGCGGGTGCGATTGGCGCCGCCCGTCTGGACGTCGCTCGCCAGCACGTCGAGGCCGTAGAGCGGCGCCACTCGGGCCGAAGCCACCGCGGCCGCGCCCATCTCGGCCTTGTCGGCGATCGATTTGGCCGCGCCGGCGGTGTTGTAGCTGGTCATCACCTGCCACGGCCGGGAGCGCAGGAACTCGTCGGCCTGGTCGAGCGCCTGGGCGATGCTGTAGACCCGCTCGATCTGGTCGAGCGTCTGACCGGGCATCGCCAGCAATGCGAGATGAACCGGCACGCTGACCTCCGCCACGATCCGGATCTCGTCGAACTTGAAGAGCAGGTCGTAGATCTCGCGGACACTGCCGCCGGACGAGCGCTCGATCGGCACGACGCCCGCGTCGACGGTTCCGTCCTGCACCGCTTCGAAGACCGCCGCGCCAGGTCGGCAGGGCCACGGCCTGCGGTGCGACGAACGCCGACAGGACGCCTTCCTCGCTGAAGGCGCCGGGTTCTCCCTGGAAGGCGACCCGCGGCGCGGTCGCAGGCGGCTTCGGGTTGGGTCCCGGTTCCTGAGGCTGGCAACGTCATCTCGACCCCTCCGCGGCTCTACTTGCCGTTCGGCGGCGCAAGCGTGGTGAAGTGGCGCTCGTCGCGCCGCCGCACCTCCGCGCCCGTCTTCCAGATCGCGTACTCCAGCGAGTCGCACAGCGCCAGGCAGGACGCGGCGATGATGTTCGTGCCGCTGCCCATCGTCGACCACTCCAGAGCGCCGTTGGAGGAGTCGATGATGACCCGCGTCTGGGCGCCGGTAGCCTCCTCGCTGTCGAGGATGCGCACCTTGTAGTCGACCAGATGGACAGCGTCGAGCTCCGGGTAGAACGCTCCGAGCGCCTTGCGCAGCGCCGAGTCGAGCGCGTTCACCGGGCCGTTGCCGTCGGCGGCGGTGTGGAGCACCTCGCCGGCGACTTCCACCTTGACGGTGGCCTCGGCGAGCAATTCGCTGCCGCCCCGCTGCTCCACCAGGACGGTGTAGTCGCACAGCGTGAAGGGCGTTTCGTAGCCCTCCTTGTGGCGCTTCACGAGCAACTCGAACGAGGCCTCCGCGCCTTCGAAGGCGAGGCCGTCGGCTTCGAGCTGCTTGATGACCTGGCTCAAGGCCTTGGAATCCGCGCCGTCGAGCTGCTGGCCGAGCTGCTCGGCGCGCAGCTGAGTGTTGGCCTTGCCGCCGAGTTCGCTCACGACGAGGCGCATGACGTTGCCGACCACGCCCGGATCCACGTGCTGGTAGGCGGTGCTGGCACGGGCCGTCGCCGAGCCGTGGACGCCGCCCTTGTGGGCGAAGGCCGAGCGGCCGACGTAGGGCTGGTGGTCGTCCGGGGCGATGTTGACGATCTCGGCCACGTAGCGGGCCATCTCGGTCAGCTCCGCCGAGCTTTCCGGACGGTACGGGCTGGAACTTCGTCTTGAGCTCGAGGTCGGCCAGGATGCTGACCAGGTTGGCGTTGCCGCAGCGCTCGCCGTAGCCGTTGATGGTGCCCTGGACGTGGCGCACGCCGTCGGCGACCGCCGCCAGGGAGTTGGCCACCGCGAGCTCCGAGTCGTTGTGGGTGTGGATGCCCCAGATGACGTCGGCCGGGGCGCCTCCGGCCGTATCCGCGGCCGAGCGCGGACATCGTCGGCGCGCAGGATCGCCACGAGTTCGTCGGTGAGCGTGCCGCCGTTCGTGTCGCACAGCACGAGCGTGCGTCGCCCCGGCGTCGCGGGCGGCCCGGAGCGTGGCCAGGGCGTAGGCGGGATCGTCCTTGTAGCCGTCGAAGTAGTGCTCGGCGTCGTAGATCAGCTCGCGGCCGGCGCGGAACGGCAGCCCAACCGAGTCGGCGACCATCGCCAGGTTCTCCTCCGGCGTGGCGCCCAGGACGTCGCGGACGTGGAGCAGCCAGCTCTTGCCGAAGATCGTGACGACCGGCGTCTCGGCGGCGATCAGCGCCGCGAGGTTCGGGTCCGTCTCGGCGCGGTTGCTGCGATGGCGGGTCGAACCGAATGCCGCCAGGCGGGCGTTCTTCCAGGCGATCGATTTGGCGGCCTCGAAGAAATCCACGTCCTTGGGGTTGGAGCCCGGCCAGCCGCCCTCGACGTAGGCGAACCCGAACGCGTCGAGCCGGCGGGCGACCTTGATCTTGTCCGCGAGCGAGACGATCAGGCCTTCGCGCTGCGTCCCGTCGCGAAGCGTCGTGTCGTAGAGGACTACCCGCTGCTCATTCGGCGGCCCTGCGGCGACCGCGCCGAGATTGAGCAGTGCGCGCGACTCGAGGGCGGCGACGCACCGCTCGGCCATCGCCTGCGTGCCGACCTTCTTCAGTGCCGGGCGCGTCGCCGGCGGCCGAGACAAGATCGGCAGTGCGGTAACCGGCCTCGAGGGCATCGGCGACGGCCGTCTCGATCGCCTCGGCCGCATTGGGTTGGCCGAGCGACCAGCGCAGCATCATGGCGCCGGAGAGGATCGTGGCGAGAGGATTGGCGATGTCCTGGCCGGCGATGTCGGGCGCGGAGCCGTGGATCGGCTCGTACAAGCCATGCAGGCCGAAGGGCGTCCGCCGCTCGCAGATCGAGGCGGACGGGCAGCATGCCGAGCGAACCCGCCAGCACGCTGGCCTCGTCCGAGAGGATGTCGCCGAAGAGGTTCTCGGTGACGATCACGTCGAAAGCGGCCGGGCCGCTGGATGAGCATCATCGCGCAGGAGTCGACCAGGCGATGCTCGACGGTCGACGTCCGGGTAGTCGACCTTGACCTCCTCGACGATCGTCCGCCACAGCCGGCTCGACGACAGGACGTTGGCCTTGTCCACGCTGGTCAGCTTCCTGCGCCGGCCGCGCGCCAGTTCGAAGGCGAGCTTCACGACGCGACGGATTTCGTGCTCGGTGTAGGCCAGCGTGTCGACGACCTCGCGGCCGGCCGGTCCGTCGGTCTGCGCCGGACGGCTTGCCGAAGTAGAGCCCGCCGGTCAGCTCGCGCACGATCATCATGTCGACGCCCTCGAGCAGCGACTCCCTCACCGGCGAGCTGTCGCGCAGGACCGGATAGATCGTCACCGGCCGAAGGTTGGCGTAGAGGCCCAGCGCCTTGCGGAGCCCGAGCAGCGCCTGCTCCGGCCGGACCTTCGCCGCCGGATCGTCGTACTTCGGGTCGCCGATGGCGCCGAAGTAGACCGCGTCGGACGCCGCGCAGACGGCCAGATCCTCGTCGCGCATCGGCACGCCGTAGGCGTCGATAGCCACGCCGCCGATCTTGATCTTCGTCCACTCGAACCCGAAGCCGAAGAGGCGACCGGCCGCCTCGAGTACGCGCCGTCCGCCCGCGATCACTTCGGGGCCGATGCCGTCGCCGGGTACGACGACGAGGCGGTAGACGGGCGACGTCTCTGTCACGGCAGCTTCTCCACTTTCTCCGGAGGTTGCCCCGAGGCACGGGACGATTCCAGCAATTCCGCCCTGGCGACAGCGTCCTGCTGCAGCTTCTCCGCGGCGGCGAGGTAGGCGGCCACCGAGGCCTCGATGATGTTGGTCGACAAGCCGTGGCCGGTGGCCACGAATGCGTCCGGACGTCTCGTCGTTGGAGCGGCGCGCCCGGACCACGACCTGGCCCTGCGCGTCCTCGCCGCCGGAGACGGCCTTGATCTCGTAGTCGTCCAGCACCGGCTTCCAGCCCAGCACCGACTCCACAGCCTGGTCGATGGCGCCGTAGAGCGCGTCCACCGGCCCATTGCCGGTCGCCTCGACCGCGCGCGACTGGTCGGCGATGGAGAGGGAGATCATGCCCATGGCCCGGCCGCCGTGGGAACTGGTGACGCTCCAGCCCTGCAGGCAGATCGTGCCCGGAGCGGCGGCGGCGCGCTGATCGACGATGGCCAGCAGGTCGCCGTCGGTGATCTCCTTCTTGGCGTCGGCGAGGGCGATCACCTGCGCGTAGACGGCATCGAGTGCTTCGCCGTCGATCTCGTGGCCGAGGCTGTGCAGCTTTTCGCGCAGGCCACGCCGGCCCGACAGCTTGCCGATGGTCAGCTGGCTGCCGGAAAGCCCGACGGACTGCGGGGTCATGATCTCGTAGGTCAGCGGGTTCTTGATGACGCCGTCCTGGTGGATGCCGGACTCGTGGGCGAAGGCGTTGCCGCCGACGATCGCCTTGTTCGGCTGGACGGTGAAGCCCGTGAGGTAGCTCACCAGGCGGCTCGCCGGCGTGATCTGCTCCGTGGCGACCCGCGTGCCGAGGCCGGGGAACTGCGTCGGCCGGGTCTTGATGCCCATCACGACTTCTTCCAGCGAGGCGTTGCCGGCGCGCTCGCCGAGGCCGTTGACGCACACCTCGAGCTGGCGGGCGCCGTTCTGCAGCGCCGCGAGCGTGTTGGAAGTGGCGAGGCCCAGGTCGTTGTGGCAGTGGACCGAGACGGTGGCCGCGGAACCGAACCGCTCCACGACCTGCGCCACGAGCCGGCCGAACTCCGCCGGAATGGCGTAGCCGACGGTGTCGGGGATGTTGAGCGTGCTGGCGCCGGCGTCGACCGCGGCCTCGTAGATCCTCATCAGGAAGTCCGGGTCGGTGCGAGTGGCGTCCTCGGCGCTGAACTCGATCTCGGCGTCGGGCCCGAGGGCCTTGCGGCCGTAGGCGACCCACTTCGCGGCGGCGAGCAGCGCCTCGTCGCGGGAAATGCGCAGCTTGTGCTTGAGGTGGATATCGCTGCTGGCGATGAAGACGTGCAGATGAGGCCGCTCCGCAACCCTGAGAGCCTCCACGGCACGTTGCGGATCGCCGTCCTTGCAGCGAGCCAGGCCGGCGACGGCGACACCGCGGGTCTCGCGGGCGATGGACTGGACCGCCTCGAACTCGCCCGGCGATGAGGCCGGGAAGCCGGCCTCGATCACGTCCACGTTGAGGCGGACGAGCTGCCGCGCGACTTCGATCTTCTCCGCGACGGTGAGACCCGCGCCCGGGGCCTGCTCACCATCGCGCAGCGTCGTATCGAAGATCCTGACAAGCCTCGGGGCAACTCCCCGGGTGGGTCCCGGGCCGCCCGCGGCGGCCCGGTGTGGGCCGCCGGCGGCGTGGCGCGGACCGCCCCGGCTGAGTTCTCGCTCATCGGAATCCCCCTTGCCTCGGGAGTCGTCAGTCCTTCGACCTGGCGGCTGCCTGGGGCTGGCCGTCGACGACTTCGACGGGATTGAGGAACGGCATCGCCTTGCGGAGGCGGGCACCGACCTGCTCGACCTGATGGTCGCGGCCGGCTTCGCGCATCTTCTTGAAGTTCGGCTGGCCGGCCTCGTTCTCGGCGATCCATGCGGCGGCGAAGGTGCCGTCCTGGATCTCAGTGAGGACCTGCTTCATCTCGGCGCGAACCCGCGCGTCGATGATGCGCGGGCCGGAGACGTAGTCGCCGTATTCCGCGGTGTCGCTGACGGAGAAGCGCATGAAGTTCATGCCGCCGCGATACATCAGGTCGACGATCAGCTTGAGCTCGTGCATGACTTCGAAATAGGCGAGCTCCGGCTGGTAGCCGGCCTCGACCAGCGTCTCGAAGCCATTGCGGATCAGGCTGGTCACGCCGCCGCACAGGACGACCTGCTCGCCGAAGAGATCGGTCTCGGTCTCTTCCTTGAACGTGGTCTCGAGGACGCCGGCGCGCGTGGCGCCGATGCCGCGGGCGTAGGCGAGGGTTCGCGCGCGAGCGGTGCCGGTGGCGTCCTTCTCGACCGCGAAGAGAGCCGGAACGCCGCCGCCCTGCTCGAAGACGGAGCGGACGAGATGGCCGGGGCCCTTGGGGGCGACCATGCCGACGTCGATTCCCTCGCCCGGCTTGATCCGGTCGAAGCGGATGTTGAAGCCGTGGGCGAACATCAGCAGCTGGCCGGCGTGCATGTTCGGCTCGATCGAGGTCTCGTACACCTTCTTCTGAATGGTGTCGGGGACCAGGATCATGATCACGTCGGCGGCCTTGACGGCGTCGGCGATGTCCGCCGTCTTGATGCCGGCCTCTTCGGCCAGGGCGCGGGCCTTGCGGATTGGCCTCGACCACCGTGACGTCGTAACCGGAATCGCGAAGGTTCTGGGCGTGGGCGTGGCCCTGACTGCCGTAGCCGATGATGGCGATCTTCTGCCCTGCCAGGGCCGCGGCATCGGCGTCGGCGTCGTAGTACATCTTCGCGGTCATCGTTTGACAGCCTCCTCGATGGACCCGGTGCCCCGGGACATGACGACGGTTCCGGAGCGAACGAGCTCCTTTATGCCAAATCCTCGGAGGAGCGCGATCAGCGCATCCACCTCGGCCTCGGTGCCGGTCGCCTCGACGATAAGCGATTCGGCGGCCAGGTCCACGACCCTGGCTTTGTACATGTCGGCGAGCGTCAGCACCTCGCCGCGGTTGCGATCGTCGGCGCGAACCTTGACCAGAGCGATCTCGTGCTCGACGGTCGGGTCGCTCGTGACGTCCTGGACCTTGAGCACGTCGATGAGCCTGTAGAGCTGCTTGGCAGCCTGCTCCACCGCGACGTCGTCGCCTCGCAGCGTGATCGTCATGCGGCTCACCTCAGGCTGGTCAGTGTGACTGACGGCGAGCGTTTCGATGTTGAAGTTGCGCGCCCGCATCAGGCTGGCGACGCGATTCAGGACGCCGGGCTTGTTCAGGACGATGGCCACCAGGACGTGGCGGTGAGCCTCGCCGTGGCCCGGCAGGGCACGCGCCGGGGGCGCTGTGTGGGCGGGCGCGGCCGGTGAATCCGCGGATTCGGGTCGACGGAATTGGGGCCGTTCGGGTTGGTGCCGGCGGGGCTCATTGCTTGGGCTCCTCGAATTGTTCCTCGAGCAGATCCGACAGGCCCTTGCCGGCCGGCATCATCGGGAAGACGTTCTGTTCCTCGGCGATCATGAAATGGACCAGGGCCGGGCCGTCGACGGCCCGAGCCGCGGCGATCGCGCCATCCACTTCCTCGGGCGTGGTGGCTCGGAAGGCGGGGATGCCGTAGGCGTCGGCCAGCTTGAGCCAATCGGGGCCCAGCAGGTGGCTGGAGTGGTAGTTGCCGGCGTAGATCAGCTCCTGCCACTGCCGGATCATGCCCAGCTTGTGATTGTCCAGCAGGGCGATCTTGACCGGGATGTGGTCCTGGACGAGCGTCATCATCTCCTGGACAGTCATCTGGAGGCCGCCGTCGCCGACGATCGCCCAGGTCTCCTTGTCTGGCCGGCCGACCGCGGCGCCCATCGCCGCCGGCAGACCGTAAGCCCATCGTGCCCAGGCCGCCCGAGCTGATGTGGCTGTTAGGCCGGCGGAAGCCCGCGTAGCGCGCTGCCCACATCTGGTTCTGGCCGACGTCGGCCACGATCGTGGCGTCGTGGTTGGTGGCCTCGCCGATCCGGCAGACGACGAAGTCGGCCGAGAGCTGGCCGTTGCGCCATGCCCCCGAACCGTGCCAGGGCATCTTCTCGGACTCGACCCGCCACTCCGCGAGCTCGCCGAGGTAAGCCGCACGGCTTTCGGCGCTGATCTCGGGGACGAGCGGCAGCAGGGCCGTGCAGAACGCGCTTGATGTCGCCCACGATCGGGACCTCGACGGCCACGTTCTTGCCGATCTCGGCCGGGTCGATGTCGACGTGAATGATCCGGGCGTACGGCGCGAATGTAGGCACGTGGCCGGTGACGCGGTCGTCGAAGCGCATGCCCAGGGCGATCAGCAGGTCCGCCGACTGGATGGCCCGATTGACGTGCTTCCAGCCATGCATGCCGACCCAGCCAAGGCTGAGCGGATGCGTCTCGTCCATGGCGCTCACGCCCAGGAGCGTGTGGGCGACGGGGATCTGAGCCTTCTCAGCGAGCTGGCGCAGTTCCTCTGTCGCATCTGAGATGAGGATCCCGTGGCCGGCCAGGATGACCGGCCGCTGGGCCTTGGCGATCTCCTGCGCGGCGAGCTTGACCTGCCGGTAGTTGCCTTCGAAGTTGGGCTTGAAGCCGGGCAGGTCGACGTCGGCGGGATGTTCCGCCGTGCACAGGCCCATGAGCGCGTCCTTGGTCACGTCGACGTGGACGGGCCCGGGGCGGCCGGTCGCGGCGATGTGGAACGCCTCGGCGAAGACGCGGGGGATGTCGTTGGGGTCGCTGACGAGGTAGTTGTGCTTGGTGCACGGCAGGGTGATACCGGTGATGTCGATCTCCTGGAAGGCATCCTTGCCCAGCAGCGAGGAGACGACGTTGGCGGTGATCGCGACCATCGGAACGGAGTCGAGCATGGCGTTGCCGATGCCCGTGACGAGGTTCGTGGCTCCAGGTCCCGAAGTGCCGAGGCAGACGCCGACCTTCCCCGAGGCGCGGGCATAGCCGTCGGCGGCGTGGGCGGCGCCCTGCTCGTGGCGGACGAGAATGTGGCGGAGTTCCGGGTAATCGCCCAGGACGTCGTACAGCGGCAGCAGCACGCCGCCCGGGGAAGCCGAAAAAGACGTCCACTCCCTGCGCCAGGAGGGCCTCGCAGACGGCGTCGGCGCCGATGCGCGGCCGCTTCACGCCGCGCTCGGCCAGGCTCTTTATCTGTTTGCGGAGAGTGTCCGTGAGCATCTCGTGGCGGCCGGCATTGATCGCAGCGGCCCGAGCCGTGCCCGCTCCCGGAGTATGGTCGAGGCGATCCCGGGATTTGCCTGTTGCGATACCGGCGCCCAAAGTGCCGGTCGGCGCCGGTGCTCCGGCCATCTCGCCCGATGTCGCCGTTCTTGAACGGCCCGAGCCGTCGTCCCTCGTACCCATCCCTGCCGCCATTCCTTTCGTCTCCGATCCGCGTCCGCAAGAGTCACGGAGAATCACTCACGAAAAAACCCTCGCCGCTCCGGCGAGGGTTCTGGCCATTCGGGTTCGCGTCGTCAGCGCTTGTCCCTGTGTCCAGCCTCCCGCCGGGAGCCGGTAATGAGTACGAATACGCGCTCCATACCGATCTCGAGCGAGCGAAGTAGGCCGAGGAGGGATACGTCGACCAGGCCGAGGTCTTCAGCGGGCACCTGGACACGCCGGCCATCCGCCCTGATGGCGATGGCGACCCGGCTCCGGTTCCGGCTATTGAACAGACCCAACGTGGTTCTCCGTAAGCTGACGCACACCGGGCCTTACGGCCCTCGGTGTCCGGCGAGTGTACCAGCAGAGGTCAAGCTGTGCGCCACGCCCCATTCGGGGAGGGTGACAGGAGAGGTATCGCCCGCCAGGCGCGACACTGAAGGGGCGGGTGCAGACCGCGTGGCGAGAGCGGGTGACGTGGAACGACCGGGCGATCGCGGGCCGCCCTCCGGGGACGGCACTCGCCCTGGCGTCGCGCCGGACGATGCTAGCAACTCGCCGCCGACTCGCCCGTGGCTCCGTGCGTCGATTTTGCCCACCCACTGGGCAGGTTCGACCGGTTCAATCGGCGACGAGGCAGGCTCCCGGCTGCTGGGCAGGTGTGACGTGGCGCCGAGATCCGTGGCCCGCTTGCGTCCGTTTCTGCCCGAACAGGCGAACAGCTCTGACGATGTCGACCAATCGAGGTCGAAGTTGCCTATGGATCCGGGCAGTCCCGACCGCTCGGGGCGACCTCGGCTCGGCCTCTGGTCGGATGTGCCCAGCGGGCGGGCGCGGTCCGCTCACCATGGGAAATCAGGTCGAATCTGCACTCGAATTCGGGCAGAGTCGAGGCGAGCTACAGGATCACCAGGGCGTCTATCGCCGTTACCCTCTCCGTGGCAGCGACAGTGGGTCGATGCCTCTCTTAGAGCCTCGAGGCCGCTTCGCGATCGCAGGGAATTGCTCGGAGTTACGGGCCGGTCCGCCGGTGGAAGGGCCACCACGCGGCTTCGCCGATGAACGCCGTCAAAGCCGGAACCAGCAGGCTCCGAACCACGAACGTGTCGATCAGTACCCCGAGCGCCACGGCCAGCCCGACCTGGAACAGCAGTTGAAGCGGCGAGCTGACGAGTGCGCCGAAGGTCCCGGCCAGGATCAAGCCGGCGGAGGTGATCACCGTGCCGGTCCGGGCCGAGGCGGCGCGAATGCCCGCTCGCAATCCTCGGGTGGCGCTCTCTTCCCGGACCCGCGACATCAGGAAGATGTTGTAGTCCGACCCGAGGGCCACGAGCAACACGAAAACCATGAGCGGTATGAAGTAGTTGAGCCCGGGCTGCCCGAAGACTCGCTGCAGGATCAGTGCGGAGAGGCTGAGGCTCATGGCGTAGGAAAGCAGCACGGTCAGGACCAGGTAGACCGGCGCCACGATTGCCCGCAGCAGCAGGATCAGCACCACCAGGATCCCGAGGATCGTGATGACCGCGACCCGCAGGAAATCCGAGGCGATCGTCGTCTGGACGTCGGTGAACTCGGCCGTGGAACCGCCGAGGTAGATCTGGGCCTCCGGGCCGAAGGCGCCGGTGCGCTCTGCGAGCAGCGTCCGGAGATCGCGAACGGTGTCGAACGAGCGAGTGTCGTATGGGTTGGTGACGGTCGTCACGTACAGCCTCGTCACGTCGCGGGGCGTGGACTCGAACGCCGCGAGAACGTCGGCCGAGACGTAGAGGTCGCCCGGCGAGAAGCTTGCGGCGAGTTGCTCCAGCGCGCTGGGGAGCGCCGCTCTGGCCGACGCCATCGCCTCGTTCCGCGCGATCGCGGCAGCGTCGGGCGGGATGCTCGTCGGCAAGAAGTAGATGGGCGCCGGCCGGGCGCCGAACCAGGCCGACAGATCGCCGATCGCCGATTCCAGGCGGATCAACGCAATGGGGCTCTGCCGGGCCGTGACCGCTGCGAGTGCCGATTCGGCATCGCCGTATGCCGCGACCGATTTGACCGCCGGAACCGCGCTTCCGAGTTCGTCGAGATACGCCTTGAGGCTCGCCAGCTGGGCGGCCTCGTCGGAGGAGAGGGGTGCGCCCGCGGCATCCTGCAGCCGGACCACGATCGAGTCGAGCTGGTTCGAGACGAGGGCAGCAACGCGGCTTTGAAGGATCCCCTGCTCGAGCGACGACAGGTCAGCCAGGCTGCCGGTCATCGCGGCCGAAGCCGACACTTTGGGGAACGACCCGGCGAGCCCGCGAGCGTAAGCCTCCGCGGTCCGGATCGAGGCAAGGCCGGCGTCGCCGAGTTCGACGTTGAGGTCCGCAGGGGCCGGCTTCGCGAACGACGCCGCCATCCCTGCGAGCTGAACCGAAGGCCGAACAAGGTCTGAAACCTTGCCCTCGCCGAGGGGGTCGACCACGCTGCGGACCGCCCCGACGTTCGGCAGCGCGACGATTTGCGCTTCGAGAGCACCGACGGCCGCCAGCGAACTCTGGCTGCCGAGGTTTCCGCCGGGAACCTGCACGTAGACGGAGAGCGGCATCAGCTGGCCCTGATCGAGATGCCCGCTCAAGGTGTCGAAACCTTGCCGCGACGGCGCATCCGCGGGCAGCTCCTGGAGGACGTCGAAGTTCTCCTTGAGCTGGGGCAGGGCGAGAAGCGGGACGGCCAGGAGGATGAGCACGGCCGCCGCCGGCCGCCCCGGCCGCTCGGTGATCCGCCGGGCCAGGTTCGCCCAGAAACCCCGGGTTTCGTCGCCGGCCACGCGCGTTTGCTCGTGCTGCGGCCAGAACAGGCGCCGCCCGAATATGGCCAGCAGCGAGGGCGTAAGGGTGAGCCCGGCGAGGAGCGTGACGAAGACGGCGATGGCCAGGGCCGGCCCGGTCGTCTGGATCATGCCGAAACGCGCCACTATCATCGAGGCCAGCCCGACGATGACGGTCGCGGCGGAAGCCGCGATGACGGCGCTCATCCGGCTGATCGTCACCCTCACGGCGTCGACGCGATCGTTTCGGGCGAGCTCTTCGCGGAAGCGCGAAATCATGAAGATCGTGTAATCGGTCCCGACGCCGAAGACCAGCACCACGATGAACGAATCGAGCACCGACGAGAGCTTCCAGCCGCCCTGGGCGAGGAAACCGAGCAAACCGCGCGAGACCAGGAACGCGGCGCCGATGGTCATCAGCGGAACGAGAGCCGCCAGGGGCGCGCGGTAGATCAGCAGCAGGACCACGACGACCAGGACGATGGTCACGAGCGTCGTCCGATCGGTTCCGTCCTGGATGGCCTTCAGGTAATCGCGGCCAATGCCGGCCTGGCCCGTGACCTGGGCTTCGAGGCCGGCGGGCAGCAGGTTGGAGCTGCCGAGATGCGTGCGGATGGCATCGATCGCAGCGTTGGTTTGCGGCACGAACGACGGGTAGTTCAGGTCGACGCGTGCCAGCTCGACCACGCCATCGGCGCTTCGGAACATCGACGCCAGGCTCGACGATTGCTCGGCGGTGACGTAGCGGAGCACCCCGGCGGGGTGGCCGGGGCCAGTCAGCCAGGTACGCAGCCCATCGATGGCCGCCCTGTCGGCGTCCGTAAGCCCGCCGCTTCGGGAGAAAACGATAAGCGCCTGGGAGGGCGCGGCATCGGACGGGAACGCCGCACCGTCGACCTGGCGGGCGGCAACCGATTCGGCGTCCGCGGGCAGGAAGCTCGTTTCGTCGGCCGATCCGACCTGCGCGAGCGACGGTGCCAGCAAACCGAACGCCACGGCCGCGACCAGCCAGCCGATCGCGAAGACGAAGCGCAGCCGAAGCACGAAACCGCCAAGCCGGTCGAACATCCGGAGCCCTCGGGCAGCGGCGCCGGATGGACGCAATCCTCGCCGTATGTCCGGATTTTATGCCGGGCGCGGCTCCGACTCGACGCCCGAAATCGACGGTCGTGCCGCTCGAGGCCGGCACGGCCGGTTCGCGAAGGCGCGGGATCGCCACGAGCATGGCCGGCCCGATGATCCAGAGCACGGGCAGTGCGATGGTGCTCGCTACCGGCACCACCCAGCGCCGGTCGGTGCGCGCCCCCCAAACCACCAGCGCCGCGGCGGCGGCAAGACGCAGCAATAGCGGCGGCATGAGCCACTGGAGGGAGTTGTTGACCTCGGGTCCCGTCGAGTTGGAGCTAATCAGAAACTTGACCCAGTCGAACCACGCGCCTGGGGCGATCGCGAACGAGACGGCGGCGATCGCGGCGGTCGCTCCGAGTGCGATCCCCAGCGATCGCCACTCGCGACGCACGACGAACCAGAGCAGCGAGACTCCCGGCGTGACCTTGGTGAGCAACGCGATCGACCAGAGCGCGGGGTAGCGGAAACCCAGGACGCAGACCGTGGCCAGCAGGATGTGGACGTTGCCGTGGTACAGCTCCAGCGTCACGGGCAGGAAGCAAAGCCAGACGAGAACGTTGCGCCGTGTCAGCCAGACCAGGTTGACGATCAGGAAGCTCGCCCAGAGGAGATAGAACAAGCCGAACGACAGCAGGTGTGCCGGCGCGAAGAAGAGAGCTGCGGCCGGCGAGTAGGTGAACGAGCCCACCGTGCCCAGCGCCGCAACGTAAGGGTGCAAAGGCGAAACGGCCCAATAGGCATACGAGTCGAAGCCGACGAAGCTGTCGAAGCCCTTGGCCGACGGCACGATCAGCAGAAGCCAGGCGAGGAGCAGGTAACCGGCGATGGACATGCCCACGAAGGCCGGCTTGCGATAGAGGCGAAGGCGGGCTCGAAGGGCAGGGAAACGGACCATCGGTGCCGCCACCACGCCGCCTCCGCCCGAGTCGACGGCAATCCCCTTCACGGCGCGGTTTCTCCCAGGGCCGGATCGCCGAGCGTCGCGCGGGACGGGGCCGGCTCGTCGGCCGGAGCTTCGTTCTCGACTCGGCCGCGGAACCGCCACAACCCGACGAGCGGCGCAAACCGGCTGACCGCCAGAACGGGACACGTGATCGAGGCCGCGGCGTAGGCCAGCCAGTCACGGGACGTGTACGCGGCGAACAGGGCGACGCCGCCGGCCAGCGCGAACCGAACGACGAAATCGATCCCGCCGCCCGACGGAATCAGGTGGATGACCTGGCTCCCCGACAGGTCGGTCATGTTCTGGAAGCGGAGCATGTCCACGTAGTCGGACCACGCTCGGGGCGCCACGAGGGCCGAGGCGAGGCAGGCGCCGAGGAAGACGAGCGTTCCGACCAGCAGCGGCCGGCGTGTGTCGGGCTTCCGGAACCACAGATACGGCACGATCAGCACCGGGCCGAACTTCAGAGCGACCGCCCACGGCAGCAGGTATGACCCGCGCCTGTCCTTGAGTGCGAACAAGAGGCACGCCGCCAGCTCGATCGTCACGTTGGTGATGGACAGCTCTATCAGCACGGGAACGAAGGCGCAGGCGATGATCGTCGCCTTCCACGACCCGACGATGTAGCGCAGACACAGCACGGCGGCCAAACGGGACAGCCACGCCACGAGCAGTTCCGGCAGAAGCGCCGCCGGCACGAACAGCTGGGCGAAGATCGGCGGGTACGTGTAGAGCGCAAGCGTCGAGTACGGATCGGCCTGATAGAGAGGCGTGCCGTCGATGACGTGGCGGCCGGCCAGCCAGTAAGAAGGCGTGTCGTACCCCAGCCCGGAGTGGTCCCCGGCGATCACGATCAACGCGGCGATCGCGAGCGCGCCACCCAGGACAAGACCCGCGTCGGTGAGGACGCGGGTCAGGGCGGCCCGGTTCTGCAGCGGGCGTATCGGCGCCGTCGAGACGCTCATGTCGCAGTTGCCTGCTGCGAGGCTGCCCCGGCCAGGGCAGGTCCGACGGTTTGGGCGCGATCCTCGGATCGTCGCGGCGCCCGGAGCCACGACCAACGCGTCGAGGCGAGCAGGATCCACGTGACGATCAGCCAGGCCAGCCACCAGGAATAGCCGTGGTAGACGCCGAGGAACAGGAGACCGATGGGGATGGCCAGATCGCGGCGGATGGTCAGCATCGCCGGCAGCAGGAACAGAAATGTGTAGCCGTGGGCGCTTGGAGTGGCGACGATGAGCGCGATTCCAAGCCACGCCGCCGAGTCGCGGCCCCGCACCAGCAGCGCCAGGATTGCGCCGACACCGATCGGGATGACGTCCGGGATTCCGACACGGTGCGTCAGCGACACGCCACCGATGGTCCAGGCCGGGTCGGCCGCCCGCGCGAGCTGGGCCAGCCAATCGCCGTAGATGCGCAGGCCGGTCAACGGCAATGTGGCCAGAGCGATCGCGCCGAAGACGGCCACGCCGAGGAGGGCCGCCCTGAAGCTTCGGCGCGCGAGATATAGCACGGGCAGCGCCTGCGTGAACTTCAAGGCTCCGACCGCGGCTGCAAGCAGCCCGTTCTGAAGGTCGCGGGCGCGTCGCAGGACCCGCTGTTCCGGGGCGCCTGTCCCCGGCTCATAGAAGACCGCCACGAACGCGGCGAACAACAGGATCTGAACGTTGCCAACGATCAGGCCTTCTCCAAAGGGAGGCCAGGCCAGGAGGAAGGGCACCGCGAGCCAGTGGATTCCAAGGCGTCGACAGGTCCAGACGGCGGCCGCAAGGCAGACCACAAGCCAGGTATCGATCACGAGGTCGCGCGGCAGCGCCGCCAGAGGGGTCAGCAGCGGCAACAGGAACGGCGGATAGAGATACGGCAGGCCGGCGCCGTGTTGAACGAGCATCGCCGACGGCGGGTACACGGCCGCGCCGGTGGACCAGTTGGTCGCGGCTCGAAGCGGAATCTCGAGGTCGAGGCCGGAAATGAACGACGCCCTCAGGTCGGGAATGCCGGCCAGGGCCAGCACGCCGACGACCGCACCGAGGCCGACCACCAGGGCGCGGTCCACCGGTCCGCGCTGGTCCATCAGTCTCGCGAACCGCGCCACTCCCGAACGGAACCAGTCGCGAGCTCGGGTCAGGTGTGCCGGCTCCATCGCCGAAGCCCCCGTCGAAGGGTCGTGGTTCATCGGTTAGTGCCTGGTCCCGCGCCGCAAAAGCCGGAAAGTGACATATGCACCGATGACTGCCGGCAAGACCCAGTACCGGCCACCTGGATCCTGAGGACCGGCGCAGATGCCCGTCGCACGGATCCGCAGGAGGGGCATTCCCTCGCACTTGACCGCAATCTCGGCAGGCGAGTCCCGCCAGGGATTGCCCATGCCGACCATGCCCGCTACGGCCCCCATGCTCCGCAAGAGCTGGGGCAACACGCGAAGGCGTTCGCCGGCCTCAGTCACTTCCTCGGCGAGGCCGGTGAAGGAGCGGCCCGGAAGGATCACCTCCACCCTCGGATCGGCGAGGACGTTCTGGAACCAGTGCGCCCGCCGCCCGAAACCTGCGATGCAATAGACACTTTCGCCGCAGATCGTGTAGCCCAACGGAGCGTCGCGCATCTCGCCGCTCTTGCGGCCGCGGGTGCGAAGGATCATCAGATAGCCGGTCAGCGGGTTCGAGACCAGCGGACCCAGGCCCATCTTGAGGGCCGGCACGCCGACGTACCGGTTGACGCCGATGAAGGCGTCGTGCATTGCCGGCAGAACTCGCCTGATCCAATCCGGATACGCCAATTCGTCGCCCCAGGCCGCAGAATTGAACGGCGGGTTCCCCGCTGCCCGGGCTTCTTCAGCCGGTTGATCCACGATTGGTTCTCCGACGATGGTCACGACTCCGCCCTCCTGCGCCGAATTCTCCCGGCACGGCGCTCGACGGGCTACAGATTAGGCGACCGAAGCGCCGCTCACCACGGCTCCGAACGTACTGCCCGCGTGAGTGGTGCGCTAGCATTCTGCGCATGCCGACAACCCCCGACGCCACTCCCGCCACGCCGATTCCGCCCGATCGCATCGAAGAGCTCGTCCGGTCACTGACCCTCGACGAGAAGGCCGAGCTCACCGCCGGCGTGGACGGCTGGCATGCGTCCGGAGTCGCGTCGCTCCGTCTGAACCGGATGCACACGTCGGACGGCCCCAACGGCGTTCGCGGCATGAGCTTTCCACCGGGCTCAAGTGCTAGCTGCACGCCCTGCGGGACGGCCCTCGGCGCCACATGGGACGTCAATCTCGTCGCGGAGGTGGCAGGCCTGATCGGCGCCGAGGCCAAGCGCGGCGGCGTTTCGTACATGCTCGGGCCCGTGCTGAACCTCGTTCGCTCGCCGCTCGGCGGCCGCGACTTCGAGTGCTTCTCCGAAGATCCGATTCTGGCCGCGCGGCTCGGCGCCGCGTACGTGACCGGCATGCAGGCCGAGGGAGTCGCGGCCACGCCCAAGCATTTCGTCGCGAACGATGCCGAGGCGCACCGAACCACCGTCGACTGCATCGTGGACGAGCGGACCTTGCGCGAGGTCTACCTGCTCCCGTTCGAGGCCGCGGCCGAGGCCGGCACGTGGTCGATGATGTCGGCCTACAACCGCGTCAACGGGGTCTACTGCTCGGACCATCTCCACCTGGTTCGCGACATCCTGCGGGACGAATGGGGCTGGGACGGCGTCCTGATGTCCGACTGGTTCGCCACACACGAGACCGTGGCCGGTGCCGTCGCCGGTATGGACCTGGAGATGCCCGGTCCAAGCCGCTTCATGGGAGCGGCGCTCGCCGAGGCCGTTCGGAACGGTGCCCTCGACGAAAGCGTCCTCGACGCCAAAGCCCGCCGAATCCTCCGCCTGGCGGCGCGCGTCGGAGCGCTTCCGGCGCCCGGCGACGACAGCGCGCCCGCCAACTTCGATCCGACAGAACCGGCGCGGCTCTCGACTCCGGAGGCTGCCGCCCTCGCCCGGCGTGCGGCCGCCGACGCGTTCGTGCTGCTCGCCAACGACGGCATCCTGCCGCTGCAAGTCTCCGGCCTGCGCCGCGTGGCCGTGATCGGGCCGAACGCCGCCAAGCCCTGCATCCAGGGCGGCGGCGCAGCCCACATTCGAACGCCGTACGCGGTGACGCCGCTCGACGGCCTGCGCGCGGCACTGCCCCCGGACGTCGAGATAGTGCACGAGCCCGGCGGAAGGACCGAACGATTCCTGCCTTCACTGGCACTGCTGGACGTCCACGACCTGACCGGCGCGCCCGGCCTGAGCGTCGAATTCTTCCGTGGGCAAGAGCCGACCGGCGAGCCCGCGGTGCGCTGGCAGACCGTCTCGGCCGAACTGCATCTCTTCGGCGATCTGCCCGCGGGGCTGCCGCAGAACGACTTTTCGGTGCGCGTCTCCACCTGGCTGACCGCCGACCGAGCCGGTTCTTACGCGATTGCCATGCGCGGGCTCGGCGGCCGGCGGCTGCTGGTGGACGGTGTGGTCCTCGCCGACGAATGGGACGCTCCCGCCGGTGTCGACACTGCGACGGCTCTATTCGAGGGCAAGGAGCACGGCGGCACGGTCGAGCTCGAGGCCGGCCGGCGCGTCCTGGTCCAGGCGGAGCTGCATTCCCGCGAACACGCCCCCAGCCTGCTGGCCATCGGCTGCCGGCCGCCCGAGGACGTCGATCCGATCGGTCGGGCCGTGGCTGCGGCAGCCGGCGCGGACGTGGCGATCGTGGTGGTCGGCACGGACGACACCTGGGACACCGAGGGCCGTGACCGCAACTCGGTCACTCTCCCCGGGTCGCAGGACGAGCTCGTCCGGCGTGTCGCGGCGGCCAACCCGCGCACGCTCGTGGTCGTCAATGCCGGCGCCCAGGTAGCCCTGCCGTGGGCCGGGGACGTCGCCGCCGTCCTGTATTCGTGGCTGCCCGGTCAGGAATTCGGCAACGCCCTGGCAGACGTCCTTCTTGGCCTCGCCGAGCCCGGCGGCCGGCTGCCCGTCACCATTGCCGCGCATTCGGGCGATTATCCGGCTCTCAACACGACGCCGGACGCCGCCGAGAAGCTCATTTACAGCGAAGGGCTCGACATCGGCTATCGCCATTTCGACTCCGCCTCGATCGAGCCGCAATTCTGCTTCGGGCACGGTCTGGGCTACACCGAATTCGAGTTCGAGTCCCTGGACCTGGCGTCGGACGGGAAGGTCGAGGGCGAGCCGCTCGAGCTGAGGATCCGCATCCGCAATGCCGGCGCCAGACCGGGCAAAGAGGTCGTGCAGGTGTATGTCGCAGACCTGGAGTCGTCGGTGGCGCGCCCGCCGCGAGAGCTCAAGGGGTTCGCGGTCGTGCGGCTCGGTCCCGGCGAAACCGCGGAGATCGGCATGGCGCTCTCGGATCGCGACCTGGCCTTCTGGGACACCGAGCGCAACGGCTGGCGAGTGGAGCCTGGCCGTTTCGAGATCCAGGTCGGGCGTTCGTCGGGCGACATTCGCCTGCGTGCGGAGATCGATCTGGCATGATGAGCGGACCGGGACACGCTGCACGGTTAGTAGCAAAGTCAGGTGGCAAGCCCAGAGAGGAGTGGTCATTCTCCCGGGGTGGCTGATCTAGCCTGAGCCTTGCCCAAGCAAGACTCCGAAGGTGGCAATGGAACCAGTGCGGAGCCGTATACGAGTCGCCGTCATAGGGGGCGGATGGGTTGGCACGCACCGGCATCTGCCGACGCTGCGCGCCGATGGGCGATTTGAAGTGATTGGCATCGTCGATCGCCATCGGGAGCGTGCCGAGGCGGCTGCCAAGCGCTTCCACCTACCTCAACTTGCTATCGCAAGTTCCATGGCGAAAGTAGGTTGGATCGATGGAGTCGACGCGGTCACGATTGCGACTTCCCCGGACGCGCACGCCGACCTACTCGCCGAGGCCCGTGGTCTCGGGCTCCACGTTCTGACCGAAAAGCCATTCACTCTCGACCAAGGTCATGCCGAGGCAGCGGCCGCCCCAAGCGACCGGGTCGTCGCCGTGATGCACAACTTCCAGTTCGCTCGGTCCGCTGAGCGCCTGTGGTCTGATCTGGACTCCGGGAGGCTGGGGCGCGTTCGGTCTGTCAACGCCGTGCAGCTCAGCAACAGGGCGCGCCGCCTACCGGATTGGTACGAAGAACTCCCTTTGGGCCTGTTCTTCGACGAAAGCCCCCACCTGCTCTACCTGCTTCGGCGCGTCGTCCCCGACCTGACTCTCAAGGACCTCGACCTCGTCCACGGGAGAGGCGGTCGGCGCACACCCTCTCTCGTGTGGGCCCGCTACTCCGGCACGGGGACCGATGCGGTCCCGGTGACGCTCTCGATGAATTTCGAGTCCACAGTCAGCGAATGGTATCTCACAGTCCACGGCGAGCGGGCCGTTGGCATCGTGGACATCTTCCGGGATATCTACATTCGCGTCCCGAACGATGGACGCCACACGACTTCGACTGTGGCCCGCTCTTCGTTGGCCGCCACCTTGGGACACTGGTCTGGCTATCTGTCGAGCGGGGTCCTCCATGTAACGGGCCGGCTCCGTTATGGAGTCGACGAGGTGGTGAGCAAATTCGCCGAAGGGATAGCGGCAGGTCGCGATCCGGAGTACTGCGGCCGACTCGATGCCCTCGCCGTGCGGCGAATGCAGCAAGAGATCATCGACTCGTCGGGGCAGCGGTCGTGAGCCTCGAATTCTCACTCCTGAAGCGCTTCCTGCGCGAGAGTCCGTTTCAGCCAGCGACCGATCTCTGGCGCTCGATCGAGATCGCCTACGTCGCAAACCGAGGGCTGCCGGCGGGCCGCGCGCTCGACGTCGGATGCGGCGACGGTCACCTGATGGCCATCCTGCTGGAGGCCGTCGGTCAGACGCCGGAGCTCGTCGGCGTCGACATCGACCCGCGAGAGGTCGATCGAGCGCAGCAGTTCGGCATCTACGTCGCTCTTCACGTGACGTCCGCCGACGACATGCCCGAAGAAGACGCTTCGTTCGATTGGGCGTTCTCGAATTCCGTACTCGAGCACGTCCAACCCATCGAGGAGACGCTGGCCGAAGTCTCCCGGGTTCTGCGTCCCGGGGCGCCTTTCATCCTCACCGTTCCGTCGTCGGAGTTCCACGATTGCCTGCGTGGCCCAATTCGGGGCTCAAGAGCACGTTACCTCGACGAAATCGACCGGCGTTGTGCGCACTTGAGGTACTGGAACGACGAAGAGTGGCGCTCGGCTCTGGCAAGGCACGGGTTCGAGGTGGAGGCGTGCGAGGGTTTTCTCAGCGTGGCCGAGGTCCGCCGCTGGGAGGTCTTATCCGGAGTGACGGCCGGCATCCTCCACCGGATTACCGGACGACACCCGATCGAGATCCAGCAGGGCTTGGGCATGCGCCACGGCCAGCGCCTCCCAAAGAGCCTGGCTTCAGCGGCGGCCCACTTCCTTACCGCCGGCCAACGCCGCACGAAAGGTGGTCTTCAAGGCTGCCGGTACATCGTCGCTCGGCGGCGCACGGGGTGATGGGTCACAAATTCCTACGATTTGCGCTCGTAGGTCTGGTGGCCGTCGGGCTGAATCTGGTCCTGTTCGGCTTACTGGTCGGACGTCTCGGAATCCAGTATCTCTGGGCGACCGTCGTCGTATTTGCCCTGGTCAATGGCTACGGATTCCTCGCAAACCGCCGCTGGGTCTTTCGGGTCGCCGACCGTCCGGCTCGGAGGATGGCGCGTTACTACGCCACGATGGCCGCCAGCCTCGGCCTCAATCTGGTTTCGATGGCGCTTCTCGTCGACGGGCTGAAGCTCAACTACCTGCTGGCCAGTGTGATCACCTCCGCGTGGTTGGCGCCGGTTCTATACCTGACCCACGACCGGGTGGCGTTTGCGCGACGGGCGCCTCGGAGAACCAGGCCTCTGTTGCTCCTCGTAACGCACTATTACGCGGAACACGGCGGCGGGGTTGAAATCGTGGCCGGGCAGCTGGCCGGCTTGCTGAGTGACAAGTTCGATATCGAGTGGCGCGC
This sequence comes from uncultured Chloroflexia bacterium, assembly GCA_963731635.1. Lineage (GTDB taxonomy): Bacteria > Chloroflexota > Limnocylindria > Limnocylindrales > CSP1-4 > Fen-1039. The sequence continues at coordinate 1,169,298 of CAVSWB010000001.1, read as the reverse complement.
AGACGGGGCGAAAGCATCGGGTGAAGCCGCGTCAGAAGCTGGTCGGGTCGATACGGCGTTTGTTGCCACCGCTGGGGGCGGCGCGGGCGGCCCAACGCGACGCCCAATCCGGTGCTGGAATGGCATCGAACGACAATTCGGTCTTCCAGTACCCATCCCGTTCCCGACGGCTGTCGTGGCCGTGGTCCGAGCCGCGCGGGCAGCCGACTTTGTCTGGGTACACGACCTCATCTACCCTTCGACGTTGCTCGCGTCGCTCGCCGCGATATCGGCGCGGAAGCCCCTCCTGGTAACAGTGCACGTTGGCTTGATTCCGTATCGGAACCCGCTGATCCGCCGAACAATGGCCGTGGTCCTGGGGATGGCTGGACGCTGGGTCCTGACCAAAGCAGCGGTCGTTGTTTTCGTCAGCGAACGAGTCCAGGCCGAGTGCCTCGCACGCTGGCGCCTTCGGGACCAGCTGCTCATTCCGAACGGCGTCGACTTCCTTACGTTCAAGCCGCCGGCCGAGTTGGACCGTCGTCGCGTCAGAGCCGAGGTGGGTTCTCGCGACCGCGCACTTGTTCTGTTCGTCGGACGCTTCGTGGAACGCAAGGGCCTCCCGATCCTGCATGAACTCGCGCAGCGGATGCCGTCGGTTGACTGGGTTTTCGCTGGAGGGGGGCCGTCGGACCCGGGGGCGTGGTCGTTACCGAACGTTCACGTCGAGCGCAATCGATCTGGTCAGAGCTTGGCCGAGTTGTACGGAGCGGCCGATATGCTGGCGTTGCCGAGCGTTGGCGAAGGGTTTCCGCTCGTCGTCGGCGAAGCCCTGGCGTGTGGCTTGCCGGTCCTCGTCGATCCTTCGACGATCGCCGGCTACAAGGCCGCGGCCGAGGTGGCCTCGAGCGAACTGGCGTCCGGTGCAGACGTCGGTGCCCGGTGGGAGAAACGGATCGTCGATATTTTGTCGCACGAGTCCGGCAGAGCCGACCTGGCGTCGCGCCGGGTCGAGTTCGCGCGAAGGCATTGGAACTGGGACCGGGCCGCGGCCGAGTACGCCCGGGTCTTCGCCGAAGCAGCGCGCGGCGACTGAGAGTCGACAGCCGACTGATCGCTCAGGCTGTATGTATCCGCTCGCGAACGAGGTCCTGATTATGAACTGGCAACCGGGACGGTGACCAGTCGGGCCTTCGGCTCTCCTCAGTCAACCTGAATGTCGGACTCTGCCCCCGAGTCCTCGTCGGCCGCGGCTCGGTTGGTCTCTTCGGCCATGAGCCACATGACAAACGAACTGAAGCAAAGCATGAAACCTGACACCACCAGAGTGGCTGCAGCTATCGTCGGGTGGACCGTTTCTTCCGACGGGCCGCCGCCCGCGACGACGAAGCGCGTCAGTATCGCCAACTCTACGAGCGAGCCCACCGCGATCATCAGGAGCCCGACGATCAAGCCCTGTTCGACGCGGAATCTCTCGAGCGCCCAGCTTGCGAGGCGGCTGCGCATCGTTGGATGCCTCCGTCTAATGAGCATCTTGGCGAGCGTCCCGAATACGAGCAGCGAGAGTCCGGACAGCGTCAGCATCGAGCCGAGTGCGATCCAGTGGACGCCGAGGTAGATCGAACCAATGGTGACGGGTCCGCCCGCGAGGAGGCCCACGAGCAATATCCCGACGACGAGAGTCGAAAGCGCAGGGACCAGAAAGAGGTGGTCTGGGGCGTAAGTTGCAATGAAACGGACGTGGCGCCAGCCGTCCCTGAAGGTATTAAGGTGCGGCGGACGGTCCCGGCCGTCCGGGTAGAGAACGACTGGGACTTCACCAATACGAAGGCCCGAGAGCACTGCGTTGGCCACCATCTCAGTCGCGAACTCCATGCCCGGGGTATGCAACTGCATGCGCCGATAAGCCTCGGCCGTAAAGGCACGCATGCCGCAATGGAAATCGCCGATCGGGACATGGAATGCGATCCGGGAAACCAGCGAGAGGATCGGGTTGCCGATTGTGCGATGCGACCGCGTCATGGCGCCTGGGCGAATACCGCCCTCGAACCGGTTGCCTACAACGAGATCGAACCCAGACTGGACCTTCTCGACGAAAACGCCGATGCTTGACCAGTCATACGAATCATCGGAGTCGCCCATGACGATTATCTGTCCTTGGGCCGCCTCGATGCCGGCCATCAGCGCGGCGCCGTAGCCGCGGCGCTTGACGTCGACCACCCTGGCTCCCAGGGATCTGGCCAGTTCCTGGGACCCGTCGCACGACCCGTTGTCGGCGACCACCACCTCGCCGTCCAAACCCAACTCTCGAAGGCAGTCCTGCGCCTTTCGGATGCACGTCGCGATCGTGCGTGCCTCATCGAGGCAGGGCATGACGGCGCTGACTTCGGGGCGGGGAAGCAAGGTAGCAATCATGGATGTGCGGAAGTTAGGGAAAGGCCAACTCATCGATAACCCGTACTTCCGGGTGTTCGGGCAAGAGTAAGCCCTGGCGCGGCGGCCGTAAGCCTCGGCAGGACCGTCATCGTGTCCTCGTCTCGACGCGCCCTCCTCTCCGAAGGCATGCTGCCGATTCGCCCATCAGGTCGCGACGTCCGCAATCATGGTTGACGCTGCCTGCGTCCTCGCCGCGCCAGGCGGAGATTTCGAATCGTCATGCCGCCTTGACTTCACGGCCTGGCGTAGCCGCTCCCTAACGAAGTTCTGATCACGAGCCGTGCACCAGTGAAATATCGGTCGACGAGGGCCTGATCAGCCGAAGAGCCATGACTTACGAAGACGAGTCGGCCCGTCAGGGCGGTGTCGTCCTCAAGGGGCAGGGCGGGGACTTCCGGACCTGGGTCATACACGATGAAGTACAAGTTGGCGCCGGAAGAAGTCAGCGTTTGAAGAGACCTGTCTCCTGCTTTCCAGCCTTGAGCCGCCCCGTATGCGTCGGCGATCTGAAGCGGCACCACCAGAATGAGACCCGCCAGCGCACCCGTTAGCGCCACGCGATAAAGCGTTTCGTTGCCTGGTCTGACCAATAGGATCGCCGCCAGAATCGGGAGCGCACCCCACGCCGACTGGTAGTAGCGCGCGCCCCAGCCGACCAGTTGACCGGCCGGAAAGAACACGTAGAGAACGACAGTCAGCCCGAAGGCGACACCAAGAAGCCAGGCCCCCGACCACCTCTGCTGGAGCCGCCACCCGAGGGCCGCGAGAACCAGCAGGCCAGGCGCGCTCCAAACCCAAAGGCGAACCAACTCCCAGAATCGAAGACCAATCACGTCGATGCTCGGCACGTTAACGAGCTGCGGCAGCCGATCCTGCCAGAAATTGCCCGGAGCACCGGTAGTCAGGTCCAGCGAGGAAGTGGCCAGGAACCAGGCCAACGATACGCATAGCCAGGGGGCATAACCGATCGCCAGCCAACCCAGCCGGCGTCGGCGCCCCGAATCCACCAGGAGCCAGAGCAGCCACGGAAGAGCGAACAGGGCGTGGGGCACCGGGTTGTTAAGGTTGAGGGCCAACCCCCCCGCGAGTCCTGCCAGCAAGGTGTCGCGCCGTCCGCCTCGCAACAAGAGCCAGGCGAACAAGAGATTAAGCGTCATGTACCCACCGGAAGGAAACAGGCTCATTCCGGTAACGATGAAGGCCCCCGAGGCAGCAGCGAGGATGATGGCAATGGATGTAGCCCTCGCGCCCGCGAGCAAACTCGTGAGTCGGCCAGTGACGTATAGCCCGAGTGAAGCCATTGCCGGCCCGAGGAGCCACGGCGCACCGAGCCACACGAATGGGGTCATCAGCAGGGCCCACCCAGGCCAGTAGGCCGATATCGCCCGGCCATCGCTTCCGATGAGGATTAAGCCGTTCTGAAAGTTGGAGGGGATCATCCAATCGATAAGACCAGGTTGGTAGGTGGCAAAGACCTTGAACTGTGCGAATGACCTGGCCTGAAACAAGTGGGCCTGCTCGTCGATGGTGCCTGGCGTGGTCCCGAAGACCAGGAATGCGCCAACGGCAAGGATCAAGAAAGCAGCGACCGAAACCAGCAAGAGAGGGCGCGGCTGGACTGCAATTTCCAGCAGGCGCCTGCCTGAGGCTGTGCTGCTGACGACACTCGCAACCAGAAGAGCCACGACCAGGAGAAGGGCCGCCGGCACGTCGGCGACCTGCCCCTCGGAGACCTCAGCGTGCGTGAGGTACAGCGGCAACAACAGGGCGACGCAGGCAAGGAGACCGGTCCACACCAGGGGGAGTACGGTCCGGTGTAACCGCAATCGTGAGTTCGACGGTGACTCAGTCACGGGCTCCTCTACCCCTCATCTGAGGCCCATGAAGTGTAGCCCGACGGGCATCCCCAATTCGGCCGCTGGCCGCCCTGCCGTTTTGTGCACTAGTTCCGAGGCCTTTGAGGATGTGACCGTCAGGCAGAGTGTGTTTGCGATCATCTGGTAACCTCGATGACCCCGTCCGCTGTGAGTCGGGGCAAGCGAACGCGAGTTGGAACATGGCCGAGAGACCGCGCACCCTGGTAGAAAAGATCTGGGACGAGCACGTTGTGTCGTCCGATCCCGGCGCGCCGGCAATCCTCGCGGTCGACCTCCATCTCGTCCACGAAGTCACGAGCCCGCAGGCGTTCACCGGCCTGCGCGAGCGCGGACTCAAGGTCCGCAAGCCCGGCCAGACCCTCGCAACGGCCGACCATTCGATCCCGACGACCGATCCGTCGATCCCGATCACCGACGAGCTGGCCCGCAAGCAGCTGGCCCAGATCGAGGAGAACTGCCGCGAGTTCGGCATCCCGTTCCTCGGCAAGGGCTCGCCCGACCCGTGGCATCGTCCACGTCATCGGGCCGGAGCTCGGCCTCACGCAGCCGGGCATGACCATCGTCTGCGGCGACTCCCACACGGCCACGCACGGCGCCTTCGGAGCGCTGGCATTCGGCATCGGGACGAGCGAGATCGAGATGGTCCTGGCCACGCAGACACTGCTGCAGCGCAAGCCCAAGACGTTCCGGGTCCAGATCGACGGGCGGCTCAGCCCGGGCGTCGGCGCCAAGGACATCATCCTCGCCCTGATCGCCCGTATCGGCATCGGCGGCGGCACCGGCCACGTCATCGAATACACCGGCGACGCGATCCGCGCCCTGTCGATGGAAGAGCGGATGACGGTCTGCAACATGTCGATCGAGGGCGGCGCCCGGGCCGGGCTCGATCGCCCCGGACGAAACCACGTTCGCCTACCTGCAAGGGCCGCAAGTTCGCGCCGCAGGGAGCCGCGTGGGACGAGGCCGTCGCGCGCTGGCGCAAGCTGCCGACGCGACGAAGGCGCGGTCTACGACCGAACGATCGTCGATCGACGGCGACCAGCTCGAGCCGATGGTCACCTACGGCACCAACCCCGGCATGGGCATTCCGGTCACGGGCCGCGTGCCCGCCCTGACCGACGTCGAGCCGGCCGCCGCGCGACGACCTTGAGCGCGCCCTCGCCTACATGGGCCTGCAGCCGGGCCAGGCGATCGCCGGCCAGAAGCTCGACGTCGTCTTCATCGGCTCGTGCACGAACGGCCGGATCGAAGACCTGCGCGTCGCGGCCTCGGTCCTCGAGCGGCCGCCACGTCGCCGACGGCCTGCGCGTCCTGGTCGTCCCCGGATCGCAGCAGGTCAAGGCGCAGGCCGAGACGCGAAGGCCTCGACGAGGTATTCACCGCTGCCGGCGCCGAGTGGCGCGAGTCGGGCTGCTCGATGTGCATCGCCATGAACGGCGACCAGCTCGAGCCCGGCCAGTACGGCATCAGCACTTCGAACCGCAACTTCGAGGGCCGCCAGGGCAAGGGCGGACGAACATTCCTCGCCTCGCCGCTCACCGCCGCCGCGAGCGCCGTCACCGGCGTCGTGACCGACCCACGCACCCTGCCGGATCGCCGCCGCCGACCTCGTGCCGGGGAGGCCCACTGACATGCCCGAAGCCGTTCGTTACGACAACGAGCCGCGTGATCGCGATCCCGCGGGCGAACATCGACACGGACCAGATCTGCCCGGCCCGCTTCCTCAAGATCACCGACAAGGCGAACCTGGCCGACGCCCTCTTCTTCGACTGGCGCTTCACGCCGGACGGCGCGCGACGCGTGCCGCCGTCTCGTTCATCGACGAGCCGCACAACGCAGGCCGCCAGATCCTGCTCGTCGGCGACAACTTCGGCGCCGGTTCCTCGCGCGAGCACGCGCCGTGGGCGCTTGCGGGCCTGGGGCATCCGGGCCATCGTCTCGACGAGCTTCGCGGACATCTTCAAGGGCAACTCCCTGAAGAACGCGCTGCTCCCGATCGTCGTGGCGCCGGAGCGCTATGCGGCCCTGCACGCGCTCGTTGCCGCCGACCCGGACGGCGAGTGGACGGTCGATCTCGAAGCCCAGAAGGTCACTCTGCCCGGACGGCGAGACGTTCGACTTCGAGATCGACCCCTTCGCGCGGACGATGATCCTGGCCGGCACCGACGAGGTCGGCTACGTCCTTTCGCGGCTCCCCGCGATCGAGGCCTGGGAGGCCGCGCACCCGGCCCGGATCGATTCCCTCGAGGGCGTCTAGATTGAGCTCGACGACAACAATTCCCCGAGTCGAGGGTCGGAAGTGAGTCTGACCAGACGGATCGGAGCCGCTGTCGTCTGGTCTCGATCCGCCCGTGAACGGATCGGCGAGGATCGTCTTCAATTCATACGGCAGGCCGCTCTTGCCGGGTGGTTCTCCCTTTTCGCCTACATCCTCGTCTTCGAAATGATCATCTCGGGCGGCATCCCGCTCGGAATGGACATCCGCATCTACTACCGGGGACATCCAGAACTGGCTCAACGGCGCCGATCCATGGGCGGCGAGTGTGGTGACGACCCACTCGACTTTCAGCTACGCGGGCTCTCCTGCGACCACTGTCCTGCTGGCACCGAGTTCATTGTTCTCCGAGGACCAGTTCACCCTCATCTGGCTGGTAGTCACCGCGCTCAGCGCCGTCGCGATCGTCCGCTGGCTGCGGCTTCCATTCTGGTGGCTGATATTCCCGCCGACTGCGGAGGCCCTGTATTCGGGCAACCCGCAGATCGTCGTTCTCATGCTCCTGCTCGCCGCTGCGGGCCGCACGGGCATCGTCGCGGACTCGGTTGCCGTGGCACTCAAGGTATACGCGGTCATCCCTCTCCTGGCCGAACGTCGGCTGCGCACTCTCGTACTGGCTTGCGGAGTGACGATCGCCACGATGGCGATTGCGCCCTCGCTCTGGCTCGACTACGCAAGAGAGTTCGGGGCCATATCCACGCGTCTGGCGCAGCAATCCCAAAACGGATTCAGCGCCTTCTACATCCAGAATTGCTGGTGCCGGCCGCGATCGCAATCCTCCTCCTCTGGCGTATCGATCCCAAGGCGGCCGCCTGGCTGGCAGTGCCGGCGCTCTGGCCTTCCTCCGAGTTTCACTACTCGACGTTTGCCCAGCCGGTGATGACGCCCCTCCTCTCCGTTCTCCTCGCTGTCCCGGTTCATTTCCTTACGCCGGTGTCGATCACGGTCTACGTCTTGTGGCGTTACGCGTCCGATCCTGTGCGTCTGCGCCTGGCAGCATGGGCGGCGGTCTGGACCGCGTCAGAACCGCATGGTGGCCATTCCGTCACTTGATGGCCGAGACTCGTTCGGCGCGATGTGGGGATTCTGCCGGCCTTGGCGGTCCGCGCTCCCTGGAGGTTGAACAGACAGGATCGCAACTCCGTCTGGATCCAGGCGAGGAACCGAACGCCACAAGGCGTAGCCAGGCAGGTGACGGCATCTGACCTCTCGGGCTGCGAGATCTGGCAATGGCTCGGCCCTGAGGGCGCGTCAACCCGATAGCTCCCCCGCATCGCGCCGGGGTCGAGTGGAACGCCGGCAGGTCTCTTTGCATCCGGTGGAGAAATGCTTGACTGCCGCAATCTTGCCTGGCTATGCTCTACCTCGTTATCTGAGGTACCTGGGCGTTGGCGGGAGGGAGCGGCGAGATGGGGATCGAAGACAGAGCCCAGCTCCTGAAGGGCACCACTCCGCTGCTGGTGCTGAGCGTGCTCCGAGACGGCGAACTCTACGGCTACGAGATCGCCCAGCGCATTCGGGAGCGGAGCGGCGGAGCGTTCGCCCCGAGCGAGGGCGCGCTCTATCCGGCCCTCCACGCGCTGGAAGCCGACGGCGCCCTGGTCGCGACCTGGCGCGAAAGCGACAAGGGCCCGCGCCGCCGCTACTACGCCATCACCCCGCTGGGCGGAGCCTTCTTCGAGGAACGGGAAAGGGAGTGGAGCTCGTTCGCGAGCGCGATGGCGCGCTCCGTAGTCGCGAACGCGAATGGCTAGGCTCGTCGGCTTCGCTCTGACTTCCCTGGCCCTGGTCCTGGCCGTCGCAGTGTGGGCTCAAGGCGCCGCGGTCCTGGTCGCCATGTGCGTGTTGCTCGGCTGGGCCTTCTACGGCCAGGCAGCGCTTTCGCGGCGCGGCCGGGCGCGGGAAGCTCGCAGGCAGGCACTCGACTCACGAGTGGAGGCTCCGTTGCCGCCGTGAGGCGCTCGACTATCTGGCGAGTGTTAACGCCCGGCTCGAACTTCCGATCGAGACGCGCAGGGAAGTCAGGGCCGAATTGGCCGACCATCTCAGCGACTCGATCGCCGCGATCCAGGCCGAAGGACAGGAGTCGGCTTCGCGACCCGGGAAGCGATCGCGCCGACTCGGTCGGGCCGACGAACTTGCCCGCGACCTGAGCAAGACCCACCAATCGGCCCAGCAGCTATTGCGGGCGCGGCGGGTGGGGTGTGGTCGGCCGGGATCGGCGCGGTCCAGGGCTACATCCTCGCAGTCACGGTCTTCCTCTTCGCCGCGATCCTGTTCTCGATCGGTCTGCGCCCGGCGGTGGATTTCGTCGTCGAGCACGTCATCCGGCCCAACGTCGACCCCAACGAGCTCGGCTTCGGCACAGCCCTGGGCGGAATGCTGGCCTGGCCGGCAGCTTTCGTCGCGGGACGACGAGGGGTGCGGGCTTCAGCGGAAATCAGCGGCCGCTCCGCGGCCGGACTCGGGCGCTGGTGGGCGCTCGGCGGCCTGGTGGGGTTGGGCTGGCTGTTGATGTTCGTGGTCACCGTCCAGCAGAGCTGGCTCGTCGTCGCGGTCGAGCTCGTCATCCCGATCTCCTTCGCGGCCGGGGCGCTCTTCAGGATGGACTTGCACTTGCCGAGCATCGGTGGGCGCTGGGGTGTCACAGTGGCGGCCGCGGTGCTCGTGGTCGGTTTGATCCCCGGCTTCATGGTGGCAAGCTCGCAGACGGGCGAGAGTCTCGTCAGCTCGGGCATCAGCTATACGGCGGACAGCATCGGTTGGAACCATGTCGCTCCGCAGTGGCCCGACGACGACATGCAGTTCGTCGTGAGCGGCGGCGTGTCGGCCCCGACCGAAATCCAGGTCGGCGACGCAGCTTCGCTGGCTCGTTCCGCGACCTCCGGATCGAAGCCTGGCGCGCCCTGCCGTACCCGGACAATCCGCTCGGCCTTTTCCGTGGGGCTGCTCGACACCGGCTACAACGCGCCCTTCGCGACGGTCCCAGCTGTGGTTGGGCCGCAGGGCGTCATCGAGGACCACCTCAGCCTCTCGCATTCGCGGACGGACCGCTGGTGGATCTTCCTGACCGGGATCGCGCCCGAGGACATCGCCGCTGGCTCGGCATCCGGCGGGTTCGTCCAGACACAGTTTTCGGAGACCATCTGGGACTGGCTGACCGCCTCGAATTGACCGAGCGACGCGCCGCCGCATCCGGCCCGCTCGATGAACAACGCGGTACGGGAGCGCGTCTGGAAAGCCGCGGTTGCCGTTGCGGCGTAGCCTGGCAGGCGACGGCATCTGGAGTTGGCGCGATCGAATGAGCGAGGCCACGTCGGCGGCGACCGACTTGCGAATCACCAGGGCCATCGTCGGCGCCCTTCGGGAGCGCGACCTTTCGGGCTACGCGATCTGGCAGTGGCTCGGGCCCGTCCACGGCGCCCAGGGCGGCCTGAGCGAAGCCAACCTCTACCCCACTCTGTACCGCCTCGAGGCGGCCGGTCTGCTCGAAAGCTCATGGTGCGAAGGCGAGCGCACGCGGCGCACGTATCGCATCACGACCGCCGGTCTCGCGGAGGCGGAAAGCCACGGCTGGGCGACACTTGCCCCCGGGCGGGCGCGGGGCGAGGGCACGGGTGCGGAGGACAACCACGGCGGCTGGGTCTGGCATTCCGAGGAGCCTCACGCCGGCGACTCGGATCCCGACGAGATCCCCGCGAACCTCGACGTGACTCGAGGCGACATCTTCGGACTGGCGCCGGTGAAGGCCTTCCTGGGGGAGCTGGAGGAGTCGCTGCAGCTGTCGGCCGTTTACCGCCATGACGCCCGCAACGAAATCGGCGACCACATTGCCGACAGCGCCGCGCAACTTCGGGCGGGCGGCTGCGAGCCGAAGGACGCGATTTCGGAAGCGATCTCCACTCTCGGCCCGGCCCGGGAGCTTGCGGCCGAAATCAGCCAGGCCCAACTCACGCACAAGCGTCTCCGCCACGGACTGCAATGGGCCAGCGCGGAAGCCACGCTGGCATCCTTCGGCACGCTGGCGCTGGCATGGTCGGTCCTGGTGGCGTTGACCCCGGCCCTGCTGTGGATCTTGACTCGCGTCTCGGGCGCAGCCGGGTTCCATCTCTACGCTCCAAACGTCGCCGAGCTCCACACCGAGGATCTCGGGATCGCCGGCTGCGTGGGTGCGTTCGTCGGCGCCCGTATCAGCATGCCGGCCTTGAGCCTCAAATCGCGCCAGGCGGCAACGGTGGTTTGGACGAAATGGGCGTTGCTGGGCGCGCCGCCGCTCTTTCTGCTCGCGCTGATCGTTCCCGCCAACCTGGACCCGCTCAATGCCGCGACTCTGCTCGCGATCCCGATCGCCTGGATTGCCGGGACCAGGAGACCGAAACCGGACGCCGGCGACCTCCTTACCGCCCGCGGGGTTTCTCTCACCGTCGCGGTGGTCGTAGCGCTCGCGATCCTGCCGGGAGTGCGCATCTGGACGTTCGAACCCGACCGTCAACCGCCCGGAACTCCGGTCTACTCTCCGGTGCCGAACGTCGCGGTCAACTGGACCGGCGTAGCCGGCAGCACAAGGTCGCAGGTCACGGTGACGATACCGGCCGGCTCGGGCTGGACCGACCCGCAACTGGCGGTGTGGCCGGCGCGCCGCGACGGCTTCTCCATCGGCCCGGACGAATCAAGCGGCCGGGCCGCGCTCGTGCCGAGCGGCGGCGTCGTCGATTTCACCTCGCTCTCGCCGTACCAGTCGGACTGGTGGGTGAGCGTAATCGCGATCGGTTCCGACGGCCTGCGCCACACGATCGCGACCGACGTGCGGCCGGGTCGACCACCCCATTTTCACGGCAACCTCGCGAGCTGGATCCTCCAAACGCTCTGACTGCGACCGGCACCCGCCGTTTTCGCCGCCGCCCGTCCTACCCGCCTAAACTTCGGGCAACCGACCAGCCCGCACAACCCGCGGAGGAACCATGCCTGACGACGCCCGTCCCCTTCCCTACGATCTGCCAAGCGATCCCGCGAAGCGCCACAGCGCAGCGCTGACCGACGGGCCGGACCGCGCCGCCGCGCGCGGCATGCTCAAGGCCATCGGCTTCGACGACAACGACCTGGCTCGGCCGATCATCGGCGTCGCGACCACCTGGATCGAGACGATGCCGTGCAACTTCAACCAGCGGCGTCTGGCCGAGCACGTCAAAGCGGGCATCCGGGCGGCGGGCGGTACGCCCATGGAGTTCAACACCATCGCCGTGTCCGACGGCACCTCGATGGGCACCGAAGGCATGAAAGCCAGCTTGATCAGCCGCGAGGTGATCGCAGATTCGATCGAGCTGTGTGCGCGGGGCCATCTGTTCGACGGCATCGTCTGTCTGGTCGGCTGTGACAAGACGATCCCGGGCGCGATCATCGCCCTGGGTCGCCTCGATATCCCGGGCGTGATCCTCTACAACGGCTCGATCTACCCGGGCGTTTACAAGGGCAAGCGCGACGCCACCATCGTGACCATCTTCGAGGCCATCGGCGCCTATCGCGCGGGCAACATGACGGCCGAAGAGCTGTACGAGATCGAATCCGTGAGCTGCCCCGGCGCCGGGGCCTGCGGCGGCCAGTACACAGCCAACACGATGTCCATGACGCTCGAAATCCTGGGACTCTCGCCTGCCGGCCTCAACGGCATCCCGGCCGAGCATCCCGGCAAGGACGCCGCCGCTGCGCGATGCGGCGAAATCGTCATGGATCTGGTCCGCCGCGACGTGCGGCCGAAGGAATTCGTCACCCGCAAGTCGATCGACAACGCCATCGCTTGCGTGGCCGCGACCGGCGGCTCGACCAACGCCGTCCTGCACCTGCTGGCCATCGCCCATGAATACGGGCTCCAGCTCGAGATCGACGAGTTCGGCGAGATCGCCGACCGGACGCCGATCGTCGGCGACCTGGTGCCCGGCGGTCGTTACGCGGCGGCGGACCTGTACGAGGCCGGCGGCCTGAGCCTGGTCACACGCGAGCTGCTGAAGAAGGGTCTGATCGACGGTTCGACCCCGAACGTCGACGGCGGCACGATCGCCTCGGCTGCCGCGGCCGTCGTCGAGACCGAAGGCCAGAAGGTCGTCGTCCCGATCGAGACTCCGCTCAAGGAGACCGGCGGCCTGACGATCCTGCACGGAACCCTCGCCCCGGACGGCTGCGTCATCAAGCTGGCCGGCCACGAACGCCGCTTCCACAAGGGCCCTGCCCGGGTTTTCGACACCGAGCACTCGTGCTACGACGCCGTCCGCGGTCAGAGGATCAACAAGGGCGACGTGATCGTGATCCGCTACGAGGGTCCGGTCGGCGGCCCGGGCATGCAGGAGATGCTATCGGTCACGGCCGCGCTCTCCGGCGAGGGCATGGGCGAGCACGTCGCGCTGCTCACCGATGGCCGATTCTCCGGCGGCACCCACGGCCTGATGATCGGCCACGTGGCGCCGGAAGCGGCGCTGGGCGGCCCGATCGCGCTGGTGGAGGAAGGCGACGAGATCGTCATCGACGTCGATCGCCACGCCCTGGACCTCAACGTGACCGCAGAAGTCCTCGCCGAGCGGCGCGCCCGCTGGATCGCGCCCGCGCCGCGCTACAGGACCGGCGTCATGGCCAAATACGCGGCCATGGTTTCGTCGGCTTCCCTTGGAGCGGTTACGACCGGGACTCGCATGTCGGAGCAGCTCGCCTCGGTGGCCGAGACGAAGTAGCACACGCTAAGTCGCCGGACGGCGGGGCCGGAGCCAGTCGGCGGGTTCGGATCGCCGCCTGTACCGGGCAAGCCCGAACCTTCGTGCCAGTGGCGCGAGCCCGGGCCAGTGGTCATCATCGTGCCAACGTCGCCGGCGGTCGTTTCGTGCCGCCGCGCTGGAGGTTGGGGATGGCCAGAAAGACGGCCGTCGAGACGGCCCCGAGCAAGCAGTCGCTATCCAAGCAAAAGTCGCCCGAACGAGAGCTCGCCGAACTCATCGAGCTGTTGCAGGCGCTGATTCGCATCCCGACGGTCAACCCTCCGGGCGGCGAGATCAAGGCGGCACGATACCTGGAGCAGGTGCTCATCGACGCCGGGCTGAAGCCGGAGGTCGTCGAGCCCTACCGGGGCCGCGGCTCGATCATCTGCCGGGTCCGCGGCGACGGCACCGGCGGAGACCCGTTGCTGCTGCTCTCCCACCTCGACGTCGTCCCCGCGCCGCCCGAAGGCTGGACCCACGACCCCTTCGGCGCGGAGATCCTGGGCGGCTACATCTGGGGCCGCGGCGCGCTGGACATGAAATCGATGGTCGCCATGGAGGTGCAGGTGATGCGCCTCCTGGCGGCGACGGCGCGGGCCGCCGGTCGCGATCCGGCAGCGGACCCGACCCCCGGGCTGCGGCGCGACATCATCTTCTGCTCGTGCGCCGACGAAGAGGCGGGCGGCTGGAAGGGCGCCAACTGGATCGTCAACGAGCACCCCGATTGGCTCCATGCCGCCGGCGCCCTCAACGAGGCGGGCGGAATCGCGGTCACCTACGCCGGAACACGGTTCTACCCGATCCAGGTCGCCGAGAAGGGTTTGGTCGTCTACAAGCTCAAGGTCAAAGGCCGTTGGGGCCACGGGTCGGTGCCGACGGACGAGAACGCGGCCGTCCTCGCCGCTCAGATCGTGACCAGACTCGCCGAACCGGGACCGCCCCGACTGACCGAGACCGTCTGGGCGCTGCTCGGCCGCGCGATGCCACGGCTCACCCCCGGGGCCCAGGCCGCGATCATGGGCCTCGCCTCGGCCAGCCCGCAGCGGGTGGAAGCGACGCTTCGCGAACTGTGCGATCCCCTCCTTGCGAGGCAGGCCTCAGCGGCCATCCACGACACCATTTCGACCGGTGTCCTCAACGCCGGAATCAAATACAACGTCATCCCCGGCACGGCGGAGATCGAACTCGATTGCCGGACGCTGCCGGGAACCGACGAGGCAGCCATGCGCAACCAGCTGCGCGAGCGCATGGGAGAAGAGCTCTGGTCGCACGTCGAGATCGAATGCGATCAGACCGGCCCCGCTGTCCAGGCACCGATGGACGGTCTGCTCTACGGGATTCTGGAGTCGGTCCTGCGCCACCACGATCCCGACGGCGTGCCGGTGCCGATGCTCGCGCCTTATGCCACCGACGCCAAGCACCTGGCTCGCATCGGCGTTCCGACGTACGGATTCTCGCCGCTGAAGCTGAGCGCCGAAGACAGCCTGCTTGCGCTGATGCACGGCGACGACGAGCGCGTGAGCGTCGAAGCTCTGCGATTCGGCCTGCCCGTCCTGTGGGAGGCGGTCATCCGCTTCTGCGGCTGAGGCGGGCCGGACCGGACCGCGAACCGGAACCTTGGGCACGTGTCGGCCGGGTCATGCGGCCCTTGCCGTACACGTCCGCCGAACCGAACAATCGAACCTGACCGAACCAGGATCGTCGAGAAGGGAACCATGGGTCAGCCTTTCGTTGTTCAAGTGCCAAATCGACCAGGCGAACTGGCCCACCTCGCCAAAGGGTTGTGCGCACGGGGCGTCAACATCAATCAGATCCAGGGCAGCACGGCCGGCGACCTCGCCTGCGCCCTGATCTACACCGACGATGACCAGAAGACCGCCGACGTGCTTCGGAGCATGGGCTATTCGTTCGTCCAAGGATCGACGTTGATCGTCGAGATCGAAGACTCGCCGTGCGCGCTCGGCGACCTGACGCTCCGGCTCACCAACGGCGGCGTGACGATGACGGGCTGCTGCATCATCGGTCGGAGGGACGGCCGGGCCGAGTGGTCTCTGTCGGTGGACGACGAGGAGCTCGGGCGCCGGGTTCTCGGTCTGCCCACGATCCACAAGCTCGCCGCGGCCGCACCGAAAGGCTGAACCCCGGGGCGCCGGTCAGCGGGAGCGCTGCTTGATCAAACGGCCTCGCCGCGATATGGCGTGGGTCGAGAGAGCTGCCACCCCCATGGCCACGACCGCCCTTTCCGCCGTGGGCAGCGGCCGGACTATCGCCAGGAACTCCTCGGCGCGCGCCCGATCCACCAGCCCGAGCAGCGCCTGTCCCCGACCGGTGAGGACTAGCGTCCGTTGCCGCCGATCCTCCAGATCCTGCTGCCGCTCTACCAGCTGGCGCTGGACCAGGCCGTCCGCCAGGCGGCTGACCGCCGACGGGGAGCGACCCAGAACGTCGGCGAGGTCGGCAACGGTCATGGTTCCACCGTCCGCCAGGGCATAGAGCGCAGCCAGCTGCGTAAACCCCAGCCCGAGTTCGCCGAGCTGCGCCGCGAAACCGATGACCAGATCGCGCCAGATGGCCCGGCCCATCGCGATCCGCTCCGATAGCTCTCGCGGGTTCTGGAGGCGATGCCGGGCCGCTTCGACCGGCGCCGAAAGCAGCTCCCTCGCGGCCGATTCGACTGCCGTCCGGCTCGGAACCGTCAGGGAGGGCATGTGCAGGAACGGCCGGGGCCTGTCTCTCAGCAACCGCAGCGAGGCGCGGCTGGGCATCCGGTCGGCCCGGCCGGGACCCGCCGCCGTTTCGGAGGCGGTATCGGCCGGTAGCTGGGTGACATCCGAGGACGGATCGTCCAGACCGGCGGGGCCCGGCTCGGCGGAGCGAGGCCCCAGGCTGGGAAGCTTTGGTCGAAACTGTGGCATGAGGGCCAGAGTACGCCGAAAACCGCCGATGCGTGCAAACCTGCACACACTTTCCCTAGTGGATCGGCAGAACAGGCTTACGATTCGTGCACAAGGCCGTTCCCGTAGCGGCCGCAAGCCTCGCGGCTCCTGTGGCTCGGACGACCGCGGCGTTCAGCTGGCCGAGCCGGAGGAGATCAATCACAGCGCAATGGACCGAATAGCCTTCGTGTTTCCGGGGCAGGGGTCGCAGTCGGTGGGCATGGGCAAGCCGCTCGCCGCGGGATCGCCGGCGGCGGCCGCCGTCATGGCGGAAGCCGATCGGGCCCTCGGTGAGTCCGATCAGCCGCCTCGCCTTCGACGGGCCGGCCGACCAGCTCGACCTGACGGCCAACGCTCAGCCGGCAATCGTGGCCGTGTCGATCGCGTTTCTCGCCGCCGTTCGTGAGGCGCTGGGCCGCCGCCGGCGTGACAGCCCCGGAACCGGCCTACGTCGCAGGCCACTCGATGGGCCAGTACAGCGCCATGGTCGCCGCCGGCGTCATCTCACCTCGCCGATGCAGTCCGCCTCGTTCGCGAGCGCGGCCGCCAGATGCAGGCTTCCGGACAGGGTCGATCGGGCGCCATGGCCGCCGATCATCGGCCTCGACGACGCCCGCCTCGACGAACTCGTCGCCCTCGGCACGCCCCACGGCAGTCTGACCGTGGCCAACAGGAACTCGCCCGGCCAGGTCGTCATCTCCGGCGATCGTGCCGCGGTGGAAGCGGCAGCCGCCGGCGCCCGGGAACTCGGCGCGCGGCTCGTCATAGTCCTGCCCGTTTCCGTCGCCGCGCATTCGCTCGCTGATGGCCGACGCCGCGGTCGGAATGGCGCGCGTCCTCGCAGCCGATCGCTTTCGCCGACCCGCAGATCCCGCTGCTCGCCAACGCCGACGCGCAAATCATCACCACCGCCGCGGCCGCTCGGGCCGAACTGATCGAGCACCTGACACGCGGCGTCGACTGGGTCGCCGCCGTCGAGCGGATGAGCGGCGAGGGCGTGACCACTTTCGTCGAGGTCGGGCCCGGCAAGGTCCTGACCGGCCTGATCAAGCGCATCGCCCCGGAAGCCTCGGCAATCGCGACCTGGACGACTCCTCGGCCCCGGGCGGCATCGCCGTGCCGTTCATCGATCGAGCCTCACGCCGCCACTAATCTAGCACCCCGCCGGCAGCCCATTCCGGCCGCAGTCACATCCAGGAGGAACCGAACCCGAGTGCGCAAACCCGATTACACGAGACGAGTCGCCGTCACCGGGCTCGGGGTCATCAGCCCGGTCGGCAACGACAAGGACGCCGCTGGCAGAGCCTCGTCGAAGGCCGCACCGGCATCGGCGAGATCACCCATTTCGACGTCACCCCCTACGAGCACAAGGCCGCCGGCGAGGTCAAGGACTTCGACGCGGCCCAAGTACTGGAACTTCAAGGACGCCCGCCGGACCGAGACGACCGTCCACTTCGCGGTCGCCTCGGCCAAGCAGGCGCTCGCCGACTCCGGCCTCGAGATCACCGACGAGAACCGCTACGACGTGGGCGTGATCTACGGCTCCGGCGGCGGCGGCCAGGGTCTGTTCATCTCAACCAGGAGCTCTGGCATACCAAGGGCGCCCGCTCGGTGAGCCCCTTCTTCATCGCCAACGGCCTCGTGGACGCGAGCTCGGGCACGATCGCCATCGAGACCGGCGCGAAGGGCCACAACTTCTGCCCGGTCTCGGCCTGCTCGACCGGGCACCACGGCCATCGGCGAGGCCGCCGAGGCGATCCGCCGCGGCGACTGCATCGCCGTCATCGCGGGCTCGGCGGAGTCGCCGCTGCTCGAGCTGGTCCACATCGGCTTCACGAACATGCGCGGCATGGGCTCGCCGCTGCCGGGCGAGCCGATCGACGACGGTCAGCCGGCCGTTCGACCGGACCCGCGACGGATTCGTCCTCGGCGAGGGCGGCGCCGCCCTGATCCTCGAGGACCTCGAGCTGGCCAAGGCCCGCGGCGCCCAGCATCTACGCCGAGATCGTCGGCTACGGTTCCGCGGCCGACGGCTTCGACATGATCGCGCCGGCCGAGAACGGCGAGGGCTCGGCCCGAGCCATGAAGATGGCCCTCGAGCGCCGCGGCGTGCCGCCGACGAGATCGACATGATCAATCCGCACGGGACGTCCACGCCGGTGGGCGATAAGCGCGAGACCGAGGCGATCTGGACCGCGTTCGGCGAGCCATACGCCCGACATCCTGATCTCGGCGACCAAGTCGATGACGGGCCACATGATGGGCGCGGCAGGAGCGTTCGAGGGCCTCGCCACGGTCCTGTCCGTGTACCACGGCAGATCGCTCCCGGCACGCTCAACTACCGCGAGCCCGACCCGGAGTGCAACCTCAACATTGCGACCGAAGCGATCGAGAAGCCGCTGCGCTACGCGCTCTCGAACAACATCGGCCTCGGCGGCCACAATTCGGCGCTGATCTTCAAGCACTACGCCGGCGACTGAAGCGGACCCGCCTCGATCTGCCGAGCCGGTACAATTGATACGATCGGTCCGCGAGCGTGCACACGCGCGCAGGACCGGAAGCCGTCACCCGGCCGGCGCGATGTGACTCCGGCAAGGCGGATGAATCGGGGCGTCGCCAGCCATTGCACGCGCCTCGGCAGCTGACACGTCGTAGGAGATCGTCGTGCCCCTTGAGAACCTTGCCCGTCGTGCAGTCGTTACCGGCCTCGGGGCCGTCACCCCGATCGGCAACACCGCCCCCGCCTTCTGGGAGAACCTCCTCGCGGGCGCTTCGGGCGTGACCACGATCAGCACCTTCGATCCTTCGGGCCTCGACGTCCGCATCGCCGCACACGTCAAGGACTTCGACCCGACGGTCGGGATGGATCGCAAGATGGCCCGACGGATGAGTCGATTCATCCAGCTCGCGATGGCGGCCGCGACCGAGGCCGTCGTGGAGTCCGGCATCGACTTTGCGGCATATGACCCCGGACGAGCGCGATCGAGTCGGCGTCTGCTTCAACACCGGCGGCGGCGGAATCGAGCAGATCATCGTCGGCACCGAGGTCCTTGAAACCAAGGGCAACGGTCAGGTTTCGCCGTTCGCCATCCCGGCTCTCTCGGGCTCGATGGCGGCCTGCCAGATCTCGATCAAATACCGCATCACCGGCCCGGTCATGACCCAGGTCGCAGCCTGCGCCAGCAGCGTGCTCGCGTTCCTCGACGGCCACCGGCTCATCGAGACCGGCGAGTGCGACGTCGTGGTCGTCGGCGGCTCCGAAGGCGACCTGCTGCCGATCGCCTTTGCGGCGCTGGGCAACATGGGCGCTCTTTCCCGGCGCAACGACGATCCGACTCATGCCTCGCGGCCGTTCGATCGCGACCGCGACGGCTTCGTTTTCGGCGAGGGCGCAGCGGCGATCGTCCTGGAGTCGGCCGAGCACGCCCTGGCGCGCGGCGCAAAGATCCAGTGCGAGGTCCTCGGCGGCGGCATGACCGCGGACGCCTTCCACATCAGCGCCCCCGAACCCACGGGACGCGGCGCCGCCGCGGCGATGACCAAGGCACTCCGCAAGGCCGGCGTCGCGCCCGACGAGGTCGACTACATCGTCGCGCACGGCACGTCCACGCCGCTCAACGACGTTACCGAGACGCGCGCAATCAAGGCCGCGTTCGGCGACCACGCCTACAAGGTGGCGATCAGCTCTCCAAAGTCGATGGTCGGCCATCTGCTCGGCGCCGCCGGCGCCATCAGCGGCTTGACCGCGATCGGGGCCATCAGGGAAGGCCTGATCCCGCCGACGGCCAACCTGGAGAACCCGGACCCCGAGTGCGACCTCGACTACGTCCCGCTCGTCAAGCGGGCCAAGCGAGTCGACACGGCGATCATCAACGGCTTCGGCTTCGGCGGGCAGAACGCGGTCACGGTCTTCCGGCGCTTCGAGGTCTGAGTTACACCGGGCCGGACTGCTCGGAACGTCTCGATCCGACTCCCGGCCCGCCCGCGGCGTGGGAGTAGGATGCGGACGATGCATCGCCTTCCGCTGGCCCCCTGGGTCAGACACGGCCTCGAGGCCGGTTTGGCTGGCGGACTGCTGTCCGGAGCGACACTGGTAGCCTTCCGGTTCGGCCGGTCTGACCCGCGCCTCACCCTGCCACACGGGCTGGACGGAGCGATGATCCTGGTCCCGGCGCTGCTGGCGCTGAGCGTCTTTACCGTCAGCTACCCGACTTTTCTCGCCGCGACCCGGGGCGATGCCGTCCTCGGCGGAGTCGCGGCGTTCCTCATCGGGGCCGACCTGCTCATGGCCGTATCGCTCGTTGCCGGTGCGTCGATCTGGGTGAACCTGCTGTCGCGACCGTTGCCGCTCGGTACGGTGGCGGCGGCGCTCGCGGTCCCCGCCGGTGCCGTGGGGCTCGTTTTCGGCCAACTCACCACGCCACTCGGCTTCGGCCGCTCGGCCGGCGTTCGGAGCGCGGCCGCGGCCGGGGGTGCCTGTATGGTCCTGGCCGTCCTGGGCGCGTTCGTCAGCTAGCGGCTCGTTGCGGCACGGTTGCGGGCGCCGGCGGCTTCTCCCGGTCGCGAGAGCCTCGCAATCGCAGCGAGTTCGAGACCACGCTGACAGAGGACATCGCCATTGCCGCGGCCGACAGGGCCGGGTTGAGGGTCACCCCGAGGAAGGGATACAACAGGCCCATCGCTACCGGGATAAGCACGACGTTGTAGCCGAAGGCCCAGAACAGGTTCTGCCGGATTACGCGGAGAGTGCGCCGCGAGAGCCGGATGGCTTCGACCACCCCGTGCGGATCGCCGCCGACGAGCGTCACGTCGGAGGCTTCGAGCGCCACGTCGGCACCCGTCCCGATCGCCACGCCCACGTCCGCCTGGGCGAGCGCCGGCGCATCGTTGATGCCGTCGCCGACCATGGCAACGCGCAGGCCGCGAGCCTGGATCACGGCCACGGCATCGGCCTTGCCCGCGGGCAGGACCTCCGCCAGAACGTGGTCGGCCGCGATTCCTACCGCGGCGGCTACGGCGCGTGCCGTTTGCATCCGGTCGCCTGTCACGAGCCAGACTTCGATGCCGCCGTCGCGAAGCTCGGCCACGGCACCGGCCGATTCCGGCTTGATCGGGTCGATCGTCGGGAGCAAGCCCGCGGCGCGGCCGTCCACGCCAACGTAGGTGACCGCCGACGCGGTGCTGTCGCCGGCCGCGGCGAATTCCGCGACGGCCGCGACGTCGACGCCGTTCTCCGCGAGGTAGGCGGCCGTCCCGACGAGCACCTCGCGTCCGTCGACCAGACCGCGCACGCCCCGGCCCGGTACTGCCGCGAAGGATTTCGACCGTCCGCAGCCCAAGGCCGGCAGCTCCGGCGCCTGCAAGGATCGCCGCCGCGACGGGGTGCTCGCTGCCCCGCTCAACCGACGCCGCCAGATCGAGCGCTTCCGCGGCCGTGAAACCCGGCGCGGCCAGGACTTCACCCAGCGTCGGCCGGCCGAGCGTGAGCGTGCCGGTCTTGTCGAATATCACGGCGTCCACGCGAGCGGCCAGTTCCAGGGCCTCGCCGCCGCGAATGAGTATCCCCGCTCCCGCACCGCGGCCTGTCCCGACGATGATTGCCGTGGGAGTCGCGAGGCCCATGGCGCACGGGCAGGCAACCACGACGACCGTTATGAAGGCGACGAGCGCATGCGTCAGCCGCGGCTCCGGTCCGAGCGCGAACCAGACGGCGAAGGTGGCGATGCCGATGCCCAGCACGACCGGGACGAAGACGCCCGCGATTCGATCGGCCAGGCGCTGGATCGGCGCCTTGGAACCCTGGGCGCGGCGGACCATCTCCACGATCTGGGCCAGGGCGGTGTCGCGCCCGACCCGAGTGGCGCGGAAGAGGAACGTCCCGTAGCCATTCATGGTCCCACCGATGACCTCGGCGCCGCTTCGCTTCTCGCTGGGGATCGGCTCCCCGGTCAGCATGGATTCGTCGACCGCCGACTCGCCGCCGACCACTCGTCCGTCGACCGGCACGCGCTCGCCGGGCCGGACCCGAACGAGGTCTCCGACCCGAACGTCCTCGAGCGGGACGTCCACTTCGGCGCCGGCTCGAACGATTCGTGCGGAACGCGCCTGCAGGCCGATCAGCGCCTTGACCGCTCCCACCGTTTGGCCCTTGGCCCGAGCTTCGAGATAGCGGCCCGTCAGGATCAGTCCGACGATCGCGGTCGAGCTGTCGAAGTAGGTCTGCGGATCGATGCCGGCCGCTCGGAACAGACCGGGGTCGAGTGTGACGAGGACGCTGTAGCCCCAGGCTGCCGTCGTGCCGACGACGACCAGCGTGTCCATGCTCGTGGAGAAATGGATTGCGGCGCGCCAGGCGGCCCGGTAGAAACGACGACCCGCGAGGAACTGGACGGCAGTTGCCGGCCCTATCAAAAGCCAGGCCATCTGCTCCATGGTCAGCGGCACGCCCGGCAGATACATCACGGCCATCGAGAATGCGGCGACCGCCAGCGAAACCGCGGCGATCAATCCCAACCTGCGGAGGCTTCGATCGCGTTCGGCGGCCTCTGCATCCGCCTCATCGACCAGACTGGCTCGCGAACCGTCGGCCGGTGCCTGGGTCTCGCGGATCTCGTAACCGGCGGCTTCGATCGCACGCGCCAGTTCGTCCATCCCGGCGATCTCCGGCAGGTAGCGAATAGTCGCGACTTCGGTGGCGAGGTTGACGTTGGCCTCGGCCACGCCCGGCGTCTTGCGCAGGTACCGCTCGATCCGGTTCACACACGAGGCGCAGCTCATGCCGTCGATCGGCAGCTGGATCTCGGCGGTAGGATCGGCCGCCACGGCGACGCCCGTGGCGACGGGGGCGTTGGAGGTTGGTGGCATTGGCGTTTGCATACTCCCGGGGAGTATACCGTCGCGAGTCGAATCAGGCAACGATAGGCGCGATGACTCCGATCGCCGCTTTCACGACGTGCCCGGCTCCCTGGGGAGCGCTGCACGTCGCCACCACCTCCGTTGGGATCGTGGCAGTCGGCCTGAACGAGGAGACGCCCGACTTCGTCGACGGGCTGGCGCGCCGCCTGCACGGTCCGGTCGTCCCTGCGGAAGACGTCGAGGTTCGCGCGGAGTGGCGAGCCGGGCTGGCCGCCGCCACGCAGCAGATCGCGGAATTTCTCGCAGGCGAGCGGCGAGAGTTCGATCTGGCGGCGGATCTGCGGGTGTCCGATTGGGACCGGCTGGTGCTGGCCGGCGCCGCCGCGCTGCGCTTCGGTGAAACCGCGAGCTACGGCGAACTCGCCCGGCGCATCGGCAAGCCCGGGGCGGCGCAAGCTGTGGGGAGTGCCATGAGCCGCAACCCGATCCCGCTGCTGATCCCCTGCCATCGCGTGATCGGCGCCGGAGGAACCCTCGGTGGCTACGGCGGATCGAGCTGGGCAGATCGCCGTGCCGCGCTCGCGGTCAAGCGCCGCCTGCTCGAACTCGAGGGCACGTTCGCCCGAGACTGAGCGGCCCCGAGCTTCGGGCCGCGGCCTCGGGGCCTCGGGACCTCGGGACCTCGGGACCGCAAGCTAGCGGTGGTGATCCTGGAGTTCCATCTGCTCGAGGGCGACGACGATCGCCAGTGCAAGCGGCGTCTCGAAGTTCGGAGCGATCTGGACGCCGTAGCAGTCTCGGATGGCGAGGAGCCTGCGGGAGGCGAAGATCACGTCCGACCCGGCGCGCGTCACGTGGAACTCGCGGCCGATCCAGTCGCCGGTTACGGCCAGCTGTTGGCCGTCGGCCATGTTGATCGTGAAGTGGTCGCCCAGGACGTTGAGGAACGCCTTCTGGATCGTCGCCACAACTGCTTCGTCCCGCTTGATCTCGAAGGTGTGGTGGAGATGCGCCACCGACTGGTTGATCTCGTACAGCGGCTTGCCTTCCGGATCCTGGAGCACGAGGGCGCGCCGCAAGGCGAAAGCTTTGCCGTCGACTCCGAAGGCATGCGCACCCGAGGCATCATCTATCCACAGGTCGCCGCTGAGCGACACCAGCTTCTGGTTGAGCACGTATGTCTGCCCGGTCGAATTCGAATGTCATCGAGACTCCTCGTCTGGATCGGCGTCCGCGTCGAGGATAACGGCGGAGGTCGCGGCCTGCCCCGCCGCCTGCTCCGACGCCGCTTGCCCGGCCGCGGGCACATGGGCCGGCGAGGTCAGGGCGGTCGACGGATCGAGCCACGAATTGGCCGGCGTTGCCCAGTAAGCTGCCATCGCGTTCAGCCGGCCGGCGTACTCGGCCCGGGCCGACTCGAACGCCCGCCATGCGGCGTCGACGGGCACCAATTCGTAGCCGGACCGGGCGAGACGGCGGTAAGCCTCGTCGAACGCTCCCCGGTCGAGATCGACGGAGGCGGCAGTCCGCGGGTCTCCGGTTACCCCGCTCCTGAAGCCGAGGTTCGTGATGTCCTCGACCAGATGGGCACCGACACGCTTGAACAGCTCGGCCTCGCCGCGCGGGAGACCCTCGATCGTCGTGAGAAGGAGCGTAGAGGCGTCGAGGACCGTGCCGAGCGCGCTTATCCACGACAGGTTGTCGTGACTCGAGCGAAAGAAACCCAGTAGAGGGAATGCAACGTGAGTGTCGAGGACCTCCGCCGCCCAGCGCTCCCACTCGGTGAACATGCCCGGGAGCCGATCCCTGAGTCCGAGCTGGGCGAAGGTCTCGAGCAACGCCACTGCAGATGGCGGGGCGCCGGCGGCAGCCTGGAGCGTTACCACCTTCACTTCTCGGCGCTGGTACGAGCCGTACAGCGAGAACAGGAAAGTGACGACTAGAGCGACGACGCCGAGCCCGCTCACGGCCGCGACCACGACCACGGTCCGCGCCGCCGGGCCGACCGCGACGATGTCCCCATACCCGAGGGTAAGCACGGAACTGGCGGCGAAGTACATCGTCGTTCCCAGGTCGCTCGGGACGGGCCTCAACTGGTCCCGCAGAGCGAACAGGATGAGTCCGTAGCCGAGGACGAGCGCAGCAAGCCAGGAGACGAGCAGCGCCAGCGTCATCGCCGGCGCGAAAAGGCCGAGGAATGTGTCGTGGCTCCTACCGTTGCGTGTCCGACCGACCTCTCGGACCACTCGCCAGGAAAGCCGGACGAGATACCTGGCGATGCGGAACCGATCCGGGGTCGGGCGCGGCACGACGATCGTTTCGAACAGATCCCAGATCACGAGACAGAGCACCATGAGTCCAAGGGCGAACGCAATCACACTCATTTGCAGCCGATGATGCCCCCTCTGCCGCCAGGAGGCATCCGGCGAGGCCGGCCGGGGCGTCGGGGTGCGCTCGTTGGGCCGCGGGCCCGGGCAAGCCGGATGGCTCCGGCCTGGCTTCACGGGACGGGAATCTCGCCCCGGCACCTCTCGCGCGGTAGCATCTCTCAGACGGACGGGCCGAGCGGCGGCAGAGATGGCGCCCGATCGGGTTGCTCAGTTCCGGCAGCGATAGGACGGTGGGCGTGGTGCTTCCGAATTCGCCGAACGATCTTTTCCTTTTCCATGCGCTCATGGAGAACACAGCCGACAGCATCTACTTCAAGGATCGCCAATGCCGGCTGCTGCGCGTGAGCCGGAAGATGGCGCAGGATCTCGGCTATTCGGACCCGGCGCAACTCGTGGGCAAGACCGATGTCGATCTATTCGGCGAGGCTTTCGGACGCGGCACCCAGCTCGACGACATGCGCATCATGGAGTCGAATTGACCGATCGTCGGCGTGATCGAGAGCCGGCACCTCGAAAACGGGCGGACCAACTGGACGCTTACGACGAAGCTGCCGCTTCTCGACGAAACGGGCACCGTCATCGGCCTGGTCGGGATAACGCGCGAGATCAACGAGATGCGAGAGACGGAGGTGGCCCTCCAGCACCTCGCGACGCACGATACCCTGACCGACCTCCCGAACCGCTTCCTGATGGTCGACAGGTTGGTCCAGCTGCTGGCCCGCGTCCAGCGGGCCGGCACTTCCTTCGCGCTGCTTTACATGGATATCGACAAATTCAAAGACGTCAACGACTCCCGCGGCCACGAATTTGGCGATCGGCTGCTACAAGCCGTCGCGAAACGGCTCACAAAGAGCGTTCGGCAGAGCGACACGGTCGCCCGGATCGGCGGTGATGAGTTCGTCATCATCCTGGAGACCGTGCATGAGGCCCGCGCGGCCGATGCGGTCGGCCGGAACGTCCAACGCGCCCTGGCCAGGTCCTTCAGCGTGGACAAGCAGAAACTCAGCATCACGGGCTCCATCGGAATCAGCTTCTATCCCCAGAACGGGACCGATTTCGGACACTCTCCTGAGGGCGGCCGACTATGCCATGTACCTGGCCAAGCGAGAGGGTGGCAATCGCCACCTGATCTGCCCGCCAAATAAGCCGGATGTGCGTGAGGCCCCAAAGGGATAGCCGCACGACCTGACCCGCTGCGAAGGAGCCTCACTTGAACGCAGTTCTCTGGCTGGTCCAGGTAGTTCTCGCCCTGGCTCTCCTCGGCGCGGGCTACGATCAGGCCGTCAACTACGACGACGCCGGAAGGCGGATGGCCTGGGTCGCGGCCTTGCCTCGGAGGCTTGCCCTGGCGCTGGGCGGCCTCGAGATGCTCGGCGCTGTGGCCTTGATCCTCCCGGCCTGGACCGGCTTTCTGCCCTGGCTGACCCCTACCGCCGCGCTCGCCCTGGCGGTCCTCATGGCAGCGGCGGTCGGCTTTCACGTGGTCCGGCGAGAGACGCCGCAGATCGCATTCAGTGGCGCGTTCCTGTTGGTTGCGGCATTCGTCGCCGTGGGCCGGTTCGTGATCGTGCCGTTCTGACGCCGCTGCGCTGGCCCAACACG
The DNA here is from genome assembly GCA_963731635.1 of uncultured Chloroflexia bacterium. Taxonomy (GTDB): domain Bacteria; phylum Chloroflexota; class Limnocylindria; order Limnocylindrales; family CSP1-4; genus Fen-1039. The sequence continues at coordinate 1,142,208 of CAVSWB010000001.1, read as the reverse complement.
TCTACCTGCTGTGGGCCGACAGGAATTCCCAGCACAGCCTCGTGGCGTCGAAGGTTGCGCTGGTCCGGCCGAACATGAAGGCAGGCAAAGGCGTTCGGGCGGAGGGCCAGGTGTGGCCTCCGCCTTCGATCCGGTAGAAGACGACGTCCGAGGCGTTCGAGGCACCGCGCCACGCTCTGAACGTGGTGTCGGGCGCAATCTCGCCCACCTCCGGGCCGACCAGCGGACCGTCGAGGGCTCCGTTGACCGCTACCCAGAAATCTGCCCAGTCGTCGACGCCGATCATCGGCCCGGCGGCGCGCCGCAGGATCAGACGAGCGCCCAGGCTGTGGCGGATGCCGCCCTCGTACGGCGCGAACCGGTCGGCTGTGCCGTGGATGTTGAGAATTGGCGTCGCCTGAGTGGGACGGCACGTGGCGGCGATGGCCCGGCCTGCGGTTCCGGCGACCTGAGCGACGGCAGCGATGTTCTCGGCACATTCGCAGGCCAGACGGCTCGCCATGACTGCGCCGTTGGACATGCCCACGACATAGACTCGGGCCGGATCGACGATCTTGCGGCTGGAGGCGTCCTCGATGACCGCCGTGAGGTAGCCCACGTCGTCCGGCTCCCCGGCCCATTTCGACGAGCGGCTGCGCCCGTCGTTCCACAGTTCGGCGATTGCGCTCGGCATCGCCAGGACGAAGCCCACTTCGTCGGCAAGGGCTCCGAAACCGGTCATGGCGTCGAATTGCGCCGCATTGATACCTCGACCGTGGAGTTCGAGCAGCAGCGGCAAGGGCCCATTGCGTGGGCCGGGTGGGACGTGCAGAACGTACGGGCGGCGGCGCCCGTCGTGGACCAGCGGAACGGTCGTGCGCCCCCTGGCTTCCACCCTACTGCCGGGCCACCGGCCTCATCGCGTAGACCCCGACGACTGCCGGGCTCGTCGGGTCGAGGAGCAGTTCGCAGCCGACTTCCCCCGCCCGGATGAGGTCGGACAGGAATTGAGCCTCCGGCACCGGCAGGCCGACGTAGACGACTCCCCGCTCGGTCATGACAGCGTTCACGTCGTCTTCGTTACCCTCGATGAGGAAGCGGCGTCGCAACTCGTGGACCGGAACGTACGGGCGGCTCTTGATGAAGCGGCGCATCTGGGCGAGGGTGCAGGCGGGCTTCTGGGGTTCACCGCTCTCCGCAATGATCGGGGCCGATGCGGGCGCTGGCCAGGCCGCAGCCGCGGGCGCTGCCGGCGCGCTGTCGCGAACTCGAGGGGCTCGCCGCGGTCCGCTTTCCGGGAAGCCGCCGGACCTGGAAGCGTCCTGCGGAATGCCGGCGGCGCCGTCGATATTGGAATGGTCGGGGCGTATGCCGAGTGGAGCGAGCGCCTCGGCGGCAGAGCCAGTCCCCAACGAAGCAGGCTCCGCCGAAGCAGCCGCAGCGGGCACGCTGGCCGCAAGCGTCATCGGCCCGAGTTCGGCGGGCACTATCTCGACGGCCGGCGCGCCGACGCCAATGACGGCGGCGCCGCTTGCCGCGACCGCATCGCCGGCGGAGCCGTGCCGACGGCCCCGATGCCTGGCGCTCATCAGCCGCGCAATGCCGCCGCTTGTTCCGCGGCCTCCGCCGGCGCGATGCCGGCAAGCACGAGCTGGGCGTAGCGCTCCGCGAAATTGCTGGCGGCCTGCTCAGGGACGATGGCCTTGATCGCGCCTCGGTCGAGTCCGTAGCCGTACTTGATTGCGGCGATGTTGTCCTCGACGTACTTCTTGGGCAGCGCCGCCGTCAAATGCTCGTCGGTGAAGTCGACCTCGCAGACGCACAGCATCCGGCCCAGGGCGATCATGTTGCCGAAGAGGTCGCGCCCGAACTTGTCCACGCCGAGCTGCAGGAACGGGATCTCCTCGCCGACTTCACCGGGCTTGATCAGATCGCAGTCGGCGATGACGTAGTCGGCCTGGAGGTGCGTCGGGCCGCGGTCGGCCAGGCGCAGGACGACGTCCGCACACTCCACCACGAAGTTGGAGATCGGCTCGCGATCCCAGGTCAGGAACGCCTCGCTCATGCCGCCGCGCACGGAAGAGTCGTAGTCGAACAGAAGCGTCACTTCGAAGCCCATGACCGTCAGCAGGCTGGCCATGGTGTTGCCGATTACGCGAACTCCCTGCCCGCCGACGCCATCGATGACGATAGTCTTGGCCGCCATCCGATCCTCCTCGCCCTGCCGGGCGCCTACTCGCCCGATCCGGCGGTTGGTTTTCCGCCGACCGGCGCGGGCTCGCCCTTGACGATGCCGAGCTGGTGCGGGTCCAGGTGGGACGATCCGGCCGGCGCAGACTTGTATTCGGTCCGGTAGCTCTGGAGCATGTCGTTGGCGCTACCGAAGCCGATCCGGCGACCGTTGTTCTCGATGCACTGGCTGGCGATGTCGACGAACGCGAAGCCGGGCCATTCGATGGCTTCCTTGATCGCCTTCCGCATCGGTCCCTGGTGATAGACGGTGGTCTTGGCGTAATAGGCGTTGGGGCTGGTGTTGACGACACCCTGGAGGTTGATCGGTGCAAAGGCGGCGCCGCCCGGTGATGAGATCGTGGTCGTGCCCTGCGGAGTCGTCGGGCCGGTCTGGCCGCCCGTCAGGCCGTAGATCTCGTTGTTGTTGCAGAGCACGGTGATGTTGGGGTTCCGGCGGATCGAATGGAGAAGGTGGTTGCCGCCGATCGAGGACATGTCGCCGTCGCCCGAGACGACGATCACGTTGAGCTCGGGCCGGACGGTCTTGATGGCCTCGGCGACCGGCAGCGTCCGACCGTGGAGGGTATAGACGGACTCGAAGTTCATGTACGCGCCCATGCGGCCGGTGCAACCGATGCCGGTTATGAGCACGGTGTTGTTCTTGTCGAGGCCGAGATCGTCCATGACGCTGGCCAGCTGCTGCATGATCAGACCGATGCCGCAACCCGGGCACCAGATCGTGGGGAAGAGGTCGGTCTTGAGCTTGTCCTTGACTGCCATCGGGTAGAACCTTTCGCGAGACGCTGGTCAGCCGACCGGAGCCGGCGAATTCGGCGCCGGACTCGGTGGCTTCTTTGGGCAGCATGCCGATGCGGTCGAGGCCTTCGCGGATGGCCTCGAGGCTCATGCGACCGCCGAGGAGCGGTACGCGCTCGACGCGGCGGAGCAGCATCCGCTCCACGACGTTGGCGTACTGGCCGTCGCTGCCCTCGATTACCACGATCTTCTTGTAGCGCTCCGCGACCTCGACCAGTTCTTTGTCGAGCGTGGGCCAGATCCGGATGGGGCGGAAGAGCGCGAAATGTGCCGAGAGCGGCTGGGCGATGCGGCGCGTGATGCCGAAGGCGATCACGAGCGTGTCCGACTCCTTGTTCCAGCCGTATTCGAAGCAGTTGTAGCGCTCGGCCACTTCCATGCGAGCCTGGCGCGACTCTTCGTACTGGCGGATGAACTCGTCCGAGTCCGCCGTCGCCGGTTCGCCGTCGGCGTAGGTGGCGACACCCGAAAAGAGCCTGGTGCTGCCCGAGGCCAGGGGTTCGAGCGTGCGTTGAACGACGGGCACTTCGATCGCGTCGAGATCCACGACCTCGTTGAGATGGCCGAGGAACGCGTCCGAAAGAAGGATGACCGGCGACCGGCTCTCCTCCGCGGCATTGAAGGCCGCCACCGCGTACTCGTAGCACTCGGCCACGGTCGAGGGATAGAAGACGATGCTGGTGTAGTCGCCGCTCGAGCCGTAGCGCGTTTGGGCCAGGTCACCCTGGCCGGGCATCGTCGGCATGCCGGTGCCCGGACCGACGCGCATCACGTTGACGATCACGCATGGAATGCCGACCTTGTGGCCGTAGCCGACCGCCTCCTGCATCAGGCTGAAGCCAGGGCCTGAAGTTGCGGTGAAGGACTTGGCGCCGGCGAGACTCGCGCCGAGGATCGCGTTGGCACTCGCGATCTCGTCTTCGGCCTGAAGGAACCGGAACTCGGGATGCTTGCCGGCGTACACCGATGCCTGGGCGAGGATCTCCGACGAGGGGCTGATCGGGTAACCCGCGAAGTAGCTAGCTCCGGCCTTGACGGCGCCGAGCAGGACTGCCTCATTACCCTGAACGAGTCGCTTTGTCATTCGTGATCCTGTCCGATCAGGTCGGGTTGTCGCGGTCGACGTCCGGAGCGCTCTCCGTGTCGGTCAGACCGCGATGTGGATCGGTGCCGGCAACGGCCGGCCCTCTGGCCGCGTCGGGAGCGTGGTGCGGTGCCGTCTGAGCGGCGGACGCGACCTCTTCAGCCTCGTTCTCGGCAGGGAGCTTGCCTTCTGCATCTCGCTTCGGCAGGACCTCTATCGCGAGATCCGGGCAGTAGCGCTCGCACAGGCCGCAGCGAATGCAGTCGGTGGCCTCGATGATCGCGTCGTGGGTCAGTATCAGACTGTCTTTGGGGCAGATCTCGACGCAGATATTGCACCGTTTGCACCACTCGTCGACCCATCGGATATTGACGAAGTCAACGATGGTCGGGGCGTGGCGCGGTCGTCGTTCGGCAACGTAAGGAGTAGTCGTAGCGGGATCTCCAGCGGCGGCATCGGCACCCTGATGCGGACGCCGGTTTCCGAAGTTTACGTAATCGAGAGTCCGGCCGCATCTTTGGCGAGTTCGAGGCCCATTCTCGAGCACGGCCCGGGCAGGCTCGGTCGCGTTCCGGACCGCTCCGGCCGGAACCGGGCAGGCCTCACTGGACGCGAATCACCGTCTTCGCCTTCGACCAGAGCCGCTCGAGCTGGTAGAAGTCGCGCTCCGGCGGGGCAAAGACGTGGACGATCACCGACCCGAAATCCAGCAGGGTCCAGTGCGAGCCTACGCCGCCTTCGCGGCCGATCGGACGAACCCCCTCGTCGCGCAGCTTCTCGCTGACGCCGTCGGCGATCGCTCCGAGTTGCCGCTCCGAGCCGCCGGAGCAAACCACGAAGTAGTCGGCCATGGACGTCAGCTCGGTGACGTCCAGGAGGACTATGTCCGCGGCCTTTTTGTCCTCGGCCGCGTCGACGACCCTGCGGGCGATCTCGAGCGGGCTAAGGCGCGGCTCGGGCTCCGGCTCTGCCGGAACAGTTGCGATGGAGCCTTCGGCAAAGTTGGGGTCGCCGCCCTCTGCCACAATCTCGGCTATGAGGGCGTCGGCCGCGGCTTGCATTGCAGCCTCGGCGGCGAGATCCGCGGCAGTCGGCTTGCGGGTCCGCGCCACGGGCCTGGCCCGGCGCGGCAGCCCGTCTGGACTGGGCAGCGATTCCGAGGGCGGCGTTGATTCGGTCACTTCTGGCGATCCTCCGGAGCGGAACGATACAGCCGATGGTCGCGGACGTAGGCCTCCACGGCCGGCGGCACGAGATAGCGGATCGAATTCCCCGCCGACGCTCGTCTGCGGACATCGGAAGAGGAGTTGGCGAGCGGAACAGTATCCACGAAGACGAAGCGGTCTGAGCGGCCGGGGAAATTGGTCTCCAACCAGTCCGGGTCCGACGGCGCTCCGTTCAGGCGCGGGACGATGGCGAAGCGGCAGAGTTCGGGCATGCGCCAGGCCTCGTGCCAGCCCGGCAAACCCGCAAGCGCCTCGTCGGAGAGGATGAAGAAGAGTTCCCGCTCGACGTTCTGGCGCTCTGCCTCGGCGATCAGGAGCTCGAGCGAGTCCACCGAATACGAGGGGCCGGGGCGATCCAGCTCGATCCGGCACATCGAGAAGGCCGGGTTTCCGGCGATGGCGAGCTCCACCATGGCGGCCCGGTCGGCGGCCGAAGCGACGACGGCACCCGGCTTGTGGGGAGGAGCCGCCGCCGGGACCAGAAGCACGTGATCGAGAGCCAGCGCCTCGCGAACCTGTTCCGCGATTGCCAGATGAGCGCAGTGAATCGGGTCGAATGTGCCGCCCAGAATGCCGACTCGCCGGTAGCTCGGCTCGATCCAGGCCGCGGAGACGGCCCCGGTTAGCGCTCCTGCCACTCGTCGGGCTCCCACTCCAGCTCCACCGCGGCGATGCGTACCGTGTCTCCGGGAGCGACCCCCTGGCGGCGCAGTTCGGCGTCGATGCCGAGCCTGGTCAGATCGGCCTGGAACCTCTCGGCAGATTCCTCGACGTCGAAATTGGTCTGGGATGCCACGCGCTCGATGCGCCTGCCCTGGACGACGAAGACGCCGTCCTCGTCACGCGTGATCTTGAAGGAGTCGCTCATCGAGTCGATGCGGTGGATCACGACGCCTTCCGAGGCGGGCGGCTCCGACAGCTCCTCGGCGCTCGGCAACATGGCGGAGAGATCGGACCGGAACGCCACGAGCCCGTCTCCCGACACGGCCGAGACGGCCACGACCGGCAGACCCTGTTCGGCGCGGGCCGCCTCGAAGGCAGGCCACGCCTCGGACGCCTCCGCCTTGTCCATCTTGTTGAAGACGACCAGCGTCGGCTTGGCGAGCAGCTTCGGATCGTGGGCCGCCAGCTCATCGCGTATGACCCCGAAACTCCACTCCGGATCCCTGTCCGAACCGTCGACCACATGGACCAGGATTCGTGTCCGCTCCACGTGCCGGAGGAAGGCATGGCCCAGACCCGCGCCCGAGCTCGCGCCTTCAATGAGCCCCGGAACGTCGGCGATGGTGGGACGGCGGGAGTCGACGTCACCGAGGTCGAGCACGCCCAGGTTGGGCTCCAGGGTCGTGAACGGGTAGTCCGCGATCTTGGGCGTGGCCGCGGTCATGGCCGCTAGAAGCGTCGACTTCCCGGCGTTGGGTAGTCCAACGAGCCCGACGTCGGCGATGAGCCGCAATTCCAGGCGGATCCACCTCTCCTCGCCCGGCTCCCCCTTCTGTGCGTGCATCGGGGCCTGGTGAGTGGAGGTCGCGAAGTGGACGTTGCCGAGGCCGCCGCGACCGCCGCGAGCGACCATGAGGTTCTGTTCGCTGGCCACGAGATCGCCGAGCAGCTCACCGCCGGGCTCTTCGAAGACCACGGTTCCGGGCGGAACCTTCAGGATGCGGTCGTCGCCCGCCTTGCCGTGCTTGCGCTGGCCAGAGCCGCGCCCGCCAGCCACTCCCTTGAAGTGGTGGGCGTGGCGGTAATCGCGCAGGCTCGTCTCGCCCGGATCGACGGTCAGCGATATCGAACCGCCGCGACCGCCGTCGCCGCCGTCGGGGCCGCCGCGGGGCACGTGAGCCTCGCGCCGGAACGATGCGGCGCCGTCGCCGCCGTCGCCGCCCCGAACCCAGATCTTGACCTGATCGAGAAACATGGCTTCATTCTCGCATGGGACCGGCTGAGAGCCGCGTCGGGCGGCGATAGGACGCACGGCGAGCACGACACAACGGCATGAACGCGATTACGACGCGGGCTCGCCCGGCGGCAGAGGAGCCTGTCAGCCCAGGTAGAGCATGGGGTTGCGGGCGCCGCTCGTCGTCCAGTCGCCCCAGGGCATCGTGACCCAGACCTCGAAGTGGAGGTGCGGTCCGGTCGCGACTCCCGTCTGGCCGACCGAGCCGATCCGCTGGCCCGCGCTCACGCGCTGTCCAACCGTTACGCCCTTCCACGAGAGGTGATTGTAGGTGGTATAAAGCCGACCGCCGTGAGAGATCCAGACGACGAGGCCGCCGCCGACCCCGCCTCCCGTGGTCTTCCAGCCGGCGTAGATGACGGTGCCGGCTGCCGCCGCATATACCGGCGTTCCGGTCGGTGCGGCGATGTCGATCGCCGGATGACCGCGGCTGAAGTACTGGCTGATGCTGCCCCTCGTCGGCCAGAGGAGCCGACCACCGGTATATGAACTGCCACCACCGGTGGAGAACTTGGCGGCGGGCAACGGTCCACCGCTCGCGCCGGGGATCAGCAGAGTGTCACCGGCCACGATGTTCGTGCCGGACAGCAAGTTGATGTCGACGATTGTCTGAGCATCGACCTTGTATTTGGCCGCCAGCGAGTCGATCGTGTCCGTTGGGGTGACGACGACTGCCAGGCCATCGACCGAGGGAACGACCAGGTGCTGGCCGATATGCAGCGACCCGGGATCGGGCAACGCTTTGCTGTTCGCCCAGTAGATCGTAGTCAGGCTGATATCGAACTTCCGGGCGATGCCGCCCAGGGTGTCGCCCGAGGCCACGACGTAGGTGCTGAAGACGCCGCCGGTGGCGCTGCCGGAGGCCGCGGCACCCGCGATGGTGTTGACGATGGCGATGTCGGAGCTGTAGAAGGCGAGGCCGCCCGGAGCCGGACTGGCCGTGGCGGGGTTGGGTGCGGTGCCATCGAGCGAGCCCGAGGTCGCGGTCGGTCCCGGTGCGGCCTGATCGAGCGAGCCCTGATTGTCGAGACCGGCGATGACGACGCGCGGGCCGTGGGTGGGAGCGGCGCCGCCGTTGACGGTACCGACCGGCGGCAGCGAGCTCAGGACCGCGGCGGCCACGAGCAGGGCGCAGACACCGATGGGCACCAGGCGCTCGGGTCGTTCGGGAACCGCGAGGCGGGCCCGGAGCGCGGCGGCGAGGCGGGCGCGATCGAGGTGGGCGGCGTGGGTCAGGCCCTCGGCCGAGGCCTCCACGAGCTTGCGGGAGCCGCCGATGGGGTTGAGCCTGCCCGGAGCCCCGCCGAGCAGTTCGGCAGCCGAGCCGGCGAAGGGCGCCGCGATCGAGCGCAGTGGCGAGACGATAGCGCGGACCAGGACCGCGATCCGGGGATCGGCGGCCAGGCGGGCCAGAGTCTCACTGGCACGGAGCGGCGCTCTAGGCAATACGGACTCCTCCAACGGTGGACGGCAATCGACGGGACGTGGTGGCAGCCGCCCGAGGGTCTCGGTATTAGCTTTCGTTCGGATCGGCCGGCCAAGCCCTGCCGGCAGAGGTGCGTTGGCCGAACCGTACCAGAGACGGACCCACCTGCGCAAACGGGGAGGTGCCTAACGCCCCATCCGGCGCCCCATCCGGACCGAAAATCGCGGCGGGCGAGGTCGCCGGGTCTACCCGATCAGGAGTCGACGCTCTTGGTCAGCTTCGCCAGGAACTCGACGTTGTTCTCCGTCTTGACGAGCCGGTTGAGCAGCAGCTCCAGCCCTCGTTGGTTCCGACCGCGGAGAGCATCCGTCGCATCGTCCAGACCATCTTGAGCACCGGCTCCTCGAGGAGCAGCTCCTCGCGGCGGGTACCGGAGCGCTGGATGTCGATCGCCGGGAAGATGCGCTTCTCGGCGAGTTTGCGATCGAGGATGAGCTCGATGTTGCCGGTGCCCTTGAATTCCTCGTAGATCACGTCGTCCATGCGCGAGCCCGTATCCACCAGGCAGGTACCGATGATCGTCAGCGAGCCGCCTTCTTCGATGTTTCGCGCGGCGCCGAAGAATCGCTTGGGCGGATACAGGGCGATCGGGTCGAGGCCGCCGGAGAGGGTTCGCCCGCACGGCGGCATCGCCAGGTTATAGGCGCGCGCCAATCGCGTGATCGATCCAGCAGGATCACGACGTCGCGGCCGGTCTCGACCAGCCGCTTGGCGATCTCGAGCGCCATCTCGGCGACGTGGGTGTGGTTCTCGGTCGGCTCGTCGAAGGTCGAGCTGATGACCTCGCCCTTGACCGAGCGCCGCATGTCCGTGACTTCCTCGGGCCGCTCGCCGATCAGCGCGACCATCAGGTGGATCTCCGGATAGTTGGTGCTGATGCCGTTGGCGATGTGCTTGAGGAGCATCGTCTTGCCGGCCTTCGGCGGGCTGACGATCAGTGCGCGCTGGCCCTTGCCGATCGGGTTGACGAGGTTGATCAGTCGCTGGGTGAGGTTCTTGGGATCGGTCTCGAGGTTGATCAGCACGTCGGGATGGACCGGTGTCAGGTCTTCGAACTTGGGCCGGCGTCGCGCCGTCTCCGGATCCACGCCGTTCACGCGATCGACCCGGATCATGCCCCAGTACTTCTCGCCTTCGCGCGGTGCGCGTACCGAGCCGCTGATGCGATCGCCGATCCGCAGGCCGAAGCGGCGGATCTGGCTCGAGCTGACGTAGACGTCGTCCTGGCGTCGGCATCAGGCCGTGGCGACGCATGAAGCCGAAGCCTTCCTCGACGATGTCGAGGATGCCGGTGGCGTAGGCGTGCCCGGCCAGTTCGCTCTGGCGCGCCAGGATCGAGTCGACCAGGTCTTCCTTGGCGGTCGGACCCGCTTCCATTTCGAGCTCGTGGCAGACGGCCTGGAGCTCGACTACGCTCATGTCGCGACAGTTCGTTGATATCGAGATCGCGGTTGTCGCCGTCCGAAAACTCGTCGTACTCGGTCATGGGCAGCCTGCCCGGCGGGGCGGCGGCGCGGGCGGCGGTTTCGGGATCGCTGGTCGGGGGTGTTGGCAGGCATAGGGGCAGGGCTCGTGTGGGGAAAGTTGCCGTGCAAGACAATCGCGCGGAATCGGTCCGCAGCGGATCGCACGGTCGGGGCGAGGCGGAGAATACCCGGCCGCGAGCCCGGCGTCAATGCGGATCTCGGCGTGGCTCACTTTTCGGAGGCTGGAACGGTCTAGGCGGCCTCGAGTTCGCCTGCCGACGGCATCCGCCGCGCCGAGATGCTGGCCCCGGCACTCGCGAGAGCAACGCAGCCGATGGCCACCAGATCCTCCGGGTGCAGGATCTGGCCGAGCAGGAGGAAGCCGATGGCCGTGGCGATCGCCGGCTCGAGGCTCATCAGGACGCCGAAGGTCGCTGCCGGAAGACGCCGCAATGCCGCTATCTCGGCCGTGTACGGGATCGCGCTGCTGAAGAGGGCGATTACCACTCCCCCGGCCAGCGCAAGCGGAGCCGCCAGGAGCGGCCGCACGTCGGAGGCAATGAGGACGACCGGCAGCGAGACCAGCGCGGCCACGACCATCGCCAGTGTCAGCCCGCGGCCGTCGGGCCAATACAAGGCCAATCGTCCGCCGACGACGATGTACAGGGCCCAGCAGAAACCGGCCGCGAATACCGCGGCGACGCCCACCGCGTCATCGGCCGTGAGGCGACCGCCGGCCAGGATGTAGATACCCGCGGCGGCCAGGGCCACCCAAACCAGGTCGAGCCAACGACGGGAGCCCAGGACCGCAACCGAGAGCGGCCCCCAGAACTCGATGGTGACCGCCACGCCAAGCGGAATGCGCGAGATGCCGATGTAGAAGAGCGTGTTCATGACCGCCAGGATCACGCCCAGAGCGACGCAGCTACCGAGCGCCGCCCGCGACGCGCCCCGGAGCTGGACGCGCTGGAACGCGAGCAGCAGCAGAGCCCCGAAGACGATCCGCATCGCCACCACGGGCAGCGGCCCGTAATCGCGCATCAGGGACGTCGCAATCCCCGCCCCGAACTGGACCGAAAGAGCGCCGGAGAGGATCAGCAGCTCGGGCGGAACGGCGTCGAGGGGCGAACCGCTTGGCTGTCGCCGCAGGCATGCCCGGCACGCGGCGACGGCCTGGCGCAGTGCCGTGTCGGGTGGGGTCAGGCGGCTGGGCGTCTTGGCGGCGACGGCCTCTGCGCGGACCTCTTCCCAGTCCTTCTTGAACTGGACGATGCCCTTGTCGGTCAGCGGGTGATGAACCATCTGCTGCAGGACCTTAAACGGCACCGTGGCGATGTGCGAGCCGGCCAGGGCGGCCTGGGTCACGTGCAGCGGGTTCCGGATCGAGGCAGCGAGCACCTCGGACTCGATCTCGTGGATCGCGAAGATCTCGGCCAGCTCGCGGATGACGGTCATGCCGTCCTGGTTGATGTCGTCCAGGCGCCCGACGAACGGCGAGATCAGGCTCGCGCCGGCCTTGGCGGCGAGCAGCCCCTGGTTCGTGCTGAAGATCAGCGTGCAGTTGGTCTTGATTCCCTCTTCCGCGAAGCGGGAGATGGCCTCGAGGCCGTTCTCGCTCATCGCCACCTTGACCACGATGTTCGGGGCGAGCTTGGCGAAATGCCGGCCCTCGGTGAGCATGCCGTCGACGTCGTCGGCCACCACCTCGGCCGAAACCGGGCCCGACGTGATCTTGCAGATTTCCTTGAGGATGTCGTCGTAGGAGCCGCCGACCTTGGCGTACAGCGACGGGTTGGTGGTGACGCCGTCGAGGACGCCCCAGCGAGCCGCGATCTTGATCTCTTCGATTTCCGCGGTATCCAGGAAGATCTTCATCAGGGGCAGCTCCTGCTTGAGAATTCGCTCGGCCTACCGGGTCGAGCCGCCATTCGATGCTCGTCCTTGTCGAGGAATCGTATCACCGACGCCCGATCGGCCCCGCCCGGACGCCGCGCCAGACCGCGGGTCAACCACCGGGCGTCGGGGCCGCCGCTGTCAACCTTCCGCGGGCAACGTTCCCTGCAGCGCGCCGGCCGGCTTGAGCTCTTCCTCCGGGGCGTGGAATTCCGGCTCGCGGCCCTGGGAAAGCGCCACGGCGGCGCCGACGAACCCGTTGAAGAGCGGGTGCGGCCGATCCGGCCGGCTGCGGAACTCTGGATGGAACTGGCTGGCAACGAACCAGGGATGGTCCTTGAGCTCGATTATCTCGACCAGCCGGCCGTCCGGCGACTGGCCGGAAAGGATCATGCCGGCGGCTTCCAGAAGCGGCGCGGTATCGGTTGTTGACCTCGAAGCGGTGGCGATGCCGCTCGTAGATCAGCTCGCTGCCGTAGACGGCGTTGGCCTTTGAGTCCGGGCGTCAGTCGGGCCGGGTAGAGGCCCAGGCGCATCGTCCCGCCCTTTTCCTCCATCGTCCGCTGGTCCGGCATGAAGTCGATGACCGGGATGCTCGGTGAACATGTCGAACTCGGTCGAGTTGGCGTCTTCGGTGCCGAGCACGTCGCGCGCGAATTCGATGACGGCGCACTGCAGTCCGAGACACAGGCCGAGGTACGGGACGCGATGCTCGCGGGCGTAGCGGGCGGCCAGGACCTTGCCCTCGATGCCGCGATGCCCGAAGCCGCCCGGGACGACGATCCCGCCGATGCCGGCCATGAGCTCCTCGGACGGTCTCCCTGCGTGAGCAGCTCGGAGTCGATCCAGCGGATCTTGACGTCGACCTCGTGGGCCCAGCCGGCGTGCTTGAGCGACTCGGTGACGGACAGGTAGGCGTCCGGAAGCTCGATGTACTTGCCGACCAGCGCGATCTCGAGGATCGGGCTTGGGCCGCTTGATGCGCGCGACCAGAGCGCGCCACGAGCTCGAGATCCGGCGCCTCGGTGACGCGCTTCCAGGCCGAGCTCGCGGATCAGAAGGGAGCCCAGCCCGGCTTCCTCGAACAGGAGCGGCACTTCGTAGATCGTGTCGGCCGTCTCCGCGGGGATCACGGCCTCGCTGGCGACGTCGGTGAAGAGGGCGATCTTGTCGCGGATCTCCTGGCTGACCGGGTGGTCGGAGCGCAGGACGATCACGTCGGGCTGGATGCCGATGCCGCGCAGCTCCTTGACGGAGTGCTGGGTGGGCTTGGTCTTGAGCTCGCCGGTCGCGGCCAGGGCGGGCAGCAGCGTGACGTGGATGTAGACGACGTTGTGGCGTCCGACGTCCTTGCGCATCTGGCGGATGGCCTCGAGGAACGGCAGGGACTCGATGTCGCCGACCGTGCCGCCGACCTCGACGATCACGACGTCCGCGCGGCCGTCGCGGGCCAGGCGCTGGATCCGCTCCTTGATCTCGTTGGTGATGTGCGGGATGACCTGGACCGTGCCGCCCAGGTAGTCGCCGCGGCGCTCCTTGCCGATGACGGCCTGGTAGATGCGGCCGGTCGTGACGTTGGAGAGCTGGGACAGGTTCTCGTCGATGAAGCGCTCGTAGTGGCCCAGGTCGAGGTCCGTCTCGGCGCCGTCGTCGGTGACGAAGACCTCGCCGTGCTGGTAGGGCGACATCGTCCCGGGGTCGACGTTGATGTACGGGTCGAGCTTGAGGACGGAGACCGCGAGGCCGCGAGCCTTGAGCAGGCGGCCGACGCTGGCGGCGGTGATGCCCTTCCCCAGCGAGGAGGTGACCCCTCCGGTCACAAAGACATACTTCGCCATGGGCTCGTTCTCCTCCGGGGGTTTTTCCAATTCTAGTGACGATGGGGCTCGGCCGCAAACCGCCCGTAGGAGCGGGTTGCCGAACCGACGAATCCGCGCCGAATCCCGCTGTCGAGGCTCGCCTGGCGCCCGCGCAGCGGCGCTTACACGAGACTGGCGAACAACTCGTTGCTCAGGAGCCGGCCCCGGACGGTGAGCCTGACACGCGGCTCGCCACCGATCTCGACAGACTCGATCAGGCCGGAAGTTTCCGCCCAGCCTCGGACGCGCTCGAACGGGGGCTCGGCCGCGAGCGTCGCCGATATGCCGCAGTCGAGGCGCAGCGCCAGGATCAGCTCCTCGGCGGCGGCCGTGCCGGCATCGAGCCGTTCCGCGCCACCGGGCGGCAGTGCCGCCGGCGCGCTCGCGGGCAGCAGTGCGTTCAGATAGAGATCCAGCCGCGCGGCGTTCCAGCGTCGGGTCTGCCCGTCGAAGGCGTGGGCGCCGGGGCCGACGGCCTCGTAGGGGCGGCGCTGCCAGTAGGCGAGGTTGTGACGACTCTCGTGTCCCGGACGGGCCCAGTTCGAGATCTCGTAGCCGCGCCAGCCGGCGCCGGCCAGTCGGTCGAACGCGAGCTGGTACTGATCGGCGGCACGGTCGTCGTCCTGCTCGCGGCGCTCCCGGGCCCGCCATTTCACGGCGCCGGCGGTGGCAGGGAGATGGTCGCCGGTCGGTCCGGTCAAGCCCTCCGCGTCGGGGTCGTCGAGGGTCAGGGCGTAGAGCGATAGGTGGTCGGGGCCGAGCGCCAGGGAGGCGTCGAGCGTGCGCTGCCAACCGGCCAGGGATTGGCCGGGCACGTCGTAGAGCAGATCCAGGCTCACCGACGAGAAACCCGCTGCACGAGCCTTCGCCACCGCCGACACGATGTCCGCCGGTGAGTGGCGCCGGCCGAGCCGATGGAGCTCCGCGGCGTCCAGGCTCTGGGCGCCAAGGGACAGCCGGTTCGCCCCGGCGGCCGCGAACGCCGTGAGGTCTCCGAGTTCATCGGGCCCCGGGTTCGCCTCGAGCGTGACTTCGGCATCGAGCGCCAGACCGAAGCGGGTGCGGGCGATTCGCATCAGGTCGGCGAGCCGTTCGGCGGGGATGAGGGACGGCGTGCCGCCGCCAAAGAACACGGACCGGAGAGGCGGCCGTTCGGTGCCGAAGCGGGCATCCAGCGCGTCTGCCCGGAGCCCCAACTCAACGGCGAGCGCCTCGTAGAGCCGCGAGGTCTTCGCGCGCGGACCGCGAGCGTCGGAGCCGGCATAGACCACGAAGTCGCAATAGGGGCAGCGGGAGAGGCAAAACGGAACGTGGACGTAGAGCGCCACCGGCGGCGCAGGATCGCCGCGGAGCGGCGCAGGATCGGCGGGCTCCAGCCTCCGGGGCGCCGCGGTGCCGGGCTCGCTCATATCGCCGGCGTCAGACAGTCCGGTTCACTCGCCGGTTGCGCGTCGCGGAGACCGCCCGCGCCGGACCGACGCAGCATCTGCCGACGCAGCATCTGCCGGCGCATGATCCGCCGGGTCGATCACGGCCGGGTCGTAGCTGGGGTTCGGAGCGTCGTCGGCCAGAGACCAGACGGGCTCCACCGGCTCTGCGATCGGCGGCCAGAGCGGCTCTTCCGGCGCGGCGGTCTGGGCGTCCGGCGCGACGGCCGGCGCGCCCGGCGCTGGGGCCGGCGACTCGAAATCGCCCCACGGATCGAACTCGGCCGCCGGATCCGGCGCGGGCGGCCGGCCCATGTTCCGCGGCTCGGGCAGCGGCGCGACAGGGGCGGGCGGCAGCCCGAAGTTGGCCAGACCCATTGGCTCCGCCCCGCGACCAGTGCGCAGCGCCCGGCGGGCATCGAGCCATCCCTCAGGCGCTCGTCGGCGGAGCTCGACCTCCTCGGGATCGCCGCCCGAGCGGGTGACCTGGCCAGCGTGACCGGTGCAGACGAAGAGCGCGAACGAGGCCACCGCGTGACCCAGGATCGCGGCGCCGATCCCACCCGTGCTCAGGGTCGCCCAGCCGGCCGCGAGCCCGATGCCGAGGGAAAGCAGCGGCATGTATGGGTGCCTGCCTCGGGCTCCGAGACGCGTCACGAGCACGTAAGCGATGGCCTGCAGGAGTAAAGCAGTGCCGCCCGGGACGCCGAGGGTTACGAGGCTCCCCAGCAGCACCCCACGGAAAGCGGCTTCGTCGATGACGGCCGTGGCGACCGCATTCAAGCCCGCGCCGGGGTAGGCCGTGGCCGGCGGCAGGCGCAGGTCCCCGTATCGATACCAGGCGAAGGCGGCGGCCTGCGCAGTACCGAGGACCGCCAGGAGAATGCCGTAGACGAGGACGTCCTGCCGGTGGCCGCCGACCAGGTACAGATCGTCGTGCGGATAGGGGTGGACGAAATAGATCGCCGCCACGAGGGCCAAGCCGAGCCCGTACCAGGAAAGCCGGGTCCACAAGCCCGTGCGGGAATGGCGCTTCGGTTCGTCGTATTCGGCCGCACCGAATTGCTCGGCCTCGAACCGCAGCAGTACCAGCAGCATGAAGAAGCCACCGGCGACCACGATCCGCACGGTGTCTAGCACGTCAGACCTCGTCCATCCGAAGCACGGCCAGGAACGCCTCCTGCGGTATCTCCACCGACCCCACCCGCTTCATGCGCTGCTTGCCCTCTTTCTGCTTCTCGAGCAGTTTCCGCTTGCGCGTGATGTCGCCACCGTAGCACTTGGCCAGCACGTTCTTTCGCATGGCCGCGACGGTCTCGCGGGCGATCACGTTCGAGCCGATTGCGGCCTGGACGGCGACCTCGAACATGTGCCGCGGGATCAAGCCCCGAAGCCGATGAACCAGCTCGCGACCTATCGCCTGGGCTCGATCGCGATGCACGATTATGGACAGCGCGTCTACGGGTTCTCCGGCCACCAGGACGTCGACTTTGACCAGGTTCGCGGCCCGGTAGCCCACTTCCTCGTAGTCGAGCGACGCATAGCCCTGGGTGCGGCTTTTGAGCTGATCGTAGAAGTCCACGATCACCTCTGCCAGAGGCAGCTCGAACGTGAGCAACACGCGAAGCGGGTCGAGGTACTCCATGCCGATGAATGTCCCGCGCCGGTTGGTGGCCAGCTCCATGAGGGTGCCGATGTAGTTGGCCGGCGCAACGACGCTCAGCTTGACCCAGGGCTCCCGGATCTCCTCGATTTCGCCGGCGTTCGGCATCTTGGAGGGGTTGTCGACCTTGACGATCCCTTGTTCGTTGATGAGCAGGACTTCGTATTCGACCGAGGGCGCCGAGGCGATGAGCTCCTGGCCGAACTCGCGTTCCAGGCGCTCCTGGACGATCTCCATGTGGAGCAGGCCGAGGAAGCCGCAGCGGAAGCCGAAACCGAGCGCGACCGAGCTTTCCGGCTCGAAGCTGAAGCTCGCGTCGTTGAGGTGGAGCTTCTCCATGGCGTCGCGCAGCAGGGGGTAATCAGAACCGATGATCGGGTAGATGCCGGCGAAAACGAGAGCCTTGGCCGCCTGGTAGCCGGGCAGCGGGTGCTCGGCCGGTCGCGCCACCGTCGTCAGCGTGTCGCCGACCTGGGCTTCCCGGACGTTCTTGAGCCCCGTGGCCACGTAGCCAACGTCCCCGGCATGGAGCTCGCCGACCGGGACCTGCTGTGGCCGGAAGAAGCCGATCTCGAGCAATTCGGCTTCGGCGCCGGAACCCATGAGCCTGATCAGATCGTGCTGGTGCAGCGATCCCTGGGCGAGGCGGACATAGACGACCACTCCCTTGTAGGCGTCGTAGTGGGAGTCGAAGATGAGCCCCTGTGTCGGCAGCTCGGGATCGCCCTTGGGCGGTGGGATGCGGGCCACGATGGCCTCGAGGATCTCCGGCACGCCCGTGCCGTCCTTGGCCGACGCAAGCAGCACCTCCTCGCGCGGGATGGCGAGGATGTTCTCGAGTTCCTCCATGACCACTTCGGGCTGGGCCGACGGCAGGTCGATCTTGTTGAGGACCGGGATGATGGTCAGGTTCTGGCCCATCGCGAGATGCACGTTGGCGAGCGTTTGCGCCTCGATCCCCTGCGTCGCGTCCACGACGAGAATGGCGCCTTCGCAGGCCTGGAGGCTGCGGCTGACCTCGTAGCTGAAGTCGACGTGGCCTGGCGTGTCGATCAGGTTGAGCCCGTAGGTCAGGCCGTCTCTGGCCGTGTACTCGAGGCGCACCGCCCGCGCCTTGATCGTGATGCCGTGCTCTTTCTCGAGGTCCATCGAGTCGAGCATCTGGTTCGACATCTGGCGCGCCTCGACGGTATGCGTCAGCTCGAGGAGACGGTCGGACAGCGTCGTCTTGCCGTGGTCGATGTGGGCAATGATCGAGAAATTGCGCAGGCGGTCTTGACTGATAGGCACGGCAGGCAGTGTAGCCGGGGATGACTACCGAATCACGCTACCGACTTCCGCGGCCGCTGCGCCTCGATCCGGCTTGTCAGGGCCGGGCGATCCACTCGGTGGCGATGGTACCCGCGACCGAGATCGCCAACATCGCATCGCCCAGCGACGTGAATGTGCCCCACCCCGTGTTGAGCGGCTGCCACGAGGCGCCGCGGTCGGTCGAGGCGTAGCCGTTGTTTGCCTGGACGTCGTATTCGACGATCAGGCCGGGGATCTCGGCGAACGAGAAATACGAAGCCTTGGACGTTCCCTCGGAATGCCAGGAGGCTCCGCCGTCCGTCGAGGAGAAGTCCGTCGCCTCCGTGTCGCCGCCGGATGCGATCGCCACGAGCTTGCCGTCGGCTCTTTCGAACATGGCGAACACGTCCCAGCCGTAAGGCGTGGTGGCGTCGGCATCGACCCGCTTCCAGGTTACGCCGTCGTCGGAGTAGTACCAGAGGCCGGCGTCAGCAGGCGTCTTGCCGCCGGAAAGGAAGTACCGGCCGCCGACCGAGAAAACCCGCGCGTACCCGGCAACAGGCGAGGTCTGAGCGGTCCAGGTCACGCCGTCGGCGGAGTGCCAGACGACGCCCGGCGGGTTCGGCGCCTGCTGCCAGCCGTCGTGCCAGCCGGCGGCGACGAATCCCTTCGCACCCCAGACCACGTCGCCCATGGGCGTCGCCTGGGTATCGCCGTCCAGGGTCTGGTTCAGTTGAGCGACATTCGCACTGGGGTCGCGCGTCCAGTGGACGGCGTCGGTGGAGCGGAATACCACGGCCTGATTGGTGCTCATGACGGTGCCGACGAGAACGTAGCCGCTGTCGCCCTTCGCCGCCCTGGCGACGACCATCCCCTTGAACGTCGGATCCGAGGAGATGCTCCAATTCAGCCCATCGGGCGAGGTGCAGTACTGATAGCCGATGTACGGCCACCCGGCGTGAGACTGGCCATTTCTGCAGATCCCGAAATAGCCCCCGGAGGGAACCGGCAATGCGGACGTGGGCAGGATCGGTCCGGCATTGAGTAAGTACCAGGAATCGCCGCTCTTCCAGACGAAGCCGCCGGGGCCGGTCGGCACCAGAGCCGCGCTGGGCTTGCCGAACCAGGCCAGCCCGGAAGTCAGCCCAATCTCGGCCCCGAAGAGCCCATCCCCGATCGAGGTGCCGCACTCGGGGCCGCCGGGGGGACCGACGGAGTCGACGGTCTGCCACGTCCCGCCGCCGTCGATGCTGTAGGACGTGCCGTTGAGCTGGGCGTCGTGGAGCGTGCAGGCAGGGATCGGCTGCATCTGCAGTGAGTCCGGGCTCCAGGTCTGCCCGTTGTCGAACGACGAGTAACTCCACGTGGTGCCGTCCCCGCCGTCGGCACTCCCGGAGAGTGTGTCGATGCCGGTGCCGGTCATTTCACGGAAGAAGCGGCCCGTGTCGCCGATGCCCGCGGTCGCCTGCGTCCAGGCCACGCCGTCGTCCGAATACCAGAGGTTGAAATCCGGTCCAAAGCTGCTGAGGAAGTAGCGGCCGTTGACGGCGAAGAGAGTCGAGGAGCCATCTGTCGGTGAGAGCTCGGCCGTCCACTTGATTCCGTCCGTCGAGTGCCATACCGCCGCCGGTTGGTGCGCCGCCTGCGACCACTCGTCGTGCCAGCCCACCGCCACGAAACCGCCCACGCGCCACACGAGGGCGCCCACCGGAGTCGGGCTTGAGCCCGAGGAATTGAGAGAGAGGTATTTCTGTTGCACGTCGGCGTCCGGGACGCGTGTCCATCGGACTCCGTCGGTCGAGCGGAATACGACGGCCTGCCCGGTGGCCATGACGCCGCCCACCATCACGAACGAACCTCCGGCGTAGACCGCGGAACTCACATAAGCGCCCTTGAAGATCGAATTGGTCGAGAGCGACCAATGGAGGCCGTCGGGCGAAGTACAGAAGGGGTAGCCAATGTAGGGCCAGTCGACATGGGCCAGCCCCATGTCGCAACCTCCGAAGTAGCCGCCGGCCGTATCTGCGAGGCCGAAAGACGGCATCGCCGGCCGGGGATCGCTCGCCTTCCAGGCGAAGCTCGTCCAGACCGTGGTTGCCACGGTCGAAGGCTGCGTACCGGTAGGCAATTCGGAGGCGGTCGGAGCGCTGGAAGCGGTCGGGGTGGCGCTGGCGTGGCTCCCGGTCGGCGTCGGGGTCGGCTTCTCGCCGTTGATCGGGCCGTGAAGCGAGAGCCACATGCCGCTGCCGGCAATGACTAGCAGGAAGGCCGCGGCGAGCCCCACGACGGCGCGACGGAAAGCGGGACGAGCACCCGCGACCCTACCGGGCAGCGGGGCCGCACTCACGAAGGCGCGATCGCGGACGAACCGGCGCAACTCGGACGATACGGTCGGCTCGTCGGCGTCTCGGAGCGCCCCGAACCGAGCGCCGATCTCCTGGTCGTTGGTCGGCTTGCTCACTGCACGCCTCCTGTCGCCTGACGCTCGGCCGCTTCTCGGAGTGCGCGGAGCGCGTAATGAAGCTTCGATTTCACGGTCCCGGCCGGCATGCCGAGCCGCTCGGCGATCTCGTCGACCTGCAGGTCGCGCCAGAACCTCAGCAGAACGATGGCCCGCTGCTCGACGTCGAGCACGCCGACCAGCCGGTCGACCTCGACGCGTGCCAGTGCGGCGGCGAACGGATCTCCGCCGTGGACTCCGATCCCCTCGTCGAGGACGACGAACCGGACCATCCGCCGCCGTCGGAGCCGATCCCGGCAGATGTTCACGACTATCCGATCGAACCAGGCCTCGATCCGTTCGGTCTCACGAAGCTGTGCCCAGCCCTGCCAGCCACGAACGATGGCCTCCTGAACGGCATCTTCGGCATCGGGAGCGTTGCCCAGGATGTAGCCCGCCAGCCGGTAGGAATCGTTCAGCCGGCGATCGACCAGCTGGGCGAACGCGTCGGCACGGACGTCGGCACGGGCTTTGGCTCCAACCTCCGTGGAAATCAATGCCCCCACTCCCTCTGCCCCCTCGCCTTCTGCCGCCCATTTGGGTTTCGCCGTATCTTGACGAACGACCGACGCGTTTCGTTGAGGTGGTGATCTGGTCGATCTGCCGGCGCACCACCGTGCCAGCCCCTCGCACGGCCGACGGCGAGCCGCGTAGAAAGGTCGCCTGCGCGAGTGGCCGCGACTCTGCTACCATCAACCGTCGCGCTGGGCGGCGCTGCTTTTGCTGCCTGACGTTCTCCATCTGCAAGCATAGAGGTCTTCGAACTTGGCCAAGACGCCCCGAGGCTGGACCGGCGCCCGCACGCCGTCAGCGATTAAGCGGGTTCGCCAGGCGCAGCGCCGGCGGGCCATCAATCAGCCACGCCGAAGCATGGCTAAGACATACGTGGCGAACGCCATCCAGGTGGCGTCGGGCACGATGGAAGGCGATACCGCTCAGGCGCTCGCCGATGCCATGAGTGCGCTCGACAAGGCTGCCAAGGTGGGCGCGATCCATCCGAACGCTGCCGCCCGCCGCAAGTCGCGACTGACACTGAAGATCAACGCCCTCGAGGGCGGTACGGCCATTCAGACGGCCGGTCGAGTGACAAAGACGACCGGCACGGCCGCCGCCGTAAAGGCCGCTCGTACCCGAATCGCGTCTGCCAAGGCCACGAAGGCCAAGGGTCCGCAGACCGCGGCCGGCAAGGCTCGAGCGGCGCTTTCCAAGAGCGCTCGTGCGGAAGCCGCCTCGGCCGCCGTCGCCCCCGCGGCAGCCCCCAGGACATCGAAGGTCGCGGCGAAGCCCGCTGCCAAGACGCCGGCCAAGACCACGGCTAAGGCGCCGGCAAAGGCCGCCGCCAAGGCTCCGGCAAAGGCCGTGGCTAAGACAGCTGAGAAGGCTCCGGCCAAGACCACGGCCAAGGCTCCGGCCAAGACTGCTGCCAAGACTGCGGAGAAGGCTCCGGCCAAGACTGCTGCCAAGACTGCGGAGAAGGCTCCGGCCAAGACCGCCGCCAAGACCGAAGCGAAGGCTGCCAAGCCCGAAAAGGCCGCGGCCAAGAAGTCCAAGAGCTGACGCACTCGTTCGTCCAGGAGCAGACAGGGCCAGGTCCGGCGACCTGGTCCTCTCGATTCTGAGGCGCAAGATGGCCGACCCGCGAGCCAGGGCCCGGGAGCTTGCGCGGGAATCGATCTCGCGCGGGGACGTGTCTGGATGGTTCGAGCAGCTGTATGCGGAATCTGCGCGTGACGGCTTCGCCATCTCGTGGGTCGACCTGGCCCCGAACCCGCATCTCGTCGACTGGCTGAGCCGCAACCCCGAGCCGCGAGGTCGGGCGCTGGTCGTGGGCTGCGGCTACGGCGACGACGCCGAACTTCTGGCCGAGTTGGGGCTGGAGGTTGTGGCGTTCGACATTGCGCCTTCTGCCATCGCTGCCTGCCGCGCGCGCTTCCCGCGCTCGCCGGTCCGCTACGAAATCGCCGATGTCCTCGCGCCATCGGCGGCTTGGTCGGCGGCCTTCGACTTCGTCTTCGTCTTCGTCTTCGTCTTCGAGGCATACACGGTCCAGGTCCTGCCGGGACCCGCGCGGGCAAGGTGCCCTCGTGCGATCGGCGGGTTCGTCTCACCCGGAGGTTCGTTGCTCGTCGTGGCCCGATCCCGTTGCGAAGAGGAGCCCCCCAGCCTGATGCCGTGGCCGCTCACCCGCGCCGAGCTCGACGACTTTGCCGTGCCGGGGCTCGCCCAGACGCATCTCGACGAGATCGTCGAGCCCGGCGATCCGCCAGTCCCGCGGTTCGTGGCCGAATTCGCTCGCCGGTAGATCAGGTCCCACTCCTCGGCGGGCCCGCGCCGGGTGCCCGGCCCTTCAGCGCCTCCGGGCATACATCCATCCTCCACGCATGCTCCATCGGTCCTACACCTGCCCGGTCGACACTCAGGTGAACCAAACCGTTGGGAGGCTCTGTTTTGAGCACTATCCATCGTGCGGGAGTCACCATCGCGGGACTCGCTGCCGCCCTCACAATCGCCGGCGCCCTCGTGGCCCAGGGCTACGTTGCCGCCAAGAAATCCGTTTCGCCCCCCGGAGCGGTCCAGACCACGGCCGCGGCCACGGCTCCCGCTCAGAAGACCGAGACGGTCTACGTCAATCCCGTCCCCTCCGCGCCGATCGTCCACGTCGTCCAGACCGCTCCCCCGGTGGGAAATCCCCCAGTAATCCACCAGATCGTGGCGGGCGGCGGTGGGGAGCCTGGCGACGGCTCGGAACACAACGGCCAGGGCGACGGCTGATGGAATCGGGACCAGCCGGCCGCCCGGCGCCGCCCGCGCACGCCGCCAAAGCGAGGCCAGACGCGCGGCCGATGAGGCTCGCTCTCGGGGCGGGCGGCCTGGCCGCCTTCTCGGCGATCGTCACAGCGATCGTGATCCCGCCCGGGTCGATTGCCGGCGCCGTGCAAGCGGGCAGCCAATCGGCCGGCGGGCCGGCGGCCAGCCCGGCCACGGTACAGGTCCAGCGCCAGGTGCACTACATCCAGCTCCAGCCGGGTCAGACCGCGCCTCCGGGAGCGACGGTCATCGATCCGGCGGCGCCAAAACCGATCACGGTTGTGACCACGGTCCCGGCCCCGGCCCAGAAGCCCGTGATAATCAAGACGACCCAGTCCGGGGTGGTGGTCAAGTGATCGCCGAAGCGCCCGCCCGCCGGCGAAGCGTCGACCGGAAGCCGCCGACATCGATCGTGCCGCTCAGCTACTTTGCGACCGCGATGGGCGGAAGACTGGCGATCCACCTCGATGCGGGCTCGAGCGAAGCTGAGGCGCGCGCGGCGGCCCGCCGGGCTGCCGGGCGGATCGAATTGTGGGCCGGTCGGCTGACCAGGCACTCCGACGCGTCGGAGCTAATTGCCCTCAACTCGGACCCGCGCTCCGAAGTCGAAGTCGGGCCCACTCTGGCCGCGGCGCTCCGGGCCGGCCGCACGGCGAACGAGGCCAGCGAAGGCCTGGCCGACATAACCCTGCTCGATGCCAGGCTGGCCGCGGAAGACCCCGAAGCCGTTTCGCCGCGGGTGACGCCTGCCGCCGTTGGCGAGTGGCCCGGCGAGTGGTCGCTTTCGCGGGGAGCGCGAGGCACAGCCAAGGTTCGACGACCGCCGGGGCTGCACTTCGATCTCGGGGGCGTCGGCAAAGGCTGGATCGCCGACCGGGCAATCGAGGCGCTCGCGGCCTGGCCGAGTTGCGTGGTGGACGCGGACGGCGACATGGCCATCCGCTGCGCTCCGGGCCGGTCCTGGGAGATCGGCGTGGACGACCCACGCTACCCGGACGCGCTCCTCGCCACGTTGCACCTGGGCGCCGACGGACGCGTGCCGGAGCGATGGGGCGTGGCTACTTCGGGAACGTCGGTGCATCGCTGGGACGTCGGCGGGCACGTTCGACATCACATTATCGACCCGCGAACCCACCTGCCCGCGGTCACCGACGTCGTCCAGGCGACGGTCGTAGCCGGTTCTGCGCTGATCGCCGAGGCGCTCGCCAAGGCCGTCGTGATCGCCGGGACCGTCGACGGTTTCGCGCTGCTGGAGCGGTCCCGGGTTCTGGGCGCGGTCGTGCTCACCGATCGCGGCGAAACGTTCGCCCTGCCGAATACGCTGCCGCTGCTGGCCGGCTGAGGAGACGACGATGCTCCCCGAGCCCGCCGGAGAATCAGCACTCGATGCCGCGGCCGGCGACGCGTCCCAAATCTTCCCCGCCGCCGAACCGACGCCTGTACCCCGTCCGATGCTGGTCCCTCGTCCGGCGCTGGTCCCACGGCCGGCGCTGGTCCCGCGGCCGACGCCAGTCCCGCTGTCCACCGGCCTGCCCGAGTCCGGCACGCGAGTCCCGCCCCGGCCGAAACCCGGGCCTGTTTACCGCGGACTTCCGCGTCCGGTTCGATACGTTGCCTGGTTGGTCGGCGCCATCGTCATCGGTTCTGTTCTGGGGGCGACTGCGCCGAACGCGCTTCGTAACATCGGTGCCGTGGCGGCACTTCATCCCAGCCTGCTCGGCTGGTATTCGGTCCGAGCGCTCGGTTTTCTGGCTTACCTCGTCCTGGCCGCGTCGGTCCTGTACGGGCTGCTGCTCTCGACGAAGCTCCTCGACGCCATCGCCCACCGTCCCGTGAGCTTCGCTCTGCACAAGGACCTGGCCATCGCCGCGCTCCTTGCCGCGTCGCTGCACGGCGCGCTCCTGATCACCGATCAGAGCTTCAGCTTCACGCCGCGCGCCATCCTCGTGCCGTTCGAGTCGCCGTACGCGCCGATCCTGGTCGGCGTGGGCCAGCTCACGTTCTACGCGATGGCCATCGTGACGGCCAGCTTCTACGTCCGCAGGCACATCGGCCAGCGGGCCTGGCGGACCCTCCACTACGTGTCGTTCCTGGCATTCGCCGGTGCCACGTTCCACGGCCTCTCGGCCGGATCGGACAGTGGCCAGGCGTGGGCCTTCTGGATCTACGTGATTCCAGTTGCGGCGACCGTCTTCCTGCTCACTTATCGGATCGTGCTCAGCGTCTCGACACACCGCGCCCCGGCCGCGGAAGGCGTGCACTCCACCTCGATGCCGGCCCGGCCGGCCGCAGCCGCTGAGCGCCGGCTCGTCGACCCTTCCTTCGAATGAACCCTCCAAGGAGCCCGACATGGCTTACGTGATCGCCGAACCCTGCATCGACAACATGGACCAATCCTGCGTCGCCGTATGCCCGGTCGACTGCATCGCATCTGATCCGCGCGACCGCAAATTTTTCATCGACCCGGCCAACTGCATCGACTGCGGCTCGTGCGAGCAAGCCTGTCCCAACGGAGCGATCTTCCGCGCCGATAGCCTGCCGGCCGAGTGGGCCGGTTTCGCTTGGGTGGACGCGACCTGGTACGCCGACCCACAGCAGGCCCGCGCAGCGATCGACGCATATCTTCCGGCGCCGGCGGCCTGACGCGTCGCCGGCGCCGGGAAACCCGACGCTTCCTCCTCGTCCGGACCGATGGGCCCAATTCGACGCCCTCTGCCCGAAGGCCTGTCGGCCCATCGGTCCCGGCTCCCCGAAACCCAGCCAGTAGGAAACAGAGCGCGACTCCACTATCGTGTAGGTGATGTCACCGCGGATCCTGGTCGCAGACGATGAGCCTCACATTCGCGAGGTCGTCCGCGCGTACCTGGAACGGGAAGGCTACGAAGTCATCGAGGCTTCCGACGGCGACTCGGCGCTCGAGCGGGCTCGGACTCCCGGCCTCGACCTGCTCGTCCTGGATGTGATGCTGCCGGGACGATCGGGGTTCGACGTCCTGAGAACGCTCCGGGCCGAGGGCTCGACGGTCGGTGTCGTGATGCTTACCGCCCGCGACGACGTGATCGACCGTGTGGCGGGCCTCGAGCTCGGCGCCGACGATTACGTGATCAAGCCTTTCGAACCACGCGAAGTGGTCGCCCGCGTCGGCGCAATCCTGCGGCGGTTCGATCGCCCTGCGCCGGGCTGGGGCGCCGACGGCGCCGCCCCGCTGCCGGTGCTGTTCGATCTCAGCATCGACCTGAGCAGCCGCGAGGTTTGGCGCGGCGTCGAGCGGGTGTCTCTGACGCGGACGGAGCTCGATATCCTCGCCGCGCTCTCGGAGCAGCCGGGGCGAGTCTGGACTCGTGAGCAGATCGGCGAGCGGGTTTTCGGCAAATCGTTCGATACGTTCGACCGCACGATCGACAGCCACGTGAAGAACCTCCGGGCCAAGCTCGGGACCAGGCCCGACGGCGGGCACTACGTCGAAACGGTCCGTGGCGTGGGCTACCGCGCCGCCCGGCCGATCGACCAGAGCCAACAGCTCCGATGAGCTTGCGCTGGCGGATCGCGCTGGGTTTCGCGCTGGTGGCCCTGGCGACCGCCGCGGTCGTGGCGCTGGCAGTCCCGGGGATCGTGGGCGCGGGGTTCTCAGAATTCGAGAACGAAGTGGGCCAGGGCGCCGAGCAGCCCTCGGTCGCCGGGACGGCCACTGTGGCGGCCACCGGCGAAAGCGATGCAGGCGAAGGCGGGCAGGTGGCCGGGGCGACCCGGACCGGTCAGGCCCAACAGGACACCGTCGTCCGCTTGATCCTGGTGGCGATCGCCGCCGCGGCCGCGGCTTCCCTGCTCGGGCTGTTCGCGGCGGGTCGCCTGGTTCGCCCGCTCAACCGGCTCGAGATCGCAGCCTCCGGTGTCGCGAAGGGAGACCTGGCGCAACGCTCGGGCCTGGCCGGTCGCAGCGACGAATTCGGGCGCCTGGGACGCACCTTCGATTCCATGGCCGGCGACCTGCAGAAAGCCGAGGAGACGCGGCGGCAGTTCCTCCAGGACACGGCCCACGAACTGCGTACGCCGCTGGCGGTGATCGACGCCACGTCGAGCGCAATCCTCGACGGCGTTTACGATCCGGAACGCCGTCACATCGAGACGATTCGCGATCAATCGCGAGTCATGGCCCGCGTGGTCGAGGACCTGCGCACCATCAGCCTTGCGGAGGGCGGCCATCTGCCTCTCGATCGCGTGGAGGTCGACCTGGGCGAGGCGCTCGCATCGGTGGCCGCCGGGTTCGAGGCGCGCGCGAGCGTCGCCGGCGTGCAACTGACCGTGGCCGTGGCGCCGGGCGCTGTTGCCACTGCAGATCCGGTACGACTGCGCCAGATGGTCGGGGCTCTTGTCGACAACGCCCTGCGGCACACCCCCGAGGGCGGCACGGTCACGCTGAGCGCCAATCGCCCTGCGCGTGGAGCCGGACGCGTTGACGTCGTTCGTGTGGCAGTCGAGGACAGCGGTGCCGGAATTCCGGCCGAGGCACTGCCGCACATCTTCGAGCGTTTCTTCCAGGCCGACCCTTCGAGAAGTCGCCATCCGGGAACGAGCGGCCTCGGCCTGTCGATCGTCCGGGCCCTGGCCGATGCACACGGCGGCGGTGCCGGCGCCGAGAACCGCAGCGGGGGCGGCGCGAGACTCTGGTTCGATCTGCCGGTCACCGCGCCGAACTGATCCGGCGCGCCAACAAGAATCGGACGCGCTCGCCGTACAATCGAGGCCACATCCTCGCCCACTTCTCACGGAGGATCACATGTCGGCCTGGGACACCGGTTCATCTGGGTTCGGCCCTTTCGGCGGAGCCTTCAATGTGGCCGAGGATCGCTCCGAGACGATCGAACTCATCGGCCCTCACCTCCGGGTCTCGGGCAAGATCTCGCTGCTCCGGTTTTCGCGCCTGTCAGACCTGATCAACCACGGCGCCGGCTACGTACGCCTGACCGATGCGCGGCTGCTGCGACGCAACGGCGATCAGACGAACCTGACCGTGGCCGAGCTGATGGTCAACCAGGACGAGATCACCTTCATAGCCCAGCAGGAGGAGGAGATCGCCGGCGCATCGGGACCATCGGACGGTATGGACCGGCCGCTGATGGAGCGAACTCCGCGCCAGCTCGTCATCTTCACGCCGGGCCACACGCTCACGGGAACGGTGTTCCTTTTCTCGGAGACCGACGTGGTCACCTTCGTCGATTTCCCGGACCCGCGCTTCGTTCCGATGGTGAAGGTAACCGCCCGATCCCTGGCCGACCGGCGGGTTATCAGCCACTTCGCCTTCGTCCTGATCAACCGAACCCAGATGACGGCAGCTTCGCTCCTGGAGTATGCCGGGGGCGCCGCCGAAACTGGAGTCGCGGTCGAATAGAGCCGGGCCGAGCGCCGTGTCGGCGCCGCTACCGGCCGGCCCTCACTGGCAACGAAAGAGCTTGCCTTGGCCTCTCTCGAGGCTGCCCAGTACCGCCAGCTGTCTCGACCAAACACGACGAAGAGCAAGAGGCAAGTGCCGTCCAGAGAGCCATATCCACGTGTCTGTGCCTTCAAACGCGTTGACGCAGCACAGCGAGCCAGCTCGTGCCGATTGTGGCCGGAGTGAGGTTCTCGCGCCGACCCGAGTCTGGCGGCTGACAGAGTGGAAGCCGGAGGAGCGCTGGCCGTATCGCGCGCCGACACAGCGCGCAACGCGCGCTCCCGAGACGCGCGAGAAGGTCGGCCTCCGCACGGCTGACCCACGCAACTGCGTGAGCTCCCCGGCGATCAGCCCCGGAATCGAGCGAGCCGGCCCGAAGGCCGGCTCGCAACAGTGACGAATGATTGGTCAGGGCCTGGCGCCGGCCAGAGCCTGGCGGCCGAGGTAGAGCGCGGCGTCGCCCAGTTCCTCCTCGATGCGGAGGAGGCGGTTGTACTTGGCCACGCGCTCGGATCGCGACGGCGCGCCCGTCTTGATCTGGCCCGTGCCCATCGCGACGACGAAGTCGGCGATCGTCGTGTCCTCGGTCTCGCCCGAGCGGTGGCTGACCATGGCCGTCCAGCCGGCGCGCCGCGCCATCGCGATCGCGTCGATCGTTTCGGTGATGGTGCCGATCTGGTTGAGCTTGATCAGGACCGAGTTGGCCGAGGACTCGCGGATGCCGCGGGCGATGAATTCCGGGTTGGTCACGAAGATGTCGTCGCCGACGAGCTGAACCTTGGAGCCGAGGCGCTTGGTCAGCTCGGCCCAGCCGGCCCAGTCCTCCTCGGCCAGGCCGTCCTCGAGGGAGATGATCGGGTACTTGGCGATCCACTTCTCCCAGAGGTCGATCAGCTGGCCGGAGTCGAGCGTCCGACCTTCCTTCTCCAGGCGGTACTGGCCGGTCACGTTTCCGACGCCGGTGCCTTCGACGAGGATCGAGCTGGTGGCCGGGTCAAGGGCGATCGCCACTTCGTCGCCCGGCTTGTAGCCGGCCTTCTCGATCGCCCGCAGGATGACCTCGACGGCCGCTTCGTTAGACGGCAGCGACGGCGCGAAGCCGCCCTCGTCGCCCTGGCCGACCGAGAAGCCCTCGGCGCGAGAGGATCGACTTCAGGGCGTGGAAGACCTCGGCGCCGGCGCGCAAAGCGTCGGCGAAGGTCGCCACGCCGACCGGCGCGACCATGAACTCCTGGAAGTCGGTCGAGTTCAGGGCGTGCTTGCCGCCGTTGAGGATGTTGAAGAACGGAACCGGGACGATGCGAGCGCCGACGCCGCCGAGGTAGCGGTAGAGCGGCATCTCGTAGCTGGCCGCGACCGCGTGCGCCGCGGCGAGCGAGACGCCCAGGATCGCGTTGGCGCCGAGCTTGCCCTTGTTCGGCGTCCCGTCGAGAGCGATCAGCGCGGCGTCGAGGCCGGCCTGGTCGGCCGCGTCGGTGCCGAGGAGCTCGGGCGCGATGATCTCGCGCACGTTGGCGACGGCCTTGAGGACGCCCTTGCCGCCGAACCTGGTCTTGTCGCCGTCGCGCAGCTCGACGGCCTCGTTGACGCCGGTGGAGGCGCCGGAGGGCACGCCCGCACGGCCGACCGAGCCGTCGGCGAGGACGACGTCGACTTCGATGGTCGGGTTGCCGCGCGAGTCGAGGATCTGGCGAGCTTCGATGAGGTCGATGGTGGTCATGAGTTGCTCCCGTCGCCGGCAGGGGCCGGCACTCGATCCTGCAGCACGGCGACGCCGGGCAGCGTCTTTCCTTCGAGGAACTCGAGCGAGGCGCCGCCGCCCGTCGAGATGTGGGTCATCTTGTCGGCCAGGCCCTGCTGTTCGACCGCGGCCACGGAGTCGCCGCCGCCGACCACGACCGTGGCACCGGCCTGAGCCCGGCCGGCCAGGAAGCGGGCGACTTCCTTGGTCCCGGTGGCGAAGACGGGGATCTCGAAGACACCGAGCGGACCGTTCCAGAATACGGTCTTGGCCGGCTCGAGAGCCTTGCACATGGCCTCGAGGCTGACCGGACCGATGTCCACGATGCTCCAGGAGCTGGGCACCTTGTCCGCCGCCACCGTCTTGTACTCGCTGCCGCGGGTTACTTCCTTGGCCACGACGACGTCGGTCGGCAGGACGATCTTGGTGCCGTGCTGGGCGGCCGATTCGATGATCGCCCTGGCGTCTTCGACGCGATCCGGCTCGACGAGGCTCTTGCCCACCGGCTTCCCCTGCGCCAGCAGGAAGGTGTTCGCCATACCGCCGCCGATGACCAGGACGTCGACCTTGTCGACGAGGTTGCGCAGGACCTTGATCTTGCCCGAGACCTTGGCCCCGCCGATGATCGCCGCGAACGGTCGCTCGGGGTTCGACATCAGCTTGCCGAGGAACTCGATCTCTTTCTCCATGAGCAGGCCCGCGTAAGCCGGCAGCAGCCGGGCGATGCCCTCGGTGGAGGCGTGGGCGCGATGGGCCGTCCCGAATGCGTCGTTGACGTAGACGTCGGCGTAGCTCGCGAGGGCCCTGGCGAAGGCAGGATCGTTCTTCTCCTCCTCCGCGTGGAAGCGGAGGTTCTCGAGGAGGATGCACTCGCCCGGCTTGAGGCGCTTGATGGCGTCTTCGGTGCCGACGCCGAGAGCGTCCCCGGTGACCGCGACCGGCATCTTGAGGAGCTGCGAGAGGCGCTCGGCAACTGGGCGCAGCCGCATGCTGTCCTGGACTTTGCCGTCGGGCCGGCCCAGATGGCTGGCCAGGATCACGATCGCGCCCTGTGCGAGGAGCGCCCGGATGGTCGGCAGCGCCGCCTGGATGCGGCTGTCGTCGGTAATCTTGCCGTCTTCGAGCGGCACGTTGAAGTCGACGCGGACAAAGACGCGCTTGCCTGCCGCGTCCAGGTCCCGGATGGTCAGTTTGTTCATCGTTACCTCGGTCGTGGCATGGACCAGGCCGCGCGGCCGGGGGGCCTTGCGGCCACCCGGCTCGGAACGGTGGTACTGGTTACAGGCGCTCGGCGATGAACTTGGTCAGGTCGGCGACGCGGGAGCTGTAGCCCCACTCGTTGTCGTACCAGGACAGCACCTTGGCGAACGTGCCCGTGCCGCCGATGACCATGGTCAGGGCGGAGTCGACGATCGACGAGCGGGTGTCGCCCTTGAAGTCCATCGAGACGAGGGGCTCGTCGCTGACGCCGAGGATGCCCTTGAGCGGCCCGGCGGCGGCGGCGCGGAACGCGTCGTTGATGCCCTGAGCGGTGGTCTCGGTGCGCAGTTCGACGGCGAAGTCGACGATGCTCACGGTCGGGGTCGGCACGCGCAGGCTGAAGCCGTCCACCTTGCCCTTGAGCTCCGGGATGACGAGCGCGAGCGCCTTGGCGGCGCCGGTGGTCGTCGGGATCATGTTCAGGCCGGCCGAGCGGGCGCGGCGGGGATCCTTATGGGCAACGTCCAGGATCTTCTGGTCGTTGGTGTAGCTGTGGATCGTGTTCATCACGCCCTTTTCGATGCCGAAGGCATCGTTGAGGACCTTCGCGAACGGCGCGAGGCAGTTCGTGGTGCAGCTGGCGTTGCTGATGATGGTGTGCTTGGCGGAGTCGTAGAGGCCCTCGTTGACGCCGAGGACGATGGTGATGTCCTCGCCCTTGGCGGGGGCACTGATGAGGACCTTCTTGGCACCGGCGGCGATATGCGCGCGGGCCTTGTCTGCCTCTGTGAACCGGCCGGTCGACTCGATGACGATGTCGACGCCCAGGTCCTTCCAGGGCAGCTGTGACGGATCGGTGAGCTGGAAGACCTTGATGGCCTTGCCGTTGACCACGATCGAGTCTTCGGTGTGGCTGACGGTGCCGTCGAAGTTGCCGTAGGTGGAGTCGTGGGCGAAGAGAAGGGCGTTCATCGGAACGTCCACGATGTCGTTGACGGCAACGACCTCGAGCTCGGGGGCGCGCTCGAGGATTGCCTTGAGCGACTGCCGACCGATGCGGCCGAAACCGTTGATACCGACGCGAACTGCCATGTGCTTATTCCTCCAGGAGCGAGAACCGCGCTCGGATCAACCGTTCGGCGCGGAGATTGACGTTGGCCGATCGCCGCGCCCGGCAGGGTCGCTGAGGCGTGCGATCACGAGTGGGTGACAACCAGCCAGGCCGACGTCCGGACCGAGTTCGGCATGGACGATCTGGACCCGACTTCGGGGCGTCCTGAAGGCGGTCGCGGCGACCTCCGCCCGGGCCGGGCCGAGCAACCGCTCGCCCTGGGCATCGGAGATGGAGCCGCCGACCACGATCCGCGTAGGGTTGAGCGCATCGACGAAGCCGACGCAAGCCACCGCGAAGGCCCGTCTTCCACGCTCCATGAGCGTGTGGCAGATTGCGTCGCCCGCATCCTCGCCTTCTGCGATGTCGCGAGCGTCGATCGATTCGAGACCTTCGATGGCGGCGCAGTCGGCGAGGTAGCCCGTCGCACCGCCTTCGATCAGCTGCCGGGCTGCACGCGCCATGGCGGCTCCGCCAATGAACGCTTCCAGGTGGCCGATGGCACCGCAGCTGCAGATGCCCTCCATCGCGACCGGCGTGTGACCGAGCTCTCCGGCCGTGCCGTCGGGTCCGTGGAAGATGCGCCCCTCCGAGACAATCGCGCCGCCCACACCCGTCGACACGGTGAGGTATATGAAATCGGCGCAACCTCGCGCCGCGCCGAAGGCCATCTCTCCGAGGGCGGCCACGTTGCTGTCGCGCTCGAGGAAGGCCGGCAGACCCAGTGCCGCGGCCATCTCGCCGGCAATCGGGACGTCGACGAAGGTGGGGCCCATGTTGGGCGTCTGAACGACTACGCCACGCCAGCGATCTACCGGCCCCGGGCAGGAGATCCCAATTCCTTCGATGGCATCCCGAATTGCCGCGGGAACGCTCTCCCGCGCCGCCTTCAACGCACCCGCGCAGGCAGTCAGAATCGCCGCAGGCCCCTGGGCTACGGGCGTGGTGTCGTGAGCGCGGGCAATCCTCGAGCCGTCATCGACGACAACAGCCGCGCGGATCTGCGTGCCGCCAACGTCGAGCGCGAGGATCGGTCTTGCTGGCAGAGTGAAACCTCATGAGTCGTGGATCTGGTGGGGTGCGCGTCAATTCTAGCAAAGCCAATTCGTGGTCCAGCGGGCCGGTCGGCTCGTTCGGGGCGTCTGCTCCGACCGGGCTCCGCATGACCGCCCGCACGTTCGGGCGAGGCTTTCGGCCGTGAGGCGGCAACTTCCGGCCTCTGGTGCTGGTCTTGCCGCTTTCCGACCTGCCGAAAATGCCGTGACCCCCGCCGAGGCGGGGGTCACGATCGCTTGCTCGATGAGCGACTACGCTCCGATTCGGAACACCTTGCCACCGCAGCTGGGGCAGGTGCCCTGAACGGCCGGCTTGCCGTTCTTCATCGTGATCTTCTCGGGGTTCTGGATCTCCACTTTCTTCTTGTCCTTGACGCAGTAACCCTCGGCCATGTTCAGTCTCCCAATACTCGTTGCCAAAAGGGGCCTAGGCGCCCCAAGACGTTGCGTTCGCTTCGACCTCAGAGGTCTTCCGACCGTCCCGCCCGCCTGGGCGCGACCTTACGAGCCTGAGGATAGCGGAGATGCCTGAGAGCGACCGGTGAAGCAGGTACCCCGACCGAACGATCGAGGTCGAGCGACTTTGCGATGCCGGTGTCCTGGAGACCCATGCGAAGGTCCGCGTTCGGCAATACCGGCCCTCGCTCCTGGTGCTCAACCATTGGGCACCTGGCCGGAGCATAGACGGCTCCAAACTTGAGCGTCAAGCGCGGGCGCATGCGATCCGCGAAGGCCCGGGTCGCTCGAGCCGCTCAGACCGTGCCTCCGGAGCCGCTCGCACGCCCACCTCGACCCCGCCCAACGCGGCCGAGCCAGTCCGGCCGGGGGATGCGCCGGCCAGACCGGTACAGGGAATACGTCATCGCAAGTCCGGCCGCGACTGCAAGAACAACGACCAACGCAACCGCCAGGCCCGGCGACGACGAGGCGGGCGGAACCGGCGCAAGGGCCCTGGCACGGTCCGCCGTTTGGAGCGACGCCGTCGCTGCGGGGCTTGCCGGGTCACCGACGGCGGCCAGGGCGACAATGCTCGCAGGGTCCGCCGCGATGAACCAGCCCGCGGAGTCCTGCTGGACGAGGCCGCCGACTTCGATCGCATCACCGGGCTCGAGAAGCGAGATCGCGTCCGCCGCGGCGGTGCCGCCGACACGCACTCGGCCGGTGCCGTCATCGACCGTTGCGGCGCCACTCTCCGAGTCCACGACCAGACCGGACACTATTACCGCCTGGCCCAGTCTGCCGGGCAGGCTCGCGATATTCTGGCGCGCCGTCGGGAGGCCACCGCCGGAGGAGCGAGCGGTGGTGGCGCCGCTGCGTTGCACTGGCGAGGATGCCAATGCCGGACCGAGCCTGAAGTCGATCGGCGACCTGGGAAGAAGCTCGAACTTCCCGGAGTCGGAGGTCGAACGCCGAACGATCCCTACGACGACCGCCATGTGGCCGGCCAGAACGCTCGAGGCGGGGATCCCCGCCGCAGGCTCGCCGAGGACGGCCACCGATCTACCGGCGACGAGCAAATCGGCGCGCCACCTTACGCCGACCCGAGTCACCCGGTCGATGCGCCCGCTGGCCTGCACGAGCTGCCACTCCTGGCCGGCGGTGAGCGCCCCGTCTAGCTGGCGGACATCGACGGCCTGAACCTCGCCCAGTGCGGAAACGAGCGTGGCGACGACCCTGGGACCGCCCTGGTAGCTGCCCGTCTTGCCCACGACGTGGACTCGCCCGCCGACGTGGAGGGTCGGCGTTCCCGACGGAACGACGATGGCGCAGGCGGCAGTCCCGTCGTCGACGACGATCGTCGGGCCGCCCCAATCGATCAGCCCGACCGCCGCCGTCACTGTGGCGGTGACGTCGACCAGGCTGCCGCGCGTGCCGATGGCGCTCGCGAGATCGTGGTGGACGGCCGACCCCGAAGGACTCGGGAGTGGCGTGGGGCTCTGGCTCGGGCCGGCAGCCGAACCCGATTCGATCGTCAGGTCAGCGCGGCTGCGAAGCCAGAGCCGGTAGCCGTCCTGCCGCCCCTGCGCGGTGGCGCGCTGCCCGACGATGCCGGTTGCGACGACCCTCGAACCTCGCTTGACGGCACCGGCGGTCAGACCGGTGTGCGGATCCGCCAGAACTCGCAGGACTGATCGACCGTCGCCGATCGAGATGCTCAGCCGGCCCGAATCGACCTGCACCGAATCGACGGTGCCGTGAACGGTCGCGAGGGCGCCTTCGGTCGTCTCGCCGATATCGCCCAAGCCAAGAGCGGTCGGCACCGGCTCGGGGCCGAAAGATCCGATCTCGAGTTCGCTCAGTTGGCGCACTTCGAGCTGGCCGTACGGGGATGCCAGGACGCCGGCGACCTCGATCGAACGGCCGACCTGCAGACCGGCCGGCGCGGTCGTGAGGCGGACGAAGATCCCGGCCGAGGAATCCTGAATTGCGATGAGCTGGTCCGTGCCCATCAACCCCGGCCCGATGGTTACGACCCCGGCCAGCTGGACCCGGGCATCGATTGGCTGCCGGCGAGCCGTGGCGATGGATTGGAGATCGACGCCGGAGTCCGTCGGCGAACTGCTCGGAGTGCCGGTCGGAGACGCGGTCGCGGTCGGGACCGGAGTTGCGGTCGGTGAGACCGATGGGGATGGGGAGGGAGCGCCTTCCGTCAGAACTACGACGGATCCGGGCTCCGTGGCCTCGACTCGATAGCCGGGCGAGGTCCCTGAAGCGTGCTGACCCAGCGGCCCGGCGACGCGGATCGAGGTGCCTTTGCGCAGCAAAATCCCTTCCAGGGCGGCAGGCGTCGCCACGACCCGTAGTGGCCCGCTGCCGTCATCGATCCAGAGCCCCGTGCCATCGGCCAGTGCGTCCGGAGTGGCCGTGACTGTGCCGGCGGCCGAAATGCGCGCCCCCTCATCGGCCTCGCCGGGGCCGCCGGTCAGGCGCTCGGGCGCCGCCGGGAGTGGCCCTTCGCCGGTCGGATCGAGCCCGTCCTCATCCACCCGGATCGTCCGCTGGCCGTAGCGGTCGTAAACCGTGCCGCTCACCGACACGAGCGTGCCGGCGGGCAGAAGGGAGGCAGGAATATCTGCCAGGTACAAAGCGATGCCGCCGGATCCGTCCTGGACGAATCCGCCGCGACCGCCGTCGAGGACGCCCAGGCGCGTGGTCAGCACGCCTTCGACCTCCGCCGGGCTGCCATCGTCGAACGTCCGAACCGACGCAATCGGCGAGGGCTGCGGCTGCGGCTGCGGCTCGGGAGTGGGCATGGGCGTTGGCGTTGGCGTTGGCGTTGGCGTTGGCGAAGCCGTCGCCATCGGGGAAGCGGTCGGCACCGGGGAAGCCGTCGGGGAAGGCGTCGGCAAAGCCAGTGGAGTCGACGTCGGCTCGACCGTCGGCTCGATTGTGGGCGAGTCCGTGGGCGTGGGCGAGTCCGTGGGCGTGGGCGAGTCAGTGGCCGAGGCCGAAGGCGTAGGCGCGGGCGAAGCAGTCGCCTCGGGCGAAGCGGTCGCCTCGGGCGAAGGAGTCGCCTCGGGGGATGCGGTGGCTTCGGCCGTCGGGCTCGGCTCGACCGTCGTCGCCGACGCGGACGGGGTCGGCTCGAGTGTCGGTTCGGGCGTGCCCGTATCGGCCGGGGTGGGCGTCGGAGTGGGCGCCTCCGGAACCGGGGCCGAGATCAGCGATTGCGGGATCGGGCTCGGTTGGACCTGCCAGTCGGCCGAGTTGTCGTTCGTGTCCTGGATGTTGCCGCCGGCGCCTCCCGGCCGTCGCTCGATGGTCGAGCGTGCCGGTGGAGCCGGAGCGACCGATCCCTCGAGATAGGCATTCGTCGCTGTGCCCCACCCCACGGCATCGATGACGGCCCCGTCCCCACGACGGAGAGCGAGTGATCCGCCGTCGGCAGCGAACCCCCCGGTGTAAGTGGCGTCCGCCAGAGAGCCGTAGATGCCCGCCGAATTCGCCACGAGCAGATGGCGTCCCGGATCGAGCGGCAGCGGCGAGGTGAAGAGCGCCTTGCGTGTCGTCGTTCCGCCGGTAGCCGTTACGTAGACAAGGTCGCAGCCGCCCAGGTCGGCCGAGCTCGGGCCGGCGTTCGTGATCTCGACGTATTCGTCGGAGGCCGACGCGCCGCCGGTCATCACTTCAGCCAGGAGAAGGCCCGACGACGGCGCCCATGCGGATGGGGCGCCCGCGTAACCCAGGTGGCTCGTGCCTGCCAGCATCGCCAGGGCGACGAGGATCGACGCAAAGGGAACGAAGACCCGCCGGGGAGCAGGCATGGAGCACCTCTCGAAGCCTCTCCGGCGGGAGTTAGCCGCCCACTTGTACGCTTCGATCATTGGCTCGCGCTTATCTGCCGCTTATCGGGCGCCCCGATTGCGAGCACGGAAAGCCGGCGCGCCCTGTGGCCGGTTGCGCCATCGACTACCATTCCGACCGCGCCGGTGCCATCGCACGAGCGCCAGTTCCGCACATGCACCACCACCCGAGGAGACACAGTGGCTCGCGCCAAGGGAACCGATCGAGCTGAGGCGCGCCGACGCTACCGCGCCATCGTCAAGGCGCAGGAAGAAGCCGAGGCCGGCACCGAAGGCCAGGCGACCGCCGCCGCGCCGGTATCCAGAAATCGGGCTCGCGGGTCCCAGGCCCTCAAGCCGCCCCCGCCGCAAGCGACCGGGAGGCCCGGCTTCTTCGGTGCGGCCAAGGCGGCGTATCGACCGGTCCATTACAGGGAAGACCTGCGCTACGTGGTGCCGCTCGTCACCCGCACGCACGCGGTGTGGCCCGTGCTGTTGATTACGGTGATCGCCGTTCCCCTCGCGCTGTCCCGCGTGAACATCAAGGACGATTTCGATCCTGGGAGTGATCCTGTTCTGGCTGAGCCCGACTCCGCTCGCCCCGGCGATGGTCGCCGGCTTCCTCGCTCCGAAGGCCACCTGGCTCGCCGGAGCAATCGACGGGTTGATCGTGGGAGTCGGCTTCATCACCCTCCTGGTCCTCGCCAACGGCCAGACTCTGTCGGGCGCACAGATCGCGCCGTCGGGACTGTTCGCGGAAAGCATCCAAATCCTGTTCTACTCCGTGCCTTTCGGAGCCGCGCTTGGAGCCGGCACCGGTTGGTACAAGAGGTTCCTCGCGGCAATGCCGGGTACGGCCCCCCGGCAGCGTCGCAAGGCCAGGTAGCGGAGAGGCGCCCGAGCTCAGACGCCGAACACCGCGGCGGATCGCCGGGTCGCCGAGTACTCGGCTAACCCCGGCGCATGCCCGAATAGCCGAGTGCTCGAACCCCTTCCGGGCGGGCCGGTCCACCCACCGCCTCCGCCACGTCGGGAAGCGGCTTGATCTCGCGCGCGACGACGTTCACGACGCTTGCATCGCGCTGGAGTACCCCCTCCACGTAGAGCAGCGCGTGACGACGGACCACTCCCCGGAGACGTGCCCACGCGTCCGGCCAGAGCGTGACGTTGACCATGCCCGTCTCGTCTTCGAGCGCCAGGAAGACCGTGCCTCGCGCCGTCATCGGGTGCTGGCGGGTCACGACCAGGCCGCCGAGCCTAACCGGACCGGGCCCGCGATCCGCCAACGAGGCGTTCGTCACCGCGCCGAGCCGCTCCAGGGCGGGCCGGAAGAGTGAGATGACCTGCCGGTTGGCATCGAGCGATAGCACCGAATACGAGTCGCCGAGTCTTTCGCGCTCCGTCAGCGCGGGCAGCTCCGGGGCCGGTGTCGGCGGGAGGCGGAGATCCGCCGGTCGCCCGGCTGCCTTCATCGTCGATCGAGCCGTCCGGCCGCCGGTTCCACCGCCGACCCGGCCTCGAGTCGCGCCCATGACCTCACGCAGTTGCCACAGCAGCTCCCGACGCGGCCGGCCGAGCGAGTCGAGGGCGCCGGCGCGGATCAGCCGCTCGATCACTTCCTCGGGCAGCTCGGTGCGCGCCACGACGTCGGCCAGCGTGGCGTAGGGACCGCGCGCAAGTTCGGCGTCCAGGCGCTCGGCGTGCTCGTCGCCGATCCCCTTCACGAGCGACAGGCCGAGGCGGATCCCATAACCCGTGGCTTCTTCCGGCGTGCGCCGCCGGCGCGACTCGACCGCCGGCACGATGCAGCCGGAGGATCGAACCGCGACGGGCCGCCGCGCGATACCCGCGCCCTCGGGTAGCGGCTCGCCCTCCCGGCCCACCCATTCGGTCGCGGTCTTGTACGTGGAGGCGTTGACGTCCACCGGCAGGACCGCGACGCCGTGGCGCTTGGCGTCGTTTATCAGCACTTCCACCGGGTAGAAACCCATCGGCTGGGCGTTGATCAGCCCGACGGTGAACTGGGCCTGATAGAAGAGCTTGAGAAAGGCCGACTCGTACGCCGTTCGGGCGAACGCCGCGGCATGGCTCTTGGCGAACCCGAAGCTCGCAAAGGCTGAGACTTGCCGAAACAGCTCCTCGGCTTGCTCGACGGTCAAACCGTTGGTAGTGCGGCAGCCGTCGACGAACTGGACGTGCAGCTTCTCCATCTCGCGGCTGGAACGCCATGTCCCCATAGCCCGCCGGAACCCGTCCGACTCCCCCGCCGAGAAACCCGCTACGGTGATCGCGATCTGCATGACCTGCTCCTGGTACAGGATCACACCCAGGGTTTCTTTCAGGACGGGCGCCAGGCTCGGGTGCAGGTATGTGACCGGCTCGAGGCCCTGGCGGCGGCGCAGGTACGGATGGACCGCGTTGCCCTGGATCGGGCCCGGCCGGATGATCGCGACTTCGACCACCAGGTCGTCGAGATTGGCCGGCTTCGACTTCGGCAGCGTCTGCATCTGCGCCCGACTCTCGACCTGGAAAACGCCCACCGTGTCGGCCGCCTGGAGCATCTCGAAGACTTCGGGCAGGTCCTCCGGCAGCCGATCGAGATCGACGCAGGCGGCGCAGTCGTGCTCGATCAGCTGAAGCGTCTCGTCGATCGCGGCCAGCATGCCGAGCCCGAGCAGGTCAAGCTTGATCAGCTTCATCGTCTCGACGTCGCGCTTGTCGAACTGGACCACGACGCGGTCGGCCATTGTGGCGCGCTCCAGCGGCGCGATGTCGATCAGCGGCGCCGCCGTCACGAGCATGCCGCCGGAGTGGATGCTGAGATGGCGCGGGAAGCCATCGATGCGGCCGCAGAATGCCAGCCAGCGCTCCCAATCCGGCATTCCCACGGTTGATCCGCGGCGTATATCGGCGGCGATCTCGGCCTTCGGCTCGACCCGGGCCACGCTCGAATGCGGCTCGTGGCGAGTGGCGCGCTCGGCGGCAGTGGCGCGCTCGGGGATGGTGGCCTGCTCCGCGGCGAACAACGCCA
This sequence comes from uncultured Chloroflexia bacterium, assembly GCA_963731635.1. GTDB lineage: Bacteria > Chloroflexota > Limnocylindria > Limnocylindrales > CSP1-4 > Fen-1039. Next base: position 1,100,670 of record CAVSWB010000001.1, on the reverse strand, counting down.
TGCTCGCCGGCGAATCGCCCGGGCCACCGGCCAACCGCGGCTCGCGCGGCAGATTCAGCTCACCCATGCCGTCGGTCAGGCCGCGCCGGCCCGACGCTTCGGCCGCGCGGCGCACAGAGACTTCGTCCGCCTCGGCCTCTCGCTCGACCGTCTGCGCGAAGAACTGGCCGAAGCCGCCATCCGCGTCGAGATCGCGCCGGACCATGACCGAGTCGTACGTCTCGATCGCCTTGGCGACCCGATCGACGAGCGGCCGCGGGAACCCCAGCGCATAGCCCACTTCCCGCGCGGCCGACCGCGCTCGGTAAGTGACGAGGTTGCAGACCATGCCGGTGTGTTCGGGCCCGTATCGGCCGTAGACGTACTGGATGACTTCCTCCCGCCGCTCGGAGGAGAAGTCGATGTCGACGTCCGGATAGCTCGTCCGGCCCTCGTTGATGAAGCGTTCGAACAGCAGGTTGTGCCGGATCGGATCGACTCGCGTGATCCCCAGGACGTAGGCCACGATCGAATTCGCCGCGCTGCCACGGCCCTGAGCCGGAATCCCGCGCGAACGGGCGAAACGGATGATGTCCCAGCAGATCAGGAAGAACTCGGCCAGGCCGGTCCGCTCGATGACGTCCATCTCGTGGGCGAGCTGCTTCACCACGGCCGACGTCATCGGGTGATAGCGGCGGCAGGCGCCCTCGTGGCACAGCTCCTCCAGGTACGAAAACGGCGTGTGGCCCTTCGGGATCGGATAGCCCGGAAAGCGATAGCGTTCGAAGCCGAGGTCGACCGAGCAGCTGGCGGCCAGCTCGCCGGCATTGCCGATGCCCTCAGCCCAGGCAGCCGCGGTGCGGGCGTCCGCGTCTTGAGTGTCCGAGCCCGATCGGGCCGATCGGGCCGATCGCGGAAGCTCGCCGGCCGTCGCCGACCCGTGGCCACTACCACCCGGCAGGGAGTGACTGCCTCCGCCGGCGCCGCCGCCGGGCGGCAGCGCCATCAGCTCAGCGGCCGACTTCAGGAACGATTCGCCGTCCTGCCGGCGCAGGTCGCGCAACTCGTCGAGGGAGCGGCCGTGACGGATCCCCGTCAGCACGTCCTGGAGCTCCCGGCCCTCGGGGTGCGCGTAGTGGACGTCGTTCGTGACCACAACCGGCAGCCCCAGCTCTTCGGCGAGGAGCGCGGTTTCCGCCACGAGCCAGTCGTCGTCAGGCAGCAGGTGATGCTGCAACTCCAGGAAGAATGCCGCAGTGGCCACGGAATCGCGGCGCGCCTTCCGGCCGGCAAAGAGCAGCGCCAACCGTTCCGCGACGGCCCGCGCCCCCGCCCGATCCCCGACCCGCAACCGCCGGGCGATCTCGCTTTCGCGGCAGCCGGAGAGCGCCACCAGCCCTTCCGTGTGCTCGGCCAGCAGCGCCTGGCTGAAACGCGGCATCGACTTCGTTCCGGCGAGATTAGCCCGGCTCACGAGGCGGCAGAGGCTGCTATAACCCGCCGCGTTGCGAGCCAGCAGGACGAGGTGTGGGCCGCGCTGCGCCTCCCCAACCCCTCGCAGATCCTCTCTCACCGCGGCCCGGTAGCCGGGGAGGCGGGCGCGTACAGGACGCGGCCGGGCCGGCAGCCCATCCTTGGGAATTGGGGCGGGGAGCGGCGCGATCTCCGGGGAGCGGCTGCTCGTCGTTCCGTGGCGGCGTTGCCTCCGCCCCGGTACGACGATCCCCTCGGGATCCGGCACCGCCGCGTCCAGCAATTCGATCTCGACCCCGACGATGGGTCTCAGCCCGACCTCCCGGACTGCGGTCGCAAATCGAACCACACCGTACAGTCCGTTGTGGTCCGTGACGGCCAGGCCGGATAGGCCGAGCTCGGCGGCGCGTTCAGCCAGCTCGTCCGGGGGAGAGGCGCCGTCGAGGAAGGAGAAATTCGTATGGCAATGAAGCTCTGCGTAGGCGGCCACTCCGGGCCTCGGCTGTCCGCGCTGCAAAGCTCAATTATAGAACAGACGTTCTAGGCAGACTCCGCCCGAGCGATGCGACCCTGCAGCGTCTCGGCCCGGAAAACCGCACGGGCCCTCCCGCTTGGGAGGGCCCGTGAATTCGCGCCGACTTTGGGTGTGGCTGCCGGCCGGCAGCGGGATCTACCTGGCCGAACTGACCTTCCGGCGGTTGCGCCGCAGAAGGAAGAGCAGCGCCGCGAGGATTAGCACCCCCGGCACCAGGACCAGGAAGTACATCGGCGAGACGCCGGAGGAGGAGTCGTTCTGGGCCGGCGCAACGGGCGCAGGCGACGAAGAGCTCGCCGGGAGCGGCTTCTGGTACTGCTGGTCCAGGAAGGTCGTCACCCAGGCGAGCGGCGCGTTCCAGTTGATCGCGACCTCGTTCGTCGAAAACGAGCCGATGTCGTCGATGTACTGAATTCCTTGAGGGTTGCCCGTAAGCCCCGCCGCCGTGACGACAGGGTCGCCCGGGACGCCGTTCGGGCCGCCGACCAGCACGCCCGGAGGCGGCGGCGGATAGCCCTGGTCGGGCTGGTTCGCCCAGAAGCGATGATGCGGATGCTGCGCGGGGTTCGCGCCGTAGCCGGTTACGTAGCTCTTGTTCAGGGCGTTCCGGCCCAGGATGTAATCCATGGTCTCGGTCGCGCCGTCAAGGTATTTGCGATCCGAGGTGAACTCGTAAGCGAGGCTCATGAGCACTGCGGTGTTGAGAGCCGTGGAGTTCGAGCCCCAGGGGTAGCTCGTCAGCGGGACGCGGAAGCCTTCCCCGGCGATCGCGGCCAGGCCCGTATTCGCGGTGCCGATGATTGCCTGCTTGGTCGCCTTGAGCTTGTCGGCTGGGAGCTTGTTGGGAATCGTGGCCAGCGAGATCGTCCCGAGCGCCCCCGTGTTGCCCCAGTCCATCACCTTGGCGTTGGCCCAATCCGGAGACTTCTGAGCGAAGTCGCCGTACTGCGCGTCGCCGGTGGTGATGTAGAGCTCGGCGGAAGCCCAGTAGAACTCGTCGGTGACGTTGGTATCGGCGTAGTCACCGCCGCCCGCCGTGAAGGCGACGGCATACATGGCGGGGTTGGCCTGCGCCGCGGTCCAGGCCTTCTGCGAAGCCTTGAGACACTGGTCCGAGAAGGCGGGGTCGATCGTCTTCCAGATCCGAGCGCATTGAGCCCCGACCGCGGCTACGTTCAGGGTCGCGGCCGTCGAGGGCGGAAACACGTGACGGTCCGCGGTGGTGGCCAGCGGCTTCGATGGGACGGCGCTCCATACGTCGTCATGGAGCTTGTGGTGGACCATGCCGGCGAGAGGCTGACCGTCGGGCACCTGCATGCCCAGCATGAACTTCAGCTCCCAGCGGGCCTCGTCGAGGATGTCGGGGACGCCGTTCTTGTTCTCGGGGATGTTCAGCGTACCGTCCGCCCAGGCCCCCGGATCGCGCTCGTACTCGTCCATGAGAGTCCAGACGGAGATGCCACCGTTGACCACGTACTTGCCGTAGTCGCCGGCGTCGTACCAGCCACCCGATGCGTCGAGGGAGTACGAGCAGCCGGGCCATTCCTTGCCCGCGGCGTCCGTGCCTTTGTAGCAGGTGATGTTGCCATCACTCGTATAGGAGGCCGGTTGCGCCCAGTCCTGGCCGGAATACTGGGCCAGGATGTCGATGCCGCTGCGGTCGCGGTAGTAGTACGCGAGCGAGTCCTGCTTCAGCGATTTGTATAGGCTGTTCGAGATGTCGAATGGCGCGCTCTGGACGCCACCAACCTCGAGCTTGTAGCCGGTTCCGGCGGTGGCAAATGACGTGAAGTCGACCTCCTGGACGTTGTCATCGGTGTAGTTGTCCTGGCCGAACACCGAAGTCTGACCCGACGCGACTTCCTTGCCGCTCTTGTCGAGGAGCTTCCAGGGCTGCGGTGAGGTGGACGTGGTGGCGTACGAAGCGAGCTTCTCGCCGGCCGGGTAATAGCCGAGCTGGTTGACGCTGACCTGCGGCTTGGGAGGAGCCGGCGAGGGTGTCGGCGTCGGCACGACGCGAGGCCCGGGCGTGGGGGCGGTCGTCGTACCGGCGTCCACGAAGATCGCGGAGCCGAACACTCTCGGCACCTGGTAGGACTGGTTGCCGGGGTCGGCCTTGGACCACGTCAGCTGGGCGTCGCGATCGGTCTTGCTGGCGCCGTTGAGCTGCGTCTGGAAGCCGATCTCCTCGCCGCTGGCAGGCACGATGCCCAGATCGGACATAGGCACGCTGACCTCGAAGCCCCAGCCGTCCTTCGTCTTGAACACGTAGCCGTGAACATGGACGTGGCCGGCGTTGACGCCGGTGATCGTGAGCCCGTCCGGGTTCTTGTTGCCTATGTCGGCAGCGTTGACGTTGACCTGTTCGATGTTCGCGCCGTACGCGCCGGTGCTCAGGTCGCCGCTGGTGTTGAAGAAGAACTCCATCGAGTCTTCGTTCCAGAAATCGGTCTTGTGCTTGCCGGCGATGATCTGAGCCGTCACGGCCGACATATGGATGTAGAAGTTCGACGCGTCCGCGGCCACCTGGAAGGAATACGAACTGTTCTGGGTCGGGTCGGGCGAGATCAACGGCCCTCGGTCGACGGTCTCGGTCGGAACTCCGGCCCAGTCGTCGGTCTTGCCGTCAACCTTGATCGCCACAGGGAACGGGACGTAAACCGCAACTCCGTCGATCTGCGGCGGCGCGAGCGGAGCGACCGCAGCGACGGTCGAGACGCCGGATGGCAATGCCCCGGCAAGGCCGCCCAGCAATAGAACGAACAACGACACGGCGGTGAGTTTCCTGAGCACGTTCGTGTACTCCCTCTGGGCGTGGTCGAGCCGAAGTGCCAAGGCGACGGCTGGGCAGGCGGCAATCCTACCTCTGCGAGTGCCGCGGCCGCCCGCGTTTTTCGCCCGCCCCGGCGCAACATCCGAGCAACCTCACGCGTCTGCAACGCCAATGGAGACGTACCGCAGGGTCGCCCTGACAGCGCTCCGAACGGCAGTCCTCGTCGGGCTTGCCGCGGTGCTAATCCTCGTGCTTCTCCCGCTCGCGGTTGCAGCGCAAGCAGCCGCGCGCTAGGACCTCGTGGACTCCCGGGGTTCGTGACAACTTGCCGACGGTTCGGTGTGGTGGCCGGATCGCTCGACGTCGAAAGGCCCTGTGAGCGGGTCGTTCGACAGCTAAGGCCCGTCGCAATGGTGACGGGCCTTGCTGTTACCGGGCACGACTGGGGGCACCGAATTGGGGATGGAACGAATCGACCGGTTCAAGCGTCAATTAAGTCGGCGGCCGATAGAAGCCGCCACGGCTTAGCTGGGGGGTTCCAAATGCGAACGACGCGGATACAGGATCTGGCGGTCGTACTCTTCCTGGTGGCAGTACTCGGCGTCCTGCTGGTCCTGAGCCTCGCCTTCGGCAAGCCGGGGCTCGCCTGACCGGTAGTCAGTCGTAGACGCGCTCGAGATGCCAGGTGCCGTCGGTGCGGTCGAGGTAAACGAGAGCCAGCCAGCGAGGCCCGGCGACCTTGAAGTAATCGCGCTCGATCGGGCTGCCCCACCACCATTCCGAGACTCGCCAGCGATTGCAGACCTCGACCGGTTCGCGACGCCCACCCCATCGAAAGGCCAGAAGGCCACCGCTCGAATCCAGTTCGACTTCGACGCCGGGGTGCTCCCTTAGCAAGCGCGTCATCGTGACTGGCCCCGATCGATCGCCTCTTCCGTCCCGGCGAGCAGCTGGCGCCGCCACTTCCATCTCTCTTCGGCGAGCGGCGCGTCCGAATCCACGATTTCCATCCAGCCCACCGTCTGCTCCCCGAAGCGCAACCCCAGCCGAGCCAGCTGCCAGCCCAGCCGACTCGTCCGGCCCGTTTGCGGAGTGAAGAGGGTCAGCTGGCAGCCCGCATCCGGAGCCACGTCATTCAGCTCGAGCTCCAGGCGAGCGACCGGTGCGGGCGGGGGAACGGCTTCGAGCCGGGCGAATAGCAAGCGCTCGATGGCGAGCCCTTCCGAAGTCGGCTCCGGGAAGCGCTGATCGATGACCTGCACGGACGCCATGTCGCCGACGGCGAAGGTTCCGTCCAGCTCCAGGGTCAACCGGGCGCTGGCGGCTGCCGCGCCGCGAGCCGCGAGTTGATCCCCAAAAGCTGCCGCGAGCCGGTGCAGGACGAATCGGAGGGCCTCGGTGTCGGCCACCGGCGGCTCGATGGGGAGTGCCAGGACGAGCCGCTCCGGGGCGCGGCGCGGGCGGAAAGGATCTGTCTCCTCACCGCGTGCCCGCGCCGCGAGCCACTCCCCTTCCGCCCCAAACCGCGCCACGACCGCGGAGCGCGGCAGTTCGGCGACCTGGCCGATTTGACGCAACCCGAATCGATCCAGCCGAGCACGCGTCTCCGGGTTACGGCTCAGCATCGCGGCGGAAAGCGGCGCCAGGAAATCGGCGTCGGATCCGCGCTCGACGATGCGCAGCCGAACGCGATCGCCGCTCCCCGTCTTCGTTCCGTGGCCCGGCGCCGCTCCGCCCTTCCCGGCCTGCGCGGCAGCGACCGCAGCTGACGAACCGGGTGCCGCCGATCCCCGCCAGCGGCTGGCCCGGCAGCATCTCCGCCAGCGCGTCTCCGATCCGGCCGGCCATCAGCGGCTCCGCTCCCCAAAGCCGCTCCAGCCCGTCGAGTTGCACCTCGGCCCGGCCGAAGCCCGGCTTCATCGGATCCGCCTCGGCGGCAACACCCGGACTGAAGCCGGCCAATCGATCGAGCGCCCGCTCGAAGGCCGAGCCGTCAGCCGCCGGATCGGGATCGAGGAACCGGGCCTCGGGAACGAGCCGGTGGGCCGCCCCCAGGGGCATCCCCGGCCGAACCCCAAGCTCGAGCGCCGACCGGCTCGCGTCGAGGACCGAGCCGTTCGTCCAGGGCTTGCCGCCCATCACGATCGGCTCCTCCGTCCATGGTGAAGAGGACCGGCCGTGGGCCAGGCGAATGAGGAGATGAGGCCAATAGAGGTGCAAGAGTCGCATCGGAGGAGACCGGAATGGTTGGCTGAGTGGGGGGCGGCGATGGCCGGATCGTTCGGGAGTGGACGACCGGCCCCGATGCGCCGGGCGGAGCCGGCCAGGCAAGGGAACTCCAGCCCGGCCCCGCCGCATCGGGGCGGCGGACGGCAACTTCGCCGCGGCGGATGGCCAAGGCCGAGCGGTCAGCGGTTCCCGGCGCAGTCTCGCGTAACAACTCGTCGCGAGACAGGCAGGCGTCCCGCGGCCCGCCATCCGAGTACATGATTCGAAGCTCGGTGGCCCGCCCCGGCGGTCCGAACCGATCCCTCGTGACGCGCACCTCGGTCCTCTGCCCGACGATGTCCCGTCCGAGCCGGATCCACGCCAGCCGGCTCAACTCGAGCCGGAGCGCGGAAACCTGAGAGATCGCGCCGGTGATCGGGGCCGGAAGTCCCGGCGGTTCGAGAACGAGCATCTGGACATCGGCCCGACGGGCGAGGGCCGTGAGTCTGTGCAGCCGATCGGCCAGACGCACCGCGGACGTGCCGGCCGGATCGAGCGGACGGTTCGGCAGATCAAGAACCAGGAGATCGACCGTTCGATCCTGAAGGAGCATCGCGGCCATGGCCAGCGCTTCCTCGAGTGAAGCCGGCGTAATCACGACCAGCCATTCGAGCTGGATGCCTCTGGCTACGGCTTCGACCGGGTCCAGGCTTCGAGCCAGGTCCAGGTACGCGGCTATCCCACCCGCGGCCTGGGTCTGGGCGATTGCCCGCAGCGCCAGGGTCGTCTTGCCGCTCGTCTCGCCGCCGTGAAGCGCGGTGGTCGCAACACGTGGCAGGCCGCCCAAGCCGAGGATCGCATCGAGATCGCGGAAACCGGTCGAGATCGCCCGCTCGTCGAGACGTTTTGCGGGGCGGGCAGACTCGGAGCCGTCGTCCGAAATGGGTTGCGGGGCGATGGCCAGGGCTCCGACCACCTCCCCTTCCCGGTACGCCTCGCCGGGCGCGCCTCGGTGCGCCTCGGGCGCGCCCCGGTGCGCCTCGGGCGCGCCCCGGCGCGGAGCTGCCCCTCCCCAGCGTTCCCGAAGGGACGCCAGAGCAGCCTCGACGTTCGCGGAAGGGGTAGCCATGGGACGTAGATGATAGAACGTTTGTTCTATCAGTCAAGACCGGCGATGCCCTATGGGACCGCCCTCCCGGGCGTGACATCGTCCGCCGGATGCCAGTCAAACATGACAGAAGTTGTCAGTAGCCCGCGATACGCTGGCAACGAAATGGAAACTCGCCAGGTCCCCACCCTACGGCCCGTCCGAAGCTCGCGCCCGCCCACCCGGCACGCTTCCGTGCTCGACCGCGCACCCCGAAACGGGGCCCCGGTTGCGGTAAACTCCGTCCCCTCGCGCCGCACCAGGAGAAGTGCGTCGGCCATGCCGCTGATCGAAGCGAAGGGCCTGACCAAGAAGTTCCGCCAGGCCGTCAAGGAACCCGGCTTGACCGGCTCGCTCAAGCATCTCTTCACGCGCCAGTACCGCGACAAGCTGGCCGTGGATCACATCGACTTGAGCGTCGAGACCGGCGAGTCGGTCGCTTACCTCGGGCCCAACGGCGCCGGCAAGTCCACCACGATCAAGATGCTGACCGGCATCCTCGTCCCGACCGAAGGCAGCCTGATCGTCGACGGCCTCGTCCCCCACGAGAAGCGCCAGCAGAACGCCCGGAAGATGGGCGTCGTGTTCGGCCAGCGAACCCAGCTGTGGTGGGACATCCCGGTCGTCGAGTCGTTCAACCTGGCCCGCGACATGTACGAGATTCCGCCGAAGCGATACAAGGAGAACCTGGCCGAATTCACCGAACTGCTCGGCCTCGAGGACTTCCTCAACATCCCGGCAGGCAAGATCTCGCTGGGCCAGCGGATGCGAGCGGACCTGTGCATGGCCCTGCTCCACGATCCCAAGCTGCTCTACCTCGACGAGCCTACGATCGGCCTCGACATCGCGGTCAAGGACAGCATTCGGCGCTTCGTGCGGAGCCTGGTCGAGGAACGCGGGACGACGGTCATGCTGACCACCCACGACCTGGGCGACATCGAGGACATCTGCCGCCGCATCGTGATCATCGACAACGGCAGGATCATCCACGACGGCGACCTCGCGGCGCTCAAGGACACCTACGCGCGCGATCGAGTCATCCACTTCCAGCTGGCCGGCCGACCGACAGACATGGGCCCGATCTGCGCCGGGCTGCCCGCCTGTGAAGTCACCGCCGACGGGCTGCGCCTGTCGGTCCGGTTCGATCGGTTCGAATTCGCTGCCGGGGAGATTGCGGCCGCGGTAATGCGGCACGTCGAGGTCATCGACTTCCGGATCGACGAGCCCGAAGTTGAGGACCTCATCCGCAAGGTCTACCTCGGCCAGCTGAGCCTCAGCGTCGAACCGGAGTCGACCGAAGCGGTCGCAGCCGCGCTCGAGGTCTGACGTGCCTCACGTTCGCAAGTACGTTTCGATCGCCCGGGCGTCCCTCAGCGTGATCTTCGTATACCGCGCCGGCTTCGCCCTCAACATGATCGGCTCGGTCTTCTACGTCGTGGCCATGTTCTACCTGTGGCAGACGATCTTCCTCGGCACCGGGGCCCTGGGCGGCTTCACCTGGCCCGAGATGAAGGCGTACCTGCTCGTGGCCTTCCTGCTCAATTCGCTCATGACCTGGTACGACGAGTGGATCATGGGCCAGGACGTCCGTGAGGGTCGGGTGGCCACCGACCTGGCGCGCCCGATCGACTTCCAGGCCAAGCGTTTCGCCGACGCGGTCGGTCCGGTCCCGTTCGAACTCTTCTCCGCACTGGTGGTCGGAGCCGTGGTCGTCGTCGTGTTCGGCGGCATCGCGCTGCCGGCGGACCCGCTGCATCTCGCGCTCTTCATCGTCAGCGCGGTTATGGCGACGTTCCTCAAGTTCGCGATCGTCTATTGCGTGTCGATGACCGCCTTCTGGACGACCGGCATGTACGGCATCGTCGTCGCCCGAAGCGCGATCCAGAACCTCTTCTCGGGCGCCCTCATACCTCTCGTCTTCTTTCCCGGGTGGCTCCAGGGAATCGCCGCGGCTCTGCCGTTCCAGGCGCTGATTTCGACTCCTGCCCTCACCTACCTCGGGATGCAGGACCTTCGCACGACGGCGGTGATGATGTCGATCCAGGCCGTCTGGGCATTCGGTTTGCTGATGCTCGGCCGGCTCCTGTGGCGCGGCGCGGTGCGAGCGGTGACGATCAATGGCGGCTAGCCTTCGGCCGGCTCGTCGGCTCGTCTACCTCTACTTCCGCTGCCTCGGCCAGCAGATGAAGGCGATCCTGGCCTACGAAGCCGACTTCGTCGTGCTGGTCTTCTCGGCCTTCCTGGTCCAGATCGCGGGCTTCGCGTTCATTTGGACGATTTTCCAGCGGATCCCGAACATCAACGGCTGGACCTTCTGGCAGGTCGTAATGATGTACGCGCTGATCTTCGTGACCGAGGGAGTGGGCTCGCTCTTTTTCGAGGGCACCTGGCGGGTCGCCCAGCAGGTCTACAACGGCCAGTTCGACCAGGTGCTGCTGCGTCCGGTATCGCCGATCGTGCAGGTGCTCGCGGGAGCCGTGGGCTTCAACGGTTTGGGCAACATCATGACCGGCGGCGTTCTCATGGCGATCAGCCTCGCAAACGTTCCGGTGGCCTGGACCCCGAGCCGCGCCCTGTTCCTTGTGATCCTGTTCGTGAGCGCGGCGACGATCCGCGTATCGATCAACCTGGCGACGGCGGCGAGCGCCTTCTGGGTCCGCTCACCGTGGAGCATGGTGCCGATGTTCGTCCACCAGCTCGGCGAGTTCGCCAAGTACCCGATCACGATCTACTCGCTGGGCGTGCAGGCCTTGATCGTGATCGCGGTGCCGTTCGCGTTCGTGAGCTTCTTCCCGACGGCGTTCCTCTTCGGCATGGACGCCTGGAGCGCGCCCGGATTGCTCACGCCGCTGGTTGCCGTGTACTGCATGCTGTTCGCGGTCTGGATCTTCCGCCGGGGCCTGCGCCGCTACGAGAGCACGGGCCACTGAGGGGAGCAGCGGGCCAGATGGAGGCAGCGGGTGGCCTGGGCCGGGGCTTGGGCTCGGCCCCGCGGCCCTGTGCTAGACTGCGGCTCGCTCGCGTGGGGATGTAGCTCAGCTGGAAGAGCACCGCGTTCGCATCGCGGGGGTCAGGGGTTCGAGTCCCCTCATCTCCACCACCCCCTTTGTTCCGGGTTGACGGCTGATCCTACGAGATCGCATCATCTTGGGATGACGAGCAGATCCCTGATCCGCGAACTCGAACGTGCCACGCACCATATCGGCGCGTACCTGGCGGACGAGTTCCGCGACATCGGCATCACCCAGGCGGAGGCCCACGTGCTGGCGCTTCTGGCGGCCGAGGGTCCTCTGCCGGTCCATTCGTTGGTCGAGGCATTCGGGCATCGGCCATCGACGTTGACAAGCGTCCTGAGCCGCCTGGAGCGCCACGACCTGATCGAAAGGCGCATCCACCCGACCGACCGCCGCTCGTTCGTGATACTCCTCACGGCCGCCGGCGAGGTAGCCGCGGCTCGCGTCACAGAGACCGTGGCGAAGTTCGAGGCAGCCGTGGCCGGCGCCCTCGAGCCGGGATCCATCGAAGGCTTCTTCGCGACGACCGACGCAATCACTGCGAGTTCGAGCCGAGCCGACGAGTCGAGCCGCTAGGCCGAGCTTTCTTCCGTGGCGTGAAATCGATCGGGCAAGCCTCTTTCCCAATGTAATACGATGTCGTATCATCCGATATCGTAGTACCTGACCGCGGAGTCGGGTGCCAGAAGGGAGATGCCGAAATGCCCGTAAGTCCACTCGATCCCAAGGCCCGGAACCGCACGCGCATGAAGCGCCGAGCCGCAACCGGCATTTCGCCGGCGTTCGCCGCCGCCTGGGCCGGCCAGTTCGTGTCGCTCGTAGGGTCGGGCATGACGACCTTCGCGCTCGGCTTGTGGGTCTTCCAGACGCGCGGTGCCGTCACCGATTACGCCCTCCTGGGCGCCTGCGCGATCGCGCCTCGGGTCCTTCTCGCGCCGGTAGTGGCGCGGGTCGTGGATTCCGTTCCGCGGCGACGCGTGATGCTCGCCACGCAGGCCGGCGGCGCCGCGACGACCCTCGCCTTACTCGCGCTTCTGCTCGGCGGCTCACTGCAGATCTGGCATGTTTACCTGGCGGGCGCCGCCCTCGGAACCGCCGCGGCCTTCGAGTGGCCGGCCTGGAGCGCCGCGACGACCCTGCTGGTCGCAGAGGCACAACTCACCCGCGCCGCCGGGCTGGTGGCGATGGCCCAGGGAGTGGCCGACGTCATCGCCCCGATGGCGGGAGGGGCGCTACTGGTCACGATCGGCGTCACCCCGATACTCGCCCTGGACGCGGCGAGTTTCCTCGTGGCTGTGATCGCTCTGGCGCGGGTCCGCTTCCCCGAACCGAAACAAACGGCCATGACTCGGCCCCCGCGACTCGTCGAAGGATGGCGCTGGCTCCGCGCTCGCCCCTCGCTGATGGCGCTCCTGGCTTTCGTCGCCGGCGTCAATTTCCTCTGGGGCCTGGTCGGGGCGCTGGCGGCGCCGCTCATCCTCAGCTTCGCGACGCCGGGCGAGCTCGGAGTCGTGTTCTCGATCGCGGGGCTGGGCGTCATCGCCGGCAGCGTTTCAATGACGGTCTGGGGAGGCCCTCGCCGCAAGCTCGCCGGCATCCTGGGCGCGGAGCTCTGCAGCGGTTTCGCCTTCATCGGCATTGGAGTCCGGCCCAACCTGATCCTGGTAGCGTGCGGCGTCTTCGTCGCTCACGTCACGCTGCCGGTAATAGGCGCGTGCGGGCAGGCGATCTGGCAGGCCGCGGTTCCCGCCGAGCTGCAGGGCCGCGTGTTCGCGATTCGCCAGGCCATCGAGCGGGCGGCGCTTCCCGTCGCCTACGTCCTGGCGGGCCCGCTGTTGTACGGGATCTTCAAGCCCGCACTGGCTCCCGGGGGACCGGCTTCCGGCGTGAACGGGCTGCTCGGAGCACGCGATGCCGGTGCAATCGCTGTGATGTTCGTGCTGATGGGCTTGCTGCAAATAGCCGTGGCCCTGGCAGCCATCGCCGCATGGCAGAGCCGGCACATCCGCGGCCGACAGGCTCAATCGGCCCGGGCGACGATTCTCGATACGCGGGCGGCGCCGACTCCGTGACGCCGCGTGCAACTAGAAGCCCCGACCGAGTCCGGCCGGGGCTTCATCCAAGGTTCGAGATTTGGCCACGGCATTCGCCGCACCGATTGTGGAATTCAGCTCGGGATCTCCGTGGCGTTGGCCGGCTTCACGACCTTGTTCGCGGGGTCGTTCACGTTGGTGATGTCGAACGTATAGCTGAAGGTGCCGCCGCTGGTGCCGACGGCGAAGGCGTAGCTGAAGGCGCCGGAGACCGGGTAATTGCCGTCCTTGGCGATCCAGAGGTCGGCCTTCATGTTGGCAACGCCTCCGAATCCGAGCATCGCGGACAGAGATCCGAGATCGCCCTGGAAGTGGACGGCATCGACGCCGTTCTTCTTCTCGGTGCCGAGCTGCTTGTACTGGGTCGCGAATGCATCGAAGTAGGCGGTGTAATCGCTGGTGGGCAGCATGCTGTCGATGGAGGTCGGATCGGGGTTCGTAATCCAGGTCGCGCCGTTATCAGGCGACATCCACTGCTCCGCGCCGATCGTGACGTACAGGGCGGTGAAGTAGTTGACGGAGCTTGCCTTCGTGGGCTTGTTGATCACAGTGCCGCTGATGGCACCGACGGCGCTCGCGGTGGCCGACGGTCCGTCTGCGCCCGCGATCGACCAGCTGAACTTGTAGCTGTCGAGCTTGTCGAGGTTTGACGAGAGACCCGAGACGAGCCCTGCACCGCCGCCGGGCTGGCCGGTGCCGTTGTTGCCGGTTGCGTTGTTGCCGGTTGCGTTGTTGCCGGGATTGGCTGGGTTGCCACTCGAGCACGCCGCCACTGCGACCGCGAGCAAGGCGACCACGACGAGCAAGCCCCGGCCTTGCCTCACGAGGACACGGATCATCTGACGGACCTCCGGTTCTCCCTACCAGGCCGGCTGCGAGTGGCTCACGGCACAACGAGTGCCGGGCCGAACGATCGACCGGCTCGGGGGCACGGTAACACGCGCGACTCCGTGCGGACCGCCGAAATTCGGCGTGCCGGAAGCGCCAAACGTCTCACGGCTCGGCGCAGTCGACCACCGGACGAGAACTCCCGGACGCCGGCTTGACGTAAACGGCGGCAGTCGCGCATGATCCTCGGGTGAATTCGTTCCTATTCGCCTGCTCCTGTCCATGCGGCGGCCCCGCCGTATGAGGTAGCAGGCTGTCTCGCCTCTTTCCGGGGGCTCGAGACCAGCCCAGGGGCCGCGGTTTTCAGGGAAGCCGCGGTTTTTTGTTACCCAACGCGGAGGCCGCCGGAGCCAGACAGGCAGGCCGCGCGAGCGGTGCGCCAATCCCCTTTCGCTCCAGCCGTTCCGAGGAATCAAATGGCCTTTCCCATCAGATCAATCCCCAGCAAGTCAGGGCGCGCCACACACGTCGCAGTCGATCCGCTCGACGCTCTGGCCGTCGATCTCCACGATGTACTCGCCGCCGACCGGCGGCCGCGGCTCGCGAAGGCGCGGGTCGGCCAGTGGGTGCGGGCGCTGCTCGACACGCTCTTCCCCCAGGCCGCGGAACGGACTTACGAAACGTCGGGCGAAGTCCGCGACGCGCTCGACGGCCTGGCCACGGATCTGCGCTCGCTGCTGCGTTCCATCGAGAGTGAGCTCAGCATCGACGCGGCAGAAGTCTCCGCGGCCTTCTTCGAAGCCCTGCCCGAGATCCACCACCAGATCATGGCCGACGCCACCGCCATCGAACGCGGCGATCCCGCCGCCGAGAGCGTGGACGAGGTGATCCTGGCCTATCCGGGCTTCCTCGCGATGGCGGTCTACCGCATCGCCCACCGCTTCAGCGAGCTCGAGGTCCCGCTGCTGCCGCGCGTCCTGACCGAATGGGCCCACGAGCGGACCGGCATCGACATCCACCCCGGCGCCACGCTGGGCCATCCGGTCGTGATCGACCATGGCACAGGCATCGTCATCGGCGAGACGGCGGTGCTCGGCAACAACGTGAAGCTTTACCAGGGCGTCACGCTCGGCGCGCTTTCCGTGGCCAAGACCCTTGCCTCGACCAAGCGCCACCCGACGATCGAGGACGACGTGGTCATCTATGCCAACGCCACGATCCTGGGCGGCGAGACGGTCATCGGCCGCGGCAGCGTCATTGGCGGCAACGTCTGGCTCACGGCCAGTGTCCCGCCGGATTCCACCGTCTACCACCGCAGCGAGGTCCACGTCCGGTCTGGGCGGGCCGAATTCGAAGGCCCCGACTTCGTCATCTAGCGTTCAATTCTGAGGAGAATTCCGTGGCCAGGTTCAACAACATTCTCGAGAGCATCGGCGACACCCCGCATTTGCGGATCAACAAGCTCTTCGACCCGCGCGTAGAGGTCTGGGTCAAGCTCGAACGTCAGAACCCGGGCGGCTCGATCAAGGACCGGATCGCGCTCGAGATGGTCGAGGACGCCGAAAGGCGAGGCGTCCTCAAGCCGGGGGCGACGATCGTGGAGCCAACCTCGGGCAACACCGGCGTCGGCCTGGCGCTCGTGGCCGCCGTCAAAGGCTACAAGCTGATCCTGACCATGCCGGAGTCGATGTCGGTAGAACGGCGCAAGCTCATGTCGGCCTTCGGGGCAAGCTTCGAGCTGACCCCGCGAGAGCTAGGCATGCGCGGCTCGGTGGAGAAGGCGGAGCAGCTGCTCAAGGAGATCCCGGGCTCGTGGCGGCCGGGCCAGTTCGACAACCCCGCCAACATTGCGGTCCACAAGCGAACTACGGTCGAGGAGATCGCCCGCGACTTCCCGGACGGCCTCGACTACATCTTCGCCGGCGTCGGAACCGGCGGCCACGTGACGGCAGTCGGCGAAGTGCTCCGCCAGCGCTGGCCGGACCTCCTGGTCTTCGCCGTGGAGCCGGAAGCCTCGCCGATCCTCAACGGCGGTCAGGCTGCCGGCCACCCGATCCAGGGCCTCGGCGCCAACTTCATTCCGGACAACTTCCATCGTTCCGCGGTGAACGGCGTCATCGACGTCGCCGCGCCCGACGCATTCAAGATGACGCTCCGGGCCGCCCGCGAGGAAGGGCTGCTGGTCGGCGTCTCCTCGGGGGCAGTGCTCGCGGCCGTCGCCAAGAAGCTGCCGGACATCGCCGACGGGTCACGCATCCTGGCCTTCACCTACGACACCGGGGAGCGCTACCTCTCCACCCCGGGCGTCTTCGACGTCGAGCCCGAAGCGGTGCCCGTGGGCTGATCTTGCCCGCAATGGAGAACGAAAAAGCGGCCGTCCGATCGGGATTGGCCGCTTTTCGCATACGACGAGCTTGCCGGTCAACGATGAGCGGTTCACTCCAAGGCCTTCGACCCGTCGTAAAGGCAACGTGAAGCACTTAGAACGAAACCGGGCCGGGGCGATAGTTGAAGCCTGAGCATTTGCCAGAGTCTTGATTGGCGTCCCTGCTGGTTCTCCGATGCGACAGTCGTTGGTTCAACATTTCGACGTGGTCGTCGTTATCTGGGTGCTCGCCCTGGCCGTGGGCTGGAGCATGGTGGCGCTCGCGCGCGCGCCGATGAGCGAGGCGGGCTGGTCCTACGAGACCCAAGCCGGTCCGGCGTGGGTCGTTCCCGCGGACTCGCCGCGTAACTGACCGAAGGCCTTGCGACGCCCCGGGCGGAAATCCGGACCGCCTGTCGCTCTGAGCTTCGCTCACTACGGGACTTATATATAATCGACGAGCTACTAGCCCCACCCCTGCGGAAGGGTCGCGAATGAGGCAAGCGGTCGTTCGTCATTTCGACGTGATCGTCGTGATCTGGGTGCTGGCACTGTGCGTCGGCTGGACCCTGTTCACCGTGTCCCGCTCGGCGCAGGGTTACACGCAGACTTCTGGCTGGGCGCAGGTCGGCCCGGATTGGGTCGTGACCGGCGGCAACACCTCGGCGGTCGGCACCAGCTCGGCGGGCGGCAACACCTAGCTCCCCGGCCCGCGGCCGCCGCGCTCTATCCGACGGCTGCGGGTTGCGGTTGGATCTCCTCGAGCCCGAGCATGATCAATTCGGCGGTCGCCTGGTAGCCGATCCGCCCCGTGTTGACGACGAGGTCGTACTCGTCCGGATCGCACCAATCCCGCCCGTAGAGCTGGTGGATGTAAGCGGCGCGATTCGAATCGGTTTCGTGCATCTTTCGCCGAGCCTGCGATTTGTTGAGGCCGAATCTCGCCATCAGAACGTTGACCCGAGCGATCTCCGGGGCCCGCAGGAATACGCGGAAGACGTCGGGGTTGCCCTGCAGCACGAACCCGGCACCGCGCCCGACGATTACGGCGTTGCCGCCGGCGGCAACTTCGCGGATTACCTGCTCCGTGAGGTGAGTGATCTCCTTGCGCGGGTCGAACAACGGGTCCGGATACGGCGGCGTCCAGCCGGCTCCGATGCCGGGCTCGAGCGTCGAGAACGACCTGACGAGCCGTTCGAGAAGCGTCCTGGGCCGTTCCGCCTCGGCTTCGACCTGGCTGGGCTCAAGGGTCAGCCGGGCGGCGACCTCCTCGATGAGCTTCTTGTCGACGATCTCGGCGCCCAGCTCGGCGGCGACTATGGCCGCAACGCTCGATCCGCCGGCGCCGAACTGGCGTGAGATCGTCACGATCGGCATCTCAGGCTCCTTCGTCCGCTCGCCGCAGTTCCCGGCCGCTCGGCCGAGGTCTTCGCTCGACGCTCACTGTAGGTCGCGGCGGGCCGGCGCGCCAGAGCCGAGGGGACAATTCATTCGCCGGTGGAGAGCGCTCCGTGCAACTCGATCGCGTGCTCGCGCAGCCACCGACGCCAGTGCCGGTGATCCGGCCGGCGTCCGGCCACGATCTCCCAGAACTCGGGGCCGTGGCCGAAAACGCGCAGATGTGCCAGTTCGTGGACGACCACGGTCTCGAGCGCCTCAGGCGGCGCGAGCACGAGCCGCCACGAAAAGGAGAGGCGCCGCGCCCGCGAGCAGCTTCCCCAACGCGTTCGGGTGTCGCGGACGGTGACCGCGGCGGGACAAACCGACAGCGCCGCCGCGTGGCGATCGATTTCGCGCTCGATGGCAGCCCGCGCCCGAACCCGAAGCCAGGCTTCGAGGATCGCGGCGAGCTCGCGGCGTTCGCCAGCGCCGAGCTGGATGACGAGCTCGTCGCCTTCGTCGCCACCTTCGCGAGTCACGCTGGTGCGGCCACGAGTTGCACCGGCCACGAGACGCAGACGGTGCAGCTCGCCGCGGTACCGGAACAGGCCGCCGTCGCGGAGGGGCCCCAATGCGGCGAGCTCGGCGTGCTGCCGGGCCTGGTGCTCGAGATGGCGCCTGAGCCACGGCTCGCGCTCGGCCACGAACGACTCGGCCAGCCTTTCGGCCTCTCCCTTGCTGCGGGCAGCACGCGCCGGGATGGTGACGATGGCCGCGCGCCGAGGATCCACGGTCAGCCGGATGAGGCGGGCCCGCGACGAACGGCGGACGGTGCATTCGAGCCGACCCGTCGGCAGTCGCAGGGAAGCGCGCCATTCGGTCGAGGTCGCCATCGCGGAAGCGTAGCGCCGCGCCGGCAGCCGCGTGGCACGCCGACGAGCCGACTCGTGCTCGAAATCGGCCGGTATGCGTCACACAATTTGTTGCGACGTCGTCTCGATGCCGCAACGAAGATACGGCCGCCGAAGCCGGGGGGCGCGACGGCGAGGGGATCAGGGGACGAGGGGAACGGCCAGGGGTCCGGAAACGGGCCCCTGGTTCGTTTCTGAGCAGACGCCGGGGTTGGCCGCGAAAACCTCCGGCTATTGCTGTAACATTCGCGGTCGCGTGGGGCTATAGCTCAGCTGGAAGAGCGCCTGCATGGCATGCAGGAGGTCCAGGGTTCGAGTCCCTGTAGCTCCACCAAATCCCCCGACAACGAACGCTGGGCTCTTTGCCGTGCCCGGCCCCAGGCGAGTCTCGAGCAGCTAGCAGGTGGAGCCGCTCCCGCCGCCGGATGGTGCGGCCGGAACGCTGTCGAGGCTGTGGGCCACGATGCTCTTGATCTGGGCCCACGAGGAGCCGTCGACGGCGGGATAGAGGATCCCTTGCACGCTCACGTTCGGCTGGCCTGTCGTAGCCGGATCGAGGACGAGGCTCTGGACGTTGCCGCCGAGGATCCGCTTCGCCAGGCTCGCCCACTCCTGGAGATCGGCAGGGTTAGTGATCGGCATATCCGAGTTGAACGCGAACGGGATGTCGGCAAGGGTGCTCAAGAGCGGCAGGACGCTGCCCGCAGACGCGAACTTGCAGGGATCGAGATTCGTCCGCAGGGCCTTGAGGACGAGCTGCTGCCGGCCGGCGCGGTCGAAGTCGCCGTTGTCTGAGAACTCGCGGGTTCGGGCATAGGCGAGAGCCCAATCGCCGTCCATGTGCTGCTGGCCGGCCTTGATGACCATGGCGATGTCCTGCCCCTGGCTCCAGCTGATCGACTGCAACCCGCCGGAGTTCTGAGCGTCGGCTTTCATCCTTGTCACGCCGGTCACGCCGGTCGGAACCGAGTAGCCGTTGTGGGCATACTGGCAGTAGTGCCACTTGTTCTGCCAGGTGCCGACCGGACCGCACGGCTCGTCGAAAACGGTCGTCGGAACGTTGATGTCGATGCCGCCGAGATCGTCGATCAGCTTGGAAAGCCCGTTCGGATTGACCCAGATCGAGCCGTCGATAGTCAGCCCGAGGAGACCGCCGATTACCTGCTCGAACGTTTTGTAGGCCCGAAGGTAGCGGTTGGGATCGCCGGGCTGCCCGCACGTATCCGTGTACAGCGGGAAGTTGGCGCAGTTGCCGAGCACCGCGTTGGGCAACTCGTTGATAGTCTGCGGCCACGTGTAGGGCGGACAGCCGTTCGCGCTCGTGGCGAAGTGCTGGGCTATGCCCTGGGGCAGCGGCACGCAGACGTTGTTCCTGCCGACGCTGATCAGCGCCGCGCGCCCGGTCGTACGATCGACGTGCAGGATCATGATCGTGTCCGGGCCGAGCTGGCTCGGATCGTCCTGAACGCCGATGCCCGCGAGCAGCAGGTTCAGCTGCCCGTTCGGGTTCCAGTCCCACGTCCCGCCGGTTGTCGTGAACGACGGCAGGCTCCCGAGGTCGAACGAACTCAACGGCGATTGCGACGCCGCGGGCCCGGACGCTCCGGCGCTGCTGGAATAGATCGGGTTCGGCAGATCCTGGTTGGCGAGGCCGGTGCCCGTGGGGTGGGGCGTCCCATTCGCATCGGTGACCCAGCAGGGGGTCGTCGCAGTCAGGCAATTGAGGGCGTGCTGCCACGATGCGTCGGTTTCCGCGACGGCGCCGTGAACGGCAACCGTGCCGGTCAGGATTATGCCGACCCCCAGGACCGCCGCCCACTTCCTGGCGGGCATCCGCGGCGCCGACCGCCTGGGAAGCGTGCCGCCCGCCACCAGGTACGCATCCACTATCGCGAAGACGTGGTACACGAAGGTTGCCAGGTCGAGGACGAGCAGGGTCGTGAGCCACTGCTGGTTCAGAGCCAGGTTGAAGAGCGATCGGCGGTCGAAGATCAGGATCAGCGCGAGAGCTGCCAGAGTTGCGACCGCCGGAATTGCGACGATCGCTCCGCGAATCCGATCCCCGGCCGAAGCCTGCCCCAGACCCGGGAACAGGAACGACAGCAAGGCGGCGCCGGGCGGAGTCCGCAGCCAGGCCCGGACGCGGGCGGCGAGTCGTGAAGTCATCGGTGGCGTGAAGCTCTACGTGTCGGACGACGGGACGGTGGGAACGGGGCCCAGCAGACAGCCGGCGGCGCCATCCTAACCCGGAGCGCGCCGGGGCGTCCTGAAAGCGTCCCGGCGAGCGCGGCTGGCAGGCGACCGCCGCCGGCCCAGCCTCGGGGCGCTCCGTTACACTTGGGCCACGTGCGCGGTGCCGCCCGAACCCACCAGAGAGGTCCGTCGTGTCGGCAACAGAACCTACCGAGCGAACAGAGCGCAACCGGATCGATCGCTTCGATCCAACGGCCATCGAGCCGCGCTGGCAGCGGCGCTGGGCCGAGCTCGGCCTGTACGACACGGACCTGGCCGATGACGCGAGGCCCAAGTTCTACCTGCTCACGATGTACCCATATCCGTCGGGCAACATCCACATCGGCCATTGGTACGCCATGACGCCGACCGATGCCCTGGCTCGTTTCCACCGCATGCGCGGCGAGAACGTGTTCCTGCCGATCGGCTTCGACGCGTTCGGATTGCCGGCGGAGAACGCCGCGATCAAGAACAAGATCCACCCTCGCGCCTGGACCATGTCGAACATCGACAACATGCGCCGCCAGCTGCGGTTGATGGGCGCGACCTTCGACTGGAAGAGCCAGGTGGTCACCTGCGATCCCGACTACTACCGCTGGAACCAGTGGATGTTCCTGCGCTTCCTCGAGGCGGGACTCGCCTATCGGGCCAGCTCGCCGGTGGACTGGTGCCCCAACGACGGCACGCTGGCGCGCGAACAGGTCGAGGGCACGGACCGCCACTGCTGGCGCTGCGGGGCGCGCGTCGAGAAGCGCCTCCTCGACCAGTGGTATCTGCGGACCACGAAATACGCGGACGAGTTGCTCGACTTCACCGGCATCGACTGGCCGGAGCCGATACGGATCATGCAAACCAACTGGATCGGCCGGTCCGAAGGCGCCGAAGTCGTCTTCGACACCGCTCCTGACGACTTCCAGCCGGGCGGCGACGAGCTGCGCGTCTTCACCACTCGACCGGACACGCTCTACGGCGCGACGTTCATGGTTCTCGCGCCCGAGCATGCCCTCGTCCCGAAGCTGACGCACCCGGATCGCAAGGCCGAAGTCGAGGGCTACATCGCGGCGGCCGGCCGGGAGACCGAGATCGAACGGATGTCGACCGAGCGCGAGAAGACCGGCGTCTTCACGGGTTCGTACGCTAACAATCCCGTCAACGGCGAGCGCATCCCGATCTGGATCGCCGACTACGTCCTGGCCGGCTACGGCACGGGCGCGATCATGGCCGTGCCGGCTCACGACGAACGCGACTTCGCTTTCGCCCGCAAGTTCGGCCTGCCGATCCGACGCGTCGTGGCGGCGCCGGACGTTTCGGACGCCGACGTGGCCGCCGAGATGGAAGTCGCGTTCGCGTCCCACGGCGACGACGAACGGCTGGTCAACTCCGGGCCGCATTCCGGCAAGCCCGCCCGCGACGGCTTCCGCGACATCGTCGCCATGCTCGATTCGCAGGGCAAAGGCAAGGCCACCGTCAACTACCGGATCCGCGACTGGCTGATCAGCCGCCAGCGCTACTGGGGCACGCCGATCCCGGTGGTCTACTGCGACACCGACGGCATCGTGCCCGTCCCCGACGATCAGCTGCCGGTTCGGCTGCCGGACACGGTCGACTATGCCGGCAGCGGCAACAACCCGCTCAAGTCGGACGCCTCGTTCGTGAACACGACGTGCCCGAAATGCGGTGGTCCGGCCTGCCGCGAAACCGACACCATGGACACCTTCATCGACTCGAGCTGGTACTGGTTCCGCTACCTGTCGCCGAAGTTCTCGGGCGCGCCGGTCGATCGATCGATCGAAGCCCGCTGGACGCCGGTCGACCAGTACACGGGCGGCGCCGAGCACGCGGTGATGCACCTGCTGTATTCACGCTTCTGGACCAAGGCCATGGCCGATCTCGGCCTGGTCCATGCCCGCGAGCCGTTCAAGCGGCTGTTCAACCAGGGCCAGATCCTCGGCGCAGACGGCGAGCGGATGAGCAAGTCCCGCGGCAATGTCCAGGATCCGGACGAGCTGGTCACGCGCCACGGCGCCGATACCGTGCGCCTCTTCCTGATGTTCATGGGACCGTGGGACCAGGGCGGGCCGTGGAGCTCGACCGGGATCGGCGGCATCAGCCGCTTCCTGCATCGTGTCTGGGCCTCGGCGCTCGATCCGCACGGCGTCGAGGCGGGCGACCCCGAGTCGGGCGTGCTTCCGGCCGGGCAGGATCGGGTCGCGGGCGAGAAAGCCCTGCGGGCGGCCGTTCACAGGACGCTTCGGATCGTCACCGACGAATACGCGGACATGCGCTTCAACACGATGGTTGCGCACCTGATGGAGCTGTCCAACCTGCTCCAGCGCTATCGTGGGACGGAGGTCGCGGGCACCGCCGCCTGGGACGAAGCCGTTCGGCTGCTGATCCTCATGCTCGCTCCGGCGGCGCCACACATCTCGGAAGAACTGTGGTCACGGCTGGCGGAAGCGCGCGGCGAAGAGTGGACGTCGATCCACACGCAGGCCTGGCCGGCCGTGGACGAAGCCGCGGCCGCCGAAAACGAGCGCGAAGTCCCGGTCCAGGTCAACGGCAAGCTGCGCGACCGCGTCACGGTTCCCGTGTCGACAACGCAGCAAGAGCTCGAGGCCATCGTCCTGGCGCGCCCCAAGATCGTGGCCGCCCTGGATGGCAAGCAGCCACTCAAGGTGATCCACGCGGCCGGCAAGCTGGTCAACATCGTCGTCCGGTAGGGAGGACGGGGGATGCGGTTTTGCTCGATCTCGGTGCCGGCGGAGGCGCGAGGCGATGACTGACGAACTTGGCGTGTTCTTCCTGGCCGTTCCGTTGACGATCGCCGGCGCGGCGGTCCTCTGGCAACGGTCGACCCGTGCCGCTGAGCCTATCGCTCGCTGGCGAGATCGTCTGTGGGCAAGGCTGTGTCTTGCGCTGGCGGTGGTCGAGGTGGTGATGGGGCTTTCGATCGCTATCGGGATGCCGTTTCACTAGGCCCACTGTGCACGGGCCGCCGATTGTGGTGAGCCGCGCGGGCGGCAAGCTCGCATGAATAAGCGGCCGGTCGGCGGATGTGCTTCACCGGGCGGAGGGAGGGCCCGTGGTCAGACAAGCAGCCAGGGCGATCGAGGTCATTCGTCGCCAACCCCGGATGGTCCGAGCGGGGTGTGTCGTTGCGATCATCGCAGCGATCCTCGTTGGCGGAGTGGCGCTCCGGGCGGCCGTTTCCGGGAACCCGGGCGGGCCGACCGTTTCGATCGGGCTCGACTCCGCAGGCGCGGAGCTCAAGCCGCGACTGGCGCCGAGCGAAGTGATCGCAGACCTTCGCCCGTCACTGGCTGCCGCTGACGAGATCGTGGCCATGAAGGCTCTGAGGCTCGACGACCTCGCATCGCTGACGGGGGAAGACAACGGGCCCAGTGGTATCGCCGAGGCCGTGCTGTGGTACGTGCAGATCACCGGACCGGCGCCCAGCTTCCCCCCTGTGCCCTGGGGGGCCGGCGACAGCGGCTGGATGGTGCTCGAAGATTCGAGCGCACGGCTGATCGGCGCGGGCGGTTGGGGTTTCGTTTCTGCCGCCGACTCCTCATATCGACCATCGCCGAAACCTTCCCTGCCGGATGGGCTGATCGCCCTCCCGACGACCAATTGGCTGGAGACCCCGGACACCATCTGCGCCGGCGTCGGCCTTGACGCGGTTCTCCACGGCAGCCCAAACGATCCGTACGTTGCCTGGTTGAGGAGCAACGGCCCAGGCGCAGGTCGTATCGAGGTCGTGTGGCCGGCCGGCTACCGAGCACGCTTCAGCCCGAATCTGGAGGTCCTGAACGATCGCGGAATCGTTGTGCTCCGGGAAGGAGACGCGATATCTGGCGCGTGCGTCACAGGACTCTCCCCCTGGAGTGTCACATCGCCGTCCAAATAGCGACGGAGGCGGCCGCGACCTGGCGAGTCGCCGCCGATGCATCAGGCGCGGGCCAGCGCCTCCGCCAGGTAGCGATCGAGCTGTTTGAAGGTGCCGGCGAAGCCTTGCTGCATGCCGGAGACTCCGGCCGCGAACGTTTGCAGTTCTTCCGCCGAGGCGTTGATCGGGCCGCCGCGCAAGGTCAGCGTGGTCTTGCCTTCGTGCTCGGTGAGCGTCAGCGTGTTGAGGATCTCCAGCGGCCAGCCGGCTATCCACGGGTTGCGCGTCACGCCGCCATTCGCGTCGGAGAAGCAATTGACAAAGACGAGGCAGTCCTGCGGGTTTACCTCGCGGTAGACGAACTTGCCCCACATCTCCGGGCCGTTCGGAGTCTGCATGCTGTAGTGGAACGTGCCGCCGGCTCGAAGGTCGAAGCTCCTGACGCGGATCTCGCTGCCTTGCGGGCCCCACCACTGCGCCAGGCGCTCGGGCTCGGTCCAGGCCTTCCAGACGAGATCGCGCGGCGCGTCGAACTCGCGTGTTACGGCCAGCTCGGCAACCGGCGCCACCTTCGAAGTGAGCTCGGCGAGCAGTTCGTCCAGCCGATCGAAGCTTTCGGCCTCGCCGGACTCCATGCCCGAAGCGACCATGCCGTCCCGGGCTTCCCTGGACGCGAAGCGCAGCGTCTGCGACAGGGTGGTCTTGCCGTCCTTCTCGGCCAGAATCGTGCTGACGAGCGCTTCCTGGTCCGAAAAGGGCTCGTAGATCTGGGTGAAGACCACGCGCTCGGGCGCGGCGATCTCGCGGTAGACGCCCTTGAACGGATGGAGCGTGCCGTCGCGCGCCTTCTGGACGAAACGGTAGGCGCCACCCGGCCGGAGGTCGATCTCGCAGTGCTCCAAAGTCAGATACCTGGGGCCCCACCAATTCGAGATGTGCTGACAACCGGTCATGGCCTCGAATACGAGGCTGCGCGGCGCGTCGAAAGTGCGCGTCACGGCAATCTCGAGTTCGGACGGCAGCGTGAGCGCCATGCGGTTGGCGATCTTCTCGGCCATTTCACTTTCCCTTGTCTGGGCCGGCAATGCCGCGCCGGTTGCGCGCCTTCGGCATCTCCTCCGGCGGTTTGGATGGCTGTGCTTGGAGTTCGCCCAGGTAGTCGTCCAGTCGGTCGAAGCTCTCCTCCCAGAACCGGCGGTAGCTCGAAACCCAGTCGGCCACGTCTCGAAGGGGTTCGACTTCCAGCCGGCAGGGACGCCACTGGGCCTCGCGACCTTGCTCGATGAGGCCGGCGCGATGGAGCACTTTGAGATGCTTCGAGACACCCGGGAGGCTCATCTGGAACGGCCTGGCGAGCTCCGTGACCGTGGCGTCGCCTAGGGCCAGGCGGGCGAGAATTGCGCGCCTTGTCGGGTCGGCCAGGGCAGAGAAGGTTGCGCTCAGGGTGTCCACTCGGCCGGTTAGTCCTTTACTTAGCTACTTGGTTATTTAGCTGCCCGGGATAGTACGCCGGCGATTGAGCGTGTCAAACACGGTTGCGCGGAGCGACACGCTTGCGGTGCTGGGGTGACTGGCACCGGCCGAGTTGCGGCAGCCACGGGCGGCGGGGTGAGTGGCGCCGGCCGAGTTGCGGCCGCCACGGGCGGCGGGGTGAGTGGCGCCGGCCGAGTTGCGGCCGCCACGGGCGGCGGGGTGAGTGGCGGCGACCGAGTTGCGGCCGCCACGGGCGGCGGGGTGAGTGGCGGCGACCGAGTCACGGCCGCCACGGGCGGCGGGGTGAGTGGCGGCGACCGAGTCACGGCCGCCACGGGCGGCGGGGTGAGTGGCGGCGACCGAGTTGCGGCAGCCCCGGCCGAAGCGGCACCGAGGCTCCCGGCGCCTCCGCGGCGTTGCTTGACCGCTGCCTAACCCCGAGATAAGCGATTGATAAGCGCCCTCCGATAGCGTCCGGGGCACCCGCCGGAACCTTCGAACGGAGATGCCGATGGATACGAATGCGCCCTGGCGAGCGCTCGAAGGGCCCGAAACGGGCGAGGCTCCCCGCCCGCCGGAGAAGCCGAGGCCGGCGGGGATTCTGATCGCCCTGGCGGTCGCGGTCGCGCTGGCCGCTGGATCGCTCGCCGTTGTCGCGTTTGCCATGAGCCAGCAGAGCGGGCAAGTCGAGGTCGTATCCAGCGGCGACCGCGTTTCGGAGCCGTCCGCGGCCGCCTCGAAACCTATGCTCGTGGTGGAGGTGGCCGGCGCGGTCGCAAAGCCGGGCGTCTTCTCGCTGCCGCAGGGCGCCAGGGTCGCCGACGCCATCGCGTCGGCCGGCGGCTACTCGCCCGACGTCGATCCGCGCCAGGTCGAGGCCCAACTCAACCTGGCCGCCAGGGTGCAGGACGGGCAGGTGATCCGCGTGCCCAGGCAGGCGGACTCGGCAGCAGGTTCCGGAGGCGACACGGCCGTGACTGCGCCGCCATCGGGCGCTGCCCCGGGTCTCATAGACCTGAACTCCGCCACGGCCGAGCAGCTCGACACGCTCCCCGGCATCGGGCCGGCCACCGCGGCCAAGATACTGGCCGCCCGCGCTCAGCAGCCATTCGGATCGGTCGACGATCTCGTAACACGCAAGGTTCTGTCGGCGACGACTCTGGCCAAGCTTCGCGATCTGGTCACGGCGGGCTGACGTGCTGCCCCGCCCCGCCTGGCTGGCGATCGGCGCGATCGTCGCCGCGGGCGCCAGCTCCTACGCACCGCTGGGAGGGGCCGCGGTCCCCGAGGTCGCTGTGGCAGCGGCCGCAGCGACCGGCCTGGCCGTATGCGGATTTGCCTGCGAAGCCGCCGGCAGGCGGAAATCGGCACGGATTCTCTCGGTCGCCGCGCTCGGAGCCGCGCTCGTGGCGGGGCGTCTGGCCGCCGGCGTCGTGATGGGCGGGGTCGGAGGCGATGTATCGACGCCGCTCCCTGCTGCGGCGGGCACGTGGCAGGCAACGGTGGAAAGCGGCCACACCACCCGAGGCCAGCAGGTCGTCACGATCGACCTCGTGGATCCGCCGCTGAGGTGCTCGGCGCTGATGCCCGCCTACCCCCGGCTCGCGTCCGGCGATCTCGTCTCGTGGAGCGGTCGCGTCCGTGCCCTCACCGACAGCGACTACGACCGCTATCTCGACGCGCAGGGGATCTCCGCGACATGCAACGCAACGGGCATGACGCTGATTCGCCACGACGAATCCCCGACGGGACGGCTCGAGGCGGTGCGGCAAGCGTCGGGCGACGCGCTCCAGCTGGTTCTGCCCGAGCCGGAGGGAGGGCTCGCGGCTGCAATCCTGATCGGCCTTCGAGATCGCGTCGACAAGACGGTGGCGGCATCTTTCACGGCATCGGGCGTGAGCCACATCGTGGCGATTTCCGGCTGGAACATTGCGATCGTGGCGGCCACTGTGGCGGCGCTCCTCCGCACCAGGATCAGCCGCAGGCGGCGGGCCGTCGTGACGATCCTCGCGATCGTCACCTACACGCTGTTCGCGGGAGCGTCCGCATCGGTGGTGCGGGCCGCCCTGATGGCCGGCGTCGCGCTTCTGGCGGTCGAGACCGGCCGCGGATCGCGCGTCGTCGTCGGGCTCGCCTGGGCCGTGACGCTGCTGCTCCTGGCGGAGCCGGCAACGATCTCCGACGTGGGCTTCCAGCTGTCCGCCACGGCCACCGCCGGACTGGTCGCCTGGGGCTCGCCGCTCTCCCGCCGGCTGGAGGAGCGCTGGCCGCGCCTGCCCGGCGCGATCCGGGAGAGTCTCGGGGTTTCGCTCGCGGCCCAGGCGGCCACGCTGCCGATCGCGCTTCTCACCTTTGGCCGGCTCGCGCTTGTGGCGCCCCTGGCGAATCTGGTCGCCGTCCCGCTCGTGCCCCCGGCCATGGCCGCGGGCGGCGTCGCGTTCGTGGGCGGACTGCTCGCGGCGACCGGGGCTCCCCCGTGGCTCACGGGGCTGCTGGCGGTGCCCGGCTGGATCTTCCTCGCGGCCCTGGTGGCGGTGGTTCAGATTGCCGCCTCGATTCCGGGCGCGAACCAGACGCTGCCCTTTCCGGCGAATGCGATCGCCGCCGCAGCCGCGGGTTGGCTGATCTGGCGGCTGCATCGGGCGCTCTCCAGACCGCGCCCCGAGGCGCGCCGGGGCGCGGCCACCACACCGGGAGATGGACGGCGGGCGAGTCGGACCGCGGCCGCCCACGGGAGGACCAGGCGCAAATGGGCCGTCGCGGGCGCTGCGATCCTGCTGATCCTCGCCGGTTCGGTGGTCGCGGCCCGGCCGGACGGCCGGATCCACGTCGTCGTGCTCGATGTTGGGCAGGGCGACTCGATCCTCCTCGAAGGCGATCGGGGCGGCCGAATTCTGATCGACGGCGGACCCGATGCCACGGTTCTCATGGCGGTCCTGGATCGTTATCTGCCGGCCTGGGATCGCAGAATCGATGCCATCGTCCTGACTCATCCGCACGACGACCACGTTTCCGGGCTGGTGGCGGTCGTGGAGCGCTATCGAGTCGGCCGGGCCTTCGAGTCGGGCTGGCCGGCCTCGACCCCTGCGTATCGGGCCTGGCTCGATGCGCTTGCGGGACACGGCCTGCGGCCCGAGGGGCTCAAGACCGGCGATATCGTGCGGCTGGACGACGCCTCCCTCCGGGTCCTGTGGCCCGACGGCCCCACGCGGCCGACCGGCCTCGACCCCGCGGCGGCCGACAACCGCAAGGCCAACGATTCGTCCATCGTGTTCCTCGGCGAGTTCGAAGGACGTCGCTTCCTGCTGACCGGCGATGCCGAGGATGACGTCGACCCCATCCTGATCGCGAGGGGCCTGCCGCACGTCGACATGCTCAAGGTCGCTCACCATGGCAGCGCCACCGCGTCCTCGGACGTGCTGCTGGCGGCTCTTCGTCCCGGAGTGGCCGTTGTATCGGTCGGCGCGGGCAATACGTACGGCCACCCGGCGCCGGCCACGATCGAGCGGTTGCGCGCGCACGCCGGGACAGTGCTTCGGACCGATCAAGCAGGCACTGTCGAAACCACACTCAGCGCGGCGGCGGTAACGGTGCGGTCGGGCCGAACCCCCACGGCGTCCTCGGCCACCGGCGTCACCGCCGCCGGGCTCGCTGCGCCGTCCACGGTCGCCGCGCTCCTGTACGATTCGGTCGATGACCGTACCGAGCCGACGAGACAGCGCGGCCTTGCTCCTATCCCTCGATCCCCCGGAATGGCACCTGCGCCACTCGCGTGCGGTTGCCGAGGTGGCCGGCTGGCTGGCGCTGCGGGCATCTTCGGTTGGTCTATCGCTCGATCGCCGCCTGGCGGAGGCGGCCTCGCTGCTGCATGACGTCGACAAGCTCGCCTCGGTGAAACCGTTTGTGGCCGGCCTGAGACACGCCGAAGGCTCCGCCTCGTGGCTGGCCGATCGCGGATACCCGGAGCTGGGCCCGGCGATAGTCGGGCACCCGGTGACTCGTCTCGCCGACGGCGATTGGTTCGATGCCTGGCTGGCAGGCGCCGGACCCGAAGCCCTGATCGTCGCGTATGCCGACAAGCGGGCGGGCCAACGCCTGGAGTCGATGGCCGAACGCTTCGCTTCGTGGAATCGTCGCTACCCACCCGCCGAACGGGCCGGCAAGACCCGTGGCGGCTGGTCCGTCGAGACCGTATCTGCGGTTCTGCGTCGAGCCGAGATCATCGAAGAGCGGGTGTGCGCCATGGCGAACGTGTTGCCGCGTGACGTCGGTCGGCTGCGCTGGACCCTGCCCGCCATCGAAGCCGCCCGGAGCGCCGCCTCGTGACAACGCCCACGGAACCGCTCGGCTACTACTGGGGCGACGACTCATACGGCGTCTCGCGCGCCCCGGACGATCTGGCCGCTCGGCTGGCTGGTGACGGGGAGCCGCTGTATCGCGTCCGCCTCGCGGGCAATTCAACCACTGCCGAGGAGATCGGCGAGAAGG
This sequence comes from uncultured Chloroflexia bacterium, assembly GCA_963731635.1. Lineage (GTDB taxonomy): Bacteria > Chloroflexota > Limnocylindria > Limnocylindrales > CSP1-4 > Fen-1039. Next base: position 1,069,885 of record CAVSWB010000001.1, on the reverse strand, counting down.
TGGCCACTTCGACGATGTTCGGCGGAGGAACGCTGGTCGTCGTGGCGGAACCCGCGCCGCTCGTGGCCACGAAACCGCTCGCGGCCAGGCTGGCCGCCACGCTGGCAACGATCGCACCGGGCAACGGTCTGGCATTCCTCGACCTGGTCGACGGGGCTTCCTCATTTCGCCGGCCCGCCTCGCTCGAGACGCTCCGGAACGCAGTGGCGGCTGCCGGCGGTGACGTCCGCGAATTGAAGGCCCCAACGAGAGACCAGATGCCGGGCTGGATCTCCGCGCGGGCCCGAGAGCGCGGCATCGATATCTCGCCGGCCGCGGCGGCACTTCTCGCCGAACGCGTCGGGGCGAACGTCCGCGAGCGCGACGTGGACCGCCGCCGCCAGGGCGAGCTCGCCGTGGCCGAACTGGAGAAACTGGCCCTGTACCGACTCGATGCGCAGATCGGCCCCGACGACGTAAAGGCTCTCGTCGCGGACGCCGTCCCCGGATCCACCTGGGCCTTCCTCGACGCCGTCGGGATGCGCCGCGCCTCCGAGGCAGCTCAGCTGGCCGATCGCCTGGACGACGTTCCGGGACCGGTATTGATCGTCCATCTCCATCGACGGATCAAGGAGCTGATCGAGATCGCCGATATGGTCGCAGGCGGGGCACCGCCGGCCACGATCATCAGAACCCTGAAGCTGAACCCTTATCGCGCCGAGCGGCTGACCGAGCAGGCACGCACCTGGACCCAGTCCGAACTCAAGGCGGCTCTGGAGGGCCTGCTGGAACTCGACGGAGCCCTCAAGGGCCGCGAAGGCGGCGGCGACCTGCGGCGCCGATCTGCGGTCAGCCTCTGGATCGTCGAGCGGGTCCGCCGCGCCGGTTAGGCCGGGCCGTTACCGGCCCTTGGTCTACGAGGCCGTTAACGGGCGAAGCCCCCGGGCACCTGGGGGCTTCGAGAAGTCGACGTGTGACGGGCCGCTCAGTCGGCGCTGGACCAGGCCTGCTCCTGGACAACCAGGTCGCTCTCGATGGCGAAGACGCAGCGACCCTGGCTCAGGTCGAGCAATTCGATCAGTTCGGGGTCGATGTAGAGCTGGTGGCAGTCCTCGCAGAGCCCCCCGGGGATGCCGAAACAGAGGCGCTCGCTCCGGTCGGGCAGGCGGAAAGTCGTGTCGAACCGGGTGCTTACGAGGCGTCTCCCACACCGGGGGCAGCTTTCCCGTGCCCGTGACATCGCATCGACCTCTGGCCGTGGCAACCATGCTGGTCGCCTCAATGTCGTGAATGCTAGGGGCGGGTTTTCATCGGGCATATGACTCACTCGTACCTACTGAGCGGTACTCAGGCCGTATTCGTTGAGGGGGGCCACTGGAGGGATGGGCTCTAGTGCGATCGCATCGTGCATCCGGGCATCGGTTTCGTGTACCTGCGCACCGCCCCGATTGACGGGGCCGAATCGCCCGCCGGCGACTACCCGAAGCGGTCGTAAAGGGCGCCTGCTAGCCTTTCGCGATGGATCGCCGCAGGGTTGTGGGAATTGGTTTGGGCGCGCTCGCGGGAGCCGCCTACGGGACCGGGCCGCTCTTCGCCAAAGGCGTGAACCATGCCGGCCTCGACTCGATCGCGCTCCTTGCCTGGCGCTTCCTGTTCGCCATGATCGTGAGCTGGGCCTGGCTCCTCGCCCAGCCAAAGGCACGCGCGGCCCTGCGCTGCCTGGGACGCCGCACCGTCGCGCGCCTGATGTTCACCGGCGCGTTTTTCGTCCTGAATGCCACGGTCTACTACTCGGCGATCCAGCGCGTCAACATCTCCCTTGTCGCGCTGCTGATGTACTCGTATCCGGCGATGGTAGCGGTCCTCTCGATGCGCCTCGGCTATCCGCTGCGTGGCAAGCTCGCCTGGGGATCGCTGGGCCTCGTGCTGGTCGGCGCGATCCTCACGATCGACGGCATCAAGCCGGACACGAACCAGGTCGGAATACTGCTCGCGCTCCTATCGCCGATCGCCTACGCGTTCTACATCTTGCTGACGGCCTGGATGGCGGGCGAGCGGCCCGGCCAGACGGCCGATATGCGATCTCAAGGCAAGGGGGCGGAGGTGCCGCCGGCGGTCGCGGGAGCCGTGATGATGACCGGCACCTGGCTGACGATGTTCGTGATCGCCCTGATCGCCCGCGAACCGTTGCTGCCGGGCCAGGTGCCCGCCGAGGCCTGGCCGGGCCTTATCGGCATTGGGGTCTTCGCGGCCGCGATCGCGATCCAGGCGTTCTACGCGTCCGCGGCGAGGATAGGCGCGGCCCAGGCCTCTTTGATGGCTACCGTGGAACCCCTGGTCGTTATCGCCCTTGGTGTCACTTTCCTGGGCGAGCGGCTGGACGCGCTTCAGATCGCGGGCGCCGGGCTCGTCCTGGTCGGCGTGCTGCTCTCACAGACGGCGACCCCCGCCGAGTCTCGCCAGATCGTACTCGAGGAAGTCTAGGCAATCGATCCCGCGGCGCCGCGTGCCCAGCGGGGAATACCCCTGGGCCACCCGAACGTGCAGCACCCCTTCGGGCATCGGTTCGCTAATCTGCATCAATGTCCAACCTCCACCCGCAGATCGAGCGATTGCGTCAGGCGCGCGATCGGATCGTCCGGCTCCGCGGCCGGGTCGAGATGAGCGAGCCCCCGCCCGAGGAGTTGCCGCGATCGCGCGAGTGGGTCGCCAGAGAGACGCTGGCCCACATCGACGAGCTGCTCCCCTACTGGCTCGGCGAGATCGAGCGAGTGCTGGCCGGGGCCAGGGAGCCTGTTCCCTTCGGCCGCACCTCGAACGACCTGATACGCCTGCTGACCGTCGATCGCGACCGAACATTGCCCGTTGGCGAGCTCTACGTCCGCCTCGACGCGGGCCTGGACCGGGTGGTGCGGAGGCTGCTCGAGATGGACGATCGGCAATGCGTCCGGCGAGGCTTGCATCCGGTGCGCGGCGAGATGGCGGTGACGCAGATCATCGAGGTCATGCTCGTGTCGCACATCGAGGAGCACTGCGAGCAGCTGACAGCATCCCTGGTTCCGGGTACCGCCAAGAAGCCCTGACCGGCGCTCAGGCAGTCGGTCGTGACCGGCCGCCCCGCCCTCTGTCCTTGAGGATCGCCCGCAACATGAACGCGACGTTGGCCGGCCGCTCGGCCAGCCGGCGCATGAAATACGGATACCACTCTTCGCCGTAGGGAACGTAGATCCGGACGGTGTAGCCCCGCGCAACCAGGGAGCGCTGCAGATCCCGCCGGATGCCGTAGAGCATCTGGAACTCGAATCGGTCGCGCCCGATCCGCCCGCGCTCCGCGACCTCGATCGCATGGTCGATCAGGGCCGCGTCGTGGGTGGCCAGGGCCGGGTACGTCCCGGAAATCAGCAGTCGCTCCATCAGCCGAGCGTAGTTCAGGTCCACGGCCCGCTTGCTGACGTAAGCCACGCCGGGCGGCTCGGCATACGCTCCCTTGCACAGCCGGACGCTGCCCCCCACCGCGCTGATCCGGTCCACGTCGGCGGCGCTTCGCCGCAGCGAGGCCTGGATCACGACGCCGATCTTCGGATAGCGGGCATGGGCTTCGCGCCATATATCGAGCGTGGCGTCGGTCTGCGAGTGGTCCTCCATGTCGATCCGCACGAAACCGCCGACCGCACGGGCCGCACTCACGATCTTCGCGACGTTGGTCCGGCACAGCTCTCGGTCGATGTCGAGGCCCATCTGGCTGAGCTTGATGCTGACGTTCGCGTCCAGACCCCGGGCCGACAATGTCGCCAGCGCGGTCACGTATCGATCGGCGGCGGCCGACGCGTGCTCCGGGGACGTAACCGACTCCCCGAGCACGTCCACGGTCGAGTGCAGGCCCGCGCGGCGGAGCCGGGAGATAGCCGCGAGCCCTTCCTCGAGCGTTTCGCCGGCCACGAAGCGAGAAACGACGGAGCGTGTCAGCGGGCTGGCGACGGCGGCGCGAGCAAGCAACTGGCGGTGCGAGAGCGAGATGAACAACGATCTCATGGTCCGGTTCGGCATGACTCGAACGCTCTCGACCAGACCCATCGCTGTCAGTCCTCGGTACCGGGTTCGGACGCGTCGGCTTCGCGCGCGAATTCGGCCACTTTAGCGGCTTCCTCGCGTTGGAATTGCTGCAATCGGCCGCGCCGGTGAGCCTCGACCGCCGCCCGGATGAGTTCGATCGGGGGCGATCCGACGAGGCCGCCGTCGGGGGCGCGATACATGCGGCAGCCAAGTCCGATCGGCAGCTCCGGCCGCGGATCGACGTCTTCGCCGTTGATACGGATCGTCGGCGAGCCCTGGAAGCCGAGGAATTCGGCGTCGTCCTGGCTGGAGACGTAGATCAGCTGGATGGGTACCTCGATGATGCCCTTGCGCAGGACGCCGTCGAGGTCGCGCTGGGCCCGTTCCAGGTGCGCACAGCCCTCGACCGCGAGCAACTCGACGCGAAGATCCGCCACGGCGGCAGCCTACAACGCCAGGCCCGAACGAGTGGAAACCGGGCGGCCGGTTGCAGCGGGGCGCCGCGGATCAGGGCTCGATCGTTCTCCGCCAGGGCTCGATCAGGACGTCATGGGACTGTTCGTCGAGTCGGTCGCCGAGCGCGACGGCAAGCGCGGCGTCGACGATCGCTTCGCCCGCTTCCATCTTGATCTGCAGCCAGGTGATCTGGTCGGAGAACGTGTAGGGCACGACGTTCGATCCGCGCGAGGCCCAGGCCAGGGCCTTGTCTCGGACCCGGTCGATCTCCCGGGTCAGGCCCTGGGCGACGCCGACGGCTCGCACTGCCGCCCACGCCTCCTGGTGCGCGGCGCCGTCGGTTTGCTGCCAGGCAGCGCGCATGCCGAGGAGCTGGCCTTCATTGAGATGGTCGAGCCTGTCGAAGAAGGCGGCCATTTCTTCAGTGTCGAGTAGATCGGCTCCACTCCGGCGTCGCCACATGGGATTCGCTCAGTCTTCGTCGACGAGATCGAGCAGGTGGCGCTTGAGGAAGTCGATGCAGCGCTTCCAGGCATCGCGGCGGTTCTCGCGCTTCTGCCAGCCGTGGGCTTCTTCGTCGAACCAGTGGACCTGGTAGTGCTTGCCCTCGATCTCGAGGGCTTCGACGATCTTCTCGCTCATCAGCGGCACGACGCGCTTGTCCTTACGGCCGTGGAGGATGAGCAGCGGCGCCTCGATCCGTTCCGCCCGGTAGAGCGGCGAGCCGCGCCGGTATGCCTCGGCAGCCTGGGGGTCGTCGGGGCGGCCCATCATTCGTTCCAGGTCGATGCGGCCGAGCCTGTCGCCGCGGCGATAGCTCTCGGCGATCTCGGAGTCGCCGTACAGGTCGATCCCCGCGCGCCACAGCGACGGCTCTTCGGTCAGGACGCAGAGCGTCATGTAGCCGCCATACGAGCCGCCGTAATGGGCCAGCCGGCCGTCGCACCAGGGTTGGGCCGCGGCCCAACGCGCCGCGTCCACGACGTCGAAGGCGTCGGCGTGGCCCCACTCGCCGCGGTTGGCCCAGCGGAAGTCGCGGCCGTAGCCGGTTGAGCCACGGAAGTCCACGGAGAGGAAGGCGATCCCCTGCTCGAGTACGAGCTGGCGGAAGGGCAGCCAGTCGCGGAATGCCTGGGAGGTGGGGCCGCCGTGCGAATGGACGACGCATGGCACGCGGGTTATTTCGTCGCCGTTGGTCGTTGCCGGCAGGTAGAGTGTGCCCTCGATGCGGAGGCCGTCGCGGGCATCGAACGCGATCCGAGTCCCCGTCGAGAAGTGGTCAGCGTCGACGACCAGCGGCATCGACGTGGTGAGCTGCCGGGGCCGGACTCCCGCCGCGGCCTCCTCGGGGGCGGGCAGCAGCCACAGATCTTCCGGCATGCGCTCGCCCCGACCAAGGGCGACCACGGCCGAGGAATCGGGCAGCCAGCCCGCGGCCATCCACACGCCTTCGAACGGGTTTATCACCGCCGACCGGACGCCCGCGACGTGTGGCTCGACCGCCACCGCGACCGAACCGTCGGAAATGGGGAGCGTCGCCGGGGCCACGGCGCCATCGGTCCGAGCGGCTCCGTTGGTGTCCGCAATGTGGTTGCTGCGCCGGCTCCTGCGGCCAAGCGGCATGCCGTCGGGGCGCGGCAGTTCGCCGACGAGCAGGTCCACGAGCCCCTCGCGGACTTCGACGTGGACGAAACGGCAACCGTCGGGCGACGGGATGGGCGCGTAGCCCCAGCCTCCGCCCGGCTCGCCATGTTCGTGCTGGCCGGAGGTGAGCACGGTGCGTTCGGATCCGTCCAGCGAGATCTGCACGACCTGGAACCAACCGCTCTGGTCGGAGACCATCAGCAGCCCGCTGCCGTCGGGGAGCCAGCGAGGCGCGGTCTCCCACGCCGACCCGCCGGCGACCAGCCGTTCCCGACCCGTCGCGACCTCGACGATGTGGATCTGCGAAGTGAGCAGGTCCGGGAGCCGCTGCGACGTCACGGCGATGCTCTGGCCGTCGGGCGACCAGGCGAACTCGTCTATGTCCACGCCCTGCGCGGTGAGCGGGACCGGCTCGGCTGCACGTGGCCGGGTGGCGGGCCGGCCGCGACGCGGCACAGGCGCATCCACGAGCCATAGCTGGTCCCAGCCCCGGCGGCGAGAGATGAAGGCGATCTGATGGCCGTCGGCGCACCAGCGAGGCGAGCGATTCCCGGCGGGATGCTGCGTCACCACCGCCTGGTGCGACCCTTCGACGTCGATCATCCAGATGGCGTCTTCGCGGACGAACGCGATCCGGCGTCCGTCCGGAGACCACTGGGGGTCCGACGCGGGCTTCTCGGTGGCGGTCAGCTGTTCCGGATAGCCGCCGCGGATCGACATGACATAGACCTGCCGGGCCCCAGCTCCCTCGGCCGTGTAGGCGACACGCCGGCCGTCGGGGGAGATGCGAAATTCGCGGGGCGATTCGATGGCGGCCGCCTGCTCGATCGTCAGGCCGCCACGAAATGGCCTGCGGTGGCGACCATTCTCCTGATTCAGTCTGGGCGGCGATTCGGTCACGGCCGGGCCCGGTCCAGCGCGACGAAAAAGTCTTCCTTCTCCCCCGGATGGGGCGGCGGATCGACCCGGACGAAGGTCTCGGTGCCGAACATCTGCTCGAACTGCCTGCGGGTCTCGGTGTCGTCCCAGCGGCGGCCGCGCATCTGGCTGTCGTGGCAGGCCAGCGCGGCGGCCTTGCGCTCGAGGACGGGACCGATGTTCACGATCGTGGTGATCTCTTCGTCCGGACGGGCGAGCCGACCGAAAGCTTCCTGCTGGCGAATGTCGTCCTCGCCCGGCGGCGTCGTGTCGCCCGAACGGGTGCGCTCCTCGGCCATGGCGGCTTGCATGCCCGCGATCCGAGACTTCGGCAAGGCCTGGTGGTAGAGCGCGACGGGACCTCCGAGCTCGGCTGCGGCGCGCCGGTAGGCCGCGGTTGCAGTGGCGGAACAGGCCACGTGGTCGGGGTGGCCGTAGACGCCGCCCGGATCGAACGTGACGATGACCGCGGGCCGGAGCCTGCGGATGACGGCCACGATCCGGTCGATGACTTCGTCGGGATCGGCCAGGCTCAGTGAGCCCTCCGGAGCCCCCCAACCTTCCATGCCGGAGTCGCGATAACCCAGGAACATCGGTTCGGCCGCGCCGATCGCTTCGCAGGCGCAGCGGAGTTCCTCGCGCCGCGTCTCGGGATCGATCGAATGATCGACGCCGACTTCACCCGGCCGACCACCCTGGTCACCGTTCGTCGCGCACAGGACCCAGACCGGGTTCCCGGCCGAGGCGGCCAGCGCCATGACCCCGCCGGCGCCGAAACTCTCGTCGTCGGGATGAGCAAAGATCGCGAGCAGCCCGGGCACGTTCAGCTCCCGTTGCGCCGGCGAGTCGACGCCTTCACGTTGGCTGCGTCTCCGACTCGAGCATCGGCAACCTTGCCGTCCGAGGCCGCGACGACGGATCCCTCGTCGATGCCCAGCCCCTTCTCGAGGTCGAGTCCCAGCTCGACCGTCCGACGATACGAGGCCCAGACCGCCTCCGACAGGACCGTCCGCAAGCGCCCGGATTCGAGCTCGTGGATGGCGGCGGCGCTGGTTCCGCCCGGCGACGTGACCATGTTCCGCAGGACCGCCGGGTGTTGTGCGGTGGCCTTGGCGAAGGCGGTGCTGCCCTCGAGCGTCTCGATGACCAGGTCGTGGGCGACATGGCGCGGGAAGCCGAGGTGGACGGCCGCATCGATCAACGCTTCCATGACCAGAAAGACGTAAGCCGGGCCCGTGCCGCTTACTGCCGTGGCCATCTCGACGAATCGTTCATCTTCGACCTGCAGCTCGGCGCCGAGGGCACGCAACAGGACCTTGGCCTGGTCGATCTGCTCCTCGGACACTTCCGGGGTCGCATACCAGACGGTCATGCCACGGCCGATCTGGGCCGGCGTGTTAGGCATGCTTCGCACCACCGGGCGGTGGTCGAGCAGGTTCTGGAGCACTTTGCAGTTCGCTCCGGCGACGATCGACACGACGAGCTGCCCGGGCGTCAGGTGGCCGGCAAGCTCGTGGCCGACCTTGGTGAGCGTTTGCGGCTTGAGCGACAGAAGCACGACGTCGGCGCCGCTCGCCGCCTCGAGGTTCGAGGCCGTCATCCTGACGCCGTACTGGCGCTCCAGTTCCTGGCGCCGCTCGGGCCGCGGCTCGCTGCCGACGATGTGGTCCGGCGTGACGAGCTGGCCCCGAATGAGCCCCGCGATGATGGACTCGGCCATGACCCCGGAACCAATCGTGGCGACCGTTCGATTGGAAAGTGGCGACATGTTGGCGAGTATAGGCGCCGTTAGCTGGTCCCGGGCGGTGGTTTCGGCAGTTTAAACGGATGAACAACCGGCCGCCGAGGGAGGGAAGCGGTCCCGGTTGTTCATCTCGCCTGAGAGGGAGGAGTGGGAAGGAGCCTGGGGATATTCAAGCTCCGACCGCTGAAGCAATCCTGAATTACCGGGTGGCTGGGAATCGCTTTTGGGCCGAAATTTCCGGCCGGCATCGGACTGGCTGCCGGGCGACCGGCTACCGGCCGCCCGGCTACTGGAAGATCGGCGTCCAGCTGGCCACGGGCGAGGTGTCGATGAAACCGTCCGGATCGAATATCTCGGCCAGCATGCCCACGCCGTCGACGATGCGCGGCCCGGGCCGGCTGAAATAGACGGGCTCGACTATGAAGACGTGGCCGCGCCGGACGGCCGCGAGGTCGGTCCAGAACTCTGGTTTCTCCGCGCGCTGCCAGGCCCGTTTCGCAGCCGGGAGGTGGATCCCGGCTGGCGCGAAAATGAGCGTCTCGGGGTCGATATCGCGGATTGCCTCCCAGGTCGTGGCTGCGGCCGGCGCGCTTTCGCGGCCGAGCACCTCCCAGCCGCCGGCGCGGCGAACCTGCTCCGGAACCCAGCGCCCGCACAGGACGGGCGGATCGAAACCCTCCAGGACCACGACACGGCTGGGCCGGATGCCCTCGTCCCGGCGGTCTATGAGCTGCCGCTCGAGATCGCTGAGGTCTTCGCGCAGCACCTCGAGCAGACCCAGCGCCTCATCCTCCGCTTCGGCCATCGCGCCGATAGTCGTCACCGTGTGGAAGATGCCCTCGATGCTGACCGGGTCGAGCGAAACCACTTCCGGGGGTTGGGCGAGTTCCTTGAGCGCGTTGTGAAGCTGATCCCGGCCCGGTCCGGCGCCGTCCCTGACCAGGATGAGATCCGGGCGGCTGTCCAGAAAAGCCTCGACGTCGAGCTCGAAGGGCCCGAGGTCGTCGACCGCAAATGCGGCGGCCGAAACCGGGACGGCCTCTCCGGCGCCGTTGCCCGGTGGTCGCGTGAGGACCGGCACTCCTTCGATTTCCGGTGGGTAGTCGCAGCGGTGGCTTACGCCGACGAGCTGATCCCGCAGGTCCAGGGCGCAGACGATCTCGGTTGCCGATGGGAGCAGTGAAACGATGCGCATCGCCCCAGTCTATCGGGCACCGCTTACCTGCCGGTTATCTGGATGCCCGGGAATCGAAAGCGCCCGGCGAAATTCGCCGGGCGCCAGCTCGATTTCGGAAGTTCAGGCGGGCTTTGCGGCCTCGACCAGAGCACGGGCCGCGTCTTTGTCGGTGTACCAGAGAGCGTTCATCTCGGTGTACTTCGTCCACTGAGCGGGCAGCGCGTCCTCGGCGAAGATCGCGTTCACCGGGCACTCCGGCTCGCAAGCACCGCAGTCGATGCACTCGTTGGGATCGATGTAGAGCGTCCGGTCCGTGCCGGCATCGAAGTGGATGCAGTCGACCGGACAGACGGACACACACGCCTGGTCCATGACATCAACGCAGGGCTCGGCGATCACGTAGGCCATCGGTTTCTCCTGGGTGTGATGCGGTTTCTAGGGTCGGATCAGGAGCCCAATCGGCGCTCCGTCGTCTCGCGATGAGCGTACCACGCAAGCCGCCTTCGCTGAGCCTCGCACGCTACATATTGGGCTCGTACTCAGGGTCCAAATACTTCTCGGGATCTTCCTGGAAGTCGAGAAGACACCCTCGACTGCAGAAGTAGTAGGTCTCGCCGTCGTATTCGGTCCTGAGGTCGGTGTCGGTATCAACCTGCATCCCGCAAACGGGATCTTCGGCAGCTGCCATCAGGTTCTCCTTGGCGCCCGCCGGACGTCGACCGCTTGGTTGCGGCTCAGCCGGCGCTCCGCCGCCGAGTGTAGGGCCGCAGGCCCCGCTCGTCACGAGGGCCCTCGTTTCCCAACGGAAATCGGCTCGAGATGCAGGCCGGTGAGCCTGATGCCGGCTCGGCGGTTGGGCCGCGAATTGCCCGTAAGAGCCCACACCACCCCAACGAGCAGCGTAGGATGCGCCCATGGACCCGCAGCTCCTCGAAAACGCTCGCAACGCGCTCCAGACCGAAAGCGCGCGCATTCGGCTCGAGCTGGCCCAGGAGGTCGAGCATCCCCGGGTCGGCCACGGCGCCCAGACGGCGGCCGCGACGGAAGTCTCCGAGAGCCAGCGCGGCGAGCAGCTACGCCATCGCGAAGAGCAACACCTCAGCCTGATCGAGAGCGCGCTGCGCCGCATCGACGCCGGTGGTTTCGGCGTGTGCGAGATATGCGGCAAGCTGATCGACCCCGAGCGACTGGAAGCCCTGCCCTGGGCCCAGGACTGCCTCGACTGCCACGCCAGGAAGCGCCGCTGAGGCAGGCTCGCTCACGCAATCACGAAACCCGGCCCTGAGGCCGGGTTTCTGTTCGCGACATTGGTTGCGGGGGACGGATTCGAACCGCCGACCTTCGGGTTATGAGCCCGACGAGCTGCCGCTGCTCCACCCCGCCCGCGAACTGTAGCGAGCGGAAGGGTCCGAGTCAACCGACGGGCACCTCGGCAACCGTCGGGCCGGGCTCGCCTCGGCGGGCCGCTCGGCACTCGAGCGCTTCGTGCCAGGCCGCCAACGCCTGGGGCCACCAGACGTCCATTGCCGCGTCCGTGCCGTACCAGGGCCCGCCGCCACCCTGGCCGTGGAGCGCGCCGTCGAGAACGATGTGCCGCGCGCCGCTGAGCATCGCCGCTCCAACCGGCACGAGCCCGTCGCCCCGTGTTCCGGACACAGCCGCGCGGCCCATGACCGAGCGATACAGGAGGTACGCCACTCGCTCGCGGCCCGAGCCAGCCAGATCGCCCCGAATTGCGCGCGACCCCACCGAGAGGTAGCCGATCTCCGGGGAGTAGAACGCACCCGGCACCGCCGCCTCGGCTATGTCGGCCACGATATCGTTCAGGCGGCGCCCCACCCCCGCGCCGGCGGAGAGCGCGTGCGGAGTTCCGAGCGTGACTATCGCCCCGATGCGCGAAGCCGCTCCGAACCGCCGGCCCGGGAACGGCTCGGCGGCGGTCAGCAGCCGCGCGATCAATCCGCCCGCCGAATGACCCACTACCAGGAGCGGCGCGCCGTCCGACCGCTCGTCGGAGACCCGCGCGGCCGCCACCAGCGCTCGCCCCGACCGCGCCGTGATCGCCGCCGAGCCGCGACCGGCCGCGATCAGCCAGTCGGGGGTCCAGACGCTCGAAACCACCACCTCGGCTGCGCCGCGCTCCCGCAGGCGCTCCACGAACGGCCGGTACATCGGCGGCGCGGTGAGAAAACCGCCGAGGACCAGCACTGTTGGTTTCAGATCGCTCGGATGAGTACGCCAGGCCATGGCGCCATCGTACGCCGCCCACGAGACGCATCCCACGAGACTTCCGCTCAGGGAAGCAAGGTGCGCCATGATGGTGCGATCAATCCATCTGGAGGCCGTTCATGAGCATCGGCGACGACGAACAGACACCCGAACAGTCGGGCGCAACTCCGCCCGAAGACGGCCTCGGGACGCCGACGGACTCGCCCGACTCGACCGAGGCTTCGGGATCCACCGAAGCCCAGGCGCCGGCAGGGGCCGAACAGAATGCTTCGCAACCGAATCCTGCCGATGCGCCGACGTGGCAGGCCTGGCCTGCCCAGATGCCGGCGTCCGACTGGCGCGCCCCGGAGCCGACCGGCTGGCCGCCTCAGCGGCCGCTTGACGCCGAGCCGCCGGCCTGGCCGCCGCAACCGTCCTGGCCGCCCACGGCTCAGCCGTACGGGTGGCCGCCGCAGGCCCAGACGTACAACCGGCGCAGGCCCAGCAGACTGCCCCAGATCTTGATCGTCGTCGCGATCGCTTTGATCGCATTCTCGGGCGGGCTGGTCACCGACCGACTCGCCTTCGGCGAGACGAGTTCTCAGGTTCCGCTGTCGAATTTCGGCGTTTACGAGCAGGCCCTTCAGATCATTCGATCCGATTTCGTCGGCCGCGCGTCCCTGACCGACCAGCAGCTTCTGTACGGCTCGATTTCCGGGCTCGTCGACAGCCTGGGTGACACCGGCCACTCCCGCTTCCTGACACCCGACCAGCTCAAGCAGGAACAAACCGACCTTCAGGGACAGTTCGTCGGGATCGGCGTCGTCCTCGACCTCTCGGCTGCGACTCCGGCGGTCGATCGCGTCATCTCGGGTTCGCCGGCGGACAAGGCCGGGGTCAAGGCCGGAGACCAGATAACCGCCGTCGACGGCAAGAGCACCGCGGGGTTGACGATCGACCAATTGAGTGCGGCCGTCCGCGGCGCGGCAGGCACGAAGGTGACGCTCACGGTGATCCATGCCGGATCCACCGCGAGCGTGGATATCTCGATCGTCCGTGAGTCCTTCGACATACCGTCGGTGGAATTCGGCATGGTCCCGGGCACTCATGTGGCCGATATCGCTCTGATCCAGTTTGCGTCGGGCGCCAGCGACCAGCTGGAGACCGCGATCCAGCAGGCGGCGGCGAACGGCGCGACCGGGCTCGTGCTCGACATGCGCGGCAATCCGGGCGGCCTGGCCAGTGAGGCGATCGGCGTCGCAAGCCACTTCCTGACCAGCGGGGTCGTGTATATCCAGCGCGACGCAAGCGGCAAGGAAACCGACCAGAACGTCGACCAGAGCGAGAAGCACACCGCCATCCCGATGGTCGTGCTGGTCGACCACAACACCGCCAGCGCCGCGGAGATCGTGGCGGGCGCGCTGCAGGACAGCCACCGGGCCAAGATCGTGGGCGTCACGACCTTCGGCACGGGCACGGTGCTGCAGCAGTACACGCTTTCGGACGGATCGGCGCTGTTCCTCGGCACGGCCGATTGGCTGACGCCGGATGGGCACGCGATCTTCGGCGTCGGCATCAAGCCCGATCAGTCGGTCGACCTGCCCTCGACCGCACAGCCGATCGATCCGGCGGACATGAGCAAGGTCACGGCCGCGCAGATCCAGTCTTCCGGTGACACCCAACTCCTCGCCGCCCTCGCGGACCTGGGCCAGTAGGCATCGGATTTGGTGAGCCGGGTGGGGCTCGAACCCACAACCAAGGGCTTAAAAGGCCCCTGCTCTACCGTTGAGCTACCGGCCCGATGCCGGGGAGATCGTACCGAAGATTGAACCCGACGTTTCTGCGGCTCGTTTCGGCGCGCCTGGCGGGGTCAGCGCTGCCCGGGGTAGAGCGTCAGGAGAACGCCGCCGATCAGCAGCTGACCGGCTTCGAGAGTCGTCTCGGCTCCGATTGGGCCCACCCAGCCGGAGGCATCCATGAGACGCGACGGGCTCGCCGTCTGGAGATCACGCACGACCCATGCGTTGCCGCGTCGCTCGATCATGGCGTGTCGCGGCTGGACCGCCGGGTCGGCGAGGCAAACCTGGGCCTCGGGATCGCGGCCCACGAGGAGTTGCTCCCCCGGCCGGACGGAGCGCATCCGTGACCGGCCCGCCTCGAGCACGACGATCTGCGCCGGCGAACCGTATTGCGACGCGGGGTAGGTAGGGATGGAGTAGGGCGGCGCGGGGTATCTCGGCGTGAGGGGCTGCGGCGCGAACTGCTGCGGCGCGGAGGGCTGCGGCGCCGGGAACTGCTGAGGCGGCCACGCCCCGGCCGGCGGCTGCGGCGCGGCACCGGCCCAGGGCGGCGGCGCGGCCCAATATCCTGTCGGCCTCGCGGTCGCGGTCGCGGGCTGGGTGCCGCCGAGCCTGGGATTGGCGAGGTGCGACATGGCCGTGAGCGCACCCGCCCCGGCAGCCACGAGGCAGAGGTACACGCCGGGACCCGGCGACAGGATCGAGTAGTCCCAGGCCATACCGGCCGAGAGGAAGTAGCCGGCGCCCACGAGTGTCAGCCCGAATCCGATGAGCGCCGCGGCCGAAGCGGTCCGGGAGGTCTCTCGCATGGACAAGTTCACGATCGCGGCGATCAGCGCCAGCGCGACCCCCAGAAGGACGAGGTCGAGCCACCACTGCGAGAAGCCGTCGGAATTCGTGGCCAGAGCGACGAACGTCGAGGATCCGGGCGTAGAGCTGCCCAGGAAGCCGAACGAAACATCGGCCCAGACAAAGAGCAGCGAAATCAGGACGGCGATCCCGGCGGCCAGCTGCACGATCGAGACGGCGTTGACGGCGTTGCCGGCCCGGGTGGCCGAGTCGGGTTGGCCCCAGTAGCCCGAGACGCCGCGCGGCGGGGGGCCGGCACTATACGGATAAGAGTCGGGCAACCCGGCCGCGGCACCGGGCGTTGCTGGGCCGGCCGCGCCGGGATCGGCCGCGCCGTAGCCGGCGTCCGGCGCCTGTTCGGGGCCGGGATAACCCGCTGCCGGGCGAGGGTCGCCCGGCTGAGAGGACCCGGACTCCTGCGTCATCTGTGCCTCCTTCGGTCGCACCCAGTTTAGGCGACCTGGAAGGTAGTCTCGATTTCCCGGGAATGGCCGTCGGCGATCGACTCGTAGGCACGCAGGACGACGTCCAGCACGTGCCTGGCGTGTTCGGCGGTGAGTATCGGAGTCTCGTCGCCGCGGACGCACGCCACGAAGTGAGCGGCACCGGTCTCGATGATCGAAAGCGGATCGGCCTCGAGACGCGGCATCTTCGCGGCCCGATCCGCTGTTCCGGCGTCGAGATGGTGAACATGCGGCGCGGAGGCCACCGCGAAAGCATCCCCGGTGAAAGCGATCGAGCCGCCGCTGAAATGAACCTCGAGGTAAGGCGCCTCGGTCGAAGCCACAGCGAAGCTGGAAAGCAACTGACCCAGCGCGCCGGAGGCGAACTCGAGGTTCATCAGCACGTGATCGGGGGCGGTGACCTCGATGGTGCTGCCGGCCAGCCTGCCCGCGACCACGGTCCGCACCGGTACGGCGATCGCACCCATGGCCTGGACGCGGCGCACCGGGCCGAGCACGGCGGTCATTTCGTGGAGCCGGTAGATGCCGAGGTCGAAGACCGGACCGACCTTGGGGCCGTAGAAGGGAGTCGGGTCGCCGGTGTACTGGTCCCAGCCTGCCGGACCGAAACCGGCGAACTGGCCGACTGCCAGGGTCGGCCGGCCCATGGCCCCCGAGGCAGCCACCTCGGCCAGCCAGCGAACTCGGCGGGTCGCAGCCGAGCCCGGGGCGCACAGGAGAAGCAGACCGCGGGATCGGGCCGCCTCGATCAGCGCGCCGGCCTCTTCCACCGACGACGCGAGCGGCTTCTCGGAGAAGACGTGGCCGCCCGCCTCGAGGCAGATGCTCGTGACTTCCGCGTGGAACGGCCCGGGGGTCAGATTGAAGACGGCATCCGGTCGAAGGGCCGCCAGGTCGCCGACACGATCGAAGGCGCGGACTCCGGGAGACCAGGCCCGTACGGCATCCGCGGCTCGCGTGGCGGCCTCGGGGCGCGCGTCGCAGCAGCCCACGACCTCGACGCGATCGGCCAGCGCGGCCAGAGTCGGCAGGTAACGGCGGTGAGCGACGTCGCCGCAGCCGACGATCCCTACGCGAGTCCTGGCAATCGACATCAGCGGGGCAGCGGGGCGTAGAGCGCGCAGACGTCCGTCGTCCGGTTGGCCAGGGTATCGAGGGCTCCGCCGGCAATGAGCGCTCGGCCGTCCGGCAGGACGGCGACCGCCGGCCACATGACCGCGGCGGGGAGCGAGCCTGTCACAGTCCAGCCACCGGTCGCCGGATCCCAGAGCTCGGCCGTGGCGAGCATTCGATATGTCGGCCCGACGCCACCCGCCGCCAGCAACCGGCCGTCGGCCAGGGTGACGAGGGCGAAGCGAGCCCGGCCGGTCGACATGGACCCGCTCGCCGTCCAGCTGTTCGAAGCCGGGTCGTAGATCTCGGCCGTCGAAAGGCTCGGGTCGTAGTCGGTCGTGTAGGACCAACCGCCGGCGACAAGCACCTGTCCGTTGGCCAGCTTTGCGGCGGAGCCGATGTACCGCGCCGCCGACATCGGTGCCGCCGCCCGCCATGCGTCCGCACGCGGGTCGTAGATCTCCGCCGAGGCCGTGACCGTCCCGAGCGATCCGGTATATGCGGTTGCCCCGCCGGCCACGAGGACCTCGCCGTCGTTCAGGAGAGTGGCCGTTTGCAGCGTCCGCGGCCGCGACATCGGGGCGACCATGCTCCAGGAGTTGGTAGCCGGATCGTAGATCTCGGCGCTGGCGGTGGCCGCAAAACTGGGCGCCGCGACAGTCCCGCCGCCGACGACGAGGACGCGCCCGTCCTGGAGCAGCGTCGCCGTTCCCTGGGTCCGCGGCGAGTTCATCGTGCCGGCCTGCATCCAGCCGCCGTAGTCGGGCGAGTAGCGCTCGGCGGCGGCTATCGGGGCGCCGTTGAACGCTCCGCCGGCAACCAGGACCGAGCCATCGTTCAGTTTCACGACCATCGGGTACGCCCGAGCCTGGAGCATGTCGGTTGTTGCCGACCACTGACCGGTCCCCGGGTCGAAGAGTTCGGCTCTCGCCGTCGCCTTGACGCTGCTCGCGGCCGACGTGCCGCCGACAACCAGCATCCGGCCGTCGGCGAGAACGGCGCTGCCTGCACCCCAGACCGTGAACGGCAGGTTCGGCCCTGCGGCCCAGCTGCCGGTGCCCACCGGCGAAGGAATGGGTGTCGGTGTGGGCGGGGCGGTCTCGGCCACAGTCGGCGTCGGGGCCTCAGAAGGCGCATCGGCGGCGGATTTCACGGGTGCGCCCGAGACCGAAAACGTCGGCGCCGCGCCGTTCGAGCCGCCGGGCCCACCGGACGCGTCCGCCGCGAGATCGCTCGGCCGCGACCCGTCCAGCCAGATCCAGGCCGCCGGAGCCGAGGCGAGCACGAAACAGAGAGCGACGGCCTCGATTGCGAGCATTGCCCCCAGGCGCCGCCTTGGGGACGAGTTCGGGCCGCCCGCGCGCCCGGTCGAAGCGCTCATCTTCGGGACCCGATCGGGGCCACGACCGGTTCGAGGATCGAGACTACTCCGGCTGCTATCAGCGCAGCGCCGCCGGTCAGACAGGCGACCGCGGCCGGCAGAACCGTGCCGTCGACCGCATATCCGACCCGGGAACCCGCCGCCAGGAGGCAAATCTCGGCGGCTCCGCCGAGCACCAGCAACTCGAGACCGGCCGGCCCCGACCGAAGCCGCCGAGAGGCGAGAAGCGCGACGACCGTCGCGGCGACGAGAGCCGCGATTGCCGCCGACATCAGCAACGAGAACTCGCCAAACCTGCCTCCGAGGTCGGCCAGGCCGGTCAGCGGCGCCAACCCATGGGCGGCTCGGGGCGAACCGGTCACGATCGAGGCGACCCCTCCGAGGACCAGGACCGCTCCGATCGAACCGAAAGCGATCGGCCCGCGGCTCGCCGCGCCGCCGCCCGCAAGATCCGCTTGCCGCTGAACCGACATCCCGAAGCCCTCGTTATCACGCCGCGCGGCGTCGAGCCGACTATAACCTCGCCGCATCGGCCCGGAGCGCACTCTGCGCAGCCGCGGACCGGGCCGGTACCGGGGCCCTCGGGCTGCGGGGAGACGGTGCTACGCTCGAAGGGTGCTGCTCGGAATTGACCACCTGGTAATCGCGGTCCCGGATCTGGACGATGCCGCCGGCGAGCTCGAACGGCGAGTCGGGCTGGCCTCGACCGGTGGCGGCCGCCATCCGACGCTGGGCACGCGGAATCGTCTCGTCTGGCTCGGCGACACCTACGTCGAACTCGTCTCCATCGCCGATCGAGAGGTGGCCGAGGAGTCCTGGCTGGGTCTCGCCACGATTGCCGCCCTCGAACGCGGCGGAGGACTCGCGACCTGGGCGATCGCGACCGACTCCATCGACGCCGATGTTGCTGCTCTGCGTGGGATCGGCGCGCCCCTGGGCGACCCGATGCCGGGGGAACGCAGGCGCCCCGACGGTGGAATTGTCCGCTGGCGGCTGGCGATCGGCGACGCGTTGGGGCCGACCGAGCCGCCATTTCTGATCGAACACGACGCCTCGTCGGCGGAGTGGACGGCCGCAGATCGAGCCTTCCGGAGCACGGAGCGCCATCCGATCGGCGGACCGGTCCGCCTGGAAGTGATCGAGCTCCCCGTCGCAGACGTTTCGAGCACGACTCGGAAGTTTGCCCGAGGCGCCCGGCTCAGCTTCCGGCCATCCCTTGCCGGCGCCGGGGCGCGCGATGCCGGCCTCGGCCGACACACAGTGCGGCTGAAGCCGGCACACGGCGAGGCCGCTGCTCCGGGGATCGTCCTGGCGTCGCCGGCGGGTGACAACCGCTCCGTGGATCTGTTGGCGTGCCGCTGGACCGTCCGGTCGTCCGGGTAACCCCGGTCTGGTCAGGCTGGGGCGTGCCCGGATCCGATCAGGCCGAGCGCCGCCGCCGCGGTCGGTTCGTCCGTGATCAGCAGGTGCAGGAGACCGCTTCGGGCGCCGGCCACGATCGTCTCCACCTTGTTCATCCCGGCAGCGATGCCCACCACGCGCGGCACCGAGCGCAGCTGCTCGATCGGTATCGAGATGGTCCGCCGTTCCCACTCGTCCTGGACGAACGATCCGTCCAGCCTGACGAGGTGGCCGGCCACGTCTCCAACGGCGCCCCGGGAGGCAAGCCTGTCGCGGCCTTCCTCGTCGAGGCGATCCATCACGGTGCCGTAGCCGGGGGCAAACCTGGGCGCTCCACTCATGCCGACGAGGGCCAGCCGCAGCTCCCCCCAGAAGCGGGTAGTGGCGGTGACGGCGCTGTCGGCGAGGAGCGCCTGCGTCGTGGCTTCGTTGTCCAGCAGGCCGGGCGCGTGGAGCAACCGCACGCTCGCCCCGATGCGTTCGGCCATGTGGCGAGCGATCTCGTTGCTGTTGAGGTGGGGGTTGCTCGAGTCCCAGCCGCCGACCAGCGGCACGACAACCGCACGCGGCCGGCTGGACTCGGGCAGGGCGCCGACGAGCGCTTCGACGGTGAACCCGCCGGTGAGCCCGATAGCGCCGTCGGCCGGCAATTCCTCCGCCAGCCGGGGCGCGGCCGCAACTCCGCACAGCCGGGCGGCCAGAGGCGGCGCGGTTTCGTGGCCCGGCGTGACCCAAACCTCGATGCCGAGGGCCGCCGACAACGCCCGCGCCAGCGGGGTCGGCTCGACCGGGGCACCTTCCACCGAAATGCGGACGACGCCGGCGGACCGGGCGGCCGAAAGCAGGCGCGACACCTTCGAGATCGAGAAGCCGGTCAGTGCCGCGATTTCAGGCTGGCCCATGTCGCGGGCGTAATACAGCTCGGCGACCAACCGGAGCATCTCCCGGGGGCTGCCCGAGGCGCCGGGTCCGGAGCTTCCGGCCAACGCGGGACCGGCGGCCGAGGCTGGACCGGCGGCCGAGGCGGGACCGGCGGCCGGCGCGGAGGTTCCGGCCGCGTCGGCGATGCCCGTATCGGAGGCTTCGGCACCCCCGGCGCCAGCTCCTCGTCGAATCTCTCTATCGTCCATCGACACCGATTCGGCCCTCCCTTGACAAGCTCCGCCCCAAGCCGCGAACATAGCGGTCGACGACTGGCTGCAAGAGCTTGCGTGAAAATACTTGCAGGAATGACTGCCAGAGTCAAGCTGCCACAACGGAGGAATCGACTTGCGCGGGTTCCGAATCGTCCTCGCCGGCCATGGCTCTTTTCCCGTGGCGATGCTCGCCACCGCGGAATTGATTTGCGGGACGATTCCCGACGCCGTCGCCGTCGGCCTGGACCCGCACGAAACCCCCGACAGCTTCGCCGACAAGATGCGCGCGGCCATCGGCCATGACGGCCGCCACGTCCTCGTCCTGTGCGACCTGCTGGGTGGTACGCCCTTCAACGTGGCATCGTCGATAGCGCGGCGGTCACCGAGAGTCGTGGCCGTGGCGGGCACGAACCTGCCGATGGTCGTCGAAGCGGCCCTCGCGACCGACACGCTCGACGACTCGTTCGCCGATCGACTGCTGGATCTCGGGCGTGCCGGGATCACCGAGACGGTTCGGCACCGCGCCCGTCGCGCCTCGTAGCGCTCCCGGCGACGCATGAGCTTCCGCCTCGTCCGTATCGACGACCGTCTCATCCACGGCCAGGTCGTGGCGGGCTGGCTGCGCGCGCTCGACGCTGATCGAATCGTCATCGTGGACGACGCCACGGCGCGTGACGAATTCCTGCGCGAGGTCCTGATGCTGGCGGCTCCGCAGGGTGTGCCCGTCGAGGTTTACGGGACGGCCGACGGAGCGGCTCGCTGCCTGGAGCTGGCCTCGTCGCCCGAGCCGGTGATCGTGCTGGCCCGCTCGCCCCGGACGGTCCTCGGCCTTCGCCAGGCCGGCGTGCCGATCGAGGTCGTCGACCTCGGCGGCATGGGCGCGGGCCCGGGCCGCCGCCGCCTCCACAAGACGATCTCGGTCAGCCCGGACGAGCTCGAATCATTGCGCGAGCTTGAGAAGCTGGGCACTCGCGTCGAGATCCAGATCGTCGCCGACGACCGGCCGATCCCGTTCCGATCGCTGGATTCGAACCGTTGAGCCACCGCCTGCACGGCCGAGCCCACGCCTCGAGAGGAGCTACATGCACAGGAAGTCCGCGGCGGTCGCGCCGCTCGCGGTGGCGCGGCGTCATGCTGGCGATGCTGCTCGCGGCCGTCCTGCCGGCGGCCGTCCTGGCGGCGACTGCCGGCCAACGGTGCGACGCGCGGCCGGCAACCACACGGGATCACGGTCAACATCCTGCAGGCCGCCCTGATCGCGATCGGCTACTACCTGGCCAACAGCCCGTGGCTGTTCGGGCTGGCGTTCTTCACGCTCTACCGCCCGCTAGTCGCCGGCTTCCTCGTCGGCCTGATCCTGGGCGATCCGGCCCAGGGAACGCTGATCGGGGCCGCGATCAACGTTCCGTACCTGGGCTTCATCTCGGCCGGCGGCAACGTTCCGGCGGATGCGAGCCTGGCGGGCTGGATCGGCACGACGGTGGCGCTGGCCAGCGGGCTCGATCCCACGAAGGCCGTGGCGATCGCTTTCGGCCTCGGTCTCCTGGGCACGATCATCTTCTACGGCCGGATGGCGATCGACTCCGTATTCGCCCACTGGGCCGACGCGCGGGCCGAAAAGGCCGACATCGCCGGCGTGGCGTTCATGAATCTGGTCCCGGGCCAGGCCTTCCTGTTCGTCGCCAGCTTCGTGCCCGTGTTCCTGCTGGCGCTCAACGGCCCCTCCGCTGTACAGGACGCGCTCAACGCGCTGCCGCCGTGGACGGTCAACGGCCTGGTGATCGCCGGAGGCATTCTGCCGGCCATCGGCATCGCCCTGAACATGCGCTTCATCTTCCGCGGCTCGGCGATCCCCTACTTCTTCATCGGCTTCATCCTGATGACGGCCACCCACAACTCGATCTCGCTGGTTGTGGTTGCGGCGCTGGGACTCGCCCTCGCCTACCTCCATCTGAGCTTCGTTCGACCGGCCAAGCCGGCAGCCGAAACTGCGTCCGAAATCGTCGCGGCTGCCCAGATCGCGGCGGCTCCCGGGGGTGCCCAGACCACAGCCGCCACTCCCGGCCCCGTCCCCGCCCCGGGCCTGGCCATCCGGGTAACCCGCCGCGACCTCCTCAAATCGTGGGCGTTGTGGACCTTCTTCGCCCACGCCAACTACAACTACGAGCGCCTCCAGGGAACGGGTTTTGCGCACGCGATGACCCCGATCATCCGCCGCCTCTACAGCTCCGAGGACGACATCCGCGCCGCCCTGAAGCGGCACCTGGTCTTCTTCAATACCGAGCCCAATTTCGGCAACGTGGTGCATGGCACCGTCATCGCCATGGAGGAGCAGCGGGCCAACGGGGCCGCAATCGACGACGACGCCATCAACTCGGTCAAGTCAGGGCTCATGGGTCCGATGGCCGGCATCGGCGACACGCTCAGCCAGAGCACGCTGACGCCGATCCTGCTCGCGCTCGGCATCGGCATCGCGGGGGGCAAGGCGACCGGCACGGCCGTACCCACGCTCGCCGGAGCGACCGGCAATCCCCTCGGCGCGATCATCTACGTCGTCCTGGTTTCCGTCGTGATCGTGGCGATCGGCTACACGGCCTGGATGCAGGGCTACTCGCGCGGCCGGGCTTTCGTGACCGACATCCTGCGGTCGGGCACGATTGATCGCGTCCTGATCGGCGCGGGGGTCATGGGCAACATGGTTCTCGGCGCGCTGGCCGCGACCTTCGTGGTCGTGAACCTGGCGCCCACGGTCACGATCGCCGGCGCTCAGATGAACCTGCAGGCGGCGGTGCTCGATCCGCTTTTCCCGGGCGCGCTGGCGCTGGGTCTCGTGGTCATGACCTGGTGGCTGCTGAGGCGGCGGGTTAATCCCCTGGCGCTGCTCGTGGCCTACCTGGTGATCTCGATAGTGGCGGCGTACCCGTTCTTCGGGCCGGACCACACCACTTCGAGCGATCCGGCGGCCCAGTACCAGGTTTGCACCTCGTCGCTGCTGCACCCTTACTACGCCTGCGGCGCTCCACCGGCGCCCTCTACCCAGCCGTAGCCCGAGTCGACCAGGGCTTTCTGGGACCGGCGGAACATGCTGGTCTAGGATGAACTCGGCTCTCGGTTTGAAGACGGTCCGGTCCAGGAGGTTGCCGTGGCTACGTTCGACCGCCCTGCTGGCGACTCAAGCCTCGAAATGCTGGTCCGGCGCGCGGAGAGCGAATTCGAGCGTTATGAGGTCCTGAAGGACCTGGTCGACGAGTGCATCGATCTGTCGCTCGACTACCGCCAGAGCGGCCACCCCGGCGGCTCGCGATCGAAAGTCCACATGCTCCTGGCGCTGCTGCTTTCGGGCGCGATGCGATGGGACATCCGCCGGCCGTGGCTCCGCTTCGGCGACCGTTTCGTGCTTTCCGCGGGCCACGTTGTGCCGCTCGTCTACGCCACGCTCGCGGTACTCAACGAAGGACTTCGGGCGCGGGCGGAGCGCGATGCCGACGCGCGCTTTGCCTTCCCCGCAGACGGACGGTATGCCCTGACGTGGGAGGACCTTCCGACATTGAGGCATCGCGGCGGTCTCCCGGGCCATGCCGAGATGGCGGGGCGGACGCTCTTCTTCAAGGCCAATACCGGACCTTCGGGCCACGGCATGCCGCCGGCGGCAGGGCAGGCGCTCGCACTGAAGCTGGCCGGCGCGGGGCAGGTCAAGGTTTTCGTCGTCGAAGGCGAGGGTGGCCTCACGCCCGGCGCCGCGCATGAAACGAAGAACTCGGCCTGGGGTCTGGGCCTCTCGAACCTCGTGTTCCTGGTCGACTGGAACGATTTCGGCATAGACGAACGGGCCGCCTCCGCGGTCGTCCACGGCACACCGACCGACTGGTTCGCACCGTACGGCTGGCGCGTCACCGGCACGGACAGCGGCATGGAATGGAGAGCGGTCACGCACGCGGTCCTGGATGCGGCGCGTGGCGAGAACCCCGACAACTCCCCCACCATGGCCTGGTTCCGGACGCAGAAGGGACGTGGCTATGGCAAGTTCGACGCGGCCAGCCACGGCACGCCCCACAAGATGCACTCGCCCGAGTTCTGGGCGACGCGCAAGGAATTCATGACGCGCTACGGGGTCGAATACGCGGGCGTCGACGAACCTGCGCCAACCGATCCCGCGGCTGCGGCGGCCCAGGCCGAGGCGAACTTCCGGACGGCGCTGAGCGTCCTGCGGCGCGACGATGCGCTGGTTACCTGGCTCTCGGACCGTCTGGTCGAGATCGCGGAAACCGTGCCGGAGACGATCGAAGGCTTCCGGCTCGGCGGCAAGCCGGAAGCCCAAAAGACCGCACTCGGTCCGATATTCGATTTCGAGAAATACCCTGCCGAGATGTGGCGGAAGCCGGGCGACAGGCAGCCCAACCGGGCCGGTCTCGCCGCCTGGGGCTCGTATGTGAACGCCGTCGCGAGGCGCGATCTCGGCCGGCCGCTGTTCATCGCCTGCTCGGCGGACCTGGCCGAATCGACCAACATCGCGGGTTTCGCCAGACCGTTCGGGGAGCTGCCGGGCTTCGGCTGGTACGAGCGCGACACCAACCCGACCGGCGCGCTTCTCCCGACCGAGATTACCGAATTCACCAACGCCGGCATGATGGCCGGGCTCGCTAGCGTCAATTTCGCGGCCGACCCGTTCACCGATTTCGAGGGCTTCTGGGGTGCCTTCTCGACCTACGGTTCGTTCTCATACCTCAAGTACGGCCCGATGCGCCTCTTCAGTCAGCTCGCGCAGGACTGCGACTTGCGCGTCGGCCAGATCCTGTACGTCGCCGGCCACTCGGGACCGGAGACCGCCGAGGACTCGCGGACGCACTTCGGGATCTTCTCGCCGGGGGTGACGCAGCTGTTCCCCGAAGGCCACGTCATCGACCTGCATCCCTGGGAATACAACGAGGTGCCGGTTGTGCTGGCGGCGGCATTCGCCACGGACGTGCCGATCGTGGCCATCCACCTCACGCGGCCTGCCATCGAGATCCCCGACCGCGCTGCACTCGGAATGCCGAGCCATTTCGCGGCGGCGCGCGGCGCGTACGTCATGCGGCCGTTCCGCGCGGACCAGCCAAAGGCGGGCACAGTGTTCGTGCGCGGGACGATGAGCACCGCCAACCTGGTTCGCGTCCTGCCCGAACTCGATGCACGGCAGCTCAACGTCAAGGTGGTCGCGGCGATCAGCCCGCAGCTGTTCGCCCGCCAGAATGAGGCCTATCGGACCGCCACGATCGAGCCCGCCGACCGGCTCGACTCGATGGTGATCACCAACGGCGCCTACAAGCTGATGCGGGATTGGGCCGACGATCCGGTCGTGCGCGAGTACTCGCTCAGTTCGGACTGGGATGACCGCTGGCGGACCGGCGGATCGGTCGACGAAGTGATCGAGGAAGCCCACCTCGATGCGGGCCACATCCTCGAGGCGATCGAACGGTTCGCGCGCGAGCGGAAGGCGCGGCTCGAGAAGCTGCGGGTTCGGCTCGAGGCCGCCGAGCGCCGCTAGGCGAGCGCCGCTAGGCGAGCGCCGCCAGGCGAGCGCCGCCAGGCGGAGCGTCGCCGGCTGTTAGCCCGCCGGATAGCCGAGCCAGATACCCATCATGTAGGCCTGGTGTCCGTAGCACAGCACATCGGGGCCGAGCTGAAGGAGCGTCTGAGCGAGCGGGGCCCCGGGCAGCGTCGAGAGGTTGCTCGCGATCGACCAGGTGGCGCCCTCGTCGCTGGAAACGTAGACGTGGCCGTCCATCGCCTTGTTCGTTGCCACCAGCAGCCGTCCGGTCGCACCTTCAATCGAGGCGATGGACATCAGGTCCGGGATGTCCACGCCTGAGATGGGGGCCCAATCCATACCGTCCGGGCTCCCCCACAGAAGCGTCGTGCCGGAGCCGTCCGGGGCAAGTACGGTCGCGAAGATGCCGTCGGCGGTGGAGGTGGCGCTGAGGATCGGCCCGACGGCAATCGGGGCCACGGGGTTCCGCTCCCTGTCCTTCCAGTATCCCCGGAGCCACGTATGGCCGTCGGCAGAGAACCAGATGGGGGGCGCGGCGTCGTTGGCGGCCTGCGCCGTGCCCGACAGGACGTAGCCGGAGTCCACGGCAATGACGTACGCGCCGGTTCCGGCGATCGGCACTCCGGCCATGAGGCTCCAGTGGACGCCGTCGGAGGAGATCCACTCGCGAACCGTTCTGCTGGCCGGATCGGCATCGTTCCAGCCCAGAGCCACGTAACCGGAGGGGCCGTAGACGACGGTTCGGATGGCCGTTCCGCCGAACAGTTGCGTGGCGTTGGCGACCGCCGTCCATTGGTGGCCGTCGCCGGAGGTGTAGATGCGCCCGTCCTTCGAGCCGTCCTGGGCTACGACGTCACCGACGACGACGTACTGGCCTTTGCCGTTGGTGGCAATGGACGCGAGCATCACCCCGGCGGGATCGACCTCGGTCGCGGGATCCCAGTTCCAGTAGATGCCATCGGGAGAGAAGACCAGACCGTTCTTGCCGTACTCGTCCGTCGATACGCCGATGTATCCGCCGCCCTTGAGGGCAACCGCGGAGACCGGCATCGCCTGGGTGTAGTTGCCATCCATGTTCGAGAGGATGCCGGACCACTGGAAGCCGGTGACGTTCTTGAGCACGAACTTGTTGGGCGGCCAGAACTCCGTCGAGCGTCGCGGCGTGGGTGCGTTGGTCGCCGTCGTGGCGACGGGCGGTGTTGCAGCCGGCAGCGTGTGCTGCTGGCGCGCCGACATGAGCAGCCCGCCGCCTATGAGCCCGAATACCACGGCCACCGAAACCGCGAACGCGAACTTGGCACGCCGGACCGCCGGCATGGGCGCCACCAGGCCGCGCAGGCCGCCGAACGCGCCGGCGAGCCGGGCGAGAGGCCAGGGCCGGCTCGGCGCGGTCTCGGGCAGCTGGCGGAGGAAGTTGCGTAGCGCCGGCGGGGCGGACGGCTGGGGGCCGTCGACCACGCTGCGAAGGCGCTCCTCGAGTTCCTTCTCGTTCATCGCCTTCATCGCCTTGCCTCCGCGGGAATGGACCGGGCCTGCGAGGCCCGCTCGGATTCGTCCCTCATCGCCCGCAGTGCGTAGTGGAGTCTCGATTGGACGGTCCCGAGAGGCACCCCGACCAGGTCGGCGATCTGCTGAAGCGAGAGATCGCGCCAGAACCGCAGGCCGACCACGATCCGCTGGTCGGGACTGAGAACGTGCATCAGCTTCTCGACCTCGGCACGCGCGAGCGCCGCCCGGAATGGATCCTCGACATAGACGACAAGTTCTTCGTTCAACTCCTCGAGCCGGACCCTGCGGCTTTTGCGTAGCTTGTCGCGGCAGATGTTGACCAGGATCCGGTCGAACCACGGCTCGAACCGATCCTGATCCCGAAGGGTCGACCAGGCTTGCCAGCTCTTGGTGAGCGCCTCTTGAACGGCGTCTTCGGCTTCCGACGCATCGCCGAGCACGTAGCCGGCCAGCCGATAGGCATCGTCGAGCAGGCCTTCGGCGACTTCGACGAAGGTCACCGGGCGGGCATCGGCGAACGCGAGTGCCGCCTCCATCGTGACTCGGCTCCTGGTGCGACGAGTTTCGACCGCTCAGGGCGGTCACGCTTCCAGACGAGCCCGTTGCCAGGTTTGTTCAGATTTCGTTGCCTGGAGCAGGCGGCCGGTGCCATTCGAGCCAATCCATAGGGCGCATCGGCGGACGTGACGATCCGCCGTCCGATCGCGCTCCGCACATTGTGGCGCTCCGGGCCTGGGGGCGGGGCTCGCCGGCGCGGCCCCATTGGGCGTCAGCCGGCCGAAAGCTTCGCCTGCATGAACGGCAACATCTGCGTCACCAGCCGACTGCCGACCTGATCGCTGTGCCCGCCGTCGAACGTGGTTTCCACGACGCCGATACCGGCAGCCTGGAGCAGACCGACGAAGTAGTGGTCGCCTTTGGGGATCCAGGCATATTCGTCATTGGTGCCGTAGTCGACGACGATGCCCGCGAGTCGCCCGAGGTTGGCCTCGTACTGCTGCACCTTCGCCGGCAGCCCGCCGAAGCCCGCCGCCCAGACCGCCCAGGATGCGTCGTCGCGGACCGCCTGGCCGTTCTCCGTGCGGAACGGGAACTTCATCAACGTCGGGCTGGCCGGGTCGGGAGCAAAGGCCGCTCCGTAAGCGAACTCGAACTGCACTGACTCGCCGATCGCGATCGACGTCGTCAGCTGCGCCGCCGCGTCGCTCGGAGCAAGGCCGCTCACCTGCTGCACGATGTCGAGCACCTGCTGCACGGCTGCCGGGTCGCCCAGGCGAGCCTGCGGCCCGTCGGCGTCGAAGAGGCCGGCCGCCTCCGCGTAAAGGGCGCCGAAGATCTCCGGGTGGCGCATCGCGGCGTTGACGGCGCCGAACCCGCCCATCGAGTGGCCGGCGATGCCGCGCGAGGCCGGTCCGGCAATCGTCCGATAGCTCGCGTCGACGTAGCCGACGAGATCCTTTGAGATTGCGTCTTCCCAGTTGCCCGTCACGGGTGAGTTGACGTAGAAGCTGCCGCCGAACGAATTGACGCCGCTGACGACCACGACGATCGGATCGACCTTGCCCGCGCCTGCCTGGGGAGCGGCCGCGAGCGAACAGGCGAGGCCTTTGCCGGGGTCGGTGAAGCCGGCGAGCACGTAGACCACCGGGTAGCGGAGGCCGGATGTCGCGTAGTCGACCGGCGTGAGGATGTATGTGGAGAGGGCCGCGGGGTCTCCGAGCAGGTTGCCCGCCAGCGAAGGAGCGTCGACCTGGCACGCGTCCATCTGGTACGCGGCACCGCCGGTCGTCGGCGAGCACACGGCGGTGCCGGGACTGACGAGCGGCGCGCTCGACGCCGGCGACGACGGCGAGGCCGCGCCCGAGGGCCCCGTGCCGGGGGAAGTCGCTGCCGGGCTCCCGCCGCAGGCGGCCAGTAACAAGACCGCGGCGATCATCGCCCCGCCGAAACGCTGGCGAGAAGATCCGGACACTGCATCTCCCTGGTTTCGGCCGGCAGCGCCGCTCCCGACGGAAGCGCGGCGGCCTTCACGTCTCTACTGACGACGCGCAGCGGCGGAGTGTTCAGTCCCGGGGGATGCCGGCCGGGATCCCCCGCCGGCGACGACGCGGTTCGGCCCTATCGGGCGCGGGCGGCCACAAGCGGCTCGATCACCGAACGCATGCGGCGGATGGCTTCCTCGAGGTTGGCGCGCGAGTTCGCGTAGCTGAGACGGAGGTGGAACCGGCCGACCTGCCCGAACGCGGTCCCGGCGAGCACCGACACGCCGCCTTCGTAGAGCAGCTTGTCCGCCAGTTCCGAGCCGGTGAGGCCCGTCGCCGAGATGTCGGGGAAGGCGTAGAAAGCCCCGGCCGGCAGCAGGCACGTCACGCCCGGGATCGAATTGAGCCCCGCAACGACCAGATCGCGTCTGATCTGGAACTCGGCGACCATCGCATCGACGGAATCCTGCGGCCCGGTCAGCGCCTCGACGCCGGCCCACTGGGTCGCCGCGTTGGTGCAGCTGACACTGTTGACGAGCAGCCGGCTGAAGGGCGTAACCAGCGCCTCGGGCACGATCGCATAGCCGAGTCGCCAGCCCGTCATCGCGTATGTCTTCGAGAAGCCGTCGAGGACGATCGTCCGGTCGAGCATGTCGGGCAGCGAAGCGATGGAAACGTGCTCGCCTTCGTACAGCATCCGCCCGTAGATCTCGTCGGCCAGAACGATCAGGTCGTGGTCGCGTGCCACGGCCGCGATCTGTTCGATGTCACGGCGGGTCGAGACGCCGCCGGTCGGGTTGGCCGGCGAGTTGATGATCACGAGCCGCGTCCGAGGAGTCACGAGCGAGGCGAGTTCGTCGGGGTCGAGGCGGAAGCCGTTCTCCTGGCGGATCGGACACGCCACGGCCTTGCCGCCGACGTAGCTGGCCATCGATTCGTAGATGGGGAAACCGGGATCCGGGTAGATGACCTCGTCTCCCTCGTTGATGAGAGCGAGGATCGCGAAGAACATAACGGGCTTGCCGCCGGGAGTGACGACGACGCGTTCCGGCGCCACCGGGAAGCCCTTGCGAGCCGATGCATCCGCGGCGATGGCGGCGCGCAGCTCGGGAATACCGACCGTCGGGGTGTAGTGAGTGGCGCCCTCATCCAGCGCGCGCTTGGCGGCCTCGCGGATATTGAGCGGAGTGTCGAAGTCGGGCTCGCCGATCTCGAGATGGATTACCGATCGCCCGGTAGCCTCGAGCGCGCGCGCCCTTGCCGCCGCTTCGAAGGCCGTCTCCGTTCCGATGCGCGCCATGCGCTCCGCGAGCATCATCGATCGATCCTACACCGCAGGACCGCGTTCGCCCACATTCCGCGGCCGAATGGGCCCCGAGTTTCGGGCGTCGAACCACCCGAAGGATGGGCTCGCGCGCAGGGTCCGGCTTGCTAACATCCGACCATGCCCGACTTCTACGACATCGATCGAGCCAACGCCCGACTCGCCGAGTTGCGCCAGACCCTGAGCGTCCTCGTTTCGCTTCGCCTGGAGCTGATCCAGGTTCGAAACCGGATCGTGGACCTCAATCTGCCGCAGCCCGTCACCGGCGGAGCGCCGGGCGCGCCCTCGGTCGGCGGGTCGTCCGGGTCCGGACTCCGCAGCGACGAAGTGGTGGCCGAGACGAATCGACTGCGGATGAAGATGCAGGGATTGGTCGACCAGATGCAGGCGGCCGTCATCGAGATCAATTCGTGGGGCGTAGTGCTGCGTGACATCCCGACGGGCCTGGTCGACTTCCCGGCCCTGGTTTCGGGGCGGCAGGTCTGGCTATGCTGGCGCCTCGGTGAGGACGAAGTGGGCTGGTGGCACGAGCTCTCCGAAGGCTTCGGGGGCCGCCGGATGTTGAAGGACCTGGTCTGACGGAAGGGCTGAGCCGCTCCGGGACGATTGTGCAGGACGGACGCCGCAAGGCATACCGGCCGCTCCCGCCCGAACGCCGTCGAGCGGCGCTCGAAGCCGGGCTCGCAGCCTATGCCCGCGGCAATTTCTTCGAGGCGCACGAACTCCTCGAGCCGGCCTGGATGGGCACATCCGATCTCGCCGAGCGCTCCTTGTACCAGGGCCTGATCAAGCTCGCGGCCGGCTATGTCCACGCCATCAGGGGCAATCCGATCGGCATGACCCGCAACCTCTACGGAGCCAAACGGTATCTGGAGGTTTCGCTGCAATCCGGCCCGGAGCACAGTGTCGACGCCGGGATCGATCTGGCGTCGCTGCTGGCCGAGATAGACGTGCGCCTGCAGGCGGTCACCACGCTGCCGGCGGTCGTGAACCTCGTCCCGGCGGCAATGCTCGACCTCGCTGACGAGGCGCCTCGGATCCGCTGAGTCTCCACCGCCTACCGTTCCGCGACGTCGATCGAGTGCTCGACCAGTCGGCGTAGGTCCGCCGATGCGGCATCGCCGGACCATTCGAGCAACTGGAGCAGGTTCAGCAGGTCGATGATCCGCGTCAGGCGGCGCCAGCCGGTGGGAAGCACACCGCCGGCGGTTCGGTAGGCATCGGCGAAAGCGGCACCGAACCCCGGCGGGTGCGCCCGTTCGTCGCGCAGGAATGTCGCGAAATCGAGCAGCGGGGTCGCCGCGCAGGCGAACTCCCAATCGAGAACGCCGCAGATCCGCCATCTACCGGCTGCTTGCCGGACGAGCAGATTTCCCGGTTTGAAGTCGCCGTGGACAAGCACCGCTTCCCGCCAGATCGGCTCGATTTCGTGGGAGCCGGACTCGGCGACAAAGCGCACTCTGTCGGCAAGCCCGGGTCCCAGGCGCTCGCCGGCAACGCCTTCCAGCGCCTCGAGGACGGTCGGCGTCCAGGCCGGCATCGGCATCTCGATGGCGAGCCGCCCGCGACGGACCTCCAGGAACCCCGGGGAGGGGAACCGGGTTTGGTGGATCGCCGCCAGCGCCGTGCCGCAGTCCGCGGCGAGTTCCAGGGCGGTGGCAACGTCACAGTCATGCAGGACGTCATCCAGCGATTCACCGTCGAGCCACTCCATGATGGCGAAGGGCGGTTGGGAGGCGGTGTCCGTGGCGAGCACCCGCGCAACGGGCACGCGGCCGTCCACTTCGCCGATAACGGCCGCCTCGCGGGCGCACGCCGACGGATCGGCCACGTATATCCGGAGCGCAACCGGCGACGGAGCGCGGGCCACCGTGAGCCGATAGTTCGAATTGCGGAGGCCGCGTGTCTGGGGGTCGGCCAGAAGAACGCGTGCGCCGGGGAAGAAGGCGCGCACACGCCTCTCGAGTTCCGAGATCGGGAGCTCGGCGAATGGATGAGCCCGTTCCCAGTTGCGTTCCACGACCGGATTCTCGCACCTCGCATTGCCAGGGAGCGCACCTCGCCGTGCCAGGTAGCGCGGCCCGTCCCCATACGAGGCGCACCGCGACACGCCCGGCGGAGCCGGGCCGCATAGCTCGTAAACTTGCCGCCGTGCCAATCGCCAGACCGAAGCCCACCGCTCCCGACAACCGGGCCGCCCCCCGGCCGGGCCGCCGGCATCACGCCGTCGCCCGCCGGATGGGCATGACCCCCGAGCAGTTCGTCATCGCCATCGGCGTCATGTCGGCCCTGGCGGTGGCTGCGCTGGATTCGACGGTAGTTTCGACCGCCATGCCGACCATCATCGGCAACCTCGGTGGCCTGTCCGAATACGGCTGGGTCTTCTCGGCATATCTGCTGGCTTCGACGGTCACCGTTCCGATTTACTCGCGACTCGCCGATATGTACGGCCGGAAGCCCGTCTTCCTGACCGGGCTGGCACTGTTCGTCGGCGGCTCCATGCTTTGCGGCCTGGCCGGCTCGATGACCACGCTCATCCTGTTCCGAACGATCCAGGGTCTCGGGGCGGGCGCAGTCCAGCCGATCGCGTTCACGATTGCCGGCGATGTCTTCGAGAGCGAGCAGCGAGCCAGGATTCAGGGTCTCTTCTCGGGGGTTTGGGGAGCCGCCGCGGTCGTGGGACCGGCGATCGGCAGCATCATCACGACGACCATCGGCTGGCGTTGGGTCTTCTTCGTCAACGCCCCGGTCGGTCTGGCCGCGGCGCTCCTCATCGGCCGATTCCTGCACGAGCGAGTGGAGCGGCGGCGCCACGGCTTGGACCTCGCGGGAGCCGCAATCCTGACCGCGGGTCTTGTGTCGCTGCTTTTCGCCGCCACCGAAGGCGGCCAGCTGTGGGGCTGGACGTCGCCGGCGACCCTCGGTCTCGTCATCGCGGCGGCGGCTCTGATTGTTGGCTTCGTCCTGTTCGAGCAGCGGATCGCCGAGCCGCTGATCGACCTGAGCCTGCTCGGGGTTCCGGTCATCGCCGCCGGCCTGGCGATCGGTGGACTCTCGGGCGTGGTCATGTTCGGTCTCTCGACCTACGTTCCGCCTCTCGTGCAGGGCGTCATGGGCGGGACGGCGCTGCAGGCCGGCGTTGCCGTGGCGGCGATGTCGGTCGGCTGGCCGGTGGGATCGATCGTCGGCGGTCGCGCCCTGCTGCGGTTCGGGGCGCGGCCCACCGTTCTCGCAGGCGTGGGGATGCTGGTCGTCGGAACTGCGGTAGTCACGCAGGCGTCTCGGCCGGGCTCGCTGGATGGCGGACTGATCGTTGCAGCCCTCGGCGAGGCGGTCACAGGACTCGGGATGGGGCTGTCGGCCACCACGATTCTGGTAATGGTCCAGGCCGCCGTGCCGTGGCAGCGCCGGGCGGTCGCGACGGGACTGGTCCAGTTCAGCCGGACGATCGGCGGCGCGGTAGGCGTGGGTCTGCTGGGCGGCATCGTGACGGCGTCCGTGGGAAACAGCTCGGCCCAGATCCTCGACCCCATCGGGCGAAACCTGATCCCGACGGCCCAGCTGGAATCGATGCGCTCGGCGCTGTCCGGCGGTCTCGAATGGGTCTTTGTGATCGTCGCGATCGATGCGGTGGTCGTCGCCGCCGTCGCCTTGCGGATGATGCCGGCGGTTCGAATCGAGCGACAGAGGCGCGCTGCGGGTGGCCCCGAAACCGCGCCGGAAGACTCGATCACGACGCCACCTTCCGCCGCGCATCCGGCCGCCGAGGCCGATTAGCCCGCCACGACCTCCACGCCCGGCACGCTCCCCAGACGGCGCGCCATGACGCTCACCGCTTCCGGGTTCGAGTCGACCAGCAGGAAGCGGCGACCAAGTTCCAGCGCCGCGGCACCTGCCGTTCCGCTCCCGGCGAAGAAGTCGGCGACCACGCCGCCCGCCGGGCACGAGGCGCCGACAACGCGGCGGAGAACGGCCACCGGCTTCTGGGTCGGATAACCGGTTCGCTCCGCGCCGCCGGGTGGCACGATCGTCTGCCACCACGTGTCTGTCGGGAGCTTGCCGCGAGCCGCCTTCTCCGGACCTACGAGCCCCGGCGCCATGTAGGGGATCCGTTCGACCGCCTCCGTGTCGAACCAATAGGACTTCGGGTCTTTCACGTAGACGAGGATGTCGTCGTGCTTGGCCGGCCAGCGGCTTTTCGTTCGGGCGCCGTAGTCGTACGCCCAAACGATCTCGTTGAGGAAGCAGTCGCGCCCGAATATCGCGTCGCAGAGCACTTTCGCGTAGTGCACCTCGCGCGGATCGAGGTGGAGGTAGAAGGTGCCGCTCGGGCGCAGCACGCGCCGGATCTCAACGAGCCTGGGCTCGAGGAAATCCAGGTAGTCGTCGTAGACGTCGAGGTAGCTCTGCGTGCCGAGCGGAATGGTGCGATAGCGCCGCCCGCCAAAGCCGGTTCGATCGCCGGCCTCGGGATCGGCGACTGTCCGGAGCCGGCGCAGCGTCCGGCGCTTGCCGGTGTTGAACGGCGGGTCGATGTAGACGAGGTCGATCGAGTCGTCCGGCAACGACCCGAGCACGGTCAGGTTGTCGGCCAGCACGATCCGCCCGACCGCCCCGCCGAGGAAGTCGACGACGTCAGCCACGCGGCGAGACTATCAGGCGTTCGAGGCGTCCGTGCCGCGAAATAGGGCGACTGCCGCCGGCGCGAGCCAACCGCGCTACTTCGGATAGCTGCCCGTAATCTTCTTCCACAGTCGGTGCGGAGTGTGGAATGCGGGCGTTCCCTCCAGGAACATGTAGGGGCAGAGTCCCGCGACGACGTCGATGCCGTGCTCCTCGCAGAATGCCTCGGCAGTCTTGGTCCGGGCGCCGGGCGCCATGCCGCCGTACATCCAGACGTGCGTGATGCCCGCCTCGGCGCAGTCGGCGACGACCTGATCGGTCGACTTGGCCGAGGTCATGATTAGCGCCCCCTCGACCGGCGGCTGAATGTCCTGGACCCGAGCGTAGCAGGGCTGGCCGTCGATCTCCTTCGCCACCGGATTGACCGGGATCGCCTCGTAGCGGCGCTGGCGGAACTCCTGCCACAGCACGGTTCCAAAACCTTTGGGGTCTCGCGACACGCCGACGACGGCGATGCGCTTGAGTCCCAGGAAATCGTCGACCTGCTTCATGGTGGTCATCTGGTCTCCCCTTTCTTTGGTGCGGCCCAAGTGTGACATCTGGGCAGACCCTCACGAAGGGTCGGACGGACCAACCCGAATGGCCTTGCGGCTCCCCGCGAGGTCGGCATCATTAGCGGCGGCACTTTGCGCCGGTTTCGAGCGCGGCCGGGATTTGGGAGACACCGTGGAGGAGGGAGCCGTGAAGAGGGCGGTCGTCGTCTATCGCAGCCATTCGGGCGTGACCCGCAGCTACGGTGAGGCGATCGGGCGGTTCCTCGGTGAGCGAGGAGTCGCTGCCCAGGTCGTATCCGTGGGTGAGTGCGACTTCGCAACGCTAGCCGACGCTGATTACCTGTTCCTCGGCTGCTGGACGAGCGGCCTCTTCTTCGTCATGCAGCATCCGGATGTGCCCTGGCTCGCGTTTGCCCGCGACATGCCGGCGTCACCTCATGCCAAGGTCGCGCTCTTCACCACCTACAAGATCGCGACGGGCAGCCAGTTCCCGAAGATGCGGGCCGCCCTCGGTGCCAAGACCGCAGCGCCGGGCCTTGAGCTCAAGTCACGCAACGGCCGGCTCTCCGCCGCAGACAGGATCGCCCTGGAGCAATTCCTCTAGTCCGGCGTACGCGATACCGCCGGATTCAGGCCGAGACGGCGACGCGTGCCTGGCCCCTTCAGGCCCAACTGCCATAGAGAGAAGGAGCAGGATCGGCCCTGTCTGGGCAGATCCTGCTCCGTGGTCAGATCGAAGAACGCCGGCTGAGAGCGTTCTCCTGTCAGCGGCCAAATGCGCGACGCCGGCCGCCCAGACTGTTGACCACCAATAGGACGATTAGGGCGCCCGCCACCGCGACGATGATGCTCGTCGCATTGACACCGGTGACGTTGACGCCCGGGATCTTGAGGACCTGATCGGCAATCCAGCCGCCGACGACGGCTCCAACGATCCCGAGCAGGACCATCATGAGGAGACCTTCGCGGCTGCCGGCGATGACGCTGGCCACGAAGCCCGCGATTGCGCCGACGACGATCCAGGTCACGATCGTCATCTGGGGAATGTCTTGCATTGGAGTGCTTCTTTCTATGCGCCTACGCGAGCGCCGACTCGTGTCTGAAGACGCCGAGGCTCCAGATCGCGATCAACTCGACGATCGTCCAACCCACGAGGGCGACGACCGCGGCAACGTCAAACACGGACCCGCCGGCCGCCACCTGGTTGAGGCGCAGGATCCCTTCGAACGGCGCGGCCAGAGCCCCGCCGAGGCCGTTGATGATGGATACGAGGAAATTGCCGCTTCGGGCGTTGAGCACCAGTAGCACGATCCGCAGCACGAGCGTGATCTGGATCAATCCGAAGGCCAGCACGATGATCCGGCGGGCCGTCTCGTTGTTGCTCGGGCGGACATCGAGCTGGCGGCTGGTTACGGTCCGGTTGGTCGAAGCGCCGGGTTCCGCCGTGGTCGGAGTGTCGGTGGTGACGCTCCGCTGTTCCTGAACTGTCATGAAGAACTTCTTCCAGGCGGCTGACGGGAGACCTGCATTCGGCTGTGGGCCGGGAGGATCCTTCGATCAGTCGTCGTGATCCGATGGTGGACCTGCCAACGGCGCGGCGCGAGGATGAAAACACCCTCGTCGGCGATCCCGGGAGCCAGCCCTGCCGCGCGCATTAGCTAGGACCGCGTTGGGTCGGGGCCGGGCTGAGTCGGGATCGGCCGGGAGGCGATCGCAAAGCCCAGGATCGACGCCGGCGCGAAGCCGGCCAGGGTAGCCAGGCGAGGCGCACCCGCAAGGCGAAGCCCGGCGCCGAGGCCGATCGAGGCGGCCGCGAGGAGGCCCAGCCTCGAATCGGACAGACTTTGCAGCCTTCCCACGGCGTTCTTCGCCCCTGATCCTGCTATTGCTGCCGCCTTCGGAAGCCCGAGGACAACCTGGCCTGCGCGAGAACGAACGGTCTCGGCTGCCGTCATCAGAAGCCCGGAGTGACGCCGAGACCCACGGCGAGCGCCAGCAGGATGCTCAGCACGCCGAGGAGCAGCCCCAGAGCCTCAAGGTCATCTCGATGGCCACGCTTCGGCCACACTTCCTGGGCCTGAGGCTCGAAAGCGACCTGAGCGGCCGTTGTCGAGGATGTGGGAGTGAGAACGGTCGTGAGTTGCGGAGTCGCGTCCACAGCCATGAACCTCTGGGCTTGGGGTCGAGTGAGATACCCGCCCCAGTGTCAGGAACCTACGGCTTTGCCGGCCGAGCGCGCGAGGATGGAAACCCTGCATTTCGCCGGGAGCGCGGCCTCAGCGAGCCGCCGCCTGCGCCGCAACCGCGATCGGCAGCAGTACCAGGATGAGCACGGCCGCGAAGCCCACGAGCACGCTCGCTCGGAGCGTGGCCAGGACGATCATTCGGTACGTGTCGATTTTCAACGGGAGAACCTCGCGGGTCCGGTGTCGGGCGATATACTCGCCTCGGCCTTGAAACGTAGATGCCGACGACTCCTCGCGCGAGTATGAAAACCCTGCTCCGCAGTCGCCGCCAGCGGATCGAGGTCGGCGAAAGAGCGTGGCTATCGTGGCGAGTACGGCGGTCCCCAGGGAATCCCAGCTCGTCGTGATCGGCTCTTCGGCCGGCGGGATTGAGGCTCTCTCGCGCGTCGTGGCGAGCCTCCCGACCGACTTTGCGGCCCCGATCGTCATCGCCCAGCATCTGGACCCTCGCCGGCCGAGCCATCTGCACGAGATCCTTGCCCGCCACGCCACGTTGCCCGTGCGAGTGGTCGAGGAGCGTGAAGCGCTCCAGGACGGCGTGATATTCGTCGTTCCTTCGAACCGGCTGGTCGAGATAAGCCAGGGCGATCTCCGGCTTCATGCGGCCAAGGCCGGCGCGGTCGCGCCATCGATCGACGTGCTATTCGAGAGCGCAGCCGACGTCTTCGGCCCGGGGCTCATTGCGGTGATCCTCACCGGCAGCGGCTCCGACGGATCGGCCGGAGCCTGGCACGTCAAAAGGGCCGGGGGGGCGGTGGTAATCGAGAACCCCGCCACGGCCATGTTCCCGTCCATGCCAAGCTCGATCGCGCCTTCGCTCGTCGACGCGACGGCCGACCTCGACTCGATCGGGTCGATCCTGACCCAGTTGCTGGCCGCCGGCAGAGCTCCGGAGGAGGGACCCGATCACGACGACCTGAGCGAGCTCCTCGAACGCATCCACGAGAGAAGCGGCATCGATTTCGCCAGCTACAAACCGGCGACGATCATGCGCCGGCTTCACGGCCGGATGGCGGCCACCTCGCATTTGACGCTGGCGAGCTACTCGGCTTACATGGAATCAGACCCGGAGGAGTACGCCCGCCTCATCAACAGCTTCCTGATCAAGGTCACGGAGTTCTTCCGCGACCCCAAGCTGTTCGATTATCTCCGAGAGACGGTGCTGCCCGAACTGGTCGCGGAGGCCCGGCACGAGCGCCGTGAGATCCGCATCTGGTCGGCCGGCTGTTCGACCGGCGAGGAGGCCTATTCCGTCGCCATCGTCCTGGCCGAGGTGCTCGGGAACGAGAACCCATGGCCGGACATCCGGATCTTCGCGACCGACATCGATCGCGAGGCCATCGCCTTCGCGCGTCGTGGTATCTACTCGCCGACCGTGCTGAAGAACCTGGCCCCGGGACTCCAAAGCCGCTACTTCGTCAAGTCGGAGGGGCGCTTCGAGATAGCCAAGCGGCTGCGGGCCCTCATGGTCTTCGGCGAACATGACCTGGGCGAGCGGGCGCCTTTCCCTCGGATCGATCTGCTCTTATGCCGGAACGTGCTGATCTACTTCGCGGCGCCGATGCAGCAGGTGGCCCTCGAAACGTTCGCGTTTTCGCTGCGGCCCGGCGGCCGCCTGGCGCTCGGGACATCCGAGACGGTGATGACCCTGCCGGAACCTTTCGAAGAAGAGAACCTTCGCCTGCGCGTCTACCGGCGCCGACCCGGCAACTACGCCATCCCGCCGTTGCGACCTGCTGTTCTCCGTCCGCGAAGGCACAAGGAATCTCTGCTCGACCAGGCCATCCGGACCGCCCACAGCGATGCCCGCCGCGAAGTGGAATCTTCGGCTTCGGCCGACAGCCTGCTCCTGAACCTGTCGGTTGGAGTGGTGGTCGTCGATCCCCGCTACTACATCCTGCGCATCAACTCCGCCGCTCGCCAGATGCTCGGGATCCACGGCACGGCCTTCGACCAGGATTTCATCCACCTGGCCGAGGCTCTGCCGCCGAGCGCCGTCCGAATTGCCATCGACTCGGCCCTGACCGGCACCACGAGCTCGGCTGTGTTCGAAGTAGAACCGACGGATGCCGCCAGCGAGACGCCCCATTTCGTGGAAGCGACGATCCGGCCGTACCGCGTCGACAAGCACGCAATCGAAGGTGTCGTGCTCGAGCTGACCGACGTGACCAGGCTCCAGCAGGAGCGTCGCGCCGAAGCGCGGACGCACCAGCGACTCGACAAGGCTGTCGGCACCAACGCGCGGCTCCTGCGGGCAAACGAAGAACTGACGACCCTGGTGGCGGAGCTCCGTGCTTCGAACGAGGCCATGCTCGTGGCGAGCGAGGACGCCCAGTCCACTCGAGAGGAAGCGGAGACTCTCAACGAGGAGTTCCAGGCCACCAACGAAGAACTCGAAACCCTCAACGAGGAGCTGACCGCCAGCGTCGAGGAGCTTCGGGTCGCGAACGAGGATCTGGCCGCGCGCACCGCGGAGTTGAGCGCGCAGGCGACGGCGCTCGAGCAGGAGAAGCTGGGCAGCCAGGAAGAGCACGACCGTCTGCGCTCGATTCTGGCGAGCCTGGGCGACGCCGTGGTAGCCGTGGACCACGACGGCCGGATGGTGGCGACCAACGACGCGTACGACCGGTTGTTCGGAGGGGCGAAGGCGGAGATCGAGCCCGAGGATGCAGCCGGAGTT
This sequence comes from uncultured Chloroflexia bacterium, assembly GCA_963731635.1. Taxonomy (GTDB): domain Bacteria; phylum Chloroflexota; class Limnocylindria; order Limnocylindrales; family CSP1-4; genus Fen-1039. The sequence goes on along the minus strand of CAVSWB010000001.1, from coordinate 1,029,118 downwards.
CCGATCCTGCCTGACCTCCGTCCGCAACGACGGGCGGCCCGGGGCGAGCGCTTCCGCATAGAGTTCGCGGTCAATCAGCCGGGCGGCGCGCGACGCTGGTTCGAGGCCGTGGCCGAGCCGCTGACCGCCGGCGACCGGACCTGGGGCGGCGTGCTGGCCATCCGCGACCTTTCCGAACGAACGATGCGCCTGAGTCTCGAGCGGTTGATGGCATCCGCGGGTCATGAGCTCAAGACCCCCGTGGCCGCGCTCCACGGATACATCCAACTAGTCGAGCGAAACCTCGGGCCGGATGCCTCCCCGCAGGCTCGTTCCTACACCGCTCGATCCCTCGCCCAGACCCGGAAAGTCGGGGAGCTCATCGAGCGCCTCTTCGACGTCAGCCGGATCCAGGCCGGTCGACTCGAGCTGGTGGTCGCGCCGACGGATCTGGAGAGGGTGGTCCGCGACGCGATCGACGTGGCCGAGACGCTCCCGAGGGCTCCGGTCATCCGGTTGGCGCCGACTCCGGCCCGGATGGTCGTGAGTGCGGATGCCGGCCGTCTGGAACAGGTCTTCGTGAACCTCCTGTCCAATGCCGTCGAACACGCGACGACATCTCCGACGATCGAGGTGAACCTGAGCCGCTCGGGCTCCTTCGCTGTCGCTGAAGTCCGCGATCACGGACCGGGGATTGCGCCCAACGTGCTGCCACAGCTGTTCCAGCCGTATGCGCGACTGGGACAGAAGAGATCGGCCGGGTTGGGTCTCGGGCTGTACCTCGCTCGCGAGATCGTCGCCGCGCATGGAGGGACGATCGAGGCCGCCTCGACCCTCGGCGGGGGAACGGCGATCACCGTTCGTCTCCCGCTGGGCGTCGCAAGACGGGGGAAGCGGGCCGGGGGGATCGCAAAGTGATCCGTCTCATGATTATCGAGGACCACCCGGCGATTGCCGACGGACTCACGGCGCTGCTACGCGACGAGCCGGACCTGACGGTCGTGGGCACGGCCAGGGACAGTGTCGCGGCCGACCACTTGATCGAGACGCAATCCCCTCAGGTAATCCTCTGCGACATCCGGCTGGGCGGCGCCGTCGAGGGCCTCGAGATACTGAGCCACTACACGCCGGGGCCCGCGTTCATCATGCTGAGCGCCTATTCGTATCCGAGCTACTACGTCGCCGCCGTCGAGCATGGAGCCAAGGGCTACCTTTCCAAGATGGCGAGCATCGATCAGATTCTCAAGGCCGTGCGGACGGTCGCGGCCGGAGGCACTGCGTTTCCCGACGACGTCCGCCGAGCCGTGCGCGCGGCGCTTCGCCCACCGACGCCGCGCGAGTCCCAGATCCTCGCACTCGTGGCGGAAGGACAGGCCAACTCGGAGATCGCCGAGCACCTCTCGCTCCGGGTCAAGACGGTGGAGAGCCAGCTGCGGCGGATGTTCGATCGCTACGACGTCACGAGCCGCACATCGCTCGTGCGGGTCGCGCAGCAGCAGGGCTGGCTCGAGGGCGACCGCTAAGTCGGCGAACACTAAGTCGGCGAACGCTATTTCAGTGCAGGCGGCGCTTTTTGGCGGCGAGAAGCAACGCGTCGGCGCGCGCCGTGAGCTGATCCGATGTCTCACCATCTGCGAGTTCCGCCAAACCGACGCTGATGCCCACGCCTGCCTCTGCCGTCACCGTCCGGGCAATCGCAGCAAAGCGACGCCGGGCATCGTCGAGGCCTGTTCCGCCCAGCCCGCAAACGAATTCGTCGCCGCCGTAGCGGACGACGGGGTCGAACGACCGAAGCTTCGAGCGTATTGTCTTCACGACAATCTGCAGAACGCGGTCGCCGGCGGCGTGCCCGTCGCGATCGTTGACGGTCTTCATCCCGTCTACGTCCACAAAGGCCAGGACGAAGCGCTGGGAGTAGCGACGTGCCCGCTGGACCTCATGATCGAGTGCGAGACTGCCCATCTCGCGGCGAAACGCTCCGGTCAGGTCGTCGAGATGGGCGCTGTGGAGCTCCGACTCCAGGCGTGCGCGCTCGGCGGCGGCTTCCCGTCGGTCCTGCGCGGCCCGCTCCCGGTCGGCAGCGGCTCGAGCGCGGTCGCTGGCCGCACGCTCGCGAATGCGCTCGAGTTTGGCGGATAGCGGCTCATCCGAGGCGGCGATCGCCCGATCGATCACCTCCGCACGAGCGTCCCGCTGGCGCGCCGCTTCGTCCCGAGCGGCCGCCGTCCCATCGCGCCGCGCGGCGCTTATGTTTCGCGTGTGGGCACTCCGGCCTCGATCGTTGAGGGTCAGAAGCCTGCTGAAGGTGCCTGCCTCCCGCTCGGTTCGCGAAACCTCGTAGGCCGGCGGCGCTGCCCCGCCGGATTCCGAATACGCGGCCACCTCGCGATCCGCGCTCGCCTGGTCGCGGTCGGATGCGCGCTGATCACCGTCTGCAAAGGCTTGATCCCGCTCCGCGGAAGTCTGGTCGCTGTCGGCCGCGGTCTGATCTGCGTCGGCCGCGGTCTGATCTGCGTCGGCCGCGGTCTGATCCGCGTCGGCCGCGGTCTGATCGGCGCCCGCTCGGGCGTGAACGCTCTCGGCGCTCATCGCCGTCCGATCGGAGGCTCGCGTGCGGTTGCTCTTCATGTTCCAGTCCCGGCAGCCTCGATTGAGTTGGTTCGCGCAAGAGATCGAGCCGCTCGACCTACAGCCTTGCCGCGCGTCAGCCATAGCCTGGCGGCCTCGGGGGCCCGGCGCGACGATGAAAACCCTTCACCCGTCAAGGGCGCTCCGTTTGACCATTCGGCGTCGTTTTGGCCCATTTCGGCGCTAGACTGGTCGCGGGATACGGCGCTGAGCGGCCCGAGCGGCTGGCGGGCTTGGAATCGTCGGGCCGACTGCCGATACCCCATCATGAGCGGCGGCATGACCACGGACCAGGAGCGGGCGCGGCTATCCGATCTTCTCGACGATCTGGAATATCACCGCGCCTTCGGAGTCGCGGCCCGGCTGGAGCGAGCGATCCAGGCCGAGCAGGAAGCCCTTTCGGCCGAGGCCGTCGACCTGCAGATGCGCGCCCGTTTGGTCCAGGGCGACATGCTCCAGCGCTCCGGCCGTATCACTGCCGGCGCCCGTCTGGCGACCGAGGTGAATGGCTGGGCACGTCAGCACGGCCCGAAACCTCTTCTGGCCCGCAGCCACCTGGTCCTGTCATCGATCCTCGACAGCGTCGGCAACTCCGCCTCCGCCCTCGACCACGCCTTGCGAGCCGTCGACCTGCTGGACGAGCTCACACCGCTCCGCACACGTGGCAACTTCCTCGTCCGGCTCGCGGATGCGTACGCCGCGGTTGGATCCTTCGAGCTCGCCCGCGAGCACTACGGCGAAGCCGAGAGGCTCTTCCTGGCCATCGGCGATCCGGAGCGGCAGCTCAACGTGCTCAACAACCTGGCCTACGCCGAGTTCGAAGCGGGCGACGCGGAACGAGCCGGGCGCGCAGCCGACGCCATGCTCAGCCGGGCGAACGCTACCGGCCTGGGTCTCAACCCTACGTTCCTCGACACACTGGCCAGGGTGGAGATGCTCACGGGCGAATACGAGAAGGCCGAACGCACGCTCGAGGACGCCCTCGATGCCTTCGGCAGCGGCGGTGACGTCCAGGCCGTGACGCCGGCCGAATTCATGCTCACTCTCGCCGAGGTGCAGCGCAGGCAGGGCCGCCTGGAGGATGCGCAACAGACGCTCGATCAATGCCGGGCGATCTGCGTGGAGAGGTTCCTTACCGGCGTCGAGGTCGAGGTGATTCGCGAACAGGCCGAACTTCATGCGGCGGCAGGGCGCTACGAGCAAGCTTTCGAGACGTTCCGGATGTACCACGCCGAGGTCCAGAGTCTGACCTCGAACAAGCGAGAAGCCGCGGCGCGCACCTCCCGGGCGATGTTCGAGACCCCGGAAGCGCGCGAGGAGGCCCGGCGTTTCCGGCACGAGGCCCGGACGGATGCGCTCACGGGGTTGTCAAACCGCCGTTTCGTCAATGAGGAACTCCCGATCAGGCTCGGACATGTGGCCGCCGGTGTGCCGTTGGTGGTGGCCGTATTCGACGCCGACCACTTCAAGCACATCAATGACGCCCTGTCGCATGACGTTGGCGATCAGGTAATTCGCGAGCTGGGCCGACTGCTTCAGACGACCCTTGCCGTTAGCTACCCCGGCCCCGACGAGTCGCCGAGCTTCATCGGCCGACTCGGTGGGGAGGAGTTCCTGGCGGTGCTTTCCGGGCTCGACCTGCCTGCGGCGACAGCGGTGCTGGAGCGCATGCGCGCCGAAGTGGAAGCGCATCGGTGGCAGCGGTTCATCGGCGACGTGCCGCTAACCGTAAGCGCCGGAGCCGCCGCGGCGTTCGCGGACGACACGCCGACCGATCTCCTGGCCCGCGCCGATCGCAAGCTCTACGCGGCCAAGAACGCGGGCCGCAACCGGGTTCTGGCCGAGCTCCGATAACGGGCCGGCAGGCCGCCGGACTCGGCGCCGCGACATTGGGCGGGCCGGGCTTATCCTTGCCTCGACCACTCCCCTGGAGGCGACAGAACATGGAGTACCGCAGGCTCGGAAAGACGCAGCGCACCGTCAGTGCGATCGGCTTCGGAGCATGGGCCATCGGCGGCGGCTTCGGCGAGGTCGACGATGCCACGAGCCTGAAGGCGCTCCACGAGGCGGCCGATGCGGGAGTCACCCTTTTCGATACCGCCGATGTCTACGGCGACGGTCGGAGCGAGCAATTGCTCGGGCGGCTGCTTCGGGAGAGGAAAGGCGAATTGCTCTTCGTCGCGACCAAGATGGGTCGTCGCGTGCCCCTGGAGATGGCCGAGTACACGCCCGAAGCCTTCCGCGGCTGGATCGACCGAAGTCGGGACAACCTGGGCGTCGACCGCCTGGATCTCGTGCAACTCCATTGCCTGCCGGTCGGGGTCTATTACAGCCCGGAGATCTTCGCCGCTCTTGACGAACTGGTGTCCGCCGGGGCGATCGCCTCATACGGCGTCAGCGTGGAGAAGGTCGAGGAAGCGCTCAAGGCCATCGAGTTCCCCGGCGTCGCGGTCGTCCAGATCATCTACAACATCGTCCGCCAGCGGCCGGCCGATCAATTCCTGGCCGAGGCTGCCCGGCGCGACGTCGGCGTCCTGGCTCGGGTGCCGCTGGCATCGGGCCTGCTGACCGGCAAGATGACCCGGGAAACCGTCTTCGATCCGTCGGACCATCGCCGCTACAACCGCCACGGCGAATCCTTCGACGTCGGCGAGACTTTTGCGGGCCTCGACTACGAAACCGGCCTGTCGGTGGTGGAGGAGCTGCGCTCGCTGGTCCCTGCCGGTGCAACCCTGGCACAACTTGCGCTACGTTGGATTCTCATGTCCGACGCGGTCACAGCCGCGATCCCTGGCGCCAAGACCGCCGATCAGGCGCGGTCGAACGCGGCCGCCGCCGACCTGGCCCCATTGCCGCCCGAAACGATGGACCGGATCGCCCGCCTCTACGAAGAACGCGCCAGGCCGCTGGTCCACCAGCGCTGGTAACAGACCCGGCGCGGCGCCGGCTCGAGGAAGCGCGGCGCCGCGGCCCGTTCAAGCGCCGCTGTCGTATGCTGGCTGTCCGAGAGAGGAGCCTCGAGTGGCAGACACGAACCGGTCGACGCCGGGCTATGTCCCGGCAACCGAACGCTACGAGTCCATGGAGTACCGCCGGGCCGGCAACAGCGGCCTGGAGCTACCCGCGCTCTCGCTCGGCTTCTGGCACAACTTCGGCCCGGACGCGCCGCTGGAGCGTCAGCGTGCAATCGTCTGCCGGGCCTTCGACATGGGCATCACCCACCTCGATCTGGCCAACAACTACGGCCCGCCCGCGGGCGCGGCCGAGGTGAACCTGGCGCGAATCCTGGCCACGGATCTGCGGCCGTATCGCGACGAACTGGTGATCTCGACCAAGGCCGGCTACGGAATGTGGCCCGGGCCCTACGGGGAGTGGGGTTCGCGCAAGTACATGCTGGCGAGTCTCGACCAGAGTCTCGGCCGGCTCGGGCTCGACTACGTCGACATCTTCTACTCGCACCGGTTCGACCCGGCCACGCCCCTCGAAGAGACGATGGGCGCGCTCGACACGGCCGTGCGCCGCGGCAAGGCGCTGTACGTGGGTATTTCGAATTACGGCACGACCGAAACGAGACGGGCGATCGAGATCCTGCGCGGCTTGGGCACTCCCCTGCTCATCCACCAGCCCAGGTACTCCATGCTGGACCGGGCGATCGAGCATGGCCTGCTCGACGTGCTCGGCGAGGAACGAGTCGGCTGCGTCGTGTACTCGCCGTTGGCCCAGGGCCAGCTCACCGACCGCTACCTGAACGTCATCCCGGCCGGGTCGCGGGTCACCCACTCGCAGTTCCTGACCCAATCCGACGTCGAAACGAACCTGCCCCGCATCCGTGCCCTCAACGCAATCGCCGCGCGGCGCGGGCAGACTCTCTCTCAGCTGGCGGTGGCGTGGGCAGTACGCGACGCGCGCGTCACGTCGGCCGTGATCGGGGCCAGCTCCGTCGAGCAGCTCGAAGCAAATGTCAAGGCACTCAACGGCGCCCCGCTCGAGCCGCAAGAACTGGTCGAAATCGAGGCTTGCATCGAGTAATCCGGCCGATTGCCGGCGCAGCCGGCAGCCCCGCGCCCGGCAGGCCAGCGCGCCGGCCGCCGCCGCGTCGGGCAGCGTCGCTATTCGCCGGGACCGGCCATCATCGCGAGCGTCTCGGCCATCGGACGGATGCCCTGGTATGCACCGAGGGCGGTCACGCAGCAGGCCGCCACTGCATTGCCAAGGCGGCCCGCGTCCGCCAGGTCGCGTCCCGACAGAACGCCGGCAATGAAACCCGCGCACCAGGCGTCGCCGGCCCCGGTCGCGTCCACTGCTGTAACCCGGAACGCGGGCACCGTGATTTCCCGGCCCTGTGGCCCGCGAAGTAAGCACCCGTCCTCGCCGAGCTTGATACCGACCGTGCCCGCGCCGCGATCCTGCAGGAAGCGGGCCATGGCTCCCGGATCCGTCAGGCCGGTGATCGCTTTCGCCTCGTCGTAGCTCGGCAGGAAGTAATCGAGGAGTGGAAGACACGGTGCGACCTTGTCGGCGAGCCGCCCGCTCGCGTCCGATACGGTGTCGAGAGCCGTGATCATGCCGCGGTCCCGTGCCATTTCGAGCGCGCTCGCAACCGACCAATCGAAACCGCCGAGCAGCCCGAGCTGTGCAACGAAGAAGACCTGCGAACGGGCAGCCAGTGACCAGTCGATATCGGTCGAGCCGAACTCCCCCATGGCCCCGGGGCTGTGGAGGATGCAGCGCTCGCCGCCCGGGAACACGAACACCATGCTCGCCGAGGTCCCTGTGTCGCTCGGAGTGAGACCCGCGACGTCGACGCCGCGCCCGACGAGCGTCCGAACGAGGAAATCGCCGAGACCGTCTCGGCCGATCCGGCCCACCAGCCGAGCCGTGACGCCGAGCCGACTGAGCGCGCTGGCCGCGTTGAGTGCGCAGCCGCCTGGCGCCAGCCTCATCTCATCGACGAGTTCGATCCGCCCGGGGGCCGGCATTCCCTTGACCGGGCGGGCCAGGATGTCGGCCAGCGTCCCGCCGACGCACGTGACCCCGTCCATCTGCCATCTCCCTTGGACATTCCCACGCCGGGCCGCCGCAGAGCCGCGCCGAGGCCAACTATGACACGTCGGCGAGTCTGGACCGACTCCCCATCGCGCCCCGAACATCGGCCGTCGGCACCGTCCCACCGCAGAACCATCCGAGCTCCGAATTGGTCGTAACCTCTTGCAAAGCGGCTCGTAGCCGCACATCGCGCCCGAGAACAGGAGACGGTCATGAAGGTGCTTTTCATCGGCGGCACCGGGCTGATCAGCAGCGCCGTAACCCACGCCGCGGTCGAGCGTGGCATGGACGTGTTCCTGCTGAACCGAGGCAGCGACCCGGATCGTGGACGCGGCGCCACTGCGCTCCTGGCGGACCTGCATGATGAGACGGCCACCGAGCGGGCCCTGGCCGGCCACCGTTTCGACGTCGTGGTCGACTGGCTGGCCTTCACTCCGGCGGATATCGAGCGCGACCTGCGGCTGTTCGGCGGGCGCACGGATCAGTTCATCTTCATCAGCTCCGCGAGCGCCTATCTCAAACCGCTCGGCGACTGGTTGATCCGCGAGGACACTCCGCTCGCGAATCCGTTCTGGGACTACTCGCGGGGCAAGATCGCCTGCGAGGACCGCCTGATGCAGGCCTTTCGCGAGGACGGATTCCCGGTCACGATCGTTCGCCCGTCCCTGACCTACGGCGATACGCAGGTCCCGCTGATCGTCAACAGCTGGGAGTTGCCGTACACGGCGATCGCTCGGATGCGCGCCGGCAAGCAGCTGATCGTGCCCGGCGACGGGACTTCGCTCTGGACGATCACCCACAACAGCGACTTCGCGAAGGGTTTCGTCGGTTTGCTGGGCCGGCGAGCGGCGATCGGGCAGGCCTTCAACATCATGTCGGACGAGGTCCTGACGTGGGACCAGATCTACCGCCAGACTGCCGCGGCCGCCGGCGTCGACGACCTGCGGATTGTCCACATCGCCTCCGACTTCATCGCCGCGTGCATGCCCGACATGACCGGCACGCTGCTGGGCGACAAGGCGGTAAGCGCCGTATTCGACACGTCCAAGATCAAGCGCTTCGTGCCCGATTTCCGCGCCACCACCCCCTACTCCGAGGGCATCCGGCAGACGATCGCCTGGTTCGATGCCGATGCCTCTCGCCAGCAAGTCGATGCCGAGATGGACGCTCGATGGGATCGCCTGATCGAGGCCTACGAGCACGGCCTGGCAGGCGCGGTCGCCCGGTTCGCGAAACAGCAGGCGAAGTGACGGGCGCCGCTGCGCCAGCGCTACGGGCGGTTTCGGTGCGTTAAAATAGAGAGAGGCCAGCGGGCGGGGAAGGGCGCCCGCTGGCCTGTAAGGGAGACGGGGGCGGCCGTTGGCACAGCCGACCACACGTATTTGTCGTTGGTCAGCCCTTTAGCGCTCCCGTCATGAAGCCGCGGACGTACTGTCCCTGGAGCGCAAAGAACAAAATCAGGCAGGGCAGAGCCATGACGACGACGCCTGCTTCGAGCGATCCGTAGTCGATGACTCCCATCGTCTGCTGCCGCAATGTGGTTATGGCGAGCGAGAGCGGAGCCTTGCTGCTGTCGTTGATCAGGATCAGCGGCGTGATGAAGTCGTTCCAGGCCGCGAGGAAGGCGAACAGGGCGACGGTGATGATGCCGGGTCGGACGGCAGGCAGCATGATCTTGCGCAGGAGGGCGAACGTGCCACAGCCATCGACCATGGCGGCCTCTTCGAGTTCCTTGGGCAGGGACTCGAACGAGACCCGCATCATGAAAGTGGCGAACGGCAGCTGGAACATGGCCATCACCAATGCCAGCCCGAGGAGCGAGTTCTGCAGCCCGAGAACCTTGAGCAGGACATAGAGAGGGATCAGCATCGTGGCATAGGGGACCATCAGGATGGCCAGTGTCACGAGGAAAATCACATTCTTGAAGGGGAAATCGAACCTTGCGAAGGCGTAACCCCCGAACAGCGACACGGCCAGCGTGATCACCACCGTGGCACACGACACGAAGACGCTGTTGAAGAAGTACTGGGGCAAGCCGTCCGCGTAGTGGAGCAGCGTGTTGTAGTTGCCCAGGCCGACGCCGGTCGGTTGACCGCTGCCGGGCTGGCCATTCACCGAGGCGAAGGCTGCCCACAGCAGCGGGAACAGGAAGACGATCGCCGCGGCTCCCGAAAGCGCATAGAAGGGCATTCGCTTCAAGGCGAGTGCGAACACGTTGGTTCTCATCGATTCGGCCTCACCTGTCGTCGCTTCTGAGGGCCCGGAACTGCAGGACGTTGATGACGAGCAAGACCGCCAGCACGACCATCGATATCGCGGCTGCCGTCCCCAGGTTCAGCCTCTGGAAGGCTTCGCGGTAGATCAGCTGGACCACCGTGATGGTGGAGTTGTCGGGGCCACCCTTCGTCAGGATGTAGAACTGGTCGAACGCCAGAAGCGATCCGGTGATGCACAAGATCAGCGACAGGGCAAGGGACCGGCGCAGCAGTGGCAGCGTTATGTAGCGGAGGGTGTGCCAGCGATTTGCGCCATCTATCGCGGCAGCCTCATAGACGTCGCGCGGGATCGCCTGGAGGCCCACCAGCAAGATCAGCATGTAGAACCCGGCAAATCTCCAGACGATCAGGAAGGTCGTGGAGAGCAACGCGCTGAGTGGGTCGCCGAGGAACTCGATGGGGTTCTGGGTGAGATGCATAGCTTGCAGGATGGGGTTGATCGGGCCGATGTTCGTCGAGTAGAGGCCCCAGAACAGCAGCGACGCCGATGCCAGGCCCATGGCGCTGGGCAACAGGAACGCCGTCCGCAGGAAGCCCTTCCACTTCCCGCCGGCCTGGATGAGTAGCGCGAGCCCCAGTCCCATCGTGATGAGCAGCGCGGTTACGAGGACCGTGTACTCGAGGGTGAACCAGACCGCCGGCCAGAACAGCGAGTTCGACCCGATCGCCGAGTAGTCGGTCGGGAAGTTGAAGCCGTGGTCGCCGCTCAGGAGGGGCCAGGTGCTGGCCGACATGCGAGTGACCAGGACAAGGGGCGCGATGAAGAAGACGGCCACGAAGATGGCGGTGGGAGCTGCGTAGAGCAGGCCCAGCAGCTGACGGGACCGCCGCTGCGACTTCCACCATCTGCGTCCCGGTTGCGCGGGAAGCGCCACCTTGGCACTGGTCGACCCTGAGGTCATGTCCGAACGACCCTCCGTGGAGTGGCAGAGTGCCGGCGTGAGGCGGGTCCTTGCGGGACTGCCTCACGCCCACTCATCTCGCCTAAGCGAACGTGACTACGAGCCCAGCGAAGTCGTTACAGCGGCGTTGTCCGAGTCGATCTTGCTCGAGCTTGCGCCGTTGAAGACGGCATCTCGGGTCAGGACGAGCCACGGCCCGTTCGGGTCGTTGAACGTCTGGCCGAAGTTCTTGGCAAGGGGCGTGACGCCCTTGGCGGCTACCTGGTTGACGGTCACTACGCGCGGATCCGCCGCGGCGTACTTGTTGTTGGCCAGATCGGAGCGGGCAACGATGTCGCCGCCCTTGGCCAAGATCTCCACCTGGGCATAGTCACTGACAGTCCATGCCAGGAAGTTCCAGGCCTGATCGGCGGCCTTGCTATTGGAGGTGATGCCGACTGCATCGCCGCCGACGAATGTCGACTGCCCGCCGTTGAGACCTGCGATTGGGGTGACGCCGTAGTTGACCGTGGCCGGGATGGAGCTCAGCGCGCTGCCCGGGAAGGGCATGATGCCGATGTTGCCCTTCGGGAAGTAGCTGGTCCAGGTGGGGCCGGTTTCGGCCTTGCTGCCGGGGGCGGCAATGCCGTCCTTGGCTTCGCCGGCGAAGATCGCGTAGACGGACTTCGCCTCGTCGCTGTTGAGCATGGACTGAGTGCCGTCGGCGTTCATGACCTGCGAACCGTCGGCCCAAATGCTCGGCCACCAGGTGAAGACTTCGCAGCCACCGCAGTTACCGCCGAAGAAGGTGCCGCTGACGCCGCCACCGAGCTTGTTGATGGCTCGTGCGTCGGTGTCGTATTCCTTGAGGGTTGTGGGCGGCTTGTTGGGATCCAGCCCGGCCTTGGTGAACAGGTCCTTGTTATAGACCCAGACCGAGAGGTCCATGATGAAGGGGAGGCCGTATTCCTTGCCGCCCGAGGTCGCGGCCTTGATGGGGCCGGAGGCCAGGGTGCTGGTAAACGGCAGCGCCGAGATCTTGTCGGTGATGTCGGTGAACAAACCCTGTGACGTCCAGTTGGGCATGAACACGACATCGCCGGAGATGATGTCGGGCAGCGAGCCCGCGCCGGCTGCCGCGCCGACCTTGGCCTGCATGTCGTCGGTCGGGACGATCGTCAGGTCGACTTGGTTCTTGTGGGTCGCGTTGTAGGCGGCGACCAACTCCTGCGCCTGGGTCTTGGTTGCCGCGCGCGTCCACATCGTGATGTGCGTGCCGTCGTCAGTACCTGCGCTGAATGACGCAGACGCCGCGGGCGTCTCCGAGGCGACCGACGACGGAACCGACGACGGAGCCGGCGTGGAGGGCGCCGCAGTCGGGGCGACGGTCGCTGTCGGCGAGGACGAGCTGCATGCCGTGGCCACCACGAGCATTACGCCCGCGAGGGTTGACAGCTTGAACCGGTTCCTCATCCCTTGCTCCTCTACATGTAGGAACGACCTCTAGGGCCCCGGCTGGCCACTTGCTGCCGGCGATGTCCCTTGGGCACGCGCAGCCTACCACGTGCAATCGAGTGCGTACAATCGTTTTCATAAATTTCCAAATCAGGCCTTGCGTCCTGGGCCCACGTATGCAATCGTTTGCGTGCCTACGTTTCCGCATCAACGATCTACAAAACAGTTCTGAGGGCCCGGAACCCCTGCCACGGTCCACCGAGAGGTCGGCCGGAGCGTCGTTCGGGGCGCCGTCGCCACCGCTTGAGTAACCGATCTCCGATTTGGTGATCGGTCGAGATGACATGCAGCCGAGGATTGAAGGCGTGTTATTCGACATTCAGATGCCGGTTGCAGCCGTTACGCCAACCACCTCCGCCACCGCTCGGTTCTGCCCGCTCGGCGCGGCCGCCGTGACCGTGACGGGCGGATTCTGGGCCGAACGACTGCGCGTCAACCGTGAACGGGCGCTGCCTCATGGCTTCCAGCAGTTGGTCAGCGCCGGCAACCTGAACAACCTCAGACTCGCCGGCGGCGCCGAAGGGACATACCGGACGGTTGGCGGCCCGGTGGGGCTCGTCTACCAGTTCCTCGACTCGGACGTCTACAAGTGGCTGGAAGCCGTTGCGTGGGAGTTGGGCCGCCAGCCCGAGCCCGGACTGGCTCGTGACGCCGACGAGGCAATAGCTGCGGTCGCGAATGCCCAGCGTCCCGACGGATACATCAACAGCTACGTCCAGGTGGTCGCCCAGGGCCAGGAATACCGAGACCTCCAATGGGGGCACGAGCTCTACTGCGTAGGCCATCTGATCCAGGCCGCCGTCGCCTGGCACAAGGCTCTCGGGGATGACCGGCTCCTCGCGGTAGCCATCAAGGCTGTCGCCTCGATCGAGCGGGAGTTCGGGCCGGAAGGCCGGGTCGGCTACGACGGCCACCCCGAGATCGAAATGGCGCTCGTCGAACTGTTCCGAACCACCGGCGAGCGGCGGTATCTGGCGCTGGCGTCTCGCATGATCGACGCCCGCGGACGTGGGCTGCTCGGTCCGGGCCGCTTTGGGCCCGCGTACTGGCAGGACCTCAAATCGGTCCGAGACGCAGCCACCGTGGCAGGCCACGCCGTTCGGCAGCTGTACCTGGATTGCGGCGCGGTCGACGTCGCCGTAGAGATGGGCGACACGGCCCTGCTCGAGGCCGTGAAGCGGCGCTGGCATGACATGGTCGCGACGCGCGCCTACCTGACCGGCGGGCTGAGCAGCCGCTACCTCGACAAATCCTTCGGTGACCCGTTCGAGTTCCCGCCGGACCTGGCCTATGCCGAGACGTGCGCGGCCGTTGCGAGCGTGATGCTCGCCTGGCGACTGTTGCTGGCCACGGGCGACCTCGAATGCGCCGACGTCATCGAACGAACCGTCTACAACGGCATGCTGTCGGGGACTTCTCTCGACGGAACCGAGTTCTTCTACATCAACACGCTACAGCGCCGGACCACGGGCGCGGTGGCGGAGCCGACGCATGGACGACGCTCGAGCTGGAATGCATGCGCGTGCTGCCCGCCCAACTTGATGCGGATGCTCAGTTCCTGGGAGCAGTACATGGTCACGAGCGACCACGACGGCATTCAGCTGCACCAGTACGCCACGTCCGAGATCACGGCCCCCACGGCCGGCGGCCAGGTGCGCCTCTCCGTCGAGACGGACTACCCATGGGACGGTCGCGTCTCTATAACTGTCCTCGAGGCCCCCAGCCAACCCTGGAGTCTCTCGCTCCGAAATCCCCGGCTGGTGCACCTCCGCGACCGTGCGAGTCGGCCTGACAGGATCCGAGCATGTGCGCGCGGGCCGCTGGACCAGCGAGGCTCGCGTCTGGCGAACCGAGGACAAGATCACCCTGAACCTCGACATGCCGGCCCGCGTGACCGCTCCGGATACCCGGATAGATGCAATTCGCGGCTGCCTGGCCCTCGAGCGAGGACCGCTCGTCTATTGCATCGAGTCCGACGACCTGCCTGAGGGCGTTACGCTCGAAGACGTCGTGCTCGAACCGACGATACGCCCCTATGCCGTGCCTCGGCCCGACATCGGACAGCTTGCGATGGGGCTGGTCGTGCCGGCAATTCACCGTCCGGCGCGGCCGATGAGCGGCTGGCCTTATCACAACAACGGTGGTGCGGGCGGCCGAGCCGTCCAGGCGCGAGCCATCGAGGTCGGGGCGGTCCCCTATTTCGCCTGGGCGAATCGCTCGGTGCAGGGGATGCGCGTCTGGATCCCCGTCCGCTCCTGAGCCGGCGGTCCTGCCGGACTCAGCTCGCGGCCCGCGCGATCGCCGGACGATCTACCAGCGAGGCAGTGGATTCGCGGACGACGAGAGTCGGCTCGAACATCGTCACCCTGGGTTCGCGCGACAGCGAGGGATCGCGAGCGAACTCGATCGCCTGGCGGACGCCTTCGCCTACGATTTCGGCAATCGGCATTCTCATCGTGGTCAGCGCCGGAACGGTGTGGGCGGCGAGGATGAGGTCGTCGTATCCGACAACAGACAGATCGCGCGGGACCGACTTGCCGAAGCTGTAGGCCGCGTGCAGGACGCCGACCGCGACGAGGTCGGTCGAGGTGGCGATCGCCGTCGGCGGCTCCGGCAGGTCGAGCAGTGCCCGCAAGGCCGTCTCTCCGCCGGTCAGACTATTGGGCACGCGCTGAACGAAGCCTTCGGGCAGGCCGCCGAATCGGACGGTCATGAAGTCGACGAAGGCATCTTCGCGGTGCGGGTTGTCGCCCGGCAACGCGGCGCTGATGAACGCGATCCGTTCGTGCCCGAGCCCGATCAGATGCTCCAGCCCCGCCATGACCCCGGCTCGATCGTCGATGTCCACCGTCGGAAACTCGAGCGGGCTGGACCCTTGCCATAGAGCCACGACCGGGACTGCCGAGTCGCGCAGGTCCTCCAGGAGGCGCTGCTGGTCCTGCATGTCGCCAAGTATCACGATCGCATCGCAGTGGCGCGGTTCCAGAACCGACGTCAGCGCCAGGGCCTCATCGACGCGCCCATGGGCGTGACCCAGGACGATGTTGTAGCCGTGCGACATCGCCTCAACCGCGAGTGCCTCGATGGCGGTGGCGAAGAACGGGTCGCTGAAGTCGCGGACGACCGCGCCCATCAACATCGTTCCCGCTCCTCGAAGCGCGCGCGCCAGCGGATTGGGACGGTAGCCGAGCTTTCGGGCGGCTTCGACCACGCGTTCCCGAGTGATGGCGGCTATCGGCACCCGGGTCGGAGCATCGTTCAGGACCCTGGAAACGGTGCTCTGCGAGACGCCCGCCTCGGCCGCGATGTCTTTCATCGTCGTTACCGGAATGGGCGTTCTGGCCACGAATGGTGGCGTGATGACGCTATCGGCATTTTTCGGCAATTGACGGTGGCCTCGCGTTTCTGCCTCGTACCCCAGACCGCTGGCAGCTGCGCAGCCGCCCGTCCGTGGCTCGGCTGAAAGCCTACCATGCTATGCACTCATACGAATGCATTGTCGAGACACTCCGGGTCGCGTCACCGGCAAGGGAGAACGATCATCATGGAACGGACGCGCCGCCGCGCATCGGTGGATCAAGATGGAGATGACGGAGTGCCCTCCGACCGCCCTACTCAGACCAGGACAAATCATCCCGTCCTCGGCCCCGGCGTGGGGCTCTATGACGACCACTCCAGGACCAGGATGAGACTGACCCTGTGGATCACCCTGGTCCCGCTGGGCTTTTTCGGGATCTGGATTGGGCACAGCGATCTGGGGTCCGGAGCGACGCCGCTGGGTGTGGCGGAGATCGTCGGCGGCGCAGTCCTGGCCGTGTATTCCGCCCTGACGGCGCTGGTCGACGCACGGCGCTTGAGGACCCCGATCTGCCTGGTGATCGCGCGTGGCGGCTTCGCCATGTTGCCGGGCGATCGCACTGTCGCCTGGGACGAGGTCGAAACCATAAGCGATCCCCGGTCCACAGCAGGAAAGCCAGGCACGTTGAGGGTCCAGCTCGCGAGCCCCAACGAATTCGAGCGGCGACACGGCCTCTCGCCTTACGCCCGGCTGGCGCTCAGGTACAACCGGGGCGATCTCATTCTCGGCGGCGGAACGCTGATGCCGGTCGTAGAGGCGGAAGGGCTAATGCGGACCAGGCTGGCCGAATCCCGCGAAGCCGGCTCGTCCCCCGCCGTCGTTCCGGTGCGAACGAAGCGACGCCGCTAGGAACCCGGAGCCGTCCGGCTCACCAGCGGCAGCAGTCGAGTATCGATGTCGGCATCGGTGGGCCCGCAATCGACCTTCTCGAGGAACCACGATTCCCGGTGGTCGACGTGCGCGCCGGGCTCGAGCCGGGTCAGCGGCCCGAGGGTCTCGAGCTCGAGCGTGTCCGGGTCGACGTACGTCTCGGTGTTGCAGCCCATATCCGCATAAGTGGCGCCGGGCTCGCACGAGTAGCGTTTGATCATGGCCTCGCCGCCCAGCAGGTATGCGGCCCAGCCCTTGTTGTTGAGCATCCCGACCTTCTGCTTGGACGTGGCCGACGGCTCCTGGCGAAGCTGGATGTAGCGGCTGCCCCACGTCCAGCGCGGATCGCTCATGTCGGTGAAATACCACAGCACCAGCGGCCGAGCCGGCACGAGGACGTCCGGATGTGGGATGAAGTCGTCCAGCGGAAAGACGCCGCGGCCGCCCGGAGCCATGGCTGTGAGCGCCCAGACTGCCAGCTCCACGGGCCAGACACCGCGGTTGATGAGCCGGTGATCGACATGCACCTGCCGGCCCGTCGGGGCAAGCGTGATGCGCAGTTCCTTGGCGATACCGTTCGGCGCGTCGAGGCTCCGGAGCGTGAGCGTAGCGCCGTCCCACTCATGCTCGACGGGGCCGTTGTCGGGCGTATAGGTGCGCGGGAATACTTCCGGCGCGTGCCACAGGCGGTGGCCGCCGTACCCGATCCACTCCGCGTCGCCCGTGCGACCCAGCATCGCGTCTTGTGTGTGGAGCAGATTCTGGCCGCCGACGAAACCGAAACGAATGATCCGCGGACCCACGTCGGTGGTGGCGATCAATTCGATCTCGTGGTTGGAAAGCCGGATGCAGTTCGACCAGCCGCCGAAGCTGACGACTTCCATCATCTGGTGGCACCGCCCATGGCTGTTCTGGCTACCGGGATAGGCACGCGCTCGAATGACTGCATCCATGATGCCCGGCATCGCGGTGGCTCGCTCGCGAGCCGGCCAGGGCCGGCCCACCGTCGCGCTTCGAGCGTCGAGAATTCGATCTTGTCGGAGGCCGCGGCTCGGGAGTCCGAAATGGGCCACGTTCAGCCGTCCGGGCGGATAACATCGACGCATTCGTTGGGCCTCGGGCCCCACTGAGTTGCGCCTCGGGCGCAGCTGAGGTGTGCCTCAGCTAACTGACCGTCTGTTCCCCATCCAACCCGGTTTGGGAAACGTTCTAGCGACCCCATGCACCGTCGGGCGTGTTTCAGCGCGAGGACGGCGCCACCCTCGGAGGCTCGACACATGGATCAGCACTGGGAATGTCTCGACGGCAACGAGGCCGCGGCCCGCGTCGCCTACGCCGTCAGCGAAGTCGATCTCGATCTACCCGATCACGCCGGCCTCGCCCATGGCGGAGCACGCCGACGACTGGGCCGCCGCCGGGCCGCCCGAACCTGTGGGGCGCGGTGCCCGAGGTGGTCGAGATGCAGTCGGAGGGCGGGCGCGGCCGGCGCCCTGCACGGCGCGCTTGCAGAAGGGGGCCCTGGCCACGACCTTCACGGCGTCGCAGGGCCTGCTGCTGATGATCCCGAACATGTTCAAGATCGCGGGCGAGCTGACGCCGGCCGTGATCCACGTGGCGGCCCGCACCATCGCGACCCACGCCCTGTCGATCTTCGGCGACCACAGCGACGTGATGCACGCCCGCACCACGGGCTGGGCGATGCTCGCGGCCGGCTCCGTGCAGGAGGCCCACGACTTCGCGCTGGTCGCCCACGCAGCCACCCTGCGGGCCCGCGTGCCGTTCCTCCACTTCTTCGACGGTTTCCGCACGTCGCACGAGATCAACAAGATCGCCGCTGCTCGACGACGACGACCTCGCGGCCCTCATTCGCGACGACGACGTCCTCGCCTTCCGCGGCCGCGGGCTGACGCCGGACGCTCCCGTCGTGCGCGGCACGGCGCAGAACCCCGACGTGTTCTTCCAGGCCCGCGAGGCGGCGAACCCCTTCTACCTGGCCGTGCCCGGGATCGTGCCAGGAGGTCATGGACGAGCTGGCGGCCCGCACCGGCCGCCGCTACGGGCTCGTCGACTACCACGGCGCCGCCGACGCCGAGCGGGTCATCGTCGTCATGGGTTCGGCAGCCGGCGCCGTCGAGGAGACCGTCGACGCGCTGGTCGCGGCGCGGCGAGCGGGTCGGCGTGGTGACGGTCCGGCTCTTCCGCCCGTTCCCGGCCGACGCAGCTCGATCGCCGCGCTGCCGCCGACCGTCCGCGCCGATCGCCGTCCTCGACCGGACCAAGGAGCCCGGCGCCGTCGGCGAGCCGCTCTACCTCGAGGTCGTGGCCGCGCTCGCGCGAGCGGATGGACGGGACGAGCCGCCGTTCGCGACGCGTCCCCGGGTCATCGGCGGCCGCTACGGCCTGTCGTCGCAAGGAAGTCACGCCCGTCGATGGTCAAGGCCGTCTTCGACGAGCTCGCGCGCCGATCGCCCGAAGCGCCACTTCACCGTCGGCATCTACGACGACGTCACCCACCTCAGCCTGCCGATCGACCCCGAGTTCCGCCTGCCGCGCCCGGCCGGCGAGGTCCAGGCCGTGTTCTTCGGGCTCGGCTCCGACGGCACCGTCGGGGCCAACAAGGCCTCGGTCAAGATCATCGGCGAGGGCACCGACCTGCTTCGCCCAGGGCTACTTCGTCTACGACTCGAAGAAGTCGGGCTCGGTGACGGTCTCGCACCTGCGCTTCGGCCCCGAGCCGATCCGCTCCACCTACCTCGTCGACGACGCCGACTTCGTCGCCTGCCACCAGTTCGGGCTGCTCGAGCAGATCAAGGTCCTCGACTACGCCAAGCCCGGCGCCACGTTCCTGCTCAACTCGCCCGTACGGCGCCGGACGAGGTCTGGGACCACCTGCCGCGACGAGGTCCAGCAGCAGCTCATCGACAAGCACATCGACCTCTGGGTCATCGACGCCGACGCCGTCGCCGCGCGAAGTCGGCATGGGCAGCCGGATCAACACGGTCATGCAGCCCTGCTTCTTCCACCTCGTCGGGTGTCCTGCCGGCCGACGAGGCGATCGCCCGGATCAAGGACGTCGTCGAGACAGACCTACGGCAAGCGCGGCCAGGCCATCGTCGAGCGCAACTTCGCCGCCATCGACCGCGTCGCTCGAGCCGACTGAGGTCACGTCGCCGCCCGGCGACGGTCGACGAGCCACCGCTGGTCCATGCCCGTCGGTGCCCGACGACGCGCCCGATTTCGTCCAGCACGTGACCGCGCGGCTGATGGCCGGCGACGGCGACCTGCTGCCGGTCAGCGCCCTCCCGGCCGACGGCACGTTCCCCACCGGGACCGCCCGGTACGAGAAGCGGGCCATCGCCCAGGAGATCCCGATCTGGGATCCCGACATCTGCATCGACTGCGGCAAGTGCGCCATCGTCTGCCCGCACGCCACCATCCGCATGAAGGTGTTCACGCCCGCGGCCGGTCGCCGGCGCGCCGGCGGCTTTCCTGCCAAGGACGTTCACGTCCCAGGACCTGCCCGGCCACCGGCTCACCATCCAGGTGGCGCCCGACGACTGCACCGGCTGCGGGGTCTGCGTCGACGTCTGCCCGGCCAAGAGCAAGACCGAGGTCCGAGCACAAGTCGCATCAACATGGAGCCGGCGGACGACCACGCGCGACGTCGAGCGGGCGCACTGGGACTTCTTCCAGGCGATCCCGCAGCTCGACCGCGACCTGCTCCGCGCACGACTCCGTCAAGGGCGTCGCAGGTGCTCGAGCCGCTGTTCGAGTTCTCCGGCGCCTGCGCCGGCTGCGGCGAGACGCCGTACCTCAAGCTGGTCACGCCAGCTCTTCGGCGACCGGATGATCGTCGCCAACGCCACCGGCTGCTCCTCGATCTACGGCGGCAACCTGCCGACCACGCCCTGGACGGCCAACGCCGACGGGCCGCGGGCCGGCCTGGAACAACTCGCTGTTCGAGGACAACGCCGAGTTCGGCTTGGGCATGCGCCTCGGCCTCGACGCGCCAGCCGCGCCACGCCCGCGCGGCTCGTCGCGGCTGCGCTCCGGAGCGTCGGCGACGAGCTCGCCGACGCCCTGCTCGACGCCGACCAGGACACCGAGGACGGGATCGCCGCCCAGCGCGACGCGCGTCGCGCAGGCTCGCAAGGCCGCGCCTGGCCGGCTCGACGGCACGGCGGTGCCGGCCCGGACCCTCCTCGGCCCTCGCCGGCGACCTGGTCCGCCAGGGCGTGTGGATCATCGGCGGCGACGGCTGGGCCTACGACATCGGCTTCGGCGGGCTCGACCACGTCCTGTCCTCCGGCCGCAACGTCAACGTCCTCGTGCTCGACACCGAGGTGTACTCCAACACCGGCGGTCAGGCGTCGAAGGCCACCCCGCGCGGCGCCGTGGCCAAGTTCGCCGCGGCGGGCAAGACCACCGGCAAGAAGGACCTCGGCGCCATCGCCCGGGCCTACGGCAACGTCTACGTGGCCCAGGTCGCCATGGGCGCCAACGACCTGCAGACGGCCAAGGCGCTTCTCGAGGCCGACGGCGTGGCCGGGACCGTCGCTGGTCATCGCCTACAGCACCTGCATCGCCCACGGCATCGACATGTCCAAGTCGATGACCCACCAGAAGGACGCCGTCAAGAGCGGCTACTGGCCGCTCTACCGCTTCCAGCCCAGCCGAGGTCGAGGACGGCCAGCCGTTCAAGCTCGACTCCAAGCCGCCCGTCGATCCCGCGTCCGCGACTTCGTCCTCGACCGAGACCCGGTTCGCGATCCTGGCCGCGCACCGATCCCGAGCGCAGCCGGCCGACCTCGCGCCCTGGCGCAGGCCGACGTCGACGAGCGCTGGCGCTACTACGAGCAGCTCGCCGGCGTGCATCGAAGCATTCCGCACATCGAGGAAGGCGGCCAGGCATGAGCTCGACCTTCGACCCAGTATCTCGGTCTCGAACTGCGCTCGCCGATCGTGGCTTCGGCCTCGCCTATCACCGGCGAGCCGGACTCGGCCCGGCTGCTTGACCAAGCCGGGATCGGGGCCATCGTTCTGCCTTCGCTCTTCGAGGAGGAGATCCTGAACGACGAGATCCAGCTCAACCGGTCCCTCGAGGCCGGCTCCGGCCAGTTCGCCGAGGCGCTCGACTACTTCCCGACGATCGAGTCGTTCCCGAGCGTCGGGGAGCGGTATCTCGCCCGCCTGTCGCAGATCAAGGCGCTGCGTCGGTACCCGTGATCGCCAGCCTGAACGCCTCGACCAAAGGCGGCTGGGTTCGCTACGCCACGCTCATGCAGGCCGCCGGCGCCGACGCGCTCGAGCTCAACCTCTATCGCGTCGCCGCCGACCCGGGTCGCACGGCCGCCGAGATGGACGCGGCGGATCTCGACCTGATCGCCGAGGTGAGGAGGTCCATCACCATCCCGCTGGCCGTGAAGCTCAGCCCGTACTACTCGGCGCTCGCCAACTTCGCCGGCCAAGCCGTCGGCCGCGGCGCGGACGGCCTGGTCCTGTTCAACCGTTTCTACCAGCCGGACCTCGACCTCGAGACGCTCGACGTCGTGGCTCGGGTGGAGCTGAGCCGGCCGTCGGAGCTACGCCTCCCGCTGCGTTGGATCGCAATCCTGCGGCCCCAGCTCGGCGCGGCCGTGTCGCTTGCCGCCAGTTCCGGCATTCATTCGGGCACAGACGTGGTCAAGGAGCTCATCGTCGGCGCCGACGTGGCCATGATGACTTCGGCGCTCCTCCGAAACGGTCCGGACCACGTCCGAGCCGTCGAGGCGCAGCTTCGGGAGTGGATGATCGAGCACGAGTACGAGTCGGTCGCCCAGCTGCGAGGCAGCGCCAGCCAGGCCACCGCCGAGGACCCGTCAGCGTTCGAGCGTGCCAACTACATGGCCACGCTCCACTCGTGGTCGACCCCGCCGGACCTGGCTCCGACCGCTTCCTGAGTTCGGCGGCCCGCTGCCGCTGCTGTAACCGTAACCGCGGCTCGGCCCGGAACTGAGAACACGCCCGGGCCGGCTCGCCGTTACTCCTCGAGCGTCGAGATGTCGCCTTCGGGGAGGCCCTGGGCGCGCGCCTTGAGGACGCGCCGCATGATCTTGCCCGAGCGCGTCTTGGGCAGCGAGTCGACGAACTTGACGTCCTCCGGCTTGGCGATCGGGCCCATCTCGCTGGCCGACGTGCTGTGCGCAGCTCCTCCGCCAGCTCGGGCGACGCCGCGTAGTCCTGGCGCAGCAGCACGTAGGCGTGGATGGCCTGGCCCTTGATCTCGTGCGGCAGCCCGATCACCGCGGCCTCGGCGACGGCCGGGTGGCTGACGAGCGCCGATCTCGACCTCGGCCGTGCCCAGTCGATAGCCGGACACCTTGATGACGTCGTCCACGCGGCCGATGATCCAGTAGTAGCCGTCCTTGTCGCGCTTGGCCGAGTCGCCGGTCAGGTAGACGCCGGGGAACTTGCTCCAGTACTGCTGCACGTAGCGCTCCGGGATCGCCGTAGATCGTCCGCAGCATCGCCGGCCAGGGCCGCTTCAGGACGAGGAAGCCCTCCTCGCCGTCCGCGACCGGCTTGCCGTCCTCGTCGAGGATGTCCGCCTCGACTGCCGAAGAACGGCCGCGTGCCCGAGCCGGGCTTGAGGGCCACGCACGGCAGCGGCGTGATCATGAACATGCCGGTCTCCGTCTGCCACCAGGTGTCCATGATCGGGCAGCGTTCCTTGCCGATGTTCTTGTAGTACCAGCGCCACGCCTCGGGGTTGATCGGCTCGCCGACCGACCCGAGCAGCCGCAGCGACGAGAGGTCGCGCCGGTTCGGCCAGGCCTCGCCGAAGCGCATCAGGCCGCGGATCGCGGTCGGGGCGGTGTAGAGGACGTTGATGCCGTACTTCTCGACCATCGCCCACCAGCGGTCGGGATACGGGATAGGTCGGCGCGCCCTCGTACATGAAGCTCGGTCGCGCCGAGGATCAGCGGCCCGTAGACGATGTACGAGTGGCCGGTCACCCAGCCGGGGTCGGCGGCGCACCACCAGCGGTCCTCGTCCTTGAGGTCGAAGACGTACTTGAGCGTCGTGGCCACGCCGACCTGGTAGCCGCCGTGGGTGTGGACGATGGCCTTGGGCTTGCCGGTCGTGCCCGAGGTGTAGAGCATGTAGAGCGGATCCTCGGCGTCGAGCGACCTCGGTCGCGCAGCGCCAGTCGGCGATCGGCAGCGCCATCAGGTCGTGCCACCACATGTCGCGGCCCTGCTCCATCGGCACCTCGTGGCCGGTGCGCTTGACGACGACCACGTGCTCGACGGTCGGGGCGCGCTTGATCGCCTCGTCGGCGATCCGCTTGAGCTCGACGATCTTGCCGTTGAGGAAGGCGCCGTCGCAGGTGATGACGACGCGCGACTGCGAATCCTCGATCCGGCCGTGCAGCGCCTCGGTCGAGAAGCCGCCGTAGACGACCGAATGGACGGCGCCGATCTTGGCGCAGGCCAGCATCGCGATCGGCAGCTCGGGCACGCGGCCCATGTAGATCGTGACGCGATCGCCCTTCTTGACGCCCAGGGCCTTCAGGACGCTGGCGAACTTGCTGACCTCGCGGTTCAGGGCGTGGTACGAGAACGATCGCTGCTCGCCGTTCTCCCCCTCCCAGATGAGCGCGAGCTTGTTGCGGCGATGGGTCTGTCAGGTGCCGGTCGATGGCGTTGTGGACGATGTTCGTCTTGGCGCCGACGAACCACTTGTAGAACGGCTTGTTCGAGTCGTCGAGCACCTTCGTCCAGGGCTCGTACCAGTCGATGAGCTCCTTGGCCCGATCCTCCCAGAACCCGACGAAGTCCTGGTCGGCGGCGCGGGCCAGCGTCGTCCCAATCCTTGATGTATGCCTGCTCGAGAACGCCCGGCGACGGCTTGTACCACTCGTCGCGGGCACTCTCCGAGCCGGAACCGGGGGTGGCGTCGGCCGTCTGCATGGCGGAACATCCTCAGCTGGGGGCGCGAAGTGGCGCTTACCGGCAGCGTAGGCAGACGGTCGGGTGGGTCTCGTCGGCGCCGGGGACGTCTCGCCCCGCACTACGCGAGCGGCGACACGTCGAGCGCGAAGTCCACCGCCGCGTCGGCGTGGAGCGTCGTCGTGTCGAACATCGGGACCCCGACCTCGCACGACCCGACGAGCATCATGATCTCGGTGCAGCCCAGGACGATCCCCTCCGCCCCGGCCGCGATGAGCCCGCCCATAATCCGCAGGTACTCCGCGCGCGACTCGTCGAGAACCCGGCCCACAACCAGTTCCTCGTAGATGATCCGGTTCACGATCGCGCGATCCGCGGCTCCGGGCACGATCACCTCAGCGCCGCTCCGGCTCGCCAGGCGGTTCCGATAGAACTCCTCCTCCATCGTGAACCGGGTGCCCAGCAGACCGACGCGGCGCAACCCGGCCGCGGCGATCGGCGCGGCCGTGGCGTCGGCGATGTGGAGGAATGGGATCCGGACCGCGCCGGCGATCTCGTCGGCGAGCTTGTGCATGGTGTTGGTGCATAGGACCACGCAATCGGCGCCGCCGCGCTCGAGCGCACTCGCTGCATCAACGAGTTCGGCCGCGGCGTCCTCCCAGCGCCCCTCGGTCTGCATCCGCTCGATCTCGGCGAAATCGACCGAGAGCATGAGCATTCGCGCGGAATGGAGCCCGCCGGCCAGCGTCCGGACTCGCTCGTTGATGATCCGGTAGTAATGGGCGGACGACTCCCAGCTCATCCCGCCGATTAGCCCGATGGTCTTCATCGGCAAAGGATGACATTCCCGAGCAGCGATGATGTGATCTGGCAAGGATTCTGCGGCGAATAATCTCTGGCCACGTTCGTGGACTCTGGGGGTGCCACCTGTCCTCTTCCAGGCGCCAACTGCCATTCCTGCGCAGCCCGCGCCGGCGGTTCGTCACGGTCGCCGGGGCGATAGGCGCCGTGCTGGTGCTAATCGTGGCGGTTGACCTGCTGGCGAAGGCCACCAAGACTCCGCCGATCGAGCCTCCGACTGCTGTCGCGACCGCCAGCCCGACCCCTCCGCCGACAGCCGGGTTCAGCGCGACCGGCGCGATGACGACCGGAGGCGACGGGGCCACCGCCACTCTGCTCGCCGACGGCCGCGTCCTCTTCGCCGGAGGTGCCGTCTCCCCTCTTCAGGGACCGGCCATCAACTCGGCCGAGCTATACGACCCTAAGACCGGAGCCTTCAGCCCGACAGGCTCGATGACCACGGCCCGCTGGGGGCACACCGCCACACTGCTTCCCGACGGTCGAGTACTGATAGTCGGAGGTGCCGCCGGGCGCGACTTCGCAATCGATGGCCCGCTTCCACTCGCTATCGCTTCTGCCGAGCTGTATGACCCGAAGACCGGCAAGTTCACCAAGACCGGGGCGATGTCTACTCCGCGCGAGTTCCACACCGCCACCCTGCTCTCCGATGGCCGCGTCCTCATCGCGGGCGGGATGCACGCCGACGGCCAACCACACGGGATCAGCTCTCTCCTAGCAACCGCAGAGATCTACGACCCAAAGACCGGCACTTTCAGTCCGACCGGGTCGATGACCGAGCCGCGTGCCCAGCACACGGCCACGTTGATTTCCGATGGCCGCGTCCTGATCGCCTGCGGCGAGGATGCCAACGGAAGTCCCATGACTTCCGCAGAGCTATTCGACCCCAAGACCGGCAGCTTCAGCCCGACCGGATCGGCCTCAGCCGCTCGGAACACGGCTAACCTTCTTCCCGACGGGCGGGTCCTGATGGTTGGAATTGCCGGCGGCGTCACGAGCTCTGCCGAGCTGTACGACCCGGCGGGCGGCACCTTTAGCCAGACGGGATCGATGGTCACTCCGCGGTACACGCAGAGTTCCACGTCGCTCGCAGATGGCCGGGTCCTCGTCACAGGCCAGTCCTCGGCCGAGCTATACGACCCGGCCAGCGGCACCTTCAGCCGGGCCGGGACCATGACAATCGCCGGTTCGGGCTACACAGCCACACTGTTGCAAGACGGCCGGGTGCTGCTGGCCGGAGGCGCTACCGACCGCTATGGCAACGCTGTGACTTCGGCCGCGCTATATCAGCCGCCGTCGGGCCCATCGCCGAGTGGGATTCCGGGTTCCACTCCAACCGCCTCGGCGTCGTCGGCTGCATCGCGGTTCAGTGTGACCGGATCGATGATCGTGGCCCGCAACTGGGGCACCACCGCCACGGCCCTCTCCGACGGCCGTGTTCTTATCGCCGGCGGGGTCGACAGCTCCGGTCATGGGCTCGCGGCGGCCGAGCTGTACAACCCCGCGACGGGAACCTTCAGCCGCACAGGCTCGATGACCACCCCTCGCGGCGGTCACACCGCCACCCTGCTGCGAGATGGCCGCGTGCTCATCGTCGGCGGCTCCAACGAGCCGACCTACGGCGGCCCGCCTCCTCCCGCCCTCGCTTCGGCTGAGCTGTACGACCCCAAGACGGGGATGTTCAGCCGCACTGGCTCGATGACCACTCCGCGGGAGTGGCACACGGCCACTCTGCTGTCTGATGGCCGCGTGCTCATCGCCGGAGGAACTGGCAACCAGGGGACGTTCGCCGCATCTGCCGAGTTGTACAACCCGACAAGCGGCAAGTTCAGTCGGACGGGCTCTATGGCCGTCGGTCGCGCTTTCGATACGGCCACTTTGCTATCGGATGGAACGGTCCTATTCGCCGGAGGCGAAGGTGCAGCCAACGGCACCTACACCACCCTACGATCCGCCGAGCTCTATGTGCCCGCGACGGGCAAGTTCACTCCGACAGGCTCGATGGCCGAAGCTCGCTACTACGGGAGCGCCACCCTGCTCGCCGACGGCCGCGTCCTCATGGCCGGAGGTTCCGAGGACGCCTCGGCCGAGCTGTATGACCCGACGACCCACACTTTCAGCCCGACTGGCTCCATGAAAGCGGTACGGCTGGGCCCCACAGCCACGCTGCTCCTAGACGGCCGCGTCCTGATCACGGGAGGGTCGGGGGATGCCTCAGCTGAGTTGTATGACCCGACGAACGGCACCTTCAGCCAGACCGACGGGCCCATGAACGCGGTTCGTTTCAGCCACACCGCCACACGTCTCCCGGACGGCAATGTTCTCATCGCTGGAGGCAATCCGCTTGCCCTTGCGATGCTCATGCCAAGCTTCGCGTCGGCCGAGCTGTATCAACCGTAGGGCGAGCAGCTGTAATTCGTTCAGAGAGATCCGGGGATGAGGCGAATGGCGCGAGACACCCCAGCGGCAGTCAGGGCGCCCGCTGGTTAGTTGGGAGGGAGAAGGATGTCCGGACCAAATTGGGCGACCCGGCGGCCCGCGCGCCAGGTTCCGACCTGGGTCGCGCTGGCGGCGGTGCTGTTGATCATCGTCCTGATCTCAGCTGCGGGTCTTGCCATCAACCTCGTGGCCGGCCAAACGTCTCCGAGCCCAAGCCCGAGCGCCACGCCCAGCGAGGCCGCCGTGGCGACCCCACTCACGTCGCCCTCGAAGACAACGGTGGTCTGGTTCATCGGGCTCGGCGCCGGCAGCCAGCCGGCCCAGCTACAGGCCGAGTCCGACTTCGTCAACAAGTACAACGCCACGAATCCAGACAACATCACGATCGAGATGAGCATCATTCCCGCCGGGAACGCAACCGACACGCTGCAAACGCAAATCGACGCCGGGAACGGGCCCGACATCCTTGGCCCGGTCGGAATCCAGGGCCTCGCCGGCTACCCCGGCTACTGGCTGGGCCTCGATGACCTGATTGCCCGAAATGGGACCGACCTGAGCGTCTACCCGCCCGCGCTCCTCGAGACCTTCAAGAATGCCGAGGGTCAGTACCAGGGCCTTCCCTATGACGAGTACCCGGCCTTCATCTTCTACAACAAAGATCTCTTCAAGGCCGCTGGGCTCCCGGATCTTCCCACCAGGGTTGGCGAGCAGTACATGGGGCAGAACTGGACATGGGACGCACTGGCGACGATCGCCGAGCAACTGACGGTCGACACGTCCGGGATGAAGTCGACCGATCCCGGCTTCAACCCCAAACAAATCAACACCTACGGCTTCGACACGCAGTGGATCAACGACCTTCGCCGCTTCGCGACTCCCTGGGGCGCAGGCTCATACGTAGCCGCCGATGGCAAGACGGCGCAGATCCCGGCGGTCTGGGAACAGGCCTGGAAGTGGTACTACAACGCCATGTGGACCTCTCGCTTCGCACCGACCAACGCGGAGCGGACCGCTTCGGATATGGGCGGCGGCACGACGGTAGCCACCGGCCGGGTCGCCATGGACCTGGCCTGGGCCTGGGGCGTCAGCTCCTTCGGTCTCGTCGGCGACAACGGCAAGGCGGCATCGAAGTTCGGGCACTGGGACATGGGCGTCCTGCCATCGAACAACCGGGCCACGACGGTCCCGATCGACACCGACACGTTCGTGATCAACAAGAAGTCCAAGGTTCCCGATGCGGCCTACAAGGCCATGCTCGCGATGATGGCCGACCCGAATTTGATGGTTAGCTACGGAGCCATGCCGGTCGACCCATCGCTCCAGGCCGCTTACTTCAAGGCCGCCCAGGCCGGCGTCGAGGCGCAGTTCCCGGACAATCCGATCAGCTGGTCGGTGCTCACGGAGATGGTCAAGTACGCGGCTTCGCCGACTCATCAGGACCCGATGCCGGCTTACGTCAAGGCCACCACGGACGACCAGGCCTTCTACACCGAGCTGCAGAGCAAAGGCGGCCTCGACCTGGACGCCGAGATCGCCAGGTTCAAGGCGACTCTTCAGGCCGACTTCAACCGACCTGGCTGACCCGCCGACTACTCGGTCGCCTGCGCATCGGTTCGCTGAGAGTTCTTCGCCTCGTACATGCGCCGGTCCGCCTCGGCGATCAGCTCGTCGAGGGAAAGCGGCCGGTCCGGATCGAACATCGCCACGCCCGCGCTCACCGACAGCGGGAACTCGCAAGCCGGCAGCTCGTTCGCCCGACGCACCGCGTCGATGACGCGCGCCAGGACCTTGTCTCCGTCCATACGCGATATCTCCGTCGCGAGGATCGCGAACTCGTCGCCGCCCAGTCGGGCAACGAGATCCGCTTCACGGAACGACCCCTTCCTCAGCACCTGGGCGAATTGGCGGAGAGCTCGATCGCCTGCCTCGTGCCCGAATGAGTCGTTGATGTCCTTGAGGCCGTCGAGGTCCGCGAACACGAGCCAGAGCCGGTTCCGCGTCCGCATCGAAGTGCGGAACTGCTGCTCGGCGAGCGTGGTGAAACCCCGCCTGTTCAGCAAGCCGGTCAACTCGTCTGTGAGTGAGAGGGTGCGGATCGTCTCGACCATCTGGCGGCGCTCGGTTACGTCGCGCAGGACCACCAGGCTGCCGGCGTCGCGTCCCCGCGCGTCGCCGACCGAGGTTACGCGCACGTTGAACCATCGAGTTGGCTCCGATCCGCGTGTCTGCCCGGGCTCCATCGGGATCTCCGCCTCGCGGTCGCCAGTCCCACGGCAGACGGCCAGGAGCTCCGGATATTGCGGGAGCACCTCCTCGATCGGCCGGCCCGCAGCCTTTCGGTCGATCCCCAGCAACCGGCTAGCGGCCGGGTTGAAGACGACTAGGTGCCCCTCCGGGTCCAGGACCAGCACCGCATCCGCGAGCGAGTCCACCAGCGTCGGCCAGGCCACCGGAACAAGGTCGAGCAGGCGGGACCGGAGCACGGCCCAGGCCGCGATGAGACCCGCGATCGCGAATGCGATCGAGCTCAGGTCGGCGTGCACGGACGAGTCGAACCCGGCCGCATAGAGCACGCTGAAAACGACCGGCACGATCGACGCGGCGATGACGAGGCGAATCCTCGACGAGTAGACCTGTGGATAGCGGTAGATCGCCACAACCAGCGCAAGAATGCCCGCGCCGGCTACGGCGTATGCATAAGCAGCCTCCACCCAGAACCACGGCCCGTGATCGTAAACCGCCGTGACGCCCCAGGCGTCGATGAGCCGCACCGATTGCCAGAGCAGGTGGTGCCAATCGTTCGTGGCCGCCATCCCGACCGAGACCAGCGGCACGATCATCAGCAGGGCGACTCGCCGCCTGGTGAGCCGCCCATCCTGGCGCGTCCAGCCGAAGACGAAAAGCAAGTACAGGACCGGCGCCATCTCGATGCCCGGGTACTCGACTACCGCCCAGAAGGTTTTCGCCGAGAGCGTCACCGCGGAGGCCTCGAGGGCATTCGCCAGCAGCCACCAGGCGACGGCGACCATGAGGAAGGCCAGTCCGCGCGCGCCCACCATCTGCCGGCGGCGCCAGGCAACATAGGCAACCCCCGCCGAGAGGGCGGCAGACGCTAGATAGGAGAGCACGAGAACATTCAGCTGCATCACAGCTCCGAAGCCGGAGGCGACATCGTCACCGGCACCCCTATCCTATCCGGCCGGTGCCGCCGGCCGTGGAATTGCCGCATCGGCATGAGCCTGTCCGACCGGCGGCGGGTCGCGTCGCGCCGCTAGACCGGAGGGGGCCAAAACTGCAGCCCGCGGCGATTGTTCCTACCCTTGAACCACACGCGACGAGACAGAGCGACGGAGACGAACATGCAAGTTGGTTTGATGGCCCCCCAGGGCTGGAAGCACGAATACGACGGCTGGCAACCCGCGGATGCATGGGCGCGAACGGTGCAGCTCGCAACCCAGGCCGAAGAGCTCGGTTTCGAGTCACTGTGGGTCTTCGACCATTTCCACACCACGCCCGACTCGACCGACGAGATCACCTTCGAGTCGTTCTCGGTCCTCTCGGCGCTCGCGATGGTGACCAGCCGCGTCCGCCTGGGTCATATGGTCGTCTGCACCGGGTACCGCAATCCCGCCTTGACGGCGAAGCTGGCCTCGACGATAGACGTCATCAGCGGCGGCCGGTTCGAGCTTGGGATCGGCGCCGGTTGGAAGCGTGACGAGTGGCTCGCCTACGGCTACGGCTTCCCGCCGATCGGCGAGCGCATGGCCGCCTTCGGGGAGCATCTGGAAGTGATCACGCGGATGCTTGCGCCGGGCCGAGCATCGTACGAAGGCTCGCTCGTCCAGGTGCGGGACGCCATCAACGTCCCCCGAGGCCTGCAAGAGCCACGCATCCCGATCATCGTCGGCGGCAACGGCGAGCGCGTCACGGCGGGCTACGCCATCAAGTTCGCCGACGAGCTGAATTACGTCTTCCTCTCGCCCGAGGAGATCGCCGAGCGAATGATCTCGGTGCGTGCTCGCTGCGAAGCAGAGGGCCGCGACCCCGCCACGCTGCGGTTCTCGCTCTACGCGGCCGACGAAGAAATGCGGGACCCGGGCGCGGCTCGCGTCGACCTTCTTGGCCGGCTCGCCGAAACCGGGCTCAGCCGCGTGGTTTGCTTCGCGACGCGCTGGTCGCCAACGCTCGAGACTCAGGCGGCCCTGGCCGAGGACTGCCGCGCGGCGGGGATCGCGCTGGCTGTGCCGGGGGGCGCCGCCAAGGGAGCCTGAGGCCCGGCGAGTTGTCAGGCCGACCGGCGGCCCGCTTGGGCCGGCACCGCGACTTGTTCGTTGGCGGCCGCCCCGGCAGACGCTCGCGCCACGATCGCCACCCAGCTCGCGATCTCGGTCCGCCGGGCCGCGCCCAGCTTGGCGAGGATGTGTTCAACGTGAGCGCCGACCGTTCTCGGCGCGACGGCTAGCTCGGCCGCGATCTCCGAGTTCGTCAGGCCGGTGGCGATCAGGCGTGCGACGTCGAACTCACGCGCCGTCAGCGGATGCCAGGCGGACTCTTCGGCATCGCGCCTGCGGTTCAGGCGGCCGAGCTCGGCGACCCGCTCGATGAGCGGCCGGCTCCCCAATCGCTCCGCGGCTTCGCGCACGCTCGAAATCAAGCTCGCTGCGTCGAAGTGCCGACCCGAGCGCATCAGGCACGAAGCGAGATCGAGACGTGCCCACTGCAGCTCCCACGTTCGAGCCTGGCCCCTCCAGCCCTCGATCGCCCGTTCGAGCGACTCGCGCGCGGCGACGGTCGAACCGCCCGACAGGTTCACCAGGCCGGCGGCATGGTCGAGAGCCGGTGAAGCCTCCCACCCGGCCTGCCAGAGGAACTCGCGCGCCTCTGCCAGCCAGCGCTCGGCCTCCGAGCGTCGTCCGGCGGCGATGCGAGCACGTGTCCCGGTAACCGCGAAGGGGGCAAATTGCCCTCGTTCGCCGGACCGCCGGGCCAGCTCGAAGGCTCGGTCGCTGAGCGCAATCGCCTCGTCGTTGTCGCCCGAAACAACGGCCAGCTCCGCCAGGCCCCAGCTCGCCGCAAGCCGGTGGTCGGCGGCGCCGGATGTGTCGCCGAATGTTCCGGCGGCGCGAAGATGGATGGCCGCCAGCTCGAAGTCTCCCCGTCCGAGCGCGGTGTAGCCAAGCGGCCAGAGGGCCATGCCGGCAGCGCGCTCGCAGCCTCGATCGGCTACGGCGTGTTCCCCGAGAGCGACGGCTTCGTCCCACCGCCCGTCCGCCCAGGCCACCAGCCCGCCGGTCGCGGCCATCACGTGGGCGCAGTGGGACTGCTCGATGGCATCGGCGTATCGAAGACCTTCATTGATCCAGCCGGCAGCCCGGCGATATTCCATGACCCGGGCTGCAGTCACCGCGGCGTCCCGGTAGGCGGTTACGCAGACGTCTTCGAAGCCCTGTTCACGTGCCTCGCGCGCGGCCGTAGCGATCCGATCAAGACCCGACGTGACGTCTCCGGCGATCGCGTCGAGCATGCCATCCTGCGAGGCCGCCTGGAGGAGCAGGGCCTGGTCGTCGGCCTCGTGCGCGGCTCGACGAGCGGACTCGACTGCCGCGCGACCGGTCGTGAGGTCGTGCGCCTCGATCGACACGTAGGCGAGCTCGACGAATAGTTCGGCGCGAATCCGGCTCGTGCGGTTCCCGGACGAAAGCCCGTCCACTTCGGCAAGGGCGGACTCGATCGAAGCAAGCCGCGTCGGCAGCGGCAGGGCGCGGCGGCGCGCCATCATGGCGAGGGGCGTGAGTTGCGCTGCCGCACCCACCGGGTCGCCGACCGCCGCGTAGTCCGCGCGCGCTTGCTGCGCGGCCCATTCGCAGGTGTCGATCTCCTCGATCGCCGCAGCCTCCACGGCGTAGGCCGCGAGGAGATCGGCCGCCTCGGCGGGCGGGAGATCGGCCGGTATGTTGTCGACGGCGCGGCGGTAGAGGTCGAAGGCTTCGCGATGGGACGACAGCCGCGCCGAGATCCGGGCGCCGTGAAGGGCCGAGCGGAATGCCTCTTCCGGCATCTTCGCCCTCTCGAAATGGAGCGAGGCATGTATCTCGGACGCTCCCTCGAGGGCCATCGCAAGGTCGGCGGCGCGGGCATGCAGACGGCGCCGCCGACCCTCGGGCAGGCTTCGGTAGAGCGCGTCGCGCAGCAACTGATGCCGGAAGTCGAACAGCCCGCGCAACCCCGGCGGGTCGAGGACGTGCTGGTCGATGAGCTCGTGCAGCGGTTCGTCGAGCGAGTCGGTGGGCACGTCCATGATGCCGGCCAGGACTTCGGGCACGAAGCAGCGCCCGATCACCGCACCGGAGCGGGCAACGGCCTGCGCCTCCGGCGAGAGCCGGCCGATGCGCTGGAGGATCGCGTCTTCGAGGGTGTCGGGCACCGCCGCGTCCCGAATGGCGCGGCTGTCCGTCCGCTCGTCCTCGCCGATCGCGCCGAGCAACTCCTCGACGTGGAGGGGAACGCCGTCGGTTCGTTCGTAGACCGCCGCAACGACGTCACGCGGCGCCGGCAGGCCCGCGCCGATTATCAGCGTCGTCATAAGCGCGGTCTGCTCGAGTGTCAGCGGGGCGAGCCGGGCTTCCTCTGCGATCCGCTGGGTCAAGAGCCGCGCCCGCCACTCCCGCAGCAGCGCATCCGGCCCGAGCTCGTCGGTCCGGTAGGCGCCCACGATGAGGAGGGGCCGGTTTCGGGTCGCACGGGCTAGCTCGGCCAGGATCTCGAGGCTAAGGTCGTCGGCCCACTGCAGGTCATCGAACGACAGCACCGTCGGACCCGACAGCGCGCCGACGATGAGATCCACCGCTTCCAGGACGAGTATCCGGCGCCTCGGTTTCGGCGCCGTCACGGTCGCGTCCGCGAGGTCCAGCAGCCTGCGGCCCAGGTCCGCCCATGGTTGCACGCGGGTCATCGAGCGTGCCATGTCGAGAAGCGACGCCGCCGGCACGTCGCGGTCCGCTGGAGCGAGCAGCCCCGCGGCCGTTCGGAAACCCGCACCGCGCGCCTTGGTCTCGACGGCGGCGATGAACCGGGACTTGCCGATGCCTGCCTCGGCGGCGAGCAGGAGGAACTGGCCTCGGGCCGCCGCCGCCTCGGCCAGACGGCGTTCGGCGAGCTCGAGCAAGTCGTCGCGTCCGATCAGGATCGGGGAAAGGCGCGGCCCGAGGTGCGTCATGTCGCCGAGTCTACGCATCGGGTCCGACCGGTCATCGGTCGAATGACCGACGACCGCCAGGTGGGCTTGGGTCGACGTCTGGGCAGGAAGCGCGATGACCGGCGGCTCCGGAATTGCCAGTCTTCGATCCGAACCAACCACCAAGACAGGAGGATCCGATGACCAGGTTCATGGATGTTCATTCCGGGTTCGAAGGCGTGACGGCGCAGCAGCTCAAGGAGGCGCACGAGCGCGACCTCGACATCGAAGCGGACGAAGGCGTCCATTTCGAGCGCGCCTGGCTCGACCCCGAGAAGGGCAGGGTCTTCTGCCTCGCCAGCGGACCGAGCCGGGAAGCCGTGCAGCGGATCCACGAGCGGGCCGGCCATCCCACGAGCGAGATCTACGAACTCCGGGTGGAGGTGTAGGAAATGGCCAGGTTCATTCGAACGGCATTCGCAGTCGCCGCGGCGCTGGCGGTGCTTTTCGTAGCGGCCGCGATGGTCGCGATGGTCGTCGCGGCACGGGCTCCGGGGGCCGGACCGGCGGCCGGTCCGGCGAACCAGACCGCAGGCCAGCACGACTTTCGGGGCGCGCGGGATCTCGGTTTCGCCGTGGCGCCGCCGGTGAGCGTATCGGTGCCGTCGGGGATCGCTACCAACGGCCGTCTCGGCGGTCCGTAGGTACGAGCTGAGAAAGGACAGACAAATGCTTCCACACGGGCCCGACCAGCGCCTCTGGCTCGCGAATCAGCGACGTCGGGAATTGATCCACGAGGCCGAGCAGAACCGCCTGGCCCGGACTCACGCGGACCGGCCCGTCGAGCGCCGGGCGATTTGGTCGCTCGGCAACATCGTCGCGGGCCTGAGCCGGCGGCTCGACAGCATGCGACGGCGAGTGCCCGGTCGCGAGGTCCCTTGCACCGATCCGGCTCCCGAGCGCGCCCCCTGCTAGCCCAGGATTCGGTCCCACGCAGCGGCGTCCTCTGGGAAGAACCAACGTTCGACCTGGCGGCCGTCGCGGAAGTGGAAGATGCTCACGACCCGCGTCTCGACTTCGAGGCCGGGTCTTCGAGCGCCCATGTTGCTGAGCGCGCAGACATGCTCGTCGTTTGCGAAGACGTCGTGCTCTGTAAGCCAGAACCCGGTCTCGATCAGCCCGGCCAACCAGCGCAGAAGTTCGTCGCGGCCTCGAATGTCGCCGGCTCGCGAGTGGCTACCCGGAACGTGCCAGACGACATCCTCGTCCAGGAGCGCACCGAGACTTGCAAAGTCCCTGGCTCGGAGTGCATCCGCGGTGCGCCTGTACGCTGCTGCGTTCGGATGCTCATTGGTGGCGGCCACCTGCGTTCGCCTCAGTCCTTGACGCGCAGGACGGCGAACCCGTCGTAGCCCTTCAGGCCGACCGTTTGCAGAGCCGTGGCCTCGAGCCGCGGCTCCTGCGCGACGATCTCGAGCATGCGGCGAGTCCCGATGATGTTCGGGTCGCGGCTCCCGGCATCGACGACACGGCCCTGGCGGACGACGTTATCGACGACGATCACGCTCCCGGGATGGGACAGGCGGAGCGCCCAAACGACGTAATCCGGGTTGTGCTCCTTGTCCGCGTCCACGAACACGAGGTCGAACGGTTCGACGCCCTCCTCGACCAGGGCCGCGAGCGAATTGACGGCCGCACCAAGAACCACCTCGGCGATCGAATTTAGCCCGGCCCGCTGCAGGTTGGCGCGAGCAACTTCGGCGTGGCGGGGATTGAGCTCGAGGCTGACCAGACGGCCGCCTGGTGGCAACGCCCGGCCAAGCCAGATCGTGCTGTAGCCGGCCAGCGTGCCGACCTCGAGAATTCGTCGTGCGCCCTGGATCCGCGCCAGCAAGTTCAGGAACTTGCCCTGCGGAGGCGAGACCTGGATCTGGGGCATGCCGGCCGCCAGACCCGCCGCGAGCACGGCCTCCAGGATCGGGTCGGATTTTACGAGCAACCCGTCGAAGTACTCGTCCACCTGCGTGGCCAGTTCGTCGGTCATGCTTGGACCGTAGCAGGCTTTTGGCGGCGTCGCCCCGCGTCCCATCGAGTGATTGCACAGGTGCACCGGGCGGCATGACGGCCGGATAAGCCGCCAACTACGGTTGGATTCGTCCGTCGTTTGTGGTAGCCGGCTTCGTCGAGAAGGACTATTGCCCGGGCAGCCGGTCCGACCGACGCTTAGATAGGTAGTGCAGCGCCCTGAGTTGAGCGCCCGGCTGCCCGCCTGAGCGGCACACCTGCATGTGTTTCCCACGGAAGGGGCCCCGATGCGAGTCGGAGACAGCCAGGTGGTAGTCGGGGCCGAACGCCACTCCCGGGTGTGGCTGGCGCTCCTGCTGCTCGGCTGCGTCGCGCTGGCCATCTACTATCTGCCTTTCCTGGGCCCGTACGAGCGGGCGGCCATCTATCTGGCCACCGAGTCCGTCGCCGTTGCCGTCGTCTTTGCCGGCCTCCGGCTCTATCGACCGGCGCGACCCTTCGCCTGGGTTCTCTTCGGCCTCGGGATGCTGTCCCTGGCACTCGGCGACGTGGCCTGGTATTGGTTGAGCATCGTCAAGAACGTCTCGCCGACTTCTTCGATCGCGGATGTGTTCTACCTGGGTGAGTACCCGTTGCTCATCGCGGGCGTGTTCCTGCTGGTCCGCAGTCGCAGCAACCGGGCCGCGGTCGTGGACACGCTCCTGGTCACGACCGCCGTGGCCGTCGCGGTCTTCGAATTCATCGTGCGGCTTCCACGCTCGACGTGACCGTGATGCTCGCCTATCCGATCGCCGACGTTGCACTGCTGGCGGTCGCGGTCCGGGCCGCCTTGACCGGCAACCTTCGATCCCCTGTCCTGCGATTGCTGGTGGGCGGACTGGCAGCCACGTTCTTCGCCGACGTCGTGAGCCTTCGGCTCGGCCTGACCGACATAACCCTGGATCCATCCCCGCTCGACGCCTTCTGGCTGATATCCATGGTCTTGTGGGCGGCGGCCATCGCGCATCCGGCCGCCCGCAAGGACCTTTCGGCGGGTGGAGCGGATTGGATCGAGGGAATCATGGCGCGCCGCATCTTACTGGCCGCAGCCCTGCTTCTCCTGCCGGCCAGTCTGGCTATCGAGGCTGCGACCGGGTCCGATGGGTATACCCCCGCCTGGGTCGCCGGATCGGCGATCGTCGTCGTCCTGGTGATCCTTCGTATGGAGTCGGCGGTATCGCTCGCCCGTCAGAGCGAGGAACGGTTCCGGATCATCTTCGAGGACTCCCCGGCCGGAATGGCGATAGCCCGGGCCGGCCAAATCGTCCTGGCCAACCGGGCCGTTCGGGCCGTGTTCCGGGTCGGCGGGGCGGACGTCCGGTCGATGGCCCTGACCGGGTTCGTCGCGCCCGGCCACGAGCAGGATCTGATCGAGCGCCTAGAAAAGCGGGCCCGCGGCCTGGGGCCCCAGGAATTCGAGACGGTCGGCCTGCGAACCGACGGGTCGAAGTTCCCGCTCTTCGTCGAGACCCACGACATCTTCCTGCCCGACGGCGCCGCCACGATCGCCTTCCTCCTCGACGTCTCCGCTCAGAGGGCGGCGCAAGAGTCCGTGCTCGCCTCCGAGCGCCGCTATCGCGACCTGTTCGAGAGCAACCCGAATGCGATGTGGATCTACGACGCGGAGACGTTGTGCTTCCTCGCGGTCAACGACACCGCCGTGCTGGAGTACGGCTGGTCGATCGAGCAATTCAAGGCAATGACGATCACCGATATCCGACCACCCGAGGACGTGCCGTTGCTTGTCTCGGCGCTCAACTTCCACAAGGCCGGCGTTCCGGCCACAACGCAAGCGCGCCACCTCCATGCCGATGGCTCGATCATCCAGGTCGAGGTCACGTCGCACGAGATCGGATGGGATGGACGGCCGGCGCGGGTCGTCCTGGTCACGGACCTGACCGAGAGAGTCAAGCTCGAGGAGCAGCTCCGGCAGGCTCAGAAGATGGAGGCCATCGGACGTCTCGCGGGCGGCGTCGCCCACGACTTCAACAACCTCCTCACCGCCATCTCCGGTTACGCCCAGCTGCTCCGCGGCGAGCTCGAACCCGGCGACGCGAGGGTCGAAGAGGTCGACGAAATCCTGCTTGCCGGCGAGCGAGCGGCAGCGCTCACCCAGCAGCTGCTCGCCTTCAGCCGGCGGCAGGTACTGCAGCCGCGCGTGCTCAACCTCAACGAGTCGATCGAAGAATTGCGAGGGATGCTGGGGCGCCTCATCGGTGAGGATGTAGTGCTTTTGACCGTGCTGGACCCGAGGCTGGACCTCGTTCGGGCGGATCCGGGCCAGTTGACGCAGGTACTCATGAACCTCGCCGTCAACGCTCGGGATGCGATGCCGCACGGCGGTACTCTCACCCTCGAAACACGCAACGTGACGCTGAGCCGGACCTTCGCGGCGGTTCACGAAGGCGTGCGACCCGGCCCGCACGTCATGCTCTCCGTCAGCGACACCGGCGCGGGCATGGATGCCGAGACCCAGGCCCACCTCTTCGAACCGTTCTTCACGACCAAGGTCGTCGGTCGCGGCACAGGCCTCGGCCTGGCCACGGTCTACGGAATCGTGCGCCAATCCGAAGGCAGCATCGAGCTTCATAGCGTGCCGGGGCACGGCGCCACTTTCGAGATATGCCTGCCCCAGGCCCCGGTCGGGGAGCGCGTCACGGCCGGGCCGGCTGAGTTCGCGGGGGCGGATCGAGGCCGCGAGACGATCCTGGTTGTCGAAGACGAGGCATCGGTCCGCAAACTGGCCGTCTCGGTGCTCCGGCGCCAGGGCTATGCAGTTCTGGAAGCCGACGGGCCGGCGCGTGCGACGGAGATTTCAGCCGAACACGGCGGTCCTATCGACCTGCTGCTCACTGATGTGATCATGCCCGGCGGAAACGGCGCCGATCTGGCGG
Organism: uncultured Chloroflexia bacterium; assembly: GCA_963731635.1. Classification (GTDB taxonomy): domain Bacteria; phylum Chloroflexota; class Limnocylindria; order Limnocylindrales; family CSP1-4; genus Fen-1039. The sequence goes on along the minus strand of CAVSWB010000001.1, from coordinate 989,205 downwards.
GCCGTCTCACGGAGCTGCGGCCCGGGATGAAGGTCCTGATGATGACCGGCTACGCCCAGCCGTTCGTCGCCGATCACGGCGACCTCAAGGATGGGATCGTGCTGCTGGAGAAGCCCTTCAGCCCGAACCTCCTGCTGGCGCGCGTCCGAATGACCATCGACGGCGCCACGGCAGATCGTCCGCTCGGCCCGACGCCGGCCCGCCCCCCAGCGGGGTTGGCTAGCAGCTGAGGCTGCCCCCGCCGCTGCCACCGGTTATCCCGGCCGGCACGCTGTTCAGGCCGTTGGCCACGATGCTGTGGATCTTGTTGAGCGACGTCTGGTCCAGCACGTCGTAAGTGGCGCCGGTCGTGGCCGGATCGAGGCTGTAGCTGGCCGTGTTGCTCGTACCAACCCGGGCCGCGAGCGCCGCGATCGTCGGCGCGTCCGACTCCGGCAGATCCGTCCAGACCGATCCGCCGAGCGCGGAGAGAATGGCCGGAACCTGCGGCAGCAGGCCGCAGGGGTTGATCTGGTTTCGGACGGCCCGCAGAACCAGCTGCTGGCGCTGCATGCGGTAGTAGTCCGAGTCGTAGCCGATCACATGCCGGAGGCGGGCGTATTCGAGCGCGACCTCGCCGTCCATTACCTGAGGTCCCGCCTTGATATCGATGTTGTAGACGTCGGCGCTGCCGTTGGACAGGGTGTACCCGTAGGCCGGCTCCTGCTTGACCTCGTAGGGCACGTTGATATTCAGCCCATTGGGCGCCAGGGCATCGATCAGCTTGACGAAACCCGGCAGGTTGATCACGACGGCGCCGTCGACCTGGACGTTGGTGAGCTCGCTGACCGCCCCCTTGAGAGCGCCCAGTCCACGGAGGAACTGCGCGGTCGTGCTGTTCCCGGTGCCGTATTGCGAATACCACTGGGGATGGATCTGGGCCGCCTCGCGCCAGAGGTAGTCGATAATCGTGTAGTCGGTGGGGGCGAGGCCGAAGAACGACAGATCCTGGCCGGGTCCCAACCCGTAGCAGTGGCAGGCGTAGTACTGCGCCGATTCGGGCGGCAAGGGGACGTTGATCAGGTCGCGCGGAATGCCGTACATGGCCGCTCGCCCGGTAGCGATATCGACCTGCAGCAGGATCATCGAGTCCGGCCGAAGTCCGTTGTAGCGCTGGCCTCCGGGACCGGCGTCGATGCCGATGAGTAGCACGTTGAGCTGGCCGTCGGCGGCCCAGTCTTTGGCGGTGCCGGTGAAGCTGGGCAGATCCCCGAGCGAGTAGACCACCGGAGGTTGCGTAGGCAACGGAGTTGCCGTCGCGCCGGGCGTTGCCGTCGCGCCGGGCGTTGACGAGTCGGTCGACGTCGCGAGCTCGGTGGGAACAGGCGGCAATGTGCCCAGGGCGTTGTCATTCGGCCGCGCCGAGGAGCTCGGCGGCGGGGTGCCGTTGTCCGATATGAAGATCGGGGCCTCACCGAAGATGTTCGAAAGCGCCTGCCCGCTGTTGTAGGCAGCGGAGGCGGCGCCGCCGTAGAAGACCGTGGTGGCCAGGAGGATCACGACCATCGCGGGCGCCGCGAACCGGGCCCGACCGGGTCGCCTCGTGACGTCCGTCAGGGCCCCTCCGGCAAGGTGAAAGGCGTCGACGACCACGAAGGCATGGCACAGCAACAGGACGATCATCACCAGGGCCAGCGCCGTGAGCCAGGCGCTCGAGGTCGCGGCGTACAGGAGAGCGTGTCGATCGAACGCCACCACGGCCAGGGCCGCGGCGACGACGGCCAGCCAGGGAATCGCAAGCATCAGGCCGCGTGCCCGCCGCCCCAGATAGACGTGTCCGAGACCCGGAACCAGACTCAGGACTGCGGCCAGAGCGGGTGAATACGAGCGGCGGCGGCGCGTCACTTGCATCCTGTTCAGCCTCGAGTGCGGGGTCGGAACGGACCGGCCCGGGCCCGGGCCCGGCTACGTCCGGCGCATACCTACACTGCAATTACAGCGCCGAGTTGAGTACCGCCTGAAAGAAGCGCAGCGAGACGCGGTCGTCGCGGTGGGCGCTCCGGGACCTGGGGGCACCGGCCTGGTGGTGCCCCCGCTGCTAGCGCGCGTCTCGGATGATCGTTCCGGCGTGGACCACGAGCTGGACGTCGCGGAGCGCCTGGAGATCGGCGAGCGGATCGCCCGCGACCACCAGAATGTCGGCGGACTTGCCCGCCTCGAGCGTCCCCAGCTGCGACCCGAGTCTCAGCTCGTCGGCGCCGTTTCGGGTGCTCGCCTCGATGACCTGCATCGGCGTCATGCCGGAAGCCGACATCTCCTCGATCTCGACCATCGGAATGCCGAGTTCGAAGTCGCCAGGGCCGCCGCCGTAATCGTTGCCCAGGGCGAGGTGAACGCCCGCCGTCGACAGCTGTCCGACCGTCTGTTCGAGCGCGTAAAGCGAGGTCCCGAAGTTCATGTAGACGGTGAAAGTGGGCGTCAGATACGTGCCGTGCGACGCCATCCATTGGAGTGCCTCGTCGGGCATGTAGTCGATTGGTCCGTGGGCGATATCGTCCACGCCGGCCTGCAGCAGGGTCATCACATAAGCGCCCGAGGTGATATGGCCGGACACCGGCAGTCCGTGCTCATGCGCCGTGTCGACGATCACCTTGAGCTCATCGGGGGTCAGCTTGGGCAGCCCGGTCGCCCCGGCGTAGCCGTCCTCGTTCGTGACCTTGATTCCCTCCACGCCGTTGGCGATCTCGTCGAGAACGACCTGGCGTGCGTTCTCGACGGAGGTGACTTCGCGCTGGCCGTATCCGCCCGGAACCTTGAGCCCCTGGCCCATCGACACGAGTCGGGCAAGGTGCGGGTCCGCTGCGATCTCGGCCTTGAAGGCCTTGAGATTTTCGATCTGCGATTGCTCGAAGGCGCCTTCGTCGCGAACGGTGGTGACGCCGCCCTCTGCCCAGGCCTGGAGGTTCGCCTTGTCGAAGGCGTAATGGACGTGCGCGTTGATGAACCCCGGCAGGATGGTTGCGCTGTTGAGGTCGATGGTTCGAACGCCCGCCGGAACGGGAGTGCCGGCGGCCGGGCCCGCTGCGGCGATCTTGTCGCCGGCGATCAGGACGGTCGCGTCGGCGACGGCGGCGGCACCGGTCCCGTCGATCAGCTTCCCGTGAACCAGGGCGAGGGTTATCGGCAATGACGAGGTCCCCGCCGGCGACGAGGTCCCGGTCGGTGACGATTGGGAGCCTGTGCACGCGACTGCGAGAATCGCGGCAAGGCCGAGGGCGGCGAGACGGAGTGCGACGCGTGGGTTGGGCTTCATGCCCGTCCAGACGTCGACCTCCGCGGCTTTGTTCAGTTCCGCCCTGGTAATACGGGTGGGGCCGGTCAGGTAGGTCTCTGGTGCGAATGGACTACCTCCGGCCCTTCCGTGCGAGGGCGGCCGAGACTACGTTCTGCGGCGTCGGCACGAGCGTGCGCGACGGAAAAGGGGCGGGGCATGCGGACCGGCGGCGGGGGTTTCGGCGGTCGCCTTTGGACCGGGAGCCGTTTCATATTCGCGGCGGCAGTGGCGCTGGCGGGCGGGCTGGCTATGGCGGCACTCTCGGGTCCGACCACTGCCGTCGCCGGTAGAGACCCCGTTATCGCCGCTGCCGGCGACTACGGCTGCGACCCGTTGAGCCCGGGCTACAACCACCTCGATGGCAGCACCAACGGCGGCGAATGCAAGCAGAAAGCGACTTCGAACCTCCTGGTCAACGGCAACTTCAGCGCGGTCCTCGCGCTCGGGGACCAGCATTACTGCGGCAGCCTCGCCGAGTACCAGCAGGCCTACGATCCGACATGGGGCCGGGTCAGGTCGATCACGCACCCGATTCCAGGCAACCACGAGTACCTCACCTCGAGCGGCTCGACGCCCACGGTCGGCTGCGACAGCTCCAATGCCGGGGCGGCGGGCTACTTCAACTACTTCGGTTCGGCGGCCGGTACGCCGGGCCAGGGCTGGTACAGCTTCGACGTCGGGACCTGGCACCTGATCGCGCTCAATTCGAACTGCGGCGACGTCGGCGGCTGCATCCCGACCTCGCCGCAGGGCTTGTGGCTGGCCGCGGACCTCGCCGCGCACGCGAACCAGTGCATCCTGGCCTACTGGCACATTCCGCTCTTCAGTTCCGGCGGTCGAGCCGCGCAGAACGGCTACTGGCTCTGGCAGCAGCTCTATGCGGCTCATGCGGACGTGGTTCTCGACGGCCACGACCACATCTACGAACGATTCGATCCGCAGGATGCGAGCGGCGTCGCCGATCCGAACGGCATTCGCGAGTTCATCGTCGGAACCGGCGGAGCCAACCACACGTCGATCGCAACGGTCGCGGCCAACAGCGTCGTTCGGGACACAACCACCTTCGGCGTGCTCGCGCTGACGCTCCACGCCGGCAGCTACGACTGGACCTTCGAGCCTGCGGTTGGCGCGTTCACCGACAGTGGCTCGGCCTCATGCCACAACGCCGTCTCCCCTCCCAGCCCGAGCGTGAGTCCGAGCACAAGTCCGAGCGCGTCGCCGAGTCCAAGCCCCTCGGCCGGTGGCTCCGCGACGTTCACCCCGGTGGCGGACAGCTACGTCGACGCTTCGGCCCCGACTGCGACCCACGGCACGCTCACCAGCCTCCGCGTCGACGGATCGCCGGTCGTGCGCTCGTATCTGTGCTTCAACCTGGGCGGAATCGCGGGCACGGTGACCCGCGCGACGCTTCGCGTTTGGGCCAATACCTCGCAGACGACCGGCTACGACGCCTACTCCGTCGCGGACAGCACCTGGGGAGAGGCCACGATCTCGAGCGCAAATTCGCCGCCCTTCGGCGCCGCGAAACTCGGCAGCTCGGGCAAGGTGGCCGCCGGGAGCTGGACGAGCGTGGATGTGACCTCGTCCGTGGCGGGCAACGGGCTGATCAGCTTTGGGCTTTCGACCGCGAACAGCACCGCCCTCTCGCTTTCGTCGCGCGAGGGCCAGCAGCCGCCCCAGCTCGTGATCGCCTGGTCGACCTCGGGGCCGAGCGCTTCGCCCACGAACCGACCGAGCGCGTCCCCAACCGCCGCGCCGAACCCAACCGCCACGCCGAACCCAACCGCCCCGCCGAGCCCAACCGCCTCCCCGGGTGGGTCTGCGGGCAGTGCCACGTTCACCGCCGCCGCCGATAGCTACGTCTGCGCCTCGACTCCGGCGGTCAACTTCGGCGGCCAGACGCAGCTGCGAGTCGATGGCTCGCCGGCGACCCGCGCCGTCATGCGTTTCACGGTTTCCGGAGTTGTCGGGACGCTCAGTTCGGCCGTCTTGCGCGTCTACGCGAACACGGCCCAGTCGACCGGCTACGACGTCTATCCGATCGCGAACAACACCTGGGGCGAGGCCACCATCACCAACGCCAACGCTCCGCCTTTCGGCGCCGCCAGGCTCGGAAGTTCCGGGAAGATAGCCGCCGGATCGTGGACAAGCGTCAACGTGACCGCTGCGATCGCGGGCAACGGGACCTACAGCTTCGGTCTCTCGACCACCAACAGCACCGCCGTCTCGCTCTCGTCTCGAGAAGGGGCGAAAGCGCCGCAGCTCACGATCACCTGGACGGGTTAGCACCCGAAGCTCGTGCGGGCGGGGCCGACTTTGGCCTCAGCTTCGCCCTCCCGGGAGTCCGGCCGGCTAACCGCTCTCGTTCCGGCTACCCGGCCCCGCTACTGCGGGCTCTGCGTGCGCCAGGCCGGCCTGAGGCGATCCAGCAGCGCTTCGATGAACGGCTCGGCTACGCGTCCGTCCCGCATCACCACCAGGAAGTTGCCCGAGTCGGTCTCGAATGCCCAGCGGGACTGCCCGGGCGTCTCGGAGTCTGCCCCGACGCCGAGGTTCGACCGGTCCATCGCGCCGGCCCCATTCCGCGTGACCTTGGGCCGACCGAGCACGCCGGTCAACTCGCTCTCCGTCATCCCGATCCGGACGCAGAGGAGCTTGTCGACGAGCGCCTGACCCGCCAGGCCTTCTCTCGCCACCTTGCGGACGGTCTGATCGGGATCCGATCTGGCGGCCCGGAGAATCTTGCGTGCACGCGGATCACCGATCTGGCCGAGGACCCTGACGATGGACTCGCGAAGGTCCTTGTCGCCGCCCTTCAAAGCCTCGGTCAGGGGCTTCACGGCCGGGCCGCCGATCCAGACGAGGGCCTCCGACGCGTGCTTCCGCACGGCACGGTCCTTGAGCCCGCCGATGAGCGACTTCACCGCGGGGCCACCGATCGCGATCAGCGCATCGCTCGCATATCTACGGGCGCCGCGGTCGCCGAGGGCGGCCACGAAGGTCTCCGCGGCTCGGGCATCCCCTATCCGACCCAGGGCCGACGCCGCGAACTTGCGGTCGTCCTGGTCCCCCTCCCTGAACGCGGCCAGAAGGGATTCCACGGCCGGATGACCGATCGCGACGAGAGCATCGGCGGCGTATCGTCGAACCGCGGGGTCCGCGAACACCGCCATCAACGGCTGGACCGCCACGGCATCCCCAATCCGGCCGAGCGCGCCCGCGGCGAACCTGGCGACCTTCTCGTCTCCCAGCGCGGCGACGAGAGGCTCCACGGATGGGCTGCCGATTTCGACGAGTGCGTCCGTCGCGGCCCCGCGAACGCTCGGGTCTCCCGCCCGGAAGGCTGCAGCGAGGGCGTCCACGGCGCCCGCGTCCCCGATCCGGCCCAGCGCGGACGCGGCGGACCGCTGGACCTCGCGATCCCCGAACTCGAGAGCCGTGACCAGAGCGTCGACGGCCGGAGCCCCGATCTCGACGAGCGCTTCGTTGGCGTACCGGCTCAGGCCCGGGTCACCGGATTCGAGAGCACCCAGGAGGGGCTCAACCGCGCCGCCGTCGCGGATCCGGCCGAGGGCTCTGGCGGCGCACTTGCGCACGTCCGAGTCGTCGTCCTTCAAGGCCGCGACGAGCGGGTCCACCGCAGCGGCGCCGATCTTGACGAGCGCCTCGATGGCGAACTTGCGAGTGCCCGGGTCGCTGCGCTTGAGGGCCGCTGCGAGGGGCAGAACCGACGAGGCTCCGATGCGAACCAGCGTCTCCCCGGCGGTCGCCCGCAGCAGGGCGTTGCGCCCGCCGTCCTCGACGGCCGCGATGAGCGATTCGACCGCAGGCGTCCCGATGCGGGCCAGCGCCTCGGCCGCGCATCTGCGGACGTCCTTGTCGCCGCGTTTGAGGGCGGTGATCACAGGCTCGACGGCCGCGGCGCCCACGCGCACGCACTCGTCCCAGTCGCCGTTGGCCACCCAGTACGCGGCCCCCGCCTCGTCCGGAGCCGGCTTCCAGTCCAGCCGGTCGAGCGCCGCCGCAGCCGCCTGTCTCACATCCCAGCGCTTCAGCGCGGCGGCCAGCGGCTCGATCGCGGGCCGGCCGATGTCGACGAGCGCCTCCTCGGCTTCCGCGCGGATATCCGGGTCGTCGTCCCCGAGCGCGGCGATGAGCGGCTCGACGGCGGGGCGGCCGATGTCCACGAGGGCTCCGGCCGCGACCATGCGCAGCCCGCGGTCCTCGTCCCTGAGTGCGGCGATCAGCGGCTCGACGGCGGCGGCACCGATGCGGACGAGCGCCTCGGACGCGGCCACGCGCACGAGCATGCCGTGGTCCTGGCCTCTGAGGGCGGCGACCAGCGGCTCGACTGCGGCAGCGCCGATGTGGACGAGCGCCTCGGACGCGGCGGCCCGAACGGGCGCCTCCGGGTCTCCGAGCGTAACCACGAGTGGCTGCACCGCCGCTGCGCCCATGTGGCCCAGGGCCTCTGCCGCGGCCTCGCGAACGTCGCCCTGCTGATGACCCAGGGCCTTTACGCGCGCCGTGTAATCTCCGCGGGCGTCGGGCTTCTTGAAATTGGGCAGTCCAAACAGCGGCATCGGCCTCTCCTGTCAATCAGTCTGACACGGACCGAGACGCCCCTGGGAACGCCTGCGCAGCCGGGCGAGAGAACGAGACGCCCGAACGCGGATGGGCCGCGGACAACGCCCCACCCAGACCCATCTCGTCCGAACGGCCGAGCCAGGAGCTCTACCTGATGTGCGACGACCTGGCGTCTACCATCGAGGAACTGACGGGCGCCGGCGCGAGTTGCGGCCCGATCAGTGAAGTGCGATGGGGACGCCTCGCGCTGATGACGATCCCAGGCGGCGCTCAGCTGTCGATCTACGAGCCGTCCCGCCCCAGACCGTGAAGGCTCGGCGCCGGCGCCGATCGCGCCACGCACGACCTGGCTCGGCCGCCCGACTCAGCCGGCCCCGGTAACCTCCTCGGTCTCGAGCACGAGCAGGCCCCAGGAAACGTCAGCCGCGCCCACGAGCAGGACGAAGACGACGAACGTGGCCTCGTAGAGCGGAACCGCATCTCCCCGGGACGCCACTGCCTGTGCCACGTACAGGAGCACGAAATCCGCCGTGACTGTCCACGACAGACGTCGGATCGTGGAGAAGCCTTTCCACGAAAGGTCCATCGTCGAACGACCCTTTGCCCGCAGAAGCCCGAGCATGCTGGCGGAGATGCGGAGGAGGCCGACCAGGGCGACCGCGGTGAAGCTGAGTGCCAGGGACGCCGGGTCGGTGCCGGGGATCAGGACGATGAGCGACATGCACAGCAGATAGAGGAGATTCGAGAATGCGAGATTGGCCCGGGTCCGCAGGTCGGCCCGTTCGGCCGCGGCGATCGACGAGAGATTGATCGACACGCCGACGAACAGAAGCCCCAGCAGCGCGGCCGACGCCGACCCGACGGCCAGGTAGAAGTCGTGCCACGACTCAATGCCGGCCTGGAACACCGTCGGGTTCATTCCGCAACCGTAGCCGCGCCCGACTACGACGCCGCATTCGTCGCACTCGGCGGCACGCGTGGACGGTTACGGGAGCACGGTCTCGATGCCGGTGACATTCGCCATCGGCTCTTCGACGCCGCTCGGGTCTGATGCCGCGGGTTCGCCCAGGATCAGCTGTGCGTGGCTTGCGTGCCCGAGTCGCTGAAGGTGCTGCCGGCGATCGGGATGAACTGCCAGTCGTAGCTGTGGGCGTGGAGCGTCAGCTGGAGCACGCCGAAGGTTCCGGCGTTGCGAACCTGAGAGTTGGCCGCCGTGGTGCCGAACGACTGCGGCGATGCTCCGCCCGTCCCGATGATGAACTCGCGGATGCCATTCGGATCGGCTTTGCCTGCCGGGGACTGGAGCGCAAAGCGCTCGTAGAGATGATCGTGGCCGTCGAGGATGAGGTCGGCGTGGGCGGCATACAGGTCCTGCCACCAGATGTCGTAGGCGCTACGCGACAGCAGGCCCGAGGTGAAGACCGGGATGTGCCACATCGCGATGATGTGTTTGCCCGCGCTGGCGGCGAGATCGGCCCGCAGCCAGGTTTCCTGCGGTGAGCCAGCTCCGGTTCCGCCCACCTCGGTGCCCTGGCTGTTGAGAACGATCACATGCCAGTTGTTGGCGAGGTTGTAGCTGTAGTAGCCCTTCCCCGCCGGCCCGGCTGCCGCCCCGAAGTAGGCGTAGTACGGGGCGCAGCCCGAGCCCGTCATGCAGTCGTGGTTGCCGATTGTCGCGTGCGTCCGGCTCAGGAACGCGCCCCAGGTCTTCGCGTAGCAGCCGGTGTACTGGGAAGCCGTGCCGCTCTCATTCGAGTTGTCGCCGAGAGTGAAGACTCCGGCGGTCGGGCGGGCCTCGATCAGCTTTGCCGTGGCGGTGGCGTTGCCGATGATCGATGTCACGCAGATGTCGCCCGCGCCGACGAGGACGGGGTCGCCACCCGGCGCCGGCGTGCGAGTTGGACTCGGGGCCGGCGTGGCGGAGGACCCGGCACTCGCCGTCGGAGACGCGGTTGGCGGCGCGCTGGGCGGTGCGGTCGGAGACGGCGTGCCGCCGACACCACCGGCAGTGAGCGCGAGCACGGGCGGGTTGCTCGATTCCCGGCTATCCAGGGCGATCGCCGTCGCACTCGGATCGACCAGAGCGAACGACACGACCGCACCCGCCTGAACCGCGGACGTGACATCGATGGTCGTCCAGGTTCCCGCCGCGAAGGCGCCGGTCTTCGCCACGAGCACGCCGACCGAGGGCGCGTCGGCGTAGGTGATGCCGGCTTCGGTCCAGCCGGCGGCCGTGGAGTGGACCTCGTAGCCGGTCGATGCGGAGGCGGCAAAGACGCGAAGGACGGCCGAGGAAATGGGGCCGCTGACCGAGCGCAAATCGAAGGCCAGATAGCTCCGGACCACCGGAGAGCCGTCGAGTCTCAGCTCCAGGGCCTTGCCGTAGTTCGTCGACGGTGCGGCGGAGTTGACGTATGAGTCCGTCACCGGTCCGACATCGAGGGTGGAGGCGGCGGACGCGCTCTGACCGCTGAAGGCGGCGACGGCGAGCAGAGTTGCGATCGAGGCGGCCGCCGTCGCGAGCGAAGGGCGGCCGCCGCGGCGGGGGCGGCTGGGTGTCATGTCGGAAGGCTCCGAGGTCCCGGAAGCGCGCCCGCGTCTCGAGCACTGACTACTCGGGACCATATGGCGCGAGACGGCGGCCAACTACCACCGAACAGGCCGCGTGGTGAGGGTACGTATCACCCGGCCGGGCCGAGGCTTTCGGGTAGGAGCGACTTCGGAAGGTGACGGCGCAAGCCAGCCGGGTGGGGGCCCGGCCGGTACTCGGCTCGAGCTGCCAGCAAAAGGCCACTCCCCGATTTCGCCACACGCGCTGCCAAATGTGAGTTGTCCAGTCATCGGACTTAAGCGCATCGTTGCTGCCTGAATACCGGCTGCAAGCTACGTGAATGCCCCGTAGTGAGCGTGATGATCCGCACGGAAGCTCGAATTTGCCCTTGACAACGTCTGGTAGCTTATTGTCCAGGCTCTGGACTATTGGTGGTGAAGATGATCCGGCGACCGCCCAAAGCGACCATTCGCGACGCACGGACGCACAACGAGCGCCTCGTCCTTTCGACGATCTACGAGGTCGGACCCGTGAGCCGGGCCCATCTCGCGCGGCTGACCGGATTGACCCGTACGACCGTGTCCGACGTCGTCGGCGACCTCATGAAGACCGGTCTGACCCGGGAAATCGGGCCCGGCCCTTCCCGACGGGGCAAGGCGCCCATCCTGCTCGAAGTGCCGCCGGGCGCTCGCCACGTTGTGGGTATCGACCTCAGCGAGCGCGTCTTTCGCGGCGCGATCGTCAACCTCAACGGCGAGATGGTGAAGGTCGCCGAGGTTCCGGCCGGCGACAGCAACGGTGAGCGCGCGCTCGAGCGAGTCGATCAGCTGCTCGAGCGTTTGCTCGGCTCGACGTCATGGCCGGTCGTGGGGATTGGCATCGGGGCACCGGGTCTGATCGACACCGAGGACGGGACGGTCGTCCAGGCCGTCAACATCGATTGGCGGGGAGTCCCTCTCGCGGCCATCATCGGCGCGCGCTGGGGGTTGCCGGTCTACGTCATCAACGACAGCCAGGTGGCCGCCCTTGCCGAGCATTCATTCGGTGCCGTTCGCCGGTCGAATCTGGTAGTCATAAAGGTCAGCGGCGGCATTGGCGCCGGCCTGGTCCTGAACGGCGCGCCCTACCAGGGCGACGGCCCGGGCGCCGGCGAGATCGGCCACACGATCGTCGCGCCCGCCGGCCCCCTCTGCCAGTGTGGCCGGCGAGGCTGCCTGCAGACCGTGGCCAGCACCAGCGCGGTCCTGGCTTCCATCGGCCGCGACCGAGGGACTGCGCCGGCGTCGCTCGAGGACGCCGTCCGAAGCTTCCACTCAGGCGACGAGCTCGTCGTGAAGACGGTCCTCGAGGCCGCGCGATATCTCGGGGCGGCCATCGCCGGCATCGTCGGGACGCTGAATGTCCACCACATCGTCCTGGTGGGCACCATGCCTTCGTTCGGGGAGCGCTGGCTTGCCGCAGTCCGGGCCGAGATGTCCGAAGTGGCCCTGCCGGCGCTGGTCCGCGAGGTCAGCGTCGAGCTTGGCCAGGCCGACGATATCGTGATCATCGGATCGGCCGCCTTGCTGGTTCAAAGAGAGCTCGGGTTGAACCTGCGTCTGCGCGGCCAGTCCAAGAAGCCATCCCAAATTCGGGAGACGAGTGTCACGCCACCGCTCCCTATCGTCTCGCCAGTTTCATCGGTCGCGCCCGTGGAAGTGTCGTAAGACATGGCGGACCGCAACGGTTCTCGAGTCGATCCACTGCCCTTAACGATCGGGCTTCGATTTGAAGGAGGTGTGCTCTTCGCCAATCGCCGGAATGCCAGCGCGGAACGAGACGATCGCACGCATCGCCCCGTATGCCCTCCGAAGCCGGTATCGCACGCGCCGATCGATCGCCTCCGCCCCGCGCCGAGTGGATTCACCAACGGTTGCTCGTCGAGCGATCTTGCCAGGCATCTAGTAGGAGCTGAGTGTGGCTGAAGTGGCCTCCTCGTCATTGATCGAGGTTCGCAGCCTCACCAAGAAGTACGGCGAGGTGTTCGCGCTTCGGAACGTCAGCCTCGAAGTCGATCCCGGAGAAGTCATCGTCGTGATCGGTCCGTCCGGCTCCGGGAAGTCGACCCTCTGTCGTTGTCTCAACAGGCTGGAAACGGCCGATTCCGGCCAGATCCTCTTCGAGGGAAAGCAGATTCCGGAAGAAGGACGCGAACTCGCCGCCCTGCGGGCCGAGGTCGGGATGGTCTTCCAGTCGTTCAACCTGTTCCCCCATAAAACGGTGCTCCAGAACGTCACGTTGGCGCCTATGAAGGTGCGCCATACGCCGCGCACTGAAGCCGAAGCACTCGCCAGGCAGCTCCTCGACCGGGTCGGAATTGCCGACCAAGCCGACAAGTTTCCGGCGCAGCTGTCAGGTGGTCAGCAGCAACGCGCCGCCATCGCCCGGGCGCTGGCAATGCGCCCCAAGGTCATGCTCTTCGATGAGCCGACATCTGCCCTCGACCCCGAGATGGTCAACGAAGTCCTCGACGTGATGGCCACTCTGGCAAGCGAGGGCATGACCATGGTCATCGTTTCCCACGAAATGGGCTTCGCTCGTAGAGTCGCCGATCGCGTCGTGTTCATGGATCGCGGCGAGATCGTCGAGACGGGCAAGCCCGCGGAATTCTTCCAAAGTCCGGAAAGCGAGCGCGCCAGGAGCTTCCTGGCGAAAGTGCTCCGCAACTGATCTCGCCGGACAAACGCACACAGGAGCCACGAATGAAAATCACCACGCGCGGACGCTTCCTCGGCACGGGGGTTCTGAACCCGGGAGCTCTCGTACTCGTCGCCGTGCTTGCGACCTCCCTTACGGCTTGCTCGGCATCCTCGACCCCGTCGCCCACGAGCACGCCCGCATCCAACGCACCCAGCACCCAGGCCTCGACGGCTCCGTCCCAGGCGCCTGCCGCCACCGGGATCTACGCCAACGCCCCGGTCGCGGCTGCGAGTGACATGCCGGCCGGATCAACCATGGACAAGATCAAGCAGCGCGGCACCCTGATCGTCGGTGGATCGATGGATGCGCCGCTCTGGTCACAGATCGATCCAACCACCGGTCAGTTCACGGGCTTCGACGCCGAAATGGGCAAGCTTCTGGCTTACTACATCACCGGCAAGCAGGACACGTCCCAGGTCGTGAGCTCCGCGACCCAGACCCGTGAGGCCCTCCTGGGCGCCGGAACTGTGGACGTCGTCTTCCAGACCTACACCATCACCACCCAGCGGGCGACCCAGGTCGATTTCGCCGGCCCCTACTTCACCTCAGGTCTCGTCATCGCGACGGCCGCGGGCCAGCCCAAGTTCACCACCCTGGCTTCGCTTGACGGCAAGACCGTCATCGCGGGCGCCAACACGCCGGCAATCGCCGCCATCAAGGCCGCCGCGCCGAACGCAAACGTCGTCACCTTCGACACCGATCCCAAGTGCGTCCAGGCTCTCGAGCAGGGCCGCGGGGTCGCGTATGTCCAGGACCAGGGAATTCTCCTCGGTGACGCGATCACCGACACCAAGCTCTCTATCGACACGAACCCGGTCACCACGGAGCCGTACGGCATCGGCCTGAAGTTCGGCGACACCGCGATGAAGCAGTTCGTCAACGGCTGGCTCACAAAGATCTACGCCGATGGCGTCTGGGCCCAGGTGTGGAAGGAAACGATCGGCACGGTCGTCACCGGCAACGCGCCGACGCCCCCGACGATCGGCTCCGCCGCGGGATCCTAATCCGCCTTTGACCACGCGGGCGAGTGCCGCGCCGCTCCGGCTCCCCCCCCGGAGCGGCGCGGCACTCGCCCGCGACTTCCCTTGCTCAACCGCTCACGGGACCGCGACGCTATGACCGTCCTCCTGCAGTACCTGCCGCTGTTCGAAAGCGGCATGCTGACGACCATCGCCCTGACGCTGCTCGCCTTCGTCGGAGCGCTGGCGGCGGGGATCGTGGTCGCGATCCTGAGAGTGTGCCCCGTCCCCATACTTCGCGGCGTCGGCACGGTATATGTCGAGACTCTTCAGAACATCCCGCTGCTCGCCCTGCTCGTCATCTCTGTCTTCGCCCTGCCCGAAGTGGGCCTGCAGGCGGATCTCTTCACCACCGCGGCCCTCACGATCGCCATCTACGAAGCGGCCTTCATCGCCGAGGCGATCCGCGCCGGCATAAACACAGTCGCCCTTGGCCAGAGCGAAGCGGCCCGAGCGCTGGGGCTCACGTTCACCCAATCCCTCCGGTTCGTGATCATGCCGCAGGCGCTCCGTGCGGTGATCCAGCCGATCGGGACGCTCTTCATCGCCCTGACGATGAACACCGCCCTCGCGGCCGGAGTCGGGATCGTGGAATTGACCACGGCAGCCAACCAGGTAGACCTGATCGAGGCGCAGCCGATCCCCATCTACGTCGGCGCAGCGCTCGGCTACATGGCTATCGCCGCCGTTGGCGCATTCGTTACAGGGGCGCTCGAGCGCCGGATGGCGATCGTCCGATGAGCACAGATCGTCTCCTGTTCGACACCCCTGGGCCGCGCGGGCGCCGCCGAATCAAGATCGCGACAGCCATCTCGACCATAGTCGTCATCGCTTTGGTCGCGGCCGGGATCCGCCAGTTCGCCGAGAATGGCCAGCTGGACTGGGAGCGCTGGCAGCCGTTCACCAACGTCGCGTTGCTGAGGTTCCTGTTCCAGGGCCTCGTGGGCACGGCCCAGGCAGCCGTCGTATCGATCGTGTTCGCGATGGCCGGCGGGATTGTCCTGGCCCTCGGCCGGCTGTCATCGCGGCGACTGCTGCGGTGGCCCGCCTATGCCTACATCGAGATCATGCGGACGATCCCGGCGCTGCTGCTGATCTACGTGATGCTATTCGCACTGCCGCGCTACGGCTTCGATCTGCCGGTCTTCTGGAAGCTCGTCATCCCGCTCTCCGTCTCCAGCGCGGCGTCGTACGCGGTCATCTTCCGGGCGGGGATCCTCTCGCTCGAGAAGGGCCAGGGCGAGGCCGGGCTCGCGATCGGGCTGACGTACGCGCAGACGATGCGGTTCATCGTGCTGCCACAGGCCGTGCGGCGCCTGCTGCCGGCCCTGATCAGCCAGTCCGTGGGGTTGCTCAAGGACACATCGCTCGGCTACATCGTGAGCTACAACGAGTTGCTCTTCAGCGGCCAGGTCGTCACGAGCTTCACGCACCGCCTGATCCAGACCTACATCATCGTTGCGGTCATCTACCTGGTAGTGAACGGCTCCCTTTCGAAAGTGGCACGAACCCTCGAAGCCCGACAGCAGCGAACGCTGTCGGTCCGGCCGGCTCGAGTCGATCTAGACGCCGCGTAGCACAAGGACGCCAAATGGACAGATACGCCCTGCTGGCTGAAGTGACTCGATCCGGTTTCACGGAGAGCCGCCACTTCGGCAGTCTCGTCGGCTTGAACGCGCGCGGCGAGGTCGCCATCTCGCTCGGCGACGCCGGCGCCCCGGTCCTACCGCGGTCGACGTCCAAGCCGCTGCAGGCGGCCGGCTCGCTCGGGGCCGGGGCAAAGGTCGCGGAAGAGCGGCTTGCCATAGCGTCCGGCAGTCATACAGGCGAGGAGCGGCATGTCGCGGCGGTCCTCCGCATCCTGGCCGACGCGGGCCTGACCGCCGACGCACTCCAGTGTCCGCCGGCCTGGCCCGAGGACGAAGCGACCATGGCGGCGCTCATCCGAGCCGGCGCCGGCCAGGCCAGGATTCGCCACAACTGCTCCGGCAAGCACGCGGCAATGCTGTCGGCCTGCGTGGCCAACGGCTGGTCGACGAACGACTATCTCGCTCCGGATCATCCCATCCAGCGCCGCATCCGGGAGACGATGGAGCGTCTGGCCGGGGAACCAATCGCCCACGTGGCAGTGGACGGCTGCGGGGCGCCGACACTTGCTCTCACCCTCACCGGCCTGGCGCGGGCATTGCGGACGATCGCGATTGCCGACGACGATTCGCCGGAATCGGCGGTGGCCGCGGCCATGCGAGCCCATCCTGAGTTCGTCGGCGGGACCGGCCACCCGAACACTGCTCTGATGCTGGCAATCCCGGGGGCCATCGCCAAGGGCGGCGCCGAGGGCGTCTTCGGGGTCGCGACGGCGGACGGCTGCGCGGTCGCGATGAAGGTCATCGACGGCTCGGCGCGAGCCTGCACCCAGATCGCCTTGAGCGCGCTCGCGGCGCTCGGAGTCGACACCTCGCCGGCGGCAGCACTCGCAACTGTGCCGATGCTCGGAGGCGGCAAGCCGGTAGGCCTGATTCGCGCAACGCTCACGATTTGATCCGATACCAGATCCAGCACACGATCCTGCACCCGAGGACACCATGAATTTGACGTTCGAGATTTGCATCGACAGCACCGCAGCGGCGATCGACGCCGCTTCGACCGGGGCGAGCCGGGTCGAGCTCTGTAGCGGGCTCTTCGAGGGCGGCATCACCCCGAGCCTCGGGCTCATCGAGACCACGCTGGCGGCCGTCACTTCGCTCCGTGTCCACGTCCTGATCCGTCCTCGCGGGGGCGACTTCATCTACGACGACCACGAGGTCGCCGCGATGATCAGCGACATCAAAGCGGCGCGCGCGGCCGGCGCTCACGGCGTCGTCATCGGGGCCCTCACACCCGAGGGCGAGGTAGATCTCGCGACGATGGAGTTGCTCGTGTCGGCCGCCGGGCCGATGCAGATCACTTTCCATCGTGCCTTCGACATGGTGGCCGATCCGCACGCAACGCTTGAGACCCTGATCCGGTTCGGCTGCCATCGCGTCCTGACGTCGGGCCAGGAAAGCAGTGCCCTCGAGGGCGCTCCGCTCATCGCCGAGCTGGTTCGCCAGGGCGGCGATCGCATCATCGTCATGGCGGGCGGCGGAATCACGGAGCGGAACGCTGCCCGGATCGCCACGGCGACCGGCGTTCGTGAAATGCACTTTGCCGCGATGGTGCCGGTCGCGAGCGCGGCCGTGTTCCGCAATCAGCGAACGTTCATGGGCGATTCGCTCCGGCAGCCCGAATACACCCGGGAGGTCACCTCGCGGGACATGATCGTGGCGACGATGGCAGCGGCCGCCGGAGCCGACGGACAGATCGTCCCCGGCCTCGCGGTCCCCGAGCGCTGAGAGCGGCGGCAGAAGTGGCCGGGGTGCCCGGGTTGCGAGTCGGCCTCGTCGGCGCCGGTTTCATCGGCCGGACGCACCTGGCGGCCTGGAAATCGGAGGGGACCGAGGTCGTCGTATTCGACGTCGACCCGGCTCGATCGGCCGCGCTTGCCGAGGCCTTCGGCGCCTCGGTCGAGCCGAACATCGAGGCTCTCTTCGCCGCCACCGACGTCGTGGACATCTGCACGCCGACTCATCTCCACGCTTCGGTCGCAATGGCTGCGGCTCGGGCCGGATGCCACATCATCTGCGAGAAGCCGCTGGCGCGGACGCTTGCCGACGGCGAGGCGATGCTTGCGGAGGCCCGGCGTGCCGGCGTCAGGCTGCTGGTCGGCCAGGTCGTGCGCTTCTACCCGGAATATGCCGCCGCCCATCGGGCCGTCATGGCCGGGGCGATCGGTGACCCCGCCGTGCTCAGGCTGACGCGAGCCAACAGCCGGCCGCGGCAGCCGGCCGATCACTGGTTCTTCGACCATTCCCGGTCCGGCGGCATCATCCTCGACCTGATGATCCACGACCTCGACTTCGCCCGTTGGGTGGCCGGAGAGGTCGTCTCCGTGACATGCCGATCCGCGGGCTTCGAACGACCGGATGCCGGCGTCGATCATGCGGTCGCGATCCTGACCCACGCCTCGGGCGCCATCAGCCACGTCTCGGCCTCCTGGGCTTACGCCCCGTCCACGTCCCGGACGGCGTTCGAGATCGCCGGCTCCCGCGGCTTGATCGAGCAGGACTCCGACCACACGGCGGCGGTCGAGCGCTCCCTTCTGGAAGCCGGTGCGAGCGGCCGCGCCACCTCGCTGGCTGATGTGGCGCTCGGCGGCGATCCATTCCGGCTGGAGCTCGCCGAATTTGCGCGGGCGATCGAAGCCGGGGTCGAACCCAGGACCGACGGCGCGGATGCCCTCGAGACCCTGCGGCTTGCTCTGGCGGCCGATCAATCCGCCCGCGGCCACGGCCGGACGATCCGCATCGGGGCTGAGGTCGGCGCATGACGACTCGAGCGCAGTCGCGGGTTCGGATCGGGGTGCTGTCGACCGAGCACATCCACGCCGCCTCGTATATTCGATTGCTCGCGAAGATGCCCACCGTGGATTTTGCCGGGATCTGGGACGCGGATCCGGCCCGCGCGGAATCCGCCGCGAAGCTCGTTGGCACTCTCGCGTTCCCGACGGCCGAAGCCCTGCTCGACGCGGTGGACGGTGTGGTGATCGCCTCGACGAACGTGGACCATCTCGAGCTGGTGGAGCGAGCGGCGGCAGCCGGAGTCGACGTGCTCTGCGACAAGCCACTGGCCACGACCGTCGCCGATGCGGAGGCCATCGTCGCGGTTTGCGACCGGGCCGGGGTTCGCCTGATGACGGCCTTCCCGATGAGGTTCAGTCCGGCCATGCGCTCTCTCGAATCCTCGGTGCGGTCCGGGGCGCTCGGCACGATTGTGTGCCTCGAGGGGGTCAACTCGAGCCGGATGCCAGACAATCTCGCGCCCTGGTTCGTCGACCCCGCTCGATCGGGCGGTGGCGCGCTGATGGACCACGTCGTCCATCTCGCGGACCTGTATCGCTGGATCCTTCGCGATGAAGTCGTGGAGGTCTACGCAGTCGCCAACCGCATCCTCCGGGAGCGGTTCGATCGCGTCGAGACGGGCGGGCTTGTCATGCTCCGATTTTCGGGCGGTGTCTTCGCCACGATCGATTGCAGCTGGAGCAAGCCGCCTTCGTATCCGACCTGGGGCGGACTCGCGATCGACGCGGTCGGTACGGCCGGGGTCATTCGAGCGGATGGCTTTCGACAGAGGCTCGCGATCTACGGCGGCCCCGGCACGGGCGTCGCCTGGCCGTCCTGGGGCCCGGACGAGGACCAGGGCACGCTCGATGAGTTCGTGGCGGCCATTTCCGAAGGACGGGCGGCGGCGGTTTCCGGAGTTGATGGCCTGCGGGCGGTGGAAATCGTGGCGGCTGCCTACAGGTCGATCGAGACCGGAGCTCCCGTCGAGCTCGCGCCACGAACATGA
This sequence comes from uncultured Chloroflexia bacterium, assembly GCA_963731635.1. Taxonomy (GTDB): domain Bacteria; phylum Chloroflexota; class Limnocylindria; order Limnocylindrales; family CSP1-4; genus Fen-1039. The sequence goes on along the minus strand of CAVSWB010000001.1, from coordinate 969,569 downwards.
ACGAACTGCCGACGCTCGCGACCAATCCGTTCGACATAAGCGGCCGGGTCATCATCGTCACCGGTGCCTCGAGCGGCATCGGCCAGGGCGTCGCCCGGGCGCTCGCGGTTCTGGGAGCGCGGGTCGTCGCGACGGGATCGACCCCCGAATCGGTGGAACTCATCGCCGAGGACGCCCGCCGGCACTCACTCGAGGGACGGATTCTGCCGCGGCCGCTGGACGTGCTGGCGGTCCCGAGCATCGAGCGATTCGTCCAGGACGTGGTCGCGGACCTCGGGCGCATCGACGTGCTTTTCAACAACGCCGGCCTGGGGTTTGCGCGGGCGCCCTTCGACGTCAGCGAGGCCGACTGGGATCTGATGATGGGCGTGAACCTGCGCGGCCTGTTCTTCATGTGCCAGGCCGTCGGCCGCGTGATGGCCCACCAGGGCGAGGGCCGAATCGTGAACATGGCCTCTCAGGCCGGCGTCGTGGGACTGCCGGATGCAGTCGTCTACTGCGCCAGCAAGGGCGGCGCCATCATGGCTACGAAGGCGCTGGCCATCGAATGGGGCCCTCTCGGTCTCACCGTCAATGCCCTGGCGCCTACCTTCGTCTACACCCCCGGCGCCGCGCCGATCCTGGACGACCCGGTCCGCGGCGCGGAGGTCCGAGCGAAGATCCCGGCGGGCCGGCTGGCCACAACCGACGACATTGCCGCGGCCGTTGCCTACCTCGCCTCGCCGGCCGGCCGGATGATCAACGGCCACGTCCTTCTCCTGGATGGCGGCTGGACGGCTCAGTAGTTCCACCGAACCGGAGGGAGGGGCTCGGAGGGGTCGTCGCGATCGGCTCGAGGCGCTCGCCAGACATGCATGTCGGCGGGTGCTATACCTGACGGACGCCATGGACGCCCGGCCCGGCCGAGCCGGGTGGCGAAGGAGTGGCAGAAGATCGGCCGCCGCAAGGCAATGGACGAACTCGAGAATCTTGACCGCGATGTTGCGCGTCGCGTCGACCGAGCCCGGACGGCGCTGATCGAGTGTCATCGGGCCCTGATTCGGGCTACCGACGAACAGGTCCTGATCGACACGATCTGCCGGATTGCCGTCGAGGTTGCCGGATACCCCCTGGCGTGGGTCGGCTTCGCCGAACAAGACGCGCACAAGACCATCCGCATCGTGGCGCGCTACGGCGAAGCGGCGGCGTATCTCGACGAGATCTCGGTCACGTGGGGTCCCGACGTGCGGGGGCGAGGCCCAACCGGCAACTCCATCCGGACGGGCAAGCCTCGCCTGGCACGCAGTATGGCAACCGATCCGGACTACGGGCCATGGCGGGAGGCGGCGGCGCGGCACGGCATCGCCTCCGGGATGAGTCTGCCGTTGCTCAGGGACGGTTCCGCTTTCGGCGCTCTGATGGTCTATGCGCCCGAGCCGGACGCGTTCGGCGAGAGCGAGACCGAGATTCTGGTGGAGCTTGCCGACGACCTGTCGTTCGGCATCCGGATGCTACGCGAGCGATCCGAGCGCGATCGACTCGCGGCAGCCGTGGATCAGTCGGCCGAGTCCGTCATCATCACGGATGCCGACGCCCGGATCACCTACGTCAATCCCGCCTTCGAGCGGGTCAGCGGCTACCGCCGAGGCGAGGCTGTCGGCAAGAACCCACGCTTCCTGAAGAGCGGAATCCAGACGCCCTGGTTCTACGACGCCATGTGGGCCGCCCTCACGAACGGCTTGCCCTGGCAGGCCGATCTCGTCAATCGCCGCAAGGACGGCCTCCTGTACACGGAGGAGACCGTCATATCGCCGATCCGCGACGCTTCCGGAGCGATCCGGAGTTATGTAGCCGTCGAGCGTGACGTGACGAAGGAACGGGCACTCGAGGAGCGGGCAACCCAGCTGACCCGAGAGCGTGCGCTCATCGCCGATACAATCCGTGACCTGATAGTCGGCGATACGCCTGAGGCGACGGCGCAGGCGATCTGCCGGCAAGTCGTCAGCTTCACAGGCGTGGTGGCGGCCCACTTCTACCTTTTCGAGCGCGACGAACATGACGAGTCGATCGGTTTCGTCGTCGCCGGTCAACCCGACCCGCCACTGCAGAGGGTCCCGTCCCAACGAAGTCAGCAGATCCGTGAGCGCGCCGCGGAAGGCCCGTGGATCGAGCCGTGGGGGAGCCAGCCATCTCGCTCTTACAACGAGCTCCTCAAGGGCCTCGGCGTGCATTCGGTAGCCTGCGCGCCCGTCCGGCACAGCCAGGCGCTCATCGGGCTGCTATCCATCTACTCGGTCGGGTCCGTCCCGGAGTTCGCGGTTACTGAGGCACTGCCGGCCCTCGCCGAGTTCGCGAACCTGGCCGGGGCGGTGATCGGCCGCGACGTCATCGAGCGAACCAACGCCGGCCGTGGTCGCGAGCGCATCGCGGCCATCATCAGGGAACACTCCTTCGGGCCGGTGTTCCAGCCGATCGTCGAGCTCGCGACCAATCGGATCGTCGGCTACGAGGCGCTCACCCGCTTCAGCGACGGCTCGAGCCCCGACGTGATGTTCGCTGAAGCGGCCGTTGTAGGCATGGGGGCCGAACTCGAGATTGCCGCGCTCCAGGCCGCCCTCGCCGCCGCCGAAGCATTGCCCGAGTCGGCCTGGCTCAATCTGAATGCGTCGGTCGAACTCATCATCGCCGGAGAGCCGCTGCGCACGCTTCTCGCCGGATACCGCCGGCGACTCGTGCTCGAGGTAACGGAGCACACGGCCATTACGGACTACTCGGCGTTCCGGACCGCGATGGACGCGCTGGGCCCGAACGTCGAATTCGCGGTCGACGACGCCGGCACAGGATTCGCCAGCCTGCGCCACATCGTCGAGCTTCACCCGAAGTTCGTGAAGCTCGATCGGTCGCTCATGGCGGGCCTGGAGTCCGACACCGCTCGCCAGGCGATGATCGTCGGACTGTGCCATTTCGCCCACGTGACCCGCTGCCGCTTGATCGTGGAGGGCATTGAGACTGAAGGCGAACTGGCAGTCCTGCGCGAGCTGGCCATCGAGCTCGGCCAGGGCTATCTGCTGGGTCGGCCACTACCTATCGCGCCACAGGACGCCGGTTAGCGACCGGCCGGAGCTGCCGCCACCGGACGATGACGTGGCCGGTCGCGCATGAGAGGAGTCAGGCGATGACCTCGTGGGCCGCTGCCGCCGCCGTCTCCGCCGGGGTGTTCCGCAAGCCCGCGTTCGCCGCGTTCTTCAGCCCTTCGCCGAGACGAACCAGCGCCGGAGACACGTCGTTTCTGTCAAGACGCACGTCGATCAGGCAGAACTGGCCATCTCGCTTGCGGGCGGCATCGAGCGCCACCTCCAGCTCGCCGGCCGTCTTCACGACATGCGCATGGCCGGCGCCCAGCAACCCGGGGAGCTTGCTGAAGTCCCAGGGCTGCACGTCGTTGAACGCGCCGTCGAGAATCAGCCGCTCGGTGGCGTAGCCGCCGTTGTTGAGCACGATCACGATCGGATCCAGTCCGAACCTGGCACAGGTCGAGAGTTCCATCCCGGTCATCTGAAACGCGCCGTCGCCCACGAGAACCAGCGGACGCGCGTCGGGAGCGGCGCATTGCGCACCGATCGCAGCCGGCACCGCGAACCCCAGCGACGCATAGAACGCCGGCGACAGGAATGCGCGCGCTCCCTGCACGGGGAGGTCGATAGATCCGAACAGCGCATCGCCGGGATCCGCTATGACGATCATCTCGTCCGTCAGGAACGACTCGAGTCGGCAGAACAGCCCCGCGACCGTGATGGCCTCGTCGCCGCCGCCCACGGGTCCCGCAACCTCTTCCGAACTCGGGGCTCGCGGGTGGCCGCCAACATTTCGGGCAACGACACCCGCTCCGGCCAGACTGGCGACGAAGTCCTGAAGCTCGACTCGTTCGAAGGTGTGCAGCCCGATCGCCAATCGCTCGCGGGTGGCGTGGATGCAGCGCGCCGGATCGAGCCTGGCCGTGTAGATGCCCAGGTTCGTATCGGTCAGCAACGTTCCGAGCATGATCAGGCAGTCGCTTCCTTCCACGTAAGCTCGGACCTCGTCGCGTCCGAGCGCGCCGGCGTAGACGCCGAGGAAGGAGTCGTGGCCTTCCGGGATCGCACCTTTGTCGAGCAGCGTGACCGTGGCCGGGATTCCCGTCGCTTCGATGAAGCGCATGACCAGATCCTGCAGCCCGAACCGAACCAGCTCGACCCCGAACATGATCACCGGCCGTTCCGCCCGGTTGATCCATTCGACCGCCTCGGCCACGGCCGCGGCAAGCGTTTGGCCGTCGCTCTCGGTGATGGCGACGGGCAGTGTTGTCGGACCGTCGATCGGGACATCGATCATGTCGCGAGGCAGCTCGATGTAGACCGGCTGGCTGTACTTCCTGGCAATGCCGATCACCCGGTCGATCTCCGATCCGGCGCACTCGGGATCGTCGAGGACCGTCGCCGCCGCGGTCAGCTGCTGGAACACACGGAATTGCGTGTCGTAGGACCGCACCTTGTGGTGGATGAGCGGGTGCCGGCGCCTCTCTTCCATGCTCGGGGCGCCGCTGATCACCACGACCGGCGACTTCTCCGCGAATGCCTGACCCGTGGTGTTGGCGATCTTCAGCCCGCCCACGCCGTAAGTGACGCAGACCACGCCCAGGCCATTCAGGCGGGCGTAGGCATCGGCCGCGAAGCCCGCCCCTTGCTCATCAGAGGTATTTATCAGCCGAAGCGAGCTCCGTTCGATCTCGTGCATGAATGTGAGGACGAAGTCGCCCGGCACGCCGAAGACATGGCCGACTCCATGCTCGCGTAGCCGTTGGATGAGGTAACCGCCGATCGTGGTCTTGGTCGAACCAGCCATCGCGCAGCTCCTGGGTGCCGCCCGGCGAGAACCCGCCTTGATCCGCGGCAGTCGCCGCGCAGCTTACTCCGCGGCGCCGCGGGCCCGGCCGAAGGGATCTGGTAGTTGCCCCGTGCGGGTCGGACGCCGAAAGACGGGGCCGCGGCGCCTCAGCTCGACTTTCCGGGCCGCTTGATAAGGCTCGTCAACTCGCGGTGCCAGGCGACGTCCCGCCACATTCCAACGAACTGCGGCTCGCAGAAGTTGCTCGTCGCGATCGCCGCCCAGCGGCCTGTCTCTGCAGCGGTCTGCACTCCAAGCTCGCAGAGCTCCTTGATTAACGCCCAGTCGAGGCCCGGCAGGTCCCGCCATTCGACCAGGGCCCAGCATTCCGTCGTGGCTACGGGGCGATCGAGCTCCACGGACAGCTGCGCGGTCTCGTGGATGAGCCGGGCGAGCTCGGCACGCCAATGATCGCGTTCCGCGGAGAAAAGAGGCTTGGCATGCTGCTGCAGCATCCGATAGCCGCGCAAGCCCTGCGTCGGATAGTCGTAGTCGAACCGCTCGTAGTAGTCCGACGCCTGCGCCATCCAGATGTGCGGCTCGAGGAAGTCCAGGAATGCGAGATCCCGGCGAGCCCACCGCTTGTTGGGCAGGACCGAGAAGGTCAGCGGCAGGCCTCGCGAATGCGGGCGCAAGGCCGTGATCGCGGCCCGCATCCAGGCCATCGCCGGCTCGGTGCTCCAATCGTCGTGGCCGGCCCCAGCCGGTTGCGCCCGGAAGAAAGGCGCCCAATTCGGGTGTGGCCACTCGTTGCAGAGGTCCACGTAGAGCAACGCATCGAGCAAACCTTCGGCCTCAAACAGCTCGAGCGTGCGTGCCCAGGCCGCGGCGTGATCCTCCGGCGACGTGATCCGGAGGCGAGCTTCGGTGGCATCCTGCGGGAACCAGGTCGAGAGCCCGACAGCGACGCCGCGCCCCCGGCAGCGGCGGGTGAAGTCCGCCAGGGCAGGCCACGGCCGGGCTTGCACCGGCAGAGGCGCTGCCCAATCATGACAGTCCGCGCCAGGCAGGAACTCCCATTCGGCATCCGGATCCAGCGACAGCAGGTGAGGGAAGGCTTCGAGCCGAACGGCGTCGTAGCCGCGCTCGACAAGCTCGTCGAGGGCCCTGTCCCAGTCTTCGAAGCCGGCGCCAGGCCAGCGCCGGAGGAGCCAGGAGATGTCCCACATGGCGATCGCGCGCGGGTGGCGGAGATCCAGCGAGGGCATTGCTTCCTCCGTTCGGGACACTGGGCGACACGGTCCGTTCCCCGGATTGGCGGATGCTACCTCGCCGTGACGAGCGCCGAGCGTGCCGCCCCCGGAGCGAGTCCTGACATCCATGGGGGCCCGACTCGTTATCCTGCGACGAGACCGCGGTCCCGGCCGCTCCTTCCGCGAACCATTGCGGGCGAGACCGCAGCTATCGGTCCAGGAGGACGTTCGTGAGAGTTCTGTTCGTGGGCGGCACCGGCCTCATCAGCACGGCGTGCACTCGCGCCGCCCTCCAGCGCGGGATCGAAGTCGTTCACCTGAACCGCGCCGGCGGCGTCCATCCGATCGAAGGCGTTGTCACGCTGGTTGCCGACGTGCACGAGGAAGTCGCGGCCGAGCGTGCCCTGGCCGGCCAGAAGTTCGATGCCGTCGTGGACTGGATCGCCTACGGCGCCGCAGATATCGAGCGCGACATCCGCCTCTTCCGCGATCGGACCGACCAGTTCATCTTCATCAGCTCGGCGAGCGCCTACATGAAGCCGCTCGGCCAGTGGCTCATCCGCGAGGACACGCCGCTCGCCAACCCCTACTGGGACTATGCGCGCGGCAAGATCGCGGGCGAAGAGCGCTGCATGCAGGCCCTTCGCGAGGAGGGCTTCCCGGTCACGATCGTGCGGCCCTCGCACACCTATGGCGATTGGTCCATGCCGCTGGCCGTGAGCAGCTGGCAGAAACCGTTCAGCTCGATCGCTCGGTGGCGGGCCGGCAAGGCCCTCATCGTCCCCGGCGACGGCCAGACGCTCTGGACGCTGACGCACAACAGCGACTTCGCGGTCGGGCTCGTCGGACTGCTCGGTCGCCGGCAGGCCATCGGCCACGCCTTCCATATCGTCTCCGACGAGGCCCTGACCTGGGACGAGATCCACCGCCAGACCGCCGCCGCGGCCGGAGTCGAATTCCGAATCGTCCACATCCCCACCGACTTCATCGCCGCCTGCCGCCCCGAGATGACCGGCCGGCTGATCGGCGATGCCTCGGTCTGCGCGGTGTTCGACAACAGCAAGATCAAGCGTTTCGTGCCGGAATTCCGGCCGGTCACGCCGTTCTCCGAAGGGATCAAGCAGACGATCGCCTGGTACGACGCCGATCCCGCGCGCCGGGAATTGGATACCGAGATGGACGATTGGATGGATCGCCTGATCGCCGCCTACGAAGCAGGCCTGACGAACGCGCGAGCGGCCTTCGGCCGCTGACCAATGTCAGGTTTCAGGTTCGGGAAGTCGAAGGCTGCCACCCACCGGGCGATCGCGACGTAGGTTTGGCGGCGGCGGAGGCGCGTTGGGCGCGAGCAAGCGACAACACGAAGGGCCCGTGGATCAGACGGGCAGTTGCAGGACCGCCCCGCGCCAGCCTTCGTCGACGTAGGCGTCGCACTCCTGGAACCCCAGGTTCCGGTAATAGGCACGAAGCTGCGCATTCTCCGCCCAGCAGTCGAGCCGGAGGTAGGTGACGCCGAGCGAACGAGCCTGAGCGGCGGCCCACGTGATCAGGCTGCGCCCGGCTCCTTTCGATCCCGGCCGCATACGAGTTGCGACCGTGTACACGTAGTAGGCGTCCTCAACGGCGCGCTGCCCGACGACCGGATCCATGTAGGGCGGGGGGAAGCTGCCGGTGACCGCGTAGCCGTGCACTTCGTCTTCCGGATCGATCGCGACCACCGCTTCCCCGTCGCGGATCCAGGACCAAACGCGGGCCACGAAGACCGGCTCCGAAGACGGGGCCTCGGCTCCCCACTGTTCCGACATGCCGTGCTCGACGAGCCACACGGTGGCCTCGTCGGACACCTCGAGGATGTCCGTGCCGTCGCCGGAAACGGCGGATCGGATCTGCCACGTGGCGGTCAAGGCTGCGCTCCTTGGAAGATGACTTGTAGCCAGCGCCACGAGACTACGACGCCACGTGCCGCTCTGCTGGGCCCCTCGGTTCGGAACCACGCGGGGCCCTTCGCGCGCCGCGTTACTCCAGGGCGGCGCGCGACCCCGCCCGATGCCCACTCACGCTATGGATTCTCCGCGTGCGACTTCATCCGGAAGCTCCGCACGGCACGAATCCATGCCCTGCCACGACTGCTGTCGGCCTTCACATCGCCTGGGGGTGTTTCGAGGCGTCGCTTCTCCGTCAGGGGCGACGGCCACGTGTAGGCCAGGACGCCGACCAACAACGACGGGCTGACATACCACCATACCGGGAGCGCTAGCCAGGCGGCCACGACCGCTCCAGCGCGCCAATTCTTGTAGGCAGACACTATGGCTACCACGACAGCGAACGGTAGTCGCACCCATAGGGCCGGAAAACCCTGAGGAGCGGGCGCCGGGTTGCCCAGGAGATAGCCTACGTATTCGAACCAGGCGCCCGGAACCACGACGAAGGACGCAGCCGCCAGGATTACCGTCACGCCAAGGGCAATGCGCAGGGATCGCCAGTCGCGTCGGACCACGAACCACAGAAGGCCCAAACCGCAGGTCGGCTTCGTGAGCAGAACGAAGGCCCAGACGGCGGGCCAGCGGAACCCCGCCACTATCGCCAGGCCGATGATGAGGTTGATGTTGCCGAGGTTCAGCTCAGACGCGACGGGGAACGTCAGCAGGACGACTACCGCCCAGGGACCAACTGTCGTGAGGATGGCCCCAACCTGGCAGACCCGCCAGATCACGATCGCCAGTGCGAACGGAATCAAGCGCAGCAATGGCGCCACGAGAGCGGCTGCAGGCGTGTACTGGAAGGCATCAACGGCCCCCGCGCCCGGATGCGTATAGGGGTGGATCGGATCTGCCGCCCAATAGGCGTGAAAGTCCATGGGATTGCCCTGGCCGGAGGTGGCCCACGCCGCGATAAAGGCCAGCCCAAGTGCAGCTCCCAGGCCGATCAGAACCAATCGCAGGAGTCGGAAACGGCCCGCGCCCATGTGAGCCAACGAGTTTCGCGTTTCCCTTGCAGCTTCAGTCAAAACTCAGAACCTCGAACGGATCAAACGAGCGGCTGAGGGTCCATCAGCGCCACCTCGCGCGAACTGGGCACCGAAGCGGACCGGCGGCGGAGCCTCAGCCGGCCCTCATCATGAAGGTCGAACAGGATCGAGATCGGCGCGGTAACCATTACCAGTGAAAGGACGTAGAAAGCTGGCGTGGCGATGATTGCGCCGGTCACGCGTCCTAAGCGGGTTCGGGTGGCGGCCAGCGCCAGCCCAATGGGCAATCGCACGAGAAACGGTACCGGGACGAAGCTGCCGACCGGACTCTGCCAAGCCCTGACCATCTGCGCGATCCAGTCGGGCCAGAGCCACCACCACGGGAGGGTCACGGCGACACCAAGCAGGATCCACAAGGCGAACGCTTTCCATTTGCGAGGATTGACCGCGAGGACGGGACTGAATTTGGCAAACGCTAGGACCGCCGGCAGCGCAGTCCTATCCGCGCGAACGGCGGCCACGACCGCGGCGGCGAGCAACAGGTTGACGTTTCCAAGTGCGAGTTCGAAAGGAATCAGGACGATCCATAGCAGGTACCCGAGCCTGAGCCAACTCCCTGCAAGGTAGCGAAGGGCCGCGACGTTCAGAGCGGTCACGGCACAATAGGTAAGGGGCAACGGAAGCCACGACACGGCACCGAACAGGACCGTCAGCGGCGGGGCGTAGAAGTACGGCGGATACGCGTACGTGTAGACGGCTTGGCCGTTTCGAAGGGCGTCTCCGGCCGCATCGTAGACATCGCCGACGTCGCCGGCGAGCAGGCGCTCGGGCAGGTGACCCGGCGCGAAGAGACCCACGTGGACTGCCCACGCGACCACGCCGAAGAACGTCAGGTACCCCCCGACCGAGAAGGCAAAGCTGATCAAGTGGCCGACGCGCGAGGTCTTGGGTTCCGTTCTCGCGGGCATGGCACTCTCCATCCGCCCGGGCGGCGAGTCCGGCCCTGGTACGGGCGATGCTAAACCATCGAACGGTGCCAAATCGACGAGCGCGAAGTACCAGTCCAAGTGCGGGTCGGGCCTGGCCATCCCGCAGCTTGCCCAGGGTCACCGTCACAAGCCGTCCTTCGCAGCTCGGGGTTCCAGAGAAACTTCGCGAAGAAGGGCCTCCTCAACCGCTTACCGGCCGGTGGCTGCTCGTGTCTACCAACCCAGTATCGTGTCCATGGCCCGGGCGTGCGGAGCCGGCGCCTGAGCCGGATGCCCTAACGAGTCCAACCGGGTCGCATCAGGTCAAGAGCTCAGCGCAGCGCCTTGACCGCCTCGCGCTCGATGGCGAGGCCCTTCTTGTGGCGGGCGAAGAACTCGGTGAAGCCCTTCACGTCGCGCGGGTCGGGCTCGACGGGCTTGCCGATGCTCCCGGCGATGCGCTCGTCGAGGTAGTCCGGCAGCGACTGCTCCGGCGTCGGCGCCGAGCATGTAGGCGGCCAGCACGGCCATGCCCCAGGCGCCGCCCTCGCCGGCGGTGGCGGGGATGCTCACCGGGACGTTGAGGGCCGCGGCCATCATGCGCTGGCCGGTGTCGCCGCCCTTGAAGAACCCGCCGTGGCCGCGGATCTCCTCGATGACCACGCCCTCCTCCTCGGTGAGGATGTCCATGCCGGTCCGCATGGCGCAGAGCGAGGCGTAGTACATCGCCCGCATGAAGTTCTCGAGGGTGAACCTGCCGTCTCTGGTTCCGAGCGAACAGCGGCCGGCCCTCGGTGAAGCCGGTCATGTGCTCGCCGGAGACGTAGTTGATCGCGAGCAACCCGCCCGCGTCCGGATCGCCCGCACGGCCAGCGGCAGCAGCTTGTCGTACAGGTCGTCGGGCCGGGCCTCGGCGCCCAGCGCCCGCGGCCACCTGGCCGAAGAGCGCGATCCAGGCGTCGAGATCGGAGGACCCGTTGTTGGAGTGTGCCATCGCCACGGGCTTCCCGTCGGGCGTGACCACGATGTCGATCTCCTCGTGGACCCGCGACAGGCTCTTCTCCAGGACGATCATCGCGAACACCGAGGTGCCGGCCGAGACGTTGCCCGAACGCGGGCGCACAGCGTTGGTGGCGACCATGCCCGTGCCTGCGTCGCCCTCGGGCGGACACAGCGGGATGCCGGCCGGCAGCTTGCCCGAGGGATCGATCAGCTTCGCGCCCTCGGCGGTGAGCTTTCCTGCCGGGCCGGCCGGCGGGCAGCACGTCGGGGAGGATGTCCCGGAGCTTCCAGCCAAGCTCGCGCGGCGCGATCAGGCGCATCGAACTTGGCCATCCGCGCGGCGTCCCAGTCGCCGCGTGAGCGGATCGATGGGGAACATCCCCGACGCCTCGCCCACGCCCATCTTGTGCTCGCCGGTGAGCTTCCAGTGGACGTAGCCGGCCAGCGTGGTGAGGTGGGCGATCCGCGGCACGTGCGGCTGCTTATCCAGGATCGATTGGTACAGGTGGGCGATGCTCCACCGCTGCGGCACCGCGAAGTCGAGGAGCGGCGTCAGCTCCTCGCAAGCCTTGCCGGTGATGTTGTTCCGCCAGGTCCGGAACGGCACCAGCAGCTTTCCCTCGGCGTCCAGGGCCACGTAACCGTGCATCATGCCGCTCACGCCCATGGCCGCGACGGTCGTCAGCTCCAGCGAATAGCGGTTGCGCACGTCCTGGACGAGCGACGAGTAGCTGGCGGCCAGACCCTTCCAGACGTCCTCCATGTCGTACGTCCAGACGCCGTCCTCGAGCCGGTTCTCCCAGGCATGCGAGCCCAAAGCCAGGGGCGTCGTGTCGGGCGCGATTAGCGACGCCTTGATGCGGGTCGAGCCGAATTCGATCCCGAGGATGGCGCCACCAGACCCGATCAAATCCGCCGCACCACCATCTTGCTGGTTCACCGGATCCTCCTCGGCAGGTTGCCGGACCTGCCCGCCGCCGCTCCCGTGCCCGCCCAATCGCTCGTCAGCGGCTCTTCTTCTGCCCGTAGTAGGCATTCGGACCGTGCTTGCGCATGTAGTGCTTTCTGGCCAGGTAGGAAGGAATCTGCTCCGCGCTGGGATTGAGCTCGAACGTCTGCCGGGCCATGCTGGCGACCGCTTCCAGCGCCGTAGCGTTCGCGACGGCGTCCGCGGCATCGCGGCCCCAGGTGAACGGACCGTGGCTTGCAACGAGGACCGCCGGCATCTCGAGCGGGTCGAGGCCCAGACGCTCGATCGTGGCCGCGATCACTTCGCCGGTCTCACGCTCGTAATCGCCCTCGACCTCCTCCCGGTCGAGGGGCCGGGTGACCGGCACCGGGCCGTGAAAGTGGTCCGCATGGGTCGTGCCCAGCGGCGGGATGGCGCGACCCGCCTGGGCCCAGGCCGAGGCCGCGGTCGAGTGGGTATGAACCACGCCGCCGATATCGGCGAAGCGGCGGTACAGCACGAGGTGGGTCGGCGTGTCGGACGAGGGCCGGAGGTCGCCCTCGACCACAGCCCCCGTCTCGAGCCCCACGACGACCATGTCCTGCGGCGTCAGCTCGTCATAGGGCACGCCGCTCGGCTTGATCACCACTACGCCGGAGGCTCGATCCACGCCGCTGGCATTGCCAAAGGAGAGGGTCACGAGCCCGGCCCGGACGAGTGCCTGGTTGGCCCGGCAGACCGACTCCCGCAGATCTGCCAGCGCCAGGGTCATCGTCGCAGACCGCCGGCGAGGTGGTAGTAGGCCTCGTTCCAGCGCAGCTCCCTGGCGAAGCTCGCGGCGGTCGTACCGGCCCCGATGAGCAGGAACTCGCAGCCGGCCATCTCGGCGAAGTCCGCGATGATGTTCGCCCCGACCGCGCGGCTCAGAACCGTGTGGTGTGAGCCGCCGGCCATCAGCCAGCTCTCAGTCGCAGTGGCGAAGTCCGGGCGCGGCTTCCAGACCGCTCGCCCGACGGGCAGCCGAACCATCGGCTCTGCCGGCGGCACGAGGTCTATCTCGGCCGTGAGAATACGGAAGCGGTCGCCCATGTCCATCAGCGCCGTCACGATGGCCGGACCGGGGCCGGCGTCGAACACGAGGCGGACCGGGTCGCTTCGCCCGCCGATCGAGAGCGGATGGATCTCGCAGCTGACCTTCGTGTCGGAGATCGAAGGACAAACCTCGAGCATGTGGGCGCCCAGCACCCTTGGCCCCGCGGGGTCGAGGTGGTAGGTGTAGTCCTCCATGAATGAGGTCCCGCCGGAGAGGCCACGGGCCATGACCTTCATCAGGCGCACCATGACCGCGGTCTTCCAATCCCCTTCGGCACCGAAGCCGTAGCCATCGGCCATCAGGCGCTGCACCGCTATCCCGGGCAGCTGCTTGAGTCCGTCGAGGTTCTCGAACGTATCGGTCAGCGCACCGAAGCCACCGGCGGTCATGAACTCGCGAAGGGCTATCTCGATCCGGGCCGCCTCCCGCAGGGCCTCCCGATCGGCGCCACCCGCCAGCAAGGACGGCGCGACGTCGTAGGCCGACTCGTACTCGGCGAGCAGGTCGTCGACCTTTGCCCCGGCCACACCGCGCACCGCGTCGGCGAGGTCGCCCACGCCGAAGCCGTTGACCGTGACTCCAAACTGAATCTGCGCCGAGACCTTGTCGCCCTCGGTCACGGCCACGTTGCGCATGTTGTCGCCGAATCGGGCGAGCTTGAGATGCCTCGCCTCGTGGAGTCCGCAGGCCGATCGCGACCATGTCCCGATCCTGTCCTGGACGTCCGGGTCCTGCCAGTGGCCGGCGACGATCTTGCGGCGCAGCCCAAGCCTGGCCCCGATGTGCCCGAACTCTCGGTCGCCATGGGCGGCCTGGTTCAGGTTCATGAAGTCCATGTCGATCTCGCTCCAGGGGAGATCGCGATTGAACTGCGTGTGCAGGTGCAGGAGCGGCTTCGTCAGCACCTGCAGGCCGCCGATCCACATCCTGGCCGGCGAGAAGGTGTGCATCCAGGCGATGACGCCGACGCAGCTGTCGGTTGCGCCGGCTTCGACGCAAGCCGACTCAATGCCCTCCGGGCTCTTGACAACCGGCTTCCAGACGACCCGAACCGGGATGGCGTCGGCCTCATCGAGGGCGGCGGCGATCTTCCGGGAATTCTCGGCTACCTGCCTTAGCGTCTCCTCGCCATAGAGGTCCTGGCTGCCTGTCAGGAACCAGACCTCGAACTCGCTCAGAGCCTTCAATCCACTCACTCCCAGGCTGTTGTCGTCGCCCGATCGGGGCACCTGAGTGCACTCCAACTACCGCGTTCGGCGGCAGGCTGGACGCCCACCGAAGTCGTCGTTGCGTGTTGGCCACGCTGATGATATCGTTCCCGGGAACGGTAACAGGCTAGCACGGTCCCCAGACGTGAGTCAACAGTCCATGAAACGCGAGACGGCATCCGCGAGTTCGGCTCTTCCCCATCAGGGTGAATTGGAACCGATGGCACGTAGAAAGCGCTTGACGATTCGGGATGTTGCCGTGGCGGCCGGCGTTTCCATCCAGACGGTTTCTCGCGTCCTCAACAACCGGCCGGACGTTGCCCCTGAGACCCTCGAGCGGGTTCAGGAGGTCATCCGGAAGACCGGTTATGCGCCCAACATGCTGGCCCGGAGCCTGACCCTGGGTCGCAGCCACGTTTTGGGTGTGGTTGCCTACGGGCTCGAATTCTTCGGACCCTCTCGCGTGGTCACGGCGATCGAGCGCCAGGCAGCCGAGATGGGCTACGCGATAATGCTGAACCTTGTACTCGAGCCTGAGACCGGCGACGGAAATCAGGTACTGGACGCGCTTCGGGCTCGTCAGGTAGACGGCATCATCTGGGCCATCCCCGACGTGGGTGGCAATCGCGCCTGGTCTCGGGTCAAGGGCTCGGAGCTGCACGTTCCGATCATGCTTGTGGGCGGTATGGCCGGCCGGCCCTATCTGCCTTCGATTGGCATCGACAACGCCGCGATTGGACGCCTCGCCACCGAACACCTTCTCGCCGGAGGCGCGCGGAAGGTCGGCATCGTCACGGGCCCCCTGGGCTGGTGGGAGGCGCAGGAGCGCCTCCGGGGCTGGCGCGAGACGCTCGAAGAGCACGGCCTGGAGGCTTCAGGAAACCTAACCGTCGAGGGCGACTGGATGGTCACCAGCGGCGAACAGTGTCTATACCGACTTCTCGACCAGTGCCCTGAGGTCGACGCCGTCTTTGCCAGCAACGACCAGATGGCCCTCGGTGTCCTTCATGCGGCCCATCGTCTGGGGCGACTCGTTCCGGACGAACTGTCTGTGGTCGGCGTCGACAACATGCCCGAGGCATCGCATTTCTGGCCGCCTCTTACGACGGTCCACCAGCCGCTGGCCGATGCCGGCGTCATGGTCGTCGAAGAGATCGATCGGCTGATCGGCAAGGCGACCCAGCCGCGGCCCTCCCGGCAGGCCGTGCCCGACATGACGCTGCTGCAGCCCGAACTCATCGTCCGCGAAAGCGCTCGGCCGCTCGTTCCCGTTGAGGCGGCAGCCGTCGACGCCCAGCCCGCCGTGGCCGCGCGAGACTGACTGAGAAAGAAGCCGGGCATACCCGCCCGGCTTTCCTTCAGATTGGAACGGTCGCTACTCGAATCGGCGTTGGAATAGCACGTGAATCGTCACGGCCGACAGGATGATCACGCCGTAGATGAACTGGGTGTAGTAGTCGGTCAGCCCGATCGCCACGATGCCGGCCTGAATTCCCCCGATCATAAAGGCGCCGAGGAAGGTCCCGTAGATCGTCCCGCGGCCGCCGAAGACCGATGTTCCACCGATGAATACCGCCGCCAGGGTCGGCAACTGGTAGCCGGAACCGAGGTTCGGGTAGAAGTTCGTCAGCGAGAAGGCGTTCATCAGGGCAGCGAGGGCCGACGCCACCCCGACGAGCACGAACAGTGTGATTCGCGTCCGCCGGATCGGGATGCCCATCAGCTGGGCGGCTTGAGCGTTGTCGCCGATGACGTACGCGTTCTGGCCCAAACGGTGGCGGTTCAAGAGGAGCCAGGCCACGACCGCCAGGGCGACCAGCCAGAAGAACTGGATCGGGATCGTCCCGATTTTGCCGGCGAGCAATCCGTAGGAGAAGGACGAGGTGGTGTCCACGAGCGGATAGCTCTTGCCATTCACAAGCACCAGCGTCAGGCCGCCGAAGAGGAACCAGGTCGCGATGGTCACGACGAGCGCCGGGATGCCGACCACCGCCACGAAGAACCCGTTGAACAGGCCGCAGGCGGCGCCCACGGCCAGGCAGGCCACCACTCCGAGCTCGACACTGCCGGTCGCATGCCAGGTGAATTCGAACCCGACAAGGCTCAGGGACATGATCGAGACGAAGGACAGGTCGATGTCGCCCGCGATGATGACCATGGTCAGGAAGAGCCCGGAGATCGCGAAGTATGGGGTCGTCTGGGCGAACGCCAGATAGATCTGGGAGCTGAGGAACGTCGAGGGCGCCCCAACGATGAACAGGGCCCAGACGACAAGGAAGGCGACGGTGATGCCGATTTGCGAGGCCCACGAGCCCATGAACGCCGTAATCGGGTTGCGCGCGCGAGCCGGCTTGGCTGGGACGGCGGCGGACGTCATGCGTGCTCCTCCGTGGACTCGGTGGCCGCCTTAGCAGTTTCAGCTACCTGCCGGTAGCGCTCCTGCTCGGTGAAGGCGCCGGTGGCGGCAACCTCGCGCATGATGTTCATGAGCTCTTCCAACGAGTAGCGCGAGGTCAGGAACTGGCCCGCCACGCGTCCTCGGTCCAGCAACACGATCCGATCCGACACGGAATACACGTGGAAGATGTTGTGATCGATGAAGATCGCCGACTTCCCCGCAGCCCGTATGCCTTCCACGAAGTGGAGCAGCTTCTCCGTCTCTTTGAGTGACAGGCCCATCGTCGGCTCATCGAGGATGATGATCTCGGCCTGGAAATGGAGCGCTCGCACGATTGCGAGGCCCTGGCGTTCGCCGCCGGAAAGCCCTTTGACGTTCGTATTGGGAGTCAGGACGGCCGAGGTGAAACCCATCGACTCGCCCATGAGGTCAGCCGTGGCTCGCCTCATGCCGCCGACGTCGAGGAACCCGAACCGGTTGCCGACAGGGCGGCCCATGAAGATATTCCGCCAGAGAGGCAACTGATCGGCGAGGGCGCGTTCCTGGAAAACCGTCTCCACGCCGAGGGCACGAGCCTTCTGGACGTCCATGCCGGTAACTCGCTGGCCGCCGAAGTAGATCTCGCCCTCGTCGGGTTGGTGGACGCCGGTGATGATCTTGATGAGCGTCGACTTACCGGCGCCATTGTCGCCAAGCAGGCCGACAACCTCGCCCGTCCCGAGTTCGAGGTTCACATCCTGCAGGACGTGGACGCCCCCGAACGATTTGGAGACGTGGCGAAGCTCGAGACGCTTGGCACTCTGCGAGGATGGGGCGGCAGTGGGCTCCAGGGCCGCCAGGACCGGATCGGTAGTTTGAGTCGGCTGACGAGCGCCTTCGCGCTCGTCAGCCGACATGCCGTTCGCGGCAGTCGATGGAAACATCTAGCGGATTTGCTGCGTAACGAGCGGGCCGATCGCGTCGATGTTCGACTTGTCGACGAAACCTGCGCCGGTGTTGATGAACAGGCCACCAAAGCCGTACTTCTTCTCGAGGCAAAGCTGCTCGACGCCGAAGAAGCCCTGGAGGTACTCCTGCTGGTCGATGACCAGGCTGATATATCCGTCCTTGATGCCCTGAACCGTCGACGGCGACATATCGAAGCCGGCGGCGAAAACGCTACCGGCCTTCAGGTTCGCGGCCTTCATGAAGGTCGGGATGGCGGAGGTGAGGTTGCCGTGGTCGATGAATATCGCCTTGATGTTCGGGTGAGAGGCCGCGAATCCGGTGAAGGTCGCGGTGCCCGCATTCGGGTCGGCGTTGGTAGCGGAGTCGATCTCGAGATAGTCGACCTTCATACCGGCGGCCGTCAGGGCGTCGGTGATGCCCTTGGTGCGCTCGCCGCGGCCGGGCTGCGCCGCGAGACCCCAAACGAAGACCTCGTCGCCGGACTTGAGACCACCGCGCTTGATCGCCTCGTTGGCCAGTGCGGCGCCGGCATCATGGAGAACCGCGCCGGTGTAGCCGAGACCGTGAGCGGCTTCCGCCAGCGGCAGTTCCGTGTTCATCACGGTGATGGCAATGCCCTGCTTGATTGCGTCGTTGATAAGGGGATCGAAGGAAGCGTCACCGGGGTGGCCCATGATGGCGATGCCATCGGGCTTGGTAGCCACGGCCTGCTGGAATTGCGTGATCATCGTGGCCGGATCCCAGTTGGACCACTGGTATGACACGTCCGGCCCGAATGCCGCTTGCGCAGCCTTGGCGCCGTTGTAGACGACCGTCTCGAAGCTGCCGCCCGGGGTCCCGCCCGGGAAGAAGGTGATCTTCATGCCGCTGCAGAACTGTGCTGCCGGGGCCGCGCCACCACCACTCGCGCTGGCGCTCGAGCCACCGGTGGGCGTGGCGTTGCTGTTGCCGCATGCGCCGACCGCCAGCGCAAACGCCGCTACCATCAGCGGGAGTCTCATCAAGGGTTTAGACATTCCTCTTGCACTCCTCAAGGTACCTGTGAAGCCGAAGGCTCTGGCTCCTGTTGGACCGCTTTGCCTCGGGGCGCCGCTTCATCGTCGGCGGAACGACCTCCCTTCTGTTTTGCGCAGGTGAATCAGCGCGGGACGTGGAGGCGGATCTCGGAAATGCGATGAGAGCTCACCGGAGGCGCAAGTGCTCGGTGGCCTTTAGCCATCGGACGAGTCGGCATACCACCCCGCCCCAACTCCTCCCGATCCTCGCTCTTCCCTGGACTTCCCGACCCGGCCCGACCGATGACAGGCAGGGCAGACCTGCCAACGCCTATAGGCCGCCCGGAACTGGAGCCCCATGGGAATCTCTCCTTGACCCGGACGTCCCCGCTTCGGCCAAGTGGGGTTCCGGTATCGTTCCCGGTACCGGCACCGGGAACGGTACCAGCCTAGCATCAGCGTCAAGGGGCCCTGTTGCGCCTCTCTGTGCCAAGGCTGGTTGCAGCCACTCCGCGGCCGGTTCCTGAAGCCCGACTCAAAGGCGCGGCGGCCGACGTCCCGTGGAAACGGCCCTAAGATTCCGCGGCAAGATGGGCCTCCGACAGGTCGATCCGACAGAGGACTCCCTCTCCTCCCTCGAATGAGACCCCGGGAGCAAGAAAGTGGCGGGTGACCTCCACGAACCCCGCTGAGGCGTGGAGGTCCAGCGAAGCTCTGTTGCGAGCGTTGGCGAAGTAGTACGCAACAGGCGCTCGCCGAGCAATCCAGGCCAGCCGCGCGTCGGTCAGCGCCAGCCCAATGCCACGTCGGCGCCAGGCGTCGAGGACGACGACCCCCTGGAGATACCAACCGTCGGGAATGGCTTCGGGCGGCGGATTCGAGGGACCCCGAACGCGACCCGCCCTGGCGAACCCGACGACCCGGCCGTCGACCGCCGCGACGAGGAGGAGCGTCTCGGGATCGATTGTTTGTTCTTCGCAGCGGCGTTCCGCGCGATCGACCGCCACGCCATCGCGGCTGCCCTCGATCGATGCGATCGCCGCACAATCGCTTCGTTTGGCCGGCCTGACTTCGAGACCGATGGGGCGTGGCTGTCCCAGCGCGGCCGGCATGTAGAGCGCCCACCGGGAGGCGGTCCCAGGCTTCTCGGGCACCTCGCCATCCGGGGTTGGTCCATGTGAGCTCGTCACGTCGGCGCCACTCCGGCACTTCGATACAGAGCCGGATCATCCGTCTTCATCGGCACAACTGTAATCGCGTCAGCGCACGCGGCGAGTACCCAGCTTGGGATCGCACAGTGCACCCGTTGGAACTCATGGCTCGGTCCATTCGGGCATGGCCCGGACCTGGCGGTTGCTGCTTCTTCATCGGCGCCCTGGTCAGGTAGGTCCGGACCTGCCCGGTTGAACGGTGCGCTGCGTAGCCGTTCTCACTGCCCGCAACAACCCGGTCCGGCTATGGGACGCCCATTGAAGGTAGTGGGGCCCTGCGCGGAGGATTGGCGACTCGAATGATTAGCGGGCCGCTGATGGGACCAGAGGAATTGAGCCCGCCTTTCCTCAGACGCTGCTTCCAGGAGGTTCACGAAATGACCGCGACAGGTCGCGTCGCCAAGTCGATTGGCTTCGCCGTCTCGGGCTTGCTGTTGACGGCCGTATTTCCCTTGGCCGCTTTCGCCGCGACACCAGTAGTGACCCAGTACGTCATCTCACCCAATCCCATCGCCGCGACCAGTTCTTTGGCTGCCAACGCGACTGTCGCGATCACCGTCTCAGCCGAGACGGCGACTAACAGCCTCGTTCCCGGGGCGGTCATCTACCTGTCGTTCACCCAGGCGACCGGCGGCGGGACGGCATCGGTTGGCACGACCGCCCTCGGCAAGAAGCCTGTCGCGTTCACCGCAGCGTCGGGAGCAATAACCGTCACGTACACCTCGCCCGCGGTGTTGCCCGCGAGCGGCCGCGACACGGTCGAGGCGGCTGACGCGGCTTCCTTGCCCACCATTACGGCGACCGACTCGTACGACTTTGCCGCGCCAACGACCTTCGCGTGGTCACCCGACCCAATCGCCGCCGCGGGCTCCCTGGCCGCGGGCGCCGTGGTCTCAGTCACGCTCACGGCGGAGAACGGATCTGGCGTCGCGATCCCGAACGACACCGTCTACCTCTCCTTCGTTCCGTCGACCGGAGGCGGGTCCGCGTCTGTGGGCACGACTCCACTGACTAGCACGCCGACCGCTTTCGTGG
Source organism: uncultured Chloroflexia bacterium (assembly GCA_963731635.1). Taxonomy (GTDB): domain Bacteria; phylum Chloroflexota; class Limnocylindria; order Limnocylindrales; family CSP1-4; genus Fen-1039. The sequence continues at coordinate 948,699 of CAVSWB010000001.1, read as the reverse complement.
CGGGGCCCACCGGGCAAGTGGTCATCACCTACACGACGCCCCTGGCGTTGCCGGCAACCGGCGTCGACACCATCGCGGCTCAGCAGAGCCCCACCGGCAGCAAGAGGACCGACAGCTATTCGTTCGGAACGGCGACGTCGCTGGCGTTTTCACCCAGTCCGATCGCGGCCACCGGTTCGCTCGCGCACGGGCAGATCGTGACGGTCACGCTGGCGGCCACCGACGGGTTCGGTAATCCCGTCGCCGGACAGGCTCTCTTTCTCACTTTCGTGCCGGTGACCAACGGCGGCTCGGCGGTCTTCGGGACCAAGGCTCTCTCGGCTACGCCGATTCAGGTCAAGACCGACTCCGCCGGCCTGGTGACAATCACCTACACGGCATCGAGCGGCACGCCCGGCGCCGGCCCGGACACGCTGACGGCGGGCAACAGCAAGACCAGTCCGAGCGTGTCTGCGACCGACACGTACACCGTTTCGGCCAGTCCGCTCGACCATCTGGTCCTCAGCCCGGCAAACGCGACGGTCAACCCGGGAGTGGCGCAGGCCTACACGGCCACCGGTTACGACGCTGCAGGCGCCGTCATCGGCGACGTAACGTCCGCCACCGCCTTCACAATCGTCGGCGGCACCTGCACGGGCACTAGCTGCAGCGCCACCGCTGCCGGTGCTCACACAGTTACAGGCACGGATGGCTCTGCAACCGGAACCGCGACACTCCAAGTCACAAGTTCCTCCGGCGGTTCTTCCGGCGGTTCTTCCGGCGGTTCTTCCGGCGGTTCTTCCGGCGGTTCTTCCGGCGGTTCTTCCGGCGGTTCTTCCGGCGGTTCTTCCGGCGGCAACTCGGGCGGCAACTCGGGCGGCAACTCAGGTGCGACGTACACCGCCCTCACGCCGACTCGTCTTCTTGACACCCGCGTTGGCAATGGCCTGGCCGGCGCCTTCGTATCGAAGGTGGCGCGGACGTTCAGCGTCGCCGGCCGAGGTGGGGTTCCCGCCACCGCTCTCGCGGTGACGGGCAACCTGACGGTTACGGACCAGCAAGCCCAAGGCTTCCTCTATATCGGCCCCAACGCAACCAATAACCCCACCAGCTCAACGCTCAACTTCCCGATGGGTGACGTCCGAGCCAACGCCGTGACCGTGGCACTTGCCACCAACGGAACGTTGAGCGTCACCTACTTCGCGTCGTCCTCGAACACGGCAACGGCACAGGTAGTCTTCGATGTGACCGGCTACTTCATGCCCGACGCAAACGGGGCGAGCTTCTTCCAGCTGACCCCGGCCCGCCTGCTCGACACGCGCGTCGGCAACGGCCTGAGCGGCCCGTTTATCTCCCAGCATTCGCGCAACTTCGCGGTCGCCGGCCGCGGCGGCGTCGATGCCCACGCGATCGCGGTCACGGGCAACCTGACCGTGACAGAACAACAGGCCCAGGGCTTCCTGTACATGGGCCCCAACGCGATCGACAACCCGACGAGCTCCACGCTCAACTTCCCGGTCGGCGACAACCGCGCGAACGCGGTGACCGTGGCGCTCGCGAGTGACGGCTCGTTGAACGTCACCTACTTCGCCTCGACTTCCACGACGGCCACGGCCCAGGTCATCTTTGACGTCACCGGCTACTTCCTGCCGGGGACCGCGGGCGCTACCTTCGTTCCCCTGACCCCGACTCGGCTTCTCGACTCTCGATCGGGCAACGGCTTGGCCGGCGCCTTCCACTCCCAGGTCTCGCGAACGTTCGCCGTGGCCGGCCGTGGCGGCTCCCTCACTGGGACGGTGGCGGTGACGGGCAACCTCACCGTCGTCGACCAGACCAACCAGGGCTTCCTGTACATGGGCCCGAACGCGACCAACAACCCCACAAGTTCCACCCTCAACTTCCCGGTCGGCGACATCCGCGCCAATGCCGTGACCGTGGCACTCGCCAGCGACGGCTCACTGTCCGTTACCTACTACAACACCAGCCCCGCGCCTACGACCGACGTGGTCTTCGACATAACAGGATTCTTCATTCACTGACACGTCGGCGAGGCGGCCCGGGTCGCCGACGGGCGATCGCAGCCGCGGGGTGGGTTATGAACGTCGGGTATCGCGCCGGAACAGCACCATGGCCGCAATCGCGAATGCCGCGGTCCAGAAGACGACGCTCACCGAGTTCGAGCCGCAGGTCGATGCCATCGACGGCATGAACCGATCCGTGGCTGCGGTGCGCACCGCTGAGCTCGATGGCGGTTGGCGGCGTCCGGGTGTTGGGCACGCGTCGAATTTATCCGCAACGGGGTCGCCGAGGAGCCGACGTCGCGCCCCAGCGTAACGGGCAATCCGCAATCCGCAATCCGCAATCCGCAGGCAAAGCTATCCACCGCCGAACGCCCGCACCGAAGCCGGGCCTCGTCATCACGAGCCACTACGGACGGGACGCGAATCGGGCCGGCGTTAGCTCTTGACACGAAGAAGGGCGAAGCCGTCGTGGCCCTTCGAGCCCACGGTCTGAAGGGCCGTCGCCTCGAGTCTCGGCTCCGAAGCGATGAACTCGAACATCGCCCGGACGCCGCGAACGCTTTCGTCCTGGCTCGATTGGTCGATCAGCGCGCCGTGCCGGACTATGTTGTCGACGACGATGACCGTTCCCGGGCGCGCCAGTCGCAGGGCCCAGGCGACGTAGCCCGGGTTGTTCTGCTTGTCGGCATCCACGAAAACGAAGTCAAACGGCCCGGCGCCCTCGGTTTGCAGGATGGGAAGCGTTTCCATGGCGGAACCGATGCGCACGTCGATCCTGTCGTCGAGTCCGGCCCGGCGGATGCTCGACCGGGCAACTCTGGCGTTGTCCGGATCGACCTCCAGGGTGATCAGACGGCCGTCCGCCGGCAGCGCCCGAGCCATCCAAATCGCGCTGTAGCCCGCCAGTGTGCCCACCTCCAGGATGTTCTTCGCCCCCACCGCGAGCGCCAGGAGGTACAGCAGCTTGCCCTGCGTCGGCGAGACCTGGATCTGCGGAATGCCCGCATCCACGCCGGCTGTCAGAGTGTCATCGAGCACTTCGTCCGGGGGTAGCAACACCTCCGCCAGGTAGTCGTCGATACGGGCCCACAGTTGATCGGCCATTCTTTGCGGCTCCTCTGGGAAGAACCCAGAGTCTAGCGGCCAATGCGGAACGCGATGCCTGGTCGCCCGGAAGGACCGAGCGCCCAGGGGATTCGGGATCGGCGCAGGCGGCGCCTGGTACAATTCCTGACAACGCTATCGGGGCACGTCGGGACTATCAGAGGCTCGAACATGGCGACCGTCGCAGTCATCGGTGCAGGCATGATGGGGACGGCGCTCTGCACGCCGATTGCGGACGCCGGCAACGACGTTCGACTTGTCGGCACCCACCTGGATGGCGAGTGGGTTTCGGCGATGAAGTCGACGCGGGTGCATCCGAAGCTCCGGATGGCTCTTCCCGACCGCGTGACCCCGTACGCCATCGACGAGATCGACACCGCCATGGGCGGCGCCGACATGGTGGCCGTCGGCGTGTCGTCGGCAGGCGTTCGTTGGGCGGCCCAGACCCTCACCCCGTACCTGCGGCCCGGCCTTCCGATGATCGCCGTGACCAAGGGGCTCGAGGAAGTGGCGCCGGGAGTGCTGAACGTGCTCCCCGACGTATTCCTGTCCGCGCTCCCGGCTGGACAGCGTCAGCTGGTCTCGCCCGCGGCTATCGGCGGCCCGTGCATTGCCGGCGAACTTGCCCGCCGCGTTCAGACGTGCGTGGTCTTCACAGGACGGGATCGCGCTTCTCTCGATAGCCTGGCCGCGGCCTTTACGACTCCCTACTACAACATTCGCGTCTCGACCGACATCGTGGGCGTAGAGGTCTGCGCCGCGCTCAAGAACGCCTACGCCATGGCGGTCGGCATCGGAGCGGGCCTACATGAGCTGAGCGGCGGCGCGGCCGCCCCGGTCGCCCAGCACAATTGGGAGGCCGCAGTCTTCGCTCAGGCGTGCCTCGAGATGGACCGCCTGGTTCGCGCCCTCGGCGGAGACGCGGGTCAGGTGCCGCACCTCGCCGGAGCCGGCGATCTTCTGGTCACGACCAGCGGTGGCCGCTCGAGCAGACTTGGCCGGCTCCTCGGGCTGGGACTGACTTATCCGCAGGCGCGGGAGCAGATGGCCGGCGACACGCTCGAGAGCGCCGACACGGTGTCGGTGGTCGGCGACGCCATCCCACACCTGGTCGAGCGAGGTGTAATTGCCGCCGGGTCGCTGCCACTGATGGAGCACCTTCACGAGATCATCGTGCAGGGGCTCCCGACAAACATGCCATTCGAGCGTTTCTTTCGCGAGTAGGAAATGAACGACGAACCCCTCGTCGTCGGGGTCGACGCCTCGACGCACGGTGTCAAAGCCATCGCCTGGTCCCTCCGCGGCGAGGCGGTGGCCGAGGGACGGGCGCCCGTTGCGCTGCTCAACCCCCGGACCGGCTGGTGGGAGCAAGGCGCCCAGGAATGGGCCGAGGCTACTATCGCGGCCCTCGCGGTTGTGGGCACGCAGGTTGGCCGGCGTGTCAGCGCGATCGGTTTGACGCATCAGCGAGAGACGTTCGTCGGCGTCGACGAGGCCTGGCGACCGGTGCGGCCGGCGATCGTCTGGATGGACGAGCGAGCCCACGCGGAGGTCTCCCAGATCCGCGCCACCCTCGGCGACGCCCGGTTCCACGCTCTGACGGGAAAGCCGCTCTCCATGACGCCGTCCGTTTCGAAGCTCATGTGGTTGCGCGGGCACGAGACCGCCGGCTTCGAGGCGGCGAGGCGCTGGCTCGACGTGGGCGGGTACCTGATTCACGAGCTCACCGGCGAGGACGTAACCTCGGTCGCGTCGGCCGAAGCGATGGGCCTGGTCGACCTGCGTGCCGGAACCTGGAGCGAACCGCTGCTGGGCCTGGCGGGCCTCGACACCTCGAGCGTACCGCGCCTGATCCCGGCAGGCCAGGTGGCGGGATTCCTGAGTCGGCAGCTGTCCCGGCGCGTATGCCTGCCGGACAACATGCCTATAGTGGCGACGGCCGGAGACGGGCAAGCCGCGGCGCTGGGAGCGCAGATCCTCGGTCTGGACCGCGCCTACCTCAATCTCGGGACCGCAGTCGTCGCCGGAACCGTCGCCCCGGACTTCCGGATCGACCGGGCCTACCGCACCATGGGCGGCGCGCTGCCGGGCACATACTTGCTCGAAAGCGACCTCAAGGGCGGTACCTTCACCATCGACTGGCTCCGGGACACCGTGCTCGGCGGCCGCTTGCCCATCGATGACCTGGAGCGTCAAGCGGCCGCGGTGCCGCCCGGGGCCGCCGGCTTGATCCTGGTCCCGTACCTCGCGACGGTCATGGACCCGTACTGGGACGACGACGCCAGCGGCCTGCTCGTCGGCCTGCGAGGCGAGCACGGCCCGGGCCACCTGATGCGGGCCGCCATGGAGGGCGTCGCCCTCGAGGAAAAGCTGCACTTCCGCGCGATCGAACAGGCGACGAACACCAGGATCGAGGCGGTCCACATTTTGGGCGGTGGATCGCAGAGCAACCTGTGGTGCCAGATAATGGCCGACGTCCTGGATCGTCCAGTGCGCCGGACGATGAGCCAGGAGGCCACCTCTCTCGGGGCCGCCATGCTTGCCGCGACGACCGCGGGTCACTTCGGTTCGGCCCGTGAGGCCGCCGAAGCGATGGGAGGCACCGCCGAGGAATTTGTGCCGGGCGCCGACGCCGTGCGCTACGGGCGGCTGTTCGACGACGTGTACGCCGGGCTCTATCCGGCGCTGCGCGACTCGTTGGGCCGCCTCGCGGCGTTCTTGCGCTCCGGAACCTAGATCCAGTCCAAGTTGAGCCGGGAGCTGACAAATGGGCCGCTACACGCTTGACCAGCTGCTCCAACAGGAGGCCGATCTCGTCCTGCCGTCCTTCAACGAGGACGACGCCATCGCGATCGGACTGACAATCCTCGAGCGAGCCCGGCGGGACTCGCTGGCGGTCGCCATCGAGGTTTATCGGAGCGGCCGGCTGGTCTTTCGGGCCGCCAGGCCGGGCACCCGCGCCCACAACGACCACATGCTTGCCGGGAAGCGCCGCATCGTCGAACGCTGGGGCCACTCCACTCTCTACGAGAAGACCCGCCACGAAGCCGCCGGCACGACCTTCGAGGCGGCCACCGGCCTGGGACTCCCGGACTACGTCGCGCTCGGAGGCGGCCTGCCGCTATTCGTGGCAGGCGCGACTCCGGTCGGCGGTCCCGTGGGAGCGGCCATCGTCTCGGGGCTCGCCCACGAGGACGACCATGATCTCATCGTCGAGTGCGTCAGGGCTTACGTGGCGAGCCGGTGGTAGCGCGAGTCATCTCAAGGCTCAGTCGGCTTCGACCACGCCGATGGTGAGCAACACGTTGGCGTGGCGTCGTGGCTCGCCGGTCGCGATTGCGATCGCCAGATCCGGGCCGCCCGCGATCTCGAAGAGCTGATCGCGAGTACAGACCTCGAACGGCACGCCGGGCAGCATCGCCTTGACTTCGGCCTGGATCGGAGGCACCTCGCCGCTGGCAGGCGTTGCCATCGTTATCCCTTCGATTGGGATCGTGTCGATGAGGACCCGCAGGACGTCGGTAACGGTCGGCTGGCCGGGCGCCAGGTTCAGGTAGACTCGCCGCGCCGCGGCCGCCGAGCCCGTGCTCATCGGGAAATTGCTGTCTGCTATGAGGATCCGGGAAGTGTGGCCGGCCTCGGCCAGAGCCTCGATCAGACCCGGATGGAGGAGGCGGGTCTTCAACATAGTGCACCTCTGTTGTCTATCAGCCGTGGTCTGGGTGTCCTTGATTGCGTACGCCTCATTCGGGGATCTCCACCGGAAGGCCTTGCGAGGCGGCGGCAAAGACCGGCTTGAGAGTCGGATACAGGGCCGTGTAGAGAGCGTATGAGGCCGCGAGAGATCGGGCGCCGGGCTCATTAGGACCCTGGATGGGACGGGCGGCCCAGTCCACGCCGATGTCCGGGCTCGCATACAGACCCACCCCGAGCCCGGCGAGCACGGCGGCCCCTCGAGCCGATCCCATGCCCGGCCCCGCCATCTGCAACCCGATTCCCATGGTGTCCGCCAGGATCTGTCGCCAGAGCGGGCTCGAGAGACCGCCGCCCGACCCCCTGACCACGGTTGCCCGCGCCCCGGCCTCGCGCATCAGGTCGAGGCACTGCCTCTGGCTGAAGGCGACGCCTTCCAGCAGGGCACGCGCTATGTCGTCCAGGCTCGTGCCCATGTGAAGTCCGAAGAAGACGCCGCGCGCACTCGGGTCGGCATGAGGCGTTCGCTCGCCGCTCAGGAAGGGGAGATAGACGACCCCGCCCGCCCCCGGAGTGGACCGTCCGGCTCGATCAGTGATCCAATCGTATGCGGCATCTCCCTGAGCCGGCAGCAAGGGCGAGAGCGTGTCTCGCAGCCAGCGTAGAGACCCGCCCGCGGCCATCGTCACCGCCGACAGATGCCACCGGTTCGGAAGCGCGTGGCAGAAGACGTGGAGCTTTCCGTTCAATGCGCTCGGGTACTGGTCGACGGGGGCGAATAGCACGCCGGAAGTGCCGATGGTCAGCGTCAGGATTCCCGGATCCACGGCTCCCAGGCCCACGGCGGCCGTGGCGTTGTCGCCGCCGCCGGCCACGACGGGCGTGCCTTCCACCAGGCCGGTCCAGGCTGCTCCGGCCCCGCTGATGGAACCGGTTACCTCGTTTCCTTCGACCAACCGGGGCAGCAGAGCCGGGTCGATCCCCAGCTCGGCGATGACGTCGTCCGCCCAGGCCCGCCGCCGGACGTTGAGCAGCAGAGTCCCGGATGCGTCGGACATCTCGCTGACGAAGTCGCCCGTGAGCCGGTATCGGATGAAGTCCTTGGTTACGAGAAGGTGCGCCGCACGCGCGTAGACGTCGGGCCAGTTGTGTCTGATCCAGAGGACCTTCGGCGCGGTGAAACCCGCCAGGGCCACGTTGCCGGTTCGCTCCAGCAGTGCGTCGGCGCCGATCCGATCGGTGATCTCCGCGCACTCGTCGCCCGTTCGCTGGTCGGACCACAGCAGCGACGGGCATAGGACCTCGCCCTCCGAATCGAGGACCACGAGGCTGTGCATCTGGCCGGTAAGCCCCACCGCGGCCACCGCCGCCGGGTCGGTGCCCCGACCCCAGAGTGTAGTGAGGGCCTCCCCGAGCGCCGCCCACCAGGTCTCGGGGTCCTGCTCGGCCCACCCGGGCCGGGGTGTGCGGAACAGGTACGAGACCGTGGTCTCATCCACCGTCCGGCCGGCTTCGTCGAGAAGGACTGCCTTGAGACCGCTCGTGCCGACGTCGATGCCGAGTAGAAGGGGCGGCACGACAGGCGCCGGCCCCCAGCCCCGGCTAACCATTGGCCGCAAGCCGGGGAACCAGCGGGAAATCGCTCCGCTGGTACTTCTTGATCTGCGGGTCGTGGTTCATGAGGATCCGGTCGGCCGTGCGGCACATCTTGTCGATCGATGAGAGCGCTTGAGTAGCCGAGGTCATGCCGCCTGGAGGCGTGGGAGTCGTCAGGTTCTCCATGAAGCACGCCGCGTCGCCGGCAACGCACAGCAGCCCTTCGGCTGTGCTGACGAGGGTGGACTGATGGCCGGCCGAGTGGCCCGGGGTCTCGATCGTCTTGATGCCGGGAGCAATTTCGAACAGATCCTGGTCGATCAGGATGTAGTTCATGACGCTGAGCGGGCCGCTGTTGAAGTCGGCCCGATATAGCTTCTCCTGGATCGCGATCGGCTTCTTCGCGTACTCCCATTCGGCCAGAGACACGTAGAACTGAGCGTTCGGAAGGCGCCAGTTGTTGTCGCAGTGGTCCCAGTGCAGATGGGAGTTGATGACGATGTCGATGTCGTTGGGGCGCCAGCCGAGCGTGGCCAGACCGGCTTCGAGCGTCTCGTCCTTCTCCTGCCAGACCGGACACATATAGTGCCACCGTTCCGGTGTGCTGACGCCGGTATCGATCAGGATCTTGAGGCCGTTGCCCTCGACCGCGGCGCCCCAGACCGGGACGTCGACCATCGTGCCCTCGCCCGACTGCCATGTCATGACGGACTTGTCGAGCTTGAGGTTGCCGAGGTTGATGGCCGTGACCTTGTACTGCGGGACCGCCGCCCGATCGGTCATGTGACTTCTCCTTGATCCGTTGCTTCGTCGTGCTTGCCGGCGCGGCCGGCTATCTGGTCGGTTCGATTGCCCACGAGACGTACTTCGTTTCGAGGAAGAGATCCATGGCGTACTTGCCGCCTTCGCGGCCCAGGCCGGATTCCTTCATGCCGCCGAATGGCGCCTGCGGGATCGAAGGGGCGCCGTCGTTGGCGCCCACGATGCCGTATTCCAGTGCCTCCGCGACCCGCATCAGGCGCGAGGCGTCTCGTGTGAAGAAGTAGGCGGCCAGGCCGTACGGCGTGTCGTTGGCCATCGCGATCGCCTCCGCCTCCGACTCGAAGCGGACGAGCGGCGCCACCGGCCCGAAGGTTTCCTCGCTGTTGATGAGCATCGCGGGAGTGATGCCCTCGATTACGGTGGGTTCGAAGAACCTGTCCGCGAGGGGCGCCGCGGCGGGGCGGCGGTGGCCGCCGACTCGGATGTGCGCCCCCCGGGCGAGTGCGTCGGCGACGTGCGCCTCGACCTTGGCCATGCCGGCGTCGTCGATCAGCGGGCCGATCTGGACGCCGCTCTCGAGACCGTTTCCGACCGCCAGCGACGCCGCCGCCGAGCCGAGAGCCTCGGCGAACCGCTCGTAGATGCCGGCCTGGACGTAGATGCGATTGGCGCAGATGCAGGTCTGGCCGGCGTTGCGGAACTTCGAAGCCATCGCCCCGGCAACCGCGACGTCGAGGTCGGCGTCGTCGAAGACCAGCAGCGGTGCGTGGCCGCCCAGCTCCAGCTCGATCTTGGTGACGTGACGCGCCGCCTTGGCCATCAAGCCCTTGCCGACTTCGGTCGATCCGGTGAACGAGATGGCCCGAACCCGGGCGTCCGCCAATAGGGCGTCGGCGATCTCGCGCGCGTCGCCGGTGATGACGTTGACGACGCCAGCGGGCACGCCTGCCTCGACCGCAAGTTCGGCCAGGGCCAGAGCGGTGAGCGGGGTCGCGGAGGCGGGTTTCACGATCATGGTGCAGCCGGTCGCGAGTGCGGGCGCCAGCTTGCGGGTGATCATCGCCGCCGGGAAGTTCCAGGGCGTGATCGCCACCGTCACTCCAACGGGTTGGCGCATGATGAGGATCCGCTTGTCGGCGCTGGGGGCGGGTATGGTCTCGCCGTAGACGCGCTTCGCCTCCTCGGCACTCCACTCGACGAACCCTGCCGCGTAGGCAATCTCGCCGCGTGCCTCCGCGAGTGGCTTGCCTTCCTCGATCGTCATCAGCCGCGCCAGCCGCATCTCGTCCCGGACGATGAAGTCGAAGAACCGCCGTAGGACCTTCGAGCGCTCGACGCCGGGCAGCGCTCGCCACAGTGGGAATGCCTTCGCCGCGGCGTCCACCGCCTGAGTGGCCTCTTTCGCGCCCATACGCGGCACGCGAGCGACGACCTCGTCCGTGGCGGGGTTCCGAACCTCGATCGTCCGGCCGTCGAGCGCACCGCGCCACTCGCCGCCGATCAGGGCTCGATCCTGGAGCGCGCGATCCGCTTGGGTCTGGTCGGTGGGGTTCAACTCGTCTCCTTGCGTGTCGTTCATCGCCCGATCGCGGTGGCAATCGCGGCGCCGAGTTCGGCAGTGGTGGCCTGCCCGCCGAGGTCGCGCGTTCGCGGCCCGTTCTTCGCCACTTCTCGCAGCGCGGCCATGACCAGACCGGCAGCCTCGAGTTCGCCGAGGTGCTCGAGCATCATGGCGCCAGCCCAGATTGCCGCCATCGGGTTGGCGACGCCGCGCCCGGCGAGGTCCGGCGCCGAGCCGTGGATTGGCTCGAACATGCTCGGGTGCAGTCGTTCGGGGTTGAGGTTCGCGCCGGCCGGCAGCCCAAGCGAGCCCTGCAGCGCACCGCCGAGGTCGGTCAGGATGTCGCCGAAGAGGTTGCTGGCGACGACCACGTCGAGTGACTCCGGCGCGGTGATGAATCGCGCCGCGAGCGCATCGACGTGGTATTTGGTCAGCTCGACGTCCGGATACCCGAGGCCGACTTCGGCGACGACCTCGTCCCAGAGCACCGCGCTGTACTGGAGCGCGTTCGATTTGGTAGCGCTGGCGACCCGATGCCGGCGCTCGCGCGCACGGTCGAAGGCATAGCGGGCCACTCGCTCCACCCCGCGGCGGGTAAACAGCGAGGTCTGGACGGCGCTTTCGTCGGGTCGGCCGGCGTGGAACCGGCCGCCGATGCCGCAGTATTCGCCCTCGGTGTTCTCGCGGACGCACAGCATGTCGATCTCGCCCGCCCCTTTGTCGCGGAGCGGCCCATCGATACCGTCAAGGAGCCGGATCGGGCGGAGATTCACGTACTGGTCGAAGTTCTGGCGGATCGGCAGCAGCAGGCCCCACAGCGAGATGTGGTCGGGGACGGCCGGGAACCCGACGGCGCCCAGGTAGATCGCGTCGCTGTCGCGAAGCCGCTCGATGCCGTCTTCGGGCATCATGCGGCCGTGCTCCAGGTACCAGGCGCACGACCACGGGTACTCGATCGTCTCGAGCGTGAACCCGCCGGTGACTTCGGCGGCGCGGCGCAGAACGTCGAGGCCGGCGGGAATGACTTCGCCTCCGACTCCGTCGCCGGGGATCACCGCCAGCCGATACCGCTTCATGCCGAACCCTTCGCGTGCCGTGCCGAAGGTCGAACCGGGAGGAGCCGTGTCGCCCTCGTTGCCACGGCGAACACGGCCCCGAACAGCGCTATGCGCCCACCGGCGCAGGCACGGCCTTGCGCGCCACGCCCGCGACGAGTCTGCTGAATGCCTCGGTGAACGCCGAAACGACCGACTCCTCCATGTCGAGCGCGATTCGGTCCACGTCGATCCCGAGGCTCTCGAATGTGGCGAGGACCGCGTCCGAGGACCCGTCGTCCTCCGCCGGGAGCGGAATCCCGTGGATACGGAAGCCGTCGACCGGGGCGTCCGAGGCGGTTATGGCGGTGCCGGGGATAGCGAGAGCTTCCATGTACGTGACGTCGCCGTAGCGGCTGTTTCGCGCCACGACTCCGGCCCACAAGGGCCGCTGCGGGCGCGCGCCGGCGACCTTGAGCGCCACGAATTCCGGTCCGTCGAAGAACTCGCGGAACCGCCGGGTGATCATCCAGCCACTCGCCACGCTGACCCGACCCATCACGCTCTTGAGGATTGCGATCTCTTCCTTGCTCGTCGCCGCATGGATACGTTCGAGGAGGATTTCGTCCACCGGGGCGTCGTAACGGCTCATGAACACGGATGCGAACGAAGTCAGATCCAAAGACAGCCCTGCGGCAAGGCGCCGCTCCAGGCCGCGGCGATAGGCTTGCAGGACGTTCTCGTACGTCTTGGGCGAAAAGATCACCGTGGCGTTCACGTTCACGCCCTCGGCGACGCACGTCTCGATCGCCGCGAACGACTCCGGGGTCGCCGGGATCTTGAGGGCGAGATTTGGACGGTCGACGCGGCTGGTCACGTCGCGCGCCGCCTGGATCGTGCCCTCGGCGTCATGGGCGAGCTGGGGCGGAAGCTCGAGGCTGACGTAGCCGTCGACGTGATTCGTGGCCTCATACACGGGCCGGAAGACGTCGCAGGCGAGCTGGACGTCGTGCGCCCACAGCTCCATGACGATCCTGTCCGCCGGCATTCCCGCCCGAGACAGCTCGGCGATCTCCGAGTCGTATGCGTCGGTCGTCGAGACCGCCTTCTCGTAGATGATCGGGTTGGCGGTCTCCCCGGCGATGCCGTCCTCGCGGATCATCTGGGCAAGCTTGCCCGACAGGATCAGCTCGCGGCCGATGTTGTCGTAGCTGACGGCAACGTCCAGGGCCGCCAGATCGCGTAGCAGACTCTCCGACATGGTTCTCCTTCTTGCGGCCGGCGATGCCGGGCTCGACGGTTGCGGGCGCGGCGGTCTCACGAACCTTGGGGCGCGAATTGCACCTTGCCCGCGGCCCGCTGCTTCTGCGCCGCGAATGCCTCCGCATGCGCTTCGAGCGGGAACGTCTTTATCCCCAACCGGTCGAGTCCGAGCTGCGGCAGCAGCTCGACGGCACGGTGGTGGGTGTACGGGTTGATGGCGGTCCCGAGGATGGTCAGTTCCTTCGCGTAGACCTCCTGCGGCCTTATCGCCGCGGGCTCTCCCGGGTTGGCAACTCCGAATACGAGGATCGTTCCCTGCCGGGCGGCGAGGGGAATCGCCGACTCCAGCACGCGAGGCGATCCGACCGCCTCGACGATGTAGTCGAATCCGGCTCCGCCAACGACGGCTTGCGCTCGCTCCTGCCAGCCATCGGCCATCGGGTCGACGACGGCTTGCGCTCCGAACGCTAGGGCCGATTCGCGGCGCGCGGCGTCGGGCTCGAAGACAACGATCGGCGTGAGCCCGGCGATGCGGAAGAGCGTCAGCATGATCAGCCCGGCCGGTCCGGCGCCCCAGAGGCCGATCGAGGTGCCCGACCGCGGCGCGAGGCGATCCATGGCGTGAACACAGCAGGACAGCGGCTCGGCGAGCGCGCCGACCCTCGGGTCCATGCCGTCGGGGAGGCGGTAGGCGATGCGCTCCGGAACGATCTCCAGGGTGGCCATGCCGCCGTCGAGATGGACGCCGAAGGCCTGCTTGTCGAGGCACATGTGCTCGCTGCCCAGGCGGCAGTAGCGGCACACGCCGCAGAACCGGTGCGGCTCCACCGTGACAAGGTCCCCTTCACGAGCGTGGCGCACGTCACGGCCTACCGCATCGATGACGCCCGCCACTTCGTGGCCGAGGGTGACCGGCGGGCGAGAGGCGTAGGTGCCGTCCAGGATGTGGACGTCGGTGCCGCAGATCCCGACCGCGAGCGGGCGGATCCGGACCTCGCCGGGTCCCGGCGTAGGGTCGGGCAGTTCATCGAGGCGAAGGTCATGCAGGCCGTGGAACCGGAGCGCTTTCACCTGTTTCCTCCAGGTTGTACGTCACCACTCCCTGCCGCCGGGCTCGACGGCAGATCCTCTATGCCTCGTTGGGAGTAGCCGGAACGAGGTCGGGGCAAGGTCACGGGAGAATGCGCTCGGACCTGAGCCGAGCGAACCAGTACGAGAACATCTGCTCGGTGTCGATGCAGTCGCCGAACCCGGCCTGGCGCAGCTTCACCGTGCTGAGAAGAACGGGATTGGCCCGACTTGCCAGCGGCGAGCCGTCGGGTGTGTAGGCGAAGGCGTCGTCCGCGTACTGGTGGGACAGTCCGAGGATCTGCCCCAGGGAGAGGGGGCGGAGGCTGTAGCGCCGGACGACTCGCTGCCAGACGATTTCCTGCTCGGGCAGCCATTCGGCCATCGAGAGAGGCCGGTCGGGGCTCACCTCGACGTCGAGCGCCCGCGCGAAAGATGGCCACAGGTCGCGCCATTCGAAGACGTCGCCGTTGGTGATGTTGAACGTTTGGTCGCGCGCGCCGGCCGCGGTCGCGGCCCAGTGCAGCGCGTCCGCCAGAAGGCGGGAGTCCACCGCTTCGGCCACGTACGAGGCCCCGCCGGGGAACGAGAACGGCCGCCCGATCTCGCGGCACAGCGCCGCGTACACGCCGATGACAGGGACCAGGTTCATCGCCGCGCCCAGCACTCCCCCGAAGATGAATTGCGGCCGGAAGATCGTGTACGAGGCTCCGGTCTCCCGCGCCGCGGCGAGCAGCAGATCCTCCTGCTCCCAGTAGAAGTTGCCATGGCCGACACGCGGCTGGGACTCCTTGCCGGGAATCCGCATCCTGCCGACGTGGTAGCCGTAGGCCTTGGTCCCCTGGAGGATCGAGAACTGCTCCACCGGGGAGTTGGCCGTTCTGAGCGCGTCGAGCACATTCGCGAACATCCTCCGGTTCGTCTCGATCTGCTCGGGGTCCCCCCAGCCGGCGATCAGGTCCGCCTTCTCGAAGAGTGCGGCGTAGACGACATGACTGAACGGCCCGGAACTGCCGATTGCCGCGGAGACGGCCGCCGTGTCACGAAGGTCCACGCTCAGATGGACGTAGCCGTCCCGCTCGAGCAGTTCCGGGCGGCGTCTGGACACGGCGACCACGTCGAAGGCGGCGTCGTCCAGGAAGCGTTCGGTCGCGGCGCGACCCACGACTCCCGTGGCACCGAGCACCAGGACGCGCTTTCGGACCGGGCTCATCAGGAGCTCCGCTGCCGGCACGGGCCACTGACCCTCATCGAACCACGATGGGATTGACCGGGCCGCCACTGGCACCGACAACCTTGAGTGGCGCGGCCGCGTACAGGAAAGTCCAGCGAGCGTCGGCCGCGCAGGCTTCCGCGAGGTCGTCGAGCCAGCAGATCTCCGTCATCGCGATTCCAAGGTTTCGCATCAAGGCGCAGTGAAGGCGCATCTCGATGCCGGTCTCCGGATCGAAGCTCTGTTCGTTGGCGATCGTGTCGGTCACCAGGTTGGGGATTTCCCGTTCCTGGAACCACTCGACGAGCTCCCGGCTGTAGACGAGGCCCGGCTCGTTCCAGTCGGCGTAGAACTCACTCGCGGGGACCTGATAGAAGCGGCCGATCCAGCCGGTCCTGATGACCAGGATGTCCCGCTTGGAGATTTCGCATCCCTGGGCTGCCGCCGCGGCCATCAGGTCGTGGTGGGTGAATGCCTCCGCCCTGTCGAGCCACTTCTTGCCGCGGAACCGAGCCATATCGATGAGGACTCCGCGGCCGACCACACCGCGCTCGGCGATAGAGAGGACGGAGGCCTTCTTGAGGCTGCCGATGGTCGTAGTGGCGTCGTAGCCGTTCCAGATCTTGCCGTCATACCAGAGGTGCCCCAGGGCGTCGTATTGCGTCGAGCCCTGCAGGAACATGTCGATCTTGTCATCGGCGTAGTGGTGGCCACCGCGAGGTTCGGGAGCTTCGCCTCGCAGGAAATAGCCCTCATCCATCTTCGGCGTGCGAACCGCGGAAGTGCGGTTCGGCCAGACCGGATCGGGAGATCCTTCCTTGCCAATCTGCACCTGGAGCGTGAAGACATCGCCGGTGCGGATGCTCGCCGCGCCGAGGAAGACCTGTTCGGCCGTCAGGTAGTTGAGGCTGCCGACTTCGTCGTCCGGACCCCATTTGCCCCAGTTCGACGGTGGATTGGCGCCGAAGAGCTCGGCGATCGTGCGCGGCATGGACTTGTCGGTCATGGCTGCCTTCTTCTTCACGCTGAGCTCACCGCGGTCGCCGCGCCACGGCGATCGAGACGTCGCGCCAGGCGGCGTCCGCAGATCAGCGGATGACTATCGGGTTGACGGGCGCGCCGCTCGCGCCCACGACCTTGAGTGGCGCGGCGGTGTAGAGGAACGCCCAGCGGCCGTCCTTCGCACATGCCTCGGCGAGGTCGTCGAGCCAGCAGATTTCGGTGAGGGCGATGCCGAGGTTGCGCATCAGCGCGCAATGGAGGATCAGCGACACGCCGGTGACTGGGTCGTGGCTCTGCTCCGCGGCAACGGTGTCGGTCGCGATGTTTGGGATCTCCATTCCCTGGAACCACTCGACCAGCTCGCGGCTGTAGCTCAGGCCGGGCTCGTTCCAATCGGCGTAGAACTCTTCGTGGGGGATGTCGTAGTAGCGGCCGAGCCAACCCGTCCGGATCAGCAGGATGTCCCGTTTCTCGATCTCGAAGCCCTGGGCGCGGGCGGCGTTCATCAGGTCGACGTGAGTGAAGGACTCACCCCTGTCGAGCGACTTCTTGCCGCGGTAGCGCGCCATGTCGATCAGGACGCCGCGCCCGACGACGCCGCGCTCCCCGATCGGCAGCACGGACGCCTTCGAAAGGCCGCCGATGGACGTCTTCGCGTCGAAGCCGTTCCAGAGGTGCCCGTCGTACCAGCAGTGCCCGAGGGCGTCGTACTGGGTCGAGCCCTGCAGGAACATCTCTATCTTGTCGTCCGCCCAGTGGCGGCCGTCGTGCGTCTCGGGAACCTCGCCGCTGAGCCACATGCCTTCGTCCATCGTCTGAGTCCGGACCGACGGCGTGCGGTCCGGCCAGACGGGCTCGGAGTCCGCCCGCCCTTTGCCGATCTGGACCTGCAGCGTGAAGACTTCGCCACTGCGGACGCTGCCGACGCCGCGCAGGATCTGATCGGCGGTCAGGTAGTTGAGGCTGCCGACTTCGTCGTCCGGTCCCCACTTGCCCCAGTTCAGAACCGGGGCGCTGCCGAGAAGCTCGGACATCGTCCGAGGCATCGGCTTATCGGTCATGGCTGTCTCCTTGTGGCGTCGCGCGGGTCAGGAAGCCTTCGAGCGCTGGCGCGCCACGGTGCTGAACGAGACCGCTGCGATGAGCAAGACACCCTGGAAGAAGAACTGGACGTACGAGGGCACGCCGATGAGCGTCAGGCCGTTGAACCCGACGGCCACCGTGAGCACGCCGACGACTGTTCCGACAATGTGGAACTGCCCCTCGCGCAGCACGGCGGTGCCCAGGAACGCGGCCGCGAACGCCGTCATCGTGTAGCCGTCGCCCCCGGTCGGCTGGCCGCTGCCGACAACCGATGCGAGCAGGATGCCGGTTATCGCCGCGCAGAGCGAGCAGATGATGAACGCGGAGGCGGTCGTCCTGATGGTGCCGACGCCGGCGAAACGCGCCGCTTCGGCGTTGCCGCCGACGGCCTGGATGTTCCGGCCCAGAACGGTGCGATTGAGCAGCGCCCACAGGACCGTGACGACTATGACCATGTAGTAGACGTTCTTGGGGATGCCAAGCAGGTTGCCGATGGAGATCTGGTTGAATGCCGGGGCGGCGAACGCGAACGGCTGAGCGGCGCCCCCGGAGAGGAAGTAGTTCAATCCGACCGCGGCGCTTCCGACTCCGAGCGTGGCCACCAGCGCGTTGACCTTCAGGTAGGCCACCAGGAATGAGTTGCACAGCCCGATGGCAACGCCAACACCAAGAGCCATCGCGATGGCGAGAGGGATCGGCACGCCATTGATCATGGCCAGCGATACAACGATCCCGGACAGGCTCGCCGTGTTGCCTACGCTCAGGTCGAACTGGTTCGAGGCAAGAACAAGCGTTAGCCCGCAGGCGCTGATGGCCGAGAGGGCCGCCTGGTTGAAGATCTGGACGGAGTTGTCCCAGGTCAGGAAGTACTTCGCCATGAGCGAGAACCAGGCGCACAGCACTACCAGGACCATGATGGCCCCGTACTTGCCGATCAGAAGCGTGACGGACTGCCCGACCGATCGAATCCGAGCCTGCCGGGCGCCGAGCGCCGGGGCGACGTTCTCCATCATGAAGCCTCTTGCTGTCGTTGGTAGCGGTAGATGACCGACAGGATTTCGGCCTCGGTGACACCAGGGCCGGCGAGTTCGGCCACCATTCGTCCCTCGACCATCACGAAGATTCGGTGGCAGAGGACGAGCTCACCGAGTTCCGAGCTCACCACCACCACGCCTCTGCCCTGGGCCGCGAGGCCCTCGACCGTCCCCCAGATCTGCTGACGAGCTCCCACGTCGACGCCGCGGGTCGGCTCGTCGAGGAGCAGGAAGCGCGAGTCGCGAGACAACCAGCGGCCGAAGACGACTTTCTGCTGGTTGCCGCCCGACAGAGTGCGGACGGCTTCGCCCGTGTTTCGGGCCTTGATGTTGAGCGTTCCGAGCATCGAGCCGGCAACCGATCGAGCCTTGCGGTCGTTGATGAACGGGACCGGCGCCCGGAAGCGCATCGCATTCCAGTTGCCCAGCGAGATGTTCGTGGTGATCGACTCGTCCATGAGCAGCCCCTGCGATCGGCGCTCCTCCGGAACGAGGGCGACACCCCGGCTCACGGCCTGGCGAACGCTGGTCGGGTGGTGGTCGCGGCCGTCGAGCGTCATCCGGCCCGACGCGAGAGGCGCCTCGCCGAAGACGAGCTTGAGAACCTCGGTTCGCCCCGAGCCGACGAGGCCGGCAAGACCGACGATCTCGCCGGACCGGCAGTTGAAGCTGACGTCGCACACACGGTGGCCGTCGCTCAGGTGCTCGGCCGAGAAGACGAGGGCCGCCGCTTCGGACACGTTGGCCGCAGACTCCCGCGCCTCTAGACCGCCGGTTCCGCCGGTGATTCCCTGGAGGAGATCCTCGCGGTTGTAGGCGCCGCGGTCGAACCGGGCGGCCACCCGACCGTCACGGAAGACGGTGACGCGGTCGCTGAGCTCTTCGATCTCGTCGAGGCGGTGGCTGACGTACGCCACCGTGACGCCGTCGTTCGCGAGCTCGCGGATGATCTGGAAGAGGCGGCGGCATTCGACGTCCGAAAGCGCTGCAGTGGGCTCGTCCATGGCGATGAACCGCACGTCGCGAGCGAGCGCATGGCAGATCGCCACGAGCCCGCGCTCGGCTGCGCTCAGATCGCGGACCGGCTTCTTGAGGCTGAAGGTTATGCCGACGCGATCGGCCACTTCGCGCGCGATCCGAGCGCGTTTCCGATCGTCGACGAACCCGAAGCGCGAGGTCCTCTCCAGGCCCAGCGCGATGTTGTCGATCGCCGAGAAATCCGGCACAAGCGACAGTTCCTGCGGAATGAACGAGAACCCGAGCGCCGCGGCGTCTCGCGGCACGCGGATGTCGACCTCTGCTCCGTCGACGAGGACCGTGCCGCTGGTCGGCGTGATGATCCCGCCGATGATGTTGAGGAAAGTGGACTTGCCCGCGCCGTTGGCGCCGACCAGGCCGTGAACCTCTCCGCGGCGGAAAGTGAGGCTGACGTCCGTGAGCGCCTTCAGGGCACCGAACACCCGACAGATGTCGCGTGCTTCGATGATTGGGGGGGCTTCCACGGCGGCCGGCCCGGGTAGGGATTCCGTCTGCGTCTCTTCGCTGGTCACGAAATCTGCCCTGCTTCCGGAGTTGTGATTGCTCGCATCGAGGTTGCTACCGAGGCCTCCATCACGGATCGATGGTCGATGGCTTGCGAGAGCTCGCTCCAGGTGGGGGGAACCGGAGCGAGCCCTCGCTCGCCGGAAGAACTACTTGGGAGTCAGACCTACTTCATGACTTCCGGGTGGGCCGTCAGGACAGCGTCGATGTTGTCCTTGGTAACGATGGTGCTGGCAGCTACCTCGCCCTTGGGCGTGGTGTTGCCGGCCAGCCAGGCCTCGATCAGCTGCCCGTCCTGGCCGCCGATTCCGGGGGCGTCCAGATACAGGGTGGCCGCGACCTGGCCGGTCTTGATGGCCGGCACGATTGCCTTGGTCAGGTCCCAGGTGAAGATCGGCACGTCTGTGCGACCCACCTGGTTGAGCGCCGCGACGGCGCCCGAGGAGGAGTCGGCGAAGCAGGACCAGATCGCCAACTTGCCTGAGCCGGCCGGGTGAGCGGCAAGCCAAGCGGCGGTCGCGTTCTGGGAGTCGACAACCTGGCCGGGGATCGGGAACTCGTGCTTGGATTCCTTGACGTTGAGACCGCTCTTGGACAGCGCGTCCTCGCGATAGGCGGCCCGGAGCCGGCACGGGGTGCCGGGCGAGTAGTCGAGGGAGAGGATGTCGGTGATGGCGTTGTCCTTGAGGTACTTCATGAACACGTCATTGATTGGGGGAGGCGCGGTGTTGTCGACGGCGCCGGCCATACCATCCTGGAGCGGGCTGCCGCTGAAGAACACCGGGATCTTGGCGGCGTCAGCCTGGGACATGCACTGCGCCATCTGGTCCTTGTTGAAGGTCACGACCAGAAGCGCCACGACCTGCCGGGTCACGTACTGAGAGCAGATCGTGTTGGCCTGGCCCGGATCGCCCTTGGGGTCCTGGGTGAGGACGGTGAAGCCGTCCTTCTCCAGGAACGCCTGAGCGGCCGTGGCAAAGGTGTTATCCATCGGCGAGGTGGTGTCGAACCCGACGATGCCCACCGTGCCGGTTGCCTTGGTCGACGCGGCGCTGCTCGGGGCGGCGCTGCTCGGTGCGGCGTTCGAGTCGGTCGATGCAGGGGCAGTCGTTGCCGTGCTGCCGGAGCACGCGGACAAGAGGACGAGACTGGCCACGGACAACCCCGCGACCAGCGATCGGCCTTGCCTGAAATTGGTCATGATCGCC
The DNA here is from genome assembly GCA_963731635.1 of uncultured Chloroflexia bacterium. GTDB lineage: Bacteria > Chloroflexota > Limnocylindria > Limnocylindrales > CSP1-4 > Fen-1039. The sequence continues at coordinate 927,536 of CAVSWB010000001.1, read as the reverse complement.
TCCGATACGTGAAGAGTGCGCGCCCGGACGCCCGGGTCGGCGCCGTCGCATGTCTGTCTGATTCAGGCCTCGAGCAAAGTCCGTCGGGCGTTTCGGCTAGCCGCGGCCTCAGGGGACCCTGGACGCGCCTTGCGCTTTACCAGCGACTCTGAGATTCACCACGAACGCCTCTTCATGCGCTTGGAGGGGAGGTACTCCGATCCCCTCTGGGCCAGGCCCAGGGCCGGCGCAAGCTCCACGGCGTGGGTGGTGAGTGACGGGTGGTGACGGGTCCCCGGCAGGGGAATCCCTTTCCTTGGCAACACCTCCTGGTGGCTTGATGGCCGCAGTTACGCCTGGATTAGACCCCCGCAATGTTGAGGATCGTCTGTGCCGGTCCGGCTGTGGGTGGCAATGTTTGAGATTTCTGACGACGTTGTCAAGATGCAAAGTACGTAAGTGCCGACCCGTCTTCGAAACCCTCCAAACCGGATGATGGAATGCGGCCAAACGCTATGATAGCGCTGTCACTTGATGTAGGATAGCGCTGTCAGACACTTCCGACCAGCTTCTGCTGCGGTTTCGGCCGTAGAGAGGAACTTCGCCGGATGTGCCAGGGACTGCCCGGACCGTCACGGCAAAAGCAATCCGGAACGTTTCCCGCGGCGATGCCGCCGCGCGATCCGGGCGGGTTGCGTGCTGCGCGGAGCTGTTGGCCTGGACGCCAACAGAACCGCAGAGAGGGACCATGACAACAGCTCCAGTCGGCGCTCTTGAAGAGGCTGCGGCCGGCATCCGTGACGTGGTCTCGGAAGCTCTGGCAGCGACAGGCGGCCTATTGCCACTCGAACCCGCCTGGGTCGCACGGGAGCTGGCCCCCGCCGGACGGCGGCTGAATCTGCCGGACGACCGGTACGACGCGGGGGAGCGCGGCGAGATCTGCGAGCGCTGGCTTGCTTCTACCACGAAGGCCGACAACCGCATCGACGTGGCGGACGAAGGCCTCTCATTCCTGGCGCTCGAGGGCAGGCGCATCACCCTGCGGGATGCAGTGGCCGCGGCGCCGATAGAGATCATGGGCACCGACTACGCCCGGACGCATTCGGGTCTCGGCCGGCTGGCGAAGCTGTTCGACTACAGCACGCGCCTGCCCTTCCACATTCACCCGAGGCTCCACCACGCGGCGCGGGTCGGCCGTAATCCCAAGGACGAGGCGTATTTCTTTCCGGCCGGGGTGGACATGGGCTCGCACCCGGAGTCATTCCTGGGCGTCAACCCGTGGATCGTCGAGCAGGGACAGCAGGATGCGCTTCTCCCCTATCTCGTCGACTGGAACAGCGACGCCATCCTGCGTCACTCGAAGGCATGGCTCCTCATGCCCGAGGATGGCTTCCTTGTGCCGGCGGGCGTCTTGCACGGGCCCGGGACGGCGCTCACGATCGAGCTCCAGGAGGATTCCGACACCATGGCCATCTTCCAGGCCCTGGTCGCCGGCAAGATCCTGTCGAAGGACCTTCTCTTCAAGGACGTAACCGCCGAGGACAGGGAGCGCGCCGGCGAGAGCTATCTACTCGAATGGGTCGACTGGGAGTTCAACGGCGACCCGCACATCTACGAGAGGATGCATCTCGGCCCGCGGCTCATCGAATCGAGCTGCCAGCCCGGCGGCGAGGAGCACTGGATCTACTACAACACGACCAAGTTCAGCGGCAAGAAGCTGACGGTCCGCCCGGGAATGACGTATACGGCCGTCGAGAAGGGCGTCTACACGCTCCTGGCCTGGCGTGGCACGGGGACGATCGCCGGTCAGCCGATCCGGGGTCAGGACCCGTCCGCGGATGAAGCCCTTGTCGCCCACGACCTGGCGACGAAGCCCCACGCCGTCGTCAATACCGGGGCCGAGGATCTCGTTCTGCTCAAGTTCTTCGGCCGCGACGTGAACCCCGACGTTCCCTTTATCGGCCGCTGATCCTCAGTTCGACCCACCCGCCATTGCGTCGACGGCGACGCTCGGCTCCTGCCCGCCCTCGCGGATCTCGTGGGGGCCGCAGGAATCCCGGATCATGACCTCGACCGGCAGGGTCACGACCCGGGGTGGACCGGACTCGATGCCCTCGATACGATCGATCAGCAGGGTTGCTGCCCGCTCGCCCAGGCCTACTGCCGGTTGGCGGACCATGCTCAGCCGCGGCCGGACAACGTCGCTCAACTCGAAATCGTCGAACCCGATCACGGCCAGCTCCTCGGGGACGGCAATGCCGAGTCGCCCGAGGACGCCGAGCACGCCCACTGTGACCCGATTGTTGACGCAGCAGATCGAGTCCGGCCGATCCGGCCCCGACATCAGCTCGACGGTGGCGGCCGCCGCGCCTTCCACGGTCGGATCGATCATTCGGACCATCTCCGGGAACCCCGACGCCTCCATGGCGTGTCGATAGCCCTGCAATCGCATCGCATAGGTGTATATGTCCGGCGACCCGCTGAGAATGGCAATTCGGCGATGCCCATGCTCGAGAAGGTGAGCCGTCATCGCCCGGGCCCCGGCCTCGTTCTCGACGAGCACGCAGTCGTTGTCGAACCCGTCCAGGGGTCGGTCGAGGGCGACGATCGGAAGGCCCCGGCTGCGTTCGCTGGCGAGATACGAGTGGTCGCCGGCGGCCGGCACGACCAGCAGACCGGCGATCCGCTGGCGCACCAGAAGCTCGACATACTCACGCTCGGCCTGCAGGCCTTCGTCGGAACCACTGAAGAGAACGGTGTAGCCACGTCGTCTGGCGACGCGAGCTACACCCTGGGCACAGGAGGCATAGAAGGGGTTGGAAATGTCCGCGATCACCAGCCCGATCGTGCGTGTCGTGCCGAGCTTGAGGGTTCTGGCGAGGTCGTTGCTCCGATAGCCCAGCCGCAGGATGGCGTCTTTGACGCGGCCCCTGACTTCCGGACGCACGTAGCGCTCGTCGTTCAACACTCGCGACGCCGTCTTTAGCGAGACGTCCGCTTCCCTGGCCACGTCCTTGAGGGTCGGTCTATTCAGACTGCCCTCGTTGTGTCCCCCCATCAGGCCATCCCGGGCTTAAGGATCACATCGACCTCGCTTGACGAACTCTCAGGCGGACCAGATCTCCCTGTTTACGACGTTCTCGAACAATTCCTGGCGGCCCGAGGCCGGCCGCGGATCGATGTCGCCGGCTAGGACGCGCTTCGAAATCGCCTCGAGCGACAGGTCGCCCGACAGGATCGACTTGCCGAGGTCGTCCGACCAGCCCTGATATCGCTCCTCGCGCAGACGTTCGAGGTCTCCGCGCTCGATCATCGCCGCCGCGACCAGGAGCGACCGGGCGAGCGTGTCGATGCCGCCGATGTGGGCGTGGAACAGGTCGTTGCGATCGAGGCTCTGGCGGCGGAGCTTGGCGTCGTAGTTGAAGCCACCTTCGGTGAGTCCGCCGGCGCGCAAGATCTCGTAGACCGCAAGCGACAGCTCGTCGACGGAGTTCGGGAACTGATCGGTATCCCAGCCGTTCTGGGGGTCGCCCCGGTTGGCGTCCACGCTGCCGAGGATCCCGTGCGAGGTCGCATAGGCAATCTCGTGGTGGAAACTGTGGCCGGCGAGGGTGGCGTGGTTCGCCTCGAGGTTGAGCTTGAACTCGGTGTCGAGGTGGTTGCGGGTCAGGAAGCCGTGGACCGTCGCCGCGTCGAAGTCGTACTGGTGCTTGGTCGGCTCCTGGGGCTTCGGCTCGATCAAGAGCTGGCCCTTGAACCCGATGCGGTGCTTGTGTTCGGCAACCAAGGCCATGAAGCGGGCAAGCTGCCGCTCCTCGCGGGCCATATCGGTATTGAGGAGCGTGTCGTAGCCTTCCCGACCGCCCCACAGGACGTAGTTGGCCCCACCCAGTTTGTGGGTGGCCTCCATCGCCGCCTTGACCTGAGCCGCGGCAAAAGCGAACACCTCGGGATCGGGATTGGTGGCCGCACCGGCCGCGTATCGAGGGTGGGTGAACAGATTGGCTGTGCCCCAGAGGAGCTTCACGCCGGTCCGGGCCATGTGGGCTTCCGCGTCGCCCACCATCGCCTCGAAGTTGGCCTGGGACTCGGCGAAGGTGCGCCCCTCCGGAGCGATGTCGCGATCGTGGAACGTATAGAACGGCGTCCCGAGCTTGGCGAGAAACTCGAAGGTGGCCGCCATCTTGGCCCGCGCCGCCGCCATCGGGTCGAGGAGCGGATCGATCCAGGGCCGATCCCAAGTTCCCGAGCCGAACATGTCGGCGCCGGGAGCGGCGAAGTTGTGCCACACGCAGACCGCGATCCGGAGCTGATCCTCCATCCGCTTGCCCAGGACCATTCGATCGGGCTCGTAGACCCTGAACGACAGCGGCTCGGCAGCGTCGAGCCCGCCAAACGGGATACGGCCCGCTACCTTGGGAAAGAACTCACCATCCATATCCGATCTCCTCTGTGCCGGCCTGGCTGGTGACGATCTGGGTTCTATCCCGATCACCCATCTAGCTCCGCCTGGGGGCCAGTCTAGCACGAGCCTGACATCGCAGTCATAGGACTACCGAGCAGGGCTCGGCGCGCGGATCAGACTCGGCGGGATCTCCCGAATGCGCGTCCTCCAGGTTGGCACCAGTCGATGTTCGCCTATTGCGTCGGTGTCGAAGCCGGTCCGTCGATCGGATTATGGGACACCTGGCTTTGCGGGTGTGCAAGCAGGTAGGGTGGACCGATCTCCGACGCATCTGGCAAGCCTGGCCCCTCCGAAACGGGCCGCGATCGCCGGGTGCCGTCTGGTCAGTTCCCTGGTGGAAGGCCACGCGGGATGATCAACACTGGTAGCGACAACCGGAGTCGATCGCGGGAGGCATCGTTGACGCATTCCGTCAGTTGGGCAACTCTCAGCCGTCCGGCGAAGGCATATCGTGTCTTCCACGCGACGTGGTCGGTGGCAGGCCTCGTCAGCCTCGGTTACATCTGGATCTGTGCCGCGACGCGACGGCGAAATCGGCTTCTCGGGGCCAGCTTGGCGTTCCTCTCAGTCGAGGGCATCGGGCTGATGATCGGAGGCGGCGACTGCCCGATGGGGCATGTTCAGGAGCAGTTGGGCGACCCGGTTCCGTTCTTCGAGCTCGTGCTGCCGCCGCGTGCCGCCAAAGCCGCCGTCCCGATCCTCGCGGTAGCTTCCGTCGCCGGATTCCTCGCCGTTGCGCTGAGGCGGCCGATCGGGAGCAGCTAGCCGGCGCCAGCGCGCGAGCCCAGCACCCGGCCCGGCGTGATGGCGTGGAACGTCGCTCCGCTTGCGTCATTGGCGAAGTAACCGGTCACATCGAAGATGATGTTGACCGTGTCCGAGGTACGTAACTGGAGAGTCCACGGCCGCCGACCATGCCGCGAGCAGCGCCCCGCACGTGCGGAACGTACACTCTCGTGGCTACCGAGGACACGCGCCCCCCGATGCGCCGGTCCCAGTCTCACTCCCGGAGGCATCTTGCCCGTGGCCCGAGATTCCCGTGTTTCCACCGGCGCCCGCACGGCGCCCATGGCACTCCAGCCCAGCGACCTGTACCGCCTGCGCGTTCCGTCGCAGGTCCGACTCGCGCCCGACGGACGGCTCGCAGTGTTCGCCCTGCAGGAGGCGGCGGCCGGCCGTGACGGCTACGTCCACTCGGTCTGGGGTGTGCCGACGGACGGAAGCGAGGAGCCCCGCCGGCTCACGCGCGGCGCCTGGCATGACACATCACCGCGGATCTCGCCGGACGGCCGGCTGCTGGCGTTCCTGTCGGACCGGCGAACGCTGGTCGAGCTCGAGCCCGAGCTCGGTGAGGCGAAGGCGGCGCCCGGCGGCCGCGCGGCAGAGCCCCCGGGCACGGGCGCAAAGCGCGAGGACATCGTCCAGGTCCACGTCCTGCCGCTCGACCGGCCGGGCGAGGCCTGGCGGGTCACCGATCTGCCGCGCGGTGTGACGAGCTTCGAGTGGTCGCCGGATGGCAAGCGCCTCGCCGTCCTGAGCCCATCGGCCGGGGCGACCCGGGACGAGGACCGCCGGCGACGCGGCATCGATGTGCCGGCGGCCGACGGCATGCCAAGTTCGGACTACCGATACGTGGACCGGCTCTCGTTCGTGTACAACGGCCGCGGCTTCGTCTACGACAGTCGCCCGCAGCTCTGGATCGTCGACATGGAGTCCGGCGATGCCCGTCGCCTGACGAACGTCGACTGGGCCGTGGACATGCCGGCCTGGTCGCCCGATGGCACGCGGATCGCGTACAGCACCAACGAGCGGCGGGACGCGGACTTCGACCCGCGCTCCCACATCTTCGTCGTCGACGTCGACTCCGGCCGCCGCACACGCATCACCGACGCCGGCAGGGCGGACTTCGAGGCGCCGACCTGGCTTCCGGACGGCCGGACGATCGCCTGCCTCGGCCACCGCTACCCGGCCCACGCAGGCAGCCGGTCCGACGTCTGGCTCTTCACGGCCGACGCCTCCAATTCGGGGCGCGATGGCGGTCGCAATCTATCGGCCCGACACGACCTCATGCTGGCGACGGGGATGAACAGCGACATCACGCCGGGCGAGCCGCCGCGCCTGGTGGCGTCCGCGGATGGCGCGTGGCTGACGTTCACCGCCCCGCTCGACGGCTCGTACGAACTGTGGCGAATCGCGACGGCCGACGGCCGGCTCGAGCGGCTGAGCGAGGGCCGGCAGTACATCTCGGGCTTCGACCAGATCGAGATCGACGGCCACCCGAGCCTGGCGTTCCTCCGTTCGGCGCCGACCGATCTGCCGGACATCTGGGTCCAGTCGGGCGTTGAGGCGCCGCGTCGCCTGAGCCGCCTCAACGACTCCGCGCTCGAGAACGTCAAGCTCGTCGAGCCGGTCGAGCGCTCGTACGAAGTCGACGGGCGGCACATCCAGGGCTGGCTCATCGAGGCCACCGAGTCGTCGGGCTTTGGCCGGCCCGGCCCGCTCGTGGTCGAGATCCACGGCGGCCCGCAGACGCAGTACGGCTGGTCGCCCGTGCTCGAGTTCCAGGTCCTCGCCGCGACAGGGATCAGCGTCTTCTACTGCAATCCGCGCGGCTCCACGGGGTACGGCGAGGGCTTCGCCGATGCGAACTTCCGGGACTGGGGCGAGGGGCCGACTCGGGACGTGCTTGCCGGCGTCGACGCGCTCGTCGCCGAGGGGATCGCGGACGGCCGGCGCCTCGGCGTCACGGGGGGCTCGTATGGCGGGTACCTGACCAACTGGATCGTCGGGCACGACCACCGTTTTGCGGCGGCATTGACGGCACGCTCGGTGAGCGACCTGACGTCGCTCATGCTGACCGGCGACCTGGCCGGCATCGATCCGGTCATGTTCATCGGCGCGAACCCATGGGACGAGCCGGAGTTCTACCGGCAGGCGTCGCCGATCACCTACATCGCGTCATGCACGACCCCGCTCCTGATCCAGCACGCCGAACAGGATCTCCGCTGCCCGATCGGCCAGGCTGAGGAGCTGTTCGCGGTCCTGCGCGCCCACCGGAGGCCGGTCCGGTTCATGCGCGTGCCGGGTGAGAACCACGAACTCACGCGTGGGGGCGCGCCCTTCCGCCGCGTCGAGAATCTCATCCAGGTCCGCGACTGGTTCCGCCACTTTCTCGTCCACGGCAAGCGGCGCCTGCCGCCCCTGCCAAGAGAGCGGGCCGGCAAATAGGAGGCCCGGAAACCGGCCGGAGTCAGCAGTCGAAGACCGACCAGCAGATTTCATTCCGGTCGTGGCTGTACGGCCTCCTGATCGGACCCCTGGCAGAGGCGTAGATGGCCCACCGAAGCTCTGATCTGGACAGCCAACGAGAATTGCCGACGCGTCGGGCTCAGCTCGGCAGAGTCCGTCTGGCCGGCGCTCCGGCGAAGGTGCGGATTCGGGCGAGCAACTGGCGGTCCGTAATAGGACCGCTCTTCTCGACCTGGATCCGTCGCTGACGGCCGTGGTTGGCATCGTCGCTGCGAATGTGGTCCGCGAAGTGCTCGACCACCTCGCCGTCCCCTACCAGCAGCAGGTCGTCGTCGATTGGCACCGCGTGGGTGACCTGATCGAAGAACGTCCGCATGTGTTCATCGCGATGGCCCTCGCCACTCGGGTGATCCTCGGTGGGTGGTCGTCCGGTTGAGCGGTGGCGGCCAGGGACCGTGGAGTCGATACGGTGGCGCACGCTGAAATCGGGACTCCAGCGAAACATAGTCGCCGAGTCCGCGGAGATCCAGACGCCCGTGGTGCGGGGACTGGTCATTGCAGTCTCTCCTTTCTCGATGGGAAGCTGCACCGGCAGCGCATGTCAAGGCCGAGACCACCGGAACCGGCGATCTCGGCCTTGAACCGTGACTATGGCGGGCGCTGTTCTCGCTGTTACTCGACTTCGCGCTCCAGGAGGACAGGCAGCGACTTCGTCCCGAACTCGGCGTGCGCCGTGAGATCCACGCTTGCGACCCGCCAGCCCTCCTTGGCGAACCCGTTGAGGACCTCCACCAACTGGGCAAGGCGAGTCTCGGGCTCGTCCTTCCAGTGCACTTGCTCGACCTTGTATTCCACGCGACCCATGTGGCCTCCTACATAGCTTCTGGGCTCTCCGCGAGGCTCGCATCCACGAGCACCGCCGGGAGTCGCTCAGGCCTGCTTTCATCCAGTCTCGGCTGGATGTGGGTCGGCCGTGAGGATGAAAATGGCTCCCGCCTGAGCTGCTGGGTACCGCCAAAGGGCACGCGGCAACTTTTGGGCGTCTAGCAACTGCAACGATGAGAAGGCTCATCTCTGTGCGGCTGCGCGTCTGGCCTCATCCACTTGCCAAGCCTGACCAGGATGGCACTGCTCGACGTTCCGCCCTCCCAAACCCAATCTTCTCCGGCAACCCCGTTCCTATGGGCGCCAGGGACCGAGAGGCACGTTCGGCGTCGGCGACGGTTCCCTTGAGATCGGAGAAGCGATACAACAATCAAGGGCCGACCGGCGCACAGTCAGATGGTGTATTCACGCTCAAAGTGGGGAGTTGGCGCGCCCGGAGGGAAGCAAACGCACTCCACCAACCTTCGTGATCGAAGGCCTCGACGAGCTGGTCCAAGCCCTTCAGGTCGGCGGGCGCGAAAGAGTAGTAGCCAGGCTACAAAATCGCCTGCACCGCGAGGGTTAGCAACGGAGCGACCGCGAGGGCCGGGAGCATATCCGCGACCGCGATCTGGCGAACCTGCAACAAACGGAAGCCGATCCCGAGAAGCAAGACGCCGCCGGTGGCGGTGATCGAAGCAACGAGTGCGACCGGCAGAAGCGAACCGGCTAGCACAGCGGCGAGCGTCCACGAGCCCTGCCATACGCCGACCGGGATCGCCGACGCGGACACGCCCCAGCCGAGCGCAGCAGCGAACCCCATTGCGGCAAAGCCGTCGAGCACCGACTTGAGCACCAGCTGATCGATGCCGTGGCCGAGGCCGTCCGAGAGCGAGCCGAGTATCGCGAGCGGGCCGATGCAGAACAGGAGCGAGGCTGCGACGAACCCTTCGATGAATCGAGCTCGCGCTTCGTCGCCCGTCTCGCCGGCGAGACGGCGCTGCAGCCAGCCGCCGAGAACCTCGACGCTGTTCTCGATGCCGACGAGCGAGCCGATCACGCCGCCGATGAGCAATGCGCCCAGCACGATCAGCAGCGGCGCGGAATTGCCGACTGCCAATTTGAAGCCAGGATCCTCGAGGGCAGCGACATTCAGCCCGCCGATAACGAGCACGATGAGCCCGAGTGCGTCGGTGATCGTTCGATGCGTCCGCTCCGGCAACCTTGCGCCGAAAAGCACGCCCGCGGTCGAGCCGAGCAGAATTGCAACAATGTTGATGAGGGTTCCGAGCCCTGGCACGTGACCTCCTTGTGGGACGCGTGAATGCTACCGATTTCGCGGCCGGGGTTCGCTTGAGCGCTCTGGTCCACAGTGGCGCGCCCGGAGGGGTTTGGGCGCGTGAGAATAGCAACGATAAAAGATCTTCGACGCGACCACGTCGCTCTCGACGCGGCCGCGCTCCCCGTAGCGCTCACAAGTCGCTACGCAGTCGGTACCCTTGAGGAGTATGCCGCCTGAATTCATCTACACCTCGTACAAGCTTGCCCGGCACTACCCACCCGATCGGACCGTGCTCGAGGACATCTCGATCTCGTTCTATCCGGGCGCCAAGATCGGGGTCATCGGTCCCAATGGCGCTGGCAAGTCCAGCTTGCTCAAGATCATGGCCGGGCTCGACGACGGGTTCACCGGCGAGGCGCGGCTCACGCCCGGCTTCACCGTGGGTTACCTCAGCCAGGAGCCGCAGCTGGACCCGACAAAGAACGTCAAGGGCAATGTGCTCGACGGAGTCGGCGAGGTCGCGCGCCTGATCGACCAGTACAACGCCGTGATGGCGAAATGGTCCGAGCCGGATGCCGACTACGAGGCCATCGGTGCCGAGCAGTCCGCGCTCGAGGACCGGATCAACGCGACCGACGGGTGGAACCTGGAACGGAACGTGGACATCGCGATGGACGCTTTGCGCTGTCCGCCGGACGATGCCGATGTCAGCGTCCTGTCCGGCGGTGAGAAGCGTCGCGTTGCCCTATGCCGGCTGCTGCTTTCCCATCCGGACCTGCTCCTGTTGGACGAGCCAACCAACCACCTCGACGCCGAGTCGGTCGAATGGCTGGAGCGCTTCCTCGGCGAGTACGAAGGCACGGTCGTGGCGATCACACACGACCGCTATTTCCTCGACAAGGTGGCTAAGTGGATCCTGGAGCTGGATCGCGGCCGCGGGATCCCATTCTCCGGCAACTACTCGAGCTGGCTTGAGCAGAAGATCGAGCGAATGTCGAGGGAGCAGAAGACCGCCGATGCGCGCCAGCGCACGCTCGCGCGCGAACTCGAGTGGGTGCGTCTGTCGGCGCGCGGACGCCAGGACAAGGGCAAGGCTCGCCTCAAGGCCTACGACCAGCTCCTCGCCGAGGCCCAGGCCGACAAGGGCGTCGCCCGAGAACTCGAGATCGCGATTCCGCCGGGCCCTCGCCTGGGCGACACCGTCATCGAGACCTCGCACCTCCGAAAGGCGTACGGCGACAAGCTGCTCATCGAGGACCTGACGTTCTCGCTGCCGCGAGCCGGCATCGTGGGGATCATCGGGCCCAACGGCGCGGGCAAGACGACGCTATTTCGAATGCTCGTAGGCCAGGAGACACCCGACGCCGGCACTACCAACATCGGCGAGACCGTGCAGCTCAGCTACGTGGACCAGGGCCGCGACGACCTCGACGCGACTCGGACGGTCTTCGAGGAGATCACACAGGGCGCCGAGTTCATCAGGGTCGGCCAGCGCGAGATCCCCGCGCGGGCGTACGTGTCCAGCTTCAACTTCCGGGGCACGGACCAGCAGAAGCTCGTGAGTACGCTGTCCGGTGGCGAAAGGAACAGGGTTCACCTCGCCAAGCTGCTCCAGTCGGGCGGCAACGTCCTGCTCCTCGACGAACCCACCAACGACCTCGACGTGGACACGTTGCGAGCGCTCGAGGCCGGGCTGGAGTCTTTCCCGGGATGCGTCGTGGTCATCAGCCACGACCGCTGGTTCCTGGACCGTATCGCGACCCACATCCTCGCCTTCGAGGGCGACAGCCAGGTGCGCTGGTTCGAGGGCAACGTCAGCGACTACGAAGCGCTCCGCCACAAAGAACTGGGCACCGCCGCCGACCAGCCACACCGGATCCGGTACAAGCGGCTCGCGGGCTAGAGTCTGGCGCGCCCGGAGGTGGCGCGCCCGGAGGGAAACAGACGCACGCCACCAACCACCATAATCGAGGGCGTTGAGGAGTTGATCGACGCGCTCCTTGCCGCCTAGCCTGACTCGGGCCGCGGCCATAACTGCTCGCCTGCATCCGGATCAACGATCGACGCTTCTCGATCTCCCGTTGGATTGACTCGACGCCGAGCAGGCGTTCTAGCCCGAGAAACAACGGGCTTGCGAATGTCGCTTTACCGACACAGGCCCCCCTCGGCTGGGTCGCATACTCCAAGCATGGACCATCATCGCGGAGCAGGCGAAAGCATTGGACCCGCTCGAGCGGGTATCAAAGTCGACGATGGCCTCGAAGGGTCGGACTTCCTGACAAACGTTCTCGGCCCAACGCTGCTCGCGATCTTCCTCGCCCTGTTGTCCTTGCCGTTCGTCGCTCTCTCACTCGATGCAGCCGAATCCGGCGCCGCGTCTGGCTACGGCGTGTCTCCGGTTCATGTCCCCGAGGACGATCTAGGTCGCTGGGCGGGAGCGATTGGCGCGGTCGTCGCGGCGGCAGTGGTCGCCGGAACCATTGGTGCCCCATTGGTCCGAGCCCACGCGATCCGTGGCGCTTTGCTCACCACGCTTGCGGCCTGGGTGGTGGGTATCGCCGCGCTGCCCGTACTGCCCTTGCTGCTTCACGTGAATTGAAACGGCGACCTCGGCTTCGCAACCCTGTGTCTGGACTCGTGCGGCCCGCTCATACATACGCGCGATGCGCTGAACGGCCTGGACGAAGTTAAGCTCTTCTGGCTGGGACCCATTGAAGCGCCGGTGGCGTTTGGTCTTCTCGTGGTCGGGGTGGCCTGCTGGACGCGAGTGGTGCGGCGCTCGGCCCGGAAGCCGGAGTGAGTCTCCGCCGACTCGACGCTGTGTTTGCACCAAGGTGCCAGTGCCGACCCTTCTGCCACGTCCGCTCCGGAAGCCGCGCGCAGTCGGCCCGACCGACCACCCTAGATCTTCCGCATGGCCCTCAGGAACCTGGTTCTTCTTTCCCACGCAGATAACACAGGAACTGGCGCGCCCTGAGAGAGTCGAACCCCCGACCATCTGATCCGAAGTCCGCTTCCCGTCAAGACGCTGCTGAAGGGCCGATTCGTGCGTAGAACGGCGCGCTTGGCGACGCCGATTTGGTCGATTCCCGGGTGAGTCAGGTTCCCGCCCCGGAGAGAGTCTTGGTCCCATCGCGTGAACTTGAAAGAGTCCGATGCCCTTGCACGGAATCGGCTTTCCTTCAAATGCCCACGATGATGGTAGGAATGATACGCGTCGACGCTGACGCCTTCGCCCGCATACGATCGATCGAGCCAGCCGACGATGGGGTCGTGATTGGCATTCGGGCGACGGGCCCGCACCATTCGAGTGCGTCGAGGCCCCCACGCCGAGACGCGGTGTCCGGGCAAGCGTCGGGGTATGGCTGCAGCTCAGCTGAGAGGGCGCCCGCATGGCCATCCGGCGGCCACTGAGCGGTCAAACCTTCGAGGGAAACCTACTGCGCCAGATCGGAAATCGCCGCGGCGAGGGCCTCGATCCATACATCAAAGGCAGCGGCAAAGGCCGGGCCTCGGACGGTGAGGTCGGGCCGGGGCACGTCGGCGTCGCGCAGCATCGGGCCGAGCGAGTCGGCCGCGAGCCGCTCTTCCACGATTACCGCTCCGTCAGGAGCGTCTGCGAGCCGTTCGACCAGGCGCAGGATCTCGATCGCAACGGTCCAGCGAGATATCCAATCGGGTGCCGCGACGAGGCGCGGCAGGAAGGCTCGAAGCGGCGAATCCACCGAGAGGGCCACCCGATCAGAGTTGCCCTTCCGGTCGGCCTCGACGACGCCTGCAAGCGCCATGGACTCGATGGCGATCGCGGCGTTGCGTTTGGAAAACCCGGTTCGGCGGGCGATGTCGGCGACACGCATCTGGGTCCCGGCAGGGCTCGAGAGCAGCAAAGCGAGGATGTCGGCTCTTGCATTGACGCCGAATGCCGAGCGCAGCCGCCATACGAGACGGGCGGGAGCCGACAGGTCCCGGACGGCCACCTTGCCGCGCAACGAAGCCGCCATCGGTGTGGCCCCTTCGCCTTGGAACCAGGTCGGGCCGCCAGATGCGCCGACCACGACGGCGAAGGAAGCCAGAGCGGCGGTCGCATCCATCGTGCGCGCGATACGTCGGAGGCGCGCTGAGTTGACCGAGTCGCCGTAGGCGACGCACCAGTCGAGGGCCACGCCGAGGATGCGGTCTTCGTCACGGGCGAGTTCGGCAGTGGCGGCGATCAGGGCTTCGGGATCGACGACCGTCGCATCTGGATCGCCCTCAAGCTGCCCGCCGAGCGCGATCCAGCCGGCCGCAATCCGATCGATCGATGCGCGCTGCAAGCTAGCCGAGGCGAGCATCAGCGTCCTCCAGCCCGAGGTGCGCGAGCACGGCGACGAGCTGGCCCCGGAACGCTGGTGAGGGGTCATGGGTCATCGACCAGCGGGCCGAAGACAGCAGATCAGCTTCGGTGGGACGGAGGGCGCGCAGGTCGTCGAGATGCCGGTCTCGGCTCGGCCAGTGGTCGGTGGCGGCGTAGAGCTTGAAGCAGACAAGATCGTATGGGCTTGCGAGCCATACCGTCAGGCCGCCGTAGTGCCTCGGGGTGAGGCGGTCCTCGAACCCGGCCGGGAGCCCGAGGTCGAGTAGCGACTCCGGCCCGACGTTGAGCCAGTCGAGTGCGAGGTCGTGCGCTTCCGCAACTTCGGATACAGCCTTCGCGAGGGCATCGGGAAGCCTGCGGAGCGGCACGATGCGGCCGTTGCGCAGGCGCTGGCCCACGATGTCGGCGTCCTTGGTGGACCGCGCGACGATGCCGCGAAGTACGAGGTCGCCACCCCCGACGAGGATGATTTCGTACGCCTCGCCTCTGTAGGCGAGCACGTCGCCGAGCGCGGAGAGAGCCACTTCTAGTCCGGTGCGGTCCATGGACTTCGTCATAGCGAGATTGTGGCGCCGTTGACGCGCAAGTCAAGTGCGCGATACGAGCATCTTAGTTACTTGCTAAGGCAAACTCCACCGAGATCGGCCGCTGGTCGCAGGGCATACGCGCCCCAGGTCCCCGCCGTCGCCCCACGGGGACCTGGTCGGCATCGGCTTACTTCAAGGGCTTCCGGAAGTTGCGGCCGGCGAGGCCTTGAGACTTGCGCGGGGCTGTGGCCGGGTCAGGGAAAGGGTTGAAGCCGATGATGCTGGGGCCGCGGTAAGTGCACCGGGCGATGGCGGAAATGCCTACGGCAGGTCGTCGGTACGCAGAACCTCCGCCAATTGCCGAGCTTCCGCCATCGGCGTTGTAGGCGAAGCCGAAGGTGCCGAGGTCGGGCCGAGAAACGGTGGCAAGGCGGTTGTCGGGGTCGTAGGTATAGGAAGCGGTCTTGCCCGCGGCGGTCATAGTGGCCCGATTGCCAGCCGCATCGTAGCTGTATGAGGCGTTGGCTCCGGGACCTGCGACTGAGGAGAGGCGACCGGCGGTGTCGTAGCCGTAGGTGGTGTGACCCGCCGGGTCGGTCATCGTGGCCCGGCGACCGGCGGTGTCGTAAGTCGTGGTGATGGTAGATCGCCTCGAGGGCGAGTCATCTTGGCCGGAGGCCGGATGTCACTACTTGTCAAACTGATAAGTAGCTGCCATTCTTGGCCAATGTCTCCAACAGGCCTCTCAAGCATTGAACAGCTTCGTCTCCTTCCCGAGGACGAGCGAGTCCAAGCGCTCCGGACAAGGAAGGAGAACCAGTGGTTCGATCGGAAGAGCGTCCGAACCCGCGCACGAGAACTCGCGGACGCGATGGTCGGCTTTGCCAACGCCGAGGGTGGCTTAGTCGTCCTCGGGATCAGCAATGGGATGGTTGAAGGGATCGGTCACGACGACGGTGCACAGAATGCCTGGCGCCAGGCGGGTCGTGACTTTGCCCAACCCCCCATCAGTGCGCGGTTTGAGCTGATCGCTTGTGCTACAGACAGTGGAGTTGACGGACACCTCCTCCTTACCGAGATCGATCCGAGTGAGCACGTCCATGAGAACGTTCGCGGCGAGGTCTACCTCCGGATCGGAGACGAGAACCGACGCCTGACTCCCCTGGAAGCGCAGGAACTCCGGTATGACAAGGGCACAACGTTCTTCGATGGAACGCCGGTTACGGGCACGACACGAGAGGATCTCGACGACAATCTCGTCAGCAGTTTCCTGAGAGCCGTCGGTGGAGCGGCACGCCCGGATGAGTCGCTCGCGTCGCGGGGACTCCTCACTCGTACCCGAAGCGGCTTCATCCCGACAGTCGCGGGGGTACTGACGCTCGGCTGCGACCCGCAGCAATTCTTTCCAGAAGCGCGTCTTCGCCTGCTTCGCTACCAGGGAACTGTCCGCGAGACGGGCACCAGATCGAACATACTCGCCGACTCGTTCGTGGATGGGGTCCTGCGCGCACAGATCTTGGGGGCACGTCGGATCCTTCGGCGATGGCTCGGGGTGTCGGTTCGCCTCCAGCGAAGCGGCCGCTTCCGTCCGGCGAGCCTAATCCCAGAAGATGTTTGGCTCGAGGCAATTGTCAACGCCATTGTCCATCGTTCGTACTCAATGGGCGGCGACCACGTTCGCGTATCTCTGTTCGCGGATCGCCTCGAGGTCGAAATCCCCGGGGAGGCTCCCCGGTCTGGTTCGGGTCGAAACGATCCGGTCAACGCGGTTCGCCCGCAATCCGAGGATCGCGCGAACCGTCCTCGAACTAGGCTTCGGTCGCGAGCTCGGAGAGGGTGTCGATCGGATGTTTGAAGAGATGGAACGCGTAGGCCTTCCGGATCCCGTATACCGTCAGGGGCCAGCTAGCGTCACAGTCACGCTCCTGATGGACCCACTCGGGGCCCGAATGCTGCGCGCCTTGCCTGCTGGATCTGAACGCTTCGTTGAGCACTTGCTTTCCCGGGG
The DNA here is from genome assembly GCA_963731635.1 of uncultured Chloroflexia bacterium. GTDB lineage: Bacteria > Chloroflexota > Limnocylindria > Limnocylindrales > CSP1-4 > Fen-1039. Next base: position 910,808 of record CAVSWB010000001.1, on the reverse strand, counting down.
AAGAGTCACCACGGCGGAAGCCGCGAACCTCCTGGGCGTCTCCGTCAATACTGGGAGGAGGTACCTTCAGCTCCTATCTGATGCGCGCTTCCTGGTTCACGAGAGCAAGAGTCCTCGCGATCCCCATGGCTATTGGCGCACGCTTGCGGGCGACGCAGAGACTAAGAATTGACATCGCCATACTTGTCAAGTTGACAAGTATGGACGAGCAGGAGCCGAAGTGGATTCGCCGAAACGAACTTCGTGACTTCGCGCATAGCGGTTCCGGACGAATTACTTGCGCTCGCAGTCCACCCCGTTGGCGCTCGGTCGATTGACAGTCGGAAGCTCAGATCGTGGGTGCGCTCGGTTGCGGCTACGATCACCGGCGTGAGCCACAACCTCGTCCCCGCTGGCGCCCTGATCTGCACGGAGGTGGGGGCTGACGATCAGATATGCGGCTTGCGGGCCGAATGGGTCGCCCTCCAAGGCCCCATCTACTCAATGGTGGCTTCGCCTAGATGCATCGCCCATGCCGTGGCTGCGAGCCGAACCGGGTGCCGGATACGGCCTATCACTCCGGCTGAGTACGCCGCCGGCGAATTGGCGATCTGACCGTCGCGTCAGGACATTGCCTGGTTCGAGCCAACTTGAACGCAAGCCGAGCTCCCGGGCATCTGACTCCGCTAACCGTGGGCATCTGACTCGGTGATGCTCAAATCGCGGGCATCTGACTCCACCGGCCGCCTAAGCGGGATCCAGACTCACAACCCAGACAATTCGACGGACTTCGTGGCGGTGGAAAGCCGTGCAAGTGCACGAATCGAGGCCAAGAATTGGCGCGCCCGGAGGGATTCGAACCCCCGACCATCTGATCCGAAGTCCGCTTCCCGTCGGGACGAGCAGCTAGAGTCGATTCGTGCGTGGAACGGCCATCGCGAGGACGCCGTTTTCGTCAATTCCGGGGTGAGTCAGGATCCCGCCCCGGAGAGAGTCTTGGATCCCGTCGCGTGAACCTGAAGGAGTCCGATGCCCACGACGGGAGAGGCCGGATTATACGAGGTTCCGTCCCCAGCTCAGAGAGTCGCCGCGCTCGGGAGGGCGCTGAGCGCGACCGCGACCTGATCCTGCTCCGGTCGGTCGATGCCGACCGAGCTAGCCATCGACCGCCACTCGCTCACGGCGTCGGCCACATCGGCGATGACGGCCCTCGCCGCCTTTTCGCTCAGCCCGAAGAAGGAGCGGACGTCGAGCACATCCCGGGCGTCTGGCGACGCCACCTTGCCGTTGACCGCGGTCGCGTGCTCGCGCATCTCTCGCGACGGGTTCATGTCGAATGCCGGCGCGAGTCGCCACCCGTCGGCGTGCCGGAGGAAGCCATGGTTGCGCAGGTGATCGTCGCGGTTACCCGCGAGCACGTTGAAGGTCATTCGCCGGTAGAGCTGCATGAGGTCCTCGCGGACATGGTCTGGCCCGACGTGGTCGGTGATCGCCGCGACGATGTCGATGTAATCGGCGCCGAGCGTGTCCGTCCGGCCAGTCATGGTCACGGCAGACGCGTAGAGCCTTCTCCCGGCGGGCGTTCGGTCGAAGCGGCGGGTCGCAAACGTGCGCATTGGCCCAACGACGCTCGACGAGCTCCGTCTCGGCAACCTCGATCCCGGCCAGCCGCGCCAGGTTGGCGTATACGTGCTCCCAGGCCGCAACATCGCGCCGGTCGGTCGACGAGGGGAACTTGGCGATCCAGAGGCTGCCGTCGGGCGCGACGTAGTTGGCCTTTGGTCGAGCCCCGCCCAACGACGAGCCAGGCGCAACGAGCAATGCGATCTGGTCCGCTGCGATCGAGTTCGGGTCGTCTTCGAACCGACGCGCCATCTCTTGAAGCTCACGCAGCCGAGTGAACGGTGGGACCGTCGGCTCGCGATCAGCGATGAATGGGCCCTCGACGCCGCGCCGGAGCCGCAGTGCTCCCATGCGGGTGTCATCGGCAACTCCGGTCATGAACTCCCAGGCGTCAAGGTCGCGACCCTCGCGACGAACCATGAGCGCCTCGCCCCATTTGTCAGGCGCGGTGTCTGCGAAGATGCCCGGCACGCGGCGGCCCGGCACGATGTACTGAGCCTCGCTCAGAGGCAGCGCCGGGTCGATGGGGAAGTTGCGCCCGACGTCGTCGAGCCAGGAGCGCGCGTACTCGAAGGCGACCGAGAGGATTGCGCCCGGCCAGCGGGTGAGTACGCCTACTGGGCGGGCCTCCCCGAGCTCTAGTGCGTCGAGGACGACGACGAGGTCCTGACGCCTAGAGTTCATCGGCGAGGCCTCGAGACTTGCGGCGGCGTGGGCGGCCGAGCCGCTCGTCTGCGATGGCGGCACCGGGTTCGTCGTGCTCCGCGATGCGGTCAAGGTCGGACGCGAGCCCAAGGACCTCGAGGTAGCGGGCGAGAACCGCGGCGCTGACAGTAAGGTCGCCGTGCTCGAGGCGCGCGATGGTAGGGCTCGACGCGACCACGCGTGCAGCCATATCCGCGATGCTGATTCCACGCCGTCGTCTGGCGAGTCGGAGACGGGCACCGAGTTCGGCTGCCTGCCGCTGAGTTGCCGGGAAGACGGCACGCTTGGTTCTGGTCATACAACATACTATTGGTCATAGACCGCTCTATCGTCAAGAGTATGTGCCCTATATCGACGTTCTTGACCGACCGCGGCAGGTTCTGCCACGTCCGAAAGGGCAGTCCAATTCTCAGCTGAAGTAGCCGGTTACGTCGAATAGCAGCTGGTGTTGGCCGTGTTGCCGGTCCAGCACATGGCATCGAGCTTGCCGCCTGCGCCGAGGGAGCCGGTCACTCCATTCGCGCGGATGTCGCCCGCGGGGAAGTTGATCGTCGAGGTCAGGGGCTGGCTCCCGCTGGTCAGGCTCGGCGCTACCGTCACGTAGCTCGCAGCCTCTGGCCGACCACTGTGACGTTGCCTGTGACCGCCACGGCACCGGCTGGTACGCCCCAGAGCCCGGTGACCGCATAGCTCTGCTTGGTCCGCGAGTGGAACAGCCCGGCGCCTGTACCAGCGCGCGAGTCGAGGACGCGGCCAGGGTTGATGGCGTGGAACGTCGCTCCGAACAGCGCCCACCACGTGCGGAACGTAAACTCTCGTGGCTACCGAGGACACGCGCCCTCCGCTGCGCCGGTCTCAGTCTCACTCCCGGAGGCATCATGCCCGTGGCCCGAGATTCCCGTGTTTCCACCGGCGTCCGCACGGCGCCCATGCCGCTCCAGCCCGACGACCTGTACCGCCTGCGCGTTCCGTCGCAGGTCCGACTCGCGCCCGACGGACGGCTCGCAGTGTTCGCCCTGCAGGAGGCGGCGGCCGGCCGTGACGGCTACGTCCACTCGGTCTGGGGTGTGCCGACGGACGGAAGCGATGAGCCCCGCCGGCTCACACGCGGCGCCTGGCATGACACATCACCGCGGATCTCGCCGGACGGGCGGCTGTTGGCGTTCCTGTCGGACCGGCGAACGCTCGTCGAGCCCGAGCCCGAACTCGGTGGGCCGAAGGCGGCGCCCGGCGGCCGCGCGGCAGAGCCCTCGGGCACGGGCGCAAAGCGCGAGGACATCGTCCAGGTCCACGTCCTGCCGCTCGATCGGCCGGGCGAGGCTTGGCGGGTCACCGATCTGCCGCGCGGTGTGACGAGCTTCGAGTGGTCGCCAGATGGCAAGCGCCTCGCCGTCCTGAGCTCATCGGCTGGGGCGACCCGGGACGAGGACCGCCGGCGACGTGGCATCGATGTGCCGGCGGCCGAAGGCATGCCAAGTTCGGACTACCGATACGTGGACCGGCTCTCGTTCGTGTACAACGGCCGCGGCTTCGTCTACGACAGCCGCCCGCAGCTCTGGATCGTCGACATGGAGTCCGGCGATGCCCGTCGCCTGACGAACGTCGACTGGGCTGTGGACATGCCGGCCTGGTCGCCCGATGGCACGCGGATCGCGTACAGCACCAACGAGCGGCGGGACGCGGACTTCGACCCGCGCTCCCACATCTTCGTCGTCGACATCGACTCCGGCCGCCGCACACGCATCACCGACGCCGGCAGGGCGGACTTCGAGGCGCCGACCTGGCTTCCGGACGGCCGGACGATCGCCTGCCTCGGCCACCGCTACCCGGCCCACGCAGGCAGCCGGTCCGACGTCTGGCTCTTCACGGCCGACGCCTCCGATTCGGGGCGCGATGGCGGTCGCAATCTATCGGCCCGACACGACCTCATGCTGGCGACGGGGATGAACAGCGACATCACGCCGGGCGAGCCGCCGCGCCTGGTGGCGTCCGCGGATGGCGCGTGGCTGACGTTCACCGCCCCGCTCGACGGCTCGTACGAACTGTGGCGAATCGCGACGGCCGACGGCCGGCTCGAGCGGCTGAGCGAGGGCCGGCAGTACATCTCGGGCTTCGACCAGATCGAGATCGACGGCCACCCGAGCCTGGCGTTCCTCCGTTCGGCGCCGACCGATCTGCCGGACATCTGGGTCCAGTCGGGCGTTGAGGCGCCGCGTCGCCTGAGCCGCCTCAACGACTCCGCGCTCGAGAACGTCAAGCTCGTCGAGCCGGTCGAGCGCTCGTACGAAGTCGACGGGCGGCACATCCAGGGCTGGCTCATCGAGGCCACCGAGTCGTCGGGCTTTGGCCGGCCCGGCCCGCTCGTGGTCGAGATCCACGGCGGCCCGCAGACGCAGTACGGCTGGTCGCCCGTGCTCGAGTTCCAGGTCCTCGCCGCGACAGGGATCAGCGTCTTCTACTGCAATCCGCGCGGCTCCACGGGGTACGGCGAGGGCTTCGCCGATGCGAACTTCCGGGACTGGGGCGAGGGGCCGACTCGGGACGTGCTTGCCGGCGTCGACGCGCTCGTCGCCGAGGGGATCGCCGACGGCCGGCGCCTCGGCGTCACGGGGGGCTCGTATGGCGGGTACCTGACCAACTGGATCGTCGGGCACGACCACCGTTTTGCGGCGGCATTGACGGCACGCTCGGTGAGCGACCTGACGTCGCTCATGCTGACCGGCGACCTGGCCGGCATCGATCCGGTCATGTTCATCGGCGCGAACCCATGGGACGAGCCGGAGTTCTACCGGCAGGCGTCGCCGATCACCTACATCGCGTCATGCACGACCCCGCTCCTGATCCAGCACGCCGAACAGGATCTCCGCTGCCCGATCGGCCAGGCCGAGGAGCTGTTCGCGGTCCTGCGCGCCCACCGGAGGCCGGTCCGGTTCATGCGCGTGCCGAGTGAGAACCACGAACTCACGCGTGGGGGCGCGCCCTTCCGCCGCGTCGAGAATCTCATCCAGGTCCGCGACTGGTTCCGCCACTTTCTCGTCCACGGCAAACGGCGCCTGCCGCCCCTGCCAAGAGAGCGGGCCGGCAAATAGGGGGCCCGGAAACCGGCCGGAGTCAGCAGTCGAAGACCGACCAGCAGACTTCGTTCCGCAGCCGCTCGTCGGCGTCTGCGAGATCGCGAATCGACCCCCAGGAGCTGGTCGCGCTGCTAGCGGCACTCGAGTCGCCGGCGCTCTCGCCCTCTCCTTCCGGCGCGGCAGCACGTGCGGCCTTGATCGCATCAGGCGGCCGCCCCGAGCTCGTGCGCGGCGACGTGTGCAACGGCCGCGGCCTGGCCTGCAGCGTAATACGCCTCAATGGTGAGACGGGATGACCTCACGGCTACCGAGCGGCATCGACCGCCTGCCCGTTCGAACTCAGTCCTGATCTGCACGGAGGTGGGCGCAGACGACGGAAATGTGTGGCCTGCCGGCCGAATGGGCCCCATTGAGGGACACATCTACGCAATGGTGGCTTCGCCGAGATGCATCGTCCATGCCTTGGCTGCGAGCCGAGCGGGGTGCCGGACACGGCCCATTATCCCAGCTGAGTGCGCCTCCGGCGGATTGGCGATCTGACGTCGCGTCAGGACACTGCCTGTCCAGGCAGATTTGAAGGCAAACAGAGCACCCAGGCATCTGACTCCGTGAACCCCGGGCATCTGACTCCATGGTGCTCAAATCGCGGGTATCTGACTCAATCGGCCGGGCGAGCGGGGTCCAGACTCTCAGCCCAGACAATTCGACGGACTTCTCGGCGGTGGAAAGCCGTGCAAGTGCGCGAATCGAGGCCAAGAATTGGCGCGCCCGGAGGGATTCGAACCCCCGACCATCTGATCCGAAGTCCGGTTCCCGTCAGGGTGAGCAGGGACAGTCGATTCGTGCTTGGAACGGCCATCGCGAAGACGCCGTTCTCGTCAATTCCGGGGCGAGTCAGGATCCCGCCCCGGAGAGAGTCTTGTTCCCGTTGGGAATGATCACGTCAAGTGGCCCCACCGTGATCACCAGAGTTGGCCCCACCCCGACCGGTGTGATGGCCTTCTAACAGGTCTCTAGATCAGGTCGCTGGCGATCCCTCCTTTCGCTTTGTCTGGCTGGTCCGGAGCCGATACGAGGCCGATCCGGTCTCGAGAATGTGGGCCCGGAATGTGAGCCGGTCGACGACCGCGGCCGCCAGGCGCGGGTCGGTGAAGGTCTGGCCCCACTCGCTGAATGGGGCGTTGGACGCGACCGCGATCGAGGCTCGCTCGTCGCGTTCGGTCAGAACCTGGAAGAGCAACTCGGCGCCCCGACGATCCAGATGGAGGTAGCCGAGTTCGTCGAGACAGAGCAGGTCCAGGCGCCCATAACGGCCGATGACTCTGGAGAGTTCGCGCTCGTCCTCGGCTTCCACGAGCTCGTTGACGAGGGCCGCCGCAGTCACGTAGCGAACCCGGCGACCCTGCTCGCAGGCGGCGATGCCAAGACCGATCAGCAGGTGCGTCTTGCCGGTCCCGGAATCGCCCAGCAGCACGACCGGCTCGCCCTCACCGATCCAGTTGCAGGTTGCGAGAGCCGCCAGAGTCCCCGGAGCGATCGTTGGCGTGGCGCCCAGATCGAACTCGGAGAGGCGCTTGATGCGAGGGAAGCGGGCTTCGGCGATCCGGCGCTCCCGTCGCCGAGACTCCCTGTCCTCGACTTCGGCCGCGAGCAGTTCGGCCAGATACGCCCGGTGGGTGACCCGATCGCGGACGGCCGCAGCGGCAAGCTCGTCGGCCTGCGCGCGGACGGTCGGCAGATGCAGGACGCGGGTGGCAACGTCGATCCCGACCGAGGCCGCTTCTTCGGTCAGACCTCTCATCGGGTGGTCCCCCCAAGGAGGCCGTCATAGACGGTCAGGGCCGGAGCCGACCGGTCATAACGTGCCAGATGGGTGGCCGAAGGAACGGTCGAGCCGGTCGGGCCGCGGTGCTCGGCGATCCGTCTGGCCTCGATGGCCACGAGCGCAGCATCTGCCGAGCCCATGGAGTTGACGGCTTCGAGAGCGGCGTGGACCGCCGGGAATGGCATCCGTCGGTGGAGCAGGAGCACCTCGATAAGCGCCCGCGTGCCGCCCGCGTCGCCGAACTTGCGTCGCGCCCTGGCCCAAAACGCCTCATGTGCGGCCGTGAGCACGCCCCGCTCACGGGCCTGATGGGTCGCGAGGGCACCGGGCATCGCGCCTGGCTTGCGGGACAGGATCTCCAGATAGTGGTCGAGCACCAGGGTCTGGCTGCCCCGGATCGTGCTGCGCTCGTGGGAGGCGACGACTGTGCCGCCATCGACGACCTCGATGCGGGTGCCACCGATCCGAGCAGATAGCTGCCTGCCGGCGTATCTGGCGGGCACCGAATAGAAGCATTGGCGGACGCAGACCCGGGCCTTGGAGTCGACCCGGACTGTCGCGATCCGGGCCGCATCGAAGGGAGCATCAGGCAGCGGTTGCAATGCCGCCCGATCGGCCTCGCCCATCGTCCCGACGGTCAGACGGCGGGTGCCGATGTGGCGGGCAAGGTCGCGCCGGTCCGCCTCTTCGAGGCGGCGGTTGAGATCGGCGAGGCTCTTCACCGTGGGCACAGGCACGAAGAAGTGGCGGCGCTGGCGGCCGACCTCGCCCTCGATACCGCCCTTCTCGTGGGCACCTTCCTCGCCCGGGATGCAGAAGAAGGAGTCGAAGCCATAGTGGGAACGCAAGGCGATGAATCGCTCGGTCTCGGTTCGGTCTCGTCCACGCAGGACCCGGGCCACAAGGGAGCGGGCGTTGTCGTATCGGATCCGGGCCGGCACCCCGCCGATGCGGGCAAAGGCGGTGACGTGGCCCTCGAGGAACGCCTCCTGGCCCTCCGATCCGAAGGCGACGTGGATAGCGACGCCCGAATGGGACAGGCGCAGCTCGAAGACCGAGACCGAGGTGCGCTCGCCGGCCATGATCACGTCGGCCAGGCCGAAGTCGACCTGAGCTTCCTCGCCAGCCAGATGATGAGCCACGATCGCAACGTCGCGGTGCTCGAGGTGCAGCTCGCGGCGGCACTCGCGGACATAGCGGCGGACGGTGCTCTCGGCCACATCCGCGCCGTGCTCATCGAGCAGGCGCTCCCAGATCCGCCGGGCCGTGTGGCGCTGCTTTCGCGGTGCCTCGGCATCGGCGGCGAGCCAGGCCCGGATGGTGGCCGCATGCGGTCCGACCGCCGGTGCGACCCGCGACTCGACGGGCTTGCGTGGCGGCGGGACCGCGCAGGCGAGGGCCTGGCGGACCGCTCGCCGGTGCACCCCATGACGGCGCGCCAACGCACGGATCGACACCCCTTCCTCCCGGTGGTCTCGGCGGATACGCTCGAACTGCTCCACCCTCGACAACTCCTTCCTCCGTCGCTCGTGATGGCCTCGCAAGACCAATCGAGCCTACGGAATTGAGGTCGGGGGTGGGGCCAACTCTGATGATCGAACCGGCCGAAAGTGGGGCCGGTTTAGGTGATCATGCCCATCCCGTCGCGTGAACTCGAAAGAGTCCGATGCCCTCTGTTGGAATCGGCTTCCTTCAGATGGCCACGGCGAGAGGCCGGATTATACCCGTGGCGGGCGGGGCGATCCGTCGCTCCGCCCGCAAATGGCCAGTTCTCGTTCAGATCAGCTCGGGTTGCGCAGGCGGATGCGAATGTCACCGCCACCCGCGGTGTCGTCGCGCCAGCCGAGGTAGACCTGAGTGGGCGAGGCGACGAACTGGTAGTTTCCGGCGCCTGAGCCCAGCGTAACGCTGAACGTGCCGGAGGCGGCGCCCGGTGTGGCCGTGGCGAGCTTCGTGTATGAGCCCGACGGGGTTCCGCCAGGAGTCGTCCAGCGGTAGTAGAGATCCACCTTGGCGAGCCCCGAGCCGTTGCCGTCCGAGGCGGTATAAGGCACCGAGAGGGCGGCGCCGTTGATCAGTGCCGCCAGCGTCCCGGCGGCTGAGGTCGGCAAGACCTGATCGCGGATGGTCGTCGCTTTGGCCGAGCCCGGCACGGCTTCGGTGTTGCCAGCCGCATCGACCGCGAGGGCGTAGAACTCGTATCGACCGTCGGCGGTCAGTGCGACGTTGGAGAACGTGCCGCTGGTAGCGGTGCTGGTGATCGTGGTGACCGAGGTGTAGCTCCCTGAGGGCGTGCCACCGGGGACGGTGTAACGCTCGAAGAGCTGGATCGAGACCGGGCCCGATCCACCGCCGTCGTTGATGGTGTAGGTGATGTTGATCGTCGCTGCCGAGGTCGCGGCCGCCGCCGTGAGCGACGAAGTCGGTGCCGCCGTGTCGCGGACGATGAAGGTTTCGGCCGAAGGCGTGGCCTTCCTGTTCCCGGCCTTGTCGACGGCGATCGTATAGAACTCGTATCTGCCGTCGGCCGCGAGAGCGACCCCGGTGAACTTCTGCGGAGATGCGGTCCCCGGGTTGGTGAGGATTAGCGTGTAGCTGCCCGACGGTGTACCACCCGGGATGGTGTAGCGCTGCCAGAGCTCGACCGAGGCAAGCCCCGAGCCATTGGCGTTGTCGGAGGCCGTGTACGAGATATCAACTGCGGAGCCCTTGGTCGGGCTCGTGAGAGCGGTCGTAGATGCGGTCGGGACGACGCGATCGAGAACGGTCGATCCGTCGGCGACCGAAGGTACGACTTCTCTGATGCTGCCCGTGGTTACCGCGAGCGTGTAGAACTCGTACAGTCCGTCGCCCGTGGTTGGGGTCCAACTGAACGTTCCACTGGCTGCGGGGCTTGAGAGGGTGGCCACCTTCGAGAAGGTACCGCTCGGTTGAGCCCCCGGCAGCGTGAAGCGCTCCCAGAGCTCGAGCGAGGAGAGTCCACCGCCATTGGAGGTCACGACCCATGGAACCGCGAGCGGTACCGCCTTCTGGAAGGCCGCAATAGTGGACGCCACATTTGAGATGGGAGTCGCGCTCCTGACGGTCGTACTGTCGGCCGTCGCCGGCGCGACTTCGACGTTGCCCGCGGCATCGGTGGCGAGCGTATAGAACTCGTAGGTGCCGTCACTCGCGGTGGCGACGTTGGAGAACGTGCCGCTAGTCGCGGTGCTGTTGATCGTAGTCAGCGGTGCGTAGCTGCCCGAAGGCGTGCCACCGGGGGCGGCGTAACGCTCGAAGAGCTGGATCGAGACCGGGCCCGATCCACCGCCGTCGTTGATGGTGTAGGTGACATTCACGCTGGTTGCGGCCGTCGTCGCCGGAGCAACGGCAGAAGAGTTCGGCGCCGCGGTGTCGCGGACGATGAAGGTTTCGGCCGAAGGCGTGGCCTTCCTGTTTCCGGCCTTGTCGACCGCGATCGTGTAGAACTCGTATCTACCGTCGGCTGCGAGAGCGACGCCGGCGAACTTCTGGGGTGATGTGGTGCCCGGGTTGGTGGCCAGGAGCGCGTAGCTGCCCGACGGTGTCCCGCCCGGGAGGGTGTAGCGCTGCCAGAGCTCGACCGAAGCGAGTCCGGAGCCGTTGGTGTCGGCAGCGCTGTAGCTAATGTCGACTGTTGGAGCCTTCGTGGGGCTCGTGAGAGCGGTCGTGGTTGATGTCGGTCCAACCCGGTCGAGAATGACCGAGGCATCGGGCGCGGCCAGCGGAGGCGCTGCCTCCCTCGTTCCGCCGCTCGTCACGGCGATCGTGTAAAGCTCGTAGAGCCCGTCCGAACTCGCCGTGTAATTAAGGGTGCCGCTCGTCGCGGAACCGGTATAGGTGGTTGCCTTCGAGTAGCTGCCGCTCGGCGTTGCTCCGGGCGCCGTGTAGCGATACCAAAGCTCGACCGACGCTATGCCGCCGCCCGTCGCCGTCACGACCCAGGGCACCGTCAGAGGCGATGCCTTCTGGATCAGGGCGATGCTAGATGCGACATTGGAAGCTGCAGCCAAGCTCCTAACGATCGTCGCGTCCGGCAACGACGGAGCTGCCTCCACGTTGCCAGCCACGTCAGTCGCTCGAGTGTAGAAGTCGTAGGTACCGTCGCTCGACAGAGGAACGGCTGCGAACGTTCCGGCTGAGGAACCCGACGTCACCGTGGCAACTTTGCTGTATGAACCCGGGTTCCCATTGGGAGCTGTGAAGCGCCGGTACAAGTCGACCGTGGCAACTCCGGAGCCGTTCACATCGCCAGCGGTATAGGGCACGTCCACGGTCGATGCCATTGTCGGGCTGGTTAGCGCCCCCGCGTTCGAGGTGGGTGCCGTCTTGTCGTAGATGGTGAATGTATCTGCAGCGGCGTGGTCGGCTTCGCGGTTCCAGGCGTTGTCGAAGGCCACGGTGTAGAACTCGTAGCGGCCGTAGCCGAGATCGAGAGACACCGATACCGGTGAGCTTGTGGCCGTCTTGTAGGGGCTCCAGTCGGTCCATGTAGTGGATCCTGCCGCAAGGAATCGGCGATACAGCACCACCGACTGAGACGTGTTGATGCCCGACCCGCCCGCATTGTCAGCCGCGGCGTACGAGACCGAAATGCTGCCGGCCTTGACTGCTGGCGCTAGTGGCCCGGCTGACGAAGTCGGCGCAACCGTGTCAAGGACTGTCGATACCTCGGCCGTCGAGGGTCCAGCCTCGACATTGCCCACACCGTCGGTGGCAACCGAAGCCAGGTTGTAGGTACCGTCGCCCTCGGCGAGGCGCACCTGGACCGTGCAGTCTGTCAGGAGATTACCGGAGCATTGATTGGCTTCACCGACCTGCTTCCAAGCGCCGAAGGACAATCCGCCGACGGGCTCGTACTGATAGAAGATCTGGACTCTGGATATGCCAGTGGCATCGTCGCTGGAGGTTTCTTCGATGCTGTAGCCGTCGGGGCTGTTCACGATTGCCTGCGACCACACGATGGTCGACGTGGGTGGCGTTGCATCGAGGGTTACGAATGCATCGGCACTTGCGGGGTATGGCTCGCTTACGCCCGACTGACCATCGATGGCCACGGTGTAGAACTCATATCGCCCACCGCCAAGGAGTAGCGGAGCGGTCAGTGGGTCTGGCGCGGTCGTAGACGAGACCTTCGCCCACGGCGCGTAGGTGCTTCCACCCTTGGCTTGGAAGCGTTCGTACAGATCGACCGAACCGCCGCCCGAGGCGAACTCGACGGTGTATGGAACGGTGATGGTCGTTGAGCCGGTGAAAGTGGGCAGCGACAGTGCCGACGAACTGGGCTCTCCGCCAGTCGTGTAGTGGACGACAGGATCAGGGACAGTCCTGCTCTCGTGGTTGCCAACTACGTCCCACGAGTTGGTGTGGAATTGGTAGAAACCCTCGCCATGGTCGAAGGGCGCAGCCACTTCGCCCGATGGAGCAGGGCCGAGGTCGAAGGCCAGACCTTCCCAGTCTCCCCATGGGGCATCCTGGTTCGCCCGATATCGGTAGATCAGCTGGGCGCTCGCGACTCCGGAGCCCGCACCATCCGACACCGTATAGGGAACGTTGATGCTGGCCTGAGTAGTCCTTGCCGGGAGATCGAGTACTGAGTGGGGCGGCGTCATGTCAAGGCCGAGCGTGGCCTCGGGAACGAGCGCCTTGGCCTCGCGCTCACCAGTTACCGGATCGAATGCGATCGAGCAGAAGTCGTACTGACCGTCCCCCTGTGCCATGGGCAAGGTCAGACCCCATTGGGCCGGGTATCCATAGGCAACCTTAGCCCAGTCACCATAGGTGGCTGCGCCAGCAGGCTTAAAGCGCTCCCAGATCTCGTAAGGCATGTTGGATTTGACTTGAGGATAGACATACGTCTGTGTGAGCCAGGTGTACCCAGCAAACGGCAAGACGTGGGAAGTCGGCGGCGCGTGGTAGGTCGTTGCCCCAGAGAAATCCAGACAGGAGGCCACGGCATGGAGTTACCCACATTGTCGGTGCCGACGGCGGCAAAGACGTAGTAGCCGTTTCCATAAGGGAAATCGAACGTAAAGGTCCCATCGACGCAAGGGTAGTCGCCCTTGACACCTTGTCCGACCGAATTGGCGTCGTAGTGGAACTCATACACGATGCTAACTTGGCTCACGCCCGAACCGGCATCGGTCGCCGTGCATTCGAAGGTGACCGGATCGACCGATGTCACCACCTCTGGCAATGGCGCGATACTGGCTGAGGGCGGGGTGGTGTCGATCAATGTCGAGGCTTGAGCCACCTGGGGCTTTGTTTCGCGATCACCCGAACTGTCGACCGCGAGGGTATAGAACTCATATGTCCCGTCCCCATTGTCGGGCGAGTAGGAGATGGGCCAGGCCGACGTTGCGAGGACTTCGGTCCATTTCCCGAGCGGCTGGCCACTCGGGGCCATGCGCTGCCAGAGTTCGACACTGCCTGAGCCTGATGGGTACCCCGCCGTGTATGGCATCGTCAGGGCAGGACTGTTTACCGGAGACGCAAGCGAGCTCAGGGTCGAGATGAGCTGCGGTATGTATTGGATTGCCGTGTCGGCAACTGCCGGTGGCGCTTCTACGTTGCCCGCGGAGTCCGTGGAGTATTGAGTAGAACTCATAGAAGCCCCCTCCCAGGGCGAATGGGTATTTGTAGCTGTAGAACCCGGTCTGCCGGTCGACGTCCCAACCGTATTGGCCTTCCGATGCCAACGGAAGCCATTGGCCCCATGGGTCGCCCGTCGTCGGCCGATATCGCGAGTAGAGAACCGTTGAGTCACCCCCGGTTGCGACAACGTCGATAGGACCCACTGAGGCAGTCGCCGGAATCGGATCGACGTGGCTAGCCGGCGGTGTCCGATCGAGATCGATGTCTGCCTCACTCTTCGTGGGGTAGGCATACGTCTGGCGCTGGCCATTGGCATCGACCGCGACCGCGTAGAAGCAGTAGTAGCCGTCTGCGCCGTCGAGGTTGACCGTGACCGACGGTGACGAGTATGTCCCGATCAGCGTCGCGTTCGCGAAGTCGGAACCACCGTACGGGATCGACGCAAGGTATTGCTCGTAGAGTTCGTAATGGCCGGAGTCCGACGGGTACGTGGCACGAACCGGGAGCGATATCGTCGTATGCGATGTGGTGAGCCAGTCTGTCCCTAGTTCCGACGTGAGGGCAGTGTTGTCGAACAAGGCGTACGGCGACGCAGTCAGCACGGTCTGAGCAGTCTGAGACTCCCCCAATGGCTTGTCGGCCTCTGTATCACCCGTGCCGGCATCAATGGCTCGGGTGTAGAACTGGTACGTGCCATCGCCCAGCCTCAGCACAATGCCCCGGAACGGCGATGCTGTGGCAGTAGACACCTTTGTCCAGTCTGTCCAGTTCTGACCTCCGGCCAGGAATCGCTCGTAGAGATCAACCGAACCGCCTGATCCGCCCGGGTAACTTGCCCCGTAGGGTACGTCAATTATCTTGGAGGCCGTCCTCCACTGGAGCAGTTCGCTACCCTCACCTTCATTGTCGAAGGCGTACGAGGTTGGAGGCGGGGCAAACTTCAGGATAGGGTAAGCAGGGGTCGAGATGGCATCCGCCGTGGCGTCCAATGCTGGCGACGTACCCAGCATGACGGCCACGTCCTTGACCTTGTACGGTCCATCGAATCCATCTTTCCAGATCGTCTGGCCGTCTACGGTCAAACTGAATGAGTAAGCACCTGACTCTGTAGCGGACACCTGCTCCTGCGGCATAGCAATAACCGACCCGTCAGGGGCTTCAAGGGTGGCCATCACGGTGTAAGTCCCAACGTCCTCAACCGTCAAAGAGCCAGTGATCGCCACGGATTCGAAAGCGCCGTCGCAATTCGAAATCGACTCCTTGGGCCGAGTAGGCGGTGGTATTTAGCACCACCTGCTGGTGCTCGAACACGTGGTAGTCATAGGCCTGAGTGGCGCCCATGTCGGCGACGTACGCCTCTGGGTGACTGTTGCCATCGACGATCCGAGAGATGGTGACGCCGTCCAGGTGGTAGGGCCCTGACAGGCTTGACTTGTAGATCGTGGAGCCGTCGAACGTTAGGGCTAGTTGTTGAGTCCCGGCCGTGAGGTCATACCAGCCAGTTGAGGTCGCCGGGTTCGACTTGGCCCTGGCCACAAACGTTCCGGATCCATCGACCAGATCGGCATCGATCTCATAGGTGCCAGCCTGGCCAATGGTGATGGTCGGAGTCAGGACGAGGGTATCGGCGAGGCCGTTGCTGTTGGTATCGTTAGCGCTCGCAGTGAAGCCAGTGCCGATGGTGACCGTGCCGCTTCTCACTTCGACCGTAGACACCCCATAGCGAACGCCGTGGCCGGTCGTCCAAACGCGGATATGGTTCGTACCGCCGACGCTGGGCGTGACCTGACCGGTCCAGCTCCCGCCACCGGTGTCCGTCATCGATATGGGCGTGTGGGTTCCGGCCGGATCGATGAGCTCAGCCTGGACGACGTCTCCAGCGACCGGCTGGCTCAGCGCGATCTCGAGGTTGACCGAACCACTCATGTTCACTGTCGCCGCCGAGGCGGTGACAGTGAGATGGCGGGTAGTCTGGATGAAGACTAGGACCGAGACGGTGGCATCGCTGGCGCCCGAGTTCGTGAGTCTCAGCGAGCCATCCGACGGGCTCGACAACGTCACCCCCAAGGCCCGGCCCGTAACGGTACTGTCCTCGGTCAAGGAGGTACCCGCGAAGGATGCGGTAACGCCCGTGGCGGCCCCGAAGACGGTTACGCTCGCGGTGGCCGAGCCCTCGAATGACAATGGCACGTCGATCGAGCCACCCGCCGGGACCGCCACCTCCTTGGACAGGTTCGCATCGCCCGAAAGGCTCGTGTCCGCGGCGGCTGCAGAGACCCCAGAGCTCATGCTGCTCGTGTTCGCCGCGCCTGAGGGCGGCGTGATATTCGTCCAAGGGCAGACCATGGGAGACCACGGCGTGTCGTAGACAAGGCACGTGACCTGTTGCTGGATATACAGGTCGGTCGTCTCTGACCCGTGCTCGGCCTCCGGGAACTCCCCGCCGAGCACGGCTCCGCTACCATCTACAGGCTTGAACATTGCCTCAGCGCTGCCCAGAGACACACAACTATCGTTGGGGTTGCCTGGAAGGTACAGTGGCTGAAGGCCAAGATCCCTGCCGAATATCGGCCAAACCTTCCTGCAGTAGCCGAGGTTCTTCTTACCCGCCAGGTGTATGAGTTCGTATTGACCGAGCTGACTCGCTCCGTATGGCGCCCATTCCGAGTCTGTATTGAACGTGTTCTGGATGAATGGCTCATATAGCTCGTGGACCACGTTCAAATCACAGGCAACCTTAACTGCGGGTCCCACCGCAAGGCAAAGAAGATCAATCGTTGGTATTCCGCTGTTGGGCGTTCCGATCGTGATGACCTTATCAACCATCTCGGGATTTTTGGCGGCGAAGTACCGGCCGACCAGCCCCCCAAGTGAGTGCCCCACGATCGTTATCTTTCGGCCGTGGGAAAGGTACAGCTGAGTTATCGGCGGCAGGATCGTTTCGTAATCCTTCTCGATCGTCGAGAGCTGCGAAAGCGGATCGCTGGCAGTCATGTTCGGCGAGATAATTGACGCCGGGTCTTTGTGCTGGCTAGTGAGGTACTTGCGGAGATAGTCGCCCAAAGAGCCGGGCAAATCCATCTCATTCGAGCCGTCGGGGTTGACACCGAACAACCCGTGCAACAGAACGACGGGCTCATCCGACTGCTTAAGGTCAGGGTTTGGCAGTGTGAGGTCGATGTTCTCGACAAGCACCATCCAATGCGGAGTCAGGTCGTTATCATCGACAGAGACCGAGATGTTGTTGGCGCCGTGGTAGAGGTCTCCCATCTTCCCAGTTGGATAGCGGAGCAGGGACGTGGAGATATCGAAGCCAGTCGGTTTGATGTCCCCATCGACGCCGTTGAGGAGGCCGATCTTCACGCCGTTCAAGTAGACCGTGTCCTGCTCTGGGCTCGCACATCCACAGTCGGAGTCCACGTCGAAGGCCATAAGTTCGAGATGTGCAGTCTTCCCAAACATCAGGTGGCCAAGCAGCGGTGCCTCCGTGGACAAGTCACTCGGTCCCATGAATGGCAGGTTGATGGTTGCTTCGATTGGCCCGTCGCTTCTCCCGAGGTACTGCTTTAGGTTGGTGCCGTCCTCCACGCGATAGACGGTCGAACCGTCGATCTGCTGAAGGACCTCGGTCTCGCCGGGCCAATGGAGGTTAACGACGCGCTCAATCGCATTGGCGGCAACTGCCGAAGTCACGCGGGTCGTGCTGGACGAAGCAGCGATGCGCGCCTTGGTCTCCTCTGCGGCGGCAGGGCTACTGTCGTCGAGGTGGACCGTGGGGACTGTGGTTGAGGCAGGAGCGTAGGCTTGGGTCGTCCCGCTCTGGACCGAGGCCGATGGAGCCGTGACCGTGGGAGTGGACTCGCCGCGGGGCGAGTTCGAGGCGGACACGGGACGCGGACTCGCCAGGGAACCGGCCAACATGACGGCCACTGCCGCCATCCAAAGGCACCGTGACTGCGACCGGCCTGTGCCCTGAGTCCGGAACATATGCCCCGTGCGGGTCGATCGTGACCAACCAACGAACAGCCTCACCCCGTCCTCCTCAATGGCCGCCCGACTTTTGCAAGGCGCTCATGAGCGTGACAGCTTGCGCGCAGGTCAGGTCCCGGCCGCTGCGATCATACGTGGGCAATGAAGCCGCGCATGTCATCCCGCAGACAGTCGGGCCGGGGACTTATGGTTGGAACAGTTCGGCCGAGTCAAGCACCGTGACGCCAGTACCGCCTGCGACGACCTCGCTGGTTGGTGCGCTGCCTCCGGCGACAAGCACGCGGCCGTCGCGGAGCAACGTGGCGGTCGCAAGCCACCGAGGAGTGCTCACCGGATCGGTAATTCCAAAAGTGCCGGACTTGGGATCGTAGATCTCGGCGGCCGCGAAAACGGTTTGGGAAGGGCCTATGGGGTCTGTCCGGGGCTTCGCTCCCCCTACGAAGAGGACTCGACCGTCTGCCAGCGGTGTGACGCTCCCGGTGTCAGGAATAACCGCCGTGGATCCCGTCTCAGCGAAGGTGCCGGTGGTTGGGTCATACAACTCAGCCGAAGCGTCTTTCCCTCCAACGACAAGGACCCGCCCGTCGGATAGCAGCGTCGCGCTCGGCTGGAGGCGATCGGTCGTCATCGACCTAGTTGGGCTGAAAGTTCCGGTGGCGGGATCATAGAGCTCTGCGGACGCCAGAATGCCCGAACGATTTGTGCCCCCCACGATGAGGACCCGTCCGTCCTGGAGCAACGTTGCGCTGGACTGCGAGCGGGGCATGGTCATTGACCCGGTCGGACTGAAGGTTCCTGTGGCTGGACCGTAGAGTTCCGCCGATGCGAGGACGCCGGCATCGGTTTCGCCACCGGTCACCAGGACAAGACCGCTACTCAGAAGAGTGACCGTGTGACCATGTCGAGGCACCGATAGGGTTCCCGTCCGGGTAAACACTCCGGTCGCTGGGTCATAAATGTCGGCCGACCCGTCGCTACCATCGATGATCAGGACTCTGCCATCGTGCAGTAACGTCGTCGCCTGTACTCCGCGGGCCTCGGTCATGGCTCCTGTCTCTGTAAAGGAGCCCGTGCGCGGGTCGTAGATCTCTGCGGATGCCAGGCTGTCTGAGCCATCGCTCCCTCCGGCTATCAGTACCCTCCCATCAGAGAGCAGCGTGGCAGTATGGAATTCACGCCTCGCCGACATCGAGCCGGTGACAGTAAATCCGCCGGCGACATGCACCAAGCTCGGTGACGGAGAAATCTGAACTGCGCTGATACACCCGGAGGCCACGGCGGCGAGTAGACAAGCAAGGAGGCCGCGGGCTGCCGTAGTGCGGTGGGCCATTCTTGACACTCGTCTCATAGCCAGGAACATCGCTCCAGCGACCTCCGCCGCTTCCCACTCGGGTGACTTGGGCGTGGCGGGGCCACTAGTCCGTACAGCCCGAGCAGCTCACCGACGGCATGGGCGGCAGCCCGGGGTGCTCGAACACGTGGTAGTCATAGGCCTGAGTGGCGCCCATGTCGGCGACGTACGCCTCTGGGTGACTGTTGCCATCGACGATCCGAGAGATGGTGACGCCGTCCAGGTGGTAGGGCCCTGACAGGCTTGACTTGTAGATCGTGGAGCCGTCGAACGTTAGGGCTAGTTGTTGAGTCCCGGCCGTGAGGTCATACCAGCCAGTTGAGGTCGCCGGGTTCGACTTGGCCCTGGCCACAAACGTTCCGGATCCATCGACCAGATCGGCATCGATCTCATAGGTGCCAGCCTGGCCAATGGTGATGGTCGGAGTCAGGACGAGGGTATCGGCGAGGCCGTTGCTGTTGGTATCGTTAGCGCTCGCAGTGAAGCCAGTGCCGATGGTGACCGTGCCGCTTCTCACTTCGACCGTAGACACCCCATAGCGAACGCCGTGGCCGGTCGTCCAAACGCGGATATGGTTCGTACCGCCGACGCTGGGCGTGACCTGACCGGTCCAGCTCCCGCCACCGGTGTCCGTCATCGATATGGGCGTGTGGGTTCCGGCCGGATCGATGAGCTCAGCCTGGACGACGTCTCCAGCGACCGGCTGGCTCAGCGCGATCTCGAGGTTGACCGAACCACTCATGTTCACTGTCGCCGCCGAGGCGGTGACAGTGAGATGGCGGGTAGTCTGGATGAAGACTAGGACCGAGACGGTGGCATCGCTGGCGCCCGAGTTCGTGAGTCTCAGCGAGCCATCCGACGGGCTCGACAACGTCACCCCCAAGGCCCGGCCCGTAACGGTACTGTCCTCGGTCAAGGAGGTACCCGCGAAGGATGCGGTAACGCCCGTGGCGGCCCCGAAGACGGTTACGCTCGCGGTGGCCGAGCCCTCGAATGACAATGGCACGTCGATCGAGCCACCCGCCGGGACCGCCACCTCCTTGGACAGGTTCGCATCGCCCGAAAGGCTCGTGTCCGCGGCGGCTGCAGAGACCCCAGAGCTCATGCTGCTCGTGTTCGGGGAGGCCGCAGAACTGACGCTGCTCGTGTTCGGGGAGGCCGCAGAACTGACGCTGCTCGTGTTCGGGGAGCCTGAGGCCGGCGTGGCAGGTATGCCTGGCGTGGGATTGGCTTGCCCAGCGACGCAAGCGCCAACGACCAGGCAAGTGATCGTCGCGATTACAGCCAGCCTCGCGCCTACCTTCACGAAACGCCCTCCAATATCGGAACGGCGCCCGCACATCCGGGCAGCGGTCCGCCGAAGTTCACTGTACAGGCCACCCGCAATCTTGGTTGTCGGTCGGCCGACATAGGGAAGATCTCGGAGAACCCGCTCCCTGTGGTTGTGGCTGGAAGGGAACAAGATCATGGAACTCCATCTACCGACGTTGCGTCAGACTGATCGGCCAAACCCACGGAGTACCGGCGGGTCAGCGCGTGGCGGGTCTAGTCGATATCGAACTGCTCCTCACCTCGGAGGCCGGATCGATCAGGCGATAGATAGCCTCGGCCTTGGCGGCACCCGCGGGCACCAAGCCGATGTCGTCGACGGCGACCAGCTCGGAGGGGACGATACGCTCGACCACCTTGCCGGTCGAGGCGCCGATCCGCGAGCGGGGCGATCGTGGCCGTCAACGACTCGAGGCTAAACCAGGAGATACGTGGAAACTGCGACGCGGAGCTTCGAGATCGCTGGGTGCGGATTGTCGCTGGGCAGGTAAAGGGGTGTGAGGAGCTTGGACCCGGCCGAGCGTCGCCGCGCCGGTCTGGGCATCAGGTTGACCACTCGACACGCAGCCACGTAGCGGTGCGCGACCGTTCCGAAGGCGTGGTGGGCGGCCCCGCGTTCTGACTGACCAATGGCACCGCGAGATGTCAGCTCACTAATCCCGCCGACCTGCGATACCTCGTTCGGAGATCTACTCCTCAGATGCTCGCCGGGCGGTAGTGGCTGACGCCTGTGGCGCGAGGAATCTCACAGAGCTAGCGCCAGGCCAATAGAAATGCGCGGGGCCGTGGGGCATCTGACCCAATCAGTTTGGTCGGGGGCGGGCATCTGACTATCGTGGCCCGCGGACTGGGCATCTGACACATCGGCTGTCGCCGGCGACGTCACTCAGGAAAACGGGGAGTTTGACGCCTCGGCGACCGATCGGGCTTGGGCAACCCACTGGAAAGAGTGGCGCGCCCGGAGGGGATTCGAACGCACACGATCAACCTTCGTGATCGAGGGCTTGGACGAGCTCGTCCAGGCCCTTCAGGTCGCCTAGAGCGGCGCGAAAACAGCAGGTCAGGGTTGTGCCGTGCCGAGCTCCGAAGGCGAAGGCTCATCGGTTAGAGCATTGGCCGGCTTTGCCGCCTCGCCCAGAACTGCGCCCGGTGCCTGTAGCACCACCTGCTGAACCGACTGAACCCAGGCCCGGCCGCAGTGGTTCTCCACGATCTTGGACGCTGAGCCCGAGAAGGTGAGAATGGTCGCGTGATGGACGCTAAGAACAGCATCCTGCAGCGCCTGATTCGTTTCTAGGTCGACAATCACGACGCCGCGGTCACGGGCCTGGGCGCGATCAATCCCGAGTGCATGCGACTGGTTAGCTCCGTACTCGGAGAACCATTTCGAGATGGCTTTCGCCTTGGCCTCGCGATCACCGTCAGCTCGGAGCATGTACGACGCGAGCCATTGCTCGACAAGGTTCTGCGCGAGGAGCTCGGCGCGCTCACATTCTTGGAGCAGAGAAGGGCCGTAGCCCTGAAGGATCGGTACCCAAGCGCCGAGTAGCGAAGGCTTGTCTGAGATCTCGGCCTTGGCACGTTCGAATTGCTTGAGGATAGAACTGGCGGGGTGATACTGGCCGTCGGACGTGAGCATCTGTGGGTCAATCGGGCCCAGCTGCGAATGCTTGCCCATCACAATTTGGTCGCCAGCGAGTGCCCACATCGTGGCCGCCGACATCGCCGCCAAGGGAACGAACACACGAATGTCCGTGAACTTAGTTCGTAGGTAACGGACGATCGATGCAGTCGCCTCGGCGCTGCCGCCTGGGCTATGCAGGATTAGGTCAAGTCCCGGGCCTCGGAGTCCTTTGTTGACCTCCATGATGCCCTGCATGTCGCCGAGTTCGATCGATGTCCCAGGCTTGCCAGACGCGCCCATCCAGTCGGTGTAGTAAAGGATCGTGTCGCGGCCCGTCATGGCGTGGAGTTCGGTTATGTACTTGCGCCGAACGCCGTCAAAGTCAGGTTGGACGCCCGGGTTGGCCGTCGTTGGCTCGAACAGCTCTTGGAGAATGTCCCCCCATGTAGGCATCCTCTAGCGGACCGAGCCGCGAGTCGGATAGTTGCCACCGGTAGAGAACCCGATGGTCGTGACCTCGCGACGATAGCGACCCGGGAGGCCGACCAGGCGCTGATAGGCCGCGAGAGCCTCAGCGACGCCAGGCTCGCATGCCGCCAGTTCAAGCAGTTGCCGCTGCTCCTCTTGCCGACCGGCAACACCCTTTTGCGCACTTGCCACGTGAAACCCTCCTTTCACTAGCGCGATTGTATGCCCGGAGCGCACCCAGCCGTTAGGGTAATTCCCCGAAACCAAAGGCTAGAGACCGCTCTTGTCTCGGTTGCAAGGGATGCAGAGCATCCCAGTCAGACCCCCAACACCCCAGGGGACGCAAACATTAAATCGCATTGACGCTCGCGGACCGCGCCGCGAAGGAGGCTGTGGGACTTGGCATATCCCACCGCGAGGACTTCGCGCCCAGTGAACCGCCCTGGGAATTGTGGAGACTCCCGGAATTGGAATCGGGCGGCGTTCGCCTCTTCTAGTTGGCGATAGTAGGCCTCCTCGAACTCGGCCGGAGGGATGTCGCCGCAGGTGCCGTGGAGCCGCTCGATGTTGTACCAGTGAACCCACGCCGCGGTCGCGAGTTCGAGCTCCCCGAGCGTTCGCCAGCGTTTCCGCCGGCGGATGAGCTCGGCCTTGTAGAGGCCGTTGACCGACTCGGCCAGGGCGTTGTCGTAGCTGTCGCCCTTGCTCCCGACGGAGTTGACGGCCTTGGCCTCATCGAGGCGCTCGGTGTAGCGAATGGCGAGGTATTGCACTCCGCGATCGGAATGGTGGACCAGGCCGGGCAGCTCCTTTCCCCGGAAGGCGAGCGCCATCTCAAGGGCGTCGAGCGCGAGATCGGTCCGGAGATTCGCGCTCGTCCGCCAGCCGACGATCCGTCGCGAGAAGGCATCGGTGATGAAGGCGGTGTAGGCGAAGCCGGCGTCGGTCCAGACATACGTGAGGTCAGCGAGCCAGAGCCGATTGGGCCCCGATGCGGTGAAGCTGCGCTCGACGAGGTCGGCCGGTCGGGAAGCCTGATCGTCGGGTTTGGTCGTCCGGATCGTCTTTTCCCGCGTGACGCCCTGCAGTGCCACGGCCTTCATCAGGCGGGCGACCTGGTCGCGGCCAGCGTCCATGCCCAGGCGGTGGAGGGCCTTCCAGACCTTGCGGGCCCCGTATACCCCGAAGTTGGCCCGGTGAACGCGAATGATGACGTCTTTGAGCATCGAGTCAGAAACGGCCCGCGCCGATGGGGGCCGACTGCGAGCGGCGTAGTAGGAGCTGGGGGCGATCTGCAGTTCAGCGCAGATCGGCTCGACCCCATAGGAGCCACGGTTCTGATCGATGTAGCGGGTCACTTCTGCGAGCGGCGGTCGAGCTCCGCCCCGAAGAAAGCTGCGGCGCTCTTGAGGATCTCGTTGGAGCGGCGCAGCTCCCGGTTCTCCTTCTCGAGCTCGACGATGCGCCGGCGCTCTTCGGTCGTGAGGCCGGCTCGAGCGCCCTTGTCGACTTCGGCCTGGCGGACCCACTGGCGAAGCGACTCGGTTCCGACGCCGAGGTTGCGAGCTACTCGGGTGACGGCACCGGTGCGTTCGCCGGACTGCTCGATCGTCTCGAAGACCATCCGAACGGCGCGCTCTCGAAGCTCTGGCGGGTAACGGTGACGGTGGTCGTGACTGCCTTGGTTCTCTGACATTGCTCCATCATCCTCCAAGAGATGGAGCCTCCATCAGACCCAGGGCGGTTCATTACCCGTAGCGGTCGACACTCAGGTGGACCACAAGGGAAGGGAAAATGGAGCCGACACTCGGATTCGAACCGAGGACCTGCTGTTTACGAAACGTCAGAATCGACGTTGGGACCACCAATTCCCTCGTGAGAGAGCCTTCAGAGGCGTCCCAAACGCCCTCCGCAGCACGGGTTTTGCATCCCGTTCTGCATCCCTGTCTAGCCAAAGCCGCGGATCAGCCTGCGGTGTGGTCCCAAGACCCATGCCTGAGCATCTCATCACTGTCGACCCCGGCGCTCAACCCTCGCAGCAGGATGCGCCGAAGGTCTTGGATATGGTCGGCTCCGCTGGACTTAAGGCCGAGACAAGCTAGGTCGGCGATAACAACCTAGGTCGGCGAGGGTCCGAGGCGGGCCACGGCGTCCCAAACAGGGGACGCCGACCGATATCTTTCGCTTCCACAGGTCAACTTCGAGTACCTCGAGAACCGTTTTCTTGCGTACGAGCGCCTCAGCGTCGGTGATCTGGCCCTCGATGACAGGCGACGGGCACGTTCGACCTAGTCTCGCCTCCGACTCGCACGCCAGCGAGGCCGAGGAGGATTCTTATCGAGGTCGCCGCGTCAGCCGGGCTCCAGCAGAAAGCTGCACCGCTGGGCCTCTCGGTTTATCTTCAGGGCCGACTGGATCGCACAGAACACAAGAGCCCGTGAGATTTTGAACGTTATGCACGCCTCGCACGCCTTATCGTAGTGATTGGTTCAAGTCCTACTGAGGAATGGCGCCAGGTGCAGTCCGGGCGAGAGACGGTCAGGCTAGACGGTCCGAGGCTGGCTTTCGACCGGTTGACCCAGGCCCGATTGGACCGCGCTTACCGCCTCGCCGTGGCTCTACTTCGAGACCAGGGCGAAGCCGAAGACGCGGTTCAAGACGCAGCGCTCCAGGCATGGGCCGGATGGAAGCGCCTGAGGGACGAAAGCCGCTTCGATGCATGGTTTGACCGAATTCTGGTCAACCGATGTCGGGACCAAATGCGCCGGCGCGTTCAGGCGTACGTCGCGGTCGGCCCGCCGACCGCGGGTGAGCGAGACCCCACGTGGGACCCCGCGGAGCGCATGGCTATCGGTCAGGCGATGTCGACGCTGAGCGCAGACCATCAAATCGTCGTGACCCTTCGCTTCATGGAGGATCTTTCGATCAGCGAGATTGCTTCCCGTACCGGGCAGCGCGAAGGAACGGTGAAGTCGAGGCTGCACTACGCGCTCCGGCAGTTGCGCGCTGCGTACGAGGCAGCCAGCAGGTCGCAGGAGACACGCGATGAAAGATGATCGATTCGACGACGACCTGAAGCGTGTGATCCTTCGCGGCGTGCCTCCATCGGCTCCCGCGAGTTTACGGCTTCGAGTTGCTTCGATCTCTACAGGCCCTGACGGCCGCGACGGTCGGCGTCGTCTCTCGACGAAGCTCCAACTCTCTGAGGCATTTGCGGCGGTCGCGGCGATCGCGGCCGTCGTGGTAGTCGCCAGCGCGGTGCTCGTCACGCGAGTTCCCGCAGCCGCCCCTATGGCCTCGACGACAGCGACCCCCACTCCGCTGACGAGCGCCACGCCAGCCGGTCCAGTCGTCACAGGGCTTCTTGTGGGCTCGGCGTCGGCCACGCCCTCGATCCAGACCGGCTACGTCGGCGCGATCGCATTCTCCGACAATCGCCACGGTCTCATGGTTGGTGCGTCGAGCGTCTCGATCATAACGGCCGTGATAGGCGGGCCCGACATTGTGGGACCGTCAGGCACCGCGGTAGTCTGGCGGACCGACGATGGGGGCCGTACCTGGGCCCGGTACGCAGTTGAGGCTCCGCCATTCGTTTCGATCTCCGTTATCTCGTCGTCGGTCGCATTAGCTGGCGCAATATGCAGCCAGCCAAGGTCCCCGAATTGCTATGACGGCGTCTACACGACGTCGAATGGCGGCCTGGCCTGGCGTCGGATAGCCGACGATTCGATGGTCTCACTCAGCTTCATTGATGCAACAAATGGCTGGGGCATCGACTGGACTTTGCTGCAAGGTGGTCCGGGCCGTGTATTGCGCTCAACCAGCGATGGAGGTCGCACATGGTCGGACGCCCCGGCCAATCCTTGTCCCGCTTACTTGTCGCCAATCACCGTCAGTTTCGCGAACGCAAAGCTGGGGTGGCTGGGTTGCGCAGGTCCGTCGAGTGCCGGAGCAGGCGCGAAGGCGGTCCTCATGACTTCTGACGGCGGCCGAACCTGGAGACTCCAGGCCGCAGTCGACCCGTCCGGAGGGACAGGAGTCGCCATTGTTGGGTCGATCCCGGGCGACGGCTACTTGAGCGGACTGTCCATGACGACAGATGGGATAGGCGTAATCTGGGGAGCACTCGGGAGCACCCTCTGGACCGATGACGGCGGCCGAGTATGGCGAAATGTCGTGCCGTCTGGACCGAAATGGGCTAACGCTATGGCTGGATACGTCTCCGCCACCGGCCAAGCGACGGTCGCGCTTCTGGACGAAACCGCCCGGCGCCAGGTGCTCGAACAAACATCTGACGCCGGGCGAACGTGGCACGAACTCGCGGAGTTGCCTCTTCCCGCCCCCAGCCCGCCAGGAAGCTGAGTTCTTGTTCTACCCTCGCCTCCTATGCGTGACCACGCTGCTAGTTGAGGATGCCTGTCTCGCAATCGAACGTGTGAGTAGTTCCGTTCGCGGAAGTCAGGGTCAGAATCTTGCCATTGGCGCTCGTGATCCTCACTGACCCTTCCCTGCCCGGAACTTCAACCGTGAGCCACGAAGTGGGATTGTCGCTAGCGTCGTAGATGCTCTCAACCAGGACCCCTTGTTGGCTGTCTGTTCTCGATGCACCCGCCCAGACGGTCAAGTGTGCGGCAGTTGGCGTCCCGGTGAACCATGCGTTTGTAGCCTGCATTGAGCCGGAGTAGCCGATGGGGGCCACGGAAGCTCCATCAGGGGAGAGTTCGCCGTCTCCAGCTTTGATGCCAATGTCAGTCCCCAGTTTCACGTCCCCGGGCTGAGGCCGGACCACGGCTACAAGGCCATTTTCCTTGCCGCTGCGAGCCGCTGCCGCAAGGAAGGACTGGGCTGCGGACGCCCGAGCGGCCTTGTCGGCGGGCAGGGGTGCATTCGTC
Organism: uncultured Chloroflexia bacterium; assembly: GCA_963731635.1. Taxonomy (GTDB): domain Bacteria; phylum Chloroflexota; class Limnocylindria; order Limnocylindrales; family CSP1-4; genus Fen-1039. Next base: position 883,336 of record CAVSWB010000001.1, on the reverse strand, counting down.
GGTGTTGCCCCCGCGGCCATTTGAAGCATCGCAAGCGACCCTAAGCCCAAGAGGGTAACCATAGTCACGACCATCGGAATAGCCCTTCGCGCGGGCCGCGCTGTATTGGTCATGGCTAGAACCCCCAGTTGATATCAGTTGACCAATTGATGTTCGTCTGCGGAACGGGCCCAGAACTCAGCGTGTTGTACAAGTATCCCCAACCGACCGGGGGCGTAACACACCCACTGATCCCCTTGTAGTTACACGCAGCGTTCTCGGTCATCGCCCCCGAAAACACAGGCTGGCGACCCTGCACGTACTTGCCGTATTCGCTGATATACATCCACTCAAGCGCCATCGTGTTGTTGTAGATCTGCGGCAGCGGATATGCGGGCGGCGCGCCCCAGGAGAGCCACCATGGGTCATCTTGAGTGAACCAAAGTGTGGCCTTACCGCTGGCGTTGAAGTCCGAAGCGTTGCAGGTTCCTCCGACGCCTGTTCGATATCCCGACCAAGAACAACCTAGGGCGTCGCCGAAGTAGTAGTACTTGAACGACGTTCCCGCGCCGTAGGCTTTCGCGAAAGAGTAGAGGGCTGCATCGTCCGCCCATAGCGAGGGCGTGTTCTGCGACTCGACGTCTATGGCCGCATCAATCTCGTTTATGTAGGCGTGTTGGCCAACTGAGGCGATGTATGTATTCGCGGCGTTTATGAGCGACGCCCATGCAGTTCCGAATGGCGAGCTTGTTGACGTGCCCACGTACTTGCTGTCGGTGTTTACGCCCAATGCGAGAGTCACGTGACTCGAACCAGTGCAGGTCACGAACCCGCCCGTCCAGTTCTCGGTCAGCACAAGAACATCCGTTGTTGTGAGGAAGATGTTCGGGACCCAGGTGTAAACGCCGTATTGGCCGCCCGACAGGTACGGCTGGCCGAAATCCAAAACAACGATTCCGTTGTTGGCGCGTTGACCGCTGTTGATGAGCTGGGCCGTTGCACAACCAGCGTTCCAGAAGGATCCTGCGTCGACGTTTTGGATGTAGTTGCTGGGAGTGTATCCGGGGTAAGAATTCGCCTGAACTGCGCCCTCGGTCCAGACGGCAGCACTGGAGGCTAAGACCAGTGCCATCGATAACTGGAGACCGCGCGAAACCTGTCTGCACGTCGATCTGGTCAATCGGTCCTCCCCTTTGGTGTGCGCTCCGCCCTCGCAGAAGTCGCGCGAGCGAGACGACCCACTCCGTCTATCTCGTTCGCTCGGCTAGCATACCGATTGGATCGAGGCCCGACAGCCTGTTTGGCCAAAGGTTGGCGCGCGAACTCGCCGCGGCCGCGGTCGCCCAACTGCACTGCCGAAGCGTCCAGCCGCGCTGGGGTGCCGGCTAGCTAACAAAGCCCTTGATGGCGTAGAGAAAGTCGTAACAAGCCTGACCCGAGAGCGAGTAGAACCTCTGACGGCCGGCCGCGCCGCCTGTGCCCCAACAGCGGATCGCGGCGATAAGAGGCAACCCCGCCCGATGGCTCTGTACATCGGGCCATAATGCCGATCGCAGCGATCAGTCCAGCGGGGGACACGTCGATCTCGTAGCCGATGACCAATCGGTACGCCTGAGCAGATCGGGTGTCCGCGACCGTTCCGTCTTCGCGGCCGCTGGCGACCAGCAAGACGTCGTTCGTCCCGCTGCACGGGACAAGAGTCGCCGCCGTCGTCCGCGAATTGTACGCGTATTGGTACGCGGGCCCTTGACGCTCCCGATTGACGGCCGATCCCCTGCCCGGCCGCAGGTGCGCACGCATGTGCAGTTCTCGTGTCCGAGAGCGTTCGGGGTTCGTGTCCGGGGCGACCTGGACGACGACGTGCTTGCACTGCACGGGACAAAGCTCGGCCACCGTGTGCCGCAAATGGTACGTGGAATTGTACGCTGAACCCCTTGACGCTCCGGATCCCTCGGCCTAGCGTCCTCTTCGGCGACCGGCCCAGGTCCCGGTAAGGCATCCGGGGAACACCCGAAGGGTCGCCCCCATTTTCGAGCCGCTTGACGCGGGCTTCCGGCGATAGCTGTGCCCAACGCGTCGGCTGATTCGGTGTGGTCGAACTCAGACAAGGAGAGCAACGACATGGCAATTGGCAGACACATCCCCGTTAGCATGGACCAGGCCTTCCCGCACGGGGCGTACGCGGTCGGAGGGGTCGAGCAGGTCGTCGACTTCGATGCCTCGACGCGCGAGCAGAAGGTCCAGGCCCACGATCGCGACTCGGGGTTGCCTGTATGGGTGATCTCGGTGTTCGACGCCGATCCCGACGCGAGAACCAAAGTCGTCCGGGTCAAGATCGCGTCGCGGACTCCACCGGTCCTGCCCCAGGCTCCCGCCGGCGCACCCTTCCCGGCGGTGGCGTTCGAGGGCCTGACGTTCACGCCCTATGTGGACGTCTGGGGCTCTCGGCCGCGCATCGCCTACTCGTTCCGGGCGACTGCCGTTCGCGCCGCGATGCCTAAGAACCAGGTCCCACAGCAACTCCGTCGTCCCGAGCAGGCCGGCTAGGGGCGGTCGATGGTGGAGTCTGCGTCCCTACCAACGCTCGAGCCCCTCGCGGTCCTGGCTCGTCGGTACGGCGCCGGGGCACCGGCCGTCGTCGAGCTGATCCGGCGGACCGGCGGCTGTAGTTCGCCGATCCGCCTCGAAGGAGAAGCGGTCGCCGTCTCGGCAAGGACAGGCGCAGTCCTTGCCTGGCGATCGACCCGGTCGCAGGCTCCGGGCTTCGTCCTCGTAGCCTGTGGCAATCGACGCGAGTCGAGGTGCCCGCCCTGCTCGGAGCGGTATCGCCGCGACGCCTACTTCCTGGTCGCAGCAGGGTTAGCGGGTGGCGAGGCCCGAGGAGTGTCGCCGTCGGTCGCCTCCCACCCGCTCGTCTTCGCGACGTTCACGGCACCCTCGTTCGGCGCGGTACATCGTCGGGTGGTCGATGCCGGCGGCGTGCGCCCGTGCCGGATCGGTTCAGCCGAGGTTTGCTCGGACGGCATCCCGATGCGCTGTCCCGAGCGCCACACCGAGGGCGATCCGCGGATCGGACAGGCGCTCTGCCCCGACTGCTACGACTACGAGGCCGCGGCTCTGTGGAACGCGAACCTCGGCGCCCTATGGCGCCGGACGGTCACGTACCTGCCCCGCGAGCTCGCGGCCCTGTTGGGTCTGAGCGTGGCAGCCTTGCGACGCCAGGTCCGCATCGCCTACGCCAAGGTCGCGGAGTTCCAGGCCCGTGGATCGGTGCACGTCCATGCGGTCATCCGCCTCGACGGACCCGACGGTCCCGACACCGCGCCGACGGGCGGAGCGACGGCGGAGCTTCTCGCGGGAGCCGTCGCCCGCACCGCGGCGCGCGTAGCGGTCACGGTGGCGGGACCCGGTGGCGAAGAGATGGAGATCCGCTGGGGTGACCAGATCGATGCGAGGCCGCTGAACACCGGTGGCCCGCGCGCCGGCGACGGGCAGGGAGCCGGCGTCGCGGGCTACCTCGCGAAGTACGCCACCAAGGACGCACAAGCTGGCGGTGGTCTGGACCGACGGATCCGGGCGGAGGGCGTGATCGAACGAGCCGAACTGTCCGATCATGCCCGAGCGCTGATGCGATCGGCCTGGAGGATCAGTCCCCGCTGGGCCCACAACCTTGGCTTTCGTGGTCACTTCCTGACCAAGGCTCGTCGCTGTTCGGTGACGTTCGCCGCCCTTCGGAACGTCCGGGCCGAGTATCGAGCCCAGGCCGATCCCTGGCTTGCCTGGATCTGCGACAGAGCCGTCGGGGACCAGGTCGTCATCCGACGGAGCTTCCACTACGCCGGATCGGGCCTGAGTCCTGCCGAGCGGGCCGTGGCGGCGAGCTGTCGAGCGAGCGCGGGTACTGCCGTGTCAGGCCGTGGCCAGGCGGAGCGGCTGCATCGTCGTGAGCGGCCTTACTCGAAAGCAGCGAGCTTGAGAGCGACTGGCGGGTCGCATCGGACGGGTCTGCAGAGCAGTGGCTGAGGTCAGCGTGACGCATGTCTCCCCAGCGGCGGCAGCTGCGCGGCTGTCAGTGTCGGATGGCTTCGTGCGTCGCGAGTGCCGGTCCGGTCGTCTTGCCCATGCCCGCTTCGGAGCGCTGATCCGGATCCCCGTCGTAGCCTTGGAGGCCTACATTGCAGAGCGAACAGTCGCCCCACCGGGAGTCTCGGATGCGCGGCCACAATCAGGGCTCGGTCTATCAGCGCCGCGGTCACTGGCACGCCCAGGTGACGATGTGGGACGGCCGCCGATCGCGTCCGGTCCGAGCGGACCCCTGGGACGACACGGAGGCCGGCGCCCGCGAGAAGCTCAAGCAGCTGATCGAGGAGCGAGACGCCGAGGTGAGCGTCCCGCGGAGGTTGACCCTCCGTGGCTACCTCGCGTCGCGGCTCGCTGACAAAGAAGGCGTTGTCCGCCCGAACACGATGCGCGAGTACCGGCGTGTGGTCGGATTGCTGTCCATTTCACTCGGGACGGTGAAGCTGTCGGAGTTGCGGCCCAGTCAGGTGGAGCGGGCACTGGCGGCGCTGTCTGCGACTCCGCGGACCGAGCTTCATGCGCATAACGTGCTCCGCGGCGCCCTGAACGACGCCGTCGAGGCACGGCTGCTCATCCGCTCCCCGCTGGCTGCGGTGCGCGCGCCGCGGGTCAAGTCGGTTCATTCAGTGACTCTCACGGCTAACGAGGCCGCAATGCTCATCGCGGGCACGGCACGCGACCCATACGGAGCGCTGTGGGCCCTTCTGCTCGGCACCGGAACCCGCGTCAATGAGGCGCTGGGTATCACCTGGGCCGATGTGGACTTCAAAGCCCGCACGGTGACCGTGGCATACCAGCTCACGCGCCGCGGTGATGAGTGGGTCCGAGACAAGACGAAGGCCGCGCGTACGCTCGATCGAATTGCCCTCCCCTTGTTCGCGGTCAGAGCTCTCCGCGAGCAGCGCCGGCGCATGTTGGCCGCGTTCCCCGCGAGCGTCTTCGGCGAGGGCCTGATCTTCCTGACCAGGAAGGGGCACCCGGTCCGTTCGGACGAAACGGTGCGCGAACTTCACCGAGCGACCGAGCGGCTTGGGCTCCCAAGGATGACCCAGCACCAACTGCGGCACAGCTCGCTGACGTTGCTGGCGGACGCCGGCGTCCCCGAAGACGTCAGGCAACGCCGGGCCGGTCATGCGACGGTCGCGATGGCCCGGAACTACACGAGTGGCGCCGAGGTGCAGGACCGTCAGGCCGCCGACGCGCTCAACGCCGCCCTGACAAAGGCGAAGTAGCCGTGCCCGGCCCTTCAGTGGGGACCATTCCGAAAGCATTCTGCATCCCGTTCTGCATCCATCACCGGGCATGGACCGGCCATCGGGTCATTTCACGAGGGGAAAGTGGAGCCGACACTCGGATTCGAACCGAGGACCTGCTGTTTACGAACTGGAACGGCCCTTACGCAGTGGCCCAAGCGTGGAAATCCGTGCGTAAACCGCTCAGTTAGCAGGCCCTCGTGGGGTGGTTCTAGCCCTGCTGTCTATTGCCTCCGAGGACGCGGTTGACGGGGCGATCTTACTCCGGTCGGGGACCCTCGGCGCCAACTTGTTGGGCGAGTTGTTGCCTGCGGCAATGCTTGGTGTGAGAGGGTCAGGAGTCACCCTCGACCCGGGTCTCCGAGGTTCCCAGGGCGGCAAGTGCGGCAGCGACGACGGCGGGCTCATTGCGCTGATCCACAAGCCGGAGGAGAAGGTCCCGAGTCCGCTGGCGGAGTAGGTCGTCGGAGGGCAGTCGTAGGCATCGGATGACTCCCACCGCCCGCAGCTGCAGGTCCGGCTCTTTTGAGCGGCATAGGGGTTCTAGGTCGTCGAGCAGGTAGTCCGCAGCGCCACGCTGGGCAAGAAGCTCATAGGCCCGTGACGCGCGCGATCCCTCGCCGCCAGCAGCCAGGATCAGCCGCACGAGTTCGCCACCGAACATGAGCAGGAGATCCTCGTCCGGGTCGTCAGGCGCAGCTGGCATTTCGGTCGTAACCGGCACGGCGGTCGTTGGTGAATCCGGAGGGGCGGCCAGCAGGCTTTCGAGTTCGGCGTGGGCGACCTCCACGGGTTCCAGCTTTGCCGTTGAAGTCGACTCAGCTTCCTCCAAAGGGGCCGCCGCCGGATGGCGTTCGACGCCGGGCCAGGACCCGATCAGCTCTTCGCGACCACCGTTTGCCAGGAGTTCGATCCAGGCGTGTGAGCCGACGGGTTGGTTGCTGAGGCGGGCCTTCGGGTCGGTGGCCAGCGCCCGAAGCTGCCGAGGCTCCGCATTCCCGACGACGGCGATGACTTCGGCATCGGCGCCCAGTCCGGACACGTCGCCGATCGAGACGCCCCAGCATCGGCCGACAAGGGTCGGGGTCTTCGTCGGTCCAGCGATCTGGCGCAGGCGCGCGAGACGTTCCGTGCTGTTGACGACCCAGAGCAGATGCCAGCCGGTTAGTCGATCTTCGAAGAGCTTGGCGTAGACCTCGAGACGCTCGCGGATGACGGGCGGTCGTTCGGTCGACTCGTCGACTTCGACCAGGAGCAGCGCGGAAGCCTCGCCGGTGTCGATAACGACGAGCTGGTCGGGCTGCACGCCGTCCGCGAAATGCGGGATGTGTGACTCGGTCAGCCAGAGCTGGACAAGTCCAGGATCGTAGCCGACGAGGGACGCGACGAACTCGACGCCGTCGAGTGCGTGGCGGAGCGTGACGAGGCCGGGTGATCGGTAGGCGTTGAGGTGAAGGCGACGACGACCGGATTGCGAGAGGCGGTAGGCCAGAGGGATTCCACCGCGTTCAGCTGGGAGGGATTCTCGTGTGATCAGGCGATCTAGGTAGAGCTTGCGTGTTCGTCGGAGAGCTGTGCGGAGGGATGGATAGATGAGGTCCGTGAGCTGACTGGCAGTGGCGACGCGCGTGTGTTCGAGGAGTCGAAGGCATGCGCGATCGGAGAGCTGGAGAAGGCTGACGTCGATGTGGGTACGTACGACATGAGCTTGAGTCGAAGGACGGTTGCTCATGGAAGTTGCGTCCGTTCCGCCGACGAATTGAGCGTGAAATCGCGACATTGGGTTGTCGCGGGTCGACGCTGTCCAACGACGGTTCGATGCAGCGCCCGACGCCAGGTTCGCCGGGTGGTCGTCGCCGCTCGGCGGCAGGCACAGCGAAGCCCGCTCGGTCCTTGGGCGGTCGAGCGGTGCGTCGTGGCTATCCGGGTTGCTGGGAGGAGCATCCTCGCGATCGCGCTAGAGCAGATCGCCGTGCCGCGGCTGGGGTCGTCGCGCACGCGCTGCTCGCGCCCGGGCGGACAGATAGGCGAGGCGTGCGAAATGGGCGGCTCGGGCATGAGCTGGCACGCCGAGCGCGCTCTTCGGGTTCGAGCAGACCGTCGGGGTCGACCTCTCGCTCGAACGACGACATGAAGGCGAGCCTGGCGGCCTTGGTCGTCTCGCGAGGGTCGTGGGTCGCGTGGAGTCGGTGTGCACCGATCCTCCCGCGAAGGGCCCGACTGGCCCGTTCTGCCTCGTCCATCTCCAGAAACGTCCTGTCCTTCCCGCGTTGCCCGGCGGTTGGACTGTGGCTCCTGCCCTGCTGGGAAGCGAGCCGTCACTCGATCGCCGGGATGTTGCTCGTCTCGCTACGCCTCCTGCTAGACCGCGCCTGGGGCCGAGTTCAGGAGGCGGAGCGAGCACTGTCTGACCCTACGCCCTCATCAGCTGGTTCGCAAGACATTGTGTACGTGACCGGGTACGTGTCCCACTGTACGGGTTATCGCTTCAATCTCGTGCACACAATGACTTGCCCGGAAAGCCGAGCCGGAGTACGGTGACGCCGAAGACCACACCGGGGAGGAGACGTCGTGACCATCGGTGGCGTTCTCGAAGCCATGGGGATGCGCGAGCTGCGCGCCAACCTTCGGGCAGTCGTCGAGAAGGTGGAAGCGGGCAACCCGGTCGTGTGTCTCAAGGACGGGCAACCCCTCGCGGTCATAATCAGCCACGAGGAAGCCGAGCACTGGCGCAAGATCGAAGATGCGCTCGCGGTCCTCCACGCGCTGGGCGTGTATCCGGAAGCATTGGCTGACCCCTCGGAGCTCGCCGATCTCGCCTCGCTCCAGCCGCCAAACCTCGCCACCATCCGAAGGCTCAGTCGGAGCCCCGGGCGATCCTCTCGCCACTTCGGACGGTCGGCGTCTCGGATGCCCGGGCTGCCTTCTCCACGCTAGTCGGGGATGTGGGGCAAGGTCGGGTTCGAACGATCGTCGCCCGAGGTCATCTGGCAGTTGCCGTCATCCCGGCGCCGGAATACGACCGCCTTCGCGCCCTCAACCGGGTGGTCAGCTGGTTCCGCGGCGCTGGGTTGGACCTGGCCACAGCGACGGAGCAGCAGATCATCGATTTCGTTCGAGCGCGCCGCGCCGGGACTAGCGAGGCGCAGCAGCAATCAGCGGGGTGAGATTGCCATGGGCGGTCGCCTGACCGTCGGCGCCTCATCTGCGGAAGGACGCCTTGAGAGCGGGGCGTCGGCTATACCGCGACCCCATGGTCCTTCGCGTAGCGTTCCACGGCTGCGAGCAGCAACCGTCCGGCCTTGATCGCATCGAGTAGCGCGTCAGGATCGAGCACTTCGAGCCACTCGCCGTGGACAGACGTGTTCCGGCGCGTATTGAGCCCGACCAGGCGGGTGGCGGCCGGCACATCCGGAACGCCGGCCTGACCGAGGGCGAGCACGGCGGATCGAATCCGGGTCGCCTGTTCGGCCTCGCGCGCCTCTCGGCGAAGGCCGGTCGTGATCAGCTCGAACGCGTCGACGACGTGGAAGATGCCGGTCACGACGCCGTCGAAGTTGTTGTCGAACTCTCCTTCGGTCGGGTTCGGTCGCGCCACGGCTGCGGCAGCGCCATTGAACCGAGCGGCCGCTCGGGCGAGGAAACCTCGCGCTGTGGCGAGCTGAGCCTTCGTCGGTGTGGCCATCAGACGGCGCCCATGATGCGAACGCCGGCCAGCGCCGATTTGACGTGAGCATCGTGTTCGCGGGTCGCCTGATCGAATTGTTCGGGCGTCAGGATGAAGGGGTCGATCGAGCGGCCGATGCGGGCCCCAAGCACGGCGAGGCGCTCGACGAGTGCGTCGCGGTCGGCGATGTCACCGACGATCAGAAGGTCCAGATCGCTGCTTGCGGTGCCTCCCCCAGCTAGCGCGAGCGACCCATAGGCAAACACCGCCTGGACATGCTCGCCGCGGAGGGCGTCCGCCAAGGAGAGATCGACAAGCGCCGTTCCGTAGGCCATCGGATAGTGCGGGTCGTCGCGGTTTGGCTCAAACGCGTCCTGGCCGAGACGCCGGACCCGGCGGATCAGGCCACGCCGCTCCAGCGTCGCTACCGCCGACGCCGCCGGCGTGTACTTCAGCTCCGAGGCACGCGCAACGTCGGCGGTGGTGAGCGGCACCTCAGGATGCAGCATCAACACGGAGTTCACCCTGGCGACCGAACGGGAGAGCATGCGCCTCCATACTTTCTATGTCTGTGCCATACAAAGTGTGGCGGCTGCGGGGCGGGCCGTCAAGACGCTGTAGTCATGGATGCCTTCTCGCCCGTTGGTTGGCACCACCTCGAGGGAGTGCGCTGATATGTTGTGCCGGAGCTATGAGGCCGACGAACAGCTCCTCGGATCGCATCTCGTCCATCGCCACCTCTCGGCCGATCCGACGATGCCTCAGGCGCCCATATGGCTTGTGCGGTCTCTCGCGCACAGTGGAGATGCGAAGGTCGCCGAGCAGGCACAGCGCCTTCTGGTGCTGAGAACGAGCAGTGACTGAAGGCGCGCCTGGGGCGATCCAACGCTCTAGTCTGGGGAGTGCCCCGAGATCGGGCGCGATGGCTGCGGCCGAAGTCCCGTCAATGATGGCCGTTCAAACGTGACGAACCGAGAGTGGACCCTATGACACGCCAGTGCAGGGCCCAAAGCGAGAATGAGGGATCTCGCACCGGTCTTTCGGCGTTCCGAGAATCCGACGGTCCCCTGCTCGCCCGAAAGGACACGCCAGGCTGCTTGGTGTCTCCTGGCCGTGGGCGCGTGGGCTGGAAAATAGTCGGTTTGTCGGCGACACGGATTGACCCGTTCGTTCGTGTTCCTTTGTAGGTGCTTGAACCCTGGAGCGTTGAAACGCTGATGCAAGATGCAGTGGTGCTGAGAGAGCCATTCGTGGCCATCGCAGATCGACCTGAATTCGAGGCTGCATACCTCGCGACCTGGCAGAGGGTGTATCGGTATGCGTGGGTGCTTACCCGTCATCGTGAAGACGCAGAGGACGTAGCCTCTGAGACCTACCGGCGGGCCTATTCGTCCTGGAACGAGGGCCGCCGACCGAAGGGCGAGGTCCTGCCGTGGCTTCTTTTGATAGCACGGCGGGTGGTCATCGACCGCCAACGCCGAAGCCGACTGTTCGGTTGGCTTCCCTTGTCTGCCATTTCCGACCGCTCGGACGACCGATCGATCGATCGCGCCGAGATCTGGCTCTGGTTCGCTGAACTCTGCCGTGCGCTCCCCGATCGACAGAGTGAGGCGCTCTTGCTTCGCTACCAGTTCGACCTGTCAGACGAGGCGATCGGCCAGATCTTAGGCGTCTCGCCCGGGGGTGTTCGGAGTCTGCTATCGAGAGCGCTCGCGACGCTTCGTCGCCGGCCGGAAATGCTGACGTGATGGACGAGAACGGATCGGACCAGGCGCTGCGGCGCCTGACTGCTCAGCTCAACGAGGCGATAGACGGCGACGGACCGCGAAGACCGCCGCTCGCGGAGGTCCTGGCTGTCACGACCGCTCGCCGGCCTGCCGACCGTGCCGTCCGCACCGCCCTTGCGCCCGGTCTGGCCGCGGCCGGGATCGTCGTGGTGGTCCTGGCGATCGCGCTCTCCGTGTGGACGCGCGGGCCGGTCGTTCCGGTCGCAGCGTCGCCAGTGGCAAGCTCGGAGGCGCCAACTAGATCGCCGACCGCCGCCACGGCCACAGCCACGGCACCTACGACGCCTGCCTTGGACTCTCGCGCTCTCGTGATTACCCGCGCCCCCAGCCTTGTCGCCGTGCGATGGGCCCCCGACGGAGCGACCTTCGCGCTCCTGGACGAATCCGGGTTTGCGGACCATGCCATCGTTCACTTCTTCAGCCGTGCGGGCAAGAGTCTCGGCGACGTCTCCGGCAGGGACCTGGCCTGGATCGATGCCGAGCGCTATGTCGTGCTCCAGTGGCCCGATCCCACCGAGCAGATTCAAGGAAACGCCTTCATCGGTCAGGTCGGCATGATCGCCCTCACGCAGATTCCAGGAACGTACGGCGAGGGTCTGATCGGCAGCGGGCGCGGCGAAATCGCCCTGCCGCTGGCGAACTCGAGCGAGTACGTTCTGTGGTCCAACGGGCAGCTGAGCCAGCCTCGCGCAGGGCGCCCGGTCGCTTGGTCGAATGACGGCCAGAAACTCGCCGTACTGCACGTAAATGCGAAGACGCTGCGGGCTTGGCCCGAGGTTGTGGGGTTGTCTGGAGCAAGGCTCGCCGCCGCTGAGAGCCTGGATTGCAGCGTCATTGGGCTCGCCGTTCTCTTCAGCCCGGACGGGCTAAATGTGGCCATTTCCGACTGCGTCGCCGGTACTGGGACGCTGCCATTCATCCTCAACCTGGCGACGAGCAAGGCGGAGAGCCTGGGCGATCGACCCGTGAACTCCATCGCTTGGGCAGACGGCCAGCGCCTGTACACCGTTTCGTCCGATCCCGGCTCCTTGCTGACTGAGTGGGGCATCGACAGGCAGGCTGTGACGATCGCATCTCAGGCTGCAGATCGGGTGAGCGTCTCCGTCACCGGAGTTGTCGCGGTCACGCAAGACAGTACAAACTCGATCGCATTCCTCGATTCGCCAAGCGCACCAATCCGTCTGGCTGCCTCCCAGTTCGTCGCCCCCGTATGGTCGCAGGTCGGTACGGTCGCCGTCGTCATCTGCTACCTGCCCGACGACTCAACCGAGGCGTTCTTGATTACCCCTATTAGGCAATGACGATGCACGCGACTGCGAGGATAGGGGTCCTCGCAGTGTCCTTTCTCTTGCTTGGGTGCGGATCGGCGGTTCCGCCGGACGCACCGATAACTGCGTCGCCACAGAAATCGACGTCGAGCCAGGAGCCGGTTCGTTCAACCGTTTCGATGGGCGCAATTTCGTCATCGACTTGCCGGGAACCGCTTACGTCGACGCCCCCAACTCATTACGCATTCCAGACAGTGACGATCCCGCCTGGAGACGATCTGTGCCAGGACGTGGGCTCCTTCGGTGACCCGGCCCCGCTGCAACTCTCAAACGATGGAACGCTTGTTGCGTTCAATGCTCGCGACTTTAGCCATGAGACCAGTCTGTGGCTCGGCGACTTGCGTGCGGGCCCGATTGGCGTTGCCTATGTAGCACCGGAGGCCAACGGCAAGAAGGAAGAGATCTGGTGGCCTCAGCTTGGCGCAGGCCAACTCTTTTGGATCGAGTACGCTCACAGTGGGGCTGATGTCAACACCGACCTCACCAAATGGACGGTCCGGCGCATGGATCTAGCCACCCGAGTCGTATCGGTCGTTGCGGAAGATAGCATGCCTGCAATCGGCGGAAAGAAATACGTGTCCCAGATTAGGTGGGACGGACATACCCTTGCCGCGGCTGAGGAACTCCCCGACGGCAGCTGGCAGATCGAGTTGTGGGACGCGGCCGGGCACGTTCAGCAAACGATCCCTGTTGATCGCGTCCTGTACGATCTTGCTCTTGCCGACGGAGGGATCATCTACTCGACGGGCGTCAGCGACACAGCGCATGACTCGATCGGACATATGCGCCTCTTTTACTGGACCGCCTCCGCGGGATCAACACTTATTGGAACCGACGGCTTCGACGTCGCCGGATGTAGTGACCTCGTTGCCTGGCAATCAGACCCTGGGGCGAGCCGGGGCAGCACAGGGTCTCCAGTTTCTCAACGCGTGTACGTTGCCAGCGCACCATTCGTAAAGAGCGAGCCAGAAAGCCCCATTCCAAGCGCAGATGGCGACCCTGGTATCGACTCAATTGCCTGTGGATCGGGCACGGTGTTTTGGTGGGAAGTGGAAGGCGGGCGCGCAACCGGGCGCGATGTCCTAACAGCCTGGCAACGAGGTTGGTCTGCGCCTGTTCAGATCAAGACTGAGGGCAACTCCGCCGATATATCGGTCCGGGACGGCTGGGTGGTTTGGTTTGAGTATGACGCGAACATGGAGAACGGTCGGCTCCGGGCATCACCAATGTCCGTGCTCCCATCAAGTCCGAGCTGAGAGGTCGTGTCCCTAGACGTGGTGTAACAGCGGGTAGGCCGTGAAGCGAAACGGCCACCGCGTCATCCTCGCGTCGTTGGAAGTGAGAAATCGACGACGTAAGGGGCACCACGATGGCCGAAGTGGCGGTCTCCAGCGTGAATCCCGCTCGTGACGCCGTACAGCCCGGTGAGGATGGACTCGGCGCTCGGGGTCACCCCGTCCAGCGTGAGAATCCTAGAGGTCGGGGGTCGTTGTCGCGGCGCTCAGGCTGGTCTCGACGATCGGGTAGGGGGTTCTCGGCCGCAACCTTTGCTGCGTCGTCGGGAGGAAGTTAGCCGGTCAAGTCCGGTGGCCGAGATGTTGACTCGTAGGCGGGCCGAGAGGCGCACACATTCCGGGGCGGACGTCAATACTTGTCGCTCGGTGCGATCCTCCGGTAGGCGGCGATCGCCCGGTCGGTCCCGGCCGAAGCGGCATAGCGAGCCACCATCTGGCGGCTCCGCCAGCCAGCGAGCCGCATGAGGTCGGTCTCCTGCATGCCGGCGGACAGCAGCGTGTGGGCGAAGAGATGCCGGAACGCGTGGGCGCCGATACGCGGCAAGCCTGCCGCTTCGGATCGACGTTCGAGGATGTCGCCGATGCCGTCGCTCCGGACCGGGCCATTGTGGCCGAGCCAAAGTTCGGGCCGTCCAGCGTCGCGATGGCCTCGGCGCTCCCGCAGGTAGCGATCGAGCGCCTGGGCGGTGCGCGGCCCGAAGGTAATGATCCGAGGCCGAAGACCCTTGCCGAGCACCGTCGCGGTCTTCTCGCGCAGGTCGATCGAGTCGACCGTCGAGCCCGGCGATCTCGCTCCGACGGGCACCCGAATCGAGAAGCAGGCGCACGAGGGCAGCGTCGCGGCGGTCGTTGAATAGATGGCCTTCGCAGGCGCGTAGGAGGGCTCGGACGGCGTCCTCACGGATCAGCGGCACGGGCTCATCCGGCACCCGCGGCGGACGCATTCGGGCCATCGGCGAGGTCTCGGTCAGCCCCTCCTCGGTCAGCCAGTCGAAGAAGCGCTTCAACGCCAGATGGCGGTTGCGGGCGGTGTTCGGGCGCCAGCGAGCGATCTGATCGGCGATGAAGGCCTCGACATGCTCGCGTCGCAAGCTCGCCGGATCGGTCGGCATGCCTCGCTCGACCAGGAATTGGCCGAGAAGCGCGACCGCCTCCTGGTATGTCCGGCGGGTCTTCGGCGCGAGATTCTCGGCCTCGCAGGAGAGCAGGAACGAATCGAGCTCCGCCTGGAACGCGTCGGGCAGGGAGATAGAAGGGGCGGTCGACAACGGGGTTCTGGTACGCATATAGCGCCTCCACGGCTGCTCCGGAATGCGTACCCCGAATGCAAGTTAGCAGGTCTTCGAGCCTTGTGGCGAGCCCCGCTGTCCCGTTTCACCCACCGGAAGACCAGATAGCAGGTCTTCCTGAGCGTGGATCGGGGGAGTGGAGCCGACACTCGGATTCGAACCGAGGACCTGCTGTTTACGAAACAGCTGCTCTACCGCTGAGCTATGTCGGCGCGAGTTTCACGCTTGGATACAGCTGATAACCGACGATTCGCCGATTCTGACGATTGCACTATGCTTGTTCAGCTGCTGATTGTGACCGACCCATAGCCAACCAAGACCAAGGACGATGCACGAATCTCGCCAACGCGGCGCCCATGATAGCGTGCCCCGCGACATCTCTGCCAGCCTCGCCTCCTATGGCCGCTACCTTCGTGCGGCCAATGTCGCAGCGAGCACTCTGAAGACCTATCGGGAAGCCGTCTCGATCTTCGAAGGCTTCCTGAGAGAGCATGCGATGCCACTCGATGTCGGGCTGGTTCGCCGTGACCACATCGAAGCGTTCATCACCGACCAATTGCAGCGTTGGCGGCCTGCCACTGCCGCAAACCGCTACCGCGGCCTCCAGAGGTTCTTCGCCTGGCTCGTCGAAGAAGAAGAGATCGAGGCTTCGCCGATGGCGAAGATCCGCCCTCCCCACGTGCCCGAACAACCGCCCGCAATCCTTCACGACGACGAGCTCCGCCGTCTTCTCGCGACCTGCGAACACGGCCACACCTTCGAGGATCGACGGGACGCGGCCCTGCTTCGGGTATTCATCGATACCGGAGCGCGTCGCGCCGAGGTCGCCAACCTTCGGTACGACACGACGGACGATGCGAACAACGATTTCGATCTCGACCAGGGGATCCTCCGCGTCCTGGGCAAGGGTCGTCGCGAACGTGTCGTGGGCATCGGAGCCAAGACGATTCGAGCGCTAGACCGCTACTTGCGCCTCCGCGCACAACTGGCCCGAGCGAATGAGCCCTGGTTATGGCTTGGCCGGCGTGGCCGCCTGACCGACTCTGGGATCGCCCAGGTGATCCGTCAACGTGGCAAGCAAGCGGGGCTGGGCGGTTCGCTCCACGCCCACCAACTTCGCCACACCTTTGCGCATAGCTGGCTTGCCGGGGGCGGTGCGGAAACCGACCTTATGCGGCTGGCAGGCTGGAGGAGCCGCCAAATGCTCGAGCGCTACGGTGCGAGCGCCGCCAGCGAGCGCGCCCTGGCCGCGCACCGACGCCTGAGCCCAGGCGATCGACTCTAGGCCCCAATAACAACGTTTGTGATTTCTGTTATTTGGCTCTGGCCGCCCAACTCAGCTGCGGGGACAGCCGCGATCCTGGCTAGCTCGCATTCTCGGCTCGATGCTCGGCACCACTCGTTCCCATTCGCTGGCCGCGGACAAAGTCGACGATCTCTTTTTCGGTTGCGGCGGCCAGATCCAACCCAGCGCCGCGGAACCAGCTGACCGATCGCGCCAGGGCACGGAGACGGTCGTACTCCGGCGCCGGGATCACCGCGACAGCCAGGGCGGTTCAGTGACCTCTGGCGACGATCGTTCGGACCCGGCCTTGGGCCACCTCGGCCACCAACGTCGCGAATGCGGCACGGGCATCGGACACGCCGATCGTGCGGAGTGGCGAGAGGATCGCTCGCGGCTCCGAGGTTAGCCTTCGGATGGTGGCGCGGTCGGGTGGTTTCAAGGACGCGAGGTCGGCGAGCTCGGAGGGGTCGGCCAGCGCCTCGGGGTAAACGTTGAGCGCATGGAGGGTCGCCAGCGAGTCCTCGACCTTACGCCAGCGCTCAGCTTCCTCGTGGCTGATCATGACCGCGAGCGGCTGACCGTCCTTGAGGCACACGACCGGGCTGCCGGCTTCCACTTTCTCCACGATGGCCCGAAGACTGGCGCGCAGCTCGCGCGTCCCCATGGCATCGAGAACGCCACCGATGGTCACGGACTCTCCTCTCCGGACGAATTGCGCCGAGCTGACCTCCTCGTTGCCCACTATGTCCGATCTCAGCACGTCGCGTGGGGGATGAGCTGGAACTTGTCGTCGTTCTCACCCTACTCCGGCTCGGCTTGGCGGGCAAGCCATTTTGTGCACGGCATTGAGGCAGTAACCCGTACGGTGAGACTTGACACGGTAACGTACACAATGCCTTGCGGGAACGATGTCGAGGGCGTAGGGTCATGGCGTTCTCGCTCCGCCTCCTGAACTCGACCCCAGGCGAGGTCTAGCAGCTAGGCGGAGCGAGGACCAAAACAGCGGCTCGGCGATCGAGCGAGCACTCGCTGACCCAATAGGGCAGGAGTGCAACCTCGATGCGGTCGAGCTAAGAACGCGGCGGATGCCGCCGGAGGACAACAGGAAGCTTCTGAGCCGATGTGGGCGACCGGCGACTGAACCTCGTACAGGTCGGGCCGCCGGTACGGGTCGCCCAAGAAGGTCGAGGTCTTGGGAGTCCAGTCGATGACAATCCATCCGACGCCGGAGGCTGACGCTCACGGCTGGTCAGATGCGTTCGGGTCTGCACCGCTGCTCCATCAAGACGCCAATGCTCGTGATCCACGGCGAGCGCGACTTCCGCGTGCCGATCGGGGAGGCGCTCAGCCTATGGACGGACCTGAGCCGCCACGGCGAGCCGGCCCGTTTCCTGCCGACCTCGTACTCGCCTCGCCGTGATTTCGGATCGGTCGCGAGCTCGCTGAGGGGACGAGGCGCATCCTTCGCGCCGATGGCTAGGACCTCGGCGTCCCCGCCTCAGTAGGGCCACCTCGGCTTCCCGGCACCGGCCGGAGTGTGTAAGGGCAGTCGCGAGAGTGCGCTGAGCGGTCTCCAGCAGCCCAGGAAGACCAGATATCTCGTCTTCCGGGCCGGTCCGCGGGACTGCGGGCTTGCCTCAGCGCTCTCTCGTGCGAGGCCGAGAATTTGGACCTCAAGATCCTCCGCACCTATGAGGAGGAAGTCGCGCTCCTAGGCGGTTCCCACTCGATCGGAAGAGCCCATCGAGCCCGCGCGGTCCGACGCGAGCACGTCGAGGCGTTCATCGCCGATCAGATCGCCCGCTGGCGCCCTGCCACGGCGCAACCGCTTGGCCCCGCAATGGAGTGAGAGCCTAAGGCGCCTTGGCCGACGGGCTGACGGTGTCCGCTTCGCTCCGAGTCGGGGCGGCCTGGCCCAGCGCGAGGTAGTAGCGACCATTGTCACGGCTCATCGGGATGGTCAGCTGGAGCTCCGAGCCATCTCCGGCGTTTGCGCAGTCCACGGTCGCCACAATATAGATGCCGCCGAACTCGTCGAGATAGCTAACAGTGAAGTCCTTGAGCGATTGACCACCGTTCTTCCGTATCGCGCCAGCTACCTCTTCCTGGGCCTCCACGCGCGGGTTGACGAGCGAGAGCATTGCGTTCGAATCACCTGCCTGGAGCGCAGTCAGGTAGGCTTGGACCAGAGCCTCTTTGGACTCGCGGCCGCCTGTCTCCGCGCCCGATAAGCATCCGGCGACCAGCACCGGGACGAACAGCGTCGCTACGAGCCAAGACTTCACGCTCACGTCCTGTACGCGTAGTACCAGGCGTTGGGGTAGGCGGCAAGGATGCTGCTAAGACTTCGATTCAGTGTATTCGTCGTGTGGTATGTCATGTATCTCTCTGACGAGGGCCCATGTCGTCACGAGCATGGTGTGGTCTTTCGAGCCGTTCCGATCGAAATCTATCTGCAGGATATCGGCATATCCCATGTCCCAGACGTTCCCGAGCCAATTCGTTCGCTGGGGAGCAAAGACGCTCCAGTTCTGCGCACCTGCCCAAGAGTGGGTCTGGGTCAACCAACCGTAGATGCCCAGGCTTCGTCGCTATCGGGCGCGTGCGGGCAACCCTGGGAAAGGGACTCGACAGCTGATAGGGCTATCAGGGTACGCGGAGGACGCGCAATGGATCCCGCGTGGCGGCGATGGCGGCCGGCGGCGCCGACGAACACACCAGCGCGATGACCATCAGAACGCCCACAGACACGGGGAACGCCGGGCCAGGCCAGTAGCCAAGCGTCGAGGCGAGATAGGCGGTGCCGGCCGCCGTCCCGAGAGCCGCCCCGAGGAGCGCGGGCCACAGGGTCGTAAGCATCACCAGGATCGTGAGCTGGCGTTGCGAGGCACCCAGGGCCCGGCGCCGGCCGAAGTCCCGCCGGCTCGCGATGGTCCCGGTGAAGACGACGATCGACGCGAGTGCGGTCGCCGCAGCGAGGATGACCACGACCATCTCGCGGTCACGTCGGGCCACTTCGTCGGCAACGGCAGCCCTGGCGTCGAGCAGGCTCTGGCTCCGCTGCACGGTAACGTCGGTACTCGTTCCGAGCCCGGCCATCGTCTTGAGGTTCGCGGCGATCTCGTCGACCCAGCCTGCGTCGCTCGCGGCCACGATGATCCGATCGAGCGCCAAGCTCTCGTCGCGGCTCGGCGTGAGGACGAACGAATTGAGATCGGCCAGCGGATCGTCCGCCTCGAACCAGCCCACGACCGGGACCGCTCCGGGGTCGAGCACCGAATAGGCACCGGCGATACCGAGTCGCGCCGCGCTCGCCTCGGACACGAACGCTCCCGCGCCCGCGCTCGCGCCGAAGCGCACTGGCGCCCGCACCGCCCGATACGTGCGAGCAGGCGTCGGACTCCCGCCCGTGCTTTCGGTTCGGACGTCGTTGACGGGCCCGAGGCCCACGACCCACGCCACGCCGCTCATGCGGCCGATCCGATCCACGGCCGAGGCTGGGATCACCGCCTCGGGTCCGGTGCCAACAAGGGTTATGACGGTCGTGCCGGTCTCGTCTATCCGGCCGATGATCGCGGCCTGGGACTCGATGCTGCCGCCCGCAGTCGCGAGGACGAGAACCGGCACGACGAAGGCCAGGATGAGTACGAGGCCCGACACGACCCGGGTCGCCAATGCGATCCGGGCGGACTCAGGGGCGAGTCGCCACCAGGAGCGGTTCACAGCCGAAACACCCGATCGCAGCGGGCGGCGAGGGCCTCGTCGTGAGTCACGATCACCACCGTCGAGCCCGAGTGGGCCTGCTCGAACAGGGTCCCCTCGACCACCTCGGCATTCGCCCGGTCCAGGTTGCCCGTCGGCTCGTCCGCCAGGATGACCGCCGGATCGCCGAGCAGTGCGCGGCACAGCGCGACCCGCTGCGCCTGCCCGCCCGAGAGATCATTGGCCCGGCGCTTGCCCTCGACGCCGACGTCGAGCCGATCGAGCAGCATCCTGGCGCGTTCGGCCGCGGCCTGGCGCGAGTCGCCGCGATAGATCGCGCCTTCGAGAACGTTGTCGAGGATGGAGCGGCGGGGATCGAGGATGGCGTCCTGGAAGACGAAGCCGATCATCGCCGACCGAAGATCCGAGCGCGCTCCGTCGCCCATCCGCTCGATGCTCGAACCGCCAAGCCGCAGGCTGCCCGACCAGGGCCGGACGAGTGTCCCCAGGATGTAGAGAAGGGTCGATTTGCCGCTCCCCGACGGGCCGACGATCGCCGCGATCTCGCCCGCGGCGATCGAGGCGCTCCAGCCGCCGATCACCGGGTGGCCGCGCCGGTAGCCGAAGGTGAGATCGGAGGCTTCGATCATGTCGCCGGGGGCGCCGGCAGCCGGATGACCGCGCCTGCTTCGATCCCCTTGACGACGGCGAATCCGTTCGCCTCGGCGACGATCGTCACTGTGCGGGTCGACCCGTCCGCCATAGTCAGCGCCGAACCGCCCGATGGTTGCACCACCAGCGCCGAGGTGGGCACGACGGGACCCGATGTCTCGGGAACGAGCTCGATGGTGCCTTGAAGCGCCGTCTCGCCCTTCACCGGCACGAGGCCGCATTCGTTCCCGCATAGCGGCCCCGTGATGGTCGCCGTATAGCTGCCGGGGGCGCCGTTGGTCGCGGCCTCGAAGGTGCCCAGAGTCCCGGTCCAGGTGCCACCGTTCGGGGCGCCGATCGAGATGGTCTGGCCCGAGCGAAGGCTCGCCAGCTCCGAGGCGGTAGTCGAGGCGACGAAGTCCGGAGCCGCGCCCAGGATCCTCACGAACTCACCGCCCGGGGCGACGATCTCGCCGGTCTCCGGGACGACCTCGATCCGTGCCGGCAGGCTCTCGACGAAGAAAAGATCTCCGGCCTCGACGAGTCCGGTCTGCGGCGCGCCTATCGACTTCTGCCAGAGCTTCGTGGCCGCCGCGGTGGAGGCTCGGAAGTGGCCGTCGATGGCGCCCTTGTAGAAACCTTTGGCCGAAAGGAGTTGCTCGAACTGCGCGACGTCAGGGCCGTCGACCCCGGACTCCAGCGTTCGGAACATCGGAACAGATCCGGTTGCGACGACGATAGGCTGCAGATCGACAGTGGCTATGACGGTGCCCTCGGCAACCTCGGCACCGCCGGCGACAAGGACCGAGGTGAGCGTCCCGCCACGTCCCGCCCGCAGCGTCCGGGTCGTAGACCACGATGCCTTCACCGAGATCCGGGCGGTGCTGCCAACTGGTCCATTCTGCACGGTGTATGTCATCGGATCGTGCGACTGAAGTGGCAGCGAGGGCGGCACCACGGCGTTGGAACCAGCCCAATATGCAAGCGCGGCGACACAGGCCAGCAGTGCTGCCGACAGCAGGATTCCCGCGGCGCGGCGCATCAATTCGAGGGGCCTGTATCGAACTCGAGCGTGCATTTCGCCCTGGCATCGTCGTATTGCGCTTTGCTCCAGTGGTTGGTGTCGATGCCATCGGTTGGCATCCACGGACCGAGTCCGTTCCAGTCGGCCACGAACTTCTCGACCGAGGGCGGGGGGTCGGGCTGGTATCCGAGACCTATGAGGCAGTGATACTCGCCGACCCAACGGTCGTAGATCTCATGTATCTCGGCTTCGCTCAAGGGCGGGTCCGACGGCCGCAGGGCGTTGCACTTCGTTCCGAGCGCCTGCATCTCCTTCCCATCCATCGCGCCTCCTGCACCGAACTCGTAACCCGGAGATTGTCCAGGGTAGCCAGGGAAGACGCCGGTGATCTTCATCCCGCCGTCCAGCATGCATTGGACGTAGGCGGGTAGATTGCCAGTCGGGATCGAAATCGCGCCTGAGGCGCGTGGCGTACCGGCGGTTGGGGCAATCGGAGCGCCAGGACCACAGGCCGTGATGAGGAGCAGGGTCGCCGCGGCGATTGCGAGCAGCCGCAACCCTTCCGGCCGGTGACGCGGGATAATGGTGCGTTGAGCGGGGCTCGAACCTGGCGTAGAAGCTGTAAACATGGGACCCCCCATGGCGCCTGGGCCGTCGTTAACTGCGAGGGTCTTCGAACACCCTCCTGACTGGTCACATTACTAGAAGCGTAGGCAGGCCGACCTGGTGAATCGGCTTCTCCACAGCATGCCAGGGCCTTGCGTCGGGCGGGAGAGAAGACTCGAAATGGTCGCAAAGTCGAAGGCGACCGCCTCAGTTTCTCTGAGTTACTGGACCCCGCACACCGGGTTCGTGTGCACCGATCCCGATGAGCGGGGTCCTTGGACGATTCGGAGGAAGGCCTGTTGCCAGGGATTCCTCACCCTGCTCTAGGTGCAGTAGGCGTAGGTATAGTTCGTGTCGAGGGCGTAGTCGCTCTGGGCGTACCAGTTTCCGCCGTCGTACTCACCTTGGCGGTCTGTGGCGTACCACAGATTCACGCTGCCTGAGTAGATCGCCCAGTTGTTGTAGTAGTGCCACGGCGGCTCGAGGTAGAGATCGTCCTGCCACTTTGCGTGACCGAAGGACGGTTGGCTGGGGCACGAGATCGTCCCCCACTTTGCCGTGCCAGCGAATGCCGGACTCGCGACGGCCATGACCATGATCATGGCCACTACCACCGCGGAGAATTGGCGCAGCGTTCGACGGGTCATAGGACAGACCCTCCATAGCGTGCCCCCGCAAGTCCCCCGATGAGCGTGCCTGGGGCTAATCGATCTTAGGGGGAGCCGCTTACCCAACACAATTGGGTTGTCTCCTTACTGGAAAACACGCAATGGGCGCGGCGCCTCAAGACGGTAGTCAGGCGCCGAACGCCATCGGCTACCACCTTTGCATCGGTAGCCCGCGAAAATCAACGAGCCAAAGGCGCTCATGGGAGAGGTGCCGGCGACTCGGTACTCTGATTGACAGGCAGGGGCTCCCCCACCCGCCCGTTGACAGTCGACTCGCCCGCGAGGCGGACGCAACCGCCGGTGCATTGGTGTCGCGGCGCAATCCTCGGCGCGGTTGACTCGGGGTAGTAGTGCACTCATACTGCACACGCAGTGCACTATAGATGCACCGCCACTTAGGACCTTACGCGTGCGCCAGTCCGGACTGTTCGGCACGGCGGCCGCGATGCGGCTGATCGGCCTCTTCTACATCAACCCTGAGATCTCGTTTCGCCTAATCGAGATCGTTGCGGCTCTGCGCGATTCAGTGAACCGGCGGGCCGCGATCAACACGCTGAACCAGCTGGTTGCCGACGGCTTCGTTGAGAAGGTCGGTAAAGGTGAAACATCGCGCTACCGAGCCAATCCCCGGTGCTTCGTGTTCGACGAGTTGGCGTCAATCGCGGTCAAGACGCTCGGCGGCTACGAAGAACTCGTCGAAGAGATCGGCCATGATCAGAACATCGTGACTGCGGCGATATACGGATCCTTCGCCAAGGGTTCGCAGCGTGCCGATTCCGATCTCGACCTGATGTTGGTGGCAACCGATCCCGGGGCGTTGTCGCTATTTGATCTGCTTGGCAAAATCGAGACGATCGCAGGCCATGCGGGTCGGCAGGTGAACGCAACCACCTATACCCAAGCTGAGGCCACCGGTGGGAGCGAATTCCTGAACAAGGTTCTCACCGGCCCAGTCATCTGGCTCAAGGGGGGCGATCGTGGCTCGCATAACGACGCAGGCTGACTTTCTCGCGTTCCTCAATCGAGACGCCACGCGCCTCGATGCCGAATTCTGACGAGGACACGTACGGCCGGATCACCGCCAACCTCGTCATCGCATCGGAAGACATAGACGACGCGCGCCATGCCGTCAGCGTCAACCACACATCGTCTGCCCTGAACAACCTGGAAGAGGCGATGATGATTTGCGGCGAGGCGATTGCGCTAGCCCACGGGTACAAGCTCTTGGGATCCGAGGCCGGCTTTCACGCCCGCGCCATCGAGTGTCTCGTGATCTACACCGAGGCGTTCCAGCCGGGCCTGGGCATCTATGCTCGCCGCTTCCAGGCACTCCGGGCCACTCGCAATGCAATGAAGTACGACCGGACTCCACCCGGCGAGGGCCAACTCAGGCAGTACCTTGCCGCGGCGGAGGCCTTCTACGCCGCGTTCAAGGCAATACCGCACCAGGTCCTCGCTGCCCGCCGAGCGAACGAGCGACGAGCCTGACGGAGTTGGGGGTAGCGGCCGCCGGTCTCGACAGGCTGGGCGACACCCGATTTACAGTCGGAAGCTCAGCTCGAATCAGAGGCTCCCCTACTCGCCCGTCGACGGCGTAAATTTGGAGGACGCGGCGACTCATCCTCGAAGTCCGCGGGTGCGTTCGGTTAGCGCTACGATCACCGGCGTGAGCCGCAACCTCGTCCCCGCTGGCGCGCTGATCTGCACGGAGGTGGGTGCGGACGACGAAATGTGTGGCCTACCGGCCGAATGGGTCGCCCTCAAAGGTCCCATCTACTCAATGTTGGCTTCGCCTAGATGCATCGCCCATGCCGTGGCTGCGAGCCGAGACGGGTGCCGGATACGGCCTATAACTCCGGCTGAGTTCGCCGGCGGCGAATTGGCGATCTGATCGTCGCGTCAGGACACTGCCTGGTTCGAGCCGCTTGAAGGCAAACGGCTCACGGGCATCTGACTCCGCTAG
Organism: uncultured Chloroflexia bacterium; assembly: GCA_963731635.1. Lineage (GTDB taxonomy): Bacteria > Chloroflexota > Limnocylindria > Limnocylindrales > CSP1-4 > Fen-1039. The sequence continues at coordinate 858,759 of CAVSWB010000001.1, read as the reverse complement.
CCGTGGGCATCTGACTCCGCGAGGCTCAAATCGCGGGCATCTGACTCAACCGACAGCCCAAGCGGGACCCAGACTCTAGCCCAGACAATTCGACGGACTTCGTGGCGGTGGAAAGCCGTGCAAGTGCGCGAATCGAGGCCAAGAATTGGCGCGCCCGGAGGGATTCGAACCCCCGACCATCTGATCCGAAGTCCCCTTCCCATCAGAGAGGTCACAGCCTGCCGATTTGTGCGTGGAACGGCGCTCTTGGCGGCGCCGGTTCTGTCGATTCCGGGGTGAGTCTGGATCCCGGCCTTGGGAGAGTCTGGATCCCATCGGGAGAACCTGCAAGAATCCGATGCCCAGGGAATGCTTCGCGCATCAGATGCCCATTACCTCGACAACCCGACACGGTGCCCACCGAGGTCGTCCCGGAGGCGCAAGCGCCGGTCCGAGAAGATTGCAGACAACTCTCCAATATTACTGCTGATGACCTCCCGACGGCATTGCTAATGACCCCTTGACCAGCTTGACCTGAACGGAGCCACGGGCCACAATCCGAGGGCCAAAGACACGAGCCGCCGTTAACGGGGTGTGAAGGAGCGAATGCCCGAGTATCGACCGCGCGTAGTGGACTCGGAGCTACGCGAAGCGCTTGCAAGCGTTGGCGCCGTGCTCGTCGAGGGGCCCAAGTCGGTCGGCAAGACCATGACAGCCAGCCAGATCGCCCGCAGCCAGGTGCGCTTTGATGTGGATGCCCAGGCCCGTGCCGCAGCCGAACTCGACCCATCGCTGGCGCTTGTGGGTGACAATCCCCGCCTGATCGACGAGTGGCAGCGAGTCAAGGACGTCTGGGATGCCGTACGCAGAGCCGTCGATGATCGCGGGGTAACCGGCCTGTTCATCTTGGCTGGCTCAGCCGTACCACCTGACGACGAGACGCGACATGTTGGCGCCGGAAGATTCCTGCGGCTGCGGATGCGTCCAATGACGCTCCATGAACTCGGGCGATCATCCGCAACGGTCTCGTTCGCCGAAATCCTGGCTGGGGCACCCGTCCGTGCGGGCGACTCAGGGCTCACCATCCGCGACATAGCGGAATTGGTCTCCAGAGGCGGCTGGCCTCAGCTGCTGCAACTCCCGACCCCTCGAGCGCTCCGGGCGATGCGCGGCTACGTGGGCGAGATTGCCCGGGCCGACGTCGACCGAGCGAGCGGTGGCCGCCAACGCGATTCGGCGCTCGTTCGGAAGCTCCTCTCGTCCTACGCCCGACACGTCGGGTCCGCGGCGTCGCTAAACACCGTCACCGCGGACGTGAACGGCTCCGACGGCACGAGAAAACCGGAGACCGTTTCAGGCTACCTCGACACGCTCGCGCGCCTGATGGTGATCGACGAGCTGCCGGCCTGGAGTCCGAACCTGCGTTCTCGTAGTCGGTTGCGGGGAGCACCAATTCGGTACTTCGTCGATCCATCTCTAGCAGTCGCCGCACTCGCAATCAACGATGAGGCTCTCCTGCGCGATCCCAACACGCTCGGGTTCTACTTCGAGAACATGGTCGTCAGGGACCTGCGCGTATATGCCCAGGCGATCGAAGCCTCCGTCTTCCACTACCGCGACAACACTGAGCTGGAAGCAGACGCGGTCATCGAGCTCGCCGATGGTCGCTGGGCCGCCTTCGAGGTCAAAATCGGCCTCAACCAGGTCGATGAAGCCGCTAAGCACCTGCGTAAGCTGGCCGACGAACGCGTCGATACCTCGAAGATCGGGCCGCCGCTCGCGCTGGGAGTAATCACTTCCACCGGCTACGCCTACACGCGACCCGACGGAGTGCACGTCATTCCGGTCGGATCCCTTTGCCCATGAGGGCTTCTCTGGTCCGGGTTCCCGGCCAAGAGCGGTACCCGCTCAGCCAGTGACTGGTCGTTCAGGCCACAGTCCTCTGCGCTCACGCGACGAGCTCGAGCGCGAGATCGATCTTCTCCGGGCGGAGAACACGCGGCTTCGCGAGATGATCGGAACGGGCGCCGACAACCTCGGTACTCCACCTCCGCCGTGGACTCCGGAGCTCGCTGCCGGCAGCGCGACCCTTTTCGGCGACGGTGACGTCGCTCGCCTTCCAAAGCTCGATGCCAGGTCATCGGCCAGAGCGAAGATCGGCGTGTTTCGAGCCCTGTTCTGCGGGCGTGACGATGTCTACGCCACTCGATGGGACAGCTCTCGCACCGGCAAGTCGGGCTGGAGCCCGGCGGTTGTTGGCGGGCCGGCCAACGCACGAAAACCTGACCGCGCATATCTCCAGCTCACAGACGAAGTCATCGAGGCCCATCTGTCTGGCCGCATTCACGTCGGTCTGTATCCGTTGCTGTCCAATGACAGTTGCCGCATGCTGGCGTGTGACTTCGACGGGTCGACCTGGCCACTGGACGCGCGAGCCTACCAGGACGCCGCCCGGGCGTTGGGGTTCGACGCCGGACTCGAGCGCTCGCGTTCGGGTGACGGCGCCCATGCCTGGATCTTTTTCGCCGGCGCCGTCCCGGCATCTGCCGCCCGCAGGATTGGCGCGCATCTGCTCCGAGAAGCAATGACCATCCGCGCCGAGCTCGACCTCGCGAGCTATGACCGCTTGTTCCCGGCGCAGGACTTCATGCCGAAAGGCTCGTTCGGCAACCTGATCGCACTTCCGCTTCAAGGCATCTGCCGTAAAGGCGGCACGACGGTGTTCCTCGACGACTCGCTTACGCCGCACGACGATCAGTTCGCCTTCCTCTCGGGTCTCCAACGGGCCTCGGTGAGCGGGGTGAACCTCCTCGCGCAGCAGCTTCGCGAGGTTGCAACGGGCCCGGTCGAACCGACCTACCGCCGCCCGTTCCGCGGGGACGGACCGAAACCGCCCGACAAGATTTTGGCCGTGGCCGGTGCGATGCTGGCGATTGATCGTATCGGCCTCCCTCCTGCGCTCGTCTCGGCTCTCAAGCATCTGGCCTCTCTCCACAACCCCGAGTTCTACGAGAAGGAGCGCCTGCGCCTCTCGACCTGGAACACGGCGCGGCTGATCCGCTGCTACGAAGAGTCGATCGACCAGCTCCTGCTGCCGCGGGGCCTTCGTGAGGCTGCTGTGTCTCTTGCCGTCGAGGCCGGCAGCCATCTGGAAGTACGTGAGACCGCCTGGGTTTCCCGGACCATCGAGGTTCGACTTCGCGCTGTGCTCGACCCCGACCAACAAGTCGCGTTCGATGAGCTGCGCCGTCACGAGCTCGGCGTTCTTGTAGCACCGCCGGGCACCGGCAAGACAGTCGTTGGCTGCGCCCTGATTGCCCAGCGGACGACCAGCACGCTCGTGCTCGTTGATCGCCAGCCACTCGCCGAGCAGTGGCGCGAGCGCCTGCAGGAGCATCTCGGTCTCAAGCGCCGCCAGATCGGCACGCTCGGCGGCGGAGCTAGCCGTCTGCGGGGCGTCGTCGATGTCGCCATGGTGCAGTCGCTGGCGCGCCGGGAGGACATCCGCGAACTGACCTCTGGATATGGCCTTGTGATCGTCGACGAATGCCATCACGTCCCTGCCGTCACCTTCGAGCGCGTGGTCCGCCAGATCGGCGCGCCGGTCTGGTTGGGACTGACCGCCACGCCGTACCGCCGAGACGGGCTCGAGGGACTGATAACCATGTACTGCGGGCCGGTGCGACATCGGATGAACGGGGATCCAGGCGCGACGGCGGGCGTGGTGCGCACGCTAGTCGTCCATCAAACCAACCACTTAAGTCCGGTCACCACCACAAGCGAGGTGCCTCCCACGATCCAGGCCGTCTTCCGCGCGCTGGTAGAGGATGACGCCAGGACTCGCCAGGTCTGTGGCGACATCGCTGCGGCCGTGCAGTCGGGCCGCAACTGCCTCGTTCTGTCGCAATGGAAGCAGCATGTGGGCCTTATCCGCGATCGACTTGAGGAAATGGGAGTTCGCCCCGATGTCCTGGTCGGAGGCATCGGCAGGAAAGAGCGACGTGCGATCGTCGATCGGCTCGCGGCAACGCAGCCCGGCGATGGCGTAGTGCTCGTGGCCACCGGCAGTCTCCTGGGCGAGGGCTTTGATTGTCCGCCGCTTGACACGCTGTTCGTAGCGTTTCCGATCGCCTTCCGGGGCCGAATTGTCCAGTACGTCGGCCGCGTACTCAGGCCGGTCGAGGGCAAGACGCGGGTCGAGGTGCATGACTACGTGGACCACAGGATCCCGGTCCTGGCGCCGATGCATTCCAAGCGCACCACTGCCTATACCAGCCTCGGCTTCGACCTTCGAGGTGCCGTGGACCCTCGGTAGCCGCGCGCTCGCCGGCTACCGACGACCGAATCTCACAGAACTAGCCCGGTCACGCTATAAGCGACGCCGCCCGAGAAGGCCGCTTTGGCCCGTGGCGCCCGGCCGAGGCCGCAGCGACGGGCATCTGACCGCCCGTCCGCAACCACCGACGGGCATCTGACTCCAAGGAAGCACGCGACGGGCATCAGATTCGGCTCACTTCACGAGGGACCCAGCCCGCCTAGTGTCCCAATTCGCCAATAGCTAATGGCTTGCGCACCGCTTTGGCCAGGATCTGGTCGGCGGTCTTGACCCAGGCGAAGGGCGTTGAGCCCTCGTTCCAGCTGGCCGTGAAGGCGTTGATCATCGCGATCAGTTCCTTGACCGAGCGAAAGCTCCCCCGGCGGATGGCCTGACGGCTCAGGATGCCGAACCAGGTCTCGATCTGGTTCATCCACGACGCCGACGTCGGGGTGAAGTGGAAGCTGACGCGAGGATGGTCTTCTAGCCATTCGCGGATGACCGGGGTCTTGTGGGAGCTGACGTTGTCGAGCACGACGTGTAGCTCGCCCTCGGGATAGGCCCGCTCGATCTCGCGCAGGAAGGCAAGGAAGTCCGCCGCGGTGTGGCGGGCACGGGTCTGTGTCGTCACCTTGCCGGTGGCGACTTCGAGAGCGGCGAAGAGATGCGTGGTGCCGTTGCGCTTGTAGTCATGAGTGTGGCGCTCGACCTGGCCGGGCTTCATCGGCAGCATCGGCGCCGTTCGGTCCAGAGCCTGGATCTGGGTCTTCTCATCGACGCTCAGGACGATGGCTCGCTCCGGCGGAGACAGATACAGCCCGACCACGTCGCGGACCTTGGCCACAAGCTCGGGATCGGTGCTGAACTTGAACGTCTCGGTCCGATGCGGCTTCAGACCAGCCTCCGCCCAGATGCGCTGGATGGTAGTCACGCTGATGCCGGTTCGGACAGCCATGGCTCGTGAGCTCCAGTGGGTGCTTCCAGCCGGCGGTGGCTCCAGAGTCAGCGCGATGACCCGATCGCGAGCGGCCCGATCGTAAGTGGGTTCGCGGCCCGGCCTGGGCGCATCAGTCAGACCGGCCATGCGTTCTCGTTCAAACCGGCCACGCCAGAGCAGCACCGTGTTCCTGTCCACTCGGAGCTGGGTCGCTATACGTTCGTTCGCAGTCCCGTCGGCTGCGGCGAGCACGATCCGGCTCGCATCACCAGGCGTTGCTCGGTCGTCCCCGCTCGCAGCAGGGCTTGAAGCGATGCTCGTTCAGACTCGCTGATGGCCAGTGGAGACGCTGGGTGGTTCGGCATACACCAATCGTAGCTGCGAACGGCGAGAACTGCTGAGCTTGTTGCGATGCGGGACACTAGGCTACTAATGCCCCTCAGGTTGGCGCGCCCGAGAGGGCCCCGTCAGGAACCTTCGAATGGCCCCTCTCGCCATTCCAACTGACCCAACATAGCCCGGACGGCTCGCGTCAACGGCAATCCGTCACCTCCCCCAACGGGACCTGCCCAAAGCGAACGACTACCCCATCCAGTGGGCAGATCGTGGCGGGGTCTCCGCGATGCAGGGACGCGTGGGCGCCGAGTCCTGTCGCTCTCGGTGCAGGACCATGCCGGCAGTTGGGTGCCGAGGACTCAACTGGCCTGCCGATCCGTAGCCGGGTCGGCCATTGACCAGACCTGCGTTCTTAGATACCCGTCTCACCGGACGTCCCAGACCTTCAGCGTCACAACCGTGTGGAAATCGCACCGCGACGGCGGCAGCTACAAGTCGCTGACCCAGAGTGACGACGATGGACGTGACGAACACGTGGGGTTGACTCATCAGAACGAACCACGGATCGCCACCTCGGGATGTCCACAAGCCAGATCCGGAAGAACCTGAGCCCGCGTCGGCTTGACCTCCGGCGGCGCTGGCGCCGGCCCACCTGCTGGCGATGACCGAGCTCGAGACGGACACGGCGTAGCCTGCTACGGCGGGCTGGTCTGCCCGGCGCACTTTCCCTGCGACCAAAGCGACCACGGGCAGGCAACCTCGTCGACTCGGTCACCCGTGTTCCCGTCGATGATCGACCGGCTGCCAAGCGGCTGGCTCAACGTAACGATCAGCTCCTGGCTCCTGCCCACGCCCGCGCTCGGCCCTTGCGGCCAGGGGAAGATGAACGAGCCGACGCTCACGATGACCCGGTCCGAGGTTTCCGTGACGCCGGTCACGCGCGTCCATTGAGGCGAACTTGCATCGACTTCGATGCCGATCGTCTGGCTATCGATGACGCGGTAGCTCTGGAGCGGTTGGGAGCGGTCGAGCCACCGACCGAGAACGAACAAGGCCATCAGCACGACGAGTACGGCCCGGAGCCGCCTCGACTTCAGACGCATCATCTGGCTTCCCTCACCCTATGCGCTCTGCCTATCGTACCTACGCTCCCGGCGGTCCGCGCTGGATCTCCTATGCTCCGGCGTTGGCTTGCGACGGAATCGCGCACAGGCCCTAAGCTACCTTTCGAGTTCTGCTCGGACAAGGGCGACGCTCAGGGGGAGAGAGGGATTGCCGCAACGACGGCGATGGCCAAGATGATGGGCCCGAACGCTTGCTCCCAGGTGGGGGCGTACAAGTCAGGCTCAGTCAAGCTGGAACGGTTGGCCTGCCGCCACGCCGACGGCAACGGCACCAACTCCTTGCTGGCCCCTCGGCGCAGAGCCCCGAGTCGCTTCTATTAGGGCACGGCCAGTGAGGCATTGGCGCTGGCTCCTACTCCTCAGACGCTCGCCAGGCGGGCCTGGTTGACGCCAGTGGCGCGAGGAATCTCACAGATCTAGCGCCAGGCCGATAGAACCGGCGCCGGGCCGTGGGCATCTGAGAGTTATCATTTTGGTCGGAGCGGGCATCTGACTATCCTGGCCGCCGGAGTGGGCATCTGACATATCGGCTCGCGTCGGCGACGCCACTCAGAAAAGGAGGCGTTTGACGCCTCGACTGAGGCTCGCGCTCGGGTAACCCACTGGAAAGAGTGGCGCGCCCGGAGGGAAGCAAACGCACGCCACCAACGTTCGTGATCGAGGGCCTTGACGAGCTCATAGAGGCCCTTCAGTTCGCCTAGGGCATGAGCGAGCAGGCTCCGATGGTCGGGGCGAGAGAAGTCGAGGCCGAGATAACCAGCTAGCTTGCCAAGGCGGGTGGCATCGGCCGCAAGCAATGGCAGGTTGCCCGGCTCGTGAGGACGGATCCAGACCCGATCCCTCGGAAACGCACCACCCGACGGTTACGATATCTGGCAAGGCAGCTGGCTGGTCACCGACGAGCGGGTGACCTTCCTCAACGACTCCGATGTGGCCGTTCCGGCAACCGTGGAGGGCGAATGGCGGGTATTGATGACACGTGGGACGTCTCCCATTTTGACCTGACAAGCCCCGGGCACGAAGCAGAATGCCCAAGTTGCGCAGGGTACCTCCACTCGTATGCCTCCAGCTGTTATGGATGCGACTTCGACAGAGGATCAGCCTATCTTGAGCTGTTGGAGCAGTGGCGAGTCGTCACAAACGCCCCGGTCCCGGAGCTTCTGCGAAGCGAATACCTCGCTGGAGCCGCCGGTGACATGAGTCTGCTTGCTGGAGACTTCACCGAACCTGAGATCCGGAAGCGACTGTGGTTTGCCTTCCGAGGAAGGTTCGAGGACGTCATGGCTCCGTGGCCCCAGTTCTCGCCCAATCTCAACTACCTAGGGGGCTTGCAGTCGGCTCCGCACGGTGAGTACGTCCGCTTCTGGTATACGGGTGGCGAGATCGTGTTGGACGGCGAGCGTTCCCGTTCCCGCCTCGCCGCAATAAAGCCCGCGTCAGTGCTCGCGGTTGCGCCGTATGGGAACCTAGACGAAGTACTCGGCGGTCGCACCTTTGGCTTCATCGCCGGCGGTGCCATGGTCCTCCAGCCAATGCAGCCGACAGAAGGCGGCGCCCTGAAGATCGTTTTTGCCGACGACGGCCCGTGGCGCTTGGCCGCGATTGGCAACCGGACTGGTCTGACGGACAAGCGATATCCATTCGACGCATACAAGTCGATTTCTCAACTGATCGGCTGGTTCTGCCGCAACGAGGCGGTCCTGTCTGAGTGGCAACTTGGACCCTCGGCGTACGCGCGGAGCCTGGGGTTCGACGACGTGCCTGAGCTTGAGTCCGATGCTGTGCCCGACCAACAGCTTGATGATCTGAAGATCTGTCCCGACTGCGCCGAAACGGTCAAGTCAGCAGCGCGCATCTGTCGCTGGTGCCGGCATGAGTTCTGGGCGCAGTCTGGACCTTCCTAGGCCGGTTGGCGCCCGGGGCGAGAGGAGTCGGCAGTCGTCTTGGCTGTGCGCTTCGCAACGCGCGTAGACGTACCGTCGAGAAACGAGGCCGCTGGCCGCCTATCATCTCGGCGAGAACCGCATCGCTGAGGGGGTCACCGTCATGGCTCGACTTTCCCTGATCAAGCCAACCGATCAGCCACCGGGAACTCGGCGGCTTATCAACGACCTGGATCGGGCGCTGGCCGATCCGAGATACGACCAGCTCAAGTGGATCGTCGCGTATGCCAAGAGCGGTCCTCTGCTAAGGCTTCGTGGCCGACTTGAGGCATGGAGGGCGGGCGGCAAGTCATCTGCGGCGATCTTCGGGATCGATCAATGCGGCACGAGCAAAGAGGCCCTCGAACTGGCGCTCCTGCTGTTCGACGAGGTATACACGACTCAAGAGGCCGGTCTGACCTTCCACCCCAAGATCTACCTGTTCGAGGGAACGGGTTGCGCCGAAGTCTTCATTGGATCGAACAATCTGACGGTTGGGGGGACCGAGAAGAACTTCGAGGCGGCGGTTCGCATCGAACTCGATCCTACGGAAGACGCTAATGCGATCGCGGACGTCCTTGCCGCCTGGACCGACCTACTGCCCGCGAACTTCGCTGCCACCGAGCAGCTCGATGCCGCCGCATTGGCCCAGCTTGTCGCAGAGCGAACCGTGCTTCCCGAAAGCGAGACCTGGAAGGCCGCCGGCGCAGACGATGCGAAAGTCGGTCGCGGGCGCCAGGGAAGGCGGTCGGGCATCCTCATCAGACCGGAGAGTCCGCTCCCGCCCGATGCTCGTCGAGCTCGGACTGTGACCCGAAAGGTAACCGGCCCCGCTCCGATTCACGGGACGGCGGCGATCTGTTGCGGATTCCACGGGTTTTGGCCCATTGATTCCACGGGTTTTCGCCCTCTGATTCCGCTGCGAATTCGCCCTCCTGTTCCACGGGTTTTCGCCCACCATCGGAGGAAGTCGCCAGCGGTCGCGTGAGGCTCGTCGCATCGGCCACGCTGTCCTTGATGAAGGCCATCAAGGAGGAGAAGAGCCGTTGCCCCGTCCCCGTTCCGCCATGCGCAAGATCAGAGAGGTGCTCAGGCTTCGTCATGCCGAGCATCTGAGCACTCGCGACATCGCGGTCGCCCTGGCCATGCCAAGGACGACCGTCCGCAACTACCTCGATCGAGCGGCCGAGGCCGGTCTTCGCTGACCGCTGCCGGCCGATACCGACGACCGCGAGCTCGAGGAGCGGCTCTTCGGCCGAGCGGCTCCGCCGCCAGCGATCCCCAACAAACCTGTGCCTGACTGGGAGATGGTCCACCGTGAGCTGCGCCGGGCCCACGTCACCCTGATGCTGCTCTGGACGGAGTATCGGGAGCGCTGTCCGAACGGCTTTGGCTACTCCTGGTTCGCCGAGCGATATCGGGGATATACCGACCGGCTTGACGTCGTCATGCGCCAGGAGCACCGCGCCGGCGAGAAGCTCTTCATCGATTTCGCGGGCTCGACGATTCCGATCGTCGATCGCCACACAGGGGTGATCAGCCACGCCCAACTATTCGTGGCCGCCCTGGGAGCGTCGAGCTACACGTATGCCGAAGCCATTCCGAGCCAGAAGCTGCCCGACTGGGTCGGAGCCCACGTTCGCTGCTTTCGACTTCCTGGGCGGGGTCCCAGCACTGCTCATCCCGGACAACCTCCACTCGGCAGTCAAGAAGGCCAACCGCTACGAGGCCGATCTCAACCGAACATACGAGGATCTGGCAGACCACTACGGCACCGCGGTCATTCCGGCTCGGCCACGAAAGCCCAAGGACAAAGCCAAGGCCGAGGCCGCCGTGCAGGTGGCTCAACGCTGGATCCTCGCGGGCCTTCGGAACCGGACGTTCTTCTCGCTCGCGGAGGCGAACGCGGCGATTCGCGAACGACTCGACTGGCTGAATGCGCGGCCGTTCCGCAAGCTCGCCGGCTCGCGACGGAGCCTCTTCGAGGCCCTGGATCGACCGGCCCTGCGGCCACTTGCCGGACCGGCCGTTCGAGTCCGGGGTCTGGCGCAAAGCCACGGTCAACATCGACTACCACGTCGAAGTCGATCGCCACTACTACAGCGTGCCATACCAGCTCATCCACGAGACGGCCGACGTCCGGATCAGCGCGTCAACCGTCGAGTTCTTCGTCCGGGGCCGCCGGGTGGCAAGCCACGTCCGTTCCTTCGAGCCTTACAAAGCCACGACCGACCCGGCGCACATGCCCCTTTCCCACCGCCAACATGCGCAATGGACGCCCGAACGCCTGATCGGCTGGGCCGCGCAAACCGGGCCGGCGGCGGCAAACCTGGTGGCCACGCTCATGGCTCGCCGGCCCCACCCAGAGCTCGGCTATCGAAGCTGCCTTGGGATCATCCGGCTCGGGCGTCGCTATGACTCCGAGCGTCTCGAGGCCGCCTGCGCGAGAGCCCTCGCGATCGATGCCCCGACGTATCGAAGCGTCGAGGCGATCCTGCGCGCCGGACTCGACCGTCAACCGCTGCCGGCACCGTCGCCGACTCTATCGCTTCCGCGCCGCGAACACGCCAACGTCCGCGGCCCCGCCTACTACGAGTGAGAGGAGAACTCGCTGTGCTGCCCAACCCGACGCTCGACAAGCTGTATGCGCTCAACCTTTCCGGGATGGCCCATGCCTTTGCCGAACAGCGTGAACAGCCGACCACCTATGGCCCGCTCTCGTTCGAGGACCGCTTCGGCCTCCTGGTCGACCGGGAGGCGACCGAACGCGAGAACCGTCGCCTTGAGCGTTACCTCCGGGCCGCCAAGCTCCGGATCTCGGCCTCGATCGAGGACGTCGACTTCCGAGCCAGCCGGGGGCTCGACCGCGGCGTGCTGCTCGATCTGGCGGCGTCGCGCTGGGTGGCGGCCCATGAGCAGGTCCTTATCGTCGGACCGACCGGTGTCGGCAAGACGTATCTCGCCTGCGCCCTGGCCGTGGCCGCGATCCGGGCCGGCCACTCCGCCCTCTACCTGCGGACGCCGCGAGCGCTCACCGAGCTTGCGACCGCGAGACTCGACGGGCGCTTCCGAAAGCTCCTCGCGACCTGGGCTCGAAGCGACGTGCTCGTGCTCGACGACTTCGCCATGCAGCCCGCGACCGATGCCCAGGCGGCCGATCTCCTCGAGGTCATCGAGGATCGCTCCGATCTGCGGGCCACGATCGTCACGAGCCAGCTACCGGTCGCGCTCTGGCATGAGCATCTGGGCGAACCGACCGTCGCCGATGCCATCCTCGACCGGCTCCTCCATGGCGCCCATCGCATCGAGCTGGCCGGCGAGTCGATGCGCCGCGCCGAGCCGCAGCGGCCCGTCGAAACCAACCCTGATGGCCGCTGACCGCGTGTCAGACTATCCGCTACACATCGAGAAGGAGGTGATGATCAAGGGGACGCGCTGACGCTTCGCGTCGGCCGCTGGCGCGGCCTCCGAGGGTGGGCGAAAACCCGCGGAACGACCGGGCGAATTCAGCGTGGACTGAGTGGGCGAATTCCGTGGAATGCGCATCCGTTGCCGGACGCGCCGTCACTCTACGCCGTGCCGCCCTCAGATTCCGACCATTGGCGCGGATCTTGGAGGGCGACGCTCGACGGTCCGGATAACCCGGTTGGTGGCCACGACACGATGGCTGCGTCGTGCCTGAGCGATGGTCTTTGGCCCGCGGAGTTCATTCATCTGGCTGCGGCCACCTCCAGGCCGACTCCCTTTGAGGCTCGTTCGCCGCACCTCCGGCCACGATTGGCTTTGGTAAGTCCAGTTCTGCTCTCCAGGCGGGGAGCTCCGGAAGGTCAGGGCTTTTGCGGGGGGAAGCACTGGACCCGCGCGGCTGTGCCGCGATAGACCCAAATGTCTGTCAGCGATAGCGACGGACCCTGGGTCGGGTCGTTTACGACCGCGGCAACCGCGGCACACACACTCGTCGCGAGGGCTTCGGTCGCGCTCGAGTCGATGAAGACCCAAGCCTCACCGCCGGGAAGGTCGACGCCGTTGTTGTCTCCGGCGCCATAAACGGAAACCTTTGGCTTCCCATCCTCGATTACAAGCAAGCTATACCAGTCAGTCGCCCGGCCGGTGGCCTCGATTCGGTCAGCCAAGGCAAGACCGCGCGATGGTTCTGGACCCAGCCCCTCCGGGCCGGGGCCGACGTTGGTGCAGCCGAAACCGATAAGCCCGACCGCGACGACCAACCACGCGAGTCTACGCATCGCAACGACCCACAGGGCATGCCTAGGAAACGACGATGCTGGCAACCATCTGCTCCACTCGCTAGACGGAAAACGCTAGCCCTTCCTATTTCTTCTTTGCGCCCTTCTGGAGGGTCTTCGCTGCTTGGGTCTCGCGCTTCTCGGATGTTCGCGGGTTCTGAAGATCCCTTCCCGCCTTGCTGAGCCGCTCCAACGAGATCCTCAAGAGCGCCGCAGCTTTCTTCGGGGCGGAGCTCGACCGCCGCTCGCAGAAGTGACCCGCTACATCGATCAGAACCGTGGCTCCTATGGGGTCGAGCCGATCTGCGCTGAACTGCAGATCGCCCCCAGCTCCTACTACGCCGCTCGCAGTCGGCCCCCATCGGCGCGGGCCGTTTCTGACTCGATGCTCAAAGACGTCATCATTCGCGTTCACCGGGCCAACTTCGGGGTATACGGGGCCCGCAAGGTCTGGAAGGCCCTCCACCGCCTGGCATGGACGCTGGCCGCGACCAGGTCGCCCGCCTGATGAAGGCCGTGGCACTGCAGGGCGTCACGCGGGAAAAGACGATCCGGACGACCAAACCCGACGATCAGGCTTCCCGACCGGCCGACCTCGTCGAGCGCAGCTTCACCGCATCGGGGCCCAATCGGCTCTGGCTCGCTGACCTCACGTATGTCTGGACCGACGCCGGCTTCGCCTACACCATCGGCCTTGCTGGGCTTCTTGTCAGCCATCTGTATTCCCTCCTTGGGTCACGAGTGAACCACGACACAGGAACCAGCCACGGTCAATGTCCGTTGTAGGGCGCAGCCCAGTCTGATAGGAGTCGGGCAGGACCGCGGCCGCGACTGCCAGCGAATGCCAGCTACTCGAAACCGAAGCGACTCGACCATTCTGGCCAAACACGCACGATTTCCACCACCGTGCTCGCGCTCCAACACGTTGGGTTTCGGGACATCGCGGCCGCACCTGGTAGCGTCTCATGATGACCGAGACGCTACCAACAAGCGGCCTGACTTCTCGGGCGGGACTAGTAGATGTAACCCCAGCCGAAGCCCCTAATCGCACTAAACATCTGCAACTGCGTGATGGTGTGAACGCCGCCGTTAAATGGACCGCCGCTGCATCTGGCGCCACATGTGTCGATGTAGCTGTAGGTGCCTGCCGTGTCGTCGTATCCGATAATCGAGATTGCGTGTCCGGTCACTTTGCCTGGGTTGCCCCAATTGCCATATCCGGTGCCCGAATTGTATGTAAGGTACTGGGCATCTAGAGCAACGACGACTGGGACACCACTATTGACGGTGAGATTAACCACATCCGTATGTAGCTGCGCCTGGCTGAAGCGCGAACCACTCGCTGCCTGGATGGCCCAAAAGTAGCCCACCCAGTTGCCGTAGAGACTGTGGGCCGACGTCTCCCAGTTCAGAGCATCGCGAACGGAATAGAGGTTGCGCCCACCTGCCGTTGGGTAGGTGGAGAAGTCAAGCATTCCTGGGTAATTGCCTGTGGCGCCCTGGTAGGTATGGTTGAAGTACGAACTCGTCGGCGCCGCCGGTTGGACCCGTTCCGCCATATACATGATGTAGGCTCGTCCGCGCGTCAGGTAATGGGGACTAAGGTAATCATTATCAGAGGCGTTCCATGCCGTCGTGACCCGTTTGACACTGTAGACCGGCTCAATAAACGAACCGGTCATGTTGATCGGATTTGGTGTTACCGGCGATGATGCTCCCGCATACATCATGGCAACTGTTGCCGCCCCAGCGGGGCAGAAGTTCCAATAGTTGTCGTCCGTGTAGGACGTGCCGGCGTCGTCCCGTTCCGAGTCTCCCTGGGACTCGAGGAAGCTCTTGGTGTAGTCGTTGAAGAGAAGGAAGCTCGTGTACGCTTGGGCTGACGCTCGGAGCGCCATAGCGCTCACAGAACCGGCCTGGTCTACAACAGCCTTTCTTGTCGTCGGGTCGAGGTGGATGAGTCCTGCCTGTACAGAGGCGAGCCGACCCGAATTTGAAGGCGTTAGGTCGGGGCCCATCGGACCGGCGACGAAGCCACCGGTTGACATCGGAGTAGTGATCGCCGCGGCGGTCGACGCAGGTGAGGCGAGTCCTAGTCCGAGTACTAGCCCAAAGATAGGCAAGACCTGAAGACGGAGCTTCATGCCAGGGATCCCCTTGAAGGTCACGCGGCAGCCCCCGCTACCGGTCGAGACCAGCTCGGAGATACTAGCAGGTCAAACTGGCGTTGGCGGCTCGTCCAACCGCTGCTCGAGCACAAGCGCCAGGGTGCGGACAGGTCTAAGCGCACTATCGTGCACGGCAGACTTCCCAGTTGCCGGAGCTGGCGGGCATCGTTAGCAGCATGGTCCACCCCGAGGGAAGGTGCTGGGCTGGGTAGTCGACCCGGATAAGAAAAGCACGGGCGTAGTCGCCGATGCATACCGTCGGCAAGTCCGCATTCCAGCTTTGCCAATCATGAGTCGGGACACCAACGGTGAAATCCAAGCCCCATGAAATCCTCGTGGCTTCCCAATCGGCCTGGAATTCGCCATAGGGCCATGCCGCACGGTCCTCTGGCGATAGCATCGCCCACGCTTCCGCATAGGCGCCCTGCTTTATCAGGGTTTGATACTTCGTTGCCACGGAGAGTGCCATCGCCTCGTCTCCAGGTCGCGGAGAGCCGGTGAGGATCGATGTCGCAGATGGAGTCGCCAGCGTCTGGCTCGATGCTGGCTGCGTGCGCGAGGCTTCTGGGCTGGGAGTAAGTGACGGCCCGACGGTGGTCGAGGTCGCATTAACCGGGCTTGATGAGAAAGATGTCTGAGGGATCGAGGCAAGTCCAAGCGGCGCCCTCGGCCAGAGGGCCGCGATCGCCAGAATGGCCCCGAGTGCGGCCGCCGCAGCGAGGACGATGAAGAAGCGGGTTCCATGGCTTGAGATGCGTTGCCCTAGCGTTGGCTGGCGAATCTCCCCTGCCATATTTGCGTCTCCGTTTGGCTGGTCAAGTGGCGAGTTGGCGGCCGGGCATTTCCAGGCGAAAGACTCGCGTGACTCTATCTCGGTGGGTCCCAATCTTCTTGTCGCGCACCTGACGCCTGTCACTGCACATCCGTGACGATTTGAAGCGCTCTGGCTTTGACAGCGATTCTGGGCTTCCTCGACACCATGACCTGGTCGTGTCGAGCTAACCGGGGCTGGCCCAGGTCACTTGGGCGAGGTGCCGAAGGGGTCGGCCTGATCTACTGCGTTTGTTCGCCGGACGGCCTCGTCGATCGAGTGCCAGATCTCCACCGCAATGGCGCGTTCCTCTGGGTCGAGCGAGACGACTCCTTCAACCATCCCAGCGGTGGTGTCCCAGGGCCGATGGCCGTCCGTACGCGGCTGGAGCAGAACACCGACCGTGATCAGCTCAGCTTGCGCGACCGATCTCTCACCGCGCTCCACATGGCGCAATCGAACGAGGTAGCCGAAGGCCTCGCGCATCTCCTCGCGATTCTGGTTGGTCACGCCGACGATGAGATGGACCCGTCCGTAGTAGAGGTAGTGTCGGAAGCGCCACCACACCGCCCCCGGCGGTGCGAGCTGAACCTGCTCAAACCAGGACAAGATCACATCCGCCATTTCGGCGCGCGCTGAGATTGGGGCACTGTCGATAGCAGCGAGCATCCTGAGCCGATGGCGTGCGTCGTCTTCGTCCAGTCCAGTCGTTGGGACGTCGCCGATGTCCTCGAGGATCCACCGAACTAGGTTCGATCTCAGGGCAGGCTGAAGGGGCAGAACGGGAGTCGACTCATCCGGCATCACCAGATCGGCGAACGCCGGATCCTCAGGCGATGGCGGGGCCCCCACGTCAGCTTGGGCAAGGCCGTAGTAGCGAACGGCTTCCAGACCAAGAGCGATAGGCTCCATTGGCGCCACCCGGAGCAGGTAGTCAATGACGGCGACAGTGCTCTGCATTTGCTCGAAAAGGAACTCCCAATCCCGCCGTAGCACGATGACGACCCCGCCACTCCCAAGGACTAGGCCTTCGGGTGGGGACGGGTGGTCTAGAACGACAACCGGCACCCAGGACATGTCGCGACCCCTAATGGACACGACATTGCCGCGCAAGCTCTCCAGTCGGGTCTCGCCTGGGTATCGAAGTCGCCGGATGGTTCCGGTCGCCTGCCTTGTCCCCTCCTCCGCCCGTCGGATCAACCAGGCTCGCTCACGCCCGGGATCGTCGGTCGCGGCTTGGCGGGCCTTGACCTGGACGGCCGCTCCATTGCGGCCGGCCACCAGCAGCGCGTCCCCGATCTCGCGAACACCGGGGCCTCGTCGTTCGAGAGCCGGATGGAACACGAAGTCGGGCATTCCGTGGAACGCCGCCGCTCCCCGGGTTGCTACCTCCGCTGCCGGCCCGCGGGAAACGCCCTCTGGCAGTAGCGTTGCGGGCCGGATCACTCGCAGGAATGTCCCAGTCGGGGTCTCGACCTCAATCCTGATCAGCCCGTCGTTCACAACCCTACGGTAGCCCCATGGCAGCAGCTCCACAGCCCGGCGAGGCACTATCAGGTAGAACGCGCTGGGAATGATCACGTCAAGTGGCTCCACCCTGATCACCAGAGTTGGCCCCACCCCGACCGGTGTGATGGCCTTCTGACAGGTCTCTAGATCAGGTCGCTGGCGATCCCTCCTTGCGCTTTCCCTGGCTGGTCCGGAGCCGATACGAGGCCGACCCGGTCTCGAGGATGTGGGCCCGGAAGGTCAGTCGGTCGACGACCGCGCCGGCCAGGCGCGGGTCGGTGAAGGTCTGGCCCCACTCGGAGAACGGAGCGTTGGAGGCGACCGCGATCGAGGCCCGCTCGTCGCGCTCGGTCAGAACCTGGAAGAGCAACTCGGCGCCCCGGCGATCCAGATGGAGGTAGCCGAGTTCGTCGAGACACAGTAGGTCCAGGCGTCCATAGCGGCCGACCACCTTGGACAGCTCACGCTCGTCCTCGGCTTCGACGAGTTCGTTGACCAGGGCCGCCGCGGTCACGTAGCGAACCCGGCGACCCTGCTCGCAGGCGGCGATGCCAAGACCGATCAGCAGGTGCGTCTTGCCGGTCCCGGAATCGCCCAGCAGCACGACCGGCTCGCCCTCACCGATCCAGTTGCAGGTTGCGAGAGCCGCCAGAGTCCCCGGGGCGATCGTGGGCGTGGCTCCCAGATCGAACTCGGAGAGGTGCTTGATCCGCGGGAAGCGGGCCTCGGCGATCCGGCGCTCCCGTCGCCGAGACTCCCTGTCCTCGACTTCGGCCGCGAGCAATTCGGCCAGATACGCTCGGTGGGTGACCCGATCGCGGACGGCCGCGGCCGCGAGCTCGTCGGCCGCTGCTCGGACGGTCGGCAGATGCAGAACGCGGGTGGCGACGTCGATCCCGACCGAGGCTGCTTCTTCGGTCAGACCTCTCATCGGGCAGTCCTCCCAAGGAGGCCGTCATAGACGGTCAGGACCGGAGCCGACCGGTCATAGCGCGCCAGATGGGTCGCCGAAGGAACGGTCGAGCCGGTCGGGCCGCGGTGCTCGGCGATCCTCCGGGCCTCGATGGCCACGAGCGCCGGATCTGCCGAGCCCGTGGAGTTGACGGCTTCGAGAGCGGCGTGGACCGCCGGGAATGGCATCCGCCGGTGGAGCAGGAGCACCTCGATAAGCGCCCGCGTGCCGCCCGCGTCGCCGAACTTGCGTCGCGCCCTGGCCCAGAACGCCTCATGTGCGGCCGTGAGCACGCCCCGCTCACGGGCCTGATGGGTCGCGAGGGCACCGGGCATCGCGCCTGGCTTGCGGGACAGGATCTCCAGATAGTGGTCGAGCACCAGGGTCTGGCTGCCCCGGATCGTGCTGCGCTCGTGGGAGGCGACGACTGTGCCGCCATCGACGACCTCGATACGGGTGCCTCCGATCCGAGCAGATAGCGCTCTGCCGGCGTATCTGGCTGGCACCGAATAGAAGCACTGGCGGACGCAGACCCGGGCCTTGGAGTCGACCCGGACGGTCGCGATCCGGGCCGCATCGAAGGGAGCATCAGGCAGCGGTTGCAATGCCGCCCGATCGGCCTCGCCCATCGTCCCGACGGTCAGACGGCGGGTGCCGATGTGGCGGGCGAGGTCGCGCCGGTCCGCCTCTTCGAGGCGGCGGTTGAGATCGGCGAGGCTCTTCA
This sequence comes from uncultured Chloroflexia bacterium, assembly GCA_963731635.1. Lineage (GTDB taxonomy): Bacteria > Chloroflexota > Limnocylindria > Limnocylindrales > CSP1-4 > Fen-1039. The sequence continues at coordinate 839,738 of CAVSWB010000001.1, read as the reverse complement.
CCGTGGGCACCGGCACGAAGAAGTGGCGGCGCTGGCGGCCGACCTCGCCCTCGATACCGCCCTTCTCGTGGGCACCTTCCTCGCCCGGGATGCAGAAGAAGGAGTCGAAGCCATAGTGGGAGCGCAGGGCGATGAAACGCTCGGTCTCGGTTCGGTCGCGTCCGCGCAGGACTCGGGCCACGAGCGAGCGGGCGTTGTCGTATCGCATCCGGGCCGGCACCCCGCCGATGCGGGCAAAGGCGGTGACGTGGCCCTCGAGGAACGCCTCCTGGCCCTCCGATCCGAAGGCGACGTGGATAGCGACGCCCGAATGGGACAGGCGCAGCTCGAAGACCGAGACCGAGGTGCGCTCGCCGGCCATGATCACGTCGGCCAGGCCGAAGTCGACCTGAGCTTCCGCGCCAGCCAGATGATGAGCCACGATCGCGACGTCGCGGTGCTCGAGGTGCAGCTCGCGGCGGCACTCGCGGACATAGCGGCGGACGGTGCTCTCGGCCACATCGGCGCCGTGCTCATCGAGGAGGCGCTCCCAGATCCGCCGGGCCGTGTGGCGCTGCTTTCGCGGTGCCTCGGCGTCGGCGGCGAGCCAGGCCCGGATGGTGGCCGCATGCGGTCCGACCGCCGGTGCGACCCGCGACTCGACGGGCTTGCGTGGCGGCGGGACCGCGCAGGCGAGGGCCTGGCGGACCGCTCGCCGGTGCACCCCATGACGGCGCGCCAACTCGCGGATCGACACCCCTTCCTCCCGGTGGTCTCGGCGGATACGCTCGAACTGCTCCACCCTCGACAACTCCTTCCTCCGTCGCTCGTGATGGCCTCGCAAGACCAATCGAGCCTACGGAATTGAGGTCGGGGGTGGGGCCAACTCTGATGATCGAACCGGCCGAAAGTGGGGCCGGTTTAGGTGATCATGCCCACGAGCGAGCCCGGGAGTCTGTCGGGCAGATCGTCGCCAGAGGACGGTGCCGACCAGCAGCATCACAAGTGCTACCAGTAGGAAATCGACAGCCTGCAGGTTCACCGTTCAACACCCGATGTTGTCAGGTCCGATGACGGGGAGGTTGATGGCGTCGCCATGGTCGCCGCAGAAGGTATCGTCGATCCAGCTCATCAGGCTGCCCACAGCAGCAATCATGACGCCGACTGGCATCACCCAGGACCCAATCCCGGGTATGAGGCCAACGGCGGCTATGACGGCGCCGAGGTTCAATGCGCGCTGCCTAGTGCTTGAAGTGGCCGACGCAGGTGCCGCCATCCTTGTTGGCGTTGCTGCCATCCGGGCAGACGGTTTTGGACCATCCGGCGCCGCTGACCGTCGCGCCCGTCAGGGTTGCGCTCGCCATATTCGCGCCCGCGAGATTGGCACCCGTCAGGTTCGCGCCGGTCAGATCGGCGCTGGTGAGAGTGCTCCCGGAGAGGTTCGCCAAGATCAAATTGGCGGCGGTTAGGTTGGCGCTGGTGAGTGTCGCCCTGGAGAGGTTGGCCAGGGTCAGCATCGCGTGATCGAGGGTGGCGTACGAGAGATCGGCCCCCGAGAGGTTCGACAGCACCAGGATGGCGTGGTCGAGCCGCGCTCCCGCCATGTTCGCGGAGGCTAGGTTGGCGCCGAGCAGGTTCGCGCCCGATAGGCCGAGCCCGGACAGATTGCACTTGGCGCAGTTGACGCCCATGCCGACCACGTAGATCGTGACGGTCACGGGAGCCGAGAGAGTCCCGCCAAGGCTCAGGCGATAGGCGAAGCTGTCAGTGCCGCGGAAGCCTGTTTTGGGGACGTAGATGAAGGAGCCGTTGGAGCCGAGGGTGAGCTTGCCCGCGGGCTTGGTCGAGATCACGACCGTCGCGCCTGGGGCTTGGGTGAGGGCGAGGAAACCAGGCGCGGCGACGTTGAGCGCCGTGTTGGTCGAGGTCACAAACCGATCGGCGATCGCGATTCTGAGGGTGCCGGCGACGTAGCTAAAGCTGTAGTTCGGATCGACCGCGCCCGAGCAGTTGATCGGGTAGGTCCCGACCGAGCTGGTAGAGGTGGCAGTGGTGGTGCAGGCCGGCGCAGTAGTCAGGCTGGACGCAGTGTCTCCATCCACCAAACCCGAGTAGGTTGGAGTGAACGCCGGGTTGGCAGCGCCGTACGACCGGCTGACGCTTGGCGCGGTGATCGTAAGGGCAGCGGGAGCAATCCTGAAAGGCTGACTCACGGGCGTCGCAGCGGCCCAACTCGCGTTGCCGAACTGGGACGCATCTACTGTGCAGGTGCCGACACCCGTGATCGTGAGCCCGCCTCCGCTGACCGTGCAAGGGCCCGTGGTTGTGTAGCTGACCATCAGACCAGAAGATGCTGTCGCAGCGAGTGTGATCGAGGTGGCGCCGTAGACTCTCGCCGCGAGAGGACCAAAAGTGATCGACTGGGACTGCTGAGCCGGAGCCTGCCCGACCACGAAGGGCGACAGAGAGGCCGTGACTCCACAGATCGTGGGCGGCAAGTAGCTGATGCTGGTTGTGACGTCCTTCCAGGCGCCGTTGTCGAAGTGGTACAGGCGAAGAGACGATGCATCCGAGTAGGCAGCTACGTCGAACGGCAGGCACACGGTCACCGGTCCGGTGTAGGCCACATTGACAGTGGTGATGTCGTAGTAGGTGGGGCTGAGACCAACGCTGAAGCCGCTCGACTGGGGCCCGGAGGTTGACGTCTGGAGCGTAGTCGTGCCCGGCGAGTCGACCTGGCCGAAGCTGACGCTCGCGTTGACGAAGGACCCACTGCTATCAGACGGCGTCACCGATACGTCCGCGCCCGTCGGGGTCTGTCCGCCGATCGGCAAGGACATGCTTATCCCCGTGACGTCCGAGGCAACGCTGACTGGTAGACAGGCCGAGTAGTCGGTCGAGACGTTGCCGGCCGCGGTCTGGCTGTAGCAGCCGCCCGCATGGGTCTGCCCCCAGTCGGTGACGCTGACCTGGTAATTGCCTTGTGGGACCGTCAACGCGTAGGAGCCGTTCGCGTCGGTGAAGGTGAGGCCAGGGTTGCCCCAGCCTGCCGTGCCGTCCCAGGCATCGACTTGAATGTAAGGCAGCGCGGAGCCGTTCAGGCCAGTCACTGTGCCGCTGATCGTGAACCCGTTTAGAGTTTCCGTCGGCTGGATGGGGTTGACACCGGTGGCATCCGACTTGGTCACGTCGAGCGACTGGCACGCCAGGTTGTCGATCGAGAGGTTGCCGGTGTCCGCGTGGTTGTAGCAGCCACCCGCGTAGGCGGTTGTACCGACGGTGGTGTCATAGACACGGATCTGATAGCTACCCACGGGCACCGTCATCGAGAAGTTGCCATCCGTACCCGCCCTGGTCTCGGCCTGAGCGTTCCCGTTGGCGTCCGTCGCGTCAATCAACACTCTCCCCAACCGGGTTCCGTCGGAACCTGCGACTGTGCCCGTGATGTGCCGGGCGTGAGGGATCGTCGCGTCGATTCGGAAGGTCTCGCCAGAGGAGAGCGTGATCATTGCGCAGTTGACTGGACCCGTCAGCGCCGCGAACTGCCCAGGAGCCGTCGTCCCCTCATAGCAGCCGTAGACGTAGGAGCCAGAGCTATCGATGAAGTAGGGAACATAGTCGCCTGCGGCGGCTGAAACGGAGAAGGTTCCCTGCGCATCCGAAAAGCCGGCGGACGTGCTGCCGTCTGTGCCGGCGAGCAGGATTTCAAGCCCGTCGATGGGCTGACCAGCGGTGTTGGTGACCGTGCCGTTCACCGAGGCCGCCCCTGACGCGGTAACGGGGACCGCGGCGACCGAAGGGATCGATATTCGAGAGGCGATCGCCCCGAGCGCGGCAGGTGCGGAGACGGTCGCGACAAGCGAGCCGACCAGCGCGGCACTCGCCACGAGACGCATAGCTCGGGTGCATTTCGCCATCTAACCGGACCTCCATCCTGCAGCCGGCTGCCCCGGCGGGCCACGTGTGCGCTCCGTGGATCGGCATAGGACCTCGGAGGGCGGGGCCGAAACGGATGTTCCGGGACCTGAGGGTGGCACAGAAGAGCCATTAGTCCCTACGCGACATTGCGGGGTGCGTGTGGGCAACAGGGCGGACGAGACGGAGGGCGACGCCATGCCTGGCGGTCTCGACCAAACGAGCCCAGCTTGGAGCACATGAAGCCGCCTGCGAGGGAGGAATTGCGAACCGTGGAAGAGTGGGCCGAAATCCATGCCAGCGCTTAGATCTGGCGGAACAGAAATCACCTCCGGCCCAACCCTCGCGCCTCCTCGTCACCATGACCTTATCGTGAGCGATCGACCTGAGCGAGCTCCGATCGACCGCCGGGCTCAGCTGAAGTAGCCAGTAACACCGAAGCGGATCTGCGTCGCGTTCGACGCGCTGCCATTCCAGTACATGGCATCGAGCTTGCCGCCCGCTCCCAGAGAGACCGTCCTGCCCCACGGCCGGTTGGTGAGACCTCGTTGTGGTACGGTCCATTTACTTGACCTCCGACGTACCACAAGATACCGTTGTGGTACGGTCCATTTTGCGAAGGGGAGGCGTACCACAGGTGGTGATCACGAAGGAAGGCCGAGGGCGGCCCAGCCGGGTCTCGATCTACGCCGCGGTCGAGCAGGCCACGACAGAACTGAACCGCATCGGCGGATTGCCCCGGCCGGATGTCGCGGGGGACATCTGGGCAGGCATCTGGTACGAGGAGACGCACAACTCGACCGCAATTGAGGGCAACACGCTCATCCTCAAGGAGGTACGTCAACTCCTCGATACCGGCCAGGCGGTCGGGGACAAGCAACTTGCCGAGTATCTCGAAGTGAAGGGTTACGCGGACGCCGCCGAGTGGGTGTACGCACAGGGCCGCGACCGTGAGACCGAGCGGTGCGATCCTTACATCACGCTCACGGAATTGCGCGAGATCCACACCAGAGTCGTCGGACCTGCCTGGCAGGTTCAGCCGCCAGACGATCTGCTACCCGGGGAGACGCCGGGTGGCTTTCGCCAGCACAACATCAAGCCGTTCCCTGGCGGGATGACTCCACCGGATTTCACTGATGTGCCGCCCCAGATTTCGGACTGGCTACGCTTGGGCAACAGCGAGCCGGAGCCAGGTCAAACCGTGATAGAGCATCTGGCACGGGTACACGCGGGGTTCGAGGGCATCCATCCGTTCCGAGACGGCAACGGGCGAACCGGCCGGCTCGTGCTGAACCTTCTGCTTGTTCGACACGGCCTCGCTCCGGCCATCATCTACAAGAAGGATCGCGCGAAGTACCTGCGCGCGCTTGATCGGGCAGATCACGGAGATTACGGGTTGCTCGGCGAGATGATCGCTCGAGCGGTCAAGGACTGCCTAGACAGGTTCCTTCTTCCCGCGCTTGGCGGTCCACACCAGCTCCTGCCGTTGTCTGCGCTCGCCACCAAGTCCGTATCCGCGCTCGCCTTGCGGAGGGCCGCCGAGCGGAATGCCCTCGGGCAGTTCGACAGTCGAACGGCTGGTACAGCACCAAGACATGGGTCTCCTCGTACATTCGGACTGGGAGGCGAAAGGCAATCCGTCGCTCGTAGCCCATTGGGTGACGGCCGCCGGTCTCGACAGGCTGGGCGACACCACGTTCGTGATTCACAAGTCAGGGCATTGCCCGTTCAGGCAAATCGAAGGAAACCGAGCTTGCGGGCATCTGACTCCGCAAACCGCGGGCATCTGACTACGCGAGGCTCAAATCGCGGGCATCTGACTCCACCGGCACGCGCGAGCGGGCATCAGACTCTCAACCGGGCGCTTCGATAACCTCGTGGTTAGCCGATCGATCTCATCAGATAAGGAGGTACGACTTCTTGGCGGCCTGCTCGAGGCCGACATCCGGTCGATAGGTCCTGAGGAGCGTGCCCCGAGCGAGGCTACTTCGACGATCGTCAATGTAGCAATCTATGTAGCAATCTCGGCGCCGAATGATGCCGGAATGTGCCGCTCAGTGCCCCTCGCCCTCGAACGCATGTGCTGTTGCACGCTCAAAGAGTGGCGCGCCCGGAGGGGATTCGAACCCCCGACCATCTGATCCGAAGTCCGCTTCCCGTCGGGGCGAGCAGCTAGAGTCGATTCGTGCTTGGAACGGCCAGCGCGAGGACGCCGTTTTCGTCAATTCCGGGGTGAGTCAGGATTCCCGCCCCGGAGAGAGTCTTCGTCCCATCGCGTGAACCCGAAAGAGTCCGATGCCCTCTGGTGGATCGGGCCTCTTCAAATGCCCACGATGATGGTGCGAATTATACGCCTCGACGCTGACGCCTTCGCCCACAGACGATCTACTGAGCCAGCCGGCGATGGGATCGCCATTGGCTCCGGATGGCGGGCCCGCACCCGATTCGAGTGCGTCGAGGTCTCACCAGCCAAGATGCGGTGTCCGATTAGTGGCGCGGACGCTTCGCATTTGCCGGGCGAGTGATAGCTCGGTCGGCGTTGCACGACCCCAGAGAAAGAGCGAGGGAAACCTACTGCGCCAGATCGGACAAAGCCGCGGCGAGGGCCCCGATCCAGGCATCAAAGGAAGCGGCGAAGGCCGAGCCTCGGACGGTGAGGTCGGGCCGGGGCAGGCCGGCGTCGCGCAGCTTCGGGCCGAGCGACTCGGCCGCGAGCCGCTCTTCCACGATTACCGCTCCATCAGGAGCGTCTGCGAGCCGTTCGACGAGGCGCAGCATCTCGATCGCAACGGTCCAGCGAGAGGTCCAATCGGGCGCCGCGACGGGGCGCGGCAGGAAGGCGCGAAGCGGCGAATCGACCGGAAGCGCCACCCGATCCGAGTTGCCCTTCCGGTCGGCCTCGACGACGCCTGCAAGCGCCATGGACTCGATGGCGATCGCGGCGTTGCGTTTGGAGAACCCGGTTCGGCGGGCGATGTCGGCGACGCGCATCTCCGTCCCGGCAGGGCACGAGAGCAGCAAAGCGAGGATGTCGGCTCTCGCGTTGACGCCGAAAGCCGAGCGCAGCCGCCATACGAGACGGGCGGGAGCCGAAAGGTCCCGGACGGCGACCTTGCCGCGCAACGAAGCCGCCATCGGCGTGGCCCCCTCGCCTTCGGACCATTTCGGGCCGCCAGATGCGCCGACCGCAGCCGCGAAGGAAGCGAGGGCGGCGGTCGCGTCCATCGCTCGGGCGATGCGTCGCAGACGCGATGAGTTGACCGACGTCGCCGTAGGCGACGCACCAGTCGAGAGCCACGCCAATGATGCGGTCCTCGTCACGGGCGAGTTCGGCCGTGGCGACGATCAGGGCTTCGGGATCGACGACCGTGGCATCCGGATCGCCCTCGAGCTGCCCGCCGAGAGCGATCCAGCCCGCCGCGATCCGATCGATAGATGCGCGTCGCAGGCTAGTCGAGGCGAGCATCGGCGTCCTCCACCCCGAGGTGCGCGAGCACGGCGACGAGCTGGCCCCGGAACGCTGGTGAGGGATCGTGGGTCATCGACCAGCGGGCCGAAGAAAGCAGATCAGCCTCGGTAGGACGGAGGGCGCGCAGGTCGTCGAGATGCCGGTCTCGGCTCGGCCAGTGGTCGGTGGCCGCGTACAGCTTGAAGCAGACAAGGTCGTACGGGCCTGCGAGCCAGACCGTCAGGCCGCCGTAGTGCCTCGCGGTGAGCCGGTCCTCGAAGCCGGCCGGAAGCCCGAGGTCGAGTAGCGACTCCGGCCCGACGTTGAGCCAGTCGGGTGCGAGGTCGTGCGCTTCCGCAACCTCGGACACAGCCTTCGCGAGGGCATCGGGAAGCCTGCGGAGCGGCACGATGCGGCCGTTGCCCAGACGCTGGCCCACGATGTCGGCATCCTTGGTGGACCGCGAGACGATGCCGCGAAGTACGAGGTCCCCGCCCCCGACGAGCACGATCTCGTACGCCTCGCCCCTGTAGGCGAGCACGTCCCCGAGTGCGGCGAGAGCTCCTTCAAGTCCCGTACGATCCATTGGCTTTGTCATGGCGAGATTGTCGCGTCATTAACGCGCAAGTCAAGTACGCGATACGAGCATCTTAGTTACTTGTTACTCCACGCTCCACCGAGATCTGCCGCTGGTCGCGGGGCGTTCGCGTCCCCAAGTCCCCGCCGTCGCCCACAGGACCTGGTTATCCGCCTCGACTCTGAGGCCATCGCCGCCAGCCGATCAGGCGATCGAGCCTGGCCGGGGCAACTCGAGTTCCATCCCGGCTCACAGAGTCGCCGCGCTCGACAGGGCGCTGAGCGCGACCGCGACCTGATCTTGCTCCGTCCGGCCAATGCCGACCGAGCCGGCTATGGACCGCCACTCGCTCACAGCATCGGCCACATCGGCAATGACGTCCCTCGCCGCCTTTTCGCTCAGCCCGAAGAAGGCGCGGACCTCGAGCACATCCCGGGCGTCTGGCGAGTCCACCTTGCCGTTGACCGCGGTCGCGTGCTCGCGCGTCTCTCGTGACGGGTTCATGTCGAATGCCGGTGCGAGTCGCCACCCGTCGGCATGCCGGAGGAAGCCATGGTTGCGCAGGTGGTCGTCGCGGTTACCCGCGAGCACGTTGAAGGTCATGCGCCGGTAGAGCCGCATGAGATCCTCGCGGACATGGTCCGGCGCCACGATGTGACATGGCAAATGGGGCGCCTCGAGTCCTATTGCCCGCGCGATCACGCCGCCGATACTATCGAGCCATGGGCCCGCTTGACGCCACACCTGAAACACAAGTCCTCGCGGACGGCAGTTGGGTCTGCGAAATCCTGTCGCTCGTTGAACAATCGCAACGCCAGGCATTGCTACAGGTGTCGCGCGATCTCGCGCTTCACAAACCTTCATGCCGCGAGATCGTCCTCACGTCCGACGAGAGTCATAGCGGTCCTCGCACTCCTGATTTCGGTCGTTGGCCTGGTCGCTGGGACCGCCGCTGTAACCGGGAAGATCTCCCCGACCGCTTCGACGAGAAGTACGGATCCGATCGCCTATGTCAGCGTCGCTATTGTCGCGCCTGACTCGACGCAAACCCGCGTCGCGACAGACACGCCCTCAAGCACGGTGGTCGCTTCGGCCCCGGCTCCGACTCCGACTCCGTCGTTTGCGCCACCGACTCCGACGGTCAGGGCGACCCAGGCCCCGGCCCGGACCGCCCGCCCGACGAGCCCTCCAAAGCCGGCTTCGACCCACGCTCCCACGGTCGCCCCAACGAGCGCGCCGACCCCACCGCCCACTACCGAGCCCCCGGTTGCAACGGTCCCTCTACCTGTCATCCCGGTAACTATTCCCGACACGGCCGTTCAGTATTTCGAGGTCTCCGGCTCGACCAGATTGGCTGTCATTTCGGCCGTAATGGCGGCCGGACCCACAAATTGCGGCGGAGAGCCCGCGGCGGCCTGTTTCTACCACACCTTCAATTGGACCTACCGGATCTCAGTCGACGCCCAGACACAGGTTTGCACCGTGACCTCGGTCACATTCACTCCGGTTTATTGGATCGTGTTGCCGCAATGGACTTCGCCGGCCCAGGTGTCGCCCGCTCTGGCGGCCTGGTGGCGCGTGTCCATGGACCACATCGTCTGGCACGAAAGCCAGCATCTTGCGATCGCACAAGGCTATGAAGATCAATACAGGAGCGCCATCCTCGCCGGCCCGTGCAAGTCTGCCGATCAAGCCGCGGTCATAGCTCCTGTCAGCGCTCGGCTGGCTGCCGATCAGGCCGCGTTCGACGCCTCGGACCGATGGGCCTGGCCGGGTCTGTAATTGCGTGACGGACGACCCGCTCCCGCCACACTCGCGGGTTCGGGCCGAGTGGACGTTGACCATGGGCCCTCGCGCCAGAACACTGGGCAATACTGGAAGCGATGCCGGAATCCCGGCGAGAGGAGATCCTCCCTTGGTTGGCAACAAGCCGCCCTACAACGACCGATCCAGGCTGTCCAAGGAAGCCAACCAGGCGCTCGACGCGATGCTCGGCCCGCAAGAGGACGTGAGGGTGATCATCCCCGGGCAACGAGGGAGTGCACTCGTTGGCACGGACTCTCGAGGCTTCATCTGGAAGAAGAGTCGACTTTCGGTCTACCCATACGAGAATCTGAGCACGATGGCGTTCGGTGACGGCCATCTGCTCGAATGGGCGCAATTCCGGGGACCTTCGATCGGTCGGACCGAACCGACCGCGACGAATGTTGCGGACTTACTTGACGCGGTGCGGGTGGATGGCCAAATCGACCCGGCGGCCAGGGGCGAACTTGAATGGCTGGTCTCCGCCGGAGCCAAATCTATCCCGGGCTTCGCGCCAGGGACCGTCGTTCCAGGCTCCGGCATGATGCGGGACAGCAACATGCCCGGCGGAGCACCGCCTCTGATGGAGGCCGAGGGCGCTGGCGGTCACCTTTGGCTCTTCGAGCACCAGATCCGGATCAAGCATCACGGCATGCGCGGCGCGCTGTCGACGGGAATCCTCAAGGGCGACAAGGAAATCGCGCTGGACCAGATCACGGCCGTCCAATGGCGCGACCCGGGAGCGATGTGGCTGGGTCACATCCAGTTCAGCTTCATGGGCGGATCCTCAGACGCACGAATCGCGTCGAAGGACGAGAACGCGGTCATGTTCAAGAAGGGCCAGGAGCCGGCATTTCGGGCGATCAAGGAGGAACTCGACAGGCGAATCCGTGTTCGACATCAACCGGCAGCAGCTCCGGCGGCCGTCGGTCCCGGAATACCTGAGCAGATCAGGCAACTGGCCGAGCTCCGAGACGCGGGCATTCTCACAGCCGCCGAGTTCGAGGCCAAGAAGGCTGAACTCCTGGCTCGTATGTAGCCGCTTTCGTGGTGGATATGTTTCGCCGTCGAAGCAAGACGGAGTAGAGCTACCAAGAGACCCGCCGGGCTCGTGGCCTGGCGGGTCTTCATGCCTTGCGGGAAGATTGTGATCAGTAGCGCAGGAGCGTCATGACGCCCCCAGTGCGGTCGAACATCATGAGGCCGATGGGGAGGCCGATGATGATGACGCAGAGTACGTAGGCAAGGCCCATCCACAGTGCGCCGAGCCACCAACCCACGAAGATGAACCAGAGGGCTCGCTGGAGCATCGGGCGTTGCTCCGTATTTACCGCCTGGAGCATGGTCGTGGTTCCGTCGGGGCCCATGGTCGCGCGGTAAGTCTTGGTGCGGCCGCGGAGGGTGAGGAAGATCGGGATCCGGTTGAACAGGTAGAACGCGACGGGGAGGCCAATGATTGTCAGCGCGAGGAAGTAGGCGAGCCCGATCATGAATCCGGTGAGCCACCAGCCGATGAATACGAACCAGACAGCCCGGACGCCGAAGCCAGGACCTGAAGGCGGTGCCATAACGATCGCGGGAGCCGCGACATTCACGTTGAACGCGGGCTGACCATAGCCGTAGGCCTGTTGCGGGTAGCCCTGCGGCGGCGGGGAGTAACTCTGGGCGGCCTGCTGCGGATAGCCCTGGAGTGGCTGGCCCGGATCGGGCTGTGCCGGTGGCTGGGGCGCGCCGACGGGGTAGGCAGACGAAGCCTGTGCCGGCTGTTGAGCCGGCAGGTCCGGCGTCAGAGCCGCCGGCGTGCCGAGAAGATCCGACATGAAAACTCCCTCAGTTTGACTGGGTGCGGAGCTCGCACCGTAGCGTGGACGAGAAGGTCGATCGCGCTGATCGGGACAGCGACCAAAGCGGTTCAGGCGAAGCGTCTCCTTTTGCTCCGGGACGGCACACGGTCGAAGCATGGTCCCCTACAGCTGTTCGAGGCCGAACACGAACCCGGCAAAGCCACCGGTCGACGACCCAAAGGGCCGCAGGTCTGATCCCAACATACTTCGGGTTGACCAACCCCTCGATGCTCCAGACAGACCCCGAGGGATTGGAGACCACGGGGACTGCCCCTCGCGTTAGGCCAACTCTCAGCTGAAGTAGCCGGTTACGTCGAACAGCAGCTGAGTGGTGTTGGCCGCGTTGCCGGTCCAGTACATGGCGTCGAGCTTGCCGCCTGCCCCGAGGGAGACGGTGACCCCGTTGGCGCGTATGTCACCCGCGGGGAAGTTGATCGTCGAGGTCAGGGGCTGGCTCCCGCTGGTCAGGCTCGGGGCCACCGTCACGTAGCTCGCGGCAGTCTGGCCGACCACTGTGACGTTGCCTGTTACCGCGACAGCACCGGCTGGCACGCCCCAGAGCCCGGTGATGGCGAAGCTCTGCTTGGAGCGTGAGTGGAACAAGCTCGCCCCGCTGCCCGCGCGCGAGTCGAGGACGCGGCCGGGGGTGATGGCGTGGAACGTGGCTCCGGTGGCGTCATTGGCGAAGTAGCCGGTCACATCGAAGATGATGTTGACCGTGTCGCTGGTACTCGAGGACCAGTACATGGCATCGAGCCTGCCGCCGGCGCCGAGGGAGACGGTCACCCCGTTGGCACGGGTGTCCCCGAGCGGGAAGTTGATCGTGGAGGTCTGCGGCTGGCTGGCGCTCGTCAGGCTCGGCGCGATCGTGACGTAGCCCGTCCGCTTCTGCCCCGTGATCGTGACGTTGCCCGTAACCGCGACCGCTCCTGCAGGCACGCCCCACAATCCTGTGACCGCAAAGCTCTGCTTGGTCCGTGAGTGGAACAGGCCCGCCCCGACGCTAGAGCGCGAGTCGAGGACCCGACCCGGTGCGATAGCGTGGAACGTGGCCCCGGTCGTGTCGTTGGCGAAGTAGCCGGTCACATCGAAGAGCACCTGGGTGGTGTTGGCCGCATTGCCGGTCCAGTACATGGCATCGAGCTTGCCGGCGGCACCGAGAGCCACCGTGACGCCGTTAGCGCGGATGTCGCCGGCCGGGAAGTTGATCGTCGAGGTGAGGGGCTGGCTGCCGCTCGTCAGGCTTGGGGCGACCGTTACGTAGCCCGCCGCTGTCTGGCCCACGACCGTGACGTTGCCTGTGACCGCGACCGCACCGGCAGGAACGCCCCACAAACCGGTGACCTGGAAGCTCTGCTTCGTGCGTGAGTGGAAGAGGCCGGCGCCAAAGCCGCTGCGCGAGTCGAGGACTCGCCCGGGCGAGATGGCGTAGTACGTGGCTCCGGGGACGATCGCCGGGACGGTGAACTGACGGGTTGTTGTTGTCACCTTCCCTGCCGCGTCGTACATGTGGGCCAGTGCTGTATAGGTTCCCGTGGGGAGCTTGCAGCTGGCTGTGATGTCCGGAACCGCGCCGCCGTTGGCCAAGTCGCCGGTAACCGACGACCCGGTGCAGCCGGTGACGGCCGGAGTCGCGCCATCCTGTGGGCCGGCGAGCGCCGGGCCCGGACTAGGGGCGACGCTGAGGTCGAGCATCAGGCCTTGTCCCGCACCGGCGGCCACGTCGATCGACGTGCTGCCGGCGCTGGTAGTTGGATCCGAGATGACTGGTGAGGAAGGCGCCGCGATAGCCGTGATCGAGCCGCCAAAGGTCACGCGGTCGGAGTTCGTGTACCTATTCGCCTCAACGATGTACTGGTGGAATTCCCACTCCTTGGTATACGCCGGGACATCGAAGTGGCAGGTGCCGTCGGCATCGATAGCCGAGGCGTCGTAGTCCGCGAACGTCGTCTGATCTATGGGGAAAGTCGGTGGGACTGTAATGACTTCCATTCGACAGTCGGCAGGGGTCACGCCGCTGACCTTGAACGACGGCGTCCATTCTTCCCCAACGGTGGCGAAACGGGCCGCCGCGAGGTCCGTCGGGAACATCGCTGGCTGGTTTGATTCGAAGATCCCGTCCGATGACGCGTAGGGCATGTTTACCGAGCCGATAGCCGTCCCGGCACCTGCGGGTGTCGAGTAATTGGCCACGACCTCAACCTGCCAGTCGCCGGGGCCCCCTCCCCACGGCAGGGTCGATGGCAACACGCCGGGCAGCCGCACATCCCAAGCTGTACAGGTGCCTGTTGTCGGCGGCGAGATGATCGTCTGCCATGAGCCGTTGAGATATATGTGGCAGCTGGTTGCGAATGAAGGGAGCTGCAGGTGGGCCGTCTGGCCGAACTGCAGCGGCTGGTACCCGACCCAATCTGCGGGGTTCCAACTGACCATCTCGGGGTTACTGACGAAGGGCTGAGGCGAGCCACCATCGAGAACCTGGAGGTCGAGCACGCTATCCTCTCGCCCGCTCCGGTCGCCCCCGTTGTAGCAGTCGACTCCGCCCGGAGTGCCTCGGTTGGCGGTCACCATCGACCGCGATTGGGCATCCGCAAAGGCCAGAGTCATGATCGAGATGCATAGATCGCCGTCGACTCGATTGGCGCGAGATCGCGCCGCTGGGTCCGTGTAGGCAGGGATTGTGAACATCAGAGTGCACCGGCCCGCGACCACCGAGCCCGGGCTCTCCATCAACCAGCCACCCGCGGACGTAATCCTGATGAGGCAAGAGGTAACGGCCGTACTGTCGGACGCCGCGAGCGCAACGGTGAGCTGGTCACCGACTTTGATGGTTCCGGGAGTGCGAGGAGAATCGTCGGTGGTCTCGATCGACGTGGTCGCCTCGTAGCCTGGGTTTGAGTAGATCGTCTGGGTCACGCCCGCGGCCGGGGCCCAGGTTCCATTACCAGCTTGAGAAGCTGTGACATCGCAGCTCCCCGTGGCGACGAAAGTCAGTGACGCGCCGCTGATCGTGCAGGCGCTCGTCGTTGCCAGCGAGTAGGCAGCGGGCAAGCCTGATGCCGCGGTCGCGTGGAGCGTAAGGCTCTCGCCAACGACGCCGTCGTATGGGGGGGTGAACTGAACGGTCTGGGGTTGCGTTCCGGCCACCGCGGACACGGCGGTCACCGTCACCAAGCTCGCCACCATTGCCATGGCAGCGGCGACGCCGACGAGAGCACCGGGGAGAAAACGATGAGTGCGTTCGCCAGCCACGTTGCCACTGCGACTCATCGGTTCCCCCTCATATGTCTGGCTAAGCCGGCGGCCACGCAGCGCCTACTCGAATTGTCAGGTCACATTGGCGGCTCAGGAGTAACCGGAAGTCATCCAGAGCCCAACTGATCGTCCAGCGGCCTGCCAATCTCAAGACCGTATCCCCGCCTGAGCCCTGGACGAGAGTGCCGTGAAACACCGTCGCTGGCGTCCCATTTCCGGCGAGAGTTACTTGCCTTCGCTGCCCTCACAATCAGCCGTCGAGTGTGCGATGGACTACCGGACACCGTCGATTCCGGCTGGAGGGTCGACCGGATTCGAGTTCACCGGACGCCATGCCCGCAGGTCGAATGGTCGACAACGTCAGTTGGGGCTTGAGCCGACCCGTCGGGCGCCAAGCCCGGTCGTCTGAGCGACGAGTACACGCGCACCCAGAGTCTTCACGAGGCCGGGAGCGTCTCAGACCCGGCGCTAGACGGGCGCGAGCGTGAGAGATTGAGCTATAGGTCGGCGTGGGCACCGCGCAGCGGGTTCACTCTCACCCGGCGACTGTTCGGCGCGAGCTCTCTGGCTCTCAGCCACAAGTTCGGCGACTTCCTCGTCCGATGCCGTGGCGACGTGGCTGCCATGCCCAACGAACACCTGACCCTGCTCGATGGTACGGCTTGCACTATCGGCTGCATCCGTGACTATGAGCCTATGGATGAGCCGTATCAGGTTAGCCCTGCTCCGGCCAACGGCCTCGCTGGCGGCTGGTTCTGCCCCGCCTGCCATTCCTTGAATTCGGGCCGGCGCGACCCGCTGCTATAGCTGTCGGGCAAACACGCCCCTCGTGGTCTCACGAACTCCGGCGTCACGGAACAAGGGATTCGTCGGCCTCCTATTGGTGATAGCCCTCGTCTTCGCCGGACTGGGCGGCTCAGTCGTCTTCGGTCGCACGACCTCGACGCAGCCTAAGCCGACCGACAACCCGATCGGGATCGCGCTCGCCTCCGACCAGAGCGCCCTCCCAACCGGCGGTGGCTCTGAGGCGTCTGATAGCGCTACGCTGAGCGTCGCCATTCCGACTATGAGCACTCCCGAGGTGACTTCCACCCCTCGGACGACCGCAGCCCCAACCCCCCGCACGACCCCGACTCCTCACGCGACCCTCACTCCCCGCACGACAGCAGCAGCCCCAAACCCTGTGGCAACGACGGCTCCGACAGATCCACCACCGGCTGGTACGGTGGCCCTGCCCAAGTTCTCGTATCCCATTGCCGGGGTAACCGTCGAATACTTCTCCATCGATGGCGATACTCCGGATGCTCTGATAGACGCGACCGAGGCCGGGGGGACCAAAGCCTGCAAGATGATGGATAGCCTGGCTTGCTTCTATCCCTCCTATAGCTGGAGCTATGCCGGACGAACCGACGCGGCTAGTGGCGTTTGCGCGGTCAGCTCGGTCGATCTGACCGCCAGCTATACCATCATCTTGCCCGACTGGACCAGCCCGGCTCGAGTGCCTGCCGCTCTGGTCCCCTGGTGGAAACTGGTCATGGCCCACTTCGTGTGGCACGAGAGCCAGCACCTCGCCATCGCGCAGAACTACGCCCCCAAGATCAAGGCTGCGCTGCTAAATGGCCCGTGCGCCCATGCCACTGTGAATGCAGAGGCCCAGGCCGTTCTTGACGACCTAAGCGCCGCCCAGAATGTCTTCGATGCCCAGCAGACGGCAGCCGGCTGGTCGTATCCGCCTTACAGCGGTCCCTGGAGCTAGATCCCCCACAGCTTCCTGTCAAGCCTCGAGACCCCAGTTGGGGTCGCAGTCTTCACCGTCGCGCCAGACTCCTCAGACGATGCTTAGGGGTTTGCGCATGCAGTGGCCGAGGGCGTCCATCGGGTCTCGCCGGCAGCGCAAAATGTGTGGCCTGCCGGCCGAATGGGTCGCCCTCGAAGGCCCTATCTAGTCAACGGTGGCTTTGCCTAGATGCATCCCCCCATGCCATGGCTGCGAGCCGAGCGGGTGCCGGATACCGCCTATAACTCCGGCTGCGTACACCGCCGGCGAAGTGGCGATCTGACGGTCAGGACATTGCCTGACTCAAGCTATCTTGATGGCAGACTGATTCTTGAGGGCAGACTGATCACGGGCATCTGACTTCGCAAACCGTGGGCATCTGACTCCGCGAGGCTCAAATCCTGGGCATCTGACTCAACCGACAGCCCAAGCGGGAACCTGACTCTCATCACGGGCGGTTTGACGCAACTCGTGAGCGGTGAGAAGCGGATCGGTGAAGGCGAATCGAAGCCAAGAATTGGCGCGCCCGGAGGGATTCGAACCCCCGACCATCTGATCCGAAGTCAGATGCTCTATCCACTGAGCTACGGGCGCGCTGCTTGCCGTTGTTCCACGCTCGTTTAGAGCATCCGATCCCACGCTCGGGGGTCTTGCTCGCCGGACTCGGTATCCGATGAGCATCTGATCCGACCAGTCGGGTCCTCATCGCCGCACAGAGCACGTAGAGCATCTGATTCGGCAACGACGCCATCGGCGTGGGAACCGGGAACGGCGACATGGTAACCCGTTCGGAGCCTTCCCGGGAGTTGGGAGCGGGCTCGCCAGCGTAGCAAGGCATCCGACCCCTCCAAGCTCGTCGCTCCCTTTGACGGGTGGCGCTGGCGGGGCCGGCCGCCTGACCCCGTTTGTGTCGGCGGTCAGACTCGTCGCGCTCTGCCGCCGCGGCGGGACTCGGCCGGCCGATGCACGTGCTCCAGGGTGGTCGAGACTACCAGGCGACCGTGGCAGACGACCTGGCACGCTGGAAGGAGGCCCTGGCCGGCCGCGCGGACGTGACGGTCTTCTTCGTCGGCTCTGGTCCATCGACCCCACAAGAGTCGATGTCGGCCCAGCACGTGGACCCGACGGTCGTCGCCGACATCGCCGAATGGCTCAAGGCCATGCAAGTCCGGGCCGCCGGCGTCGAGTGAGAGTATCGAGTCTGAGGCTACCGGCCCAGAGTTGCATTTCCCGCCGGCGCCCGACAGAACCATGCGAGGGTCGCTCATGTCCTGGCCCGCCGCCTCTTCTCGGGCTGCCTGCAACTAGCCAAAGATGGTGGTCACGATCAGCCCAACAGCGGCCACGCCCATAACGATCGTGGTGACCCACCCGAGGACATTTAGGAGCCGTCCGTTGGTCCTCTCGCCCATGGCCGCATGATCGTTGCAGACGATCATGAGCAGAAAGACGAGCGGCACGGCGATGATGCCGTTCAGAACCGCGCTCAGAACGAGGGCTGTGATCGCGTTGATCCCCAGGAAGTTGATCGCCATCCCGACGAGCGTCGCGGCAACGATGACCAGGTAGAACTGCCACGCGGCGGCAGGCTTGCGATCGAGTCCGGATCGCCAGCCGAACGCTTCGGAAACACCGTACGCCGCAGAGCCCGTAAGGACGGGCACGGCCAGGACACCGGCCCCGATGAGCCCAATGGCAAGCAAGAAGGCGGACGCGTCGCCCGCAAGCGGGCGCAACGCCTGCGCCGCTTCGGTTGCCGAGACTACGTCGTGCTTACCCGCGACGAAGAGAGTGGCGCCGGTGGTGAGGATGATGAAGTAGGCCACGATCTCCGAAAAGACCATGCCTGCAACCGTGTCCCAAAGAGCGTACTTGAGCTCGAACCGTGTGGCGCCTTGACGCTGTCGGAGCGTGCGCCGACCGATGTTGATCTGCTCCTCGACTTCCTGACTGGCCTGCCAGAAGAAGAGATACGGCGAGATCGTGGTTCCGAGCAGGGCGACGAGAATGCCGAGGTATGCCGGGTCGAGAGAGATGGTCGGGACCAGCGATCCGAGCAGGACCTTCACAATGTCGGGCCGAGCAAAGAGGGCCGCCCCGATGTATGCGAGCAGGGCCAGGGACAGCCACTTGAAGACCTTGTCGATAAGGCGGTAGCCGCCGAATACCTGAAGCCCGACGATTCCCAGGCTGACCGGCACGACGAAGACGATGGTCCCGACCGCAGGCACGAGCAGATTGATCGCCGCCGCGATCGCGCCGATGTCCGCCCCGGCGTTCAGGGTGTTGGCTATGACCAGGCCGATCACTGCTGGGTAGAGGGCCCGGTGATAGTGCTCGCGTAGCACGCCCGCGAGACCTTTGCCCGTCACCAGGCCGATCTTCGCACACATGTACTGCACGGCCGTCTGCATCGGCAGCATCACGATAGTCATCCAGAGTGTGGCGAAGCCGTACTGCGCACCGGCCTGCGCGTAGGTCCCGATGCCCGACGGATCGTCGTCGGACGCCCCGGTTATCAGGCCCGGGCCCAGGGCTTTGCCTAGACGTCTGAACGCGTTCGGTTCGGCTCTTATCTCGGCTTCTTTGGGGTCGACGGGCCGGTCGGAGTGCACGCGCGGCTCGCCCGCTCCGGTCGACGCGTTGCTCTCGGGCACAGCAGATCTCCTCAAGCGCCGCACGGGTGTGGCAACCACGATGCAGGAGGGCTGGACGACGCGCTGCGGACGCCCGGCGGCTCAGCCATGGCCCAGGATATCTGAAGGTGCGCAAAGCCCGCGATGAGGCTCGCTGGGCGACTGTGTTGCCCGCCCAGGCGGCACTAGCGAACAGGGCTGCTATTTCCACACGCGGCGTCGTCTCGATTGAGTCATGACGTCTGGTCCGCAAGGAGCCTCCACGCCAGGGGGTTCTCATCCTCGTGGCCGGCACCAGACATGGCCCAGACTGATGCAACGGCATTGGGAGTCATGACTCCAGGGATGGTCTGCACGAAGTGTCGGCTGAAGGAGCTAGCTGTGGTATCTGCCGTAAACCCAGTCAAGAAATCGTTCACGCGCAAAGAGGCGCTCGCGGTCGCGACTGAGCTCGGGATCGACTTCACGGAGCGGCAGTGGAACCTCGAGCAGTTCCGAATGGGGCTGAACGTCGAGCTCGAGCACGGGCCTCGAAGCCCCAAGACGAATGTCACCGGGGACGACTGGAACATCACCGGAAAGATCGCGCTCGCCCACCTCAACGAGTTCCCGGACTACTACACCCGTCTGGCGGTACTGGAGCGCGAGGCGGCTGCCGACAAGGAAGCGCGGAAGTAGCGTCGGGTCAGGCGGTTCGAGGTTCTGGCGGCCACCGGTCGGAACGACTGGGCGGCACCTGGCAGTCCCCCATCCGCCCAAGTGGGAGCTTCATGGGACCTTCCTTCGGAATCAGCCAGCTCGCGAATCCGAGGGCGCGAGGAAGGGAATCCCGCCTCGGTGATACTCGGTGCCCGCCCCAACCCTGGTGGCATCCGATCCTGACGGTTTGGGTGTTCATCCGCTTCGGCCTGTGGCAGTAGGCCGGTGACGAACACCCGAGCGACTCGAGTTATGGTGCGTGCCATTCGGACGGGATTGCGGCCCCTGCTCTCCGCCCCCACGAGTCCCCACGAGACGCGTGGCTCGAGCATCCTGCGCCCTTCGGTGTTTGGCGCTACGGACGGTCTCGTGGCCAACGTGAGCCTGATCATGGGCGTCGCGGGTGCGTCGTCCGGTGACGCCCATACGGTCGTCCTGGCTGGCGTCGCTGGTCTCATGGCGGGGTGCTTCAGCATGGCCGTGGGCGAATACATTTCGGTCCGTTCGCAGCATGAGCTCCTCGACTACCAGGTCGAACTTCAGCGCCAGCAGCTTCGCCACACACCGGAGCAGGAACGAGCCATCCTCGTCGAGATCTATGAGTCGAGAGGTCTGTCACGAGCCGACGCCAAGTTCATCGTGGACCGCCTCCTGGCCAAACCGAAGCGAGCGCTTGACACGTTCGTCCGCGATGAGATCGGTCTGTCCGCCAAGACGATGGGCTCGCCCGTCACGGCCGCCGTCGGCTCACTTGTGGCGTTCGCCGTCGGTGCCTCCGTACCCCTGGCGCCATTCCTGCTGCTTTCGGGGGCCGCGGCCTTTGCGCTGACCATCGCCGCGACGCTGTGCGCGCTGTTTCTCGTGGGTTTGGGCGTTAGCCGCCTCACTCACCGCCAGCCAGTTCGCTCCGGTCTCCGGCAAGCCGCGTTGGGCCTTTTGGCAGCCGCCGCAACATACGGGATCGGCGCCGTGCTTGGGACCGCCGTTCGCTGACCAGGCGGTGGCAACGCTGTGTCACCATCAAATGGACGCGGATATGCGGCAGCGTCAGCGAGCGGGAATAGCGATGGCCAGGACGACCAGGAAGGCGACCGCAGCAGACCGCACGCTCGAAGCGATCTGGCCGTCCGACCGCCCAAGAATTGCGCCGGCCACGAGCTCTCCGACGACCGCCGGAATCATGGGTCGAGGGCCGGCCGCGATGAGCGGCCCGATGGCGAGCCATGCGGCTGTATCGTGGAGGGCCGCACTCGGGCCGATCGTCATGTCTCCAACCAGAGGGCTCGTCGCATGTGGACGCTCGGCACGCCGGCGCTCGACCTGGTCATCCGATCAACAGTCATCTACGCGGTCTTCTTCGGCGCGCTACGCGTGTTCGGCAAACGCGAGATCGGGCAGTTCACGCTATTCGACCTCGCCCTGGTCTTGCTTGCCGCCAACGCCTTACAGCCCGCAATCACCGGGCCGGACAACTCACTCTCCGGCGGCCTCATCGTCGTGGCGACACTCTTCCTGTTGAACCGGGGCGTCGCCATGTTGCGAGTCCGGAGTTCGTTCGTACGCCGGCTCCTCGAATACGGACCATCGGTAGTCGGGCGAGATGGAGCCTGGCTGCTCCCCGAATTGGTTCACCAGGGTCTGGATCTCATCGACGTCGAGGCGGCCCTGCGCGAGCACGGGCTCGATTCTGTCGACGAGATGAAGCTCGCCACACTCGAGGCGGACGGGTCGATCAGTATCGTCGCGTCCGACTCGCCGAACGGCGCGGTCGCGGCGACGAGGCGGCGAAGGCGATATCGACGTCCGCTCTGAGGACAAGCTATCCGACCGGGAAGATCGTCGTCCATACGAGCGTCAGCGACATGAGCGCCAGGGCGATGGTGATGATCCAGCCCACCGCCAGCAGAAACCGGCCGCTCACGAGCGGACCCAGGCGCTTGTCGGTGGCATAAGCCTGGATGAAGCCCTGGCCCCATGGCGTGATGGTCGTGCCCCCGTTCCGACAACGGCCAGCCAGTAGGCGCTCGTGAGAGTTCCGTGGGGGACGATCAGCGAGACGGCCGCCAGGCCCCCCTCTCGCGCGAAGGCTGAACCAACGGGCGAGCGTGACCTTTGGCCCACCGAGTCGGGCCGTCCATCCCTCGGTTATGTCAGTCACGAGTGACACACTCCGTGATGACATGTTGCTGGTGCTCACGCCCCTTCTGTTCGGCCTCTCGTTCCTAACGAGCGCGACAAGGCCGCCTGCAACGCGGCTCTCGCGCAGCTCATGACCGTCCTGGAGCCCATTCGATGACGACTCTCAGCCTCGGCGCCGTTCGAGGGCGCGTCCGTCTGCCACTGAAGCTGACGGTCGCCGTCTCGGGGCGGTCCAGACAGTGACCCGCATTCGCTCGATCCAGGAGCACCTCAACCGCTGGATGCTCGTCTATGTGAGCCTGGCCATCGTCGTTGGGCTCACCGCGGGTCACTTGCTCACAGCCACGACCAAGGCCAACTCGGGCGCCATCAGCAACCTGACCACGGTTGCGGTCTTCTTCATCATCTACCCGATGATGGTCAACGTCCGGTTCGAGGCCCTGTTGAAGGCCGGGCGAAACCTCCGCGGCATCGGCATCGCGATCCTGTTCAACTTCGTCTGGGCGCCGTTGGTCGGTTGGGCGCTCGCGACGATCTTCCTGCCGGATCCTCTTCTTGCGCTCGGCTTCCTGCTGGTCATGGTCGTGCCCTGTTCGAGCATGGCGATCGGCTACACAGGCCTCGCCGAGGGCGATCTCGAACTCGCCACCGTAGTCGTTGCCTTGAGCTTCGTGCTGGCCATCATCGCGGTGCCGGTCTGGATGACCATCTTTGCGAGCAGTTACCAGATCGCAGTCCCGATGGGCGATCTGATCAACTCGATCCTCACAGTGCTCCTCGCCCCGATGGTCCTCGGCTACCTCACGCGGCGAGCGCTGCTGCGCTGGCTCGGTTCGCTCCGGTTCGGGGCAATCGGGCCCGTGTTCCCGGCGCTCTCGCTCCTGGGCATGTACTCGATCGTCTTCCTGATCTTCTTCGGCAAGGCTGCTCTCATCCTCGATCGCTGGCAGACGGTCCTGGTGCTGCTCATTCCCAATGCGATCTTCATCGGCTTGAGCCTGCTCGTCCTTACCTGGCTCGATCGACGCCTCGGCCTTGGATATGCCGAGCACATGGCGGTCGCGTTCACGAGCACCGGCAAGAACAACGGCACCGCCATCGCCATCGCGACAACGGCCTTCTCGCCGCTCGTCGCCATCCCGGCAGCGACGATGCCCATCTTCCAGATCCTGCTCATGGTCCTCTATCTGCGCTCCGCCTCAAGGCTGCGAACCTGGTTCGCCAGGCGGTCCGAACCTGTGCCAGCTCCGACGCCGGCAACGGTCTAAGGCCGCCCCAAATGGAAGCCCTCAGGCCCGCCGGAGCGGGTGCCCAATCCCGCCTGCACGCCGAGATCGTGGGGCGTTCCGGTCACTCTCGGCGCCTGCTCATCGCACTCGGGCTCTCGCTCGCCGTCCTCACCATCGAGGTCGCCGGCGGCGTCCTGACCGGCAGTCTGGCGCTACTGAGCGACGCGACACACGTCGGCGTGGACGTGGTTGCGCTCCTCATCGGCCTCGGCGCGTCGCGTCTCGCCGTCCGCGAGCCGAACGACTCGCACACCTACGGCTATCACCGGCTCGAGGCGATCGGCGCCCTCGCCAATGCGGTTCTGCTCCTGGGGGCGTCGTCCGCGGTATTCGTCGAGAGCGTGGGCCGGCTGCTTGGGCCGGCTCCGAGCTCCATCGACGCCCCGGTCGTGCTGGCGGTGGCGTGCGTCGGTCTGGTGGCCAACAGCACGTCCGCGCTCATCGTCCACGGAGGCGGCCGCCGCACCGGGGCGACTCGAGTCCTCGCGCTCCACCTCGGCGGCGACGCCGTCGGAGCACTCGCCGTCATCGTCGCCGCGCTCGTGATGATCGCAGGCGGGCCGACCTCCGCCGACGCGATCGCCAGCCTCGTGATCGCCGTCCTCCTCGCCCTCGCCGGCCTGCGCTTGCTCGGCCAGATCGTCCACCTGCTCGCCGAGGGCGTCCCGACGAGCGTGCCCGTTGCATCCGCGAGTGCCGCTTTGCATGAGGTGCCGGGCATCGTGGCCGTTCACGACCTGCATGTGTGGGCCCTCGCCGAGGATATGCCTGTCGTCACCGCACACCTGGAACTGGGGTTCGGCACCGACACGCGGCGAGTCCTGCTGACAGCGACCGAGGCCCTGCGACGCATCGGGGTCGACCACGCCACTCTCCAGGTCGAGGGCGAGTCGTGTGGCCAGGGCCGAGCGGCCGGCACCGGCAGCCCCGCAAGCGGAGCACCGAGTTGACCATCGAAGTCTCGATCCGGACGCCTGGTTCTGAAGTTGCCGGCGGCCGCGCCGCTGAGTCGTCCGGGCTTGAGGCTGCTGCGCCAAGGCCCTCACCGAGTCTGTGGCAACTATTCCGCACCTTCTTCCTCGTTGGGACGACCGCGTTTGGCATGGCCACTCTGCAGAGCGTCCGATCGATCACCGTCAAGCGAGGCTGGCTCCCGCTGGGCGAAGTCGACGAAGGGCTCGGGCTCGTCCAACTCTACCCGGGCGCGATGATGGTCGATCTCGTCACCTACATCGGCTATCGGACTCGGCGCGTTCGTGGGGCGCTCGTCGCGGCGGCCGGGTTCGTGGTGCCGTCGCTCCTGATGATGCTGGCCCTCTCGTGGCTATATGCGGCCTACGGCGCCACGCCCGGGATGTCGAGCATGGTCGTCGGGCTCAACGCCATCGTCGTGGGCGTTGTGGCCAGCGTCGCGGTCGATTTCGCCGGCCAACATGCCCGAGGTCGGTTGGCCGCGGCCCTCGCCCTTGCCGCGTTCGCGGTAGGTGTGGCCGGTGCGAACCTGTTGTGGGCGGTCCTATTCGGACTGCTCGTGGGTGCGGTCGCTCTCCGGCCCGCGCCCGCACACGGCGGTCCCGGGCAACCAGATGAGATCGCCTTTTCGCGGTCGCGATTCGCGACGGCGTTCGTGCCGGCCGCACTGGTGCTTGCCCTGGTCGGTGCAGCAATGTTCGCCGGGGGCGCGATGCGCGATCTCGCCTCCACTATGGCGACGATCGGGAGCGTGGCCTTCGGAAACGGGTCGACGATCCTGCCAGTCCTCCAGCAGGAAGTGGTCACCAACCATCACTGGATGAGCCTCCAGGAGTTTGGCGTCGGCGTCGCATTCGGCCAGGCCACGCCCGGTCCCTTTCTCAGTACGGCGGCTTTCGTGGGCTATCGAGTCGCGGGTCTGCCCGGCGGTCTCCTGGCCGAGATTGCGATCTTCGCGCCGAGCGTGGCGATGACCACAGTGGCAGCGGAGATCTATCCATACCTCCGGCGCCACAGCTGGGTGAAGGGCGCGGTCGCCGGGATCATGGCGGCCTTCGTCGGTCTGCTCGCCACGGTCGTGCTCTCCCTGGGCCGACAGGTGCTGCCGATACCCGCCGCGCTTGTGCTCTCCGCAGGAGCATTCGTCGCGATCCGCACGTTCAAGTTGAATACGTTGGTCGTGTTCGCCGCCGGCCTCGCGGCCTGGGCGGCCTACCTGGCCCTTGGGGGATCGGTGTGATCAACTGCGGTGTGGCCGCCGATCCGCACGCTCCAATCTCTGCCAACCGAATCCTTTGGAGGTCAGCCATGACCATCGACAAGCTCCAAATCTCGCAGAGCATCGACAGCCGGGGAATGTCGTGTCCGATGCCGATCCTGAAGACGGCGCAGGCGATGGCGACTCTGGAGAGCGGGCAGCTCCTCGAAATTGTCGCATACCAGGCCAAGGCCGTCACCGACTTCGCGGCGTGGTCGAAATCGACTGGAAATCCCCTGGTCGACTCGAGCGTCGAGGCCGGCGTCTATCGATTCGTCTTTCGCAAGAAGTAGCGTCAAGACGGCCACTTCATCCCAGAGACCAAAAGGAGCGCGATGAGCGCCGAGATTCATGACCAAACCCCGCGTTTCCATGTCGGTGTGACGCGTACAACCCAGACGACCGCTCGTGCGGAGGCGCACGGCCAGTCCATCGAGCTGGCCATCAAGGGCGGCGATCCAACCTCGGGTTTCACGCCACCCGAACTCCTGCTTGCCGCACTGGGTAGCTGCATCCTCTCGAACGTGACTCGCAAGGCCGCCGAGATGGGTCTAGTCATCGATGGCGCAGAGGTCGTGGTCGACGCGGCGAAGCGCACGGAGCCGCTCGGCATCGACCCGCTTCGCTACCGGCTGATCCTCACGAGCGACGAACCGGCCGCGAGGCTGGCGGAGCTCTACCGGATAGCAACAACCGACGGGGCCGCGATCAATGCGATCCTCCGCGGCGTGGCTCCGGAGAGCGAACTCATCGTCGTGCCACGAGTCGCACTGAAGCCATGACCAGAGACTTAGACGACGAGGCGCCGGAGACGTAGTCGATCTGCCGCCCTATCACTTTGGAATTGTCGGGCGAAAGACTTAGGCCGCTCCCACCTCAGAACACCAGCGCCCTCTCACATTCCAGGGTCCACGCGGCGAGTTCAGCCATCGACGAGCGGTGGACGCCATCGGTCAGCTCCGTCTCGACGAAACCCCGAGCATCCATGCAGGTACCACAGGCGCCGATGGGGATCGACTTGACAGCAAGACCCTTGAGCATCCGTTCGAGGTTGTAGTAGCCGTCGGGCGTCTTCTGGTCGCGTTTCGCGCAGCCTGTAGCGTCTCCCATGAGGAACACCCGCACCTCGGCGCCTTCGACCTTCGAGAGGGCCAGTGCGAGACGGAGGCCGTTGTATGACCGCTCGGTGCCGTATGGCGGGTCGTTCAGGATCAGCAGAGTCGTCATGAGCTGATTGTCCCACTCGCGATGTGACCCGGTCCTGGTTCGCCTGCTGGTTGGCCTCAGCCCGACGGCGATCTCGCCCCGGACGGACGAATAGCAAACACTCCCAGACAACGGTCCAGTGCGCCGGGATCCCCTTCGACCTCGATGCGGCCGTCCGCGATTCCGTCGCCAGGCCGGAGCCCCTCGAGCAGGATCCCGTTGAGCGTCCGCACGTCCATCGAAGCTGTCACCGTCGGGTTGGTCGAACCGCCCTCGCGGGTCGTGCATTGGCCATCGGCGACGGTAACCTCGAAGACATGGCCGTCGATTTGGAACTCATAGCGCTCGTTGAGCGCCAGGGCCCTTTCCGGACGGAACGAGGCTCGCATCGCAACGAAATACGCGCTCGGGATGAACACGTCGGTCGGAAGCGGCTCGCCCAGGAACCGGCCAAATACATGGCCGGGCTCCGGCGGCTCAGCCCCGCCATTGTTCGAAACGACATCAGGACGATCCTCGTCGAGGGCAACCAGGCCTTCATTCTGTATGACTTCGTGACGGACACGCCGGCCGGCGCCGTGCTCTCAGGTGAGTTGCTGACGATCGACGGCGACCGAATCAGATCGATCACGCTGCTCTATGACATGCGACGCTGGCCCGAGTTCCTCCAGTCACTCGCCGGGCGGACCGAAGAGGCGGCTATGGCGGCGAACCAATAGATGGATCGCGAGACAGCCAGTCGGCCCGGGATAACCGGCCTCGGCGCGCGGGTCCATCTCTTTGTGCGGCCCGAGTCACGTGAGCGGTTCGTGACCCTCTTTCGGGATGTCCTCGACTGCAACGTCGCTGAATTGGACTTCGGGCTGGGCCAGCCAATCGCGCTGGTCCGGTTTGGCGACGGCAGTTCGTTCGGCGTCGAGACGAGCGAACTCGCGCCCGCCGGACCGGCAAACGAGGCGGTAACCGACGACTCGGCTCTTCGCGGAGCCTGGATCGAATTCCGGACAAGCGACCCGGCCGGATGCACGACCCAACTCTCCGCAGCCGGGATCCCACAGTTTCGACATCCCGGGAGCAACCGCACCTACTTCGTCGCTCCGGGCGGGCAAGTATTCCGGCTTCTCGACGACGGGTATATCGGACCATGAGAGTTCCGGCGCCTCCGATCGAGCCAAGGTTGCCGAACGTGTGTGCCAAGCCGGGTGGGACGAGCACGAGCCGGTCGGGAAGATCGTGACAGTTACCGTGACACGAGAATCGCAACGAGTTCTTCGTCGATTGGCGTGTCCAGCTCGCCCGGGCCCTGCCAGGCGTGGATGCCGAAGTCCCCTTTCCACTCCCAGGCTGCCCAGGCCATCCCGGCCGAGGCCATGACCGCTGTGATGTCGCGGTAGTACGCAAGCCTCTGGCGGCGCTCGATTGTGGGCAGGCAGCCGAATTCCCCGCAGTAGAGCTGAAGCCCAAGGTCGCGCGCTCGCTCGATTGCAGGAGCGAATAATCGGCGCAGGGCTTCCGGGCCCCAGTCCTGGATCGCGTCGCGCGTCTCCTCCAGCAGCCTGGCCGAGCCGTCCGCGCGCAGGGCCGCCCACTCTGCCGGGTCGACGACCTGTCCCGGATAACGGACGGACCCCGCAAAGTTCGGAAACGAGGCCCAGTAAGCGCGGTAGTGCGTGAGGACCAGCGGAGCGTAGTTATGGACGCTCAGGATGATGTTCGGGTCGCCGACGGGCACGTCGAGGAAGGGCATGAACTCCGACTGCTGGTTGCGGTTGGAGCCCACGACAAAGACTCGAGTCGGTTCCAGGTCTCGCAGCAGTTCGTATGCCTGGCGCACGAGCTTATTCCAGGCCTCGTGATCGTCGGCGACGGGTTCATTGAGAAACTCGTACGCGACATCCGCCGTGGGCAGGTGGCCCAATCGCGCCGACAGATCCCGCCACAGCTCCAGGAATTTCCGCTGGGCACCGCCGTCCGTCCACAGGGTGATGTGGCCGCCGTCGTTCGCGGCGTTGAAGTGGTGGCTGTTGAGCGTGTGGAGGTCGACGATCACCCGAAGGCCGGCCTCCAGGCTCCAGGCGATCCCCTCGAGCAACCGGTCGAATTCGGGCTCGTTCAGCTTGCCGTCCGGCGTCCACAGCTCCTTCTCGTCGATCGGCAAGCGGACGTGGTCGAAACCAAGACGCGCGATTTCGGACACGTCGTCGCGCTCGAGGAAATCCTCTCGGCGCACCCAGCCAAAGTCCTGCGAGAGCCAGTGGCTGATGTTGATTCCACGAGAAATCACGAAACCCGAGCGGTCGGCCATCGGAGAATGGTACGCCGCAACCGCAGCCGGTCGCCGCAGCCGGTCGCCCGCGGTCGGCCTGGTGGACCTGTCCGAGCGCCTGATCGCGCGCCCCGGTCCCGAGCTGGAACCGTTCGCGCGCCACGAGCTCCCTAATGGAGATGGCTGCGGACTCTCGGTGACTACCCAAGCGCCTCCGCCACGAGAGCGCGCTGCTGAGCCCTGTGGGCGGCCGCGTAGCCCTCGGCCGGGCTCGAACGTTCCGGCCGCGAAACGTCGAGGAGCGCAACATTCGGGGGGAGCAGGTCGCGAATCTCCGGCAGCACGAATTTGCGCGCGCCCATATTGCGCGGCTCTTCCTGAGCCCATACCACCGTCTCCAGGGCGGGATATCCGCCGATAAGCCGGCCCAGTTCCGCTGCCGGAAACGGATACAGCAGCTCGATGCGGGCAACGGCCGTGTCGCTTGCCTCGGCGCGGAGCGGCGATGACAGCAGGTCGTAGTAGAACCGGCCGCTGCATAACACGAGCCGCCGAACGATTTTCCTGCCGGCGGCGCGATCGGGATCCCCGAGGACCGGTTCGAAGTCGCCGCGGGTCAAGTCCGCCAGGCTGGAGGTGGCGATGGGAAGCCGGAGCAGGCTCTTGGGCGCCATCAGAACCAGGGGACGGGCGACCGGCCGGAGAGCCTGGTCGCGCAGCAGATGGAAATACTGGGCCGGCGTGGTGCAATTCACCACCCGGAGGTTGTCTTCCGCGCCCAGCGCCAGATAGCGCTCCAGCCGTGCGCTCGAATGCTCCGGTCCCTGGCCCTCGTAGCCGTGTGGCAGCAGAAGCGTCAGCCGGGAAGTCTCTCCCCACTTGGCCAGGCCGGCAATGATGAACTGGTCGATCACTACCTCGGCGCCGTTGGCGAAGTCCCCGTACTGGGCCTCCCAGAGGACAAGCGCGTTGGGCGCCTCCACCGCGAAGCCGTACTCGAAGCCCAGACAGGCGAGCTCCGACAGCGGACTGTCGTGCAGCTGGATCGTCGCTCGTGCCCCAGTCAGGTGCTCGATGGGAACGAAACGCCTGCCGTCGGTCGCGTCGTGGAGAACCAGGTGTCGCTGGCTGAAAGTGCCGCGCTCGGTGTCCTGGCCGGTCAGCCGGATCGGTATGCCGTCGAGCAGAAGCGAACCCAACGCCAGCGCTTCGGCCTGGCTCCAGTTGATGCGGCCATCGGCGCCGAGCGCCTCCCGTCTGCGCTCGAGTTGCGGTGCGAGCTTGGGGTGGACGGTGAATCCGGCCGGGATGCGGAGGAGATCCTCGTTGATAGCCCTCAGAGTGGTTGCCCGCACCGCAGTGGCGTGGGTTCCTGCACGCATTCGCTTTCCGCGCGGCTTTGGGCCCACGAGAACCGCCGATTCGCCGCGTTGACCCGCTGGTGCCTCTTCCGCCGCCGGACCCCCGACCCCGCCCCCGCCCCCGCCGGCCTCCCGGGCCACGAGCTCGCGCACCTCCGCCAGGCGCGTCTGCGCCGCGGCCGCCATCGCCTCTCCGGCCGCCGGATCGAGCGCGCCCTCATCGACGAGCCGGCGCATGTAAACCTCTCGAACGGTCGGATGCGACGCGATCCGTTCGTACATGAGCGGCTGGGTGTATCCCGGCTCGTCCTCCTCGCTGTGGCCGTGGCGCCGGTAGCCCACGACATGGACAAGGAAATCGCCGTGGAAGCGCTCGCGGTAGGCGACAGCAAGCTGGATGGCCGAGAGGCAGGCTTCGGGATCGTCGGCATTGACGTGGGCGATCGGTACGTCGAAGCCTTTGGCGAGGTCGCTGGCGTAGTCCGTCGACCGGGCCGCGACGGGTTCGACCGTAAAACCCAGCTGGTTGTCGCCGATCAGATGGATCGTGCCGCCGGTGCTGTAGGCGGGCAGTCGGGCCAGGTTGAAGGTTTCGGCAACAACGCCCTGCGCGGCGAAAGCGGCGTCGCCGTGGATCAGCACGGGAACCGCGAGCCTCGGATCCAGGCCGGCCGTCGGGCTGGTGAGATCGGTCTGCTCGGCTCGTGCCCTGCCCTCGACGACGGGGTCGATGGCTTCGAGGTGGCTCGGGTTTGACGAGACGCTGACTCGCACCGCTCGACCGGCGGTCGAACGTGTGCCGTGGGCGCCGCGGTGGTATTTGACGTCGCTCGTCTCGCCCTCCGCCGCCGGATCGGCCTGGACAGTGGGCCGACCTTGCTCGAACTCCTCGAAAATGGTGGCTTCCGGAATCCCGACGACATTGACCAGCACGCTCAGCCGGCCGCGGTGGGACATGCCGATCTCGACTGTTCGGGCGCCGCCCGGACCGGCGAGTTCGATGAGGCGGTCGAGCATCGGCACCAGAACATCCAGGCCCTCGATCGAGAAGCGCTTCTGGCCGAGATAGCTCCTCCCCAGGAACCGCTCGAAGGTTTCCACGGCGGTCAGGCGCTCGAGGAGCCGGACCTTTTCGGGGCGGCTGAGTTGAGCGCGTTGTTCGCCCGTCTCGATCGCCCGCCGCAGCCAGGCCCGCTCCTCGTGACTGTTGATGTGCTCTACCTCATAGGCGATCGTGCCGCAGTAGGTGGCTCGAAGCTCTCGCACGACATCCGCCAGAGTCCTCGCGGGCAGGCCGACACGAAGGACATCGGCCGGAATCCGCGCCAGGCTCTCCCCGGTCAAGCCCCAGGAGGCCGGATCCAGAGCCTCGTCGCCGGGCGGCGGGCTGCCGAGCGGGTCCAGGTCTGCGGCACGGTGGCCGAAATGTCGAAACGAGCGCACCAGGTCGACGCCGGCCGCGACCTCGGCCAGGCCGACAGACGATTTGGGCGAAGGGCCGTCGGTCGGGGCGGGGCCGGCGAAAGTCGATGACGCCAGGCCCAGGCCCTCGGCGACCGCCTCGTAGAATCCGTCGGCGCCGGCCAGGAATTGCTCCAGCGTCGCCAGGAAACGCCCCGATTCGGCGCCCTGGGTGACGCGGTGGTCGTAGGTGCTGCTGACCGTCATGACCGGCCCGGTCGGACCCTGCCGGATCGCACCGGTGGCGACGATGGCCCCCTGGCCGGGCATCAAACGCGGGACGGAGGCAGTGGTGCCCACCGTTCCGGGGTTCGTGAGCGTGAGGCTGGCGCCCGCCAGGTCGTCGGGCGAGAGACGGCCGGCGCGGGCACGGCTCACGAGATCGTCGTAGCGGCTCCGGAACTCCCCGAAGTCCAGCTCGTCGGCGCCGCGCATCACGGGCACGACCAGGAACGACTGGCCGTCGCGGCCGACCACGTCAACGGCCAGACCCAGGTTTATGCCGGCCGGATCCACCCGATACGGTCGTGCATCGATCTCCTCGAAATGCGCGCCCAGCGCCGGATGCACGGCCGCGGCCTGAGCCACGGCGTAGGCGATCAGGTGAGTGAATGACAGCCGGGCGGGCGCAATGGCAGCGTTGAGCTGCCGCCGCCGGGCCACGAGCGCATCCACCGGGAGCTCGCGGAAGGAAGTCGCGGTCGGTATGGCCAGACTCGCCGTCATATTGGCCACCAGGCGCGCGCCAACCCCCTTGATCGGCACGGACCCGGCCGGAACGGGCTCGCGAAGGGCGCGCTGGTCGGTCATGCCTAACCCAGGATCTCGTGCATGCCGGCCAGGAGTTCGCCGAGCGACACGCTCGGGTCCGCCACGAGCGCGGGAAGCAGCAGGTCGTTCTCCTTGGAGAGGTGCGACTCGAAGAGCGCCTGGATCTCCCTGGCCGTCCCAACTGCTTCGATTGGTTCGGTCGGCGTCCGCAGGACGTCCACGTGGGCCACAAGGTTCCGGTGCTCTTCAACCATCGCGCGCACCAGCATCGCCGTGCCGCCCCGCGCACCCGCCGGATAGATCGATCGCTCCTCGGCCGCAGCGTGCGGCAGCAGTTCGACGTCGAGGAATTCCAGAACCGCAAGTCGGGCCGGTTCGGGCTTATGGCCGGCTCGGACAGCTTCGGTCAATGCCGCGACGCGCTTGCCAAGCGAGGCTTGCAGCTCCGCATGGTGCGAGCGGATCGCCGCGGCGGACTCCGCATCGGAAAGCGTTGCCATCCGGTTCTCCTCAGTACGAACCCACGAACGCAGTGAAGCACGCCCGCCCGGAGTCGAGGTCCGGCCACGGGATGCGTTCCGATCGTCACGAGTCCGACTCGCGCCGCCGCCGAGGCCTGGGCGAGGCGGCGACCGCGCCAGCGCAACCGTGGCGCTCTCGAAGGACGGCGCGGCCCGCGGGACGGCCGTCACCGGAACGGAACGTTAACCCGCCGGCAATACCCAACTTGACAGCCTGGCCCAGTATCGAGTCATGAAGAGTCTCGATAGAGGACTGAGGTCCTCGGGGCAGCCCAAGCTGCTCGCCATCGATTTGGATGGCACCCTCCTCGATCCCAACGGTCTGGTCAGGCCCGTCGTCCGCGACGCTATCGCCAGCGTTCGGGAAGCAGGAGTGACAGTCGTACTGGCAACCGCTCGCAGCCCGATGGGCGCCGAGCAGGTCTGCCTCGAGCTCGGCCTGACGGGCCCGCAGATCTCGATGAGCGGCGCCATGTTCGGTTCGCCGGTCACGGGCAAGGTCGAATGGTCGCGAACCCTCCGACCCGACGACGTTCGGTCGCATCTCGAGTTCGCTCGCGCGTGGGGTTTGAGTCCGACGCTCTGCCTGCTGGACGGTTTCGCGGCCGAGCTCACGCCGGGAGCCAGCTTCCCGAATGACCTGCCCCATTTCGTGGTGCAGTCGAAGCTGCGGATGGAGCCTTCGCTCGACACCGTGGCGGGCGACGCTGTGATCCGGACCTACTTCCCGACCGGCCCGGCCATCCACACGACGGTGGTGAGAGCCCTGCAGGCGCGCTTCGGCGCCACCGCTTCCGTGGTCTGGGCCGACAACCTCGGCGTGGAGCTTCTCAGCCGAGGCACGAACAAAGGCCGGGCGCTTGCGACCGTGGCACGCTCCATGGGGATCGCTCGCGACCAGACAGCTGCCATCGGCGACGGCCCGAACGACCTGGAGATGCTCCGAATCGCGGGTGTCAGCGCCGCAATGCGGAACGCCCCACCGAACGTCGCCCTGGAGGCTACCTTCGTGGTTCCGACGTCCGCGGAAGATGGCGTGCTGGAGGCGCTACGGCGCTTCTACCCGAATTTGCCGATCCCGGTCGCGGCCCCGGTCCCGGTCCCTGTCGCGGCCCCGAGGACCGTCGCCCAGCCCGAGCTGGGCGTCCCGCCGCTCCTTCCGGCGACCCTGGCGGAAACTGCCGCCTAGCGCAGGTTCAGCCGTAGATCTCGACCCTCGCCGGGCGCCGCTCAGCGCGCCTTAGTTCGTCGCGAGGATGGTCGCGGACAGCTCGTTGGCCGGGCGGGCGATGCCGGGCACGAGCTCGCCGGCGAGCTGCCGCAGCCGACCCAGTGCCTCGGCTCTTATCGAGTAGTAGATCCACGTGCCGCGCCGCTCGCTCTCGACCCAGCCGGCGGCGCGCAGAACCTTGAGATGGTGCGAGATCGTGGACTGGCCGACGGTGCAACAGTCGGTGAAATCGCAGGCGCAGACGGCACCCTCGACGCTCAGCTGGCGGAGTATTGCCAGCCGCGTCGGGTCGGCGATCGCCTGCAGCAAGAGCACGTCGGGGTCTGAGGGCTGTGCCGCCATCGAGCCGCATGGTTCGCTCGGGCTGCTGCGCTCCGTCTGCGTGGCCGAGGACGTTCGGGGCACCGGACTGGGACGCAGGCTCGTGGCCGAAGCCGAGTCGCTGGCCAGACCGGCGGGGATCGCCGAGCTGTACCTGCTCACCGAGACTGCCGGTGCGTGGTTCCCGCGCCTCGGCTACACGACCGCGGACAGGGCCGCCACTCCGGCGGCGCTGACCACGTCGGCCGAGTTCACCGGCGCCTGCCCGGACAGCGCCGCCATGTTCAGCAAGCGCCTGATCGCGGGAACGGCGCTCTAGAAGCGAGGCGGTCGGATTCCGGAGGCGATCGCCAGCACGAGTACGGCGTCGAGGCCCGCGACGAGGAAGCTTGCGTAGGCGGCTCGGCGGTACCAGCCGACGAGCCGCGCCGGAACGCGCCCGGACCTCAGCAGGAAGACCAGTCCGACGGCCAACCAGACGACTATGCCGATGAGGAAGATGGGCAGTTGATCCATCCCGGCTTGCCTCCCTTCAGTCGGCGGGCTCGGCCGCCGGTTCCGCCGCGGGCGCGCTATCGGCCACCGGCGCGCCATCGGCAGCCGCTGCGCTATCGGCCGTCCCGCAGCAGTCGCAACTGCCGCCGCAGCCGCCGCAGCCGCAGTTCATCATCCGGTCCCTCAGACGCGGCAGCAGTTCCGGGTGCAGCCGATCGACCAGCTTCGCCGCTAGCGCGACAAGGACGGCGAGCAGAATTGCCTTCCTCACGAATGAGCCACATCCCGGCTTGCGTTCTGCGTCCACACCCTCTCCCAGGCCAATTCGGCCGTTCAATCGCAAGATTCCGACCCGCGAACTGTATCGCGGCACGCCAGGGTCCCACCACCGGCCGCGCCGGCAGTAACCTACAAGGTGCTGCATGGAATTCGTGCCGGAGTTCGGAAACAGGAGGGTCACTCATGAGCGACTCGCTCAACATCGACCGGGCGCCGGGGCCGGCCGTTGCCCCGAGCGGCGCGGCCGCCTCGGCGAGTG
This sequence comes from uncultured Chloroflexia bacterium, assembly GCA_963731635.1. Lineage (GTDB taxonomy): Bacteria > Chloroflexota > Limnocylindria > Limnocylindrales > CSP1-4 > Fen-1039. The sequence continues at coordinate 803,976 of CAVSWB010000001.1, read as the reverse complement.
GCACCGCCGCGGACAAGGAAGCGCTGGCGCCGTCGGCGACCGCTCCCGCCCCGGCCCCGGGCAATAGCCTGGCCCTCGTTCCGCCCGAGCCCGTCAAGATCGTCGAGCCGACGGTAGCGCTCGATTCCCTCAAGCTCGACCAGGCAACCGTGGTCAAGCTCGATGGCATGGTTGCCGGTTACATCGCCGCGGTCGCCACCTTCGATGTCAAGGATCCCAAGTTCGAGGCGCGCGTCACCGACATCCGCAAGCTCGGTGACGACGAGATCAACGCCGCCTCGCAGGTTTCGTCGCGGCTGCTTTCGCGGCCCGTCGCCTCGCTGCAGAAGAGCGGCCTAAGCGGCACCTCCGGCGTCGCCGCGAGCCTGCTGCAGCTTCGGCGCCAGGTCGGCGCGCTCGATCCCGGCCGACAGGGCGAGCTCTTCGGTACTCACAAGCTGCTGGGCATCCTGCCTTTCGGCGATCGCCTGAGCCGCTACTTCGCCAAGTACCAGTCCAGCCAGGGCCACATCAACGGCATCATCTCCGCCCTCAAGAACGGCCAGGACAACCTCCAGAGGGACAACGTCGATCTCGAGCAGGAGAAGGCGAATCTCTGGCAGATCATGGAGAAGCTGCGCCAGTACATCTACCTGTCACAAAAGCTCGACGCCGCGCTCGCGGCTCGGATCGCGCAGGTCCAGGCCAACGACCCCGAGCGTGCCCGGATACTCAACGAGGACATGCTCTTCTACGTCCGCCAGAAGACACAGGACCTGACCACTCAGTTGGCCGTCAGCGTCCAGGGATACATGGCCCTCGACGTTATCCGGCGCAACAACTTCGAGCTTATCCGCGGCGTCGATCGCGCCACCACGACGACCGTGTCGGCGCTGCGGACCGCGATCATCGTCGCCCAGGCCCTGTCCGACCAGAAGCTCGTGCTCGACCAGATCACCGCCCTCAACACCACGACGTCCGATCTGATCGAGAGCACCTCGGTCATGCTGCGCCAGCAGTCCGGGGCGATCAACGAGCAGGCGGCTTCCTCGACGATCGAGCTGCAGAAGCTCCAGCTGGCGTTCGACAACATCTACGCCACCCTGGACGAGATCGACGCCTACAAGCTCAAGGCGCTCGACAGCATGAACAAGACGATCGACTCGCTCAACGGCCAGATCGGCAAGGCCCAGACGTTCCTGGAACGAGGCCACTCGCCGGAGCAGGCGGCGGGCGGGAGCAAGGCCGAGCTGACGCTGCCGAAGTAGCCGCGAAGCGGCCGGCGGTCGGGCCGGAGCCGGATCGCGCCCGGCTAGCCGATCGAACTCGTCTGGGCGGCACGGGCGCCGGCGTCGGCGTGGCGATACCGAGCGACAAGGCTCACGGCGATCTGGACGACGATGAAGACCGCGGTCTCGACCAGCACGATCGTCGCGCCACTGGCTGAATTCGCCCAGTAGCTGATGTACAGCCCGACGATCGGGGACACGATGCCTATTACCGCGGCAACCACGACCAGCCGGCCGAAACTGTTCGAGAAGAGTTGCGCGGTTGCGGCCGGAGTAACCAGCATCGCCACGACCAGGATGACGCCGATGGACTGCAGGCTGATCACGATCGTCAGTGCGATCAGGGCCAGCAGCAGGTAGTCGAGCTTGCCGACCGGCAGACCCGAGGCCGCCGCGCCGAGCGGGTCGAACGTCGAGTACAGCAGCTCCTTCCAGAGCAGCGCCACGGTCACCAGCACGAGCGCGGCCAGCACGATGAGCGAGATGAGGTCGGACATGCCGATGCCAAGCACCTCGCCGAAGAGGAACCCGAAGAGGTCGCCCACGTAATTGGGAATCAGGCTGAACAGGAAGACCCCGAGGGCGAACATGCCGGCGAACATGACGCCGATCGCGGTGTCGCCGCGGAGCTTGCCCTGCCTCGTGACCCAGCCGATCGCCAGCGCCGTGCCCACCGCCGCTATCGAGGCGCCCAGATAGAAAGGCGCCTTGACCATGAACGCCACGACGACGCCCGGAAAGGCCGCGTGGCTGAGCGCGTCGCCCATGAACGCGAGCCCGCGCAGGACTATGTAGCTGCCTATGGTCGCGCAGACCAGGCCGACGATTGCCGAGGCCGCCATCGCCCGGATGAAGAACGGGTACCCCAACGGGTCGAAGATCAGGTTCATGCGCCGCCTCCGCGCTGGCCTTCGTGGAAGTGGCGCTCGGATCCGGCCGGATCGTCATGGTGGTGGGAGTCGTCGAGGACGCCCAGGTGGTCGCCGAGCATCAGCAGATGGCCGCCGTAAACGCGCGCCAGAACCTCGGCGTCGGTCACGAGATCGGCTCCGCCATAGGCGACTATGCGGCGGTTGACCGCCACGATTGAACGGAAGTGGCGAGCCGCGGCGCCCAGGTCGTGCGTTGTTGCCACGACCGACTTGCCCTGGTCGGCTTCAGCGCCGAGCAGCTCCATGATCGCCTCTTGGGTCGGAATGTCGACACCAGTGACGGGCTCATCGAGCAGGTAAAGGTCCGCTTCGGCGGCCATCGCGCGTGCCAGGAAGGCGCGGCGGCGCTGCCCGCCGGAGAGTGCCCCGATCGGCGAGTGGGCGCGATCCGAGAGGCCGACGCGTTCCAACGCCGCCTCGACGGCTTCGTGGTCGCGCTTGCCGGGCTGGCGCAGCGGGCCCAGGCGCGGGTAGCGGCCCATCATCGCCACATTCCAGACGTTCACGGGGAACGACCAGTCCACGAGCTCTGCTTGCGGGACGTACGCCACGCGGCGGGCCTCGCGGCCCGCGGGCGCTCCCAGCACCTCGACCGTACCGCTCCACGGCCGGAGCAGTCCGGCGATCAGCTTGAGCAGCGTGGACTTTCCGCCGCCGTTCGGGCCGACGATGGCCACGAGCGCGCCGACGGGGATCTCGAGGTTCACGTCCTCGAGCGCGATCCGCTCGCCGTAGCCGGCGTTTACGCCCGCGAACCGGATCGCGATCGGCCCGCCGACGTCGGGCAGGCCCAGGGCCTTGCCGACGAGCTCGGGGGCCGAGGCAGTGTGGGCGGTCATCGAAGTGCCGTCACCAGCTGATCGGTGTCCCAGCGGATTACCTCTTCATAGCTTGTGATCGGGGGATCTCCGAGCGCATCGTCGTACAGGTTAGCCACAACTGTGCAATGGGCCTCCGAAGCGAGCTGATCGACCAGCTGAGCCGGGAATTGCGCCTCGCTGAAGATTGCCTTGACGCCGGCGGCCTCGATCGTGGAGATGAGCTGCGCGGTGTAGCCGGCGCTGGGGTCCTGGCCGGGCGATCCCACGGCCACGCCCACGACGTCGATGTCGTACTCGCGGGCGTAGTACGGGAAGGCGTCATGGAAGGTCACGAGCTTGCGGTTCGCAACTGGGATCGTCGCGATCTGCGCCCGGACCCATGTATCAAGAGTTTCGAGTTGCCGCGTATAGGCGGCAGCGTTGGCGTCGTAGGTCGAGGCGTGGGCGGGATCGGCCGCTTTGAGGGCAGTGGCGATCCGGCCTACGTACAGCTCCGCGTACTTGACGTCCATCCAGAGATGCGGGTTTTCGGTGGCCGCGGTCTCGCCGGGGAGCAGCTGCACGCCGGGCAGGTCCACTCCCAACTCGATGAGCGGAGTGCCCTCGGCGGCCGCGTTGCCAATCATCTTGATCACCCAATCGTCGAGGCCGAGCCCATTCATGACCAACAGCTTCGCCGAGGCCACGGTCCGGATGTCGGAGGGCCTGGGCTCGAAGGTGTGGGCGTCGCCATTCTTGGGCACGATGCTGGTAACCGAGATGAGGTCGCCGCCGACGTTCGAGACGAGATCCGCCAGCACCGTAGTGGTCGTCACGACCTGGAGCTTGGCGCCGGACTCGGCCGCGCCAGTACCGCTCACGCAACCGGCGGTGATTGCCGCGATTGCGAGGAGCGGACCCAACAGGCGACCGAATCTCACCGACGATGCCTCCGAGGATTCGGCGCGTGCCGAGACCGCACGCCGGCCGCGCCCGAACCGGCTGGAACCATATCAGTTGTGAGACTCAGTCGCAACTAGCGTGCGCCAGGGGCGGCCGGCGGCAATCGGCGGCGCGTACGCTAAACAAATCGGACGGCGGCAGGCACCTATGGGTGTGGAGGGAGCGTTGGCTTCGAGAGGGCGGCAGGAGGATCTCGATGCGGCATACGAACGCCACTTCGCCGACCTCGCCAGGCTGTGCCGCGCGCTCGGGGCCGGCCATGACTCTGAGGATCTGGCTCAGGAAGTGATGATGTTCGCGCGAGCCCACGTCCAGGACGTTCGCGATCCCGCGAAACTCGACGGCTGGCTCCGCGCCATCGCGGTTCGCAAGACCTCCCGGCTGAGGGCACGCCGGACGTCCTCGCCGCTCGGCGGTGAGGAGATGATCGCGCCGGTCGATTCGGATCTGCCGATCGATCTCGCGGCCGCGATCGCCCGGCTTCCCGCCCGCGAGCGCGCCGTGCTGACGCTGGTGCACGGCCTGGGCTACTCGCAGGCGGACGCCGCCGAAGCGCTCGGCATCCGAAGGGGCACGGTCGCGGCCACGCTGTCGCACGCCCGCGCGAAGCTCGCGACCTGGCTCATCGACTACGAACGGGGCAGGTGAAGACGATGAAGCCCTTCTGGCGCCGGCACATTTCCGAGCGCGACCTCGCGGCACTGGCCGATGGCGCGGATACGACGCCCCGGCAGGAGTCGCACCTCGCTGCCTGTCCGCGCTGCGCCAAGCGGCTGGAGGCACATCGACGCATCGGCCACGCACTGGCTGCGGAATGGGTCAACACTACGGTGGCGTTCCCCCACGCCACTCGCACCACGCCTCGAGCGGCGCTAGCCTTCCCGGTCGTGGCCCTCGCCGCGGTGCTGGTTGCCGGCGCGTTGCTGTTCCGCGGGTTTGGCGTCCCGGCAACTCCGAGCCCTTCGCCGGAATTCGGTCTGCGGCTCGACCCCAATAGCCCGGCCGCCAGGGCCTGCCATCCCTCCACTCCCGCAGCCACTGCCACTGGAAATCCGAACCGAATCGTGCCGCTGCCCAGCAACTACTTTTCCAGCGACAGCGTGCACTGGTCGCCCGATGGGAAGCACTTCATCATCGCCACCTTCGGTTGGGAGTTGTTCGACGCCGGCGGCCTGGGGCTGGCTGAACAGCAGGATCATCGATTCAGCGACTCGTATTCGGCAACCTGGCTCGACTCGAACACTTACGCCATCCTCGATAACGGGACCGGCGACCCCCCGGCGACCGTGAACGTCTGCGGCCTGGACGGCTCCGCGGTCACGTTGCCTGGGAGCTCCGTCCCGGCCGGATTCGGAGCGGGCATACTCGGGAATGGCCATGGAGCATTGGCCGTACCAACTTCGACTTCGACCTTCAGGGTCTGGGCCGATGGCTCGCTAAGCGAACCCGCGCCCGGCTATCCAGTGAGGTGGTCGGCCGACGGGACCAAGCTGCTCGTCGCGACCACCTTCGGTCGGGATCCGGGTACGGTGGGCGATTCGCCGATCTGGGAAACGGTCGCGATCGACACCTACCCAGGTCTGCAGCAGACGATCGCCTTTGGACAAATCCAGTTGAGGGCGCAAGGCACCACGGCGCTGGGCCTCGCTTTCCTGTTGAGCTTCAACTCAGACGGTAGCTCCGTTGTCTTCTCATGCGGCCGGCCGAAGGACGCGACGACCGAATGCAAGGCCGGCATGCTCGATGCGGCCACCGGACAGAGCACGCTCCTTCCCGACGGTCTCGGCTGGTCGAGCTTGTTGCCCAACGGCCACCTGCTTGTGCAATCGTCCTCCGGGCCGGTTCAGGAATGGGATGGCAGCAAGCTCACACCGTCGACGCTGCCCGCACATACGATTTCGGTGTCTCCGGCCGGCATTGCCGCCGTCGAGGATCAGACCGACAACTTCTCGACGATCACCTTCCTCGCCAACGGCATGCCCCTCCTGGTGCTGCCTCAGAACGCCATGGAGATCGACTGGTCGCCCGACGGATCCCATCTCGTGGTGTACGGACAACCGGAGAACGTGGCTTTCGCGTTGTCCCTAATCGACCTGCCGCGACCTCTTCCCAGCGGCTCGCCCACGCCCGCGCCAAGCGGGTCGGCAGCCTGTAATCCGGCCACGCCTCCAGCCGCGCCAACGCCCGGCCCGAACGGCATCGTGCCGATCGCGCTACCCAAGGACGGGTTGACCATGAACAGCTTCCATTGGTCGCCCGATGGCAAGCACGTCATCTACGCCGGCCAGGGCTGGGAGTTGCTCGACGAAAGCGGCGGGGTGCTCGCCGAATCGTCCACCGCCTACCCCAACGTGGGCGACACGTACTCGGCAACCTGGCTCGACTCGAACAGGTACGCCCTCTACCACTACGACGCGGGCGACGCGGGCGGATCGCTCACGATCTGCGGTCTCGACGGTTCCGCGGTTGATCTGGCGGGAACCTACGGGGGCGGCATTATCGGGAATGGCCGGGGAGCGCTGGCCTTGCCGCTTTCATCAAGCAACGCAACGCCCAAATTCGCGGTCTGGGCCGACGGTTCGTTGAGCAAGACCATGCCCGGCTACCCGCTCCGATGGTCGCCCGACGGCACCGAACTGTTGATCGCGACGTCCAGCGCCCAAGATCCAGGCTCGATGGCCGACGGCGCCTGGTGGCAGACGGTCGCGGTCGTCTCGTATCCGTCGCTTCAACAGGTGGCCAGGTTCGACGGGATCCAGATCGTCTCCAACTTCGACAAAGGGCAATCGCTCAATACCTTCGTGAGCTTCAGCCCCGACGGCCGATCCATCGCCTCTACCTGGACGCGACGGCAGAACGCACAGAGCATCGGCGGCGCCGCGATCCTGGACGTCGCCACGGGTCAGACCACGTTCGTGCCCGACAATCTCGGGCCCATCTGCTGGTTGCCCGACAGCCACCTTCTCGTGGCGTCCTGGGCGGGGAACTCCCCCGGGCCGCTCCAGGAATGGGACGGCAACAGCCTCACGCCGTCGGACCTGCCACCGACCACCTTGTCCGTGTCTCCCACGGGCGCCCTCGCCGTCGACGTTTCGGCAAACGGCCAGAGCATCGTGCGGTTCGTCGTCGGCGGCAGGACGATCGTCGAAGTGAACGTGAACGTCGTGGGTCTCGGCGAGATCGACTGGTCGCCCGACGGGTCCCATCTGGTCCTCATCGGGCAACCTGCGGACGCGGGATACGCCCTCTCCCTGATCAGCCTCCGCTGAGGCGTCGAGCGTCAGAAGCCGAGCGGCTCGCGCACCAGGATCACCGTCGTGCGACCCGGGAAGTCGGCGTTGAAGACGAGGAGCTTGTTCACCGCGCTCCGCATGCCGTTGTAGGCCACCTGGGCGCGGGCGTCTTCCAGCGGGTAGCTGTATTCGTCCACCCGGCGGAAAGCCGTCGCGAGGTCGGGCACGATCTTCTGCGCGCCCGCCACCAGGATCAGGCGACCCGCGCCGTACGACATCGGCGCGAGCTGGCTGCCGCCCATGGACGCGATCACCATGCGGCCGTCTTCGGTCACGGCGTGGACGCTGTTGACGTGGAAGTCGGGCGCGGCCGAGAGCTTGCGAATCTGGCGCATCTGCGTCGCACGGTCCATCGATCGAGTCTTCGATCGAAGCGCTTCGTATCGACCGCTGCTCTCGAGCGCCTCAGTGACGCCGATCTGGTCGAGCGTGGCTGAGGCCCCCTCGCCTACCTCTGCACCCTCGGGGATCAGGCTGAGCACCATCTCACGCGCCTCGGCGCCGGAGTCGACGACCCGGGCATCGAAGCCGTGGCCTCGCAGCGCCTCGGCTGCGCGATCGACGGCGGCTGTGTCGGCCGGCGAGGCGAAGTCCTCGTTGACCGGCAATCGTTCTATCTTCCTGGCGGTATCGACCATTTGGGGCACGTACCGGGCGGTGGGCGGACCCGCGCCGGTTGCCCGGCAGGCGGTCCAGAGTAGCCCGGTTCCTTTCATGAGCTATCATGTAGTCCTGCACCGTTACATGTGTAACGTTGTCCGGCAAATAATAGCTGGGAACATAGTGAATGTCTACAGGATCGTCTGAAGCGGCGGCAGGCGCCGAGGAACGCTCCGCCGGGCCGCGATCGGGTGGCGCTTCCACAAGCGGCGTGCTCGGTTTGCAGGCGGCGGTTTTCGTCGATCGGTTCGAGCGGTGGGCAAATCGCAAGGCGATCGAGGCAGGCGCCAGCCCGTCTCGGCTTCGGCTCTTGTACTTCATCCACTGCAACGGCCCGCAGAAGATGGCCGACCTCGCGGACGAGCTGGCGGTCACTCCGCGCAACGTGACCGCGCTGGTCGACGGGCTCGAGGCGGACGGCCTCGTTCGGCGGGCCCCCCATTCCACCGATCGCCGGGTGACGCTGATCCAGCTGGCCTGCAATTCCGAGAGCGTCGAGAGGCAGTTCGGAGCCTACCAATCGTCGCTCGCCGATCTGTTTTCGGTACTCACCGAGGATGACCAGCGAGAACTTGCGCGGATGCTCGCGACGCTTCACGAGCGAATGGGCGCCTCCGTGCCCGCTTCGGCCGCCGCCGGAGAGGCGCTCGATGCCTGATCACGAAGCCACGCCCTCCGGGCGCCTGCCGGCGCTCTACCTCGGGCACGGCGCGCCGATGCTGATCGACGACCCGATCTGGCCCAAGGAACTCGCCGCCTGGGCCGCGAGCATGCCGCGCCCCAAGGCAATCCTCGTCGTGAGTGCGCACTGGCAGTCGGCGCCGTTGACGCTCGGCGCGGTCATGCCGGTGCCGCTGGTCTACGACTTCTACGGTTTCCCCGAACGCTATTACCGGGTCCGCTACGACTCACCCGGCGCGCCCGAACTGGCGGCGCGGATCAAGGCGCTGATGCCGCCCGGCGAAACCGTCGCGGACCGTCCGGAGCGCGGCCTGGACCACGGCGCCTACGTGCCGCTGCTGGCCATGTATCCGCTGGCCGATATTCCGGTGCTGCAGATGTCCATGCCGGACCTGCAGCCCGAGCATCTCTTCGAGATCGGCCGGCGCCTGGCGCCGCTGCGCGACGAGGGCGTGCTGATCATGGGCAGCGGCTTCCTGACCCATGGCTTGCCGTATGCGCACGACTACTTCATGGGCAAGCCGGGCGCGCCCGAATGGTCGGTCGAGTTCGACAAATGGGCTGCCGAAGCTCTCGAACGGGGCGACATCGACTCGCTCTTCGACTTCCGCAATCGCGCGCCGGGCATGCCGTACGCGCATCCCACGGTCGAGCATTTCGCGCCGCTGTTCGTGGCCGTCGGCGCGGCAACGGAGCCGGGCGAGGCGCCGACCACGAAGATAGACGGCTACTGGTTCGGCCTGGCCAAGCGCTCGTTCGAGGTCCGGTAGCCCGCAAGGCGCGTGGCGTCGAGCGAGGCCGCCGCGGGGCATCGATTTCTGCAAGATCGCCACGCCACGAACGTTATTCACGAGACAGGCCGGACATCGATCGTTGCCGGCCCGATATGCTCCCTAGGGGCGCGGCGGCACGGGTTTGGCGCGCTCGGGTCCGCGGGAATCGCGGCCGGTCGGCCCGTTCGGGCCCGGCGAACCTCCGATGGCAAGCGGCGCCCGGGCATCCCTCTGAATAGCGACCGCCCTGTGAAGAAATGGCGGAAACGAGCCGCGCCGGGCCGAGCCCACGAGGCGTCAACGACGGAAACGAACCGATTCGGGACCGGGTCCGTGCAAAACTGGCCACGTCGACGTGTATGTGGATATGAGGGGTTCTTCGATCGTCGCCGAGTCCGCAGACCTGCTGTACGAGCGCGCATTCGAGGCGCACTGGGGAGACGTCTTCCGCTTTTCGCTGGCCTGGACGAATGACTGGGCGGCAGCGGAAGACATGGCCCAGGACGCCTACCTGCGCCTTTGGGGCACGCGCGAGCGAATTCGACTGGGAGCAACCGGTATTGCCGTGGCTGCTGGTTACGACGCGAAGATTGGCCACGGACCGGTTTCGCTCCCTGAAGCGGCGGCTCGTGCCGTCCGACTCGGAGGCGGGAACGCTCGACGAATTGGTTCGCGTTCGCTGGCTCGATGTCCGAGCGGCGATGGGCGTGCTCTCATCTCTGGAACGGACGGCGCTGGTGCTGACCACCATCGAGGGGATCTCGTACGACGAGGCGGCCCAGACGCTGGGCACCTCGGCGGGAGCATTGCGCGCCGCGGTCAGTCGAGCGCCGCAGAAGCTGGAGGCAGCGTGATGGACCGCTCGCGAGCCGACGACGTCTTGAGGGAGTGGTCTACGGTTGCCAAGAGCGCTCGTAGCCCGTTCTCATCCCCGAAGCCTCGCCTGACGCGGAGCGCATTGCCGGCCGGCCTGCTGGCAGGAGCGACCCTCATAGTCGCGATCGTCTTCGTGATCGGATTTGGCTCCAGGTCGAATCGGCCGGTCGCCAGCGGCAGCCCGTCGCCGAGCGCGACGGCCACGGCTTCAGCGACCGCTTCCGCCAGTGCGTCCGCCAGCCCGACTGTCTCCTCCAGCCCGTCCGCCACCGCCACGGCCAGCCAGGTTGCCGGGATACCGGCGACGGTCATTGCCAGCGTCTCCAACTGCGACATCACCGGGATCACCTACCCCAACGTTCCTGTCATCTCGGGCGGCGATATGTTCATCATGTGCGCAGTTCCGGACACCGGGGCCCAGGTGGTCGCGCGCGTAAACCTGAGTACCAACAAGCTTGTCAGGACCTACCTCAACCCGCCCGCCGTCAATGTTCTGCAGGGGATCGAGGTCGCGGGCGGCGCGCTATGGGTCCAGTACGGCAATGGCAGCGGCTGCAGCCAGCCCTGCACGAACTTCTACCACGTACTGCGTGTCGACCTCGTCGGCGGGAAATTGACGCTCGACCTGGTCGACAGATTCCTCGGAGGCGTCGGCCCCGGCCACGTGCTGGTTGACGACATGTCCGGGCACGAAGTCAAGCTCGACGCCGCGACCGGTTACTTGATTGGCCAGGTCCCGTCCGCATTTGCCGGCACCGAACAGGTCTGCGGCTCGCTGTGGAATCGCTACCAGAATTCGGACGGCACTACCTCCTTCAAGCGCTTGGATCCTTCCAGCGGCAAGATCCTCGCGAGTTTCACCGAACGGAGCATGGTCGATGAGCCCCAGCAGGTCGGCGGCCAGTGCTGGGCGGCCGCCCGTACCGACGCCATTGGCCCGAACGGCTTCGGCCACAGTTCCTACCACTTCGTTCGCATCACTCCATCGGGCATCGACTTCCGCGGCCCGATTTTTCCCGACGGTTCTCAAGCGGCGATCTTCGACGGGACGCTATGGACTCTGACACCTGGGGCCGCCGACCCTATGAACTCCAACCCAAACCCGCTGACGACGATGCAGCGCATCGACCCTGCCACCTCGCAACCGGCAGGCCCCATCTGGACATACAGTGGATTCGCGCCGGCCTTCGCGGCCGACGGCTCGCTCTGGGCAGCCGAATTCGGCAGCCCGCCCCAGGCTCTCGATCGTCTCGGGGTGCCGCTGGGAGCGATCGGCCCGTAGATTTCCGGACGCTGCCATCGAGAGCCGCGCGAGGGCCATCACGATTGCGCTTGACGGCTCTTCGTCGCCACCGCTAGCATCCGACATAATCCTTAGCAACTAACTAAGGATTAGCGAGCGAGGGACCGATGAGCTTCGTCCAGACGATGATCCTGTCGGCGTTTGCCGGTGGGACGATCTTCCTTGGACTGCCCGTCGGACGGCTCCGCAACCTCTCCATCCGCCGCCAGGCGGCCCTCACGACGGCCGCTGCCGGCGTCATCCTCTTCCTCATATACGACGTCCTTTCCCAGGCGGTCGAACCGGTGACGACGGCGCTGAACGCCGCTCGCACAGGCAACGGCAGCGCGACGAACTTCGCGCTCGACGCCGCGGCCCTGGGCGGTAGCGTCGCGTTCGGCCTGCTCTCGGTCACGTTCCTGACGCAGCGAATGAGTGCCCGGGGAAAGAAGCTCTCCCTCTCGCCCCAGCAAATCGCGCTGGGCACGGCCGTCGGGTTGGGCCTCCACAACTTCTCCGAGGGATTGGCCATCGGGCAATCGGCTGCGACCGGCGCCACGACGTTCGCCGTCCTGCTCGTGATCGGGTTCGCGCTCCACAATACGACCGAAGGTTTCGCCATCGGCGCGCCGCTCTCGCAGGGCGAGCGGCCGACGTGGGCCTTTCTCGGCGGCGCGGGCATGGTCGGCGGCGGCCCGACATTCCTCGGCGGCGTGCTCGGCTATTCGATCGTCTCGCCGCTGCTTTCGATTGCGTTCCTCGGGCTTGCGGCGGGAGCGCTGATCTTCGTCTTCAACGAGATGATGTCCGTTGCCCGCAAGTTCTCGCTGCCGATGGTCACGGGCATGGCACTGACGCTCGGGCTGCTGGTCGCCTTCGCGACCGATTTCGTGCTGACGGCTGCGGGGGCCTGAGGGCCTCGCCGGGGACGTCAGCCCTGCAGGATCGGTTCGATCGGGTACTCGTAGAGCAACTCCGGCCCGGCCGCAGCCAGCCGGTAGACGTCCTCGAAGCGGGCGCCGCCGAAGCCGGGGATCGCCAGAACCGGATGCCCGATGGTGACGGTCATCCCTTCGGCCAACCGCATGTTCCGGTGCGGCGGGATGATCGTCGGCGCCGGCGGCTCTTCGAAGCGCAGCCCGATCCCGTGCCCGATGCCGTAGACGTGGTACTCGGCCAGTCCGTGTGATTCGTAGACGGCCTTCGCCCGGTCGTCGAGCGCGGACGTCGTTACGCCGGGACGCATCGCCTCGCGAACCGCCCCGATCATCTCGCGGTAGGCGGCGATCAGATTGGCCTGACGCTCATCGGGCTCGCCCATGACGAACGTGCGTGCGAGGTTCGCGCAATACCCCTCGATCTGCGGCGTCAGGTCGATCAGAACCAGCTGGCCACGTTCCAGCGGCGCCGGGCTCAGGCGGCCGTGGAGCATGCACGTCTCGACGCCGAAGTTGACATAGATCGGCGTGCTGGTCGCTTCGGCGCCGGCCCGCATCATCGTGTAGAGCGCTTCCGTGCCGACCTCGTGGGCGGTCACACCCGGTCGAAGCAGCTCTCGCGCTCGATCCATACCGAGACCGGCAATCCGTTGCGCCTCGGTCATGAGCGCGATCTCCGCGTCATCTTTGATCGTCCTCAGCGGATCCATGATCGGATCCGAGGACACGACCTCGGCGATCGGGTTGACCTGCCGGAATAGGTCCACGAGAAATGCCGGCGTGTGGAACCACATCTGGAGGCCGACTTTGAAGCGGCCGTCGGTCGCCCACTCCTGCGGCGCGGCTGCCGCCAGTTCGCGGATGCGGCCGACGACGTCGTGGATCTGGCCGCCGACGCTGCCGAAGACTCGAACCTCGCCCTCGGCGAGGAGGGCTCGCAACTCGGGCTCTTCGCCGGTGAAGGCGATCAGCTCGGGCGGCCCCTGGAATGGGATGAGCGCCCGTGGCTGCGCCCTGTCTTCACCGAAGAGGTAGCGGTAGTCGTCGTGGTTGAGGACCACTATCGCGATCATGCGCTGCTCGCGCATTGCGGCCTGGATCCGGGCGATGCGATCGAGGCGGACTCTCATCTCGGACCTTGCTGCGGGCCGCTCGAGAAGCCGGCGGCGGCGTCAGCATAACCGAGGCCCGTGATGTGTCCGCCGGCGTTACAGGCCGAGGATCTTGCGCTTCGCCGCAGTGAATTCCTCGTCGGTGAGCTGGCCGTTCGAGTGCAGTTCCGACAGCTGGCGCAGCTGCTCCATCCCGCCGGTCTCGAGCGGCCGCGACACGCCTGCGTCCCGAGAGGGACCACCGACCACGGCCCCGATGAGCCAGACGATCAGGAGCACGAACAGAACCATTCCGGCCAGACCGATCAACCCGATGCCGGGCCAGGCGTAGCCATCGCCCATGAACCCGCGCCCGAATGGCCGCGTCGGCATGAAGGCAGTTCCGTGCGCATTCCAATTTCCGGCCGCGTAGGCGAGCCCGGCCACCACTCCGACGACCGCCAGCACGACCACGACCCAGAGCAAACGCCTTATCCAGACAGCGCGCATATCCATCGACCTTTCACGATTCATGGGCCCATCGTGCGCTGAAGTCATGAAACCAGCCTGAATGGGAACGGAAGGCAGGGAAAGCGGCTTTCCGGCCTCGGGGACTTGATCGTTTCCCGGGCCAGTGGCGCTGCTACGATGGCCGCGCCCAACTGGCGGGCCCGGCTGACTCGCAAGCGGTTGAACATTCGGCGGGAGAACTCATGGTGGACGAAGGTCAGGACGCAACGCTATCCGGGTCGAACGGCGACGAGTCGCCGATTCAGCCCGACGCCTGGAGTCAGGTACCGGCCACGCTACCGGACCAGCAGGATCTGCCGGCTCAGCAGGCGTTGCCGCAACAGCAGGCTCGCGAGCCGATTGGATCGACGGCGCCGAGCTACCCGCCGCAGCCGACGTTCCCGTCACAGCCCGCCTACCCGCCACAGCCGGGTTATGCGCCGAGGTCGGCGTACACGCAGCAGGGACCCGGGCAGCAGACGGGACCCGGGCAGCAGACGGGGTTCGGGCCCCAGCCCAGCTTCCCGCCGCAGCCGGCTTACGCGCCGCAGCCGGGTTTTCCGCCGCAGCCGGGTTTTCCGCCGCAGGCCGGCTTCCCGTCGCAGCCCGGGTTCGGGCCCCAGCCCGGTTACGTGCCACAGCCCGGTTACGCGCCACAGCCCGGTTACGCGCCACAGCCCGGCTATCAGCAGCCGGGGTTCGGGCCCCGGCCGGGATATCCGCCGCCCTACCAGCCGGCCGGGTTCGCGCCGGGCCCGTGGGGTTCGGCCGCGAACATGCAGGCCTTCGCTCCCCCCGGCCCACGGCCCGGTTACATCTGGGGCGGCATCGGCGTCAGATTTGCGGCCATCCTCATCGATTCCTTCTTCATGGCCGCGACGTTGATCGCCATCGGGGTGATATCGACTGCAGTGTCCCCTAACTACGATTTCACCGAGACGCTCTCGCCCGCCGGCTACGCTGTCGTCTGGAGCTGGTTCGCCTTCTTCCTGCTGTACGTCCCGTTCTGCTGGTACCTGTTCGGCGGGACGCTCGGGCAGAAGGCCCTCGGTCTTCGCGTTGTCCGAGCCGCCGACGGCCAGGGCCTGGGTCTGGGCGCCGTCCTGATTCGTTACCTCGTCTGGGCGCTTTGCACCGGGACTGTCATCCTCGGGATCATCGCGGCGGCAATGGCGGCGGACAACCCCTACAAGCAGACCTGGCCGGACGACGTCTCCAAGTCGCTGGTTATCCGCCGCGCATAGCGGGGCCGCTAAGACGCCGTGACCGTCACGTCGGTAGCGGTGCGAGTGTTCCCCGACGAGCTCGGACTCGCGCTCGAGGCCGGGTCGGGTTGGGTGCCGGCGGCGACTTGAACCTGGACGGTGCTGCCCGTTGCGACGCTGCCGATCGTTGCCGCGGTCTGGCTGTGATAGGTCGTGCCCGAGTCGGTGGCGATTTGCATCGTCTGCCCGTCGGCCAGCTGAACGGTGATCGACGAGTCCGACACGCTCACGACCGTGCCCGTAACGCTCGACAACCCGCCGAGACCGGCGCCCCCGTTGGGCCCGAAGCCACCTGGCGCCCCGCTGCCGAAGGCTGCCGGCAGCCCGTTGGCGCCATTCGCGCCCAAACTCGACTGGGCCGGCGCCGACACTCGGCCAAAGGCGAAGGCCAGCCCTGCGATTGCCACGAGGGCCGCGACCAATAGCAGGGCCGGCACCGAGCGCGATCGCGGCTTTTGGATGACTGGACGGATCGGCGCACCCACGGCGGCCGAGCGAGAGGCGGCCGATTCGGGACCGACCTCGGAAAGTGACTCCGTCATGAGCTGCTCCTCGTGAAGGGGAAGGGACGATTGCCACAGCGTCGCCCATCGATGCTTTCGATCGGATTACGCACGAGGGAAAAGTTCCGGGGCGCGCTCCCGGTTCCCGGCCACTCTCCGGTTCAGGGCCGCGCTCGCCGCAAACCCGCGGCAACGGCTACTCCGCCGGATGACTGTCCCGGCGCCCGCGATCGCCTACGGTCGAGCGCGCCCAGGTCACCGCGATGCTGGCGCCACCAGCTTCCGAAGTGCCGATCGACCAGTGCCCGCCGCTGGCGCGCACGATCGCATCCGCAATCGCCAGGCCCAGCCCAGCTCCGCCGGGAGAGTCGGTGGCGCGGTGGAAGCGGTCGAAGACGCGCGCCCGCTCCTCGGCCGGGATCCCCGGCCCGGAGTCGTCCACCGCCAGCCGCAGTCGCCGACCTTCCGGCGCCACGGAGACGGTGATGCTGCCGCCCTCCGGCGAATACTTGCAGGCGTTGTCGAGCAGGACGCCGAGCAGCCGATCCAGCCACTCGGGCGACACCGTGACGATTGCCGCTTCCGAAGACGATCCCACTCGAACCTGAAGGCGCTGGTGCTTCGCCTCTGCCACCGCCGCGAAACGATCTGCCGTCTGTGTGGCGAGCACTCCCAGATCCACCGGCTCTGCAGTCTGGGCGCCGAGGGGCGCGGCCGAGTCGAAGCGAGCGAGCCACAGCATGTCGTCGACCAAACGCCGGGTCCGTTTCAGCTCCTTGTCTATGCGGAGGAAGGCGGACTGATCCCACGGCGGCTCGCGATCCCGGGCCAGCGCGAGCGAGGTCTGCGCTTCGATCACGGAGAGCGGCGTGCGCAGCTCGTGCGAAGCGTCCGCCGTGAACTCGAGCTGGCGCCGGCGCTCTCGTTCGATGGGAAGCGCAACCCGGCGCCCGATCGCGACCGCACCCAGGAACACGGCGACGAGAAGAGCGAGCCCGATCCCGACCTCGGCGACGACGAGCGTCGACTGAGTGGCTGCGACCGTGTCCATCGACTGGCCCACTACGACCCGCCCCGTTGCCGTCGCAGCTCCGGCCAACCGATACGTGGCGCCGTCGATCGTGACCGAAGTTGGCGAGCCCACGCTGGCGTCGGCAGCGGGAAGCTCCAGGTTCGTCAGGCCCTGCGCGGCAACGGCGCCGTCCGCCGCGACACGCCAGACCAGCAGCGGCAGGGCGCGCGGGTTCTGCTTCGAAGGATCGAAGGGGACGTGGTCGATCGGCGGGCCGCCCGGTCCCTGGCCGACGCCGGTGGACATCTGGACGAGAGCCTGCTGCAGGTGGCCGTCGACTTCGGCGGTCAGGTTGTCGGTGATGACGATAGCCACGGCGGCGGCGATGACGAGGTAGGCCACGCCGACGATCGCCGCCGCCGCGAGAGCGACGCGGATCGAGAGCCTTCGAACCGAAGGACCGGCCGACGGACCGCTCATGCTTCCTCGAGCCGGTAGCCGGCGCCGCGGACCGTGACGATCCGCACGCCCGCCGCCGGGAGCTTGGCACGGAGCCGGCTCAGCTGAACGTCGATGGCGTTCGACCCGAGTGGATCGGTCTCGTCGCGCCAGCCGTGCTCGGCGATGGCCTTGCGGTTGACGACCGCCGGCGAGCGTCGCATCAACAGCTCGAGGATGTTGTACTCGGTGCCCGTCAGGGGCAGTTCCCTGGTGCCCACCCTGACCTCGCGGCGGACGGGATCGAGCGACAGCGAGCCGCGGCAGATCACGGGCGCGTCGACGCCGCGGGGCCGGCGTTGCAGCGCGCGGATGCGGGCCAGCAGCTCACCGAAGTCGAACGGCTTCACCAAATAGTCGTCGGCGCCCGCGTCGAGGCCGCGGATCCGGTCCGGCGGCGCATCGCGGGCGGTGAGCATCAGGATGGCGGTCGGCTTGCCCTGCTTGCGGGCCCAGGCGACCACTTCGATGCCTTCGGCTCCGGGCATCCGCCAATCGACGATGGCGACGTCGTAGTCGTAGAACTTCAGCAGATCGATCGCGTCGTCGCCCCGCTCGGCGGCATCCACCTGGAAGCCGCTGTCCTGCAGACCCATGACGAGCAGGTCGCGCAGTCCGGCATCGTCCTCGGCCACCAGAACGCGCATCTCCGACCTCCTCCCTCTCCGCCGCTGCGGCTACGCCGCTCCCGCGCAGTCGTACAGCAGCGACGTGCCGGCGTAGGTCACGGGCTTGCACGTGCTCGTCACCCAATTGTCGCGCGCCGTGGAGATGTCGCTCCCACCGAAGCCGCCACCGAAGCCGCCGAAGCCGCTCGTCAGGACGAACCGCAGCTGGCCGGAAGCGATGTAACTCTTGAGTTGGTCGAGGGTCGGCGTCGGGTCGGAGCCGGTGAATCCGCCCATGGCCATGACCGGCAGCCCGGTCGCGAGCTCGATCGAGCCCGCCTCCTGGGCCGAATTGATCGCCACGATCCACCTGGCGGTGCCGCGGTTGGCGACGAGGTAGTTCAGGAATGCCGCGTCGGAGGTGTTGCCGCCGTCGCCGCCAATGCCGCCCGGAAGCCCGGCGCCGCCCCCGAAACCGGGGCCACTGCCGAAGAGCGAGCCGGCCGAGGCTGGGCCCGGGTGGGGATCGCCGGCGCTGTATGCCGTTCCGATCGTCGCCACCGCATAAGCCGCCGGCGCCATCAGGGCCGCGCACAGACCGGCCGTGGCCGCGACGATCGCGAACCGGCGAGCGATCGCGCTGTCGGCGAGCCGCGGCAGCGAAAGGACCACCAGCACCAGGAGCGCGGCGCCGGCCATCAGCACGGCCGCCGCGCCGACGCCGGGCGCGAAGTCCGGAGTTCGATCGAGCAGCTGCCAGCCGAACCAGGCTGTGCCCAGGCTCGCCAGTCCGACCGCCAGGCCGCCGAGCCAGACACGCGATCGAAGCGACCACAGGTCCACGATCCCGGCACCGACCAGCGCCGCGATCGCCGGGGCGAGGGCCACCGCGTAATACGAGTGGACCACGCCCGACATGTAGCTGAAGACCAACGCCGTGATCGCGAACCAGCTGCCCCACAGCAGATAGCCCGCCAGCGCGGCGTCCGTCCGGCTCGCCCAGCGGCGCAGCCAGAGCCCCACGATCAGGCAGACGGACGCGAGCGGGATGAACCAGGCGATCTCGCCGAAGAACTGGTCGTTGAACAGGCGGAACAGCCCCACCTCGCCGGAGAACGACGCTCCGCCGCCGACGCCGCCCGGTCCACCGGAGCCGAAGATACGGCCCAGGCCGTCATAGCCGAAGATCAGGTCGAGCGGCGACCCGGTCGTGCTCCCGCCGATGAACGGCCGGCTGGCCGCCGGGATGAGTGTCACGATCGCCACCCACCAGCCGCTGGTCACGAGGACCACCGCCAGCGCGAGGAGCAGCCCGACGATGCGCCGCCGGAGAGTGGTATTTGCGGCGAAACCGAAGACCAGCGCGAACCCGGGCAGGACCAGATATGCCTGAAGGTACTTCGTGAGGAAACCCAGGCCGACGAGCGCCGCCGCCAGGGCCACCCAGCGGTAGCTCCCATGCTCGAGCGAGCGGAGAAGCGTCCAGGCGGCTGTGACCAGCAGCAGGGTCAACAGGGCGTCGGGGTTGTTGAAGCGGAACATCAGTACCGCGGCCGGTGTGAGAGCCATGATGATGGCTGCGATGAGCGCCGCCGGCGCACCGAACGAGCGCTTGACGGCCAGGAACAGGACCCCGACGGTCGCCGCGCCGGCGAGCGCTTCCGGCAGCATGATGCTGGCCGGGCTGAGGCCGAAGATCCGGACCGACACGCCCATCACCATGATGGCCAGGGGCGGCTTGTCCACGGTTATGAAGTTGGCCGAGTCGAAGCTGCCGAAGAAGAACGCCGACCATGAGTGCGCGGCCGAAACCGCCGCCGCCGAGTAGTAGGTGTTGGCGTAGCCGCTGATCGTCAGGTTCCACAGGTACATGACCGCCGCGAACGCCACGACGCCCAGTAGCGCTGGACGGACCCAGGCTGCCTCGTCGGAGCGGCCCCGCACCAGGCCGCGGGCAGCCTCGAGGAGGCGCGGCAGCGGGATGGAGGCGGGCCTGGAGACAGCGGTCATCGATGAGTCCTTTCGAGCCTGAAGAGGTTAGCAAGGGTCGACGCGGCCTGTTCCTGAAAAGGCAACGACCTTCCGATGGCGCCGCGCAGGAGGCTGAAGCGGATGAGCGTGGCGACTGCGTTGGCCGCCCCGAGAACGGCCAGCTCGAGCGCGGCTCCGGGGCGCGGCTGAACGAACTCCAGACCCGCGAGAGAAGCGGAGGTGATCCCGAGCGCAGCAAGCAGTGCCAGGAGCCCTGCGGCGTGGTCCCGTGCCAGGCCGGCGCGCCCGCGCACCTCGAAGGTTAGCCGCCGGTTGGCGGCTGTATTGGCCAGCGCCGTCGCCAGAAGCGCTATTGCGTTGGCCGCCGCAGCGCCGAGCGTCGGACGGATCGCCGAAAACAGGGCGATGTATGCCAGCGTGCTGGCCGCGCCGATTGCGGCAAAGCTCAGGAACGCGCGGTGCGACCTGACGAACGCGATCGAGGCGGCTTGCCGGAACTGGGCGGGCGCGGCGAGGGCATCCATGGCCGGTAGTCTCGGCCCGGTTGCCTTTCGATCTGGTTACGAGGCGCACGGACGGCGCCTTGGAGGCCACGCGCCCGGAAGTAGCGCTCCACGAGCGCCGTGCCGGAACTCAGCCGAAGGTCACGACCAGTTGCGGCGGGTTGGCGCCTTCTCGCGATGAAAGCGACAGGGCTGTGCTGTTCGTGGTCGACAACCCGAAGCTGTAGGTTCCGTTGCCGGTCACCGCAGCGGTGACGTTCACGGTCGTCCAGGCTCCGGCGGAGACCATTCCCGAGCTGCCGAGCTTCGCTCCGAACGGGGGCGCGTTGGCATCGGTGATGGTCGTCTCACCCCAGGTGTTGTCGGCCACCGAAAAGGCGTCGTAGCCGGTCGATTGGGCGCTGTTGGCCCAGACCCGCAGCGTCGCGGATGTCACCGTGCCGGTCACGCCCGTCACGGTGAACCGCAGGAACGACCGCACTACCGGCGAGCCGTCGACTCGGAGCGTCGTGGCCGTGCCGTGGTTGGCCGTGGGCGCGGACGCATCCGTATAGCTGTCGGCAACCGGAACGACTGTCACGCTGCCGGAACCGGTCGGGGTCGGCGTGGGGGTCGGCGTTGGAGTGGAGGTCGGGGTTGGAGTGGAGGTCGGGGTTGAAGTGGGAGTGGGGGTCGGGGTCGGGGTCGGGGTCGGGGTGGAAGACGCCGAGGCGGAAGCCGACGGCGTGGGCGTGGGAGCCCCGGTCGGCGTTGGGGTCGGGGTCGGGGTGGCGACCGGCGTCGGGGTCGGGGTCGCGCCGCTGCCGGCCGAGTGACAGTTCGCAGAGCCGCTGTCGGTGAACGAGCCGGTACCCGGGGCGGGCTCGAACTGGAAGGAGTAGCTGGTCGGGTGGAGCGTCAGCGCGAGGACGCCGAAGGTCGTCGTGTTGCGCACCAGGCTGTTGGCTGCAACGGCGGCGATGGACGTGTGGTCCGCCCCGCCTGTCCCGACTGTGATCTGGGTAATCCCGTTCACCGGGTCGGCGACGCCCGCCGGCGTCTGCGGCGCAAATCGTTCGTATATGTGGTCGTGACCGTCGAGGACCAGATCGACATGGGCTGCATAGAGGATCGTCCAGAACGCCTTGGAGTTGTTGTTGGCTCGTCCGCCCGAACTGAACAACGGGATGTGCCAGTAGGCCAGCGTGCACTGGTTCGGATGGGCGGCGAGATCCGCGGCGAGCCACTTGCCCTGAGGCGACGTGGCCGAGCAGCCGCCGGCACCCGAGCAGTTGGTGTTGAGAGCGATGAGGTGCCAGGCGCCGATGTCGAAGCTGTAGTAGCCCTGGCCCTGGTTCCCGGCCGCGGCGCCGAAGTACGAGAAATAGCCCGCGGCGTTGGCATTGGTGTTGTTGCAGCCGGTGGCCTGACTGCCGCCGCCCGAGGTCAGGTACTCGTGATTGCCGACTGCCGGGTGGGTGATCGCCTTGAGGCGGCCCCACGTCGGGCCGTAGACCTGGTCGAACGCGGCCAGACCACCGCAGTAGTACTGGGTGTCGCCGAGGGCCAGGATCGCGCTGAAGCCGCCGTTGACGAGCAAGTCCGACGTGGCCTTCTGCTGGCAGTAATTGACCACTCCGATGCCGTTGTTGAACTTGGAGTCCAGGGGATCGCAGGCGATATCCCCGGCGGCGGCTATGAGCGGATCGGCGGCCGCGGCCACCGAACGAAACTCCGAGACGGAAGCCGCGAGCGAGCCCAGGGCAAGCACAGCCACGAGCAGCATCGAGCGCCTGGTCCGCCGGGCTCGACGTGCGCGTGAGAACGACGGCTCTCGATCGAATGGGGTAGCGGCGGAAGGCATCGGGGCTCTCCTGGCGGACCGGCAGTTCGCGGTAGGGATTCCCTGGCTCGCGCGGGTGGCATCGCGAGCCGAACAGGCAGGTAATGGATAGTGAAGCTGCCCGCTCATGATTTGCATAAACGTCGCGCCTGCCGGTCGCAACGGCTCGCCGCGCGGCCCCCAAAGCAGTAAGGAGCTATTCCTCAGCACCAGCGCCGGAGCGGAGGCCGGGCGAATGCCGGAGGTGACTGCAGTGATCGTCCCCAGTCGGCTAATGCCGCGGTCTCTTGGGCTGGTGGCCATCGTCGCGGTCGTTTGCGCCGCGTGCGGCGGTTCCGCGACGCCCGCTCCGACGGCCTCGCCGAGCGCGTCGATCGCGCCGCCGGCACAGGCGAGCCCGAGCAATTCAGCCGGCCAGTCCGTTGCCGTGACTCCAAGCTCGGCTGGGCTGCCCGACTTCGCCCACATCTACGTGCTCGTACTAGAGAACCACGAAATCCAGCTCGATAGTCGGCAGCAGCAGCGCGCCCTACCTCAACAGCCTCATCGCCAGATACGGGCTCGCGACCAACTACACCGGCGTGACCCACCCATCACAGCCGAACTACATCGCCCTATTCTCGGGCTCGACTCAGGGCATTGCGGACGATGGCGTGCACACGATCTCGGCCACGAACCTGGTAGACCAGCTCGAGACGAAGGGCAAGACCTGGAGCGTTTTCGCCCAGGACTACCCCGGCGGCTGTTACACCGGCTCGACCAAATCCGGGAGCGGCGACGGCATCGGCGCGGCCGGGTACTACGCGCGCAAGCACGACCCGGCGATTAGCTTCACGGACATCGCCTCGAACCCTGCCCGATGCGCCCGGATATCGAGCCTGGCTGCCTTCGATCCGGCGGCCGGCAACTTCGAGCTGATCGTTCCCAACGACTGCAACGACATGCACAGCTGTTCGACCGCCACCGGCGACGCCTTTCTGAAGGCCTTCGTGCCGCGCATAACGGGCAGTCCGGACTTCGCCAACAGCGTGCTTTTCATCACCTTCGATGAAGGCACCAGCGACATCGGCGGAGGAGGCCGGGTCGCGACCATCGTCGTGAGCCCGTTGACGCCGGCCGGCTTCACCTCGGCGACTGCCTTCAGCCACTACTCGATCCTGCGGACGATCGAGGATGCCTGGGGTCTGGGCTGCCTGGGGAAGGCCTGCAGCGCGACCGATATGGGCGCGTTCTTCAAGTAGGCGCTAAGGCGTGGCCGCGCCGTTGTCGTGGAGAGCGTCGAGGTAGGCCCCGTAGCCGGACGCGGTCACCCATTCCGTTGCGCTCTCGACGGCCGTGCCTTCGCCCCATTCGTTGAACGTGGTCACGAACTGCCAGGGCTCGCCCGACGCGACCATGTCGCGCACGTTCTGCTGCCAGCGGCTGAGGTCGCGGGCCAATCGCACCGAGCCGGTGGCGAGCCAGAAGCCCGGGCTGATGGCGAAGGAGCGTCCCGCCTGGTGATCTTGGGCCACGGCCGGAGAGTACTGATGCCACGCGGCCGGCTGGCTCGAGCAGCTCGCGTAGCCGGGGAAGACCTTCAGGACCACGTAGTCGGCACCCGAGGCGTTGGCCTGAGCCCAGCGTGAAGCCATCGCGCAGCCGTCCGAAGGCTGGGCGTAGACGAAGATGACCGGCCTGCCGTTGATCTTGTAGAACGACGGGTCGGAGCCGTAGTGACTGTTGATATAGGCCAGGTCAGAGGCGATGGCTGCGGCACTCGGGTCCGAGCTGCCCTCCGCCTCGTAGTAGATCGACCAGTTGAAGCCCGTTCCCGCGGCGGTCGAGAGCAACAGCGACATCTTGGCGTCGGTCTGGCTGCCCTTGCCCCACCAGGAGGCGATGCCGAGGCCGATCCTGCCGTACTGCATGGCCGCGATCTGGCGAGCGACGACGGTCGCATCCGACTCACTGTAGAACCCGGCGGACGGATGGTAGTGGGTGAACGGGTCCATTCCGGACTGGTCCCATGCTTCGGGGAACCACGGGTAATAGAACGTGGCGCGCATCGGGTCCGCCCTGGTCGGTGGGCCCGCGGTCACGAGCGGCTGCGCAGTGGGCGGCGCAGTGGGCGGCGAAGTGGGCGGCAACGTCGGCGGCACGACGCTGGCGGTCGGCCCGGGAGTCCCCGTCGGCGGGACCGTGGCCGTCGGCAGCGCGGTCGAGGTGGTGGTGGCAGTGGCAGTCGGGGCGAGGGTCGGTGGGGAGAGGGTCGGCGCTGCGGTCGAGGCGTCGGTCGGGGAGGCGGTCGCGGTCGCTGTCGGTGCCGAGGTGGTCGCCACGGACCCGAACGTCACGACGAGAAGTGGCGGGTGCGCGGACTCGCGGCTGCCGAGGCTGATAGCGGTGGCGTTGTTGGCGGTTACAGCCAGGCTCACCAGCCCGGTGCCGCCGACCAGCGAGGTGACGTCCAGGCTGATCGTGGCGCCGGCCGCGAAGGATCCGGAAACGACCGAGGCCGTGCCGACTGCCGGAGCGTTCGACGCCGTGGTCTTGCTCTCGCTCCAGGAGGTGGATGAGACCGCGTGGGCGGAGACCCCGGCGTTGCCGACGGAGTTGGCGTAGAGCTCGAGGACCGCACGGGCGACGGGGCCGCTCGATCCGCTCAGATCGAACCGGAGATAGGCGACGCAGCGGGGCGAACCGTCCACTCGGAGGGTCGACGAGGTGCCGTAAGCCGACGCCGTGCTCTGCGCATTAGTCCACGTGTCGGCCACGGGCTTGAGGGCGGCGGAGCCCGAGGCTTCCGCCGTGACCACCGATGTGGCGAGGATCAGGCCGGCGAGAATGACGACCATCGGGCGGGCGAAGCGAGACAGGCCGAAGGTGCGCCGGCGTACGCCGCGGTAATCGAACATGAGCTTTCTCCCAGCCGAGTCCCATCGCGAATGCGAGAGCGGCGCGCCGAAACGATGCGCAGTTGATCCGATCGTCAACGTAGCGACCGGCGGGGCCCGCGGGCATCACCCAGAGGTTGCAAGGACCGGGGAATGCGTACGGGACTACTCCCGCCATAAGTGCCCACCCGGACTCCGGTGACTACCCGGACGCATAGCACCATCTGCGCCCCTCCCGAGTAGCCACTCCACCGGCGTTTTGCACCTGCCGGAACGCCCTCTTCAGCTCCGTTGCAAACGTGAGACATGCATCGTCACCCGCCCCATTCGGTGTATCGTGCCGCGCTTCAAGCCACCCTCGACCGGGGTTCACAAGGAGTTCCCCCATGTCTCCCGCCAATCCCCGCATCTGGTTCGTGTTGCCCACCTACAACGAGAAAGACAATGTCCGGCCGATGACCGAGGCCATCCTGGCCACGGTCCCAGAGGCCTCGGTCTTGATCGTGGACGACAACTCGCCGGACGGTACGGGCGCTATCGCGGACGCCCTCGCGGCCGAGCGGCCGAACGTGGCGGTCCTCCATCGAGCGGCGAAGGAGGGCCTGGGCCGCGCTTACCTGGACGGGTTCTGCAACGTTGCAGCCCGCGGTGCCGGCATCATCGTCCAGATGGATGCCGACTTCAGTCACCCCGTCCGATACCTGCCCGCGCTCCTCGGCCCGGTGCTCGAAGGGCAGGCGGACATGGTTCTCGGAAGCCGATACGTGCCCGGCGGCGTCATTCCCAAGTGGAATCCCCTTCGTCGATTCATAAGCAAGGGCGGCGGTCGGTTCGCCCGAATGGTCCTGCGGCTCCCCTATCGCGACCTGACCGGCGGCTTCAAGGCGATCCGGGCAGATCTCCTCCAGAGCATCGACCTCGATGCCGTCCATGCCGGCGGCTATGCCTTCCAAATCGAAATGACATTCCGCGCCCACAGGTTGGGCGCTCGCATCGTCGAGATCCCGATCACCTTCGAAGAGCGTCGTGAAGGCGCCTCCAAGATGAGCTCAGGGATCGTGCTCGAGGCCTTCAAGGTAGTCCTGGCGCTCCGCTGGGCAGCCGTTAGAGGCCAGGTTCCAGCCGCCGGATCCAGCCGGAGCTGATCCGTCTCGGCCCCACCCGCTCCGACGGGTGAGACGAATCCAGAAACCTACCCATAGGGAGCCATTGACGCCCCACACCACGGAACATTAAGTGAGGTGCTATTGGTTACCGGAAGCCTCTCTGCTAGGGTTCCGTCAAGGCCGGAACCTGGTTCGAGATCGGACTACGGAGCCAGCTAATGCGCAGTTCTCAAGCCCAGGGAGACCACACGAATCGCCCTCTGCCGGGGCAAAGCTGTGACGGTCGGCCCACTCGATCTGCCTAGTCGTCCTCATCGACGCAAGCTATTCCAGCGTCCCATCCCGCCTTTTGGCGCACCCGACGGGGGTACCTCTCCATGAAGGTCCTGACGTTGCGATCCGGCGTTCCGGTCGCCTCCCGTTTTGCACCGCTCGCCAAATTCCTGCTCGTAGGCCTCAGCGGAATCCTCGTCAACGAGTTCCTCTACGTTGCCTTCGTCGATCGCCTGGCCATCTGGTTCGTGATCGCCGCTATCGTCGCAACGCAAGCCTCCACGACCTGGAACTTCCTCGGCAACGAGCTTTGGGCCTTCTCCGGCCGGCGCTTCGTCGGCCGAGCCTGGGTTCGCTATGTCTCTTACTCGGGCATGAACAACGCCCTGTTGTTGTTGCGCGTGCCGGCACTCTGGTTCCTGACAGACTTCGTCCACGTCGGTCCTGCCTGGTCGAACCTGGTCACCCTCGGCGGCCTCTTCGTCCTGCGCTATGCGGTCTCGGACGGTCTCGTTTGGAAGCGCGACGGCCAGGCGGCGTCGCCGGCCGAAGCCCGAGGAACTGCAGCCTGGGTCAACGAGGCCACCTACCGCTACGACATCGGCGGCCTGCTCCGGCTCGACTCCGATGCCGAGCTGCCCGAGCTCGCCTACTTCCGCTCGCCCTCGACCACTCCGCCCGACATCCGCATCCGGATCCGCCGGGTCGGTTCCGTTCCGAAGCTGCGGATCCGGCTGCTGCGGGACGGCGATCGAGTCACCTATCGCGAGCACCTGGGCGTCCTGGGCGCCGACTTCAACGTGACCATGGGCAGCCCGATAGAGATTGAAGCCTCGCCGCTCCTCGGCCTGTCGGTCCATGTCCTGTACACGAACGTGGTGGAGGCCCTGCTGCGGTTCGTGCTCGTCTCGAAGGGCTACGTCCTGCTCCACTCGGCGGGCCTCGCCGTCGACGGCCGAGCCAGCTTGCTGTCGGCCCAGACCGACACCGGCAAGACCAGCACGGTCATCAACATGGTCCGCGAACGCGGCTGGGGCTTCATCTCTGACGACATGGCGATCATCGATCCCGCCGGCCGCGTACGGACCTTCCCCAAGCCGATGACGCTCTCCTATCACACCATGACCCGGGCCGTGGACGCCAGCACCCTCAGCCCCAAACGGCGAATGCAGCTCCAGGTCCAGAGCCGGGTCCACTCCAAGAGCGGCCGGACCGTCGGCAAGGGCCTCGGCAGCCTGAACGTGCCGATCATGTCGATCAACAGCGCCCTCCAGATCGTGGTTCCGCCGCCCAAGTACCACATCACCTCTCTGCTGGCGGCTCAGATCACGTCAGAGGCACCGATCGACAACGTCTTCCTCATGGAACGCGGCGAGCCGGTCGTGCAGGAACGGGTCGAGCTCGAGGCCGCGATCGACCAGCTCATCGACAACACCGACGACGCTTACGGCTTCCCACCCTTTGCCACGCTCGCGCCGACCCTCGTGATCGGCGGGCGCGACTACCAGCAGCTCAGGGCTCGCGAGCGTGAACTGCTCACCCAGGCCATGCAGAACGCCACGATCTGGCGTCTGCGCGTCCGCGGCCACGAGTGGGGAGAACTCCTGCCGCGGCTGATCGCGGAGGGACGCGTCGGCGGATCCGTCGGAATTCCGATCGAGCCGGACCGCCGTGTCGGTATTCCTGTCGACGTCGGCGTGCCGGTCGAAAGCGCGTTGCCGGTTGAATCGGAAGGGGCCCCTGCGTTCCCTTTTGGGGGTGAGTACGCTGCCGCGGCGGCGTACGAGCCGGAGGACCTTCACCGGAGACTGCGATGAACCCGCGCCCCTACGACGGCCTCGTGGCAAGAGGAGTGCCCCGGGCCGCCGGTTACCCAATGACCCGCGAACGAGCTCTCGCCGAGCTTCGAGTCGCCGCGCGAACATGGCTGGGTCTTGCCGTGGTACTGATCGCCGCAGCCGCGGTCAGGCTGTGGGCGATCAACTCGGTGGGCTTCAATAACGACGAGGCCGTCTACTCGGGCCAGGGCGCCGCTCTCGCCGCCGACCCGATCTACAGCGGTCTGTTCGCGATATTCCGTGCCCATCCCCTGCTCGTGCAGTTCCTCGACTCGGTGGCATTCAGGCTGACGGGCGTCGGCGACGTCGCTCCGCGCCTGATCTCGGTCGTATTCGGCCTCGGCGGAGTGGCGCTGGCGTACGCGACCGGGTCGTTGCTCTACAGCAAGCGCGTGGGCCTGATCGCGGCTGCGGTCCTGGCCCTGATGCCGTACCACGTGATCGTGACGCGGCAGGCGTTGCTCGACGGGCCGGAGACCACTCTCTTCCTGCTCACGATCTACCTGCTGGCCCGCTACGCGCGCGGCGGCCAGGCGCGTTGGCTCTACTTCGCCGCCTTCGGCGCCGGCCTTACAGTCCTGGCCAAGGAAACCGCCATTCTGCTCGTGCCGGTCATCGTCGCCTTCCTGCTGCTGGCGCCGGAAGTTCGCGTGTCGATCAAGCGGCTGGTGGTGGCGCTCGCCGTCTTCCTGATCGCCTTCGGGCCCTACCCGGCCGCCATCCTTATTGGGCGCGGCACCGACGCCGCCCAGGCCTTCTTCATCTGGGAGGTCCTGCGCCAGCCGAACCATGGCTGGACGTTCTACTGGGACGTTCTTCCCACGGCCCTGGGGCCGCTGGTGGTCGTTGCCGGCGCCGCTGGTCTTCTCCTGGCAATCCGCCGTGGACACTGGGAGGATCGGCTGCTGGTGGCCTGGATCGCCATCCCGATTGCCTTCTTCGAACTATGGCCGGTCAAGGGCTTCCAATACCTGCTGCCGATTGCTCCCGCCATCGCCATCCTGGTGGGCCTGGCCTTCGATCGCCTCTTCGAGTTCGGAGACCGGCTGGCGAAATCGGCGCGAGGCCATCGTTCGGGCACCGGCTGGCTCAGCCCCCGAATCGGGTGCGCCGGCCAGCGCACGGCCGACAGCGAGCCGGCGACAGTCCATCGCCCCATTCGCAATCGGCGTACTGCTGGCGGCGACCATCGCAACGATCGCGATACCGACGGCCCTGGCGGTCAACAGCACGACCATGACCGGCTCGCTTGCCGGCACCGGCGGCCTGCCGGGTGGTCGCGAGGCCGGCATGTGGATCAGGGCAAACGTCCCCCAGGGCGCGGCGTTCCTGACAACGGCCCGACGCTGGGGAACATCGTCGAGTTCTACGGCCAGCGTCAGGCGTACGGCCTGTCTGTCAGCCCTAACCCGCTGCGCCGCAACCCCGCGTACGACCCGATCCTTAACCCCGACCGGGCCCTCCAGCTCAGCAAGATCCAGTACATCGCCACCGACATCTGGTCGGCGCAACGGTCGCCCTTCTTCGCCGGGTTGCTGAATCGCTACGTCACCCGCTACCACGGCTTCCTCGTCTACCAGCAGTACGCTCAGGTTCGCGACGACTCCGGCGCGGATCTCGACGCAGATCGTCATCAAGATCTACGAGGTGCGGCCATGAGAACCCGCTTGCATGGGTAGCCCGCGGATCACGCGCGCGGCTGCGTCGATCATGGCCCTCGGCTTTGCCGCGGCCCCGCTTGCGCTGGCTACGCCGGCCCGCGCGGCCGGGAAGCCGATCGACCACGTGGTCTTTCTGATGCAGGAGAACCACACCTTCGACAACTACTTCTCGGCCTTCCCGGAGTGGATCAGCCGCCGTCCCAGTGCATGCCACCCTGGATCCCGACGCCAGTCCCGAGCCCGAGCCCGAGCCCGATCGCAACACCCAGCCCAAGCCCCAGCGCGAGCGCAAGCTCGAGCCGGAGCCCGAACCGAAGCCTGGGTCCGACTCCCGCCCCGACGCCAAAGCCGACGCCGATCCCGAACCCCACGCCTTCGAGCATCCAGTGCGTCGACCGGTTCCACCTGTCCAGCCATCGGACCGTGGATCTCAACCACGGCACCGCAGCCGCGCTGCGCGCCTACGACGGCGGCAAGATGGACGGCTTCTCCGCGGCACAGGCGCAGTACAACCTGCCGACGAACCTGACCATGGGTTACTACGACGGCTCCGACCTGCCGCTTTACTACAACCTCGCGTCCAACTACGTCCTGGCCCAGCGCTTCTTCAGCTCGGCCTGGGGATCGAGCGAGATCAACCACATGTACGCGATCGCGGCACGCGGTCCCGGCAACGTCCTGCCGGCGACCGGCTACGACTTCCAGACGATCTTCGACAACCTCCAGGCGGCCGGTGTCTCGTGGAAGTTCTACGTCCAGAACTACGACCCGACGATCACCTTCCGCAACCACGATCCGGCGGCGGCCAAGTCGGCCCAGCTGATATGGGCGCCGCTGCTCGACTTCGCCCGTTTCGTCGACGATCCGGCCCTGTCGTCGCACATCGTCGACATGTCAGCAGTACTACATCGACCTCCAGAATGGGACGCTCCCCGCAGTCTCATACCTGGCCCCGAGCGGCCTGTCGGAGCATCCGCCCGGAGACATCACCGTCGGCCAGTCATTCGGTGCGACAACCATCACCTCCCTGATGCGGAGCTCGGCCTGGGACAGCAGCGTATTCGTGCTGTCGTGGGATGACTGGGGTGGCTGGTACGACCATGTCGTGCCGCCGCAGGTCGATGCCGACGGCTACGGCTTCCGTGTCCCGGCCCTGATCGTCTCGCCCTACGCGAAGTCGGGCACGATCGACAACACGACCTACGACTTCACTTCAGTTTTGAAGTTCATCGAGGAAAACTGGTCTCTGCCGCCGCTCACCGGCCGCGATGCCACTGCCAACAGCATCTCCAACGCCCTCGACTTCAGCAAGCCGCCGGCGGCCCCGATCTTCCCGGCGCAGACCTATCCGGTACAGCCGACTCAGGACGACCACAACCGGCCGCTCCTGCTCGGCATATACGCCGCGGTCGTCGCGATTGCGATCCTCTGCGGCGCATTGATCCTCCATCGCCCCTGGCGACGCCAGGCGCTCCACCGCGCGTGAGGCCGACATGAGCAAGAGAAATCGTCACAACGGGAGTCGCGCCGGCCGCTTCGTCGCGGCTTTGACGCTGGCCGTCGTCCTGGTCTCCGCGCTTGGAGCGGCGCACGCCCCGCAGGTCGACGCCGCGAAAGTCAATCCGGTCGCGACGACGATCACGGCTCAGGTTCCCACGGGTAGCGCGCTTGGCAAGAACGTACTCGTCGGCGCGGTCCTTCGGGATCGCTTTGGCAACCGCCTTGCAGGCGAGCACGTGACCCTCTTCATGGAGGGCAACCAGCTCCAATCCCAATCCACCGACGCCCACGGATCGGCCACCTTCACAATTGAGGGCAAGAGGCTGCCACAAGCCGGGCCCTATCGGCTGACGGTGGTCTACAGCGGATCCCATCTCTACCTCGCATCGACGGTGAACGTGACCCTCACGGTTCTCGCCGCCGCGATTCAGGTCCAGACGGTGCCGCCGCTGGCCGGCCTGAGGTTCACCCTCGGCACGGCCAGCGCACTCACCGGCCCCGACGGAGTGGCGGCGCTGCCGGTGCCCCAGGCGGGAACGTACGAGCTCTCGTCGGACCTGAACCCGGCCACCACAGCCGACCCAACGGTCAAGGCCAGTTTCGTTCGGTGGGTCGACAACGTCTTCACCGCCAATCGTTCGATCGTCGTGACCGGCCCTGCCACCTACATCATCGGCCTCTCGGTGGCGTACCGCGCCAACGTCAAATACGTGGACCTCAACAACCAGCCCGTGGATCCCTCGCTGATCTCGGACGCTGAATTCAGCACCGGAACCGGCGCGAACGACGTCGTCCTGAACTCCCAAACGAAGCTCTCCGACGTCTGGTGGACGGCCGCGACCACGATCCGGGCCGGGCAAAATCTGCTGCCGTCGCCGGTGACTTACCGCGTCCTGTCCGTGAAGATGCACGGCGCCGACGTCGTGAACCGCGGCCAGCAATCGTGGACTCCCACCGAGAACGGAACCTGGACCGTGCAGGTCCTGCTCTACGGACTAACGGTCCGTACCCAGGACGCCCTGCTGGGCGGCGCCGTTTCCGGAAAGATGGAGCTCACGTATCCCAACGGCGACGTGACCAGCAAGTCGGTGGGTTCGGACGGAACCGTCGTGTTCGACAACCTGCCGCGGGGCGTCTACAAGCTCTCCCTGGGCTCGTCCCTGACCCCGCCGACCCAGGTCGCGCTGTCCCGGCCGCAATCGGCGACGCTGCGCGTGATCACTTACATCGACCTCGGCCTGGTCCTGGGATTCGGCCTGGCGATCCTGGTGATGCTCGTCATCATCGGCCGCTGGTCGCTCCTGACCAGACGTCTGCGACGCAAGCGACGCGGCCTCGCAATGAACAGCCCCGCGGACCTGAGCCGCCACCCAACAGCCTAGCGAGCATCCGACCGCTCGCGCCAAGCCTTCGCCGATGCCTCCTATCTCGACAACTCCTCGACGTCATCGCCTTTCGGCCGTGTGGTCGTTGGCGGCATTGCCGCTGGCGCTCGCGGCACTGACCGGCCTCTCGATGGCAGGGCCGGGCCTTGCCTCGGCTGCAGCCCCGTCCCTGGCCGCGTCCCCGTCCGGCGCACGGCCGCCGGTCCTCGCGTACTACTACATGTGGTTCAACGCGGCGAGCTGGACCCACGCCAAGATCGATCTGCCGACCCTTGGTGGCTATGACAGCACCGACCCGGCGATCATCCACCAGCAGGTTACCTGGGCCAAGGCTTCCGGAGTCGACGCCTTCATCGCCAGCTGGAAGAACACGCCCACGCTCGACAAAGCACTCGCCGAACTCGTAACCGAGTGCCGCAACCAGGGCCTCAAGCTCGTGCTCATCTACGAGGGCCTCGACGTCAACAGAAACCCCATCCCGGTAACGACCGTCGGCAACGACATCGTCTGGTTCGCCGACCATTACGGCTCCGATCCGGTCTTCGACGTCTTCGCCAAGCCTGCGGTCATATGGTCCGGCAGCTGGCAGTTCACCGCGGCGCAGATTGCGGCGGTACGAGCGCAGGTCGGCGCGCCCGACAGGCTGCTCCTCCTCGGCTCGGAGAAAGACGCGGCCTCCTACAAGGCTCGAGCGGCTTTGTTCGACGGCGACGCTTACTACTGGTCCTCGGCCGACCCGCTCTCGACGCCCGGCTACCAGACGCGCCTGGCGCAGCTCGGTGCCGCGGTCCACGCGACGCACGGCCTGTGGCTCGCCCCGGCGGCCGTCGGGTTCGACGCGCGCCTCAACGGCGGCACCAGCGTCGTCGACCGCCGCAACGGTGCAACGCTGCAGCAAGCCTGGTCGGATGCCCTTGCCACCTCTCCCGACGGCGTGGCCGTGATCAGCTGGAACGAGTACACCGAGAACAGCTACATCGAGCCAAGCCGCAATTTCGGCTACCGGTACCTGCAGGTCCTGGCCGGCCTGACCGGCGCTCCCGGGCCCGTGGTTCCGTCCGGCTCGCCGAGCCCGTCGGGCCCGGTTGCGTCGCCGACGGCCAGTTCGGCCGCGGCCGCGAATGGCGGCGCGGGATCGAGCGGCCCCGGCTACGGCGCGGCGCTTGGCCGGTCGCAGCCGACCTACGAGTGGCTCGGATCCGTGCTCGTGGCACTGGCCCTGCTCGGGGCCGTGGCCGTACTCGCCATCAACCGGCGCCGGCGTCCGGGGAGAGCCTCAGATGAGTGACGGGGGCGGTCCGGCTCCGGAACCCGGCGCTTCCGGCCTCGCGCCGCTCGGGGACACGCCGGGGGCGCGACGGGGCCTGCGCCGGGGTCCACGTGGCGGCGTGCGTGGGGACGCGCGTCGAGGCGTGCGCATGGCCGCCGCAGTCCTTGGGGTGATCGCGATCGCCGGCTTCGTGGCCGTCTGGGCGCTGCCGAACATCGGCGGCCCGTTCTTCGTCCGGGTCAGCGCGCTTGTCGCCCCGCGTGCTGCCGCGAACGGCCCGACCTTGATCGTCGCGGACAGCGCGCCGACGCGCGCCAGCGCTCTGGACATCGGCGTGGAGGTGACCAACGACTATCCGCTCTCCGTAGTCCTCGGCACCGGCAGGGTCGCGTTCCAGGCCGCCGTCTACCGCCGCGGGGCCGGCGGGCAGCTGGTTCGCGTCTGGGAAACGAACGTGGACGACCCCATCCTCGAGGAGGGCTCCGACTCGCCGGTCGGTGGCGGCTCGGCCGGGGGAGCGGCAGTCGTGCCGACGGGCACTTCGCGCCATGACCTGACGGGCGCGACGGCTGGCTTCAGCCTAGTGGATAGCTCCGGCGCGCCACTCGCCGCCGGGGTGTACTACCTGCGGGTCTGGGCCTACGGGATCGCCAGCAAGCTCGTCCCGCTCTCACTCGACGGCGGAACCGACCCGTTGGGAGTGCCGACGGACGTGCCGGCACCCTCCAACTGAGATCGACGCTGCCGGCCCGAATCAGACGCCTGCCTCGAAGATGCGAACCCAATGGGCGGTGCGGCTCAAGTAGGCATCCGGAGCGTCGGCCGCGGTCGCGCCGTAGGCACCGTCGTAACCCGCGTATGACCTGGAGCCGGCACTGAACTGCTGCGCCGGCTCGATCTGCGTTCCCTCGTGCCACTCGTTGAACGTGGTGACGCTGATCCACTCCGAGCCAGCCGAGACCGCGGCCTGCCACATGGCGTCATAGCGCGCGCCGTTCTGGCGGTCGATGAATTGCTGCCCGGTTGCCACCGCCTCGCGATTGTCGAAACCCGGGCTCACGCTCGGGCTGCAGATGATCCTCGCGGAACGGCAGTCCGACACGAGAGTGGCGAAGTCGGCCGGGGACGCCAGGGCATCGTAGGTGTAGACGCCGTCGCCTCCGTCCTTGACGGCAGACGAGGCTTTCGGCGAGTGGATCATGACGATCGCGTCATCCGGCGTGCCTCGCAGGCCTTCGAGCGCCGCCTTCAGGTCGGCCGTCGGCAGCCGGCTGGCGGCAAAAAGGTAGAACACCGGCCGCGGCGCCGAGCTATCGCTTGCCGACGTAGCCCTCGAAACCCGCAGCAGCGCCGGCGAGGAGCCGAAGCGGCCGATGAGATAGCGGATGTCGGCCGCGACGGAAGCGGCCGTCTGGCCGTTGTACGGTTCGAGATGGAATGCGATCCGGATCCCGGCGGCCGCGGCCGCGGTGAACAGAGCTTCGAGCGATTGGTCGTCCCAGCTGCCCTGACCCCACCAGCTGACCGCGATCGCACCGATCCCGGTGGATCGCAGCTCGCTCATCTGCCTGGCCAGGACGGCCGGATCGCGCGAGCTGTAGGGGCCACCCTGCGGGTAGAACGACGAGGCGATGTCGTCCGGCGGGTTGTGGCTGAGCTGGTTCCAGTGGCGCCAGGCCCCGTCGTGGGCGAGCGTGCCGTACCACAGGTAATAGAAGGCCGTGACCAGCGTCGTTGGGGTCGGGCTGGCCGAGGGCGATGCGCCGGGAGTCGTCTCGGGCGAGGCGACCGACGTGGCCGTGGAGGTGGCCGCGACTTCGGAGGGGCTGGACGTTGGCGTCGGAGCCGTCGGGCCGCACCCTGCCAGGCCGGCGGCCGCGAAGACGATCGCTGCGACCAGGACCGAAATCCGCCGCCTCGATGGAGATCCTTTGCGGCAAAGCGGCGCCAAAGGAAACGATACGTTCACATTCGGTTGACACGCCTCGCTCATCCTGGCCTCGTGAAGATGGCTCAAAGGAGCGACAATTGGGAATCGTGATAACGGTCCCTTGCCGATCGTACTCGGCGCAGGCGTTCGACGGTTGCCCGGCTTGTCTGGATGCGGCCCTTGATGCCGTGGCTCAAGCCGGACTGTACCTGTTGGGTCGCGCGGCGCCCAGCCTGTCCGGCACGACAGCCGGCCGGATCGAGGTGTCCTACCGGCTCGTCGTCCGTCTGTACAACGGAGAGGGCGCGTTGCTCGCCTCGGACGAGATGCTTGTTGACCAGTCGGTCGAGGGCGTTCTCGAATTGACCGAGGAGGTCGGGGCCGAGGCCGGCCTCGCCGACGAAGACGCGCCGGAGACGTCGATGCGGCTGGACGATTTCCAGACGACGATCGACAACCTGGAGCTCGCGCCGACCGATGCGGACGGCGTTTGCGGATCGATCGACGGCAACCTCTTCGGCTTCAGCCACCTCATCGGCCGGTTCGCGATCGCGGTCGGACTGGGCTCGCCGTCCCGCAACTGAGACAACTTCGACGCCGGTCGGCAGATCCCGGCGCACAATAGAAGCGGCCGACCCGTTTCCCGGGTCGGCCGCTTCTTATCCGGCGAGTTGGGGCCTAGTAGGGGAAGGCCATCGACGTAGTGGAGCACGCGCTGCCAAGATAGGGCAGACCCCAGGCCTGCTCGATGGTGTGGAGCATCGAGTAGTGGGTGTAGGTCGCACCGGCCTTGTAGCCGGGCGTCATGTTCGGGGTAATTGCGATCGTCATGATGTGGCCGCCGCCGTTGACGTTCGTCGTGCCCTCGTCGAAGGTGACGTAGACGACGGAGTTGGCGAACGCCGCGCTGCTGGTGATCTTGGGCAGGAAGGCCTTCAGGAAGTTGTCGCCGTCGGCGACGGTTCCGTCATGCATGTCGTTGATCATGTTCGGGGTGATGAACTGGAAGTTGGCCCCTGCCGGATCGAAGCCCGCCAGGTTCGTGATGTTGGCGCACTTGGCGCTGTTGCCGCTGATGCTGGTATAGCTGATTGCCGGGTTGTGCTTGCGGACGTAGGCACCGGGCTTGCCGACGCCGTCGGTCACTGCCGACGAGCTGCTGCCGATAAAGCAGTTGCCCGGATTTCCCTGCTGGACCGCCTTCCAGGTCCGGCCCGACGCCGTGATCTGGTCGAACAGGTTGTTCACGCCCAGGTTGTAGACGCCGTCGTCCGTGGCACCCTGCGTCCCGCCCGAGGTGAGCGCGATGTAGTTGGGCTCGGACGGATGCCGCTCGGCATAGAAGGCAGTCGAGAGACCGTACTTGGAGATCAGGGAGTTGATGTACGGCGCGCTGCTCGAACCGACGACGCTCGAGTATTCCTTGTTCTCGAAGATGATCACGTAGACGTGGCTGAAGTTCGGGACGCTCGAGGGCGGAGGAGTCGGGCCCGTGGTGGGCGACGCCGTCGGAGCGGGCGTCGGGGTCGCGCCGGCCGTCGGCGAGGGGCCGGGGGTCGGGGTCGCGCCGGGAGTTGGGGTGGCGCCGGCGCCCATCTCCAGGGTCGTGGTCGCGATCAGCGTTCCGTCAGCCTGCTTGGCGGAGATCCGGCTGGTGCCGTCCGCCGTCGAGCTGGGGATCGGGAACGAGACGCTGAACGCGCCGCTCGAGGAAGCGGTGAAGGTCGCTTCCTTGCAGCCGTTGATGGTGAGATTACCGGAGCTTGCAGCCGCGAAACCGCTGCCGGAAACCGTGATCGAAGTGCCGGGGATCCCATATGCGGGCACGACCAGGGTTGCCGCGCCAGAACCGGGCGGCGGCGCGGTCGGGGCGATATTGCCGACGGTCAGGGTCGTCGTGGCCAGCAATGTGCCGGAGCTGGTCTTGGCCGAGATCCGGCCCGTGCTGCCAATCGTGGCGCTGGCCGGAATGGTGACGGCGGCGCTGAACGCGCCTGCGGAAGTGGCCGTGAAGGTGGCCACCTGGCCGCCGTTGTAGGTCAGGGCCCCTGCCTGACCGGCAGCGAATCCCTGCCCGGAGACCGCAACCTGCGCACCGGGGACTGCCACTGCGGGCGCCGAGATGCTGGCCGACGCCGCCGCCGCGGTCATGACCGCGGAAAGGGCGATTACGGCGACCGCCGCGACGGTAAGAAGGCGGAGATTGCGAGGCGACCTGCCCTTGACTCCGCTGCACCGGGGAAGCCTGAAGGGGTTGTGGAACATTTGTTCCTCCTTCCCGCACACGGCTATCCACGGCCAGGCGCGGTTGGGGCTGGACGGGTTCTACCCGGAGCGCTTGCGGTGACGGCCGCGTCGGGGAGCGCTCGATGGATGGATATCCGGTCTGCCTGCGGTGGTGGATCGCCGGCCTCGGCCGACTTCAACTACGGAAATCTACGCTCGGGCCCGGCCGCGGTCCATGAGACAGGAGACTCGCCCGCCTCCCTGCCGATGTCCTCTCTTAAGGTAGTGCGCGCCGACCAGCCCTAACGGGTAGGCCCAGGCGGACATCAGTGCAGCGGCGTCTCGCTCAAGCAATCGGCCGGGGTCACCTGGCCCGATTGATCGGAGAGTTGCTTGCATACGGTCTGGGTCCAGGCCACGGTCTTGTCGGTGTGAGAGAAGACGCGCGCGATCAGCTGGACGGTGTCGTCCCCCGGCAGGCGGTAGATGGTATAGAGCTGATCCGCTTCGTCGGTAACCTCCGAAACGGTCAGCACGGCCGGCCTGCTGTTCTGCCACGCATCGATCAGGCAATCGATGGCCTGCTGATTCGACGCCGGGTCTGTGGTGGGTCCGGGCGCGGTTGGGATCGGGAAGATGTCCACGTCTTCTTCGAAGAGGACTTCGGCGCCGCACGAGCGCACCGGCGGAAGAGCGGCGATCGCTGCCGGCGCATCGGACGGCAGGGGCACTTCGGTCGAGTTGCCCGGGACCGGGCTGTAGACGGCCGACGGAGCGCCGCCGGACGGCGTCCCGGCAGCGGGCGTCCCGGCAGCGGGCGAACCTGCCTGCGAGCCCCCGCACGCTCCGGCAACGAGCAGCACCGTGACTATGGCGGGAGTAAGCATTCGCAACTGCATTACTTACAATTGGACGTCGCCGCGCTTCCGCCGTCAAGCCCGGAGTGGTTGGCGACTCCGCCCGATCGATATATACTCAATGTCATGTTGAATGTAATTGCGACGCGGAGCACCGACGACGCGGCCGACGAGAACGCCCGCCAGGCGCTCGAGCGCGAGCTGCTCGATGAGATGACCGGCTGGTCGCCGCGCGACCGTGGCGGCATCTTCAAGTCGTGGCATCAGCACGCGCTCAGCCTCGTGCACCTGAACGTCCTCACCGCCCTGGAGGCTGAGGGAGCGCTGTCGATGAAGCAGCTCGCCGAGGCAATGGACGTATCCGACGCCAGCGCGACCGGAATAGTGGATCGCATGGAGAAGCGCGGTCTGGTCGAGCGACGGCACGGCACGGAAGACCGGCGGGTAGTGCGCGTCTACGCCACCGAGGCCGGCTTCCAGATCTTCCGCGACATGGCTGCCCATCGTAGGGACGGGCTCAAGAAGGTGCTCGCGGAGCTGACCGAAGACGAAATGGCCTCGTTGCTGGTCGGTATGCGTGCCATCCATGCCGCCCGTCGGCGCCTCATCGATTGCGAGACTCCGAGCGAATGACCGCCGGCGCCGCAACTCCTTCGAAGCACTTTCACCAGTCCTACACAATCCCTCGCCACGCTGACAGCAATCCCTCCCACCCACAGGATCGAAGCCGATGATTAGACTCCTCTCCAGGTTCGGTTGGCCTTACCGCCGTCTGCTGGCGGTCGTGCTGGTCCTCGTCACCATCCAGGCGATGGCGAACCTGTACCTGCCCAACCTCAACGCCGACATCATCAACAACGGCGTGCTCAAGGGCGACACCAACTACATCATCCGGACCGGCGGCCTCATGCTTGCTCGTGACGCTCGCTGCTCGGCCATGTGCTCGATCGTCGTCGGTCTACTTCGGCTCGCAGACCTCGATGGCGTTCGGCCGCGACGTGCGCAGCGCGATCTTCCGCAAGGTCATGGGCTTCTCGCAGAAGGAGGTCAACTCGTTCGGCACGCCGTCGCTGATCACGCGCAACACCAACGACGTGCAGCAGGTCCAGATGGTCCTGGTCATGGCCCTGAACATCATGATCCTGGCGCCGATCATGGTCGGTCGGCGGCATCATCATGGCGCTCCGCGAGGACGTGCCGCTCTCCGCGCGCTCCTGGTCATCGTTCCGCTGGTCCTGTCGTGATCGGCGTCATCGCTCGTCATGGCGCACTGCCGCTGTTCCGGGCGATGCAGAAGCAAGATCGACCGCATCAACCAGGTCATGCGCGAGACGCTCGCCGGGATCCGCGTCATCCGCGCCTTCGTCCGGACCGAGCACGAGGAGAAGCGCTTCGACGAGGCCAACCACGACCTGACCGACACCTCGCTCAAGGTCAACGCGTCTGTTCGCGCTGATGATCCCGGTCCTGTTCGGCGATCATGAACCTCTCGACGGTCGCGATCATCTGGTTCGGCGGCCTGCGCATCGACTCGCGGCGGCCATGCCGATCGGCAACCTGACGGCCTTCCTCACATACATCATGCTGATCCTCTTCTCGGTGATGATGG
Source organism: uncultured Chloroflexia bacterium (assembly GCA_963731635.1). GTDB lineage: Bacteria > Chloroflexota > Limnocylindria > Limnocylindrales > CSP1-4 > Fen-1039. The sequence goes on along the minus strand of CAVSWB010000001.1, from coordinate 763,175 downwards.
CCGCCGCTCATGTTCGTGATGGTGCCGCGCGCCGCGGCTCGGCCGAGCGCATCCAGGCGGTCCTCGACACCGAACCGGCGATCTGCGACCCCGAGACTGCGGCCGAGGCGCCCGTCGCGCGACGGCTTCGTGGAGTTCCGGGACGTCGAGTTCCGCTACCCCGGCGCCGAGGACCCGGTCCTGCGCGGCATCTCGTTCACGGCGCGGCCCGGCGAGACCACCGCGATCATCGGCAGCACCGGCAGCGGGCAAGTCCACGCTCATCAACCTGATCCCGCGCTTCTACGACGTCACGCGGGGAGCGTGCAGCGTCGACGGCGTCGACGTCCGGGACATGCGCCAGGAGGACCTGTGGCGGCAGATCGGCTTCGTCCCGCAGAAGGCGTTCCTGTTCAGCGGCACGGTCGCGAGCAACCTCCGCTACGGCGACGAGTCACGCCGACGACGAGCCCTCTGGCACGCGCTCGAGGTCGCCCAGGGCAAGGACTTCGTCGACGAGATGCCCGGCGGCCTCGAAGGCGCAGATCGCCCAGGGCGGCACCAACGTCTCCGGCGGCCAGCGGCAGCGCCTCGCGATCGCGCGCGCGCTCGTCAAGAAGCCCGAAGATCTACGTCTTCGACGACAGCTTCTCGGCGCTCGACTTCAAGACCGACTCAGCGACTGCGCGCGCGCGCTCGAGACGAAGATCGCCGACGCGACGGTGATCATCGTCGCCCAGCGCGTCGGCACGATCCTGCACGCCGACCAGATCATCGTCCTCGACAGGGCGCGATCGTCGGCGATCGGCACGCACGACGAACTGATGGAGACCAGCGAGACCTATCGCGAGATCGTCTACTCGCAGCTGACCGAGGAGGAGGTCAGCATGAGCGGGCCCGCAAACGGCTCCAACGGGCACGGGCCCGAGCCAACGGGCACGGACCTGCCGGCAGCGGCATCGGGCCGTCGAGACCGACGGCCACGCACCGGTCGGCGGTGCCCGACCGGCCGGCCCGGTCGGCCTCGTAGGCCCGGGCGGCCGACGGCGTCCCGGCGGCGGCTTCGGCCCGATGGGCCACGGCCTGGCCATGCCGGCGGAAAAGGCTCGCGACTTCCGCGGCACGTTCAGCCGCCTGCTCGGCGAGCTCCGACCCGACGGCAATGGATCCTGCTCGTCATCGTCGCTTCGTCGTCAGCATGGCCGGCCAGATCTTCGGCCCCAAGTGCTCGGGCAACGCAATCAACAGCTGCTCGACGGTCTCGTCGGCAAGCAGCTGGCCGCGCAGGGCGTCCCGACCAGTCTCACGCACGATCAGGCGGTGGCCAGCGCTCAAGGCGGCAGCACAGTCCGCTGGCGGACATGGTGGCCGGCACGAACGCCACGCCCGGCGTGGGCGTCGACTTCGGCGCGCTCGGGCATGATCCTGCTGCGGCCTCGTCGGCTCTGTACCTGCTGAGCACGCTTCTTCAGCTGGGTGGCCGCAGTACATCGATGGCGCGGCGTCTCGCAGCGCACCGTCTACCGGCTGCGCAAGCAAGGTCGACGAGAAGCTCGCCCGCCTGCCGCTGAAGTACTTCGACGGCCACCAGCGCGGCGACATCCTCAGCCGCGTGACCAACGACATCGACAACATCGCCAGCACGCTGCAGCAGAGCCTCACGCAGATCATCACGTCGGTGCTCACGATCATCGGCGTGCTCGGCGATGATGTTCTGGATCAGCCCGCTGCTCGCGCTCATCTCGCTGCTGGTCGTCCCGGTCGCCGCGGTGCGCGACGATGCTCATCGCCAAGCGCTCGCAGAAGCAGTTCGCGGCGCAGTGGGAGCAGCACCGGCGACGCTCAACGGCCACGTCGAGGAGATCGCACACCGGCCACAGCATCGTGAAGGTCTTCGGCCACGAAGAAGGACGCCATCGGCAGCTTCGACGAGGAGAACGAGAAGCTCTACCAGGCCAGCTTCAAGGCGCAGTTCATCTCCGGGCATCATCCAGCCGACGATGAACTTCATCAGCAACCTCAACTACGTCGCCATCGCCGTCATCGGCGGCGTCCAGGTCGCGTCGCGGCACGCATGTCCCTCGGCGACGTGCAGGCGTTCATCCAGTACTCGCGCCAGTTCACGATGCCGATCACGCAGACCGCCAGCATCGCCAACGTGCTCCAGTCGGCCGTCGCCTCGGCCGAGCGCGTCTTCGAGCTGCTCGACGAGGCCGAGGAGATCGCCCGACTCCGCGACGCCGGCCGTGCTCGACGCACGCCGCACGGCCACGTCACGCTCGAGGACGTCTCGTTCCGCTACGAGCCGGACAAGCCGCTCATCGAGGACCTCAACCTCGACGTCCAGCCGGGCGAGACCGTCGCCATCGTCGGCCCGACCGGCGCCGGCAAGACCACGCTCGTCAACCTGCTGATGCGCTTCTACGAGATCGACCACGGCCGCATCTCCATCGACGGCGTCGACATCCGCGACATGACCCGCGACGACCTGCGCCGCACGTTCGGCATGGTGCTCCAGGACACGTGGCTGTTCGGCGGCACGATCCGCGAGAACATCGCCTACGGCCGCGAGGACGCCACCGAGGAGCGAGATCGTGGCCGCCGCGAAGGCCGCCCACGTGGACCACTTCGTGCGCACGCTGCCGGACGGCTACGACACGGTGCTCGACGACGACGCCTCCAACGTCTCCGCGGGCGAGAAGCAGCTGCTCACGATCGCCCGGGCGTTCCTCGCCGACCCGGAGATCCTCATCCTCGACGAGGCGACGAGCTCGGTCGACACCCGCACCGAGGTCCTGATCCAGAAGGCGATGGCGCGGCTGATGAAGGGCCGCACGACCTTCGTCATCGCGCACCGGCTCTCCACGATCCGCGACGCCGACGACGATCCTCGTCATGAACCACGGCCAGATCGTCGAGCAGGGCACGCACGAGGAGCTGCTCGCGCCAGCGCGGCTTCTACTTCGACCTGTACAACAGCCAGTTCGACGAGGCGATCGACGAAGCGGTTTAGCGCCGCCTGCCGAGGTCCCGGCGGGCCCGCTGCTCGTCGGGACCGGGGCGCTCGGGGCACGCAGCGGTTACTCTCCGCAAATGACCGAGACTGCCCCGCCGGCCCAGATCGAACGCTTCCAGGCGAGGCTGGCGGCCTGCCGCCTCGCCATCGCAGGCCGTGGACTTTCTGCGCTCCTTCTGAGCGTCGGGCCCGACCTGCGCTACCTGACGGGCTTCGTCGGAGAGCCGATGGAGCGCTTCACCCTGCTCGTGATCCCTCGCGATGGCGCGGTCTCGCTGCTCGTGCCGCAGCTGGAGGCGCAGAAGGCCGCGGCCACGCCGCTGGCCGCGTCGGGCGCGGCTGCGGTCGTGCCGTTCGAGGAGACCGACGATGCCGCAGCGATGGTCGCGGACCTGCTGCGCACTCAGGACGCTGCCCGGATAGCGGTCTCCGATCGGATGTGGTCGCTGCATCTGCTCCGCCTCCAGGCCGCCCTTCCGGCGCGCCGGTTCGAGTCGGCGAGCGTCGTCATGCGCCGGCTCCGCCAGGTCAAGGACGCCGACGAGGCACGGCTGCTGCGCCTGGCTGCCGCGGCCGCCGACCGCACGATCGACGCAATATGCGCGGGCAGCCTGGCCGGACGAACCGAATCCGCGGTAGCTCGCGAGATCCGGCAGAGGCTCGTCGACGAGGGCCACGACAACGCCGATTTCGCGATCGTCGGATCGGGGCCCAATAGCGCCTCTCCCCACCATGACGCGAGCGAGAGGGTCATCGAGGAGAACGAGCCGGTTGTTCTCGATATCGGCGGGACGCTGGCCGGCTACGCGAGCGACACGACCCGTACCGTCTGGGTCTCGGGTGCGTCCGAGGCGGCGCCGGAACCCGAATTCGTGCACATATTTGAACTCGTCCGCGCTGCTCAGGCCCGAGCGACCGCTGCCGTACGGCCCGGCGTCCCCGCCCAGGAGATCGACGCCGCCGCACGTTCCGTCATCGCGGCGGCCGGCTACGGCGAGTTCTTCACTCACCGGCTGGGACACGGCATCGGGCTCGAGGTCCACGAAGACCCGTACATGGTCGCAGGCAATTCCACCGCCCTGCTTCCCGGCATGGCGTTCAGCGTCGAACCCGGCGTATACCTGCCGGGGCGCTGGGGCGTGCGGCTGGAGAACATCGTTATGTGCTCGGACGCCGGCGCCGACGTGCTGAACCACTCCAGCCTCGAGCTGCGGCGGGTTCGCTGACGCGATGCGTCCTGCCCCAATTGGCGGCTGGTAGCCACCCAAAACGCCGGTTACGATCGCGTGGGCGATCGCCGGAAGGGCCGTCGCATTCAGCCAGTGAGGTTCCCATGAGCGCGAGGCGCGGACTGGGTGGCAGCCGGTCGATAGCCCTGGGCGTGCTGCTCGTCTTTGCCGCCGGTTGCAGCGGAACTTCGGGTCCGTCATCCGCTTCTCACGCTGCGTCGACGACTCTCGGGCCGGCGGCCGCGGCGGTAGACCGTCGAGCGGCCGCGCCATCGGGCGCGAAGAGCGCGGCGCCGGAACAGACCGGACCCGGAGGCGCCGCCACCCCACCGAGCGCCACGGTAAACGACATAACAGTGCGGTACACGTACCAGGCCGAGTTGATGACCCCGTTCTCACAGCTGTACGGCACGATCCTGCCCCATTTCGTCGTTGTCACGATCACCAACGGCAACGCCCAGGCGGTCAAAGTCAAGATTTCCAGCGGCATCGCCGGCTTCACCAACACGAGCGTCGCGACCATCACCGTGGCCGGCAAAAAGTCGGCCACCATCGAGCAGGACCCCGAGCTGATGAGCGCGGCGATCGACAACCTCGCCTCGGAGAAGCCGGGGCAGCTCGAAGTCCTGGTTACGTACCTGGACAACGGCGAGGATCGGACGGTCCTCGACGAGACCGACGATGTGGTGGTCACCGGCCGCAGCGACTTCCCGTGGTCGATCAAGGGCATGACCGAGGCCGAGACGTTCGAACTATTGGGCGTGATGGTCACGCCGACCGACCCCGCCGTGAAGAACGACCTGATCCGCGCGGCCGCCAACTACGACCCGAGCGGCGGCATGATCAGCGGCTACCAGAGCCAGGCCGACTCGGACAACTCGGTCTACCAGCGGCTGGACGACATCTGGCAGGCCGAGACCAACGATTTCGACATGACCTACATCAGCACGCCCGTCTCGTTCGCGCCCGGCGACACCCAGGCGATCCGGCTTCCCTCCGAAGCGCTTTCGAGTTCCAGCGGCAACTGCATCGAACTGGCATTGCTCTACGCCTCGGCGGTCGAGGCAATGGGCATGCAGCCGGTGATCGTCATTGTTCCCGGACACGCGTACCTCGGCGTCCGGGTCGACGACACGAGCAACTCTTACTACTTCGTCGAGACGACCATGATCGGGCAGTCGACATTCGACCAAGCCGTCACAGAAGGCGGCAACGAGTGGGACGAGGCGAGGCCGCACGAGAACGACAACGAAGAGGGCTACGGCTGGGTCGAGATCTCGCAAGCGCGCGCCGACGGCATCCTGCCGATTCCCTGGCATTAGTTCACCGACGCAGGGAACTCGGCAAGGCCAAAGTCACGCTATCAACACCGGTTCCGCGCCTGTCTGATCTCTGTGACGGCTGCGGCCAGGCGGCGGACCGCTTCTGCCACTTCCCCGTCGCCGAGATTGCCGTAACCCAGGACCAGGCCGGAGCCGATGGCGCGGTTCTCGGCTCGGTACGCCTCCATGCTCGCGATGCGGACCCTCTGGCGGGCAGCCCGTTCCACGACCGCGGGACCCGCCAGCTCCCCCTCGAAGCGGAGGAGCACGTGGAGGCCTGCCGCCGCACCCGAGACGTGGCAGTCCGGCATGCGCTCGGTGAGTGCGGCGACGAGCGCGTCGCGGCGAGCTCGGTAGCGCCGTCGCGCGGCGCGCAGGTGGCGGTCGTATGCTCCTGAGGCCAGGAAGTCCGCGAAAGTCAGCTGGTCGAGCAGAGGCGGCCCAGCGGGCCTCACTTCCGTGGCGCGGACCGCCGCCGTCCATGCCTGCGGCGTTACCATCCAGCCGATCCCCAGCGCCGGCGAGAGTGTCTTGCTTAGAGACCCGAACAGCGCCACGCGGGAGCGATCGGTGCCCTGTATCGTGCCAACCGGCCTGCGGTCGTAGCGGAACTCGGCGTCGTAGTCGTCCTCGAGAATCAGGCCATCGATGCGGCGCGCCCAGTCGAGCAGGATCGCGCGTCGTTCGGGGGCAAGGACGCTGCCCGTCGGGAACTGATGGGCAGGGCTCAGGATTACCGCTCGAACGCTCGGGTGGTCGGCCAGACGATCGACCTGGAGCCCGAGCTCGTCGACTGGGACTGGTACAACTGCCAGGCCCGCCAGAGTGGCGGCTTCCCGGAGCCGCGGCCAGCCCGGGTCCTCGACCGCGACGGCCTCAATCCCGGCCGCGGCCATAGCCCGCGACAGCCTGGTCACGCCGTCGGTAACGCCGGCGGTGATCGTCACGTCGCGAGGGTCCGCCGCCGCTCCCCTGACGCGCACAAGGTACGCCGCCACGACCTGCCGAAGTTGCCGGTGCCCGCTGCCGTCCGGATAGCCCATCTCCGAGTAGGGCAGCGACGCGGCTACCGATCGTGCCGCTCGCAGCCACTGCGAGAAAGGGAAGTACCGCAGGTCGGGCAGTCCCGGGGCGAGATCGAGCACCGCGTCCGGAGCCCGCGCCGGGCGGTGGTCCGCGTCTACCGCGCGGGCTTCGTCGGAATGCCGAACCCGTGTCCCAGACCCGACGCGCGACTCCAGGTAGCCCTCCGCCACGAGCTGCTCGTAGGCCTCGGTCACGACCCAGCGCGAGCAGCGCAGTTCCGACGCGAGATGCCGGCTGGGCGGCAAGACGGCACCATTGGGCAAGCGCCCGGCGCGGATCGCATCGCGCAAAGCGGCCGACAGACGTGAGTGCAACGGACCCAAGGCGGTGTCACCCAGGTCGAGCAGCGTGTCCCAGGCGGGGATTACAGGTGGATTGGTCTGGAACGTAGACATTGAATTGGATATTACGACCACTCCAATATGCTGGCAGAGTCTGCTTGGACCTCGGCGGGTCGCGAGGTCCCGGATTTATCGCTGTTCACCGGCCAGCCGGTTGCGGCTCCCTCGATGCGACCGGCCGCGCGGCGCACACTACCCGAGCCTGGCGCCATCGACCCCACGCGGCGGCCATAGGAGGAAACGGACGTGAAGCGAATTCTCGGACGCAGCGGCATAGAGGTTTCGGCGGTCGGAATGGGCTGCTGGGCCATCGGCGGGCCGTGGGCGATGCTCGGATTCCAGGCCGGCTGGGGCGAGACCGTGGACGACGCGGAATTGATCCGGGCCATCCAAGCCGCCGTCGATCTCGGCGTCACCTTCTTCGACACCGCCGCCAACTACGGCGCGGGCCACAGCGAGCGAGTGGTCGGCCGGGCACTCAAGGGTCGTCGCGATGAGGTCGTGATCGCCACAAAGTTCGGCTACAAGGTGAACGAAGCCACGAAGGAAATCACGGCCTTCGGACGGACCGAGGAAGAGAGCGACGTCGCGCCCAACCTGCGATCCAACCTTGAGGAGAGCCTCCGCCGCCTCGATACCGACCACATCGACGTCTACCTGCTCCACGTCTGGGGCCTGACCCTGGACCGTGCGCTGGCAGCCCGTGACGTGCTCGAGCGGCTGGTCGCGGAAGGCAAGGTTCGAACCTACGGCTGGAGCACGGATCGGCCCGACGCGATCGAGGCGTTTTCGACTTCGCCGAGCTGCGGCGTCGCGGAGCAGGAGCTCAACATTTTCAGCGGCAACGCCGAAGTGCTCGCCCTGACCGAACGGCTGAACCTCGCCAGCATCAACCGCAGCCCACTGGGCATGGGCGTCCTGACGGGCAAGCTCCGCCCTGGCTCCAAGTGGGGCGCAGGTGACGTGCGTAAGGAGGTCGCCTGGTTCCCCGGCATCAAGAACGGCAGCCCGAACCCGGTTTGGCTCGCGGCACTCGATTCGGTCCGCGAGGTCCTCACCAGCGACGGCCGGACCGTCGCCCAGGGTGCGCTTGCCTGGATCTGGGGCCGCAGCCCAAACACAATCCCGATCCCGGGCTTCCGAACGGTGGCCCAGGTGGAGGAGAACGCCAGGGCGATGGAGTTCGGCCCGCTGACACCCGATCAAATGGCCGAGATAGACCGAATACTGGTCCGCTGACGGCGGTACTCGGACTGCTTGTCTCGTCGCACGGGCGGCCGGCTATCGGAGCCGCTACTCAATTACGGCCGACAATCCGGCGAGGGTTCCGACGAAGATGCGCCCCTGCCACAGCGTGGGCGAGGCGAAATGAGGCACCGCACCCACGCCGATCGAGCCCTTCACCGCTCCGGTGGCGGGATCGAATGCCACCAGCCGACCGGCCGAGCTGACGCTCCAGACGACTCCCCCGCCGATCACCGGCGGTCCCCCGGCGGAGCCGCTCTGCCAGCCCGGGGTAAGGGACCCGTCCGCGCCCACGGTCACCGCGCGAAGTGAGCTCACGCACGGCACGAATACCGTGCCGCCGGCCTGCGCCGCGCCACCGAAAGCCTTGCATACCGGCGCCGACGAGACCTGCCCGCCGATGCCGCCGAGGGCACCCTGGCGCAGGACGTAGCCGTTGCCGTTCTTGCCGGCGATGAAAACCCACCCGCCCGGGACCAGAACCGGGCTGAGGGACCCGAGGTCCGCGTCGCCGGCGTTGTCGGCGGCCCAGCTGGTCGGGGCGAAACGGCTCACCAGAGCCAACCCCGGCGAGAGCTCGAGCACCGAATCGCTGCCGTCGTATGTCGTCGTCGAGGCGCCGTTGCCGACCGAAACGTAGACATTGCCGGAGGCGTCGATGACCGGCCCGCCGGTCGACCACACTGCACCCTCACGCGCAACCGGGACGCGGTACGAAATCGTGGCGCCCGAGCCGCTCGCCGGCACGCCCACGACCTCGCCGACGTACTGGCCGCAGTCGCCCGCCAGGCCCCCAAAGCCGATGTAGACGTAGCCGTTCGCGACCGCGAGGGCCGACCGCTGTTGGTGGGTCGTTGGATCGTCGCCCGGCAGGTCCACGCCCCGCGACCAGCGCACGGCGCCGGTGTCGGGATCGAGTGCGAACAGGACGTGCCTGGGGCCGCTCACCTCCGCCACGGCGAACAGGGAGCCCGTTGCCGGGTCGAATGCCGGCGTGCCGGTAATTCCCAACGGGTCGATGTCACCGCACGGCAGGGCGGAGAGCCGCACCGGGGTGCCGAGCTTTTGCCGCCAGACGACGGCCCCCGTCCCCGGGTCGAGGGCATAGACGCTGTCGCCTTCGGTGGCCGCTATGACTCGCCCGTGGACGACGAGGGGCTCGGCATAGACGGCGCCGTCGAGGGCAGCCGCCCAACCCGCCTTGAGAGAGCCGCCGAATGCGGGGAAGCTCGGGTCGTTGCCGGTTCGGGCCGAATTAAGGTGGTAGACGGGCCAATCGAGGCCCGAGAGAGCCACGGTTGGGGCCGCAGTCGGCGGTGTGGTCGGCGGTTTGGCCGGCGGCTTCGTTGGCGTCGCCGTCCGGGTGGGGCTGGGAGTGACGGTCGGCGATGTGGTCGGCGAAGCGCTCGGCGCGACGGAAGGCGAGGCCGTCGTCACTCCCGAACCAGACGCGGTTTCCGATGCGACCGCGCTGCTCGCCAGCGTCTGGCCTGGGGTCCCGGTCGGCGGCGTGGAGCCGCAGGCGGAAGCTGCCAGCCCCGTGGCGAGGAGAAGACACGCAGCCCGGTACCTGACTCGCACCTGGCAATCTTGGCGAGAAACGGTACGCGTCCTGCGAGCCGGCTCGAGCGGCGCACGGTGCGCACCATCGGGCCGGAGGGGCTACTTCGTTCGGCGGACCTGGACCAGGGCTCGCTCGGCCTGGGCGCGGTGGAGGATCCCGTGCCCGGCCTGCATTCGGAATAGCAGCTCATAAGACTCGGGCCCGCGTTCGGCGTGGATACCCACGCGTGACCTCGCCGCGACCGGAGTTCGTGCCCACAACTCCAGATTGGCCGAGCGCAGAGCCGTGAACAGCGCCAGCAGTGCGTCGGGGTCGTCGCCCGAATGGTCGAAGCGCTCGGCCCAGACCTCCTGATCCCAGCCGATAAGAGCCGGCTCGTTTTCGGCGAGAACCCAGCGGTAACGAGTCGAGGTGACCAGCTCCGAATCGGTCAGGTGGCCGAGGCACTCCAGGGCCGACCATTCCCCCGCGGCAGGGCGTGTCCGCATATGCGGTCCCGCGCCGGACAGGAGAACGCGCCACGACTCGGCTTCGGCCGCCTGGACGACGGCAGGGTCGTCGGCGCCGAGATAGCCCAGTATCGCTTGCTGGTAAGCGCGCGCCTCTTCGGGTGTCATGAGCCCGGGCCTCCTGGGTCCGCGTCCGCTCAGTGGCAGCTGGCCGAGCCGGAGTCGGTGAAAGAATAGCCGGGGGCAGGCACGAAACGCCAGCTGAAGCTCCCAGGACTCAGGGTCATCGAGATGACTCCGAACGACGAGTCGTCGCGCACAACTTCGCCCGGCAGCGGCGGCACCGGGAACCCGGTGTGATTCTTGCCGCCGGTGCCCACCACGAACTCGGTGATGCCCGTCGGGCTGGGCTGGCCCGAAGCGTCGAGGGGCACGAAGCGCTCGTAGTCATGGTTGTGGCCGCTCAGGACGACGTCCACGTTGGCGGCCTCCAGGTCGGCCCAGATGGCCATCATCTGCGTCGCTTCCGGCTCCTGACCGGACGAGAAGATCGGCTCGTGCCAGTAGGCCAGCGTGCAGAGACTGGGATTGGCCCGCAGGTCGGCTTGCAGCCATGTCTCCTCGGCAGAACCGGCCTGACAGCCGCCGATCTGGCTGCACTCCGAGTTGAGGCTGATGATGTGCCAGCTGCCCAGGTTGTAGCTGTAGTAGGACGGCACGCCGAAGTAGCTGAAGTACCCCGAAGCGCCAGGGGTCAGATACTCGTGGTTGCCGACGGTCGGGCGCGTGATCGAGAAGTACTTGCCCCAGGTCGTGGCATACACGGCCTGGTATGCAGCCAGGGTGCCGTCTTCGTACTGGTTGTCGCCGAGCGGCAGAACAGCCGTCGGGCGAAGGCTGCCGATCAGGTTGGCCGTGGCGGCCTGGTCGCAGTCCTGCGGAGCGCCGACGTTCGAGGCCGGATCGCAGGCGATGTCGCCGGCCGCGGCGATCGTGACCGTCTTGCCGATGGGCGTCCCCGTCGGCGATGGGCTCGGCGACGGCGACGGCGTGGGCCTCGGGGTCGGGGTCGGCGCGAGAGTGGGCTGGAACGTTGGGAATGGCGTGTCGAGCACGAACGTCGGGAAGGGCGTCGGGGCCGCTACGGTGGGAAATGGAGTGTTGTCTAGCGTCGGGCCGGGTGCATCCGGGGGCGGCGGTCCGAACGTCGGCGGCTCCGTCGGCCCGGCAGTCGGACCGGCAGTCGAACCGGGCTGGTTCGTGGCGTCGCCGGCCGCAGGCGTGGACGGCTGCTCGACCGCCCCCGAAGGCGATCTACTGAGCGCCGACGCGGAGACCGAAGGGCCGGACGAGGAAGTCGAAGGCCCGACCACGATCAGGCCGCTCGGCGTCTCGATCACGCCCAGAACCGACTCCGCGGGCGTCGTGCCGGGCGAGAGGGAGGCGAGACTCGGCGTCGTAAGGGTGGGCGCTGGAGTCGGACCGGGAGTTGCGCATGCCCAGACCGCAATCGCGATCGTCAATGCGCCGGCGAGTGTCGTCAGCCTGCGCTGCGGAACCCGCCGAAGAGTGCCTGTCATAGCGGGATTGGAATCACCGGGGTGCGTGATCATCGAGCGGGGCGGCGAGGGGGGCGGCGAGAACGGCCGCATTTGGCGCCTGAGCAGGCGGACCTGAGCACGCGTCGCGATTCCGGAGTATGGGCAGCGACAGCCGGCCGGTCCATCCTGGTTCTGCCTGCCGGACCCGAAGGACGGCGGCCGAGACTCCCCCGGCCGGCGGCCTCATCCATACGGCGCGCCTCCCGCCCAACGGGTAGGCTACAGGGCGATGACGCCACTCACGCCGCCCTCCGGTAAATCGGCCTCTACTCGGTCGCCGGCCGCGGAGCCGAGTGCCGCCGCGCGGTCGGGCGGGGCATCTGGACCCAACGCTGCACCCGCGCCCGAACCCGCGCCCGAACCCGCGTCGGCGGCGCCGGCCGCGGAACCCGCTCCGGCTCCCCGCGGCGTGGTCGTAGGTCCGCGTGCCCGGCCCCCGATGAAGATTCTCGTTGTCGGCGCCGGGGCAGTCGGCTCGTTCCTCGGCACTCTCCTCGCGGCAGGCGGCAACGACGTCACCCTGGTCCGGATCTTCGAGCCTTCCTCGGTCGAGCCGATGACACTGGTCTCTCCCGACGGCGCCGTACAGAGCTTCCCGGTCCGGCGCGTCGGCGCTACCGAGGAAGCGCCGGAACCCGACCTGATCCTGCTCGCCGTGAAGATGCCGGCGCTGCGCGGCGCACTCGCCCCGACCCTGATCTGGCCGACGGTCCCGACCTTGACCGTCGAGAACGGCATCGGCGCCGAGGGCATAGCCGCCGAGGTTCGTCCCGAAGCGCCCCTCGTCGCGGGCTCCCTGACGGCCCCGATCGAGCTGGCGTCGAAGGATGAGATCCGCTGGCTCGGCAATGGCGGCCTGGGGCTTTCGGCGGTGACCCCGGACGCCAAGCCGTCGGTTCGAGCCCTGAAGCGGGAGTTCGACCGTGTCGGCTTCCGCACCGCCGAGCTACGCGATCCATCGTCGATGAAGTGGTCGAAGCTCGTGGCCAATCTGATCGGGAATGCCACCGGCGCCGTCCTCGACATGGACGTGGACGAGATCTACCGCGACCCGCGGCTCTTCGCCATCGAGCGGCGGCAGCTCATAGAGACCCTCGACGTCATGCAGCAGCTCGGATTGAAGCCGGTCGGGCTCCCGGGCGCCGCGGTGCCGTGGCTGGCGAGGATCGTTCGTCTGCCCGCGTTCATCAGCCGGCCGATCCTTGCCCGGATCGTGGGCGGGGCGCGAGCCGGCAAGCTGCCGTCGCTGCGGGTTCACATCAGGGCGGCCGAGGCGGGCGTGCCGCCCGTCACCGCGGTCGCCGGCGAGCCGACCGAGGTCCACTGGATGAACGGTGCCGTCGCCCGCTTCGGCGTCGTCACCGACGTGCCCACGCCCGTCAACAGCCTGCTGGCCGGGCTCGTGGATGAGATCGCCGCCGATCCGAAGCGGCGGGCCGCGTTGCGTGGGAGCCCGGATCGTTTGCTCGCCGAACTGCTCGGCACCGTCGACGGCGAGACCTAGCCGAGGCCGCCGCCGGCGACTGCCGGTCTCGATTCGCGGCCCTATACTTCCCCGCGATGCAGACGATCGACATATTGAGGGCAGCCCTGGCGCTGTTCGCGGGCTTTCTCCTGGGCGGCATTCCGTTCGGGATCATCGTTCCGCGCCTGATCGGCGGGCCGGATCCGCGGACTCTCGGCAGCGGTCGAACCGGCGGCGCAAACGTCTCCCGGGCCGTCGGCTTTCGATGGGCCGCGGTTTCGGGACTCCTCGACGTCGCCAAGGGTGCCGTGGCGGTGCTCCTGATCGTGGCCATCGGAGGCAGCATCGTGGCCCAGGTTCTGGCGGCGCTGGCCGCCATCGTCGGACACAGCCGATCGCCCTTCATCGGCTTCTCCGGCGGGCGCGGCGTGGCTCCGGCCACCGGTGGAGCGCTGATCATCGCGCCCTACATCCTGGCCGTGATCTTTCCGATATTCGTCATCGTGATCGCCGTCACACGGATTTCGTCGCTCGGGTCGCTCGGTGCCAGCCTGATCGGCGGCATCGCCATGGTGGTCGCGACATTCGTGCTTCCCCTGGCCCCGGTCTACTACCTCTACGGCATCGGCGTGCCGGGGTTGATCTGGTTGTTCCATCACGACAACATAAAGCGGCTGATTACCGGCAAGGAGCGACGGGTGGGTCCCTCGACCGGCAGGAACGGGAGTGGAGAGGCCGCACCGCGGTAGCTCGAGCGTGGTGAGGGTGGGTGTTTCGTCCGCCGAGCCACCCGAAAGATTAGTGCTCCGGCCCGGCTCCGGACAGCGTATCTTCTGTTCGGACTATCCGAGCCGCCGCCAGGGGCTGAGGCCATGGGAACGCAGATCGATTTCGTCGGTTACTCCGAGGACTGCACAGTCGAAGGGCGAGTTGAGCTGGAATGCCCCAGGCTCGCCGACATGCTCAATGACCAGCCTTCGATCCTCGTCCACGACGCGGTTCTCGTCAGCACGACCGACGGCCACCGGACGAGCTTCGATGAGCTCGAGGTCAACCGCGACGAGCTGGGCATAGTCGTCGTGAGCGGTCCTCGCGGCGACCCGGCCCGGCGCCTCGCCACCCGGCCGAACGAAGTGACCATGAAGGTCGGCCCATATGTGGCGGCCGGATACATGCACGCTCCCGCCACCGCGAACCCGGTCTCCGGGCTCAACCGTCGGCCGGTGATGCTGGCAATGACCGACGTGGTCGTCGAGTACGAGTACTGCGACGAGCCGGTCGCGCAGGCCTACACGACCATCCTGCTGAACCGGGAGCTGGCCACGTACCTGCGTGCCGTCACGAACCCAGGCGGAATCCCGACCGAATCCGACTAGCCGCGCGCCGGACGCGGCGGATCGCTCGAACCTGGCATGATGATCCCTACAGGGGGACAAGCCAGGAGAATCCACTCGATCGATGGATCGCGCGTCCGCAGGCACCGGGAGTTCGTCGAAGCCGATTGCCGGCCTCGCAGCGCTGCAGGACCTCGAGGTCATGCTGGAGGGCATCGAGGATCTGTCCGCGCAGCGTTCGGTCTGCCGCCAGGTGCTGGAAGCCAGGCGCAAGCTCCTTGGCGCCGATCATCCGGCCACGCTCGAAGTCGACGCTCGGCTTGCCGCCATCGCCCTTGACCTGAACGAATTGGCCGCGGCGCGTGAGCAGTACTACACGCTCCTCGAGCGGTGCGAGCGCGCCTATGGACCGCGCCACCTCGAGACCCTTTCCGCCCTGCACGGGCTGGCCGTCACGCTCTCGTATCTCAACGAGCCCGAGACTGCCCGGCCGCTCTACGAACGCGTAGTCGCCGGAAGGCGGACCGCACTCGGGTCGGAGGACCCGGCCACTCTGAGCGCGCTCCATAACCTGGGCCTGACCCAGCGCACGCTCGGCGACAACGCCTCGGCTCGAACTACGCTGGAGACTCTGCTCGACGCGCAGCGGAAGGTGCTCGGACCCGAGCATGCCGCGACGCTCCGGACGATGACCGTTCTCGGCGCGGTGTTGATCGACATCGAGGAATATCCGCGAGCCTGCGAGGTGCTGGCCGAGCGCGTCGATCGAAGCCGCCGCATTCTCGGACCGACGCATCGAGACACACTCGAGGCAATGCTCAGCCTGGCTCGCGCCCTCTGCGGCGCCGGCGACCGAGCCTCCGGCAGGTCTCTCTCCGAACAGGCACTGGCAGCCACGGTCGCGACACTCGGGCCCGACGATCCGGCCACGATCTCCGCCATGGCCCAACACAGCCGGCTGTTGCTCAGGCTCGATGACGCCCCGGCCGCCGCGGGAGCCTATCGCGAACTGTACGAGCGGATGACGAGCCTGCCCGATCAGGACGAGATTGCCGTCCTCGACGCTCTGGCCGGACTGACGGACGCGACCAGCCGCTGCGGCGACTTCCGGCGGGCGCGCGAGCTCGACGACCAACTGCTGTCCCGCCGGCTCGAACTGCTCGGCCCGGACCATCCGGGAGTGCTGTGGGTCGTTGGCGACCTCGCCTGGAACCTCGAGCGGCTCGGTGACCTGGCCGGCGCGGCGGAGCGCTTCCACCAGGTCGCGGAGGTGCGAACTCGGACTCTGGGCCCCGACGCACCGGAGGTGGTTTGGGCGCTCAAGGGCCACGCCCGGGTGCTGGCACGAATTGAGTCCCACGCCGACGCGCGGCGGGCCTTCGCCACGCTGTACCAGACGCAGCGCCGTGTTGCGGGACCGGAGGCACCCGAGACGCTTGAGGCACTCGAAGGCCTCGCCTCGGAGCTGGCCAAGGTCGGCGAAGTGGAGGAGTCGCGCCGTCGGTGGGAAGAGCTGGCCTCGGTCTTCGAGCGGATCCACGGGCCGAAGGACGAGCGGACGCTGAACGCGCTGATCGCGGTCGCCGAGACGACCGAGGACCTCGGCGACGAGGAGGCGGCCCGGACGATATCCGAACGTGTGGCCGGGCCGCTCGGACGTCTGTACGCGACCAGCGCGGAAGCGAACGGTCCCGACGACCTCGAGGTGCTGCTCCTGGGCCGCAACCTCGGACTCACGCTCGAACGGCTCGGGCAGTTCGAGGCGGCGCGCACGACGTTCCAATCGGTGCTGGAAAGCTACACCCGCCTCCAGGGCAGGCGCGGCCGGAATGTCGCCGACCTCCGCGGACACCTGGCCGACGTCGCCCGCAAGATGGGCGACCCGGAAGCGGCCCACGCGATGTATTGCGAAGCGGTGGCCATCCTGCGAAAGCAGCCGGGCTCCGAAGATCCCGACACGCTGCGGTTGATCGGCCACGACGCCGACGCGCTCGAAGCCCTCGGTCGAACGATCGCCGCTCGGAACCAGGCCCGGGCGGCCTTCGACGGCAGCCGCCACGCCTTCGGAGAAGCCGGCGTGCCGACCCGCCGGGCCAAGGCTCGCCTCGACCGGCTATCGCTCAGGAAGCCGGCGCACTAGAGCCGTCGCCGATCGGGACGGCGCGCCGGCTGCCGCGCCCCGAGGCGAGTTCTGCATCTGGCCGAGCACGACTCCGCCAAGGATCACGACGCATGCCACGAGCTGGAGAGGCGCAAGATCGTCGCCCAGCATCGCCCAGCCGGTCACGAGCGCCACGACCGGAACCAGGTTGATCGCCATCGCGGTCCGGGCCGCGGGCATCCGGCTCAAGGCGAAGTTGTACAGCCCCGCGGGCAGGATCGTCACGAGCAGGCCCATGTAGACGATGCCGACCCACGCGGCCATCGGGGCACTGCCCCAGGCGTCGAGCGGCGTAAAGAGCACCGCGGGCAGGAACAGCAGGGCGCCGACGAGGAATTGGAGTCCCGTGAGGAACCAGGGGTTGTAGCGAGTGGTCAGCCGCTTGAGGGTGAGCATCGACACGGCGTAGGTCACCATCGCCAGGACCTCGAGCGAGTTCCCAAGGATCGGGTTGGGCGCCCCGCTCTGTCCCGGCGAAGCAAGCGACAACGCCACGACGCCCAGCAACGAAGCGACCAGCCCCACGACGGCCCGGCCGGAGAGATTCTCGCTCATAAAGACGCGAGCTCCGACCGCCACGAGCAGCGGCACGAGCGCGGAGACGGTTCCGGCCTGGCCGGCGGTCGTCAACGTGAGCGCGTTGCCCTCGAGCACGTAGTAGAGGCACGGGTAGCAGAGCGCAATCACGGCGAGCAAGCGCCAGTCGCCGGGCCGCCGGTCGGGCGTCGGGATCCGGGACCAGAGCGGGACCATCACGGCCGAAGATATCAGCATCCGCATCGCGGCCACGACGAGCGGGCCGAAACCGGTCAGGGCGGCTTTCGTCGCGACGAAGCTCGTGCCCCATAGAACCACGGCCGCGCCGAGCCCGAGGAGTGGCAGGGCGCCGGAAATGCGAACCGGCAACGCGGCGCTTGCGCGCAATGAAGGTACCTCGCGTGTGGGCAGCGCCGAAATGTCCGGCGCCACCGAACCGTATCACCTCGGGCGCCTGTGGCGACCTCGGGAGCCCGTGGCGACCTCGGGAGCCTGTGACGCCTCTCGCCCCGGCGCCCAGGCCGCGCGCGGCCCTCGGCACCCCGCGCATCCGGGCCGGCTCCGCCTTGCGCAAACCCTGAACATGGCCCAGACTTCCCGACCAATGAGCAGCCACACATCCAACCGCCGGGAGAACTCGCGCAGGGCATTGAGCGAAAGTGTGCTTTCGTTCGGCCTGCGCAGTTCCATGATGGCCATGACTCGGCGGCCCCGACGTGCGGAGGATGGGGTCTGAGGCTCTGGCTGACATAGCAACGTAGCCAAGCCAAGGATCGGTCCCGGGGCCGCGGTCTCCAGCAGGAGCCGCGGTTCTTTGTTTCTCCGGACCACACGACGGGCAGCCGCCGCATCTACGAGCCCAACGCAGGGGCTCCCGGGATCAACCAACACGAACAACTCGCCCACCGACCGGGCGGCCGTCCAGGAGATCACCGTGTCAGACCAGAACGCTCCCGCGCTTCGCGCCGAAACTCTCGCCGTCCATGCCGGCCAGGCCGTCGACCCCACGACAAAGGCCCGCGCGGTCCCGATCTACGCCACGACGAGCTACGTCTTCGACAATGCCGACCACGCCGCCCGTCTTTTCGGGCTCGAGGAATTTGGGAACATCTACACGCGGATCATGAACCCGACCACCGACGTCTTCGAGCAGCGTGTCGCCGCACTGGAAGGCGGCGTCGGAGCCCTCGGCGTCGCCTCCGGTCAGGCGGCCGAGACGCTGACGATCCTGAGTCTGGCTCGCGCCGGCGACAACTTCGTGACCAGCTCGTCGCTTTACGGTGGCACCTACAACCTGTTCCAGTACACCCTGCCCAAATACGGCATCGAGTTTCGTTTCGTCGACGGCTCCAAGCTCGACGAGATCGAGAAGGCCATCGACGGCAAGACCAGGGGCGTCTACCTCGAGACCATCGGCAACCCGCGCCTGGACGTGCCGGACTTCGAGGCGATCGCGAAGATCGCCCATGAGCACGGCGTGCCGGTCATCGTCGACAACACCTTCGCGCCGCTCCTGGCGCGCCCGATCGATTGGGGCGCGGACATCGTCATCCACTCCGCGACCAAGTGGATCGGCGGCCACGGCACCGCCATCGGCGGCGTCGTCGTCGACGGCGGCAAGTTCGATTGGACGGCGTCGCCGCGCTTCAAGGCCGATTTCGTGGATCCGGACCCGTCCTACCACGGCGTCAGCTATACGGGCTCGTTCGGCAACCTGGCCTTCATCGTCAAGCTCCGCGTCACGCTGCTGCGCGACCTGGGTCCGGCCTTGAGCCCGTTCAACTCATTCCTGTTCCTGCAGGGCCTCGAGTCGTTGCCGCTTCGGATCGAGCGCCACAGCTCCAACGCACTCGCGGTAGCCCGGTGGCTGCAGGAGAACCAGGCGGTCGATTGGGTCAGCTATCCCGGGCTGCCGTCGCATGCGACTCACGCCCTCGCGAGCAAGTACCTGGCCGGCGGATTCGGCGGAATGGTCACGTTCGGGCTCAAGGGCGGCATCGAAGCCGGCCGGAAGCTCATCGACTCGGTCAAGCTGTTCAGCCTGGTAGCCAACGTCGGCGACGCCAAGAGCCTGATCATCCACCCCGCATCGACCACCCACCAGCAGCTCTCGGCCGAGGATCAGATCGCCAGCGGCGTAACGCCCGATCTGGTTCGACTCTCGGTTGGTCTCGAGCATATCGACGACATCGTCGCCGACCTCGACCGGGCCATTCGTGCGGCGACGGGCGTCACCACCGCGACGACGGCCGTCGGCGCAGCTTCGTAGCGAGCCGGCAAGTCAGCCATGAGTGCTCAGAGCGCCGGGTCCCAGTCGGGGCCCGGCGTGGCCGGCTCTCCGGCGGTCGGTCGGCCTCAGGCCGCGGCTGCCCCGGCCGGTCGCACTTCGTCGCGGCCGATCCCGGCATTTCGACCGTACGCCAGGACGCCGGTTTTCGTAGCCTGAGCAGCGTGGACAACAGCGCCGAGCTTCAGACCGGCAAGATCGCCTCGCGGTGGCTGGGCCGCTTCAACCTGGAATCCGGCGCGGTGCTGCCGGATCTCGTCATCGCCTACCGCCACGACGGCATCCCGATCGGCGAAGGCCGACAGATTCTCGTCGTCCACGCCCTGACGGGATCGGCCGATGCCGCCGGGGATTGGTGGGCGCCGATCATCGGTCCCGGGCAGGCCCTCGATACGGACAAATACGGCGTCCTGTGCATGAACCTGCTCGGCAGCTGCTACGGCACGACCGGGCCGACTTCCCGGAACGCGGTCACGGGCAAGCCCTACGGCCGGGCCTTTCCTCGAATCACCGTCCGCGACCAGGCCCGCGCCCAGTGGCGACTGCTCGACGCGCTCGGCATCGAGAAGGTCGCGCTGGCGGTCGGCGGGTCGCTCGGCGGCATGGTCGCGCTGGAAGTGGCATTGGAGCGGCCGGGCGACATCAGCCGGGTCGTGCCGATGGCGGCGCCGGCCCGGATCGGCCAGCTGGCCGTCGGCTGGGACCACATCCAGCTCGAGATCGTGGACCGCCTCGGCATGGCGGGCCTCGACCTGGCGCGCCAGCTCGCCATCACGACCTATCGCAGCGAGATCGACTTCGAGGAGCGGTTTGCGGGCCGTGTCGAGGCGGACGGCACGCCTTCGGTGGTCAGCTATCTGCGCCACCAGGGCCGCAAGCTCCTCGAGAGGTTCGACGAAGACACGTACCGAACGCTCGTCCTGGCGATGGATGCCCACGATCTTGGCCGCGGGCGCGGCGGGCAGGTGGCGGCAATGCAGAAGCTGGCGGCCTACGGGACGCGGCTCACGGGCGTCGGCATCGAAGGCGACATCCTCTACGGCACGAACCAGGTCCGGGCGATGGTCGAAGCGGCGTCGGCCGCCGGAATGGACGCCGCCTACCGCGAGATACTCTCGAACAAGGGCCACGACGCCTTCCTTGTGGAGTGGGATCAGCTGAAGACCATCCTCAGCGAAGCGCTCAAGTAGGAGCGGCCAGGCGGTTACGGCGGCCGCCGCAAGGTCGGGCGGGGGCGCCGCAGACGGTCAGAGCGGCCGGATGGCCGCGCCGCAGCGCCGAAGGCGGCCGCCGTTACACCGTATCGCCGCCCGGTCAGTGCCCGGTTACGCCGGACGCCACGCGGTTCCGGCGGCGCGCGGCGGCGCGGCAGACGGCCCGGCGGCCCCACCCCGAGCTCATTCCTGCAAGATTCCCGCGCCTTGAACGCTCCCGATGGCCGGCGCGAGGCTCCGGACACTTCGAGCTGCGCCTGAGATACAGATTTTCACGCTCGAATCCGCCTCGACCATGCGGCCGGCGCGCGCCGCCGGGACCAGATCGGCCAACCCACAGGCTCTTGCCCGGTCGATTGCCGTATAGCGCCCACCCGGCGCAAGAATTGCAGAATCGCGTGTTCGTGCCCGAGCCGCTCCGTCATCTACGGCCGCCACGGGATACACGAACTCGATGCCCCCTTTGGACCTGGAGGGGCGGGTGCGGCCGGCAGAGCAGTGCACGCCCGGTCGCGCTGTCCCCGATGGACGTGGCAGCGCGGCAACCTCTATCGTTCGCGGCGAAGGTCGTCGAAGAGGGGGATGTATGCGCAACCGATTGGCCGGGGCGGTGCGGTCGCTGCTCGTCCAGGCCCGCCTGACCTTCCTGCTGCACCGCCTCACTCTGGTGGCCGTATCGGCCATGCTGATCGTGGTTTCGGCGGCGGCGTTCTTCGTCGCGTTTCGCCTGAGGGCTGTCGGGGTCACGGCGGATTGCCTCAACGCGTGGCCGCGTGTCGGGCCGGGGGCGCCGTCGGCCGCGTGCCAGGCGAGCGCGAACGAGTTCCGCTCGATGAACGGCGCCTGGGGGGCACCGCTCCTGGGAGCTGTCGGGGGTGTCGCGCCATTGGCGGGGTTGCTCGCCGGAGCGTCGCTTGTCGCCCGCGAAATCGAGGACGGCACCGCAGCCGTGGCGTGGTCGCTGGCTCCTTCCAGGATGCGGTGGCTGGTCGGCCGGGTCGCGCCCGTGGCCGTCCTGCTGCTGGTTCTGTCCGCAGTGGCGAGCGTTGCCGCCACCGACCTGGCGGGGGCGCACTACCCCGGCCTGGATCCCACGCTCTCGTTCTACAACGGCAGCAGCCACGGTCTGACGCCGGTCGCTATCGGGATGCTCGTCTTCGCCGCAGCGGTGTTTGCAGGCTCGATTCTGGGCCGGGTTCTGCCGGCGTTGATCGCCGGCTGTCTGCTAGGCCTGGTGCTGGTCTCGGGAGTCTTCATCGCCGAGAACTGGTGGTTCCCCGGCCAGACGATCGTCGTTGACGCGCGAGTCCAAAACACCGAATACAACGGCGCATATGTCCTCGAGGACGTGGTCCAGCTCTCATCGGGCGAGTTCAAGTCGCTGATGGACCTCAACTTGAGCTTCGACGCCGATGGCAACGTCACCGGGCTGCCGCCGGGGGCGGCGTTCGTGGCCCGCCTCATCCCGGGAACGCGCCACCCGTTTATCGATGCGGTGGAGGCGACTGCGATGGCGGCGATGGCCGCCGTCATGTTTCTCCTCACCGCCCTCGTGGTCCGACGCCGCCGCCCCTACTAGCTTCGCGGCACTGGCTCCCTTGACGGGCCACGCTGTGCCGCCGAAAGTTGGGCCCGACGGATCGTGGATGTGGAATCGAGAGGGACGATAGGCATGTTGGGCGGCGAAATCACAGCCTATTACGATCGTGGAGAGGAAGAGGACCGCCTGGTCAGGGGCGACGGCCTGCTCGAATATGCGAGGACGCAGATCCTGCTCGCTCGATTCCTGCCTCCCCCGCCGGCGCGCGTGCTTGACGTCGGGGGAGGTCCGGGTCGTTACGCCTCGTGGCTGTCATCGGAAGCCTACGAGGTCACACTCATAGATCCGGTGCCTCTTCACGTTGCGCAAGCTCAGGCTCGAGCCGGCGATCACCCTTTCCGCGCACTTCTCGGCGACGCTCGAGCGCTCGAGTTCCCCGACGCCACCTTCGACGCCGTCGTGGTCCTGGGGCCGCTGTACCACCTCACCGAGCGGCATGAACGCGTTGGCGCTCTCCGGGAGGCCCTGCGTGTCGTGCGTCCCGGCGGCGTTGCCATGGCCGCCGGGATCTCACGGTTCGCCTCTCTGCTGGTCGGAGTCACCGACGACTTGATCGCCGACCCCGCCTACGTGGCGATCATGGAAAGCGACATACGAAAGGGCCAGCATCGCCCGACGTTGGACGGCCGCTATTTCACGACCGCTTTCTTCCATCTCCCCGAGGACCTGCGCGACGAGGCATCCGAAGCCGGCATGACGAACGTGGAAATCCTGGCCGTCGAGGGTCCATGGTGCGGGCTGCCGGACCTCAGAGAGCGCCGCAACGATCCGAAACGCTGGCAGTCGCTCCTTCATGCGATCGAACTGGTCGAGGGCGAGCCCTCGCTTCTCGCGGCCAGCAGCCATCTCCTGGCCGTCGGTCGCCGCCCAACAAGCCGGTAGTGCCAGCCGCGCGGCGCGGACCACCTCGAAGGGCCCACTGCACGGGTGAGCATCCGAATTGCATACCGACTATGCAGTCGCGACATATTCACCCTGCATAGTCAGCGCAACACTTGCGCATATGCCCTTCGCCATGCATACTCCCGGCATGCGAACTATGCCGACCGGTGAATCCAAGATAAAGCCCTGGCGGCCCCGTCCGGAGACGAGGCCCTAGGCTCGACGGCGTTCACCAGAACCCGGAGCCGAAGGCGGAGGGCTCCCGGGGCCGCGACATCGCTGAGGTGCCGCGGCTTCTTTTTGTCCGGCGGATCGCGGCCCGATCGCGACGCACCGTCCGCGAAACCCCGGCCGAGACGTGATCACAACTCAGGAGATCGAGCCATATGCAGACCATCGTCGCAGGAGACGGAGCCATGGGCCGCGCGGTAGCAGCCGCGCTGGCCGGCACGTGGCACGCCGCCGCTGGCGATCCTCGGCATGCCGGCCCACCGCCGGCCACGCCCCGGACGACTTTCGACGGAGCGGAGGTCCTCTTCGACTTCAGCGTCGGCGAGGCCGTGCTGCCCAACGTCCGCGCGGCCCTGGCCGGCGGCGTACGCAGCTTCGTGATCGGGACGACGAGCTGGGCGACCGACCGCGCCGAGGTCGGCGAGCTGCTCGTGGCGCACGAAGCCGCGGCCGTGGCCTCGGCCAGCTTCAGTCTCGGCGTGATGCTCTTCGCTCGATTGGTCGAAGATGCCGCGCGCCTGTTCGGACCGTTCGCCGAGTACGACCCGTATATCGTGGAATGGCACCGCCGCACCAAGGCAGACCGGCCCTCCGGCACCGCCCTGGAGCTGTCGCGGCGGCTCATCGCCGCCCACCCCCGCAAGGAGCGAGTGGCGAGGCCTCTGGCCCACGGCGCCCCCGCTCCCGAGGAGCTGGACGTGGCGGTGATCCGCGCCGGCAGCTCGCCCGGCATGCATCTCGTCGGCTTCGACGCCCCGGGCGAGAGCCTCGAGATGCGCCTCACCGCCCGCGACCGCTCGGCTTACGCGGCCGGAGCGCTGACGGCGGCCGACTGGCTCCTCGCCGAGCCCAGGTCGCCGGGCTTCCACAGCTTCGACGACGTCCTCGACTCCATCCTCGCCGCCGGGAGCGCGGCGACCGATCAAGCAACCCACGCCCGAAACGGCGACCGATAGGAGTTCCAATGCGAGCCATTCGACCGTTCAGAGGGGCCTTTACGGCCCTCGTAACGCCCTTCACGAGCACCGGCGCAATCGACGAGGAGACCTTCCGCAGCCTCGTCCGCCGCCAGATCGACGCCGGTATCCACGGCCTCGTGGCCTGCGGCACGACGGGCGAGACGCCGACCCTCAGCCACGAAGAAGACGAGTGGGTGATCGCCACGACGCTGGAGATCGCCTCCGAAAGGGCGAGCCGGGCTCGCGTCTGGGTCATCGCCGGGACCGGCTCGAACAGCACCGCGACCGCGATCCGCGCCACGCGCCGCGCCGCCGAAATCGGCATGGACGCTGCCCTTGTCGTCGCGCCGTATTACAACAAGCCGGATCAGCGAATGCTCGAGTCGCACTTCCGGGCGGTCGCCGATGAAGGCGATCTGCCGATCATCGTCTACAACGTCCCCGGCCGAACCGGCGTGAACGTGGAAGCGGCCACTCTTCTGCGGCTGGCCGAGCATCCGCGGATCGTGGCGGTCAAGGAAGCGTCGGCGAACATGGATCAGATCGCCACGATCCTGCGCGATCGCCCGGCCGGCTTCTCCGTCTTTGCCGGCGACGACACCTGGACGCTGCCGATGCTCGCGATGGGCGGCGACGGCGTCATCTGCACCTGCGCGAACGAGATCCCCGGCGAGATGGCCGAGATGTGCGATGCCGCCTTCGCCGGTGACTGGGATACGGCGCGCCGGATCCACGAACGGTGGCTGCCCCTCATGAAGGCCAACTTCGCCGGCGGGCCGAACCCGGTTCCGGTCAAGGCCGCGATGTCGATGATGGGTCTGTTGAGCGACGTTCTGCGAGCGCCACTGCTCCCACTGGACGAGCCTTATCGAGCCCGGCTCCAGATGATCCTCCAGGCCACGGGAGGACTACACTCGACGCCTGCTCGGACGGCGCAACTCGCCTCCGCGCAGAAGTAGCGGGGGCGTGACTTCGAGCGTGAGCAGCGAGGCAATCGCAGGCGGAATCCTGGCGGCCCTGGACGAAGGACGGGTCCGCGCGGCCGAGCCCGACCCCCGGGCGGACGACGGCTGGCGCGTGAATTCGGACGTCCAGGGGTCGATCCTCCTGCTCTTCGCCGACCGCGCCACGGAAACCTGGGATCTCGACGGCGCGTTCCAGTTCCGCGATCGCGTGGGCCTGCCGCTCAAGCGCCTCGTGGATTCGCCGGAGGCGCTCGCGGCCCTGGCGGCCGGACGCCCCTGGCGAGTCGTCCCGGGCGGTACTTCGGTGCGGGGCGGCGTCTACCTGGCTCCGGGCGTCACGGTCATGCCGCCGTCCTTCATCAACGTCGGCGCGTGGGTCGGCGAAGGCACGATGGTCGACTCGCACGTCCTCGTCGGGTCGTGCGCGCAGATCGGGGCGCGGGTCCATCTTTCGGCCGGCGTCCAGATCGGCGGCGTGCTCGAGCCGGCCGGTCGCCGTCCCGTGATCGTCGAGGACGAGGCGTTCGTCGGCGCCCAGGCGGCGCTTCTGGAGGGCGTACTGGTGAAGCGGGGAGCGGTCATCGCGGCCGGTGTGATCCTGACCGGCACGAGCCGGCTCTACGACCTGGTCAACGAGCGAGTGATCGTCGGCACGCTGGAGCGTCCGCTGGCCGTGCCGGCCGGGGCCGTCGTGGTGCCGGGGGTTCGGGCGATCGCGGGTTCGTTCGCCGAGCGCGAGGGTCTCGCCCTTTCGGCCGCGGTCGTGGTCAAGTACCGCGACGAGCGGACCGACGCCCGGGTCGCCCTCGAGGAGGCGCTCCGATGACCGGCATTCCGGCCGCGCGAACGGGCGTCTCGGCGCGAATGGGCGCCGGCGGCGGGATTCTCCAGGCCGGCCTGCTCGCGGGCGTTTCGGCCGAGGCTCTGGCCGGCGAATTCGGCACGCCGTTCTACGTCTACGACCTCGACCTGATCGGCCGCCGGGTGGCCGCCCTTCGCGCCACCCTGCCGCCGCGGTTCAGGCTCGCCTTCGCGATCAAGGCCAACCCCGCGCTGGCCGTGGTCGCGCACATGGCGCGCCTTGGGCTCGGCGCCGACATCGCTTCCGGCGGCGAGCTCGAGACGGTCTTGCGGGCGGGCTTCGGCCCGGTCGCTATCGCGATGACGGGACCCGGCAAGACCACGGTGGAGCTGGCGGCCGCGGTTGCCGCCGGTATCGGCGCCGTCACCGTCGAGTCTCCGGGCGAGCTGCGCCGCCTGGAAGAGGTCGCCGCCGGTTTGGGTCGGCGCCAGCCCGTGATGTTGCGGCTGTCCGTCTCGGAAGACGCCGAGTTCGAGCAGGTCAGGCTCATCGGCGGAGCCGCCGGCAAGTTCGGCATGCCGCTCGAGGATCTCCGGGGAGCGGCGCGCTACGCGGCCCGATCGCCGCATTTGGAATGGCTCGGCGTGCACGCCTTCGGCGCCTCGAACCTGCGCGACGCCGACCGACTGGCCGACCACGTGGCGAAGATCGTGGCAGTGGGCCGCGAGGCGGCAGCCGAAGCCGGCGTTCCCCTCTGCCTCGTCGACGCGGGCGGCGGCCTGGGGATTTCCTACGCCGACGGGGAGCCGCCTCTGGATCTGGATCTGCTGGGCTCGCGACTGGCCGAACTTGACGCGGCCTGGTCCCGGGATCTCGCGCTCAGCCAGATGGCGGTGCTTCTCGAGCCCGGCCGCTTCCTCGTCGGGCCGGCAGGCGCTTACGTGGCACGAGTCGTGGATGTCAAGGGCACGCCCTCCGCACCGGTCGCGATCCTCGACGGCGGCATCAACCACGTCCTCAGGCCGGCGCTGGTGCGCCAGGAGCACCGCCTCGCGCTTCTCGCGGACGACGCCGGTTCGCGGCGCCGTGTTCCGGTCACCGTCGCGGGACCGCTCTGCACCGGCATCGACGTTTTCGCGCACGCGGCGCTGCTGCCGCGGCCACAGGTCGGCGATCTCATCGCGCTCCTCGACGTCGGCGCCTATGGCTTCACCGAATCGATGCCGATGTTCCTATCGCACGGCTCACCGGCCGAAGTCGCCGTCCAGGGCGGCACGGCCCGCCTCATCCGCCCCCGAATGACTCCCGTCGAATTCCTGGATCGGCAGATCTCGCCGGACTGGTAGAGACTCGGGCGATCAGGGCGCGGCGATCCGCGTCGACTGCTCCGCAGTTCAGTAGCTGGTCTCGCCCAGACTGACCTTTCCCTTGAACTTCCAGTAGATGTAGCTCGTGTAGGCGATCACGATGGGCATGCCTATCACGGCGACGACCAGCATCACCGACATGGTCAGGTCGGATGAATGAGCGCCGTGGACCGTCAGGCTCGCGCCGGCACCGGTCGAGCGCAGAAGGTTCGGATAAAGGGCCGTCCCGGCCGTGATCGCCAGGCCGATGATCGCCAGGCACGAGCACAGAAATGCGTTCGCGGCCTGCCGACGCAGATTCGACCTGAGCAGGAACGCCAGGGAGTGGAATACCAGCACAGGACCGACCCAGGCGATCGGGGTGGCGAAATTGTCGAATAAGGGTTTCGCGTCGCCGAGCGCGATCAGCGTGGAACCGACCCAGCTCACCGCCACGATGGCTATGGCCACGAGCTGTATTCGGCGGGCGCGGTCGGCCAGCGCGCCCTCCGTCTTGAGCACCAGCCAGGCCGTGCCCTGCTGGACCGACACTCCGACCGTGAGCACGCCCACCGCCAGCGAGAACGGATTGAGCAAGCCGACGAAGCCGCCGCGGTAGACACCGTCCGCGTCGAGCGGGATGCCGCGCATGACATTGCCGAGCGCCACGCCGAAGAGGAGCGCCGCAAGGAACGATCCAAGCGAGAACAGGAAATCCCAGCCGCGGCGCCACAACAGGTTGGATTCCTTGCCTCGGAATTCGATCGAAACACCGCGGAGAATGAGAGAACCGAGGAGCAGCACGACCGCGAGATAGAAGCCCGAGAGGGCCGTTCCGTAGACGAGGGGGAAGGCGGCAAAGAGCGCGCCTCCGGCCGTGATCAGCCAGACCTCGTTGCCATCCCAGACCGGGCCGATGGCACTGAGGACGCCGCGTCGCTCGAGGTCGGTCCTGGCGACGAAGAGGTGGATCGCGCCCGCCCCCAGGTCGAAACCGTCGAGGAGGGCATAGCCGGTGAACAGGACGCCGAGGAGCAGGAACCAGACAGCCGAGAGTTCCATGTCAGTGGTCTCCCCCGGCGGCGGCGGCGACCTCGGCCGGCGGCGGGGCGGCCGGCGGCGAGGCGGCCGGCTCCGGGACGGGCGTGGGATCGGGTCCCGTGATGATCTCCTTGCGAATCGCGTAGAGCCACAGGAACAGGAGCAGCACGTACAGGACCACGATCGCCCCGATGGAGAGGGCGACGTCGGTTGCGGAAACGGCCGGGGAAGTGCCCTCGACCGTGCGCATCAGGTTGTACACGATCCATGGCTGCCGTCCGACTTCGGCCGTCATCCAGCCGAACTCGACGGCCAGGATCGGCAGCGGAATCGACAGGACCGCCAGCTTGAGCCAGAGCTTCTGTTTCTCGATCGTCTTTCGCCACAGGAAGAAGATCCCGAACAGCATCAGCAGGAGCATCAACGAGCCTAGGCCGACCATCGTGTGGAAGCCCACGAACGTCATCGCCACGGGAGGCCACAGCGACTGGTCCCAGGCCGCGAGCCCCTTGATCTGGCCGTTGGGGTCGCCGAGGGTCAGCAGGCTCAGGCCATTGGGGATCCCGATCGCCAGGTTCAGCGGGCCGGTCTGGGCAGGCGGCAGAGCGAACAGGTCTAGCGGCGCTCCGTTTTCGGTCTGGAACACACCTTCCATCGCCGCGAACTTGATGGGCTGCCAGGCGTAGACCTCGCGGGTCTGGAGGTCGCCGGTGACGAACATGAGCCCGGATCCGACGAAGGCGATCACCATGGTGAGCGGCAAGGCGATCCTGGCTATGTCGAGGTTGCGGCCGCGCAGGACGTACCACGCCGTGATGCCCATCAGGAAGAAGGCGCCCGTCACGTAGCAGGCCGAAACCGTGTGAAGGAAGCGCGGCAGGATCGACGGGCTGAAGACCGCAGCCCAGAAGTCCGTGAGCACGGCCTTCTCCCCTGCCACGTTCACGTTGCAGCTCGGGTCGGGCGTGCAGATGTAGCCGGCAGGAGTCTGCATCCACGAGTTCGCGACCAGGATCCAGAACGCCGACAGGGTCGTTCCGACGAACACCAGGACGCCGGCCAGCCAGCGCACGGTCGAGGACACGAGATGCCGGCCGAAAAGAATGAGGCCGACGAAGGCGGACTCGAGGAAGAAGGCGAGGATCCCTTCGGCCGCGAGCGGGGCACCGAGAATGTCGCCCACGAAGCCGGAGAACCGCGACCAGTTCGTGCCGAACTCGAACTCCATGACGATGCCGCTCACCACGCCGATCACGAAGGTGACCGCGAATAGCTTCGTCATGAAGACCGACAAGCGGTCGTAAACGTCGCGCCTGGTTCGCCAGCGCATCGTTTCCACTACGGCGATCAGCATGGCGAGGCCGATCGTTATGGCGGGGAAGATGAAGTGGAAGCTGACGGTCAGCGCGAACTGAAGCCGCGACAGCTGTGTGACGTCCACAGGCAGTCTCCTCAGGGGACCGGTGCAGAGTAAGTAGTCGCGGCGGGCCGACCGCAGTGAACGAGCCCTTGCTCCGCATTATGGGCAGGCGCGAGTCCAAGGTCTAGCGAGTTGCGATCCCGGAACTCAGGCCGCGAATATCAGCGGATGAAGTAGCCGGCGACGTCCAGCACGAAGTGGGTCGTCGAACCTCTTTGGGTCGCCTGATAGGTCACGCTCAGCGAGCCGTCCGGGCCCAGGCTCACATCGAACCCGTTGGCGCGTACATCGCCGGCCGGGAAGTTGAGGGTGGACGTATTGGTCCCGCTCGTCGTCGGGCTGACAGCCAGGTAACCCTGGTAGGTCTGGTTGGTGACGGTCAGATTGCCGCTGATTCCCATCGCGCCCGAGGGAATGTCGCCGACGCCCGCGATCGCAATGGGCACCGGAACCCCGACCCCGATCGGGCCCTTGAACGGCTGACCGATGCGTGAGTCGACGTACCTGGTCGGTTCCATGGGCACGAAATGGGCCCCGGACAAGCCCTGCACGAAATAGCCGGTCACGTCGAAGACCAGATTCGCCGTCGATCCCTTCGGGCCGACCCACACCGCGCTCAGACTGCCACCGGAGCCGAGCGCCACGGTCACGCCGTCCGCCCTGATGTCCTTGGCCGGCGCGTTCACCGTCGAGCAGCAGATAGACGCGGGGTTGGCGGGAATCGCCGGTCCGACGAACGCCCAGCCCATTCCCGTCGGGCTGACCAGGGTCAGGTTGCCCGTCACGGCCACCGCTTCGGGCGGAACGCCCGCCTTGCCGGTGACCTGGAAGCTCCTGGCCACACCCGTCGGAAACGCCCCGCTGAGACCCGTCCCGTTGCGACTGTCGAGCACTCGCCCC
The DNA here is from genome assembly GCA_963731635.1 of uncultured Chloroflexia bacterium. Taxonomy (GTDB): domain Bacteria; phylum Chloroflexota; class Limnocylindria; order Limnocylindrales; family CSP1-4; genus Fen-1039. The sequence continues at coordinate 732,199 of CAVSWB010000001.1, read as the reverse complement.
GGGGCGAGTGGCATGAACGTCGCGCCGTTGTCATCCGCGAGGAAGTAGCCGGTAACGTCGAAGACGAGCTGAGTCGTCCCCGACCCGTTGGGGACGTAGACGGCCGCGAGCCTGCCGAGAAGGTCGAGCTCCACGACGACGTTGTTGGCGCGATTGTCGCCGGCCGGGAAGTTGAGGTTGGACGATCCCGGGGTGCTGGTCGCGATCGGGCCCAACGAGACGTAGCCCTGACGTGTCGCTCCGGTAACCGTCAGGATGCCCGTCACTGCAACGGCGCCGGCGGGCACGCCGCCCCGGCCGGTGACCTGGAGCCATCGCGGGACCCGATTTGCGAACACGCCGCTGAGCCCGTTTCCCGACCTCGTATCCAGGATGCGAGCCGGAGTAACCGGATAGAAAGTTGTCGGCTTGGGCGGCTGTGCCTGCGAATAGGCCTCCGAGGAAGCGACGAAGGTATCCGGCTGGGCGCCCCGGCCGCCGCTGACCAGCACTCGACCGTCGAGGAGCACGGTCGCCGAGTGGTAACGCCGCCCCTCGGCGAGCGACGCGGTCGCCGACCAGGCTCCGGTCGTCGGGTCGTAGATCTCGGCACCGGCCGACGCCGGGGTCGGACCGCTCGTATAGCCACCTACCGCCAGAACACGCCCGTCGGCAAGTCTCGAGAGCGTCAAACCGCACCGGGCGGCCAGCATGCTTCCGGTGAGGTTCCACTGGCCCGTGGCCGGGTCGTAGATTTCGGCCGAGGCCAGCGCCGTGTCGGTGTTGCAGCCGCCGGCCACCAGGACGCTTCCGTTGGTAAGCAGGACGGCCGCCTGATCGAACCGGGCCGCTTGCATCGAAGAGACGGCGGACCAGCCCGTCGCCGGGGAGTAGATCACGGCGGTCGAAAGCGCCGCGCTGCCGTCGGGCGCTCCGTTGTTGCCGCCCGCCACCAGTACCGAGCCGTCTCCGAGGGTCGTAGCCGTCATTCCGTATCGTCCGGCGCCACCGGGAAGGTCCTGCGCCGCGCTCCATGTCCCAGCCGCGGCCGAGTAGAGGTCGACGGCCGGGGTGAGAAGCGCCGGACCGCCGTCATAGCCGCTGACAACGAGCACGTTGCCGTTGGCGAGCGTCGCCTCGGCCGCGAACGAATGTGGATGGGCCATGGCCGGCGTCTGAGTCCAGGCGTTGCTCGCGGGGTTGTAGATGTCGCCGAAACCGTAGTAGCCCGTATCGTCGGATCCACCCGCGTAGAGTGCCCGGCCGTCCGGGAGTATCGAAGCTACCTGCCCGTACGCGGCGTGGCCTATGGCACCCGCGCCGGACCAGGTTTGAGACGCGGGGTTCCAGCGCTCCGCGGATGAGAAGAACCCGGAGCCGTTCCAGCCGCCGGCGACGAGCACGCTGCCATCGGTGAGGCGAACCGCCGGGGCAAACGCTCTGGCCGATTGGAGGCTGCCGGCGGAAGTCCAGCTCGCGGACGTGCCGCCGGCCGCCGAGGCAACCGGCACGACTGCGGCTACGGGGCCGAGAAGGAGGATCGCCGCACTCGCGAGGATCCCGCAAACGACTCCGGGGCTCGACCTCTGGCGTCGCATCTTTCCCTCCGATCGGGGATGGGGCAGGTCCCTGCGGACAGCTTTCCGAGGCCCGCGCTGACGGTGGTTAGGAGACCTCGCGCCGCCAAGTGTGGGCCCAGCCGCACGAGATGCGCAAATCGGCCGCCATTTGGCCTCACGCCGAGCCTCGCAAAGTGATAGAACGCGACGGTGGGTAGCGTCCGTCACCGGCTCATCCATTCCGCGGCGTCAGCCGCGACGCGCCTCCACAGGGCATGGCGACCCCGGAGCCAGTTCGCACTTTCTGCGGTGCTGGTCGCCGCGGCCGCGCTCGTCGTCCTGGCTCAACCATGGGCGTCGCCGTCGAGAGCGGGAGCGCGTCCCACCAAGCCTCTGGCCGTCGGATCGGCCGGCACCACTGGATCGGCCCCGGGCCTTGCGCTTGCTGCGGCAACCGCCACGCCGTCGCCGACCTGGGACGGGCTGACGCCGCTGCCGATATCGGAGCTGACGGGTTATCAGTGGCCGCTGGCCAACGCCCGGATCACGCTGCCGTTCGAAACGACCGATTGGGGCGACTTCATGGTCGACGGCAAGCGTTTCCACGACGGTGTCGACATGGCCACGTTCTGCGGCGACAAGATCGTGGCCGCTCACGCCGGCGTCGTGCTGGCCGCCGGCCGCCACTTCGACGACTTCATGGGCTGGCAGGGCGACCTGACGCCGTACTACGCCCGTCTCGACGCGAAACGGCTCTGGAACTACCTGCCGATCATGGTCGTGATCGACGACGGCGATACCTATCGCAGCCTTTACGCGCACATGTCCGTGTTGACGGTCAAGGTCGGGGACGTCGTCAAGGCCGGACAGATCCTCGGCTACGAGGGCATGACGGGCAACGCCACCGGCTGCCACCTCCACTACGGGCTGTTCAGCCCGCTGGAGAAGGCGACTTTCGGAGTCGATACCGGCGTTGCCGCGCGAATGCTGCTGCCCACCACCGAGACCGCCCGGATCGACCCTCTGCTGGTGCTGCCGTATCGCAACGAAGTCGAGGAGATGCGGTCGCTGCGGCCGTCGGAGGCGGCGCTTTGCACGCAGTCTCCCTCGCCGAGCCCGAAACCGAGCCCGAGCGTCACGCCAAGCCCGAGCCCGAGTCCTGCGAAGCCGACCGCAAGACCGACCGCGAAGCCGACCGCCAGACCGACCGCGACCGCTCGACCCACGACCTCGGCGACGACTTCAGCGGCGACGGCTACGCCCACGGCATCCCCGACGGCGGACCCGTCCGCAGGCGCCTAGCGGCTCTCAATCGATGCGGCGGAACCGCCTGGCCACGAGTGAGTATGCCGGCAGGCGGGCCAGCGAGCGGCTAAGCGGCGCCGCCGGCTCCCCGTCGCGCCCGACTATCGCCAGCAGCGAATCGGTCGCGGTCGCCTCGGCCGGGCGCGCGTCGATCTCCGCCAGGTCGATCGCCACGCTCCCCTGAACAGGCGGACCCAGCTCGACGGCCGCCGCGGCCCGGGCCGAGGTTTGGTCGATCGCCTCGTAGCTGATGCGCGACTCGGCTTCGGCTCGCCAGCGAGGCCGGCGCAGCAAGATCGCGCCCCATGCCCGCCCGACCTCGGCAGTCACCGTGCCGTCGCCGGGAACCGGCTCTGGCGAGATCGCCTCACCCCGCGCCCACAGGGCCGCCTGGTGCAGGAGCGCGTACTCGTCGAGGTCCGCGTACAGGCCGAGCGCCTCGGCAGGCGAGGCGTCGCCGAAGATCGCCTGGATGCTCGGACGGAAGACCTGCGCCAGATCGAGGTCGATCGCGCGGACGGTTCGGTGGTAGTAGATCTGCTGGTACATGAACAGGCGAGCGGTCAGGAACATCTCGAGCGCGCCTAGGCCCGGCTCGTACAGAGAGAGCCCGCGCGGACCCACGAAGCTGTAGCGCCGCAGCCGTTCGACGTCGATCGGTCCGGTGGAAACGCCGATGAGATAGGCGTCGCGCCGAACGTAGTCGAGATTGTCGACGGTGAAAACGCCGGATAGAAGCGGCTGCAGCCAGCGCAGCCAGCGCGGCATCGAGGGGTCGGCGATCGCCGGCTTTGAGATGAGGAACGACACCCAATGGGGATCGATCGTCTCGCCGGGACGCAGCGCGTCGCGTTCGGGAGCGAGGCCGGGCGCTCGGCGGATCCCGCGGATCAGGTCGCCCAACTCGCGCTCGATGATCAGTTGCGAGAGGTCCTCGTGGCTGAGGGTCTTGTTGCCTTGTCGGCGCGGGTCGGAGGGCGCCGAGAAGTGGCACAGCACGTGTTCGTCGAAGAAGTGGGCGAACGGCCCGTGGCCGACGTCGTGGAGGAGGCCGGCAAGCCGCATGGTTTCGACCACCAGGCCCTCGGAAGGCGGCGTCGTGCCCGGCTCTGCCTCAGCCAGAGCGGTGACCAGGCTCGGGTAGAGGTGCCGGGCCCACAGGCCGGCCTCGTGCATCACGCCCAGGCCGTGAGTGAAGCGGCTGTGCTCGGCCGTGGGGAAAACCCAGCGGGCGCTCTGCAGCTGGCTGATGCGTCGCATGCGCTGCATCCAGGCGGAATCGAGCAGGTCGCCTTCGGCCGCCGACTCCGCCTCAAGGCCCAGACGGCGCGCTCGATCCGGCGTCAGCCGCTTGGTCAGCTCGATGTAGCCGTGGATCGGGTCGCTCAAGAGATTGACGGCCCACAGCTGGGGGTGGGCTTGAGCGGATTCCGGCGTCTCGTCCTGCATGCTCAAAGCCTAGCCGAGACGAGCCACAGTGGAATCGTCGAGATGGCGGAGCGGCTCCCGGATCAGTAGCGCGCTGCCGCCGCCCGATACGTGGCCGCAAGCTCGTCCCGCAACTCGTCCGGAGCCACGACCTCGACCTGCGAACCCCAAGACAGGATCCAGCGCCGGATCTCGATCGTGCCCGGGACCCGGGCCCGCCACAGGATCGTGCCGGCGGGCTCGAGCGTGGCCTGCTCACTCGGATGCCACGTGGTCTCGGTTACCCGCGCCGCGATTTCGGCATCGAAACGCAGCACCACCTCGACCTCTTCCTGGTCGGTGATCACACCCCAGGATCGGCCCAGGCTCTCCTGGACGAGGCTCGGATCGGGCGGCTCGAAGGTGTCGGGGGTGACCGCAATCTCGAGGATGCGCTGCAGCTTGAACGTCCGAACCGCCTCGCGCGACTCGTCGTAGCCGATCAGGTACAGCGCTCGGGTGGTGGCGGACGCCTCGAGCAGATACGGGTGGACGCGCGACCGGCGCGGCGGCCGGCCGGGATTATACGTGGCCGCGTCGTACGTCAGCTCCACGACGCGCTGCTCGGCCCAGGCTCGCGCCAGCGTCCGCAGATGGCGCGTCAGGCGCTCGTCCGGCGGGCGGCTGGCCATCACGTCGATCGTCCGCTCCAGGTGCCGCGCCACCACGGGCGGCAGGATTTCCGCGAGCTTCTGGAACGCGGCGCCGATATCGGGCTCGTGCCTGTCGGCGAACTGGGCCATCAGCCTGGCCGCGAGGAAGAAGGCCAGCGCCTCGTCCAGCGTCAGGCGGAGCGGCGGCAGAAACGCGCCCTCGACGATGCCCCAGCGCCCGCCCTCGCTCCAGAGCGGGATCCCGATCTCGCCTTCGAGGGCCTGGAGGTCGCGGTAGACGGTTCGCCGCGACATCCCGACGAAAGCCGCCACAGCATCGACGGTGGCTCCTTCCTCGTGAGCAGCCAGGTACCGCAGGACCCGGTAGAAACGCGCCAGTCGATCGCGCTTGCCGTCGGCTGTCATCTCTAGCTTCGCGGCGGCGCTATCGACACCGCGGCGCCTCGGTCGGTTGCGGTCATGCTGACTTCCATCGTGGCAAGCAGGCCATGGGGCAGGATGTCCTGCGAGCTGCCATTCACGCTGCCGAGCACCTTGCCGACTTCGCCGTCGCCGAAGACCCAGTATTCGAGCTGGCCGCGCCAGGTGTCGACGTTGGCGTCGCCGGTCAACCAGGCCATTTGCGGGAAAGCGGCCGCGAAAGTCGGACCGTCGATGGCGATGGCGCAATGGCGAGCCCGCGCCCCTTCGACATAGTCGAAACCGCGATCTTCGGCCGTGGCCCTGTTGCCGGCCGTGAGCGCGACGTCGAGCACGGTTCTATCGAGGAGATCGTTCTGGGTCTCGCTCGGCGAGATCCCGGTCCAACCCGACGGCGTCGCCTCGGACCAGGCCGAGCCGCCGATTCGGATGATGCCGTACTGGCTGTCCGGGCCGTCGGTCTTGCCCGCCTGGGCGGTCCAGGAAACGTCGCTGCCAGAGCGCTGTCCGGTCAGGTCCACTCTGCCGACTCCCTGACCATCCACATCGCCCCAGACCGACAGGGTGACCGTCGCCGTAGCCGCCTCCGTCAGCGGTTTGTTGCAGCTCGGCGGCGTGAGGTCCGGCGAGGTTGGGCCGAAACGGGAGAAAGTCGCAGGCCGGCTGTCGAGGGCGGCGTTGTCGGCCAGGCTGACGCCCGTGAACGCGGCGCCGATGGCGAGGGTCGTCGCCAGGGCGAAAACGATCGAAGCCGCCAGGCGGCGCCGTCCGGCGCCCGGATTCGGGTAACGCGAGCGCGTCAGGCCGATGCCGGTGAACAGGCTCGTGGCCAGCAGGGCGAGCACCCAGGGGTAGACCACTTCGGCAGAAGGGAGCAGCGGCTCGGCGCCGCCCGTGACCACCTGCGAAGCGATCCCGCCGATCGAAGGGATGAGCAGCAGCCCGGCACCGAGCCCGAGCCAGAAGACACCGGCCGAGGCACGGTCGCCGCGCACCAGAGGCGGCCAAACGGTGGAGGCAACGCTGACCGGCAGCGGCAGCAAGGCCGCCAGACCGACCAGCATGTCGACCGGACCCCCGGGCCGATAAGCGATCAGCGCGACGCTGCCGCCGGCGGCCCACAGGACCGAGAGGACGGCGGCGAGTAACCGCAACTCGAACACGCGGACACGCACGCAGGCAGTCTAGCGGGCCGATGAAGTCATGAGCACCGTCCTGTCGGTCGCTCGCTCGCCGTGTGAGGCGGCCAACCGCACAGAACCCAACTCATCCGAACAGATCAGGTTGGGTCGCAAGTACCCGGGACTCCCTGACGTCGGGGGCCTCGTGTCTGGGGCCCCTTCGTCCGATGGTTCCGATACGAGCGGATGACGCCGGGCTGCCGAAACCGCTCAGGCGAAAAGGGTATCTGGAAGGTCTTTCGAGATGGCTGGTCAAGCAGGTCGACGCGATACAGGCCGAACGGGAGGCACGGACGGACGATCTGGCGCCGGCCGTTCGCGAACGGCCCGCAAACCGGAGCAGGCCGGGCTCGCCGAGCCGCCCGCGGAGCAGACCTGCGTCTCGGTCGAAGCGCCCCTCGCGCCCGACATCACGCCGCGAACGGTCCGAACTCAGGCTTCCTCTCGCATGCTCACGTCTACCGGCCTGACCAGCGCCCAAGCGGCCGGAGTGATCGGCTACGTGGTCGGTCTCAAGCCTTGCGAGCAAACCTGGACTCTCAAACAAGTCAACAAGATTCTCTTCCTGCGAGAGTTGTATTCCGCCGGTGAATGGGCCGAGGCCGAGCGCCGGCCGGCCTAGTCCGGACCTCCCAAACGATCCCCGCGCGTCCCGCGACTCCCTTCTTCCGGGGTGAAGCAATCAGTCGAAGCGGCGCCCGACCTCCAGGGTGCCGCTTCGACGTTTCGGCCGGCGGCCCCTCGCAGCGATCGCCCCCGCCGAGCCGCTAGTATTCAGCGCCGTGACCGGCCCGCTCATCTCCCTCCTGACCGATTTCGGCTTGACCGACCCTTCCGTCTCGGCGTGCAAAGGGGTTATCTGGCGCATCGTCCCAGATGCCCGCTTGCTCGACGTCAGCCACGGCGTAACGCGCCATGCAGTGGCCGAGGGGGCTGCGCTCCTGTGGGCGGCGCTGCCCTACCTCCCCGCCGGGATTCACCTGGCCGTCGTGGATCCGGGAGTCGGCACCGAACGACATCCGATTGCCCTGCGGACGGGTCGCGGCGACCACCTCGTCGGACCGGACAACGGGCTGCTAATTCCGGCCGCCGAGAGGCTGGGCGGGATCGTGGCCGCGCACATACTGGAACGCGACGCCTACCGTCTCGCGCCGGTCAGCCGGACCTTCCACGCCCGCGACATCTTTGCTCCGGCGGCCGCCCATATCGCCAGGGGCGTACCGATAGCCGAATTCGGACCGGCGCTGGACCCGGCTTCGCTGGTTCGCCTGAATCTGCCGGCACCGGTACTGGAGCCCGGATGTCTCGAAGCGAGCGTAGTGCTGGTGGACGCGTTCGGCAATGCGCAGCTGCTGGCCGAACGATGCGACCTGGAGGCCGCGATCGGACCCGTGTCGCCCGGCGACCAACTGACGATCGAAGCCACCGACGGCGGATTGCTGGGCGAATCCGATTCGCTCCGACTCTGCTGGCGACTGGCGTACGGCGACGCGGCGGCCGGCGAGCCGCTGGTCTGCCTGGACTCGTATGGGCGCCTCGCCGTGGCGGTCAATCTGGGCACCGCCGCAGGCGCCTACGGCCTTTCGCCAGACCGCCGGGTTCGCATCCACCGCAGCTGAGAGCGCGACCTACAACAACGCCATGCAAACGCCATGCGCCGGCCGCAGCCGAGCGAAAAACACCCGAAGGAACCTACCTCGCTGCGTGGGTCTTGAGGCGATCTCAACCGCTAGCAGCGCTCGGCACCTTCGGGTGTATTTCCCACCCTATCGGACCAGAAAGAACGCGGCAACCGAGTTTTCCACCAGGTTGCCGTCACGCGGCGCGACTTATCCACCGCGTGTCCACCGCAAGCGAGGAGAAACGCCGTTTTACGCGGCCGTGCCGCCGGCTTCGAAGAGGATCCCCGGGTCCATCGCGGCAGGGCTGCCGGCCCGAAGCTCCGAGTCCTTCGCGAACGGCGCCACCGTTGCGTTGGCGAGGATCCTGAGCGCCGCCGGCGAAACCGGGAAGATCGCTCCGTCGATTCCGGCCGCGGCCCAAACCACCTGGAACGGACAAAGGTCGGGGTCCATCACGACGCGAGCCTGCCGGCCGTGGCCGAACGGCGGGATGCCGCCGATGGCGAAACCGGTCAGTTCGTGCGCTTCACGAGCGGTGGCGCGGCGGATCGACAGCTCACCGGTAACCGCGGCAAGCCTGGAGAGGTCGACGTTGTTGCAGCCGGCTACGAGGCAGACGATCGGGACGAGGCGACCGTCGGGGCGAGGCGCGACGAAAACGAGCGACTTGACGATCTGATCGAGCCGAACGCCGACAGCCTTGGCAGCCTGCTCTGCGGTTCGGGTCGGCGCGGAGAAGAGCGCGATTTCGAGCTTTACGCCCTTTCGCAAGGCTGCGTCGACAACGCGCTGGACGGCTGGGTGAGGCGTGCCCATCGACGTGAAATCTACCATGCGTTCGATGCCTTCATACCCCTGTTATCGGCTCGTTCTGCTCTGACGACCAGAAAAGGCGGCTTGTGGCCCCTCAATTCGTGCCGGAAGCGGCCGAGGCACGGCGGATGGCACCGGCGACGAAGCTCGCCGCCAGATACACCACGAGCGAGACGATCAGGGACGGCAGCGTTCCGCCGAGCCAGCCGAGGTAAGTCGTCTCTGCCAGATAGGTGGCGATCCCGCACGCCCAGGCAAGCAGAGCCACCGGGTTGATCCCTCCGCCGGCTCGGCCTAAGCCATCCTCCGGATATAGGTCTTCCTGCCGGTAGTGACGACGGTTGAGCACGAAGTAGTCGGCGAACAGAACGCCGAAGAGCGGCGTGAATAGCGAGCCGACCAGGTAAAGGAAGCTCTGGAAGCTGCCGAGATCGACCGTCAGCGCGATGGCCAGGCACAGTCCGCCGATCGAAGCGACCAGCAGCCGCGTCGGTAGCCCGGGGATGACGTTCTTTATCGAGATAGCTCCCGAGTAGACGTCCGCGAACGCGTTGTCGGTCTCGTCGCCGAGCAGGAGTGCCAGTCCGGCCGTGCCGAAGGCCACCGTCATGATCGAACCGATGAGGTCCGACGTCGGGAGCACAAGTATCAGCAGCACGCCCAGGGTGTAGAAGAGGACGTTCGAAACCGCGAAACCGGAGACGGTTCCCCAGAACGAGGAGCGTGAACTGCTCGCGAAGCGGTTGAAGTCGGCGATGAGGGGCAGCCAGCTGATCGGCATGGCGACCACCAGGTCGATCCCCTGCGCGAAGCTCAGACTGCCGTCGCCGGGCCGGCTCACGAGTGTCGAGTAGTTGGCGTGGGTGAACACGTAGAACGCCATCCACGCGCCGGTAACAAGAACGATCCAGATGCCTGCCTTCTCAAGCCACTGCCGTACGACGACCAGCGGTCCGCCCAGAGCGAGAACGACGACGACGATCGCCCAGATCACTGCCCAGAACGGATAACTCGAGCTGCCGAACACCGACTGCGTCAGCCGGGCCGAAGCCTGAGCCATGATCACCAGCTCGAATGCGCCCCAGCCCACGAGCTGGACGACGTTGATCAGGCTCGGCAGGTAGCTGCCGCGCCGGCCGAAACTGGGCCGGAGCCCAACCATCGAAGGAATGGCGTTATCGCTGCCGACGACCCCGGCCAGGCCGAGCATCACGTTGCCGATCAGGGTGCCGACGAGGATGGCGGCGATTGCCTCCCAGAAGCCCAGGCCCGGAACCAGGGCCGTGCCCGCGAGCAGCACGAGCAGGCCGACGCCGAGGTCGGCCCAGAGCACGAAGTAGTCCAGGAACCCCAGAACGCGATAGCGATCGGGCACGCGCTCGATCCCGACCGTAGCCGCCGCCAGGTCGCTGCGGGGCACGCCGAGGGGCTGAGCCTCTATGGCCATGACTGCTCCGGCATCCTAGAAAGCCACGTAGCCCTGGTGCCGGTCGGGCGCGACGACCCCGTCCGCGGCCACGAGCTCGACATCTCCGCCGGGTCGGAGGCCCGTTACTTCGCCGACAACGGTCGGGCGATCGTCGCCGAGAGCGGCCACGATCTCGTCCCACCGATGCGCCGGCGCGGTGAAAAGCAGCTGGTAGTCCTCACCGCCGGAGCCGGCTATCCTGCGCGCTTCCGCGGCGCCGAGCATGGCCACGGCCGAGGGATCCAGCGGGAGTCGATCGAGATCGATCCGGATCGCTACGCCGCCGGCCCGCGCCAGGTGCCAGGCCTCGCTCGCGACTCCGTCGCTGACGTCGATGGCGCAGCGCAAACCGAGCCGCGCCAGCTCCTGCCCGGTCCGAAGCTTCGGCGTGGGCCGGCGGTGAGCGGCCAGCAGCGGGGCGGCCTCGGGACGGGCCAGCCGCTCGGGGTCGCCCTCGAGCAACAGCGCCAGCCCGGCCGCCGACGCTCCCACCGTACCGGTGAGGGCCACCAGGTCCCCGGGGACGGCGCCGTCACGCCGCAGCAGCCGGCCCGGAGCAGCCTCGCCGATGAGCGCCACGTTGATGACCAGCGGCCCGGAACTGCGCACGGTGTCGCCGCCGACGATGTGAGTGCCGGTCGCTCGGGCCAGTTCGCTCAAGCCGTCGTACATCTCCTCGACCAGGGCCGCCTGGCCCGGCAGTAGAGCAACCGACACCAGGGCGCGCCCGGGCGCGGCTCCCATCGCGGCCAGGTCGGACAGGTTGACGGCCAGTGCCTTCCAGCCGAGGTCGCGAGGCGAGGTCCAGTCGACGCGGAAGTGCACGCCTTCGACGAGCATGTCCGTCGTAGCCACGACCAGCGAACCCTCGCTCGGCTGCCACGCGGCGGCGTCGTCGCCGATCCCCAGGCCGTCGGCGGCGGGATCGAGGTGGCGGGCGAGCGCCGCGATCAGCTCGAACTCGCCGGGGCCCTTCATTGCGCCTTACCCGTAGCGACCCCTGGCCGGGCAACCCGGACCGCCTCGAGGAGGTCGGCGGCGGCGCGTTCCGGATCGGGGGCGGCGGTTATGGCGCTGATGACGGCCACGAGATCGGCGCCAGCTCGGACGGCGATGCCCGCGTTCGCGGCGTCGATGCCGCCGATGGCCACGATCGGGGGCCTGCCCCCTGCGGTTGCCTGCCACGCGGCGCCTGCCGCGCGCACGTCTTCGAGCAGCGCCAGCCCCGTCAGGGTCGCATCCGTCTTGGAGCCGGTCGGGAAGACAGCGCCGACTCCCAGGCAATCGGCCAGACCGGCATCCGGCTCGGTCATTTGGACGCCTTTCGTTATCGACAGCCCGATCAGGGCGGGTTCGCCGAGGAGGCCGCGCGCGTCCTCGACCGGCAGGTCCGCCTGGCCCAGATGGACGCCGTCGGCCTCCGCAGCAAGCGCAATGTCGATCCGGTCGTTGACGATCAGCAGGGCATCGTATCGGCGGGTCAGGCGGCGGATCGCCACGGCGATCTCAAAGGCCCGGCGAGCCGAGCCGCCCTTCTCGCGCACCTGGATCGCCCGAACGCCTCCCGCCAGGGCTGCCTCGGCGATCTGTTCCGAACGTCTGCCCGAGCTCAGCGACTCTTCGGTCACCAGGTAGACGCCCGCGTGGCGCAGGAATTCGCGGCGTCGAAGGCGCTCGGGGGCGATCGGCGGTTCGGTCATGCCGGCTGAGGCTCCCGGATCGTCGCTCGGGCGCCGACCAGGATCGTGGCGCCGTCCAGGGCCGCGACCGCGTCGAAGAGTTGAACTCGGAAAGTGCCGGGCCCGACGCTGCCCGCCGCCGCGTTCTCACCGGCAATTCCGAATGCGATCGTGGCCTCGGCGGCCGCAAGGAAGGGATCCGGCTCGACCGCGAGGAACGCCCCAATGGTTGCCGTGGCCATGCAGCCCGAGCCGGTTATCCGGCTCATGAGCGGATGCCCGTTGTGGACCTCGATCAGGCGAGTTCCGTCGGAGACGTAGTCGATAGGCCCGCTCACGACCGCCACGCCCCCAAAGCCGGTGGCGGTGAGTCTGGCCGCCGAAGCGGGATCGCCGGAAGCGACAGAATCGACGCCGCGGATCTTTGCCTCCAGACCCGCGATCGCGGCCAGTTCCGCGGCATTTCCCCGGACCACGGCCACACGGACGCGGGAGCGGATTCGTTCCACGGTCGTGGTCCTGAGGGTCGTCGCGCCAACTCCGACCGGATCGAGCACGACGGGGACGCCGCGGGCGTTTGCCTCCTCGCCGGCCGCGAGCATGGCTTCGATCCAGCGATCCTCGAGCGTCCCGATGTTGATCACGAGGGCCCCGGCGTACGACACCATCTCGCGAACTTCCTCGATCGCGTGGGCCATGACCGGAGACGCGCCAAGCGCCAGCAGAAGGTTGGCCGTGTCGTTCATCACGACCAGGTTTGTGATGTTGTGGATCAGCGGAGTGCGTTGGCGGATCCGCGCCAGCGATTGCGCGGTCCTCTCGGCCAACTCGTACTCAGTCATGAGACGTCCTCCAGAAATGGTTCACGGGCCCGTGGCCGGCGCCGAGCGGTTCCGCATTTTCGATCGCACCCTGAAGAAAGGCACGAGCCTCACGAGCCGCGGCGAGCGGGCTCCGACCGAGCGCAAGGCCGGCGGCGATTGCGGCGGAGAATGTGCAGCCGGTGCCGTGGGTGTGGGGCGTGTCGATTCGCCGGCCGGAAAGGACCTCGAAGTCGCGGCCGTCGAAATACAGGTCGTCGGATCGGTCGCCATCGAGGTGGCCGCCTTTGACGATGACGATCGCGGCTCCGAGGGCCTGGATCCGCCGCGCTGCTTCGCGAGCCGAATCGGCGTCGACGACCTCGATGCCCGAGAGCACACGCGGCCTCCGGTGCGTTCGGCGTCACTACCGCGGCCATCGGAATGATGAGTTGAAGCAGCGCCTGTACCGCTTCGGGACGGAGCAAGGCGTCGCCGCTCTTGGCGACCATGACCGGGTCCACGACCAGGGCGCCGACGGAATGGGCGCGCAGCCGGTCGGCCACGGCTTCGATGATCGCGGCGCTCGAGAGCATGCCGGTCTTGACCGCGTCGGCGCCGATGTCCTCGAGGACCGCGTCGATCTGGGCGGCCACGACCTCGGGCGGGACTTCGTGGATGGCGCGAACGCCGAGCGTGTTCTGGGCGGTGACGGCGGTGATGGCCGAGCTTCCGTAGACGCCGAATGCGCCGAACGTCTTGAGGTCGGCCTGGATGCCGGCTCCGCCGCCGGAATCGGAACCCGCGATGGTGAGCGCGCGAGGACGCCTCTGCGCTTCGCCGCCGTTCCGCGGTCCTGCGCCGGGCGTAGCCGCGGCCCCAGCATCTCCGCGTTGCCGTTCCTCAGCCGTCACTCGACCAGACCCTTTCCTCTTCGACCTCCGAAGACAGATATCGCCGCGCTCGGCGGGGAGTGCGGCGAGGGTGTGATCGTGCCTGCTTCCTTCGCTGGTATTGCCCAGATCAGGTACGGCGGGTCTGCGGCAGGGGCCGCACTCTCAGCGCTCGTGGCGCTCCCCGGAGGCGTATTCGGTTGCCATGAATCGTAGCACCTGCCGTCGCGAGCACGCGCCGAGCGTCGGCGGGTCATTCCGCAGCGCGGGCGGAGCGCCGCGCGCTTGGGGTCGCCGGCGCGGGCGGGCCGAGCGCTGCGGGCCGGCGGGCGCCGGGTGGGGGCACCGCGACGAGGCGCCGCGGGCGCGGTCGCAACCGTGAACCTGCGGCGCTCGAGCCGAGTCATGATTGCAGAGGGTGCTCCTCCGGGTCATCAGCCCGGCAGGGACGCCTGGACCGAGGGGAGTTCACATGTCCGCACGCGAATGGTTCGTCGACGCAATGCTCGAGTCGCCAATTCCCCCGCCGCGGTGGCTCGGGAAGGACTCGCCGGAGGACGTTCCGTTCACGCTGCAGGACGCGGCGCCGTACACCATCCCCCAGCTGGGGGTCTCCGAGATCGTCCGCACGGTTTCGGCCGCGGAGATCAGAGCCGAGCGAGAAGACCTTCGGGCGCACATAAACCGGCCGGTTCTCCAGGGCTGGGCCTTCTGGCTGGCGATCGGCGTGATCGGGTTCGATGTCTTCGATCTCATCCAGGTACGGGGTGCGGACGGCCCCGCGGTCACGTTGTGGCTCGTTCTATTCGCCGCCGCTCCGATCGTCTGGTTTGGGCTCGTACTGGCCGCCGGCCGAGCGAACCGGGTAATCGAGCTCCAGGGCCGAACGATCGTGGTCAGGAGCTGGCTCGACGCCTGGTTCGGCCGCACCGGGACCATCCTCGGGCCCGCGGACAAGGTGGCGATTTCTGTCGATCCGGCGGACCTGGTCAGCCTGAATGGGCCGCTGAGCGAAGCGCGCATCTCCATATTCCTTTGGCCGAGCTCCTCTCGGCACGACCTCGGCCACCATCTGAGCTCCTGGGGCGCGCAGGTCGAAGGTGCCGATCGGCTTCACCGGCGCCCGCGCCGGCACCACGGCGGCCACCGGCCGCGCCGCCGCTGAACGTTCCGCCGCGCGGCTGCCGCGTGATCGCCCGCCGCGTTGTCGCCGCGGCGCAGCCGCGTACCACTCCGCGGGCAGGGCCTCCGCCGAAGCAGCCGTCCGGCTTCCGCCGGCTAACCTGGAGTCATGAGCGACATCCCGAAGGTGGGCGAGCTCGCCCCCGATTTCGAGCTCCGCGACGACGAGGGACGGCTGCATCGGCTGTCCGATCGCCGCGGCCATTTCACGGTGGTCTACTTCTATCCCGGCGACGACACTGCCGGCTGCACCAAGGAGGCGTGCTCGTTCCGAGACGCCCACACATCGTTCACCGATGCCGACACTGAAATCTGGGGACTCAGCCCGCAGGGCGCGGCCAGCAAGGCGGCTTTCCGCGCCAAGTACGGTCTCCCCTTCACGCTCCTGCCGGACGAAGACCACGCGGTCGCCGACGCCTACGGTGTCTGGGGCGAGCGGGAGAAGGAAGGGCGAACCTACATGACCATCCTCCGCACGAGCTTCCTCGTCGGGCCGGAAGGCAGAATCGCCCACGTCTGGACGAAGGTCACGCCGGAAGGCCACGCCACCGAGGTCCTCGAGGCCTTGCGCGAAGCCCGATCGGCTGCCGTCTAGCAGCCCCGGCCAGGGGCGGCACGGCCCCGCTTTGCCGCCGCAGAAGCGACCCGATCCGGCGCGGCCCGCCGGCGTCGTTCGCCCCGGAGCCGCGCCCTTCAGCTCCCGGGCATGAAGAGAGGCTTCGCCCGTGGGGGGAGACGAGCGAAGCCTCGGCCGGCATGATAACTCGCCGTTGCAAGACGCGGCTAGCGTTTCGCATCAAGATTGCGAGAGTCGCGTTCGGCGACCGTTGCGGCCGGTCAACATCGATTTCCACTCGCAGCCCAGGAACGACGCCATGACCGAAGAACTCACCAGCCCCCACACCTGGCGCCCCCGGCGCTTCATGGTCATCGTCGGGCACCCCGACGACGCCGACTTCGGACCTGCCGGGGCGGCCGCGGCCTGGATTTCGGCCGGGGCAGAAGGTTGGCTGGTCTGCTGCACCTCCGGAGATGCCGGTGGCGAGGATCCCCTGATGGATCCCCTGGAACTGGCTCGCGCCCGCGAGGCCGAGCAGCGTCGCGCAGCCGAGATTGTCGGCTACAAAGGCGTCTCGTTCCTGCATCAGCCGGACGGAAACCTGGTCAACGACCTGCCATTGCGGGAAATGCTCGTGCGGGAGATCCGGACCTTCCGACCCGATGCCGTGTTCTGCGGCGATCCGGAGGTAGTGGTTCACCGCGGGGGCGGCGTCAACCACACCGACCATCGGGCCGCCGCCTTCGCCGCCGTGGACGCGATCTATCCGGCGGCGCGCAACCCGCTGGCGTTTCCCTGGCTCGCGCGCAACGGCCTGCCGGCGCATCGGGTTCGACGCATCTACATGATGTGGTCCAACTCGGCGGACGTCTGGATCGACGTTTCGGCCACCGCCGAACGCAAGATCGAAGCCCTCCGGGCCCACGAGAGCCAGCTGCACGATCCGGAAGCGGTCTTCACGCGCATCCGAGCCCGACTCGCCGAGCAGGGCGCGCAGATCGGCAGCCCCGCCGCGGAAGCCTACCGGCTGGTCGTGTTGGATCAGGATCCAGAGGAGACCGCCGAAACCGCGGAGGCGCTCACGGCCGAACCACTCGCCCGCGGGGCCGGCGCCGGAGCCTAAATCGGGGTCGGCGCGAGCAGGAGCCTGCGCAGGCGCGGCCATTCGTTCCAGAGGTCCGCGAGCAACTGTGAGCGCCAACCCAGCAGCTTCACCATCTCTCCCATGGTGAAGGACGGAGCCTCCTGGATCAGCAGCAGGTCGGTGTCCACACGAACGTTGGTCATCAGGCCGGGCATATCCACGGGCAGAGGCCAGACGCGAACCCTGACCTGGTGCATGCCCGCCTGGCCCACGGCCACGGCCAGATCGCGTCTTTCGGGCACCCGCCCTTCGGCGAACTGCGACATGCCGTCGTACCGGAAGCCGAGCGACGCCAGACCCCGAGCCACCTCCCGCGCCTGCTGCCGGTCGAACTGGTTCCAGAACCGGTTGTCGTCGGGGAACTCGAGGCAGCCGCTGTCGATGGCGGCGGCCACAACCGAATCCACGAAGGTGGAAAGGAGCAGCTGCCAGCGCCGCCGCTGAGCGGGGTCGCTGCCCGCGAGTGACTCGACCAGCCGATTCATCGCGGATCGATCGCGGCGGAGCAAACGTACGATCGTCGGCGGTCGCGGACCGCCATATTCGATCTTCGGCTCGGCCGCGGGGGCCGGAGGGACTTCGGCCCGTAGTTCGGGAGTCGGAGCGGGGGCGGCCGAAATCGAAGCGTCGGGAACGGTCGGTTCCCGCCCGCTCGCCTCCGCCGGAGCTGCCGGGGCCGCAGCCGTCGGGACCGGAGCCGTCGCAGCCGCAGCTGTCGCAGCCGCAGCTGTCGCCGGGCCGGGCGGTGCAGAATCCGCCTCGGGGAGGCCCTCGCGGGCCGACCGGCAGGCCGCCTCCGCCGTCTCGGCCAGGGTTCGGCTCGTCTCGGCCATGGCAGTCAGTCGGTCCAGCTCGCCGTCGAGCCGGGCGGCCTCTTCGCGTTCCCGCTTGAGCCGCGCCTGTTCGTCGAGCAGCCCGCGATTGAGCCTGTTGATCTCGTCCAGCCAGGCCGTGGCGGCATGCTCGACGTCGGACCGGAACCGCGCGGCGGAGACTCTGTCGCGAAATTCCCGATGGGCCGCTTCCTTGGCCAGCCGCATCGCTTCGGGGTTCGCCTCGGCCGTGAGACTCGTCACGAGCGCCAGCTGGCTGTAGTAGGCCTCACGAGCGTCCGTGACCCGGGCATAGGCCGCGTCCGCCTCCCGGCGCGACAACTCGGCGAATCCGCACCTGATCTCGATCAGGCGAGCGCGCTCGGAGGCGGCGTCGAATTCCTCGACCCCAGGCTGGGTTTCGGCTCCCTCGCCTCGATCTGGCTCCACGACCACGTCCTCAGGTCGCCGGCGTGCGAGTGTGCGCTTCGATCTGGCCGCGGCCGATCGTTAGCGATCCTCGTCGATTACGACTTCGAGGTTGACTGGCGACGACCGCGATTCGTGCGCCGCTCAGGTGTGAGCAACCCGACCAGGAACCCATCGGCATGCTTTCGCACGGCGATCTCGACATTCGCATCGGCCGCGACACGGAGCAATCGCTGCCGGATGGTGATCGGCTTCTCATCGGGATCAAGCCGGACGGCGAATACCTGCTCGGGTCCTTTGAGCTGACCTATGAGCCGACGAAACTGACGCTGCTGCTGCTCGCGAGCCTTTGCAGCAGGACTCAGGTCGCGCGACGGCTTGGCAGCCTTGTCCATGAGCGCCGGATCGGCCTTGCGAACTGTGACCATCGTCCAAACCTCTCTCTCAGCCAACGACCTGCCTGGGGATCAGATCGCCGATTGTTACGACGGTATCGGCCCGACTATACGCCTTCCGAGAGATGTACCCGCAAGACGATTCCGGCAAGACCGAGGTGTGGGTTCCCCGCGCCCGGCAGACACGAATCCGGCATCGCTGCGCGGCAGCCGAGCCGTCAGTTGGTACGGGCGGCACTGCCAGCCGAGCCCGGCTAGACTTCGGGAGCGTCCTTGCCGGGCGCTCTTTCATGACTTCGGCAAGCCGGACACGCGTGCAGCAAGGTGTTGTCGCTATGAAGGTGGGCGTCGCCAAGGAGATTGCATCGGGTGAGCGGCGCGTTGCGCTGATCCCCGAGACCGCGGACAAGCTTCGGAACGCAAGTCTGACCGTGCTGGTCGAGCGCGGCGCAGGCTCCGGCGCCTCGTTTCCGGACCATGCCTATGTCGATGCCGGGGCCCGGATCGTCACCACGGCCGGCCTGTACGAGAGCTGCGATGTCATCCTGCGCGTCCAGCGACCCACGCCCTGGGAAGCGAAGCTTTTCCGACCCGGACAGGTCGTCATCGGGCTGCTCGGCCCGCTTCTGGATCCCCAGGCGATGGTCACATTGGCCCGCAACCAGGTCACGGCCGTGAGCATGGACGCCATTCCGCGAACGCTCAGCCGAGCACAGGGCATGGATGCGCTCTCGTCGCAGGCGAACATCGCCGGCTACAAGGCTGCGCTCATCGCCGCGGATTCTTTCGGACGCTATTTCCCGCTGCTCACGACGGCCGCCGGGACCGCGAGGCCTGCGAACGTGCTGGTGCTCGGCGTCGGCGTGGCGGGCCTTCAGGCCATCGCAACCGTTCGCCGTCTGGGCGCCATGGTTCGAGCCTATGACGTCCGAAAGGAAACTCGCGAGCAGGTCGAATCTCTGGGCGCGCAGTTCGTGACGCTCACTTCCGTGGCCGACGCGACCGGCGAAGGCGGTTATGCGCGCGCGCTGACACCGGAGGAGCAAGCGGCGCAGCAAGCCGAATTGAACAGCGTCATCGCCGCGCACGACATCGTGATAACCACCGCGCAGGTGCCGGGCCGCCGGCCGCCGTTGCTCGTAACCAAGGCCGCGGTCGAAGCGATGAAACCCGGATCGGTGCTGGTCGATATGGCCGCCAGCGAGTTCGGCGGAAATTGCGAGCTGTCCAAATTGGACAAAGTCGTGACAACGTCGAACGGTGTCGCGATCCACGCCCCATCGAACCTGCCGGCCTCCATGGCCACTGGCGCCAGCATTTTCTACTCGCGCAACATCTCGAGCCTGCTGCTCAACTTCATCAAGGCCGGCAAGCTCGAATTCGATTTCGACGACGAGATCACGGCTGCGACCGTAATCACCTACGGCGGTCAGGTGGTCCAGGCCGCAACGAAGAAGCTCCTGGAGCCCGAAGCCAAGGGAGACGCCCCGGCATGAACATCGGCGACTTGATCAACTACCTGACCTTCTTCGTGCTGGCCATCCTGCTCGGCTTCGAGGTCATCAGCCGGGTGCCCGCGACGCTGCACACACCGCTGATGTCGGGCACGAACTCGATCCACGGCATTGTCCTGGTCGGAGCGATAGCGCTGGCCGCAACTGCAGACAATCCATTCACCGGCGCGCTCGCCTTTGTCGCCGTCGTCTTCGCCGCCGCTAACGTGGTCGGCGGTTACTGGGTCACCGATCGGATGCTCCAGATGTTCCGGCGACGCTCGGCCCCCAAGTCCGACAAGACGGCGAGCTGACGAGATGGCCGCCGCCGATCTGAGCAACCTCCAGCACCTCGTCCAGGTCGCGTTCCTCGTCGGCGCGGCGCTGTTCGTGCTCGGCCTGCACCTGATGAACTCGCCCGTGACGGCCAGGAGCGGCAACAGGCTGTCCTCCGTCGGGATGGTCATCGCCGTGGTCGCCGAGCTCGTCTACGTAAGCCAGCAGAACCCCGGCCCGGGCAACTGGCTGATCATTCTCGGCGGCCTGGGGGCCGGGGGCGCCACCGGACTCTGGCTGGCTCGGTCGGTCGCGATGACCTCGATGCCACAGCTCGTTTCACTGTTCAACGCCGTCGGTGGCGGTGCGGCCGCGATCCTGGCAATCGACGACTTCCTCCGGCTCAGCTCCCAGAGCGGCGCCGGGCTGGACGGCTGGCTGACGTTCTTCATCATCCTGGACGTCCTGATCGGTTCGGTCACCTTCACCGGATCGCTCGTGGCCTCCGGCAAGCTCGAAGGCCGGATCCCAGGCCGGCCGATCGTGTTCCGGGGCGGTCGCGTCCTGACCACGGCGGCGATGGTCGTGGGCATCATCGTCTCGATAGTGCTCGTGCTGTCGGGCGCCGGAGCCGTCCACTACGACGCCCTCGTCCTGGACCTGCTGCTTCTGATCGGCATCGCCTGCGCGCTCACATTCGGGGCGACGATGGTTCTCCCGATCGGCGGCGCGGACATGCCGGTGGTGATCTCGCTGCTCAACGCGTTCACCGGTACCGCGGTCGCAATGGCGGGCTTCGTGGTCGGGAACGTCATCCTGATCGTGGCCGGCGCTCTCGTCGGAGCTTCCGGCGGGATCCTGACCCGGCTCATGGCCGGAGCGATGAATTGGTCGATCCTCAACATCATCATCGGCGGTTTCGGCTCGGCCGAAGGCAGCCAGGGAGCCATGACGGTCGAAGGCGGGACGGTCCGCGAAGTCTCCGTCGACGATGCCGCCATCCAGCTGGCCTACGCCAGCAAGGTCGTGATCGTGCCCGGCTACGGTCTCGCCGTGGCGCAAGCGCAGCACGGCGTCCGCGAGCTGGCCGATCTCCTGGAGGCGCGCGGCATCGATGTCTCATACGCCATTCACCCCGTCGCCGGCCGCATGCCGGGCCACATGAACGTCCTGCTGGCCGAAGCCAACATCCCCTACCCGCTCCTCAAGGAAATGGACGAGATCAACCCCGAGTTCGAGCGGACCGATGTGACCCTGGTCATCGGCGCCAATGACGTGACTAATCCGTCGTCGCGCACCGACAAGTCGAGCCCCATCTACGGCATGCCGATCCTCGACGTGGATCGCTCCAAATCGATCATCGTTCTGAAGCGCTCCATGGGTCGCGGCTACGCGGGCATCGACAACCCGCTCTACACGAACCCCAAGACCGGCATGTTCTTCGCCGACGCGAAGCAAGGTCTACGGGATCTCGTTGCGGCGGTGAAGGCTCTCTAGCCGACCCGCGAACGCGGGGAAAACTGCTGGACGGACCCGGAGCGAGGTGCGAGTATCCCCTCTGCCATCCCGTCACGCCGCCCCGGACCCTGACGAGGGCTGCCCGGCGACGCGCAGGTCCGCTCTTCCGCTAGGGAGCTCGAATGATCGAATTGGGGGGCGAGTCTCGAACAGAAGGCGGCGACCGACTCTACCGTCAGCTGTTCAACGAGATGATCGCCGGAGTCGCCCTGCATGACATCGTTCTCGACGGCTCGGGCACTCCCGTGGACTACCGGTTCCGCCAGGTCAACGCGGAGTTCGAGAGGCTTACGGGGCTGAATGCAGAGGCGATCGTCGGACGGCGCGTGCTGGAAGTGATCCCGGATCTCGAGCGGGAGTGGATCGAGCGTTACGGGCGCGTGGCGCTGACCGGCATCCCGGATCAATTCGAGAATTACAGCGCCGCGCTCGGGCGCCATTACCTGGTTCGAGCGTTTCGACCGGCCCCCGGCCAGTTCGCGGCGCTGTTCATCGACGTCACCGAGCGGACTCGCGCAGAGGAGGAACTCCGAGAACGGAACGCGTTCACAGAGTCGATCATCGCCAGCGCCGGAGAAGGGCTTCTCGTCTACGACCGCGGACTGCGGTTCCGCGTCTGGAACCCCGCGATGGAGGAGTTGACCGGCCTGGCCGCCGACCAGGTTATCGGCCGCGAAGCCGGGGAGCTATTCCCCGAAATCATGGCCGCCGGTGTCGGCGAAGACCTCGTCCGAGCATTGTCCGGCGAGGCGCCAACTACTCGGGAGTTCGAGTACGTGGTTCCGGAGACGGGGCGGCGAGGCTGGGTCGCTCAGACCAACCGGGCCCATCGCAACGCCGACGGCGAAATCGTGGGCGTCGTCTCGTCGGTCCGCAATATCGCGGTCGAGCATGAAGTCGCGGCGGCCGTGCGCCGCTCGGAACAGCAGTTCCGCACGATCTTCGAAGGCGCAGGCGACGGCCTGCTGATCCACCGTCTCGACGGCACGATCATCGAAGCCAATCGCGTGGCCTGCGAGCAGCTCGGCTACGCCCGCGAAGAGCTTCTCGGCATGACCGTGGCCGCCATCAACGCTCCTGGCAGCACCGCCCTCGTTCCGGCGCGGCTGGCCAGGATCATCGCGGACGGCTACGCCACTTTCGAGACCGAGCACCTGCGGCGTGACGGAAGCCTGATGCCGATCGAGATCGTGGCGCGCGCGATCGAGTTCGCAGGCGAGCCGGCAATCCTCAGCATTCAACGGGACATCGGCGAACGCATTCACGCCCAGGAGACCGTCCGCGAACAGGCCCGCTTCCTGCAGCAACTGATCGACGCCATCCCATTCCCAATCACTTCAAAGGACCGCGATGGGCGGATCCAGCTGTCGAACAAGGCCTTCGACGAGCTGCCCGACCACCCGAGCGGACCGGTCCTCGGCAGGACGCTCGCCGAACTCGGCATGGGCGAGTTGGAGATTCACGCCGCCCCGGATCGGGCGGTGCTGCGTGGCGAAGGGCTCCAGGTGTATGAAGCGACGTTCCCCGGCGATGGCGGCGTGCGACACGTGGACATCAGCAAAGCGCCCCTGCGCTCCGAAAACGGCGAGATCACCGGCATTGCCGCCGCCGCGGTCGACATCACCGCCCGCTACGAAGCCGAACAGGAACTGCGGCGCTCGGAAGCGCGCTTCCGCACGCTCTTCGAGCGCGCCGGCGACGCCATTTTGATCAGCGACCTGACGGGACGAATACTCGAAGCCAACCAAACCGCCTGCGACCGCCTCGGCTACACAAAGGAAGAACTGGTCGGCATGTCCGCGACCGACATCGACACGCCGGAAAACGCGGCGCTCGTTGCCTCGCGCATTGCCGAGCTGCTGGACACCGGCGGCCTCACCTTCGAAACCGCGCATGTTTGCCGCGACGGCACGGTCATGCCGGTCGAGATGATCTCGACCACGATCGAACTGGGAGGTCAGCTCTCGGTTCTGAGCATCGCGCGCGACATCTCCGATCGGAAGAAGGCCGAAGCCGAGCGCTCAGCCCTCGAGGACCAGCTCCGCCAATCCCAGAAGATGGAAGGCATCGGTCAACTTGCCGGTGGGATCGCCCACGACTTCAACAACCTGCTCACGGCAATCCGGGGTTACGCGAGCCTGGCGATCATCGACCTCGACAACGGCACGAGCGCCAGAGAGGACCTCCAGGAAATCGAGCGAGCCGCCGACCGGGCGGCCGCGCTCACAAGGCAGCTTCTGGCATTCGCCCGCCGGACGGTTCTCCAGCCCGCGGTGCTCGATCTGGGCGCCAGCGTTCGCAGCCTGGAGCCGCTCTTCCGCAGGCTGATCGGCGAGGACGTCTCGCTCGTGACGGTGACGCCGCCACTCGGCGGGGCCGTCATGGCCGACCCCGGTCAAATGGAGCAGGTCATCGTCAATCTCGCCGTAAACGCTCGCGACGCGATGCCCGACGGCGGAGTCCTGACGATCGCAACCGGCGAAACAGATCTCGACTCCGAGTACACCCGGGCGCATTCGATGGCCGCGCCAGGTCGCTACGCCACGCTGACCGTCTCCGACACGGGCACCGGCATGAGCGACGACACGCTCAGCCACGTCTTCGAACCATTCTTCACGACGAAGGGCCCCGGCAAAGGCACCGGCCTCGGGCTCGCCACGGTCTACGGCATCGTCCGGCAATCGGGAGGCAGCGTCACTGCGACGAGCGAATTGGGCCGCGGCTCGGCGTTTACGGTGTTCCTGCCACTGGTCGAGCCCGCGCCTGTGGCCCCCGCGGCCGCGCGGGCGGCGGCGGAGCCGAGCGCCGCACGATCAGGCACGATCCTGGTCGTCGAGGACGACGATTCCGTTCGGGGCTTCGCCATGCGCGTCCTGCAGCAGGCGGGCTACCGCGTCATCGCCGCCTCCGGTGGTGTGGCGGCACTGGCTGCGGCTCGCGAACAGACGATCGACCTCCTTCTGACGGACGTGATCATGCCGACGATGAGTGGACGTGAGGTTGCGGATCGGCTCGGCGCGATCGTGCCCGGACTTCACGTGCTCTTCGTTTCCGGGCACGACGAAAGCACGATCGTCCGCCGGGGAGTGCTCGAACCCAACATTCGCTACCTGGCCAAACCCTTTACCGCCGAGGCGTTGGTCGGGGCTGTCGATGCCGTCCTGGATGGTCGCGCCGACCGCCGCTGACGGCCCGGTGGCCCATTTGGCGGTGCTCGACCGGTACGGCTCTTCGTGCTCGCGAGTACGGAAGTGCGATTGAGAAGCCGCCTGCCCGAGCCTATCGTTTCGAAAATGCACGTGGCCTAGGCGGCCGCTTAGGGGTGCAGGCGAACGTTGAGGAGTTGGCGGTGAAGCAAGCGATGCTCCGGGCACGATGGGTCCTCTACGCCCTCGTTCCCACCTTCCTCGTGTTCCTGACTCACACCAGCGGCAAGCGCTGGTTCTAGGTCCCGCGCGCGACAACAAGGAACCCGGACCTTTGCCCGGGTTCCTTTTGCGTCCGGGTTGAGTTACTCGGTTCCCGCCAGGCCCAGCCTGATGGCCGCCGCAGCCGCTTCCACGCGCCCCGACACGCCAAGCTTCGTGAGGATGTTGCTGACGTGGACCGCGACCGTCTTGCGGGTGATGTAGAGCTGGCGTCCGATCTCGGGATTGCTTCTCCCCTCGGTGATCAGGGCGAGCACCTCGAGCTCACGGCGACTCAGGCCGAAGTCGTGCGAGGGCCACTTGTTGCTCCTGGCCACGAAGTCGGCCGCCACCGCAGACTCCGAGCCCGCCGACGCCCCGACCGCAGTTGAGCCGGCCTGAGGGATTTGGGCCGGCGGTAGGTGGCCGACCGAACGGTGAAGGGCCTGGCCCGCACGGCCCTGCGGGCGAGCTCCAGCCGGGGCCTTGATCGGGGCGGGTTCCTGCCGCTCCGCGAGCGCGCTCTCGATCTCCTTCGGCAACGGCAGCATGGCCCGTCTCGAGAGCTCGGCGACGGCCCGGAGGAGCGGCCAGGCTCCCAGCGCGAACGCGCCTTCGGCCGCCGCGGTGAGCGGTTCGCGCGCGGCAGTCCGCGTGGACCGGCCGCGGGCCTTTTCGAGAATGGCCTGCGCCTCATGC
Source organism: uncultured Chloroflexia bacterium (assembly GCA_963731635.1). Taxonomy (GTDB): domain Bacteria; phylum Chloroflexota; class Limnocylindria; order Limnocylindrales; family CSP1-4; genus Fen-1039. Next base: position 706,485 of record CAVSWB010000001.1, on the reverse strand, counting down.
CAGCGGGAGCGGGCCGCTTCGTATGGGTCGCCCAATTCGGCCCAGTCGATCGCCAGCGCCTCCCAGGCGGCCGCTTCGTCCCTGCCCTCGACCCGAGACCGGAATGCACGGGCCGTGCGGAGTGCCATGTCGGCGTGGCTTCGCGACCCGGTCCGGGCGGGCACCCCGGAGGCACGGACCGCGGCCTCGGCATGGAGGATCACCGGCAGACTTCGTTCGCGAGCATTGGCCAGCGCGGCAAAGTCGCGGCGGCGATGCGCATCCTGCGCCAGCGCGGCATCAACTTCGAGGTATGTCTCGGCCATGCGCGCCATCAGCAGCCAGTCTTCGGTGGCGCTGACGCGTTCCCAGCCTCGCTCGGCCGCCCTCTGGGCGTCCTGCAGGTCCTCCTGCCAGAGTGCGTAAGCCGCGGCCGCCTGGTGCGCCGGCACCGAGAACTGCGGATCCTGCACCGCCTCGATGGCAAGCAAAACCTGGCCCAGCAATCGGCCCGCCGACTCGCCGGCGCTCGTCGCGACCTCGACGGTCGCCAGGTTCAGCAGCGGCGACAGGAAGCCGATGCCCACCGGGTTCCAGCTGAGAGCGTCGAGGCAGAGGCTGCGGCAATCCTGCCAGCGGCCCAGGAAGAAGAGCGAGTCGGCGGCGTTGGCGCGCAGGAAGTTGCCGTAGACCGTGGCGTGCCCGACGCGTTCCGCCTCGGCGATGCCTTCATAAGCGACGGCGATCGCCTCGTCGCGCCGGCCGAGCAGGTCGAGCACAGTCGTGAGGTTGGCGTAGACCCGGAACAGGTCGTCCAGATAGCCGAGTTCGGCCGCCTCGTCCCGCGTCCGGCGCAGCATTTCGACCGCCGGTTCGGGATCGTCGCCCCAGGCTTCCGCCACGGCGAGGGTGCAGGTGGCATGCAGCAGGGCCTGACGGGCCGGCTCGCCCACGATGCGAGCCACCGCCGTCGCGTCGAGCGCGAAACGTCTGGCCTCCGAGAAGACGCCTTCGAGCATCCGGAACTGGGCCATCGAGGCAAGGACCTGTGCGCGGGCCGCGCTGGGCTCCCTCGGCACGAGATCGACGGCTCGCCGGTAAGCGAACAGCGCGCCTGTGTGGTCGCCGGCGTCGCGACGGTATCGCCCCAATCGCTCCATGACGAGCCCCAGGGCCAGCCTCTCGTGGGGATCGTCCAGGGCGGCGGCGGCCGCCTCCGCGTACGCGACCGCTCGGGCCGGTTCGCCGGCAGCGAAAGCCGCCTCGGCGGCAAGTACCTGGAGGTCGGAGAGCCGCGGTGCGGGCCCCACCGGGCGGACGACCTCATACAGCGTCAGGGCCCGCTCGTAGTGGGCAAGCGCGTCCGCTCCGGCTTCGTGCGCCTCGGCGACGGTCGCGGCCGCAAGCGCGGCCTTCACAGCCTCTTCCAGCTCGTAGGCGGCCAGGTGGTGAACCAGGGCCGCGCCCGGTTCCGGCGCGGGCCCATCGGCCAGCGTCGCCCCCAACGCTGAGTGGTAGCGGCGCCGGGTGGCCGGCAGCAGGTCGGCCGCGATCGCCTCCGCGATCAGCTCGTGTCGGAAGACGATCCTGCGCTCGGCGGCAGGGTCGAGATCCTGGCTCTCGGCCGCCTCGACCAGGAAGCCGTGCTCGAAGCCCTCGGCGACGCCCACCTCCATATCCGCATCGAGGCCGTCTCCCTTGCGCGCCCCGTTCGTGGATCGCGGCGGTCTGGACGGAGAACGGCGCTCGAACTCGGCCGCGATCGCCAGCAACGTCGGCATCGTTACCGGCGACCCGACCATCGAGAGGAGCCGCAGCACGCGGCAGCATTCGGGGGATCGCAGGTCCGCGCGGGCCGTCACCAGGCGCTCGAACGTACCGGCGAGGGAGACGCCCGCCAGTTCGCGTCGCGAGGCGAGCAGCTCTTCGGCGATGAGCGGGTTCCCTCCGGAGCGCTCGGAGACGAGCAGCAGCGTCGTCGATGAGGCGCGGCCGCCTTCGATGACCTCGATCAGCTGGCCCAACTCGGTCCGGTCGAAAGGCGCGAGCTCCGACCTCGACACCGAAGGAGTGGTGGACAGGGCGGCCAGGGTAGCCTTGAGGGGGTGCGATCGGACCAGGCGATCGGGCTGGTACGTCGCCACCAGCATCAGGCGCTGTCCTCGCGACACTCGGGCAAGGAAGGTGACCAGGCCGCGCGTGGAGGCGTCGGCGTGGTGCAGGTCTTCGAGCATCAGGACGACCGGCTGGCGCTGGCCGAGCCGCTCCAGCAACCCCAGGACCGCCTCGAAAGTTCGGGCCTCGCGCCACTCGGTGGCCACGATCCGGGGCCGCGCGGGCAGCAGTTCGAGTGCGGCCAGGCGCGGTTGGAGTCGCGGCAAGAGGTGCGCGATGGCGTCCCCGGTGAGGCCGACGAGTTCCACGAGCTCCTCGTCGGGCATGGGCCGGAGGAGTGCCTCGAGCGCGGACGTGATCGGCGCGTACGGCACGCCTGCAGTTGCCGGCCCCGCTACGCCGTGGACCGCGGCGAACGGCTCCGCGAGCGCCGAGACGCGCCGGCGCGTCTCGGCGAGGAGGCGAGTCAGCCCGAGCCCTGCCGTGCCCGACAGGATGAGAGTGTTGGGCTGGCCGTCCGCGGCGCTCTGGAGACCAACTGCCAGCCGCTCGAGCTGACGCTCACGCCCGATGAAGCGGTCGCTCCAAAGCCGGTGGCGCGGGGGGCGCAACTCGAAGCCGCGACTCGCGCCGCTCCGGTCGAGGGTATTGGTCATGTACGTGGTAGCCCCAGAGGTGGCGCTTTCCCCCCAAGCGCCTCGCGAACCCACTTGACGGCTTTAGAGTAACCCCGCGGCCGGACCCGCAGCGCGCTCATTCCGCAAGCCCGAGGGGCGCCGATCCGCCGCCCACCGACGGCAGCGGGCCGCCCGCCCGCCGCGGAACCGCTCGCGCCGTCGAGCCGCCTGATAGGCTCGTGGCATGAGTCCCAGACATCCCGGCAACACTCTCAACGAGCTCACAGGCGAAGAGTGGCTCTACTTCACCAAGTCCGTCTGGGGCACGGCGTACCCGTCCGAGCTCGGCCATGAGCTCCGCAAACAGCACGGTGCGAACAAGCCTCCGCGGCTGATGGCCCGTCTCATCGAGTTCTTCACGTCCAGCGGTGAGCTCGTCCTCGATCCGTTCGCCGGCGTCGGTGGCACGCTGCTCGGGGCGGCGGTTGCCCGCGGACCCAGGCGGGCAATCGGGATCGAGATCGAAGCGCGCTGGGTGGAGGTCTACGAGTCGCTGGTGCGCGAACTTGCGGCGACGCGCGACGGCTGCGGCCCGCTCCTGGCCGACATCGGACCGTCCGATCCGGGCGGCCAGCGGACTTTCGACGCCACGGGCCTGTCGATGACGCTGGGGGATGCGCTGGCCGTGCTGCCCGATCTCGAGCCGGAGAGCGTCGACTTCATAGCGACCGACCCGCCGTACAACATCCAGCTGCCGCTCACCATGGCCGGCGGAAAGCTGGCCGAGAACCATGCCAACAGGCGAACCGACTACGCCATGGTCACCGAGCACGACGGCGACCTGGCCAACAGCGCCGACTACCCGACCTTCCTCGACCGGATGGAGGCCGTCTTCGTCCTGCTGGCGCGCGTCCTTCGACCAAATCGCTACGCGGCCATGATCGTGCGCGACGCATACCAGAACGGGCGCTACATCTTCACGGGCTCGGACCTGGCGGAGCGGGCGACTCGGGCCGGATTTACCGTGAAGGGCGACGTGATTTGGTACCAGGCCGGGACGCGGTTGAGGCCTTACGGGTACCCGCACTCTTACGTCCCGAACATCGCGCACCAGCACATCCTGGTTCTCCGGCGGGAGCCGGTTCGGCCGAAGGTTCCGCGACCGGAACGCTAGGGGCGGAAGGTTCCGCGGCACGCAGGGCTTCACTCCTTGCCTGCATGTACGCCTCGAGATAACCGGGTTCTGAGGGCTCGACCTCGGGCGTCCCAGCCTGGAAGGCTTCGGGGACGGCGCCGTCCGCTGCGACCTGATCGGCAATGGCGGGGTCCTCCCACGGAACCGCGGCGGGTTGCTGTTCCACGGCCGAATCCGAGAGCGTCATCCGGTGCACCCAGCCCTGACGCCCGTCGGGGCAAAGGACCAGCCAGTAGACGCCCCGGCGCTCCAGAAGCAGCACCTCGTCGCCGCGATCCAGGACGCCGATCTCGGCCGAGCGGAGTTCGTCGGGGCAGTCGAGCAGCCGGACGAGCCGATAGCGGATCTGCCGTCGCTCGTAGTCCTTGCCGGTCTGAAGGCCGCTGGCCGCGAAGGAAAGACTCGGAGACTCGGCCACCACTCGCAGCGGATCGGTGCGGCGAACCTGTTGCAGGCTGGGTCGTCGCCAGCGGGGCATGAGCGACTCATCCACCGTCGTGAGGCCCTGACCCGCTGCAACCTCGAGCCCGGTCGCGGCGGCAGTCGCCAGCTCGACATCGGGATCGGCCGCGCCGCCGTCGCGACGGCGCTTGCCGAACAGGACGAAGGCGGCCCAGGCGGCGGTGCCACCCGCGGCCGTGCTGATGGTCGGCGCGAGCTGGACGACCAGCTGCGAGAGCGGCGCGTGGTAGCTGATCACGAGGTAGGACGGAATGCCGCCCGGGGTTATTCCGCCGGAACCGCCCCGAGCCGCCTGGATGAGGCTCAGGTCGTGGCCGGATGCAGCGCCCGCAGTAGACGAACCCGCCGGGTCAAGCTCTTGACCGCCGAGGCTGTCGGTCGCGGCATTCGGTCCGGTGGCATCCGCCAAATTGCCCGACACATCGCCGCCGGCCCCGGGACCCAACGATCCGATCGCACCCGCCACCGCGGGAGTTGCCGGAGCGTGGGACGCCGTCGCGGCAGGCTGACTCGGAAGGGTCGCCGCGCCGGCGGGGGCGGTCACGGGCGTAGGCGTGGGCGGGGCAGATGGCTTGGCCGTGGCGGGCTGCGGTGTGACGGGCTGCGGCGTGGCGGGCTGCGGCGTGGCGGGCTGGGGCGTGGCCGTGGCGTTGGAGCTCTCGTCCGGCGTGGGGCTGGGGGTCGGCCTGGGCGTCGCCGGCGGCGTGGCGGTCGCGCTCGGCTGCGGCGTGGCAGTGGGGTTCGGGCTCGCGCTCGAATGGTGGACTGTGACCGACCCGGAGGAAAGCACCTCGCGGTCGCCGGTGGCCGACGTCGCGAGGAAGGTGACGGCATGCCAGCCGACCGAGACCGTCACCACCGACACGCTGAAGGTCGCGCCGTCGGCGTAGTCCTTCACGGTCGACGTCATGTTCTTGACCAGATCGTCGATCTGTACCTGGACGGACCGCGGCGCGGCTGCGGTCGTATCGGTATAGATGACCGAGAAAACGATCGCCGTCCCGAATGTGGTTTCGCGCGGCGAAACCACAGGATCTGAGAGGGTCGCGTGGTAATGAGCCGACGCCGAGGCGACTGCCAGGGACAGCAGCAACATCGCCAGCGAAGAGGCGATCAGCCAGCTGGCGTGCGTCCTGCAGGTCCGCCGGATCGACACGGTTTACCTCCACGGGTCAATACGCCCGTCTCGAAATGGAGAATGGGACGGCCGGGGGGACCGGGCAATGGTACGGGCGTAATGGCACCGGGGCCCGGTTGCGCAAGGGCCCGTGGTAGCCGGGGAGTGATAACCGATCTGTAAGGGTCATCGCAAGGCAGCGCACCACACCAGACCTCACCGGACTTGCGGACGGCAGCCCGCGCGTCCCCGAATTGACCAGCGCCGGGGCAGTCACATCGGGCGGTGTGAAAGCGCACCGGCTGCGACCGGTGGTGCCGGACTGCACCCGGTCATGGGACGTAGTCGACAACTCCCCAGACCGGCCGGCGAGTCGTGCCCGATCGGCCGCGAGGCTCGGGCCTTCCGGCCCGGATCGGGCGCCCATTGGCCCTACTCCGGTAGCATCCCGATCGCGGAAGCTCGGAGCAGATCGCCGACGCTTCGGTTAGCTCGGCGCGTGACCGCACGCCACTACCCTGGAGAACGAAGACGGATATGAGCACGACCTACAAGCCCGGCGACATCGACGCAGTCCTACGCGACGGTTCGTCCGTGCGCATCAGGGCCAGCCGCCCGGCCGACGAGCCGGCCATCCTCGCCTTCCTCACGGGCCTTTCCGCGGAATCGCGCCGGCTGCGATTCCGGTCCGGCGACGCGGATCTCACACTCACCGCGAGGCACTGGTCCGGCATCGACTGCGAGGATTGCTGCGTGCTCGCGGTCCTCGGCGGCGAGGTCGTGGGCCAGGCGAGCTACGAGAGGCTGGCGGCCGATCGCGCTCTCGTCGCGTTCACCGTCACCGATTCATTTCAGGGCCGCGGCCTGGGGACGCTGCTGCTGAAGCGACTGGCCGAGGCCGCGGACGAAGACGGCGTGGCGGTTTTCGAGGCCGAAGTCCTGGCCGAAAACGACAAGATGCTCGAACTGTTCCGCGACAGCGGCTTCGGCGTGACGATGAAGAGCGAGCCCGGTCTGGTGCGCGTCGAGTTCGCCACGTCCTTGACTCCCGAGGCGCGGGCACGCTTCGAGGCGCGCGAACAGGTCGCGGCAATGAACGCCGTCCGGGGAATGCTGGCTCCCCGTTCCGTGGCGGTCATCGGCGCCGGTCGCAAGCGCAAGACCATCGGCGGCGAAGTCTTCCACAACCTCATGGACGGCGGCTTCAACGGTCCGGTTTATCCCGTCAACCCCGGCGCCGAGGTCGTGCAGTCGGTCCGCGCCTACAAGTCGATCCTCGACATCCCGGGCCCGGTCGATCTGGCCGTCATCGTCGTGCCGGCGAAGCTCACTCTGCAGGCCGCCCGTGAATGCGCCGAGAAGGGCGTCCACGGCATGGTCGTCATCACCGCCGGCTTCGGTGAAACCGGACCCGCCGGCAAGGAACTGCAGAAGGAACTGCTCTCGATCGCGCGCGAGGCCGGCATTCGAGTCATCGGGCCCAACTGCATGGGCGTGATCAATACCCACGACGACGTGCGCATGAATGCCACGTTCTCGCCAAACGCCCCGATCCAGGGCAACGTCGGGTTCCTGAGCCAGTCCGGCGCGCTCGGCCTGGCCGTCATCGAATACGCCAACACCCTGAATCTCGGCCTTTCGACCTTCATCTCGGTCGGCAATAAGGCCGACCTTTCGGGCAACGACTTCATCCAGTACTGGGCCGACGATCCGGCCACGGACGTCATCGCCCTTTACCTCGAGTCGCTCGGCAACCCGCGCAAGTTCGCCCGGATCACCCGCCGGGTCGGCCGCCAGAAGCCGATCCTCGCGGTCAAGAGCGGCCGCTCGTCCGCCGGCGCCCGCGCCACCTCGTCGCATACCGGCGCGTTGCTCGGCGCCTCGGACGTGACGGTCGACGCGCTGTTCAAGCAGGCCGGCGTCATCCGGACCGATACGCTGGGCGAGTTCTTCGACGTTGCCACACTCCTGGCAAACCAGCCCCGCCCGAAGGGCAACCGCGTCGCGATCCTGACCAACGGCGGCGGACCCGGCATCCTCTGCGCCGACGCCTGCGAGGCCGACGGACTGGTCGTGCCCCAGGTCCCGGACGAGCTGAAGGCCAAGCTGGCCGAGTTCCTGCCGGCCGACGCCGGGCTCAACAACCCTGTCGACATGATCGCCGCCGCTCCGGGCGAGTCCTACCGCAAGGCCCTCAAGCTGCTGGCCGAGTGGGACGGCATCGACGCCGTGATCATCCTCTACGTCCCGGTCCTCGTGACCAACTCCGAGGAAATCGCCGCCGGCGTACGGGCGGCCGCACTCGAAATCGAGCGCGACATCCCGCTCCTCTCCGTCTTCCTCTCGAGCAAGGGCACGCCCGACACGCTCAGGACCGAAGGTCTCTCGATCCCGTCCTATCCATTCCCGGAAGACGCCGCTCGGGCTCTCGCCCACGCCGTCCGGTACGGCATCTGGGCCGAGACTCCTGAAGGCGTCGTGCCCCAGTACGACGATCTCCGAACTTCCGACGCGAAGGCGCTGGTGGCCGACGTGCTGGCATCGCTTGAGAAGTCGGGTAGCGAGAAGTCGCGCTGGCTCCTGCCCGACGAAGTCGCCAAGCTACTCGGCGACTATCGCGTGCCGATGGCGGAGTGGCGTCTTGCCGACACCGCCGAAGCGGCCGGCGCCGCCGCGGTCGAGATCGGCGGCAAGGTCGCGCTCAAGGGAGTTGCGCCGAAGCTGATCCACAAGACCGAGGCGAAGGCGGTCGTCCTGAATCTCGAAGGCGCCGCCGAAGTGACCGAGGCGGCGACCGCCATGGCCGCCCGGATCGCCGCCCAGGGCACGCAGGTGGAGAAGTTCTTCATCCAGCGCATGGTCCCCGCCGGCGGCGTCGAGATGCTCGTCGGCGTCGTCCACGACAAGCTCTTCGGGCCGGTCGTGGCCTGCGGCGCGGGTGGCACGGCAGTAGAGGTGCTCAAAGACGTCAAGGTCCGCATCACCCCGCTGACCGACCGCGACGCCCACGAGATGGTGACTTCGCTGCGGACGTTCCCGCTCCTCGACGGCTTCCGCGGCGCGCCCAAGTGCGACGTGGCGGGTCTGGAGGATTTGCTCCTGCGGGTCAGCGCCATGGTCGAACACCATCCCGAGATCCTCGAGATGGACTGCAACCCGGTCATCGTCCTGCCCGAAGGCGCGGTCATCGTTGACGCCCGCATCAGGATCCAGGCCACTGAGAGGTAGCAGCCGGGCAGAGATCAGCCCGCCGGAGTGCCCAGGTAGATCGGCGACCCGGCGGGGCCGCTGGTCGTGACGATAATGTGGCTCCCCAGAACCGAGACCCCGCTTATCGACCCGGCGAGCGTCGCGTCCGGCGGGAGAAGGCGCCAGCTCAAGCCATCGTTCGAGACCCAGACCAGCACCTGAGCTGGCGGCACGTTGGTGGCCTCGGGAACGACCCCAATGGCCGAATAGCCGAACGCCACGAGCCGGCCCTCTACCTCGACAGCATCGTCGAGTCCAACGTTGGACTGCTTATCCAGCTCGCGGACGGGAAAGGGCACCTGCGTCCACGATCGCGCGTCACCCGAGGTCAGGCTCGCAGGCTTACCGTAGGTGTTGCCGAGGGCGACTATCCCGTTCGCGAAGGCAGCCAGTCGACGCACCTCGAAGCCACTCGGGAGGGTGCCGACGCTCGTCCAGGCACTCCCGTCCGTCGAGGTCCAAATGGTAACGACACTGTCCAAGCCGCTGCCTATCGCAACGAAACCGCCGCGCCATGCGGCGACCGCCAGAAGCGAGTGGCCAGCGGCTCCGCTTATCGAGGCCGCACGCCAGGTCGCCCCGTCGCTCGAGTACCAGGCCAACGCCCCATAGACGCCGGCATTGCCCGGCTGCGCCAACCCAACCGCCACGACGGTTCCGGACCCGACTGCCACCTCCTGAACCGTGGCCCCGACGGCGCCATCGACCGTGGACCTCTCCCAAGTCCGGCCGTCGGAGGAGTGCCAGATCGTCGCGTCCAATGCGAGCGTGGGGTCGGTGGCTACCGCACTCTGACCGGCGGCAACGAGCCCGCCGTGTCCGTCCGGGCAGGCAGCCACTATTGTGATCGAGCGGCCCGCTTCCGAGATGGCGCCCGGCTGCGAGAGCCGCGACCAGTTCGACCCGTCGGACGATCTCCAGGCCGTCGCAGATACGTTGCCGATCACCTGGGCAGCTCCGTCGGACGTGAGCAGGACAAGGCCGCTTGCCAACGCCACCGGCCGCGCCAGTGCAGCAACGCCGGGCGATACGCCGGCGGCCTGCCAACCGAAGCGAAGGTCATTCGCCCCGCTTCCGGGGCCCGTAGTCGACCTGTACACAATCGCGAGAACGGCCGCCCCCAGCAACACGACTGCGGCGAGCCGCAAGAGTGCGCCGCCCGTGCCGAGCTTTGCGTTCCTCATGCCCCTCCTTCTCGCTGCGATCAGCCGCGAGGTAACAATAGGCGCCCGTCGACCCAGCCGCGCCAGCCATTTGCGGCTCGAACCTGCGCCCAGTCGCCTGCTATCGAAACGACCGCCAGCTCGAGCCAGGGCGGCAGGACTGCGATGGGCGGCTGCTGCGGATCGGGCGCGGCCCAGGCGGGGATGCCCTCGTACGGAGCCAGGTGGGTAGGCGTCCACGCAGCGCCACCCGGCGCGCCTTCGCCCTGCAACCGCGCCAGCTCCGCGCGGATCGAATAGATCTTGCGGCGCTCGACTTCGAGAGCCGGATCGTCGAGTGAAGCCACTCGACTCCGGACAAGCCCGTATTCGACCTGAGCCGCCTGGAGCCTGCCGACGAGCCGGGCGGCCGCCGGTCCACCGGATCGGCCAGCCGCGTTCCGCGCGGAGCGCCGCGCCAGCAGGCTCCGCAACGATGCGATCTCCGGTTCGGTGATCACCGCCGGATCGGGCTCGCCGGCCACGATCGCGCGGAAGTTGGCCTCCTCGCTGCGCGTCGCGAAATACACGAGCAGGCCGAGCAGCAGCAGGAACGGCAGACCCTTCACCGCGCCGTAGGCGATCCACTGGGTCACGCTCGGCTCGCCGTTGGACGAAGCCAGGAGGGTCTGCATCCAGGGCGAGTTCCAGACGGCGTGCGCCGCGACTCCGGCGGCCACGCACAAGGCGAATCCGAGCACGCGCCGCGACATCGCCGATCGGGTACGGGTCACCAGGTAGGCAAAGCCGATGCCCATTAGACCCGTGAACAGCACGTGCCCGTACAGCCCGCCGCCGACGACCCGGATCAGGAATGTGTCCCAAACCGGTCCGGACTGGGACACTCCCCCGGGTGCCAGCGCCGCGGCCTGGATGAAGTACGAGACGTCCTCGACGACAGTGAAACCCAGGCCGACCATCGCGCCGTAGACGAACCCGTCCATCACTCCGTCGAACTCGCTCGCGGCGATCAGGTAGAGCGTGACGACGCCCATGAGCTTGAGCGTCTCTTCCACTCCTGGGCCGACGATCGCAGCTCCCCAGGGAGCCGCCAGGTCCGGCGCCACCTTGCCCAGCACCGAGAGCCAGGCTTCGTTGGCGAAGCCCGCGAAGCTGGTCGCGATCACGCCGCCCCAGAGCAGCGCACCCGCCAGCATCAGCTTCGGTTCGCGCTCGAACAGGTCGAGCCTGTATACGGCGACGGCCACGGGCAGCGCATAGGCCAGAACGAGAAACCATGACACTGAGTACGCCTGCGCCAGCGTGCTCAGGGCCAGCTGCTCGTCGAGGAAGAAGTAGCCGCCGATCGCCAGGGTCACGACGAACAACCAGAAGGCCGGCTGGCGCGGCTGGATCAGCGAGGCCTGGACGCCCCAGCGGCGGACGCGGGCGGAGGCTCGGTCCGAAGGCGCGATCATGGCGCCGCCCTCACGCTCGAGACCATCGCCGCGACGTCGTCGGAGATCGAGCCGAATCCGCCCTGCGGAATGAACACTTCGATCGCCACCGCGTGGCCGTCGACGACCATGGCGACCAGCTCCCCGTCGACCGTCCCAGATTGCGCAGTGTCGGAAACCACCGCCTCGAAAACCGCCATGGCCGTCGGGTTCGTGCCGACTGTGACGTTCTGCTCGTCGCCGAAACTGACCTGGGCCGTTTCGGACTCAAGATCCGTTTCCTGCTGACTGAGAATCGCGGCGGCTCCGCCGCTGTAGCTCTGGTCGATCACGGTCGCGTAGAGCAGCGCGTCGGACTTGCGCAGCTCGATCCAGCCGCCGGAGGCGCTCGGGCCGCTGGACTCGCCAACCGCTCGGGACCCGGCGGGCCCGTCGCTCGCGCCGGCCGGAGCGAGCACCCAGCCCGGCGCGGCGTCCATCTCGATCGACCCGCCGAGTGCAACCGTACCCGCGCTCGGGGCGGCCATGACCCGGTCCAGGCCTATCCCGCCGAGAACCACGCCCGCCATGATCGCTGCGACGACAAATGTGGGTGCCAGCCGCGAGCGATCGAAACCGCGGCGCGGGGCAGGCGGCTTCCACGAGGGAGCCGGGTGCGCGTCGTTCCAGGGCCTCGCCTCGGCCGGCAGCTCGTCGGGCGGGCGAGCGCTCATTGCGCGGGGCTGAGCTTGACCACCCAAAGGCCGTCGGCCGGGAGCGCGACGATCGGCTCGACGATCACGTCCCCGACTCGGGTCGTGCGCTCGACCTCGAACGGTCGAATCTGATCGGGTGGATCTCCGCCCTGGCGCGCGTCGATATAGGCGATCGAGGGTACCGCAACCTGCAGCGTCGCCGGGTTGCCGCGCAGGGGGCCGGCGCGAACGGCCCAGACGGGCAGGCGCAGGTCGATGGCGATGCGCGCGCTGAGGAGCGGCGGAACGTACAGCCTCGGCGGCGGGCCGGTGAAGTAATGCTGGTTGTCGGCCAGCGACCAGGTCGGCTGGTCGGGCAGCGCCGCTTCCGCGGCCGTGATCGTCGGCAGAAGCCGCTGGTAGTTAGTCTGCAGCGCCCTGTAATCGTCGATCGTCGCCAGCGTGGCCGAGTCGAGGGCGTACGGCCTGACGAGCGCCACGGAGATCACGGCGCCGACGGCCACCGCGGCCAGGGCAACCGTCAGCCGGCCGAACGCAATCGGCGTCAGCCGGCCGAACGCCATCGGCGCCATCCGGCGGCTGCGGACGAGCGCCGCCAGGAATCGCACGATAGCGCCGGCTCCGAGCGCGGCCGCGAAGATCAGCGCCGCGTCGGCGGGGATGCTGTACCGGTACGAGACGTAGACCCCTCTCACCGCCAGAAGCTCGAGGAACGCGAGCACGCCCGGTCCACACGCCAGCAAGCCGAGCAGGACGACAAAACTCCGGCGGCGAACGAGATCGAAGACAGCCACGACCGCAGGGAAGGCCAGCGGCCAGGCGGCGGCATAATGCCGCGCGAGGTCGCGGGCTACCTGCACGGGCGTCTCGACGGACGAAGGATCGGCCCTCGAGGCGATGGCGGAGACGTCGAGCCAGAAGAAGCCGTTCGACGTGAGCAGCCAGTCGTGGACGATCATCACCGGCAGCGCGAGAAACCCGACCAGCAGCAACGCCGCTCGCATGGGCGGCCTCGATCCGGCCGGCATCCAGCGATTCGGCAGGAAGCGCCACGCCACCAGAACGAGCACCGCCAGGACGAGGATGAGGATCGTCTCCACTCGCATCAGGGTCGCGAGGAATAGAGCGACGCCGGCAAGACCGTACCGCGGCGAAGCCTCGGTGAGTGCCAGACCCGCCAGTGCCCAGAACAGGATCGCCCACGGGTTCGCATAGGTGAGGGCCCCGTCGAGGACGAGCAGCTGGCAGCCGAGGAGACCGAACGCAGCCGCGCCTGCTGCCACAGGTCCGCTCGTCCTCCAGGCCAGCGCGGCCACGGCCGCCAGCATGGCCGCGAATTCGACCGTCGCGACGGCGCTGACCAGCCGCCAATCGTGGAAGAGGTTGAACGCCGGGCCGTAAAGCAGTGTCATCAAGGGTTTTGGCGTCGAGCCGACGAAAGCCTCGAGCGTCTGGTGGCTGGCCAACCTGTCGAAGAACAGGACCGAAGCGGTGGAGTCGAAGCCGATGGCCGGCGTGTTCCACGGCTGGTAGAGGACGCCGACCGCAAGGAGGCCCAGACAGAAGAGCGCTCCCAGGGCCACGGTCTTTTCGGAAATTTGGTGCCGCATCGGGATCGGCGACGGCCGGCTGTCGTGCATGGCCGGCAGCCTACCGTAACGGGCTGGCCGCGTCCGAGCCCGGCTGGTTGCGGGTGCGACAGAGAGCCATGGTTTCGGCCGGCAGGCTAGGCAGCCGGCGGTCTTTGCAGGAAGATTGACCCGCTGAGTCGGCGCTGCAGCGAGCTGCGAAAGGGGGAACCGAGATGGTCACAAACATGATCAAGACCCGGATCACCGGTGTGAGCACTGTCGGCATTCCGGTCCGCGACCAAGATTGCGCGCTCGAGTTCTACACGGGCGTGCTCGGACTCGAATTGCGCCTCGACACGATCGTGGGTCGCGAGCGCTGGATCGAGGTTGCGCCCCCGGGCTCGACGACCACGCTGGCGCTGGTTCGCGGCCCCAACCAGGTTCGTATGGGAATCGACGGCCAGGTGCGCCTGACCACCGACGACATCGAAGCCGTGCACGCGGACCTGCAAGCCCGTGGCGTGGACGTGGACGATGAGATCCGGCTTCTGCCCATGCCGGCGTTCACCGTGCGCGACCCGGACGGAAATCGGGTCGTGATAGTCGAGCAGTCGAAGGTCGGCTGACGCAGCGCGGGACCGGGGCGTCGAGCGGCTATCGATCGGCGGATTCTCCATCGAGTCGCCTGTCTGTCGATCTCAGCCTCATCGGTTCGCTTTCCAGATCACCGAGGCCCGGCAGACGGATCTTCGTACTCGACCTGGATCGAGCCGTGCATACTCCGCCGACCGGGAGGAGGCAGGGAGCCGAGGCTCCCACCAGCGCGGCGTCCCATATCGGTCGCTCAGACCGTCGCGCCGGGCCAAAAGCGAGACCGGCCGCCCCGGGCGGGTCACCAACCCAGAAGGGACGCTATGGCGTCAATCGAGCAGAACAAGGCTGTCGTTAGCCGCTTCATGACCGAGGTCCTGGAGGGCGGCAAGCTCGATCTCGTCGACGAGTTGCTTGCGCCCAACTACGTCAACCCCGGCATGGGCAATGCCGATCGGGACCAGTTCAAGGGGATATTGACCATGTTCTGGTCGGTCGCCCCGCACTTCCACCTCGTGGAGCTCGTGGCTGAAGGGGACTCGGTGGTCGCCCGGTTCACCCTGGAACTGACCCAGGCCGGAGAGAAGATCTCCGCACGGGGCATGGCCTACTACAAGCTCGCCGGCGGCAAGATCGTCGAAGACGATCCCATTACCTCGCCCGAGCTCTCGCAGATGCTCGCCCCGCAGATGGCACAGATGGCCCACGCCTGACAGATCGACTCTGAGCGAAGACCCCTGCGAGCGAGAGCTCCACAGGGGTCTTCTTCTATCCGCTGAATGCCTCGAACGGCCGGCCGGGCCGGGCCGTGGGTTCGGATGCGCCAATCGACAGCGGCGACGACGACGGCCGCCACGGCGGCGGCGGGGGGGGCGGGGCGGTCGGCGGCGGAGCTGGTAGGGGAGGAAGGACTCGAACCTTCAACCGGGGCTGTATAAGAGCCATGCTCTAACCAATTGAGCTACTCCCCCGCCGCGCGCCGGATCGTACACCCCGCCGCGGCTTGCCGCGGTTCGGCGCGACAGGCGATAGCCTAGTCCACGCCCCCGCGCAAGACCTCGATCTTCGGGCGATGCGGGATCGTCTCCGGCGTGTTCTCGGCCACCAGCGCGACCCCGTCGCGGAAGCGGCGAAACTCGCCTTCGGTGTTGAAGAAGCCGACGCTGATGCGGATGGCGTCGAGCGCCGGGATCGTTCGGGCAATGCAGAGCGTCCGTTGTTCCAGTTCGCGCAACGCGACCGCGGCCTTCCAGCCGCCAATCCGGAAGGTGATGAGGCCGGACGAACCGCCCGACGGCGTAAGCACCTCTACACCCGAGACCTCGCCGAGCATCGCGGCCGTCGCCTCCGCGAGGCGGGCGATCCGCCCGTAGATCCACGGCAGACCGACGTACATCGAGAGCCAGGCGGCACTTCGGGCGAAGCCCAGGACCGACGGCTGGTGGAAGCCCGCGATCTCGAACCTGCGAGCATCCGGCCACAGGTCGCCTGCCGCCGCCAGGTCCATCAATTCGAAGCTCGCCCAGCCGGAGAAGGCCAGCCGCGGCCGATCCATGACCGACTCGGCGCAGTAGACCGCGCCCATGCCCTCCGGCCCGAGCAGCCACTTCTGGGCCGAGATCGAATAGAAGTCCGGCCCGAGTTCCTCGACGTTGAGATGTATCGCACCCGCGCTCTGGGCACCGTCGACCGCCACGAGCGCCCCCCGTGCGTGGGCCAGTTCGACGATCTCGCGGATCGGCAGCCGCGCACCGGTGGCCCACATGACGTGCGACAGGGCCACGAGCCGCGTCCCCGGCACGATCGCCCGATCCAGCGCCGCGAGCACTTCGGCCGAGTCGCCGCCCATTCCGATCTCGGCGATGCTCAGTTCTACGCCCCGCCGATCGCGCAGCGCCCGCAGCGGCCCCAGCAGGCCCGGATGCTCGAGGGAAGTGGTCACGACACGATCGCCCTCGCGCCAGTCAACGGCCCAGGCCGCGATGTTCATGCCGTCCGTGGTGGCGTGGGTCAGGGCGATGCGGTTCGGGCCCGTTCCGAGGACGGCGGCCACCGCGGCACGCGCTTCGGCCCGGCGCTCGAGTGAATCCTCGTAGTAATTGCGATCGGCCCTGCCGGTGCGGAGCTCCCAGGCCTCGGCCTCAGCCATCGCATGTGCTGTTTCGCGCGGCAGCGGCCCGCAGGTTCCGGTGTTGAGGTAGATGCCGGCCGCCGTGGCGGGCAGAGCTTCACGCAGCGCCGGGATTTTCTCGTCGTCGGGGAGGAATGGGCTGACCATCGCTATCTATCATAGGCGCCGGGAGGGCTGCCTCCCCGTGGAGCACCAGCGTGAGGTTGCGAGGGCATGAACGGGTACCCTCGAGCGGAATTGATCGCCACGCCCGAATGGCTGGCCGAGAACCTGCCGCGGCCCGGCTTTCAGGTCCTCGACGTACGCTGGCGACCCGACGGTTCGGGCAGGCGTGTTTACGGGACCGGCCACATCCCCGGCGCAAGCTACCTCGACTGGCAGGCAGATCTGGCGGAGCCCGACGAAGACGGCGACATGTTCCAGATCGCCGGGCCGGCGCGACTTACCGCCGCGATGGCGCGCTCGGGGCTCGGGAACGGCATGATCGGCGTTCTCTACGACGACACGGCCGGCGCTTACGCCGCCTGGGCCTGGTGGACGTTGCGGGTTTACGGCATGGAGTCCACACGCATCCTCAACGGTGGCGTGGAGTCGTGGCTCGCAGCGGCCAGGCCGTTGTCGGGCGGCCAGGAACTACGTCCGCCGGCCCTGTTCACGCCCCATCTCGAGGCCCGTCGCCAGGTGACGGCGAGCGAGGTTCGGGACATGATCGGTTCGCACGCGGCCCAGATCATCGACACACGGACCGAGTCCGAATATCTCGGGCATGCCGGCACGAGCCGGCGCCTGGGGCACATACCGGGCGCGATCAACGTTCCGGCGGCCGCGGCCACGGCGCCCGTGAGCGGCTGCTTCCGCGAACCCGACGAATTGCGGGCGCTATTCCGCGGAGCGCAGGTGGACCAGCGTCGCCGTCTGGTCTGTTATGACTCGGCCGGTCCCGGTGCCGCCAAGCTGGCCTTCGTGCTGTGCCTGATGGGTTACGAGGACATCGCCGTCTACAGCGGCGGATGGGCCGAATGGGGAGACCGTCTGGATCTGCCGGTCGAACGCTAACCCGGCGGGAACTCGGGCTGGCTGCCTGCCGGCGCTCGCGCTACCAGGTGCTGGATCGGTGACCCGCGCCTTCGCCTTGCGGAGCCTCGGACTGCCAGCCCGCCACCGAAGGCACGGCGAGGAACGTGCGGGCGTGGTTGACGAGCAGCAGATCCACGTCGATGGGCGACTCGGCGACCCCGTAAGCCCAGTATTTCGCCGCGGTCACCGGCATGAATTTGCCTTCGTAGGCCTGCATGGCGATGCGCAGCTCGGACTCGTACGCCAGGTGGATCTGGCAATCGATCGTGAAGGGCGGCAGGAGCAGCGTCGCCCTGACCGCCTGCTTCGGCACGCGCATCTCCGAAGTGCCTTCGGTCGGCCCGCTCGGGTGCGCGAACAGGATGTCCTCCAGCGGGATTTGCGCCACGGCCGCCTGGGCGACGACACGCCGCGAACCGACTTCCAGGAAGACGGCGTTCGTCAGGATCAGATGCGTCACGTCGGCTTCGTTGAAGATGTCCGCCACGCGCCGGACGCGGGTCTCGACGGTGCCCTGGATGATCAGGCGAGACGTCACGAATGTCAGCGCGACCGACTGGGCAGGCGTGAAGGAAGCGAACATCGGCTCAGGATAACTGCCCGGGAGGGCCGCCACAGGGCCTTTGTTCAAGCGATGCCGGCGGGCTTCCGCGGTGGACGCCGCGAGCCTGCGGTGATCAGGTATTCCGCGCCGTACTGGAGATCGCGATAGAGCCGCTCGACGGTCTGGAGAGTGTCGATCTCGGCCGACGTCTTGTCCGTCCGGATCCGGACTATGCGCGGGAAGCGAAGCGCGAAACCCGACTGGTGCCGGGCCGATCGCATGATCACGTCGAAGGCGACTTCGACCACCACCGTCGGCTCGACCTGCCGGAAACGGCCGAAGCGGCGGATGGTATGGGCTTCGAACCAGCGGGTCATCTCGGCGATTTCCGCGTCGGTCAGACCCGTGTACGCCTTACCGATCGTGGCGAGCTTTTCGGCGGCTTCGTCGCGAACCGCGAACGTGTAGTCGGACAGTACGGCATGGCGCTTGCCGTGGCCGACCTCGACACCGACGACGACGCAGTCGATCGTCGCCAGGGCCCGCTTCATCTTGAGCCAGCCCAGACCGCGCCTGCCCGGCGAGTAGCCGCTGTCGGGGTCCTTCACCATCAGGCCTTCGTTGCGTCGGGCCCGCGCTTCGGCAAAGACTCGATCGAGCGCTTCGACCGAATTCGACCGTCATCAGGTGCGATAGCGCGAATCGGCCGCCGTCCGTTGCCAGCGGCAGCGCGAGAGCCTCCAGGCGAGCGCGTCGCTCCACCAGCGGCTTCTCGAGGAGCGGCTCGACCCGGGCGGTCCCGTCTCGGTCCGAGCGCGGTCCGAGGGCCAGCACGTCGAATGCGACATAGATGACCGGCACGTCAGCGAGGAACTCGGCGCCGGGGTCCTTTCGGCCGAGGCGAGCCTGGAGAGCCTGAAAGGGCAGGACCTTGCCATCGGCGTAGGCCAGGATTTCGCCATCGAGGATGCCGTCCCAGGGCAGCTCGGCCGCCGCGCGAACGATCTCCGGAAACTGACCGCCGATGTCGTGCATTTCGCGGCTGTAGAGGCGGACTTCGGCTCCGCGCCGATGAAGCTGGGCCCTGATGCCGTCGTACTTGTCCTCGACCCAGACCTGCGGACCCAGACGCGCCAGGATCTCTGTCGCGTCCTCGGCCGGCGAGGCGAGCATGAACCGCAGCGGATGCATCAGGCGAAGACGAGCCTCGGTGAGTCGGCCCTCTTTGGCCAGCACGGCGACCTCGCCGACATCGCCGGTAAGCATTCCCGCCCAGCTGACGTCCGGCTGGGGTTGGCCGAAGGCCTGCGCGATCGCCGCCTCCAGCAGCCCTTCACGCAGCCCGATCCGCAGCTCGCCGGTGAGAATCTTGACAACGAAGCGGGCGGTTGCAGGCTCGCACCTGGCCAGGACGGAGGCGAACAGCGCGCCCTTGACCGCGGGGCCCGGGGCCGCTTCCATTGCGGCGAACGCATCGGCCAGCTCGCTCAGTGTCAGGCCGTCGGCCGCATCGGGCTGGACCGGGCGCAAAGCGAGCAGATCGGCTACGGCGGTCCCGAGGTCGGACGATCGGTCGTACGCCTCGCCGAGCGCCTCGAGGGGCGTGCCCGACATCTGGCTGACCGCGGCCGCGATCGTCGCCCAGCCCAATCCGACGGAGCGCTGGTCCGACTCCGGGAAGGGTCGACCGGTCAGAAACGTTGCGGCCGGCCGCAACTCATCGACGGGCAATCGAACCAGATAGGCGGCCAGCAGCGTTGTCTTTTCCGATGTCCGGGTGGTCCCTCCGACGCGCTCCGCCAACTCGCTCCAGCCACGCATGGCGGCGATGGTATACCTTCGACTTGTGCAGTTCGCGCGACGGCGACTTCAGGTCTTCCCTGCCGATCCGGAGGCTCAAATGGCGGCGGTCACTGAGCGCAGCGCCTGGCACCCGGAGTCTCTCGCAGGCCGGCTCGTGGTGCTGCGGCGTCATCGCGGCGACAACCTCCGGGCCTTCCTGAGCTGGTATGCGGACCCGGAGGTAGCGCGGCTGACTCGCTACCAGCAAGCACCGCTCTCCACCGAGGAGATCCAGCGTTTCTTCTACGCCCGGATCATGGGCTCCGACTTCCTGGCGATGGCCATCCACATCCGCGAAACCGAGCGACTGATCGGGACCTGCGCCTTCAGCCAGCTGGACGGCGAGAACGGCTCAACGCTGTTCCACATCACCGTCGGCGAGCGCGACGCGTGGGGACACGGCTACGGGACCGAGGCCACGGAATTGATGCTCGAGCACGCTTTCAGCCGGCTGACGCTGCATCGCGTCGCGCTGACGGTTTTCGAGTTCAATACCCGCGCCCTGCGCTCGTACCAGAAGTGCGGTTTCGTCGAGGAAGGCCGCGCCCGTCAGGCCATATTCCGCGACGGCCAGTACTGGGACGAGATCCACATGAGCATCCTGGCCGAGGAGTGGGAAGCCAGACACTCGCACTAGCGCGAGAGGCGAGAGGCGAGAGGAAGAGCCGGACCCTTAGGTGACCGGACGCCCTATTTGGCCGTGGCCGCCATTTCCTGGGTCGCGCTCTGCACGATGCCGCCGAGGGTTGCCGCACCCAGCCGGTCAAGCAGTGCGCCTTCGGCCGAGAAGAAGATCTTGTGGACTGCGCACTCCCCATCCAGCCCACAGGTCGTGCCACGGATGAC
Organism: uncultured Chloroflexia bacterium; assembly: GCA_963731635.1. Lineage (GTDB taxonomy): Bacteria > Chloroflexota > Limnocylindria > Limnocylindrales > CSP1-4 > Fen-1039. The sequence goes on along the minus strand of CAVSWB010000001.1, from coordinate 685,855 downwards.
GCAGACCTGGCGATGCGGGTCGCCTTCGACCGCCTCGATGACCCGCAGCAGCGTCACATCCCCGGCCGACTCGACCAGGCGATAACCGCCGGAGCGGCCCGGATGCGGCTCGACGAGCCCGGCTCGAGAGAGATCGCCCATGATCTGCGGCAGAAACCGCGGCGGAATGTGCATCTCTTTCGCGATCTGGCGACTGCTCATGAGCCCCTCGCCGTGGTGGGCGAGCAGGAGCATGGCCCGGATCGCGTAATCGCTGCGCTTGGTGAGGTCTAGTCGCATTGCCCCATGAGTATTACGCGGCCTCGGCGCCCCCCGACCCTGCCGTTGGTCCCGCCATCGAGTGACAGCTGTAGCGAAATGCACGGCACTCGGTGTTATTTAGCGATGTTTCTGCGGCGCGGGGGCCGGACAGCTCCCACAACCACTCCCGCCGGCTCTCCGGCCCGGCCCGACCGCGTGTCAACCTCAGCCGATCAGGTAGCTGACCGTTACCTGGATCTGCGTGTCTGTCGTCCCGGTCTGGATCGGCGTCGAGGCGGCAACCGCTGCCTTGTCGAACGACCCGGTGGCGTAGACCGGCGACGAAGACGTCACTTCGCTTATCGAAGCCACGCCTTTGACCTGTACTCCGGACGCGGAGGCGAGCGCATCGGCCTTGGAGCGCGCGTCGGTCATCGCCAGCTGGCGCGCCTGGGCTTCGACGCTCTTGGGGTCGTTGAGCCGGAAGCTGACGCCCTGGATCATGGTTGCGCCGGCTGCGATCGAATCGTCGATGATCGACCCGAGCTTCGTCAGATCGTGAACCGTGACCTTGACCGTGTTGCTGAACGACTGGCCGACCAGCTTGGGAACCGAACTGCCCGACCCGTAGTCGTAGACGGGATTGAGGCTGACGTTGACGGTGACGATGTCCTTGTCCGCGACGCCGTCCTTCTTGACGGCCGCGATCGCGGCGGTCATCGAAGTCGCGGCCGAAGACTGCGCTTCCTTGACGGTCGGCTTCTGGACGGTCACCCCGATCATGACGTCGGCGACGTCCGGGGCCACGCTGACTTCTCCGGTCCCGGTGACCGTGACCGTGTGCTCGGAGGTTGTGGCCGTCGGGTCGGCGCCCGTGGCGCGGTAGTTGGCGATCATGGGGCCTACGAGAAGACCGACGACGAGGCCGGCGGCGGCGGTTGCTGCAACCACACGCCCGATCGTCAGCGGGCCTGCGCCCGCTCCGTGGGTTGTATCGGTGTCCATTGTCGTCTCCCAGGTGGTCGCGTCGAGGACGGCGGACGCCGTCACATGGCTACGACGCTCGCGTTCTCCCGACGGTTCCCGGCCCTCGACTCCAGCGTGGCGACGCACCGCTACCATGCGCACGTGACCACGCGCGAAGAGAATCCCTGGCGCCGCCTTTCAAGGCGGGTCGCCTACGAGAATCCGTGGATCGAAGTCCTCCACGACGAGGTCGTTCGGCCGGACGGCCAGCCCGGCATCTACGGCGTGGTCCATTTCCGTCATCGAGCTATCGGGGTCGTACCAGTCGCCGGCGATCGTGTCCTCCTCGTGGGCCAGTACCGCTACGCCCCGGATCGATACTCGTGGGAGGTCCCGGAGGGTGGCGGCGATCTCGACGAGGAGCCCGAGGCGGCAGCCCGGCGCGAGCTGGCCGAGGAGACCGGCTACACCGGCGGCGAGTGGCGCGAGCTGTGCCGAGCCGACCTGTCCAATTCCGTCACCGATGAAGACGCCGTCATGTTCGTAGCCACGGGCCTCGTTTCCGGCCCGGCCGCGCCGGAAGGAACGGAGGACCTGGCTACTCGCTGGGTGGACTTCGATGAGGCGATGGCGATGATCGCGGCCGGCGAGATCCGCGACGCGATGACCATCCTGGCGCTCCAGCAACTCGCCCTGGAGCGTGCCGCTCGGCGCTGACCTGGGGCCGCGGCGGTCTGTCTGGTGCACGTGGGAAACGGCGCCGCGAGTGGCGGGAGCCCCAGGGCTCGGGCCGTTGTATGATCCCTCTGCATGCAGTCTGCATAGGAATTATGCGGGCCGCAGCCGCCGCTCCCCGAGTGGCGGTCACAGTCCGGAGGCGCGCCTTGGTCGAACCCAGAGCCGGCGAACGCAGCCCCGAGGCCGTCGTGGCGTGGCAGCCCCCGGCGCCCGCGCAGTCCGCCGAGCGCCCCTCGCACGACCTGGCGCGCGCCGACCAGACGCCGTTCGTCAACCTCCGCGACCCGGCGCGCGCCCTCGGTCCGGACGGCAAGCCCGCCGTAAGCCGCCGCGCACCGATCTGGGCCGACGTGCCCGACGAGCGCTGGAACGACTGGCGCTGGCAGCTCTCCCACCGCGTCAACTCGGTGGAGGAGATCGGCAGCGTCCTGAACCTGACCGACGACGAGCGGCGCGGGCTCTCATCTCCGGACAAATTCCGCGTCGACATAACGCCTTACTTCCTGAGCCTGATCGACCCCGACGATCCGACCGACCCGATCCGGCGCCAGGTCATCCCCACCGACTGCGAGCACGAAGCCTTCACGGCCATGATGGAGGACTCGCTGGCCGAGGACCGCCACTCCCCCGTTCCGGGCCTCGTCCACCGCTACCCGGACCGCGTCCTCATGCTCGTCACGACCCAATGTGCAAGCTACTGCCGTTACTGCACGCGGTCGCGGATCGTGGGCGACCCCACGCAAAACTTCAACCGCCACGACGTCGAGGCTCAGCTCGACTACCTGCGCCGCACGCCGCAAGTTCGAGACGTGCTGCTCTCCGGCGGAGACGCGCTGACGCTCAACCCCAAGCTCCTCGAGTCGATCATCCGCAGCCTGCGTGAGATCCCCCACATCGAGATCATCCGCATCGGCTCGCGAGTGCCGGTCTTCCTGCCGCAGCGGATCGACGACGAACTGTGCGAGATGCTGGCGAAGTACCACCCGCTCTGGGTGAACCTGCATTTCAACCATCCCAACGAGCTCACGCCCGAAGTGGCCCGTGCCTGCGACAAGCTCACGCGCGCGGGCATCCCGCTGGGCAACCAATCGGTCCTGCTCGCCGGCGTGAACGACTGCGTCCACATCATGCGAGCGCTCGTTCACAAGCTCGTGGAGTTCCGGGTTCGGCCCTACTACATCTACCAGTGCGACCTGGTCGAAGGCTCCGGCCATTTCCGCACCCCGGTCGGCAAAGGCATCGAGATCATGGAGGGACTGCGCGGCCACACCTCCGGCTACGCCGTTCCGACGTACGTGGTCGACGCGCCGGGGGGCGGCGGCAAGATCCCGGTCATGCCGAATTACCTGATCAGCTACTCCGATCACAAGGTCGTGCTGCGCAACTACGAGGGCTACATCACCACCTACGAGGAGCCCGACCACTACCAGAGCCACGACAAGGCGAACTGCAAGTACTGCCAGAACCCACGCACCGAGGCGGGCCAGGCCGGAGTCGGCGGCCTGCTCCAGGGCGACCGGCTCTGGATCGAGCCTGCCGACTTCGAGCAGACCCATCGGCGCGGCAACGACTCCGCGCACCGGCTGCAGGATCCCTCCAAGTGGGTGCCCTACGGGGTCGGACCGATTGAGGGAACTGCCGGCCGGCCTCAGGCCAGGCTCGAGCCGGGCTCGAACGCCCAGGCGCCGGCGGACGGACCGGTTTCGCCGCCGGAGCCGAAGTTCGAATACGCCCCCGGCGAGGAGCCGCGCCCACGCGAAGGCGAGCCCACTGGCTGGTCTCACGGAGAGTTGCTCTAGACCGACTCAGCCTCTGGGCTCACATGGAATCGTGCGTGGGGTGGATGCACGGACCCGAGCCGCGGCGTACCTTGCGTTCATGCAGCGCGCAATCGCTCTACCCCGAAACACGCTGGCGCGTCTCCGCTGGAACCAGGACTATGCCGACGCTGCGCTGGCGCTGGTCCTGACCACTGCGGCGCTGGTGGCGGGCGTCCAAGACAAGATCCGTCTCGACTTCCTGAGCGTGCCGCTGCTCGTGCTCCAGACCCTGCCCCTGGCGTGGCGCCGCCGCGATCCGATGAGAATCCTTTTCGTCGTCGGCATCGCCATCACCGCCTACAGCCTGCTCGGCTACCGCGACTCGCTCGGTGGCGCAGGCGTTTTCGTGGCCTTCTACACGGTCGCCGCGAACGAGCCGCGGCGGCGGGCCACCTTGGCAGCCGCCATAACCGCGGCAGGCATCTTCGTCAGCTTCGCGACCTACGCGACGCTCGACTCGATGAGCGGCTGGACCGCGAACCTGTCGATCACGTACCTCTCATTCGGATTGGGTTGGCTCATCGGCGACAACCTGCGCGTGCGGCGGGCATATACCCGCGAACTCGAGGAACGGGCCCTGCAGCTGGAGCGCGAGCAGGAGGAGCAGGCCGCACTGGCCGTATCCCAGGAACGGAGCCGCATCGCCCGGGAGTTGCACGACGTCGTCGCTCACCACGTCAGCGTCATGATCGTCCAGGCCGCCGCCGCCAGGCGCATCGCCGACAAGGATCCGGCGGCAGCCCAGGAAGCGCTCGTCTCGGTGGAGAACGCGGGACGCATGGCGCTCGCCGAGATGCGGCGCATGCTCGAGGTCCTGCGAGCCCAGGATGGCGGCGTCGGCCCGCAGCCGGGGCTCGGCGAGCTCGAGCGGCTCATCGCGCAGGTCCGCGACGCGGGTCTGCCGGTCGAGCTCATTTCCACAGGCGATCCATGCTGCCTGCCCGACGGCATGGACCTGGCCGCTTACCGCATCGTCCAGGAGGCTCTGACGAACACGGTCAAGCACGGCGGAAAGGCGAGCGCCAGGGTCAAGCTCCACCACTCCCCGGAAGCGCTCGAGATCGAGGTCGTCGACAACGGCCGTGGGGCCGCCGCGCCCTTGATCGCCGGCGCGGTGGGCGGGGGACACGGCTTGATCGGCATGCGCGAGCGAGTCGGTCTGTTCGGCGGCGAGCTCGAGGCGGGGCCGATCCTGCCCGGCGGATACCGCGTCTACGCCAGGCTTCCTCTCTCGTCCGCAGACCGGGCGCACGCAGATCGGGAGCGGGCAGCCAGCGCGGCTGCGGCGCAACGAGCCTCCGACCAGCAGGCCGCCGCCGAACGAGGCGCCGGTGCCCAGGCGGTCGAACATCCGCAGCCGCATCGAGCCGCCCGGGGCGTTCCGGAGCCGATGCCGCTCGTCAAGCCGCGTGTGGTGCCGCCGATGATCGGTCGCGTCGTGCCACCGCGCCATTCCCCTGCGGCCGGACCCAGCCGCGGAACCAGATCGAGGGATAGCCAGCCGTGAGCATCAGTGTCCTGCTCGTCGACGACCAGCCTCTTCTTCGGACCGGGTTCCGGATGATCCTTTCCGCGGAACCGGCTCTCACCGTGGTCGGCGAGGCTGGGGACGGCGCCACTGCCGTCGAGCTCGCACGCAAGCTCCGGCCCGACGTCGTCCTGATGGACATCCGGATGCCCGGCATGGACGGGATCGCTGCCACGCGATTGCTCGCCGGCCCGGGCGTAGAGGACCCGCTCAAGGTTCTGATCCTGACCACGTTCGGGCTGGACGAGTACGTAGTCGAAGCTCTTCGTGCCGGCGCGAGCGGCTTCCTGTTCAAGGACGCGCCGCCGGAGGACCTGGTCGAGGCGATCGTGATCGTGGCTTCGGGCGAAGCGCTGCTGGCGCCGTCGATCACCCGCCGTCTGCTCGATCGGGTCGCCAGCCGCCTGCCACCGGCCCAGGAGAACGCGGTCCCGGCCCTGGCCGAGCTGACCGATCGCGAGCTCGAGGTCCTCAAGCTGATCGCCCGCGGCATGTCGAACGCAGAGATCGCCGAGAAGCTCGTGGTTTCCGAGACCACGGTCAAGACCCACGTCTCGCGGGTCCTGGCCAAGCTCGACCTGCGCGACCGCGTTCAGGTCGTCATCCTCGCCTACGAGATCGGGACTGGTCTAGCGGGTCCGGCCACGCCGGGCGGCGACGCCGGGAGCGAAGCGGGCCGAGGCCGGGCGGCGCGGCGAGGCGCGAGGGGGCCGCGAAGCCGGGCGGCGCGCATCTTGCCTATCTTCCGCCGGATGAATATTGGGCCGGTCGATTGGCCTCAAGGCGGCCGCCAACCAGGAAATCGCCCGTGGCACGGGACGTCGTAAGCGTGGCCGGCACCTGACGCGATCCACGCGCTGCCTTCACGACGGCTGCGGGGCCGCGACAACGCGCCCAACTACGGTCCATGCAATTCAGGCAAGGAAGCCTCGTCGGAGACGGCCCGGGCCGACGGACCGCACAGCTCCCGACCGAAGGCCCGCTTCGCTCGCGCAGAACGTCGCGGGACCGAACGCCGGCCAAGGGGTCTACCACCCGATCGAGAAGTGTCCGGGGCCGCCGCTCCCAGCCACGTTCGCGGCTCGGCGTTCCGCGTCATCCCTCCGGATGAGGCGTCTTTCAGCCCAGCGGACGAGCGCCCTTTCGCCATCTCGGACGACTGCGCGGCGGGCCTTGACCCGTAACTTTGCGATGACGACGAGGCACGCCGGGCGCGGCGTCCTCGAACAAACCTGAGAGCGCTTACATCCAGACCGACGAAGGAGAGACCCCAATGCGACTCGTGCGCGACCTCGGACGCCGCAAGCTCCGCTCGACCCTGACCATCACCGGCATCGCCATCGGCATCATGGCCCTGGTCGTGTTCGGCTCGATGGCCAACAAGATGAACGCCCTGATCGGCGGCGGCAGCAAGTACTACGCCGACAAGGACATCGTCAGCATCGGCTCGATGTTCAGCGGCAACTTCCAGCCGCTCTCCCTCTGCGATGTCGAGCAAGATCGAGAAGGTCGACGGCGTCGCGGCCGCGACTCCGAGCATCGACATGCTGCTGGATGACAGCACCACGCGCCACGATGGGCACGCCCGAGATGATCAGCGGCTCGATCGCCGGCGGCGACAAGGGCCTCGAGACCTTCAAGATCTACCGCCGCCACCGGCCGGCTGCTGACGGCATGCCGACACCGGCAACGTAACGGTCCTCGGTTCCGATCTGGCCCGCAAGCTGAACGCCAAAGTCGGCGGCACAGTCACCCTTCGAGACGTCAACTTCACTGTCGTCGGCATCCTCGCGCCGACCCTGACGGCGCCCGACAAGGACGCCGATGGTCCCGCTCGCGGCGGCCCAGCAGCTCTTCGTCAAGACCCTTCCGCCGCTCATCCAGACCAACGTCAACGCCACGGATCATCGCCACCAGCATCATCGTCTACCCGAAGCCCGGCGTCGATCCCGAGACGCTCAAGACCCGCCTCGAGGCCGCGCTCGGCAAGTCCTACACCGTCATGGACGGCAAGGACTTCGACGCGATGCTCGGCAGCATCAGCACGATCTTCAGCGTGGTCCTCACCGGCGTCGCGATGCTCAGCCTCCTCGTCGGCGGTCTGTCCACGATCAACACGATGGCCATGTCGGTGGCCGAGCGAACCCGCGAGATCGGCATCAAGCGAGCCATCGGCGCCTCCCGCTGGCGCATCCGCCGCGAGATCGTGCTCGAGTCGGCCGCGATCGGGCTGATCGCCGGGCTGATCGGGCTCGGCATCGGCGCCGCGATGACGATCCTCTTCAACGACCTGGGCCGCCCGTCCGGAAACGTCCTCTTCGAGCTGACCCTCGGCACCGCCCTCACCGCTGTCGCCTTCGCCACGGGTCCTCGGCGCGGTCGCCGGCTTCGTCCCGGCCTGGCACGCCTCGCGGCTCGACCCGGTCACCGCCCTCCGCTACGAGTGACGAGCGGTACGCGCACACCAACCTGAGACCAGACCGCGGGCCGCTGCGGCGGCCCGCCACGAGGAGACACACCGATGGCAATCCTCGAAGGCCGCAACCTCCGCAAGACCTACCGCCTCAGCACGCAGGAACACCGTCGAAGCCCTCAAGGGCGTCGAGGTCTCGATCGAGACAGGGCGAGATGGTCGCGATCATGGGCCCTTCCGGCTCCGGCAAGAGCACGCTGATGCACATCCTGGGCCTGCTCCACGCCCCGGACCCGAACCACGGCCCGGCCCCGGAGCTCCTGCTCGGCGGCCAGGACGTCGCGAGCCTCTCCGACAACGCCCGGACCAAGATCCGCGCCCGCCAGATGGGCTTCGTCTTCCAGGACTTCAACCTGGTCCCGACCCTCACCGCGATCGAGAACGTGATGCTGGCCTGCGACTACGCGGGCATCGGCGGCAAGCAGGCCAGGAAGGCCGCCGCTCGAGGCCCTCGGCCTGGTGGGCCTGGCCGATCGCGCCGACCACAAGCCGTCCGAACTCTCGGGCGGCGAGCAGCAGCGCGTCGCCATCGCCCGGGCGCTCGTCAACAAGCCGGAGATCATCCTGGCCGACGAGCCGACCGGCAACCTCGACTCGGAGCGCAGCGCCGAGGTCCTCGCCCTGTTCCGCCAGTTCAACCGCGAGCACGGTCAGACGGTCGTGCTCGTGACGCACGACTCCGAGGTCGGCGAGGCCTGCGACCGGATCATCCGGATGCGCGACGGCCGGATCCGCGACCAGCGAGTCAACGTGCCTGTGGCCACTGCCGCGACCTCACCGACCGCCACCCCGGCTCCGGTCGCCGTTCTCGCATAGCACCGCCAGACCACTTTCGGAGGAGGAGAGCAATGGAAAGGGAAATCGGCCGCGGGGCGGGCCCTCTGGGCCGCGAACCCTGGACTGTCAGGGTCGCGGTCTGGAGCGCACGCCACCGCTGGTTGGTCCTCGGGGCCTGGTTCGTCTTTACCCTGGGCCTCATGCTCGCCAGCCTGGCGGCCGGAGGCCAGAACTCCCAGTCCGTGATGGACAAGGGCAAGACGATCGGCGACTCGCAGACCGGCTGGAACGTCTTCAACGACGCCGGCACCAAGGGCGTCGACACCGAGGCCTTCTACCTGATTGTTTCGAGCCAGGACGGCAAGCTCGATACGCCCGCAAACCGGCAGGCGATCGCCGACATGACCGCCCGGCTGACCAACCTCACGGCACAGGTCGACGGCAGGCCGACCCCGGTCTTCTACAAGGACGCCACGAACTCACTCCCCGCCGTGGTCGACCCATTTGCTCTCGCCGCCGTGGCCCCAACCCAAGCCGCCGACGTGCTCTCGGCGGACGGCACCACGGCCATCGTCACGGCCAAGATCTCCGGCGACAACGCGGTGACCACCACCAAGACGGACGCTATCCGGCCGCTCGAGGCAAGGTTCCACCAGGACTATCCGAGCCTGACGGTCTACATCCTCGACAACACGCTCATCAATGCCGACTTCGGCGACTATGTCAACAACTCCCTCGACTCGCTGCTCCTGCCTACGCTGCTGGTCACATTCCTGATCCTGCTCATCGCCTCACGCTCGGCGATCGCGGCCTTCGTGCCGATCGTTCTGGCACTCACGGCGATCGTCGGGGCCATGGGCCTGGTCGGGCTCTACAGCCAGGGCGTGTCCCCGGTTAGCCAGTTCGTGGGCCAGATCGTCGTTTTGATCGGCCTGGCCGTGGCCGTCGACTACTCGCTGTTTGTGATATCGCGGTTCCGTACCGAGCGCACGGCGGGGCGCGACAAGCTCGGAGCCATCGAAGTCGCCAGCTCCACGGCCGGTCGCGCGGTCTTCTTCAGCGGGCTCGCAGTCATGATCTCGCTGGGCGCGCTGCTCCTGATCGACGACGAAGTCTTCAAGTCGATCGCGGTCGGTTCGATCGCCGTGGTCCTGATCTCCGTCGTGGGCAGCCTGACGTTCCTGCCGGCGGCCCTCTCGATCCTCGATCGCAAGGTCATGCGTTTCGGCATCCCGTTCCTCTCCCGCGACCGCGGTGAGGGCCGGGGCATCTGGGGCTCGATCGTTCGAGCTGCTACAAATCACGCTGCCGTTTCCGCCATCGCCGCCGGCGCGGTACTGCTCCTGGTCGCCGTGCCCGTCTCGAAGCTTCAGCTCGGATCGACCACGAGCGATGTCTCGACACTGCCTCACAGCGTCGAGGGCGTGCGGGCCTGGTCGTTGATTTCCGAGAAGTGGCCGGCCGGACGCAACCTGATGATCGACGTCATCGTCACCGATGCGAAGTCGCCCGCCACGGCTGCCGCCATCGAGACGTACGCCACGGCCGTCAAGAGCGGCAAGGTCGCCGGGGTCAATCCTGCGGCGACGAACATCTCCTACTCGGGCGACGGCACCGTGGTCGACATCGCAGCCGCCATCCCGGGCGGCCCCAACGACATGGCCAACTGGAGCCTAGCCCGCGAGTTCCGGACGTCCGTCGTGCCGAGCTACTTCGGCTCGCTGACCGGAGCGCGAGTCTACGTCTCCGGCGACGCCACCTACACCATGGACTACTCGAACTGGTACGGCGGCCAGATGCCGATGGTGATCCTGTTCGTCCTCGGCATGAGCTTCCTGCTCCTGCTGGTCGCTTTCCACTCCATCGTCATCGCCGTCAAGGCCATCCTGCTCAACCTGCTTTCGGCCGGCGCGGCCTTCGGCGTCCTGGTCCTGCTCTTCCAGGAGGGCTGGTTCAAGGACATCACCGGCATCCGACCGAATGTGATCGAGGCCTGGGCGCCGGCCATGATCTTCACGATCCTGTTCGGACTCTCGATGGACTACCACGTCTTCATCCTGACCCGCGTCAAGGAAGCTCGAGATCGCGGCCTGGCCTCCACCGACGCCGTCGTCAAGGGCATCACGATCACCGCCGGCACCGTCACCAGCGCCGCCGCAATCATGGTCTGCGTCTTCGGCGCCTTCTTTACCATCCAGCTCGCGATCATGCAGGAACTGGGGATCGGCCTCGCCGTCGCCATCCTGGTCGACGCGACGCTGGTTCGAAGCCTGCTCCTCCCGTCGCTGATGAAACTCCTCGGCGAGTGGAACTGGTGGATGCCCCGCTTCTTGAGCTGGATCCCGCGGATCACGATCGAAGGCGAGCCCGAGGCGGTCCTCGGCGCCGTCCCCCTCGCAACGAGTTTCGACTCAGGGAGTGCCGGCGCCTAGTCCGAACACTCCGAAATCCACTTCCCTTCTCAGCGGCCCCGCGGACCCTCCTCGCGGGGCCGCAGTCTATTCCGCGCCCCGTGGCGAGTGCGTCGCCACGAGCGAGTCGAGTCGGACCGGGCCGTGCAGCCTCGACCGATCCATGGATATGATCACTGTGCGGTTCAGCAGAAGGAGACGCCGCGCACGCCGCCTCGATACCATGGGGCGCCCAGCTTCCCCCTCAGCCGGGCGCCCCACTTCATCTCCGCCGTCACGGAGCAGACATGGCACTCCCCGTCGCATCGCACATCTGGCTCGATGGCCGGCTTCTTCCGGCCGACGCCCCCCACATCTCGGTCTACGACCGAGGCTTCCAGATCGGCGACGGCGTCTTCGAAGCGCTTCGGGCGCGGCGAGGCGTCGCCATCGAGCTGTCCGAGCATCTTGCCCGCCTCCACGCCAGCCTGGCCGCGCTGGCCTTCGAACTGCCGTTCGGCGATCGGGTCATCGAGTCCGGCATCTCCGAATTGCTGGCGGTCGAATGCTGGGACGATGTCGAGCCCGCGGGTGACGCAGCGGTCCGGATCACCGTCAGCCGCGGCTTCGACCCCACACGAGGGGTTGCGCCGAGTGCCGACGGGACGGCCACAGTCGCCATCCAGGCCTGGCCCTTCTCACCGCCCTCCGCTCGCGTCCTGGAAGAAGGCAAAAAGTTCATCACCAGCCGCATACGCCGGGACGCCGAATCGCCGATCTCCGGTATCAAGTCCACGTCCCGCGCGGAACTCGTCTACGCTCGGATCGAGGCTGAGCGGGCCGGCGCCGACGACGCCATGTTCCTGACCACGGATGGGCGGATCACCGAAGCAACGACCTCGAACGTACTCGTGATCAGCGGCGATACCTGCGCGACGCCGAAGCTTGGAGCGGGCTTGCTCGCCGGCACGACCCGTGCCTGGCTGGTGGATCATGGCGACGCCGTCGGGGTGCGCATGGTTCAGCGGGACATCCCGCTCGACGAGGTTTACGCGGCCGACGAGGTGGCCGTGTGCGCCAGCATCGGCGGCGTGCTCCCCGTGACATCGCTCAACGGCCGGGTCATCGGCAGCGGCCGGCCCGGTCCACGAACGATCGCGATGCGGGAATCGCGTGAGAGCTGGATCGATCGGTTGTCGCTCGTGGGCTCCAGGGCCCGGCAGGCCGGCTCGAGCCAGGGTTGACATCGGGCGGACCGGGGTTGGCGCCCACGGACGCGCCCGGCTAGACTTTTGCGCGTGACCGAGATCCGCTCCGACACCGACCCGACGAAAGAACCGCCGGTCGCGGCCGAACCGGCACCTTACACAGCGGCCCAGGAAGAAGCCGAGGCCTCCGACGGCGCCGAGGCTGTTGCGCCCGTCGCTGCGGCCGAAGCGGTTGCGGCTGTCGCCGACGCGCCTGTCGACGCCGTCGTCACAGGCGCGCCTGCCGACATGGCGGCTCCCGAAATCGAGCCGGTGCCGGCCCTGCCGGCGCTTCGAGCGCCCGAACCCGGCCACCACCATCCGAATCTGGGCAAGGCGCCGGAAGACATGCGCGCCGGGTTTCCGGTGGCCGCAGACGCGATTCTCCGCGACAAGATCGTGATTGCAGCTCGGGCCCTGGAAGTGGCGATGGATTGGGATCCGACTATCGCCAAACGCTACGACGCGCCAGCCCGCGCAAGCTTGCTACGGGACGCCGAACTGCTCACCGAGCGGCTGGCGAGGTGCATTTCGAGCGACGACCCACGCTGGCTGGCCGAATACGCCGAGTGGATCGGCCCGATCTACCGGCGCCGGGGCGTTCCACTGGCCGACCTGGCCGCGTTGGCCGAAGGGATCAGGGTCGCGACAACCAGCCTCGCCCCCGGCGAAGCCGAAGCCCGGGATCGCGCCCTCGACGCCGGCACTGCCGTCCTGCGCAAGAACGGCCGCCTCGCCGGAGACCGCCACAAGCGCAACGCCCTGTTGCGCTGGCTCTATCGCGGCGTCTGACGGAACGGAGCTGCCATGACGATCAAATGGGTGAAGGTCGATCCGCTCGTCATGCGCGGCGAGCCGTTCTGCTATGGGACGCGCCTGACGGTCCGCCAGCTGCTTGAACTTCGAAGCAACGGCTACGGGCTTTCCGACCTGCTGCGTGAGCACCCGGAGCTGCGTCTGGTCGGCGTTGCCCAGGCCTATCGCTACGCCGCGGAACACAGGGAGCTGTATCGCGAGTTCTTCGCGCGGGACGGCTCGCTGGTGGGCCCCGGCCTGACCGACGAAGAGGCGGCGGTTCTTCCCGAGGACCTGCGCACACCGGGGATCGTGGTTCCCAGGTCGCGGGCGGGTCGGAAGGCTGCGAACCCGGCCTGATTAGTCCCTCGGCCGGGCTATCCCGAGGAAACTGGTAGGATATGGGCGCCATGAGTGAAACCACGTCGGCCTCACAGGCCACCACTACCGACACCCCCGCCGACACCGCGCCCGCCTTCGACCCGCAGCGTCGAGCGACCGAGCTGGCCATCCTCGACGCCCTTCGCGCGGTCGTGGACCCGGAGCTCGGGATGGACGTCGTCGAACTGGCGCTGATCAGGCAGATCATCATTGGCACCGAGGCGTCCGAGATCAAGATGGTCCTCACGACGCCGTTCTGTCCGTATGCCGGCTCGATGGTCCAGCAGATCAAGACGCAGGCCGAATTGGTCATGGAGCACCCGGTCAAGGTGACCCTGCTGGCCGAGCGCTGGGATCCCCGCGACGCCGGCCTGATGTGGTGAGGCTCTGACCGCCACCGGGGGGAGAGGGTGACCAGAACGTGACCGAGAAGAGCGACAGCAAGTCGGTCGTGGCCACCCGCCGCGGCGACGACGGCACGACCGGGCTCCTCTTCGGCGGTGAGCGCGTATTCAAGGACGATCCTCGAACCGAGGCCTACGGCGCCATCGACGAGTCGGTGGCGGCGCTCGGGGTCGTGAGGGCCGAGCTCGTCCAGATGGAACGTCGCGGTGAGTTGCCGCGCGTCCTCGCCGGCCTGGCCGAGGTGGTGCTGCGGATCCAGCGCGATCTCTTCGTTGCCGCGGCCGAGCTTGCCACTGCTCCGGGTGCCGACGATCGCCAGCGTCCCGGCGAGACCCGGGTATCCACGGAGATGCTCGCGGGTCTGGACGCGCTCCTCGAAGAGACGGAAGCCTCCGTGAGCATGCCGCACGAGTTCGTGGTCCCGGGCGAGACCCGGCTCTCGGCCGAGATCGAGATGGCCCGGACGGTCGTGCGACGAGCCGAGCGTCGAGCGGTCGGGATTCGGCGGGCCCAGACACCCACCGCAGGCGAAGCGCTCCCCGCCGACGAAGCGCTCCCCGCCGACGAAGCGCTCCCCGCCGACGCGGCATCCGCGGGCACGGCACCCGCCGGCGCGGTCTCGGCGGGCAACCTCGTGCCCTACCTGAACCGGCTCGCGGACCTGCTCTGGGTCCTGGCCAGAGCCGCCGAGCAAGGCGAGTCTCGAAGCCCAACGCCGTCACGGCCCGGCCGGCGACGATCCGGCTCGGCCGGTCCGAGCACGCTCCCGCGCTGACCGCGGCCGCCGCAAACACGGCACGGAAGGCGGCCGGCGGGCGCAGGCGCGTCACGCAACGGCGCCGGAATCGCCGCGAGAGCCCTATCGGATCGACTAACCTGATTGCCGGTGCGCAAGCTGCGGCGCACGGCGGGAATTCGGAGGCTGACGTGTACAACGACTATTCGCCGGAACGACTCGGGGTCAGGCCGGTCGCGCGGCTTTCGACTGCGTTCCTTTCGCAGGCTTTCTTCTGGATGTTCATGGGCCTGGTGCTGAGCGCGTTCATTGCGTTCCTGGTCCAGAACAGCCTGGGGCTGACTCAGACGGTCGCGAGCCTCTGGCTGCCGCTGATCATCGTCGAGATGGTGCTCGGGGTCGGCCTCCAGATAGCCATTCGCCGCATAAACGCGACGATGGCGCTGGCCCTCTTCCTCGGCTACGCCGCGATCAACGGCCTGACGCTCGGCGTGGTCGTCCTCGCCTACACCTACAGCACCGGGACGGCTGCCACCGTCGTGGAAGCGTTCCTGAGCGCGGCCGCGATGTTCGGCGGCGCCGCCCTGTACGGCGCTCTGACGCGACGCTCGCTGGCGAACATGTTCGGCTACCTGGCCATGGCCACCTGGGGCCTGGTCGTGGCCATCGTGCTGAACCTGATCCTCGGCAACAGCACGCTCGACATCATCATCTCGATCGTGGGCGTGGTCCTCTTCACCGCCCTGACCGCATCGACGGTCCAGAAGATCTCGCGCGGCGACTTTGCAGCCATGACGGGTTCGATGGAGAAGGCATCGGTGCTCGGCGCGCTCCTGCTCTACATCGAGTTCGTGAGCATCTTCCTGTTCCTCCTGAGCCTGTTCGGCGGAGGCGGACGCCGCCGCTGATTCTCTCCGGCGGGCGACGCGGGCATGGCGCATGATTCGGCCGTGCCCTCCGTCACCCGCCGTTCTCGCTTCGCCAGGCTCCTGACCCTTTCGGCCGTCGCGCTGCTGGTCGCGGCCTGCGGCATCGTCACACCGAACCCCAGCGCCGCTCCCCCGGCGACGCCATCACCTTCGCCCGCGCCGACTCCGATCCCCACGCCGAGCCCCGTCCCGACGCCGACCATCGTTCCCGTCCCCACGCCGCAGCTCGACGCGGCCGCGGCCGATCCTGCGCAAGCTGCCGTCGCCCACCTCGACGGGGCGACCAGGTCGGCGCTCACCGACGCCCTCGACTCGATCCGGAGTCAGGCGAAGATCCCGGGCATGCAGGCGGCGATCGTCTTTCCGGATGGATCGACGTGGACGAGCCAATCGGGTGTCGGGGTCGTGGCGACGGGAGCTTCGGTCACCGCCGACACACTCTTTTCGGTGGGCAGCATCAGCAAGACGTTCGTGGCAGCGCTGGTCCTGCGGCTCGCCGGGCTCGGCACCATTGGCCTCGACGATCCACTTTCGCGCTACGTTCCGACATTCCCGAATGCGGCGGCCATCACAATTCGGGAGCTGCTGAACCATACGAGCGGCATCCACGACCTGTTCACGTCGCCCGGAATGTCCGATGACATCCTGGCCGATACGGCTCGAGTCTGGACACCGCAACAGGTGCTGGCGCGGATCGGAAAGCCATACTTCGCGCCGGGGAAGGGCTACTTCTACTCCAACACGAACTACGTTCTCCTGGGGCTCGTCCTGGAGAAGGCAACGAAGAAGCCGCTTGCGACACTAATTCGCGAGGAATTCCTCGTCCCGCTCGGGATGAGCCACACCTTCCTTCAGACCGAAGAGAAGACCGTCGGTATTCCGGCGCATGGATACCAGGGCACCGGCGCCAAACCTGTCGACCTCTCAGTCGGCCAAACGATGGTGCCGTTCACATCCGAGGTAACTGCCTGCGGGCCGGCCGGGGCGATCGTCTCGAACGCCGCGGACCTTGCGCGGTGGGCTTCCGCGCTCTACGGCGGCGGCGTGCTGAGCGAGGCCGACCTTGCGTCGATGATCGACGTCTCGACCTCGCTGCCGTACAAACCCCACTTCCCATACGGGCTCGGGTTCGAGGAAACATCCATGGGCGGTCGCGTGGCATGGGGCCATCGCGGCCATCTCGACGGCTTCTGGTCCTCGATGGAGTACCTGCCCGATTTGGGGCTCACGATCGTGGTTCTGGCGAACGCCGAGTGGGCCGACCCGTACGCTGCCGGAGCGACGCTGGCCGACGTCATTCTGGGCGCGCCGCCCGCGCCTCCGGCGAGCCCTTCGTCGGCACCCTCCGCGGGAGCGGCGGACGCTGGTTCGAACCCCGCCTGAGCGGCTGTGCTGCGCGCCCTGCCCTCCGCGCGCCACAGCGTGCAGGCCAAAGAGAAGAGCCCGGCGAAACGCCGGGCCCTTCTCGTTTACGTCCGGGGCCTTACGGCCGCTGGCTACCCGCGACGAGAAGTGAAGCAGTCGCTGCAGTAGACCGGCTTTGCACCGCTGGGGCGGAACGGGACCTGGGCCTCGCGGCCGCAGCTCGAGCACGTGGCCGAGTACATCTCGCGCGGACCGGAGGAGTATCCGCCGCTGCGAGCGCCGCCGCCCGTGTGGGATCCGCCGCCGAAGTCGCCGCGAGAAGCTTTTCGCGCTGCCCTGCAGGAGGGGCATCGTCGCGGTTCGCTGAACTGGCGATCCGCGTAGAACTGCTGCTCGCTGCTACTGAAAACGAACTCCTGGTTGCAGTCCTGGCAAACCAGAGTCTTATCCGCTGCGTACAAAGAACGCTCCTTACTCATGCGGCCTCAGCGACACGTCTGTCTCGCCGAGAACCGTTGAGAGGAGCGATCGTGGTGGCCGCAGTATTCGCGAACCTATTGGCCCGTGGCGCGGAGAGTAGCACGTCTCTCGGGGCGTGGCGAGTAGGAATCGCGTAATTACCTACCCGCTGCGACGGGGCCGCTTTTCGCGTTTCAAGCACACCACACGACCATCATTCCGCCGCCTGCGGACTTGGCCCTGTACATGGCTTCGTCGGCCCGTCGCAACAGGATTTGCCGGTCTCCGGTGGGGCTGCGCTGCCAGCACATGCCCAGGCTGGCTCGAGTCTGGAGCCGGAAGGCGTCGCGATCCAGAAGCGCCTCCAGCACCCGCCGACCGACCATCTGAGCCTCATCCTGCGCGACGTTGGGAAGGACGATGGCGAACTCGTCCCCACCCATTCGGGCAATGTCGTCGGTCTCCCGGACGATCTCGCGAAGCCGGTCTGCGATGGCCACCAGCAGCTCGTCGCCGACCTCGTGGCCGAATATGTCGTTCACTTCCTTGAAGTCGTCGAGGTCGATCCACAGCACCGCCACGCCCCTGCCGCCGACCTTGAAGGCTTCGTCCAGCCGCTCCCCGAACATCGACCGGTTCGCGAGTCCGGTCAGAGGGTCGTGGAGGGCACGGTATGCCAGCTCGGCCTGCAGCCGTTCCTGCTCGCGGAGCAGCTTCTGGAGTTCGTCGTTGACGGCCTCCAGCTCGGCATGGGCGCGCTCGTATTCGGCGTGGGTGCGCTCGAGCTCGAGGGAACCCTCTTCCACGCGGGCCCGGAGTTGCTCGACCAGCCGGCTGGGGCCGACCTCGACCGGACCGGGTCCAGGCTGTCGCAACTCCTCGAGTGGATCGTCGACAAGCCGCAGGCGGGCTGGCGCAGCCGCGCCGCCACGTGAAGCCGGCGCGCCGGGGCGAAGGGGCATGGTCGTCGAGTTCCGTCCTGGTGCGGCGTGGACACTCTAGACATCGGGTGAGGTCAGGCTCGACTTGACCCGGACCTAGAGGGGCAGGCCTTCGTCCACGAACTTCAGCGCTCGATCGATCAGCGCTAGCAGCTCGGTACTGCTTCCGTTCAGTACCGAGGCGTCCTCGATCATCGGCACGAGCACGGCCATCATTGCGCCCAGCGTGGCGCCCGCGAAGACGCGTACCTCGAAGTCGTCGGCCGGGCGGCCGAGGCGCGCGGCAAGCTCCGCGCCGACCATCCGGCCCGTCCGGACCAGCTCCCCGATCGCCGCCTGACGCAGCTCCGGCTGCCCGAACAGCAGCCGACCTCGAGCCATCATCTCCTCGATGTCGGCCCGATCCATCGAGGCAAAGACGTCCCACATCGCCTTTCGCATCGCCGCGATCGGCTTCATATCGGCCGGCTGCGCCCGCCAGGCGGCCATTACGAGCGGATCGAGTGCGTCGTAGGCGACCACGTCCTCCTTGGTCGGGAAGTAGCGGAAGAACGTGCTGGGCGAGACTTCGGCGGCGTCGGCTATCTGCTCGACCGTGGTCGCGTCATAGCCCTGCTCGCGGAACAGCCGCAGCGCCTGCTCCTGGATCGCGGCTCGCGTTCTGGCTTTCTTGCGCTCGCGTAACCCGGGTTTGTCGACCACCGGCGATTCGTTCATGGCTCCATTCTCGCGCTTGCGGGGCCATTCCGGGCAGCCGAATTTGCGCGCGGCCGATCGCCGCCGACGGCCGCTTCCGGCTCCGTGGCAGCGGCGCGCCGCGGCAGCAAGACCAGCGCCGCGACCATGGCCACGGCGGCGATGACCGCCGCCACTCGCGAAGCATCGTCCATACCGGCCACGAAGGCCGACCGGACCGAGTCGGCCAGAACCGTGGAGCCGAGCTGGCCCGCGATCGCCAGGCCGTCGAAGACGCTCTTGTGGACCGCCGCGGCAGATGCCGCCGGCAGCCCGGCCACGGAAACGTGGCTCTGATACGTGGAGTTGAGGACGCTGCCGAGGATCGTGGCGCCGAAGGCCGGCCCGAGCTTGATGATCGCTTGGACCAGCGCGCCCCCGACGCCGGCCCGCTCGGCCGACAGCTCCACGATCGCGGCCGAGGCTGCCGTTGCCAGACCGATCCCCGCCCCGGCACCGACGACCACACCGAATGCCGCCATGTAGGCGTCGCCGGTCGACACGGTCATTCCGCCGGCGATCGCCAGCCCGACCGCCATCAGCAGGAACCCTAACGCGACCGCGAGCTTGGCACCGATCCGGGCGGCCAGGCGGTCGGCCGTGATCGCGCCCACGACCAGCCCGCTGATCACCGGCAGGAATCGCAGGCCCGCGCCCTGGGCGTCCATGCCGAGGACGGCCTGGAGATACTGCGGCAGCGTGAACAGCACGCCGAACAAGCCGAAGATTCCGACCCCGGCCAGAACCACGCCGACGTTGAAGCTGCGCGAGCGGAAGATGCCGAGATCGATCAGCGGTTCGACATACGGCCGGACAGTCAGCAGGCCCTCCCAGGCCACGAAGCCCGCCAGAATCGCCACCGACACGATCGAAGGAACGATTGCGTCTGCCGAGCCCCAGCCCTGGTCGCCGGCCTCTACCAGGCCGTACATCAGCAGGGCCAGGCCGACGCTCGAGAGGACGACGCCCAGGATGTCGATGCCAGGCGCTCGCTCGCTGCGCGATTGCGGCACGAAGAGGACCGCCGCGGTCAGCCCGATCAACGCCACGGGCACGTTCATCAGGAAGACCCAGCCCCACCAGAAGTGGGCGAGGATGTAGCCGCCGACGATCGGCCCGAGTGGCAGCGCCAGGAAGCTGCCGGCGGCCCAGATGCCCATGGCGCGCGGCCGCTCGGTCTCCGTGAAAAGGACGGTGACGACCGACAACGACATGACCGTGAGCGCGGCCCCGGCGACGCCGAGGATCGTCCGAGCGGCGATGAACGAGTTGGCGTCCGGTGCGAAGGCACAGGCGATTGACATGATGCCGAAGAGGGCGATCGCGCCGACGAGGACGGTCTTGCGGCCGATCCGATCGCCGAGCAAGCCGGCCGGCAGCATGGCGGCGGCGAGGGCGAGGGTGTACGAAGTCACGAACCATTGCAGCTGGGCTTCCGAAGCATGAAGCGACTGCGACAGGGTCGGCAGTGCCAGGCTCAGGACCGTTTGGTCGAGGCCGATGGTGATGAGCGCCAGGGTCATTGCCCCGATGGCGAGCCAGCGGCGGGAGATCCCGCCTCGGGTGGTGAGCAGCGACATGGTAGACACCGCCTTTCCGGATTTGCTATCCGTTGGCAGTGTGCAGTAAATGGTAGTAACTGTCACTAGCTAGAGGGTAGCAGCTAGACGGTGTTACGCACCCCGGTCCGTCAGCAGCCCACGGAGCTCGCGGAGCGCCGCCTCCAGCCGTCCCAGATCCGCCTCGGACAGCCCGGAAAGCCGCTCGCACAGCCAGGCCCTGGTCCGGGCGTCGCATTCCTCGAGGGTCGCTGAGCCCGCCGTGGTTATCCGCAGTTCCACCCGGCGGTGCTCGTCCGGGTGCTGATCGCGCGTGACGAGGCCGGCCCGCACCAGCCGTTCGACAAGCTGCGAGGCGGCCGGTGCACTCGTGCCGAGGTGTTCCGCCACGGGCGAAAGGCTGGTCCCGGGGTGGCGCCGGACGAACCGGAGGGCGCGGAACTGCGGCACCGAGAGACTCGCCGCCATGCCGGAACGCATCTGCTCGCGGATGACGCGCATCGATGGCGGAATGGTTTCGAGGATCGCGATCGCGACCTCGTCGGCACTCGGCGTGGGTGTCTCATTCACCCCGTCATGGTACATTAGTTAACGAACCTAACTGTTCTCCCGATCACTCGCGAGGGATCGATGCCTCCGGCAATAGCCACCCACGACCTGACACGACGATTCGACGCCTTGACCGCGGTCGACGCGCTCAGCCTGGACGTCCAGGCGGGCGAGGTCTTCGGCCTGCTCGGGCCCAACGGCGCCGGCAAGACCACCACGATCAAGATGCTGATCACGCTGCTTCCGCCCACCGCCGGCGACGCCACGGTGGCCGGCCACGACATACGCCACGACCCGCGTCTGGTGCGACGCTCCATCGGCTACGTCCCGCAGCTGCTCTCCTCGGACGGGGCGCTCACCGCTCGCGAAAACCTCATGACCAGCGCCCGGCTCTACCACCTGCCCACGTCCGAACGCCGGGCCCGGATCGACGAGTCGCTCGAATTCATGGGCCTTGAGTCTTCGGCCGACAGGCTCGTCCGAACGTTCTCGGGCGGCATGATCCGACGCCTCGAGATCGCCCAGGCAATGCTCCATCGGCCCGAGGTGTTGTTCCTCGACGAACCGACCGTGGGCCTGGACCCGACCGCCCGGCAGGCTGTGTGGGGCCACATCCGCGGACTGCGCGAGGCTGAGGGCACGACCATCCTGCTGACCACCCACTACATGGACGAAGCTGCGGAGTTGTGCGGCCGCGTCGGGTTCATGCACCTGGGCAAGCTCGTCGCTCTCGGGACGCCGACCGAACTTTCGGCCGAGGTGGGCAAGGGCAAGAGCCTCGACGATGCATTCACGTATTTCACCGGCTCGGGGCTGAGCGAGACCGGCGAGCAAGGAGGCCAATTCCGTGACGTCGCTAGAACGCGCCGAACGGCCCGCCGTCTGGGCTGAGCCGCCCGCCGTTATCCGTTTCGTCGAGGATTCGTGGACTATCGCCGAGGGCGAGCTGCGCAAGCTCCGCCACGACCCGACCGAGCTGATCACCCGCGCCGTCCAGCCGCTGCTGTGGCTGCTGGTCTTCGGCCAGGTCATCGCCAACACTCGCGCCATCCCGACGGGCAGTCTGGGCTACATCGACTTTCTGGCGCCCGGCATCCTGGCCCAGAGCGCCCTCTTCTCGGCCATCTTCTTCGGCATCGCGATCATCTGGGAGCGCGACCTCGGCGTGCTGCACAAGTACCTCGTGAGCCCCGCGTCGCGGACCGCGCTGGTCACCGGCAAGGCTCTGGCGGGCGGCCTGCGCTCGCTCGTGCAAGCGGCGATGGTCTACGTGCTGGCGCTGATCATGGGCGTGCACCTGCGGTTGGATCCGCTGTCGCTGATCGGCGTGGCGCTGGTCGTCGTCATCGGTTCGGCGGCCTTCGCGACTTTCTCGCTGGTCATCGCCTGCCTGGTCCGGACCCGCGAGCGGTTCATGGGCATCGGCCAGATCCTGACGATGCCGCTGTTCTTCGCCAGCAGCGCCATCTACCCGATCTCGATCATGCCCGGCTGGCTCCAGGCGGTGGCCCATCTCAACCCACTCACCTACCAGGTGGACGCGCTGCGCGGCCTGATGGTCGTCGGCGCGACGGAGAGCTTCCCGCTCGCGCTCGACTTCGCGGTACTGATCGCCTCGACGGTCGTCCTGATCGCCATCGCGGCGCGACTCTACCCGCGACTGGCGCAGTAGGGCGTGCTGCCGGCGGCGACACCCCGATCGCTAGAGCCCGACCTCCAGCCTCACGTCCGCCGATGGGCGCTCGGTCCTGATGCGAACTCGACGGCCCAACACGATGCCCAGAGCGTCCACGAACTGGCCCACGCTCGAAATCTTCCGCAAGGCCCGGTCGAGCGTGCGGACCTGATCGGCCGACATGGGCTCCCGCGTGGCCACGTGGAGATGAAGGCCGCGCCACTCGAAAGTCGCGACGCTCTCGGCAGCCGGGACGCTATGGACGATGTAGCTCGGATCGGCCATTGGGCTCTCCTGGTCGGTCCACGCTACGCGCCGGAACATGCAACGCACCTTGCCGCGCCACCCGATCACGTGCGCCGAGACTACTCGAAACGATCGTTGCGGCCACCGGTTCGAGGTCGGGCGTGCGCTCAGAAGTGACGGTGGAGGTCGTCGTCGGGGGACGTTTCGGGCGTATCGAGGTCACGCGGCGGCTGCTCCCAGCCCATCGAATCGGCCTCGCTCTTGGCGAGGTTGAGGTAGACGACCTCTTGTTCGACGTTGGCGATGTTGGACGCGGGAACGTACAGCTTGCCCGCGAGGCCCGGTCTCGAGGCGAGGATGTAGTTCTGGCCGACGTGCTGGACGGTGCCAAAGCGCCGACCGTCGTTGCCGAGAATCGGCCAGCCGGCCTTCAATTCCGTCATGCGCATACGCTCTCGACCTTCCTCGACTACGGCTGCCACCTACTCTAGCAGTGGGCGGCCCTGTTGGGCCGAGAGGGAACGTGGCCCCATGGACCAAACGGAGCGACGGCCGCCCTACCAGATGCCGGGAATCAGCTTCCTGGTATGGCGGCTGTATTCCGCGTAGCCGGGCAGCTCGCGGCGCAGTAGAGCCTCTTCGGCCGCGATGCGGTGGCGGTAGGCAATCCCGACCGCGCCGGTGACGGCAACCACCACCGGCACGCTGCGTGAGCTGAGCCCGAAACCGGTCCACGTCAGCAGCGACCCGAGGTAGCCGGGGTGACGAACGACCTTGTACGGGCCCTCGTCAACAACGTGTTGATCGTTCGTTGTCAGCAGGGTGCGCGAATAGGACTCCCCAAGCGCACGCATCGACCACGCCCGCAGGCCCAGGCCGGCGGCCTGCAGCGCCAGTCCGGCCGGCGCCGAGGCTCGGGGCAGCTTGCCCGGCAGGTAGCGCAGGATCGGCGATAGGCCGGCCGCCGCGACGCAAGCGACGACGATCAGGCGAGTGCTGTCCCGGTCGTTGTCGTCGGCGGTCAGGCTCGAGGCGCGACCGCGCTGCCGAGCCGTGGCTTCGACGGCGAAGAACCCGGCCACGCCGCCGTAGCCCGCAAGGAACCACCTGGTTCCGTGGTCGCCGCCTGAACGTTGAACCGGTGCGGCAGACATGAGGGCAGTCTCTCTATTCGCCGGACTCGGGTGCTCGACCGGACTCGGGTGCTCGACGGGGCTCGGGCGCCCCGGCCTTCGGCCTGGTTAGCTCGCGATCGGCCGAGGAGATCGTGCGCAGAGCTTCAGCCTTCTGAGCATCGACCCGGTCGAGAGCGGCCGAGACTTCCGCCCATGCCTCCTGCAACATCCCGACGCGGGAGCGGGATTCCGGCAGACGCGCTTCGATCTCGGCCGCCTGGTCCGCCATCGCCTGGGCGGCCTCGCCGGCCGCTTCGAGCTGTTCGAGCGTTGCCCGCTGACTGGCAGCGGCCTGGGCAACCATGACTGCCGTGCGCATCGCCGCCGCGGTTGTGGTCGTGGCTTCGGCGAGCGCGCGGATCACCTCGTGGTTGTTCTGCTCGACGATGCGCAGCGCTGCGTAGCCCTGAGTGGCAACCGCGAGCTCGGTGAGGATCGACTGGCGGCGGCGGCGCACGGCGTAGAGCACATCGGCGCGGAGTGCCGCCGCACGTTCCGGTTCCGCGGTGGCGAACGACCCGACCGCGGCGTCCAGCGCGTCGTCGAGGCGGCCGGCGAGGAACGCGTACTGCCGGAGCGACTCCATCTCGGTGCCGAGCAGCCGCTCCTCCTGCTCGATCTCCGCGTTGTCCTGCTCGAGCATCATCCGACCCTCTGTCAGGGAGGCCAGCGTCTCTTCGATCCGGCTTTGCGACCGCCAGAAGCGCTCGAAGTAGCGCACCAGCTCGTCCAGCTCCTGGCGGGGCGAGCGGTTGCCGCCGAGCTTCAAGCGGTTCGGGTCCAAT
This sequence comes from uncultured Chloroflexia bacterium, assembly GCA_963731635.1. Taxonomy (GTDB): domain Bacteria; phylum Chloroflexota; class Limnocylindria; order Limnocylindrales; family CSP1-4; genus Fen-1039. The sequence goes on along the minus strand of CAVSWB010000001.1, from coordinate 660,941 downwards.
TCGGCGACCGTCTTCCGCAGGTCGCCGAGGCGGCGCGCCATCGGCGCTCGCGATGTGAGCAAGCCGCTCATGGCGTGGAACCGGCGATCGAGCAGGCGGCCGCTCATGGCGGCCGTGGCCACGAACTCACGCTCCCCGAGGCGCTCGACCATTTCGACGGTCCGCCGGTACTCCGCGTCGCCGCTGTCGAGGGCAACGATGCTGCGGACATAACTCGCAACCAGCTGGTCTATACGCTCGACGGCGCCGGGCTCCAGCTGGAGTTCAGCGGCACCGAGCTCGGCGAGGGCCGCATCGGCGCCCGCGCCACTCCCCGTGTTCCCGCCACTCCCACGGTGGACAGAATCAACCCGCGGAGTCGTCTCCGGCTCCGCGGGCTCGTGGCTGCTGTTGGGACCGCGCATCGGCGGCGAGGCCTGTTGCTACTTGGAGTCGCTGTCGTCCGCGGCCGCATCGGACGCGGCCGGAACGATGACGCTCGCGGCCGGCGAGTCGCCGTTGGAAGAGCCGTACTGCTCCTTGCCGTTCGACATGAGCGGCGCGAGCGAGTTGCGGGCGACGCCGGCCAGAGCGCCGGCCTGCTGGATGACCTCGGCGAGCGCGCTCGTCACGCCCTGGGCGCCGTTGAGGACGGTGAAGCTGCCCACGTGCTCGAATGACGAAGCCGCCGCACGGACGATCTCCGGCATCGACTGGGCGATCTGCTGCGCGATGACCGCTTCCTGGTTCTTGCCCAGCGCCTCGGCACGACTCTGGATGCCGGCGGCTTCCGCCTGTGCCTTGGCCTTGATAGCTTCGGCTTCGGCCAGACCGCGGGCCTTGATCGCGTCGCCGTCGGCGATGCCGTTGACGCGGGTGGCGTTCGCCTGAGCTTCGGCCTGCAACTTGACGGCCGCGGCCTGGGCCTCGGCGGCAAGACGGACTTCCTGCGCGGCCGCTTCCGCCTGGCGGATGCGGGCGTCGCGGGACGCGGTGGCGAGAGTGGTCTGGCGGTAGGCCTCGGCGTCGGCCGGCTTGCGGACGTCTACCTGGAGCTGCTGCTCGGTGCGCTGCGCCTGGAGCTGGGCGACGAGCGTCTCCTGAGTGACGACTGCCTGCCGGGCCTGGGCTTCGGCCAGCGGACCCTGCTGCGATGCCTGCTTCTGGGCCTTGTCGATCTCGGCCTGGAAGCCGGCCTTCTTGATCTCGGTGCCCCGGATCGATTCGGCGATCTGGGCCTGCGCGGTCTGCTCGCGGGCGACGGCCGTCTGGTCGGCCTCGGCGCGGGCGATTCGGGCGTTCTGCTCGACTTCGGCCTGGTGCGGCACGGCCAGGTTCTCGATGTAGTTCGACGGGCTGGTGATCGACTGGATCTGGAAGCTGTCGATGACGAGTCCGAACGACTCCATCTCGAGGGTGCAGCGATCGCGGACCTGCTGGGCGAACTTGTCCTGGTCGCTGATCATCTCTTCGACCGTCATTGAGCCGGCGATGGCTCGCAGGTGGCCGACGAAGACGTTCTGGACCTTGGATTCGAGCTCGGCCGCGGGCCGGTCCAGGAAGCGGCGAGCGGCGTTTGCGATGGACCGGAAGTCGTCGCCGACCTTGTAGACGATGACGCCGCGCAGGTCGAGGCGGATCTTCTGCTGGCTGACGCAGGGGACGACTATTTCGCTCTCGTGGGCCATCAGCGAGATGGCGCGGACCTTGGACAGGCCCGGCATCACGACCGTGCCGCCGCCGGTCACGATCTTGAACTTCATGCTCTCGCCGGTGACGCCGCCGGCGGTCTTGCCGCCCGAGATGCCCGAGATGATCAGGGCCTCGTCCGGCTCGGCGATGCGCCATGTCGACTTGAAGAGAAGGATCAACAGGATCAGTACGATCAGGACGCCGATGCCGACGGCGATTAGGAAGATCTGACTGTCACTCATCGCGGAAGCCTCACCTTGTCGGTCGGCGCCACCTCAACAGTGCGTCCCCCCAGGCTGCCGACCACCAGAACCTGGGTATTCTTCTTGATGATCGCTTCGGGGTCGGCGGCGGACGCCAGGAAGCGTTCCGTCCCTTGCCGGACCTCGATCATCACCTCGCCAAGATGTCCGGGGGTGATCTCCGCGGTGACGCGCCCCATCTTGCCAACAACGTCGTACGACACGTCCCTACTCCACACGCCGCCTTGATAGAGCACTCATGGTAACGCCCCGGCACCGCCCCAAAGGAGAGCCGCCGACGCGTCGCCGCTTCGCGCGTGGTTTCACCTCCGAAATCCTGTCACACGAGTAAGACCACGCCGGCGACCGCTTGGTTCGGTCGGTCGCAATCGCCGGCGCGACCCCGGGCCGTTCCGGAGCGGTGGGCGTCAGTGTCCCGAAGGCACCCTGCCGACCGGGACCAGCGCCGCCTGCGCCGCGCCGTTGTCGTTGTCCAGGCTGACGACCATCCAGCCCAGTGCCGGGGCCTTTGCCTGCAGCCTGGTGTCGACGCTCAGCCCGAGCTTGGCCGACGCACCCGCCGCGAGCGGCACGAACTGGGCGTTCGAGACGCTCGGCGAGAAGGCGTTGTAGAGCGCCTGCCCGGCCACCGCGTCGACGTTGCCCGTGATGCCGTCGAAGCCGACGATCGAGTAGCTGAAGGCCGCTGATGACGACTTCAGGCCGAGATCGCTTGCCAGCGCGGGCAGCTCGACGACCGAGCCGTTCAGCGGCGCGTCCGCGAGGAACGCGTCGATGAGATTGCCCGCGGCATCGAATGTGAACGAGGCCGTGATGCCGTCGAACGCGCCGGTCTCCAGCAGGCCGAGATCGAGCGAGACGACCAGGAAGTCGGGCGTGCCGTCGCGGTTGGTATCGATCGAGATATCGAACTCAGCCGCAGACGCGTTCGACCATTGATGCCAGCCGTTGACCGCGAAGACCAGACAGCGGTCCTTGTCCGAGATGCTCGGATCGCAGAACGAACCCGGCTGCGACTGGACGCCGACGGCGCGGATGCTCGAAATACCGGCGACGGTGTCACGCGCAGACAGGCCCCAGGCGTAGACGTCGGCGGTGCCGCCGTGGATGCCGCCATTCCGGAGCTGCGTCGAGGTCGTAGCGACCCCGTGGCTCAGCTGGTAGGGGGAAAGGTTGCCGACGGTCACGTCCGAGGTTCCGCGCGGAACGAACAGGAACGGAACGTGGAGCGGGAACACCCCGGTGCCGCCGGTGGTTGGGCTGGCAGTGACCAGGCCCTCGACCGTCAGCATGCTGCCGGGGCCCACGCCGGCGAACACGGAGGCCGGCGGCAGAGCCGCGACCGCCGCAGCCGACATGGAGAGCGTCAACGACACGGCGCTCGACTGATGAGGACCGACGGTGACCCGCGAGGGCGAGACGGCGACCGAAGCTCCGGCCGGGTCACCGACGAATGCGGCCCCGAGCTTGTAGGTGATGGCCCGGTTGCTCTCGTTCTTGATGGTGAAGCTCTTGGTGGCGCGGAACGAGCTATCCAGCGCGCGGTAATCGAAGGAGAGCGTGTCCAGCCCGTCCCTGGTCAGCGCAACCGCCGCCGTGACGGTGGCGCGCTGAGCCTGGACGACGCCCGACCCGGCGCCGCGCGGGTCGTAACCCACGATCGTCGCGGACGTGGCGTCGGCCGTGGACATGATTGCGGCCTTGACCTCGTTCACGCTCCAGCTGGGGTGAACGCCGATCACGAGAGCGGCCACGCCGGCCACGTGCGGCGCCGACATCGACGTGCCCGAATTCGACGAGAACGCCGTTGCCGGTGCCCATGCCCGCCGCGACGACGCTGACCGCCGGTGCGGTGATCTCAGGCTTCAGGGCACTGTCGCCGTAGCGCGGTCCCCACGAGCTGAAGTCGGCGATTTGCTTGTACGTGGGATTGGGCAGTGCGCCGGGGGAGTCGATCGTGACGGTGGTGCCGTTGGCCGCAAGCAGCGCGGCCCCGTCCGTGTCCTGAGTGCCTATGAACGGGATCGTGACGCCGGTGATCGGCCCCTCGAACGGAGGCAACCCCGTACTGTTGTTGACCATGATCACGGCCGCGGCGCCGGCCGCCTGGCCGAACTTGGCCCGCGCCACGCGATCGCAGTCGCCGCGCTGCGTGACGACGATCTGTCCGGCGACGCCGGCATATTCCGAGGCGTCGCAGCCGAGCGAGATGCTTCCATCCGCCGCGGTCAGAACGTGGAGCGTCCCTTTGACGGGCAGCGGCGCGTTGTTGGCATCGATGCCGGAAATGGCGTTGCTCCCCAGATGGATCGTGGCGCCGGGGAAGGTTGCGTTGCTGTCCACGCCCGCCACCGAGATGGCACGGGACGCGGATGCCGGAGTGCCGGTCATGTAGCCGCTGGGGCCTTCGTTGCCGGATGAAGCCACGACCACGACGCCGGCTCGGGCGGCGTTGTTGGCGGCGACCGCGTCGGGAGTGTCGGACGTGCCGAAGTCAGAGCCGAGCGACATGCTGATCACGTCGGCGCCGTCCTCGACGGCCCGGTTGATGGCCTCGACTACGACGTCGGTCGAGCCCGCGCAGCCGAAGACCTTGTAGATGAAGAGCGTGGCCTTCGGAGCCACGCCGGGGCCGATTCGGAAGTCCTGCGTGCCGTAGATCGACGAGGTGTACGGGCCGGTATAAGTCTTGCCGCTCGACAGGACGCCGACCCCGGCCGCGGTGCTGGCCGTATGCGTTCCGTGGCTGTCGCAGTCGAGCGGGTTCGGGTCGGGCTGCGGGATCGTCGCGGGTGAGCCGGCCGGTGCCGCGGCGTCGTAGGCATCGCCGACGAAGTCGTAGCCGACGGGGATCTTGGCTGTCGGGAACGCGACCGTCTTGCCGTCGGCGTTCAGCGCTGGCACGGTGGTGTCGTGGGCAAGGCCGTAGGTGTAGTCGGCCGGGTTGCCCGAGCCGCCGAAGTCGGCATGGTAGAAGTCCACGCCGGTATCGATCACGGCGATCTTGACTCCGGCGCCCGTCTCGCCGGTGGAGGTCCAGGCCTGCGGAGCGCCGATGTACGGCACGCTGTGCGTCAGAGACGGTTTGTAGGTAGGCATCAGGTGGATCGCGGTCACGCCCGGGACGGCCGCCAGGGTCGTCAGCGCGGACGACCGAACCTTGACGTGGACGCCGGCGTAGGCATCCTGCAGCTCCCCGACGACCACGCCGCCGGCCTGACGAACCGCAGCCACCACCGGCTGCTGGTGGGTCTGGATCTCGCCGCGCCGCGCGTCCTTCTGGGAAGTGGACACCGTGGCTCCGCTATCTCGTGCGTCCCCGACCATCGCGGCGACGGGCTGGTCCGACATTTCGACCATGACGTCGACCTGGCGAGCCGGGTCGATCATGGCGGGCAGGACCTGCGGATCGATCTTGCCGACGTCGAGGCGACCGAAGCGCGCGCCGCCGGCGGCGGCTGCCGATGGGGCGAGGGACCCGACGAGAAGGGCCGAGATTGCCAGCGTCGCCAAGGCTCGATTTCGCATGAGACTCCTCCTCCTGCCCGCTCGGGCGGCATTGGCCGAAGCTACATCCCGACAATGGGCGTGGTCAACCTGAAACAAGTCGTACCCCGAGTGGTTCCGCCACGGGCGCCTCACCACCGGTCGAAGGCGCCGCCACGCCCGTTCCAACGGCGCCGCGCAGCCACCCCGACGGCCCCGTCGCGCGGTCCGGAGCGGCTTCCCTGCCGTGCGTTGACGCTCCCAGGCCGCTTGCCTATACTCATTTCCGACGGCTTAGGTCGGAATTAGCGGTACGCCCGTTCTGCTGCCCGCCCTGACCGTTGTAGGACGCGGCCCCTGACTCCGGTCCAGTCCTCCCCGGGTTGCCGGGGCGAGGGACCGCGCCACCAAAGACCGGCGCCACGGAACACAGAACGGGCACGATCGGAGCACACGCTGTCCACCAGGACGTACCACAGCACCGGAGCCGTATCCTTCTCTACGAAGGGTGAATACGGGGTGCGTCTCATGGCCCAGCTCGCCCGTCGCTTCGGCAGCGGCCCGGCCAGCCTGACGGAGATTGCCGAGCAGGAGGACCTGCCCCGGGCTTATCTCGAGCAGCTCGTCCTGGGCCTGCGGGATGCCGGCCTCGTCCGGAGCACTCGCGGCGCACACGGCGGCTACGAGCTTGCCCGAGCCCCCGAATTGATCGTCATGGGCGAGGTCCTGCGAGCCCTCGAGGGACCGATCGCGCCGATGATTTGCGCTTCCGACGACCCCAACCACCTGACCTGCGCGAGAACCGGCTACTGCACGGTCAACTTCATGTGGATCCGGGTGCGGGATGCCATCGCCGGGGCGCTGGATTCCATGACCCTCGCCGATCTCGTTCCGAGCGTGGTTCGCATTGCGGGCGCCGGCATGCCGATGCTCGCCAAGACTACGAGCGCAACCACCGTCGCAGCAGCCGACTGAGCGGTCCGTCCACCCGCCAGACCCGACCTATATTCAAGGAGCAACCGCCCCAGTGAGCGAACAAGACCTCGTCATCCGCGACCTGCACGTGGCGCCAGTCGCGAACCCCGAGCATGAGATCCTCAAGGGGATCGACCTGACCGTGGTGCGCGGCGAAGTCCACGCCATCATGGGTCCCAACGGCTCGGGCAAGACGACGCTGGCATATGCCCTGATGGGCCACCCCGCCTACATCGTCAAATCGGGCGAGGTGCTGTGGAAGGGCCACAACCTGCTCAAGATGTCGGCCGACAAGCGCGCCAGGCTCGGCATGTTCCTCGCGTTCCAATATCCGATGGCGATCTCCGGGCTTTCGGTCGCGAGCTTCCTGCGCTCGGCGATCAACGCCCGGCGCTCGGGTCTGACGCCGAACCCCGATGTGGACCCCACCGACGCGTATCGCGGCGGTATCCCGATGGGGGAATTCCGCAAGCTCGTCAAGGCCAAGATGGCCCTGCTCAAGATGGACGAGTCGATCGCGTCGCGGTACGTCAACGAGGGCTTCTCCGGCGGCGAGAAGAAGCGTCTGGAGATGCTCCAGATGGCCGTTCTCGAACCGGAGATGGCGATCCTCGACGAAACCGACTCGGGCCTTGACATCGACGCGCTGCGGATCGTGGCCGAGGGCGTGAACGCAATGCTCAACCCGGGGATGGGCGTGCTGGTGATCACCCATTACCAGCGCCTGCTGAACTACATCAAGCCGGATGCGGTCCATGTCCTGGCTGCCGGTCGGATCGTCAAGAGCGGCGGCCGCGACCTCGCCCTGCGCCTGGAGGACGAAGGCTACGCTCCGGTTCTGGCCGAGGCCGGGCTGGAGGCCGAAGTCGGCGACGAGGCGCCCGAGGCGGAACTGGAGGCCGCCCACTAGGGCGGGCACGATATGGCCGACCTAGCCGCCCCAACCACTGCCGGGCGCAGCGCCGCCCAAAGTCACTCCCCGCAGTCGCCGGCCTTCGACTCCGGTCGCATCCGCGCCGACTTCCCGATCCTGGGAACCGTCAACCGCCTGGGCAAGCCGCTCGTCTACCTGGACAGCGCCGCCACGAGCCAGAAGCCGCTCGCCGTGATCGAGGCCGTGAACGCCTATAACGCCGAGTACGCCTCGAACATCCACCGCGGCATCTACGAGCTCGCCGAGCGCGCCACGGCGGCCTACGAAGGCGCCCGAGCGATGACGGCGCGGCTGATCAACGCCCCCGACGCACACGAGATCGTGTTCGTCCGCAACGCCACCGAGGCCATCAATCTCGTGGCCTACTCGTGGGGACGACGGAACATTGGCCGCGGCGACAGCATCCTGCTGACCGAGATGGAGCACCACGCCAACCTGGTGCCCTGGCAGATCCTCGTCCAGGAGAAGGACGGCGACCTCGAATTCGTGCCGGTCACCGACGACGGACTCCTGCAGCTCGAGGTGTTCGAGGTCCTGCTGCGACTGCGGCCGAAGCTCGTCGCGTTTACCCACGTCTCGAACATGCTCGGCACCATCAATCCGGTGCGCGAGATGACCGAGATGGCGCATGCCGCCGGAGCCCTGGTCCTGGTCGACGGGGCGCAGGCCGTGCCGCACATGCCCGTCGACGTCCAGGAGATCGGCGCCGACTTCTACGTCTTCTCGGGCCACAAGATGCTCGGGCCCACCGGTTCCGGGGCACTTTGGGCCAGGCGCGAACTGCTCGAGGCCATGCCGCCGTTCCTCGCCGGAGGCGACATGATCCGCGAGGTCCACCTGCGCCGGTCCGAGTGGAACGACATCCCCTGGAAGTTCGAGGCGGGCACGCCGGACATCGCAGCCGAGATAGGCATGGGCGCCGCCGCCGAATACCTGCTGGGCATCGGCATGGACGCCGTCCGGGCCCACGAGTTGGAGCTGACCAGTTACGCCCTGGACGTGTTGGCGCGAGGTTCCGGGGATCGAGTTGTACGGTCCCGGCGCGGAACAGCGCGGCGGCGTCGTCTCGTTCAACCTGCCGGGCATCCACCCCCACGACGTTGCCCAGATCCTCGATCGCTCGGGGATTTGCGTCCGCGCCGGCCACCACTGCACGATGCCGCTCCACGAGCGCTTCGACCTGGCCGCGACGGCTCGCGCCAGCTTCAACGTCTACACCGTTCCCGGGGAGATCGACGCGCTGGCGGTCGGACTGCGCGAGGTCGCCCGGATCTTCGACCGCTGAGGGTACCCTCAACCAGATGGACGATCTCTACCGCGACTACATCCTCGAACACTACCGGCGCCCCCACAACTTCGGCGTCCTCGAGGCGCCGACGGCCAGATACGAGGGCTCGAACCCCTTGTGCGGCGACCGGATCACGATGATGCTGGGCATCTCGGACGGGGTCGTCCGGGAGGTGGCCTTCACCGGCCGCGGCTGCGCCATCAGCCAGGCCAGCGCTTCCCTGCTCACCGACGAGATCAAAGGCAAGACGGTCGCGCAAGTCGAAACGATGACGCCCGACGACGTGCTCGACCTCCTGGGCATCGAGATCAGCCCGGCTCGCCTCAAGTGCGCTCTGCTCTCGCTGGATACGGTGGCGCACGCGCTCGCCGACGAGTCTGCGGCCAGGGCTGAGGAACCCGCCGGACTCGAGCGATCGATCCCGGAGACCTGAGCCGCCGGTCCGAATCGAACGGGCCATCCAGCCGCGCGGGGGTTACCTTTCACGATAGAGCGGGCGTGGGCGCCCGGCCTCGGGGTAGACGGCGGCGAAGGGCGGGACTATGACCTTGAATTCGTCGAGCACGGCTCGGGCGGCGCGAACGTGGCGCGAGGTAGCCGACCGCGTGTACGTCCGGCGCTATCTCGACTACAACGTCAGCGTGGGCCTGATCGTGGGTGAAGGCGACATGCTTCTGGTCGACACCCGGGCCTCCGAGCGGCAGGCGCGGGAGCTCCAGGCCGAGATTCGATGGATCGGCCAGGGCCGATTGCATGTCGTGAATACCCACCACCACTACGACCACACCTTCGGCAACTTTGTCTTCGTGCCCGCGGACATCTGGGGCCAGGAACGCTGCGCTCTCCGGTTGCGTGAGGACAGCCAGATCGCGCAGATGGCTCTCGCCGCGGCCATGCCGGAGATCGCCCAGGAATACCTCGAGACCCGCATCACGCCGCCCAACAAGACTTTCCGAGAACGGGTCGAGCTGCAGATCGGCGGCCGGAAGGTCGAGCTGCACCATTTCGGACGCGGCCACACCGACAACGACGTTGCGGTCGTGGTACCGGACGTCCACGCGATCTTCGCCGGCGACCTGGTCGAGCAGGGCGGCCCGCCATCGTTCGAAGACTCCTACCCGATGGACTGGCCCGGGACGCTGGGCCGGCTCCTCCAGCTGGCTCATGGCCCGGTGGTCCCCGGCCACGGCGAAGTAGTGTCGCGATCTTTCGTCGAGGGCCAGCTGGCCGATCTGGCGGCCCTTGCGCAGCTGGCGCGGCGCGTCCGTTTCGACGGCGGCTCCGTCAACGACGCTCTGCCGCTCTCCCCGTTTCCACCGGTTGCGGCGCGCCACGCACTAGTCCGAGCCTTTGCCCAGCTGGCGGGGGAGCTGTAGAGCCGCAACCGCGGGACCGTGGGATCGCCGCGCAGGGGATTGCCGCTAACCTGGTCCGGCCGGCCCTACGAGCCGGGCCGCTGCGCGGGCGACCACGAGGTCTTCCCGCGCCACGATCCGAAGTACCGCCGGGGAGATTCCCGGACGTGACAGGATGGCATCCTGCTTCGGAGCCTCGTCGGGAACCGGCGCCACGCCGATGGACCCGAGCCGGGCCACGATCCTCGCGCGCAACCCGGCTGCGTTCTCGCCGATCCCGCCGGTGAAGACGATCGCGTCGAGGGTCGGCAGCGCCGTGACCGCGGCCGCGATGCACTCCGCCGCGCGCCTGCGCGAACATGGCCAGCGCGATGGTCGCCCGCTCGTCGCCCGCCGCCTCGAGCCGGACCAGTTCCCGCACGTCGGAAGTCTGACCCGATACGCCCAGCAGCCCGGACTCGTGGTCCATCTGCTCGGCCAGCTCGTCGGGGCTGAGCCGCCCGCTTCGAAGCAGGTAGAACATCGCACCGGGGTCGATCGAACCGGCTCGCGTGCCCATCATCAAGCCTTCGAGCGGGGTCAGGCCCATCGACGTGGCGACCGATCGGCCGCCGTCGACCGCGGTCACCGAGCAGCCGCTGCCGAGGTGGGCGACCACAGTCCGCAGCTCCGCGACCGGCCGCCGCAGGAGCGAGGCCGCGCGCTCCGCCGCCCAGGCCACGGAAATCCCGTGGAACCCGTAGCGCCGGACGCCCCATTCCCGATACCAGCGCTCGGGCACGGGGTAGCGGAAAGCCTCTTCCGGCAGCGTCGCGTGGAAGGCAGTGTCGAATACGACGACGTGAGGAAGGTGTGGGATCGCGGCCAGTCCGGCCGTCATCGCCGCTGCCGCCATGCCGTTGTGCAGCGGCGCGAGTTCCCGCAGCGCGGCTACTTGCTCCACCACCTGGGGCGTGACCAGAATCGGGTCACGGAACGTGGAGGCGCCCTGGACGACCCGATACCCGACGGCTCCGAGAGAGGCCAGCGAGATCCCGGCGGCCTCGTACCTGGCGACAAGCGAGCGGATGTCGGCAGCAGGATCGCCGCCCTCCGCGGTCGCGTCCGCGCCCCAGTCGACGTCGATCTGACCCAACGGGGCGAGCGATTCGGCCGTGGCCGGGGCCACCAGCCCCTCGGCGCCGACCTCGGGGATCGACGCTGTCTCGATCACGCTCGACTTGAGCGAACTCGATCCCGGGTTCAGGACCAGGACGCGCATCGGCGGCTCTCCGTTGCCGGCCCGTTCGGCCGGCTTCGCCACGAACGTTACCGTGCAGGACCGCGAAACGCATCGGCGCGTGCGCGGAGCCGCTCCGCCGTAGCGCGCACCGGGCGGGATTGGCGCGCATCGGGCGGGCGTGGCGCGCACCGGCCCGCGGCGCCACAATCCTGCAAAATCCCCGCCACAGGAACGCTATTCAGCGACGTTCCGTGGCCCGTCGGTCGCGTGACCTGCGGAACCCGTCGCCCGAGGCTCCCGACCTGCCGCGCCTTCGATCGGACCCAGGGTTGAGCGTGGCACAAGTGGCCCCCGAGCCAGGGCGGCCACGAGCGCCGCTTCAGTTGGCGTCGCGCCCAGGCCCAGCCGCGCGCCGGCGACCGCGGGCAGTGGCGGTTCCAGGTACGTGGCGCGGAGAGCCGGCCAGGCCGGCTCGGCGAATACCAGCTCGGGTCCGCCGTCCAGGACCACTCGCCCGGCCGACATCACGATGACGCGGCGGAAGCATTCGGCGACGAACCGCATGTCGTGGCTGATCGCGACGACCGTCCGCCCCTCGCCGGCCGCGGCCGCCACCACTTCCCGCACCCGCGCAACACCCCGCGCATCCTGGCCCGTGGTCGGCTCGTCCAGTACCAGCACCGGCGTCCGCATCGCCAGGACCGATGCCAGTGCGAGCAGCTTGCGGCGCGAGTAGCCCAGGTCGTACGGATTCGCGCCCGCGGCCTCGCTCAGGCCGACGGCGGCAAGAGCGGAAGCGACGCGTTCCTCCAGTACCGCGCCACGCAAGCGCAGGTTGCGCGGACCGAACGCGACCTCGCTCGAAACTCGGCCGGCGAACAGCTGGCGATCGGGGTTCTGGAACGCCAGCCCGACGCGTTCGGCGAGCCTCGCGACGTGGACGTCCCGCACATCCAGCCCGTCGAACAGGACTCGTCCGCCGGTCGGTCGCAGCAGCCCGATCAGATGACGCACTAGCGTCGACTTGCCCGAGCCGTTCTGGCCGACGATGGCAACCAATCTCGCCGGGCTCGATCCGCAGCCGGACGTCGATCAGCGCCCGAGTGCCGTCCGGGTAAGCGAACGACACGGATTCGAATTCGATGGCGGGAGCGTTCATCCGATCGCCCCGGCCAAGCTCGGCCGACCATTCGAGCCCGGACGCCCGAACTTCACGCTCGAGGCGCACCCGGGCCGGTGGCTCGACGCCCAATTCGGACAGCCGTGGATCGGCAAGCACGTCGTCGGCGGAACCGGCGAGTGCCACCGACCCGGCCGCCAGAACGACGACCTCGTCGGCGATGCGGGCCAGCACATCCGTCTTGTGCTCCACGAGCAGGATCCCTGCGCCGGTGTCGCGCGCCACCCTCGCCAGCGCATCCGCCACCAGTGCCGTTCCGGCGGGTCGAGCTCGCTCGTCGGTTCGTCGAGAATGAGGTAGCGCGGCCGCAGGGCCAGCACCGAGGCCAGCGCCACCAGCTGCGCCTGCCCGCCCGACAATCGTGCCGGATCGCGCGGCGCGAGCTCGTCGATGCCGACGGCACCCAACGCCCAGCGGACCCGCTCGAGCACGTCGGCCATGGGCAGCCCCAGGTTGCACGGCCCGAACGCCACTTCCTCGAATACCGTCGCGGCCGTGCCGGAGATTTGCGCGGCGGCATTCTGGAAGAGCACACCGCACCGCTGAGCCAGGTCGTAAGCGGGCATTGCCGCCGTCTCGGCGCCGTCGATCCTCACCGAGCCCTCCAACCGGCCGCCGATCGCGCGGGGCGCAAGTCCGCCGGCCACGAGACACAGCGTCGATTTGCCCGACTCGTTGGGCCCGGCGACCCCGACAACCCGGCCGGGCAGCAGGACGAGCCCGACGGTCCGAAGGGACGGCTCGCCCGCGCCGGCATAGCGATAGCTGACTCCCTCGAGGACAAGCCGGGAGCTCATGGCAGCTTCACCAGGCCCGCGAGCGAGACCGCGACCAGGCCGACCGACCCTGCCAGGAAGACCCAGCGCGCCGATCGCTGCAGGCCCGAGTCGGGCAGGGTCCTGCAGTTGAGTGCGGCGGCCGGAGGCCGTAGAAGGCTCGCGCTTCGAGCGCCATGGTCCGGTCCTCGACTTCGGCAAGCGCCCCGAAGACGACCGGACCGACCAGCGGAACCAGGCCGCGGAAGCGACGCCACAGCCGGCCTTCCGTGTCGGTGCCGCGCGCCCGCTGCGCGTCGGCAACCTCGCGCGCCCGCTCGAGGGTACGCGGCAGCGCCCGCAGGGCGGAGCCGACGACGAAGGCCCCGCGCCGCCCCAGGCCTCGACGCTCGAGCTCGACCAGCAGGTCGTCGATCGGGGTGGTCAGCGCGAAGACGGCGGCGGACAGGCCGAAAGCCACGACCCTGAGCGTGGCCTGGAGCGCCGCTGTCGCGCCCGTCCATGTCGGCGCCAGGGGCCCGATCCTCACGATCGCGTCGCTGGCGTTCGGGTAGAGGAACGTGTTCACGAGCAGAATCGAGGCCACCAGCGGAATCGTCGCGAGGGCAAAGGGCAGCATCCGGCGGAGAACGCGGGCCGCCGCGCCGCTCAACAGCACCAGCGCCAGTACCAGCGCCGGTCCCGTCCAGCCGCGGACCCCGAAAGCAACGATGGCCCCGACAACGGCCAGCACGAACTTCGTCAGCGGGTTGAGCCCGAGATAGAGCTGGACCGGCACCCGCCGGACGAAATCGGGCAGACCGAGAGACTCGGCCGTGGTCGGCTCGGTCAAACGCGTCGAAGCGGCGATCTCAGGCCGCCGGAGTCGAACCGGACTCGCCGTGTCCGGTCGGGCCGACCAGCCGCTCGCCGAGCGGGAAGCGCGCCAGGAAGCGGACCGAAACACGGCCGAGGATGACGAAGACGACAAAGCTCGTGATCGTCTTGTCGATCGGGTCGCTGAAGAGGCCCTGACCGAGCGACGCGTTGTAGACGTCGGCTCCGCCCTGCCGAAGGGCCGCGACGATCACATCCGTGCCCGATCCGGTGACGCCGCCGAAGACATACGCGGCAATGGGCGCCGACACGATAGCGGCGATCACACCGGTGGCGGCGCCGGCCACCGCCACCCACGCCCCCGCGGCGTCGCGGCGAAGGAAGACGAAACCTGCAACGGCGACGGCCGCCACGACCCCGATCACGACGATCGCGCCGTAGACCCAGTCCGGATATCCGCCGACGGTGGGGTCGGTGTACTGGGGGATCGTGTACATCCTCACGGCCAGGGCGGCGATGATGACGACCGCGATGACGGCCGGCACGATCAGGCCGAGCCCCGACGCCGGGCGCGGGCGGTAGACGCCGAGGTAGCCCCAGATTCCGGCGAGGAACCCGATGACGCCGGCGGTGACCGCGAACGGGCCAATGTTCGAGCCGCCGATGCCGGGCGCGTATTGCCAGATCAGGTTCGAAAGGACGCCCGTGAGCGCGCCGGCGAGCGGACCGGCCAGCACACCGACCAGGATCGTGCCGATCGAGTCGACGTAGATCGGCAGCTTGAGAACGGTCTGGACCGTATAGCCGAGGGCGATGTTGATCGCGATCGCGATCGGCATCAGGACGATGACCCGGGTGGTGAACTGGCGAGCAACCCAGCGACTGAGTAAGCCCATCTCTCCTGCTCTCCTGCGTGCGGAACGCGGCCAGGTCGGATGAACGGGTGCCGCGCGACGAAAGCTTGGCAGGTATGACTGCGGGATGCCACGCCTTGCCGGCGAGTGGCGTGTGGCGAGGCCGAGATTGGTTCGCCTCAGGCGATTCCCGCGGGTGCCTCGCCGCGTTCCGCCGCCAGGGCGCCGACCCGTTCGATGAACTGCTCGAAGAATCGGTCGATGTCCGCCTCAACAGCCACGTCCACGTTCGGCGGGCGGCCCCAGACGCGCCGCCAGTCGGTGACCGTTTCGCCGGTGGTGAAGCGGCCGCCCAGTTCGACCTCGACGGCGACGGCTTCGGTGCGCACCAGGCTCGGGTCCAACGCCGTCGCGAGCGCCAGCGGGTCGTGGACGAACGCCCCGTAGAAGTGGTCGTAGCGGCTGTGGAACTCCATGTAGAACCTCAGCGCGTCGGCGAGGTAGCGAACGATCGGAGCCACCGAGCCGTCCGGGCGGGTTCCGTCGGGTGCACAGCCGGCCCGCCCCGCCAGTCGGGCGAGGTGCTCGGGTAGCAGCTTGGCGCGCTCGGTGACGTCGAGCCCGAGCGCGATCGGCTGCGGCGCGGGCGCGGGCCGCTCCCCGGCGACGGGCCGCTCCCCGGTGACCTGCGCCAGCCCCGAAGCCCCGAACGCCTGGAACACGATCGCGGCCGCCTCCGGATCGACGCTGACGTTCCATTCGGTCGTCGGTGCCGTGTTCCCGGACGATCGGTAAGAGCCGCCCATGATCACGATCCGCCGCAGCAGTCGAGGCAACTCCGGCTCGCGCAGGATCGCCAGCGCCACGTTCGTGAGTGGGGCCAGCGTGACCAGCGTCAGCTCCCCGGGGCGGCGGCGCGCTTCCTCGACGATGAGATCGGGACTCCGACGGCCGGAGAGCGGCATCCGGGCCGGCGGCAGAACCGCGTAGCCGATGCCAAGCGGCCCGTGCGTCTCCGGCGTCGTGACCAGCGCGCGCGCCAGAGGCGTTTCGCGGCCGATCGCGACTTCGACGTCCCGTCGCCCGGCCAGCTCCAGCACGGCACGCGTGTTCTCGGCGACCTGCCGGGCATCGACGTTGCCGGCGGTGCACGTCACGGCGACCAGCTCGCACTCCGGCGAGGCGATCGCGTAATAAAGAGCCAGGCTATCGTCGATGCCGGTGTCGCAGTCGACGATGATCGGTATTCGGTCGGCCGTTTCGCTCATGCCCGAAATCGTAGGGCACGCGCGCCAGCAATGGGCGGTCCGCACTTGCACGTCAACGTGCCGCGCGGGAGCCGACCTTGCAACCGCGGCGCGCTCGGCGTACGCCATAATCGGCACACACCAAATGGAGGGCGCCACCACATGGCCGAACAGCAGACAGCCGCCCGAGTCGGGATCGTGTGCGGCAGCCGCTCGGACTTCCCGGTGATGGAGAAGGCGGTCGAGTTGCTCGCCAAGCTCGACATCCCGAGCGAGCTGCATGCCATCTCAGCCCATCGCGCGCCGGATTTGCTGTTCCGGTTCGTGGCCGGCGCCGGGGAACGCGGCATCACGGTGTTCATCGCCGGGGCCGGCGGCGCGGCACATCTTCCCGGCGTCGTGGCGGCCAAGACGATCCTGCCCGTGATCGGCGTCCCGATCCCGACCCAGGTGATGGGCGGCCTGGACTCGCTGCTGTCCATCGTCCAGATGCCCAAGGGCGTGCCGGTCGCCACCGTTTCGATCGGCGGCGCGGAGAACGCGGCGCTTCTGGCCGCGGAAATCCTGGCCCTCTCCGATCCGGCGCTGCGAGCCCGCCTCGTCGCCTATCGCGAAGCGCAGACGGCCGCCATCGAAGCCGACGAGTCGAACGCCAGCCTGGGATGACCGGCTTCGATCCGGCGCCGGCGAGCCCCCGGTTCTGCTCCAGCTGCGGCGGCCGGCTCGTCTTCAGGCCCGTGGAAGGCGAGGATCGCAACCGGCTCGCCTGTGAGCAATGCGGGTCCGTCAGCTACGTCAATCCCCGCCTCGTGGTCACGACGCTGCCCGTCACCGATCGCGGCGAGGTGATGCTCATCCGCCGCGGCATCGCCCCCGGCTACGGTCTGTGGGCCCAGCCGGGCGGATTTCTCGAGATCGACGAGACGGTCGAGGAGGCGGCGGCACGCGAAACGATGGAGGAGACCGGCCTCGAAATCGAGCTCGGGGGGATCGTCGGGCTTTACTCGCGGATCGTCGCGGAAGTCGTGACCGTGGTGTTCGAGGCTCGGATCGTGGGCGGCGAACCCAGCGTCACGTCGGAGTCGCTCGAGACCCGGCCCTTTGCGCCGGCCGACATACCCTGGCCCGATATCGCTTTCGAGACCAGCGTGCGGGCTCTCCGCGATTGGGTGGCTCTTGTTCGCGCGGACCTTCAGCTCCCCGACCCGGCCACTATCGAACGCCGTCCGCGCGACTGAGCCGTCACCCGGGCGCGGGCACCTCGGCTTCCTCCGGCTCGTCCAGATCGAATTCGTCGGGGTCTCTGTATTGCTGGAGCGTGGCCGTGAACTCCGCGCCGCCTTCCCGGCGATTCGCGACCGTGAGCCGGCCACCCATGGCTTCGACGAGTCGGCGCGCGGCAAAGAGCCCGATGCCGGCGCCCGGCAGCAAGCTCGTGGATTTGGCCCGGGCGAAGAGCTCGAAGATGCGGTCCTGCTCGGCCGGTTCAACTCCGGGCCCGTCGTCCAGGACCGAAATCTCGACGACGTCGGGCGCGACCCGCACCCTGGCCACGATTTCGTGGCGTCCGTACTTGGCCGCGTTTCCCAGCAGGTTCAGGAAGACGTGCTCCAGGTACGCCTCGTCGCCAAGGACCGGCGGAACGTGTTCGGGAATCTCGCAGGTGAACCTTCGATCCGGCCAGGCGGCAGCCAGGATCGACGCAACCTCACGCAGACGGTGCTGGACGAGAGCCGCATCGCGAACCGTCATGTCCGCTCCCCGCTCGGCGCGGGCGAGGACCAACAGGTCATCCACCATCCGGGCCAGGCGCTCCGCCTCGGCGACGATGTCTCCGGCGAGATCCTGCATCGCGACAGGCGTCATCCGCTCGCCGCGCGCAACCATCAGCTTCGCCGAACCGTAGATGGTGGTCACCGGAGTCCGGAGCTCGTGCGACAGGACGCCCAGGAAAGCGTCTCGGACCTGCTCCAGCTCCCTCCTCTCGGTTTCGTCGAGGGTGACGACGACCGCGCCGGCTACTTCTCCGTTCGCAGCGTGGATAGGTGCGCTCGTCTGGGAGATGACGGCCTTCGTTCCGTCGTCCCTGACTACCGCGGTCTCCTCGGCCACGACGACCTCGCCCGTCGCCAGGCTGCGTGCCGCCGGAACGCAGTCGGGAATTCCGGGGCTGCCGTCCGCGAGCGTTGCCGAGGTGAGCGCGGGATCGACGCCGCGAAGGATCGAATCGAGAGCGCGGTTGCGGTACAGGATCCTGCCATCCCGAGACACGACGGTGACACCCACGGGCATCTGCGCCACGACCGCCTCAAGCATGCCGCGCGCATCCCGCTCGGCCTGGGCGCTGCCGAGGCGCTCGAGCGCCAGAGCCGCTGAGTTGGCGAGAGACATCAGAAAAGCCAGATCCTCGGCGCCGAACGCCCGGGGCTCGAAACCCAACGCCAGCCCGCCGAAGGTCTTCTCGCCCCTGCGAAGCGCAATCGCGACTCGCGTCCGGTCGCGCCGATCCCCGACAAGCGACGCCAGCTCCCCGTAGCGGCGCCGGAACTCGGCGGCGTTGTCGATGAGCAGCGGGGCTCCGGTTTCGGCCGCTTCCCGGATCAGAGTTCGCGGCAGTTCGGGGGATGCGGCGATGCGAGCAACCAGCTCTTCGTCCAAGCCGAAATGAGCGAGCAGGATGAGATCGTCGGAACCTCCGCCCGCCAGGCCGACGACGCCGTCTACCGCGCCGACGAGCCGGGCCGATTCGAGCAGGCGTCGACCGACATCGACGGCATTGTCGATTTCGAGCATCGCCGTGCTGAGTTCGCTCAGCTCGATCGCTCGCCGACGGGCGATGTCGAGTTCGCGCGTCCGCTCCCGAACACGCTGATCGAGCTCTTCGGCCCGCCGGCGATCGGCCTGTCGCCGCTCGGTTACGTCACGCCACGTGTACGCGAGGCCGTCGCCGACCTTGCTGGCGCGCACCTCGAACACTTTCTCCAGGCGCTCCCCGCCCCATGAGTCGACGTAATCGAGGTCGTCGAGGATGAGCGGCCGGCCGGTTTCTACCGTGTGGGCATATAGCGCGATCAGGCCGGAGCTTTCGTGCTCGGGCAACAAGCCGAGAAGAGAGTGGCCCAGGAGATCTTCGCTGCTGGTCCGATTGGCCGCGCAGGCGGCCTCATTCGCGAATTCGTATACGAAATCGACGATCCGGCCGGCCTGATCGCGCACCGCGCTCAAGATGACGAAAGGATCGAGCAGCGTCTCCACCGTGGCTCGGAAGCGCTGCTCGGACTCGACCAATTCCGCCTGAGCCTGCTCTCGCTCCTGAACTTCCTTGATCCTGGTAAGCCCAAACGAAACGTCGCGGGCCAGTTCTTCCAGAAGCTCGATCTCGCCTTCGTCGAACCGGCCGGGCGAGTCGGCGTAGACCGTCAGAACGCCGTACAGGACCCCGTGCTTGTAGATCGGCAGGCCGACGGACGATCGGTAGCCGCGCCGAAGCGCCTGTTCGCGCCATGGCTCCATGCGAGGATCGGTCGCGATGTCCTCACAGACAGTGGTTCGCTCCTGCCGGATCGCCTGTCCGGTCGGGCCTTCGGAGCGAGCTCCCTCCGTGTGAACCTGGACGAAGTCGAGATAGCCCGCGTCCATGGCCGAAGCAGGCAACGGGCGCGACCTTGCCCGTCCGCGAGTCGATCATGCCGACCCAGCTCATCAGGAACCCGCCCACTTCGATGATGGTCTGGCACGCGACACCGAGGAGCACTTGATCGTCCGCGGCGCGTTCGATCGCTCGGTTCGTTCGAGACAGCACCAGATAGAGGCGCGCCAGGCGTTGCGTCCGCTCCAATGGTTCCAGTAGTCGGTCTTTGCCTACCGCTGTCACAGGCGTCTCCCGCGCAGGCTCGAGCGGGGAAGGTGACGGCTCCCGGGCTCGGCGACGCCCCAATTATATGAAGCGGCGTCACCCTGGGGATCACCGCGAGCCCGAGTTTCGGCGGTGCGTTGCTGTCAAAATGCCCGCATGCAGTTGGCCCAGATCGCCCTGATCGTAATTCCGCTGGTTTTGATCGAGATCGGCCTGATGCTGTTCTGCGTCTACGACCTCTTCCAGGAGGACCGGCGCGTTCGGGGCGACAGCAAGATCGTCTGGGCTCTGATCATCTTTTTCGTGAACGGGATCGGGCCGCTGATCTACCTGTTCGCCGGGCGGGATGAGTCGCGCGGCGCCGAGACGGGCGGCGTCGGGCCAACATCCGCGGCCTCGATCGCCGGCATCCTGTCGAACTGGCCGAAGCTCGCGGCCACCGGCGAGCCGGCAATCGTGACGCGGGGGCTGAGCAAGGACTACGGGCGCGTTGCGGCTCTCGAACACCTGGATCTGGTGGTCCCGAGCGGCAGCATTTTCGGCTTCCTGGGCCCGAACGGTGCCGGCAAGACGACCACGCTCCGCCTGCTTACCGGCCTGGCAACGGCCTCCGGTGGCACCGCTTCGGTCGCGGGCGTTCGAATCGGCGGCACCGGCGGCGAGCTGCCCCGACACATCGGCTACCTCGACCAGGACCCGCGCTTCTACGGCTGGATGCGCGGGCGGGAGCTGCTCGAACTCGTCGGCCAGTTGCACGGACTGCACGGCAGCGAGTTGCGGCAGCGGGTCGGCGACGTCCTCGAGATCGTGGGCTTGAGCGAAGCCGCTCATCGACGCATCGCCGGCTATTCGGGGGGCATGCGTCAACGCCTCGGGATCGGGCAGGCGATCCTGAACCGGCCGCAGGTCCTGTTCCTCGACGAGCCGGTCAGCTCTCTCGATCCGGAGGGACGGCGGGACGTCCTCGAGATCGTGTCCCGGCTGCGCGGCACCGCGACCGTGTTCATGAGCACGCACATCCTCAACGACGTCGAGCGCGTCTGCGACCGGGTCGCCATCCTGAACCTCGGCCACCTGGTCGTCGAGGGACCGATCGACGAGCTGCTCGACCGCTACGCCCAGCCCATCTACGAACTCCAGCCCGAGCCACAGCAGCCGGGCGCCCTGGAGCGCCTGACCGAGGCGATGCGCGGTCAGCCCTGGGCCCGCGAGGTCATTTGCACCCCGGACACCGTTCGGGTGTTCGTCAAGGATCCGAGCGTGGCCGGTCCGGCGATCCTGCCGCTGGTGGTCTCGAGCGGCGTCAGCCTGGTGAGGTACGAGCGGGCGCGCCCGAGCCTGGAGGACGTGTTCTTGCACCTCGTGGCCGAAAGCTCGCTGCCGACGATCCCCAAGGTGCTGGTGCCGGTCACCGGCCTGGACGGGAGGGGCCGACGATGATGGGCTTCCGCGTATTGCTATTGAAGGAGCTCCGCGAGCAGATCCGGACGGCGAGGCTCGTCGCCGTCTCGGTGGTGTTCATCGTCTTCGGCATACTCGGGCCGGTTACCGATCGCTACATGAAGGAGCTGATCGACGCAGTCGGCGCGCAGAGCGGCGGGTTCACGGTCCAGATCCCGCCGCCCACGCTGGAGGGCGCGCTCACGCAGATCACGAAGAATCTCACCCAGTTCGGCATCATTTGCGCGCTGCTCCTCGCGATGGGCTCAGTCGCGTGGGAGAAGGAGCGCGGCACCGCGGGCATGATTCTGACCAAGCCCGCATCTCGCGCGGCGTTCCTGGCCGCGAAGCTGGTCGCAATCTCGTTCACGCTCGGAGTTGCAATGACCCTCGGAACGGGTGTCGCCTACGTTTACACGTTGGTCCTCTATCCGACGGTGTTCCCGCTGGCCGGCTACATCGCCATGGCCGTCTTGATGTGGTGGATTCTCGTCGGCTTCACGGCGATCACCCTGCTCGGCAGCACGATCACGCGCTCGGCGATCGCGGCCGCGGGGATCGGCCTGGTCTTGCTGGTGGTCATGGGCATCGTCGGCGCTCTGCCCGTGGTCGGCCCGTATATGCCGTCGTCGCTCGGAGAGCCCGCTCGCGCATTGGGACTGGGCCAGGACCCCGGATGGATGATCGGCCCATTGGCCTTCAATATCGTCCTGGTACCCGCTCTTTTCACCGTCACCTGGCTGGTTTTCCGGCGACAAGAGCTGTAAAGAGCGCTGCGGTGCGGTTCGCGCCGGTGGGGTGACCAGGCGCGTCGGGCCGGATTCCGTCTTCGGTGCGGCCCTGCACCGAAGTACTGGACGCGAGCCGCACTAATGGGTAGTGTACCGTCCCACGCGACAGATACGCCAAGTGACGTATTCGCGGAATCATCGTTGATGTGGACGAAGGAGTCAGGATCCTATGGTTGGAAATCACGGTCGGACGAGGCTTCTTCGCCGAGCTGTTGCGGTAGTTGCCAGCTTGCTCCTCGTCTCCGCCCTGGGCGCGGCAGTTGCCATGGCTGCTCAACCGTTGACGATCACGCTGTACCAGGTGTCCTGCCCCTCGTACTCGTACGTTCCGGCAAATGATTCCTACAACAACGCCGCTTATGACGCGACCGGCGGCCATACGGCTGAGCTGAATACGAACAGCAACCGCGGCACTGCCGCCGTAAGCGACATCGATTCGCACTGCACCCGCATGGCGGGCTGGCAGTTCAACCTTCACCGCAATTCTGCAAACGGCACCGCGGTCAGCGGCTCTCCCGTGGCGACGGGAGCCGATGGCTACGTGGACGTTCAACTGAGTAGCGACGACGCTACCAGGGCCAGGACCGGCAGCGGCATCTGGGTCGACGAGGTCGTTCCCGCCGGTTACGGATTTGCCGGCCTTCGCTGCTACGACGACATGATGTACAGCGACAACTCCGAGCAGGTCAGCGGCGTGGATGCCGACGTGACTCACGTCTACTGCATCGCCTTCAACGTGGGTCGCACTCTGACGATCACCGCCGGCAACCAGGCCAAGACTTACGGTGCGTCGGCGTCACTGGGCACCACATCGTTCACCACCAGCGGACTCCTCGCCGGTGACTCCGTCTCTCACGTCACGCTGACCAGCACCGGCTCGGCTGCTACCGCGGCCGTCGGCAGTTACTCCATCGTTCCCAGCGCCGCTATCGGCTCGGGGCTTGCCAACTACCACACCATCACCTACGTCCCGGGCAGCCTCAGCGTCACCGCCAAGGCCTTGACGGTCACGGCCGCCAATCAGCCCAAGGAATACGGCTCCGTCGCAAACCTCGGAACCACGGGCTTCGCTGCTTCCGGCCTCGTCAACAGCGACATGGTCGATAGCGTGTCGCTGACCAGCACCGGCTCTGCGGCCGCTGCCGTCGTCGGTAGCTATCCGATCGTCCCGAGCGCCGCCACCGGCACCGGCCTCGGCAACTATTCGATCTCCTACGCCAACGGCAGCCTCTCCGTCTCGGCCAAGCCTCTGACCGTGACCGCCACCAACCAGTCCAAGGAATACGGCTCGGCGCTCGATCTGGGCACGACAGCCTTTAGCGCTCCCGGCCTGGTCAACGGCAACACCGTTACGGGCGTGACCCTCACGAGCGCCGGCGCTGCCGCTGCCGCGGCCATCGGCAACTATCCGATCGTCCCGAGCGCCGCCACCGGCACCGGGCTCGGCAACTACGCGATCTCCTACGCCAACGGCAGCCTGTCCGTCTCGACCAAACCTCTGACGATCACCGCCACGGATCAGACCAAGGTGTACGGCTCGACGCTCGATTTGGGCACGACGGGCTTCGATGCCAGCGGCCTGCTCCCCGGTGACACCGTCACGGGCGTGACCCTGGCCAGCGCCGGGGCGGCCGCCACGGCGGCGGTGGGCGACTACACCATCACCCCCAGCGCGGCCGTGGGTACCGGACTTGCCGGCTACGCCATCGCCTACGGCGACGGAATGCTCAGCGTGACCAAGGCGGCCCTCACGATCACCGCTCCGAACGTCACCAAGCTCCGAGGGTCGGCCAACCCGGTCTTCACGCCGACCTATACCGGCCTCGCCGGCGGCGACAGTGCAGCCAGCCTGACGACCCAGCCGTCGTGCGTTACGACCGCAACGACCGATAGCCCGGTCGGCACCTACCCAATCACCTGCTCGGACGCGGCCTCGAGCAACTACGACTTCACCTACGTTGCCGGCACACTGACCGTGGCGTTCGGAACGTTGGACCACATCGTCGTCAGCCCGGATCCCGCGACCATCGTTGCGGGCACCACGAAGTCCTACACCGCCGAGGGTTTCGACTCTCAGGGCAACAGCCTCGGCGATGTCACTGCGGCCACCACTTTCACGATCGACGGCAGCGGTTCCTCCTGCACGAGTGCCGCCTGCGGCTCGACGGTCGTCGGTGACTACACGGTCACCGGTACCGACGGCGAGCTCAGCGACACCGCGATCCTCCACGTCGTCGCGGCTCCCGCCACCGCCACGCCTACTGCCACCGGATCCCAGATCGTGGCCGGGGCCACAGCCACTCCTACCGCCAGTGCGACCGGATCCCAGGATCTGCTTGGCGCCACCAGCGTGCCGAATGCCACGCCTCCGGCCACATCCACGCCATCCGGTAACACGGGCGGCAGCGGCACCCCGCTCTTCGCGCTGTTCATCTGCCTGGCCTTCGGAGCGCTCGCGGTGGTGATGGCCGAGAAGCAGCGGCGAACCGTCCACAACTAACCCCCAGGGCCGCGCGAGCGGCCGACCGACCACCTGCGAACCGGCGGGCCCTTTTGTGGGGGCCCGCCGGTTTCCTTTATGTACCCCTCGGCAAGGCTCGGGCCGCGCCGGCGCTCGGGGGCTCCGTCGGCGATTTGTCGGTACTCGGGTTCCGAAGCGGCAGGACCTTTGGCCGTTGCGATGCCGCAACGTAATGGCCCCGGGGGGCAGCGAAAGCCGCTATAGGTCCTAGACAGTCTCACGTAGGAATGAAAGTATGGCTCGCCCACCTGGATGGGTGGCCTCCAGTACGTTCGGGGATAACGCGGAATCATCCGGCACATTGCCGTCACTTCGGGTCCAGCTAAGGAGGGATCGGCTGCATGTTTCATAGGAACGCGAAAGCGACATTCAGACGGGTGGCCGCCATCGCGGCCGGCATGGTGCTCGTCGCAGTTACCGCGAGCATCGCTCTCGCCAACGTTGGCAGCCCGGCCATCACGCTGACGTCCACCTCCGGGTCGCTGACTGTGGGGGCGTCCGGCACCTGGACGAAAGGCTACGTCGACAATCACTACGTCGGATGGGCTGTGAGCTGGGGCGATGGCAACTCCAACGCACTGAGCAACGGCACCACGACAGTGCACTTCGCCTCGAACGCGGTCAGTCCGGGCCACAACGGCACCCGCCAGAACGGCCTGAGTGGCACCTGGACCGGTGGCTCGCACGCCTACGCGGCCGCGGGCACTTACCAGGTCTGCGTCGTGATGTACGACCTTGGGGACACCTGGCCGAACAGCAACAGCCATCGCTGGATTGCGACCGGCAGCAACCACAACGCCGACAACAGCATGGAGAACAGCGGCGCGTTCACCGTCGGCGCGAACTGCGCGAGCGTGACCGTGACCGTCGGCAAGGCCAACCAGACCATCACCTTTGGCACACTCACGAACAGAAGATTCGATCAGTCGCCGCGAACGATCTCCGCCACCGCCTCGTCCGGCCTCCCGGTCACGTTCACCTCCGGCACCGCGTCCGTGTGCACCGTGTCCGGCAATTCGGTCACCTTCGTCACCACGGGCCTTTGTACGATCCGCGCCGATCAGGCCGGCAACGGCAGCTTCAACGCCGCCCCGCAGGTATCGCGGAGCTTCACGATCACCAAGGGCAACCAGACAATCACGTTTGCCACCATCACCGGCAAACGGTTCGACCAGTCGCCGCTGACAGTGGGCGGGACCGCCACGTCCGGCCTCGCTGTCGCGTTCACTTCGGGCACCACCTCGGTCTGCACCATGTCCGACAATTCGGTCACATTCCTTGCCCTCGGCACCTGCACGATCCGGGCCAACCAGGGCGGCGACGCTAATTGGAACGCCGCTTCACAGGTCTCGCGTAGCTTCACGGTCAGCAAGGGCGCCCAGACCATCAGCTTCGGAACCATCGCCAACAAGACCTTCGACCAGACGCCTCTCACGATCGGCGCCACCGCTTCTTCCGGCCTGTCCGTCAGCTTCACCTCGGGCACGCCAACGGTCTGCACCGTAGCCTTGACTACCGTCACCTTCCTCGCCACCGGCGACTGCACCATCCGCGCCAACCAGGCCGGCAACACGCTCTGGAACGCGGCCACACAGGTCTCGCACACCTTCACGATCGGCCAGGGCGACCAGACGATCGCCTTCACCTCGACGGCGCCGAGCCCGGCGATCGTCGGCGGAGCGACATATCCGGTTGCCGCCACCGGCGGCGCCTCGGGTAACCCGATCGTCTTTTCGATCGATGCCACGGCGACCTCGGTCTGCTCGATCTCGGGCAACATCGTCTCCTTCATTGGGTCCGGTAGTTGCGTGATCGATGCCAACCAGGCCGGCGACGCGCGCTGGAATGCCGCAACTCAAGTCCAGCAGAGCTTCGAGGTCGGCAAGGCCGGCCAGAACATCACTTTCGCCGCACTTCCCAACCTGAACTACGGCGACCCGTCGTTCGAACTCACCGCATCGGCCTCTTCGACACTGCCGATCAGCTACAGCGTGACCGGCTCCTGCAGCCTGACCGACGACACCGTGACGATCACGGGCGCGGGCGACTGCTCGGTGACCGCGTCTCAAGCAGGCGACGATGACTTCGGCGCCGCCGAGGCCGTCGTTCGGAGCTTTACGATCGGCAAGGCCCCGCTGACCATCACCGCGAACGACCAGACCCGCCCATTCGGCGCGGCTGATCCGACCTTCAGCGCCGCATTCGGCGGCTGGGTCAACGGCGACACCGCCGCCGGCCTGACCACGCAGCCGACCTGCACAACCACCGCGACCGCCTCGAGCCCGGTCGGCACCGCACCGATCACCTGCTCCGGCGCCGCATCGGACGACTACGACATCACCTACGTCGCGGGCACGCTGACGATCAGCGCGCTTCCCGTCCTGACGATCACGGCCGACAACCAGAGTCGCGCATTCGGCGCGGCCGACCCGGCCTTCACCTACGTGGTCAGCCCCTCGGCCAACCTGACGACCCCTGCCGTCTGCACGACCACGGCCACCGCTGCCAGCGCCGGCGGAACGTACCCGATTACCTGCTCGGGCGCCGCTCTCGACGGCTACAGCATCAATTACGTCGCGGGCACGCTGACCATCGCCTCCCAGGAATTGCTCGGCGCGACGGCGACGCCGACGGTCGCTCCGACGGCGACCCAATCGCAGTCGTTGCTGGGCGCGACAAGCGCTCCGAGCGTTCACGCAACGCCGCCCGCCACAAGCACGCCGAGCAAGGGCTCCGACGAGGGCGGCGCGCCCATCGTTGGATTGGTCATCTGCCTCGCCTTCGGATGCCTGGCGATGCTCGTGGTTGACAGGCAGCGGCGGACGGTTCGCCGCTGACACTCCGAGGCCGCGCAAGCGGTCGGTAACTCACAGCGACCGGCGGGCCCTACGGGGGAGCCCGCCGGTCGCTTGTTTCCACCGGGAGGGTCGACCGAATCCCGATCACGTCGGATCGTCGGCCCGGCGACTACGCGCACGGCCGATGCCGGTCGCATCGGGCTCAAATGGACCCGCCAGGGCCACGGTCTCCGGGCTGCTTGCGGGGTTAAAGAAGATCGGCGGGCACACGGCCCGCCGATCTTCGGCACTCACTCGGCCGCCGGAGCGGCCAAAGACTTAGCGGCTGGTTGATCGGCGCTGCTTCTCGACCACGAGCATCGCAATCGACCCGAAGGCGAGGCAGATGAACAGGGCAAAGAGCGGGCTACCGTTCCCACCCGACTTGTCGTTCGACGGGGTCGTGGCCGGCAGCGTGGCCGTCGGCGCGGATGTGACACCCAGGATTCCCTGAGAGCCTGACGAGCTCGAGGTCGGGGATGGGGTGACGACAGGCTGCGTGCCAGTCGCGGTCGCAGTCGCAGTCGCGGTGGCGGTCGGTGTGGCGGTCGGCGTCGGGGTCGGCGTGGCGGTCGGCGTGGCGGTCGGCGTCGGGGTCGGCGTCGGGGTGACCACGAGCGTCTCTTCCTTGCACGTGCTCGTGGCGCCCGCGTTGTTGGCGTCGCCGCTGTAGACCGCCTGCCAGTACCAGGTGCCGGCGTTGCTGAAGGTGATCGGGTTGGAGTCCGGCACCTTGCCGTTGGTGACGTTGACCTTGCCGGCGCTCTGGGCTCCGGCGGTGCAGGTGTCGTTGGTGTAGTAGGTGTAGGTCACGGTGCCGCCGGCATTCTCGGTCGCGTTGCTGAGGGTCGCCGTGTCGTGGACCACGGAGCCGATCTTGACCGGTGAGCTCGGGACCAGGACCGTTGTGATCGTCGGGGCGCTGCACTTGGCCGGCCGGGTCGCGGATGTGCTGTCGTAGGGGCCCGGGTCGGCAGCATGGTCGCCCCAGACGAAACTGTTGGCACGAACAATTACTGACGCAACAGAAGAGTCCACCGTGAACGAGCCGATGAAGGTCCATGCGTTAGCGAGCGTGAACGAACCGGACGTCGTGATTGTGGTCCAGGTTGAGCCACCGTTGACCGCGTATGAGACGGTGAAGGTTGCTTCCAACTGCTTGCCGGCGTCGCTGTTGGGGGGGTTCGTGTCGAGGTTCCAGTCGTGGACTGTGTAGTTGACGTTGCCGTTGCAGTCGATCTGGGCCACGACGGTTGAAGCGTGGTGCCCCAGCGCAATCCCCGCCAACCCGGGCATCATCAGCGCGACCAATGCCGTCATAGCGGCCAAACCCACGATGCGGGAGCGCCCAAAACGCCTGCTATTGGTTTCCATCGATGTTCAGATCCTCCTATTCGTAGTACCGACCACTCGGCGACGCACCGGCGATGGTTCGGACTGCCCCCAAAGCGGGTGGCTACCCGTCTTGGGAGGTCGTGGGATCGTCGCAGCTATACGTAGAGCTGTCTAGTACTTTTGGTGGCCGTAGGGCGGACTTTCAGCGACGCCGGCGTCGGGGCCGCAACTAGAGGTGCGTCAGTGCAACAACCGGCCGCCCAGCGTCGCAGCAGGCCGGCCAAACCGCGGCGCTCGGAAGCGGCGGGCGAGACGTCACCCAAATCTGGCTTCGCAGCCTGGGCCGATGCGTTGTGCCCGACCTGCTTCACGCTGGCGGCGATCGGGCTCGACCGGGCCGAATTGATCAACGGTTGGCGAAGTCCGCCGGCCGCCATGTCCTGCCTCCGTCCCAGGTAAGGAACAGCGGGCTGTTCGCCCCGACCGGGAGCGCCGACCCGTTCACTCCGTCACGGGTGTGGAGCGCGTAGATCGGGTAGTCCGCGAGGCCCTTGGACGCGACTGTCGTCCACGTCTGGCCGCCGTCGGCCGTCGCCTGGAGCCCGACGCCGATGGGCTGGAGCCAATGCGTCGCGTCCACGAACGCCGGACCTACCGTGACCGGCTGCGCGATCGCCGCAACCTCCGACCAGCTGCGACCCCCGTCGGTTGTCCGGTAGTAGCGCGTCCCAAAGTTGCCCTGGCTGCATGACACGGCAGTAAAGCCTTCGGTGGCGCTCAGGAACGTCACGCCTTCGGGTCCCGGGACCCACAGCGAACCTGGCTGGACACAGGTCGATTGGATGTCGAGGCCCGGCAGTTGAACGTCGGACCAGGTGGCGCCCGCGTCGCGGCTTACCTGGAGCAGTTGGGCTTCCGGGGAACCGGCCCGGGTCGTCGCGGCCCAGATCGTGTTCGGGTCCGACACCACGCTCTCCGAAGTCGCCGATCGACCGGTCACCGCCCATGTGGCGCCCCCGTCTAGCGTTCGAAGGACCGAAAGGTTGCCATTCGTGCCGAGGATGGCGAACCCGACGCTCGCGTCGAGGAACGACAGCCGCCCCGACGGCACACCCGTGGCCGGGTCGTAGCTCACTGGCAGGTCTGTCGCGGACCACGACCCACCCCCGTCGGAGGTCCGAAACACCTGCGGATCGGCGGCCGACTCGCGAAGGACCCAGGCATGGTCGCGGTCGAGGACCTCGGCGGCTCTTTCGGGCGCGTTGACGTTGTCTTGCGGCAGCGGGACGTAGCTCCATGTTCGCCCGTGGTCGGCCGAGATGGCGATTGCGGTGGCCAATTGCGCCCAGACCAATCCCTGCGGCGTCATCCCGGCGAGCTGGACTCTCGCCCGACTCGAACCGGATGGTCCGCCGCCGGCTCCAGGCTCGAGTCAGCGCATCCTGCACGGCGTCTTCGGCCGCGACCGAGTCGCGGAGGATCGTGCTGGCCAGCCGATGGGCCTCGGGAACGCCGGCCAGCAGCAACTCGGCGACACGGTCATCGTCGCACGGTTGCACTGCGGCCAACTCGATCATCCGGCTCCCTCGCGGCTGCTGTACCGGATCTACGTCCGAACAGCCGTCGATCGTTCAATTCTGGCGCGCGGACTCACTCGGCGCGCGGCGGATGCTCCGCCAACGGCCTACCCGGAGGTAGCGCGCCGACCTACACGAGTCTCGACCCCGTCCCGGCTGCCGGGTGCGTCGTTGCGACCGCCAACCAGCAGCTGGTCTCCGGACGGTTATCGGATCACGTTGTGGTTCCACCACATTCGCGGAGGAACGATCCCATGCTCAGCGATTTCGTCGTGAACGCAACACTGGCCGCCGCCGACTTGACGCGGGCGCGGCGCTTCTACGAGGAGACCCTCGGATTCGTTCCGGAGCAGGCTTCGCCCGGCGGGGTCATGTACCGCTCCAAGGACTCGTCTTTCTTCGTCTACCCGTCCGAGTTCGCCGGCACGAACAAGGCCACCGCCGTCGGCTTCCGGGTCCCCGACCTGGCCGCGACCGTGGCGGAGTTGAAGGCTCGCGGGATCAAATTCGACGAGTACGACATGCCCGACTTCAAGACAGTGGGTGGAATTGCGACTACGCCGGGCGGCCTGGCAGCGTGGTTCAAGGACACCGAGGGCAACACGATCGGTCTGGTCCAGCCGGCCTGATCCGACGCCGGGCAGCGAGGCTGCCCGCACTGCGCGCGCCGCACTACGCGGCTACTTCTTCAGGCCCCTCACCAGACGCGCCGGCTCCAGGGCAGTGAGGCGGCCGCGGTTGGCCATTGCCTTGGCGAGCGCCACTTCGTGGGCGCGGCGCTCCAGTCCATCGTCGAGCGGCGCCAGGTCCACCAGCGACGGCGCCACTCCCTCGGCGCGGCCGAGGGCGATCCGGAGCAGCTGGTCCGTCAGCCACGGGTTCTTGGGCAGGCATGGCCCGTGGAGATATGTCGCGAAGACGTTGCCCGAACGAGCGCCCTCCAGCCCGTTCAAGCCGTTGTTGCCGGCGCCGGCCACGACGCGTCCGAAGGCCTCGCAACCGGGCCCGAGTTCGGTCAGGCCGGAGTGGTTTTCGAACCCGACCACCGTCTCCGTCTCGCCGTGGAGCGTGACCTCGCAGGCCGCGTGCTGCATGAACCGCTGCGGCCCGCCGCGCGTTTCGAGGTCCAGGATGCCGGCGCCCTCCATCACTTCGCCGGCGTTGGAGATGTAGCGGTGGCCGAGCAGCTGCAACCCGGCGCAGACGGCGAAGACGATCGTGCCTTCCGCAACCGCCTCGCGGAGAGACGGGGCCTGCTTCTGGAAGTCCTCGGCGACGACCGCCATCTCGACGTCCTGGCCGCCGTGGAACAGGACGATGTCGAACTTGCGGAAGTCCGGCGTCTGGCCCTTGTCGACGGCCTCGACCTCGACCGATATGCCGCGCCACTCGGCCCGGCGGGTCAGCGCGATGAGGTTGCCGCCGTCGCCGGCCACGTTCAGTAGCGACGGGTAGAGGTGGGCTATTCGGATCGGAGCGTGTTCGCCGAGCGGAGCCGGAGCCGGGGCCGGAGCCACGCTCGTGTCGACGGCGTCTTCTACGACTGTCATACGGCCCAGTATCTCCCCGCCCAGCCCCGCCGGGTCATTTCGTTGCGAAGCTCGATCAGCGGCGTGTAGCCCGTCAGGACCACCAGACGCCGATCGGCCGGCAAGACTGCGAGTGCTGCATCGAGCGCGGCCGGCCGGTTCTCAACGATCGTCAGTCGATCCGGCGGAACGCCCGCGTACTTCAACCGGTTCGCGAGCTCGTCCGCCCGAGTGCCGGACACGATCGCCCGTTCGACCCTGGGCGCCATCGTCTCAAAGTCCACGTCCCACAGCCAGCCGAAGTCTTCGCCGTCGACCAGCGTGTTGGAAGCGGCGATCAGCAGCTGGCGCGGCTCCTCCTCGGTTGCCAGGGCGCGCAACGTCGTGTTGTAGGAGGTCGGGTTCTTCGCGAACGCAAGAAGGAGCTCCCGCCCGTCGGCATCGATCTTTTCGAGCCGCCCGAAAGCCGGGCCGACGGCCGCCAGCGATTCGGCCGCGTGATCGAGCGAAACGCCGAGCCCAATCAGGATTGCAATCGCGCCGGCGGCGTTGTAGGCAATGTGCACGCCGGACTGGGGGATTTCGACCGTAAGCTTGCCGAACTGGGTTTCGATCTCCAGTCGGGTGCGGTCGAGTCCGACGACTTCGAGCGCGGTCACCGCGACGTCCAGCCTGGGCCGCTCGAAGCCGCAGCTCGGGCATCGGTAGTCGCCCATGTGGGACAGGTAGACGTATCGATACTCGAGGTCCGAGCGGCATTTGGGGCAGCGGATAGTGTCGGCCGCGCGGGTAATCCGATCGGTCGAGCGCTCGATCTCCAGGCCGAAGGTGACTCGCCGGCCGTGGCGGCCCCGCGCGAGCATGGCGACCATCGGGTCGTCGGCGTTGACGATAAGCGCCGATTCGGGCGGCAGCGCCGCGGCCACGGATTCGATCGCGTCGGCGACGGCGTAGATCTCGCCGAAACGGTCCAGCTGATCACGGAACAGATCCGTGACGAGGAGCGCCCGCGGCGCGAGCTCCGGTGCCACCTTCGGCAGCGCGCCTTCGTCGACTTCGGCCACGAGCACGCCGTCGGGGAGATCGCCGCGCATGTCGGCGTAGCTGACGGCGAGACTGGTCACGCCCTGGATCAGGTTCGCGCCGGCGGAATTGTGGCTGACCCTGACGCCCTCGCCCCGCAGCAGCGCGGCCGTGAAGCGGGCCGTGGTGGTCTTGCCGTTGCTGCCGGTGATCGCCACTACCGGCACGCCGCGGTCGGCCACGAGCCGCTCCAGCACGTGCGGATCCATGCGCCGCGCGACCATGCCGGTGATCGAGGTGCCGCCGCCGCGCCCCGCCAGCCGAGTGGCGTGGGCCGCGCTCTTCCCGGCGGCAAGGGCCAGGAACGTGCGGAACGACAGGGATTTCCGGGGGCCCGGCGCTCGCCGGTAGATCGAGCTTGTCATCGTTCGGCGAGTTTAGCGGGTCCGTGCCGGAAACCGCGCGCCGAGGTTGGGCGCGGATGCGCCTCAGGTGGCGACCGCCTCGTGCCGAGCATCTCGGGCTGTGCTATCGGCTACGGCCCCGCCGGAGTAATGATCCCTCCGCCGTTGATGATGCGTTGCCGCAGGCCGCCGGCGCCGCCGCTGGTGCTCGAGCTCGTCCGCACGATTACTACAAGATCGCCCTGGTTGAGTCCGCCGGTAATCTGAACCTGCGTCGGTGTCACGAGCCCGACCTGGACCGCGCGGGTCGTCGGGCTGCCGTTCGCCATGAGCTGGACGGTGTAGCCGGTCGTCGCCGAGCCCTGGAGGGCGCCGGCCGGAATGTACAGGGCATTGCTGACCTGGTTCGTGATCATGGTGAGAGTCACTGCCATGCCCGACACGACGCTGGTTGGTGCGTCGGTCAGCGTCACGAGAACCTTGTAGGTCGCGACGCTGCTGCCGCCGCCCGACGTCGAGGCGGCCACGGGCGAGATCTGGCCGACGACGCCGGCCAGGGTGAGATTCGCCGCGGATATGGTTGCGGAGGCGGCCATTCCGGCCTTGAGGTTCGGGACGTCGGTCTCGGCGAAGCTCGCCGACGCGACCATGGGTCCCGCGTCGATCTGGATCGCTTCGCCGCTCGGGGCATCCACGCCGGCGACGATGTTGACCGCGGTCACGGTCCCGTCGGCGGGAGCGATGAGGGTGGGCACGCCGGCCGCGGCCTCAGCTGAATTGGCGGCGGCCTGAGCGGCGGCAACCTGGGCCTGATCCGTCACGATGACCGCGTTCGCGGTAGGAACGACGGTGCCGGCATAACCGTCCTGCGCAGAGGTCAGCGACAGCCGCGCCGTGGCCACTTGCTGCGCGGCCTGCTGGTTCGACTGGTTCACCTTGAGTTGCGTGGAAGCGAGCTGGCCCTGGGCCGCCGAAACGGCAGCGCTGTCGACGTCGAGAATGGGCTGCGCCGCGCCGGCGTTCGTGTCGGCCGCGAGCTTTGCCTGGGCCGCGGTAATGGCGGCTTGAGCCTGGTTCAGCGAGAGCGTGTTCTGCTGAGCAGTGAGGGTCTGGTTGGCGATCGAGTCGTTCAGCTGGGTCTGCGCCTGGGTCACCTGATCCTGGGCCGACGCAACGGTGGTGGCGTCGGGGCCGGCTTTGTCGGCGACGAGCTTTGCCTGGTCAGCCGCGAGGTTGGCCTGGGCGATCGAGAGTTGGAGCTTCGCGGAGCTGTCGTCGGCGGTCGCGAGGACGTCGCCTTTCTTGACCTGCTGCCCGACCGTCGCCGAAACGGTCAGCACGGGCCAGGTGATGCCGCTGGCGCCGCCCGAGCTCGCCGAAACGGCCGACGTCGTAAGGGCCGAAGCCACGATGTCGGGAGCCGCTCCGAACCGCAGACCGTACGTCGTGGTCGCGGAAATCGTTCCGGTGGCCGTTGCACTGGCCGTGACCGTGCCGAAGGCTGCGGCCTGCGTCGTGTACTTCGACGCTGCCCCGGCTGCGAGCATCGGGGCCACCACCACGACCAGGGGGGCGGCGATGCCGATCGCCAGCAGCCCCGCGGCTGCCATGGTCCCGCAATTCATCAGGTGCCCGCCTCCATCGCTCGTCTGGGCCTTCAACCGACCCGCGGCATAGCGATTTATGAACCAGTTAGCTGAATCTCCCCTGAACCGAGCCGGATGCGGCGCCGGCCGTCAGTCCACGATCGAACCGATGCTCGCCATGAGCTCTTCGACCGGAAACGGCTTCCTCACGAACGCCGTCCGCGGGCCCCGGAGGCTGCGCATCTTGCGCGCCACGTCCGGGTGGCCCGACACCATCAAAACCGGCAGCTCGTCGTCGAGCTCGCGCATTTGCTCGGCAAGCCGGACCCCGGAGATCACGGGCATCTCGTAGTCGGTCACGAGCAGGTCAACGGACCCTTCGCCCACGACCGAGAGAGCCACGGAACCGTCGGCGGCTTCGATGACCGTCCAGCCCCGGCGACGTAATACGGTGGAGACGAGTTGTCGGATCAGGGGCTCGTCGTCGACGACCAGGGCGAGGGGGGCGAAATCCTCGTCGCCATCGGCCAGTTCGGCCGCGGCATCTGCTTCGTAACCCTGGCGGAGTTGAGTCGCCCGCGCCCTGCGGGACCTGTGTTGCGTTGCCACATCGACCTCATGTATCGGTTGCGCGACGCTCACTGGTCTAGATACGTTTGAATTCACGCGACCGATCACTCCCGACAGCCACCAGCTCGGTAGGCCCACCGAATGGAGGCCGATGGTACGGGGCGAGTCTGCGATTGGCCTGAATGCCACGCTGGGGGCTACGGCCAACCCATCACGATTGTCGTGGATGTACTCGCTCGGTTGTCCGGGTTGGGCATCTGGCAAACGGCCGTAAACGTGTACAGAGTCCCCGAGGCTGGTGCCGGGAAGTGCGACCCCCAGGCGAATGGTCCGCTATCGCCACTCGCTCCAATAGTAATCGGGTTGGTCTGGATGTCGGCCTGATCTCCCCCCGATCGATGGAGAATGCAGACTGCCGTCGGCAGCGACGTCACGTCCCAGGTGCCATTCCTGCCCAGCGTCCGAGCGTGGACACTGAGGGTGAGCGTCGCGAACATGACCGGGGTTGGAGCGGAGCTCGGGGCGGCACTGTCGGTTGCGGAAGCCGTCGGGGTCGCCGTCGGTTCGGGGGTCGGGACGGCAGTCGGCGCCACCGTCGGGGCCGGAGTCTTGGGCTTGGCCGTCGGCTTTGGCGTGGGCTTCGCCGTCGGCTTGTGGGTCGGGCTGGCCGTCGCCGTTGCTGTCACGGAGGGCGAAGCCGTCGGGGTCGCAGTCGCGGTCGCCGTCGGGTCGGCCGGTTGAGCCACTTCGGTCGCCGAGGCCGTTGGGGACGGGCTCGATGTCGCCAGGCCGACTATCAGGTTCGCGGGCGAGTAACCGGCCGTCCCGGTAGCCGCGGCGTGGCCCAATATCGGGACAACCACACCCTGGAATATCAGGGCGGAACCGAGGGTCAGATAGAAGGCCGTGAACAGGACCCAGCCGAGCGCAGGCCGCCGGCGACGACGCCGGGTAGCGGGCGCATCGCCGAAATCGACGGCAGAAACTCGACGGTCGCGCCACCATCCGGAGGAGCGTCGGAATGGGTAAGTGACGACCCGGCCGGCGGCACGTCCCACCGGCGCGGCGACGAAGGCGGCGGCCGCACCGGCAAACCCGAAGGCCATCCGCGCGCCGAGGGCGACCGTGCCCAGACCGGCGACGAAGCGGGACTCGACGATCCGGTCGGAGACGCCCTCGGCCGGAGCGATTTCCTCGATACGGGCGTCGGGCTCGGGCGGAGTGGCCTCGGCCCACGCCGCTTCCAGTTCGGGCGCGGGGACGCCGTTCCCCGCATCGGCGACGGGCTCGATGGGAGTCGCGGCGGCAGCGGAGAGCAGCACGACCTGCTCCTGTGCAGACGGCGCCGCGGGGCCCAGGGCCTTCCGAGTGGCCTTGCGCAGTTTCTTCACGGCGACGACCGGTTCAGCCGGCTCGGCCGGCGCGGCCGCTTCGGCCGGGTTGGCTTCCGTCGCGGTGGCCGCGTCTGCGAGCTCCGACACCGGTTCGGCGTACGGCGACGCCGCGACCGGGCTCGTGCCATCGCGCGGCTTGCGCGGCTTGCGCGGCTTGGGGCCGACGAGTTCGGCTGAAGCTGCCGCCACGCCACTATCCGGCGCCGCGCTCTCCGCGCTCTCCGCGGTTGCGGCGGCGAGGTCGACGGCTGCCACGTCCGCTGCGGCGGCGACGCTCCCGGCGGCGGCTGCGCCGGCGGCTGCGGCCGCCCTGGCGAGGCGCCGGGATGCTATGTCGCCCAGAACATGAGCACTCACCGGCGGTTCCGTTGGCAATCCCGCGGGCAGGCTCTGCGCCTCCGCAACGACCGCGGGCGGTTCGCCCTGGGGGCTACCGCGCCTGCGGCGGGGAGGCTGCCCGCTCACCATTTCGAGGTTCCTCGGGGGGCCTTCATATCGGCACAAGTCTTCGTGCGACGCCACCACAGGACAATGAGATAAAGGTCATGACGCGCCCGGAGCCGTTCTCGTGCCCCCGTCATGGCCCTTCAGGGTGTCGCTGGTTCGGCCGCAGCCGATCGTCCGCCGCCCGGGTACGATTCGTTTCGGCGGTCAGCTCAGATCGACGTAGACGTTCTTGATCTGCGTGTATTCGTCGAGCGCGTGCATGCCGTTTTCCCGACCGACGCCCGACATCTTGTAGCCGCCGAACGGTGCTTCGGTGTGAACGCTCGAGTTGCAGTTGACCGAGAGCACTCCGGTCCGGACCGCCCGCGCCATTCGGATCGCCCGGCCGATGTCGCGCGTCCAGATCGACCCCGATAAGCCATATGGCGAGTCGTTCGCCAGCCGCACCGCTTCTTCTTCCGTATCGAAGGGAATGACGGCGACGACCGGCCCGAAGATCTCCTCCCGGGCGATTCGCATGCCGGGGGTGACGCGATCGAAAACTGTCGGCTGGATGTAGGCGCCCTGCGCGTACGCCGGTTCAGCCGGTGCTCCGCCTCCGACCACCACCCGCGCGCCCTCCTCGCTCCCGATCCGGATGTAGTCCAGGACGCTCTCGCGTTGACGGAAGCTCACCATCGTGCCCATCTCGGTGGCCGCCTCGTCGGGGTCGCCCACCTTGACCTTGAGCGTCGCCCGCGCAAATGCTTCGACCACGCGGTCGTGGACCGAGCGTTCCACGAGGATGCGGCTGCGGGCGCAGCAGTCCTGGCCGCAATTGTCGAAGACGGAGTAAGGCGATTCGGCCGCGAAACGCTCGAGGTCCGCGTCGGCGAAGACAATGTTGGGGCTCTTGCCGCCGAGTTCGAGGCTGATCTTCTTCACGTTGCCGGCGGCCGCGCGCATGATCTCCTGACCCGTGGCGGTCTCGCCGGTGAAGGCCACTTTCCCAATTCCGGGGTGAGCGGCGATGGCCTGCCCCGCCGTTCCGCCCGGGCCGGTGACGACGTTCAGGACGCCCGAGGGGAAGCCCGCCTCCAGGGCTAGCTCGGCGAATCGGATCGCGGTCAGCGGCGTGTAGCTGGCGGGTTTGAGGATCGCGGTGTTGCCGGCGGCGAGGGCCGGGCCCATCTTCCAGCCGGCCAGCATGAGCGGGAAATTCCACGGCACGATGAGGCCCACCACGCCGATCGGCTCGCGAAGAGTGAAGTCGAAGCCGGGCTTGGAGACGGGGATGGTCTCGCCGGTGAGTTTGTTCGCGGCCCCGCCGTAGTACTCCATGACGTTGGCGACGGCGCCGATTTCCCAGCGCGCCGACGAGATGGGCTTGCCCATGTTCCGGGACTCCGTGGCGGCCAGCTCGTCCAGATGGTCGCGGACGAGTCCGGCCAGGCGGCTGAGGGCCTGGCCGCGGCGGGTCTGGCTCCAGGCGTGCCACTCGCCGTCGAAGGCTTTCTGCGCGGCGGCGACGGCGCGGTCGACGTCTTCCCGACCGCCTTTGGGAACGCGGGCGATCACCTCGCCGGTGACGGGGCTGACGACATCGAACGTTTGGCCGTCGGCTGCGGCCACGTGTTCGCCGCCGATCACCATCCTGGATTCGATCGTCATCACCGTTCCTCGTTGGGGGGCCGTCGCTCCGCGGTCCAGCGGATCATACCGAGATACGCCGGCGCCAAGACTCTATCGCCATAGTTCGGCTCGTGAGCGATGACGTCCAGGTCGGCCGGTCGGTCCGCGAGTTGAGGCATGCTTGCGGGCTCCGCCAAATGGATGTGGCAGACCGGGCCGGCCTGAGCTGCGAGACGATCTCGAGGCTGGAGCGCGGCGAGCTCGAGGGGATGACGTGGGCACGCTGGGGGCCATGAGTCGCGCTCTTCGCATGCCGCCGATTCTCACGCTCGGCTGGCGCCACCCGAAGATCGACCGACTCCGCGACAAGCGCCACGCGGCAATGGTCGAGGCTGCGGTAGCCGAGCTTCAGGGCAAGGGGTTGGGCAGCCGCGCCCGAGCCGGCCCTCGCCGCGGGGGAGAGGCGGCCCCGCACCGCGGGGCACGCGCCGCCCCTCGCCGCTGGGGCCCTCGGTCCGCCCTCCACGCGACTAGAATTCGCGGCGCATGAGCGACGACACGCGGTATCAGTCCGGACAATCGTCACGCTCGGTCGCGGCGGGAACCAGGCCTGCGGCCGTCCCGCTCACGGCTCCCGCGACCATCACCGCTACCCACGTCCGGATCTGGCTCGCCGTCGTGATCGGCTCGATCCTCGTCGGGACGACCGGCTACCTGCTCATCGAACCCGGCTGGCACCTGCTCGACGCGGTCTACATGGCGGTCAACGCGCTCACGACCGTCGGGTTCCGCGAGGTCGGGACGCTCAACGACGCCGGCCGGCTCTGGACGATGATCCTGGAGCTGAGCGGTGTGGGGCTCATCTTCGGGTCGGTCGGGATCGTGGCCGAATACCTCGTGGTGGAGGCGACCAGTGGACGACGGGAGGCAAAGCGCATGGCCGACGCGGTAGGCAAGCTCCAGGGCCATTACATCCTTTGCGGATACGGCCGTGTCGGGCTGACCGTCGCCCGCGAACTCGTGCATTCGGGGCTCAAGGTCGTCGTCATCGACATCCTGCCCGAATCGCTGGCCCGGGCGAGGCGCGAGGGCTTTCTCGAGGTCGAGGGCGACGCCACCGAAGAGGGGACCCTGCGTGCGGCCGGCATCGAACGGGCGCGCGGCCTGATCACCACGATCGACTCGGACGCCCACAACGTCTACGTGATCCTCTCGGCGCGCTCGATGAACCCCAACCTCTTCGTGGTCGCACGGGCCAACACCGCCGACTCCGAGGCCCGGCTGATGCAGGCCGGCGCGGACCGTGTGGTCTCGCCATACACCATGGCCGGCCACAGGCTCGCCGAGCTTGCAACTCGGCCGCGCGTCGTGGACTTCATCGACGCCGCGCTCTCGCACGGGGAACTGGCGTTTTCGATGGAGGAAGTCGAGGTCGTGGCCGGCACTTCGATCGACGGCTCGACCGTGGGCGCCCTGCGCGACACCGGGGTCTTCGTGCTCGCGATCGTGCAGGGAGAGCGAAGTTACGAAGCCAATCCCCCCGCGGACCGCGTCCTCAAGGCGGGCGAAACGCTGGTCGTGTCGGGCAGCGTGCCGCGACTGAAGGAGCTCCGCGGGGCCGAGACCAGGGCGTAGGGAGCGGAGCTCGCCCCGCCCGAAACGAACCTGCTGCTCCGCCGCGGAGTCGAACGAACGGGCGCCCGCCGCGCCTCGCACCGATAGCGCCTGGAGGGAATTGCGATGTCGAAGCAGGATCCCGACGCAACCGACGTGGCCGCCGGCTATGGCGCGTGCCTGCGCTGCGGTGAAGCACTCGAGCCGGTCGGCATCGAAACCTTTCGAGTGGGCGGCACCTCGGGCGGCTGGGGGCTGGTGTTCGGCCAGCTCGCCGAGCTGGATGAAGGCACGCTCGACCTGGAAGTCTTCGCCTGCCGCGCCTGTCGCAAAGTTGAACTGCGCGTGCCGGCGAAATAGCACCGGAACCCGCCAAGCCGGCCGCAACGCGGCGGTTTGTCGCGCCGCGCCGCGGTTGCCACGCCGCGCCGCCGGCCGCGGCCGCGCGTCGGCGCCGGCTGCGACTCCCTAGGAGATCGGCTCGCCCGCGTCCCGGACCGCCGCGTGGTATCGCCGCTCGTGGGCAATGAGCGCGCCGCCGACAATCCCGGCGTTGTTCCGGAGCGTTGCAAGCGCGATCGGGGTCTTGACCGTCACGTACGGCAGGTAGTTGTCGGCTCGCTTCGACGCGCCGCCGCCGAGGATGAACAGGTCCGGCCAGAAAAGCCGCTCCAGAACGTGCAGATATTCGTCGAAGCCGGAGGCCCATTCCCTCCAGTTGAGGTTGAGCCGATCGCGTGCGGACTCGGCGACCCGTTCCTCGGCGTCGCGGCCGCGCATCTCGAGATGGCCGAGTTCTGTGTTCGGAACCAGATGCCCATCGATGAAGAGCGCCGAGCCGACCCCGGTGCCGATCGTCAGGACAATGACGAGGCCCGACTGGCCGCGGCCCGCCCCGAAGCGCAATTCCGCATTCCCAGCCACGTCCGCGTCATTTCCGACGGCGACGGTCCGCTTCAGGACCACCGACATCTCCCGTTCGGCCGGGAAGCCCAGCCAGGCCGAATTGATGTTGGCTGCCGTCATCGTCGTGCCGTTGCGGATCGCCGCCGGGATTCCGACGCCAACGGGGAAACCATCGGCCTCGCCCTGCGCCCACGGATCGACGAGCCGATTGATCAACCCGTCCATGACCGCCACCACCTCGCGCGGAACCGACGGCTGAGGAGTCGGCACACGCAGCCGATCGCCGACGAGCAAGCCCGTG
This sequence comes from uncultured Chloroflexia bacterium, assembly GCA_963731635.1. GTDB lineage: Bacteria > Chloroflexota > Limnocylindria > Limnocylindrales > CSP1-4 > Fen-1039. The sequence goes on along the minus strand of CAVSWB010000001.1, from coordinate 619,132 downwards.
CGAACGTCCACGATGGCGCCTTTGATGCCGCTACCGCCGAAGTCGATGCCTATCGCGAGGTCGCTCGGCTTGCTTTCGATCGCACTGAGGTTGGTCGCCATCGGGTTCCTCTAGAAGTAGTTCACGCTGATGCCGCCATCAACGACCATCGAGGCGCCGTTCGTCCAGGCGGATTCGTCCGAGGCGAGGTAGACGGCAAGTGCCACGACCTCATCGGCCTTGCCGAAGCGTCCGGTCGGGTTTCGCGCCAGGCGGAGATTCTTTGCCGCTTCGTCTTTGAGCAGCCAGTCCATCAACAACGGGGTTTCGACGGGGCCGGGCAGGATGGCGTTGGTTCGAATTCCCTGGGGTGCGAACTGGACGGCCAGGGAACGGGTCAACGCCAGGACAGCGCCCTTGGAGGCAGTGTAGGCGTCCTGCGGAACCGAGCAACCCAGGATCGCCACGAAGCTCGAAACATTGATGATCGATCCCGAATGGCGCTCGACCATCCGGGGAATTGCGTGCTTGCAGGCCAGATAGACGCCCCGGACGTTGACCGCCATGACCTGGTCCCACGCCTCGACTGGAGTGTCGACGACCGAATGGTCGGCTTCCGGCATGATCCCGGCGTTGTTGTACAGGACATCGAGCCTGCCGTATTCCGAGATGGCCAGCTCGATCATCGCTCGGGCGTCGGCCTCGCGGGAAATGTCGACCGTGGCAGCCACCGCATGCCCGCCGGCCGCCTCAACCCGACGGACGGTCTCGTCGGCAGCATCGCCGTTGTTGTCGGCCACGACCACCCGGGAGCCCTCCGCGGCAAACCTCAGCGCGGCCACACGGCCCATCCCACTGCCCGCGCCGGTGATGACGGAGACCTTGTCGGCAAGTCGCATCGTGGCTTCTCCCTGAGCCGCTCGCAAGCCCGACCGGCCGTCGGACCCGAGGATCGGGCGCCGAAAAGCGCCGCGCGCGTTTAGCTTAGCCGAGGCTCGGATCGACGGGCAGACCGCCCGCGGGCCGTGAAGCCAGCGCCGCTCAAGCCGCCAGGCTGGCTGCGATAACGGCCAGTCCGAGCAGGCCGATCAGCGCATTCGAAACCCGCGGCCAGGCGCCGGAGAGCATTCGGCCCAAGGCGCTCGCGGAACGCGGATACGCCTCCGGCGAGCACGAGCCACCACGACGCCGAGCCGCCGAATACGCCCAGCACGAGCACGGCCGCGGTCGGGGCATCGTGGCCGGCGAGGCCGAGACCGACGAACGCGGCCGCAAAGGACAGGATCGTGGCCGGGTTGGCGATCGTCAGGCCGAGCGTCGTGGCGTAGGCGGACGCCAGCGTCCTGGGCGGCCGCTCCATCGCCGCCTCGGAGCGTGACAGCAGCGCGCGGGTCGCGAGGACCACCAGGAAGAAGCCGCCAACGATCCCGAGCGGCCGCCGCTCGCCGATGAGAAGGTCGGAAGCGGCCGACAGGCCGAACGCGGCAATCGAAGCGTAGAACGCGTCGGCAGTGGCGGCTCCGAGTCCCGACGCCACGCCGACGCGCGTTCCCTCGACCAGCGTCCGGCGGATGCACAGCAGCCCGATCGGGCCGAGTGCAGCCGCGATCGCGAAACCGACGACAAGGCCCCGCACGAAGGTGGCAGCGAGATCCAACGACGCCTCCCGAAATCGGCCGACCTGAGCGTCTAGCTTGACGGAAGCCGCAACGGCGGGCACGGCCGCGGGTCAACGCCGTTCCGGAGCCTATGCTGGTCCAAAACAGCCTGGAGGAACTCCGATGGACGCCGCGAAGCCAGTCGTGGCCGTTGCAGGTGGGACCGGGTTCGTCGGTGGGGCGATAGCCCACGAGCTTTTGACGCGCGGCAACAAGGTGATCGTCCTGACTCACCGAAAGCCATCGAGCGACCCGGGCAATCCCTTCGAATACCGGGTAGCGGACGTCACCAGGCCCGAGAGCATCGGCGCCGCCCTCGTGGGAGTGGAGGTCCTGGTGATCAGCCTGGCCTTCCGGAACTCCCCCGTCGAGGCGCCCCGCCGAGGTCAGACCTTCGACCAGGTGGACGCAGCCGGCACGGAGGCGCTCGTCACCGCGGCACGGCAGTCGGGAGTCCGGAGGCTCGTCTATATGTCCGGCGCCGGCGCATTGCCCGATGCCCGGCGGCACTGGTATCGGGCCAAATGGCGAGCCGAAGAGGCCGTCCGAGGCAGCGGCCTGACCTTCACGATCTTCCGGCCAAGCTGGATCTACGGCCCCGGCGACCGGTCGCTGAACCGCTTCCTCGGTTTCGCCAAATGGCTGCCGTTCATCCCACAGATCGGCAACGGTCGCCAGCTGCTGGCGCCGGTCCTCGTCTCCGACGTGGGCGCCCTGGTCGCCGACTCGATCGCCACGCCGGCCACGGAGAACGTCACCCTCGAACTCGGCGGTCCCGAAACCCTGACGATGGACGAGATCGTGCGGGCGGCGCTGCGGGCCTCGGGTCGCCGGCGGCCGATTCTGCATGCGCCGGCCGGCCTCATGAAGCTGGCGACTCGCCCGCTGACGCTCCTGCCGTCGCCGCCGATGACGCCGGATGCGATCGATTTCGTGGTGGCGTCCGCGCCGGTGGACACGGAGCTGCTCCGGCAGCGACTGCCACGCCGGCTCACGCCGCTGGCGGAAGGGCTGGCGAGCTACTTATCGCCGAGCCGCTGACCGGGAGCCGGCCCACCCGAAGCCCGGCACGCGCCCAGCCCGCCAGTCGTGAATTCGAAGCGAGCCCGGCACTGACCCGGCCGGACTCGCTTCACATCCTGGTAGACGTCGGAGGGAGAACGACTTACCAGGCGGATTCCTTCAAGTTGAGGACCGTGCCGTAGCTCGGGCCCGAGTTGCCCATGAAGACGATCGTGGTCTCGTTCGGAAGCTGGTCCTTGCCGATCGAGATGGAGGGCTTGCTCGAGAACGTGGCGTGCCACGTGGCCGCGGCCAGTTGGGCCGTGGCGGAGCTCAGGTGGGTCGGGATGAGGATGTGCGGCTTCACCTGGTTCATCAGGTTCAGGCCCTTCTTGTTGTTCTCGTCCATCGTGCTGAACGGGTTGTTCAGCTGGGAGATCGCGATATCCGGCTTGCCGATCGTTGCGAGCTGATCGGGCAGTAGCTCCTTCTGGCCGCAGTCGCCGAAATGGGCGATCCGGAAGCCGCCGATATCGATCACGAAGATGTAGTCATTGGCCCCGACCTGCGCGATCTCGGTGCCTTCGTCATGGGCCGAGGCGAGGCTCGTAACGCTCACGTCGTTGAGCTTGATCGTGCCCGGCTCCCAGGTGAGCTTCTTGCCTGGGAACGAGTCGAGAAAGCTCTGCAGGTAGTGGTCGGAGTGCGCGTGCGTGGTCAGGAGCACGTCCTGCGCCGTGGCCGGCGCCGATAGCGCGCTCGGGTTCCAGACGTCGACCAAAACGCGACGGCCGGTGGGACCGACGATTTCGACCTGGGCGTTGTCCTCGTAGTAGATCGTGAGCTTGCCGGCTGCGCTCGAAGCGCTGGAAGCCGTCGAAGGGGTCGAAGCGACCGCGGGGCCGCTCGCCGAATGGCTCGGCGCGGCGGACGAGCAGCCGGCCAGGGCCAGGGCGGCGAGAGCCAGAGCGGCGAGCTTGCTGGTCGTACTCATCGGTTGGGGGTTCCTTACTGGACGGCCGTCGCCGAGAGGGACGAGCGGGATCGGAACGCGTCGCCGAACCGATCCCGCTCGATGAGCCGCTACCGGGCGCTGGCGGGGATCTTCAGGACCGCTCCGTAAGTCGAAGCTTGCTGGCCCATGAAGAGCATCTCCGTCTTGGTCGGCAGCTGATCCTTGGTGATGGTCACTGAGGGCTTCTCGCTGTAGGCCCCACTCCATTCCTTGCCGGCGGCCTGAACCGGATCGAACGCGACGTGGGTCGGGACGAGCAGCTTCGGGTTCATCTGCTCGATCTGCTTCAGCGGGTCGACGTGGTTGGTGCCGCTGACATCCTGCAAGACCGCGAAGGCGATGTCGGGCCTGCCGATGGCCGCGACCTGCTCGTCGGTGAGCTTCGTCTGGCCGGTCGAGCCGGAATGGACGATGTGGAAGCCGGCGAAGTCGATGATGAAGATGTGGTTAGAGGCGTTCGGATCGGGCTGGACGTCATCGCCCGAATGAGATGCCGCGATCGAGGTGACGCTCAGATCGTCGAGCTTGAGCGTGGTCGACTGGTTGGTGATCGTCTTGCCGGGAAACGTGTCGGCCCAGGGCTGGTTGTAGTGGTCGTTGTGGAGGTGGGTCGTAAGCAAGACGTCGCTGGCCTTCGCGGGCGAGGAGAGCGCGGTGGGGTTCCAGACGTCGATCAGTACGTGGCGGCCGCCGCCGATGAGCTCGACCTGGCAGTTCTCTTCGAAGAAGACCGTCAGGCCATTGGCCGCCGCCGACGCAGCGCCCCAGGCCGAGCCGCTCAGAGCCGGAGACGTCGCGGTCGATGAGTTCGAACAGCCGAATGAGAGCGCGGCGATGGCCAGAACCGCCAGTGGCCTCGAGAAACGCATCAGTTCGCCCCTTCTGTTGGTGAGTGACGGGTCCGGGGTCGCGCTCGGTCAGTGACGATCGACCGGCACGATGTAGCCGTGGGTCGTCCGCCGGTCGGAGCGGCGGTCGCGGCCGGTGACTGCAGCCGTTCGGCTCGGATCCGGCCGGCGCGGCGAGAGCCGACCCTCGAAACCGAAGGCGAACAGGGCGAGAACTCCCACCATTACCAGCAGCAGCATCGGTCGATCCTCGTGTCCGGTGTGACTTCAGCCATCCAGACGAGGCGACGGCGCACTCTGTTCAATGGCGTCGCGAAATCGAGCGCGGCGCGGCGCGGCCATGTCCCGGCGCGGCGCGGCGCGGGCCGTGGTCAAGCGGCGGCTAAACGGAACGTGGCGAGTGGCGCGGGCTGCGGCCGCGCCCGGCACGGTATGGCGGCGCGGAGCCGCCCTCTATCAGCCTCGCTCGAGGTAGCGCTCGCGGTCCCAGGGGTGAACCGCCGCGTCGTAGGCTTCGCGCTCCACTCGAGCCGCGTTGAGATAGTGGTCGACCACGTCCCGGCCGAAGATCTCGACCGCGGCCTTGCTGTGCTCAAGCAAGCCGATCGCTTCGTACAGTGCCCGCGGCATCCGGTCGCAGCCGGTCGCCGTGTAGCCGTTGCCCTTGAACTCGGCCGGCGGCTCGATCTTGTGCTCGATGCCGTACAGCCCCGCGCCGAGCTCGGCGGCGTAGGCGAGGTAGGCGTTCATGTCACCACCCGGGAAGCGATTCTCGATGTGGAGCGCCCCGCCCGAACCCACGATCCGGAACCCCGTCGTGCGGTTGTCGCGGCCCCAGACGACATTCACCGGGGCCCAGCTCGCGACCGCATAGCGTTTGTAGGAATTGATGTTCGGGGCGATGAACAGCGCCAGCTCGCGCTGGAGCGCCATCATCCCACCCATGAACCAGCGCATCAGCTGGCCCATTCCGTAGGGTTCGGCGCCGGCCTCGTAGAAGAGCGGCTTCTCGCCGTCCGGACTCCAGAGGCTCATGTGGAGATGGCCGGAAGAGCCCGTCCACTCGGCATAAGGCTTGGCCATGAACGTCACGCCGTAGCCGTTGAGCCAGGCGATCTCCTTGGCGCCGTGCTTGAAGATGACGCTCCGATCGGCCGATTCCAGGACGTTGTCGTAGCGGATGTTGACCTCGTGCTGCGACGGCGCCGCCTCGCCCTTGCTGAATTCGATTGGAACGCGCGCGGCCGTCATCTGGTTGCGGATCTGCCGGTACAGCGGCTCGAGCTTGGTCGCCTGGAGCAGGTGGTAGTCCTCGTTGTAGTAACCGACGCGGTCGAGGTCGACATAGCCCTTCTCGTGCATGTCCTCGAACGTATCGCGCAAGACGTAGAACTCGAACTCCGTGCCGGCTTTCGCGACGTAGCCCAGGCCGGCGGCCTTCGCGACCTGCCGCTTGAGCATCGTTCGCGGGGATACGGGTATCTCCTCGCCCGTGTCGTCGACCGCGTCGCAGAGCACCAGGGCCGTCGAATCGAGCCACGGCAGGACGCGCGTCGTTTCCCAGACCTCGCGCCCGATCCAGTCGCCGTAGCCGGTTTCCCAGTTCATCAGGGCGAAACCGTCCGGCGTGTTCATCTCCATGTCCGTACCGAGCAGGTACGTGCAGAAATGAATGCCGTGGTCGACCACGCCGTTGAGGAATGCCTGAGCCTGGACCCGCTTGCCCATGAGCCGGCCCTGCATGTCGGTGAGCGCCACGATGACGGTGTCGATTCGCCCGTCTCGCACCATCTCGCGCAGTTCCTCGAGCTGCTGGTTGGCGCCGTGCTCGTCGCTCATCGGATCCTCCCTGTCCTGCGCTGGACGCATCGATCGGCCGGGGCTTGCAGTCGCTCCGCAGGTCGATATTGTGGCTCGCCCGGCCGACCGGGGCCAGACGCTAGGCGGTCGCTCCGCCCAGCTCCTCGGCCGCCTTTTCGAACTCGCGCTCGATCTCCGTCAGCTCGAGCTCGCCGACCTCGACAACCGGGCCCTTGAAGTGGCTGCGTGCCCAGACGAAGTAGTACAGGAGGAGGAAGCCGAGGAAGACGATGTAGGCGAGCCAGGTGAAGGCGTTGCCGGATGTCGGCCACAGGAAGAGCACCGAGATAACGGCGATCCAGGCGATGGCGACGATGCCGATCGGCTTGGAGAAGCGCCCGAGGCTCCAGACCGCGTGTTCGCGCCATTCCTGCTTGCCGAAGACGCCGAGGTATATCGGCACGCCGTACGCCCAGTAGAGGGCGATGGTGCTGATGGCAGTCACGATCGCGATCGCGGTGGCGCCGCCGAAGATGAACGCGGCGTTCGTCAGGATGTAGGAGAAGAGCACGATCGCGAATATCGCGTTGGCCGGGGTGCGATAGCGATGCGAGACCTTACGAAGCCACGGCGAACCGGGTACGCCGTGATCCCGGCTGAAGGCGAAGAGCATCCTGCCGGCGGCCGCGACCGAAGCGAGGCCGCACAGGCTCATGGCGACCGCGATCGCCGCGCCCAGCCAGTTGCCGAGCGCGCCGAGGTTGTACGTCAGCGTCGAGAAGACGACCGCCGTACCGCCGTAGTACTGGCTGCACAAGCCCACCGGGCTGGCGACGCAGCTCGAGTTGAATACCTGATCGAGCGGCGGGAGGTGCGTCACCAGGCCGAGAAGCACGATGTAGCCGACGACGGCCGAGACGGCCACCGAGATGAAGACGCCCCAGGCACTTGCGAGACGGGCGCCGATGGTCTCTTCCGCCACGTGGGCCGAGGCGTCGTAACCCGTGAACGTCCACTGCGCCTGCAAAAGCGAGAACAGGAACGCGAACGGCAGCGCGTAGCCGACCGCCGGGCCGAGGTTGAGCGCCCCGCCGAAGACCGAGGCGCCTCCGCTGGCGTCCTGCGGCGCGATCGCGAACGGGCTGAGGGTGGAGTGGGCCTTGCCAGAGCTGATCAGATAGAGAGCCACGACGATCACGGCGACCGTGCCGATGTGCCACCACACCGACGCGTCGTTGAGCCGAGCGACGATGCGAATGCCGCCGATGTTCAGGGCCAGCTGGATGACCAGCAGCGCGGCCATCGTCACGAGCTGACCGCTCACGAGCGTGCCGAGGAACATCGAGCTGTTGCCGTAGTTGACGTTGAAGTTGCTCAGGATCGGGGTGACGATGCCCGAATTGACGAACGAGGCGGCCGCGAAGTCGATGCCGGCGACGATCGCGACCTGGCCGGCTAGATTGAACCAGGCGGTCCACCAGCCCCAGTCCTTGTTCTTCATCCGGCTCGACCAGTAATACAGTCCGCCGGCCGTCGGGTACGCCGAGGCGATCTCGGCCATCGACGCCGCAATCATCAGGGTAAAGATCGAGACCAGCGGCCAGCCGAGAGTGCTCGCGGCCGGGCCACCCCAGGCAAGCCCGTAGTCGAACAGGATGACTGCGCCGGTCAGGATAGAGATGATCGTGAAGCTGATCGCGAAGTTGGAGAACCCGCCCATCGTGCGGAAGAGCTCCTGGGCGTAACCAAGCCGGTGGAGGTCGTGGACGTCCTGCCGGATCGTCTCCTCCCGGGACTTGGGCGTCTGTGAAGGCGTCATTTGGGAGCTTCTCCTCGCGCGAGTAATCGCCTCTCTGGTGCCCGACGGTCCGCCGACTATACCGGCTTGCCACCACACAGATTCGATCGTGTTCCCGGTCGAACCGCCATCTGGGACCCAAATGCAACCAAACGAGCCGATCAAGCTCGCCCGAGTCGCGCCTTCTGCCGGCGGGCGGCGGGCGGCGGGCGGCGGGCGGCGGCTCAGAACGTCGGCTTGGAAGCCATCAGCGTGACGATCGCGACGATGAGCACGCTCAGGAAGAATCCACCGTTGCGAGCGCGGACGCCGAGGGCGGCCATCTGGGCCGGCAGGCTGCCCGGCGGCGGGCCTCCGGCCGGGGGAGCGGCGAGCTGCGCTCCGGGCCCTGCGCCGACAAGCTCAGGCGCTGCCCCGCCAAGCGCACGCGCGGCGCCGGAGCCGGCCGCGGCGGGTTCAGCGGCTCCGGCAGGCGCGGCGCCGAGCGCGGGCGCCCCGGCCGCCAGCTTGCCGGCCACCTCGAGCATCCGTTCGACGGTCCGGAGCTGGACCGCGAAGGCGAAGGCGATGGCCACCACGTAGAGCGTGATCGCCGCGAGGAGCCAGTGGGTATTGACCAGATCGATCCCCTCGGACCAGACGAGCAACGCCCCGCTGACGGGCATCGTCAAGGCCAGCGGCAGGATCATTCGCCGCTCCAACAAGTCGACCAGGCGAACCGCGAATAGACCGTGCTGAGGCTGCTTGGCAGCGAGACCGGAGATCAGCGGAAAGGCAAAGCTCGGGCCGAAGGCCGCGATGGCCGTGAGGATATGGATCGTCAGGAACAGTGGTGCAAGCTGGGACATACCGCTCACCTCGCAGCCCTGTGGCGGAGTCGATGGAAGTTGCGCCGGGAGGATACGAGGCGCCGTGAGAACGGGCACCGGCCGTCGCAGCCCACGCATCGGTCGGGCGGTGCGTGCAACGGAAGGCTCGGAACGCGGCGAATGCAACGCATTGGGCGGCGGCCGGCGGCCGTATGGGGCGTACCCGGCGCGTGACATAGAATCCGCTCGACCAGGTGCCACGAGCGAGGAGCCACGAATGACCGCGACCGCCATCCCTGCCACGCCTCCGGCTCCCCGACCCGGCTTCCGTATCGAGAAGGATCCCCTGGGCTATCTTGAAGTCCCCGAGTCGGCGTACTTCGGCGTTCAGACGGCCCGCGGCATCCACAACTTCCCGATCTCCGGCGCGCGGCCGCACCCGGCGCTGGTGCGCGCCATCGTCCAGGTGAAGAAGGCTGCGGCTCGGGCAAACATGGCGACCGGCAGGTTGCCGAACCAGATCGGCAACGCCATCGTCGAGGCCGCCGACGAAATCCTGGGTCCCGTCTCGGCGCCCGGCGCGCTCGACGACGAATTCGACGACTCTGCGGCCCCGCGAGCTGCCGCCCCGCGACGCGACCCGATGAAGGCCGCCTTCGAGGCTGCCCGAGTCGCCAAGCAGCGCGAGCTGATCGACAACTTCCGCATCGATCCGTTCCAGGCCGGCGCCGGGACCAGCCACAACATGAACGCCAACGAAGTGCTGGCGAACCGGGCGATCGAACTGCTCCACACCGGCGGCGTCGGCTCGGGCAAGCGCGGCGACTACGCCGTCGTCAGCCCGAACGACCAGGTAAACATGGCCCAGTCCACCAACGACGTCTTCCCGACTTCGATGCGGATCGCCACGCTCGACCTGGTGCGCGACTTCATGCCGGCCGCCGAGGAGCTGATCGATGCCCTCGAGCAGAAGGCCGTGGAATTCGACGACGTCATAAAGTCGGGCCGGACGCATATGCAGGATGCCGTCCCCGTCCGGCTCGGCCAGGAATTCGCGGCCTACGCGCTGACGCTCCGCCGCGGCGTGGAGCAGCTGCAGGCGGCGGCGCATTCGATCGACGAGCAGAACATCGGCGCGACGGCGGTCGGAACGGGACTCAACGCCGAACCGGAGTACATCAAGCTCGTGGTCCGAAATCTCGTCGAGCAGACCGGCCACAACCTTCGCGGCGCCGAACACCTCGTCCAGGCGACCCACTCGATGCGCCCGATGCTCGAAATCTCGGCCGCCCTGCGCGGTATCGCGGTGGACCTGATCAAGGTGAGCGAGGATCTCAGGCTCATGTCCTCGGGCCCGATGACGGGCTTCGCCGAGATCACGCTGCCGGCAATCCAGCCGGGCAGTTCGATCATGCCGGGCAAGGTGAACCCCGTGATGGCCGAGTGCCTCTCGATGGTCTGCTTCCGCGTCATCGGCAACGACACCACGGTCGCCTGGGCCGCCTCCGCGGGCCAGCTGGAGCTCAACGTCATGATGCCGGTGATCGCCCACACCACCCTGGAGTCGCTGACCATCCTGACGAATATGAGCCGGGCCTTCGCGGAGTTCTGCGTGACCGGCATCGAGGCCAACCGCGAACGTGCTCGCGACCTGATGGAGCGCTCCTCCGCCCTATCGACGCCGCTGGCCCCGTATCTGGGCTACGCGCTGGCGGCCGATATTTCCAAGCAGGCCGTGCGAGAGAGTCGAACCATCCGCGAGATCGTCATCGAGCGGGGCATCTTCACGGCCGAGGAGCTTGACGAGCTGCTGTCCCCGCATGAGCTGACCGAACCCGGAGTCGCGGGCGACTTCCGCTTCACACCGCGGCTTCCCGAGGGCTCCAAGCCACCCACCGGTCCGGTCGGCAGCGGCGGCTGAGGGCCGTCCGGGTCCCCTCGGCGCGCCGGCGGAAGGCCGACAGGCAGGACCGCCTCGGGCATGCCCAGTGCAGTTAGGGGCGGATAGTTGTACTCCTCAAATGGGTAGTCCCAGCCCGTGGGACTGAGTAGGTAATTGGTACTAGACGAATACGAACGAATAGCTACTCTTTAGGGGCGGGGTGGGTAGTCCCCAAGACTCGCCGTAAAGGTGGGAGGAGTAGTTTTCATGAGATCTCACAGGCTGGCAGCGCCAGGCCTGGCACTCGTCCTCGGCGCCGCTGGCGTCCTGGCGATTGGTGGTGCGGCGCTCGCGGTATCCCCTAACACACCTGCAGCGCCGGCTTTGGCCGCAGGAACGAACATCTGCGGAACCAATCCGCTCGACGTCGAGATCGTGCTCGACACCTCGGGGTCGATGAGTTCCAACAAGTCGGGCACGCCGTCCCACACGCGGCTGTACTGGGCGCAGGCTGCGGCTACGCAGCTGGTCAGCGACCTCGATAGCCACGGCGGCGTCGGCACACTTCACCACGTCGGCCTGACGACCTTCAGCGGCACAACGGCGTCGGTCAAGCTGGCCCTGGGGACCTCGACCGCCGCCCAGGTTGACGCAGCGATCAGCGCCCTGACTGCCGGCGGCAACACCCCCTTCAAGACGGGTATGGCTGCCGGGGCTAAGGACCTGACCGACCACGCACGGACGATCGACGGCATCAAGCACGTGATCATCTTCCTGTCCGACGGCCGGCCTAATCCAGACGGACCCAACACGGGCTGGGGGAACGGCACATCTCAGCGGCCGACCGAAGCCAGTGCCAACACCTTCAAGGACGCGGCGGACGAGGTCATCACGATCGCCATCGGCGCTGGCGGGACGGGCTCCAGCGCGGTCGATCTCACGCTCATGCAGAATCTCGCCAAGCCCAACGACTCGAGCCATCACTACAACGTCCTCGACTCGAGCCTCCTGCCGACCCTGTTCACATCGATCTTCACCCAGATCGCCTGCCCGGCCCCGGACGTCACCTCGACGCTCCACGCCGGTGACACCAACGGCGCGATGATCAGCGTCGAACAGGGCTCCAAGGTGAGCGATCAGGCAATCCTGAGCGGCGCCAAGGAAGGGTTCGGCGGAACCGTTACCTATACCGTCTACAGCGACGACCAGTGCAAGGTGGTCTTCGCAGATGCCGGGACCATGACCGTCAGGGACGGCATCGCGCCGTCATCCGACGAGGTCGCGTTCCCGGACGCCGGGAGTTACTACTGGCAGATCCACTACAGCCCAGACAGTACCCACAGCTCGGCGGATAGCGCCTGCGGCGCCGAAGTCCTGACGGTGAACAAGTCGTCCGCAACGGCAACGCCGACCGACGCGACCCCGACTGCGACCCCGACCAACGCCCCCACCGCAACCCCGACCACGGCTCCGACAACTGCCCCGACGCCGGTTCAGTCCGTCGAAGGCGCCACTGCCACTCCGACCAAGGCCCCAACCGCCACTCCAGTCCAGATAGTCGCCGGTGTCACCTCGGCGCCCAGTGCGACCGCTCCGGCCACGACCACCGGCAACAACTCCGGCGGCGGCAGCGGATCTCCGCTGTTCGCCCTGCTCGTCGCCCTTCTGTTCGGCGGGCTGGGTGTCTTCGCCGTCGAGGGGCAGCGACGGAACGTTCGCCGCTGATCTCCGACTATCGGGCCGCGGCGTTCGCGGCCGCCTGACAACCAACCGACCGGCGGGCCGTCTATGGCCCGCCGGTTCGCTTATCCGGCATGCGACACTTGCGGCCGCCTGACAGGTCCCGGGCAAGGTGGGCCGTGTATAAATGGCGCTGGTCGGGCCGCCGTCACGGTCCGCGCTGGAGAGATCGATGGATCGAGAGCCCGCTGGTCGTCTGTCGCCTTCGCTTGCGCCCGAGCACGATTGGGCCGCCGCCTCGAGCGTGATCCACCCGTCCCTCCGGCCGATCGGAACGCGGGGCATTGACGGGCTCAGCCTGGGCGTTCGCGCCGGCGGTGGTTCCATCGGTGATCCGCTCATCAAAGCCGGTCCCGCGGGCATTCCGATCGCCTATGTCATCCCCGGAGACGGTTTCGACGTCCTGGTCGGCGCCGACCACATGTTGGCCTGGGGCGTGGGGCCGGACCGGGTCGATCAGGCGGCCATGGCCAACCTGGCCAGATGGTCGGCCGATGCCGGCTGGCTGGAAGAAGAGGATGGTCGGCGACGGGTCGTGTGGTCGGATTCCGGCGAAGGCATGGACGCGGCCCGAGTGCTCCTTCCCGACGTGCGCGCTCAGCTTTCCTCGAACCTGGCCCCGGCCCGGCGAATCCTGGTGGGCCTGCCAGAGCGCGACCTGCTGATCGCCGCAGGGCTGGCCGGGGGCGACGAAGAATTCGAAGGACTCTTTGCCGACTACGTCGCGGAACGGGCGCACGCTGCCGACGAGCCGATCGACAAGCACCTTTTCGAGATCGTCGATGGCGACCTGGTTTCGCTGAGGTCGGCCTCTGGCGCGTGACCCGCCCGGACTCGGACGGCTACGCCGCCGCCGGGGGCGCGGGAGTCGTAACTGTGACCGTGATCGTGCCCGTGGAAGCCAGAACGGTGCCGGCGCGCACGGCTTGGAGCCGCACACGATAGGAAGCCGTTCCCGGGGCCTGCAGGTCGGCCGCGTTCAAGACGAAGGAAGTCGTTCCGGCATCGGTCGACAAGCCGCCCGGCCAGTAGTTGCTGCCCGGATAGCTGGGGGTGCCCGATGCTCCAAGGAGGTAGACGAGGCGGTATTCGGTGCTGCCGTCCCACGTTCCTGGATAAGCGTTCCAGGTGCAGGTGTAGACGCCTTTGCCCTCGTTGGACCAGCGGAGCGTGCCCAGGTTTACCGGGGTCTTGGCCGGTGCCGGAGTGGTCGTCCGCGTCGGAGTCGGCTTGGGTGTGGCGGTCGGGGTCGGGGTCGCGGTGGGTTTCGCCGTGGCCGTTGGAGTCGGGCTTTGGGTGGGCGTCGGACTCGGCGACGGTGAGGGCGACCGGGCTTCGGACGAAGACGGAACCGGTGTCGCGGTCGCTCCGGCTGCCTCCGACTCGGCGGCGTTGGCGATGAGCACGCCCATCGGCAACTCCTGCTGCGCGTCGAGGTTGGCGTTCTCGGAGATCCAGGCATTGGCAAGTACCGCCGCGGGGATCACGCCCGTTACAGTCTGGCCGTCGCTGGCCCCCGTCGATGTCAGCTGGACGGTGGCGCTCATTCCTTCCTTGAGCTGCTGGGTCCTGCCGGCTTCGGCACCCTGGATCTCGAAGCCATCGACCAGCGCGAGTGCCACGACTTCGTCGCCCGCGGCCGAGGCTCGGGGCGATCGGCTCACATCGAACGCGGTGCCGTGGGCGACCCAGGTGACCGACCCCGTCGTGACGCTGTAGTCGCCGCCAGCCGGCACGCTGACCCGGTAGTAAACCTCGCCGGCAAGCTGATCCACGACGATATGTCCCTGGGCGAGGCTGACGAGCTTCAAATCCGCGGCCGCAGCGAGACGGAGCCGGCTGTCGTTTATGGTCAGGCTGACATGGCCGCCGGCCGCGACCTGGATTTCGTCGCCGACCTTCAACGACTGATATGTCGTCAGCGTTGTCCGCGCGCCGTCCCGGATCAGGGTCGCCGAGACCGCCTCCGGGGCGGTGGCGCCGGCAATCGCGGGCGTCATGAACAGTTGGATCCCGTACGCGGCGACGGCCACCACGACAACGGCGCTGAGGGCGGCAACGACCCACTTCCCGGCGATGTGCGGCCCGCGGATCCGACGCCGCGGCGCTTTCGGCTCATGCCCGGCGGCGGGACGGGGCTTGTCCGCGGTTTCAATCGCCGGCTGCGGCTCGGGAGCCGGCGGCTCCGGGGCCGCGACTGGAGGATGGTTGCCGGCAGCCGATAGCTCATCGGTGGAGGCGCCCGCCCGACCCGCTGCCCGAGCCTTGGCGGCCCACTTGTAGAACGCCTCGATAGAAGCTTCGTCGACGTCCTGGGAGTCCAGCGCCCCGGCGGCCGGGACCGGCGGGGTTGGCACGATGCCGGGTTGAGCGTCGGATGAGCGTGTCGGCACCGGCGGCCACTCAGGTGTCAGCCCGAACGGATTGTTTGCCCGGAGCTTCGTCAGCGAAGACCCGGTCTGGGACCGCGCCGGAGAGACGGCTGCGGGAGGAACGGCCGTGGCCCCCGGTGCACCGGCTGGGGGGGCCTCGTCCGCTTGCGCATCAGGTGGCGGCGGCACCGTGGGCACGCGCGCCGTTGCGGCACCCGCCGGGTACGTTTCCACTGCCGCGCTCTCGGCCGCCACGGGCGGCGGCGGGACCGCAGCCGGTTGGTTTGCCGGACCCGGCACCGGACCGGGGAAGGGTCCCGAGGGCGGAGGTACGACGACGGCGGCGTCGACGGGTTGGACCGTGCCAGCCTTCGACCGCGAAGTTGGCGCGATCGTGGCCGCGCTCCCGCCGACGTGGGTGGAAACGCCGGCCAGTTCGTCGCGCAGGTTCCTCGAGAAGACGGGGTCCGGTTGCTCGCGGTGAGCCGAGACGATCCTCGCCAATCGGCCGGCATCGCCGAGTTCGTGCGCCAGGTCGTTGATCTGAGCGACCTCGGTGTCGTCGGCGGCGGCGTCCGGCGATCTGCCCGATATCACGAGACGGACGGCGCCGATGGCCCCCTGGAGCCGAGCGGCCAGAGTCTCGGCATCGCAACCCAGGACGGCGCAAAGCTCCGCGTTGTCCAGGTCGTCGTAGCAGCGGAGCACGAGCAGACTTCGCTGCTCGCCCGGGATCGCCAGCACGGCGCGGCGGAGCTGCTCGCGATCGACCGCCAGGGCAAAGGAGTCCAGCGCCAGGTCGTTCTGGCCATTCTGGCCGGTCGGGTCCGTGTCGGCAATGGGCGACGGGCGCTGCCCACGACGGGTGCGCTCGGCTATAGCCGTCGTCGCTATCCGGTAGAGCCAGCCGCCGAAGGATTCGTTGCGAAGGTCCGAGTTGCGGACGGTTTTCAGCGCTCGCTGGAAGGTCGTCGCGGTGAGGTCTTCGGCCGCCGAACGTTCGCGAACGCGGCGATAGCTGAAGGCGTAGATCCGCGGCAGGTACGCGTCGTAGAGCTCCGCGAAGGCGGCCCCGTCCTCGCGGGAGCGCTCGACGAGTTCATGCTCGCGGTCCGGTGACATTCGAGGAGCTCCCTTGTGGTCCATGGAATTCGAAGATAGGGATCGCCGAGGCCATGGACAATGCGCCACCGGTACTGTTTGGTACTGCCGTAAGCCCTTACCGCCGTCGCCGGCGCGAGGCTCCCGGACTCCGCCGAGCGGCGGCCGCGGCCCCGGTTTGACATACCCGCGCCTCGGACGCCATGCTCGGCCGCGACAGCCCGTCGCGTCTTGCCTGTGGGGTTATTCGATGGTCCGCCGCATCAGTCGCCTGGGTTCATGTGTGGCCGGTTTGGGCCTCGTGGCCTTGCTCACCGCGGGCTGTCACGCAAGCCCCCTGACGGCCACGCCCTTCCTCCCCGCCTCGAACCCTGCGACGGTCACCATCGGCCCGAGCGCAACCGTCGCCGCATCGACCAGCCAGCCTTCGCCTACGGCGACCCCGACCGCCGGGCAGACGTATCCCCTGGCCCACGTCGACGCTGCGCTCGAGGACAAGCTTCCAAGCGTGATCGGGCAGGTCACCCTCACCAAATGGAGCATGCCGGTTTCGAGCTACATCGCCTCGGTCACCGGGGGCGACAGCGTCCTATACGCGAGCTGGCTCGTGAAGTTCGGAAAGACTCCCGACGAAGTGGACATGGCCCTGGCCGAAGATCTGACCGGGCACGACAACGCCAACCTGCGCGCGATCCAGGTCCCCGGGGCCGACGCCGCCGCGCTGGTCGCGGGGCTCTCGGACGTCGCGACCAAGATGAGCTGGCCGAACAAGACCGTCACGAGCCTGCCCAAGACACCGGTTCTGCAGATCACAGATCCGGGAGTTGACGCGGCCAAGGGCCCGAACACGGCGTACGTGTACGCCAAGGGCGACATCGTCTATTTCGTCATCGGCAACCCGGCACTCGATCTGGTGGGAATAGTCCAGTCCCTGGCCGCATTGCCGTGAACCGGGCGGGCGTGGCTCGTGCTTGCACCGCCGTACAATCGACCGCATGACGCGCCAGCTCGACAGACCCGTTCGCGAGGCCTGGATCGTCGCTGCGCTGCGAACGCCGTTCGGCCGCTACGGCGGAGCGCTGGCCTCGGTCAGGCCGGACGACCTTGCGGCGACGGTCATCTCGGCACTCCTCGAACACACTGGGATCGATGGCGGTCTCGTCGAAGACGTGATCCTGGGCTGCGCCAACCAGGCTGGCGAGGACAATCGCAACGTCGCTCGAATGGCGGCCCTGGTCGCCGGCCTGCCGATCGAGGTGGCCGGGCTGACGGTCAACCGGCTGTGCGGCAGCGGTCTGCAGGCGATCAGCTCCGCGGCTCACGCCATCGGCATGGCTGAAGGCGACGTCTTCATTGCCGGCGGCGTCGAGTCGATGAGCCGAGCCCCATACGTCATGCTCAAGCCCGAGACGGCTTTCGAGCGGGGAACGCACGAACTGGTCGACACGACCCTGGGCTGGCGTTTCGTGAACCCGGCCCTGGCCGCTCGCCACCACCCGTATTCGATGGGCGAGACCGGCGAGAACGTGGCCGAACGGCTCGGCGTCTCGCGCGCGGACCAGGACGAGTTCGCGCTCCGAAGCCAGCGCAACGCCGCCCGCGCGATCGAGGCCGGCTGGTACGACGAGCAGATCGTTCCGGTCGCCGTCCGCCAGCGCAAAGGCGAGCCGATCATGGTTCGGAGCGACGAGCATCCGCGGCCGGAAGCAACTCTGGAAGGGCTGGCCAGGCTCAAGCCCGCGTTCCGTGAAGGGGGCACCGTCACCGCCGGCAACTCCAGCGGTATCAACGACGGCGCCTCGGCGGCGCTCATCGTGGAGAGCGAGCGCGCCCGCGCCCTCGGGCTCACCCCGATGGCCCGCGTCGTCGCCACGGCCGTGGCCGGTGTCGATCCTGCGCTGATGGGCCTCGGTCCGATCCCGGCGACGCGCAAAGTCCTCGAGCGAGCCGGCCTCGACATCGGCGAGATCGACCTGATCGAGCTCAACGAAGCCTTCGCCAGCCAATCCGTGGCCTGCATCCGCGAACTGGGCCTGGATCCCGACCGGGTCAACGTCGACGGCGGCGCCATCGCCCTGGGACACCCACTGGGAGCGAGCGGCGGCCGGCTCGTGACGACGCTCGTCCACTCGCTGCGGAGGTCGGGCGGCAGGTACGGTCTGGCCACGATGTGTATCGGCGTGGGCCAGGGCATCGCAATGGTGATCGAGCGCATCTAGCCCGGCGCGCGGCGTGGCGCGGCGTGGCGGGCATCGCCGGGTGGCGCCGCTCCGGCGAGGGCGGCCGACCCCACGATTACGGTAGGCTATGCGGGTGGAGGAACCCAGGCCGCTCCCGGCCGTCGAACAACTCGTTTCGCAGCCGCCCGCCGATTCCGCGTCAAGCGCCTGGCCCTGCGTGGTGGTCGTGATGCCCGCTTACAACGCCGCAAAGACGCTCGAGCGTACCTACCGCGACATTCCCCACTCATTCGTGAGCCGGATCATCCTCGTCGACGACGTGTCCAAGGACGAGACCGTCGCGGTGGCACACCAGCTCGGACTCGACGTCCTGATCCACAATCAGAACCTCGGCTACGGCGGCAACCAGAAGACCTGCTACGACGCGGCGCTGGCCGCCGGCGCGGATGCCGTGGTGATGCTCCACCCCGATTACCAGTACGACGCGACGTGCATACCGGCCCTGGTCCAGCCGATCCTGGACGGCGAAAAGGACCTCATGCTGGGCAGCCGCTTCCTGGGCGATCCTCTCGCGGGCGGAATGCCGATCTGGAAGTACATCAGCAACCGCTTCCTGACGACCGCCGAGAATCTCGCCTTCGGCTTGCATCTCTCCGAGTACCACACCGGCTTCCGCGCCTACAGCCGCAACCTGCTCGAGACGATCCCGTACCGGCTCAACAGCGACGACTTCGTCTTCGATCAGGAGCTTGTGGCGCAGGCCGTCGCCGTCCACATGAGGGTCGGAGAGATCGGCGTACCGACGCGCTATTTCGAGGAGGCGAGCTCGGTCAACTTCCGGCGCAGCGTCGTGTACGGGCTTTCCACGCTGAAGGTCGTCTTGCGTTTCATGCTCCACCGGACGCGCTTGCGCCACTCCAAGAAGCTCGGCCGCCGCACCACCCCCGGTCGTTGATCGCCCCCGCGGAGCCCGACGCCTCATGACTCGGCGCTTGACCACCGGCTTCGGGAGAGCCGCGATCGGGATCGTCGTGTCGCTGGCCTGCATCTACCTCGTGCTGCGGGGCGTGGACCTGGGCAAGACCGCCGATCTCCTGGGCGGCGCCCGGCCTGCGTGGCTCGCCCTGGCCCTTGTCGGAGTGTCCGCGGATCTGTTCTTCCGGGCCCTTCGCTGGCAGTGCCTTGTCGCACCCATCAAGCCCGTGCCGCTGCGGCGCCTCAGCGCGTACATGCTCGTCGGCTATCTCGCCAACAACGTCCTGCCCGCGCGCCTCGGAGAGCTGGTTCGCAGCCACTACCTGGGCGACCGCGAGGGAATCAGCCGCAGCGCCACCCTGGGCACCGTCGTGGTCGAGCGCATCGTCGACACCGTAGTGCTCGTCGGCATCGGAGCGGCGGCCATTCTGATCCTCAACATCCGCGGGGTCGTTGCGAGTGCCGTGCTCGTTGGCGTGGCCCTGGCCGGGGTCCTGGTCGTGGCTCTTGCGATCGCACTGGCTGCCCACAGGCTCCCCGGCGCCGAGCGTGCTGCCGTGTTCCTGAACCGCTGGCCGCGTTTCGTCGGCGTGGCGACCCGTCTGCGCGACGGCTTGCGGGTTGCCGCCATGCCGCGGACGGTGGCCGCTGCGGGCCTGCTCAGCGTCGCGGCCTGGAGCTGCACCGTTTTCGCGGTCCTGGCGGTCGGGCAGTCGCTGGGGATCCAGCTGACCCTGGGCGAGGGCGCGCTGCTGGCGGCCGGCACCAACCTCGCCACCGCGGTCCCATCCGGACCGGGCTACCTCGGCACGTTCGAGTACGCCGGCCAGAGCATCGCCGCCGCGTTCGGGCTGGTGAGTTCCGAGGGACTCGCGTTGGCCGTGCTGATCCACGTCCTAACGTTGGCGGTAAGTTCGATCGGCGGGGCGATGGCCCTCATCCGGCTCGGCTGGTCGCACCGGGCGGTCGTCTCTCCGGCCCCGGCCGTGGATCCCACGTGACGAGCGGCCCAGTCCGAGTTATGGTGCAGTAGCGATGACGATGGAGCAGCTTTCCGCGCTGGCAGACTGCGGCCGCTGGGTCGACCAGGCCGACAAGCTGCTCGACAACCTCGGTTTCGCTTTGGTCGAACCCGATCATTCGAACGGTGGCAGGACGAGCCACCTGCTCTCGGCCCTGCGGCCCCTGCCGACGCTCAAGCACTTCGATCCCGAAGATATAGCCTACTGGGCAACGGAGGGCAGCCGCGGTCGCGCCGCAAAGCTCGATCGCGACTCTCGTTATCCGATCGACTCCACCTACGCCTGGGGCCGGATCACGCTTACCGATCGGCTGGGGATCAGCAACCAGTTCCTGAGCTTCGGCGGCGCGCTGCGGGCGGAACTCACCAGCACGGGAATGGTGGTCGTCGATTTCAGCAGCCACGCGCCCATCCTGCGATGGAGCGGCCACAGCCAGGGGCTGGACCCGCTGACTGCCGAGGTCGGCGGCTTCTTCGGGCGAATGAAGGTGCCGATCGATTTCGTGCCGGGCACGGAGGCGCTTGTCGCCGCCGCCACACCGACAACGCTCTACTGCGCCTTCGTCCAGTACGTTCACGAACGCCTGAGGCGGGGCCACTCCCTGAGCGACGCCAACCGCCTGCTCTCCGACTGGAGCACCCGCGAGAGCTTGCGCCTGGAAGCGACCGCCGCCGATCACTGGAAGGCGGCGCAGGAGTTGCGCCGTCAGCTGGGATTGATCGAGGCAGTCGCCCGCGAGTAGCGGCGCCCTCCACGCCCCGAAACCAACGACGGCGCCCTTTCGGGCGCCGTCGATTTGTCGCGTGGCGAGATTTCGGGCCGGGGTCGCCCGGCCCAGCTCAGGAGGCGGAGGCCGAAGCCGTGGCTGTGGCTGTGGCCGTCGCCGTGGCCGTCGCCGTGGCCGTGGCCGAGGGCGATGCCGACGCCGAAGCGCTGGCGGACGGAGACGGGGAAGGCACGCCCAGCGCCGTGTCGATCGCGGCCTTGATGTCAGCGTAGGCGAAGCCGGATATGAGCTTCTTGTTCACGTAGATGGCCGGGGTTCCGCCGGCGTCCGTCGGGAGGCTCTTTTGCTCCGCCGCAATGTCGGCGTTATGGGTGCCTTGATCGAGACACGGCTGGTATTGCGCCATGTTCAAGCCGGCATCCTGGCCGATCTGGGAGAGCCGGGCCAGAGTGAATGCCGAAGCGGCCTCGGTCGGCGACTGGTTCGCGTAGAGCCAGTCGTGCATGACCCAGAACTTGCCCTGGTCGGCGGCGCACCAGGCGGCGTTGGCCGCGTCGCGCGAAGCCGTCGTGTGGTCACCCGCATCAATCGTGATGAAGTTGTGCCAGACCATCTTGGCCTTGCCGGTCGCGATGTAGTTGTCTTCCAGGTTCTTCTCGTCGCCCTGCGTCGTGAAGTCGAAGCAGTACGAACAGCGGAAGTCCTCGTAGATGTCGACGGTGACCTTGGCATCGGGGTTGCCGAGGACGAACCCGTTCGAAGGAATGTTCGAAGCCGTGACGACCACAGGCGGAATCGGACTGCCGTTGGGCGGCGCGGGCTGATTGTTCTGGGTCGCGAAGATCAGGGCACCGACGACCACTACAGCCACGACGACGAAGGCCAGGCTCCAGAGCATCAGCGAGCTCCGGGCCGGGCCGCTCGTGCCGTGCGTGCCGGCTTTCGAGAGGGCCCGATTTGCCTCGCGATTGGCGAGACGCTGCTGCCGTGCCGATCGCCGACTCGTCGGGGGCACGGTGTTCTTCGCGGGGCGCCCGGTCGGGCGGTTTGATGTCATTACTAAACCCTCTATGGAATTGATCGACTGTCAGAGTGGCTCGTCGACTGCGGCCTGGTCCGGGTTGGGCGTATGCAGGTAAACCCACAGGGCGACGACGAACCGAAGAATTCAGCGAAATCCCGTACGACTCGCACCAGATGCAGATCGCACCGACCAGGAAGATCTGGGCGAACTGGAACCAGCCCTCGAAGGCTACCCCAACAAGGGACAGGCCGTAATGAGCCAGCAGCAGCTTGTAGTTGCCCGTCCGCCACCACAGGATCGCCAGCGCAAAGAGTGTGATCGAGAGGAACACACCGTAGACGGCCACGGGAATGCCGGCGACCGGCCGCGCATAGACACTGTCCTGGACCTTGAGGCAGCCTTCGAGCGGCCCCGATGCCGGGCAGAACACTCGCCCGCCGGACAACTCCGTGTACGACAGGTACGACGCGATGCCGAGCCCGATCAGGTCAAGCGCCGCGAGGACGAATGCGGGATGGATGCTCCGGATCTGTCTCCAGAGCGAGCGTCTGGGCATCCGCGGGATCGTCTGTAAGTCTGCCATCACCCTGCCTGCGTCCGGCGGCCGTTCACGGATGAGTCGTGCGGGCTTGCGCGCGCCATATGGTACCCGACTCCCCGGCCGCAACTGCCGGTCCCTTCGTCGCTAGTGTCCCGCATCGCAACAAGCTCAGCAGTTCTCGCCGTTCGCGCTACATTTGGTGTATGCCGAACCACCCAGCGTCTCCACTGGCCATCAGCGAGTCTGAACGAGCATCGCTTCAAGCCCTGCTGCGAGCGGGGACGACCGAGCAACGCCTGGTGAATACGACTCGCCAGGAATTCCTCGAGTTCCAGGGCGGTCGGCATGCCTTCGCGGGCGCCGTTGTGCGTGGTGGCAAGCGCGCCGGCCGCCACGGCCCGGCGAACGGCCTCGGCCAGCGGGCGCCCCTCGGCGATCGCTGCGGCCAGCGCGCCCACGAAGGCATCCCCGGCCCCGGTGCTGTCCACCGTTGCGACGCGCTCGCCGGGCACTTCCCAGACCCGAAGCTCGTCCTCGGCCGGCGCGGGGCCGGGCTCGAGGGGCAGGGCAGTGTCCGCCTCTTCGCACGGGCCGCGTTCGGGTTCCCCTGGCGCGGAAGGGACTTCCGGTGCCGTGGCAGCGAAGGTTCGCAATGCCGGCCCGGCCCCGGCCGTCGACCCCTCGAGGCCGGATCCGACGCGCTCGAGGACCATCACGCCGGCTGCGCCCAGGGTCACGATCACGGCCTTGCGTACGCCGGGCCCATCGACGCCGGCTTCGAGGAGCTGGCGCGCCCGAGCCGGAACCTCCTGGCTGGTATCGTTTCGGCGGCCGGTGCGGCGCGATTCGCTGTGGAGGAGCGTCGCCAGCTCGTTCCGGTTCGGCGTGATGATGTCGGCCAAAGCAAGGACCGACCGATCGAGGCCCAGGGCGGGTGCGGGGTTGAGGATCGTCGTGCCGCCGGAGGCGTGGGCGCAGACGAGGGCCTCTCGCACGACGTGGAGTGGGACCTCGTTGCAGACCAGGACGACATCCCCTGTGAGCCTGCCCAGACGAGCCAGGCACTCGCTGACATAGCCCTTCTCGATAGCGCCGTTGGCGCCCGGCACGACGGCGATCTCGTTCTCGCCCGTCGAGTCGACCAGGATGAGAGCCATGCCTGTCGAGTGGCCCGCCAGGGAGGCAACCATCGAAACGTCGACGCGCTCGGAACTCAGCGCCCGGCGAGCTTCGCCCTCGAACGAGTCATCGCCCAGCGCGCCGATGAAGAGGGTCGGTCGTCGCAGCCGGGCTGCGGCCACCGCCTGATTCCCGCCCTTGCCTCCGTGGTGGCGATCGTAGCTACCACCCGTGACCGTTTCGCCGGGATGCGGCAAATGAGGAACGCGGGCGACCAGATCGATATTGACCGAGCCGACCACGATGACGCGACCGCTCATGCAGTTGACGCCTCCTCAGTGTCGGTGACGCCACCCCTGCGGCGATTGGTCGATTGATTGTCCGTCAGAGTCGACCGTTTGGCACGCGCTTCGCGCCGTCGACTCGGCCGGCGCGGCAGGCGCGTCGGCCCGGCGCCCGGCGCCCGACGCCCGACGCCCGACGCCCGACGCCCGACGCAGACAAGGAAGAGCCCCGTCCGGGCGGGGACGGGGCTAGGAGATGCGATATGGCGGGCTCGACCGGATTCGAACCGGCGATCTCCAGCGTGACAGGCTGGCATGTTAGGCCGCTACACCACGAGCCCACGCCGACGGCGAAGGATAGCAGGTGGCAGGCGCGCGCGCCTGCGATGCGCAGCCCCGGGGGCGCGCCCCGAGCGCGCCGAGCGCACCGACCTATACTCGACCGACCATGACTATCGACCACACTCGCGTCACACCCGACCCATCTCGCGGCGGCCGCATCGACCTGCGCAGCGACACTGTCACGCACCCGTCGCCGGCGATGCGCCGGGCGATGTTCGAGGCCGAGCTCGGTGACGATGTCTTCGGCGACGACCCGACCGTCAATGCCCTCGAGGCGCGCGCCGCCGACATGCTCGGCAAGGAAGCAGGCCTGTTCGTTTCGAGCGGCACGATGGGCAATCTGGTGGCGCAGCTGGCACATCTCGGCCGCGGCCAGGAAACCATCGCCGGCGCCTCGACGCACATGGTCGATGACGAGCAGGCCGGCCATGCCGTCGTCGTCGGGACCTCCGTCAGGCAGATGCGCGAGCGCCCGGACGGCACATTCGATCTCGGCGAGCTCGAAGAAGCCTTCCGCGACCCACGCGACCTGCACGAGCCGATCACCGGACTGATCGAGTTGGAGAACACCCACGCCCATTCGATGGGTCAAGCGCTGATGCTCGAATACACGGCGGCCGTCGCAGCGATCGCCCGGGCCCACGGCGTGCCTCTCCACGTGGACGGCGCCCGCTTCTTCAACGCAACCGTGGCGCTGGGCATCAGCCCGCGAGCCCTCGCGGCGCCCGCCGATTCGGTCACGTTCTGCCTCTCGAAGGGGCTCGCGTGTCCGATCGGTTCCGTTGTCGTCGGCAGCACGGAATTCATCGCCCGCGCGCGCCGCGGACGGAAGCTCGTCGGCGGGGGCATGCGGCAGGTCGGGATCCTGGCGGCCGCCGGCCTGGTGGCTTTGAGCGACGGCCCCGACGGCATGATCGCGCGACTCGCCGAAGACCACGCCAATGCTCGTCGCCTGGCGGAGGGCCTGGCCACGGTCCACGGCATCGAATCGCCGGGCGGCCTGGCACAGCCGGAGCTCGGGCGGCTCGACCCCAATCGTGCCACGACCAACTTCGTTGTCTTTCGCCTCGGCCCCGGTCGCGATCGGACCGCATTCCTCGAAGCCCTGGAAGGCCGCGGCGTCCTGATGGTCCCGTACGCCCACGGCACCATCCGAGCCGTGACCCACTACGGCGTCACCGGCGCCGATGTCGATCGCGTGGTCGGTGCTTGCGCAGAAGCTCTCGACGAGATCACTTCGAAGGTCACCGCTCGTGTGGCCGCGACAGCAATGGAGCGTTGAATGGCCGAGCTCATTCTTCCGCGACCCGAATCGCACGCCGACGGTGGGCCCGCTGGACGGCAAGTTCTGGGACATCGTCGAAGCCGACTTCAGGCGGCTCGTCGCCCAGCACCCGATCTACGCCACCTATCTCGGGATCCACGACGCCGACGACCGTCTTGACGACGCCACCCGCGATGCCGTCGTCCAGGAGCTCGCGGACTCGCACGCCACGCTGCGCGAACTGGTCGCGATCGACCCGGCCGGGCTCTCGGAGAGTGTCCGACTGGAGCGTGAACTGGCGATCCACAACTCGCGTCGCAGCCTCTTCGACGCTGAGGTGCATCGCGTCTGGGAGCGCCGTTCTACGGCCATGGATCAGGTCGGCGACGCGCTCTTCAGCCTGTTCGCCCGTGACTTCGCGCCGCTGCCGGAACGGCTCGCTTCGCTGACCGGACGCCTCGAGGCGGTTCCCGCGCTCCTCGACCAGCATTGGAGCCGCGCGACCGCCCCGCAGGTCCGCCTCTGGCAGGAACTCGAAATCGACTCCGGCGAGCAGATCCCCTTCCTGTTCGAGGAGATCAAGGCCGCCGGCGGGGGCGTTCTGGGCGAGCGGGCACAGCTCAGACTCGACAAGGCGGTCGAGACCGCTTCGTCCGCCGTGGTCGCCTACGTCGATCGAATCAAGGCCGGCATGGGTTCGACCGTCGAGAGCTGGGCGCTCGGTTCGGATGCCTACGACGAGCTGGTCGGCCTGCGCGCGTTCGACGGGCTGGACGCGTCGCAGATCCTCGAGATCGGCTGGCAGCAGCTTGCCCTGAACAAGGCCGCCCGAGTCGAGGACGCCCGCGGCATCGACCCGAGCGTGGACGAGCCGACCGTCGTCGATCGAGTCAAGTCGAACCATCCGGCCACATTCGAGGAAGCGCTCGCCGGCTACAGCGACGCCATGAAGCGGGCTCGCGCGCACATCGTCGAGCACGACATCGCCACTTTGCCGCCCGGACGAGCAGATCTCCGTCATCGCGACGCCCGAGTACCTGCGCACCGTAATCCCATTCGCCGCCTACTTCGAGCCGCCCAAGTTCGACAAGCACCCGTCCGGCATCTACATCGTGACCCCGTCCGTCGGCAACGACCCCAACGCCATGCGCGAGCATAACTAGGCCTCGATCAGCAACACCAGCGTCCACGAGGCTTACCCGGGCCACCACCTCCAGCTTTCGGCCGCGGTCGCGCCATCCGTCGCTCGGTTCGCCTCCTGACGGACGCCCCCGAGTTCGTCGAAGGCTGGGGCATGTACTCCGAGCAGATGATGCGAGAGCAGGGCTTCGACGACGGGCCAGAGTTCCTGCTGGCGATGCACACCGACGCGATCTGGCGGGCCTGCCGGATCATCCTCGACGTGCGCATGCACCGCGGCGAGCTGACCGTGGACGAAGCCACCGCGTTCCTGGTCGAGCACACCGGCTTCGAGCACGCCAACGCCCAGGCCGAGGTCTTCCGCTACACCTATACGCCGACTTACCAGCTGAGCTACCTGCTCGGCAAGGTGCTGCTGCTCCAGCTTCGGGCCGACGAGCAGAAGCGACTCGGCACCCAATTTCAGCCTGAAGCGGTTCCACGACACGCTGCTGCGCAACGGTTCGCTGCCGATCAGCTTCCATCGCCGACTCCTCGAAGGCGAGGCGTCACGCGTTCCGGCGAACGGCTAGCCGCGTGGAGAGCTCGTCCCCTCGATCGATGTCGAGAAAGGTCGCTCGCGCCTTGTCCACTGGCCCGGCGTGTCCATCGGCGAAGGCTCGCCCACCGACCGGCCTGACCGCATCGCCGAACGTTTCGTGGCGCAGGGCGCGACCGCTGATCCATATCGTCGACATGGACGGGGCGCGGGCCGCGCGGCCGGTCAACCTCGAGGCAATGGGTCGCATCGCTTCGCGCGTCGCCGTCCCGCTGCAGGTCGCAGGCGGTCTGGAGGGAGCCGACAACATCAGGCTCGCGTTTGCCGCCGGCGCCACGCGGGTCGTGGTTTCGATGGCAATCGCCGACGCGCCCGACGTCCTTCGCGAATGCCTCGCTGTAGCCGGGACTGGCTGGCTGTCGGCCTGGATACGCGCCCGGAGCGTCTGGCCGCGTATCCTTGGCACCGACCTGCGCCGCCGAGCCTCGAAGAACTGGCCAGTAGAGCTCGTTGATATGGGTGTTCACCGGCTCGTCCTGTCGCAAGGCGGGGCCCGTCCGGACCTGGCGTTCCTTTCAGGGCTGGCGCGCAAGCTCCGCGCCGAGATATTCGTCGCGGGCGGGGCAGTAGACATGGATGCCATAAAGGGCCTGCGAGACGGTTCGATCGCAGGCATCATCCTCGGAGAGCCGCTCCTGTCCGGAGCCATAGACTTCGCCAAAGCGCTGGAGACCGCCGCATGATCCTCGCCCATGGTCCGTCGACTCGCCCGCCGGCTCGCGCCCGTCTGCCTCGCCGCGCTGTTCGTCGCCGGCTGCGGCCCGAACGTGCCGCCCACGGCATCGCCGACCGTCAGCCCCTCGATTGCTCCTTCGGCGCCCGCCTACACCCTCGGCCCGGCCCCGAGCAACTGCCCGACCACCGCTCCGGCACCCATGCCGGCCGGGACTACCGCCACGGTGACGATGACCACCAACTTCGGAAACATCGTCATCAAGGTCGTGGCCGACGACGGCCCGAACGCGGCGGGAGCCTTCATGGCTCTCGTGAAATGCGGCTACTACGACAACATCATCTTCCACCGCATCATCGCGGGCTTCGTCATCCAGGCCGGCGATGGCCAGTACGCTCGGCTGCCGAACCTCGATCCGGAGAAGTTCGGGACCGGCGGGCCCGGCTTCACGCTCACCGACGACAAGATCACGCTGCCGTACAAGCGCGGCACGCTGGCAATCGCCAACACAGGGGCGGCCAACTCGGGCGGCTCTCAATTCTTCATCGTCCTGAGCGACACCAACTCGCTGGCCACGATCACGCCCGGTTACGCCATCTTCGGGTCCGTGACGACAGGCATGGACGTGGCGGACAAGATCGCCGCAATCCCGGTCGGCGGCGCGCCCAAGAACGGCAACAACCCCGACATGCCGCTCGAGCCCGCAGTCATCACCAGCACGACGGTAACCACGCCTTAGGCCAGCACGCGCCCGGGGGGCGCGACCACGCGCCCGGGGGGCGCGACCACGCGCCCGGGGGGCGCGACCACGCGCCCGAGGGCCGAGTCAGGAGATATTGATGAGCAAGGCAACCATCGACACCGACAAAGGCGTCATCGAGATCGAGCTGTACGACAAGGGCGCCCCGAAAGCCACGGCCAACTTCGTCGAGCTCGCCCGCAAGGGCTATTTCGATGGCGTCATCTTCCATCGCATCGTGCCCGGCTTCGTCATCCAGGGCGGCGATGGCCAGTACGGGCACATCGACCGGCTCGATCGGGGCCCTCGGCACCGGCGGTCCGGGTTACAAGTTTGCCGATGAGCCGTTCGAGGGCGACTACGTCCGGGGCGCGGTCGCGATGGCCAATGCGGGGCCCAACACCAACGGCAGCCAGTTCTTCATCTGCCTGGAAGACCTGTCGGGTGGCAAGCTCCCCAAGAAGTACACGCTCTTCGGCCAGGTGACCTCCGGGCTCGACGTAGTGGACGCTATCGCGGCCTCCAAGCGGGACAGCCGGGATCGACCGGTCGAACCAACGGCGATGCGAACCGTCAAGATCGCGGACTAGGCGGTCGCGCCAATTTCCAGGCTTGTTTCGGACAGCGCAACATTACCCACACGAATCTCGCCGAAGGTTGCGGGATTTTAACCGAACAACCCGCCAAAACCCTTGGAATGAAGGCTGGAAGGGCTGTAGACTTTAGAAGCTGCCAGTCAGCCTGCTGCCCCAGTTACAAGGTCATGGGTAGGTCGGGTTAGGGTAGTCGGTGCAGCCGACGTGATAGATGCCTTTGTAACGCGGCAGAAAGACGGCTCACCTCGGTGGGCCGGAGTTCACCGGGACAGCAACGAAGCGGCTCCTTCGGGAGCCGCTTCGGATTCTGGCCCAAAATCCGGCGGGTTCGCCCTCGTCGGGAGTGGCCGTTCCGGTGGACGATCCGGGATTCGGCCGGGCTGAATGGCACCGCCTCCCCGGCCCGCCGCGCCGCTGCTATCCTTGCCTCCCGCACGGCCGGTCGCTGCACGACCGAGTCCGCGTCGGGCCGCGCGCCTGTAGCTCAGCGGATAGAGCGTCGGCCTCCGGAGCCGGGCAATCGGAGCACAGTGGCGTCCCTCGTGGAGCCGTCGTCGAATTCGAGGAGTTTTGCGCTGTACCTCCGGTGCCCGCGACCGCCCAGTCTGGGCAGTCGACCCGGCTGGCAAACGGCGCCCAATGCCCCCACGCTCGTCGCCGTCGCCAAGCCCCGCCGCCCTGGGAAATGACAGTCGGGCCGACCTCCGTGTCGTTCGAGGTCGGCCCGAACAAGGCTTACCGGGATTTGGCCGGGCTATGTTGCCCTAGCTGGTTGCCGCGTGTCCGACGTAGTAGTTGGCGATGAACTGGTATTGCGTGGCGTAGCTACTCCATCCCTGGATTGCATCGTACGCGCGGCCTGAGATGACGCCACGAACACCGGCGCCGAGCGGCGATGAGTACGGGTACCAGAGCGGGCCGCCGAAAATCACCCAATTGGACAACACTCACCCCGCTGGTGCCGTAGAACTCGGCGAGTCCGTGGTAGCAGGGTCCGTGCAGGGGGTCATAGCAAATGGTCTGGTTGAGCTTCCTGACGACCCACCCGCAGTGAAAGCCGGAATTCCTTCCTGTGACGCAGTAGCTACTTCCTACTGACGGGTTCGACCCATTCAGCACCCAACGACCTGTGCTGCCGGTGTCGTATATCTGACCTTGGTACGTCCTACCGGTGATCAACTCAAAGTCGTAGTAGGGGTAGGCTGCCGCCTCTCTGTAGGCCGTGCCCATGTTCGTTGAGCGCCCGTTGGAGTTGCAGTGGCCCGCGGTCACCATTGCCCGCCCGCCGCTGTTGAACTCAATTGTGAAGCCGGACGTGCAGTTGTTCTCGCCGTTCAGCCAGGCGCCACCCCAGTACGGCTGGGTGTCGTTGGACCAATCAGCGGTCTGTTCGAAAAACCCGTACCGGAATGAGATCTTTGAACCGCCCTGGGAATCATAGAGACTCCCGGAATTGAAATCAGGCGGCGTTCGCCTCTTCTAGTTGGCGATAGTAGGCCTCCTCGAACTCGGCCGGAGGGATGTCGCCGCAGGTGCCGTGGAGCCGCTCGATGTTGTACCAGTGAACCCACGCCGCGGTCGCGAGTTCGAGCTCCCCGAGCGTTCGCCAGCGTTTCCGCCGGCGGATGAGCTCGGCCTTGTAGAGGCCGTTGACCGACTCGGCCAGGGCGTTGTCGTAGCTGTCGCCCTTGCTCCCGACGGAGTTGACGGCCTTGGCCTCATCGAGGCGCTCGGTGTAGCGAATGGCGAGGTATTGCACTCCGCGATCGGAATGGTGGACCAGGCCGGGCAGCTCCTTTCCCCGGAAGGCGAGCGCCATCTCAAGGGCGTCGAGCGCGAGATCAGTCCGGAGATTCGCGCTCGTCCGCCAGCCGACGATCCGTCGCGAGAAGGCATCGGTGATGAAGGCGGTGTAGGCGAAGCCGGCGTCGGTCCAGACATACGTGAGGTCAGCGAGCCAGAGCCGATTGGGCCCCGATGCGGTGAAGCTGCGCTCGACGAGGTCGGCCGGTCGGGAAGCCTGATCGTCGGGTTTGGTCGTCCGGATCGTCTTTTCCCGCGTGACGCCCTGCAGTGCCACGGCCTTCATCAGGCGGGCGACCTCGTCGCGGCCAGCGTCCATGCCCAGGCGGTGGAGGGCCTTCCAGACCTTGCGGGCCCCGTATACCCCGAAGTTGGCCCGGTGAACGCGAATGATGACGTCTTTGAGCATCGAGTCAGAAACGGCCCGCGCCGATGGGGGCCGACTGCGAGCGGCGTAGTAGGAGCTGGAGGCGATCTGCAGTTCAGCGCAGATCAGCTCGACCCATAGGAGCCACGGTTCTGATCGATGTAGCGAGTCACTTCTGCGAGCGGCGGTCGAGCTCCGCCCCGAAGAAAGCTGCGGCGCTCTTGAGGATCTCGTTGGAGCGGCGCAGCTCCCGGTTCTCCTTCTCGAGCTCGACGATGCGCCGGCGCTCTTCGGTCGTGAGGCCGGCTCGAGCGCCCTTGTCGACTTCGGCCTGGCGGACCCACTGGCGAAGCGACTCGGTTCCGACGCCGAGGTTGCGAGCTACTCGGGTGACGGCACCGGTGCGTTCGCCGGACTGCTCGATCGTCTCGAAGACCATCCGAACGGCGCGCTCTCGAAGCTCTGGCGGGTAACGGTGACGGTGGTCGTCACTGCCTTGGTTCTCTGACATTGCTCCATCATCCTCCAAGAGATGGAGCCTCCATCAACCCCAGGGCGGTTCACTTCCCGGGAAACGCCTTCTCTACGGACGCGAAATCGCTCTCTGGCCCGTCTGCCGTTAGCGTGATCACCCCCAGCGCGGGGTCAAAGCCAAACCCGAAGCTGTGAGAAGTGACCTTTGTTCGGCCGGACTCGAGGGCGGCTTCGATCTTCGTAATGGTCGCGAGATCGATGGCCCGTTTCTCTATGCGGAAGTTGACGTTGAGCTGCGCAGCTTCCGCCTGCGAGAATGATTGGGTGGCGTTGTCGGGAACGACCACCACATACTGGTCCTTGGCCTTATCTAAGTACATGCCGAGGCGCCGCGCGACTCTGCGAGCGCCTCAAGCTTCACGGATGCAGCTTCCCAATTCGCCGCGGCCTGGATATCTGCAGCGGTCGCGGTCGCCATGACGGCCGGAGAAAAGGCGAAGATGACGCCGAGCGCGACACCGAGGCCGACCTCGCGACGCAGGTACCTGTGCTCACCCATTCGAGAACCCCCCTGTCTCAACTCCGTAATCCCTTCGTCACCGGCATTGGATCGTCTTCAACCGGGCGGATGAGGTCAGGCTGGCCCCCGCAGTCGCCGCTTGACGAAAGGAGTTGGTACATCCTTCATTGCCTGCTCGGCCCCCTGGCAGCTTCAGCAGCTGCCCGTTCCACGGCTCCTGGACAAGATGGCAGGGCCCTCACCCGCGCCAGGTACAAGAGTGAGTCTAGGTCGTCGCCGCGCAGGCAACAAGTACTTGACACCCGTCCTTCAATGAGAGTCGTTACCAGCACTGTCGAAGAAAGGCTGGCGCAAATGGACAGCGGTAGTCTCTCCATTGCATCGCCGGAGCCCCCTGCCGGAGCAGGACCCACCGTCCCGGTTGTACGGCCCGCGGAAAGCCGAAATCGCCGTCTGCTTGCCGGGGTGAGCATCGGTTGGGCTGTCCTTCCTCTCTTGGTCGTCACAGACGATGTTGCCCGCCAAGGCAGTGATTCGTCGATCATGCCAATTGCCTGGGCGGTCGTATCGGGTGGGGTCATTGGGGCTTTGATCGGGTCAGGTGGGCTCGGCCGGGCGGGCCTGTTCGGCGCCGCCATTGGCGCCATGAGCGGTGGACTATTGCCGTACCTGCTCATCGCTCCCACACTCAACCTCGGGTCGACCGAACCGAATGCGCTCGACCACTACGCTGTGCTAGCCGATCACTACCTTCCGATCGCAATCGTGGCGTCTGGTAGCGCGATTGCTGGAGCCCTCTGGGCTGCACGACTCTCGTTCCGGATCCGCCTGCGCTTAGGCCCGACTCTCGCGGTTGGCTTGATCCTCCTCGCCGTGTGGCTGTTGTGTTGGACGTTCTGGGCACTCGTCCTCGCCCCGCAGACCGTGTAGCAGCTGGCAGCCGTTTCCCCCGGAGCGGACCGCGCATGGACGCTCGAATCGCACGTTGACCACTGGTTCGTTCCCACCGGGAGGGCTCTCGGCACAAGTAGCACTGGGGGCAATCTGCGGATTCCGCTCGTTTTCGCCCTCTGATTCCACGGGTTTTCGCCCACTGATTCCGCCGCGATTTCGCCCTCCTGTTCCACGGGTTTTCGCCCGCCATCGGAGGAGCTCACCCGCGGTCGCGTGAGGCTCGTCGCATCGGCCACGCTGTCCTTGATGAAGGCCATCAAGGAGGAGAAGAGCCGTTGCCCCGTCCCCGTTCCGCCATGCGCAAGATCAGAGAGGTGCTTCAGTCTCCGTCATGCCGAGCACCTGAGCACGCGCGCCATCGCGGTCGCCCTGGCCATGCCAAGGACGACCGTCCGCAACTACCTCGATCGAGCGGCCGAGGCCGGTCTTCGCTGGCCGCTGCCAGCCGATCCCGACGACCGCGAGCTCGAGGAGCGGCTCTTCGGCCGAGCGGCACCGCCACCGGCGATACCGAACCGACCGGTGCCCGACTGGGAGATGGTCCACCGCGAGCTGCGCCGGGCGCACGTCACGCTGATGCTGCTCTGGACCGAATATCAGGAGCGCTACCCGGACGGCTTCGGCTACTCCTGGTTCGCCGAGCGATATCGGGCCTTTGCCGAGCCGTCTCGACATCGTCATGCGCCAGGAGCACCGGGCCGGCGAGAAGCTCTTCATCGACTTCGCGGGTCCGACCATCCCGATCGTCGATCGCGACACCGGCGTGATCACCGGGGCGCAGCTCTTCGTCGCCGCCCTGGGCGCGTCCAGCTACACGTATGCCGCAGCCATGCCGAGCCAGACGCTGCCGGACTGGGTCGGAGCCCACGTTCGCTGCTTCGACTTCCTCGGCGGTGTTCCGGCGCTCCTGATCCCGGACAACCTCCGCTCGGCGGTCACGAACGCCAACCGCTACGAGGCCGATCTCAACCGAACATACGAGGACCTCGCCGACCACTACGGCACCGCCGTCATCCCGGCTCGGCCGCGAAAGCCCCAGGACAAAGCCAAGGCCGAAGCCGCCGTGCAGGTGGCCCAGCGCTGGATCCTCGCGGCCCTTCGCAACCGGACGTTCTTCTCCCTCGCCGAAGCGAACGCCGCGATCCGCGAGCGACTGGACTGGCTCAATACCCGGCCGTTCCGCAAGCTCACAGGCTCACGGCGCTCGCTCTTCGAGTCCCTCGATCGACCGGCGCTGCGGCCGCTTCCGGATCGGCCGTTCGAGTCCGGGGTCTGGCGCAAAGGCCACGGTCAACATCGACTACCACGTCGAAGTCGACCGCCACTACTACAGCGTCCCATACCAGCTCATTCATGAAACGGCCGACGTCCGGATCGCAGCGTCCACAGTCGAGTTCTTCGTCCGGGGCCGCCGGATCGCGAGCCACGTCCGTTCCTTTGAGCCATACAAGGCCACGACCGACCCCGCGCACATGCCCCTGTCCCACCGCCAACATGCCGAGTGGACGCCCGAGCGTCTGATCGGCTGGGCCGCGCAAACCGGACCGGCGGCGGCAAATCTCGTGGCCACGCTCATGGCCCGCCGGCCCCACCCCGAGCTCGGCTATCGGAGCTGCCTCGGCATCATCCGCCTCGGCCGTCGCTATGACTCCGAGCGTCTCGAAGCCGCCTGCGCCCGCGCGCTCGCGATCGACGCCCCGACGTATCGAAGCGTCGAGGCGATCCTGCGCTCCGGCCTGGACCGTCAACCCCTGCCGGCACCGTCGCCGACGCTATCGCTTCCGCGCCGCGAGCACGCCAACGTCCGCGGTCCTGCCTACTACGAGTGAGAGGAGAATTCCCTGTGCTGCCCAACCCGACGTTCGACAAGCTCTACGCGCTCAACCTCTCCGGCATGGCCCACGCCTTTGCCGAGCAGCGTGAGCAGCCGACCACCTATGGACCGCTCTCGCTTCGAGGACCGCTTCGGCCTCCTCATCGACCGGGAGGCGACCGAGCGGGAGAACCGGCGATTGGAGCGCTACCTCCGAGCCGCCAAGCTCCGGATCTCGGCCTCCATCGAGGACGTCGACTTCCGGGCCAGCCGGGGGCTCGACCGCGGCGTGCTGCTCGATCTCGCCGCAAGCCGCTGGGTCGCCGCTCATGAGCAGGTCCTCATCGTCGGGCCGACCGGGGTTGGCAAGACGTATCTCGCCTGCGCCCTGGCCGTGGCCGCGATCCGGGCCGGCCACTCCGCCCTCTACCTACGGACGCCGCGAGCGCTCACGGAGCTTGCCACCGCGAGACTCGACGGCCGCTTCCGAAAGCTCCTCGCGGCCTGGGCTCGAAGCGACGTGCTCGTCCTCGACGACTTCGCCATGCAGCCGGCGACCGATGCCCAGGCGGCCGATCTCCTCGAAGTCATCGAGGATCGCTCGGATCTGCGCGCCACGATCGTCACGAGCCAGCTGCCGGTCGCGCTCTGGCACGAGCATCTGGGCGAACCGACCGTCGCCGATGCCATCCTCGACCGGCTTCTCCATGGCGCGCATCGCCTCGAGCTGTCCGGCGAGTCGATGCGCCGCGCCGAGCCGCAGCGGCCCGTCGAAACCAACCCTGATGGCCGCTGACCGCGTGCCAGACTATCCGCTACACACGAAGAAGGAGGTGATGATCAAGGGGACTCGCTGACGCTTCGCGTCGGCCGCTGGCGCGGCCTCCGAGGGTGGGCGAAAACCCGCGGAACGACAGGGCGAATTCAGCGTGGACTGAGTGGGCGAATTCCGTGGAATGCGCAGGCAATCCCCGTTTGCCCATCCCCATCCTTTCCCTGGGCGGTTTCTAGCCTGTGTGCTTCCGCTTCGCGGCCATATGGCCCCGACGGCTCCCGATGAACTGCATGACTTGCTGCTCCGTCGCGGTTACCAGGTCCAAACCAGCGCCGCGGAACCAGCTGACCGTCCGCGCCAGAGCACGAAGGCGGTCATATTCGGGTGACGGGATGATGGCGACGGCGAGATGACCTCTGGCGACGATCGTTCGCACCCGGCCTTGCGCCACTTCGCTGACCAGCGTGGCGAATGCGGCTCGGGCGTCAGACACGCCGATTGTCCGCAGAGGCGACAGGATCGCGCGAGGCTCCGAAGTGAGCTTTCGGATGGTGGCGCGATCAGGCGGCTTGAGGGAAGCGAGGTCGACGAGCTCGGATGGGTCGGCGAGAGCTTCGGGGTAGACGCCCAGGGCATGCAGCGCTGCGAGCGAGTCTTCGATCTTGCGCCAGCGCTCGGCTTCCTCGTGACTGATCATCACGGCGAGAGGCTGTCCGTCCTTGAGACAGACAACGGGCGCGCCAGCCTCGACTCGCTCGACGACTGCCCGAAGGTTGGCTCGCAGGTCGCGCGTCCCCATGGCCTCGAGAACGCCACCAATGGTCACGGCTCTCCTCCCCGATCTGGATCAGGCTCACCGTACTCCCGCTCGAGCTGTCCGGCAAGCCATTTTGTGGACGATATTAAAGCAATAACCCGTACGGTGAGACTTTTACACGACCCTGTACACAATCCCTTGCGTGCATGGCGGCCATAGGCGTAGGGTCGGCTCGTTTGCGCTCCGCTTCCTGAACTCGGCCCAAGGCGAGGCTTAGCAGGAGGCAGAGCGAGGACCAATCGGAGGCTCGGTTGAGCGCCGATCCGACTCGGCCGAGCTAACAACGCGGCGGATCGCCGGAGATAACAGGAAGCATCAACGGATGGACGAGGCAGAACGGGCAAGTCGGGCTCTTCGCGGAAGGATCGGTGCACACCGACTCCACGCGACCCACGACCCTCGCGAGACGACCAAAGCCGCTCGAAAGGCTTTCTGGTCGTCGTTCGAGCGAGAGGTCGATCCGGACGGTCTGCTCGAACCGCAAGAGCGCGCTCGACGTGCAGCGCATGCCCGAGCCGCTCATTTCGCTCGCCTCGCGTATCTGTCCGCTCGGGCCCGAGCAGCAAAGTCAGCCCGACAGGCTCGCGACTGACCAGCCAAGCTCGATCCTGAGGATGTCTCCCACCGGTTCGGATAGCGCCACCTACTCGCCGCTCGGCCTCAAGACCGAGCGGACTTTGGCATGCCCATCGCCAGGCATGGCTCCGATCTGCCTTGGTCGAACTGTTCTCCCAACGCCTCATGAAAGCCCTCGTTCGCCGGAGCGTTCGCTGGGGACTGCGCGTAGGGGGGCGCTGAGAGGTGAATGAAATGCCCGATTTGCGCACGAATTAGCGCAGTGGCAGAAGGGAACATATATACATGAGCGCTACCTTCCGCGTGTTCGCTCCCGACAGCACTCATCACATCGATCTAGACGTGCTGCCGATCACCGATCGAGCAGTTCTTCGTCTCCTCAACCGCGCCGGCGCAGCAACCGCGGTCCAACTCTCCCAACTCGTCTACGGCTCACTCCGCGTCAGTCAGAAACACCTGCTTCGGCTCTACCAGTCAGGTCTTCTCGAACGCCTGCCGCTCGCGGACGAACGCCACGGTCAAGCCGAGTACGCCTATCGTTTGGGTGCTCTCGGTCACGAACAGCTCCAAACCGGGAGCCCGCTCTCGCCCGGCACCTACCTGCGCCACACGCTCGACATCGTCTCCACCGTTTGTGCCCTCAACGGCAGCGACGATCGCGAGCAGCCGCCGGTCCAGCTCTGGTATGCGGCTTCGATGACGACCAACATCCTCACCCGCTTCCTGCGACCCGACAGCATCGTCCTTGTCACGACCGACGCTGGCTCGGTCGTGCTCGCACTCGAGATCGATGAGGGCCTCCACGGCGATGCGCGGGGTCCGAACCAAGCTCGCCGCTTACCGACGGCCGCTCGCCTCCCGGCCGAACTGGCATCTCCTCGTCGTGGTGCAAGCCCAGCTTCGCGCCGAGTCGATGCTTCGCCAGATCCGCGCGATCAGGCTTGGCGGGCGGGCATCCGTCGTCACGCTCCCGAAGCTGGCCGAGAGCGGTCTCCGGACCGTCCTGGACCAAGTGCCGGCACCGCAGCCGCCTCAGACTCTGCGGTCGCTGCTGCGGCCTCCTCAGCGGCACCTGCCGGCGCCTGTGGGCTCTCGCGCCTGGTTGGAACTCCTGGGTGGGGGTGGAGGCGAAACGGCGAAGGGCGCGTTGGCGCCGTAGGAGCTGACCGGAAATCAGCCATGTGCGCTTGCCGGTGGTCGCGAAATGAGGCTAGCGCAATCGATCGGCTGGGGACAGTCGCCTATATGCCTCCTGTGCCCGTTCTGCCGCCGCACTCGCGCCATACCGGCTGAGCATGCTTCGGTCGTGCCAGCCGCCGAGCATGAGAAGGTCGCCTTCCTGCATGCCGGCGCTCAGCATCTGATGGGCGTACGTATGTCTGAACAGATGCGGGTGGAGCCTTGCGATGCCCGCCTCGTTACCCCGCCGGCTGATGGCCTGAAGAATCCCCAGATCACCCAGCCGGCCGCGCTTGCCTAACCACAGCCAGGGCAGCTCGGCATGGAGGCTTCTGGAGCGCATCCGCAGGTAGCGGTCCAAGGCCCGGGCGGTTTGCTTGCCAAACGGACAGGCGCGGACCTGACGCCCCTTGCCGAAGACGGCGGCTGTGTCGTGATCCCAGTCGATGTCTTCGAGCTTGAGGTTGGCGCATTCGCCGCGCCGCATGCCGGTGTCGAACAGCAGCAGGATCAGTGCCGTGTCGCGCCGCTCTTCGAAGCCTGTGCCTCGCGCAGCCTTGAGAAGCGCTCGCATCTGCTCCTCGCGGAGGATGCCGGGGAGTTCGACCGGCACGATGGGCGCGTGCATCCGCTCCATCGGCGAGCGCTCGATCTCGCCCTCCTCCAGCAGCCACCGCCAGAACGGCCGGATCGAACGGTAGGCGATCGACACCGTGGCCGGCCGTAGGCCGACACGTCCGTCGCGCCCGGGCGCCTCCTTCGTGAGGAACTCAAGATAGGCCTCGATGTGCTCACGGCGGATGGCACGCACGCTCTGCGGCAGGCCCCGGGCGGCCAGGAAATCGCGGAACTTGACCAGATGGGGGACGTACGTCCGATCAACGGTCGCGTCGGTCCGGCCGCCGGCCCGCAGATGGCGCCGATACGAGGGGATGGCCTCATCGATCGTGTAGCCGGATTGGCCGGGGGAGTTGTCAGGGTATGATGGACTCTGGCGTCGGGCCATGGTATCTCGCGTTGAGCCTTTGGAGACTTGACGAGTTTTACGCTCAATCAGTATAGTGTCCGGCGTCAACGGACTGCGGTCCAAGTGTTTTACGCTCTATCTGAGCGTGAAACCACTCGCAACTCGCGCGCCTGTAGCTCAGCGGATAGAGCGTCGGCCTCCGGAGCCGAAGGTCGCAGGTTCGAATCCTGTCGGGCGCGCCAATTCGCGCCGGCTATGCGCGGGTGTTGGCCCGAGTCGGCGGCCCATCACAGCTTCGCGGCAGCGTATTGGGCGAGAGTCTTCTCCCCCGCTTCGACCTGGTCGAGCGTGGCGTCGAGACGCTGGATGGCCACCGTGAAGGTGGCGGATCCCTTCTTGAATACGAGCTGCGTGCCCAGGACACCGCCGACGAGGAAGCACGCCGCGTCACCCACTCCGTCGACCTTCACGATCGACGCATCGGAGACGCTGCAAATGTCGTCGTAGGTCGCTCCCGAGCCTGGCGGGCTGTACGAGATGCTTATGGATGCGTTCGTCTGGTTCTGCCACAAGCACATTTGCCCGTCGTTCTGGGGAACGCCGGCGCCGAGCGATCCGCCGCCCGCGGTGTCGACCTGGCTCTGCAGCCAGACGCCGCACAGGTCTGGTACGCCACCGCCACTCGGCTGTGTGCCGCCGTGCGTGGCAGGAGCCGACCCGGTCGCACTCGACGCGACCTGAGAGACGCCGGCAACGCCATTGGTTGGACTCCCGCTACCCGAGGAGCCGCAAGCCGCGACGACGAGCACCACGAGCGCCGCCGCGAGGAAACCGCCGCCAAAACGAGCCCGAACTATCCCAGCCATGCCGCACTCCCCAACCACTTTCGCAAGGCCCGAGCCAGGACGGCCGCCACGGAACAACTCAAGCCATCGCCCTGGCAAGGACCGACACGGATTTGCAGCGCCGGCGGCCGGTCGCAGAACCGGCCCGCGACTGAGCACATCTCGGACGCGAGCATGTCATCGCGATGCCCCGATCGAGTAGTTGTCTCGTGGGGCGGATTCCGCCCCTTACGGCCCGAGACATCGAGGCCGGCAGCGGGATCGCGCGTCCGATGCCCGTGTCAGCGTCCTGTGCCACTCGACCGGGACCCGCGTCCCCCGGGGCAAGCTAGCCTGACTCCTGAGGAGAGCGCCACAGCTCTGGCGGAGCGAGCGCGTGGGCCGGCTGTCGTTCGGCCTGGTGTCCGCGACCGGTTAGGTCATCTTGCCGGCGGGATCGGCCAGGGCGCAAAGTCGCCCGTGGGGTCGGTGGTTTGCCCCACCTCGATCAGATAACCGTCGGGATCACGGATGTAGCAACGGATCTCGTACTGGTGCTGCTTCGGCGGCGTCAGGAATTGAGCACCCCGGGCGCTCCATTCGGCGTACACGGCCTGGATGTCCGCCACCCGGATATTGAGGAAGCTGCTGACCCGGTCGGGGTCGGGTGGCGTCTCCAGGGTGACGGTGGGCTTGTCGTCGGTCGGGCCTCCGCCGACGTTGATGATGATCCAGCTGTTGGCGAGTGCGACATAGGTCAATCCTCCGGGGCCGGAGAAAGCCACCCTGCCGCCGAGTACTTCTGTGTAGAAGCGTCGTGAGCGTTCGACGTCGGCCGAGACGATGAAATGGGCCAGCACAATCCCCTCTGCCGGCGGTGATACTTCGGCCACCTGACACCTCCACTGGTAGGGACTCATACCCGCTCGCGACGCGGTCCGCAGGCGATGCTACCGGCTTACCACGCGGTTGCCGCCGGGTCGCTCATGCCGTCCGGACACGCGGGACGACACTCCGGACTGTTCCCCGGCGCCGCGGGCCCAGCTCAGACGGCTCCGGCCGGCTGTCTGCGGGCGCTGCGAGACAACTCGACGAAGGGTCGGACGCGGTCGGCGATCTCGGTTCGGGTGCGCCGGAACGCCTGGAGCTTGTCCTCCGCGGAACCTTCGACCTCGGCCGGGTCGTCGAGACCCCAGTGGAGCGTGTTGTGGTCGCCCGGAAAGACCGGGCAAACCTTGCGCGCCCGATCGCAGACCGTGATGACGTAATCGAACTGCCTGCCGACGAACTGCATCGCGGACTTGCTGACCGCCTTCGACCAGTCGATGCCCATCTCGCCGAGGACGGCCACCGTCTCGGCCCTCACAGGCGTCGGTTCCGTGCCGGCGGAAGACGCCTCGAAATCCGACCCTCCGAATTCGCAAAGCAGCGCTTCCGCCATCTGACTCCGGGCGCTGTTGCCGGAACAAACGAAAAGGACCCGAATGGGATCGGCATCGACGGCGCCGCTCTGACCCTCCGCGTTCGCCCGACCGGCGGCCTGGATGGTCAGCTCCAGATCGGTGAGCTCGGAGTCGAGACGATCCAGATCGGCGCGCTGTCGCTCGATCGCCTCGCGCTGAGCGGCGATCAGCGGTACGAGGTCCCGATCGATCTCGCCACGCTCGACGCAGACCGCGGCCAGCCGCCCTGCGTCGATGGGAGCCAGGCCCAGGCGGCGTAGCGCTACGACAAGGCGCAGGCGCGCCAGGTCGGAGTCGCCGTATTCGCGGTAGCCGTTGGGCAGGCGTGGCGCATTCGGCAGAACACCCATCTCTTCATAGAAGCGGACGGCCGACCTGGCGATGCCCGCCCGCCTGGCGATTTCGGCGATCTTCATTCCCTCAGGCTACACCTTCCACTTACTTGAGGGTCTGGCCCGGGCTGGCGCCCAGGTCCTACGTCCCCAGCTATTGACATTCAAGCGACTTGAGGGTCTAGGTTTAGCCGCGATGGCAACCGAAGCCTCGAGGAGTGCACCGAAATGACCTCATCCGACTCGCAGATTCTCAATCTCGACCGCCTGGAGCTCTCGACCGATCAGCGCATCCAGATCCACCAATCGGCGGCCGCCCTCGAGCGGCGCTGGCAGGGCAAGATCAACGCCGAGACAATCGAGCGCTTCATGACTGAATCGCTCGACCTGATCCTGCCGAAGGCTCACGTCACGACCTGGATCCCGGTTCTGGTCGAACGACTCACCGACGATCGGCTGCGCGCGCTCATGCGCCTCGATTCACAGCGGACCGACCTCAACCCGAGCGTTCTGTTCCTGTGCGTCCACAACGCCGGCCGCTCGCAGATCGCGGCGGGTTTCATGCGCACCCTCGCGGGAGACAAGGTCGATGTCTTTTCGGGAGGATCGCAACCGGCCGAGGGCACGAACCCGGCGGTCGTGGCGGCAATGGCAGAGAAGGGCATCGACATCAGCACGGAGCTGCCCCAGCCCTGGGCCGACGAGATCGTTCGGGCGGCCGACGTCATCGTCGTCATGGGTTGCGGCGATGCATGCCCGGTATATCCCGGCAAGCGCTACATGGACTGGGAGCTCGACGACCCGTCCGGTAAGTCGGTCGAGGAAGTCCGCCCGATTCGAGATGAGATCGAGCGACGGGTCCGGAGCCTGCTCGCGGAACTGGGCGTGGTGCCGCAGGCCGGCGCGTAGCCCGAGAGGTACAGTCACACCAACCGCCAGCCGGGAGGTCACGCTCGTCTCATGCGGTACGCATTCTTCTCCGACGTTCACTCGAACATCGTCGCCCTCGAGGCGGTTCTCGCAGACATCGGCGCGGCGGGCGTCGACAAGCGCTACGCCCTCGGCGACCTCGTCGGCTATGCCCCGTGGCCGAACGAGGTCCTGGACCGGCTGCGTGGCGAGGCTATCCCGATCGTCATGGGCAACTACGACGACGGAACTGGCTTCGACCGGGCCGAGTGCGGCTGCGCCTACACGCATCCGGTCGAAAAGGCGTTGGGGGACGCCGGGTTCGCCTGGACCAAGGAGCACACCCGCGACGCCAACAAGGAGTGGCTGCGCACGCTCGCGCCGCAGATCCGCTTCGAGGCCGACGGCCTTCGGTTTCTGCTGGTTCATGGCAGCCCGCGCAAGATGAACGAGTATCTCTACGAGGACAAGCCGGACTCGACGTTCGCCCGGATAGCGGCCGACGCGAATGCCGACGTCATCGTCTGCGGGCACACCCATCGCCCTTACGACAAGACCGTCGGGACAACCCGATTCATCAACGACGGTTCCGCGGGCAAGCCCAAGGATGGCGATTCCCGGGCCTGCTGGGCGCTGGTGGAGACAAGTCCGGCCGGCCTTTCGGTCGCGTTCCGCCGTGTCGAATACGACATCGACGGCGCGGCTCGAGGCATCCTCGCCTCCGAGCTCCCGCATGAGTTCGCCGGCCAGCTCCGTGAAGCCCGCGGCTTCCGGGCATGAGGCTCGCGTCGCCGAGTGTGATGAAGCTGGCGGCCGTGGTCGTTGGCGGCGTGGCAGTTCTGGCCGCCGTCCGCCATTTCCACGGGGGAGCAGGGGGCCATCAGGTCCAGGGCGGCATCGTCATGGGCAGCGCGAGCGCCTACGACGCGCAAACGGGCTTCCTGCTCGGCTCGTTCTACCGAGCGGTT
Source organism: uncultured Chloroflexia bacterium (assembly GCA_963731635.1). Lineage (GTDB taxonomy): Bacteria > Chloroflexota > Limnocylindria > Limnocylindrales > CSP1-4 > Fen-1039. Next base: position 575,163 of record CAVSWB010000001.1, on the reverse strand, counting down.
GCCGGGGACGTCGCCTCGATCGCATCGCGCGACGCGCAGGTCCTCGAGGTCGGCTGCGGACCGGGTCGGCTTTCGATCGGGCTGGCAGGCGATCACGGGTTCGACGTCACCGGGCTCGATCTCGATCCAGCCATGGTCGAGCGCGCCCGAGTGAACGCCGATCGGAGGCCTGCCGGCTCGGGTCGACGCCCGATGTTCGTTGTCGGCGACGTCGCTGCGCTGCCCTTCCCGAACGAATCCTTCGACCTGGTGGTGAGCACCCTGTCGATGCACCACTGGTCCGACTCGACGGCCGGCCTGACCGAGATTGCGCGGGTGCTTCGTCCCTCCGGCCGCGCTCTGATCTGGGATCTGCGAGCAGGCGCGGTGCCCTTCCACGGCCATATTTCCGATCCGGTCGAGCGCTCACAGGGCTCCCCGCTTCGCATCCTCAGCGCGACGCCCTGGGCGTGGCCCTGGAAGCTGAAGCTCACCGAAAGGATCGAGCTCGCCCGCGATTAGGTCTCGCGCGGGCGAGTTGAGCGGCGGCCAGGGCGGGCCGGACGCCCGCGCTAAGAAACTCTCGCCGCGAGATGGCCCCGATCGAAAAGGGCTCGCACCGGTGTCGTGTTGAGGTATCCAATAATCCCGAGGTGGGCGACTATGCCCACCCACCCGAGCACGTCGAAACCCCAGAGAAGACCGGAGACGACCGTCGCGGCCACCACGCCGGCGCTCAGCTGCATGGCCGCCGGCCAGGCATCGCGACGCATCGACCACAGCCGCCAGGCGACGGCGACGCTGCCTCCGACGAGAGCGAGATAAGCGATCGCCATGACCAGGTCCACGGCCTCCCAGTCCATCTCGTCGTACGTGGCGCGGTAGTTGAACGACGACCAGTAGTCCAGGACCACGCTCAGACAAACCAGGGCGGTGATGGCTTCGGCGATAGCCAGGAGAAGAATCCCCAAAGGACGCGTCGCGGTCGCGAGGTAACCGGGAGCGCCGGGCGGAACGTACGCCGCTCCGGCCGGCCAGGCCGCGGCGGGCTGGGGTGCGGGTTGAGGCGCGGGGAGTGCGCCGGCCGGCGTTGGGGCGGCCGGATACATCGCGGCTGTCGGCTGCGCCTGTGGGACGGCGGCCGTCGGTCCGGCATTGTCGGCGGCGCTGATCGGCGGCTGACCGAGCTGGGCGAGGAGCTTGTCTACGGCGTCGCGGCACATCTTCTTCGGCAGCCCGCCCACGAAACGGCCCGGTTCGACGGACATGTTCTCCGGAATCAGGAACAGCGCCGACAGGCGGGCAACCATCCGCGCATGGACATATGCCTCTACGCGAACATGCGGACCGAATTGCCGGACGACGCACATCATCTGGCCGGTCAAAAGCCCGGAGCCCCGGACGTAGTGACGGCTCCCGTCCGGCTCCACACCGCTTAGTGCGAAGCCGTTGGCGCCGGCCCACGCATCCGCGATCGGCGCCACCAGGAAAGAGACCTGGAAATCCCGGACCGACCGCTCTGCCACGTGGTGGCTCCTCCCCTGCGCGTATCCAATAGCGCCAGGTGAACCCGTTCCGAAAACGTGGGCCGCCCCGCGGCCTCTCCCCTTCGCCCACCTCCGGCCGACTGTGCTACACGGTCTGTCCGCGCCCCTCGGCCGCCTGATTTCACATGGAGAGCGCATGGCAGCTGTGTGGCGGGATGGGATAGATGTCGTAGGCCGCCTGGGTGAGCCAGGGTGGCACTCAGAGGTGCGGCTTCGGTGCGCGCTGACACGCACGACATCCGTTCCCGGCCCACGACAACATTCCAAAAGCGAAAAATGCCTCGCAAGACCCTCCGTGCTTGCAGTCACCAGTCGCTCACAGACCGTGGCGCCGGCTGGGACATCCGTACTGGGAAGTACTGCGGGTGCGCCGGAGCAACGGTGACTGCGGGCACCGGCCGGCGGGGCCATGGGACCTCGACACACGAACGTGCCATAGCCAGGACGTACTAGGCCGGAGCACACTTCGCCAAACCCCAGGCACGTGCCGGGTTGCCTAAGGTACCGATGAGGAGGGCCGAAATGAGGACCGAAGCCACCAGCGGCGTGAACGAGGCCGGCACTCTTCATCGCGGCGGGCGACTCGGAACGATCGCGCAGATTCTCGCCATCGGCAGCCTCGCGATCGTTACGGTCGGCGCCGGCGCGAGCACGGCAATGGCTGCGACGCCGACGCTGGCCTGCGTGGCACGATCGGAGGCTCCGGTGTTCGCGCGCTGGGGCGATCAAGCGTCCTACTTCCTGGTCTCCAACGGCGGATTCGAGAACGGCTCGACCGACTGGACTCTCAGCGGCGGGGCCAAGGTGGTGAAGGGCAATGAGACCTTCCTCGTCGGGAAAGCGTCGGACGGACACAGCCTGAGCATCCCACCCGGCGGAGCCGCGGCGACGCGCCCGATGTGCGTATCGAAGGGCGAGGACACGATCCGACTATTCGTCAACAACTCGCACGTCAGTGGGGCGATCCTCCACGTCGACGCGGTTGTCGTGAACCCGGACAACGGAGCCGTCGGCACCACCGCCTTCGACGTCAACGGCGACGTTCCATCCTCGTCCTGGGCTCCCACGATGCAGTTGAAGATCCCGAGCCTGTTCGGGAGCAGCGGTACCGAGCAGCTGACGCTGAGCTTCAGTCTTCGGGGAACGAAGGCGACCTGGGGTCTGGACGACGTCTACGTGGACCCGTTCAAGTCCTGGTGACAAACCTCTGAGCCGGGACTTCGAATGGCTTCGATCATGTTAGGGAACCCGGTCGCCACCGGCGTGCCCCGCGGCGCTCGTAACAGGCAACCCGCACGGGAGGTAGCCGTCGAACGCGCCTCCGACCTGAGCGAGGCCATAAGCGAAGCCGCAACCATCAGCGAGGCTCGGGACCGTGCGCACTCGGAGCGTGCGGTCCCCGACCGCAGGTCCGGCTACATCACTGGTGGATCCCTCGTGCTGGCACTCGGAGCCTGGCTGCTCCTTGCGCCGCCGGCAGCCATTCCCGTCGGTCTGCTGGCCGCCTGCGCGGCCGCACACGCGGCAGCGGCGAGCATCGAGTTCGAGATCGGTCCCGGCACCGCGTTGCCGACCACGCCGGTGCTGTGGGTTTCGCTCTTCCTGTTGCCGCCCCAGCTCGTCCCCATAGTTGCGCTGATGGGTTTGATCGGCGCCGCCTGGGCGGCCCGCCTGCGCGATCCCTACCGAAGGGAACGGCTACCGGTCCTGGCCGGTTCCGCCTGGCACGCTGTGGGACCCGCTCTTGTCTTCTCCCTGGCGCCTGCGCGCGGCCTCGGCGCCGAAGTCATCGGCGTTTACGGGCTGGCTCTCGGTGCGCAGTTTGGATGCGACGCCGCGGCGTCCTGGGTCCGCAACTGTTACGGGCTCGGCGTGCCCGCCCGCAAGCTCGCCGAGGCTCTGCGATTCACGTTCCTGACCGACCTTATGCTGGCGCCCGTCGGCGTGGCTGCGGCACTGGTTGCTCCCGGCTCGGTGGGCGCGCTGGTACTCCTCGCAGGACCGATCTTGCTGCTGGCTATGCTGCAGCGCGATCGCGAGCGTCACATCGACCGCGCCGTACTGCTCAGCCAGGCCTTCACTGAGAGCGCCGACAGCGCCCGACGGGACGTCCTGACGGGCCTGCGCAACCGGCTCGCCTGGGAAGAAGCGATGGTCCATCACTCCGCGCGGCCAGTTCCGGTGGGCATCGTCCTCGCCGACGTGGACGGCCTGAAGGCGACCAACGACGCGCGCGGTCACGATGCCGGAGACCGGTTGCTCGTGACCATCGCGAAGACGATCCTCGAAGCGACCCCGGCCGAGGGCGGCGCGATTGCGGCCCGGCTCGGCGGCGACGAGTTCGGCATCCTCCTGCCGGGAGCGCTCGCCGGTCGCGCCGAGGCCATCGCGCGGACCCTGCAGCGTTCGCTCGGAGGCACGCCCGGAACGCCGAGCAGCACGCCGGTCGGCGCCTCCATCGGCTACGGCCTCGCCCGAAGCGGCGCGGCTCTTTCTGTCGCCTCCCGCGAGGCGGATCGTCGCGTGTATGACGAGAAGGCACGCAAGGACGTCGGCCGCCGCTGACTTCCGGCGGCCCCGATCCGCGGCAGCGCGGGGGCAGCGCCGGCAATGCCGCTCGACCGCCCCCAACCGGTTTGTGGTGTAGAGTCGCGCCAACTTGACTACAGAGGCGCCGGTCAGCAGAGGCCGGGGGCATTCGCGGTCACTCGCCGCGCTGCTCTCCTTCTTGTGGCCCGGCCTAGGCCAGTTCTATCTCGGGAAGCGCCGCGCGGCGGCGATATTTGCGGTGCCCGCCGTACTGGTCCTGCTGCTCCTGGCATACGGGCTGCAGCGTGGAGCCGTCGTGTTTGCGGCGCAGCTGTTCGCCGACCGAGCGATCGGCCTCGTTGCGGTCGCGATCCTGATCCTGCTGGGCGTCTGGAGGCTGGCGTCCGTAATCCTCGCCTTCATCGGAGGGCAGGAGCCCAGGCCGACGCGCTATCGGATCCTCGATCGGGCGGTCGTGATGGCTCTGGCCCTGATCATCGCCGTGACTCACTTTGGCGGTAGCTACTACCTGCTGGCCTATTCGAATGCCGGGTCGCAGGTCTTCGACGCGAACAACCCGGACCTGATCGTCCAGTCGAGCCCGGGCTCCAGCCTGGCCCCGGGCGAGACGCCGCAGCCCAACGACACGCTTCCTCCGGCGACGGCGGGCGGCCGCGTCACGATCCTGTTCACGGGCGTCGACTCCGCCCCGGGCCGGGGAGAAACGCTCTACGACTCGATCCTCGTCGTGAGCTACGACCCTTCCAGCAACTCGGTCCAGATGATCAGCGTGCCGCGCGATAGCGCCAGCTTCCCCTTCTACTTCGGCGGTGTCGACTCCCCGACGGTCAAGATCAACGCCATTCCGACGTACGTCCGTCACGGCTGGATCAAGTCCCCCAATAGCCCGTACGTGACCCTGGTCAACGAGGTGAGCTACCTCGTGGGCATCCCGATCAACTACTACGCCGTGATGGATTTGCTCGGCTTCGTGAAGATGATCGACGCCGTCGGGGGCATCGACATCGTCAACCCGGCCGCGATCAGCGACCCGACGTACGACTGGCTCAACGGCGGCCCCCTCGGCTTCTACCTCACCGCCGGCCCACATCACCTCGACGGCAAGAACGCCCTGGCCTACGTGCGGTCTCGGCACGGCTCGAACGGCACGGCCGGAAACAGCGACTACGCGCGGGCCGATCGCCAGCAGCAGGTCCTGATCGCACTGCTGCACAAGATGGCCCAGCCCAGCGAAATCCTCGCCTTGCCCGGCCTGATTTCCACGATCGGCGCGAGCGTAAGCACCGACTTCCCGTCCGCCAAGGTGGCGGACTTCGTCGCGATGGGACAGAACGTCCCGAGCGGCAATATCAAGCAAGTCGTGCTCGAGCCTCCGACCTACTCGGTGACCGGCATCTCGACCGTTACTGCTTCGAGCTGCCTGATCAACGCGAAAGTCGCGGCGCTTTCGGTCCAGTGGTTCGGCCAGGACAGCACCTGGTACGGCAAGCCGGCGCCAGCGAACACCTGCCCAAAGTAGGCCGCTCCGGCGCCATAATGGGCGGCGCCACGAACTGGCAACGAGGAGGGCGGCTCGATGTCATCGAACGAGCGCAGCGGGAACGAGCGCAGCGGGAACGAGCGCAGCGGCATCCTGGCCGTGCCGGAACTCGCCGCAGCCGGGATCGTCCTGCTGCTTGGCGCGGTGGGATCGGTGGCGCTCGCGGTTTCGCCACCAGCCGACACTCCCATTTCGACGGCGACATGGTCGGCGGTGATGGTGCTGCAGGCAATCCTGCTGGCCGCCGCCGGCGTCGAGAGCCTGCGCAGGCGCCACCTCCCGTTCGTGCTGGCAGTCCCGATGATGCCCGCCCTCGTGACACTGATCTACATCGTCCACTCCGGGCGTATGGACCTCGGCAGCCAGGTCGTCATCTCGGTCGCGATCATGGCCCTCGTCTGGTCGAAGCGGGCGGCCTTCTTCTGACGATTTCGAGGCTGCCGCCGCCAGGTTGAGGTCGATCGCTCCAAGTCCTGTATGCTTAGTGCCTTCGTGAACGTATGGACGCTACGGTCGGCGTCCCGGTAAAGCACCGCCCGATCTCGATTTTCCCCCTTCCAGCCCTGACCGGCCCCGCTGTTGAAACGCGGGTGGGCCATGTCAGGAGCTACTCGTTCTATGTCTTCCAATCAGCCCGGCCTTGTCGCCGAGCGTCCCGCGTCGCCGGCCCAGCCCGCGCCGACGCCCGAAACACCCTCGTTCGATCAGCTTGGGCTGACGCCCGAACTCCTCCGGTCGGTGGTCGCCCAGGGTTACACCGAGCCAACTCCGGTCCAGTCGCAGTCGATCCCTATCGTTCTCGCCGGCCGTGACCTCCTCGCCAGCGCCCAGACGGGCACGGGCAAAACGGCCGCCTTCGTGCTGCCGATCCTGCAGCTGCTCAACGCCGGCCGGCCCGCGCCGCGCCACCTGCCGCCCGGAACGGATCGGCCGCACGGCGCCACCGGCCTGCCGATCCGCTGCCTCGTCCTGACGCCGACCCGCGAGCTGGCGCTCCAGATCGAGGAAAGCGTCCGAACTTATGGCGCGTCCCGCCCGATCAAGTCGACCACCATCTACGGCGGCGTCGGCTTCGAGCCCCAGGTCCGCGCCCTGCGCGCCGGTCCGGAGATCGTGGTCGCCACGCCCGGCCGTCTGCTCGACCATGCCGGCCAGCGGACGATCGACCTGTCGTCGGTCGAAATCCTCGTCCTCGACGAGGCGGACCGCATGCTCGACATGGGCTTCATCCGCGATATCCGGCGCATCCTCGAACTGCTGCCGGCACGCCGCCAGAACCTGCTCTTCTCGGCCACGTTCTCGGACGAGATCACGGGTCTCGCAAACGCGATGCTCGATGAGCCGGCGCACATCCAGATCGCGCGCCGCAACGCGCCGATCGAGCTGGTCCGCCAGGTCGTCTACCCGGTCGATCGTGAGCGCAAGCGCGAACTGCTGAGCCACCTGATCCGGACCGGCCGGATCGACCGCGCGCTCGTGTTCACGCGAACCAAGCACGGCGCCAGCCGCCTGGCCGAGCAGCTCGTCCACGACGGCATCACCGCGTCTGCGATCCACGGCAACAAGAGCCAGAGCCAGCGGGTCCACGCCCTCGACGACTTCAAGTCGGGACGCGTCGCGATCCTCGTCGCCACGGAGGTGGCGTCGCGCGGCCTCGACATAGACGGACTGCCTCACGTCGTCAACTTCGAGCTCCCGATGGTGGCGCAGGACTACGTCCATCGAATCGGCCGCACCGGGCGAGCCGGCATGGAAGGCGATGCGGTGTCGCTCGTCTGCATCGACGAGAACCTGCTGCTCCGCGACATCGAGATCCTGCTTCGCCAGCCGATCCGGCGCGAGGTGGTGGAGGGCTTCGAGGTCGACCGCTCCATCGAGCGAGAGCCGATCCGCCAGCGAACGCAGGGCTTCGGCCGGCCGAACGAGGCTCGACGGGCTCCGGCCCGCCAGCAGGCGCCCGCGCGTCAGCCGGCGCCTGACCGTTTCGAGGCCGCACGCCCGGCTCCCGCTCGGCAGGCTCCCCCGCGGCAGGCTGCGCCGCGCCAGGCGACGCCACGCCCGGCACCCATGCGCCAGGCTCCCCCGAGGCAGGCCACGCCCGCAACGTATCGACGCCCCGAGCCGAGCGACTTCCGCCAGCCCGAGCGCGGGCCTCGCCAGGGTGCGCCCGCCGGTAACCGCCACGCGGCTCCGGGTCGAGCCCCCTCGTTCAGGCCGGGAATCGGCGCCGCGATGATCGCGCGCCCCGCCGCCCGTCCCACCAACGGCGGCTACAACCGCTCGACCCAGAGCGCGCAGAGCGCCCGCCCCATGCCGGCGGTCCGGCCGGGCGAACGTCGCGAAGCCTTCGTCTCGATGCCCGGCGAGCACATCGCCCAGAGGCGCAACCGCGCCGGCTGAGTTCCCGTGCGGTCAGCGCACCCGGAAGGGAGCGCCGTGGCCGGGAATCACGATGTCAACGCCGTCGAGCAGGCGCTGCCGGTTGCGCTTCAGTTCGGCCTGGTCCGGCGAATACGGGTCGACCTCGGGCGTTCGATCGGAGCGCCACCACAGGTGCGTGAATGCCTGGCGGCCTTCGGCCGTCTCCACGACCAGGCTGGCGTCCTGAGGCGAGTGGCCCGGCGTGACCCAGATCGTGGTGTTGGGCGCGAGCCGAAAACCCTCGCCGATATGGGCATTCACCTGGTCGTCACGGCGAACCGAGCGGTGGTCCACGATCTCCGCCTGCCGGAAGAGCGCGATGTTCACGGTATGGTCCAGGTGATGGTGCGAGACAAAGACGTGGCTCACGTCGTCGGGTGACAGGCCCAGCAGCTCGAGCGGGTCGAGGATCAGCGAGCGGCTCCTGACCATGCCCGGATCCACGACGATCACGCTGTCCCCGTCACGAACCAGCCCCACGGTGCCCGCAACCGAAGGCGAGTCGGCGTAGCCGACCACCAGAACGTCCACCCGAGCCTTGGCAACGACATCGACCATCTGGGCCTCCTCTGTCGCCGCAAGCATAAAGAGATCCCTGCGGCGCCACCGGTCGGTCGTTTCCTATGCAGGCAGGATGCGCCGGAGAAACTCCCGGGCGGCCGGTCCGATCGCGCCATCCGCCCGGCGCACCACGAAGTAATCCCACGCCAGCCGCTTCGAGAACGGCCGCAGGACTGCTGTGCCGGCATGCGAGCCGGCGGCCTCGGGAACGATCGCGATCCCCAGGCCTCGGCCGACGAGCTCGAGGCAGGTGTCGATGTCGTTCACCTCGAGCGCGTTTTCGTGGGCGAGCCCCGCGGCGGCGAAAGCCTGGTCCGCCACCAGACGTGAGGTCCAGCTCGTCGGCAGGCTCACGAACCGCTCGTCGACGAGGTCGCGCAAACGCACGACCCGGCGGCGGGCGAGCGGATGATCGGGCGCGCAAGCCAGCGCCATGCTGTCGTGGGCGACGACCGTCGCGTCCAGATCGTCCCCCGGAGGGTCGAGGAGCGGCATGAAGGCCATGTCGAGCCGGCCTTCGCGCAACGAAGCGAACTGCTCGATCGGCACCGCCTGCCGGAGGTTCAGCTCCACGGCGGGGTAATCGCGTCGGAAATCGGCCAGGATCCCCGGCAGGTCGAAGGTCGGGACGAGAACCTGGGAGATCCCGATCGCGAGGCGCCCGCGCCGCAGTCCTTCGACCGCCTGGACCGCCTCTCGGCCGGCCTGCGCCGCGGCAAGCGAGCGCCTGGCCGCCGGGAGCAGAGCCTGTCCCGCGGCGGTCAGCGAAACGCGCCGCGTGCTCCTGATGAAGAGCGGCGCTCCGAGCTCACGCTCGAGGAATTGGATGGAGGCGGACAGGCCCGATTGGACGATACCCGCGCGATCCGCCGCCCGCGTGAAGTTTCGCTCCTCGGCCACTGCGACGAAGTGCTCTAGCTGCCGAAGCTCCATCGGCCATCTCCAAAAGTGCTGAATGCGATCGTGATTCTCTGTTGGACAGAATAGTGTAGTAAGTCGATCCTGATTGCCGGCGGAGGACCGGCGCCGCCGACAGGTTCGTTTCCGGCTGATTTCAGGCGATCCCCGGACGACGCGGCCAAGATCGAGCCGACACTCCGTGGCCGGATCGCCATCGACGGGCCGGCGCCCGAACAGATGAAGCAGCACAGACGATGAGGAAATCGATGCCAACCACCCTCGGAACCCACCTTGGTCCAGTTTCGGGCCTGCCTCACCTCCATTTGCTGCGCGAGAACGCGGCTGCGCGAACCGGCCACTCGACCGATCCGCTGAAGGTCGCCGTGCTCGGGACCGGCAAGATGGGCGCTGCCATCGCCACCCGGATTGCCGGCGCCGGACTCGAGCCCACTCTCTGGAACCGGACTCGGTCGCGCGCCGAGGCACTCGAGATCGGGACGGTCGCCGAGTCCGCGGCCGCGGCCGCTCGTGGCGCCGACATCGTCATCAGCAGCCTGACCGGCCCGGAAGCGATTTCGGGCCGCCTATCTCGGTCCGGACGGCGCGCTCGCCGGAGCCGAGGGCAAGCTCTTCGTGGAGATGAGCACCGCCGGGCCGGATCTGGTCGCGGAGCTTGCGATCGCCGTGGAAGCCGCCGGAGCTGGCCTGATCGACGCCCCGATCCTCGGCGCTCCGCCGGTGGTGGGCAAAGGGGCCGCGGCAATCGTGGTCGGCGGCGGTGACGAAGACTTCGCGCGTGCGAGCGCGATCCTGGGCCTGCTCGGCACGGTCCGACACGTCGGGCCGCTGGGCAGCGGCGCCCGCCTGAAGCTCGTGGCCAACAGCATGCTCGCCGACATCGTCCTGGCGGCGGCCGAGCTGCAGGTTGCCGGCGAGGAAGCGGGCCTCGTGCCCGAAGACGTGTTCTGGGTCCTCAAGCGCATGGCCCCGGTCCTGGAGGCTCGACGGCGTGGCTATCTGGAGGATCGCCACGACCCGGCGCTGTTCGCCATGCGGGATCTCGACAAGGACCTCGATCTGGCGGTGGAACTGTTCGGACGAGCGAGCGGGCGCATCCCATTGACGTCGGTCTCCCGGACGCTCGTGGGTGCGGCTGCCGGAGTAGACCCCGATCTGGACATCACAGCCGCAATTCGTCCGTATCGTGGGAGGACGCAAGCGGATCGATAGCGAACCTCGGAGCGACTGGAGATGGCAAAGACTCCCGAAGAGACCGCCTGGAACGACGCGATCGTCGCCGACTTCCGAGCCCACGGCGGTCAGATCACACAAGGACGCCTGGCGGGATCGGCGATGCTGCTGATGACCTCGACGGGCGCGAAGACGGGACGGCCCAGGATGTCTCCGGTCGGGTACCACATGGACGGAGACACGTATGTCATCGTCGGGTCCAACAGCGGCCGCGACGAGCAACCCCAGTGGCTGGCCAATGTCGTCAAGAATCCGGTCGTGACGGTCGAGGTCGGGACGGAGAAGTTCCGGGCTCGAGCCCGGATCACGGAAGGCGCCGAGCGCCGCCGCCTCCTGGACGATCGCATCGCCAGGGTCCCGATCTTCGGCGACTACGAGAAGAAGGCCAAACGCGAGCTGCCGGTCCTGGTCCTGGAGCGCATCGATTAGCCGGCGATAACGCCCGGCTGATACCCTCCTGTCGGAGCCTCGCGCCGCGAAGGCCATCCCTTCTCGAGGCTCGACTGTGATCGCAAAATCGTCGCCCGAGCGCCTGCTAGAAGACCTGAATCCTTCGCAAAGCGAGGCGGTCACGGCGACTTCGGGTCCGCTCGCGATCATCGCCGGTGCCGGGTCGGGCAAGACGCGCGTGGTCAGCCGGCGGGCGGCGTACGCGATCGAGACCGGGGTGGTACCGGCCGACCAGATCCTGCTCGTGACTTTCACCGACAAGGCCGCGACCGAGATGGTCGAGCGGATGGCTTCGCTGGGGCATCGCGGTGTCATGGCGCGGACATTCCACGCCGCGGCCCTGGCCCAGCTCCGGCACTTCTGGCCGAGCCGGCACGAAGGCGCGCCGATGCCGACGACGCTCGATTCCAAGCTGCGGTTGCTGGTGCCGCTCGTCGGCCGGCTGCCCGGCGGATATCGCTTCCGACCGGCGAAAGACATGGCCGATGCGATCGAATGGGCCAAGGTCCGGCGTATCCGGCCGGAACGCTGGCTCGAACTGGGCGGCGATCGAGCGCCGATACCGCCGGAACTCTTCGCCCGCCTGTTCCGCGACTACGAGCGAGAGAAGGCCCGGGCCGGCCTGCTGGATTTCGAAGATATGCTCGTCGAGACCGTCGAGCTGCTCGAAGGCGACGAGGAGGCGGCGCGGCTCGTTCGATCTCGCAAGCGCTGGCTCAGCGTCGACGAGTACCAGGACACGAACCCGCTGGCCGAAAGGCTGCTGGAGCTGTGGCTGGGCGAGTCCCGCGACCTGGCGGTCGTCGGCGATCCGGACCAGACCATCTACACCTTCGCCGGCGCCACGCCCGACTACCTGCTCGGGTTCGCCGAGCGGCATCCCGGCGCACGGGCGGTGGCGCTGGCCGACAACTACCGATCGAGCCCGCAGATCCTCGAACTCGCCAATCGCGTTGCCGCCGGCGGTTTGCGCGGCGAGCTTCGGGCGACCCGCCCCGACGGGCCGCCACCATCTGTCCGCCGGCTTCCCGACGCCGAGACCGAGCTGCGCGGCATTGTCGAGTGGATCCGTTCCGTGGCCGCCGCCGGCGTCGCCCCGACCGAAACCGCGGTGCTCGTCCGGATCAACGCCCAGCTTCCGGCGATAGAAGACGCGCTGACGCGGGCCGAAATCGCGTTCAGTGTTCGCGGGCTGCGCTTCTTCGAGAGGCGCGAGATCCGCGAGGCGCGAACTCTCCTGCGCCGCGTCCGGCCGCACGAGACCGGCGGCGGGCTGGTCGGCGCGATCGAGCGGTTGTTCGTCGAGAAGCTCGGGCTGGACGACCTGGCCGGTGATGCGGGTCAGGAAGGACGGGAGCGAGCCGCGTCGCTGGAGTTGCTCGTGTCGATCGTGGACGACCTGGCGAACGCGGACCCCGGCCTGGATATCGACGCCGTCCTCGACGAACTGGATCGGCGCCAGGCGGCGGAGGCGGCCGCCGGCACCGACGGAGTGAACCTGCTGACCTACCACCGCGCCAAGGGCCTCGAGTGGGACGCGGTCTACCTGCCGACGCTCGACGAAGGCATCCTGCCGATCCGCCAGGCGAAGGAGGACAAGGAAATCGCCGAGGAACGGCGTCTGCTGTACGTCGGCATCACCCGCGCGCGCAGGTTCCTTGCCGTCTCGTCGTCGTCACGCCGGCCATCGCGGTTCCTCGCCGCGCTCGAGCCTCAACGCCTGCCGGGCACGCGCCGGGTCCGGGTCCTGCCGGGGGCCCCGATCGCCACGGCCGCACCGAGTCCGGACGGAGACACGCTGGAAGCCCTGCGCCGCTGGAGGCGGGAACGCGCCTCAGCCGACGGCGTGCCCGCATACGTGGTCGCCCACGACACCACCCTGGCAGAGATCGCCGAGGCGCGGCCACGGACGCTGCCGGCGCTGCGCCGAATTCGCGGCATGGGGCCCACGAAACTGGAACGCTACGGTCCGGAGATCCTCGCCGCTCTCGAAAGCGCGGGCCCGGCCACCTGAAGCGGGGCCGCGGATCTGCGCCCCACGGTGCCGAGGTCATGGCCGTCTGATGGCCCGAAGGTCGGATAGCCGTTGGAGGTCGCAGTCGACTATGGTGCGTGCCATGACTGATAGCTCGACCCGCATCTGCCCCTGGTGTTCGACCTCGATCCCGGCCGGCACGGCCGCCTGTCCGAAGTGCGGCGCCGCCGTCGAGGATGCGACGGTGCTGGACATACCCGGCGTGACCGTCGCCGGTCCCAAGGCAGCGTTCGATCGAGACGAGGGCCTGATCCCTGCCGGCCTCAAGGCCGACGAGTCTGCCTTAGAGCCGCCCAGCGAGGCCGTTCGGCTCGAAATGAGAAAGATGGAGCTCGAGGCGGAGATCGCGAACGCCGGCGGCGCCGTCATGAACCCGACGGGCGACGAGGCAATCAGCGTCGGGCGGCCTTCGGACGAGGCAATCGAGGCTCTCGAAGCCGAGCTGCTCGATGAGACCACGCTCGCCGACGAGACAGATCCGGGGGCACCGACCGTCGGCTGATCGCATCGGAGGGCCGCTTTCGAGGGCCTCCCGCTGTCGATCAGGGTGGGCCGACTTGACGCGCACCTACCCGCACGCTTAGCCTGCCGTCAATGCGACGCCGCCTGGCAGCGGTCCTGGTTTTGACTTCCTTGATCTGGCTGCCCCCCGTCATTCCACCACCGGTCGCGCAAGCAGCGAGCAAATGCACCGGCTGGACGAGCACGCGAGTGCCGCCCGCGACGATTCGCGTCCTGCGCACGAGCGGCTCCGCCTCGGGCACGGTCCAGGTCGTCGACTTCAAGAAGTACGTCGAAGTGGTCGAGCAGGCCGAATGGCCATCGAGCTGGCCCGCCGAGGCGCTGAAGGTCGGCGCGGTCGTGGTCAAGCAGTATTCCTGGTACTACGCCATGAATTACCGTGGCGGCGCCGGCACCGGCGGCTGCTACGACGTCGTCGACAACACCAACGATCAGCTCTACCAGCCCGAGACCCGAGTTCCCGCGGCATCCGAGATTGCGGCCGTCGAAGCGACCTGGACCGAGTCCATCACCAGGGGCGGGGCCTTCATGCCCACTGGCTATCGCTCCGGGACCAGCACGACCTGCGGGGCCGACGTCGATGGCTCGCACATTTACCAGCACAGCGTCTTCGGCTGCGCGGGAGCCGGAATGAGTGCCGACCAGATCCTCCACCTCTACTACGATCCGGTCGAAATCTGGTCCGCGCCCCCGAAACCGAGCGCCACGTTCCTGTCGCCCCCCGATTTGCTGCAGGTAACGGTCGGCGGAACCGCGGTCGCCAGCTGGGCCGAGGAAACCACGGCCGGGGCCACGATCACCGGCCGATCGATTTCGCTGATGCTCGCCCAGCCGATCAACGGCTCGTGCAGCGTCGATCGCTGGTTGCCCGCATCTCCGCCATGGACTCCTGCCGACAACTCCCCCCAGACAGCGACGGGCCTCCAGGCCGGGCTGTGCTACCGCTTCTCCCTGCACCTGACCGACTCGAACGGCGCGACGCGGTCGAGCCTCTCCGGAACCATGCTGGTCGACCCGCCGGCTCCCAGCGCCGCGTTCACTTCCCCCGCCATGTCCATTGCCACCACCGCCTCGTCGGCGACGGTGAGCTGGAACGAGACGCTGGCCGAAGGCACCACCCTGGTCAGCCGCATCGTCACGACCGAATACGCCGCTCAACCCGCCGCGGGGAGTTGCGCCGGTGCTCTGTGGACACCCCTGTCGCAGACGAACTCCGCGTCACCGTTCACCGTATCGGGGCTTCAGCCGCTGTATTGCTATCGGTTCCGGGTAACGCTCATGGACAACACCGGCCGCACCGGCACCGCGGGTTCGGGCGTCCTGATCCCAGCCTGAAGGCTCCCGAAACGTTCTGAACGGCAGGTCATTTTCACCCCTGGAACCGCCGGGGCTCCGTCGGGGGTAGGATGAAGTGCCAGGCGTCGAGGGGCTGCCAGCCCTCGCCGAAGACCGAGGTGCACTATGGGACTGGGACCGGACGATCAGCTGGGCCAGGATAACGAGCCCGGCGCCGGCGGACCGAACCGCCGTGAACAAGCTGCCCGCGCCCGTGAGTCGGCGGAGCGATGGATTGGCCAGCTCCAGGAGATGATCGATCAGGCCGGGCGTCAGGCCGCGCCGCTGTTGCGCGACGTCGCCGCCAAGGCTGCCGAGTTGGCCGCCGTTGCTGCCGAGAACGCGGGTCCGGTGGCGCACAAGGCCGCGAACGTGACCGAACACGTGGGCGACCGGCTCGCCGCAAGGAGCAAGGATCTCGCGGCCGACCTCCGCAAGGCCGCCGAAGCTTCGAGAACGCAGGCCGCGCAGAGCGGCGAAACTGCCGACGCCGCGAGCGACGCCGTAACGGACGCGGCGAGCGACGCCGTAACGGACGCGGACGCGGCGATGAACGGCGAGGCAAAGCCCGAAGAGGGCGATCAGGCCTAGAGGAGTATCAGCCGCTAAATCAGCGGCTCCAGGCGAGCCCTGAACAGCTCGGTGCCGTTCTCGCGACACAGGCGGTAGGCGAAGCCGGACTCGTGCTGCCAGACGCTATCCACGATCATTTCGCCGTGCGCGGCAGCCGCCAGATACTCGACCCCGTACCGGCGCGGGCCGGTCCGGGCGGCTCCCGACGCGCCCGCGACCTCGAGCGCCTCGTCGAAGTAGTCGAGATAGACGCTGTTGTTGACGTGATCCAGCGGGTCGAGGTCGCGCCGCCGGACGTGGAATTGCCGTTCGGCAGCCCGCGCCGGAACTTCCGGAAGGCACACCTTGAGCATCTCGAAGGTGGAGCTGCCGTCCGCCACGAAACGATGGAACTCGGCCGGCACGCGGGTTGGAACGCCGCGGCCGTTGATCATGACCCAGTCGATCTCGAGCCTTGCCAGCACTTCGCCCGAAGGGCTGCAGACCTCGCTCCGGCGGCGGGCGGCGACGCGCCGATACCCGATCACGCCCGTGCTGACGAAGACGTCCGCGTAGGTCGCAATCGGCTTCAACACGTCCAGCCGGACGGCGCGCACCAGCCAGAAGAGGTTCCGCTCCGAGTACCAGTCGCGCCCGAAGCCAAGCAGCGCCGAATGCTGCCAGGCGACGTCTGCCGCCCAGGCGAGGTGGATGGCGGTCCGCATGGTTTCATCCGACGTGGACTCTTCGAACCGGACCCGGTAGGGCCGAACGATCCGATACGGCAGCTGGTCCTCGAGTTGCGGCAAGCTCGGCGGCACGGTCATGGCCGACCCTGCCCGAGCGAATCGAAGGCTTCGAGCGGCACGAGGACGGTATCTTCGTGCCGGGCCGTCGAGCGGGCCAGTCGAAGCTCGCACGAGCGGCGGGCATCGAACACCACGAGGGCCACGCTCAGCGCCGCTTCCTCCTCCGACGCGTGGGCCCGGGCGTCGTCGAGCTGGTTGAGCACGTCGGAGTTGATGCCGCGCGCGCCCCATTTGCAGTCGTAGACCTCGGGCTCGCCCGACTCGACCGTCACGTCGTATGGGTGGATCTCGGCCGGCACGCCGTCGAAGAGAACCCGCCGCTCCCTCCGAACCGTGGCGGAACGCCGCGCCAGCAGCCTGGCGGTGAGCTCCTCCACAACGGCTCCGCGATAGGAGCTGCGCGCCTGCTCGCCGCGGTTGGCGACTCCGAGTCCGGCCGCGAGTATCAGTTCGGCGCGATCGCGAACCTCCATCGGCGCTGCCGGACCGAACAGGCTCGGGAAGATGCGCCGCCAGCCTTCCGGGTCGGTTCGCTCGCCGTTCATCACGGCCCGAGCCAGCCAGCGCTCGGCGGTGGTGGCACCGGCCAGCAACTCGGCCACGCGGGCCACCAGGGGATCGGCCTGGATCCCGGCGTAGACGATGGCCCGGGCGTCGCGGGCCGCATCCTGGAACCTCATCGGCCCCCTCGCAGGACACGGAAGGGCGAGTCGTCGTCCGGATCGAATTGCGGCCCCGAAGCCCCCTCGTTGCCGGGGGCTGCGTCGGCGAGCGCATCCACGTCGCCGCCCAGAGCCAGCGCGACGAGGTGCGGGAACGTGGAGAGCCAGTCGATCGCCTTGTGGGGATCCGCGATCAACTCGATCTCGGCTATGGCCTCGTCCACCGCCGCGACGGCCTCGGGCGCGAGCGCGGGTCCGGCCGCCAGCGCACGAATGCCGGGCAGGTACGCGTCCGTCAGGTCGGTCACGTACTGCCACTCGTCCTCGATCGTCTCGGCAAGTTCGGCCAGGGCGGCATACGCAAGTGCCGCTCGCTCGACGACTTCAACTCTATCGTTCACCACGAAAGCGTAGCCGATAGCAGTCGGTAGCCGGCGCCGGCAGTTTCGTTCTAGGGTTGAGCAGGCACGGACCGACGAAAGGAGCGAAATGGACCTCGGATTGACCGGCAGGACGGCTCTCGTGGGCGGAGCATCGGCGGGACTCGGGCGCGCCTCCGCGGAGCGGCTCGCGGCTGAAGGTTGCCGGCTCGCGCTCTGGTCTCGCGGCGGGGAAGCGCTGGAGCGCACGGCAGCGGAAATCCGCCGGGCATACTCGGTCGAGGTCACGGCGGTCGCCGGGGACGCCGCGGATCCTTCGACGGCGGCCCGAGTCGCCGACGAAGCGCGGCAGGCGCTCGGGCAGATCGACATCGTCGTTCTCAACGCCGGCGGCCCGCCGCCCGCCCCGGCGACCGGTACAGATCCGGCGGAGTGGCGCCGCTCCTTCCAGCTGCTGGCGATCACCCCGATCGAGCTGGCCACGCTCCTGCTGCCGGCGATGCGCGAGCGCGGCTGGGGCCGCGTCGTCTCGATCCTTTCGTCGGGCGTCCGCCAGCCGATCCCCGAGCTGGCCTATTCGAACGCCTGCCGAAGCGCGCTGGTCGCCTGGCTCAAAACGATCGCGCCCGATGTGATCGCCGACGGCGTCACTGTCAACGGCGTTCTGCCCGGCCGCCTCGACACCGCCCGCGTCGCCTCGCTCGATCGGATTCGAGCCGAACGAACCGGCGCGACCCAGGCGGCGGTTCGCGAGGAACTCGAGCGAACCATTCCGGCTGGCCGCTACGGCCAACCCGACGAGCTCGGGGCATACGTTGCGTGGCTGTGCTCGGACCCGGCTCGGTATCAGACCGGAACCTTCGTCTCGATCGACGGCGGGAGCCTGCGCGCCCTGCCGTAACCGGCCGATCAGTCGCCGCGGTGCCCGGAGGACTCGATCGAGAAGCTGCCCCAGTGGCCGGTGTACGGCAGCCAATCCTCGCGCACCGACTCGACGATCGCCAGTGCCGGGCCTTCGTGTAGCAGCTCCAACAGGTACTCCAGGTCGTCGCGCGGACCCTCGGCCACGCAGCGCAAACTGCCGTCCTGGTTGTTCGCCACGAAACCGGTCAGTCCCAGCTGAGTGGCCCGCGACACGACGAAATATCGGAACCCCACGCCGTGGACGCGGCCCCTGACAGACGCCTCGAGGCGCGCGAGTTCCGGCCCGCTCATCGGCAGGTCAACCGGCCCGGTGGGCCGAACCGGCCGCGCCGGCAACCGGTCGAGCCGCGGTACCACCAGGAGCGGCCACTCTGGGCCAGGTAAGCGCCAGCACGTCGAGTGCGAGCTCGGGATTGACGTTCTCGTCGAGCTGCGAACCTGCTTCGGCGAGTCGCGCCAGGAAAGCCGGCAGGGCGGCCGTATTCAAGCCCCGGGCGGCCGCTCGATACTCCTCGAGCAACTCCGGGTCATCGAGCTGAGCCGCGGCTCCGAGGCCGGCGATAGCTACGTCCCGGGCGACCGAAATCCAGATCGCCACGAGTGTCGCTGCGGCCGCCCGGCGGTCGGAGGCCGAACCGCGCGAGGTCGTGGGTGAGTCCTGCGGCGCCGCCACGGCCGCGGTGGCGGCTGCGCGCGCCCCACGCTTCCGGGCGGAAGAGCCACGCGGAACCGGAGCGGCTTCGCCGTTGCCCGAGACCGCCGCGCCGTTGCGACGCCCCTCTTCGAGTGCCGCGTCGAGCGCGGCCGCGGATGTGGTCAGGCTCCGAATCGAAGCCAGCCGCACCTGCGGTCCCTCCGTCAGCATGTCGAGCAGCCCGCGCGAGATCTCTCCCCGAAGTCGCCCCGCGTCGGGCGATCGGGCATAAGCGAGAGCCAGACCGGGCGCCCCGTCCGACAAACGCGCGAATCGGGCCGCGTTGGGCGCGTCGGCCGCGCCGAGCTCACCCAGCCAGCGCTCGATTTCGCGACCCGCCACCTGCCCGAGTCGGACCCGCGCGCAGCGGGAACGCACCGTAGGCAGGAGGCAATCCTCATCGTCGGCGCAGAGGAGGATCGTCACGCCACCGGGCGGCTCTTCGAGCATCTTGAGGAGCGCGTTCTGAGCGTCTTCGTTGAGCCTGTGGGCCTGTTCCACGAGTGCGACCCGCGCGCCGCCCTCGACCGGAAGGAGCGCCAGTTCGCCGATGAGGTGACGCACCGTTCCGGGTTCCGGATCGGTTGCCTTGCCGATGCGGACCTGGCCGCCCGGCCCCTCGGGTGCGAGCCTGTGGAGGTCGGGGTGATTGCCGGACGCGACCTGATGACAACCGCGGCACGTTCCGCACGGCCGCGCGGCCGGATCCGGATCGAGGCACAACAGCCCCGCGGCAAGATCCATTGCAAGCGTCGTCTTGCCGCTCGACGCCGGGCCCACGAAGAGCACGGCGTGCGGCGGCGCGCCGACAACCATGGAGCGGACGGCGGCCAGCGCACGTGGCTGACCGCGAGTCACGACATGTTCCATCGGCACGCGCCTCGAAGGGTTCTCGGGGCCCGAGGGCTGATCGGTCGGGAGGCTAGTCGCCCGCTGTTTCGCCGCCGGAAGGCTCGGTGGCGGCCGGCTTGCGGCGGGCGGGAGCTCGTCGCTTGGGAGCCGCCGGAGCTGCCTGATCGCCGGCTGCCGCGGGTGCCGCTGGTTCGGCGCTCTGAGCCGGCGCTTCGGACGGCGCGGTCTCGGCCGGCCCGGCGGCTGCGGCTGCAACGGCGGGCTTGCGGCGGCTCCTCGTCGCCGGCTTCGGTGCCGGGGCGGGCATGTCCGCGACCGCTTCGGGAGCCGGGGCGACCGGCGCCTCCACGACCTGGCCTTGCTCGGATGCGGCTTCAACCTTGCGGCGTCCACCTCTGCGTGCCGCCGGCTTGGCCGGGGCTTCGGTCACTGCCGTCGGCTCCGGAGCCGGAGCGGCTTCGCTATGACCCGCGCCGGACTGCTCGGGCGCGGACGGCTCGGCGGCCGGGCGGCTGAGCTTGGTGGCCAGCTGGGCTCGCAGCAATTCCTCGAGTTCGGGCGGAACCTCGCTCCACGGCTCGTTCGAGTCGCGGCCGCCGCCACGGGCCAAACCGCGGTGTTGCTGCGGCGGCTGGACCGGCCGAGCGGGTCGCTCGTCGCGTCGGGGCTGCCGCTGCGGCTGAGGTTGGGGCTGCGACTGGCGAGCGGGTTCCGGGTAGCGGCTTGGAGACCGCCCACCGTAACGCTCGCGTTCGACTGCCGAGGCGTAGGCGCTGCGAGCTCCGCCGCGGCCACCCTGGTTTCGACCGCGTCCGCCGCCGCTATTGCTGCGACGCCGCTCCGCGAGCAGATACTCGGGGATTTCCGGCTCGGCGAAGTCGTCTTCCTCGGGCGTGATGGGCGCCAGCCGGGACGGCCGACCGGCCATTCCGATCTGCGAGTCCCAGACCGAGCCGAACTGGTTCGGCCGGACCGCCGGGGCCGAGGATGGTGCGGACTCGACCTCTTCGGCCTCGTCTGCCAGTTCCTCGCCGGCGCCTTCGGCAAGAGCTTCTTCCGGCGTTCGCGCGCCGTGGCCGCGACCGCGTCCTCCGCGCCGACGTCGCCGCCGGCCCGTGCCGTCCGCAGTCTGCTCGCCCGTTCCGGCCTCGACGTCGAGGCCCTCCACGAGCTCTTCCGGTTCCTCGGCCGGTTCTTCGATTGCGTCGGCCTCGACCGGCTGAACACGCGAGAGCTTCTCGCCGGGTAGAGCCACGAAACGGCCAGCCGACGGAGCGGTAGAGGGTCCGGCCGACGCCGCGATGCGTGCGCCCGTGCCGCCCCGGCTGCCTCGACCCCCGCCACGTCCGTCTCGATCGGTGAAGCCCGCCGAGACAGCCGCGACGTCCGGGGTTCGGGCGCCGTCCCGAGCGCGACCGCGACCGCGGCGTCCGCCCCGGCCCTCGGTCTGCTTGTCGGGAACTTCGGTCATTGAAAGGTCTTCCTCGTCCCCGGCCACGCGTCGACCGGAACGAGAGGAGTCGCGATCGACCCGGGCAACCTGGATGATGTCGGTGAATACGTCCGCGACCTCGATCAGGTCCGAGCTGGTGTTGCCGCGGAAGCTGATGACCTCGACGCGGACGCCCATCTCCTGGACTGCGCGGATGGCGGGGGCGAAGTCGCCGTCGCCGCTGATCACGACTGCCACGTCCAGGTTTCGAGCCGTCTTCATCATGTCGACGACGAGCTCGATGTCGAGGTTGGCCTTGACCTTGCCGTCGCCGTACTTGCGAATGTCCTTGCTCACGACCTTGTAATTGTTGCGAGCGAGGAAGGCGTGGAAGTTGCGCTGGTTCTCGTTCTCGGGATCGAGACCGGTATAGGCATAGGCGCGGACGAAATCGCGCCCGGCGACCGCGGCCTTGAGCAGCGTGACGTAGTCGATGTCCGCGCCGGCCGCCTTTGCTGCGTAAAAGATGTTCGCCACGTCTACGAAGACGGCGACGTTCTTGCTCACTGGAGACTCCTTGGTCGATTTGGCCTCCGACACCCAGCCGTCGGCCGTTGAGTCCTGTGGCGCCGGCGCACTCTGGCTGCTCGGCTGCGACAGGGGTTATTTAGTTTGCAGCCGGAGCCCTATCCGCGACTGCTACCCGATAAATGTGAGTTGCCGCCTCTGCGAAGCCGTGGCGCTGCCAGCACGCGCGAAGCGCGGCGTTGTTCGCCAACATGACTTCAACCGTGACGCAACCCTTGTTGCGTGCTGAACGGAGCATCTCGTCGATGAGCGCGTCGGCCACTTCTTCAGTGTCGTAGCCTTGCCCGACGACCAGCACGTCAGCCGTGCCGACGAACCCGCCGGCTTCGACCGACGGCCTCAGGGCGAGGATGGCGCCGCCAGCCATCTGGCGACCGACCTCTGCGATCAGAACGCTCGCGTTCGGTATGTACACGAGCTGGCGAAGCAGACCCGCCGCGTCGATCGGAGAAGCCAGTGCCGGGGCGACCCCATTTTCCGCGCAAAGCGCGGACAACCGATCTATGTCGGTTATACGGGCCTGTCTGACCAGGTACTCCACTCGAACGGACGAACCTCGAAACGAGAGGGCGATCGCACTGCCGCGACTGACCAAAACTAGAGATGGTCGCTTGCTGTGGTGCCGGGCGCTCTCGGGGTGGCGAGCGGAATTCCGCTCGACAGCCACGCCAGATCGATTGACGGCCGCGCTGTTGCTGCGGCTCGCCGCAACCCACTATACGCCATCGCGCTTTTGAGGTGCTAGTACGCGCGACGTGAGTCCACGACCTCGAACACGCCACGAGCAAGTATCAGCAGTCCCAGCCCGGCCAGCCAGAAACCGGGGCCACGGAGCGGCGGGAAGGGAAAGGCATCGGGCTCCTGAACGAAGGAGAAGAGCCGCAGTGCGAACCCGGCGAAAGCAACCACGAAAATGACGATGAATGACAGCGGATGGTCGATCGCCACCGGCGACTCGGTCGCCATCGGCAGAGTCAGAAGGAACAAGCTCGCGGCCGCAGCGAGAAAGATCAGGAGCACACGGCCGTCCGAGATCCCGATGTCCTTGAGCTCGGGGAGTCCCGCTCCGCTGCTCAACTCCCACCACTGCAGAAAGCAGGCGACGATCAGGACGATCGCACCTGTTGCGACGACCAGGCGTCCGCGACCGGCCGGGCTCGAATTCATCGGTGCGCCCCCTTACGACTCGTAGGCCTCGGGGCGAAGAACGCCCACGAAACGGAGGTTGCGGTAGACCTCGCCGTAATCGAGACCATACCCGACCACGAAGGCATCCGGGATCTCGAAGCCGACGTAGTCGAGGGGAATTTCCACCAGGCGCCGGGCGGGCTTGTCGAGCAGCGAACAGACCTTGATCGACTTCGGATTCTTGCCGCGCAGGTAGCGCAACAGGTAATTCAGCGTCAGGCCCGTGTCGATGATGTCTTCCACGAGCAGCACATGGCGGCCGTCGATCGGAGCGCTGAGGTCCTTGAGGATGCGCACCAGACCCGAGGACTCGATCGCGGTCCCGCCGTAACTCGACACCTCCATTAGATCTATCCGGAGCGGCAGGTCGATCTGGCGCATCAGGTCGGCCATGAACGGCAGCGAACCCTTGAGCACGCTGACGAGCGTCACCTCGTCGCCGGCGTAGTCGGCGGTGATGTGCTGCCCGAGCTCGGCCACCTTGGCCCGGATCTGATCCTCTGACAGCAGCACTTCCGCAACGTCCGCGTGAAGGTCAACGGGGTGTTTCATCGCTACCTCTGGCGTCATGTGGCTGGTGATTCCGCGGCTCGGGCGGCCCGTCGACCGGCGCGACGGCGTGCCGCGCGGGAACGTCGCTCACTCGTGAGCGGCTGCTCCGACGACTCACGAGCCGATTCGGCTACGCGAGCCGGGTCGATTGTTGCATCGGGCGAGGCATCGGGCGAGGCGCTGGGCGCGGGCTCCTTCTCCGGCCTCGCGCCGACCTGCCCAATTGTGCCGCTGAGTTCGGCAACCAGAGCCGATCTGCCGTACTTGAGCATCAGCGCTCGGAAGTCCCGAGCGTAGAAGAGCTTGATCCTGATGTTTGGATACAGCTCCCGAAGTCGGCGGACCTTTCAATTCTTCTTGCGGACGAGCCGCTGCTGGAGCGTGGTCATCTCGACGAACAGATCCAGGTCGGGCAGATAGAAGTCGGGCGCGAAGCTTTCGAGCACATTCCCGGCAAGGTCCCAGAGGATCGGGAAGACCTGTGGCTCGTATTCCCAGCCGACCTGGTAGAAGTCCAGGATTCGGGCGAACTCCGCCTCGCTGGCGTGGGCAAACCCGTTTTCACGGCGGGTCGGGTAGGACTTCGCGAGGGCGGTCATCGGATCTCGCGGGCGGGCCGCGGGCAGGTCAGCGGCCCTCGAAAGGTCCGGCGGACACGGCCGGCATACCTCCGGGCCAGACGCAGATGCTTTCGCGGAACCACCCCACAAGTCTATCCGCTCGGGCGGGTTCCGACCGCGCCGGCGGCCGAGGGAGCGGCCTGTGGCCACTCACCGGCGGCATTGCCTCGAATACTCCCCGGGGGTATCATCGTTTGGCGAGCGAAGGCGAGCAGGACGTCTCGTCGAAAGCGAAAGTCGAGGTCGAATTGCCAAGCGACGACGGAGTTGCGACGCTGAGGACGCAGCCTTCGGGCGAGGACCCGAGCGCGGCTTCCGGCGCGGCGCCCCTCATCTCCCCTCTTACGCCCAGCGGCGCCGACCAGGATTCGACATTCCGCCACTCCTACTCGCGCGATCAGGCGACGCTGGTTCGACGGCTGCGGCGGATTGAGGGGCAGGTACGCGGCATCGAGAAGATGATCGAGCGACACGAATACTGCGTCGACATCCTCCAGCAGACGGCCGCCCTGCGCGCCGCGGTCGACTCGGTCGCCTTACTCATCCTCGAAGACCACGTCCAGGGCTGCGTCAGGACGGCCGCCGAGCAAGGCGACGCGGATCGCTACATCGAGGAAGTGCTAGACGTGGTTCGCCGCACCCTGGGCAAGCCCGTTCGTACCCCTCGCGTCTAGCCGGTTCGGCCCGATGTATTCCACCGGACCGCGCGCGCAGCGGGCCCAAACGGCGGCACTTATCCCCAATCGTGGATGACTGCCCCGAATCGGTGGATAACCGCGTTGACAGGACGCGACGCCCCGCGTACCTTCCGGCATCCGCACAGCAATTGCGAACCAATGGGTAACGTCACTTGCGAGGGGTCGGGGAGACCCGACCGGAGACCGGACGAGTGACGGAAGACCGAGGGGCGCCGCGTGCGACAGAAGCCGACGCCGGGAGCGGTGCGGCCGGAGAGTTCTGGCGTCGCGCGACGGCGCCACCACCGGCGCGCGATCCGCTCCCGACGCGACTCGAGGACCTCCCTTCCCTGCCTGCCTCTTACCACGAGGCGCTGGCGCGCGGCCTGTCGGCAATCTCCGGCCTGGAGGGCCTCGAGGTCGACGCAGCAGCTCTGCAGGCACTCGACGGCCATGTCCGGCTTCTGCTGGCCTGGAACTCGGCGATCAACCTCAGCGGCATCCGCGATCCCGCGGCGATCGCGCTCGAACACGTTCTCGACAGCCTCACGGCCGTGCCGATCCTCCGCCGCGCGGGCGTCACGGAATTCCTGGACATCGGCAGCGGCGCAGGTTACCCGGGACTGCCGCTGGCCGTCGCGCTGCCTGCGACGCGAGCGCTGCTCGTCGAGTCGATCGGGAAGAAGGCGCGTTTCCTGGCGGTCGTCGCCGAGGCGCTGGGTCTGGCCGATCGCGTCCACGTGGCCGCAACCCGGGCCGAGACGCTGGCCGCCGATCCACATCATCGGGGCCGCTGGCCGGCGGTCGTGGCTCGCGCGGTCTCCGATCTGCCCGAGCTCGCCGAGCTGAGCATGCCGCTCCTCGTGGTCGGCGGAGCGCTCGTGGCCTGGAGGAAGACGACCCAGGACGCCGCCACCGGCGAGGCCGAGGCGGCCTTTCGCCAGCTGGGAGCGCGGGTCGCGTTGCGCGAAACCGTGGCCGTGCCCGGCCTCGAGGACCACGTTCTGCTGGTAATCGAGAAAGTGGCGCCGACCCGAGCCGAGTTTCCGCGCGACCCGGCTGCCCGCCGCAGCCGCCCGCTGGGAGGACCACCGCCGGCCTGGCGGGAACCGCCCCCGCCGGGGCAAGAACCGCCGCCCGGTTCCGGGTCGTTCGACCGCGAAGCCTGACCGTGTCGATCGCAGTCCTGTCCGACATCCACTCGAACCTGAAGGCGCTCGAGGCGGTCCTCGCCGATCTCGGCTCGACCGACGCCGTGTGGCATCTCGGCGACCTCGTCGGTTACGGCCCGGAACCGCAGGCCGTCGTCGATCGACTTCGTGAGGCCGGCGCGATCGGCGTGAGGGGCAACCACGACGACGCGGCCGGGGGCGGCACGAGCATCGAGCAGTTCAACCCGGACGGATATCGAGCCATGGAATGGACGAGGACCCGTATCGACGAACGCACGCGCTCGTATCTGGCGGGCCTTCCGGAGACGAGGGCGCCGGCGGGATCGGACTTCACACTCGCTCATGGGAGTCCCAGCGATCCGATCTGGGAATACCTGGACTCGCCGGCCGTGGCCGGCCGAAATCTGGCCGCTTTCGAGACTCATTACTGCCTGGTCGGCCACACCCACGTTCCGCGAGTGTTTCGGGAGTCGCCGCACGGCGGTTCGGCCAAGCACGAACGGTCGCAAATGGAACTGGTGCGGCCCGGTCGCGATGGCCGGCTGGCGCTGGACGACCGGAGGCTGATCGTCAATCCCGGCAGCGTCGGCCAGCCTCGCGATGGCGATCCCAGGGCGAGCTACATGCTGGTGGACACGGCCGCCGCGCACATCGTCTGGCACCGGGTGTCGTACGACCTGCAGGCGACGCAGCAGGCGATTCTGGCGGCGGGACTGCCTCCCGGCCTGGCGCTCCGTCTCGCCTACGGCAGGTGAATCGCGGCAGCTCCGACCGGCCTCGGCATAGGCCGCCGACGTGCTAGCCTAGCCCGGTTCGGCGACATGACGCTCCAAGGCGCCCGGTGGGTAGCCGGTCGGGCAGCGACGGGGACGGGGGCAAGAAGCCGGCCCAGCAGCCCGTCGTGCAGAGACAGAGGAACCTCCGCCAGATGACCGCTCCCCGCCCGCCCCTCCACGGTCGCAAGCTCGGCGACCGTCGCGTCGTGGTGGACCGGCCCCACGCGGCGTTCTTCCGTTACGCCGGCCCCGGTGTCATGGTCGCCAAAGCCGCGGCCAGTGCGCCGACGACCGCATTCGGGCGCCGTGCGGCCCGTGTCCGGGCGATTATCTTCGGCCAGCCGCTCACCAACGCCCAGGAGATCGGCGAGCGGCTCTCGAAGAAGCTGGCGCTGCCGATCTTCAGCTCGGACGCCATTTCGTCTTCCGCCTACGCGACTGACGAAATCCTGCGGGTGCTCGTTCTCGCCGGCCTGGCCTGGATGACGTGGTCCATCTGGGTTGCCGGTGCTATCGCCCTGATGCTGACCATCGTGGCCTTCAGCTACCGTCAGGTTTGCCGCGGCTACCCATCGGGCGGCGGGGCTTACGTCGTCGCGCGCGAGAACCTCGGTCCGAACTTCGGTCTGATCGCCGCCGCGGCGCTGATGGTCGACTACGTGATGACGGTCGCCGTTTCGAGCGCGTCCGCCCTCGCCAACCTGGCCACGGCCTTCTCCGCAATCCAGCCCTACAAGGTCGAGCTGGGGGCCCTGATCATCATCCTGGTCACCGCCGCGAACCTGCGAGGCATCCGCGAGTCGGGCAACATCTTCGCCATCCCGACCTACCTGTTCGTTGGCATGGCCCTGCTCGCGATCGGCGTGGGCCTGGCCAACACGGCGATGGGCAATGCCCACCACCTCGCCGCGCCACCTTTCGCCGAGGATCCGGGCACGCAGGCCTTCACGGTCCTGCTGCTGCTCAAAGCCTTCGCGGGCGGGTCGGTGGCGCTGACCGGCGTAGAGGCCATCGCCAACGGCGTGCCCTCGTTCAAGCCGCCCGAGGCCAAGAACGCCGCCAACACGCTGATCATCATGGCCGTGCTGCTGGGCACGATCTTCATCGGCCTGACCTTCGTGGGCATGCAGTACGGCGTCATGGCCACGACCGCGCAGGGGCCGACCGTTCTGGGCCAGGTCGGGAGCGCCGTCTTCGGAGGCGGCTTCCTGTTCATCCTGCTCCAGATCAGCGCGGCGATGATCCTGTTCCTGGCCTGCAATACCAGCTTCAACGCCTTCCCCCGCCTCGCCGCCATCCTGGCCACGGACGACAACATGCCGCGCCAGTTCGCCTTCCGCGGCGACCGGCTGGCCTTCTCCTGGGGCATCGTGGTGCTGGCCGCCGTCGCGATCGGGATGCTCTACGCCTTCAACGCGTCCGTGGACGCCCTCATTCCGCTGTACTCCGTGGGTGTGTTCATCTGCTTCACCCTGTCGCAGGCGGGCATGGTCGTTCACTGGCGGAAGGAGCGGAGCTCCGGTTGGGCGTGGCGAAGCGTCGTGAACGGCTTCGGCGCCATCCTCACGGGCGTGGTCTTCCTTGTCGTCGCCGCCGAGAAGTTCTTCAACGGGGCGTGGATGGTCCTCATCTTCATCCCCGTGTTGATCGCCATGATGATGTTCATCCGCCATCAGTACGCTTCCTCGGCCCGCCAGCTCCAGATGCGCCCCGACGCGGCGGTGCCGCAGCCGCACCGCCACAACCGCGTCGTCATCCCGATCCCGGGCGTCAACCGGGCCGTGGTCCAGGCGTTGAACGTGGCCCGCTCCATCACGACCGACATCCGCGCGGTGTACATCTCCGACGACCCCGACAAGAGCGACAAGATCCGCCAGTTGTGGGCGCAGGCCGTGCCGGACGTGCCGCTCGTCCTCGTCGAGTCGCCCTACAGAGCCTTGATTGCCCCGGTGGTGGCCTATCTCGACGTTCTGGATCGATCGTGGCCGTCGGGCCAGGAGGATCCGATCACCTTCGTCCTGATCCCCGAGTACGTCGCTCGAAGCTGGTGGGAGCGAATTCTGTACAACCAGGCGGCCAAGCAGCTCCGGTCCGCGCTGCTCGGGCGGCCGCACACGGTCGTCATCAACGTCCCGTACCGCCGCGACGAACCGCGCGCCCAGGCGCCGGGCGTCGAAGTCGAGCCGGCCGGGGAATTGCTGCCGGCCGACAACGGCGGCGCCGACAACGGCCGCGCTGCCACCTGATCTCGCCGGAAGCGCCTCCCGCGGACGGCTAACCTGCCTCTCATGAAGATCGAAACCGAACGCTGCCACGACTGCGGCGCGATCGTGCCCAGAATTCGGCGAGTTCCGCACCGATCACCTGTACGTCGGCGCGGTTCCCGGCTGCTGGGCCGCTTACACGGAACTGCTGGGACGCGAGCTTTCGGACCCAAGGCTCGCGGGCGTCCACATGCTTGCCGTGGACGTCTACATGGCCCAGCATCCCGGCGTCCCGGGCCGGCAGGCGAGTCAATCCGTTTGGGTGCACCTCGTCGGCTTGTGCCTGGTCCTCGAGCACGGCTTCGACGCGCTCATGTCGGCTCGGGCGAAAGCTCGCCTGGCCGCCCCGAACGCCCGGTTCGATTGGCTCGAGCCGCCCGCGAACCTCGGTCGAATGACCGTGCTGGACGTCCTGGCCGCGTACAGAGCCGCCGAACACGCAGCCGCCGTTCGGGCCTGGGCCGATGCGGTCTGGGAGGCCTGGCGACCGCACCAGGAGCGGATCCGGCGTCGAACCTTCGAGCTGCTCGGACAGGCCAGATGAGGGGACTCGTCGGGGCCCTGCTCCAACAGGCGGGTCAAACGGCCGGTATCGAAGGCCGAACGGCCGAAACCCGACGCGACGATTACCGCCTCGAGCTTACCTTCGGCCCCTACGTCGACGCGAGCCGGTGGTATCGTTCGACGGCGAATGCGGCCGCCGCCGCTGATGCCGACAGGACCAGAAACGGAGGCCAGGTGCCCGACGCGAGTACTCCCGTCTTCCGGCGCGCCGTCATCGCCCTGAGTGGCGGACCGGTAGACGGTTCGATGGTCCGTCTGGCCTGCGACCTCGCCCGTCCCGCGCACGGTGAGCTGATCGCCGTCCATGTGGTCGAGCTCGACTGGACCCAGCCGCTCGACGCAGACGTGGCCGAGCGCTCGGAAGAAGCCCAGCGGGTTCTCGACGCGGCGGAGGGCATCGCCGAGCTGGTCCACTGCAAGCTCGACTCCGTCCTGGTGCAGGCCCGCGACGTCGGTGCGGCGATCGTCGACGAGGCGGCCGCCCGCGATGCCGACCTTCTGATCCTCGGCCTGCCTTATCGCACGCGCTTCGGCGGTGACTTCGCCATCGGCCGAGCCATTACGTATGCACTGAAGAACGCACCCTGCGCCGTGTGGGTGGTGCGTGAGCCCATGGGTGAGGAGTCTCAATGAAGATCGTGATCGTGGGCTGCGGTCGCGTCGGTTCGACACTCGCCGAGAACCTCGACGCGGCAGGACATGAGGTCATCATTTTCGACGTCCGGACTGCGGCCTTCGACCGGCTGCCCGAAACCTTCAAGGGTTCCGCCATCCGCGGGGACGGCACCGACGAGGAAGTCCTGCGGGTCTCCGGGGCTGAAGGGGCGGACGTCTTCCTGTCTCTGACCGAGGGCGACAACCGGAACGTGATGGCCGCTCAGGTTGCCACCGAGTCGTTCGCGATACCGCAGGTGATCGCCAAGATCAACGACCCGGTCCGAGCGGCGGCCTATTCCGAGCTCGGCCTGGTCACGCTCTGCCGCACGAACCTGATGGTGGATACCGTCGCGAACTTCATAAACCTGCCGATGCAGACCGGCCCCGGGATCGATGTCCCCGCAAGTCCCGCGCACGAGCACCCGCATCCCACCGCCACCGGTTTGCCGGCGGCCAGGGATGACGCATCCTCTACCCCGGGTGAGGGCGAGGCGGCCGGCCGAATCCCGCCGGGCGGCCGCGGCTCTACGACGACTCGTGGTGGTGCAAGCTCGAAGGGCGACTCCAAGAACGTTCCGAGCGAGGCTGAGGCCGCGCAGGCTCAGCGCCTCGGTTTCCGGCGCTGGCGCAGCTGAGAGCGGGGTAGGAGGAAGACGTGTTCGTCATCGTCGTCGGCGGAGGCAAGGTCGGCTACTTCCTCGCCCGTGAGCTGATCCAGTCGGGCCACGAGGTCGCGCTGATGGAGCGCGACCGCGCCCGAGCCGCCCAGATCACCGAAGAGATCGGTTCGATCGTCATTCCCCATGACGGCTGCGAGGGCAAGTACCTGGGCCAGGCGGGCGCGAACCGGGCCGACATCGTCGCGGCAGTGACGGGCGACGACGAGGACAACCTCGTCATCTGCCAGATGGCCAAGCACCATTTCGACGTGCCGCGGACGATCGCCCGCGTCAACAACCCCAAGAACGAGAGCCTGTTCAAGCACCTGGGGGTCGACGAGATCGTCTCGCCGACCCGCATGATCCTGGGCTCCATCGAAGCCGACATTCCCGTTCACGAGCTGCTGCACCTGGCCGTACTGGGCGGCGGCGAGCTCGAGCTCGTGGAAGCGCAGCTGCGGAACGGTTCGCCGGTGGTCGGGCAGCTGGCGGGCAACCTGGTCCTTCCGGACGGCTGCTCCGTCTTCGCGATCATCCGCGAGGAACGCGCCCTGTCGGTCCGGTCCGACACGGAATTGCGGGTAGGCGACAAGGTCATCGGCATCGGCCGGACCGAATGCGAGACGGAGCTGCACCGCATCCTGCTGGGCGAGTCCGAAGCGGCAGTCTAGCTCTGGCGCCTGCGTGCCAGGAGAGAGGTCAGCCTGAATTCGGTTGACTCGCCCGCGGTTGCGACCTCGCGCTCCAGCCCAGCGCGCATGCCGCCAGATACGAATGGACGGTACCCGCCGAGTAGCGCCACAAGACGTATAGCGTGATTGCGATCGGAGCGATGAAGTGGGCGGGCACCGCCAGAAGAACGGAGAGCATCGGAGTCATCACGGGCTGGGCGAAGGTCGCGTAATGAAGCTCGGATGCGGGCCACAACGCGGGCACGGCCAGCCACGCGGCGGCTCTCCTGTCGCGCCGGGCCAGCAATAACAGCGCAAGGGCGGTCGGGACCAGGAGGAAAGGAAAGTAGTAAGCGCTGTACCCGCCCTCAGATTCGCGGGCTAGACGAGCCGAAATGGCCCCGAATTGCCTCGCGTAGTCGATCCATAGGCCCGGCGCCAAGGCGAACGTTCCAATCGTCAGGCCACAGGCAAGGGCTATTCGCCTAAAGGACCGCTCACCGAGCAATGGCACGATTGGGTAGACCTTCAGCGCCACGGCGATCGAGTCCGCAACGGCACCCAGCCTTCCGGCGCCGGCACCGGCCGCCGCGATCAGGAGCATGAGAATTACGAGCTGCGGGTTTCCCGAGTACAGCGCCTCGGTCGTGGGGGGAAAGAGGAGCCACCAGAATGGAAGCCGGAGCCAGCGAACGATCGCAACGGCACTCAAGGCCGTCAGAACCAGCCACAGCACCGTGAACTGGTCTTCGCTGAAAAGCGCGCTCGGCGCGAGCAGAAGGGTCGTGGCGGGCGACCCTGCATAGCTATATCGCTGATTGTCGACCAACACCTTCGCGGTCCATGGATCGCCGGTCGCTAGCCAGCTCTGGACACCGCGGTAATAGATGCGAATGTCCATTCCCAGCGGGGTACCGGCTTGGACGATCCTCCAGAGATTGATGAAGGAGAACTCAAAGAACCACCCCGCGAGCATTGCCTTCCGGATGAACCGCAGGCGGTCGGCGCCGAGGCGGTCGCGAGTCGCGCGAAAGGCGACGACCATGGCGCCGATCCAGCGGGTCGCGGCGGACATTCGGTTCTGGGTGCCGAGGCTCGGGTCGACGGGATTCAATCGAGACGTTCTCCGGGGCTGGTCCGGCGGTGCCCAATGCCATGGACGGGCGCAAGTATAGGTCGGCCATCACTGTCAAGGCTGTGACAAGGGAACCGGGTCATCCCCTCAGAATCGGAACACTCTTGACAATGCCATTGACAAGGTTCTATGGTGTCGCTGCGTCATTCGGGCGGTCGGAAGGACCCGCAGGGGGGCCCCAGATCATCAGGACCGGCCGGTTGGAGGTGCATCATGACAATCATTCAGACGTTCTGGCCCATTCGGGGACCTTCTCTCTCTCCGCCAGGCGATGGACCGCCTGTTCGAGGAGAGCTTCGTGAACCCGGGCACGTGGCAGTTCGGTGACGGCCAGCTCGTGCCGATGGACGTGGCCGCGAGCGACGGCGAGATCGTGGTCGAGGCCATCCTGCCGGGCGTGAAGCCCGACGAGGTGGACATCACGGTCGAAGGCAACGCCCTCACGATCACCGGCGATACGACCACGACCGCTTCCCAGGCCGAAGGCTCCGTGCTGCTCCAGGAGATCCGGCGAGGCCGCTTCTCGCGAACCCTGACGCTGCCCGACGGGCTCGAGCCCGACAAGGCGACGGCAACGTTCGAGGACGGCGTGTTGACACTTCGCATCCCCAAGGCGGAGCAGGCCAAGCCGCGGCAGATCAAGATCACCAGCGGCGACGGCAGGCATGCCGAACCCGTCGGGGTCGAGGCAAAGTAGGCCGACGGTGTCCGATCGACGCTTCCAGCGCGACCCCGGGCGGCCCTGCTTCGTGATAAGCGTGGCGGCCAGCCTGGTCCAGGCTCACCCGCGGACGCTGCGCATCTACGAGGACGAGGGCCTTCTCGCCCCCGCGCGAACGCCTACCAACATCCGGCTCTATTCAGAGAACGACATCCGCCGCATCCTGTGGATCAGGCGACTGACCCAGGAACGCGGCGTCAACCTGGCGGGAGTCAAGCTCCTCTTCGAGCTCGAAGAGAGGCTCGGGCACCCGGCTCCTGGAAGCGCTCTTCGACGACGTCAAGGCCCGCGAGGCAGGGGCTGCCGCGGCGGCACTTCAAGCTCAAGAGATCGAAACCGCAGACAACACGAACGGGCAAGCCGACGCGGCGGGCCCGGAGGCCGGCACAGACGTAGCCAGTTCAAACGCCAATGGCAACGGCGACGTCAACGGATCGTTCCACGGTCGGTTCGCCGACCAGGTAGTCAGGTCGGACCAGCCGATTCCACGACCGATCACACATATAGTGGCCACCCGCGTGACCACGCCCCGAGGAGATCCCAATGACTGATCGACCGTCCGAGCCGGACGAGGAGCAGCAAATCCACGTAGTCGGACCCCGCGAGCTGCCCCTCGTCGCCCTGCGCGAGACGGTCATCTTCCCGAGATGATCGTTCCGCTCCAGGTCGGCCGCGACAAGAGCGTGGCCGCCCTGAACGCGGCCGTCGCAGCCAGCGGCCCTATCGCCCTCGTGACCCAGCGCACGGCCGAGCAGGAGGACATCGGCGACCCATCCGAGTTGTACGACGGTGGGCACCCTGGCCAAGCATCGCCCAGGTCGTCCAGCTCCAGGACGGCACGGTCCGAGCCATCGTCCAGGGCCAGGCCCGACTGCGGGTCATCGGCTTCGCCTCTACCGAGCCGTACATCACGGTCACGGTCGAAGAGCTCGCCCGACGTCACGCCGGACAGCATCGAAGTCCAGGCCCTGATGCGGACCGTGCAGGCGCAGATCGAGCAGTACGTCGCCAGCGGAGCGCCTGTGCCTCCGGAGGCCGCGGTCGCGGCTCGCAATATCAGCGAGCCCGGACTGCTGGCCGACATGGTCGCGTACAGCCCGGACCTCTCGACCGAGCAGCGCATGGAGCTCCTCCAGACGACCGACGTCCTGGAGCGGCTGAAGCTCGTATCGAATTTCCTGGGCCGCCAGATCGAGATCCTCGAGCTGAAGGGCAAGATCCAATCCGAGGTCAAGTCCGAGATGGACAAGACCCAGCGGGAGTACATCCTGCGCGAGCAGCTGAAGGCAATTCAGCGCGAGCTCGGCGAAGAGGATCCCCAGCAGGCCGAGATCAACGAGCTTCGCGAGAAGGTCGAGGCGGCCGGCATGCCCGAGGAAGTCAAGGCTCGGGCGCTCAAGGAAGTCGACCGCATGAGCCGGATCCCGTCGGCATCGCCCGAGGTTGGGGTCATTCGGACCTACGTCGACTGGCTCGTCGCGCTGCCCTGGGACACGTCCACCGACCGACAATCTCGACATCAAGGCGGCCGCCAAGATCCTCGACGAGGACCATTACGGCCTGGAGAAGATCAAGGACCGGATCCTCGAGTACCTCGCGGTGCGAAGCCTCGCCGAGACGCTCCGTAGCCCGATCCTCGCCTTCGTGGGACCGCCAGGCGTGGGCAAGACCTCGCTGGGCAAGTCGATCGCGCGAGCGATGGGCCGCAAGTTCGTACGCATGAGCCTCGGCGGCATCCACGACGAGGCCGAGATCCGCGGCCACCGTCGCACCTACATCGGCGCACTGCCCGGCCGCATCGTCCAGAACATCAAGACGGCCGGTTCGAACAACCCTGTCTTCATGCTCGACGAGGTCGACAAGATCGGCATGGACTTCCGGGGCGACCCGAGTTCGGCGCTGCTCGAAGTCCTCGATCCGGAGCAGAACAACACCTTCCAGGACAACTACCTCGAGGTGCCGTTCGACCTCTCCAGGGTGCTCTTCATCACCACCGCCAATCTGCTCGACCCGATCCCGGCACCGCTGCGCGACCGCATGGAAGTCGTCCAGCTGCCCGGCTACACCGAGCAGGAGAAGATCGAGATCGGCAAGCGGTTCCTCATCCCCAAGCAGATGAAGAACCACGGGCTCACGGAGAAGCACATCGCCATCACCGACGAGGCGATGGTGGAACTGGTCCGCTCCTACACCCACGAGGCCGGCGTTCGAAATCTCGAGCGCGAGATCGCCAACGTCATGCGCAAGGTGGCGCGCTCCGTGGCCGAAGGCCGCAAGCGCAAGACCTCAGTCGATCTCAAGAAGCTCGGCGAGTTCCTGGGGCCGCAGCGCTTCGAATACGGTGAGCTCGAGTCCGAGGATCAGACGGGCGCCGCAACCGGCTTGGTCGTGACGGAAGTTGGCGGCGACGTGATCGCCATCGAAGTCACGCTCATGGAAGGCAAGGAAGATTTCATCCTGACCGGCCAGCTAGGCGAGGTCATGCGTGAGTCGGCCAGGGCCGGCCTGTCCTGGATCCGCGCCCACGCTCGTGAGCTCGGCATCAAGCGCGAAGTCTTCGAGAAGAACACGCTCCACATCCACGTGCCGGCGGGCGGCATCCCCAAGGACGGCCCCTCGGCGGGCATCACGATGGCCACGGCCATGGTGAGCGCCTTCACCGGGATCCCCGTCAACAAGGACGTGGCCATGACCGGCGAGATCACCCTTCGGGGCCGCGTTCTCCCGATCGGCGGCCTGAAGAGCAAGATCCTGGCGGCGCACCTCTCGGGCGCCAAGATCGTGATCCTGCCGCGCAAGAACGAGAAGGATCTGCGAGACATCCCTGAGGAGATTCGCAAGCAGATCAAGCTCATTCTGGTGGACAACATGGAGCAAGTACTCGAAGCTGCTCTACGGCGCGTCCCGACGGCGCTCAAGGTCGAGCCGGCGAAGGTCGAAGGCGGCGCCGATGCCGACGCCGACAAGCAGCCGGAGCCGGATGGTCGCGTCCGTCGCAGCTTCCCACCTCCGGTCGATCAGCCACCGGCGATGGCGTA
This sequence comes from uncultured Chloroflexia bacterium, assembly GCA_963731635.1. Taxonomy (GTDB): domain Bacteria; phylum Chloroflexota; class Limnocylindria; order Limnocylindrales; family CSP1-4; genus Fen-1039. The sequence goes on along the minus strand of CAVSWB010000001.1, from coordinate 538,485 downwards.
GAGGCAAGACCACCGGCACCGGCCGGAACCAGCGGCAGCGGCCGGCGGCAACGCCGGCCGTCCGCGTGAGGTGACACAAGACAAGCCGCCGCTCCGCCGAGTCGAGGCCAAGGCGGCGACGAGGACCGAAGCGACCGCACTTGACGTGCGTGAGCAAAGGGCGTCGGTTCCAACGAAACCGGGGCCCGCCCGAACGGCGGCCAAGGACCCACACGAGGGGTCAGATGGAATACAAGGATTACTACAAGACCCTGGGAGTGGACCGCAAGGCGACTCCCGCGGAAATTAAGAAGGCCTACCGGCGCCTCGCGCGCGAGCTTCACCCCGACCGGCACCCCGACGACAAGACCGCCGAGCGCCGGTTCAAGGACGTCAACGAGGCGAACGAGGTCCTGACGGACCCGGCCAAGCGCCGCCAGTACGACATGCTCGGAGCGAACTGGAATCAGCAGGGCCGAGGACCCGCCGGCAGTCCGTTCGGCGGCGCGGATCCGTTCGGCGGCGCCGATCCCTTCGGGCCCGGTGGGCCTTTCGCCGGCTATGCCCAGGCCGGCCAGGCGGGCAACGTCCGCTACGAATTCCACGGCGGCGGGGCGGAGGACTTTTCGGACTTCTTCCGGACGTTCTTCGGCGCGGAGGGTCCCGGTGGGGCCGGGTCTGCGGGGGCGGCGGAGCGCGTCGCCGAACAACCGCCCGCAGCCACCTCCACGCGCACTCGCACTGCTCGCCGGGGAGGCCTCGACGAGCTGCTGTCCAAGCTCCGCTTCGACGGCGGCGCCGACGTCGGGCGGCAGGCCGAGCCCGACGGCCACCGAGGCCGCAACGGCGACATGGAAGTCGAGATCGAGGTGAGCCTCGAAGAAGCCTTCAACGGCTCGGCGCGGCTCGTTCAGATCGGACCCAAGCGCCTCGAGGTGAAGGTGCCGAAGGGCGTGGAGACCGGCAGCAAGATCCGCCTGTCGGGCAAAGCCGGTTCGGGCAGCAAGGCCGGCGACGTATACCTGATCACGAAGGTTCGGCCGCATCCCGTGTTCACCCGGAACGGCGCCGACCTGACCCGCGAAGTACCGATAACGCTGCAGGAGGCCCTGCTCGGCGGCGAGGTCGACGTCGAGACCCTCGGAGGCCGGGTGCTCCTCACGGTTCCGGCCGGAACGCAGCAAGGCCAGACGTTCCGCCTCGCCGGCCAGGGAATGCCACGCCTGAAAGGCGGGACGCCGGGCGATCTGTTCGCGAAGGTCAAGGTCGTCCTGCCGCCCAAGCTGGAAGGCAAGCAGAAGCAAGCCGCGCAGGAATTTCTGTCGCTCGTAATCCAACCAAACCCACGCCGGACCCCGATGCCATGAACCTCGATCGATTCACCCAGAAAGCCCAGGAAGCGATCGTCGCCGCCCAGCAGCTCGCCGAGAAGCTGCAGAGTCCCGTGCTCGATTCGGAGCACCTGCTCGCGGCGCTGGTCGAGGCCGACGACGGCATCCCCGCCGAGACGCTCCGGCGCCTGGGCGTGGATGTGCCCGCTTTCCGCGAAGAGCTGGCGGCGATCCTGAGCAGGCGGGCGAAGATCCAGGGCGGCTCCATGACCGCCGATCAAACGCGTCAGCCACGCCATCGAGCGGGCCGGCGAAGAGGCACGCCGGCTGCAGCGACGAATACGTCTCCACCGAGCATCTGTTGATCGCGGTCGCCGAGGGCGGCGGCGAGGCTCAGCAGCTACTGGATCGCCACGGGGCGAACAAGGAGACGATCCTCCAGTCGCTGGCGGGCGTCCGCGGCGGCCAGCGGGTCACGAGCCAGAACCCCGAGACCACGTACCAGGCCCTCGAGAAGTACGGCCGCGACCTCACGGCCGAGGCGCGGGCGGGCAAGCTCGACCCGGTGATCGGCCGCGACGAGGAGATCCGCCGCGTCATCCAGGTCCTGAGCCGCCGCACCAAGAACAACCCGGTGCTGATCGGCGAGCCGGGCGTCGGCAAGACGGCCGTGGTCGAAGGCCTCGCCCAGCGGATCGTTCGCGGCGACGTGCCCGAGACGCTCAAGGACAAGAAGGTCATCGCCCTCGACCTGGGCTCGCTCATCGCCGGCGCCAAGTTCCGCGGCGAGTTCGAAGAGCGGCTCAAGGCCGTGCTCAAGGAGATCAAGGACTCCGAGGGCCAGATCATCCTGTTCATCGACGAGCTGCACACGGTCGTCGGCGCGGGCGCGGCCGAAGGCGCGATGGACGCCTCGCAACCTGCTCAAGCCGATGCTGGCCCGCGGCGAGCTGCACACCATCGGCGCCACAACGCTCGACGAATACCGCAAGCACATCGAGAAGGACGCCGCTCTGGAGCGGCGTTTCCAGCCGGTCGTCGTGGACCAGCCCACGGTCGAGGAGACGATCTCGATCCTGCGCGGCCTGCGCGAGAAGTACGAGGTGCACCACGGCGTCCGGATCACGGATTCGGCGCTGGTGGCGGCCGCCACGCTCTCGAACCGCTACATCACCGAGCGCTTCCTGCCCGACAAGGCCATCGACCTGGTGGACGAGGCGGCCAGCCGGCTGCGCATGGAGATCGATTCGATGCCGGTCGAGCTCGACGAGCTCGAGCGCCGGCGCATCCAGCTCGAGATCGAGCGCGAGGCGCTGCGCAAGGAGACCGACGAAGCCTCGAAGGCACGCCTCGAGATCCTCGAGCGCGAGCTCGCCGAAACCGGCGAAGCAGGCCGCGGCAATGAAGCAGCGCTGGCAGGCGCGAGAAGGATGCCATCCAGGCGGTTCGAGCGACGAAGGCCGAGATCGAGGCACTCCAGGTGCGCATCGAGCAGGCCGAGCGCGAAGCCGACTACGGCACCGCCGCCCAGCTGAAGTACGGCCGGCTGCCGGAACTTCAGGCGCGCCAGAAAGAGCAGGAGGCGGCAATCGCCGCCCTGTCGGGCCCGGACCGGCTGCTCAAGGAAGAGGTCACCGCCGACGACATCGCCGAGATCGTGGCCGCGTGGACCGGCGTGCCGGTGACGAAGCTGCTCGAAGGCGAGACGGCCAAGCTCGTCCACATGGAAGAGCGGCTCCACGAGCGCGTGGTCGGCCAGGACGAAGCGATCCAGGCCGTGTCGGACGCGGTCCGCCGCGCTCGAGCCGGGCTCAAGGACCCGCGGCGGCCGATCGGCTCGTTCCTGTTCCTCGGCCCTACGGGCGTCGGCAAGACCGAACTGGCGCGCGCACTGGCCGAGTTCCTCTTCGACGACGAGGCGGCCATGGTCCGCATCGACATGAGCGAGTACATGGAGAAGTTCTCCGTGTCGCGGCTCGTCGGCGCGCCTCCCGGCTACGTCGGCTACGAAGAAGGCGGCCAGCTAACCGAGGCGATTCGGCGGCGGCCCTACCAGGTGGTCCTGCTCGACGAGATCGAGAAGGCGCATTCGGACGTCTTCAACATCCTGCTGCAGGTCCTCGACGACGGGCGTCTCACGGACGGCCAGGGTCGAACGGTCGACTTCCGGAACACCGTCCTGATCATGACCAGCAACGTGGGCTCGCAGTTCATCTCGTCGTTCACCGAGCGCGGCGATGCCGGCGATGCCACGGCCTACGACCAGATGAAGCGCCAGATCACCGAGGCGCTGCGCGTCCAGTTCCGGCCCGAGTTCCTCAACCGGATCGACGAGGTCATCGTCTTCCACTCGCTGACCGACATCGATCTGGCGGCGATCGTGGATCTGCTGCTGGCCGACCTGCAGAGGCGGCTGGCGGGCCAGGACATCGCGCTGGAGGCTGACGCCGGCGGCGCGGTCGCTCATCGTGCGCGAGGGCACGGACCCGGCCTACGGGGCTCGGCCGCTGAAGCGGACGATCCAGCGGCTCGTCGAGAACCCGCTGGCTCGCGCACTGCTGCGCAGCGAGATCAAGCCGGGGACCACGGTCGTGGCGGATGCGGACGCGATCGGCGGCGTGCTGGTGTTCCGTTCCGGCGCCTCGACGGTGCTGGCGGATGCCGCGGATCGGCGCGACGCGCGGAGTGCGCGGAAGGGCCCGGAACCGGCGGGCGTCGCGGCGGCGGTCGACGCGGTCTGGACGGGGCGTCCGGGCGACGAGGAGGGCCCGAAGCGCGTGAACTGACGGCACCCGGCCACGGGGGAGCGGCGCGGGTACGTGGGCGCGGGGCATCGAGCGGCCCATCCCCCGGAGCGGCGGCGCTGGCACGGGGAGCGGCGGCGCTGGCACGGGGAGCGGTCTACTGGCCCTTCTCGGCGCTTTCCCGGCACCAGCTTCCCCGGGGTGTCGTCCCGGGGCGGCACAATGCGAGATCGGTCGACTCGACAGGCCCCCCGGACTGAGGCGACCAGCCCTTTCCTGGGGATTCGCAACGGAAATGCGGCCATGAAGGGCGCTCATCACGGGCCCGGATCCGGGGTTGCCGGGCCGCCGAGCCATTTCGCGGCCGGCGTCATCGCGCTTCCCTTCGGGAGACAACTTAACGCCGCCCCGGGCGATACGGCGGGGAAATCCCCGGCCCCGGCCCGCCCGGCCCGCCCCGGGCGATATGGCGGGAAATCCGCGGCCGTCCCCGCGCCCCGCCCCTGTCCCCGAGCCGCCCGCGCCCCGCCACGCCACGGTGCCAGCGCACAGGGTCGTGCCACGGTATCGTGCTGCCGTGAGGTTCGAACTGGTTCAGGAGCGACTCGCGGCGCTGCCGAGGGAACTCCCCGCGGCGCCGGCAATTCTCACCCCGATCAGGCTCGACGCGTTCGAAGAGGGCGCCACCGCCGCGAGTCCGGATGCGTTCCGACGCGGCCGGCCGGCGGCGGTGCTGGTCCTGCTCTTCCCCGACGCCGAGGGTCAGGCTCGCGTCCTGCTGACTGCACGCGTCGCCCATATCAGCACCCACGCCGGCGAAGTGAGCTTCCCCGGCGGCTCAGCCGAACCCCAGGACAACGACCCCATCGCGACGGCTCTCCGCGAGGCAGCCGAGGAAGTGGCGCTCGACCCGCAGGCCTGCGGCCTCAAGGTGACCGGCGTTCTGGAGGTCTTCCCGCTCACCGTCTCCGGTTTCCGGATCACTCCCGTGGTCGCGGTGGCCGAGCGCCGTCCGGAATGCCGGCCCGCGCCGGACGAGGTCGCGCGGATCATCGAGGCGCCGGTAGAGGCTTTTCTGCCTGACGCTCCCGTCGAGCTGGAAGAGCGCACGATCCGCCAACGACTGATTCGTTACGGCGTATACCCGGTGGAGGGTGAGCGGGTCTGGGGTGCCACGGCCCGGATGCTCGGCCAGCTCGGAGCGCTCCTGGCCACCGAAGCGGATCGGCCGACGCCCGCGACAGCCACCGACGCGGCCGAACTAGCCACCGAGCTTGCCACCGAACTCGCCGCCGAGCCGACCGTCCGATGCGCATCCGAGGTCGACCAGCCCGCGATCCGCGACTTCGTCGACCGCCTGGCGCCCGAACTTGCCCATGAGTTGCCGGCCGCAGCGCAGCTGTTCCTCGCGGAGATCGCGGACGAACTGGTCGGCCTCGCGAGCTGGGCCCCCTGGGACCGACCCCGCGGCACCGACGACCCGCGCGGCTTCGACGGCCTGACGTTCGAGACGGAAGATCGCCCCGCGGAGCTGACGCTCCTCGCGGTCGCGCCGCGGCTGCGCGGCCACGGCATCGGCCGGAGGCTCACGACGGCCGTCGCCGACGACGCCCTGGCCGCTGGATCGCTCCGCCTGCTCGCCTGGACGCTGTCCGACGCCGCGATCTACCCGTCGTCGGTCGCGGCGCGCGCATTCTTCCGCACGAACGGCTTCACCGACCTCGCCGTGGACCGGCGCTATCCGGCGCGCGGCGAGGACCGGCTACTCCTGAGTCGCTCGCTTCCCTGAGCTACCAGGGCTCCTTTTCGGGCGATTCGCGATCGGGCGGCGGCACGGCAGACCGCGCAGCCAGATCTCCGACGAGCGGTCGGCCCGCGGCAGCGCTCGGGTCAATCGAGTCGTCGCCCGCGGCGCCCGCGGCGAGCAACGGCTCCGAGGCCTGCGTCGCGAATTCCACGACGATGGCACGCATCGGAGTGAGCTCCGTCCAGGCCGCGTGGATCACGTTCGGCGGCCACACCACCGCTTCACCCGCCGCGATCCGGGCCACCTCCTCGCCTACCTGGACGAAACCGCCGCCCTCGATCACCACGAAATACGTTAGGTTCGGGTTCGCGTGCGCCGCGATGGAGCCGTGGGCGCGGAAGGCGAGTTCCGCGATGACACCAATCTCGTCGGCGTGGATCGACTGGCCGCTGACGCCGTGCGTTCCCGGGGGACCTTCCGGTCGCCGATGACCGATACCGAACCGGCGGATGTCCATCGTCGGAGCCGCCCCGTTCCAGGGCGCCGTCCGCGCCCGTGCCGCTAGCGGCGGCGGCGCTTGCTCTTCGGCAGCGCCTTCGGGCGGATAGTGGCCTCGGGGTGAGAGACGCGCGCTCGCTGGAAGTAGCGCTGGCGGGCCAGGCGCTGTTCGTAAGCGTCGATCAGCGGCGGGAAATGGATGAAGCGGACCCAGATGAAGAGCGCCGCACCGCCGACCATCGAGGGCAGGACGAAGATGAAGTCGAACTGGAAGAGGGCGCACATCCCGATGACGCCGAAGACGCCGATCGATGTCCACAGTAGCCACTCGTTGAGATCGAGGAAGACAGAGTAGTTGCGGAGCCGCCGGCCCTGGAAGTTGTACAGGACAACGGAAAGGACCAGCAGAACGACTGCCAGCTCCCATGTTGCCGCGTAGATCGGATGGAAGTTCGCGTCGTTGAACGCCGACCCAAAGGAGCTGAGTTCCACGAGCGTTCGCCGACCCTCCAGATCGATCATTTGCGGCCAGGTCCTTGGTGAGCGGCTATCACGCGGTCGGTGTTGGAAGTGGCCGGACACTGATGTTAGCGCAGCGGTTGTCGGCCTCGCCTGATGGCCCTCCGCGAGTGTAGCTGAGTATGCCATGGCCGGGCGGTATACTCGGCCCGATCCGGAACGGCGGCCGAGGCAGCTACCCGCACGACCTGACGCAACCCGCCGCACGCCGCCGGGAGAGCGGCTCGGAGTCCATGAGCCGGACGCTCAGGCAGTAGGGAGGTTTGCCCGGTGCGAGCCCTGCTCTCGGTGGCTAACCGCGAAGGCATCGCCCCGTTCGCCCGCGACCTGCTCGGCCTGGGCATCGAAGTCTTCGCCACCGACGGCACGCGCGACTCCCTCGCCGCAGAAAACGTCGAGGTGCGCTCCGTTTCGGAGCTGACCGGCACCGAGCCGATGGCGGGCGGCCAGGTCAAGACGTCTCCATCCCGCGATCTACGCCGGCATCCTCGCCCGGCGCGACCGGCCCGACCAGCTCGCGGAGCTCGAGAAGCCAGGGCATCGGCCTGATCGATCTCGTGGCCGTCAACGTCAGCGCCGTTCGCGCCGCAGGTCGGCGGCCGGCTCGTGCCGATCGACGAGGCGATCGAGATGATCGACGTCGGCGGCGCGGCCCTGCTCGCGGCCGCGGCCCGCAACTACGCCGGCGTGGCCGCGGTGGCCAATCCGGCCCGCTATCCCCAGGTCGTGGCCGAGATCCGGGAGCGCGGCGCGGTTTCGGCCGAGCTCCGCCAGCGGCTGGCGGCCGAGGCGTTCGGCCTCGTGGCCGCCTACCACGCCGAGATCGCCGCCTACCTGTCCAACGTCGACCGGCGACGCGTTCCCGAGCCGCCTGGCGATGGTCCTCGAGAAGGTTGCGGACCTGCGCTACGGCGAGAACCCGCACGCAGCACGCGGCCTTCTACCGCGAAACGACCCACCGGGCCGGCACCCTCGCCGATGCCGCGCAGACTCCAGGGCATCGCGGCCCTCGTTCAACGACCTGCTCGACCTCGACGCCGCCTACGCCGATCGCGACGCGACTTCACGGCGCCGACGGTTGCGATCGTCAAGCACACCGATCCGGTCGGCCTCGCCTCCGCACGACGAGCTCGTCGAGGCCTACCGCAAGGCGCTCGAGACGGACTCGGTCTCGTGCTTCGGCGGCATCGTCGGCGTCAACCGCGAGCTGGACGGGGCGACGGCGCGCGAGATCGCGGCGAACTCGTACGAGGCCGTGGTCGCGCCCGTCGTACAGCCGAGGCCGCGATCGGCATCCTCGCCCAGAAGCCCCAGCTGCGCTCTGCTGGCCGTGCCGCCAGAACCCGATCGAAGGCCCGCGCGACTACGGCATCGCCAACCTCGACTTCAAGCGCATCGCCGGCGGCCTCCTGGTCGAGACGCAAGGACGAGCTGGGGCTCGACAAGACGCAGCTCCAGGTCGTGACCAAGCGGCGGCCCACGCTCGAGGAGCTGACCGACCTGCTGTTCGCCTGGCGAACGGTCCGCCACGTCCGCTCGAACGCGATCGTCCTGGCCCGCAACGCGGCCACGGTCGGCATCGGCGCGGCCCAGGCGAGCCGCCAGACGTCGCGTCGAGATCGCGCTGCGACGCGCCGGCGACCGGGCCCGGCTGGCGGTCATGGCCAGCGACGCCTACTTCCCGTTCCCCGACGGCATCCAGATCGCGGCTCAGGCCGGCGTCACGGCGATCATCCAGCCGGGCGGCTCGATCCGCGACGAGATGGCGATCGAGGTCGCCGACCGGCACCACATGGCCATGGTCTTCACAGGGCGGCGCCACTTCCGCCACTGACCGGGGAGAGCGGCGCGGGGCGAAGCGGCGGGCGGCGCGGGGCGCTGGGCGGGGCGAGGCGAGGCGGGGCGGAGTGAGGGGGAATTTCCCTAGATGTCGCCGGGGGCGGCACTAAACACGAATTCGGCTCCGGGAACTCCCCGATCGGCCGGGCGAAGCTACGCTTCAACACTGCGCCCGCCCCCATATCGTTGGGGCGCCCGCCCGGCTGGAAAGGTGGGGCACGGCACCAGCCCGGCGCTCCTCCCCGGGCGCCCCGCCACGCCCCGGCGTCCCGCCACGCCCCGGCGCCCCGCCACAGCAGAATGAATCGCCGCGCGCGCCCCAGCGCAATCGGGGAGTGATCCGCAGAGCCTCCCGCTTCGAATTATCTCTGACACCGATCGGACCTGACGGACCGGTCGGGGGTCGGAGGAAAGGGATCCCCGGGCGACCGGGTCGAGGGGGGCGGCGGGACGGCAGGTCGGAGCCCATACCGAGAGGGGCCTGCCGCTTCGCCTCCCACATTCGCGGGGGCGAAATGTCGGGACGTACTACTCCGAGAGCCTCGCATCTTGGCTTCTTCGTCCTGGCCGCGGCGCTGGTCGTGCTTGCCGTGGTGTCCTTGCCGGTAGGTTTGGGACTCCTCATTCCCCCCGCCTGCGGCTGCCTCGCGACGCCGACCCACCCGCCCGGCTGGACGCCCTGGCCCGTCTCGGACGACCGAGCGGCCGACGCGGCCTCGACACTGGCCGGCGTCGACGTGCGAGCCTGGAAATACGAAATCACCGTCTCGGGAAAGCCGGTCATCGAAGCCCAGGGAGACACGGCCGTCGCATTCGTCGATGCAGACTCCGGGGCTGTCCTCGCGGCGGTGATCAAGGACCGACTTCCCAATTCGGAGGCAGTGGTGGTCGACGCGGACGCGGCACTCGGCGCCGCCCGATCGTTTCTCGCTCGCGGCGGTATCTCGACCACGGGCCTGACAGACGCCGCCGGGCCGATCAAACGGGCCTCGGTGGCCCTATACGACGTCACCTGGTCCGCTCCTGCCGCCGCCAAACCGAGCCTGGAAGTGCTCGTGAATGCCGAGAGCGGTTCCGTCTTCGCTTTCCGGGATCTGCGGAACGGCCTCGAGATCTCGGTCCCGATCGTCGGCCACCAGGCGGCGATGAAACTGGCCGGCGCGTCGTCCGGCGCAACGGCGAACCCGGCCGACCAACCTCACCCCGAGTTCATGGGTCTCGACGGCTACCCCGGGGATCCGAGCGGACACGATTGGTCGTGGGTCGTTTCGCTGCCGCAGGGCCCGGTTCAGGTCGACGCCGAGACGGGCGAGGTCTGGACCTGGAACTGACGAAGATCCGAGTGTCCGAGCCGAACCCTAGGATTTCAGCTTCCCATCGACCCGCCACGGGATCCCAGCGAGCTATCGCCCGAACTGCCGAGGCGCCTTCGACCGATTCCTGTCGGACGCGTGCCTGGGCCACGGATTTCGCCCCAGCCCGGCGGGACCAGATCGGGCGCCAGGTCGGATAACGGAGCCAATACGAACAGGCGGTAACGCGCCTCCGGGTGCGGGACTTCGAGCAGACGCAGCGCCTTGTCCGGGTCGGGTGAGCGACCCGCTTCCGGCCTCTCAACGGCGAGGTACTGATCGCCGAACGTGAGCACGTCGAGGTCGAGCTCGCGCGGCCCGTTCCGAAAGCGCTCCTTACGGCCGAAGGCGCCCTCGATCGACTTGAGTGCCAGCAGCAGGGCGATCGGACCCGTGTTGCCGCCCGGGCCCGCAGGCACGTCGAGCCCGACGACCGCGTTGTGGAAGTCGGGCTGATCCACGATCCCGACTGGTACCGTCAGGTAGAGGCGCGAAACGCCCGCCAGGCCGGCGCCGGGTAGCGCCGCGAGCGCATGCACCGCCGCCGCGAGCGTGCCCGAGGCGTCGCCGATGTTGGCCCCGAGGCCGATGTACGCCCGAACCTTTTCCACTTGCTCCGTCTGCGCGGCGTCGCGCCGTCGGGCGCCGCGGCTAGACTCCGCTGGTGCGCCCTGTTGTCGTGCTTATTTTCCACGCCGAGGCTCCGGACGGTGCCGGGCCCTTGGTACGCGAGCTGGCCGGCGCGCGGCGCGAGATGGCGGAGCGGCAGCGGGCTGCGTTCCTGGAGGTCGGCGCGGACGAGGCGGAGATCGTGGCAAAGCCGCCGGACGGGCTGTCTTTCGGGGAGCGACTGGCGAACACAATCCGCGATCGGGCCGCGCGGAGTGGCTTCGTGCAAGCCGCGCGCGTCGATAGCTCAACGGGCGAAGGTGGCGTGGTCGTCCTGGGCTCGGGGAGCATCCCGCTGGCGCGGGCAGCGGATCTGCGACGGTTCGTGGAAATCGCGGCGGGCCCCGGCGGGCACGCCCTCGCGAACAACCGCTTTTCGGCCGACGTGGTCGCGGTGTCGACGGCGAGAGATCTGGCGGGTTTGCCGCCGCTCCCCGCCGACAACGCCCTTCCCCGTTGGCTCGAGGAGCGAGCCGGAGTTGCCGTAGCGGATCTCCGAGCGCGCTGGCGGCTGGGCGTGGACGTCGACACTCCCCTCGATCTGATCGTGCTCGGCGGGCCGGCCGGGCGCCGTTTCCACGGAACGGCGCCACTTGTCGGCGAGCGGTTGGCGGCCCTTTCCGACGTGCTTCGGAATCGGCGGGCGGAGCTGCTGGTCGCCGGCCGCGTGTCGGCAGCCACTCTCCGCTGGCTGGAGAGCGGCGTGGCCTGCCGGGTCCGCGCGCTCGTCGAGGAGCGCGGCTTGCGCGCCGCCGGCCTGCTTGCCCAATCCGGGGCCACGACCGGCTCGCGCCCCCCGCGCTCCATTCTCGGGGAGCTGCTCGACCGCGACGGCCCGGAAGCCCTCGCCGCGACCGTCGCGCGCCTGGCCGACGCCGCGGTTATCGACACGCGCGTTCTCATAGCGCACCGCAACGGCGCCGACGAGTCAACCTGGCCCGGCGCCGAAGACAATTCGCCTCGGATCTGCTGCTGGCGGAGTCCATCGCCGATCCGTGGCTGCGCGCCCTCACGGAATTGGCTGCGGGCCAGATCACTCCCTCTTCCGGGCAGCCGATCCTCCTCGGCGGCCACACCATCGCGAACGGCGGGCTGCGCCTGCTCGCGCAGCGAGCTCGGGCGGGGAAACGATGACGACCGAACGCCGGCCTCCGTCGGGGGAGCTCCCGCGTCGAACCGGTCCCCGGCCGCCGGCCGATCGTTCGCCGGCCGATCCTTCGCCGGCCGACCGCTCCGCGGCGCTTGTCGACCTCATACGGACCGAGATCGACCGATCTCCGGCGCGGCGCATCACCTTCGCCCGCTTCATGGAACTGGCGCTCTATGAGCCGCGCCTCGGCTATTACCGCCAGGCCGCCGACCGCCCCACCGACGCCGGCGATTTCCTGACCGCCCCGGAGACGCACCCGATATTCGGCTGGACGATCGCTCGCCGCATCGAGCAGATGTGGACCGAGCTCGGCCGGCCGGACCCGTTCAGCCTGATCGAGTACGGCGCGGGATCGGGCACGCTGGCCGTCTCGATATTCGAAGGCATGCGCCGCCACGGCGCGGACGACCTCCTGGCGGCCACCCGTTGCGAACCCATCGAGTCGAACCCCCACCGGCTCGCCGACTTGAGACGGCGCTTCGCGGAAGCCGGCCTCGGCGACCGCCTTCCGGCCCTCGGCGCGCCCTCCGAGGGTTCCGTACCCGTCACAGGCGTCCTCCTTGCCAACGAGTTCCTCGATGCCATCCCCGTCCACAAGGTCGTGATCCGCGGCGGGGAGCTGCTGGAACTGTTCGTCGAATGGCGCGACGGGTTCGTGGAACTCACGGCTCCGCCGTCCACGGCCGCCCTGGCCGACCGGCTGATCGACGATGGCATCGACCCGTTCGGCCTGGCCGAAGGGCAGGTCGGCGAAATCTGCCTCGGCCTCGCCCCCTGGCTCGACGACGCGGCCGCTCGGCTGGAGTGGGGCTACGTCCTCGTCATCGACTACGGCTACGAGGCCGCGGAGCTCTACGGCCCGCGCCACCTGGCCGGGACGCTGCTCGGCTATCGCGGCCATCGGGTCGTGGACGATCCGTTCACCGATCCCGGCCTGGTCGATCTGACGGCGCATGTCGACTTCACCGCGCTGCAGGTCCTCGGGGAGCGGCGCGGTCTTCGTTGCGCGGCACTCACCACTCAATCGGAATTCCTCGTGGCCTCCGGCCTCGAATCGGAACTGCGCGCTCTCCAGGAATCGCGCGCGACCACCGCCGAGGACTATCTCCGCGCCCGGTCCGGCATCGTGCGCATGCTCGATCCGCGCCACATGGGCCGCTTCCGCGTCCTCGAGATGCGGCGGGAGACGAGCCGGCCGATAGGCTAGCCGACGTATTGTCGGTGAGCGAGCAATGGGCCACCCTTCGAGTCGGAGCTCGGGGGCCGCTTTTCGGGTGGGAGCTCCGTTGACATCGAAGTTCGACCCGAGTCGTCAGTCGCTACCCCGCTGGCGGTTCGAACCGGATGTTGCGGGCGGCGCGACTAGCCCCGGGCCGCCCGCACCGGCTCCCTCGCGACCACCCGCCGCTCTTGCCCGATTCTGCGGCGCCTGCTGCTAGACTCTCCCGTGGACCGCGTGGGAACGTGGCATCGAACCCGTCCCCGCGGCCGACGGAGAGAAACGCTCGCGTGCGACCCGCGGCGCCTCACCGCGAGGCCGGGTCGGCTGGAGGAACATGACCGGCATCTGGTATGTGGCGGGGCTGGCGACGGCGGGAGTCTCTTTCGTGTTCCTCGTCGATCGGGCTGGCGTGGTTCATCTCCCACCGCAACCGGGGCGACCGCCACAAGGGCATGCCCTACGAGAGCGGCATCGATACCTACGGCGACACCTGGGGCCGCTTCGGCATCTGCTTCTACATCTACGCCCTGCTGTTCGTCGCTTTCGACGTCGAGGTCGTCTTCCTCTTCCTGTGGGCGATCGTCTTTCGGAGCCTTCTGATGGGCGGCCTGGTGAGCATGGGCATCTTCGTGCTCGTCCTGATGCTCGGCCTGGCTTATGCCTGGCGCAAGGGAGTCCTGACATGGCGGTAGGCGGACCGCAGCGCAAGGGGCCGCAAGGCGCGCCGCCGGCCGGCAGCTCGTACCTGCGCCCCCGGCTGCCCTGACTGCCCCGATCGTCGTCCCGAACACTCTCTGGACCCCGACCAGCCCGCTCGCGTACGAGGGAGGACGCCCGCCGGAGATCACCCACCTCCGCGAGTACGGCGAGACCGACGCCGGCACGCCAGGACGACGGCCGCTGGGGAGGGCTCGACGTCGTCCCGACGAAAGCCGACTACGTCCTCGACCTCATCCGCGCCAACAGCCTCTGGCCGCTCCTCTCGGGCCTGGCCTGCTGCGCCTTCGAGATGATGTCGGCGGCCACCAGCAAGAACGACATGGACCGCTGGGGCATGTTCCCGTTCCGCGCCTCGCCCGCGCCAGTCGGACGTGCTGATCGTGGCCGGGACGCTCACGACCAAGATGTCCGGCCCGCTCCTGCGCCTGTGGGAGCAGATGCCCGAGCCCAAGTGGTGCGTCGCCCTGGGCGACTGCACCGTCTCGGGCGGCCGATACAAGCGCAGCTACTCCACGGTCCAGGGCATCGACCGGATCATGCCCGTCGACGTCTACATCCCGGGCTGCCCGCCCCGGCCGGAAGGGCTTATCTACGGGATGCTCCAGCTCGGCCAGATCGTCAAGGACCGCCGCGGCCACTGGGCCGAGCGGGAGATCGGGCCCACCGTGCCGGACAAGATCTAACCCATGGATCGATCGCTCCGGCGCCGCCTCGAACTGCGTCTCGGCGACGCATCTGCGCGGGCCGGTCCGCCAGCGCCACGACCAGACCGAGATCCGCATCGACGCCCGGCAGCCTGTGCCGAAGTGCTGGCGATCCTCCACGACGACCCGGAGCTTCGCTTCGAAATCCTGGCCGACCTCGCCGGCGTGGATACGGGCGAGGTCATGCAGGTCGTCTATCACCTCTGGAGCGAGAGAACTCCCGACTGGCTGCGCGTCATCGCCGACGGCCTGTCGCGGGACGACCCACGCGTGCCCTCCGCCACTTTCCTGTGGATCGGCGCCGAGTGGCTCGAGCGCGAGGCCTACGACATGTTCGGGATCATCTTCGAGGGCAACCGCGACCTGCGCCGCATCCTGATGCCGGCCGACTACACGAGCTTCCCGCTCCGCAAGGACTTCTTCCTGCCCGACGATGCGGCTCGCTCCCCCGGCGCGGGCGTCCGCCATGTCGAGCGGCCGCACGCGCCGGCAGACCCTGCGACGATCCACGGCCGGCCGCTCGCCCGGCGATCCGGGATCCGACGAGCGCCGTCCGACTGAGGCTCGACTGCCCGACCGCCCGACCGCCATCGACGACCAGGGCCGCGCCACCCGGCCGATGCCGCGGCCGAGCCGGCACGCCCGCGCATCACGATCGCGGACGACCCGCGCGTACGCTGGAGCGCAGTCGGGCCGATCTCTTCGAGCCGATCCCGCCGTATCCGACACGGACCGAGCGCGAAGCCGAGTTCTACTCGCTCGGGACGGCGAGATGTTCCTGAACGTGGGCCCGCAGCATCCGTGCGACGCACGGCGTCCTGCGGCTGGTCCTCAAGCTGTCCGGCGAGCAGGTCGTCGACGTGGATCCGGTCATCGGCTACCTGCATCGCGGCGTCGAGAAGATCTGCGAGAACTCGGACTACTACCACGTCATCGACCACGTCGACCCGCTCGAATACATCAGCTCGCTCTTCCAGGAGTGGACCGCCGGTGCTGGCGTTCGAGAAGCTCATGGACGTGCAGGTGCCGCGCCGCGCCGAGTACATCCGCGTCCTGACCGCGGAGCTGCTGCGGATCGCCAGCCACACGCTTGTACATGGGCTTCCTGGCGCTGGACCTCGGCGGCCTGACGCCGATCCTCTACGAGCTTCATCGAGCGCGACGAGATCGTGGAGATGCTCGCCGCGCTCACCGGCGCACGGATGCTCTTCAACTACTTCCGCATCGGCGGCGTCAACGGCGACCTCAACCACGAGTTCATGAGCCGGCTGGGCGACTGGATGAGCCGCGCCGCCAGGCAGACCGAGGCCAACGCCACGCTGCTCAACGAGAACGAGATCTTCGTCCGCCGGGCGCGCGGCATCGGCGTCCTGGATCGCGACGCTGGCGCTCCGAATGGGCATCACCGGCGCCAACCTGCGCGCCTCGGGCGTCGCCGTTCGACGTCCGCCGGGCGCATCCGTACAGCGTCTACCCCGAGCTCGAGTTCAACATCCCGACGCGCGACGAGGGCGACTCGCTGGCCCGCTACCTGATCCGCGTCGACGAGATCCGCGAGTCGATCCGGATCATCGACCAGTGCCTCCACAAGATGCCCGACGGGCCGATCATGGCCAAGCTGCCGCGGCTGCTGCGGCCGCGCCCCGGCCGGGCCTGGGCGGCCGTCGAGGGACCGCGCGGCATGATGGGCGTCTACGCCATCAGCGACGGCACGCGACCAGCCGTTCCGGTTCCGCATCCACGACCCGAGCTTCCTCAACCTCGAGGTGGTGCCGGCTGCTTCTGCCCGGCAACCTGCTCGCCGACACGATGGCCATCGTGTCCTCCCTCGACCCGGTCATGGGCGGGGTCGACAAGTGAGCCGTCGCGCACGCGGACCTGGACGCGCATCGTCGACGCTGCCGGCGCGGTTGCCTCGCCATCTGTCGTGCCGCTGCGCGCTCGTGCCTGGCGGTGGCCACCGTGCTGGTCATCGTCATCGCTCGGCCGGCCCGCTCGTGGACTTCCTCGGCGCCAACCTGCCGCTCGTCCGATTCTTCGTGGCCGCCACCGTCGATCCTGCTGATGACCGTACCGACGGCTTTCGTGATCATCTACCTGGAGCTCAAGGTCATCGCCCGCGATGAACCTGCGAATCGGGCCGAACCGCGTCGGGCCATGGGGCGCGGCGATGAGCGTCATCCACGGCCTCAAGGTGCTCTCCAAGGAGGACTTCGCCCCGACCGGCGTCGACGTGCCGGTCTTCACCCTGGCGCCGGTCGTGACTTACCTGGCCAGCGTGATGACGCTCCTGGTCATCCCGTTTGCCCCGGGCCTGTTCGGCCAGGACCTCAACATCGGCCTGCTCTACTTCTTCGCGATCGGCGGCCTGAGCGGTCGCTGGGTCTGCTGATGGCCGGCTGGTCGAGCTTCAACAAGTACTCGCTGCTCGGCGGCCTCCGCTCCGCGGCCCAGATCGTGAGCTACGAGATCCCGCTGACTCTGTCGGTGGTGGGCGTGATCATCCTCGCCGGGACGATGAGCCTGAACCACATCGTGCTCGCGCAGTCGGGATCGTTCTTCGACTGGTTCGTCTTCAAGCAGCCGCTCGCGGCGGTCATCTTCTTCATCGCCGCCACGGCCGAGGCCAACCGTGACGCCCGTTCGACCTGACCGAGGCCGACTCGGAGATCGTGGCCGGCTTCGCGCACCGAGTATTCGGGCATGCGTTTCGGCTTCTTCTTCTTCGCCGAGTACGTCAACGTCTTCATCGTCTCGGCGCTCACCGTCGACCCTGTTCTTCGGCGGCTGGACCGCGCCGTTCAACTGGCCCTGGGCCTACAACCTCAACTGGCTCGATCTCTCGAATCGGCACCCTGCTGGGTCGGGATCGCGTTCCTGGCTCGTCGTCTGATCGGCACCGATCGTGCTGCGCCGTGCCGGTCCGGCTCTTCGGAGGCCGCAGCTGGAGCCTGCCTGGACGCGATCATCGCTCGGCTTCGCTCTTCGCGACCGTTGTGGTCGCGTGGGCCTCGTCGGGCTGGCGCGGCTTCATCGCCCTCGACTGGGTCTCGAGGCCTGTTCTGGTTCATGGGCAAGACGTACGTTCTTCGTCTTCGTCTTCGTCTGGATGCGAGCCACGCTGCCGCGGGTCCGGGTCGACCAGCTGATGGGCTTCGCCTGGAAGTGGCTGCTGCCCGCGTCCTTGCTGAACCTCTTCGTGACGGCTGCCGCCGTCGTCCTTCTCAACCGGTGATGGCACCGATGAGCTTCGTCCCGGGCCTCGGCATCGCGAAGGGCATGGCCCTGACGCTGCGCCGCTTCTTCGAGCCGAAGGCCACGATCCAGTACCCGGAGACCCAGCCCGACCATGGCGGTCAGGTTCCGCGGCCGGCTCCAGCTGCTCTACGACGAGTTCGGCAACCTCAAGTGCGAGACCTGCTTCCAGTGCGCCCAGGCCTGCCCTGTCGAGTGCATCGACATGGGCGGCTTCGACACGAAGGGCCGCTTCCACGTCCACTGGGGCGCGCCCGAGACGTACGGCGAGCGGCGCGAGGAATCGGCCCTGCGCCGCTCCGGCCGGCCGGTGCCCGACCCGGCCTTCGCCCACTTCGAGCCCGTCGACATGGCCGCCGTGCGACGCATCCTCGAGGGGCACGACTTCGACCCGCAGCGAGACGCTCGGCCATCCTCGAGGAGATCCAGGCCGCCTACGGCTACCTGCCCGTCGCGGCGCTCAAGCACGTCAGCCATGTTACCGGCGCCCCCTACGCGCTGATCTACGGCACGGCCACGTACTACCGGCATCTGCACTTCGACAAGCCCGCTCGGACCGTGGCCGTGTGCCGCTGCACGAGCTGCCTGATCGCCGGCGGCGGGCAGGATCGCGAAGGCGCTCGCGGCCGAGCTCGGCACCGAGCTCGGCCGCTCGCCCGGCCGGCAAGGTGGCGCTCGAGCAGCTGCCGCTCCACATCCCCGGCGCGGCGTCGCCGCTGGTGACCCTGACGGCAAGCCGCAGCCGGACCTGACCCCGGCCGGCGCGGGCGCCTGGGCGGCGCTCGCTCGCCGGCCGAAGCCCGCGGTCGGCATGACGGCCTTCGCACCGTGCCTCGCCGACCCCGGCCCGCTGGCCGAAGCTGCTCCGTTCCCGACGCCGGCCACATCCGCGAGGCCGCCGCCGATCTCGACGCCAGCCATCCGACGGGCCTGGACGCCTCGGGCGAGTCGGCGGTTCACGGCGCGCCGTGGAGGAGATGGGCGTCGGCCGCGACCATCGCCACGGTCGCGCGCTCCGGGCTGCGCGGCCGCGGCGGCTCCGGGCTTTCCGACCGGCGAGAAGTGGCGAGTCTGCGCACTGAGCCGAGGCTGACCGCCGCTACGTCGTCGTCAACGCGCTACCAGGCCGATCCGGCCGTCATGACCGACCGGCTCCTGCTCGAGACGAACCCATACGCGGTCTTGGAGGGCGCAGCCATCGCCGCCTTTGCGGTCGGGGCAGCCGGAGATCATCGTCGCCGTCCGGGCGGAGGCCACCGACGCCATTCGGGTCATCGACTGCGGCGATCGCCGCCGCCGAGCAACGCGGCTTCCTCGGCCTGAGACTCCTGGGCCGCGGGCTCGAGATCACCGCCACGGTCAAGCCGCTGCAGGGCTCGTACATGCTCGGCGAGGAAACGGTCCTGCTCAAGGGCCTCGAAGGCAAGCGCGGCCAGCCGGAGCAGCAGCCGCCCTATCCCGACCGAGCCGCGGCCTCTTCGGCCAGCCGACCCTCATCCACGCATCCCCAGACGTTCGCCGCGATCCCGACGATCGTCGGGCGTGGACCCGGTGGTTACGCCGCGATCGGGTCGAAGGCGAGCCCGGGCACGACACTGGTGCAGGTGTCCGGTTCGGTGGCCCAGCCCGGCGTCGCCGAGGTTCCGATCGGCACCCCGCTGCGCGACATCCTCGAGCTCGCCGGCGGTGTTCCGAGCCGCTCATACGCTGAAGGCACTGCTGGTGGGCGGACCGTCGGGCGGCATCCTTCCACCCGATGCGCTCGGACACCGCCTACGAATACGACGCGCTGGAGAACGCCGGGGCGCACATGGGCTCGGGCTCGATCGTGGTCGTCGACGAGCGGAGCTGCCTCGTGGACCTGGCCGCGGCTCCTGACGCGCTTCTGCGCCGACGAAGCCTGCGGCAAGACGATTCCGTGCCGGATCGGCCTGCGCCGCATGGCCGAGATCGGAGCGCGTTTCTGCGATGGCCAGCCGCGCGGCGACGAGCTGACGCGCCTGGCCGACCTTTCGGCCGACATCGTCGCCAGCGGTCTGTGCGACCACGAGCGCCGCGCAACGCTGCCGCTCACGAGCCTCGCCCGGTACTTCCGCGACGAGCTCGACGCCCACATCGTTCGAAACACCTGCCCCGCCGGGGTCTGCCAGTCACTGGCCAGGCCGCGGGTCGGGGCGGTCTCCTGAGGCGTCCCATGCGAGAACCGACAGTCCGCCGCAGCCCGAGTGCCGGGCCCTGGATCGAGCCGCCGCAGCCGGCTGCGCTCGAGAAACCTGCCGTCGCGGGGCCCCCGACCGCGGTCACGCCGCCGGAGTCGTCGGCGCTCGGTCCGCCGGGACGAGGCTATCCCCGCACGCGTCGCCAACTTGCTCAAGCCCGCGGAAAACCAGAAAGAGGTCTGGAACCGCCGCGCAGGCCGTGTCGACTCGCGACCCGACGCGATGGCGCCGCGCAACACCGACGACCCCGATCGACGACTCACCGGAAGAGCGTCTGATCACCACCCAGGCGCCGCAGCGCCCGCTCTCGACGCCGGCGATCCGGCTCGAAGTCGACGGGCGTGTGGTCGAGGGCAAGGTCGGCCAGACGATCCTCGAAGTCTGCCGCGACAACGGCATCGAGGTCCCGACGCTCTGCTACGAGCCCAAGCTGCCCGGGCTTCGGCGCCTGCCGGATGTGCGTCGTCGAGGTCGAGGGCGAGGAGCATCCGCCCATC
Organism: uncultured Chloroflexia bacterium; assembly: GCA_963731635.1. GTDB lineage: Bacteria > Chloroflexota > Limnocylindria > Limnocylindrales > CSP1-4 > Fen-1039. The sequence continues at coordinate 518,040 of CAVSWB010000001.1, read as the reverse complement.
TCGTGCTCGCGGGCGCGCCGAGGTCGGGCATGGTGGTCCAGACCCAGACCGAGAAGGTCCGCCGCCTCCGCCGCACGAACCTCGAGCTGATCTTCAGCGACCACAACGCCTACTGCCTGCCGCCCTGCCAGAACAAGTGCCCCAGCCACATCGACATCCCGGGCTTCCTCAAGGCGAACGCGGAGGGCCAGTTCCGCGAGTCGGCGCGCATCTTCAAGCGGACGATCCCGTTCCCCTCGATCCTCGGCCGCGTCTGCCCGGCCCCGTGCGAGGAGCACTGCCGCCGCGACGAGGTGGACGAGGCGATCGCCATCCGCGACAGCCACCGCTACGCCGGCGACAGTCGTCCTCGCGAGCCCAGAAGGACGGCATCGACCCGCCGCTGCCGTTCGAGACCGAGCCCGAAGACGCGGCAAGCGCGTGGCGGTGGTCGGGTCCGGGCCGGCCGGCATGGCCGCCGCCTACTACCTGCTGATCGCCGGCCACGACGTGACGGTCTTCGAGAGAGACCCGGCAGCCGGGCGGGATGCTCCGCTACGGCATCCCCGAGTACCGGCTGCCCAAGGACGAGGTCCTCGATCCCGAGTACGAGGCGGTCTGGCGCCTCGGCGGCCGGATCGAATGCAACAAGGCGCTGGGCCGCGACTTCAGCCTCGACGACCTTCGAGAACCAGGGCTTCGACGCGACGGTCGTCGCGATCGGCTGCTACGACACGAACAAGCTCGGCATCCCGAACGAGACGCCGACGGCGTGATCGACGGCCTCGAGTACCTGCGGATCGGCCACGCTCGGCCTGCCGTACCCGGGCCACAAGGGCACTCGGGTCGTGGTCATCGGCGGCGGCTTCACCGCGATGGACTGCACCCGGACCTCGGTCCGCCAGGGCGCCAAGCGAGGTGACGCTCGTCTACCGCCGCGACATGAAGGACATGCCCGCCTCGAGCGAGGCCCACGAGGCCATCGAAGAAGGCGCCAAGATGATCTTCGAGGCCGGGCCGACCCGCGTCATCACCGACGCCGCAGGCAAGGTCACCGGCGTCGAGTTCATCCGCATGCAGCCGGGCGCGCCCGACGCATCGGGCCGGCGCCGACCCGAGCCGGCGCCGGGCAGCGAGTTCGTCGATCGATTGCGACCGGGTCCTGCTGGCCATCGGCCAGGGCCCCGACCTGTCCTGGATCGGCGCCGGCAACGACGGCGTCGCAGCGGCAACCGAGGCACGGCTCACAGGCCGACGCGGTCACGTTCGACACCGGCCGTCCGGGCGTCTTCGGCACGCGGCGACGTCCGCATCGGCGCCGCGACCGTCGTCCAGGCCGTCGCCGAGGGCCGCCGCTGCGCTTATGCGGTGGACGCGTACCTCAAGGGCGACGGACCTCGGCCGAGCTCCGGACGCGCCAGACGCTGGCCGAGCCGCAGCCGCAGTTCCTCTCGATCGTGCCGTACACCGACGAGCCGAAGGAGCCGCGCAACCGCCTCAAGGCCCTCCCGGCCAAGGAGCGGCATCAAGAGCTACGTCGAGTACGAGATCCCCTACACGCCGGCCGAGGTGATGGCCGAGTCGACCCGCTGCCTGCAGTGCACCTGCGAGGCGATCGGCGTTCTGCGACCTGCGCCGACTCGGCATCGAGTACGGCACCACGCTCCCGACCCTCGAGCCGGCCAACAACGCCGGGCGCCGGGTTCCGCAGCGTGACCGAGAACCGCTTCACCGGCGCCAACCACGACTACATCCGCGACGACAGCCACGCCTTCATCCTGCGCGAGCCGTCGCGCTGCATCGATTGCGGCCGCTGCGCCCAGGTCTGCGCCGAGGTCGTCGGCGCCGCCTGCTACGACTTCATGCGGACCGGCTTCGACACCCTGGTGACGACGCCGCTCGACATGAGCCTCAACGACACTCCCTGCGTCTCCTGCGGGCGTTGCGCCGAGACATGCCCGACGGGCGCGCTCATGCCCAAGCCGCGGGTTCTGGAGAAGTACGAGGTCGACGAGAGCCGCTGCATCCTGTGCGGCATCTGCGTCGACGCCTGTCCCTACGACGCCCTCCGCGATGGTCAGGACACGCGAGCTCGCCCACACCGACCGCGCCGAGCCGATGATCGACCTGATCGGGCTCGCGGCAGTCGATCGGGAGACCGAGGTCACCTACATTCAGCGAGAGCGCGACTGGATCGCCCATGCCATCGCGGACGGCCGGATCGTCCGACCCGGCCGAGATCCGGATCCTGGCCGGCGACTCGCGGCCCGGGGCAAAGCGAAGGTCGGAGCGGCAACTGACGCGGAGCCGGGGCGCCGGCCCGCCACAGAGGAGGAGCGAACCGAGGCATGCCGATAACCGACACGATCCCGATCGACGGGGATCCGCTGGGACGACGTGCTCTTCATCGTGCTCGCCGCCATGCTGCTCGGATCCGCGCTGCTGGTCGTGACCCTGCGCGACATCATCCGCTGCGGCCTGGCCCTGACTGCCTCGCTTCGCCGCGCTGGCCGGGATCTACGTGCTGCTCGGCAATCCCGCTCGTCGCGGCCACGCAGGTGCTGGTCTACATCGGCGCGATCAGCGTCCTGTTCCTGTTCGCGATCATGCTGACCCAGACCAAGAACGCGCCGACGAGACTGGTCTTCCAGACCCAGGCCTGGGCAGCGGCGGTCGCGGCCGGCGTGATCGCCATCGTGATCGCCGTGGCGGTGACGTCGACGACCTGGCCGACCAGCGGCCAGCGCGCTCTGGACCGCCACCTCCGAGGTCGCGACGATGCTCTTCGGGACTTACGTTCTGCCGTTCGAGGCCGTCAGCGTTCTGCTGACCGCGGCCGTCGTGGGCGGCATCTTCCTGGCTCATCGTGAGACGGATCGCCCCGGGGAGGATGAGCGTGTGAGCGACTCCCTCGACGCCTACCTCGTCCTGTCGGGCCTGCTGTTCGCCATCGGGAGCTTCGGCTTCCTCGCTCGACGCAACGCGATCAGCATGCTTATGTCGATCGAGCTGATGGTCAACGCGGTCAATCTCTCGATCGTCGCGTTCGGCGCGTTCGTGCCGAAGCTCCAGACGCACGCGGCCGTGATCGCCCTGATCGTCATCGCCGTCGCCGCGGCCGAGGCCACGGTCGGCCTGGCGATCGTCATCGCGATCTACCGGAACCGGCGTACTCCGCTGGTCGACGAGTACGACTCGATGAGCCAATGAGAGAGCCGCTCGGGCGGTCCAGGCCGTCGTTGCCGCCTCCGCTCCCTCGCTCACGCATGCTTCAGATGCGCACGCTCACGTTCTCGGCGGCGCCTGGGCCTGAACTCGCCGGAGCGGCTCGTGCGAACGCGAGGGTCGACCAATGATCAACCTCGCGCCGCTCATCCTGCTGCTCCCGCTGCTCGGGTTCGCTGCTCACCGGCATTTTCGGGCGGAGCTTTCCGCGCGAGGCGCACCGGTTCGCCATTGCCGGCGGTCGTGGCCTCGTGGCTCGTGGCCATGGTCGTGGTCGTCGGCTGCGCTCGCGCACGGCTTCGGCTTCGGCGACCACGGCACGGGTATCACGCTCTGGCGCTGGATCCCGGCCATCGGCTTCACCGCCGACATGGGCCTCTTCGTCGACTCGCTGACCGCCTGCCTGCTGATCGTGGTCACGACCATCGGCATGCTCGTCCACTTCTACTCGCTCGGCTACATGGCCCACGACCCGGGCCGCTGGCGCTTCTTCGCCTACCTCAACCTGTTCATGTTCTCGATGCTGCTGCTGGTGCTGGCGGACAACTTCCTGCTCGTCTTCGCCGGCTGGGAGCTGGTCGGGCTGTGCAGCTACCTGCTGATCGGCTTCTGGTACCCGCGCCGCAGCGCGGCCGTAGCGCGGCCAAGAAGGCGTTCCTGGTCAACCGCGTCGGCGACATGGGCTTCGCGCTCGGGATCATGGCCATCTGGACCCAGCTCGGCACGCTCAACATGCAGGAGGTCTTCGCGAAGTTCGGCGCCGTGCCGCACGAGTGGCAGATCGCCATCGCGCTCGCTGCTCCTCTGCGGCGCCGTCGGCAAGAGCGCCCAGTTCCCGCTCCACGTCTGGCTGCCGGACGCGATGGAAGGCCCCACTCCGGTCTCCGCCCTGATCCATGCCGCGACGATGGTCAACGCCGGCGTCTACCTGATCGCCCGCGGCCAACCCGATCTTCGGCCACGCCGCCGGAGGTGATGGTCGTCGTCGCCGCGATCGGCATCTTCACCGCCATCCTGGCGGCCTCGATCGCCTTCACCCAGACCGACATCAAGCGCGTCCTGGCCTACTCGACGCTCTCGCCAGCTGGGCTACATGTTCGCCTCGCTCGGCGTGGGGGCGTGGACCGCGGCGATCTTCCACCTCATGAGCCACGGCTTCTTCAAGGGCCTGCTATTCCTCGACTCGGGCTCGGTCATCCACGCCGTCGGACGACGAGCAGGACATGCGCAAGATGGGCGGCCTATGGCGCGAAGATCCCGATCACCTACGCGACGATGCTGATCGGTGCGGTCGCGATCTCCGGCGTCCCGCCGCTGGCGGGCTTCTTCTCCAAGGACGAGGTCCTCGGCGGCGCGTTCAAGAACGGCTTCCTGTGGGTCTGGGCGATCGGCTTCGTGGTCGCCGGCATGACCGCGTTCTACATGTTCCGGCTCATGGGCATGACCTTCTGGGGCCCGAGCCACGTCGATCCGGAGGTCGAGGCACCACATCCACGAATCGCCGACGACGATGACGCGGCCGCTGATCCTGCTCGCGATCCCCGCCGCGCTGCTCGGTCTGGTCATCGGCTTCCCGCCGGAAACGGGCCTGCTCCATCAGTGGCTCGCCCCGATCTTCGCGGGCACGATCGCCACGAGCGGCCATACCGAAGCCGCCTACAACTTCTTCGGCATCGACGGCGCGCTGGCCATCGCGACGACCGCTCTGGTGGCCGTGGCGATCGTTGTTGCCTGGCGCCTCTTCGGCGTCGACGTTCCGGCGCTGCGGCTCCACGCCGAACCGCGGCCCGGATCGCGTCCGAGGCCGCCAGCAAGGCGCCGGTCCTCGCCGAACTGTATCGAGGCTCCGCCGCAAAGTGGTGGTTCGACGACCTGAACGACCTGCTCTTCGTCCGGATCGGCGGCCGCGTCGCCAATGCCGCGCTGGTGCGTTCGATCGGATCGTCGTCGACGGCACGGTCAACGGCATCGGCACGGTCACGACGGCCGTCGGGATGGGCCTCCGCCACGTCCAGACCGGCCGAGTCCAGAACTACGCCCTCGGCATCGCGTTCGGGCTGATCGCGATGGCCGCTCGGCTACCTAGCGATCGTCAGGTAGGAGACCGACTGATGAACCTCTTCGGCCTGCCGATCCTGGCGCTGATCACGTTCACTGCCACTTGTCGGCGCGCTCTGGTGGCCGTGCTGCCATCGGACCGCACCGATCTGGATCCGGCGCGCCGCGCTCGGCATCGGCCCTGGTCGTCTGGGTCCTGTCGCTGGCGCTGCTGGTCGGACCTTCGCCTCGGCCCAGCGCCGGGTTCCAGTACATCGGAAGCCGTTCGACTGGATCCCGACCTTCGGCATCCAGTACAAGGTCGGCGTCGACGGCCTGAGCGTGCTGATGGTCGTGCTGACGACGACCCTGCTCGTGGATCAGCATCCTCGCCAGCGGCCCGATCCACGACCGGGTAAAGGGCTACATGGTCACCTTCCTCGTCCTCGAGGTCGGGATGATCGGCGTCTTCGTGGCGCTGGACCTGTTCCTCTTCTACATCTTCTGGGAGATCGTCCTCGTCCCGATGTACCTGATCATCGGCATCTGGGGCGGCGCCAACCGCATCTACGCCACGATGAAGTTCGTGCTGTACACGCTCGTCGGCTCGCTGCTGATGCTCGTGGCCATCCTCGCGACCGGCGTTCACCTACCAGGCGGCACACGGCGGCTCCTGGGTCGGCGCTTTCGACTACGAGAAGCTGCAGCAGTTCGCCCAGGCGGGCTCGTTCGGCAACAACTTCCAGATCGGTCGCCTTCGTGGCGCTCTTCCTCGCCTTCGCCATCAAGGTGCCGATGTTCCCGTTCCACACATGGCTGCCAGACGCCCATACGGAGGCGCCGACGGCAGGCTCGGTCATCCTGGCCGGGGTCCTCCTCAAGCTCGGGGCCTACGGGCTGATCCGCTTCGCCGTGCCGCTCTACCCGTACGCGGCCCATACCTTCGCCTGCCCGATCATCGTGCTTTCCATCATCGCCATCGTCTACGGCGCGGTCGTCTCGATCGTCCAGCCGGACCTCAAGCGCCTGGTCGCCTACAGCTCGGTCAGCCATATGGGCTTCGTGACGCTGGGGATCTTCGTGTTCTCGGCGGCCGCCCTGCAGGGTGCGATCCTCCAGATGGTCAACCACGGCCTGATAACCGGCGGGCTCTTCCTGCTCGTCGGCGTGGTCTACGAGCGAACCCACGACCGAACGATTGCCAAGATGGGCGGCCTGGCGGCGACGATGCCGCTCTGGTCGACCGCTTTCGGCTTCTTCATCCTGGCCTCGATCGGCCTGCCCGGGCTTTCCGGCTTCGTCGGGGAGTTCCTCGTCTTCGTCGGCTCCTTCGTCGTCGCGCCAGTGGTCTCCGTGGCCGCCATCGCGGTCATGGTGCTGGCCGCGACGTACCTGCTGTGGATGTTCCAGCGAGTCGCATTCGGCGGCGTGTCCGACTTCCTGCGAGGCCTGGGCGACCACCTGACCGACATGACCGGCGTGGAGGCGCTGACCCTTGCCCCGTTGGGCGTTGCGATCGTCGTGCTCGGGATCTTCCCGAGCCTTGCCCTGGATCTCCTGAGCGGCCCCGTCCGAGGTTTCCTGGCGGCCGCCGGCGTCCCGGTAGGCTGAGGGAGAAACAAGATGAACTGGTCGGACCTCACTACCGCGGCGCCGGTCGTTCTGGCCGTCCTGGTGGCGGCCGCGATCCTGGTCGTCGACATCGCTCTGCCGGGGCGCCGCAGGCTCGCCACCGCGGTCGCGCTGGTCGGCCTCGCGATAGTAGCCGCGGCGACGATCCTGCTGGGCCTCAGCGGCCGTCACGAGACCGCCTTCGGCGGCGCGTACACGCTCGACGGCCTGACCACGTTCCTCGACCTGCTGTTCGTGGCGATAGCGGCCCTGACGATCCTGTTCGCGACCGACTACCTGGCGCCGCGCGGGCTGCCCATGGCCGAGTTCGCCGCCGTCCTCGTCTTCGCCATCACTGGCGCGATGCTGGTCGCCGGTTCCGCGGATCTACTGGTGCTCTTCGTGGCGCTCGAGCTGATGGTCCTGCCCGGCTACATGCTGGCCGGCTTCGCGCGCAACGACCCGTATTCGACCGAGGGCGCCATCAAGTACTTCCTGCTCGGCTCGTTCTCGAGCGCGATCCTGCTCTTCGGGCTCGCCTACGTCTGGGGCACGACCGGCAGCACTCGAATCAGCGACGTTGCCGCGGCGCTGGCCACGGTCGCCAGCAGCCACACCATCCAGCCTGGCCTGGCCATGGGGCTGGCATTCATGACGACCGGGGTGGCCTTCAAGATGGCCGCCGTGCCGTTCCACTACTGGACACCCGACGCGTACCAGGGCTCGCCGACTCCGGTCACCGCCTACCTCTCGGTGGGACCCAAGATCGGGGCCTTCGCGATCGCGCTGCGGCTCTTCGTCGGAGCGCTGGGGCCGCTCAAGGCCGATTGGCTGCCGGTGGTCATCGTTCTCGCCGTCGCCACGATGACGCCTGGGCAACCTGGTCGCGATCACGCAGGACAACGTCAAGCGGATGCTCGCCTACTCGTCGATCGCCCACACCGGCTACATCCTGGTGGGCCTCGCGGCATTTGCCGGCGGCACCAAGGGCCTCGAGACGCAGGCGATCCAATCGGTCCTGTTCTACGGCGCCGCCTACACGTTCATGAACATGGGCGCGTTCGCGGTCATCGCCGCGATCCAGCGCCGGCCTGGGGTTTCGAGCCAGATCTCGACGTTCGCCGGTCTGGGCCGGCGCGATCCCTGGCTGGGGGCGTTGATGGCGCTCTTCCTGCTGTCGCTGACGGGCATACCGCCGCTTGCCGGGTTCTGGGCCAAGGCCTACGTGATCGTCGCCGCCGTCCAGGCGGGCGGCTGGGTCACGGTCCTGGCCGTGGTCGCAATGATCAACGCCGCGGCGGCCGCGTTCTACTACCTGCGTGTGGTCGTGTACATGTACATGCGCGATGCCGACGGCCAGGCCGTGGTCAGCTCGCCGGGAACGCTATTCCGGGTCGGCCTGGCCACGACGGGCATCGTGACGCTGGTCTTCGGCCTCTTCCCGGCGTTCGTGACGCTCGCCATCAACGCCGCGAGCGCGCTGGGATCCTGAGCGCTGCGACGTCCCTCGCCGCGCGGCGGAACCGCTAGCTCGCGCCGCTGCTCGCCGATGCCGAAGCGGAAGCCGACGCGGAAACCGACGCGGATGCGGAAGCCGACGCCGACGCCGATGCGGATGCGGCCGGCTGGTCCCCCTGACCGGTCGAGGACGAAGGCTCGGCCGTGACGAGAGGTAGCCCGGTCGGAGTCGAAGTCGGCAGGATGACCGCGGTCGGCGGCACCGGCGTGGCCGGCACCGGCGTGGGCCAGGCGACCGCCACGGCAACGAAGATCAGGGCGACGACGACCACCCCAAGAACTGCCCCAAGTAGAACGCTCTTTCGACGTGCCATGACGTGAGAGTACCAAGTATCGGACGCGGTCGTGGGTCCGGCCGCGAAAGACTCGCCCGGCCTGCTAGCATGCCCGTCGATGCGACGACTACGCCGGCTGGCTCGAATCTTCGGGGGCGGACTGTCCGATTTGCTCGGGCTCGTGCCGGCTCTCATTGCCGGCGCGGGAGTATTCCTGGTCGTCGCGGGCCTGCTGAACTACACGGCACCTGTGGCCGCCAGCCCGAAGGCGACCCCCACTTTCGGCATCTCACCAACGGCGGCGGTCTCGTCGCTGAGCCCGTCCCCGCAGGGCTCGCCGTCCACGGGCACCAGCCCCAGCGCCAGCCCGACGACCGCGGGCGGTGCGGTCGCCACGAGAGTCCAGATCCCGGCCCTGGGCATCGATCTGCCGGTGATCGCTTCGGCTCCGAATGAGACCTTCCCGCGCTGCAACGTCGCCGAGTACTTCGTCGACAACACCGTTTCGCCGCCCAAGCCGCTGCTGGCGACTCCGGGCGCGCCGCAGGCGACCTACCTCTACGCCCATGCGCGGGTGGGGATGTTCCTGCCGCTCCTCGACCACTCGAAGATCAACAACGGCAAGGACATGATCGGCATGTACGTGGTCGTCTATACCGCCGACAACCAGCGCCACATTTACGAGATCAATCAGGTTATCCGTGGCGTTGCGGCGAGCTCCGCCTCGCTGGACAAGGCCTTCGCAGCCAAGACGGATCAGTTGTGGCTGCAGACCTCGGAGGGCGCGAACACGAACCCCTCGAATTCGACGAAGCTGCAGGTCGTTGCCACGCCGCTCGGAGTCCTGGCAGCCGATCCCGCCGAGGCGCATCCGACGGGCCGAGGCTACGTCTGCAGCTGACGGCCGCCGTGACGGCGGCCGGCGGGGACGAGGCCGCTAGATCCAGTCGATCTTGTGCAGCATCGTGACCGCTAGGCCCGCGAGGACGAAGCTTCCGAGGGACACGAACCAGAACCCAAAGCCCTCGTCCAGACGGAACGCCGTCTGGGCCTCGCTCATGCCGAAGATGCCGGCGATCGCGCCGATGCCGGCCACGACCACCGTCACGCCGGTGAGCCGCTTCATGATCAGCGACAGGTTGTTGTTGACCGTCGAGAGGTAGGCGTCGAGGGTGGCCGACGCAAGCTCCCGGTAAGTGTCGAGCTCGTCGGTCAGTCGGATCAAGTGGTCGTACGCGTCGCGGTAGTACAGCTGCAGCTCCGGCGAGATGACCGATTCGACGCGGCTCGAGAGAATATTGAACATCTCTCGCTCCGGAGCCGTTACGCGGCGGACCTGGATGAGCTGCCGCTTGAGGGCGAACAAACGCTCGAGCAGCGCGCGGTCGGCCTTGCTCACGACCTGGTCCTCGAGTTCGTCGATCTCGTCTCCGAGCTGGTCGAGGATGGGGAAGTAGCTGTCGATGACGTCGTCGGCCAGGGCCCACAGGAGATAGTCGGGGCCGCGCTTGAGAGCCTCCTCGGGCCCGAGCTTCAAGTGGCGGGTCGAGCGCGGATCCCACCACGCGCTGTGGCTCGTGAGCAAGAAATGCTCTCCGAGCACGAAATCCAGCTCGCGTTCGTAGACTTCACCGCCCTCGAAGCCGAGTGAGAAAAGCACGACGTGTATCAGGCCGCCGATCTGGTCGAGCTTGGCACGCTGGTCGCGCTCGGTCAGGTCTTCGGCCAGCAGCGGGTGCAGACCAAGGATCGAGGAAACGTCGGACAGGACCGCAGGCTCGGGACTGCGCAGGTCTATCCAGACTCGGGCCTCGGATCGTCCGGCGGCGCGGCCGAGCTCGTCGATCGCCTGCCGGCCTTCCCACTCCCGGAATGCGCCGCTTTCCAGGGTGACGAGCCGAATCGCGCCTGCCATCTGCCTGTCAGAGGCCGATCGATCCGCCGTAGTCGAGTTCATCCTCAGCGCCACCTCCAGCAGTCCCCGGGGCCAGGATACGCGCTCGAGGTTGCAGGGCGAAGGCCGGCACCGCGGCCGCGATCGTCACGATGGCTGCCACCAGGAAGACGCCGACCAGGATGGAGGCGGCCTTGTTCGCCGCCCATATCTCGAGGGCTTGAGCCACGAGCCCGTCGTAGAGGGATCGGCCGCGCAGATAGGCTGGGATGTACTGCTTGTACGCGTCCCCGGAGCCGTACACCTGCTCCGACAGGCGAGAGATGGTCGTCGAGCCGTATGCCGTCAGGGCGGCCATGCCGACGGCCATGCCGATCATGCGCGCCACCGTGACGGTGGCCGAAGCCGCGCCGAAGGCCCACCGCCCGGCCGCCTCCACCGCCGCAGTCGACCGTGGAGTCACCGTCAGCCCGAAGCCAAGGCCGAAGACGGCGGCCGAGATCGCGAATGTCGGAGCCGCAACATCGGGGCTCCAGGTCGACATCCAGACGAGCCCCGCCGAACTCAGCCCGAGGCCCGCGAGCGTCATCAAGCGGGCAGAAATCCGGCGGGCGAGCAGGCCCGATGCGAGCGCGCCGGCGGCCATCGCCCCGGCCAGCGCCCCCAGCACGACCTGCTGTTCTTCGGGCCCGCCGTACAGGACGCGGTCCACGAACACCGCGCCGCCGACAATCGCCGTCGCAAGGCCGTAACCGGTGAGCAGAGATACCAGCGCCGCCGAGCTGAACACGCGGTCTGCGAACATGCGCGGATCCAGGAACGGATCCGGGCGGCGCAGGCCGTGCCACACGGCGAGGACGCCGCACACGACTCCGATCAGAAGAAGCCCCGCGACCGCCTCTTCGATCGGCAGCCCGAATAGCTGGTCGGAGGAGCCGAGCAGTGTCACGCCGGCCAGGATTCCCCCGATGGCGACGGTGAAGAGCAGCGCACCGGCGACGTCGACACGACCGGGGAGATGGACCGTGTCCCAGTCGGATGTCGCGGCCCAGGCTAGAGCCAGCGCGCAAAGGCCGATCGGAACGTTGATGTAGAAGACCCAGCGCCACGCCGGCGCCACGGTGGTCACGAGCGGCCCGGATCCGATGCCGAGCTGGTTCAGGGCGGTCTCGGGATGGATGCTCTGGAGCAGCGCGGCGCCGACGAACGGACCTGCGGCCATGCCCAGGAACGTCAGCGCGCCGATCACGCCGAGCGCACGAGGCCGCGCCGGGCCCTCGAAGAGATGGGCCGCGGCCGCCGTACCGACCGGGATGATAGCCCCGCCTCCGACCGCCTGAACCAGCCGGGCGGCGATCAGCTGATCGAGCGTCTGCGAAAGGCCCGCCAGCAGCGAGCCGAGCGTGAAGATGGCCAGCGCGGCAAGGAACAGGCGGCGGGCGCCCCACACGTCGGTCAGCCTGCCAGCCAGCGGCATCGTGACGACGTAGACCAGCAGATAGCCGTTGATGATCCACGAGGCTTCGCGGAGGTCGGTCCAGGTGGCCATCGTGACCAGGATCTGCGGCAGCGCCACGGCCGTGATCATCAGCTCGAGGCCGGCGAGAAACACCCCAACGCCGAGAACTGCCAGAAGCACGTACGAGTCGCGGCGCTGCATTCCGGAAGTGTAGGGCGTGCCGGTTTCGCGGCACCGTGCAGCGTCGACGGAAAGTGGCACGCCCGTCGGAGAGCGAGCGTGCCACGAGATCGGTTCAAACCGCGGCGCGGGCCGCGGGCGAGATTCGGTCAGCTGGCGAGCCGGCGCCGCCACAGGATCGCGAGGAACAGCGCCCCTGAGATCAAGCTCAGGAGCCCGGGCAGGAACGGCACCGGCGAGCCGCCGCTGCCGGCGGCGCCGGTGGACGTCGTGGGCGGGGTCGGCAGCGCGCCAGCGGGTGTTGCCGTGGCGGCCGGCGTCGCCACCGGAGTCGCAACCGGAGTCGGAGTCACGACCGTTGCCGCGGAGACCAGGAAGTTCCGGGTCACCGGAGCAGCTGCGGCCCAATCCAGGTCGCCCGGCTGGGTGGCTGTGATCGAGCAAGTGCCGGCCGCGACGAGCGCCACCGTCACGCCGTCCACGGTGCAGACCGACGGGGAGTCAGAGGCGAAGCCGCTGCTCAGCCCGGAACTGGCGGTAGCGCCGATAGTCAGAGCTGCGTGGGGCAGAGTCACGTCGGGCAACGCTGCGAAGTCGATGGTCTGGGCGACCAACGCTGCGCGGACGGTACCGATGAGGTGGAGCGTGGCGCTGCCGGACTCGTTGGTGGCCGTGACGGTGAAGTCGTAGGGTCCCGCCGCGGTCGGCATGCCGGTAACCACACCGCTGTCGGGATCGAGCGACAGCCCCGCAGGCAGCTCACCGTCGGTCACGGAATATGTCGGGGCAGGTTGGCCTGAGGCCGCGACACCGTCGGCGAACATCGCGCCGACTCGCATCAGGCCGAGCGTGGGATCGGTCCAGTCCGGCGAGCCCGTAACTCCGGGCGTGACGGTACCAAGGTTCGAGAAGTCACCTGTGCCCGTCCCGTTGACGGCGGCAACCTGGACCTCGTAAGTGAGACCGTTGGTCAGACCGTCGAGGAGGCAAGGGCTCGAGTCGGAGTCGTCTGTGATCCATTCGTCGGAAGACCCGGCCAGCCGGTAGCGGACGACGTAGCCGCTTATCGGCGACCCGCCGAGGTCCGTCGGGTCGGTCCAGGTGAGCGATCCCGAGCTGTCGCCGCGCTCGGTGCCGGTGAGAGTCGGGGCGCCCGGGGGGGTGGCGGTCTGGGGCAGATGTCCACCGCGCATCTGGAAGTCGAAACGCCCGGGGACCGTGCTGTTGAGATGGGCAAGGTTGAGGGGGTGCGTGCCGGGGTCCGCCACGTCGGCCGTCGGCATGCCGTTGTAGAGCACGCCGGCGTCGTCGACGATCGACGCGTACTGGACGACATTGTCTTTGATCGAACCGACGCCGATGGCGGCCCGGTCGAGTCCATCGCCCGCGTTGCGGTAACCCTTGTAGTCGGTCAGCAGGCTGCCGTAGTTGACGATGATGTCCACGTCCGTTCCGGCCGACCCGTCGACATCGACCAGCATGACCTGGAAGGTATCGAGATCCGCATTGGCCGGGTCGGCCCGGTAGCCCTTCATGTTCATCCACGTCGCCACGAACGCCTCGTGGCCCTCGTAGGTCGTGCGGCCCCAGTAGAAGAAGTCGCTGTGCCTGGCTGCACCCCAGGCACTGTTCGGCGCCGCCAGGTCCCTGTTGTCAAGGTCAATCCCGAATGGGACCACTCCGGCCGCGCCATCGAGGATCTGGTCCAGCGGCTCGTCGTATTCGTCCGAGCCCGACCCGAACGAGATCGATCCGTTTGAATTCACGAATACGGTGCTGTATTCGGTCCCGTAGAAGTTGATCGGGAAGCCGATCGGGAAGCCGCCGCCGCCGTCGACGCCATCGGCGCCGACCCAGCAGTCGTCGCAGGCCCAACCCAGGCGCTCCGTGTAGGGAACCGGAGCCATGATGCCGGACCCAAAATAGGTATTGAACGTGGCGTCCCAGTTCGTCGGGATCAAGTCCGCCGGAGCGCCCTCTTCCGGCGTCATGCCGCATCCGATCGGGGTGCCGTCGGGATTGAGCACCACAGCGCCGACGTAGCTTTTGCCCGTGTAGATCGCGCAGCCGCGAGGAACGATGGTTACGGTCAGCGAGAAGGCCGCGACGGCGTCGGGGAGTTCGCCGTTAGAGGCGCTTATCGAGAAGTCATAGTCCCCGGGAGTGGTGGGCGATCCGGTGACGGCTCCCGTGCCGGAATCGAGCTCGAGGCCGGCGGGCAACGCTCCGTCGCTCACGGCATAGGTGATTTCGACAGGATTTCCTGTGGCCGTCACCCCATCGCTGTAGGCGACCCCGACCTGCGCGTCGGCAAGCGCCTGATCGACCCATGTGGGCGCCATGCTGCCGACAGCCAGAGCCTGGCCGCGGCCGAAGAACCCGACCACGACGACCAGCGCAACCGCAGCCGCCAGCGCCGTAGCCTTCCGGACCGCCGCAACCTGGGACTCCATGAACGCGCGACCAACCATGCTTCCGACCTCATCAGCTGTATGCGGAGCCGAGCCATCGACGGCCTGGGACATCCGATCGACCCTCGGCGGGCGTCGGGCAGCCGTAACCAACGTCCCGCTGGGAGGCGACTTTGGCCGAGGATCCCAGAGCCCGGTTCGCATCTCTAGTGGACGGTCGTCAGCGACCCCGGGCCCGTGAGAATGCCCGCACATACCGAGTTCGTTCTAGTGGATCACCCTCCCCCCGCGAGCGCCGGACTCACGCAACGCTCGCCGGGGCGCGCCGGCGACCCCGCCACGCTCGCCGGGCACGCGCCACTTTCGGTTATGCGTCCCACGACTGCCACAGAACTGCGGGCACTCTCCACAACGCGACCCGAGGCCCGGTCGGGCCGGGCGAGCGGGCTTTCACGCTCGATCATTCCCGGGTAACCGACCCCGAAATCCGCGGCGGCTTCGTCGCTCTGGCGACAGCGAACTCGAAGCCGAAGTGCCCGTACCGACCGCCCGAAACTCTGCCGATCCGCGGCCACAACCTAGCCGGCGCCGCTCATCTATCGGTCATCGGCGGCTAATCCGGCGCTCATCTGCAGCTCGACCCTCACAGGGTTTCGGGCGCGCCGTCCGCCTATCCCCGCGGTGCCGCCTACGTCGCGCCTCCTCCGCCTCCTCCGCCACCGCCGCGGCCCACGACGACGGGTTGACAACCACCCACGCCCCGCATAGCATCAACCAGCCTTTATATAAAGGCTCGTTTGTTCGGCACCGACATCGCCGCGAGCGAACTCCCTGTTCGAGGCCACGCCACCTTGCCGTCTCCCGCGCACATCCGCTCCACGGTCGCCACGATCGTCGACCAGCCCGACGATCTGCGGGAGCTGCGCGTCTTCCACAAGGCGCTCGCCGACGTGAACCGCCTGCGGATGGTCCAGCGACTGGCCCAGGGACCGGCGACCGTGAGCGAGCTCATCGAAACCGTGGGTCTCAGCCAGCCTCTGGTCTCGTGGCACCTATCGCGGTTGAAGGCGGCCGGAGTGGTCGACACCAAGCGGACGGGCCGCGAAGTCTTCTGCCAGCTACGCCCGAACGTCTTCGGCGAAATCGCCGAACGCGAACGGGCGCTCCTCGGCGTCGGAGCTGCCGCCCTTCCGGCGCCCACGAAAGCCGTGCCGGCAAGCGACCGGCTGGTTGAGGCTCACTGAACCATGGGCGACCAGTCTTTCGTTTCGCAGGCAACCCGTGCCCGAATCCGGGGCGCGATCGTACCAATCGCGCTCGGTGCGGGCCGGCTGGGCCTCACGCCGAATGCGTTGACGGTCATCGGCTTCCTGATTTCGGGCATTGCGGCTGCGACCGCCGCGGCCCAGCTCTGGGTCGTGGCAGCGGCCCTGGTCATATTCGGCGGCTCCTTCGACATGCTCGACGGGGGCCTCGCCCGCGCCCAGAACCGCGTCACCCGGTTCGGGGCATTCCTCGACTCAACCCTCGACCGCTGGGGTGAGGGCGTCGTCTACATCGGGATCGTCGCCGGGGCCTCGGCCGCCGGCTTCGTAGTCGGGGCGGTCCTGGCCGCCGCCGCAGCGGTTTCCAGCTTCCAGGTCAGCTACACCCGAGCCAAGGCCGAGAGCCTGAAGCTGCACGGCGAGGTGGGCATCGCCCCTCGCGCCGAGCGACTCGTTATCCTGACCGTCGGCCTGCTCGCAGCCGGCCTGGACGGCGGCATTGTCTCGGGCGCTCGAGGCCAGGTCTGGCTCTCGATCGCCCTCGGCATCATCTTCGTCACCGCCAGCATCACCGCAGTCCAGCGTACCTGGCACGTCCGAACGCAGCTTCGCAAAGAGGAGCAAGGAGCACAGTGAGCGAGAACTTGAGCAGCGACGCCGCGAACGTCACGGCGCCAGTCAGCGGCAACGGGAAGACGCCCGCCCGCGGCAAGAAGATCCGCGTCGCCATCGTCGGCGTCGGCAACTGCGCGAGCTCGCCTCGTCCAGGGCCGCTACTACTACGAGAACGCGAGCGAGACCGACTTCGTCCCGGGCCTGATGCACGTCAACCTCGGCGGCTACCACATCCGCGACATCGAGTTCGTGGCCGCCTTCGACATCGACAAGAACAAGGTCGGCAAGGACCTGTCCGAGGCGATCTACACCAAGCCGAACAACACGTTCGTCTTCCACAAGGTCCCGAAGATCGGCGTCAACGTCGAGCGCGGCATGACCCACGACGGCCTTGGCAAGTACCTGTCCCAGATCATCGAGAAGGCGCCCGGGCCCACGGCCGACGTCGTCGGCATCCTCAAGGAGCGCAAGGTCGACGTCCTGATCAACTACCTCCCGGTCGGCTCCGAAGAGGCCACCAAGTGGTACGTCGAGCAGGCCCTCCAGGCCGGCGTCGGCGTGGTCAACTGCATCCCGGTCTTCATCGCCCGTGAGCCCTACTGGCAGCGCCGGTTCGCCGAGCGCGGCCTGCCCGGTCATCGGCGACGACATCAAGAGCCAGGTCGGCGCGACGATCTCGCATCGCGTCCTGACCCGCCTCTTCATGGACCGCGGCGTCCGGCTCGACCGCACCTACCAGCTCAACTTCGGCGGCAACACGGACTTCCTCAACATGCTCGAGCGCGAGCGCCTGGAGTCCAAGAAGATCTCCAAGACCAACGCCGTCACCTCGATGCTCGACTACGACATCGATCCGGACAACGTCCACGTCGGCCCGAGTGACCACGTGCCGTGGCTCAAGGACCGCAAGTGGTGCTACATCCGCATGGAAGGCACGCACCTTCGGCGACGTGCCGCTCAACGTCGAGATGAAGCTCGAAGTCTGGGACAGCCCCAACAGCGCCGGCGTCGTGATCGACGCGGTCCGCTGCCTGCAAGCTCGGCCTGGATCGCGGCCTCTAGGGCACGCTCGTCGCTCCCGCCGCCTACTTCAAGAAGTCCCCGCCCATCCAGATGCCCGACGACATCGCCCGCGAGCGCGTCGAGGCCTTCATTCGCGGTGAGGACAACGAGACCCTCGTCGGCACCGAGACGCTGCCCAAGAAGGTCAAGAAGACGGCTCCGCTGCGTGGCGGCAAGCCTGCCGAGGTCAAGTGACGAAGGAAGCAATCGATATGGCGTCGCCGGAGCGGCGCCAGGACGTGGCGGCGCCGGAGCGGCGCCGCCCGTCGCGGCCACCCAGACTCGCCGAATCCCCCGGAAACGGCGAGTCTGAGGCGCCAAAGACCGCAAGACCCGCCAAGCCCGCCGCGCTCGAGGCACCGCATCGCCGCGAAGAAGAGACGTGGCTGACCAGGCTTGCGGGTTTCGTGCTGCTCAGCTTCTGGCGGACCGCTTCCTGGATCGTCGGCCACATCCCTGCCGGCCCGACCTACCGGGTCGGTGGCTGGTTGTCGATGATCGGCTACGCCCTGGGTCCGAAGCGCCGGCGCTGGCTGCGTTCCAACTTCGGCCACGTTCTTGGCGTGCCGCCCAGTGACAAGGCCGCGGGTCGGATGGCGCGAGCGGCGTATCGGAATTACGGGCGCTACATCCTCGAACTGATGCGCCTGCCGTGGGTGCCGCGCGAAAAGTGCGAGGGCATGCTGGAGATCGAAGGCCTCGAGCACTTCCTCGACCTCTACCACAATTCGAATGGGTTGATCCTCGTGGCCGCCCACCTCGGCAACAACGAAGCTGCCGCCGCGGGCTTCGTGTCGCAGGGTCTGCCGATCAGTGTCGTCGGCGATGACACCGCCTTCTCCGGCCTGTACGAGCTGCTGAACCGCCAGCGCGCTCAGCTGGGGCGTGAAGATAATCTCGTGGCGCAACCTGCGCGGCGTATACAAGGTGCTCCTCCATCGCGAGCCGTTGGTTCTGCTCGTCGACTGGGGCTACCGGCCCGACGGCATCCCGGTCCGTCTCTTCGATGCCTGGACGACGCTGCCGGCCGGCCCTGCCCAGCTCGCCGGGCGCCACGGTTCGACGATCGTCCCGGTCGTGGTCTCGCGCCGGCCCGACGGCAGCTTCCGGGCCGCCGCCGGCGATCCCATCATCGTCGCCTCGACCGAACCCGCCGAAGTCGCCCGAGCGACACAGGAAATCGCCCACGCCCTCGAAGGCTTCATCGCCCATGCCCCCGAGCAGTGGTACATCTTCAAGCCGATCTGGCCGACATCGCCCGAAGAGGAGCGCCAGCTCGCGGCCAGTGTCGCAGCCCTGGCCTCAAACGACGGTTTGGACCGCCCCGAGAAATGATCGGCACCGCCCCTGAGGCCGCCCAAGAGCCCACCGAGGGGCATGCCGGGGCGTCGCCGCGGGCTCCGAGGCCGGCGCGATATGGCGCCGCGGCCGACTCCGTCAGGCCCGGTCTGTTCGGAAGATTCCGCGGCTGGCTCACGGCAATTTGCGTGATCGTGGGCGGGACGCTCATCTGCCGACTGCCGGACCGCGTCGTCTGGCATCTCGCCGACGTGGCCGGCAGCATCGCCTACACCGTGTCGGGGGAGCGGCGCGATCGGGCCCGTCTCAACCTGCGGCGAGTGGTTGTCTGGATGGCCGCGCACGAAGTCGGCGACGAGAAATACCGGCGCGCCGCCGACGACCCGCGGCTCCTGGAGAAGCACGTCCGCTCGGCGTTCCGCAGTCTTGCCCACTACTACATGGAGGTCCTGCGCACGCCCCGCTTCACGGCGGCATACGTCAACGAACGAATCGTCCTCGATACCCAGGCCGAAGTGGACGAGGCGCTCGGAACGCGACGGGCCCTGATCCTCGTCGGCATGCATTTCGGTTCGATAGAGATGCCCGGATTGTTTGCGATGAGCCGCGTCGGCCCGGTTGCGACGGCCATGGAGACGCTGCGCAATGAACGTGTACAGCGCTACCTCTTCCGGATCCGGGTCTCGTACGGCCTCCGAATCCTCAGTCTCGAAGAAGCGGGCACAGGCTTGATCGCCGCGCTCCGTCGCAACGAGCCGATCGGATTGATCGCCGATCGCGACATCACCGGAGGTGGTTTCGAGGTTCAGATGTTCGGCGCGACCACGAAGATCCCGGCCGGACCGGTACTACTTGCCGGCGAAACCGGCGCGCCCATGTACGTTTCGGGGGTGCGGCGAGTCGGCCCGGGCCGCTATCGTGGCAAGCTCTGGCCCGTACCCGTTCCGCAGTCCGGTAGCAGGCGGGAACGCAGCCGGGCGATGCTTCAGGAAGAAGCGAGGCTGTTCGAGCGCGTGGTCGTCGACGCACCCGACCAGTGGCTGGCCTGCTTCCACCATATCTGGCCAGATCTCGAGCGGCCGGCAAGGAACGACAACGGAGGACCTCGGTGAACCAGGGCGACGGCATCCGGCAGGGCCTGGCGGACATGCACATCCATTCGCTTGCCTCGGATGGAACGGCATCGGCAGCCGAAATCCTCGAGTACGTCGAGTCCAGGACGGACCTTGATCTGATCGCGATCAGCGACCACGAGCGCATCGAGGCGGCGGTGGAATGCCAGCGCCTGGCACGCGAGCGAGGCAGCCGGGTCGAGGTCGTCGTCGGCGAGGAAGTCACGACCCGCAGCGGCCACCTGCTCGGGCTCTTTCTGCAGGCCCGGCTCAAGCGCAACCTGCGGGTCGAAACGACGGTCGCCGAGATCCACGAGCAGGGCGGGCTCGCCATCGTGCCTCATCCGTTCTCGGCCTTCACCCTCGGGATGCGCAAGCATGCCATCCTCCGTGTCCACAACTCGACCGACCCGCTTGTCTACTGGGACGCTCTGGAGGGCTTCAATCCCTCGACGGCGGGACGGTATGGACGGGCGGCGACTGCCCGGCTGGGAGCCGAGCTGGGCATTCCGCTGGTCGGCAACAGCGACGGCCACACGCTCGATACCATCGGCGACGGGCGGACGATCTTTCCGGGCTCCACGGCCGAGGACTACCGGCAGGCCGTCCTGGCCGGCACGACGACCGGGCTCTGCAACGACTGGGGTTTCGTTCGAGAGGCGCTTATCTACACCCGCCAGGTTCGCAAGTACAGCCGCGACATCTCGCGCTGGGGCCGGCGCAACTTCCTGCGTGATGGCACTGCCCGCGATCTCGGCGTTCCGTGCGAGCAGCTCGAGCTGCAGCGGGAGCGCGAGGCCTGCTATCACGCCGAACGCCGGCGCCTGAAGGGCGAACCTGCTGAGTCCGCACTCGCCGGCGGCGCGATCGACCACAACGGCGGCACGGGTCGGGAGCGGCGTCCACTCCTCGCGGGTCTGCGCGGCCAGCGGGCCAGGCGCATGGCCGTGGCGGCGGAGAGGCAAGAGGCGGAGGAGCCGCCGGCGTGAAGATCGGACTCGTCACGCCCTACGTATACCCGCTGCCGGGTGGCGTGAACCAGCATGTCCGCTTCCTCTACGAGAACCTCCGGCTCCGCGGCCACGACGTCCGGATCATCACCAGCAGCCACGGCCTGCAGCGATCCTCCGAGGGCGACGTCATCCGCATCGGCAAGGGCCTGAGCGTGCCGAGCAACGGCTCCGTCGGGACGGTGACGGTTTCGCCGCGCTACATCTCCCAGGTCCAGCGGGTGCTCGATCGCGAGCAATTCGACCTGCTCCACTTCCACGAGCCGTTCGTCCCGTTCCTGTCGCTCGTGACGCTGCGCGAATCCACGAGCGTGAACATCGCCACGTTCCACGCCTATGCGGGCTTCTCGCCGGCGATGGAGCTCGGCAGCAAGCTGCTCAAGGGCTATGCCGGCCGATTGCACGGCAGGATCGCGGTCAGCGCCGCGGCCCGCCATTTCATCGATCGCTTCTTTCCCGGCGACTACAAGGTCATCCCGAACGGGGTGGACGTCGCCCACTACCGTCGGGCGGTGCCGATCGCTCGCTGGCAGGACGGCACACCGAACATCCTGTTCGTGGGGCGGTTCGAAGACCGGAAGGGCTTGATCCATCTCCTCAAGGCGTTTCGCCTTCTGCGCAGGGAAGGAGCCGAGTGCCGGCTGCTGGTCGTGGGTTCCGGTCCGCAGGAGCGGGAGCTGCGACGCTACGTGCTGACTCGCGGCCTCGAGAACGTCGAATTCCTTGGCCGGGTCAGCGAATCGGAGAAGACCCAGCTGTTCCGGACAGCCGACATATTCGTCTCGCCCGCGACCGGCAGGGAGTCGTTCGGGATCATCCTGCTCGAGGCGATGGCCGCCGGGGCGCCGATCGTGTGCAGCGACATCCACGGCTACAAGGGCGTGGTCCAGCGCGACCGGCAGGCGCTGCTCGTGCCGCCCGGGGATCGCAAGGCTCTCGCGGTCGCGATTTCGACGCTCCTCGACGACCCCGAGCTGCGGGCGCGGATGGCTGCCGACGGCCTGGCGCGGGTGCAGCAGTTCAGCTGGGAGCAGGTCACAGCCCGGGTCGAGGCCTATTACGGCTTTGTCATCCGGAGGCTCGCCGCCCAGAACCAGCTGCCACCCGGCTTCCACGCCGACGTTCCACCGCCGCCGGCGCATCCGACGATCTAGGGCTGAGCTCCCGGCTCGGTCGGCGCGGTCGGCGCGGCCGGGCCATCGTCGGAGCCGCTGCCGTCGGAGCCGCTGCCGTCGGAGCCGCTGCCGTCGGAGCCGTTGCCGCCGTCGCCACTGTCGCCGCCATCCGGCGAGGGGCCGGAAAGCGCGGGCCTGGGGCCGTATCCGACTCGCTGCCGCCAGGCCAGATACGCCACCATCCCGGCGACGGCCAGCGTCGCGATCGAGAGCCCGATCGTGTCGGCGCTGATCAGGTGCACCGGCGACGAAACCTGCTGGTTGACTGAGAACTGGAAGCCGTAGAGCCAGGTCGGCAGCAGCCCTTGATAGACGCTGACGATCGTGTCCGGCATCGGTAGCGCCGACAGGTTCGGATAGAAGGCGATGAAGACCATGACGGCGACCGCGCAGAATCCGAGAACGAACCGGCGCGGATCCCTTGCCGTGAGAGCGATATAAGCCAGCACGGCGAAGAACGGCAGCAGGATGATCACCACCAGGTCCGAGGGAACCGGCACATCGAACAAGAGATCCCGCGGACCGTACTGACCGATCCAGAACAGCAGCAAACCGGAGACGATCACGGGCACGATGAGCTGGAATATCCAGCCCCGCTCTTCCCGACCCTCTCTCTGGCGCCGTTCGAGGCGCAACAGGACCGCACCGAGCGCCACCAGGGCGGCGACCAGCACCACGACGATCATTGCGATCCGTGTTTCGACCCGCAGATCTCCCGACGTCGAGCCGCAGGCCGAGGTGGTGTAGGTGTCGATCAGCTGGACCCGCGCCAGCCCGCAGACCGGCTCCTTGAGGAGCCACAGCACAGTCGGGAACATCAGCGCGACCGCCGCCGCAACGCGTGCCAGCAGCCACGTCCGGCGCGATGGCCCATGCCAGATCTCGGCGATGAAGTAGGCCAGGGCTAATAAGAAGAACGGCAAGGCCGTGTAGAAGTGGTACTGGAATGCCGCCCGGTCGATGCGCGTCCAGGAGATCCACTGCCAGAAGAAAGCCACGGTGATCAGGGTCAATCCCAGGCTGCGCCGCTTGAAGGCCTGCCAGCAGATGAAGCCCATGGCCGCGATAGCCAGCCACCACAGCACCGGGTTGCCGCCGTCGTAGATGTTCGTTGCGGTCGAGTCGGCGTAGTTGGCGTTTTCGAACCAGACGGGCTTCAGGTCCATCGGCCATGCCCACCACGGCGACGAAGCGGGGTGGCCCGACCTCAAATCGTTGTGGTAGTTGTACATCTCGATGGTCTGCTCATAGAGCGTCTTGCCCGTGTGGCCGTTGGGCCAGCCGTCGCCGTTGACGCAGTTGCCGTTCTGGTCGGGATCGGGGCAGAAGATGACAGGCAGACCGAAGGCCTGGTACTCGGTCGAGGCCAGGGCGGTTTGCGGCTGCCACGGCATTGCCCAGGGAATATATGAAGCGACGTAGACGGCTATGGGAATGACGAGCAGGCTGGCCACCATCCATATCGCCGGCAGTCCCCAGCCGGAACCGAGCCTGAGCCAGCCGGTCGGGGCCGGTGATGCCGGTTCCGGGGTCGAACCTGCCGCGTCCACGCCCGGTTCGCCTGCCGCAAGTTCCGGAACCGCCTCGGGGGCCAGCGGTCCGAAGCCGAAATCGACCGCCCAGCCAGAACGCCCCGGCCGCCACGACGCCCAGGCCGACGCCCCCGGCGCCGGCGAGCTCGAGGGTGTAGCTGCCGCGCAGGCCGCCGAGCAGGGCGAGGAAGGCCCCGACCACGATCGGCCCCGCGGTCGCGAACCAGAACTCCTCCTTGGACCAGGCCACGGGGTGGTAGGCGTTCGCGGCCGCGGCGATGGCGGTGATCGCAAGCATGATCAGGAAGTAGGTGTAGTTGGGCGCGCCGAACTGGATCGGCTGCGGCAGGAACGTAATCGACAGAGCGAGGATTCCCGCCGTGAGGACGGCCGTGATCGTGCCGATGAGGACTCGATCCGGCGTGGTGCGGGCACCCAGAGCCCAGGTGATGCCCCACCATGCCACCCCGACGGCGAGCAGCGCGAGGATGGCCATCGCCGGCAGGTTGCCCGTGTCGCTCAGGGTGCTCATCTCGGCGATCGCCATCCAGCCGAGCACGCCGGTCCCGGCAGCCAGCCCCAGGATGGTGATGAGCCTGCCAAGCGCGGATCGGATCAGGACGAGAATGCCGATGCTGGCCATGGCGTACAGCCCGACCCATTTCGAGGCCAGCGCGAGACCAAGGACGACGCCGATGATCGGCATCACAACCCAGAAGGCCGCCCGGTGCTTCCACACTCCCAGCCATAGCAGCGCGAAGAGAAGATAGGCGAGTAACAGGAAGCCGCCGACGTAGGTGTCGTTCATCGCGATCCGCGATTGGACGAAGAACATGCCGTCGACGACCGAGAAGAGGGCAACCAGGACGCCGACCGAGCGCCTGCGGAAGAGCAATCGGGCCAGCAGGAACAGGCAGGCCGCCATCATCACGCCGAACAGGACGCCGATGATCCGCCACGCGAATGAGAACTGGCCGATGTCCACGCTGGCGACGCTGCCGTCGGCCGAGATCGCCAGCAGCTGCTCGCGGTCGGTGTTGGGCAGCTGGGGCGTCACGTCGGCCCCGAGCGCAACCGGCTTG
Organism: uncultured Chloroflexia bacterium; assembly: GCA_963731635.1. GTDB lineage: Bacteria > Chloroflexota > Limnocylindria > Limnocylindrales > CSP1-4 > Fen-1039. Next base: position 493,299 of record CAVSWB010000001.1, on the reverse strand, counting down.
AAGGGCAGCTGGGCATCCGAGAACATCGCATTGCCGTTTGTTTCAATCGCATAGACCGTCCAGCCGGTGCCGTCGGGGGTCCTGCCGAGGGCCTGCACGATCCGGGTCGCCTGGTCGAAGTACAGCTGAGTGACGGGCGCGACGATGTTCTTCAGCGGCTGGTTCGGGCTCAGCCCGAGCGTGCCGGCCGAAGTGGAAATCCGAACGAGAACGATGGAGTTCCCGGCCGCGACGTAGGAGTCCTGGGTCCCGGTCGTATCGTCGCTCCGGAAGGCGATAGAGGTGGCTGGCTGGTCGGTCGAGACCGTGGATTCCACGCGGATATGCCGCGCGTCCATCAATCCGACGCCGTCCCGGTAGGCGACCACGACCTGCGGCACGTCCGGCGAGACGGAGATGCCCGGCAGCTCTCCCGCGTCGATCAGCTTCTGGACCGCCGCCACCGCGTCCGAGTCGAGGGGTGGCAGAGCCAGGGCCTTCTCGAAGTCGGCGGCCGCCGAGTCGTGGAGCGCGGTCAGGACGAGCGAGGGATTAGACGCCAGCGCATTGGCCTGTACGGGGTCGGTTGCGAGCGCCTTTGCGAGCGCGCTCGCCTCGGCCTCGATCGTCGTTGCCGATGGGCTCGGCGAAGCGGACGAGCTCGGCGATGCACTGGCACTTGCACTGGCACTGGCACTGGTGCTTGAACTCGGCGTCGTTCCGGCTGTGTTGGTCGGGTTGAAGATCAGGACGTTGGCCCGGGAGTCCAGGGAGACGAAGTCGGCGGCTCCCGGAACGTTGCCGGTGCCCACGACCTGTCCGCCGGCGATGGTGGTATCGATCGAAACGATGTTGCCGGTCGCACCGACTGCGAGCACCACACCGGGCGATCCGGCGAAGATCTTGGTGATCGGGAAGCCCGCGGCGGCCGTCAGTTCGACCGGAGCCGTCGGAGTCTTCGTCAGGCCCAGCCGGACCTCGTCGAGCGAAACCGTGTCGAGCTGGAAGATGCGTCCGCTCGTTGTGCCGACGAACAGGTTCTGGTTGGCGTCGAGCGAGGCGGCTGATGCGCCCGGTATCTGGAACGTGGTGATCAGGGCCCTGGTCTCGAGGTCGTAGACCCGCACGCCATCGCTCGCAACCACGTACAGCCGATCCCCCAACCGCGCGTCGGGGTTGGTCAGGGCATCGCCGGAATTACCCGTATTGTTGGAATAGCCGGCGTTGCCCGGCACGATCCTTGGCTGGATGACGGCATCCTTGACGTCCACGCCCAGCTCGCTGGTCGCGGTGACCTTGTCGTCGGCGAAGAGCACCAGTCCGCCGGCGATGGCGTACTTGGCAAAGTCGGGATGGGTCCATTCGTAGATGGAATGAGGGATGTTGTAGCGCCAGTCCTGCAGGAATTCAGTAGCGGTCCGGGCGTGGTAGACCTCGTCGAAATGCATCTGGAGCGGCTCGCCGAGGCGATAGACGCGCAGCGATAGCGTGGCCACGACAAGGAGCGCGACCAGCCAGAGGTCGAGTTTGTCGAGGCGGCCCCGAGGCTCCGTCTTGAGGGCAGCCGATCTATCCGGCAGCGCTGGCTTGCGGTAGACGCGCCGCCACATGGCCATTACCCGCTGGGGCACGAACTGCGGCTGCTCCTCCGGCGTCTCGAAGTATTCGGGGCCTGCCTCGAATTCCGCCGAGGCCGGGTCGGGCAACTCCCCCGCAAAGCCGGGCGCGCCGGGAGCCGAGGTTTCGGGCGTCGAGTCGAACTCAGACTCAGACTCGCCGGCAAGATCGCCCTCGCCAAAGCCGGACGCGTTGGGCTCGCGCCCGGCCGCGAGGGCTTCTTCGGCCAGGCTGTCGACCGCCCGAGTGCGGAGCTGGAGCAGAGACCAGACGAGGCCCAGACCGACCACGACGCCGACCAGCGCGATCGGCCAGATGATCCCGTCGAACCACGTCGCCGACTCCAGGAAGTGGCCCCAGTCGATGAGCAGGCCGGCCAGAGCCGAGTTGCCGGCGGTGGCCCCGGGGTTCGCGGTCGCCCAGGTGCTCGAGTAATCGGGAATGCCCCCGTACTGCACCAGGACCGCGAGCAGGTTGATCGTGTTGGCGATCGCAAGAATCACGTAGGAAAGGCGCCATCGCCAGGAGAGCGCCAGCAGGACTGCGCCGACCCCGAAGAACGGGAAGAGGTAGCGCTCGTGGGAGCGCGTCGGCACCGCGAAGAAGGCGATGGAGAGGATGGCCAGCGCAACCACGAGCGAGAGCGGATCGTCGCGCCACGCCGCCCACAGGCTGACTCCGACGAGGATGGCGAGCAACGCCACGTCGCCGACGACTGCCGCGGAAAGCGGCCCGAACGATTGAGCAACCACCAGCGCGCCCAGGGCGACGGCAACCACTCCGGAGCCGACGGCCAGCGCCCGTAGCTCGTTCCGCCAGACCGCCAGCGCCGGCCCGCTGAAGCTCCCGCCGGCGGGGAGAGGACCGGCCGCGAAGTCGGGGGCGGAGTCCGGCGAGCCGGTTCGCGCGTCGCCCGTGTCGCGGCCCAGGTCCAGGTCGCGGGCCGAGCCGGAGCTCAGACCCGGGGCCAGCGCGGCCGCCGACTCGCGGAACGCCCTGGCCCAGTTCCAGACAACGACCGCGCCGACGCCGAGCAGCGCCACGACCGCGATGGCGAGCGTCTTGCCCGCGATCGAGAACCCGATCAGATACCCGGGGCCCGAGCCGCTCGAGTCCATCCAGGGTGCGTCGTGGATCCAGGAGAGCGTCCGGGCCATCGATTCACCGGTGGCGGTCGCAGCGAGGACCCACGGGTTGTACGCGTTCAGCGTCAGGTAGGGGTACTCGCCGAAGGTGTTGATGATGTGGCTCGCGATCGAGTCGAAGGCCATGCCGGCGAAAACGACGGCGCTGAGCACTCCCAGACCGAGAGCGATCGGCAGCCCGAACCGGCCGTGCGTCCCCTCTTCGGGTTCTGCCACCTCGAGCGGCTCGCCCGCGTCCTCGGCCACTTCCCCGGATGCCTCGGAATCGTCGCCGCTCAGGAGGCGGTCGGCGAGGACGAAGACGCCGGCCCCCGCCACCAGACCCGCGGCGATCGTGAGCAGACCGGCCGCGGAGCCGAGCCGCTGTCCGAGGCCGGTGAAGTCGAGGCCGGTGAACGGCAGGCAGACAAGCGCGGCGGTGACCAGCCCCGCGGCGGCGGCGGTCAGGATCCGCATGGGATCGGCGGCACCGGAGCGCGGGGCGGCCGATCGTCGCAGGATCACGAAGACGACGAGGAAGCCGACGATTCCGAGCTGGATCTTGGTGAGCGTCGCCAGTACGGCAAGGGCCGCGGCGGACTCGCGGCGGTCCTTGATCAGCTCCCTGAGGCTGAGCAGCATGATCACCGCCCCGACCGAGTCGGCCTGGCCCCAGATCGCGCTGTTGAACCAGGTCACCGGATTGACGATGATCACGATGGCGGCGATTATGGCGCGGCGGTTGGACGCGCCCAGCTCCAGGGCCATCTTGCGGACGACGATCGCAAGCACGAGGTCGGCCACGATCGGGATGAGCTTGATGGTCTCGCCGACGCCGTTACCCGGCGGGATCAGGCCGCCGATGATCGGCGCTCCCTTCAGGAGCCCGTTGGCGATGGCAACGAAGTGGCCGAGGAGATCGAGCAGCAGCAGGTAGACAGGCGGGTAATCGAGGAAGCCCGCCTTGCTGTAGTAGCCGACCGTGCCCTGGGAAACGAGGCCGTCGGCCCACGATTGGAAGGACCCCAGGTCGGACTTGAAGCCCGAGCCCGGCAGCAAGACGTATGCGATGATGAGGCGGAGGGCGAGGCCCAACACGAGGAGAACCACGAACGTGGAAACCAACGGGTTGGAACTTGTGGTTCCCGCCGCCGTGCGCCCTCGCGGGCGGGCCTGTCCTATGCTCGGGCCTGCCAACCGAAACGGCCTCCTGGACGAGGGCTGAGGTGGAGCGGAGTATACCCCAGGAAGACACCGGCGAAGGCGCAATCGCCGGGCTAACGACCGGAGACAGGACCGGCGCACCGCCATCCGCAGTGGTGCCGGCAACCTCGACGCGTCAATCCGAACTGGCTGCTTTCTCGCTGCGGCCGCTGCAGTGGTGCCTGGCCCTGGCGGTCCTCTGCCTCGTGGCTTTTATCCTGAGCAATCCCGACCGGCGTAACTACTACGTCCACTTCGTGACGCAGGCCCAGGCCTGGCTCCAGGGCCAAACCTCGATTCCCCTGCCCGATTACCAGGACACCATGCCGATACTCAACGCCGCGGGCGAGAGTACCGGCCGGGGGATCATCCCCTTCCCGCCCTTCCCGGCCCTGGTCCTGCTGCCGTTCGTTTCGATCTGGGGAGCTGCCACCAACCAGCAGCTCCTGGCCACGATCCTGGGCGCCATCGACGTGGCGATCGCCTATTGGATGCTCGGCTTCCTGCCGATCCGCCAGGCCATCCGCGGCCTGACCGCCCTCTTCCTCGGGCTCGGGACGGTCCTCTGGTACGCCAGCGCCCTGGGCACGACATGGTTCTTCGCTCACGTTGTGGCCGTGGGCTGTCTTCTACTGGCCGTGGGTCTGGCTTTATCCGCGGACGAAGAAGCCGCGGAGCCGCGGCCGGTGTCCGACGGCGTCGCCGGCGCGCGGCGCTTCGATTGGCCGGGCACGGCGACGCTGCTGACCCTGGCCCTCCTCGCGGCCCTGGGCGGGCTCTTCTACGCTCTGGCGGGCGCCGGCACCTCCGCTGCGGGCCTGGCTGCGCTGGGTGTCGTGCTGACGGTGCTCCTGGCCGGGCTCGCCGTATTCGCCGCGGGCCGGCCGGCGGTGCTCGCCCCTGTTGCGATGCTGGCCGTCCTGGGATTCGGGTTCCCGGCAATCCTGCTGGCGGGAGCGCACTCAGCCTCGGTCCTGATCGTCGCCGACGCCCTTGCGTTTGCGGCTGTGGCCGGCCTCGTCGTCCTGTCGGTTCGGTCGCCGGGCAGAATCGATGGCGCGCTCGGCACCTTCTGGGAGATGCTCGAGCAGCCCGAGTCGCGCCAGGTCGCGGCCGGCATTCTCTTCGGTCTGGCGGTCACGGCCCGGCTCACGATCCTGTTCGGCCTGCCGTTCTTCGTGCTGGTCGGTGGCGGCGGAACGTGGGTTCGACGCGGCCTGCTCGCCGGCGCCGGGGCGGCCATTCCGCTCGTGGCCCTGCTTGTCTACACGTTCGCCAGCACCGGGCATCTGTTCAACCCGGCCTACGACTACCTGTACCACCAGGAGCTCGGCTACGGGACGGCCTACGGACTCGACTACAACCCGAGCTTCTCGATCGAGGACATCCGCTACATCCCCCATAACATCGGCATCTTCCTGTTCAGCCTGCCGACGCTCTTCCCGATGCAGCTCCCCAACGACGGGGCGCCGGTCTGCACGGCCGGCCAGGCTCGCGGGCTGTTTAACCTGGCGTGCCCGACCGCGCTCCCCAGCGCCCTCGGCATGAGCGTGCTGCTGACCAGTCCGGCGTACCTGCTGGCCCCATTCGCCTTCGCCTCCGCCCGTCTGCGCCGCCTCGACCGCGCGACCGTCGGCGCCACCATCGCGGTCGTGGCGATCGCCTTCGTGAACTTGATGCACTTCAGCCAGGGCTGGGTCCAGTTCGGCTACCGCTTCAGCAACGACTTCGTCCCGTTCGCGCTGATCCTCGTCGCCCTCGGCGCCAGCCGGCTGGGTCGCTGGTGGCCGCTGCTCGCGGCGCTCGTGGCCGTCTCGATCGCCGTCAACCTCTGGGGCGTGGCCTGGGGAGTCATCCTTGGCTGGTGACTCGGCCGCCATCGACCGAGCAGCCTCGCAGCGAATGCCCGGACGAGGTTCCGCGGCCGTTGCCTGGCTGACCGACCCAAAGTTGCTCGCCGCGGCTCTGGCGCCGCTGGTGGGGGCGACGGTCAGCCTCGTGCTGTTTCTCCCGACCCTGATGCCCGGCGTGGCGAACTGGGACACGGCGGAATTCCAGACAGTCGGACCGGTTCTCGGCACGGCCCACCCGACCGGCTACGCCAGCTACGTCGTCCTGGGCTGGCTCGGCGTCGATCGTGCTCCAGCCTTTCGGCGACCCGGCCTACCGGATGAACCTGCTCCAGGCGATCATCGCCGCGGTCGCGGTCGCGGGCACCATCGGCATCGTCCAGGTCCTTACCGGCCTTCGTTTCGTCGCGCTCGCGGCGGCGGCTGCTGCTGGCCTGGACGTCAGCTCTTCTGGCAGTTCTCCACGCACGCCGACCCGCGACATGTTCCATCTGGCCCTCATCGCCCTCATCTTCACGATGCTGCTGGTCTGGGAGCGCCGCCGCCGCTTCGGCGATCCGGCGGATACGATCGGGGCGACCGCTGGCTGGTCGCCGCGGCGATCGTCGTACGGCGTGGCCTGGCCAACCACTCGCTGGTCATGCTGCTGGCGCCGGCGATCGGCCTGTTCGTCCTGTCGGTCGACTGCCGCGAATCCTCGTCCGTGGGCGCATCGTGGCCGTCTGCGCCGCCGCGTTCGGCCTGACCACGCTCGGCTTCTTCTCGAGCTGCCGATCCGCGCCGCGATGCATGCCCCGATCGTCTACGGCCATCCCGGACACGCTCGCGGGTTTCCTTACGTGATCAGTGGGGCGCAGTTCGGCGGCTCCCTGGTGAACCCGTTCGGCGATCTGGGCACCAAGACCGCGGACGTCATCGGCAAGCTGTCCGGCTGGCTCGGGCCGCTCACCTATGTCGCGGTCGCGGGTTTCATCGTCGCAATGGTCCGGCGGCCCCGCTACGCGCTGCTGAGCGGGCTCTCGGCGCTGGCTACGTGCTGGTTCCTGGCGTCGTACGACAACGCGGACAAGGATCGCTACTACCTGGTGCCGCTGATGCTGGCATTTACGTGGGTGGCCGTCGCCGCCGCGGAGCTGGCCACGTTCAGAGGCTGGTCCGTTCTCGAGACGGGGGCGGTACGTATCGCCGGCTCCCTCGCGGGTCGTCAATCGGCGACTGCCTCGACCGCCGGAACGGCTGCGAGCCCCGCGCCGGACGCCCTGCCGGAGGACGCCTGGGGAGCCCACGAATACCGCGGCCGGAGTCACGTCAGCACTGAGGAAGTATGGCGGCGGCGCGCGGTCCGGGCGCCCTTGCTGGCGCTCCTCCTGCTCGTGCCGATGGTCGGTATCGTGCCGGAACGCCAGTTTCCCCAGAGCTCTCAACATCCCGACGGCGTGAGCCAGGCCGAGGACATCGGGAGCGCCACCTGGCTGCGCGCCGTTTTCGCCTCACCGGAGGCAGGCGGCCTGCCCGACAGGTCGGTCGTCGTGAGCTGGTGGAGCGTCTCGACTACCCTCTGGTACGGTCAGAAGGTCGAGGGCCTGCGCCCGGACGTCTTTGTCGTGGACGACAGGACTCGCCTCGACCAGAACCTCGGCAGCGTCACCGACGTGATCAGAATGTATCTGGGGTCGCGCCCCGTTTTCGTGGACAGGCTCGCGATCGGGCCCGACGGCATCGTAGCCTTGAACCAGAGTTCACACTGGCCCCCTTCACTCTGCCCGATGGGTCGACAATCGAACAGGTCATCAGCCAAAGGAAAGCCAGTGAGCGATCAAGACGTGGAAACCTCCGCCGCGGTTGGCTCCGGCAGTTCTCCGGTCCGAGTCCCGGAACTCTCTTCTTCTTTCCGGCGCACAACGAAGAAGCGAACCTCGAGGCCCTGGTCGAGGAAGCGCTGGCGGCTCTGCCGGCGCTGGCCGACAGGTTCGAGATCATCGCGGTAGACGACGGCTCGCAGGGACCGTACCCCGGCAATCGCCGACGAGCTGTCGGCCGCGGCACCCGGACGTGTTCCGCGTCGTCCACCACCCCGTTAATCTCGGCTACGGAGCCGCGCTGCGGTCGGGCTTCGGGGCGTCGCGCTACGACCTGATCGCGCTTCATCGACGGCGACCGCCAGTTCAAGGTCGCGGACGTGGGCCGGCTGACGGCACGGATCGCCGGCCGCGGACACCCCGGACGTGGTCGTGGGCTACCGGCTCAAGCGCGCCGACCCGCCGATCCGACGCTGGTACGCCCGCATCTACCGGCTCTCCAACCGGATCTTCTTCGGCGTTCGGGTCCGCGACATCGACTGCGCCTGCAAGCTCTTCAAGCGCGAGGCCCTGGAGCCGATCCGGGTCGAGTCGGCCGGCGCGTTCTTCACGGCCGAGCTGCTGATCAAGCTGCGCTTCGAGGGGCGCCGCGTCGGCCAGGTCGGCGTGCCGCATTACGCCACGGACGGCCGGTTCGCCGACCGGCGCCAAGCCGAGCGTCGTCTTCCGGGCGGTGCGGGATTTCTGGCCGCTGCGGCTCCGCCTCTGGGCCGGCCGAACGAAAGCGATGCGACGGGGCGAGCCGATCCTGGGCAGACCTGCAGGAGGCTGAGCCGTTACTCGAGCGCGGCCCGTGCCGTCGCGGTGGCCTTCCTCGAGGTCCACGTCCAGGGAATTGACGAACTCGCGGAAGACTTCGAGCTTCTCGTCCTCCCGGGCCTCGGGCTCGACACCGGCTCGGTCCAGGACCTCGGACGAGGCGAAGATCCGGACGCCCGTCCGAACCGCCAGCGCCAGCGCGTCCGACGGCCTGGCATCGATCTCGTAGGTCTGGCCGGCCAGCTCGAGCTCGAGCGTCGCGTGGTAGGTCTCCTCGGCGAGGCTCGGAGACGATGACGCGCCGCACGGTTCACGCCCAGCTCAGCCAGCGCGCTGACGAACAGATCGTGCGTCAAAGGCCGCTCCGGGGTGACGCCCTGGAGCCGGGTTGCGATCGCGTTGGCCTCCCAGGGGCCGATCCAGATCGGCAGATAGCGTTCGCGCTCCGTTTCCTTGAGAAGCACGACGTGCTGGCTCGAGAGCATGTGGACCCTGACGCTCTCGACGACGACCTCGGCCAGCGACTCGGCCATGAGCCGGATTATCCCACGCCCCGTTTGGGATCGCGCCTGAGGGGACCGCGCGGGCCGGGTGGTGGGTTAGCTGGCCGAGGGCTTGACGGTCGGCTTGACCGTGGGCTTGACGGTCGGCTTGACCGTGGGCTTGGCGGTCGCGGAGGCTTTCGCCGAACTCGACGCCTTGGCGGAACCCGAAGGGCTCGCGCCGGAGCCGGACGGTCCCGGGCTGGGAGCGACGGCGGCCGTTGTGATCGGCGCGCTCATCAGGTCCCCGCTCTCGACCCAATAGAGGCGCGAGGCGCCGCTCGGCGAGGCGAGCACGAACATCGACTTCAGCGCCGTCAGCCGCTGCGAACCTGTCTGAACCATGTACTGGCCCTGGAACGAGCCGTCGCTCTTGGCAATGACGACGATCCGGCGATTGACCCCGTCGTAGGCGTACAGGTTTCCAAGATCCTGGCCGGGGTTGTCGGCCGCGATGCGCGTGTAGACCGGGTTGCCGGGCCGCAGGATCGTGTCTCCGGGCGACTTGGGCGTCCAGCCTCGGGTCGGCGTCTGGTTGTCATAGCGTGCGACGGTGCCGCCCTGGACGAGATAGATGCTGCCGTCGATGAACATGTCGTCGACGGTTGAGACGTCCTGAGCCACGCTCAGCCAGGGCAGCCGCTGGCTGGCGGGATAGGTGCTGCTATCGCTCGATTCGGTGTACTTCAGGATCTCCTGGGCGCTCGGAACGACGACGTAGATGTTGTACTGGCCGCGCTCGGCGTCGGATGTGAACGTCCCGAAGGCGCGGACTCCGGTGCCCCAGGTGGTCGAGTCCGGCACGCTCGAGCTGCACGAGGGTGCTCGACTCGCTCCGCCAGCGCCAGATGGCGTTGTTGTCGTCCATGATCAGGACGTCCTGCCCACCGGTGGCGAGCAGCCGAGGCGTGCCGACGGTTCCTGCCCGAGCCGCGTCCTGCTCCCCCTTGAAAGCCGCCGTCGTCTTCGCCCCAGTCGCGAGATCGACGCGATAGACCGTGTTGTTCGTCGCGTCCAGGACGTAGGCCGCGCCGTCGGGGCCGAGCACAACGTCCTCGAGATTGTCGGAACCGAAGGAGGCCACGGCGACCGGGTTGAGGTAGGTCACGTCGTAGTAACGATTCAGGCCGGCGACGACCTGGCTCGTGTAGGCGGCCAGCTCCGCGTCCGTGTACCCGTTCTGCCGGGCGACGGCCAGCTGCTGGTAGGCATCCTGGAGATAACCGGCGGCCCGGTTGGGATCGGTCTTGAGCAGGTCGCGGCCGTTGCCGAAGACATTTCCGATGTCCTGGCCGACCTGGGAGTAAGCCTGCTGCGCTTTCTGGTGTTTGTCGATGCCCTCGCTGGCGTTGTGACCCGACAGTGCCCAAGCGCCGGCTACGACCAGCACCAGGATCACGAGCCCGCCGAGGATCGCGGCGGCCATGCGCCGCTGGCGCTCGCGCTGGAGCGTCGCCGACTTGATCTGGGCGCGTGGGGCAGCACGTCGAGGCATCCGGTCGAGCAGGCCGTAGACCGCGCCGTGGACGACTCCGTCGGCGGTCTGGCCGGCGTGGCGGGCCCCGCTCTGGACCGCGGCGACGCCGTCGAAGACCGTGTCGGCGAGTGGGATCGGCGAGCGGTCGGGGACTCCGGCCAGAGGGTCCGCAGGCCAGACCGGCTTGAGCGGCGCGTCTTGACGCGTGGCGCCGACCTCGCCCGCTTCGATGACAATCATGCCGTCGCCGCCGGTGACGCCCACGCCCCCGCCGGTGAGCTGGCGGTGGATCTGTTCGATCGCCGACTGTGGATGAAGCTGGACGAGCGCGTCCTGGATCGGCGCGAGGCCGATCCTCTTCGTGACGTTCGAGTTCGACCAGCACCAGGCAGTCGCCGACCGCGATCTCGCCATGCCAGACCTCGGGTCCCGCCGCGTCCTGGCTCGGCAGGCCGCTGTCCGGGCTCTGGTCCGGCAGCGTCAGGAGTCGAGCCTGGCGGACCATGTAGGCCTCTGCGGGGCCGAGAGTCGCGACGTAGAGCTCATTGCCACGTACAACGGCAAGCGCCAGGCCGATCGGGGCCGGGCTCGCCCTGGCGTGACACCAGCCGTTCGTTGGAGTGCAGGAGTCGCTTGTTCGCGGACCGGATCGCCTTCTGCAGGCAAACGGAGATGCCGGCCGACACGTCGTAGTAGTAGTCGTCGCGGATCCGCTCGGCGACCTGCCGGGTGGCCTCGCGCAGCTTGCCCGCCGGACGCCGTCACGAGCAGGTAGAGGTTGCCCTTGGTGCGCGCCGTCGACCCGATGCTCGGTTCGACGACGAGGACTGTATCGGGCGAGTCGGGGAGTCGCTGCGTATCGGCGACGACGCCGAGCTTCATTTGGATGCGAACTGCCATGCGATTTGCGCCGAGCGTCTGGGGTGGCGACCATGGTCGTGTGGCGGTCGCGATTATACGTGGCGGAGGGTGACCCGGAGTTGGCGGATCGGGATCCGCACTTCCGCCCGCAAGGCGGCCAGGAGCTCCGGGGCGCGCAACCTAATTCCTGGGCGACGATCGGAGCGTCCGCCTCGATGCCGGCCACGCCCTGCGCGAGCGAGACGAGACGGCAGGAACCGCTCGCCTGCGGGAACGCGATCGTCCACCAGGCGCTGCCGACGCAGTCATGGCCGCGGCAAGTTCCAGGGGCTCGTCGAGGCCCAGTCGGCGGGCCGTGTCCGGAAGCAGCTCGCCGAGCTTCTGCATCGGTCGGCGGCGGGCGCCACCGTCCGAGTCGGCGTCGCGACGGTCGTTTGCGCTCATACCTCTCCTTCCTCGACGCGAGCACCGTCGTTGCCCGGCAGAACCTGCCAGGCCCGGGCCCGCCGGCGCAACTCGGGGTCGATGTCGTCGGGCGCGGTCGTGGTGATGAAGGCTTGCGGCAGCTCCGAGATGCGCCGGACGAGATGGCCTCGGCGGACCGGATCGAGTTCGCTGAAGACGTCGTCGAGCAGCAGCAGAGGCGGGCGGCCGTCAAGAGACGACAGCAGATCGAGCTCCGCCAGTTTGAGGGCGAGGATGGCGGTGCGCTGCTGGCCGCGCGAGGCGAAGGTCGCCAGCTCACGGCCGTCGAGGCTGAAGGACAAGATCGTCGCGGTGGGGCCCGACCAGAGTGGTGCCGTTCCAGACCTCCTTCTCGGCCGTTTCGGCGAGACGCCGCGCCAGGGCGTCGCGCGGCGATTCCCCGGGGAGCGGCGGCGCGTTGGACGCGTACGTCACGGCCAAACGCCCCTCGGCCGGCGCGATCTCGCGATGCGCTGCGGCCAGCGGCCCGGCCAGGAGCTCCAGCATCGAGAGACGGGCAGCGACCAGGGCAGCCCCGGCAGATCAGCAACGGCTCGTCCCAGTAGCGCAGCTGGTCCGATCAGCCTCGCCCTCACGGATGGCCCGCAGAAGGCTGTTGCGCTGTTGGAGGGCATGGCCATACGTCGTCTGGTTCGACTGGTACTCGCGTCGTGCGGCGCCGTGAGTGTATCGAGCGCGGCGCGGCGGAGCGCCGGCGGGCCGACGACCAGCAGCATCTCCTCGGGCGCGAAAAGGACGACGCGCAGGTGCTCCGACAGCGTCGGCGGCCGGCGCGGAACGCCGTTGACCACTATGCGCTTGCGGCCGCCCCGGCCTGGAGCGCGACGCCGAGAGTCACGCCGGCCGGCGGCTCGGCCGCCGGATCGAGACCCGGTGCGTCGGCCGGCGCCGACCACGTCCCTCGATCCGCATGAAGTCGGCTCCCCAGCGGATCAACTCCGGGTCGGTGGTCGTGCGGTGGGAGCGGCCCAGAGCAAGCAGGACTATCGCCTCGAGCAGCGTCGTCTTGCCGGCGGCATTGGGGCCCCAGACCAGCTGCGGCCCGGGACCGAGATCGAGATCCAGCGAGCCGTAGCCCCGGAGATTCCGGATCGCCAGGGATCGAAGGAGTGTCGGCGGGCGCGACCCCGAGCCGACTGGACGAACGTCCGGAATTGGCTGCTCCTACGAGGTCGTCTTGACCGGCATGACCACGTGGACGTACTGCCCGTCTTCGACCGGCCGGAAGACGCCGGGCGAGAGCGGACCGTTCAGCTCGATCGAGAATTGTTCGGTGGCCACGTTGGCGAGCACGTCGATCAGATAGCGCGCGTTGAAGGCGATCGTTGTGCCGTCGCCCTCGACCTGGGCCACGACGTCGCTCTTGTTGTCGCCGACGTCCGCGGCTGCGCTGACGGTCACGCCCGATCTCGGCATCCTTGCCGACATGGAGCTTGACGATGTTGGCCGACGAGCTGGCGATGAGGCTGGCCAGACGAACTGCCTTGAGAAGCTGGTCGCGATCGACACGTGGCCCGCGTCGTGTAGCTCTTGGGGATCACTTGCTGGTAGTTCGGGAACTGGCCGTCGATCAGCCTGCTCACGAGATCGATGCCTTCGAGGTGGAAGAGGATCTGGTTGCGGCTGGGCGAGAGCACGAGATCGATCGGGTCGTCGGTGTCGGCCAGAACGCGCGACAACTCGTGGAGTGATCGCGCCGGGACGACCACGCTGGTCTCTTCGACGGCGTCGAGGACAGGGATCGTCTTGACCGCGATCCGGTAGTTGTCAGCGGCAGCGAGGGTGAGTTGGTTGCCTTCGAACTTGGCAAGTACGCCGGTCAGGATCGGGCGAGCCTCGTCTGTTGCCGCAGCGAACGTTACTTCTTCGAGTGCCTGCCGCAGAACGTTTTGGGGGATGCGCGTCGTGGGCCGCTCTCCGGCGGACGGGATTGCCGGAAACTCCTCGGCGTCGATGCCCTTCACGTGGGTCTCGAACCGCCCGGCGGTGATATGCAGCATCTCCTGGGCCTGCTGCTCCAGATCGACCCGCTCGTTAGCCGGCAAGCCATTGACGATGTCCGTGAGCAAGCGGGCCGGCACGGTCATTGCGCCGGCCATCTCGATCTTGCCGGGCACCCAGTACGTGATCCCGATCTCTAGGTTCGTGGCGGTCAGCTTGAGACCGCCGTCCTCGGTCCGAAGGAGCACATTGTTCAGGACCGGCAGCGTGCTTCTCGAGGACACGGCGCGACTGACGACCTGGAGACCCCGAGAGAGGTTCTCCTGCATGACCGAGAGTTTCACTTCGGCTTCACTCCCCTGAGGTCGGCGAGACGGGCGGAAAGGTTGGTTGGCGAACGACGGGTGGCCCTGCGATCTATTAGTGGATTGTCCCTCTATCTTCTCATCCCGTCATCATCTTCATAATGCTGTGGAGAGTGTGGGCCCCGACGTTCGATCGCGCTCGCCCGGATGGTGGATGACCGGCAAGTCGGGGTGGATTAAGTCGTCCCAGTTGGGGATGGCAAACCCGGGTTGAGGTGGACGATTCCCGGATCGATTGCGCTGAGCCCGCCGAGCCCCGTTATCGTGCCCGATTCAGCCGGTCGGTGGCGCCGAATCGCCCACTGTTGAGGGCTCTTATCCACCGAAATCAAGGTCTTCTCCACCGCGGCCTATCGGGCTGGGTCCGGCGCCAGGCGGGTCGACACGCAAACCTAACCCCGGATTGAGCGCGCGGCCCAGCGTCGGCCCATCATCAGCACTGGCCGACTTGTCAAATAGAGGAGCGCCGAGCAGGTTCCGGCGAAGACGAGAGTGGCGAGAACAGAGGCCAACAGAGTGGACCAGGGTGAGTCGGCGGCCGAACCGGAAGGGCTCAGTGACCGGCCGACAAGCAGAACGGTCGACGCGGCAACTCCACCCGCCCCCAGTCCCGCGGCCAGGAGAAGTCCGAACGGCCGCCACGACATCTGAAGGGCGCCCCAGGCCAGCCAGGCGGATGCCCCCAGCCCGAGCAGAGCCCCGACCAGGAAACCCACGGCCGATCCGGGCAGGCCCCAGCCGATGAGACCCACGCCGAACGACCCGAGAGCAAGCAGCGTGGTCGCGAAGGTCATGGCGAGACCCCGGCGCGACCGGCCTTCGGCGAACTCGGCTTGTCGCAGATACCGGGCCGGAAACCGGAGGAGCGTCGCCAGGCAGATGATCCTGACCGGCACAATCGCCTCACTCCATTGGCTGCCGAACACCATCGGGACGAGAACGGGGGCAACCGCAGCGATCCAACACTGGGCCGGAATGACGATCAAGCCGGTCATCAAGATCGCGGTATCAAGAGCTCGGGCCTGTTCCTGCGGGTGGCCCTGCAGTCGTGAGAAAGCCGGAAACGCTATCCGCGCAAGCGTCTCGTCGATGCTGGCAATCGTCAGGGCAATCCGAACGGCGAACTGGATGAGTCCGGCGGCGACGGTGCCGGAGACTAGAACAACCAGGGCGGGCAAGGGAGCGTCGCGCAGAGTCACGAGCAGCACGCTGGCCTGATAGTCGAAGCTGAAGCCCACCAGCCTGGCCAGGCAGGCGCGGTCGAAGCCAACGGCGGGCAATCGCCGCCAGGCCAGATTGACGATCGCTGCGCCGGCCCCCAGTTGGGCAATCCCACCCAGGACGAAGGCCCACGCGCCGGCCCCGCGGAGCGCAAGACACACCGCGACCGCGTAGAAGACGACCATCTGCGCGATCTCGGCCACGGCGAGAGGTCCAAACCGAAGCTCCCGCTCCATCATCACCACGGGCAGCGTCCGCAGGCTCGAGAACACAAGGCCCAGCGACAGGACCCTCAGCATGGAAGTGGTCTCCAGAGGCAGGCTCGGCACGATCGTCAGCGCGGCGGGAGCACCGAGCCAAACGAGCACCACGGCCGTCAGGGCGAGGGCCTGTTGGACCGTCCAAACCGTCCTGAGCTGGGCAGGCGTGGGCTCCTCCGCTTGCTGTACGAGGGCCGCGCCCAGACCAAGGTCACCCAGCGCCGCCCAAACCGAAATCACGAAAGCCACGATGCCGTACACGCCGAAGTCGGCGGGGTCCAGCAGCCGCGCCAGAACTATCGTCCCGACGAAGCTCAGCCCCCGCAGGATGACGCTTCGGACTGCGAGTTGAAGGGCAGCGTGAGAGCCGCGGCGACCGAGCTCATGCCGGCGGCGCTCGTCGACTTCGCGCTCGTCAGTCGCGCTCGTCAAGTCACACCGAGGAACCGTCGCATCGCCGCACGCGTGGCGCGATATGGGCGACCCAGCGGGCTGGGGATTCGACGCGGGCCCATCCCGAACGCCCTGTAGAACCCCACCACCGGCAGCTTGGTAATCCGGTAGGTAAGCGCTTCCACCCGACGCGGCGGCATCCGGGATGGTAGGCCCCGCGAAATCACCTCTCCGTAGACGTTCAGGAGGTCCGTCACGGCCCCTTCCAACCCACATTTGGTCCGCACGAGGTCGCGAACACGAGCGGCTTCGCCGGCGTCGTAGCGCTCCACTTCGCGGACCACGCCGTCGGGCGTCAAGTCGTGGACGAGGGCCTCGAAACCGAAGTTCAAGGGCCGCAGGCGGTCGAATTCATCGGTTGTAACCATCGGGCCCAAGCCGCCGAAGTCGCACAAGACCACCTCCGCGCCCACGGCCATCGCCTCCATCGCCGCTTTGGCCTTCGCGAACACGAGGTCATAACGGTCCAGCAGGAACTCGGGGTGGTCGGCACTGCAGCCGGCGCCCCGGCCGATGACGTCCAGGGAAACGCCGAGTCGGCGGCAAGCTTCCGCGACGGCCGGCAACTGTGTTTCGGCGGTCGCGTAATTGCTGAAGACGAGGGCTCGGGCGGGCCGCATCGGCAGCGCGGGCCGCGGCGCGAGACGGGCCAGGTCGACGAAGTTCGTCTTCAACTCGGTGGCCCCAGACGGCGCTCCGAGGCTCAGCAGCCTCCTCACGCACAGTTCGCTGACGCCGAAGTAGCGGCGGATCTGAGGCGCAGGGACCGGCGCATCCCATGGGTCGCTGTGGTTGTGGCAGAACACCACCGCGGGGACATCCGGGAATCTCAGCAGGGCGCCGCGGACTAGAGGCCGGTGATGGCCGTGGATTATGTCCGGACGTTGTCGAATCCGCCACAGGCTGTCGACCACTTCGACCCCGGCTGCCTCGAGCTCCCGGCTCGCCAGGCCCTTGAGCCATGTGTACACGATCGGGCGATGGCCCCGACGCTGCAATTCGAGCGCCAGATCGCGCGTATAGACAACTGTCCCGCTGGGCCAATCCATGGCGAGGTTGGTGATGAGGACGCTCAGGCCCACGGCGTCACTCGAACCGGGCGGCCGGGCAGCGTCAGATGACCTGATCGTCGGGAACCGTGCCGACGACGCGGGCGGGGTTACCGAATACGATCGCCCTGTCCGGGACGTCCCTGGTCACGACCGATCCCGCACCGACCAATGCGTTCTCGCCCACCGTGACCCCGGGCAAGAGCACGCTGCCGCCACCCACACGTGCCGCTCTGAGAATCCGCGGCGCCGCCATTTCCCACGTCAGATTCGGACGCCGATGAACCATCCGCTTGTCGTTCATCGTGATCACCCTGGGGCCGCAGAAGACGTCGTCCTCGATGATTACGCCGCGGGTCACGTACACGCCGCTCTGAAGCGACACATGCTTGCCGATGGCCGCTTCACCTTCGATGTCGACATAAGAGCCGATCGTGCAGGCCTCACCGATAGTCGTACCGCTGCGGATCATGACGAAGTTGCCGATGCGAGTGCCTTCGCCGATCAGAACCTCGGGAAAGATGACGCAATGCTGTCCAATCGTTGCGGCGGCGCTCATCGACGAATCCCTTCCCCAGGTGCAGCGCAATCCCCAGAGGATGGTAGCGGATCGTCCCGCGGTGTAGCATCTCGCCTCTTACGGCCGATCAGCGGAAGGTGAAGGATCGATTGCGAGTACCGTCATCCCGATGAGCGACGAACTCATCGTCAACCTCTGCCCGACCGGCATGGTCCCTACCAGGGCTGACTCGCCGTACGTGCCGCTGACCCCCGACGAAGTGGCTGCCGACGTCCGTCGCTGCGCCGACGCCGGAGCGGCCATCGTTCACATCCACCCTCGAGACGCAACCGGCCGCCCTTCCCTCGATCCTGCGATCGCCGCCGCGTTCATCCGCGCGGTGCGGGCCGCGGCGCCCGGGATCGTGGTCTGCGTCACCACCAGCGGCCGTGTCGATCCCGAGCTGAGGGCGCGTGCCGCCGTCCTGGACCTCGACGGCGACGCCCGGCCGGAGATGGCCAGCCTGACCCTCGGCTCGCTCAACTTTCCGAGACAGGTTTCGATCAACTCCCCGGAGACCATCCAGGGGCTGGCGCGCCGGATGAGCGAGCGGGCCATCGTGCCGGAGTGGGAGATCTTCGATTTCGGGATGCTCGACTACGGTCTCCACCTTCGAGAGCGCGATCTTCTGCCCGGCCCCGTCTACGCCAACATCCTGCTGGGGTCGCTAGGCACGCTTGCAGCGAGCGCGTTGAACCTGGCGCTCCTCGTCGATCGCCTGCCTGCCGGTGCGACCTGGGCCGCCGCGGGGATCGGGCGGTATCAGTTCGCCATGAACCGCGTCGCAATCGCCATGGGCGGCGGCGTCCGAGTGGGCCTCGAGGACAACCTCTGGTTCGATGAAGCTCGAACCGATCCGGCATCAAACCCGCGACTGGTCGAGCGGCTTGTGAACATCGGCCGCGCCATGGGCCGCGAAGCCGCCACGCCCGACCAGGTCCGGCAGCGCCTCGGCATCCCGCTCCGCGCCTGACGAGGAGCGCACAAGCGGCAGTTCCGGCGAGGTCAGGACTAGGCGCGACCGAGCGCCGGAGCGAGCGTACTAGACGTATCCCAGCGAGGAGCACAAGAGCAACGACGGCCTGGCCCGCCTGAACTGCCGCCCCTATTCGGAGTAGATGAGCTCCCGGACGGCCGCCAGCTCTCGTCGCAGCTCGTCGTTCACGCCCATCTCGCGGTTGATCTTGTCGCAGGCGTGGAGGACGGTTGAGTGGTCGCGGCCGCCGAGTTCGGCGCCGATGCGCAGCAGCGAGACGTCCGTCTCCTCGCGCATCAGGAACATCGCTATCTGGCGGGGCACCACGATCGCCTTGTCGCGTTTCTGACCCTTGAGCGCCTCCATCTGGACGCCGTAGTAGTCCGCCACCGCCCGGGCGATGCGTTCTGGGGTGACCTGGCGCTTCTTGGGGTTGTAGAGGACGTTCGATAGCACGGCCTGGGCCAGTTCGATCGTGATCGGGATGGCACCCATGCTGGCGTAGGCGACGATCCGATTGAGGGCGCCCTCGAGCTCGCGGATGTTGCTGACGACCTTGCGGGCGATGAATTCGAGCACATCCGAGTTGACCGGGACCGCCTGCTCTTCGGCCTTGGCCCGAAGGATGGCGATGCGCGTCTCGAGGTCCGGGGCCGTGAGATCGGCGATCAGGCCCCACTCGAACCGGCTTCGGAGGCGCTCTTCGAGAGTCAGGATCGCCTTGGGCGGCCGATCAGAGGAAAGCACGATCTGCTTGCCGTCTTCGTGGATCGCGTTGAAGGTATGGAAGAACTCTTCCTGAGTCCGCTCCTTGTCCGCGATGAACTGGATGTCGTCGATCAGCAGCACGTCGATCCGACGATAACGTGCCCGGAACTCGTCGATCTTGCCCTGCTGAATGCTCGTGATGAATTCGTTGGTGAACTTCTCGCTCGTGGCGTAAACGACCCGCTTGCGGGGGAAGCGGCTCGATCACCGCGTTCCCGATGGCGTGCATCAAGTGGGTCTTGCCCAGGCCGACGCCGCCGTACAGGAACAGCGGGTTGTAGGCGTGGCCGGGGCGTTCGGCCACCGAGAGGCTCGCGGCGTGGGCGAGCCGGTTGGCCGAGCCGACGATGAAGTTGCTGAAGGTGTAGCGAGGGTTGATGTTGGTCGAAGCGCCCTCTGGGGCGCCCACCCGGGTCGCCTCGACGCGGACCGTCTGCGGGACAGTGGCGGAGGTTGCGCTGCCCGCAGGGCCGGTCGATCCGGCTTCGGTCGCGGGACGGACGACGAACTCGACCAGCACGCTATAACCCACGATCCGGGCCAGCGTCTGGGAGATCAAAGAGCGATAGCGGGTCTCGAGCCAGTCCTTCGCGAAGCCGTTTGGGACCGCGATCTTGAACCGGTTGTCGTCGACGTCGACGAGCGCCGTGTCGCGGAGCCAGGTCTCGAAGTTGGCCGGAGACAGGGAGACCTGAAGCTCTCCCATTGCCGCGCGCCAGACTTGTTTCGCATCCATCGAGGCAGCGTTTATTCCTTAGAAGAGCCGACATGGATTGGCGCAATCGAGATGGACACCGTGTTCGCTCCCCCCGCCCGGCGTAGTTGCTAGCAGATCGCCAAGACCTTCGTTCGGTGCATCCGAGGGCCCTCCTGGCCTCCCTTGGTGGATGCTTTGGAGCGTCCCGGCGCCGCGGGCCGCCGAAGAATAGCACCGGCCGCGACGCCGTATCAAGGTTCTCAGCCTACGGAATCGTATACCCCCAGGGAGTATCGGATGGGGTGCCTGGTTTCAGCCGCAAGCGTATCGGCGTGTTTGACACCACGACGACCGCATCCCTATAATCCGCCGGCAGACGCGTCGAAGCGCTCGTGGGCGCCCAGACGCGTTCGCGTGCCTTTAGGGGTATGCTGACCCCGAGGCCCGAATGGAGAGACAACCCCAAACCTCCGATGAAACAGACCTACCAGCCCAAGAAGAGGCATCGCGCCAAGGAACACGGCTTCCGAGCCCGGATGAAGACCACCGGGGGACGCCGGGTTCTGGCCGCCCGCCGCGCGCACGGCCGCAAGAAGCTCACGGTCTGACACCGGACCGCGGCCAAAACTCGCCGCGGATGGTGATGCTCTCCAGGCCCAAAGACTTTGCCGCGCTGCAGAACGAGGGGACCGTCAGGTCCCATCCCATGCTAGTCGTCAGGGTCCGACGGACCGACCTCGAGGTGACGCGCTTCGGACTATCGACCGGACGAAAGCTCGGCGGGGCGGTCGTTCGTAATCGAGTGCGCAGACGAATCCGTGAGGTTCTCAGGGTGATGGCGCCCTCGTTCCAGCCCGGCTGGGACGTACTCATCATCGCCCGGCCGGCCGTCATCTCGGCGGACCATGTCGCGTTGACGGGTGCAGTGCATCACCTCCTCCGCCGAGGGGGCCTTCTGGGAGGGCGGACCGCTCCGTGAAAACGGTCGGCATCGGGCTCATCAGGCTCTATCGCCGCCTGTTTGCCTGGCGACCGTCGGTCTGTCGCTTCGAGCCTACCTGTTCGGTCTATACCGAGCAGGCAATACGGAAGTACGGTCTGCTTCGAGGGAGCTGGATGGGAATGCGTCGAATCGCCCGCTGCCACCCGTGGAATCCGGGCGGCTACGATCCTGTGCGCTAGATGAAGGCTCCCGAGCGCAAATCTGTGTCCCGCGTGCGATGGGCCGCGCTCGGGCTATTCCTGGTTCTGGTTGCCATCGCCGCCATCGCGTGCGGCACTGCCCGCGCGGCGGACTCCAGCCTCAGCCCCGTTGTGGTCGCGGTGGCCTCCACGTCCTCGGGCCGGGGCGTTCTGAATGCGGCGCCGGCTACGAGCGGATCTCCGGCCGCCAATCCATCCCCAACCGCGTCGCCCACGGCGACCCCTACTCAACCTGTGCCGCTGGAGCCGGCCAAGGCGGGAGCGGATCCGCTGAGCCTGCTTGCCTGGCTGTTCACGCCGATCTTCCAGAGCCTGTTCCTGCTGCTGGCAACCCTCTACATGCTCACGGGCAATGTCGTGATCGCGATCGTGATCATGACATTGATCATCCGCGTGGTGACGATGCGGCTCTCGGCGAAGCAGATCGTCTCCCAGAAGCGCATGCAGATGTTGGCGCCGGAGCTGCGCGAACTGACCAAGGAGTTGCAGCGCCGCTATAAGGGCGATCGGGCAGGCCGTCTACGCGGCCACGCAGGCGTTCTACAAGGAGCGCGGCGTCAGCCCCACGGCCGGTTGTCTGCCGTCGATCCTGCAGATGGGCCTGCTTTTCCCGATGTACTGGGTCATCCGTGACGGTCTGACCAACTTCGACCCGAGCGCGATGCTCACGGTCTTCGGTGCCAAGCTGCCCCTGACTTGCGGCAACGTCGCCAACGGCGTGGTGAACAAGTTCGCCCCGTGCATCAATTCGAACTTCCTGGGCGTCGACATGGGGCAGCCCCAGAAGATCTTCGACCTGAACCTTGGCTTCTTCGTCCTGGGCGTCAGCGCAATTGCCATCGTCTCGGCGCTGCTCCAGTTCGTTCAGAGCCGAATGCTCATGCCGCCTGCCGCCGAAAGCGATCCCTCGGCCAGCAGTCAGCGGACGATGATGATCTTCCTGCCCTTCATCTCGATCCTGTACGGCGGCTTTCTGCCCGCCGGCCTGTTCATTTACTGGATCACGACTTCGGTGTTCTCGCTCGTTCAGCAGTTCCTGATTGTCGGGTGGGGTTCGATGTTCCCGCTCTTCGGCTGGACGCCGTCCTTCGCCCGTAGCTACACCCCCAGATTTCCGGTCACGATGCCCCAGCCCTCCGAAGCGGGCAAGTCCTTGGCCGCTACCCGGTTGAAGCCGGTGGAGCGGGCGGCATCGGCGGCCTCAACGGTTCGGCCTAACGCCCAGCGGCGGCAAAGCCGACGAGGGAGACGACGCTGACATGACTGGCTTTCGCGATGTCTACCGCGAGTTCACCGGCAAGACGGTGGAAGAGGCCCTTCGAAACGCCCGAGAAGAGTTCGGGGCCGGCCTCGACGAACTCGACTTCGAGATCCTGACCCCGGGCAGCCGGGGAGTGCTCGGGATGGGCGCCGAGCCGGCCCGCGTGCTCGCGGCGCCGCGATCGCTCCTCGGCGGCAGCGCACCGAAGCGCGAAGCCGCGGCTCAGGTTCCGCTGCCAGCTCCGACGCACGACCGCGACCGCGAGGAGCGGCCGCGCATGCCCGACCGCGACCGCGGCGGCGACCGGGGCCCTCGGCCGGCGTGGACGGACCGCGGCGGCGATCGTGATCGTGGTCCGCGACCGCCCGACCGCAGGCCCGATGCCGCACCGATGCGCGGTCCCGGCCCCCGACCGCCGATGCAGGGCGGACGGCCCGAGCGCGGCCCAGCCGGCCCGTCGGCCGACCGCGACCGCGGCGGAGACCGCGGAGACCGCGGAGACCGCGGGGATCGCGGCCGGCGCCCGATGGCTCCGTCCCGGCCTCGAGAAGACTCGGGCCAGCGCGGCCCTCAGCCCGGTCTCACCGCCAAGGAACTCGCCGAAGTCGCGGCCGCCAGAGACGCGGCCCCGATCGAGCGGCACGAGTCGGCAGAGGTCACGCCCGAAGCCATAGCCGCGGCAAAGGAAATTCTCGAGCAGCTCATGGCGCGCCTGGACTTCCAGGTCCGCGTCGAAATCGAGGGCGGAGAGACGAATCGCCTCAATGTCGTCGGCGAGGGCAACGAGAAGGAAGCCCTGGGCGCCCTCATCGGTCGCAAGGGTGAAAGGCTGTCCGCTCTACAACATCTCGTCAACCTGCTTCTTTCCCGGCAGGTCGGTGAGTGGACGCGCGTCCTGGTCGATGTCGAGGATTACCGCGGCCGACGTGAACGCCAGTTGCGAGACCTCGCGAACAGGGCCGCGGAGCGGGTCATGACTACGGGCAAGATGCTCCAGCTCGAGCCGATGCCCGCGCTGGAGCGGCGCTGGATCCACCTCGCCCTCCGTGAACATGGCAAGGTCGCCACGCAATCGATCGGCGAAGAGCCGAACCGGCGCGTGGTGGTTCTGCCGCGGGAGCTCTAGCGCCACTGCCCAAACGAGTACGGGGGTCCGGTGGTCGCACACCCCAGATGGGGGGCGTGACATACTGTATCGACGTGCTCAGGATTAACTGAAGAAGGCGTCACCAGCAATGGCGGCGGCCCGTCTATGGTCTGGGATCGGGTAACCACGGCCCATCTCGGCCATTTCCCGGAGCTTCCTACCACGCCACCTGAGGCGCCGCCGCGCGTCGTGAAAAAGGAACGATGATGACCACGGATCCGCTCGTCGAATCGGAGCTGTCGGAGCCAGTAGGGCCGTCCGTGTTGGTTCAAAAGGCCAGGTCGAAGACCGGGTCCAACCTGCGGCCTTTGCCGTTCCTCATCGCCTTTGCGGTTGCCGTCGTTGCCTTCCTTGCCCTCGGGACAGCGGTTGCCTTCGGCATGTCGCAGATGTACAGCGGCCGAATCCTGCCCAGCGTGCACGTCGGCAACGTCGATCTTTCTGGGTTGAACCGGGAGGAGGCCGCCGCGAAGCTCACGGCGGAGTACAGCTACCTGTCCGATGGGCAGGTCACCGTACAGACACCGGTGGGATCGGCGACGATCACTTACAAGGAGATCGGCCGAGGCCCGGACGTAACTGCCATGGTCGACGCCGCCCTCAAGATCGGGCACCAGGGCGACCCGGTCGCCGACGCCGCGACTACTGTGCGGGCGGTCGCTGCGGGCGACAACGTGCCGCTCATGGTCAAGCTGGATCCGACGATGCTCGCCACTCGCCTCCGGGATCTGACCGGTTCGAACGCGGCAGTCGCGAAGGACGCCCAGGTCGTCTCGGACGGCACCGGCTATAAGGTCGTCCCGGGCGCTCCGGGGCACGGCATCGACGAGGGAGCCATCGCCAACTCGATCATCGGAGAGCTGAGCAAGCCGTCCGCCGCCAACAACTTCCAGGCCGGCGGCACGTTCGTGGAACTCCAGCCCCGCGTCTCCGAGGCCCAGGCCCAGCAGGCCATCGATATCGCTCAGAAGATGACCGCCGATCTCCAGCTGACGCTGGGAAGCCAAAGCTGGACGGTCCCGGCGGCGACCGTCAAGACCTGGATCGCGTTCGGGATGCGCAGCGACGGCACGTACGGACCAGTCGCCGATCCGGCGCTCGTGGACAGCGGGCTCACGACTCTGGCGACCACTTCGATCAACCAGGCGCCGGTTGAGCCCACCTTCCTCACCAACAAAGTCACCGGCAAGCCGGTCGGAGTCACCGGCGGCAAGGACGGAATCGTCGTTGACGTTAACGGGACCGCCCTCGCAATCGAGGCCTACCTCGACGCAGTCGCAAGCGACAAGGCCCCCGGGCCGAGCGTTTCGCTCGTGGCGGCGATCTCCCTGCCCAAACTCACCGACGAGCAGGCGGCGGCGGCGATGAACAAGATGGAGATCATCGGCAGCGCCACGGTGGTCTTCTTTCCGGGGGATTCAAATGGCTTTGGCGCCAACATACGCGTGCCGGCCCAGCTCCTGAACGGCCTGGTTGTCGCGCCGGGAGCCACCTTCAGCTTCCTTGACGGAGTGGGCGCGATCGACGCGGCCCACGGCTTCAAGATGGGCGGCGTCATCATCGGCGGCAAGAGCGAGCACACCGGCGCGATCGGTGGCGGCATCTGCTCCGCCTCCACGACGATGTTCCACGCGGCTCTGGCGGCCGGGCTTCAGATCGTCGAGCGCCACCCGCACTACTACTTCATCGACCGCTATGCGGATTCACGTTTCCCGAAGGGGACCGACGCCACGGTGTACTACAACGGCTCCTCCAGAGTTGACCTGAAGTGGCTCAACGACACTCCGTATCCGATCGTCATCCGTGGCTCGACGACGCCTGGGGCCACCAGCACGATCACGTTCCAGCTGTGGAGCGTGCCTACCGGCCGGACGGTTTCGTTTTCGAAGCCCGTTATCACCAACTACCAGACCGCGACCAACAACCCGCCCATCTACACCAACACGCTCGCCCCGGGAAAGACAAACCAGCTCGAGTACAGGACCGACGGCTTCAACGTCTCCGTGAGCCGGATCGTCAAGGACGCCACGGGGAACGTGATCCACTCCGACACTTTCACTTCGAACTACGCCAGGGTCAACGGCCAGCTCGAGATCGGTGGCCCGGCGCCGGGTCAGACGCCGCCGCCCTCGACACCCGCGCCGACCGCTCCGCCCACGACCGCTCCGCCCACGACCGCACCGACGGTCCCGCCGACCGCTGCGCCGACCGATACTCCCGCGGCCTAGACGAATTGCCCATCAGCCTCGCCCGGCGGCGGCGCTGATCGCGTCCAGCTCGGAACAGCCGGCCTAACCCGCCGGCTTTTCTGTCGGCGGACCCGTCATGCCGGGATCTCGGACAGGTCGGCCTCGGTTACCGGGGCTGACGTGTCCACCGGCGTCTCGTAGGCGAGCAGCTCCGGGAAGCGCCTGAGCACCGCCAGAAGCCCCACCAGGCAGAGCACCCCGCCCGAGACGACAGAGAACTGCGGTCCTGCCACCGCCGCAACGGCGGCGGCCTCGGCATCGCCCACACGTGGACCGCTGGTCACGACCAGCGTGTGTATCGACATGAGCCGGCCGCGCAGCCGGTCGGGGGTTTCTAGCTGGACGATCGAGCTGCGCAGAACCGCGCTCATGACGTCAGCGGCGCCGGCGATTGCCAGACACGCCAGAGCTAGGGGGAAGCTGACGGTCAGCAGCCCGAACGCGGCGATCGCCAGTCCCCAGGCCGCAACCGAGACAACCACGCCGCGCCCGGGCCGGCGAACGCGGCCGATCCAGCCCGTCAGAGTCGCGCCGACGAGGGCACCCAGCGCCGGCGCGGCGGTGAGCAGCCCGTAGCCCGCGGCCCCGGCGTTGAAGACGGTCAGGGCAAGCTGCGGGAAGAGCGAACTCGGCATGCCGAAGACCATGGCGTCGAGGTCGATGACGAAGGTCGCGAAGACGATCCTGCGAGCGCGGGCGAAGCTCAGGCCTTCCGCCACCGCCCTCAGGCTCGGCCTCGATGCCCCCGGATTCGGTGGGATCGGCGCGATGATGAGGAGGGCGCCGATCGCGGCAATGAACGTGACCACGTCGAAGGCGAAGGCCGACGCGATGCCGCTGGTCTGTATGAGCACGCCGGCAAACGCCGGCCCGATCACGCTTACGGCTTGATAGCTGAGAGAGTTGACGGCGATAGCGGCAGGCAGACGTTGGCGCGGTACGAGGCGGGGAATGGCCGAGGATCGGGCGGGCTGGTCCACGGCCCCCGTGCCGGCGGCGAAAAAGGCGACCACGTAGAGCGCGACGATGGGTGGATCCGGCATCAGGGCCAGGAGGGCTAGGCACAGGCTCGAGGCTGCCAGAGCCAGCTGAGTCACTAGGAGCAGCCGCCTGCGATCCACGGCGTCGGCCACCGCACCCCCGCCAAGCGCGAAGATCAGGATCGGGACCAGCTGGACGAGCGCGAGCAGGCCGATCGAGAGCGAGCTGTGTGTCAGTTGCCAGAGCTCGAACGGCAGTGCCACGACCGTGACCTGGCGGCCGACGCCGCTGACGAGCTGGCCGATCCAGAGCATTCGGAAATCACGGTCTCGCCGGACCGGTTCCAGGTCCACCAGAAGGCTGCGCAGGCGGCCTCGGGGTCTGGCTGGCGCGTGGGGCATGTCCCGAAGAATAGGCGAGACCGGCTCGCGCGGCTGTCGCGACATCCGCGCTCGGCGTCGAAACGTTCCGACTCGTCGAGGCGTCACACGACCCGACAGCAGGCGCACGAGACGGGGAGGATGGCGATGCGAAACGTGAAGCCCAGCCAGGCCGCGATGAGGCGAGCGGAATTGGACTTCGATCGCCCACCGGAGCCGGTGACGTCACAATGCCTAGTGGCCCGGATGGAGGACATTTCAGGGTTCGAATTCGAACCGTTGGGCGGGCGGGCGACCCAGAATTCATCCGGCGGGCACGCCGCTCTGCGCCTGGCGCTGATCGCGACCGCATCGCTGCTGTTCGTCACGCTCATTGCCTCGGCCATCGTTATCCCGGAGCTACTGGCGCGGTAGGCGCTCGGGCTCAGCGGCCGAGGATTAGTCCCGCTCCCGTTCCATACCCAGCATCTCCAACGCCACACATGCGAACCAGGCGAGCAGGCTTACCAGCGCGGCCCATTCGAGGAGGGGCACCGTCCACAGCGACGGGCGCTCGATGATGTGGACGTCCGCGGGCAGCGGGCTGTACGTCGCGTAGACCGCCACGAAAGCGAGACTGGCTGCGATCCCGATGGCGGCGGGAGCAAGCAGCCAGCGGCCGAATCCCGGCTCGGTCCGGGTCCGCGTCAGCAGCCAGCTGCTGAAGATGGCCATGACGATCCAGCCCGTGCAGAAGAAGACCGCCGATACGAAGCCGTGAATGGTGTGGTAATCCATCGGGAAGACGCCGACGAGCGTCCCCGAGACGTCCGCAACCAGTCCCGCCGCCGCCATCGCCGGTCTGTAACGACCGGTCAGCCGGCGCGACAGCAAGATCAGGAACAAGCCGATCCCGAGCCCACCGGCGATGACACCGAGATTGAAGGCGAGCGAGAGCTGCGACCGGGCAACCTCGCCGAGCTCCGAGACGAAGTGGTTCAGCGGCGAGTAGCTCTCATCCGCCCAGCCCCGATAAGGAACGGCCGCCACGAGCGCGCCGCCGAGGATGGCCGCGATCGAGACCAGACCGAGCAGGCCGGTCGAGCGAGGGCTCGGAAGCGCCCGCATCGTCAGGCGAGGATGTCGACCAGCTGCCCCTGGGTCCCGGCGCGGCCGCTCATCGTCTCGCGGTAGCGGAGCAGCGGATCGTATCCGGCAGAGTCGGCTTCTCGCTGGGCAGCCAGGAGATCGAAACCCGCAGCGTCGGACGCGTCGCGGTTCGCCCGGAGAGCGTCGAACAGGGCGTTTGCGCGGCTCATGGCCCGAGCGGTCGACGGATTGCCCGAAACGTCGGGATGGAGCTTGCGAGCCAGGACGCGGTACGCCCCGTGGAGGGCATCGGCAGGCGCGGATGCGTCGAGCCCGAGCATCCGGTAGTAGTCGATCTGGCCGGGAACGAGAGCGATATCCATCGTCACCCTGAGGCTCGAACGGGGTTCAATCCCGCACGCTCAATCTAGCAGACGGCCCGATAGCGCGGCCATGACTTTTCCCCGGCGCGTGTCCGATCAGGTGCGCCCCGGCACCAGGCCGGGCGCCGCCAAGCCGCCGGGCTGGACTGTGCTATTCTGGTACTAGAATAGCAACGGAGGTCGTTGCCGGTGACCGATGCCGAACTGGCGATCCTGAGTCTGGTCGTTGAGACTCCGCGCCACGCGTACGAGATCGAGCGAGTGATCGCCGAGCGCGGCATGCGCGATTGGACCGACATCGGCTTCTCCTCGATCTATTACCTGCTGGCGAAGATGGAGCGGGCAGGGCTGGTCCAGGCTCGACTCGAAGCCGGCGGCGGCAAGGGTCCGGTTCGAAGGATCTACGCCCCCACGGCTCAAGGGGTTGTGGCCTGGACCGACGCGAGCCTGTCGGCTCTGAGCACCCCGATGGTCAAGATGCCGTTCCTGCTGGGGCTGACGAACCTCCGCGGTCTCCCGATGGACCAGGCGCTCGACGCGGCGCGAACCTGCCTGACCGCTCTGGACCAGCGCCTGACTGATATCCGGGAGAAGCGCCGTGCCGCCGGTGCGGTGGATTGGTTCGTGGACGAGGCGCTCGACTATAGCGAGCACTCCCTGTGCACCGGTCGCGATTGGGTGGCCGGGTTCGTCGAGCGTCTCGAGCTGAGAGGAAGGTGAGATTGATGCCTGGGAAGCTGAAGCCATTCGTGCCGGTCATCGGGGAGAAGCCCGCGGCGACGATGGCCGTCGTCCACACGATCGGCGACCCGGAGGTCGTCGGTGCGAAGGTGTTCCCGGCGCTGTATGGCGCGGGTTACGGCCTGAAGTCCGCCCTCAAGAAGGCCGGCTGCGCCGATTTCAAGGTGACCGCCCCGCGCGCCCGATGGTTCGGCGGCCCCGACTGGATGCACATCCCGCGAGAGAAATGGGAAGCGGCTTGGGCGCTCGAGGTTCCCGAGGGCACGACCGAGGTCCCGCAGAAGGATCCGACGACCCCGGTTGTGATCGAGCGCTGGGAATACGGCACGGTCGTCGAGATCCTGCACATCGGCAGCTACGCGGAGGAGGCTCCGACGATCCAGCTCCTGCTCGACTTCATCGCGGCGCAGGGCTACGAAATCGTCGGTGCGCACGAGGAGGAATACCAGTCCCGGCCGGATGCGGAAGCACCCAAGACGGTGGTCCGCTACCAGGTCCGCAAAAGAAACCCAGAAATGGTGGAGATGGGGGAGAGTCGAACTCCCCGTCCAGAAACCTTCTCCGGAGACCACTACGAGCGTGTCCGATAGTTTGTCGTCGAACGCCCGGCCGACCATCGGCAACCTGCCGGACGCTCCAGTCACGTTCCCTTGCGGGCTTTAGTCCCGACTACGCGACGCTACTCGGAACCGCACCTCCGCTTAATGACGCTTCCACAGCCCACGGAGGGGAGGCTGCTTCCACGCTCACCTTACTGCCTAAGCAGCGAGGGCGAGAGCAGACTGGTTGTTGCCAGTTACTTCGTTTGGGCTCCTTTTTACGAGGCCTGGAGTCCAACCTCGGCTCGCGTTCTCCGGTCACTGGCCCCTGTCGAAACCACGCATCCCCACGGAACCGCGGCACCTGGTAGGCGCCGCCCGCGACCGGCGGAAGCGCATTCTACTCGGCCAGCGGGCAAGCGCCAAGCGCAGCCTGCCGCCGGGAGGCGATGCCGGATTCTCGGGCCGGCGCAGAGCTAGCGGCCCCGGCCTCGGCCCGAGTCGGCCATGGCGCGTTCCACTTCGCGCCGCGAGTCGCGGTCGGCGATGTCGCGGCGGCGGTCGTGCTGCTGCTTGCCTCGGCCCAATCCGATCTCGAGCTTCGCCCGGCTGCGCTCGGTGATGTACATCTTGAGCGGCACAAGCGTGAGGCCCTTGGCCTTGGTCTTCATCAGCAGCGCCACGATCTCGCTGCGGTGGAGCAGCAGCTTGCGCGGCCGCTTGGGCTCATGGTTGTAGCGGTTGCCGGTGTCCCAGGGTGAGATGTTCGCGCCGACCAGCCACGCCTCGCCCCGCTCGACGCGCGCGTAGGCCTCGGCAAGGCTCACCTTGCCGGCTCGGACCGACTTTATCTCGGTGCCGGTCAGGACGATCCCGGCCTCGAACGAATCCTCGATCGAGTAGTCATGGCGCGCTTTTCGATTGACAGCGACGGTCTTCTCGTCGCGCAAGTTGGACTCCTCACTCCGGACGCACGAATGCCGGCCCCGAAGGGCCGGCATTCGCTAGCTGTTTCGAACACCACCCACAGGGCGGGCCGATCCCTAGAGAACGGTCACCTGCGAGGTGGTGCAGCGTGTGGCCAAATCTATCACTGCACATCACCTCCTTTCGCTTGCGGGCATGGTACGCGAATACGATCGAAAGGCGCAACTACCCCAGGCGGCGCCAACGGGAACGTGCCGGGGCGAACGGCCGCGCCGACTACGAAGGCCTTGCGGACGGGCTCGGGCTCACAGAGAGGCTCGGGCTCACGGACGGGCTCGAGCCCGCGCTGGGCACCGCACTCACACCCGGCGACGCCGTCGACTCGGCGGGATAGCCGAGCTTGACCAGCGCCGCGTCGAGGACGGGATCCTGCCCGGCTCGAGCGTTGGTCGAGGTCACGGCCACGTCCGGCTGCAGGCCCTTGCCCTGGATCGAAACATGGTTCGGGGTGAGCCATCGGCCGGTCGTGAGGTGAATGCCACCGGCATTGTTGGGCAGCGGCAGATACTCCTGGAAGATGCCCTTGCCGAAGGTGTGCTCGCCCACGAGCACTGCCCGGCCACGGGCCTGGAGAGCAGCTGCGAGGATCTCGGAAGCCGAGGCCGAGTTCTTGTCCACGAGGACCGCGACCTTGATCGCCGGGTTCGTGGCCAGCCCGCCCGGCTTGGCCGCGATGGCAGTCTCCGTTCCGGAGGCGTCGATCTGGTAGACGATCGTGCCCGAAGAGATGAACTCGCTCGCGATCGCGTCGGCGCCGGTTACCAGGCCGCCCGGGTTGCCTCTCAGGTCGATGATGATCGATTGGGCGCCGGCCTTGAGCGCGGCCGCCAGGGCGTCGTGGAACTGGGAGGCCGCCGCGTCGCCGAACTGGCTGAGGCTGATATAGCCGACCTTGCCCGCGGCGAGTGACTTCGTCGCCACCTGCGGCAGGTTGAAGACGTCGCGAATGACCGCGATTTCGATGCTCGTACCTGTGCGGTCGATCTTGAGGGTGGCCTTCGTGCCTTTTTCGCCTTTGATCAGTGCGCTCGCCTGGTCGACGGTCAGGCCGTCGAGCGTCGTGCCGTTGACTGCAACCAGGACATCACCGGCCTGGATGCCGGCCTTGTCGGCAGGAGATCCGGGGATCGGCTCCACGACCGCGAGCTGGCAGCCGCTTCCGATCGTCGTGCATTCCTGCGTGCTGGCCGGATCGACCGGCTCGAGCTGCACCTGAATCCCGACTCCGACCGCCTGGCCGCCCACGCTCTGGAGCGTGTTCTGGAAGTCCGCGGGCGCCTGGTAGTAGGAATACGGATCGTTGAGGCTCTGCATCATGCCGGTGATGGCTGCGCGGACAAGCGCGTCGGGGCTCGGCTTGGGCGATCCGGCAAAGCTGTTCTGGATCAGCGAGTAGACGTCCCAGAACGGCTGGAAGCGGCTCTCCTCGCTGGCGGGCGTGCCGGGAGTCGTGGCCACGTGAGCGCCGAGCGTGTAGCCGCCGAGGAAGATGCCGCTCGCCGCCAGCAGCGCGACGAGAGCGAGCGCCAGTCGGGAGGATGCGGTCGTCGAGCGGCGGGCCCGCCGCTCGGGGAGTTCGGGGACGTCGCCGATTTCGGGCTGCTCGGCCTGGCCGGCATCTTCGGTCGCAGGCTGGCCTGAGGCCAGGTCGTCGTCTCCGGCGGGGATAAGGGGCGCGGACATCGTTGGAACCTCTCGCATGGGGCGGCAACAGCCCCGGTTCTCGTTCAGCGGATCAGGTAGCTTCGAACAGACATGAACGAACCGAGGGTGCCGATGCCGACTCCGGTCGCGAGCACTATCAGGGCCACGTCGCGGCCGACCAGGGTGCTGGCTTGCACCGGCAGGACGTTGAAGAAGTCGGACATGAAGTTGGTCAACGGCGCCTGGACGACCCAAAGCAGGCCAATCGTGATCAACGAGCCGAACAAGCCGACGAGGGCGCCCTCGAAGATGAACGGCCAGCGGATGAAGGCGTCCGAAGCGCCCACCAGCCGCATGATCTCGATCTCCTCGGCGCGGGCCATCACGGCCAGCCGGATGGTATTCATGATGATGAAGAGCACGGTCAAACAGACCACGACCAGGACGGCGATGCCCCCGGTTCGGAGAACGTTCGCCACGGCGATCATCTGGCCGACCGTGACTTTGAGGTCCTGCACGCTGTCCACGGAAACGGTCTGGGCCTTCAAGTAATTCGCGACATCGAGGTAGTCGCTCGGATCCCGCAGGTTGATCTCCAACGAGGCCGGCAGCGGGTTGCTCGGCAGAGAGTCGATGAGGGCGGCGTCACTCGGCTGGCGTTGCTGGAAGTCGGCCAGCGCCTGCGCCTTCGAGACGTAGTTGACCTGAGTTACCTCCGGCATCTTCTGAAGAACGAGTTGAATTCTGTCCACGTCCGTCTTTGGCGCGGCGTCCTTGAGGTAAGCGACCACCTGGACCTTCTGACCAACGTAATTGATCGTCGCGTCCAGGCCGGCCAGCATCAGGATCAAGCCAGAGAGCAGCATGAGCATAAGGACCATCGTGGCCATTGCCGCGAGGCTCATGAGGCCGTTGCGCCAGAACCCTTGCCAGGCACGCCGCAGGCTGAAGCCAATGAAGGCGAACACTTCAGTCTTCGCGGTGGTATGCGGCGCCGATTTCGTCTCGGACGATCCGGCCGTCTTCGAGCGCCACCACGCGCTTGCGCAGCGCCGTAACCACCTCGGCGTTGTGGGTCGCCATCAACACCGTGACTCCCATCTCGTTGATCCGCAACAGCAGCTGGATGATCTCCCAACTGATAAGCGGGTCGAGGTTGCCGGTCGGCTCATCGGCGATGAACAAGCGAGGGTCGTGCACCAGGGCACGGGCGATGGCCGTCCGTTGCTGCTCGCCGCCGGAGAGCTGGCTGGGGAGCTGATCCGCTTGATCGCGCAGGCCGACGACTCGCAATACCCGGTCGACCGCGGGTCTGATCTGGCGGCCGGGCGTGCCCGTGACTTCGAGCGCGAAAGCTACGTTGTCCCGGACGGATTTGGTAGGCAGCAGCTTGAAGTCCTGAAACACGATGCCGATCTTGCGCCGGATCCGCGGCACCTCCCGGCGCTTCAGCTTCGCCAAATCGCGGCCGTCGAGAAGCACCTGGCCCGTCGAGGCGGCCTCGTCGCGAATGAGCAGCCGGATGAGCGTGGACTTCCCGGCGCCGGACGGCCCCACGAGGAAGACGAAGTCGCCTTCGGGTATGGCCAGGTCCAGATCGCGGAGGGCGACCCGGCCGTTGGAGTAGGTCTTGCCAACCCCCTGCAGCGCAATGAAGGCCTTTCCGTCGGCGGGCTTGCCGGCGGGGCGGCGGCTGGGCGGGTTGGGTACCCGGAGGGTGCCCGATGTCGAGCCGGGTGTTGCCGCGGTCACCATTGGCATGAGGCTACCACCGATCCGCCGTGCCGGCAGCACCGCGGATCCCTCATAGAAGCGACAGCCCGGCGGGCAAGTACAGCTCGAATGCGGCAAAGGGGCGAGTCCAGCACATCAAACCCGGGAAGCTCTCGATCCTGAGACCGGCGCGCAGCATGGCCACCATCGCCCGATCGTTCGCGCCCGGAACCCAGGCGCTGCTTGCGCCCCGAGGCTCGATGGCGGTCAGCAAATGGGCCACGACCGGCGCGGTGAGCGTCTCGTCGAGGACCGCAACCGGGCCGAAGCGTCCGGCCTTCGAGCTGTAGCCGTAGCCGATGGGTTCGCCGGCCGACGTCCGATAGATGAACCCGGTCCTGCCCTCGGTTCGGAGGAACGCGTGGTCGGCAGCGTGGGCGTAGCCGAGGATGGCGCGATCGATGGCATCGATGGCTGTTGCGGCGTGGACCGGATCGAGCATCTCGAGCGGAGCGGCCACGAGCCCCTCCGGGAGCCTGGGCAGGGTCGAGGGGTCGATCGGCCGGCCCACGAGATTGAAGATAGGCATTCGAGCGACGATCCCGAAGCGCCCGTACAGCCCGTTCGAGACGGGTTGTGCCGAATCGGTGCAGGTCGCCAGCACGCCAGGCCGGGTTTCGCCGCCGGTATTCCCGACGGCTCCGACGGCTACGGCCGGCTCCTCCAGCGACGGCATGATGCGGGTCATCAAGGCGCGACCGATTCCACGTTGCTGCTCCCCCGGCAGCACGTAGAGCTGCGAGAGAAACCAGACGTGCTCGCGCTGGACGGCGATGCCGAAGCCGATGACTCGCTCGAATTGGGTCGCCAGAATTCCGGCCGAGCGGTCCCGGCCGGCCGCAGAGGCGCGCGGTTCCGAACCCGGCACGTCCCACGCCGAGACACGCGGCCCGCGGCGCACCGCTACGAGGAAACGCTCGGGATCGGTCTTCAGGAGGTGCCCCAGCAGCGCGACGAGCGGATCGAGGTAAGGCGGCGGCAGCGGCCGGTCCAGCCTTGCATGTAGTCGTCGACGGCGGCGTACCAGACGAGCGCGCATTCGGCCAGCTCTGCCGGCCGCGGGGGCCGGAAGCTCACGGCCTCGTTCATCCGGCTTGCGATCCCGAGTGATCGCTCGAAAGGGCCGTGCCGGTCGCCTCACGCTCGAGCTCTGCCTGCATGAAGGCGTCCAGGTCGCCGTCGAGCACGGCCGACGTGTTGCCGGTCTCCACGTCCGTGCGGTGATCCTTGACCATCTGGTAGGGGTGGAGGACGTAGCTCCGGATCTGGTTGCCCCAGCCGGCTTCGACGTGTTCTCCGCGGAGCTTGCGCAGTTCGGCCTCATGCTCTTCCACGGCTCGCTCGAGGAGGCGGGCCTGGAGAATCTTGGCGGCCGTTTCCTTGTTCTGCGTCTGGGATCGCTCGTTCTGGCTCTGCGACACGATGCCCGTCGGAATGTGTGTCAATCGGACGGCGGAGTCGGTCTTGTTGACATGCTGCCCGCCCGCGCCGGTGGCCCGGAAGGTATCCATGCGAATCTCGTCCCAGTTGAGCTCGACTTCGAGGTCGCTCTCGACCTCCGGCAGAACCTCGACCAGCGCGAATGTCGTGTGGCGTCGCTTCTGAGAGTCGAACGGGCTGATCCGGACGAGCCGGTGCACTCCCCGCTCAGCCTTGAGGAAGCCGTAGGCCGCTCGACCGTCGACGGCGACGGTCACGCTCTTGATGCCTGTTTCTTCGCCCTCGGTCTGGTCGAGGATTTCGGTACCGAAGCGATGACGCTCGGCCCAGCGGAGGTACATGCGCAGCAGCATCTCGGCCCAGTCGGTGGCTTCGGTCCCGCCGGCCCCGGCGCTGATCGTGAGCAGGGCGTTGCGCTGGTCGTACTGGCCACCGAACAGAAGCGCCCGCCGGGCTTGCGCATAGTCGCGCTCGAGTTCGACCGCCTCCTTGGAGACTTCGGCCAGAAGTTCCTGGTCGTCTTCCTCCTGGGCAAGGTCGAGCAATTCCGCAGTTGAGTTGGCCCGCGACTCGAGGTGGCGCCATAAGGTCAACTCTTCGCGGAGAGCCTCGGCTTCGCGCAGCACCTTCTGGGCGGCGCGCTGGTCCTCCCAGAAACCCGCCTCGCCCGTGCGGGTGTCGAGACCGGTTAGCCGGCCTTCTTTCGTTGAGAGGTCAAAGACGCCCCGAGGTCGCCTGGATCCTCAAGACCAGGTCACGGATCTCGGCCGGTTCCACTACCGGCCTCGAACGTCCTGGAGAAGGATCGGGCGGAGTTCGATCAAGCGCAGGGCGCTCTTGCTCCGCGCGACGACGGGGTTCACACAGGGACAGTACGCATTGTGGGTGCAGACGCCGCAGTTGCCATCGCAGTCGAGCGCAGCCGCATAAGAGCAGTTCCGGCAGTCGCGCTCGCAGGCGATGAGATCGACGAAAGCCGCTTCCTCAGCCTGCTTCACAAGTCTCCTTGGTATGACCTTACTCGGCCCCTCGTCAGGCAATGCACCGGGTAACGGGCTCCGGGCCTGCCTGCGATGGCGCGAGTATACGGTTTCAAATCGGGATAGCCAAGGGGTTAATTTACGTCGAGGCGCGGATAATCCCGGTCAAGAGGGGTTCGGAGCCGGGATTCCGCCCGGGCCTACCCTTCGGACTGACCCGTCCGCGGCGCCGGGCGTCGGCCCCGGCGGTCGACGAGTCAGAGACGGGGTTTGGCCCTTAGCCCGACCATTCGCGATGCCGGCTGTGGCGTCGCCGAGATGGACCGCTCGACCGTCTCCCCCGCGAATTGGACTGCCACCGACTCTACCCCGGCTGATCCACGAGGAAATACAGCGCGAAGGCGCCCAGTTCATGGAGCGTGGAATCCCAGCGCAGGGTTGGATCGAGATCGTCTGGGCTGGTTTCGGTCGGCGATGCCCAGGCTTCGATGTCCTGATCCTGGGCGAGGCGAAGGACGCGCAGCATGTGGCCGCGATCCGAGACGAAGACCGCCGAGTTCAAGCCGTGGGCGTTGAACAGCTCGCGAACGTTCCTCATGGATTCGAGGGTCGTGCCGCCGGTCGACTCACCCAGGATCGCGGATGCAGGGACACCGCGGGCGATCGCATAGGCCCGTTCGGTCGCGGCCTCCGTGGTCCTGTCGCCGGGCAGCTTGCCCCCGGTCACGACGAACCAGGGTGCCTCGCCGTCCTTATAGAGTTCGATGGCGTGATCGATTCGAGCCGCCAGGACAGGCGAGGGGCGGCCGTTGTATTGAGCAGCGCCAAGGACGACTATCGCATCGGCGTGATGGCGAGTGTCGTGACCCCCGACCTCCCAGATCCGGTAACTCGTGTATCCCACGATTGCGGCTGCGCCGACGCTGAAGGCCAGTCCTACGAGCGCGAGGTCGCCGAGGCGACGCTTCCAGGTGAGGATTGGCCGGCCATCTAGCTGCCGTGGCACTTCTTGTACTTCTTGCCTGACCCGCACCAGCACTGGTCGTTGCGACCGATCCTCACACCGGAAGGCGTATACCCGGGTCGGACCGCGCTTCCGGCGGCGCTCCCTCCGGAGGACCCGTTGCCAGCGCCACCCGTGGGTCGACCGGCGGGCAGCGCCCGGGGAAGCGGCCGTCCAGCGGTGGCGACGCCCGACGGACCGCCGGCGCTGGTCTGGGCCGCACGAGCCTGCATTGCGGCGGCAGCAGCAGTAAAGGAAGCGGCCGCGCTTGCCTCGGTTGTCGTGCCGCCAATGCCGTCGGTGCCGGCCGCGCCATCGGTCGCCGCCCCGTCGACCGGTGCGTCCGGCTGAGGTGCGGGCTGGCGGACCAGCGAGACCCGGAAGATCGTGGTGGCCAGCTGGTGGCGGATGAGCGCGGTCATTTCCGCGAATAGCGAAAAGGCCTCTTTCTTGAAGGCGTTGAGCGGCTCTTCCTGAGCGAAGCCGCGCAGGAAGATGCCCTGGCGCAGTTCGTCGAGTTCGGTCAGGTGCTCGACCCAGATCGAAGTCGATCGTGCGCAGGAGGACGAGTCGCTCGATCAGCGCCCAGTCCTCGACGTTGGCCTGTTCCTTCTCCTCGAGCTCGTCGGCCGCTGTGTCTTTCAGCAGGAGAGCGATCGCATCGCGGCCGCTCAACTCGCTGAGAGCGTCGGCGCTGAGGTCTGGGCTGTTCAAGCCCATTGCAGCCACCGCCTTGGCCAGGCCGTCGACGTCCCAATCGTCGATCGGTTCCGAAGGTGGAAGGTGCGAGTCGACCAGGGCGTCGATCTCCTGGTCCACGAACGACGCGATCGTATCGCTGAGATCCTCGTTGTTGAGGACCTTGTCGCGTTCCTCGTAGATCGTCTCGCGCTGCTTGTTGATGACGTCGTCGTACTCGACGACGCGTTTGCGCATGTCGAAGTTGTAGCCCTCGACGCGGGTCTGGGCGCTCTCGATCGTCTTGGAGACGATGCGCGATTCGATGGCGTCCTCTTCCTCCATCCCCATCCGCTCCATGAGGCCGGCCACCCGATCCGAGGCGAACCGCTTCATGAGGTCGTCTTCGAGGGACAGGTAGAAACGCGACGAGCCCGGGTCGCCCTGACGGCCGGCACGGCCGCGGAGCTGGTTGTCGATGCGGCGGGAGTCGTGACGCTCGGTGCCGATGATGTGCAGACCGCCGGCGGCCACGACCTTCTCGTGGTCCTCGTCGCAGATTCGCTTGGCCTCGGCCAGGGCGGCTTCGTAGGTTTCCTTGTCGACCTCGGCCGGGTTGAGGCCCTTGCGGTGCAGCATCTCCGAGGCGAGGCCCTCGGGATTGCCGCCGAGCTTGATGTCGGTGCCGCGGCCGGCCATGTTCGTGGCGATCGTGACGGCGCCGCTACGCCCGGCCTGGGCGACGATCGGAGCTTCCTTCTCGTGGAACTTGGCGTTGAGCACTTCGTGCTTGACGCCGCGACGCTTGAGCATGTCGGCGAGCCGCTCGGACTTCTCGACCGAGACGGTGCCGACGAGGACCGGCCGGCCCTGTTCGTGCATCTCGGCGATCTCGTCGATCAGGCCTTTGAACTTGCCGTTCTCGTTGCGGAAGACCAGGTCGGGCTCGTCGGCGCGGATCATCGGCCGGTGGGTCGGGATGGCGACGACTTCGAGCTTGTAGATCTTGTGGAGCTCTTCGGCCTCGGTCATGGCCGTACCGGTCATGCCGGCCAGCTTCCCGTAGAGGCGGAAGTAGTTCTGGAAGGTGATGGTGGCCAGGGTCACGCTCTCGCGCTGGACCCGCAGGCCCTCCTTGGCCTCGACCGCCTGGTGGAGGCCCTCGCTCCAACGCCGGCCGGGCATCTGGCGGCCGGTGAACTCGTCGACGATGATGATCTCGCCGTCCTTGACGATGTAGTCGCGGTCGCGCTTGAACAGAGCGTGAGCTTTCAGCGCCGATTCGAAGTAGCGAGCCAGGACCGGGTCGTCGTAAATGTTGGCAACGCCCAGCAGCCGCTCCATCTTGGCGATGCCTTGCTCTGTCGGACGAGACCGCCTTGTCCTTGAGGTCGATGAAGTAGTCGCCGCCCTCTTCGTCGCCCTCGGGCCGGGCAATGAGGCGCGGCACCAGGCGAGCGAACAGGAAGTACTTGTCGGCCGACTCCTCGGCCTGGCCGCTGATGATCAGCGGCGTCCGGGCTTCGTCGATCAGGATGTTGTCGACCTCGTCGACGATCGCGAAGAAGCGTCCGCGCTGCACCCTCTGGTCGAGCTCGGTGACCATGTTGTCGCGGAGGTAGTCGAAGCCGAATTCGTTGTTCGTGCCGTAGGTGATGTCGGCCGCGTAGGCCTCGACCCGCGTGCATGGCCGCAGGTTCAGCAATCGCTCGTCCGTGGTCGGGTAGCCCGGCTCGAAGACGTAAGAAGTGTCGTGGGTGATGATCCCGACAGAAAGGCCGAGGAAGCGGTAGATCGGGCCCATCCACTGGGCGTCGCGGCGGGCCAGGTAGTCGTTGACCGTGACGACGTGAACGCCTCGGCCGGTCAGGCCGTTGAGCGCGGCGGCGAGGGGCGCGGCCATGGTCTTGCCTTCGCCGGTGCGCATCTCCGCGATCCGGCCCTGGTGCAGGACGATGCCGCCGATGAGCTGGACGTCGAAGTGCCGCATCCCCAGGGTTCGGACCATGGCTTCGCGTGTCGCGGCGAAGACCTCCGGCAGGGCCCTGTCCATGGCCTCCTGGAGCTTGTCCTGCTCGCGCTTGCGGCGGTCGCGGGCCATTTCGCGGCGGCGCTCGATCTCCGGGTGGTGGAGCTCGTCCTCGGAAGGCTGCTCGGGTTCGCCGGCTTCGCGAATCTCGTCGCGCAACTCCTCGACGAAGGCGAGCAGCTCTTCGTCGGAGCGTTCCTGCATTTCGGGTTCGAGCTCGTTGGTCCGGTCCACGAGGGGCTGGATCCGCCGGAGCTCCCGGTCGTTCGAGTCGACGAAGCGACTCAGGAAGCCAAGCATCAGGGCCTACGATCGTTGTTGGTCCGCATCGCGGACCGGGGCCTGGGCATCGGCCGGGGGCGGCTCCGCCCCTCGGCGTCCGCCGACGACGGCTGCTCGGTAGCACCGAGAGCCGGGCGGCAAGTATAGGCCAGCGCGCCGGGGGACCGAAGGGCGGTGAGTGGCCGTTCCGCGCAGGCCTCCGGCGGTGGCCGGTGAGTGGCCCGGGCGAGCATCAGATCGCGGCGAGGGGCAGCGTCCAAAAGTGGGTCCCGTAGCCGATCATCAGGAGCGCGAAGGTCACGATCGCCAGCACGACCCAGAACGCCACCGCCGCTCGGGTCGAGGTCGGGTTCATCTCCG
This sequence comes from uncultured Chloroflexia bacterium, assembly GCA_963731635.1. Classification (GTDB taxonomy): domain Bacteria; phylum Chloroflexota; class Limnocylindria; order Limnocylindrales; family CSP1-4; genus Fen-1039. The sequence goes on along the minus strand of CAVSWB010000001.1, from coordinate 452,125 downwards.
AATTGCGCAGAGGCGCGGCTCGCCATCGCCGGGCGTGAAGGCCTTCCCGCCAATCCCTGTCGCTCTCGACGCCGGGCTCGAGCGCCCCCGAGGCGTCGGGGCGATGAAGCCGCAGAGTCACGGTCGTGGCGTCCGCGCGGCTCGGCCGGGCGTAATGTCAGCCACCGGTCTTCTCCGTGGCCGGCTCGGCGACGGCGCGACCGTTGGCACTCCCCTGGGGATGGCCCGCGGTTTCATCGTCCACGTCCCACAGCAGCATCTCCTGCGTGAACTGGACCTCGCTGGTGAACAGCGCGCCGACCGACTGGCCGTGGTGGATTCGCGTGATCGCCTCGGCGATGAGCGGCGCCAGGGTGATTACCTTGATCTTGCCGCCGCGCTTCTCGGGTGGGATCGGGATCGAGTCGGTGACCACGACCTCGCGCAGCTGCGAAGTGTTGATCCTCTCGACCGCCGAGCCGGACAGGACGGCGTGAGTGGCACAGGCGTACATCTCGGTGACGCCTTCACGTGCCAGGGCGTTGACGATCTGGATGAGAGTGCCGCCGGTGTCGATCTCGTCGTCGACGATGATCGCCCGCTTGCCGCGAACATCGCCGATCACGTTCAGCACCTCGGCCCGGTCGAGGTTGCCGATGCGGCGCTTCTCCACGATCGCCAGGGGCGCGTCCAGCAGTTCGGCGAAGGTGCGGGCTCGCTTGGCGAAGCCGAGGTCCGTGACCACCACCAGGTTCTCGAGTTGCTTCTGGAGGAAGTGGCCCGAGAGAAGATGAACGGCGGTCAGCTCGTCTACCGGGATGTTGAAGAAGCCCTGGATCTGGCCCTGGTGGAGGTCGACGGTCAGGAGGCGGTTGGCCCCGGCCACGGTCATCATGTCGGCGATCAAGCGAGCCGTGATGGGGACGCGGGGCTGGTCCTTCTTGTCGGATCGGCCGTAGCCGTAATACGGCACGACGGCCGTGATTCGGCCGGCGCTGGCCCGTTTGAAGGCGTCGATCATGATCAGCAGCTCCATGATCGACTGGTTGACCGGCCGGGACGTGGGCTGGATCAGGAAGACGTCCTTCTCCCGGGCGTTGTCGATGATGCGAACGAAGATGTTCTCGTTCGCGAACTCAAAGACCTCCATCCGCCCGAGGTCGATCCCCAGGTAGCGGCAGATGGTGCGCGCCAATGCCGGGTTGGCGTTCCCGGTATAGACGTCGAACTGATCGGCCACGCCGCCTCCCGCGATCCGCTGCTGGTTACCTGGTGGCTTCGCCGCCGCTGGTGGGGGCGGGGCCGTCAGGCCCACCATTGTCCGCCAAGCTTCCGCGTTGCGCCAGTCCGGCCCGGAATGCGGCGATGCCCACGACTTTGTCGCCGGCGTTGAGGCGCATGACGATCACGCCGCGTGCCGCCGACGAGTAGTGGTTGATCGTGTTCGTCTCGGTCCGGACCACCTGGCCGCCGGCGCTGATGAGGAGCAGTTCCTCGTCGAGCTCGGTGACCTGCTGGACCGCGGCGACTTCGCCGGTCTTCTTGCCTTCGAGGGAGATGAGCCGGACGCCCTGGCTGCCACGGTGCATCGGGCGGAATTCTGTCAGCGAGACGCGCTTGCCATAGCCGGTCTCGGTCAGGACCAGCAAGTCGGCGGTGGGCTGGACCACGCTCATGCCGACGACGTGATCGGTAGGGCTGGCCAGGCGAATTCCGATCACACCGGCGGCAGGCCGACCCATGGGCCGCACCTCCGTCTCCGGGAAGCGGGCGATCTTGCCCTGGGCGGTGGCGACGATCACGTCGTCCTTGCCTGTGGCGACGTCGACCCAGGCCAGTTCGTCGTCGTCGGCGATGGTGATGGCGATGATGCCGCTGGACCGAACCTTGTCGAACTGCTCCAGAGGCGTCTTCTTGACGACACCGTTGCGGGTCGCCATGACGAGGAACTTGCCGGCGGCAAAGTCCGGCAGGGTGATGGTCGCCATCGGGACCTCACCCGACTCGACCTGGACGCCGGGCAGGTTGATGATCGGGATGCCCTTGGCCTGGCGGCTGGCGTCGACGATAGTGTGAACCTTGGCCGAGAAGACCCGGCCACGGTTCGTGAAGAAGAGCGCCCAATCGTGTGTGTTGGCGACGAGCAGATGCTCGACGGCGTCCTCTTCTCGCGTGACGTGGCCGATGATGCCCTTGCCACCGCGCGCCTGGCGGCGATACGTGGCCACGGGCTGGCGCTTGATGTAGCCGCGCCGGCTGATGGTTACGACGACGTCCTCGTCTGCGATGAGATCTTCGTCGGTCATCTCGCGGCTCGAGTCGTCGGCGATGCGGGTCCGGCGAGCGCCCGCGTACTTGGCCTTGATGGCGGCCAGCTCGTCCTTGATGACGGCCATGATGCGGGAGGGATTGGCGAGGATGTCCTCGAGCTCGGCGATGAGCTTGATGACTTCGAGGTACTCGTCCTCGATCTTCTTGCGTTCCAGCGCGGCCAGCCGGGCGAGGCGCATGTCGAGGATGGCCTGGGCCTGGATCTCGGTCAGCCCGAAGCGGGCCATCAGGTTGTTGCGCGCCCGTTCGACGTCGGCCGACTCGCGGATCGTCCGGATCACCTCGTCGAGGTTGTCGAGGGCGATCTTGAGGCCCTCCAAGATGTGGGCCCTGGCTCGCGCCTTCTCGAGGTCGTACTGGGTGCGGCGGCGCACAATCTCGCGGCGGTGCTCGATGTAGTGCTGCAGGACGGCCTTTAGCGGCAGCGTCTGCGGCTGGCCGTCGACCAGGGCCAGCATGTTCATGTTGAAGGCGGTCTGCATCGCGGTGTGCTTGAACAGGTTGTTCAGCACCTTGTGCGGGTTGGCGTCGCGCTTGATCTCGATGTAGATGCGCATGCCGTCGCGATCCGACTCGTCGCGGAGGTCGGCGATGCCTTCGATCCGCTTGGAACTGACGAGCTCGGCCATTTTCTCGAGCAGGGACGCCTTGTTCACCATGTACGGGATCTCGGTCACGATGATCGCGACCCGGCCGTTGCGCGTTTCCTCGAAAGCAACCTGCGCCCGGACGACCACGCGGCCCCGGCCGTGGGCGTACATCTCGCGTATCGCGTCGATGGTTTCGTTTTCGCCGGTGATCGAGTTGCGTCGGGTCTCGTAGCGGTAGAGCGTGCCGCCGGTCGGGAAGTCCGGAGCCTTGACGTACTCGCACAGGTCGTCGGAGGTCAGCTCCGGGTCGTCGATCAGAGCCGTGGCCGCGTCGCAGACCTCGCCCAGGTGATGCGGCGGGATGTTCGTCGCCATGCCCACGGCGATCCCCGACGAGCCGTTGACCAGCAGATTCGGGAGCTTGGCCGGCAGGACGGTGGGTTCCTTCTGGGTGCCGTCGTAGTTCTCAGTGAAGTCGACGGTGTCCTTGTCGATGTCGGCCAGCATCTCGGCGGCGATGCCGGTCAGCCGCGCTTCGGTGTAGCGCATCGCGGCCGCGCTGTCGCCGTCGATCGAGCCGAAGTTACCCTGCCCATCGACGAGCGGGTAGCGCATCGAAAAGTCTTGCGCGAGGCGCACCATGGTGTCGTAGATCGCGGCGTCGCCGTGTGGGTGGTACTTGCCCATGACTTCGCCGACGATGGCGGCGCACTTGCGGTACGACGACGTGGCCGAAAGCCCCATCTCGCCCATCGTGAAGAGAATCCGCCGATGGACCGGCTTCAGGCCGTCCCGCACGTCCGGCAGCGCTCGCGCGACGATGACGCTCATGGCGTAGTCGAGATAGCTGGTCCGCATCTCGTCCTCGACGTGGACGACTCGAACCTGGCCCAGGTTGTCGGTCACTTGGCGCTGTTCCTCCGGAGTTCATCGCCGGCACGGGACGGCGTGCCGATGGGGAGTTGCTGGAGCAATTGGGCCGCGGCTGCAGCGGCATGAGACGTCGACGGCGCGCCGGGTCGGCGGCGGATGTCTGCCAGGTCGGCGCGGAGTCGCTGCGCGTCGTCGGGTGCGAGCTTGGAGAGGGAGTCCCGAATGACCCAGGCGCGGTGGCCGTCGCCGGTTCGAGTTGCAGCTTCTGCCTCGATCTCGAGGAAACGTGTGACGGCGGCCGGGTCGAGCCCCGCGAGTGCTCGGAGAGCCCACGAAAGCGCCTTCTGGACGTCCGGTTCGTCGTCGCCGATGAGCTGGTCGATCGCCGGCAGCCCGTGCGTGACGATGGCCGCGCTCCGCTCCGCCGGATCTCCGGGTATGCCGTGGGTGTGCGGCAAGGCGGCAAGCGTCGAGCCGACCAGGCGCCGTTCCCAGCGCCATGACGAGTAGACGAATTGCTCGATCTCGGCCCAGCGACGCCCGTCGCGCAGGATTCCTTCGGCGTAGGGATGGGCCAGCGTATCGACGCTGATCCAATCGTCGGCTTCGGCGGCGGCGCGGCGGAGGAGTTGCCAGGTGCGCTCGGGATCGGAAGGCAGCAAGCGCCCCAGATTCCACATCCCGAACCAGCGAATCTCTCGCGTGTCCTCGCGGAGGAGGCGATCGGCGATGTCAAGGATGAGCGACGAGGAGATCCGCCTGGTGCCGCGCTTGAACTCGCGATGGACGGCGGTCATGAGCGGCAGCCGGACGCCCAGCACGGGCCCGATGCCCGGCGCGATCAGGCGCTCCCCGGCGACGACGACCGGGTCTCCGAGTTCCTCGAAGCCCGCCCGGAGCGCGGCCACGACGGCGTCCGGGTCGCCGACCAGCTCTGCGAGGCCGGCTCCGAGCCCCGTGGCCCGGGCGAGATGCTCGGCAATGAACCGCTGCGACGCGACGGTCGTAGCGGATACGGGCCGAGCAGTGGCGACCGCCATGGCTAGCGCTCTATCCCGAGCTCGTATCGGGCCTTGAGCTCGCGCTTTCGCGCTTCGCTGCGCGGCGACGTAGGTGGCCTCGGCCGTGGCCAGCTCGAGGCCGGTCGCGGTTTCCACGATCCGCCCGGCGGTGCGCTGGATTCGGCGCTTCGATTCCACTATCCAACCCTCGGCTCGGATGGCCTGCCCGACCAGCACCGGCCGGTGGAACTGGATGCTCATCCGCGCGGTCACGCCCCAGCTGTCCTGCTCGATCAACGCCCAGGCCATGACCTCGTCGAGGATCGTGCTGACGATGCCGCCGTGGATGAGACCCTCCCATCCCTCAAAGCGATCGGGAATGGTCAGCTCCACGTGGCAGCGTCTGGGTTCGAACTTGAGCGCCAGATGTAGACCGATCTCGTTCAGCTCGCCGCAGGCAAAGCAGTGATGCGGCCGTATTCGAAAATCCTGGTACGAGAGCCAGGCAGCTCTGCCCGACAGGTCGCCGATCTGGCGTGCTTCCTCGTTGACCGCCGACTCAGACATCGAGGTTCTGGACCTTCCGCGCTTCCGTCTTGATGAAGTCCTTGCGCGGTTCGACGCGCTCGCCCATCAGCATCGTGAAGACTGCGTCCGCCTCGGCCGCGTCGTCGACTTCGGCCCGCAGAAGCGTCCTGCTCTCCGGGTTCATGGTCGTTTCCCAGAGCTGGTCCGCGTTCATCTCGCCGAGGCCCTTGAAGCGCTGGACCGTGACGTTCTTGGCGTTGAGCTTCTTGACGATCGCATCCCGCTCCGGCTTCGGATCTGGGCGTAATGGGTCACCTTGCCCGTGCTGACGCGGAAGAGCGGCGGCTGGGCGATGAAGAGGTAGCCGTTCTCGATGACCTGGGGCATGTGGCGGTAGAAGAAGGTGAGCAGCAGGGTCCTGATGTGGGCGCCGTCGACGTCGGCGTCGGTCATGATGATGATCCGGTGATAGCGCAGCTTGGCGAGGTCCAGCGAGTCGCCGATGCCGGCGCCGAGCGCGATCACGAGCGGCCGTATGTTCTCGCTGGAGACGATCTCGATCCAGCCGAGCCTTTTCGACGTTGAGCAGCTTGCCGCGAAGCGGCAGGATCGCCTGGAAGCGGCGATCGCGGCCCTGCTTGGCAGAGCCACCGGCCGAGTCGCCCTCGACGATGTAGAGCTCGCTCCGGGCGGGGTCGCGCTCCTGGCAGTCGGCGAGCTTGCCCGGCAGCGCCATACCCTCCAGGGCGCCCTTGCGGATGACCAGATCGCGCGCCTTGCGGGCCGCCTCGCGGGCCCGGGCCGCGGTCAGTGACTTCTCGATGATGCGACGGCCGTCGGCCGGGTTCTCGTCGAGATGCTGGCTGATACCCTCTGCGACCGCGGATTCCACCTGGCCCTTGACCTCGGCGTTGCCGAGCTTGGCCTTCGTCTGGCCCTCGAACTGCGGCTCGACGAGCTTGACGCTGATGACGGCGGTCAGGCCCTCGCGGACGTCGTCGCCCGCAGAGGTTGGCGTCTGCGTCCTTGAGGATGCCCGCGCGCCGGGCGTAATCGTTGAGCGATCGCGTCAGGGCGGCCCGGAAGCCGGTCAGGTGCGTGCCGCCGTCGACGGTGTTGATGTTGTTGGCGAAGGTGAAGATGTTCTCCGTGTAGGAGTCGTTGTACTGGAGCGCGACCTCGATCGTAGTCGAGCCTTCCCGCGTCTCGACGTAGATCGGCCGGCTGCTGAAGCGTCTCCTTGTTCCTGTTCAGGTGTCGGACGAAGGAGACGAGCCCACCCTCGAAATAGAACGAACGTTCACGATCGGCCCGCTCGTCGACGAGCCGGATCCACAGCCCCTTGTTGAGGTAGGCCGACTCGCGAAGGCGCTGGGCGATCGTGTCGAACGAGAACTCGACCGTCTCGAACACCTTCGGGTCGGGCTTGAACAGGGTCATAGTGCCGCGTACGGTCGCCCTGGCGGCCCGACCTTGCGGACAGGCGTCGTCGGCGTGCCGCGCGAGTATTCCTGCGCCCAGACGAAACCGTCGCGCGAGCGATTCGACGCGCAAGAACTCGGACAGCGCGTTCACGACGCTCACGCCGACGCCGTGGAGACCGCCCGAGACCTTGTAGCCGCCGCCGCCGAACTTGCCGCCGGCGTGAAGCTTGGTGTGGACGACTTCGAGCGCATCCTTGCCGCTCGAATGGCGGCCGACCGGAACGCCACGGCCGTTGTCGACGACTCGAACCGACCCGTCCTCGAGGACCCGGACTTCGATGTGGCTGGCATAGCCGGCCATGGCCTCGTCGATCGAGTTGTCGACGACTTCCCAGACCAGGTGATGCAGGCCGCGAGCGTCGGTCGAGCCGATGTACATGCCGGGACGGCGACGGACAGGATCCAGGCCCTTCGAGGATCTGGATGCTCTCGGCGTTGTATTCGCTCGGGTCGTTCTTTCGCGGGCGGCGCGCGGTGGCCGTCGGGGTGCGCGTCGGCCGCCGGCACGTTGGCCGCCGCTGCCGGCCGGGAGATCCTGGGTCAAACGATTCCTCCGGTCAGGCGGTCGAAGAGTCGGGAGAACTCCTCGTCGCTGTAGTACTCGATGACGATGCGTCCGCCCTTGCGCGACCGGGCGAGGATGACCTTGGTTCCGAGCGCCCGCCGGAGATCCTCCTCGAGGCGCTCCATCTCTCCGTCGGCGTCGGGCGTGGTCTTGGCTGTTGGCGCTTGGCCGTCGCGCAGGCGCCGCACCAGTTCTTCGGTCTGGCGAACCGAAAGGTCCCGAGCCACGATTGCTTCGACCAGCTGGCGCTGTGCTTGCAGGCGACGCTGCCGCGAGCGCCCGGGCGTGTCCCTCGAATGTTGCGCCTTCGCGAGAGCGCCGTCTGGACGGCAGCGTCGAGATCGAGCAGTCGCAGCGTGTTGGCGATCGTGGAGCGAGCCTTGCCGACCCGAGCCGCGATCTCGTCCTGGGTCAACGCGAACTCGTCGGCGAGTTGGCGGTAGGCATGCGCTTCTTCGATCGCGTTAAGGTCGGCGCGCTGGACGTTCTCGACGATTGCGACTGCGAGCTGGTCGCGCTCCGCCAGCTGTCGGACGACGGCGGGTACGTGGTCGAGTCCAGCCATCTGAGCTGCGCGAACTCGCCGCTCTCCGGCCACGAGCTGGTACCCGTCGAGGATCTCGGTGACGAGCACGGGCTGCAGAACGCCGTGGATCGCGATACTCGCCGCGAGTTGTTCGAGAGCGTGCTGCTCCAGCTTCTGCCTCGGCTGGTATGGATTGCCTCGGATACGCGAAATCGGGATCTCGATGGCGGCCGCACCCGCCGGGTTGGTCTGAGGGATGAGAGCCTCGAGGCCTCGTCCGAGGCCGGTGTGCCGTTCGGAGTGAGGCGACGTCATCGAGACTCCAGGTTAACAGGCGCCGCATCGATACCGGTTGCGAAGGCGTTCGGATTGGCTGCGGCAGAACTCACGTTCGCCTGGGTCGGGACCAGCTCCGGGTCGTCGGCCGCGTGCAGCGGACGCCCATCACGGGCTCGGAATTCCGCAGCCAGGAGGCTGTAAGCGTCCGCGCCCTTGGAATCGGGCCTGTAGAGGGCAATCGGTAGTCCGTAACTGGGCGCTTCCGACAGCCGGACGCTGCGGGGCACGATCGTGTTGAAGACCGTGGCGCCAAGGTGCTTGCGCACCTCCGCATTCACTTCGGCAGACAAATTGGTGCGGGAGTCGTACATCGTCAGGACCACGCCCTTGATCGCCAGGTCGGGGTTGAGGTGGTTTCTTACCAGGTTGATCGTGGCGATCAGTTGCGAGAGACCCTCGAGAGCGTAGTACTCGCACTGGATAGGAATGATCACGGCGTCGGCGGCGGTGAGGGCGTTGACCGTCAGCAAGCCGAGTGACGGCGGGCAATCCAAGACCACATAGTCGTAGTTGCCGCGGATCTCGGCCAGAACGCGGGCTAGGCGACGCTCGCGCTGCTGCATTGGGGCCAATTCCACCTCGGCCCCGGCCAGAGCGATCGAAGAGGGAACGATCGACAAGCCGGTAATCGCCGTAGGGAGGATCGTTCCGGCAATCGCCGCGTCCTCGATGAGGGCTTCGTAGATCGATTTGGCGATCTCGCCTCGGTCGAGTCCGAAGCCACTGGTGGCGTTGCCCTGGGGGTCCAGGTCTACGACGAGGACTGTGTCACCGGCCAGGGCCAGGTAGGTTGCGAGGTTAACGACGGTCGTGGTCTTGCCTACGCCGCCTTTTTGGTTGGCGCAAGCAATGATCTGGCCCACTCAGGTCCCCATTTCGGTCGTCGACACGCTTGAATTCTACCATCCAGGTCGGTCTCACGGGTCTTCCGGGCTTCCGGCACGTCCACAACCGGTGTGTCGCGGCGCCGGTGGTTGAGCCGGCCATCCAACGCTACGGACGCGACGTTATACGCCGCTTACTTCTGCCTTCACACGCATGTCGGAGGCACGGGGGCACTCACGCTCCTCGGCACTGGTGTTTCACGTGGAACCGGCACCGTTGCCGCTGAGGCGAACCGCTGCGCTGATGTGCCGCGTCCGATCCCCAGACCAACCAGAGTCCGGGCAGCCATTCGGACCGCGACGGATATCCGTGTCATCCCCTCTGCCAAGCGATCAGCCCCTCGGTCGTTCCACGTGAAACCGGTGTTGCAGCTCACCAGCCGGCAGTCACCAAAAGCCAGCCCATTGTGGCGGCATGGGGGCGCGGCCTATACTGCCTCGGTCGATTGCCGCGGGTCGGTCGTGTTCGACGCCTGAGCGCAGGCACGAACTGAAACCTCGAGGTCTGACCGCAAATGGCTCTTGTTTTGGCTGCGGTCGGCGCCTGGGTCGCGGCGCTATTAGAGATAACGATCGCGTCGCGCTTCCAGTTTGCCGGCGCACAACTTCAGATCCTTCTCGTGTTCGGGATCGTCCTGACCCTTGCGAGTAGTCTCGAGGTCGGGATTACCTGGGCATTTGTCGGCGGGCTGTTTGCGGACGTTCTTGGTATGAGGCCGCTCGGCTCGACAGTCTTTGCTCTATTGATCGCTGTCGGCGTGGCGTCGCTCTTGGGGCGACTCCTGTCGAGCGCAAAACCACTCGACGCCATCGTCAGCGTGCTCATGCTGACTCCGCTCTACCTGATGCTTGTTGACATGACTACCGCCCTCTTGCGCCCACCAGCCCCTGCTCTGGGCTTGTCGGACCTTTTCTCGGCGGCGCTGGTCAATACCGTGCTCGGAGCACTGGTTGCGGCCACGGCGTACGTCGTCAGGCATCGCACCGAGTGGCGGGAGAAGCGCCCCGTCTGGTGAGGTTTCAATGAATATGCGCCCTGAGACGCGACAGGTGGAGCCGAAGAACCTCTACCGCTTTGCCTCGTTCTCCCTCGTGATTGCTCTTGTCGTGACTGCGTTGAGCGCGCGAATGTTCTATATGCAGCTGGTGCAAGGGACGGGGCCGGGCCAGACGCCGGCGGGACCAGCGTTCAATTCCCAGCCGATTCCATCCGGCCGCGGGTTGATCTTCGACGCGTCCATGACGCCACTCGTGAAAAACGTAGCGAGCTGGTCGGTCTCCGTCGTGCCGAATGATCTGCCCCTTTCGAAGAAGTCCGACGTGATCGGGCGCCTCGCGAATCTCCTCAACCTCGATCCGGTTGCCATCCTGACCCGGATCGATACAGCGACCGGGTCGCTCTTCGCTCCCGTGACGGTTGCCAACAACATCTCACCCGACGTTGCCAGAGTCATCCAGGAGAACCCCAGCGCGCTGCCGGGCATCGAGGTTCAACTGGAGACGAATCGCCAGTACACGGAGGGCCCGCTATTCGGTCAGCTCGTCGGCTATACCGGCCGCCTGACGGCCCAGCAGTATGCGCAGCTGAAGAACCAGGGCTACTTGCCGGATGACTCTATCGGCCAGGCCGGGCTCGAAGAATCCTATGAGCAACAACTCCGTGGCCAGTACGGCAAATCGACCGTCAGCGTCGATGCGGCCGGCCGTCCGATACCCGGCGCCGCCTCGTCCACCACGCCCGAGATTCCAGGCGAGTCGATCCAGCTCAGCATCGATTCGCGCGAGCAGCAGTACGCGATGCAGGCACTTCAGTTCGGGCTCACCAAATCCCACGTGACCAAAGGGGTCCTCATCGCAGAGAACCCGCAGAACGGGCAGATCGTGGCGATGGTGAGCCTGCCGACCTATGACGATCAGGTGTTTGCGAACGGCATCAGTGAGGCGGACTACGAGAAACTGAGCACGGATCCCAACCAGCCGCTGATCAACAAGGCCATAAGCGAGCAGTACGCCCCGGGGTCGACTTTCAAGCTGGTGACCGGCACGGCGGGGCTGGAGTCGGGGAAGATAACCCCAACTTCCAAGATCGAGACCCGGCCGTACGTCCAGATCGGCGGTTACAGGTTCTGGGATTGGAACAAGCAGGGCTTCGGGGCCCTCACCGTGGTTCAGGGCCTCGGCGCCTCGAGCGACACTTTCTTCTATCAGCTGGCCCAGATGGTGGGTTTGGATACGCTGACTACCTGGGCCCAGAACTACGGGTTTGGAAGTCCGACAGGGATCGATCTCCCGGGCGAGGCGAGTGGGATCGTGCCGACCGCTCAGTGGGCGGCCTCGACCATCGGGCGAGCCCTGTATCCCGGAGAGCTCCTTTATGCAGGAATCGGCCAGGGATTCGATGCCGTCACGCCGATCCAGCTCGTAAACGCCTACAGCGCACTCGCCAACGGGGGCACGTTGTATGAGCCCCATGTCGTGAGCACAATCAGGGACGCCCAGGGCAACGTCGTCCAGCAGATACAGCCCAAGGTCCTGGGCAAGCTACCGGCGTCGCAGCAGACGCTCCTGACGATGCGTATGGGAACTCGCGACGTCGTCACCAGCCAGCACACGCAAAACCTGGTCGATCTGCCGGTGAAAGTCGCCGGCAAGACGGGGACTGCGGAATTCGGCATCCCCAACAAATATGGCGTCCTGCCGTACCACGAGTGGTTCGTCGGATACACACCGGGCGATCCATACAGCAGCGACTTCACCAAAACCGACTCGCAACTGGCAGTCGTCGCCTTCGTGTACGGCGCCGACTCCGAAGGCAATGTTGCGACCGAAATCGCCAAGTATTACTTGATGCTGCATTACGGCCTCAAGGGCAACCCGACAAGCAATTCAACACCCGGGCACATAAACCTGTGGGCCTTCAACACGACGAACAACTACTTCTCGGCGGGTAACGATTGATGGTGGCGTTCGAATAATGGGGATCCTTCGAGCCGAGCCGTTCAAGATACAGAGTTGGGCTTCGCGTTCGGCCACGATGGTCTGGCGCAACTATGACTTCCAGCTGACGACCTATGCCGTGCTGTTGACCTGCTTCGGTCTGGCCATGGCTTACAGCAATAGCTTCGACGCCACTCACACCACCCTCACCTCGAGCTCGCCATTCGTCCGCGGAGTGCTGTGGGCGATCGTCGCCGCGATCGTCTATGCAGTGGCGACCGCATTCGACTACAGGTGGCTTCGGACGTTTACATGGCCGATCTACTTCGTCAACGTGCTGCTCCTGGCGGTGACTCTGCGGTTTGGCTCGGGGGTCGGCGATGCAGCTGGCTCCGCCAGATGGTTTTCGATTGCCGGCTTTCCGTTCCAATTCAGCGAATTGGCCAAGATCTTGATGATCCTTGTATTTGCAGGCTATCTCGCCAGCCGGCAGAACAATATGAAGTCCGTCTGGACGATCATAGGAGCCGGTATCGTCCTGGCCCCGCCCTGGGTGCTCGTAATGTTGCAGCCCGACCTGGGCACGTCCCTTGTCATCGTGGGCACTCTGGTCGGCATGCTGTTTATGGCGGAAGCGAGCCTGCTGTGGCTCGGAACCATGGCAGGCTCGGTTGTCGCGGCCGTCCCGCTCGTATGGACCCACCTTCAGTATTACCAGCAGGCGCGTTTGCTGGCGCTCCTGAACCCGGAGGCCAATCCGCAGGCCGGTGGGTACCAGCTGATCAAGGCCAGGGAAGCGGTCACTGCCGGCGGAATGTGGGGCACCGGCCTGACCAACGGGACCGTGAACCTGCCGGTCAAGACCACGGACTTCGTGTGGGGCGTCCTCGTGGAGGAATTGGGCTTCGTCGGGGGGCTTGTGGTCCTGGCCTTGTTCGTCGCTCTACTGTGGCGCATCCTCGTGTCGGCCTGGCGCGCGAACGACCGGTTTGCGATGCTGGTGGCGTCCGGCCTCGCCTCGATGATCCTCTTCCAGGTCTGCGTCAACGTCGGCATGGTTCTGGGCCTGCTGCCGATCACGGGCATCCCGCTGCCGTTCATCACTTACGGCGGCGCCTCTCTGGTCAGCCTCGCCCTCGGCTTGGGGATACTCCAGGGCGCCAACATCCGCCGCGAGAAACCTGAGTGGTGACACCTGCCCAACTGCGCTCGGCCCCGGCAAGGCCCGTTGCCAGAGCCCGAGTCGGCGCGTAGACTCGGCGCCCGCCCGCGATCCCTCGCAGAATCGGGCTCCAAGCAGGACCAGCGATGTCCACGACCGAGCAGACTCACCACGCCCCCGCGCCTCTTTCGGCCCTGGCCGTCGAGCGTGTACTCGGTCGCGTCCGCAAGCCCGGTCGATACGCCGGCGGCGAGTGGAATTCCGTGGCGAAGGACTGGTCCGCGGTCGCTTTGAAGTGGTGCTTCGCCTACCCGGACCTGTACGAAATCGGGATGAGCAACCTCGGTCTGCGGATCCTGTATGAGGTGATCAACGACCGGCCCCACCTCCTGGCAGAACGCTGCTTCGCTGCGGACGTCGACCTCCAGGCTGAGTTGCGCGGCCGCGGCCTGCCGCTCTGGAGCCTCGAAACCCGGCGCTCGATCGGCGAATTCGACGTCGTGGGCTTCAGCCTCGGGTACGAGCTGACGTACGCGAACGTGCTCGAGATGCTCGATCTCGGGCGGATCGGGCTGACCACAACCGAGCGCTCGGAGGCGGATCCGCTGGTCATTGCCGGAGGTTCCGTCGTGCTTAACCCCGAGCCGATGAGCGACGTCTTCGACGCCGTCGTCGTCGGCGAGGGCGAGGAGGTCGTGCTCGAGATAAGCGACCTGCTCGTGAGGCTCGGCTGGCACCGCCGCGAGCGAAGGCCCGATGGAAGGGAGCAACGGGCCGTCGACCGGGACACTGTGCTGCGGTCGCTGGCGGCCATACCGGGTGTCTACGTGCCGTCCCTGTATGAGTCGCACTACAACCCGGACGGCACCGTTCTGGCAGTGGAGCGCCTCGATCCGGGGGCTCCGGCCACGATCGGCGGTCGTATCGCGGCCGACTTCGAGACCAAGGTGCACGGCATCAACCAGCTTGTGCCCAACATCGGCATCGTCTTCGACCGCGCCCAGATCGAAGTCATGCGCGGCTGCACGCGCGGTTGCCGCTTCTGCCAGGCCGGCATGCAGTACCGGCCCCTTCGCGAACGGGCTCCCGAAGTCGCCGTCCAGGCAGCGGAGGACATCCTTCGATCGACCGGCTGGGAGGAGATCGGCCTGACGAGCCTTTCGACCGCCGACTACACATACGTCAAGGAAGTCGCGAACGCCATCCATTCGCGCCGGCCCGACGTAACGGTCTCGCTGCCGAGCACGCGCGTCGATGCCTTCACCGTCGAGCTGACCGAGGCGATCGGAGGCGGCCGCCGGAGCGGCTTCACCTTCGCGCCCGAAGCCGGCAGCCAGCGGATGCGCGACGTGATCAACAAGGGAGTTTCCGACGAGGAGATCGCGCGCTGCACCGAGCTCGCCTTCGACAGCGGCTGGAGCTCGCTCAAGTTCTATTTCATGATCGGACTGCCGGGCGAAACGATGGACGACGTGCTGGCGATCGCCTCGATCTGCCGGCGCGCAATCGAGATCGGGCGACGACGGCACGGCAACAAGGCGCAGGTCAAGGCCAACGTCTCGACCTTCGTGCCGAAGGTCCTGACGCCATTTCAATGGGACGGCCAGGACACCGCGGTCGAAATCACGGCCAAGGTGGAGGCATTGCAGAAAGCCCTCCACGGCAAGGGACTGAGCTTCTCCTGGCACGACCCGAACAGCTCCCTGCTCGAGGCGGCGCTGGGCAAGGGCGATCGCCGTCTCAACGCGGTTGTCCGCCGGGCCTGGCGCAAAGGCGCCCGATTCGATGCCTGGGACGAGCACTTCCGGCCCGACCTCTGGCTGGAAGCCTTCGCGGAGGAGGGCCTCGACCCCGCCTGGTACGCGCAGCGGCAGATCCCGACCGGCGAAACGCTTCCCTGGAGCCACCTGGGCGGGCGTGTCTCGGCCGAATTCCTGGCCCAGGAGCACGAGAGGGCCTTGAGCGGCAGGACGGTGGCTGACTGCCATTGGGGTCCGTGTTACAACTGTGGTGCCACGGCCGCGACCGGCTTCGATTGCGACACCGGCAGACAGGGTCCAAGGCAGCTGCTGGTACGGCAGGACGCGAGCGGCGGGCTCGACGGCACGAGCCCGCAGTGGCGATATGTCGGGCCTCCGGGAGATACCCGCCGATCCGAAGGTTCGCCTGCCGGGTGCCATTGGCCGTACGACCTTATGGGAGACGACGTGGAGTCGAAGAGCGCAGGGCTTCGCGGTCTTGCGTCGCTGGTGGAGGCGGCCGGCGGCGAGTCTATGGGTTGAACTCTGCCGTCCCGATCGATCCGGGCGAAGCGACCCTCGAACTGATCCGCCTCTTCGTCGTCCTGCTCGGGCGTCGCCGCTCTCGTGACCACCGTCGCGCGCCGTATCAACCTGCCGTACACGGTGGCGCTCGTCGCGTTCGGCATGGCCGCGGCGCGTGATCGAGCCGCTGAAGGTCGAGATCACGCCCCAGCTCGTGCTGGTCGTCCTGCTGCCAGCCCTCATCTTCGAAGCCTCATACCAGACCGACTTCGGGAAGCTGCGGCCTTCGCTCGCCGGTATGGCCTTGCTTGCCGGACCCGGTGTCCTGATAAGCGCTGCGCTCATCGCGGCGGCACTGCACCTTCGGCGCCGGCCTGGCCCGGCCCAGGCCTTCGTCGTCGGGGCGATGCTTTCCGCGACGGATCCCGCGGCCGTCATCGCCACGTTCAAGCGGCTGCGCTCGCCACGCCGCCTGGCCACCCTCGATCGAAGCCGAGAGCGTCTTCAACGACGGCACCGGCATCGTCATCTTCGCGATCGCGGTCGACTTCGTGACCCGCCCGTCGAGTCCGCTCGAGGTCGGCTCGACCTTCGTTTCGGTCGCGCTGGCTCGAGCGCGCAATCGGCGCGGTCGCCGGTTTCGCTGGCTTCGCGAGTGCTGCCGAACGTCGGCGACCACCTGATCGAGATCAGCCTCTCGGTCGTGCTCGCCTACGGCACCTACCTGGCCGCCGACGCGGTCCATCTGTCCGGAGTCATCGCTACCGCTGTGGCCGGCATCGTGCTCGGCAACTACGGGCGGAGACTGGGCCTGTCCGCGCGGACCGAGGAGGCGCTCGACACGGTCTGGGAATTCGTCGCCTTCCTGGCCACGGCTTTCGTCTTCCTGGTGGTGGGCTTCGCGATCAGCGCCGATCGCTTGCTCGGCGTCGCCGCCCCGATCGCCTGGGCCATCGCCGCGACTCTCGCGGGCCGCGCGGTCATCGTCTACGTGCTGCTCGGCGGTTGGCGGCTGGCAAGCCGCCGGCGGGATCGGCGTAGACGTTCGGAACGCGCAGTCGCGCGGGCCTGGAGCGGATCGCTGGCGGCACTGGAGAAGCTACCGGGTTGGAGCGCCATGGTTCCTCAGCCGCCCGCAGCGAGCCGCCCGAAACGGCGATCCGGCGCTCGAAACGAGGGCGATCTGCCGATGGGCTGGCTGCACGTCATCTTCTGGTCGGGTCTACGCGGCGCGGTATCGACCGCCCTGGCACTCTCGCTCCCGGCCGATTTCCCCAACCGGAGCGAGCTGCAGGGAATCACGTTCGGAGTCGTCATATTCACATTGCTCGTTCAGGCCACCACGGCTGAGGTGGTCGTCGATCGGTGGGGCCACGGCGCCAGGTCGATCGATCGCGCCCCACTGGGAGGTCGCGGCTCTAAGTCCGGTGCCGAGGCCGTCGCGACCGACCCCGCCACGACATCCGTGCCGTGAGCGAATCCCGGCAGCGCTGGCGTCTGGTCTTCGCCCGCGACGAAGAGGCTCGATTCCTGTCTCATCTCGACGCGGTCAAGCTCTGGGAGCGGGCGTTCCGGCGCGGCGGCATTCCGGTCGCCACGAGCGAAGGCTTCAGTCCCACGGCCCCGGGCTCGTGTTCGCCGCGCCGCTGCAGCTTGGCATGCTCGCGGAGCATGAGCTGGCGGACCTGTTCCTGGCCGAGCGGCTGACTTCGCACAATCTTCGGGCTCGGTTGGCGGCGGGCATGCCGCGCGGATATCGGATCGTGGAGCTGCACGACGAGTGGGTCGGCGCACCGGCCCTGGCGCCGCAGCTCGCTGCCGCCGACTACCGCTTGAGCCTCCTCCATGTCGAGCGGCCCGCTGTGGAGACGTGCATTCGGACGCTGCTGGCCGCGGAACGGCTGCCCCGGCGAGCGGCATCGAGAGGACAAGGTCGTGGCCTACGATCTGCGTCCGCTGCTCATCGATCTGCGACTGCGGGCGGGTACGGACTCGTTGGGAATTGCCGCGCCGCCGTCACCATCGCCATCGCCGTCCGACGTGGTCGAAGGCGTGTGCATCTGGATGCGCCTGCGGCACACCCAAGACGAAGGCAGCGGCCGGGCCGAGGAGGTTGTGGCGGCACTCGCCGAAGCGCTGCCGGGCCTGCGGGGCGGGCAGTTCCAGCGGACAGGCGGCCGAATCGACGGCCGTCGAGATCGGTTCATCCGGTTCGAGAGAGGCTGTGGTTGAATCGGGAGCTGACGAGCTGACGAGTTGACATCTCGCGCGGCACGCCTTGGACCGCTGCCTCGGGGAATCGGCGCGTTGGCATCGGCGATTACGCACGACGCGCCTGCCTGCCGGCCCTCTCGCGCCGCGGGGCTCCCAGCGGCCGCCGGCCATTTGACGGGCCAACCCTCGAGCCGTACACTCCCACTTCGCGCCCCGGGAAGCCGGGGGCGTCTTCGTGTCGTGCACCTGCGGGCGCCACGCCCCGTCAACTCCCTGAGGACCCATGTACGCAGTCATCGAGACCGGCGGAAAGCAATACCGCGTCGAACTCGGAACCGAGCTCGAGGTGGAGTTGCTGGATGCCGAGCCGGGCCAGGAGATCAACCTCGACCGCGTGCTGCTGGTCGCCGATGGCGATCAAGTGCGGCCGTCGGCCAGCCCATCGTCGCGGACGCCGCCGTCAGCGCGCGAGGTCCTCCGCCAGGATCGTGGCGTGAAGACGATCTCGTTCAAATACCGGCCCAAGGCGCGCAGTCGTGTCAAGAAGGGTCATCGCCAGGAACTGACGGTCCTCAAGATCACCGACGTCCGCCTACGGCGACAAGAGCGCTGCCGCTGAGGCGCAGGAAGTCGCCGACAAGGCCAAGGCCGAGCACGACCTCGTCGTCGCCGCGGCAACGCGGCAGGCGGCCGAGGACGCATCGCTCGCCGCCAAGCTCAAGCCGAAGGCCGCGTGCGCGCCGACGAGACCGAGGACAAGCCCGCCGCCAAGCCGGCCCGGAAGCCCACCAAGGCATCCGCCGCGGCCGCCGACGACGACAAAGAGTGCAGCCAAGGCCGCGAAGGCCAAGGCCGCACCCAAGACGACGGCTAAGGCCGATGCCTGCGGCGAAGCCCGATGCCGAGGCTCCGAAGAAGCGCGCGCGGACCAAGAAGGACGAATAGGAGATGGCCCACAAGAAGGCAGGATCGAGCTCGAAGAACGGCCGCGACAGCGTCGGCCAGCGTCTCGGCGTCAAGGCCGGCGACGGCCAGTTCGTGACGGCCGGCTCGATCATCGTCCGTCAGCGCGGCATGACATTCAAGGCCGGTCAGGGCGCGGGCCTCGGCCACGACTACACCGTCTTCGCAACCGTGGACGGAACCGTCCACTTCGAGCACGAGACGCGCACCAAGAAGCGTGTGCGCGTCGCCGGGCTGGCGGGCGAATAAGCCCGCTCCACCCGCTTCGCGGGCATCGCCCGCGTGTCACGACGACCACCGGCGGAGTCCGTACGGAAGGCGCCTGGGAGTAGCAAATGAAGCCGAAGATCCATCCGAAGTACCAGCAGGCGACCGTTCACTGCGCCTCGTGCAAGACCGTCTTCGAGATCGGTTCGACCCGATCCGAACTGCGCGTGGACGTCTGCAGCAACTGCCACCCGTTCTTCACGGGCAAGCAGATGATCCTCGACACCGCAGGCCAGGTCGAGCGCTTCCAGCGGCGCCTCGAGCGCGCCGATCGCGCCTGAGCTCTGAGCCGACCCGCGCCGACTGACACCGCCCGCCGCGGACGGTCGGGCGCCCTTCGCCTGCGGGGCTAGACTTCCCATATGGCACGCTTCCAGTACGGCGGCCAGGCGCTCATCGAGGGCGTCCTGATGCGCGGCCGTTACGCTCTCGCTGTGGCCATCCGGCATCCGGACGGCTCGATCGTCTGGGCCTCCGAACGCCTGGACGCGGGTCTGCGCGCCCATCGGATCTTCCGCTTGCCGTTCTTGCGGGGCCTGGTCGTGCTCTACGACACGCTCGTGACCGGCACTCGCTGGCTTGTCCGGACGGCCACGATCCAGGCGGCGGCCGCGCTGGCCGAGGAACAGGCCGGCGCTTCGCCGGTCGACCACCTGCCCGAGGCCGACGCACCGGGCCAGGCGTCGCCTGCCCGGCCGATCCCCGCCCCGGAAGACTTCACCTGGGCCGGCACCGATGCCTCCGCCGCGGAACCGACCGGGGTATCGCAATCGAACAAGGTCGCGCCACCGAGCGAAGCCGAGCATTCGGCGGGCGGCGCCGAGGAAGGTCTCGGCAAGGGCTTCGGTATGGCCGTGGGTCTGATGCTGCTGCTCTCGCTGCTGGCCGGCATCGGCATATTCTTCCTGGTGCCGCTGCTCCTGGCCCAGGCCACCGTCGGGCGCGTGGATCGCGGCTTCGGGCTCCAGCTGTCCGAAGGGCTGATCCGCGTCGCCATCTTCATCGGCTACCTGATGCTGATGGCCCGCGCCCCCGACGTCAAGCGCGTCTACCAGTACCACGGCGCCGAGCACATGTCGATCCACGCCCTCGAGGCGGGCGATCCGCTCACGACCGAGGCCGTCCGGCGCTACCCGACCGCACACCCGCGCTGCGGCACCGAATTCCTCGTCGTGGTGCTGCTCGTCTCGATCGTGGCCTTCGCGATCATCGGCAACCTGCCGCCGCTCCTGCTCATCGTCTCGCGAATTGCCCTGGTCCCGGTGATCGCCGCGATCAGCTACGAGCTGCTCCAGCTCGGCGCCCGTCACCGTAGCCACGCCATCGTGCGGTTGCTGTGGTCGCCAGGGATCTGGGTCCAGATGATCACCACCCGACAGCCGACTGACGACATGATCGAGGTCGCGATCGTTTCGCTCGAGAGAGCCCTGCTGGCCGACGGCGCCGCCATCCCGGCCGGAAGCGCGCTGTTCCCGACTCGACCTCTCTCGCCGGATCAGGCCGGCGACGCGGCACTGCCGGTGGAGGCGGCGCCATGATCGACGCCAAGCTCGTTCAGATCGCTTCCCAGTACGACTCCATCCAGGCGGAGCTGTCCCGACCCGAGACCGCTCAGGATCCCGCCGCGCTCAAGAAGCTGGGCAAGGAGATCGCCCAGATCGAGCCGGTCGTGGAGGCCTGGCGGGAGCTCCTCGAGGCGCGCAAACAGCTGGCCGAGGCCATCGAGATGCGCGATTCCGGCGATGCCGAGATGCACGACATGGCCCAGGAGGAGGTTCGCACCCTCGAAGCCAGAGAAGCGGAGTTGATCGACGACCTGCGCGTGAAGCTCCTGCCCCGCGACCCGCTCGACGAGAAAAACGTGATCCTCGAGATCCGGGCCGGCACCGGCGGCGACGAGGCCAAGCTCTTTGCCGCGGAGCTGCTCCGGATGTACCTCCGCTACGGCGAGCGGCACCGGATGCAGGCCGAGATCCTGCACGCGGAGGAGAACGGCATCGGCGGCATCGGCGAAGCGATCGTCAAGATCGATGGCCGCGGCGCCTACAGCCGGCTGAAGTTCGAGGCCGGGGTGCATCGCGTCCAGCGCATCCCCGTGACGGAATCGAGCGGTCGTATCCACACGTCCACGGCGACGGTGGCGGTCATGCCGGAGGCCGAAGAGGTCGACATCCACATCGACGAGAACGACATTCGAGTCGATGTCTACCGTTCTACCGGCCCGGGCGGCCAGTCGGTGAACACGACGGACTCGGCGGTCCGGATCACCCACAAGCCGACCGGCATCGTGGTCGCCATCCAGGACGAGAAGAGCCAGATCAAGAACAAGGCCAAGGCGATGGCCGTATTGCGCAGCCGTCTGCTCGAACATGAGCGGGCTAAGGCGGCGGCGACCGAGTCGGCCTTGCGGCGGAGCATGATCGGCTCGGGCGAACGCTCCGAGAAGGTCCGGACCTACAACTTTCCCCAGGACAGGCTGACCGACCATCGCATCGGGCTCGATCTCCACAACCTGCCGGGCGTCATGGACGGAGACCTCGACAAGTTGATCGATGCGCTCAGCAATACGTACCAGGCGGAGCTGCTGGCGGACCTCTCCGACGACGGCGCCGCGTAGCGGCGAGAGGCATGGCGA
Source organism: uncultured Chloroflexia bacterium (assembly GCA_963731635.1). Taxonomy (GTDB): domain Bacteria; phylum Chloroflexota; class Limnocylindria; order Limnocylindrales; family CSP1-4; genus Fen-1039. The sequence continues at coordinate 430,583 of CAVSWB010000001.1, read as the reverse complement.
CCGTCGGCGAGCTGCTCAATTCGGGTACGGCGCGGCTGCGTGCTTCCGGTTCGGAGAGTGCCCGCCTCGACGCCGAATTGCTGCTCGGCTGGGCAATCGGTGCCGGCCGCACAACTGTAATCGCTCATCCGGGTGCGCCCGTCGGTGCCGACGCGGCGGCCACGTACGAAGCGGCCCTCACGCGCCGTGAGAAGGGCGAGCCCGTGGCATATCTGCGCGGCATCAAGGAGTTCTACGGCCTCGCCTTCGCCACGGATTCGCGAGCGCTGATCCCGCGCCCGGAGACCGAGGTGCTGGTCGAGGCGGCGGAACGGGAAGTGGCCCGCCGTCTTATCTCCGAGCCGAGGCCGGCCGGAACCCCAAACCTGCGCGTCGTCGACGTCGGCACGGGTTCCGGTGCGATCGCGATTGCGTTGGCGACCCTGCTGCGGCGCCGGCGAATGCTCCCCGAAGTCATGCTGCTGGCGGTCGACTCTTCGGCCGCCGCGCTGAGCCTGGCCCGCGAGAACGCGGTCGCTCATGCCGTGGCGGATGCGATCTCGTTCCTGGAGGGCGACCTCCTACCGTCGGACGAGGCGCCGTTCGACCTGATCCTGGCGAACCTGCCGTATATTCCGTCGGGGGACATGGACGGGCTGCCGGTCGCGGCGTCATTCGAGCCACGCGTGGCTCTGGATGGCGGACCGGACGGTTTGGACGTCGTCAAGCGTTTGCTGGCCGCGCTGCCGGGAGCGCTCGCCCCGTCCGGGACCGCGTTGCTCGAAGTCGGGTTCGACCAGGGTCCCGCGGTGGAGGCTGAAGTTGCGCGCCTGCCCGGGGCATGGAGGTGCCGCATCCAGGCCGACCTTTCGGGACTTCCCCGACTCGCCTGGGTCGAGCGACGACACGCCGTGGAGGCGAGCTGATGGTCGAACCCGCGCAGCCGATCCGGCTGATCATGCTCGACATCGACGGCACCCTGGTTGCCGAAGACCTGCTGATCGGCGACCGGACGAAGGCCGTCATCGCCGAGGCGCGACGCCGTGGCATATCCGTGTCTCTCGTCACCGGTCGGATGGCGACCAGCGCGCTGCCGTTCGCGCGTGCGCTCGGTCTTACCAGCCCGATCGTGGCGCAGCAGGGCGCAATGATTCGCAGCATGCCGGAAGCCGGCTCCGAGCGGCCCGGCCGCCTCCTCTACCACCGGTCCCTCCGACCCGAAGTCACCGTCGAGATCGTCGAGTGGTGCCGCGAGCGAGGCCTGACGCCCCATTTCAACTATCTCGAGTGGATGATCGTGGCGTCTGACGAGTCGAGGATCGAGAGCTTCCGGCTCTTCGCCGGTGGACGGCTGCGGGTCGTGCCCGACATCCTGGTCCGAGCCCACGGACCGGTCACGAAGGTCGTCGCCATCGGCGAAGGCGAGCATTCGATCGACGTCCTCGACGAAGGGAGAGCCCGCTTCGCCGGCCGTGCCGAAGTCACTCTCAGCCACCCTCGCTTCCTCGAGTTCCTGGCGCCCCACGTCTCCAAGGGCATGGGCGTGCGCTGGCTGGCGCGCCGGGCAGGCGTGGCACTCGGCCAATGCCTGGCCATCGGCGATCAGTACAACGACCTGGAGATGATCAGCGAAGTGGGCCACGGGGTGGCCATGCCCAGCGCCCCGGAGGCGGTCAAGGCCGCCGCCCGCTATCTCGCGCCACCCGTTGGGGAAGAGGGCGCGGCGCAGATGATCGAGCGGATCGCGCTGGACGGCCGGGGGTGAAGCCGCTGTCCGGGTCGAACGCTCGGTTTGCCAGGGTCGTCCCGGACGATGCGGACGGGCGCAGCCAGGCGATCGAGGTGCTCCGCGAGGGCGGCCTCGTGGCGATGCCCACCGACACGGTTTACGGAGTGGGCGTCGCCCTCGCCGCCGAGGACGGGCTCAGGCGCCTGTTCGCCGCAAAGGATCGGCCTCCGGACCGCGCCATCGTCCTCCTCGTGGCGGATCTGGCCCAGGCGGCCTCGATCGGGGTGCTCTCGGCTGCGGCTTCGGCCCTCGCCGCCCGCTTCTGGCCGGGCGGCCTGACCCTGGTGCTTGCCCAGGTCGCCGAGCCGACCGGCCCGCGGCTGCCGGCGGAACTGACAGCTGGGCTCTCCACCATCGGTGTCCGAATGCCCGACCACGACTCCCCTCGAGCTCTCGCCCGCGCGCTCGGCCCTTTGCCGGTGACGTCGGCGAACATCTCGGGACAGGCGGATGCCCGCGATGCCGCAGAGGTGCTGGCGCAGATCGGGGCGCGCATCGATCTGGTCCTAGACGGGGGCTCCGCCCGCGGAGGCGTCCCGTCGACCGTCGTGGACTGTTCGAACGACGTGCCGCGAATCCTTCGCGTGGGAGCGATCGAGCCTGCCCGAATAGACGCGGCGCTCGGCGACGCGGGTCTTCCAGGGCCGCACGCCATCTAGGTGAACGGCACCGCGCCCGCCGGCCGGAGCTCCTCGACCGCGGCACGCACCCCCGGTTTCCGCTCGGCACCGGCTGCAGCCCAGCCGGTTGCAATGCACCCGAAACGCGCCAACTACGCCAACTCAGCGGGGTATCTCTCCCTGACGACAACCCCGACCGCTACTCCGACCACTTCCACCATCAACTTCCCCAGCCGCGACACGCGCGCCAACGGGGTCGACATCAGCCTCGGCGCAGGGCACAACCTGAGCGTTACGTTCGTCGGCAACCGCGGCACCACTTTGTCTGTGCGGATTCGGGTCGTCGCGTGCCCGATGCCGCACCCCGGTTTCCCTTTCAGGCAAGCGGGGAGGACAGGCGCATCCTTCATGGGCGACAATAGACTCGACCCCGGGCACCAGACTCTTGAGCCCAAGACCGCTGCATCCCCGGCGTCGCTAAGGAGCAACGATGACGATCGCACGTCGAGAAGGCATCGCCTGGGCGCGGCTCGCCGACGTCGACCCCGAGCTGTGGGCGGCTATTCGCGGCGAGACGGATCGCCAGCGCTGGAAGATCGAGCTCATCGCGAGTGAGAACTACACGTTCGCCTCGGTGATGGAGGCTCAGGGCTCGCCTCTTACCAACAAATACGCCGAGGGCCTGCCCGGCAAGCGCTATTACGGCGGCTGCGAATTCGTCGACGTGGCCGAACGTCTCGCCCAGGACCGCGCGCTGGCGCTGTTCCCCGGCGCCGAGCACGTCAACGTCCAGCCTCATGCCGGCGCACAGGCGAACATGGCCGCGTACCTGTCCGTGCTCGAGATGGGCGACAAGATCCTCGGCATGAGCCTGGCGCACGGCGGCCACCTCACGCACGGCTCGCCGGTCAACTTCAGCGGCAAGTGGTACGAGGTCCACGCCTACGGAGTCGATCCGGAGACCGAGCAGATCGACTACGACGCGCTCGAGCGCCAGGCGGCCGAGGTTCGGCCCAGGATGATCGTCGCCGGTGCCAGCGCGTACCCGCGCACCATCGACTTCGAGCGGCTCGGCAAGATCGCTCGCGGCGTGGACGCGCTCCTGTTCGTGGATATGGCCCACATCGCCGGTCTCGTTGCGGCCGGGCTGCACCCCAGCCCCTTCCCGCATGCGGACATCGTCACCACGACCACCCACAAGACCCTGCGCGGTCCGCGCGGCGGTCTGATCTTCTGCCGCGAGAACCTCGCCAAGGCCGTGGACAAGAGCGTCTTCCCCGGCACTCAGGGCGGGCCGCTCATGCACGTCATCGCCGCCAAAGCCGTCGCGCTGAAGCTCGCCGCGACCGACGAATATCGCGACGACCAGCGCCAGACGATCGTCAATGCCCAGGTGCTGGCCCTGACTCTCACGGAGAATGGCGCACGTCTCGTCTCCGGTGGCACCGACAACCACCTCATGCTCGTGGACGTTACCCCCCTCGGCGTGACCGGTCGCGAGGCCGAGCACCTGCTCGACGAGATCGGCATCACCGTCAACAAGAACGCGATCCCGTTCGACAAGAACCCGCCCAACATCGCGTCAGGCATCCGTGTCGGAACCCCCGCGACGACGAGTCGAGGCTTCCGCGAGCCGGAGATGCGCCTCATCGGCGAGACGATCGTGTCGGCCATCGTGACCCGCGACGACCCGTCCGAACAGGCCAAGCTGGCGGCGCTGGTACACGAGCTCTGCTCCCGCTTCCCGGTCCCCGGCCTCCGGGAGGAATAGGGACGGGAAGTCTGCCGGAGCACGATCGGGGAGGAACCCTGACTCGAAACAGGAGCTGGGCAGCCGGGTCTGCGCCCGAAACAAGCCGATGAGTCCGACCGATCCGGTGCTTCAGGCTCTGCCGGGGCTCGCTCTGGGTTTCCTCCTTGCGGCCGGTGTGACGATGGTCGCAACACCGCTCGTGCGCCGCTACGCGCTGCGGGCCGGCGTCGTAGACCGCCCCGAGGCTCGCCGGGTGAACACGCGGGTGACCGCCAGGGGCGGCGGTCTCGCGATCGGTTTCGGGTTCGTCTCGGTCTCGCTCGTAATGCTGGGTATCAACGCCCTGGCCGGGTTCCACTTCGTGGACGAACCCGCCCTCGTCCACGGCCCGCAGGTGGCGGCGCTCCTGGGCGGCGCGGCCCTCGCGGTTGCCATCGGCTATCTCGACGACCGATTCCAGCTTCGGGCACGCTGGCAATTCGTCGGTCAATTCGCGCTGGCCGGCGTCGCCGTCGCGCTCGGCGTTCTCGTGACCGTAATCAACGTCCCGTTCTCGTCGAAGGGAATTCCGATCGTCGGCGGCATTGCGATCGTCGCCACGCTGGTGTGGATCGTCGGCATGATCAACAGCATCAATTTTATCGATGGCCTGGACGGTCTCTCGTCGGGCATTGCGTTGATCGCCGCGTTAACGCTGGGCGTCATCAGCCTCGGCGTGGGCACGGATGAGTCCGAGCCATACGTGGCCCTGTTCTGCTTCGTCCTCGCCGGCGCCCTGGCGGGTTTTCTGCGTTGGAACTTCCACCCTGCCTCGATCTTCGCGGGCACGAGCGGGATCATGCTCGTCGGCTACTGCCTGGCCGTGCTGTCGGTCCTGGGCGCAGCCAAGGTCGCGGTGGCGCTGCTGGTCATGGGCGTGCCGATCATCGACGCTTTCTGGATCATCGTCCGCCGTATTGCCGCCAGGCGATCGCCCTTCGCGCCGGATCGGGGCCACATTCACCATCGGCTGCTCGATCTCGGTCTATCGCACCGGTCGTCGGTGCTGGTTATCTACGGGGTCTGCGTGCTGCTCGCCGCTCTCTCGGTGGGTTTGCCGGGCACGGGGCAGATCTACGCCTTCATGGGGCTGGTCATCCTTTTCGGGCTCGTCCTGCTGTTGATCGAGCGGCTGGGGGACACAGGCGAAGACGGTGGGTCCGGATCGAAGGCCTTGATGACGAACGCTGCGGGGTCGGCGGACGCTACGCTCGAAGATAGCGCCGCACGCAAGCCGGCCGCACGCAAACCGGCCGCAGCGGCACCGGCCGCACCGGAATCGGCCGCGCCTGGACCGGCCCAGCCAAAAGAGCCTGCCGCGGCCGAGGTGGTCGGCGCGCCGGACCGTTAGCGAGCTCGTGGGGGGCCGAATGGGGGCCGAACGCAGTCCCCGCATGCGCCACATGGGGGGTTCCCCCGTTCCGGAGGGTGGCTGGTAAACTCAGCCCGCCCGCCAGGGAGAATCATGAACGACCTCGGAAAGGCATCAGCCTTCGTCGCCCTGTTCTCCGAGATCGGCTTTGTCCTGCTGGCTACCGTCTTGGTGGGAACCCTCGCCGGGTACTGGCTCGACCAGCGCCTGGGGACGATCCCGATCTTTGTCCTCGTCGGGTTCGCGATCGGAATCACGACCGGAGCGATTGCGTGCTGGCGGCTGATCTCGCGGTACCTGGCCAGGCTGGACGACGAAGACAGGAAATGACGCGGCCTCAATGGGCGGCCGCGGGCTATCTGGAGTTGGCGTGACGATCGATCCGGGCCGCGAGCCCGCGACGACCGGAAGTGAAGAGATGGGGCCGGTGCCGGCGGTCACGCCGCCGCCGAAGAAGCGCGCGCGCGGAATCCCCTTCCGGGTCCTGATCCCGGCCGCGATCGTCCTCGACTTGCTGGCGGTCATTTTCGTTCCGCCGTTCCCCAGCGGCGGGCAGCCGGGCCAGGCCTGTTCCTTCCCCGAGTGCTTCATCACCAGCGCGATCGAATTCCCGCCGCCGAACATCGTCTTCGACCTGTCGCCGTCCACGGCGCCTTCGCCGCTGCCGATGCTGTACTTCCACCCGAGCATCAGCTCCACCATCCTGACCATGTGGCTGGTGATGGCCTTCATCCTGCTGCTCGCCTTCGTCGCGACGCGTCGGCTACTCGACATCCCGGGCCGGCTGCAGAACGCCGTGGAATGGGCTTACGAATTCGGCCGAGACTTCGCGGTAGGAATCGGGGGGCCAGGTTCCGCGAGGTACTACCCGGTGTTCGGCGCCTTCTTCATCTTCATCCTGTTCTCGAACTGGAGCGGCCTGGTGCCGCCGATCGGCAAGATCGACCAACTGAGGGCGCCGACCAGCGACGTCAACATCACGATCGGACTGGCCCTGACATCCTTCGTGATCTTCCAGGGCGAAGGCTTCCGCCGCCTCGGAGTGCGCGGCTACCTGGGTAAGTTTTTCCCGATCGGCGAGTTCCGCCACGGCGTCGGGGCCGGCATCCTGGCCATGTACGTGGGCATAATCGAACTCTTCCTCGAGTTCGTGAAGCCGGTCACGCTCTCGATGCGGCTCTTCGGCAACATCTACGGCGGTGAGGTCGCCCTGGCGGTCATCTCGGCGCTTACGATTGCCGTCGTCCCGGTGGCGCTCGTCGGCCTCGAAGCGCTGCTCAACCTGATCCAGGCCCTCATCTTCTCGGTCCTGACGCTCATGTTCATCCTGATCGCCATCGAGGGCCACGACGCCGAGGATCATGCGCCGGGCCACGCGGTCGGTGCCGATACTCTCGATCTCCCGCAAACCGACCAATCGCAGCCCATGGCGGCCTGACCGCCAATCATCGACACCTTCGGCGGTCGCCGGAGCAACAGGAGGTTCCCTAGAATGCCAGTCGAGCACATCGGAGCAGGCCTCGCAGCCCTGGGCGTCATCGGCCCCGGCATCGGCATCGGCATCCTCGCCGGCATGTCGAGCAATGCCATCGGGCGCAACCCCGACGCCGCAGGGCAGATCCGCGGTCTGGCGATCATTCTTGCGGGTTTCGCCGAAGGCCTGGGCGTCCTCGCGATCGTCGTCGGCCTCCTCGCCCTCTTCCTCAAGTAGCCCGGACCCGACGGAGCGAAACGGTGAACCCCCTGGCCGCAGTTGCCGCCGCCGCCCCCGCGGCCGAGACGACCGGCCTCTCGATCAACATCTTCTGGGTGATCGTCGCCGCCCTCAACTTCATCATCTTCCTGGCGCTCATCTGGCGCTTCGGCTTCGACCCGATCGCGTCGATCCTGGCACAGCGCAAGACCCGCATCGAGCAGGGACTCGCCGACGCCGAGGAGGCCCGCCGCAACCTGGACGCCGCGGCCGCGGAGCGCGACCAGATGCTCCTCCAGGCGCGCCGGGACGTGGCCGATCTGATCGCTCGTGCTCAGAAGTCCGCCGACGAACTGCGCGCGGCCGACATCGCCGCCACTCGGGCCGAGCTCGAGCGGCTGCACGTCAAAGCGTCGGCCGACATTGCCGCCGAGCACGATCGAGTGCTGGCGGACCTGCGCTCTCAGGTCGCCGATCTCGCGCTCGATGCGGCCGGCAAGGTCGTCGGCGAGTCGATGACCGACGCCCGCCAGCGCCGTCTGGTTGAGGAATTCATCCAGGAACGCTCGGCGCCGCCGGAAGGGCGGAAGAACTGATGCCACGATCCGGCGCCGGGCGGCGTTACGCGGAGGCGGCTTTCGAGCTCGCCGCGCGTGACGGCGCCGTGAGCGCCTGGCAGAGAGATCTCGCTTTCGCAGCCGAGCTCTCGCGCGATGCCCGGGTTGCCGCCGCCGCCGACAGCCCCGCGGTGGCGGTCGCCGAACGCCGTCAGGTGGTCCGCCGCCTGCTGGCGTCTCGGGTCTCGCCGCTTGCGCTGAACCTCGCCCTCCTGCTTGCGGAGCGTGGCCGGTTCTCGATCCTGCCCGACGTGAGCTCCGAATACGACGCGCTGGTTCGCAAGTCCCTGGGCATCGTCGCAGCCACCGTGACGACCCCGGCGCCACTCTCGGAGCGGGAGCTCGCGGCGGTGAAGAAGCGCGTCGAGGAACTTGCCGGAGCGCGGGTAGAGCTTTCGACCGCAACCGACCCGTCGTTGCTGGGGGGCCTGAGGGTCAGAATCGGAGATCTCCAAATCGATGCCAGCGTAAGCGGCCGTCTCGAGCGGCTCCGCGCGCGGCTGGTCCAGGGAACTAGCTAGACGCGGGCGCCGGCAAGGCGCGCCGGGCTTTCGGGCCGAACGGAGAAGGCATGGCCATTCGCTCAGACGAGATCGTCAGCATCATCAAGAACACGATCGAGAACTTCGACGAAGGCGCCGAGTCCCGCAGCGTCGGCACGGTGGTCGAGGTCGGCGACGGCATCGCCCAGATCTACGGCCTGTCCGGCGCGCTCTCGTCGGAGCTGCTCGAGTTCCCGGGCGGCGTGATGGGCATGGCCCTGAACCTGACGAAGAGACCGTCGGCGCGGTCATCCTGGGCGACCCGACCCATATCAAGGAAGGCGACACCGTCAAGACGACGGGCCGCGTCGTCGAGGTCCCCGTCGGCGCCGGCGCTCCTCGGCCGCGTCGTGGACCCGCTCGGCCGGCCGCTCGACGACAAGGGGCCCGATCGCCGCCACCTCGACCCGTCCGGTCGAGCGCATCGCCCCCGGCGTCATCACCCGCCAGCGCGTCGACACGCCCGTCCAGACCGGCATCAAGGCCATCGACGCCCTCATCCCGATCGGCCGCGGCCAGCGCGAGCTGATCATCGGCGACCGCCAGACCGGCAAGAGCGCCCTCGCGATCGACACGATCATCAATCAGAAGGGCAAGGGCCTCGTCTGCATCTACGTGGCCATCGGCCAGAAGCTCTCCACGGTCGCCAAGGTCGTGGCCGCGCTCGAGCAGCACGGGGCGATGGAGCACACCATCGTCGTCGTGGCCGGCGCCGAAGAGTCGGCGGCACTCCAGTTCCTCGCCCCCTACGCGGGCTGCGCGATGGGCGAGGAGGTCATGGAGAACGGCGTCGAGATCGGCGGCCAGATCGTCAAGGATGCGCTGTGCGTCTACGACGACCTCTCCAAGCACGCCTGGGCCTATCGCGAGATGTCGCTGCTCCTGCGCCGCCCGCCCGGCCGCGAGGCGTATCCCGGCGACGTCTTCTACCTCCACAGCCGGCTGCTCGAGCGCGCGGCGCGCATGAGCGCCGCGAACGGCGGCGGCTCGCTGACCGCTCTGCCGATCATCGAGACCCAGGCCGGCGACATCTCGGCCTACATCCCGACCAACGTGATCTCGATCACCGACGGCCAGATCTTCCTGGAGACCGACCTCTTCAACGCCGGCCAGCGGCCCGCCCTCAACATCGGCATCTCGGTCTCCCGCGTCGGCTCCGACGCCCAGACCAAGGCCATGAAGAAGGTGGCCGCGCCGCTCAAGCTCGAACTGGCGCAGTACCGCTCCCTGGCCGCCTTCGCCCAGTTCGCTTCCGACCTGGACAAGGCCACGCGCGACCAGCTGACCCGCGGCGAGAAGCTTTCCGAGGTCATCAAGCAGCCGCAGTACCAGCCGGTCCCGCTCGAGCGCCAGGTGGCGATCCTCTTCGTCGCCACCAAGGGCCTGCTCGACGACGTCCCGACGCCGCGGGTCCAGGACTTCGAGACTGCAGTTCAACCGCTTCCTCGAGACCGAGCAGCCCGACGTGATGAAGAAGATCGACGACCAAGACCCTGGACGACGACACCGCCGCAGCCCTCGAAGCGGCGGCCAACGACGTTCCGCAAGACCTTCCTCTCGTAGCAAGGCGACCCAAGCCCCGTGCCGAGCCAGCGAGACATCCGCAGGCGCATCAACGCCTCGAAGAACATCAGCAAGATCACCCGGGCGATGCAGTTCGTGGCAGCGTCCAAGCTCCGCCGCGCCCAGGAGGCGACGCTGGCGGCGCGGCCGTACTCGGATTTGCTGGACGAGATCCTCGCCGACGTGGCCGTCGTGCTCGAGCGGCGAGGAGCATCCGCTGCTCGGCCGCGCACGAGACCGGCAAGCGGCTCATCGTCCTGATCACGAGCGATCGCGGACTGGCCGGGCCCCTCAACACCAACGCCGTCCGTTTCGCCGCTCACGAGATCGTCGAGCACAACCCGGCGACCTGGAGACTGGTCACCGTCGGCCGCAAAGGCCGCGACGCCATGCGCCGGGCTCGGGCGTGCCGATCAGTCGCCCATTTCCCGGGCTTCGGCGACCGGCCGAGCTTCGACGACGTCCTGCCGCTGGCCCGCCTGATCTCCGACGAGTACGAGGCCGGCACGTACAACCAGGTCGACGTCGTCTACACCCGGTTCGTCTCGACGCTCGTCCAGCGGCGCCGACATGGTCCAGCTGCTGCCGATCGATGCCGACCGCGGACACCCACGGCATCCCCGGCTCGCAGTTCATCTTCGAGCCCGCTCCGGCGCAGGTCCTCAGCGAGTTGCTGCCGCGCTACGTTGGTACGCGGCTCTTCCAGACCGCGCTGGAGAGCAGCGCGCCAGCTTCTTCTCGAGCCAGATGGTGGCCATGAAGAACGCCACGGAAAACGCGGACGAATTGATCGAGGATCTGACGCTCAGCTACAACAAGGCCCGCCAGGCCAACATCACCCGAGAATTGATCGAGATCGCGTCCGGCGCGCAGGCGCGCTAGAGCGGCTTCGGCGAACGACCCAGGAGGCACGAAACAACGATGGCGACCGCCGCCCCAACCGCCACCGGCCGCGTGATCCAGATCACCGGCCCGGTCGTCGACATCGAGTTCCCGGCCGGCCAGGCTGCCGGCGATCTACAACGCGGTCGAAATCGCCCGCGGCGACGGCGTCAAGATCGTCTGCGAAGTTCAGCAGCACCTTGGCAACAACTGGGTCCGCAGCGTGGCCATGACCACGACGGACGGTCTCGCCCGCGGCGTCGCGGCCGTGGACACCGGCGGCCCGATCACGCGTGCCCGTCGGCCAGGTGACGCTCGGTCGTGTCTTCAACGTGCTCGGCGAGCCGATCGACGAGAAGGGGCCGGTAGCCGCCGGCGAGCGTCTGCCCGATCCACCGCCCCGCGCCGGCCTTCGACGAGCAGACGACCGAAACCGAGATCTTCGAGACCGGCATCAAGGTCATCGACCTCGTCTGCCCATTCGCCAAAGGCGGCAAGATCGGCGTGTTCGGCGGCGCCGGCGTCGGCAAGACGGTCATCATCCAGGAGCTGATCCGCAACGTCGCCTCGGAGCACTCCGGCTACTCCGTTTTCGCCGGCGTGGGCGAGCGGTCCCGCGAGGGCAACGACCTGATCCGCGAGATGACCGAGTCGGGCGTCATCGCCAAGACGGCCTTCGTCTTCGGCCAGATGAACGAGCCGCCCGGTGCTCGCCAGCGCGTCGGCCTGACGGCGCTGACGATGGCCGAGTACTTCCGCGACGAGGAAGGCCGCGACGTCCTGCTGTTCATCGACAACATCTTCCGCTTCACCCAGGCCGGCTCCGAAGTCTCGGCGCTGCTCGGCCGAATGCCTTCGGCGGTGGGCTACCAGCCCAACCTGGCCACCGAGATGGCCGCGCTGCAGGAGCGCATCACCTCGACCAAGAAGGGTTCGATCACGTCGCTGCAGGCCGTCTACGTGCCCGCCGACGACTACACCGACCCCGCGCCGGCCACGACGTTCGGCCACCTCGACTCGACCATTCGGCTCGAGCGCGCGATCGCCGAGCTGGGCATCTATCCGGCGGTGGATCCGCTGACCTCCACTTCCCGCGTGCTCGACCCGAACTGATCGTGGGCCAGGAGCACTACGACACGGCCCGCGAAGTCCAGCGCGTCCTGCAGCGCTATCGCGACCTGCAGGACATCATCTCGATCCTGGGCATCGACGAGCTGTCCGAAGAGGACAAGGCCACGGTCGCCCGGGCCCGGCGCCTCCAGATCTTCAACAGCCAGCCGTTCCACGTGGCCGAAGTCTTCACCGGCCGGCCGGGCGCCTACGTGCCGATCCGGGACACGGTCGCTTCGTTCAAGGAGATCCTGGAAGGCAAGGTGGACGACCTGCCGGAGCAGGCGTTCTTCCTGGCCGGTACCCTCGACGACGTGCGCGCCAACGCTGAGAAGCTCGCCAAATGAGTGGTGCGCGCGGCGACATCCGCAGGCAGCCTCCGCTCGGCGAGCCTTTGCTTCGCTGCAGAGTCGCCTCGCTGCGGCCGCCTGCGGCTGACGCCGCGGCGGATACTCGGCGGTTCCACGTTGGCGAGCACGGCGCCATGTGTCCGGCCGATTAGAGGAGGGGATGAGGTAAGTGCCACTTCATTTGCAGATCGTTACTCCTGAGAAGAAGGCGTTCGAGGGCGACGTGGACGAGGTGATCGTGCCGGGCTCGGAGGGAGAGCTGGGCATCCTGCCGCACCACGCGCCGCTCATCTCGCTGCTCGGGCAGGGCGTTCTGCGGCTCAAGCAGGGTTCGACCGAGCAGGAGTTCGCCATCTTCGGTGGCTTCCTGCAGGTCCGTCCGGATCGCGTCGTGGTCCTGGCCGAAACGGCCGACGTGGGATCCGAGATCGACCTCGACCGAGCCGAGCGAGCCAGGCGCGAGGCCGAGAAGATGCTCCAGGGCGGCCTGGCCGAGGAAGTCGATCTCGCTCGCGCCCGAGCGGCGCTGCAACGCGCACTGATCAGGATCAAGGTGGCGGAGCACGGCCACCGCGAAGCGCCGCGTCGGCACAGCCCACCCGCCGGCCGCGAGCAGCCGCCGGGCGACGAGTAGCCCATGGCGGACGCCCGACCGTTCCACTGGGAGTTCGAGCCCGAGCAGGTCGACCGGGAGGTCTTTCGTATCGAGGGCGGCCGACGACTCGAAGGCTCGGTGCAGATCAGCGGTGCCAAGAACGCGGCCCTGAAGCTGATGGCCGCCGCGACCCTCACCGGGGAGCGATGCCGCCTGACGAACGTCCCCGAAATCGAGGACGTGCGCGTCCTGGCCGAGGTCCTACGCGACATCGGCGTGACGGTGGACCATCCCGCGCCGAACACCTACGAACTTGCCTGCGGCGACGCCGAGTGGCTCTTCGTGCCCCTCGAGGCGGCGGCGAAGATGCGGGCCTCGTTCATCCTCCTCGGGCCGCTGCTCGCGCGTTTCGGCCGCGTCATCATCAGCAACCCGGGTGGTGATCGGATCGGCAGGCGGCCCGTCAATCTGCACGTGGACGCGATGCGGGCGCTGGGTGCCGAGATCGATTACCGCAACGGCTACTACTTCGCCAAAGCCCCGGGCCGGCTCCGCGGCGGCCATGTCGTTTTTCCGCAGATCACCGTGATGGGCACCGAGAACGCCATGCTCGCGGCGGTTCTCGCCGACGGCCACACTGTCATCGAGCCGGCCGCCCGGGAGCCCGAAGTCGACGACCTGATCGATTTCCTGCAGCACATGGGCGCCGAAGTCGAGCGGACGGCTCCCAACCGGATCGAGATCGAAGGCCGGCGGCGACTGCGCGGCGCCGACCACTGAGTCGTGCCGGATCGGATAGAGGCGGGCACGTTCATCGTCGCCGCCGGAGTCACCCACGGCCGCGTAACGCTCCAGGGTGCTCCCTGCGATCATCTCGGCGCCTTCCTGGGCGTCATGGCGGACGTCGGCGTCTCGGTCAGCTGCGGCCGGGACACGATCGACGTGGACGCCACCGATGCCGATCTGCATCCGCTGCATGGTGCGACATCGAAACGGAGCCGTATCCAGGGCCTGGCCACAGACCTTCAGCCGCCGACGTGCGTCCTGCTGACCCAGGCCGAGGGGCTCAGTCACGTCCACGAGACCGTCTTCGAGGACCGCCTCGAGTGGCTTGCGGAGCTGCGCCGGATGGGCGCCAGGGTCGAGATTCGCGACAGCCACCACGCCACCATCGAAGGCCCGGCCCCACTCCATGGCGCAGAGGTCGAGATCGGCGACCTCAGAGCCGGCGCGTCCCTCATACTTGCCGCTCTCGCCGCCGACGGAACGACGACGATCCGCGGCGCCCACCATGTACACCGCGGCTATGAGAAGATCGACCGCGAAATTCCTGGAACTTGGGGCCAGGATCGAGCGGCTTGCGGAAGGGACTTAGCGCACCGGCATGAAGATCGGGATCGACCTCGGGACCGCCAACGTCCTCGTCTACGTCAAGGGCAAGGGCATCGTCATGCAGGAGCCCTCGGTTGTAGCCGTGGACGACCAGAACCACATCGTTGCGGTCGGGTCGAGAAGCGCGCGACATGATCGGCCGTACGCCCGGGCAATATCCAGGCCATCCGGCCGATGCGGGACGGTGTCATCGCCGACTACGTGATCACTGAGGCTTTGCTGGAGCACTTCATCTCACGCGTCCAGCCGCGCGCCGGATCGGTTGGGGCAAGCCCGAAGTGATGATCAGCGTGCCCGCCGGCGTGACCAGCGTTGAGAAGCGCGCCGTCCGCGACGCCGCCCTCAAGGCCGGGGCACGCGAGGCATACCTGATCGAGGAGCCGCTGGCCGCGGCAATCGGCGCGAACGTCCCGATCAGCGGTCCGTCCGGCGTGATGGTCATCGACATCGGCGGCGGAACCAGCGAGATCGCGGTCATTTCGCTCGGCGCCATCGTCGTGTCGACGAGCCTGCGGGTCGGCGGAAACAAGATCGACGAGGCCATCACCAACTACGTCCGGCAAGCAAATACAACCTGATGATCGGAGACCGCACCGCCGAGGACGTGAAGATCCAGATCGGCACGGCGCTGCCGCTCGAGCGCGAGCTCACGATGGAAGTCCGCGGCCGCGACCTCATCGCCGGCCTGCCGCGGACGATCCCGCTCACCAGCTCGGAGATCATGGAGGCGATGGAGCCGCCGCTCCAGCAGATCATCGGGGCCGTGCGGCTGGTTCTCGAGCAGACCCCGCCGGAGCTCTCGAGCGACATCATCGACAAGGGCATGGTCATGTCGGGCGGTGGGTCGCTGCTGCGGAACATCGACAAGCTGCTCACCCAGGTGACCGGCGTCCCGTGCCACGTGGCGGACAACTCGCTGCATTGCGTGGCGCTCGGAACCGGCATCGCCCTGGAGCACTTCGACTTCTTCAAGAAGTTCCTCGGCCCGCAGGTCTGATGTTCGTGGACCGGACGTCACCGGGGCCGGCACCGAGCGCCGGTGCCCGGCGCGCATTCATCGACCTGCACTGCCATACGCGGGCCAGCTTCGATTCGCTGGCCGATCCCGATGCGGTTGTCCGGGCCGCCGCCCGGCGCGGCCTGACCCACCTCGCGATCACCGACCACGACCGTATCGAGGCTGCCGTCGAGGCGAGAGATGCCGCGCCTGAGGGCCTCACAATCATCGTCGGCGAGGAAATCAAGTCGGTGGACGGAGACCTCATTGCCGTCTTCCTCGACAGCCTCGTCCCGCCGGGCCTGTCCGCCATCGAGACGATCGCCGCCATTCGGGAGCAGGGCGGCCTCGTGGGCATCCCGCATCCGTTCGATGCCCGGCGTGGCTTCGGCCGCAACGGTGCGGATCTCGAGTCCATCGCCGACAAAATCGACTGGGTCGAGGCATACAATGCCCGAGTTTTTGGCGCCTCGGCCAACGAGAAGGCGGCCCTCTTCGCAGTCGGTCACAACCTTCCGGGCGTGGCCGCCTCGGATTCCCACACGGTTCTGGAAGTGGCAGTCTCATACAACAGCCTGGCCGGCGACCCGAGCACACCGGAAGGGCTTCTCGCCGCCCTCGCCGGCGTCGAAATGCATGCCTGGACGGGCCAGTTACTACGTCCGAGCCTGGACGCCGCTCGCCAAGATCATCCAGTCGCTCATGGGCAACGGGCGACGCCGGCCGCAGGAAAGCACTGGAGAGACTGGTGAGTGATCAGGTCGAGCATCATCACCACCCGATCGGCGATTCGCTCGGGCAGGAGGCTGAGGCGCTGATCCACCCGGAAGCGCCCGTCGAGATTCCGCCGGCCGATCAGATGTCGCTGGTTCGACGCCTTCGGCAACCCCGGACGATCCTCTCGATAGCCGTGCCGGTGGCGATCATCGTGATTGCGGTGGCGCTCAACTGGCGCTCCATGAAGGACGTGCCCGGCGACATTGCGGCGGCCAACCCGTGGCTGGTCCTCGCCGCGTTTGCCATCTACTACCTGGGCTTTCCGCTGCGCGGCTGGCGCTGGACGAAGCTCCTCAAGGGGGCCGGCTACAAGGTCAAGGTCAAGGACGCAACCGAGATTCTGTTCCTGTCGTGGTTGGTCAACTGCATAGTCCCGGCGAAGCTCGGCGATCTCTATCGGGCGTATCTGCTCAAACTCAACAGCCCGGTCTCAGCCACGCGAACGCTGGGCACAGTGTTCATGGAGAGGATCCTGGACCTGATCGCCGTCGCCGCCCTGGGCGTTCTCGCCGGTTATTGGCACTTCCGAGACCATCTGAACGCGCTGCCGGCGGTGGCACAGGTTTCGCTCACGGTTGGGGTCGTCGTCGTGGTGGCGCTGATCGTTGCGCTCGTAGCTATGCGCAGCTTCGGCCGAAGGGTCATGAGCACGTTGCCTCTCCCGCGGCGCGTGCTGGAGTTCTACGACCGCTTCGAAGAAGGCGTCTTCGGCTCCGTGGGCCCTCGCGGCATGCCGATGCTCGGCCTGATGACGGGCCTGATCTGGCTGACGGAGGCGCTGCGCCTCTATCTCGTGGTTCGTGCGCTGAGCTTCACCGGCGTGGACCTCGGCTTCTCGGGCGCCCTGTTCGTTGCCTTGATCGGGTCGCTTCTGACCGCGCTGCCCCTGACGCCCGGCGGCATCGGCGTCGTCGAAGGCGGCATGATCGGTGTTCTCACTGGGGCTTTCGGCGCTACGCCGACCCAGGCCGCGGCGATCGTGCTGATCGACCGTGCAATCAGCGTCTTCTCGATCGTCGTTCTGGGCGGCATCGCCTACATGCTCTCGTCCAAGCCGCGCGGCGGGGGCATGGAAGTCGAAGAACTGCGACCGCCGAAACCGGCTGCTGCGATGGCCGCCGATTTCGGCGAGGGTTTCGGCCTGACAAAGGCGAAGCCGCAGTCCGGGCGCATTACGCGGGAACGGGGCCGGGAAGGGCGAGCCGTGGTGCCGCGACGACCTTGCGACAACCTTGCGGGGCGCGGCTGACAGTTGCTCCCCGTCGGTACCAAAAGGTCATTCACGCCGGAGGCCGGCCAACCGATAGTTCCAGTATCCGGGCAGAGTGCCTTGTACTCAGGAGCTGACCGCTAATGGCCGGACAGAGCGGACGAGCCTTCAACGAGTGGCTGCGAGCGCAGCTCAAAGCGAAGAAGATGTCGCAACGACAGCTTGCGCAGCAATCTGGGGTGGATCACTCCACGATCTCGCGGCTGATACGCGGCGATCGAATGCCCTCCCTGGGCACGGCGACCAAGCTCGCCCGTGGACTCCGCGAGATTCGCGACGATTCCGAGGCGCCTCAGTACCTCGGAGCAGTCGCATCGGGGGCCGCGAACCCGACCGCTCGCGTCGAATACGCCCTGCGTGCCGACGACGTTCTATCCGAGCCCCAGGTGCGCCAGGTGATGGAGTACTACCTCGCCGTTCGGATGCGTCGGTTCGGCCGCACCTACACGGGCGCGCGCACCGACCAGCGGCCGATCGAGCCGCGCCGGATACTCGACGAACGCCGCGAGGTCCCTGTCCTGTCGGCCGTCGCCGGTCGCGGCCTGCACCCGCTCTCGCATCAGCTGCCGCCTCGAGCGCGACCCGGACGCGAAGCCAGCTGAGGCCAAGTAGCCGAACGCGTCCGGTCCATCGATGAGCGGCCCGGCGACCGTCCCTGGGTCTCAGCGCGAAATTCGATAGATCGAGATCGTTCTTTCGGGCGCGGCATCGAAGCGATCGATCAATGTTGGCGCGGGCCCATCCAGGTTCAGGCGGAACCATTGTGCTTCCAACGGGCCGCCGCAGCCTGAGTCGATCCAACCCGAGTCACAGAGTACGGCCACGGTCGACGCCTGGTCCGGCGCCACGAGCGTGATCCCATCGCGCAAAAGCGGGTACGAATACGCCTCGATGCCTTTGGGCTGGTAGATCGGCACCATCGCGATCTGGCCGCCGGCCGCATCGCGCTCGATTCGTTCGGCCGCCGTCTGGGCGTCGACCCAGCTGCCGCCATCGTCGAGCGGTCGCCAGTGCGCCGCGTTCCAGCCGACGAAGACGACCAGCAGAGTCAGTGCCACTGCCCGGCCGAGGCGGCGCGTGCTGCCGGCGCGGCGCGCCTGCCAGATAGTCCCGAGCGCCAGGCCGCTTGCCAGAAGCGCGAACGAATTGGCCGCCGTGTGGTACTGCTCGCTCATCGTGGCATTGAGTTCGGATACGGCGCGTACGCCAAGGCCGAGCGCGACCATGATCACGATCAGGCCGAAGGTCACGAAGGCGATGCCGTGGCGTTCATCTGCCGCGGGCACCTGATCCCCCGATATCGTGGCTCCATGCCGCCACGTTCGCAGCAGCAGCAGCGGCAGCGCGAGGGCCAGCGAAGCAGCGACGATCACGGCGAGCACCGTCCCGGGCCGAAGCTCGAAATAGGGCCAGCCGATGAGCGGCCAGGCCGGGATTCGGATGGCGGTAAGGACCAGCCGGGACAGAGGGTCTACCGAGACGTATCCGGGCGGTGCGCTGAGGTAGGAGGCGATCCCCTTGACCTCGCCGAAACCATTCGTGAACTCGTGAACGATCACCGGCAAGTACGTAGCCACGATCAGGGCAAGGCTTGCCAGGCCCCATGAGATGACGCGCCGCCTCGAACCGGCGGATCTCTTGACGTCGACCAGAAAGACCAGCCCGAGGGGCAGCGCCAGGATTCCGGCCGCAACGTGCGCTTGGGCGGCCAGAATCACGCCTGCGGCTGCCGCGAGCCACCACCGCGGGTCGCGGCTTCGCCAGGCCTGCCAGGCTCCAAGCACTCCCAGCGCCGCTCCGGGTTCTATGAAGGTCGGGTTCCACAGGAACGTTGAGAAGAAGACCATGTCGGCCGACGTGGCGACCATCAATGCCACGATCAGGCCGGCGGGCCGGCCGCCTATCGACCGGGCAACCCACCACAGCATCGGCACGACGGTCACATTAACCGCGGCGATCTCCGCGAGGATCAGGCGCGGGTCGCCGTGTCCCAGCCATGCCGCGGGCATCAGCAGGTCGTAGTAGAGGGCTCCGTGGTGGAACGTCGAGCCGAGCGACGTCGCGGCCGGACCGAAGAGCGGCAATTGGCCCGTGGTCAGTGCCGACCACATGGCCAGCATCTCCACGCCCTGGTCCTGGTCGAACGGACCACCCGAAGCCACGTAAACGAACCGAAGCAGGGCGGCGGCGCCGATTATGGCCAGGAGGCCCAGGAGTTCGGCTCTCGTGACCCGGAGGCCGGTCGGGGCGTCCGCCCGAGCGACGCTCTGCGGGATTGCCTCTGCCGCCCCACTCTCGATCCCGGTCATGATGCGAGCACCGCCGAGTCCTCGTCCGGCCCGTGGCCGTCGGCTCCGATGCGGATCCACGGCGTACCGGGTCCGGGTGTCAGGGGGCGACCGGCCGCGAGGTCGGCGAGTCTGGCCACGTTGACGAGATCGAACCCATCCTCCATCCCCGGCGTCTCGAGATAGAACGCGACGTGATCCAGACTCGGGTGGCAAAGCAGATGGGCGAGGCCACGAACGCCAATTCGGCCCTCGCCCAGATGAGCGTGCCGATCGTGGCGCGATCCCATGGGGGAGTGGGAGTCGTTGATGTGGATCATCGCCAGCATCGGCAGGCCGATCGAGCTGTCGAAGACGGACAGGAGGTTGTCGATGGCCGCCGGGCTCGACATTTCGTAGCCGGCGCCCCAGAGGTGGGCGGAGTCCAGGCAGAAGGCGATTCGATCGTCGAGGCCGGCCGCCAGGGCTGCGTCTCGGACGGCGGCGAGTTCTTCGATCGTGACCCCGATCCCGGCCCCGCCTCCCGACGAGTTCTCCAGGACGATGAACGCCGCCCGCAAATCGTGTGTCGGGGATGGGAGCCCGTCACTGGCGCGCTCGAGGCCATCGACGATCCGCCGCACGCCGGCCTCGATGCCGGCGCCGCGGTGCGAGCCGACGTGCACGTTCACGTACCGAGCCCCGAACTCGGGCGCGTGCTCGAGCTCGTGTCTCAGCAACTCGACCGAACGCCCGAAGAGCAGGTCGTCGGGTCCCGCCAGGTTTACCAGGTACGACGCATGGATGGCGACGGGGCCCAGATCCAGCTCGAGCAGCCGTTGCCGGAATTTCTCCGCATCGGGCGGCGGTTCCGCTCGCCGATGCCAGGCCGTCGGATTGTCGCTGAATATCTGGAGCGTGCTCGCGCCGATCGCCGAGGCCCGCTCAGCAGCGCGAACCAGACCATGGCCGACGGGCATGTGGGGGCCCGCCCGGCGGCCCCCGGGAAGGCGAAGCCGAACTGTAGACGCATTTGGAGACGCGCCCACACGACGGTCCCTCACATTGGCCCGCCCAGTCGTCACGCCGAAGCGCCCCTTCGTCCGCTCTGATCGATCTGTCAGCCGGCCTTGTGAACCGATCTGCCCAGGGTGTACTGGCCACCGATCATCGGCTCGATCAGCCCATAGCCGCCGGTCTTGCGCTTGTAGAGGACGCAAAGCTTCTCGGACTCGGCGTTGACGAAGATGAAGAAGAGGTGGCCGAGCTCCTCCATCCGCTCGACGGCGTCTTCCTCGAACATCGGCTCGATCGCGAAACGCTTCGTCTTTACGATCTGCGGCGCAATTCCGTCGGACTCCTCCACCGGGCCGGCCGCTGAGTTCACGGCTTCCGCCGGACCTTCGACGATATGGCGCGCTCGGGCCGACTCGGGCCGCACCTTTCCACGCGGCTTCTCGCGCAGGTCGACTGCCTGGCGCTCGATCCGATCCAGTACGGCATCCAAACCAGCCTGGTACGTGGGACCGGCCGCGTGGCTGCGGAGAGTCTGCCCATCGAGAAGCACAGTCAATTCGACTATGTGCGAGTCGGTCGTGCTTCGATGCTGTTCGTTGGAGAGTTCGATCTGGGCCTCGGACCGTTCGTCCTCGAAACGCTCGAGCCGCCGCATCTTTCGCTCGGCGTACTGCCTCACGGACTCGGGGACGTCGACGTTCTTGCCCTTTACGATCATCCTCACGGGCTAACCTCCGAAACATTCGAGCATCGCATTCGGCTTGGACCGAATGCTTCGCGAATCGCCTGGACCGCCACGATGCGGCAAGTGTAGGGACCGCCTTGATATTTGGGCGTCGGCGGTTCGACGTAGATCAGCGCTCGCGGGCCACTGTCAGAGCCGAGACCGCCGCCGCGCCCGCCTCGTAGAGGGCGTCCGCGCAGGCAACCAGGGTCGATCCCGTGGTCACGACATCGTCGACCAGCACGATCCAGCGGCCTCGAACCGCCAGGGCGTCCGTTGGGCTCCGCAAGGCGAAGGCGCCATGAACGTTGGCCCGGCGCTCGCCCCGCCCGAGGTCGAACTGCGGCGCCGTGTTCCGAGACCGCTCCAGGGCTGCCAGGCAGGGCAAGCCGAGGGATCTCGCGGCGACGCGTGCCAGCAGCTCGGCCTGGTCGAAGCCACGTATCCGAGCCCGGTTGGCATGCACGGGCACCGGCACCAGCAACGCGCCGCCGGCCGCCACAGCCCGCCAGCGGGCTGCCATGGCTTCGCCGAGAGGAACTGCGAGCCGTTTCTCGCCCGTGTACTTGAGCCGGTGCAGCGAGGCTCGAACGACTCCCGAGAACGGCGCGCACCACTCCAGCTGGGCGAGCGGCAGCGGCATCGTCGCCTTGAGGCCCAACGGAACCCCCGGCGGGAGTCCAAGCCGGACGTCGAGCGACTTTCGACACGAGCTGCACAGAGCCTCGCCCTCCACCTCGCAGCCGGCGCAGAACGCCGGCAGTGCCAGGTCCAGGATCGAGCGACTCGCGGGCATGCCGCCACGCTAGCGGGCCGGTCTTATCCGCCGCTATCTTCGGTCTCACCGGAGAGTCACCCTTGTCGCGCCTCGATTACGATCTCGTCGCCGATCTGGGTTCCGGAGGCATCGATCGCCCCCGCCGGCAGTTCCAGGACCCCCTTGGCGCCCCCGATGCGCCAGACGATGCCGAGCCACGGCCGAAGTGAGCGCCGTACGGCGAGTACCCGCCTCGGTCCGGCCGGCCCGCCGACCGCCCGCGCCACGAATACCACGTCGATGGGGAATCTCATGAACAGCATGTGGATGCCGTTCTCGTCGGGCAGCCACAGCCCGTCTCCCTTCGCGAGGGATCGCCGCCCCATCAGGCCGATGAACTTCGCCCAGAATGACGACCCGTTCTCGAGACGCTCGGCCAGCAACCCGCCGCGGCTGGCGTTGCGAGCCACCAGCCCGGTTCCGCTCACGAGGTCCGGAAGTTGTTGATCATCTGAGATCACGGCCGGGCCGAGGATGACGATGAATAGCGACGGGAAGATGCAGCCGACCAGCGGGAACAGCATCTTGATCGGTGCCTGGGCGGCCAGTTGCTCGGCGCGCTGGCGCCGCTCGATGCGGAGCTGCTCCGACTGAACCTGCAGCACCTTCGAGATCGAGACGCCGAGCTGCTCGGCCTGGATGATGGCGCCGATGAAGTTGGAGAGCGGCTGCACATTCGTGCGCGGGATCATGTCGCGGAGCGCTTCGCGGCGGGCCTTGCCGACCCGGACTTCCGCGAGGGCTCGCCGGAACTCGTCGCTGAGCGGACCTGGGAGCTTCTCGACTACCTTGGCCAGGGCGGCGTCGAAGCCGAGGCCGGCTCGAACCGAGATCGTGAGCAGGTCGAGGGCATCGGGGATCATCTTGAGGATGATCTTCTGGCGGCCCTTGATTCGCCGGCCCAGCCAGAACTCGGGCAGGATGTAGCCGATCGCGACGCCGACGGCGCCGAGGATGATCGCCAGCACGGTGTCGCCACCGGCGAGCTGGCCGAGGAGGAACAGAATCACGCCGGTCGCTCCGGCGACGAGAGCTTTGACGCCCAGCCAGTCGGCGATGCGCATGTCGCCGGGGTTACCGGCCAGGGCAAGCCGCTTCTCCATGGAGTCGGCCGACGAGGCGCTGCGTGATCCGGCTCGCCGCTGCGCGACAGACGGGCAAGGAAGGGACGCATGGTCCGCTCGAGGAACGGCGCCTGCAGCTCGAGCTCCTCGAGGTTCTTGGCCTGCATCGACCCGAGTTGCGTCAGTCTCGCCTGAACCGGGTCGATGGGGCCCTGACTGGCAAGGCCAATGAAAAGGAGCAGGATCCCGAGGGCGAGAATGCCGCCGAGGATGATCGGAAGGGACATCTCAGACCTCGATATCTACGATGCGCCGGATCGCCATGAAGCCAATGAACATCGAGAACCCGCCGACGCCACGAGGATGATCACGCCGGCCGGCAGACCCGCGATCTCAGGCGGCTTCTGGAACATCGGTTGCATGAACCCGGGGGCGATGACCATCAGGAAAGCAATCAGGCCGATCGGCAGCGCTGCCACCACGTAGCCCGACATCCGCTGCTGCGCCGTCAGCGTCCTGATCTCGCCCTTGATGCGGACGCGCTCCCGGATCGTGAACGCGATCGAGTCGAGGATCTCGGCCAGGTTGCCGCCGACCTGATGCTGGATGGTGATGGCCGTGGCCATCAGTTCGAGGTCGTCGGATCGAACTCGGCGGACCATGTTCTCCAGTGCGGCGTCGAAGGCCAGGCCGAGGTTGACCTCGCGGACGACGCGACTGAACTCCGTGCGTGATGGGCGGCTGGGCCTCGCGAACGACCATCTCGATCGCCTGCAGGAACGAAGAACCGGCCCGCAGGGCGTTGGCGATCAGGGTGATCGTGTCGGGCAGCTGCTTGTTGAAGGCGTTGAGTCGCGACGCGCTGGCGCCGTCCCAGCCAGAAGCGCGGGCAGCAAGAACCCGACGACGGCCCCGATGATCAGGGCGATCGGCGACTGCAGCGGCTCGAAGCACGACGCCCAGGACGAGGAACAGGAGCGGCACGCCCAGGATCGCGCAGGCCCAGATGACCATGTACTCGCCTGGCTTGAGCTTAGGTCCGCGCGCGCGATGTCGCGCGCCAGGTTGGCGCCGAAGTCGCGCTGCTCGACGACTCTTGTTGAGCCTGGCCAGCGCCACGCTCTGAGCGAGGGTGCCGCTCGAGCCGCCCGATACCCGGACCGCGACGCGGCGATGGAGCTTCCGGTTTGCCCGGCGGCATAGCGCTCGAGCCGGGCGCTGATGCCCGCGCCGCCGCCCGAGCCGGCGAGGCCCAGGACAGTACGAGCATCGACCCGCGAATGACCAGGACCAACCGCCAGGATGATCGCTGGCATGACGCCGCTCCCTGCCTCCCGCCTACTACACGAAGCCGAACAGGCCGCGCGGCAGGTGGATGCCCATGATCTCGAACTTCTCGACGAACTTGGGCCGGATGCCTGTCGGGCCGCAGCCGGCCCTGGATCTTGCCGTCGACGTACGCCCGTCTGCTCGAAGACGAAGACGTCCTGCATGACGATGACGTCGCCTTCCATGCCCTGGACCTCGGTGATGTTCGTCGATCCTGCGGGTGCCGTCCTTCAGGCGCGACTGGTGGACGATCAGGTCGACGGCCGACGACAACCTGCTCGCGGATCGCCCGGAGCGGCAGATCGACGCCGGCCATCAGGACCATCGTCTCGAGGCGGGACGAGCATGTCGCGCGGGCTGTTGGCGTGGCCGGTGGACATCGAGCCGTCGTGGCCGGTGTTCATTGCCTGCAGCATGTCGAGCGCTTCGCCGCCTCGGCACTCGCCGACGATGATGCGGTCGGGGCGCATGCGCAGGCAGTTGCGTGACGAGCTCGCGGATCGGAACCGCGCCCTTGCCTTCGATGTTGGGCGGCCGCGACTCGAGGGTGACGACGTGCTCCTGGCGGAGCTGAAGCTCGGCGGCGTCCTCGATGGTGATGATGCGCTCGTCGTTGGGGATGAAGGACGAGAGCACGTTCAGGGTCGTCGTCTTGCCGGAGCCGGTGCCGCCGGAGACGAAGATGTTCAGGCGCGCCTCCACGCAGGCGCGCAGGAAGTCGAACATCTCCGGGGTGGCGGTGCCGAAACGGACCAGATCGTCCACCGTGAACGGCGACGCCGAGAACTTTCGGATGGTGATGACCGGCCCGATCAGTGAGAGCGGCGGGATGATCGCGTTGACGCGCGATCCGTCCGTCAGGCGGGCGTCGACCATCGGGCTCGACTCGTCGATGCGGCGGCCGATCGGGGCGATGATCCGGTCGATGATGCGCATCACGTGGTCGTCGTTCTGGAAGACGACGTTCGTCAGTTCGAGGCGGCCGCTGCGCTCGATGTAGACCTGGCGCGGCCCGTTGACCATGATCTCAGTGACGGTATCGTCGCGGAGCAGCGGCTCGAGCGGGCCGAGGCCGATGATCTCGTCGGTGATCTGCTCGAGCATCCGGACACGCTCGGCACGAGTGAGGGCCAGGCCCTCCTCGTCGATGACCCGACCGAAGATCTCCTCGATCTGGCGCCGGACCTCGACCTGGTTTGCCAGATCGAGCTTGGGGTCCAGGTCCTGGATGACCCTGCGACTGGATCCGGAACTTGACCTCGCGCAGGCGATTCCCGAACCGGAGCCTGATTCAGCAGTCGCTGGCCGGCCTGGGCCCGGCGCCATGCCGCCGGGCGCCGGGCGGCCCACCAGCAGGAGTGCCGGGAGCGGACGGCGCCCGGCGCCACGCCCGGTCGAGCACTCTCGATTCGCTTCAGAAGGGACATCGCCTACACCCCTTGCCGGCCCATCGAACCGGGCGCTCATCGCCATGCGAAGAGCGACTTGCCCTTCTGGCTTGTCTTGCCGGCTTCTTCCTCGGTCGCTGCTCTGCTTCCCGACCATCGACGTGGCGAGACGCAAAACGTCCTGCGACACCTGGCCTCGCGGTTGCTGAGCACGAATGGGACGCCTCGATTGAGCGCATAGACGACTGCCCGCCCGTCGCTGACGATGGTGTGGTCCACCTTGCGGCCGATCGAGTGCTCGACGTCGGCCACCCTGATGCCCAGCGTCGTGTCGGCCCGGTTCAGGACCAGCCGGATCTTGTGCGAGTAGCCGAGCTGCTCGGCGACCTCGAGGAAGAGCCGGATGTTCTTGATGCTCGTGATCTCCAGCGTCAGCACCGTGAGCACGACGTCCGCCAGATCCAGGATACCCAGCAGTGGTGTCGTTGAACCACGCCGTGCAATCGACGACCACGAGTTCGTTGCGCTGCCGCAGGATCTCGAGGACGTGCTTCACCCCGGCCGGGGTGATCAGCTCGGCCATCTCCGGGGATGGGGGGGCCAGGAGGACCGTGATGCCCGAGGAGTGGCTTATCGTGTAGGTGTCGACCGCCTCCGGCATCGTGGCCGCTTCCAGTTCCGGAACGAGCTCAGCCATCGACTTGTTCTTCGGATTCAGATTCAGCAGCACCGCGACGTCGCCGAACTGGAACGAGCGCGTCGACGACGATGACCTTCTTGCCGAGCTCCGTCGCAGCGGCGACGGCCAGGTTGACCGCGATCGGTCGTGCGGCCGACGCCGCCCTTGGGGCTGAACACGGCGACGACCGGACCGGCCTCGTTCGTTTCGCCCGAACGCGGCGCCGGCGCGAGGGCGATCCGGCCGGCCTTTTCCGCTCTCGTGATGTAGACCTGGCGGATCGAAGCCGTCAGCTCGTCGCTGCTGAATGGCTTGACCAGGAACTCCCTGGCGCCCGCCAGCATCGATCGGCGCAGATAGTCCGCCTCGCCCTGGACCGACATCATCACGACGGCGGCGCCGGGTACCTCGGCAGACAGCCGCTCGGTGGCCGCGATGCCATCCATGTCCGGCATGTTGATGTCCATCAGGATCGACGTCGGGCGCGAGCTTGGCCGCGGTTTCGATAGCTTCCGCGCCGGACGCTGCGACCCCGACCACTTCCATGTCTGGCTCGAACCCGAGCAACTTGGATAGGTGGTCGCGTGTCTCTGGAATGTCGTCGACGATCAGGACTCTGATCCGGTCAGTCATTGGGACGTTTCGCCTGGAAGATGCCGGAGGGGCCGATCTGGTCGGCCCCTCGTGACCGCCTTAGCCGCGGCGCGGCGAGGCTCTTTACCACTTGATCCCGGCGGCGAGCGACGCGGGGAGTATTCCGCGCGGATCGGGCGGCAGGACGCCGTAGCGATTGACGAGCTCGGAGAAGGTGACGCCGAGCGTGGTCACGTCCGCGGTGCTGTCGTCCTTGGGCGACCGCAGGGCGAGCGAGAGGTCGATGTAGGTTTGGGGATCCTGCTTCTCAGCGCGCTGCGCCCAGCGGATGACTTCGGCCACGTCCGGCTTCACTTCGACGATGACGATCATGTTCTGGCCGTTGTTGGTGACGCTGCTGAGCGAGGCCGACGGCGCCGGTGTCGGTGAAGCTCCTGCTGCACCCGCGGGCTGCGTAACCGGGGTGAGGGGCGGAAGCAGCGTGGCCAGCACCTTGTTGTTCTGGGAGAACATCTTGCTGGTCACCTGGCTGCCGCCGGGAAGCGTGATGGTGGTCTTGTTGGTATCCGTGGAAGCCAGACCGATCTGGTCCACGTAGACGGCGAGGACGATATCCACGTGATCGCCGGGGACGATCAGAGTGCCCACGCCGTTGATCTGGTCGACTTCCATCGACACGGCCACGTAGCCCGGATCGATGGTCGAGGAGATGGTCTGACCTTGCGCAACGGATCCCGGCGTGATGTGGAGGATGTCAACGCCGTCGTGGAGCGGGTCGCCCTTCTTGATGTCGGTGGCTGCGACCTTCTGCAAGACCTGGCCGACATTGGAGAAGATGTCGGTACCGTACGCGGCGGCCTGCGAAAGGGTCACTTGCTGAACCTGGACCATATCGCTGGTGATCGTGGTGCCGAGGGCAATGTCCTTGGCCGCCACCACGACGGATGTCTTGGCCTCCTGCGTCGGAGTCGGCGTGGCCGCGGCTGTGCCTGGGCCACCGCCACCAGGGTTGGCAAGAGCGATGACGCCGATGAAGGCAATCACCGCAAGGAAGACGCCAACCAGGATCAGAATTCGATTCGATCGCTTCACAACGTTGCTCCCGGGCATATGTGACAGGTGTCAACACAGTGGGCTGCGGTCAAACGAACCGCGACTATACCAATGGGCTACGACCCCTAGGAAGGATTCCCCGAACGGACGGTCGACCCTCGAGCTGGTGGACGGTCCAGCTCACGGACGCGGTGACCTTGCGAGCCATCGACCATAAAGGATCCCCAGACTCCTTCAGTCTACCTTGCCGTAAGGCTAACAAGCAGATGTTGGCGTACTTGGGCGGCCGTGTCCATAGCCTCAAACGGCGCTCGTGATGAGTTGGAGGAGAGTGGAGAGCTGATCGCCGAAGAAAACCAGGGAGATGACGCACACCAGCGCCATGATCACGAGGATCAGGCCGTATTCGACTAGACCCTGACCTTCGCTGCCCGCCGGTGGCCGGACCTGCGCCTGGGCGGGCGGCCGGGATGCAAGATCGAGGGCGGTCGGGCCTCGATCGACCGCTGGCCGGCCGGTTCGACGCCGACCATCGGTCAACGGTTTGCTCTCACCAGGATTACTTCCCGGCCCTCTTCGGCGAGGTCGGCAGTGCAGCCGATCGTCTCGGCCCGTTGCTGGACCTCGCGCCACGTGTTCGCGGACAGAGCCACGGCCTGGACCTTCTTCGCGGCACGCGCCGTTCCCGCCAGCTGCTCGTCGATCATCGCTCGCAACGCATCGGGGAGTTCGCGTTCGGGGGTCCGGCCGCGGCGCGAGCCGCCGGCGACTTCCTCGGCGGCATCGGCTCCGTCGGCGGTCTCGGCTGCTTCCGCCTGATCCTCTCGCCGGGCCGAAACCCGTGCCTCGAGATTGTTCGACCACTCCAGCCGGATCGAGATCAGATCCGGGCGAGAGGCCAGGTAACCGGTGACGATCTGGTCGATGATGCGGAAGAACGCGGTCTCGACGTCCATCGGCAGCCGCACGTCCGGTCCATACGACTCGAATTCGATGGGGATCTGGGCCCTGCGTCCTCGGTCCCGCGCCACCCGGCGCAGGGTCGGCACCAGCCCCAGGTCGTCGAGGACCATGGGCCGGATGTCGAAGATGAACGTCTTGGTGGCCTCGAGGGTGCGCTGGACCATGGCCACGAGCTCGCCGATCTCGGTCTTGGCGGCAGCCGGGTCGCGTTCGAGCAGACGCTCCACGATCTGGGCCTGGAGAACGATGTTGGTGAGGCTCTGTGCGGGGCCGTCATGCATTGCCCGCGCAATCTCGCGCCGCAGGTCCTCTTGCGCAGCCTGGATAAGCCTCGAGACCGCCGGCGGCAGGGGCGTGTCGGTGTCGAGCTTGTCGGACGTGTGCTGCGGCATCGCGCCGCCCATCGAGGCCCGGTCGAGTTCCGCTCCGTAACGGCGCAGGCTCTCGCGGAAGCGCCCCAGGATCTTGAGCTTTCCCTCGAGGATGTCGACCTGGGATTCCATGATCGCCGAACGCCTGGTAACCGCGACCAGCTGCTCGTTGAGATCGGCGTGTTCGCTCTCGCTTCCGGCCGCCGACATGGTGCGGAGCTTGTCGACGGTCTGAACGCGCTTCTGCTCATGGCGGCTCGCCTCGGCTCTGGCCTGCTGGACGAGCAGTTCGATCTCCCCGATTTCGCGGGTCAGCAGGTCGACTTCGCGTCTGGCCCTCTCCGCGAGCTCGAGAAGCGGAAGCGGAAGCGGTTCGATGGCCACGGCCGGTTCAGTCCTCGGGCATTCGAATCCAGCCCTGGCGCATGGCGTAGACGACGGCCTGGGTGCGGTCGTTGACGCTCAGCTTGCGGAGGATGCTGGACATGTGGTTCTTGACGGTTTGCTCGCTGATCGAGAGGGCGTAGGCGACCTGCTTGTTCGTCATCCCCTGGGCGATGTTGTCGAGGATCTCGACTTCGCGCGGAGAGAGCGGGGCGAAGATCGGCGCGGCCTCCTGGCCGTAGATGGCGAGTTCGCGGAATTCTTTGAGGACGCGGCTGGCCACGGCCGGCTTGGCGAAGACCTTGTCGTTGATCAGGTATTCGCCGCTGGCGACTCGACGGATGATCGTGACGAGATCGTCGGGAGCGACGTCCTTGAGGATGAATGCGGCTGCTCCGGCCTTGATGGCGTCGAACAGGGCGTCCTCGTCTTCACTGACCGCCAGCACGATAATTCCGGCTGACGGAAGCTCGCGCTTGATCCGTTGGGTCGTCTCGATGCCACCCGGTGCCGGCAGGGACAGGTCCATCAGGATGATGTCCGGCGAGAGCTGGACGGACAGGTCGAAGGCGCCCCGGGTGTCCTCGGCGTCGCCGACGATCTCGAAGTCGTCCTCGCGTTCGAGGATGTTGCGCATTCCGACTCGGAACAGGGCGTGATCGTCTACGAGAAGAATGGTCGTCTTCTCGCCGGGCCGACCGGGCGCTCCCCGTCGCCTCTCCGGTCCGGCGTAATCCATCGAACTCATGCGCTCTCCTCTCCCACTGGAATGGACAGCCAGACGACCGTCCCGCCTCCTGGCCGTGACCGAACTTCGAATCTGGCGCCGATGAGCTCGGCTCTTTCTCGCATGAACTGGAGGCCGAAATTGCGCCGTCCGCGAGCGGCGACCGCTCCGACGTCGAAACCCTTGCCTTCGTCGCTGACTTCCAGGACCCAGCCTGGCCGCTTCGATCCTGGTGGAAACCATGGACCTGCTCGAAGCGGCATGCTTGCGGATGTTCTGCAGGGCCTCCTGGACGATGCGAAGGACGGCGGTCTGCTGTGTCGGGTTGAGCAGGGTGTCGGTCGCCCGCAAGTCCGTCTCGACAGTCGATCCGGTGAGCGCCGCCATGCTTTCGACCGCGTCCATGATCGAGCCGTCGAGCCCGAGCTCGTCGAGCAACGGCGGCCGCAACTGGCTGATGAACGTTCGAACTTCGCCGAGTTCGCGGCGCAATAGCTCGCGCAGGAACCGCAGCTCGCTGGTGGCCATTCGGACGTCTTCGCCGATGACGCGCTCGATGTATTCGACCTGGAAGATGGCGTTCGAGAGCGCCTGCGCCGGCCCGTCGTGGACCTCCTGGGCGAGCCGGGAACGCTCGGCTTCCTGAGCCTGGACGATCCGCATCTGCAGGTCTGTCGGCAGTCCCGCGTCCGCGACCTCCGCGAGCAGGCTGGCGTCGCCGCGCTCCAGGAAGAGCCAGGCGTTCTCCATGCTCCGCACCGACAGCTCGAGCTTGGAGAGCTCCTGCTGGTGACGCCCCAGATCGCCGGTGAGCCGCTCCACGTCGCCGCGAATGACTCTCTGGCGCGCGTCCTCGGCGCCGGCCTCGGCGGCCGCAGCGGCGCCGTCCCCGTCCTCGTTGGGCGCGGCGGCGTGCTCCGCGGTCTCGAGCTGGTCTCGCATCTTGTGCCAGCGGGAGAGAACGTCCCGATAGGATTCGCGGTAACGCTCGGTGACGGAGCGGAGGTTGTTGGCTCCGTAGCCCAGCGTCGACTTCGCTTCGGCGTAAAGCTCGTCGAAGCGCAGCTCGCGCGATTCGGGGGTCCCGCGGCCGGCGTCCATACCGTTGGGAGTATACGGGTCGTTTCTCATGGGCAGATGACGCGGAAGACGCGTATTTGTGCCAGCGCGGTTCGGTCTTCCGGAGTGCTGCTGGAGTTATCGGCTAGAGGCACGTTGCTGAAGCAACTCGAATCTGGGCCGGCGTCCTCCAGGATGCCCGGCCAGGCGCCGTCGTTGTCGAGCGAGACCACCACCAGCTTCGCGCCGAAACGATGCGCCAGAGCCAGCACCGCCTGGGGCGACTCCTGGGGCAGCGCCAGGGTCGGAAGGCGAGCGCTCTCGGCCAGCCAGATCGGATTGTCCGTGATGATCGGGGCGTTGTCGGCGAGCGGGACGCCGGCTGCAGCCAGGGCGGCGGGCAAAGCCTCGTAGCGGATCTGCTCGTCGCGCGATTGCTTTCCGACCGCGGCAATCGAGACGACCAGGAGCGGCACCGACACGGCCACCGCGAAGGCCGGACCCAGCCAGGCGACGGGCCTGGTCCAACCGCGGAACCTGCCGATCCGGAAGATCAGGCCGTCGAGAGCGATGAGGCAGCTCACCGTGAGAAGCACGTAGATCGAACCCGCGGCGTGCAGGAAGGTGCCCCAAATCGTGCTCACCGGGAAGACCAGGCTCGTGAACGCGAACGTGCACACGGCGGTGATCGCGAGCGGTTGCATCGCTGCGCGGCGTCCGGTCCACGGCAACACCAGCAGCCCGATCAATCCGATCGGGAACGTCGGGATCGCGATCACGTCAAAGAAGTTGTGGGCGAGGCCGGCCACGCGCATGCTCGCCAGCGCCTCGGGGCCCTGGGCCAGGTAGCGGGCGAGGCTCGGCGGATCCTGGTAGGCGAAGATGTCGAAGCCGCTCACGGACAGTGCGTTGGCGAGGGTCTGCCCGGGCACCGGCGTGCCGAAAGCGAGCCAGTCGCGAATCGCCCAGGGCGCATAGACGAGCGCCGCGACCGCGGCCGGCACCAGGACCAGGGCCAGTGCCGCCTGGCTCCCGAGCCTCGCCGCGGCCGTGGCCGTGCGGTCCGTCGCACCGGTCCGAGTCCGGAGCCAGACCACCACCACCCAGGCGACGCCCAACCAGATCGCCTCGCTCCTGGTCAGGGCGGCGAAACCGAGCAGCAGCCCGAGAAGGATGAGCCGGCCGTCCGCGAGTCCCGTCGGCCGGGCGGCGATCCTCGTCATGAGCAGGCAGGCGGCCAGCGAAAGGGCCGCGAACAGACCGGTCGAATCGGGGAATGCGCCGAAGACCACGAGCGGCCCGAGGAAGCAGGCGGTGAGCCCCGAACCGATGGCCAGGGTCCTGGCCCGAGCGGTCGGCAATGCCATCTCCGCGGCGACGTCCGCGCCCAGGCGCCAGGCGAGCGCGGCGATCACGCCGCCCGAAACCACGGATACCACCTGCGCGGCTCGGAACCAGTTGGCGGCTCCGGCGAACCAGATCGGGATCGCCGCCAGCAAGCTGGGCAGCGGCAGCCACACTTCGAATGCGGCTCGCGGCACCACCAGGGGCTGAGTCTGATAGCTCCACAGCGCGTCGCTGACCAGGCCTCTGCCCTCGACCAGGTTGCGGGCGACGCCCGCGTAGTAGGCCGTGTCTTCCGGAACGGGGAAGACCACGGCAGCGGCCGCGATCGCGCGAACGACCGCGGCCAGCAAGAAGATGGCGCCGGCGGTGAGCCAGGCCTCGCGCCTGCTCACGGGCCGGACCTGGCGACTACGTTGCAGCGAAGGTCGAATGGAGCCGTGCAAATCGGGTAGACCGCGACGGCCGGCGCGGCGTCTGCTGCCGGATCGCCCGTCTTGGGACCGTCGTATGGCAGGGAGAAGATCGGCTGCCCGATCCAGGCCGGCTGGCCCTTAGACTCGAGTACCGGCGCCATGGCGGCGACGATCTGGCTGCGCTGCAGGACGAGCCAGCGGACGCCGTACAGCTCGGCGACCCGATGTATCACGTCGAGGGAATCGACGGGCGTGACCACTCCGCCGCGGCCCGTGTAGTACTCGATCCCGGCGGGATCCGCGCTCATGACGAGGTCCGTGCTCGGCGCCCCCAGTGCATCGATGGCGGCGCCGGCCGCGATCAGCGACTCTCGTTCGGAGTTCCACGACTGGCTCGCGCCCGCGCCGAAGACTCCGGCGTTCAGAGCAAGGAGCGCCACGGCCGCGACAAGGAACATCCGCGACGCTCGCCCTTCCTCCCACGAACGCCGATGTCGGGCTATCCAGGTGACGACGATGACGACGCCCTCCATCCCCAGGATGAAGCTGTACGGCACGAGCGCCACGGCCGAATGGATGAAGGTCCCGTGAGGCACATAGAAGGGGAATAGCAGCGCGGAGACCGCGAAGAGCAACCCGGCATAGAGGAAGAACGGACCCATTTCGGCCGAACGCCGGCGTGCCCATGCCCCGACGACGACAAACGGCGCGAGGGCCAGAGAACACAGCAGGACGCCGTAGATCCCGACGGCAGCAACGAGCCCGAGGACCCTGCCGGCGACGATCGAGCCGATCCCCTGGCCCAGGAAACTCCCCAGCGACGCAGAGCTGGTGACGCTGTTGATGTCGTCGTAGTTTCGGATGAAGAAGGTCTGGCCGGCGGCCGAAGACGGCAGGATGCTCCCGAAGACCGCCAGCTGGCGCAGGTACCACGGCGCCACGACAAGCACGAACAGGCCGAAACAGGCGACCGCATAACGCCACGGAATCGCCGGGGCCCGAGTTTCCTTCGAGCGCCGGCCCCTGACTCGGTCCCAGACGAAGGCGAGTCCGACGACTCCACCGAGCAGGAGGCCATCGTTCCTGGAGAGCGTCGCAAGCCCGACCATCAATCCGGCCAGGGCGAACGACCGGCGGTGGCCCGCCAGGCCGCGGACGGTGAGCCAGAGCGTCGCCGTGCCGAGGACCTGGAACAGCGAGAAGTTGTCCGGTTGAACCATGAAGATCGACGCCCCGGCGGGCATGGCCACTCCAATTCCGGCGGCGAGGGCTATCCGGGGCGGGCAGCCCATCTCGCGGGCGATCAGCCATGTCAGAGGCGCCGCGAGCGATCCGATCAGAGCGAAGGGCAGGGCCGAAGCGAGCGGACTCGGTCCGAGCAGCCACATCGACGGCAGCTGGACGATCGATGCCAGCGGCATCCAGAACGCGTTGCTCGGGATCGGCAGCACGGGATGGCTCGGGATCCTGCCGCCCACGTCGATGAACGAATAGATGAAGTCGACGTTGAAGCCGTGGCCGGCCTGGAGCGACCGGGCCACGTCGGCGTAGTAGTAGGAATCCGGATAGGCGGCGTCGGGGTGCAGGGCGAACAACAGCGCCCGAACGACCATAGCAAGCCCGTAGAGGGCCATCGGAATCCGCACGGTGCCAGCAGCGTAGCATCGGCAAGGTCCCACTCCACCCGTACGAACGACCTATCGGCGATCCGTTTCTTGCACGACCGGCCAGCGTCCACGGGATTGGTACGGAGCGCCCGGCGCGCCGATAAACTCGCGAGCATGGTTTTTGCGAGTCTCGGTGTCGTTCTGCCCGCTTACAACGAAGCGGCCCGGCTCGGTCCGGCCCTCGACGAGCTGGTCGATTACCTGCGCACTGCGCCCGAAGGCGAACTGCCGGAGCGCGTCGACGTGCTGGTCGTCGACGACGGCAGCACCGACGGCACGGGAGATCTGGTGCGAGCACGGCCCGAATTCGTCGAGGCCGGTGCGGTTGCGGCCGCGGAGCTTGCGGCGGGCGGAGTGGCCGTCACGGGAGTCGGCACGTCCTCGCCGCGTCTGCATCTCATGACGATTCGACACAGCGGCAAGGGCAGCGCCGTCCGAGCCGGGATGCTGGCCGCCCAGGGCGACGTGCTTGTCTTCGCCGACGCCGACATGGCGACCCCGCCGGACCAGCTCCCGCGGCTGGTTCGTGCGCTGGCGACGGCGGACGTGGCCCTCGGCAGCCGGATCCAACCCGACGGCTCCGACATGCGCGCTTCGCAGCCGCGTTTCCGGCGGTTGGTCGGGCGCCTCTTCCGCTACATGGCTCAGATCTGGGTGACTGGCCCGATCAGCGACACTCAGTGCGGGTTCAAGGGCTTCCGCCGTGAGGCGGCGCGCGACCTGTTCGGACGCTTGCGTATCACCAGCATCGTCTTCGACGTAGACCTGATCTACCTGGCCAGACGTCGCGGCTACCGGCCCGCGATCGTGCCGGTGGTCTGGGCCGACCGGCGCGGCTCGCGCCTGAGAGCCCGCCCGCGGCTTGCCCTGCGGGTGGCCTGGGATCTCGTCCGGATCAGGTTCGTCCATCGGCGAGTCCGAGGAGTCCGGCCTTGAGGACGGAGTCGGGCGCCGCCGGATCGCCGTCGACGGCCGCTCGCTCGAAGCCGGCCGATCTCTTCGTCCCGATCGGTTCGCTCGTGCTGCTGGCTCTGATGGTCGGCCTCTTCCTCGGCAGCGCCGGCAGCAATCTCGGCTACGACTACAGCTGCTACGCGGGAGCCGCCCGAAACCTGCTCGACGGCAAGGCGATCTACGACAACGCCTTCTCGATCAACGTGGGGACGTGCCCGGGGACGTACGCGTACCCGCCCGTATTCGCCGTGGCCCTGGTTCCGTGGCTCGCCCTCGGGGGAGCGGCGGCGGGGCTGTGGTGCATCGCCATGGCGCTTTGCTTCCTGGCCGGCGCGGCGCTGCTGCCGGTCCGGCGCGACGTTCGCTGGCTGATCGTGATCGTTGCCGCGCTGAACTGGCCGCTGCTTTACGCGGTGAAGCTCGGCCAGGTCGAACCGATCCTGTTCCTCGGTTTCGCTGCCGTGTGGCGCTGGATGGACCGCGCCCCTGTCGTCGGGGCGGTGACTGCGATCGGAGCCGTGATCAAGGTCCAGCCGATTCTCCTCGCGGCATGGGCGGTGGCCACGGGACGATACCGCGCAGCAGCGATCGGCATCGCGGCGACGGCAGCGCTGGCCGCAGCGGCGACCGTCGTAACGGGACCGGGGGCGTGGTCGACCTACATCGACCTGCTGCGCGGCCTCGGCGGTACGCTGACGACGCCGCACAAC
Organism: uncultured Chloroflexia bacterium; assembly: GCA_963731635.1. Lineage (GTDB taxonomy): Bacteria > Chloroflexota > Limnocylindria > Limnocylindrales > CSP1-4 > Fen-1039. The sequence continues at coordinate 393,716 of CAVSWB010000001.1, read as the reverse complement.
TTCGCCCCGGGGGCAGTCGCGTACCAGGCCGGCGCCCCCGAGGGACTGGCGACGGCGGTGCAGCTCGCGTCGGCGGCGGTCGCGGGGGCCGCGCTCCTGGCCGCGTGGCGCTTCGCTTCGCCCGTGGCGAGCCTGCAGGTCACCATCATCGCCAGCCAGCTGCTCTCTTCCCCGCTTCGTGACCACTACGCCGCGCTCTTGCTCCTCCCGACGGCCTGGCTTGTCGCGCGTGGCCGAACCTGGGCCCTCGTGTTCCCGCTCCTCGGCTGGCTCGCCCTGCCCGCAGACGGCAGCCAGACCGTCTGGCTCGCGGCGGCGAGCGTGCCGCTGACCTTCTTCGGCTGCCTCGCGGCCGTCCTCGGGGAAGCGTTCCTGGAGCGGCGCGCCGGGACGGTCCGCGCCCGGGCGGCGATCGCGGCAGAATGAGCGCTCAATGAACGAACGAAGCGGCAATTCGGCATCGGACGACCTCGTGCTGCGCGACGTTGTGGAGCGGTTCCCGGGCCTGGGTTGGGCTTCCGCGGGCATGGCTCGCGCCTCGGCGAGCCCCGCCGGCCGGGTCCTGGCGTGGCTGGCGAGGCCGATCCCGCTCGGCATCCTGGTCACCATCGTCGCGGGGATCGTCTTCTGGTACACCGCCGGCTTCGACGCCGGCAGGCCCGACATCTTCTACCTCGCGAACGCGTTCCTCCACGGCCAGACCGGGCTGTCGGCACCCCTGGGCGCCAACGACGTGATCCCGTTCAACGGCTACTACTACGTCCCGTTCGCGCCGTTCCCGTCGATCTTCTTCATGCCGCTGATGGTCTTCATCTCCCCTCAGACCGCCCACCAGTACGAGCCGGTGATCAACTCGATCCTGGCCGCCATCGACGTCGGACTCGTCTGGGCCATGGCTCGCCGGCTGGGCGTGGAGCGCCGCCGCGATCTGATCTGGCTGGGATTGCTGCTGGGCTTCAGCACCGCCATCTGGTGGGTCACCGTTCGCGGCGGCGTATGGCACACCAGCCATCTGATCGCCACGATGCTGACCCTGCTGGCTTTGATCGAGACTTTCGGCCGGCGCCGGCCGCTGCTCATCGGGTTGCTGCTCGGGGCCGCGTTCTTGACCCGGCCGCCGGTGCTCTTCGCCGGCTTCTTCTATGCCTTCGTCCTGACATTCGACCGGTCGATCCGAACCTGGGAGGGCCGACGCGCCATCGCCCGCGATTGGGCCTCGCTCGTCGTCGGAGTTCTGCCGACGATTGCGTTCTTCTTCTGGTTCAACTGGGTCCGGTTCGGATCGCCGCTGGACTCGGGTTATCTGGAAGCGACGCTGCCGCCGTGGCTGGAGGCGATCCGCCAGCAGGGCTTGTTCTCGATCTCGCATCTGCCCCAGAACTGGGACTACTTCATGCTCCACACGCCCAAGATCATCTTCCCCGAATTCCCCTACATCAAACCCGACGGCCTGGGCATGTCGATCCTGATCACGAGCCCCGGCCTGCTGCTCGCGCTGCGCGCCGACTGGCGAAACCGAATGGCCTGGGGCCTGGCCGGCGCCTTCGTGCTGGTCATGATCCCGGTCCTGCTCTATTACGGCGGCGGCTGGCTGCAGTACGGCTTCCGCTACGCCCTCGACGCGATCCCCTTCGCCGTCGCGCTGTGCGCCATGGCCCTGGCGCGACGACGGGCCGGCCTGTTGTGGTGGGGTCTCCTGGCAGTCGGTCTCGTCGTGAACGCCATCGGGACCTACTGGGCCTACCAGCTCCTCTAGGCGCTCGGGACGGTCCGGCGATCGGGTCGGACGCGGCGGGGAGCGGACGCTGCCCCGAGTGGTGATATTCTCGGGACTGTGACCGTCCCCATCTCCCCAGGCAGCGAGACCGCATGCCTGGATCGCTCGCCGGCGCCGGGCCCTCCGGGCGCTCGCCGTCTCGTTGCCCGCCGCGAGGCCTTCGATTCCATCACGGCCGAAGTCTGGGACGGGCTCGTCGCGAGCAGCGCCTGGACCACGCCCTTCTCCCGCCATTGCGTGCAGCGGGCATGGTGGGACGCCTACGGCGATACAGCCCACGACCAGACGCTTGTCGTGCGCGATGAGTCCGCTCCCTCGGAGATCGTGGCGATTGCGCCGCTGATGCACCGCCACGAGCTGGAGCCCGGCGACGTGGCTGCCCGCACCACGATCCGGCATCAGGCGGGGCCGGTGCTGAAGCCGGTGCCCGAGTCCGCGACGGCGGTCTTCTTCGGCGCCTCGTACCACGCCGACTACGCGACGGTCCTCGCCGCACCGGACGATCTGGTGTCCGCCTGCGAGGCCATCGCGGCCGCGCTCGCCGCGGAAGATCCCTCTCGCTGGGATGTGGTGGACCTGCGCCGTCTCCGCGCCGGAGACCCGGCGGTCGATGCGCTCGCCGCCGCGTTCCAGAATCAGGCCACCAATTCGTGCTGGCAGGTCACCCGCGAACGCGAGGATGTCTGCCCGGTCCTGACCCTGCCCGCTGGCCTGGATTTCGAGGGCTATCTCGATACGCTCGACAAAAAGGAGCGCCACGAGGTTCGCCGCAAGATCCGACGCGCCTCGGCTTCCGGACGCATCTTGCTCGAGCGATCCGCTCGGCCGCTGGCTGATCTCGACGCCTTCGTGGAGTTGCACCAGAAGCGCTGGGGTGCAGACGGGCTCTTCCCGCCGACCGCCGGCGGTGCGGCCAGCCGACGCTTCTTCGCCGGCCTCTTCGAACGTGTGCGCCGGAAGGTCTGCTGGACCTCTGCTTCCTCACCGTCGGCGGACGCCGGATCGCCGCCGGGGTAACCTTCGACGACGGCGCAGTCAACCTACTACTACAACGCGGGCGTCGATCCGGACGCCCGAGAGCTTTCTCCCGGAGTGGTCATGGTCGCCTGCTATATCCAGCGAGCTATCGAGCTCGGCCGAACCCGCCTCGACTTCCTGCGCGGCGATGAACCCTACAAATACGAATGGGGCGCGGTCGACGAGCCGATCGAACGATTGCTCGTACAACGGACCGAAGCCGGCAGGATGCCCGACGCAGCCGCGGAGGATCGCTAGGGTGGGAGCGCACGCGCTGGAACCCTGCGACGACGTAATCGAGCGAGAACCAGCCGATGGCGGCAGGGTCCGCGTCGTCGAAATCCTCGCGACCGGCACCAACGGCGGCGCCCAGGAGCACGTCTACTCGCTGGTGACTCGCCTCGACCCCGACTGCTACGACGTCCGCGTCGTGTCGCTGTCGCACGGCAGCAGCGTCCGCCGGTTGCAGAAAGCGGGCGTCGAAGTAACGGTCATCGACGAGCCCGACGATCGGCTGGCAGTGCGGGCGTTGGCCGACGAGCTGGCGCCGTTCCAGCCTGAGATCGTCCACAACCACATGTACCGCGCCGAAGTCGTAGGCACGCGCGCCGCTCTGCTGCTGGGCGAGAAGGGCTGCCGGCGTCCCGCGATCATTTCGACCGTCCATTCGAGCCGCGTCCGCTGCGTCGAGGACCGCCAGACGCTGCGCCAGCTGACGCCGCTGATGGACCGGCTGATCGTGGTCTCCAGGGCGATCGACCACAAGATCCGCGAGGAGGGCCGAATTGGCGCGCCGATCAGCCTCATCTACAACGGCGTGGACCTCCAGCGCTACAACCACCAGCAGCCGTGCTGCACGCTCCACGAGGACTACCTCGATTCCGGCGGACGCTCAGATCGTGGGCGTCGTCGCTCGCCTCGAACCCGAGAAGGGTCACCGGACCCTGCTCGACGCCTGGCCGGTCGTGCTCGCGGCGGTCCCCTCGGCGCGGCTGCTGATCATCGGTGAAGGTTCCGAGCGCGACTCGCTCGAGGCTCAGGTCGCCTCGCTGGGCATCGAAGAGCGCGTCGTCTTCACGGGCCGGCGCGAGGACGTCCCAGCCGTGACCGCCGCCCTCGACGTTGCCGTGCTGCCGTCCTATCGGGAAGCGCAGGGGCTCAGCGTGCTCGAGGCGATGGCCCTCAGCCGCCCGGTGATTGCGTCCCGGGTGGGTGGGATCCCGGAGATGATCGAAGACGGCGTCAGCGGGCTGCTGGTCGAGCCGCACGACTGCGATGCGCTGGCCGCCGGCATCATCAAGCTGCTCACCGACCATCCATTTGCCGACATGATCGCGCACCGCGGCCACGAGCTCGTCCACGATCGCTTCTGTATCGAGCTGATGGTCCAGTCGATCAGCGACCTGTACGACGCGGAAGCGCTCGAGCGCCGGACTTCCGAAGGGGTGGCCAGCTAGCCGCTTGTCGGCGACCCGGGCGGCTCAACTCGACGTTACGTTGATCCGACAAGGGCCCGTTGCGGAGAAGACTACCGCCACGCTTACGCGCGCTGTCCCGGCTTTGACCGTTAGGTCGGCCACGCAGCGCGCCTCCGACCACAAGAGCGGCCGATCGGAGAACCCGGGCGAAGGCAGGTCGCTTATCTCGCTGACGACCCCGGCGAGTCGATAGTCGCCTGCCGACAGAGTTGCGGGCGCTCCGATGGCGGGCCCGTCCACTTCGCCGAGGTTGCTCGGAAAGCGCGGGTCGGCATAAGTGGCAGTCCAATCCTGTGCGCCGGATCCGGGTCGGACGAGCAGCGACGCCGTGCAGCCATGCGGGATCGTGCAGTCGATCGTCCCGGAACCGAGGGTCGACAGGGCAGCTACATGAGCGGTTGTGGGCGGGGGCGATTTCCGGGCCTCCGCCAAGCTTCCCGTTGCGGTCGAGCATCCCATCGCGACGGTCGCAACGAGCATGCAAAGCCAAATCCTGCGCATCCGTCGGTCCCTTGGAGCGAGCTGACCGATTCTATGCCCCGCGCTTAAGCGCTGACGCTCGGATCGGACCGACTGGGAATTCCGCAAAGCTAGCCGGCGTCGGGCTCCACTTCATCCTGCCCATCGTTCGCAAAGCCTTCTGCGCCGACGAGTGGCACGAAGACGCAGCCGCCGAATGAGCGCTCGTCGAACTTGTCTCCCAGCCGCATAACCCCAACCAGATCCTGCGCGCGCGCGGTCCCGACCGGAACGACCAGGCGCCCACCGTCGGCTAGCTGCGCTCGCAGCGGCGGCGGCACGCGCGGAGCGGCAGCCGTGACGATGATTCCATCGAAGGGCGCGGCGGCCGGCCATCCCAGGCTCCCGTCCCCGACCACTATCCGGACCCGCTCGCCGAGACCGAGCTCCGACAACCGGCGGCGCGCCGTATCCGCCAGCCCCGCGTGGCGTTCGATCGAGATCACTCGGCAGCCGATCGTGGCGAGCACCGCGGCCTGGTAGCCGGTACCCGTGCCCACCTCGAGAACTCGCATCCCCTCATGTGGTGCGAGCAGCTCGGTCATGCGCGCGACGATGTACGGCTGGCTGATCGTCTGACCCGAAGGGATCGGCAGGGCATCGTCTCGGTACGCGTCCGCACGAATCTCCAGGGGCACGAACAACTCGCGCGGCAGCGACCTCATGGCCGAGAGGACGACCGGGTCGCGGATGCCGCGTCTTACAAGCTGGCGTTCGACCATCTCGTCGCGCAATTGGGCGGCGAGTTCGGGTTCCATGCGTCGAAGATACGCCTGCCCGCGGCGGGCGCGGTCGGGAAGTCACACCTGGCTCGCGCCCGGTGACAGTTCTCAAACGGTTCGAGTTCGAAATTGGCCGGCCGTGCGCCGACCACCCGATGTCAGCTGGCGCTGGCGGAGGCCGAAGCGCTGGCCGAAGCGGATGCGCTCGTCGAGGCCGAGGCGCTCGTCGAAGCGCTTGCCGAAGCCGAGGTGGATGCGCTCGGTGTCAGGGTTGCGTTCGGCACGCTGAACGAGAGGGACGGCAGCGGAGCCGCGGACGGGGGTGCGCCCTGCGGCAGGTGGGTCGCGACCAGGGAGCCGACCAGGATGACGATCAGCGCGAGCGCCGCGACCAGCGCGTAAAGGGCCGAAACACGATCGTCGATGTGGACGCGCTCGGCGTGGGTTCCTCTGACGGAGCCGGAAGGTCGCGCGGGCTCTTCGGCGGGGGCTCGGCGCCCGAAACGCCGGCCGCCACCGTCGGCGGTCGCCGGCTTGCTCGGCTCCTCGGCCGCTGCGCCCTCCGGAGATTCCGGCTCCTCCTCGAACTCATCTTCCCCCGGCTCGAATTCGTCGGAAAGCGGCTCGCCGTTCTCCTGATCGCGGTCCGTCATGCCCTCGTGTCACTCCTGTGTTCGATCGGTCGAGTGAGGCCCGACCGACCGGGTTCGGCGCTTGGCGGGTGCGGGAGTCGCGGATCGCGAGTGCCCGCATCGGTGACGGCTTCACACCGCACCTCTTCCGCGGCAGTTTAGCCGACGTTCCCCCTCGGCGCGCGCCGCTCGGGTGGGGTGCCGTCAGGCTTCCCGGATCGAGCGGAAGCCGAGGCCGGCCAGGCCGGCAGCGATCGTCACGATTCCGCAGGCGAACAGGACCGCGTGAAGCCCGAAAATCTGGGCCAGGAGGCCGGCAGTCACCATCGCTATCGCCAGGACGCCGTTTACGGCGGCGAGCCGCATCGCCACGACGCGACCCAGCAGGTCGCCGGGCGTGCGCTGCTGGAAGATGGTCTGGCTTGGAACGGCGAAGGAGACGTTCGCCAGGCCGACGAGACACGCGAGAACCAGCGCGATAGCCAGGCTCCCGATAAGGGCAAGGGCGACCAGCAGGACGCCGAGGGCGGTGAAAGCGCCCACGATCGTCGCGCCTTTGGGCAGACGCGTCGCCAGTCCCCCGATGACCACGCCCCCACCTACCAGGCCGATCCCCATGGACATCTCGAAGAGCCCGTAAGCCATCGGCGCGTCGACCGATCCGAGCGCCAGGCCGGCGATCAGGAGCGGCGAGAGGGCGGTCAGGGCGCCGAGTCCCAGCTCCGCGATCGAGGCCTGAACGGTCGTGGCGAACAGGACCGTCTCGCCGCGGAGGAAACGCCAGCCGGTTACGAGCTCGCCCCGGAGGGACGGAGTCGGCGCCGCCGCATTGCCACTTCCGTTGACCGCCGTTGTGAGGCGCGGGATCGCCACGGCCGCCACGAGAAGAGCTGACGCGAGGTAGCTCGCTCCGTCGAGCCAGAACGCAAGCACGAGGGCCGGCCCGAGGAAGGCCACGAACAGCCCGCCCAGTCCGTAGCCGACGAGATCGCTGGCCGTGTCGGCGATCCACATCGCCGAATTGGCGGTGAGCAAGTCCTCGTCGGGCACCACTTGCGGCAACGCCGCGACGCGCGCCGGACGGAAGAAGGAGGAGACGATCGCGAGCACGAACACCAGCACCACGACCAGACCGACATGGACCGCCGCGACCACTGGTATCGTCACGACGATCGCGCATCGGATCAAGTCCGAACCGACCATCACGCCCTTTCGATCCCAACGATCCACGAGCGCGCCTGCCACCGGCCCGATCAGGAAGCTCGGCAGCGTCATTGCGGCAAAGACGAGGCCCAGGGCGAGCGGCGAGGAGTTGGTGGCGCGGGCCACCAGAAAGACCAGCGCCACCTGATGGACGCGATCGCCAAGCGAGCTAATGACCTGTCCGAGCCACATCGCCGAGAACGGGCTATTCGCCGCGAGTCGAACGTATGGGTGCCGCATCGCCCCGACCCGCTCCCGCCCGGCGACTCCGCCGTAGGTCGGGACGCCGGCGAGCGCCGGCCCGTCGGCGGCAACCGCAGGAACGCGAACGAGCGCGGCGAAGACGAAGAAGGTCAGGCCGGCAGCGAGCAACAGGTCGCCCACCGACGCCACCGACTGGAGGATCGGGATGGGAATGGGAATCACGTCTGCAAGTGGGCCGCCGTGGGCGAAGAAGCAGGAGTCGACCGGTCCGGAGAGGAGCGTGTGAAAATCCGAATGGACCGCGCCGGGGTCGAAGCCGGCCGCCGCCAGGCTGGGCTTCCAGACCGGCATCCAGCCGCCGTTCATGGCGATTGCAAGTCCGTTCGCAACGGTTCCGAGGGCTGCAGCGGTTAGTCCCGGCAGGCTTCGGTTCACCACCAGCATCGCCGTCAGAAGCACGTACACGGCCAGGACCAGCCAGAGCCTCAGGCCGTCGGGCACGCCGCCGCCGGCCAGAGCCGCATCGAGACCGAATCGTCCCGCCGCCGCGATCAGCAGAACGGGCAGCCAGCGCAGGCGGATGCCCAGCAGGTTGTCGATCGAGCCTCCCGCGGCAATGCCGAGGGCCAGCCCCAGGAGAACCCCAAACGCCGGCACCACCTCGGGCTAGGCCGGTTCAGCGTTTCCGGGCGCGTGCCCGCGACCGGCGATCGTTCCCGCGGCGGCGCCGATGAGCGGCACATCGCGGACTTCCGGCCGGCCCGAATCGGGGATTCCGTGCGCCCATTTCGTACGAACGAAGGCGTCGACCACTTCGGGATCGAACTGGATGCCGCCGAACTTGCGAAGCTCCGCGAGCGCTTGCTCGGGCGTAAGGGGCGTCATCCGGTACGGCCGAGCGGCCGTCATCGCCTCGAAGGCGTCGGCCACGTGCAGGATCCGAGCCAGGCGAGGTATCTCGTCGGCCACCAGCCGATCCGGATAGCCGGATCCGTTGAACCACTCATGGTGGTGGCGAATTATCGGAAGCTCGGGCTCCAGGCGCTTCACCGGCGCAATGATCTCGGCACCCAGCACCGGGTGCGAGTTCATCGTGGTGCGCTCCTCGCGTGTGAGGCGCTCCTGCTTCAGCAACACGGAGTCCGGCACGCCGATCTTGCCGATGTCATGCAGGAGGCCGCCCCACTCCAGCGCCTCGAGCTCGTCGTCGCTGACCTTCATCACGCGTCCGATGTCCATGGCGATGTCCTGGACGCGGTGGCTGTGGCCGCTCGTGAACGTGTCCCGCTTGTCCACGGCCTCTGCGAGGCTCCGCACGGTCTCCGTGAACATCTCGCGAACTTCCACGAAGCGACTGTAAGCAACACGGGTCGTGTACAGGGGCACTGCGAACAGGAGCACGGCCCACCAGCCGGCGCCGCTAGTACATCTGCGCCATCAGCCATGCGATCGGGCGCCAGGGCGAGCATGCTGAGATACGCACCCAGGTCTCGCTCGCACGAGCTTCCACATGGGCTCTCCGCCCCTGACCGACACAAATGCCGCAGTCATGAGGTGTTCAGGGAGAAGAAGACGCAGCCGGCACCTACCGTCGCGACGAAGTCGATCGCGGGAGTGGCCCGATACGTGGACAGGAGGTTCAGCAGATAAGCGCTGACGATCGCGGACCCGGCGATGCTGGCATGGTTGGCTACGACGCCGTACCAGGGAACCTCACGCCGTAATTCACGGGTTTGCGTCGCGCCGATAGTGCGGCACGACGCCAGCCACGGCCGGTCCGCCAAGGCTCATTGCAGCAACGATGGGAGCAAAGCCCACGTCTACGAAGCTTCCGCCCGGCATGCGAACCGCGAGTGACGCGCCAACGACGGTAAGACTATCCAGAACAGAACCCCTAAGAGAATCCCGTTAGGAACGCCGGCTATTGGCGATCCTCAGCGCCGATTGGGCAGCAAAAACAGCACTGGCAAGCAGCGCTCCGCTCGCCAGCGCCACGATCGCAATTAGCACTCCCAGCCGGCGGCTCATGGCACTCCTCGCTCAGCCGCGGCAATCTAGCCGCGGGCGAGCGCGCCCGGCTATGGGAGAGATGTACTCAGAATGGTCTGTAGCTAGCGCCTACCGCCCATGGCGACAGATGAGCGTCCGGAGCCAAGGACGACTGTCAGCTTCTGAATACGGCGCCACATGAAAATCACCAAGCCCGGCTGCAGGACTCGGCAAACATCAGGTCACTCCCAGAACGTGCAACGCGCGGCGGGTTGCACTGATGGCTTGATCTCAGCCCAAGTGCCCTAATTCGGCTGAGACCGCGGAGCGTCCGAGCGTTCTTGGTGACGGAATTCGGGTACCCGTACCCGACCTCACGCACCCTAGGGAACGCGAACTAACCCGGTCAATACGTTAGGTGCCCTAGCGCCCCCGGAATAGGCACATCCGATCAGATCGACTCCAAAGGGGGCGGCTCCATACCCAACTGCTCACGCATGACGTTCGAGTAGTGGGCGTACTGCTCGGCCGCCGCTGCCTTCGCGCCCATTCGTCGGTACAGCCTCAGCAGGCAAAGCTCGATCTGCTCGGCATCTGGGTCGGCCTGCATCGCCAGCTGCGCAACCCCGAGGGCCCTGTCGAACGCCCCGATGCGGGTATCGGCGACGATCGCCCGCTCGATGCGGTCGAGGTAGCTCGCGTGGAGGCCCTCGCGAAAAGACGATGCCCAGTCGTCGTAGATGAAGTCAGCCGCAAACCGGCCGGTGTATGACTCAGCGAGTCTGGTCACGAGATCCGGGGACGGATCCCGCCGGATCGCCGCAATGAGCTTGAGGCACTCTGAACTCCGACTCTGAACCAATCTCGGATCGAGCCAGACAAGGTCCGCTCGGCTGTTGAGATAGCCCGCGCTCGTATCGTCGTCGGCGTTTGGCTCGAAGACTTGACGGAGGAAATACGACGTCTGGTTCAGGGAGTTCGCTCCCGCCTCGGGCTCCATGTCTGGCCAGAGTGCTTCGATTACCTGTTCCCTCGACGCCGAGAACTGGGGCCGGCTGAGCAAGAAGGCCAGCAGCGACAGCACTTTCTTGCGAATGTCGGTTCCGGCGATGGTCGTGTCCCCTAACCGAACCGAGATTCGCCCAAGGTCGTCGATGAAGGCCGGCTGAGCCATTCGTCGAGCGAGCCCGCGGCCGGCATCAGGAATTCGGAGGCTCTTGCGATGGGCAAGCTTCCTGAGAGCTTTGATGTCGCTGGCGTCGCCGACAAGGTCCAGAAGTTCGGCGCACCTTCGAGTCTCGCAGGTCGAATTGGCTTCGTCAGATCAAGCCTTTGGCGCAACGCCCAGCTCCATCTCTCCGGCCGAAGTAGGGCCTCTTTGCGAACGACAGCGAGTGCGTCTACCTCGAGTCGGCCAGTCTCCGGACGACCAACTCCGCCTGAATCGACAAGTGGCCGCAATCCTCCTCCGGGATGGAAAGAATGTGGGAATTCAACTGGGTCACTTCGCCGAGCAGGACGCCGGTCAGTGCGCATCGTCTTCGACCAGAACCACGCCTGCTGACCTTCCGCAAACCGAATTCCCTCCTCGAGGCGCGAGGCCCAAGCGGCGTCCGCGCATCCCTTCAGGGTCGGACGTTGCAGGCTGAGCGCGCGAGCCGCACTTGCGAGCCAGGAACCAACCATGTCTTCGTCGAATTGGGACAAATGGGCGTGCGCGCTCCAAATCACCACGGATCAGTTCGAGACGAGCGCCTGCGTATCTCCAGTAATCACCGTTGGGCTCGGTGACTTTCGAAGACGGCGGTTCGGAACAGCTCAAGACCATCCGCCGGATTGCCGTACATGCCGTGAACTTCGGCAGCCTCCGCGACTACCTCCGGCTCGAACGATTCGTGCGGTCGCCAAGCGCCACGGCGATGTGCCCCTTGGCCTCGTCCCAACGGCCCAGGTGGGCCATTGCCTTCGCGAGTTGAGGTGGGCGGCCGCAATGTCGCCCGCATTCCCGCCCGTCTGGAGGAATTCGATGGCAGCTTCGCCCGCGATCCAAGGCAGTATCGAAGTTGCATCGTATCGCCTCTGCAACCGATAGGTTCAGGCGACTGATACCTTCATGCCTCCGATGGTCTCGCACATGGCTGAACCCAGCCGCTTCCACGAGAGCAGCGCAGTAGGCGTCGAGGCTGCCGGAGCAAGATGCTTCGCACATCAACTCGGCCGCGCCCGTGCGATTGCTGCGAGTTCTGCATCCCCGCTGGCCGCGAGTTCCTTCGTTGCAACTTTTCGCATGGTGACGTTTTGGCGTTGGATACCCAAGGTCAATCGGTTAAGTGCACGGCCGATCGTGAACGACTTGCTCTGTAGCGCCGCCTCAGTCGGGTCCTCGGCCCGTCGGGCTAAGCATGTCGGCCTCCTCGTATCGGCCAGCGGCGACCAGCTGGCGAGTTCGGATGATGTCGAGCCAGGGGCCTTCGGAGCCGTCTGAGAATCGGATCATCAGCTCTTCGGCCGCGGCGAAGTCGCCCGTGCCGATGATTGTCGGAATTGCCGCGCAGACGACACGGCGGACGTCCTCATCGTCTCCGGACGCAGCCCAGTGGCGAGCGGCGAGGCGCCACGATCGGGGTTCGAGGGCGACCGCAAGATGTCGATGAAGCTCCATGACTCCTGCCGCGCCGATTTCCGCGTCGAGGCGAGCCGCCAGAAAATCGCGGACCAGGGGATGCAGGCGCCACGAACCCACGGTCCCGACGCCCTTGGACAGCAGGCCGATCTTCTGCGCGTGACCCAAGAGCCGCCGCGCATCGGCAAGGGTGACGGACGCGGCCTTGGCGGCCGTCTCCGCGTCTATCTCCTCGAGGAGCGAGACCCCCATCAAGAAGGCGCGCAGGTTTGGATCGAGCTCGCCGACGACTTCCTCGGCCAGAAAGTCGTAGAGGTCGCCGTCGGCACCGGTCAGCGACCGGACGAACGCGCGCACCTGCGCCTTGGACAAGCCTTCGACGGCCGCGTTCACCAGCTGTAGCGAGGCCGCCCAGCCCTCGGTCCGGGCCTGGATCTGGTGCAGCACATCCGGCTCGAGGGGATTGTGGTACGACTCGCTGAACAGCCGGCCTGTCTCGGACTCGTCGAAACGGAGCTCCTCGCGGCCCAGTTCGGCCAGGTCGCCGTGAGCTCGCAGCCCCGCAACCGACAGGCTCGGGGTACGCCGCCCGATCAGGATGAGGCTCAGCCCCGCCGGGCAGCGCGACATCAACCGCTCCGCGACGGCACCGATTGCGGGCACGGTCTCCGCGACGTGAAAGTCGTCCAGGACGAGCGCAGACGGCACATTGCCCAGACGGTCGATCTCCTCCAGGACGGACCGGAGGATCACCGGCTCCGAGGGTTCGAACGACATGTCCGCAAGGACGGCTGCCGTGTGCGCCAGCAGCCTTGGATCGACCGCCTGGCACGCAGCCACAACGTATCGAAGAAAGACAAGCCCATCCGTGTCGTCTTCGTCGAGGCGGTACCAGAACGTCCGGATCCGCGAGCTTCGCAGGTAGTCTGCGACCAGGGTCGTCTTGCCGAAGCCCGCCTCCGCGACGATGTAAGTGGCTCGCCGGCGGGTTGCCGTGGCCAGCCAATCGAAGAGCCGGTCGCGTCGGAGCGTTTCCTCCGGCAATAGCGGGCGCTGGATCTTGCCGGGACGCAGCGGGAAGCCTTGCCGCGCCTGGGCGGCAAGGTCCACCAGGTCGCCGAACTCGGGCTCGACGGGCACCCGAAGCTCCTCCATCCCCGCGTACCGGTCCCCAGTCGGCGGTGCGAAGGATAGGAAGTCGAGCGGGCGAGTGTCAATCGGAACCGCGACCGGTCGGGTGGCGGATGCGGACGTTTGCATCCGCGGATACTGCCCGCCCCGGATCAACGCGCGCTTATCTGCGGCTTCGGACTGCTTCAGGGCCGCTTCACCACGTCTTCAGGCGCCAGCCGGCGTTCGGCACCCGGCCGCGCAGGCTACTCCTCGTATTCGAAGCCGATCTTAAGATGGACCCGGTATTCGACGATCTCGCCGCCCTCGACGCGGGCCGTGGACTGGATGACGTCCACCGATCGGATGTTGCGAACCGTCTTGGAAGCGATGGCGACTGCCTGGCGAGCGGCGTCGCTCCACGACCGAGGGCTCACGCCGACCATCTCTCGGACGATGATCACGCCCATCGAACTCCTCACGCTGGCGGGCGGGCCCTGCCGCCCTGTCGTCCAAGTTTAGGCCCACGCTCTAGACCGCCTCGGCATAGCGCTCGGCGGCGTAGCTGACGAACCGGGTCTGGGTCTTCCGGAACCAGAGCTTGACCTCGCCGGTGGGGCCGTTGCGGTGCTTGGCCAGGCGCAGGTTGATGATCTCGCCATCCTGGTCGTCGCCTTCCGCGGCCTTCTCCTTCTCCCGCCACAGGAATAGGACCAGGTCGGCGTCCTGCTCTATGGCGCCGGACTCGCGCAGGTCGGACAGGCGGGGTTCGCGCGACTCGCGCATTTCGGGTTGCCGCGACAGCTGGGAGAGTGCGATCACGGGGACCTTCAGCTCGCGCGCGAGGGCCTTGAGCCCGCGGCTGATCTCGGACACTTCCTGGACGCGGTTGGCGTCGCGGCTGGTCGTGCTCGACTGCATCAGCTGCAGGTAGTCGATTATCAGGAGGTCGAGCCCGTGCTCGGCCTGGAGCCTGCGAGCTTTCGTTCGCAATTCCATCGTGCTGATCGAAGGCGTGTCGTCGATGTACATGGGCGCGTCCGAAAGCGCCTGCATGGCCGGCGCGATCCGGGCGAAGTCGAGCTCCTCGAGGTAGCCAGAGCGCATCCGCTGCGAGTCGATCGAGGCGACGCTCGAAAGCAAGCGCTGGACGAGCTGGTCCTTGCTCATCTCCAGGCTGAAGATGCCGACCGACTTGCCTTCGCGCACCGACGCATGCTCGGCGATGTTGAGCGCCAGGCTCGTTTTGCCGACGCTGGGGCGGGCGGCGATCACGACCAGGTCGCTGGCCTGGAAGCCCGTGGTCAGCTGGTCCAGGTCCGGGAAGCCCGTGGGAATGCCGACGATCTCGCCACGGTGGGCGTGCAAATAGTCGAGGCGGTCGTAGGCGTTGTGGAGGAGCGTGCGCAGCGGGCTGAAGCTGTCTCCCGACCGACGCTGGCTGACCGCGAAGAGCTCGGCTTCCGAGCGGTCGATCGCCTCCTGGATGTCCGACCCGTCTTCGTAACCGATGGCCGCGATCTTGCCGGCTGCCCCGATGAGCCGCCGCAGCAATGCCTTGCGCTCCACGATGCGTCCGTACTGGGCGACGTGGACGGCCGTGGGAGTGTCGTTGCCGAGAGTGGAGAGGTAGCTCGCCCCGCCTATTGTTTCGAGCTCGCCCGCGCGCTCGAGCGCCTCGGCGACCGTTACGACGTCGATCGGCTCGCGATGCTCGAACAGCTCCAGCATCGCGGCGAAGATGCGGCCGTGGGCCTGGCGGTAGAAATCCTCGGGATGGAGGAAATCGGCCACTTCGATGATGGCGTCACGGTCGATCAGGATCGAGCCGAGCACGGCCTGCTCGGAGTCCATGTTCTGGGGCGGTAGTCGGTCGATCACGGCTGGGCGGTCTCCCCCGGGCAGGATTGCGAGGCTGTCGGTTGCGATTGTGACCGGCCGCGACCACGGACCCTGAACGAACGGCGCCTAACCGGAGCTCGGCCGTACACCAATTCGGTCCGGTGTTGGCGGAGTGTGGACATCTTTCTGTGGAGAACGTCGGCCTCGCGACAGGTCCGCCGTCCGAGTACCGGATCGAGCGCACATGAAGGTGCGTGAGCGAGGAACGCAAGCGGCAACGACGGCATGATCCGCCGGGGTTCAGTCCAGGCGGCGAATGACTCCGACCAGCTTGCCCTGGATACGTACGTCCGAATAAAACATCGGGGCGTAGCGCGTGTTGGCCGGCTGCAGCCGAACGCGCCCCGCCTCCTTGAAGAACTGCTTGAGCGTTACGGCGTTCTCTTCCACCTGGGCCACCACGATGTCACCGTCGCGGGCGGTCTGCTGCGGGCGGATCAGGACGAAGTCGCCGTCCTGGATGTGGGCATCGATCATGGAATCGCCCCGGACCCGCAGGACGTACGCGTCGCCGCTGGGGGCGAGCAGGTCCGGCACGGCCATTGTCTCGGACGCGTCCTGGTATGCCTCGATAGGGCCGCCGGCGGCGATCTCGCCGACAATGGGTAGAACGTGCGCCTCCGACGCGGTCGCCTGGGGCACCAACTCGCCCGTCAGGCCCATGCGCAGAGCGGCGAGCGGGGTGAGGCGCAACGCCCGCGACTGCGCAGCCCCGCGCTCGAGATAGCCCTCACGCTCGAGCATGAGCAAGTGGTGATGGACCGCCGAGGTTGACGCGAGATCGACGGCGTGCGCGATCTCGCGCACAGACGGCGGATAGCCACGGGTCCGAAGCGTCGCGGCGATGAAGTCGAGGATCTTCTGTTTTCGATCGGCGTCGTGTTTGGTCACACCGGCGCCTCCTTCCGAATTCGGAGGGTACAGAACACCCGTTCGATTGTCAAGACATCGCGGCGTGGCCGGAGCGGGGTCGCGGCTGGTCGGCAGCCGGTCCGGTCGTCTCCGCCGGTTGGGTCTAGGGCCGCAACGTCCCGAAGAAGACTTGCCAGGCGAGAAGCGACTTGGCGATCAAGCTGAAGAGCATGTACGCCCGCTCCCCGTAGAGGTAATCGCGCCAGGGCCCGATTTGTCGGTACTGCAACACCATGTTCGCGGCGAAGACGTTGAAGCTGATGAAGAGCGAGATGAAGATTGCAATCACGAAACCCGGGATCGGCGCAGAGCCGGGCGCGCTGGCCGAACTCACGAGGACGGCGAAGATCGCCACCCAGGGCACGGCGCCGGCGATGCACCCGAACACGTAATGCAGCCACTGCGGCCGATCCCGGCCCTCGTTGGCGACTTCCATGCTCCAGCCGAACATGATCATGGCCGCGTTCGCCCCGAACACGGCGATCAGCGTTCCGATCTCCTGAACGCCCGCCAGCGCCGCGATGACGACGATCATCACGCTCGAGGAGAACGCGTACTCGATCCAGCGGATGGGGTTCTGGCCGCGGGCGAGATGGGATTCGTACCAGCGCCGGGCGGGGAAGGCCATGCAGAAATGCGCGACAGCACTGAGCAAGAAGAAGAGAGCCACGCTCGGGCCGATCGGGAGATCCCAGATGTGGCGTTGTGCGGTGATCAGATGGCGGGTCGCCTCGTCGAATTGCAGGTAAGTGCTGACGACCGGCGAAGTCACGACCGGGTTCTTTGCAAAAGATAGGGCCAGGATCGCGCCGGCTTGCGCCAGATGCAGCGCCGCCAGGACGGCGTTCCAGCGAAACAGACTCGCCGACCGGTCGACTTCGATTGATCCGCCACGGAACTGAGCGGCTGTGGCTGCAGACATGTGGTCCCCCGAATAGCGGTCACTGATCGCCTCAACCTAACGGTTTGCGGCCGGATGTCCATGGCCCGATAGCCGCGGCGGCCCGGAGCGTGGGAATCGGACGGCGGCCCAAGCGTTCCGCGGCCGCGGCCCTAGGATCGGGTCGAGAGGAGCTCGAAGCCATGCGACCGCCCCGCGCCATCGCCCCCGTCGTCGCGGTAGTGTTCGCCGCTGCCGGCTGCGGTCTCAGCACCGCCTCGATCAGGCCCACATCATCGGCGACGATCGCGGCGCCCGTCGTCGCCTGGGGATACGACGCCCAGGGCCAGATCGACGTCCCGGCACGGTTATCCGGCGTGGTCGCGATCTCGGCCGGCTGGTTCCACAGCCTCGAGCTGGCGGGCTAGCAAGCGGGCGGTCGGACTCAGTCTGTCCGGAGCCGACGTGCTGCGTTGACGTGTCTATAAACCCGGTGTATAGTCCGCGGCCATGAGCGTACCGCACGCATTGCTCGGGCTTCTCGAGCAGCAGCCGCACCATGGCTATGACCTCAAGCGACTGTTCGATTCGTACTTCGCGCCCGATCGCCCACTGGCTTACGCTCAGGTCTATTCGACCCTTGGCCGGCTCGAACAGAAGGGCCAGGTGCGACTCGAAGCGGTCGAACGGGCCGAGGGGCCGGACCGGCGCCGGTTCGCCATCACCGACGACGGCCGCACCGAACTTGGGCGCTGGCTGCTCGAGCCGCTGCTTCCCGAGCCCCACCTGCAGGCCGCGCTCTATGCGAAGGTAGTGCTCGCGATCCTCTCGGGCCGGCCGGTCGAACCGCTGGTCGACGCCGAGCGTCACGCCCACCTCGAGCGGATGCGCGAGCTGACTGCCATCAGGCGCGACGGCTCGCTCCAGATCGCGCTCCTCGCCGACTACTGCCTCTTCCACCTGGAGGCCGACCTGCGCTGGCTCGACGTCACGGCCGCGCGCATCGGCGACCTCCGCCGCCAGATCCTCGAGCTTTCGGAGACACGATGATCCTTCGAACGGGCATGACACTCGCGGTCGGCCGGGTCGAGTCCGGCAGGGCAGCACTGGCGGAGCCGGCGGTTGAAGAGGGCCCCGCGGTAATCGCGGCAGCCGGTCTGATCAAGCGATTCGGGCAGACGGAGGCCCTGCGTGGCATCGACTTCAGTCTCGGGCGAGGCGAGATCGTCGCCGTCATGGGCCCGAGTGGTTCCGGCAAATCGACGCTGCTGCATTGCATGGCGGGCATCCTCGCCCCGGACGGCGGCACGGTAACGTTCGAGGGTCGCCGGATCGACAGCCTCGGGGAAGCCGAGCGGACCCGGCTGCGGCGGACGGCTTTCGGCTTCGTCTTCCAGTTCGGCCAGCTCGTGCCAGAGCTTTCGGCGATCGAGAACGTAGCGCTGCCGCTGCTGCTCAACAACGTCAAGCGCTCCACCGCGGAGGAAGAGGCGGCGGCCTGGTTCCCGCGGCTTGGGCTCGAAGGTATGGAGCGGCGCCGTCCCGGCGAAATGTCGGGCGGGCAGGCGCAGCGCGTCGCCGTTGCCCGAGCCCTCGTCACCAGGCCCAGCGTCGTCTTTGCCGACGAGCCGACCGGATCGCTGGATACGATCGCGGGCGAGCAGGTCATGGAGCTGCTGACCGCGGCCGCTCTCGAACAGGACACCAGCGTTCTGCTCGTGACCCACGAAGCGCGGGTAGCTGCCTATGCGCGGCGCGAGATCGTGGTCCGCGACGGCCGAGTCAGCGGCGCTCCGCAGGCCGGCGGCCTGGCCCGATGATTCGCCTGGGGCTGCGGCTCGCGCTATCGGACGGGCGCCGATCCGCGATATCCGTCGCGCTCACCGCGGCGGCAGTGGCGATCGGAGTGGCGATCCTGCTATTCGCGATCTCGTTCCAGAACGCACTTGCCGACCGGGATATGCGCCAGGCGTGGCGCCAGCCGCTGCCGTCCACCGCCGCGCAGCCCCGACTGTTGTTGGCCGTCCTCGACGACAGGTACTCAGGCCAGCCGTTCCTGCGGGTCCTGGTGGCGCAGCTCACCGCCGACGCGCCCGCTCCCCCCGGCGTCGCCAGGCTGCCAGGACCGGGTGAGGCATTCGTCTCCCCGGCAGTCGCGGATGTGCTGGCCCACACCCAGGCCGATCAGCTCGAGCCGCGCATCGGCCGCGTCGTCGGGACGATCGGGCCGGCGGGACTCCGCTCGCCGCAGGAGCTCGTCGCGGTCATCGGCGAGGACCCCACTTGGCTGGCCGCGCAGTACCCCGCGTCGGTGGATTCATTTCGCGTCGACTCCCTGCCCCCGGACCTGCCGCCGATTGCCATCCTGATACTCGTGATCGCGGTGGTCGGGGCGCTGGCGCCGGTGGCGGTATTCGTGGCCACTGCCACTCGCATGGCCGCCGCGAGGCGGGAGCAACGCCTGGCCGCGCTCCGGCTGGTGGGCGCGACGCCGGGCCAGGTCGCCCGCCTCGCGATCGTTGAAGCGCTCCTCTACACGGCGATCGGGGCGCCGGCGGGAGTGATCCTGTTCTACCTTGCCCGACCGTGGGTGGCACTGATCCCGCTCGACGGCGCCACCTGGTGGCCGGACGCGATCGTGCCTCCGATCGGCCAGGCGATCCTGCTGCTCGGCCTGGTGCAGGTGGTCGGTGCCGGCGCCGCGCTGATCGGGATGAAGCGCCTCTCGGTCTCGCCACTGGGCGTGCAGCAGAGAGTGACGCCGCCCGCGCCGCGTTTCTGGCGAATCGTGCCGGCCCTCGCCGGCGTGGTCGCGCTGCTCGTCGGCATAACCGAGTTCCGGGGCAGCTCCTCGCTCTCAACCATGATCGTGCTCGGTGGCTCGTTCGCGACGATCATCGGGGGCATCGTTTTCGCGGGCCCCTGGCTGACGGTGGTGGTGGGGAGGGTTCTTGGACGGATCGCCCGCGGTCCCTCGACCCTGCTCGCGGCACGACGCCTCTCCGACGATCCCCGGGGATCGTTCGGCTCGATCGCCGGCGTGATCATGGCCGTCTTCGTCGCGAGCGTCTTCTTCTCGTTCGCGGCGTACGCCAGCCTCGCCGCGGGCGGCTTGGACGCTCCGCTGCGAACTGGACAGGTTATGGCGGTCATGACGTCGGATGCCTCCGCCGCGACCGCGGCGACGCGCCTGGCGAGCGTGGCCGGAGTAGTGCGCGTCATGCCGGTCCCCGAAGTCTTCCTCGGCGACTCGCGCTGGACCTGGGTTGCGCCCTGCGCCGAGTTCCTGGCCGCGGTCGACATTGCCGGCGCCAGCTGCGATGGGGCCTCGGTCTACACGACGATGTCGGAGCCTCTGCCCGCCGGGAATTACGCGCTCAGCATGGCCGACGAGTCCGGCAACCTGGTGAAGCTGCCGGCCGGGGAGCCCGCCCAGGTGCACATCGACGCGAGTGCCATCAGCCCGCTGGTGGCCTCCGACTCGGGCCGCGGCCTCAACGGGCTGCCCCAGCTGATCGTCGAGCCGTCCGCGCTCGGCCCCGGCGCCGAGAAATTGCCGTTCACGAGGCTCTACGTCGCCACCGACGGCACCGCCGCGGCCGCCGAACGCGTGCGGGCCGCTCTCCAGGGAATCGACCCGGTGGCCCACGTCGTCCTGGCCGACGATCCGCTCGACAGGGCTCCCCAATTCGCGGAGGTCGCGCGCATCGTCGGTCTTGGCCTGATAGGTTCGCTCGCCCTGGCAGGCTGCAGCCTGGCGGTGGCCACGACCACGGGTCTGCTCCAGCGGCGCCGCCAGTTCGCGCTGCTGCGTGCCGCGGGGATGCCGGTCTCGCGGCTCAGGGCACTCGTGCTCCTGCAGGCAGGCGTGCCGCTGTTGGCCGTCTCGGCAGTCAGTGCGCTGCTCGGAGTGGTCGTGGCTCAGGGCGCGCTAAGAGTGGCCGGGGTCCCGTCTGTGCCGCTGCCAGATATCTCCCTCGCGGGGGTCCTGGGTGCGAGCCTGCTGGTGGCGATGGGCGTGGTGGTCGCCACGCTGCCGGCAGCGGACCGGCTGACGCGGCCGCAGTCGCTCCGGAGCGAGTAGTGGCGCGCCACGCCTACCCGAGCTACCGCCGCCGCCGAGACTGGCGCCTTCCGATCTTCTTCGCGGGGTTGGTCGCTACGGCGTTGATTTGGGTCGCGATCAGCCCGAGGATTCTCGGCACCCAGAGCCAGGCGAGCCTCATTGCGGTCGTCCCGACGCCGACCTCGAGCCCGACCCCGACCCCAGTCTCGACTCTTGGCCCCCTGCCCGCGTGTTCCGTCGGCGACGTGCCCGCCGTTCATGCCCAGTTCTCGGATTGGGCCCGAACCCTGCTCGACACCACGTACACGCTCGGCGCCTCCTATGTGCCGCCCGATCTGGTGCCGGTGAGCGGAGCCGGAATTGGCGGCGCGGGTTCCGTTCGAGCGCTGGTGATCGACGACTTGAAGGCTCTCACCGAGGCAGCGCGGAAAGCCGGCGTGACGCTGGTCGTCAACTCGGCCTACCGCAGCTATACCGACCAGGTGGCAACTTTTGACGAGGTGAAGGCATCGCAGGGCACCGACGTGGCGCTCGCGGCGGCGGCCAGACCGGGCCACTCCGAGCACCAGCTCGGCACCGCGATCGACTTCGGCGGCGGGGCGCAGTGGCTTTCCGAAAATGCGTGGCGGTATGGCTTCGTCAGCAGCTATCCGGCCGGCGCCGCCCGATCGCTCAGCTGCTACGTACCGGAGGCGTGGCACTATCGCTACTTCGGTCGGGCGACAGCCGCGGCGATTTACGATTCGGGGCTCATCCCTCGTCAATGGCTCTGGATCCACGCCGGCTGACCCCGGGGCGGCCCCGCCTCGTCGGAGTGGGTCCTGCCTGATAACATCATCAATTCTCGGAGTGGCCCGGAATTGTTGGGCTGCGCCGAAGTCGGCCTCGAGGAGTCGAATGAGTTCGAAGGTCAGGCGCCGTCGTCGCAAGGGCGGTCTACTGCGAGCTTTGCGCTGGCTTGCCTTCGTGCCGGTCGCCAGCCGAGTCCCGATGTACGCGCGCCTGGTTTGGGCGCTGGCGCTCGACGAGCGTGTGCCGATGAGCCGCAAAGCCATCCTCGTCGGGGCCGCGGGCTACGTTCTGGTCGGTCGAGACTTGATCCCGGACGATATCCCGGTCCTCGGCGGGCTCGACGACCTGGCCGTCGTGGTCCTCGCGGTTGAGATCTTCTTCGAGGGCATCGACGAAGAGCTGCTCGAACAGAAGCTCGACGAACTCTGCATCGACAAGGAAGCGTTTCGTCGTGACATCGACCAGGTGCGGCGCCTCACGCCCGCGCCGGTTCGCCACATCATCAGCCGGCTGCCCGACGCAATCGATGCGGCAGGTCATCTGGTCAAAACCACCAGGATCGGGCCGCGTGTTCGGTCGCTGATCGTCAAGGAGGAATTGTTCGCGTGAAGGTCATTCTGATCGCCGACGTCGATAAGCTCGGCAAGAGCGGCGAGATGAAGGATGTCGCCGACGGTTACGCCCGTAATTTCCTGGTCGCCCGAAATCTGGCCGTCCCGGCCGCCGGCGGTGCGTACCGCGCCTGGCAGCACGACATCGCCAGCCGCGAAGAGAAGCGGCAGCGCGAGCGTGAGGACGCCGAGATCGCGGCCACCCGCATCGCCAGCACGACTCTCACCATGGGCGTGAAGGTCGGCGAGGGCGGCAAGCTCTATGGATCCATCACGGCCAAGGACATCGCCGATGCCCTCGGTCGCCGCGGCATCGTCGTCGACCGCCACAAGGTGGACCTGCCGGATCCGCTGAAGTCCCTCGGCACCTACAAGGTGGCCGTTAAGGTCTTCGCCGGCATGACACCGGAAGTCACCATCGTGGTGGAGCCCAAAGGCTAGCGACAGTTCGGGCGGCCGATAGCGTCGTTGCCGCGTGCGCTCCTCGCTCACGGCCGTTTGAGGCCGCTCGCTCCGGTGCTCGGTGGCGCCTAGCTCTCGACTCGCCAGGACTGTCGCTTCTGGTTCGGGGCGGCCGTTCGGGTGGGCCTGGGCGCCGTTGCTCACTGCGCTCCTCGCTCACAGGCCTCTGAGCTGCTCGCTCCGGTGCTCGTTCGAGCCTAGCCCAGACCTCGCCAGAACGGCCGCTTCTGGTTCGGGCGGGCCTGGGCGTCGTTGCCGGCCAACTGATCTATTGACATCCGATGGAAACCGATCGATGATCGATAGATGGACAAGTTCGCAAGTCGACTTCTCCGCGTCGCGCTCCTCGTCCTCCTGCTCGGATCCGTGCTCGCACAGGTGTTCGTGCCCGTGTATGCATCCGAGGTAGGGACGAGATTTCCCGAAGTCGCCTACCTCGTCGTCCCGTACTCGGTGGCCGCCATCCTGTTCATCGGATGCGGTCAGGTGGCGCTGCTCGCCGTCTGGCGGCTGCTGTCGCTAGTCGACGTCGGGGCAATCTTCACCGGCGGCGCCGTGCGCTGGGTCGACCTCATCCTGGCCTGCGCGGCGGTCGCCACGGTCCTGACCGCGGGCGTTTTGATCCATATGCTCGCCTTCGTCCCCGGCGGCGGCGGACCGATGTTCTACTACCTGGCTGCCTGCATCGCCGGCGGGCTGGCGTTCGTGCTCCTCATGGTCGTCATGCGAGGCCTGCTCCTGTCGGCGGTCGCCGACCGCACAGAGCTCGACGAGGTGATCTGATGGCCCTCGTCGTGGAGCTCGACGTCATGCTCGCCCGACGCAAGATGTCCGTGGGCGACTTTGCCAACGCCGTCGGCATCACCCCGGCGAACGTCGCGGTCCTGAAGAACGGGCGCGCCCGAGCCATCCGGTTCACTACCCTGGACTCGATCTGCCAGGTGCTCGATTGCCAGCCGGGTGACATCCTCCGGCGGATCGCCGACCCGCCCCGCTGAGCAGGAATTCGTTCGAGGTCCGGCTAAGGCCGCTCGCTCGGGCGCGTCATGGAGCCGGGGATAGCCCTTCGCTCTCGAGGAAGTCCCCCGTGAAATAGTCGAGGAAGACGGTGGTCGTTCCGGGACGAGGGGAAAGGCACGAACCGAGTGGATTGCAGATAGTCATGTCGCCGCGATACGTGACCGCCCATACCCACTGATCCGCTTTGATCGGATTACCCGGGCCGATGTTTGGGTTCTTGCTCAGCGTGCTGAAGTGTCCTGCCTCCGCGGAGACGAAGGTCACGCCGAGCGCGCTGTGCTTTGCGGCGACCTCGATAGCCTGCGTCTTCGAAATGCCGCCCGTTGGGAGCGGCGCAACTGAGATGCTCGGCTCGGCCGGCGCCGGCTGCCCGGCGCACTTCCCCTGGGACGCCAGGGACCACGGGCACTCTATCCGTGCCACCACGTCACCGGTATAGGCGTCGACGACCGCGCGACTGCCGAGCGGCTGGCTGAGGGTTACCAGCAACTCCTGGCTCGTCCCCACGTCTGTTCCCAGATGCGGCCAGGGGAAGATGAACGAGCCGACGCCGACGACGACCCGGTCCCAGGTCTCGGTGACGCCGGTGATGCGGGTCCATTTGGGAGAACTCGCGTCGACCTCGACGGCGATTGTCCGGTTGTCGATGACGCGGTAACTCTCGATGGGCTGGGATCGGTCCATCCAGCGACCGATAACGAGTAGCCCGACCAGGATGGCGAGAACGACCCAGAGCCGCCTCGACTTCAGACGCTTCACCCGGACCCCCTGACCTTCGCGACTGCGACCTTGCCGATATTACGCACCAGGCCCCCGGTGGGATCTCGGCCGAGTGACCACTTTCCCGCCGTTCTTCCGCGCGCCGGGGATGCTACCGTTCCGGGCAGCGGCAGAGTCGCATTGGCGAACGACGCGGCAGAGGGCGAGGTGGGGAATGGATCTCGGCGCAGGGGCCTCGGTGGCGACCGCGGCGGTCGCGGCGCACGGTCTGAGCAAGCGCTTCAAGCGCAAGGTTGCGCTCGACTCGGTCGCTGTGGGAACCCGTCATGGCTGGCATCGTCCTGCGTCCGATGGCCGTGGATCAGACGAATACGGGCCAGATGTTCGGGCCGATGTTCGGCGGGCCGGGCATTGCGATCGCGCCCGCGCCGACGACTTCGAGCGAGCCGAGTGGCTCGACTCAGCCCGGCGGCTCGCCGGAGCCGAGCGCTTCGCCGGGAACGAGCGGATCGACCGACGCGACGGACCCCACCTCGACGCCAGTCCTGTATTGGGTGCAGACCGATCTCTATTCGTATGCCCAGGTGTTCGTCGACGGCAAGCCGTACTACGGCGACACGTCGAAGCTCGATTTCGGGTACGGCGTCGATCAGAACGGCAACACCTTCGGCTTCGACGCGAACGGAAACCAGATCCCGCTCGACCCTTCGCAGATTCCGAGCTGGGTCACATACTCGATCCCCGGATCCCAGTACTGGCCGGTCGTCGCGTTCGAGTCGGGTTTGCTGCTGCTCGGATCGCTGCTTCTCGCGGCGGTCGCCTTCGTGTGGGTCGATCGGCGCCGCCCGTACTGAACCCGCCGCCCGCCGATCGTCAGGGCCGCGGTGGCCCCTGTCGAACCCGCCGTCGCATTTGCTCGAGCGATCCTCGCGACGGGTTGATTCGTTCGGTCCACCACGTGGCTCCGGCGTCGGCGAATTCGCGAGCCATGGCCGCGGCCCGTGCGGGTTCGTCGCCCGGGGTGGTGCCCGCTACCAGCACGTCGAAGGCAGCGGCGTCATTTCCGGCGGCGGCGCGTTCCTCGGCGATGGTCGCGCACACGCCGCGAATGTCATCCGGAGTGAGCGGAAGCCCGGCGCCGTCGGGTCCGCGGCGTAGCGGCCAGACTCCATCCCAGCGAGCAGCTCGGCGGAACGGCGCTCGTACCGGCCACGTTGCCGCCACCCCGCGAGCAGCAGCCACGGGTCGGCATGAGGGTCGGCCGGGTCGCGCATGATGTGATCCCAAACCCAGATGGCGTCCCAGCCGGCCGTCTCCGCCTCGCGCGCGATTGCCGCGGTCAGATGGGGATCGGCGAAGTCCCCGAAGTTGGGTATGTCGATGGCGTAGCGCATGGCGGAAGCCTATCCCGAGGCCACGACTGATGCCATGCCGGCGCCACTCGCCAGCCGTTGCCGGCCGCGCCATCATTCAGCCATGAACGCCGCGGGCCTTCACATCATCCATGTCGATCTCGACGCGTTCTTCGCGTCGGTGGAGCAGCGCGACCACCCGGAGCTGCGCGGCAAGCCGGTGATCGTCGGCGGCGACGCCGAATCGCGCGGCGTCGTCAGCACCTGCAGCTACGAGGCGCGCAAGTTCGGCGTCCATTCGGCCATGCCGACTCGAACCGCCCGCCAGCTCTGCCCCGAGGGCATATTCGTCCCGGTGGACGGAGCCAAATATCAGCGCGTCAGCCGCGAAGTGATGGCCGTGCTGCGCCACTTCACACCCGCCGTCGAGCAGGTTTCGATCGACGAGGCGTTCCTCGACGTCGCCGGCTCGGAGGCGCTATTCGGGCCCGCGCCGGAGATCGCCCGCCGGATCAAGGCGGAGGTCGTCGCTACCACCCAACTCACCGTCTCGGTCGGCGTGGCGACGAACAAGCTCGTCGCCAAGGTCGGCTCCGACCTGCGCAAACCCGACGGCCTCGTCATCGTGGAGCCCGGTGACGAGGCCGCTTTCCTCGCGCCGCTGGAGATCCGGCGGCTGTGGGGCATCGGGCCGAAAACGGCCGAACGGCTGCACGGCCTGGGCGTTCGAACTATCGGCGAGCTCGCGGCGCTGCCGCCGGAGGCGCTGACGCGCGCTCTCGGCGATCACGGCGCCACGCTCCACGAACGCGCGCTCGGCATCGACTTCGATCCGGTTACAGGCGGCGGCGAGGCGGCGAAATCGGTCAGCCACGAGACGACCTTCGCGGTCGACGTGATGGATCCGGCCGAGATCGAACGGACGCTGCTGGCGCTGACCGAAGGCGTATCCGCTCGGCTCCGGGCGGCCGGCATTCGAGCCGGGACGGTCGCGGTCAAGATCCGCGACTCGCACTTTCGGACGATCACGCGCCAGCAGCACCTGCCGGAGCCCTCCGACCTGACCGACACGATCTGGCGTGCGGCCCTGGAGCTCGCCCGGCCGGAAGTCCGCGGCAAGAAGATCCGGCTGCTCGGCGTGTCGGCGACGCAGCTCGGTCAGCCCGAGCAGATCGGCATGTTCGAGGTCGTCGACGAGAAGCAGCGCCGCGTCGTCGACGCCACGGATGCGGTTCGGAAGCGTTTCGGCGATCGCGCCGTCACGCGCGGCAGCCTGCTCCATCGCGACGTGCCCTCGCCATTCGATCGCGATCCGGCCTCGGCGGTCGAAGGGCGCGTGGGCATTCCGAGGATCGAGGACGACCTCGAATAGGCCACCACCGCCCGGCTAGCGGCCGACAGCCTCGAGTTCGACCGGCTCGCCCGTCGCTTCCGCAGCGGCTGCGGAGCCGGCCTCGGCATCGAGCAGCTGGCGCTTGCGGGCCAGGCCGTACGCATAGCCGTGGAGCGACCCGTCCGAGCCGACGACGCGGTGGCACGGAACCACGATCGCCACGGGGTTCTCCGCGCAAGCCGTACCGACTGCCCGAGCCGCCCCCGGCGCCCCGACCGCGGCCGCGATCTGGCCGTAGGAGCGTGTCTCGCCCGCGGGGATGCGGCGCAGCGCCTCCCAGACGCGGCGTCTGAATGCGGTGGCATGGACGTCGAGCGGGAGCGTGTCTGCCTCGGGGCGGCGGCGGCCGGCCGCCAGGTCGGAGACGATCTGGGCCACGTCGGCCAGAGTCGCGTCGTCGCGCGACACAGCCGCGAGGGGGAATTCGCTCCGTAGCTCGGCTGCCAGCGCTTCCGGCTCCCGGCCCAGCCGGACCGCGCAGAGGCCGCGTTCCGTGGAGGCCACCAACGCCACTCCCTCGGGAATCGGCGCGATCGTCCAGCGGATCGATTCGCCGGCCGCGCCCGTGCGGTACCGGCCGGGGGCCATCCCCAACTCGCCGTTCGCGGCTTCGTACGCGGCGCTGGACGAGCCGTAGCCCGCGTCGTAAAGCGCCGGCGTCACCTCCTGGCCGCCGGCCAGGCGCGACCGCAGCAACTCGGCTCGCCGCGCCGCCACCCACGCCCGCGGCGTGACGCCGAGCGCGGCACGAAAGAGATCCCGCAGGCGCCGCTCGGGAATCTCGAGTTCGCCGGCCAGCGCTCGGTCGGTGGGAACGTCGTCGCCCTCCGCGAGCGTCGCGTTCATCCGCGCGATGGCCGCCTTCACGGGGTCTCCGAGGGCCGGCCTTTTCGGCGCGAAGATTCGGTCGGGCCGGCAGCGCAGGCAGGCTCGGGCACCGGCGGCCAGACCCTCGTCGAAGCTGGTGATGATTCGAATCCGATCGCGACCGGGGATTCGGGCCGCGCAGCCGGGCGTGCAGATGACGCCGGTGCTGGCCACGATGAATATGAACGGCCGGGCGAGGATCTTGCGGCTAGAGATGGCCGACCATTCGGAGTCGTTCGGCGCTCGGCCGATCGTGCTGAAACGCTTCAGATCGCTCATGTCGGGGAGCATAGTCGGAGCCCGACCGCCCGGCTTCCGGCCTTCGGCTTTGACGGCAAAGCGCAACTCCGGAAGAGCCCAGAGACAATGCCGCGTACCTTATGCGTCGTTCATAGATCGAGTGGAGGAGCCCGACGTGGCCCAACAAGACGCACCCCGCGCTGGTGCGCCGCGGCTTCCCTGGCAGGCCTCATTCGTCCTGCTCGGAGCGATCTGGGGCTGTTCCTTCTGGTGGATCAAGCTCGGGCTCGAGATGCTCGCGCCGGTTCAGGTGGCATTCGTGCGCCTCGCCATCGGCGGGGCCGCCCTCTTGATCGTTCTGGCGCTGACCGGATCGCGACTGCCGCGCAGCCTCTCCACATGGCGGCACCTGTTCGTCGTGGCGATGCTTATGAACAGCATCCCGTTCACCCTGTTCGCGGTGGGCGAGACGCACGTGTCATCCGTCCTGGCCGGCATCATCAACGCCTCCACGCCGCTGACGACCCTCGCGGTGATCATGGTGGCGTTTCCCGAGGAGCATCCGAGCCTGGACCGGGTCCTCGGCTTGTTCGTAGGTTTTCTCGGGATCCTCGTCGTAGTCGGCGTCTGGGAGGGGCTCGGCGCCGGAGAGTGGACCGGGATCGCGGCATGTCTCGGCGCGGTCACGTGCTATGGAATCGCGTTTCCCTATTCCCGTCGCCACCTGGCCGGCCTGCCGGACAGCGGCGTGGCTCTCGCGGCCGGACAGGTTCTGCTCGGTGCCGCAGTGCTGGCTCCGTTTGCGCTGTTGAGCGGACAGCCCGGGCCGGTCGCGGCCGGCCCGGTGCTCGGTCTGCTCGGCCTCGGCGCGCTCGGATCGGGGATCGCTTTTGCGCTCAACTACCAGGTGGTGCGCGCGGCCGGACCGTCGACGGCCAGCACGGTAACGTACCTGACGCCGTTGTTCGCGGTCGTGGTCGGCACGGCTTTCCTGGGGGAGCACGTGACCTGGTATGAGCCAGTCGGTGGCTTCGTGGTCCTGTTCGGGGTTGCAATCTCGCAGGGTCGGATCAGGGCGGCCGGTGCGGCTGTGACACGCCGGCTTCGAGGAATCGGACCCGAGCTGGCCGAGGATTGAGGGCGTGACACGCTAGCTGGCACAGCCTGCGGCCAGAGTTGCGGAGTCGCGAGACGAACCGGCCCAGATCTTGACATCGAACGTCTGTTCGACTAGTCTCGCCAGACAAGAGTAGAACGTCCGTTCTGTCCGCTCAACTGCCCGAGCGCTCGACCGGCCCGCCAAAATCGAACAGGAGTCGGCGATGGCCATCGTCCGTATGGAACCCGTAAACGTCCGCGTCCGAGCCGATTGGTTCGACGGTACGCCTCGTGAGATCACCTGGGGCGAAATGCGCCTGCCGGTGACGCGCCTGGCAGCCGTTCGGCGCGAGATCTCCGCGTATCGCGCGGAGATCGGCCCGCGCACGATCTTCGAGGTCGAGACTCCGAGCGTGAGACTCGCACTGAGCTTCCAGCATCGGTCGCGCCGCTGGACGGTCGATGGCGTGGGCGACGAAGTCGAGTTCGACTGCCCGGCACGCCTCTCGTAGACCGGCGGCATCCCGGTCACGATCAGAGTTCGAACACGAGAATCGTGTCGGTCCGCGCGCAGCCGAACGCCGTGTGCTCGGCTTTCCCTACAATCACGCAATGGAGAACTCCGAGGCGTTTGTTTCGTTCGCGGACCTGACCGTCGGCGAGTTCCTGGATCGGCTCGCGTCGTCGGAGCCCGTACCCGGCGGGGGATCGGCTTCGGCTCTCGCCGGAGCCCTCGGCGCATCGCTCGTGTCGATGGTCAGCGGTCTGTCGGCCGGCCGTCCTCGCTACGCCGCCTATGAGGCCACGCTGCAACGCTGCGCGGAGACCGGGCAGGCGCTCGCGGCCGAGTTCCTCGAGATCGCCGATCAGGACTCCAACGCTTACGCGAGCTACGCTGCTGCACTCAAGATGCCCAGAGACACGGACGAGGAGAAGGCAAGCCGGCGCGCGGCGATCCGCGTCGCTGCCCGGGCCGCGGCGGACGCGCCGATGGAATGTGTCATCGCCTGCACTCAACTTGCCGCGGCAGTCGACTCGCTCGCCGGCCGGAGCAACGTAAACGCGTCAAGCGACGTGCTCGTGGCAGCCCTGCTCGCCGACGCCGCCGCGCGTGGTGCCGCCGAGAACGTGCGCATCAACCTGCCGGCAACCGACGACGAGCAATACGCCGATACGATCAACCGCAAGCTCGACTCGGCGCTGCATGAGATCGACGCAGTCACCGCGCAGACTCGCGAGGCGGTCCTCTCGGGCCAACCCCGCGAGCCGGAGGACGAGTGACCGCGGACCAGGCCGCGAGCGCCCGGGTTCTCGACGGGTCCGGCTCGCTGCCGGCTGCCGGCGGTCCACGGCTGCTGGCCGGCGGACCGATCGCGGCTCAGATCCGCGAGCGCCTGGCAGTGGACTTCACCGCATTCAAGACGCGCTGGGGGTTCGTGCCGACGCTGGCCGTCGTTCTCGTCGGTGCCGACGCGCCTTCGGCCGTCTACCTGCAGCAGATCCTGCGAACCTGCCAGAGGGTCGGCGTCGAGGGCCGGCTCGTCGAAATCGGTTCGGAAGTGACCGCCGACGCGCTCTGTTCCGAGATCGAGCGGCTAAACGCCGATCCAGGCGTGGCCGGGATCATCGTCCAGATGCCGCTGCCGGCCCACATCCCGCTGCATGCCGTGATCGACTCGATCGATCCCACCAAAGACATCGACGGCATCCACCCGCGCAACGCCGGGCTGCTTTCGCTCGGCTACGACGGGTTCCTGCCGGCGACGGCTCAGGCCGCGGTCGAGATTCTGAAGCGCTCCGGGATCGATATCGTCGGCAAGCGTGTAGTCGTCGTGGGCCGCTCGAACGTTGTCGGCAAGCCGGCGGCCCTGCTGCTCCTGCGTGAGCACGGCAGCGTCACGATCCTCCACTCTCGAACCCGCGACCTCGGCCGCTACACGCGCGACGCCGAAATCCTCGTCGTGGCGGCCGGCAGGCCGGGCCTGATCACCGGGGAGATGCTCTCCCCGGGCGCGGTCGTCGTGGACGTCGGCATCAACGTCGTGCCCGACGGGCAGGGCGCCGAGCGGCTGGTCGGCGACGTCGAGTTCGAGTCGGCGAGGGACGTGGTCTCGGCAATCACTCCGGTCCCGGGTGGGGTCGGCCCGCTCACCAACGCCCTGCTGCTGAGCCACCTGCTCCGTGCGGCCACGGACCAGGCCGAGCGCGCGGGACCGACTCCGGGAGAACACGACAACATGAGCGTGATGCCGAACAGCCTGGACATCGCCCGTTCGGTCACGCCGCGGCCGATCATGGATGCTCGCCCGCGAGCTCGGCCTTCGCGATGAAGAAGTCGAGTTGTACGGGCCGTACAAGGCCAAAGTCCGGCTCGCAGGGCATCGAGCGCCTCGAGGCCGAGGCCGCCGCGTCGGGCAAGCGCGGCAAATACGTCGTCGTCACCGCCATCACGCCCACGCCGCTCGGCGAGGGCAAGACGACCACGAACATCGGCCTGGTCCAGGGGCTCAACCGGATCGGCCACCGCGCGGCAGTGTGCATCCGCCAGCCGTCGCTGGGCCCGGTCTTCGGCATCAAGGGCGGCGCGGCGGGCGGCGGCTACAGCCAGGTGATCCCGATGGAGGACTTCAACCTCCATCTCACCGGCGACAACCACGCCGTCGGGGCTGCCCACAACCTGCTGGCGGCCTTCGTCGACAACTCGCTCACCCACAACAATCCGCTCGGCATCGATCCGCTGGGCGTGCTCTGGCCGCGCGTCGTCGACATCTCCGACCGGGCGGTCCGGCGCGCGATCATCGGCCTGGGCGGGCGCGAGAACGGCTACCCGCGCGAGACCGAATGGCAAATCACCGTCGCCAGCGGAAGTCATGGCGGTCCTGGCCCTGGCGTCCGACCTGCACGACCTGCGTGCTCGGCTGGCGCGCATGGTCGTCGCGACCACCTTCGATGGCCGCCGTATCACTGCCGAGGACCTCAAGTGCGCCGGCTGCCATGACGGTCCTGCTCCTCGACGCGATCAAGCCGAACCTGCTCCAGACTCTCGAGGGCGGCCCGGCCTTCGTGCATTGCGGGCCGTTCGCGAACATCGCCCACGGCAACAACTGCGTCCTGGCCGATCGTCTCGCGCTCGCCACCTGCGAGATCGCCTGCACCGAAGCCGGCTTCGGCGCCGACATGGGCGCCGAGAAGTTCTTCGACATCAAGTGCCGCCAGAGCGGGCTGCGCCCCGACGCGGCCGTCATGGTCGCGACTGTTCGGGCGCTCAAGATGCACGGCGGCGTCGGTCGGATCGTCGCCGGCCGGCCGCTCGACCCCGCCCTGGAGCAAGAGAACGTTGACGCGGTCCGGAAGGGCTCGGCCAACCTCGCCGCCCAGATCGAGAACGTGCGCCACTTCAACGTCCCGGTGGTCGTGGCGGTCAACCACTTCCCCGGCGACACCGAGGCGGAAGTAGCCGCGATCCGGGACGTGGCGCTCGCCGCCGGGGCGCGCGACGTGGTCGTGAGCCGCCACTTCGCCGAGGGCGGGGCCGGCGCCGAGGACCTGGCGCATGCCGTGTGGGCCGCGGCGGAAGAGGGCGCGCCCGATTTCCGGCTGCTCTACCCGGACGACCTGCCGCTGCGCGAGAAGATCGAGACCGTGGCGGTTCGCATTTACGGCGCCCGCGGCGTCGACGAACTGCCCGCCGCCACGAAGGCACTCAAGCTTTACGAGGACCTGGGCTTCGGCAACCTGCCGGTCTGCATGGCCAAGACGCACCTCTCCCTGAGCCACGACCCCAACCTCAAGGGTCGGCCGACGGGCTTCCGTGTCCCGATCCGAGAAGTTCGGCTGTCTGCGGGCGCGGGCTTCGTCACGCCGCTCCTGGGCGAGATGCGCACGATGCCGGGCCTGCCCTCGCATCCAGCCGGCGAGTCGATCGACATCGACGCCGACGGCAACATCGTTGGGCTCTTCTAGGAACGGCTCCGCCCGCCCATCGGCCGACCCAATAGACTTCGAATCGATGTTGACGCTCATCCTGACTCGTCACGGCCTCACGCCCGCCGGCGACGTCATGCTCGGGGGCCAGCTGGACGTGCCCCTGGCGCCGGAAGGACGCGCGCAGGCGCAGGCGCTGCGAGATCGGATGGTGGGAGTCCGGATCGACCGCATCGTCTCGAGTCCGATGCTGAGGGCGCTCGAAACGGCCCAGACCATCGCCGCCGGCCGCCCGATCGAAGTCGACGAAAGGCTGCGCGAACTGGATTACGGACGCTGGGAAGGCTTGAGCTACGCGGAGATCGAGACTCAGGATCCGGCCTTGCGGGAGCGCTGGGAAGCCGATCCCGCGACGACGCACTCGCCCGGAGGCGAATGCGGCAACGACGTCGCGGCTCGGGCGTCGAGCTTCCTCGTGGACCTGATCGGGCGCGAGCTGGGCAGCCCGAGCGGCCCCGTCGTCCATCGGCCGCCCGACGCGGGCGGATCACGATCGGTCGTCTCGGAAGCCCAGGCGGAGGCCGAGGGAGAGCGCCGCGTCCTGGTTGTGGCGCACGGGACGCTGAACCGCATCCTGCTGTGCGTGGCGATGGGGCTACCCGTGATGGACTACCGCCGGCGCTTCATCCAGGACCGCACCAACCTCACCGCGCTCCGCTACGAACTCGGCGACGGCCCCGGCGGCGCGCAGCTCGTGCTGGCCAACGATGTGGCGCATCTGCGTTCGCGCGGCGAGCCGCCCTGGGGCTAGGGCCAAAACGCGATCGGCCCCCCGGTGGCAGACTGGGGGCCGCGGTCGGGACGCAGCCAGCGCTTCCGACGAGGGTCAGAGGAGAGCCGTTTGCGTCGGGCGTCGGTCGCGTATGTCATCGTCTTCATCGCGATCGCCGCGTGGGCGCCGTACCTGTCGGCTTACTACCAGAGCCTGGGAATATCGCTCGGGGAAATCGGGCTGCTCCTCGCCATGACCTCGGCCGTCTCGCTCATCAGCGCCCCGGCCTGGGGAGCCGTTCACGATCGCTACCCGAAGTCGTTCGTGCTGCTGCCTCTGGCGGCCGTGATAGGGGCGCTGGGAACCATCGGCATGGCGACCGTCGGCAATTCGCCCTGGCTGATTCCCTCCGCGGCCGGTTTCGCGATCGGAGCCGCAGGGCTCTCGCCAATGATGGACGTCCGAGTCCTCGCGCTCGCCGGGTCCGATCGCACCCGGTATGCCCGGGTACGTGTTTGCGGCTCGATCAGCTTCATCGTCGCGGCGCCGCTCATCGGTGTGCTGGCCGACGCGAACGGCTTGCGGGCCATTTTCCTGGCGATGACACCGGCGCTGCTCATCGGCGGCCTGGCGGCCATGACCTTGCCCGGCCGCTCTGTGTCGGTGCGGGCGCCGAGCCTGATGCGGGCCCCGGGGACCGTGTTGCGCCACCGACCGATCGCCCTATTCCTGATCGGCGCGCTGGTCGGCTGGACCGCGGTCTCGGCCCAGAGCTCCTTCTTCACGATCTATCTGCGGTCGCTCGGCGCGCCGAACGATCTGGTCGGCTGGGCGTGGTCCATGGGCGCCATCTTCGAAGTGCCGACGATGTTCTTCTTCCCGCTCCTTGCCCGGCGGTTCGGTGTCGAGCGGTTGATCGTCGTCGGGGCCGTGGTCCTGGTGGTGCGGCAGGTCGCGAACGTGGTCTTCACCGATCCCGAACTGCTGATCGTGTTCTCGCTGTTCCAGGGAGTCGGGTACGCGCTGATGCTCATCGGCGGTGTGACTTTCGTATCGCGACAGGCTCCGGAGGGAACGGCCGCCACCGCTCAGGGCATCTTTACCGGCGTGACGACGAGCCTGAGCTCGATCCTGGGATCCGGCATCGGCGGCCAGGTGGCCGGGCTGATAACGATCCGCGGCCTGTTCGCGGTGTCGGCCGCCACGAGCATCGCGGCCGTGGTGCTGATTGCGCTGGCCGCCCTGCCCGTGGAAGGCAGGAGCTCCGAACCGGCGCCGCCGGCTCAACCCTAGTAGCCGACGGGCTTGATCCGGGCGTAGATCGTGCTGGCCACGACCTGCGCTCCCAGGTTCGAGAAGTGCAGGCCGTCGCTGGTGTATTTGGCCAGGTAGGTCCCGGCCGAACTCGACAGCGGCCGGGTGATGTTCGTGACTCTCACTTTGAGGGCGTT
This sequence comes from uncultured Chloroflexia bacterium, assembly GCA_963731635.1. Taxonomy (GTDB): domain Bacteria; phylum Chloroflexota; class Limnocylindria; order Limnocylindrales; family CSP1-4; genus Fen-1039. The sequence goes on along the minus strand of CAVSWB010000001.1, from coordinate 357,980 downwards.
GCCCAGCGCGACGATCGCGCCGTTCAGGGAGCTGATGCGAGAAACCATATTCGGGTAGGAATCGGGCGGGATGGTCAGCAGGAAGACGTGGATCCCGTGGGCCTGGGCGGTTGTCACTATCGCGCGAAGGTTCGCGATGGTCGTCGCCTGGCTGTAGCCGTAGGCAATGTCGTTGGTGCCGCCCATGACGAAGAGGACGTCGGGCTTATAGGCCAGAACGTCGGACGACAACCGCGCTCGCATCTGCGCCGTCACGTTGCCGGGGATGCCCGCGTTCCTGATCAGCCTCAACTGCGGATCGAGCGCATCCAGGCGTGATGGCCATGGATCGGCAGGCCATGCAGTCAGCGAATCGCCGAGAGCCACGAAGGTGTAGACCCGCGGGGGAGCCGCCGGTTTCTTGGGCGAGGGCGTCGGCGCCGGAGTCGGAACCGCGGTGGCCGCCGGCACAGGAGTTGGGTCGGGCGCCATCGGCACAGAGTACTGAAGGGCCAGCAGCGCCGGGTCAGGCGTAAGGGTTGGAACCGGCGTGGACGTTCGCCCGTTGCTCGGGTGAAGGAGAGCCGCCGGAGCCGACGAGGCGCCGCCGGAGCCGGTGGCGGTGTCGCCCGCCTTGAAGCCCGCCGCCGAGAGGACAGACGCGACGAGCAGCAGTGCCAGGATGATCGCCATTTCCCGCCGGCGCGGCCCGCCGGCAAGACGCGCGGTCGCGTTGCGCAGCTCGGCGATCCGGAAGAGCGAGGCCGTTCGCGCGCGCCATCTCGGATGAGCCATCCGATGTCCGGTCTCGGGGTGGGCCCGCAGGTGTGCCATCTCGCGGACGCCGGGACGATCGGAGCTTCGGAGTCCTGGGCCGGCGCGGTTGCGAGCATGTTCCGACGAGAGCCGCGATGGCTCCTTCGAGTGGCTGCCGGAGGTTCTATCCGGAGTGCCTCTCACTTCGAAGGCTGTGCCCCCGTCGCGATCTGGTCCATGTCCACCTTAGCTTGCCGTGGTCGGCTCACCAGTGCGCCAGCCGGGATGGCCGAGGCGCCACCACACGAACAGAACGACCGCCGCGACGATCGCGAGAAGGATGGCGGTATCGAACGGCGACAGGGTCCTGCGAATGTCCTGCCAGTGGTCTCCGAGTACCGTGCCGAAGTAGACCAGGGCGATGGTCCAGGGGATCGCACCCAGCGTCGAGTACACCGTGAAGCGACCCAGAGGCATGCGCGAGACGCCGGCGATGAAGCTGATGACGCTTCGAACACCGGGCAGCAGGCGGCTGAAGAAGGCGGTCGGCGAGCCCCAGCGGGCGAAGAAACGCTCGGCCTGATCGACTTCGTGCGGGCGGATCAGGAGGAACCGTCCCCAGCGGTCGAGGAAGGGCCGGCCGAGCTTGACGCCGAGGGCGTACCCGAGGAGGGAGCCCGTGGTGTTGGCAGTCACACCCACGACCACGACGATCCAGAAATTCCACGGGCTGTGGGTGAGCGGCTCGATCTTGGTGGAGTCGCTGATCATGAAGCCGGCGAGGGGCAGTATCAATTCGGATGGGAGCGGCAGCAGCGTGGACTCGATGACCATGGCAAAGAAGACGCCGAGATACCCCACCGCGCCGTATAGGTTATTCAGAAAAGGGATGACAACAGTGTCCAGAACCGCGAGCACAAGGCCCTCACTGCTTGAAGGAATGCCAGGCCGGTGGCCCCGGCGGACTCCTCGGCAGGATACCCGAGCGGCCGGTTCGCCGCCCGCTATGCTGACGCCGTGACCGATACGCCGAGACCGTCAGACATTCCCGTTCATCACCATCCACCCGATCCTCGGAGCTCCCGGCCGGGCCGCCGACCCGACGCCGAAATCGAGCTGACCGGGGCCGACATCGGCATCGCCGATGTCGAGGCGGTCGCCCGGGGCGGCGTGACCGTGCGCCTGGGTGAAGAGGCCCGGTCCCGCATGGCCGAGGCTCGAGGAGTGGTCGAGCGACTGGTCGCCGCGGGCGAGATCGTTTACGGGGTCACGACAGGGTTCGGCGACCTCGCCTCGACTTTTGTCGCTCCGGCCGACTCCGAGCGGCTCCAGGAGAACCTGCTGGTTTCGCATTCCGTCGGTGTGGGCGAGCCGCTGCCGCGGGACGTTGTGCGGGCAATGCTCCTGCTCCGGGCGAACACGCTGGCGTTGGGCCATTCCGGCTGCCGGCCCGTGCTCGTGGACCGGATTTGCGACTTGCTCCGGTTCGGCATTCATCCGATCGTGCCCTCTCAGGGTTCCGTGGGTGCGTCGGGGGACCTTGCGCCGCTGGCCCACCTGGCCCTGCCGCTGACGGGACGCGGCGAAGTAGAGGTGGCCGGTCGAACCCTGGCCGCCGCCGACGCGCTCCGGAGCGCAGGCATCGAGCCACTCATGCTCCAGGCCAAGGAAGGCCTCGCGCTGCTCAACGGGACGCAAATGATGAGCGCGATCGGAGCCCTCGCGCTGGCCGACGCCGATCGGCTGGGGCGCACCGCCAGCGTTGCCGCGGCGATGAGCTGCGAGGCGTTGCTCGGCACGGACGTGGCCTACGGCGCCGCCTACCAGCTGGCGCGGCCGCACCCCGGCCAGATCGCCGTCGCAGGGGAGCTGCGCTGGCTGCTCCGTGATTCCTCGCTGATGACGAGCCACCATCCGTCGGCGCACAAGGTCCAGGACCCATACTCGTTGCGCTGCGTGCCTCAGGTCCACGGCGCCGTGCGAGACGCCCTCGACTATCTGCGCGGCGTGCTGGACGTCGAGATGAACTCCGCCACCGACAACCCGCTCGTCTTCCCGCAGGGCGGCGGTGCCGACGCGGACGCGATGGCCACCGGCGGCGGGCTCGTGATCAGCGGCGGCAATTTCCACGGCGAGCCGGTTGCGATCGCGCTGGACTTCGCCAAGCTCGCCATCGGGGAGCTGGGAGCCATCTCGGAGCGGCGTATCGCCCTGCTCGTGGATGCTCGCCTGAACGGCGGCCTGCCCGCGTTCCTCTCGGCCGGCAGCGGCCTGGAGTCCGGGATGATGCTGCTCCAGTACACGGCGGCGGCGCTGGCGTCGGAGAACAAGGTGCTCTCGCATCCCGCCAGCTCGGACTCGATCCCGACTTCGGCGAACCAGGAAGATCACGTCTCGATGGGCTCGATCTCGGCCCGCCACACGATGGCCGTCCTCGCGAACGTGCAGCGGATCCTGGCGCTCGAGCTGATCTGCGCGGCGCAGGCGCTCGATTTCCGGCTGGCGCAGTCGGCCGGGGCCGGTCTCTCGGTCGTGCCCGGGGCCGGCGTGGTCGAGGCCCATCGGCGCGTCCGGGCCGTCATCTCGCATCTGGATCGAGACCGGCTTCAGGCGCCCGACATCGAAGCCGCCACGGCCCTGGTCAGGGACGGAACACTGGCCGACCTGGCGCTGGCCTAGCTGCGCCCGGGCTCAGGAGAGCAGCAGCGCCGGATCCTTACCCAGGCAGCGATCGATCGCCCGCCGGACGCGGCGCTCGTCGGCCAGCCCCGTGCCCTGCAGCCTCCAGAGCGCCGGCAGCAGCCGCGGGTCGGCCGATTCGGCGGCGGCGTCGACCTCGAGGCCCTGGACATGGGCCGAACCGAGGGCGCGGATCAGGTGCGGCACGGCTCGCGGGTCGCGCCTCACCGCGAGGCCGAACAGGGCCTCGGCCCTGGCCTCGTGGTACGTGTCGTTGGCGCGAGCCAGCAGGGCGGCCGTCACATCGGGCCCGTCGTCGGCGGGGAAGGTTCCCAGACCGAACGTCGCCCAGTCGCGCACTTCCGGGTCTTCGTCCCCGGAGAGGCGGATCAGGCCGGATCGCGCGTCGTCGCCCAGTGGCCGTGGGCTGACCGTGGCGACCGCGAAGGCGACCGCCAGTCTCACACCGGCGTCGGGGTGAACGGCCAGCGGAATGATCGCCGACAGGGCCTCGGGGTCGCCGACGTGACCGAGAGCGGCGACTATGGAAGCGATGGCACGCGGCTCGCATTCGACCTTCAGTGCCGGAAGGAGAGCTTTCTCGGCGTCCATTCCGGCGTCGGGGTCGGCGTCCACGAGACGGCCGAGGATGTCGGCGCCGAGCGTTCGCTGGCGTTCGTGCTCCCCTCGTACCAGCTCGGCCGACGCGGCAAAGACGTCGTCGGGGCACTCGTCCATCATCCCGGCGATGAGTTCCCAGCGGGTGTCCTCGTCGTAGGCAGCCAGGGCGGCGTGGATGCGGGCGTCGAGTGGCCGCAATTTGGCCCTCTCTTTTCGTTGCCCAACTCTGGCCGACCTTCGCATCTCGCGAGATCGACCCGACGGGACTGTTACGGGACCGTTTCCGGAGCCCTGCCGGCTCGTTGTCGGGACGGATCGTCGGCTTCGATCCTTCGCTCGGGTCTGAAGCCCGACGATAACTTAGGTTGATGCGACAAGTCGCGACGCCGGGTCGCGCACAGGGGAACAGCCGGCCCACGCCGTGGCGGCATCAACCCAGGAGTACCGGTCCGAACCGGCAGGCCCAAGGGTCGGTCAGTCTTCGCGACGAGCCGGCCGAACCGCCAACAGCATCACGACCGCCGTTGCGGAGCAGGCGGCGCCGAACCAGAAAGGCGCCGGCGGCGCAATCGCGCTCCACAGCACTCCGGCGATGACCGAGGCCGGCAGGATCATCGCGCCCTGGATCGCATTGAAGATACCGAAACCGGTCGCCCGCAGCTCTCGCGGGGCAAGGTCCGCAACCAGCGCCTTGCCCACGCCCTCGCTCAGCGCGTAGTAGGTCCCGTAAGCGATCCAGAGCGGCAGAACCCATTCGGCCGAGGTGGCGAGCGCAAAGCCGGCGTAGCAGACGGCATAAATTACCCAGGCCGAGGCGACCAGCCCGCGCCGCCCGATCCGATCCGACAGCGCTCCGGCCGGCCAGGCCACGATGGCGTTCGTGGCGTTGAAGGCCACGATCGTGAGCAGCAGGGCGAGGAGCGTCAGGCCGAGGTTCTGCGACCGCAGAGCGAGGAACGCGTCGCTCGAGTTGCCCAACGTGAACATCGAGTTGGCAAGAATGAAGAGCCAGAACGCCGCGGGGAACCGGCGCCATTCGGCGGCGCTGCCGACCGTTCGACGGACTACGACCGTGACGACGGGGGCGGCCGCTACGGCGGGGGCGGGCTGCGGGGCCGCCGGACGCCGGACGTCCCGGACGCCCACCACGATCGTGACGATTGCCAGGATCCCCGGCACCAGCGCCAGCAGGACGAGCGCCCGGAAGGCGTCGCCCGTTATGCGGGTAGCGTCTCCCTCGATCGCCCAGATGACCGCGGCCGCCACGAGCACGCCGGCGAATGCCCCCGTGGTGTCCATGGCGCGATGGAACCCGTAAGCCACACCGCGGTTCTCCGGGGCGGTGGAGTCGGCGATCAACGCGTCGCGGGGCGAGGTCCGGATGCCCTTGCCGATACGGTCGCCGACGCGCCCGAGCAGCACGATGGGCCAGACGGTTGCCACGAGATAGAGCGTCTTGGCGACGACGGAGGTCCCGTAGCCGATGCCGACGAGAAAACGCCGCCGACCCATACGATCCGAAAGCGCGCCGCTGATGAGCTTGAGCAGCGACGCCGTGCTTTCCGCCACGCCCTCGATCAGGCCGATCACGGCGGCCGGGGCGAGCAGCACGTTGGCCAGGAAGAGCGGGATCACGTAGACGAGCATCTCGCTTGAGATGTCCGTGAACAGGCTCACGAACCCGAGTGCCACCACGTTCCTGGTGACGCCGTGTGTGAGCGCGTGCCGCCAGCCGGAGGCGACGACGGGTTCGGCCGAAGCGGGAGGATTCATCGAGAAGCGAGTCTAGCGGGAACGATGCCCGGCAGCGCCGACCCGCGCCGCCTGTCGGGGGGGCCACGTGCCGGTCACCCCGTTCGCGCTTCGCGCGGCCCGGCGCTAGAGTTCGGAACCATGGCGAACATCGAAATCGTGGACGTCACCGACGGGCTGGCATTCGGGAGAGTGCCGCCGTGCGCCGACCCGTCGTTCGACCACCGGACGTGCGATTACTGGGAGGACGCGGATCGCGGCTCGAAAGCGAATTCGAGCGGGCTGGCTGCCGGCCGCCGCGCCGCCCGCCCGGCCCGACGGCGAACCCGTTCGCCCCGGCCAGACCTTCGACCAACCCATTCGCGCCGGTCTCCAGCGCTCCCGTCCGGAACCCGTTCCTCGATGAGCCCGCCGAGACGCTCGACAACCCGTTTGCTCCGCAGCGTCCCAAACGGCCGACGATCGATGCGGAAGCGCCTCGCAAGCTCAAGCTCCTGGGGCGTGGCCTGGGCATCTTCGGCAGCTACGCTCGGGTCCTCACCATGGACGGCGAGCCGGCCGCTTATTGCCAGTTCGGGCCGCTGTCCGCGTATCCGCGGGCGCTCCGTCTCCGCGAGCTGTACCCGCAGCTTCCCGAGGCCCCGCTGCCGGCGGTCGTCACCTGTATCGCGACGACCGCCGCCGCCCGTCGCAGCGGGTATGCCCTGCGGCTCGTCGCGTCCGTCTGCGATGAGCTGGCGGCTCGCGGCTTCGCGGCCGTCGAGGCCTATCCCGAGGCGCACGCCGCGGAAGACGCCACGCCGGCGGCCAGGCCCGGGTTCTGGATAAGGGCCGGATTCCGCCTGGCCGTGGACGACGAGCGGTACCCGGTCATGCGCCGTGAGCTCTGAGCGGCCAGCGGCCTGGCGGGCGCGCCGTTTCTCGCCGGCGGCAGCGTTCGCGATCGTGGCCGCGATGGCGGTTTCGGGCTGCGGCATGACGACTGCCCCAACCGCCACGCCCGCCCCGAGCACGGTTCCGATCGGCTCCACGCCCTGGCCGAACGGCACCGTCGGCCGATACGGCCTGCGGATCGACCCGAAGCTCCTCGGCGACCTTCCGGCGCAGGTCGGCGGCAATGCGCTCGTCCAGTCGGCCGACGCCGAGCTCCAGGACCTCGACAACCCCGACCTGCCCACTTCGTTCGACGGGATCGCCGAGGCGAGCCTGGGCGACGTCACGGACCCGAACTGGCTCCGCGTCTCCATCGGCAGTCTTCGTCCCGAAGCTCAGACCGACGACTTCTTCTCGAACTGGAGCGACCAGTACGCTCAGGGCGCCTGCTCGCAGGCCGACGGCGTCGCGTCCGTGGCCCAGGAGACGATCGCCGATAGATCGGTCGAGGTCGCGACCTGCAAAGGCGGCGTCGTCGCCTATACGGTCCGCATATCGTCGGGCGTCCTCGTTTCGGCCCAGGATCTCGGCCCGCGCCGTCTGGGCCGCCAGCTGATCGCGGCGATCCCGTAGCCGCCGCGCCGCCGCGCGGCAAGACGTTCGCGATGAACCGGAGCAAACTGGCCGCGAGACCCGAGCGTGTACCCGGGCCGTGGTCGGAGGACTCGATGACCATCGAAACCCCTCATGCCGATATCCCAGCCGGCAGCCGCGTCGTCCGCGCACCCCGCGGCCCGGAACTCAGCTGCAAGGGTTGGCCGCAGGAAGCGGCCCTGCGCATGCTGATGAACAACCTCGACCCGGAGGTCGCGGAGCGCCCGGCCGATCTGGTCGTGTACGGCGGAACGGGTCGGGCCGCCCGCTCGTGGGCTGCCTTCGACGCCATCGTCCGTGAGCTGCGTCGCCTGGAAAACGACGAGACGCTGCTCGTCCAGTCGGGCAAGCCGGTCGGCGTTTTTCGAACGCACGAGTGGGCGCCGCGGGTTCTGATCGCGAATTCGAACCTGGTCGGCAAGTGGGCAAACTGGGATACCTTCCGCGAACTCGAGCGCGCCGGGCTGACGATGTACGGCCAGATGACCGCCGGTTCGTGGATCTACATCGGGACCCAGGGGATCCTGCAGGGCACGTACGAGACGTTCGCCGAGCTGGCGCGCCAGCATTTCGGGGGCACGCTGCGCGGCCGAGTGACGCTGACCGCCGGTCTGGGCGGCATGGGCGGGGCGCAGCCGCTGGCCGTGACGATGAACGACGGCGTGGCGCTCGTCGTGGAAGTTGACCAGGCGCGAGCGCGCCGCCGTCTCGACATTGGCTACGTGGATCGGCTCACGGCCGACTTCGACGAAGCGCTCCGATGGGCGCGGGAGGCCGCCGCGGCCGGCCGCGCGGAATCGATCGCGCTGGTCAGGAATGCGGCCGAGGTCGAGCCGGAGCTCGTCCACCGCGGCGAGCGGTTCGACGTAGTCACGGACCAGACCTCGGCCCACGACGCGCTGAACGGCTACGTCCCGGCGGGGTTCACGATGGCCGCGGCCGCCGAGCTCCGCAAGTCGGACCCCGAGGAGTACGTCCGCCGATCGATGGCGTCGATGGCCGACCAGGTTCGGGCGATGCTGGCTTTGCAGGCGGCCGGCGCCGTGACGTTCGACTACGGCAACAACATCCGCGCCCAGGCCCAGACCGCCGGCGTGGCCGATGCCTTCGACTTCCCGGGGTTCGTCCCGGCGTTCATCAGGCCGCTCTTCTGCGAGGGCAAGGGCCCGTTCCGCTGGGCCGTGCTCTCGGGCGACCCCGCGGACATCCTCGCCACCGACCGCGCGATCCTCGAGCTCTTCCCCGAGAACGAGTCGCTGGCGCGCTGGATACACATGGCCGAGGCGCGGGTTCCGTTCCAGGGTTTGCCGGCGCGGATCTGCTGGCTCGGCTACGGCGAGCGAGCCAAGGCCGGGCTGGCGTTCAACGATCTGGTTCGGACGGGCGCGGTCTCGGCGCCGATCGTCATCGGCCGCGACCACCTGGACGCGGGTTCCGTGGCCTCGCCGAACCGCGAGACGGAGGCGATGCGCGACGGTTCCGACGCCATCGCGGACTGGCCGCTCCTCAACGCCCTGGTCAATACGTCGTCGGGTGCGAGCTGGGTCAGCATCCACCACGGCGGTGGAACGGGGATCGGGTACTCCCAGCACGCAGGCCTGGTCATCGTCGCCGACGGCACCGAACTGGCGGCCCAGAAGCTGGAACGGGTACTCACCGTCGACCCGGGCATGGGCGTCATCCGCCACGCCGATGCGGGCTACGAGCGCGCGATCGAGGTCGCCCGCGAGCGTGGCATCCGCATCCCGATGCTGGACGGGGACGGGGACGGGGACGGGGAGTAGCGGACCGGGCCGTGGCGCTGCCTTGGCGCCGGCTTGGCGCTGCCTTGGCGCCGGCTTGGCGCTTGGCGCTTGGCGCTTCTGCCCGGATCTACGGGCGACTTCGACCGATTGGCCCGATTTGGCAAGCCGCTGCCCATGGACTGGGCACGTACGACCGATCGTGCGGCGGGTAATGCCCCCGCACGTCCTTTTGGTCCGGATTGAGCGACAGTCCCGACCTCTCAGTCTCATCCATGCCGCACTTGCCCACCCCGTGGGCAATATCGACTCGCCGATGCCAACGGGCGAAGGTCGCGACGTCGTACGTGCCCACCCGGTGGGCAGCCGGGTCCGTAATGGAGCATTGCGGACGAAATAGCCCATGGGTTGGGCGAAATTGGCCGCATACGGACGTCGGCCGGCATGGACGCCGGCCGGGCTCATCCGCCTGACACAACAAAGGCCGGCCGCCCGTTATGAACTCGTGAATTCGAGCGGTCGTTCAGGGAGTTCCATCGGCAGCCATCGGCGCGGACGGATGGCGGTTTCGGCCGCCGGCGCTCTGGCGGTGCTCTTCGTGGCCGGGCTCCTCGTCTCGAAGGCGGAGACGATCACCCGGCCGGGTCCGCCCGCCAATGCAACCACGACGACCACGGCAAGTGTGGCAAAGCTCGCTGCCATCGCGACCATCGGGGCGACCGCGAACGCCGATCCGAGTGCCCGCCCGGCTGCGGCGGCGACCGAGACAATCGTCGACAACGGCGATCCGGCGTGGTCGACCTGGGCCCCCGACGGCCAGCACTTCGCGGTTACGGTCCAGTCGGCAGAGGCGCCCGCGAACTCCACGTTGAACCGGTCCATACCATCGTCCCGGCCTGCAACGATGGCCATCTTCGCGCCGGTGCGATCGATAGACTCTTGAACCGACATATCGTCTGGGCCGCATGGACGCCGCGGGCACCGAGCGCTACTACGCCGGCATGCTCGGCTCCACGGCCGAATTGCAGCTTGCCGGGCCGCTTCTGGACGTCTCGGAGTTCACGCCCTGCGCGGGCCAATCGTTTGGCGATTCGTACGCGCTCATGATCGGCGGCAAGCCGAAATCCTTCGACGGGGCACTGCTGTCGTGTTCCCCGGACGGCTCCGAGCTGCTGGCTCTTCACGTAACCAACGACGGCGCGGGCTTGCTGGGTTGGCTGCAGGTGGTGGCGACGGACTCCGGAAGGATCCTCCGTGAGTGGCCGGACACGGAGCTTGCTTCGAGGAGCTGGGCGGCCTTCAGCCCTGACGGTCGCGCCGTGGCGTTCGACGGCACGGTCGGATCGAACCCGGAGGGTTTCTCGATCGCCGAGATTTCGACCGGCCAAATTCGGACTGTCTTCCCAAATGTGTTCGAATACTCGTCACTCGCAGACGGCCCGATCACCCCAGCCTGGTTGCCGGACGATCGTCTCGCCATCCCGCATCCAGTCAAACGCACGGTCCGAACGTTCAGCATCGAAGGGGCCGAATTGAGCGTGAACCTGGCGTTCGATTCACAGCTGTCGATCTCCTCGGCCGGGGTCGTCCTGGCACATGACCCTTACGGAGACGTCACGGTCCAGGCAACTGACGGCAGCCGGTCCGCGCTCAAGCTCCCGAAACCGCCGCTCGCATTCGACTGGTCGCCCGACGGCCTCGAGGCGGTGGTTATCTGCTCCGACGGATCTGGCTCGGTGGCGGCGCTGCTCGTTTCGCACTGACTCCGGGCGGCGAGACAAGCTTCAACCCTCGGGTGTGCCACGATAGGGGCCGCGGCGCGGGTTCGGTAGCGAGGCGCCGCCACAACCGCGCGGAGGAAGAGTGGCCAAGCTCATCGAGTCGGTCCCGAACTTCAGCGAGGGCCGTCGGATCGAGGTCGTGGATCGGATCGTGCGGGCAATCGAGAGCGTGCCAGGCGCCTACCTGCTCGACCGGACCAGCGACGCCAGCCACAACCGCAGCGTCATCACGCTCGCAGGCGAGCCGGTGCCGATCCTCGAGGCGCTGGAACGGGCGGTTGCGGTCGCCGTCGGCGAAATCGATCTCGAGAAGCATCACGGCGAGCATCCGCGCATTGGGGCTGTGGACGTCGTCCCGTTCGTGCCCCTCGGCGACACGAAGATGGCCGACTGCGTCGAGCTCGCGCGGACCTTCGGCGAACGCGTAGCCGATCGGTTTGCCCTGCCGGTCTACCTCTACGGCGAGGCCGCCACGACGCCGTCGCGGGTACGGCTCGCGGACGTCCGGCGCGGCCAGTTCGAAGGGCTCAAGACGCAGATCGGCACGGCCGGACGCGAGCCCGACTTCGGCCCTAGCACTCTGCACCCGAGCGCCGGCGCAATCGCTGTCGGGGCCCGGCCGTTTTTGATCGCCTACAACATCAACCTCGAGACTTCGGACCTCGAGCTCGCGAAACGCATCGCGCGCCGCATTCGCGAGTCCAGCGGCGGGCTGCCGAAGGTGCAGGCCAACGGCTTCTGGATCGAAGAGCTCGGCCGCGCCCAGGTGTCGATGAACCTGCTCGACTACCGCACCACGCCGCTGTGGCGGGTCTGGGAGACCGTTCGGGCGGAGGCGGCCGAGGACGACGTCGAACTCCTCGAGTCCGAGCTCATCGGGCTTGCGCCGCTCGGCGCCCTGCTCGGCGTCGCCGACCACGCGGGCGTTCCGATCGAGGCGGCGTTCGAGGAGCGACTGGCGGGCGCGGCCCGATTCCTGAAGCTCCGCGACTTCGCGCCGACGCAGGCCCTGGAGTTGCGCCTGGATCAGGTCCGCCAGCGGTGAGCGGCGGCTCGAACGACCTTCTGATCGAAGGCGCGGCCGCGATCGCGACCCTGGCAGGCGGCTTGCGGCGAGGTGCCGCGCAACACGACGCCGCGGTGCTGAGCGGCGGACGCGTGTCCGTGGCGGTCTGGAATGGGCGCGTCCTGGCAGTGGGCCGGCAGGCGTACGTTCACCGCCGGCTCGAGGCGGAAGGCCATTCGCTCGGCGCGTTCGAGCGGATCGACGCGCAAGGCGGGCTGGTCACGCCCGGTCTCGTGGATGCTCACACGCACCTGCTGTTCGGCGGCACCCGCGAGGCCGAGTGGCAAATGCGAGCCGCGGGGGCCGGTTACCTGGAAATCCTGGCGGCAGGTGGAGGGATTCTGTCTACGGTCGCTGCGACCCGGGCGGCATCGGACAGCGCGCTGCTTGCGGATGGCCGGGCGCGGTTGGCGCAGATGCTGGCCAACGGCACCACGACAGCGGAGGCGAAGTCGGGCTACGCGCTCAACGTCGACGGCGAGCTCCGGCTGCTGGCGCTGATCGATCGGCTGAGCCGCGAGGGTCCACTCGAACTTGTGCCGACATTCCTTGGAGCTCACGCGGTTCCGGCCGAGTTCCGCGACCGCCCCGACGGCCGCGGGACAGACGCTTACGTGGCGCACGTCATCGGGGAGCAGCTGCCCGCGGTCGTCCGGCAGGGAATCGCTCGCTCATGCGACGTGTTCTGCGAGAACGGCGTGTTCGACGCGACCCAGAGTCGGCTCATCCTCGAGGCTGCCGCGGCGGCGGGGCTGGCGGTGCGGATGCATGCCGACGAACTGGCACCGTCCGGCGGCGCGGAGCTGGCGGGGGAGCTGGCCGGGAAGCTGGCCGGGAAGCAGGCCACCGCGGGTCTGGCTGGGGGACCGGTCCAGGAGTCGGCGACCCGGCGCGGCTGCCTCTCCGCGGATCACCTGGCGGCGCCCTCGGACGCGGGAGTGGCCGCGCTGGCGCGCGCCGCCGACGCGGGTCATCCCGTGGTCGCGACGCTCCTCCCCGCCACGAGCTGGTTCCTCGGGAAGCATCACTTCGCGCCGGCCCGCCGGTTCATCGACGCGGGGATCCCCGTCGCCCTCGCCACGGACCTCAATCCCGGCACCAGCCCGACCCTGAGCCTGCCGCTGGTGATGTCGATCGCGTGCCTGGAAATGGGCCTGACGCCGGTCGAGGCGCTCGTCGGTGTCACGGTAAACGCGGCCCAGGCGCTCGGTCTCGACTCGGACATCGGCTCGATCGAACCGGGCAAGCAGGCGGATCTGGTGATCTGGGACGTGCCGACGGTCGAGCAGCTGCCCTACTGGCTGGGCGGCTCGCCGGCACGAACGGTGATCAAGCGCGGCCGCGTGGTCTTCGAGCGGGACTGAAACCCGAGGCTTGGCGGCCGGCGGCAGGCGGCGCAGGCCCCGCGCCGTGTCCCTGTGCCTCGCCGGCGCCGCGCCGTGCCCTGCCCCTGCGCCGTTTCGGCGGAATTGCCGCCCCGTGAACCCTACTCGGGGACGGACGCGCACCGACTATCGTCGTGGCGTTCGAATCCGCTCGCGGAGGTCGATCGCTGCACGTGCTGAGCTCGCCGGCGTGGCGTCTCCCGATCCGGGCGCTTCCGATGGCGCTCTCGCCGGGCTCGGGCCTGAATTACTCCCGGCAGGCTGGCAGATTGCAGAAATGGCTCGGTGGCGAGCGGCCGTCCGCGCCGGCCCCACCGCGACGGGGCCCGCGAGCTACTGGACCTTGCCGCGCTGCTCCAGGACGACCGTGGTCACCTCGGCCGGCAGGCTCGACGGCATGAGCGAGAGCTTCGACTGGGCAGCCGGCGCCGCCGAGACACCCATCTCGTGCAAGAACTTGCCGAGCGCCTCGCTCGAGTCGTCGTCCTCGCAGACCGGCATTGGCACGACGACCTTCGCGTCGAGCTGCGCGACCAGCTCCGCCGCCTTGGTCGCCGACAGCGCGCCGCCGATCGGAACCAGGACCACGTCCACGGGGCCGATATCCGTCAGCTTGTCCTCGGTGAGCAGGTGGCCGATGTCGCCAAGGTGGATCACGTGGACGCCGTCGAGCTCGACGATGAAGGCGACGTTTCGGCCGCGCTCCTTGCCCTTGTGCTCGTCGCGGAACGTCCGCACCCCCGTGATCAGGACATCCTTGACTTCGTATTCGCCGGGGCCGTCGAGGACAAAAGCATCTTCCAGGCTGCCGGGCAGCAACGTGCTGCCGTCACGCGACAGCTTTCCCTTGGCGCGTGGATGGGGCGTGTCGTCCGGGTGGCTGTACGTCACGATCTCGCCGCTGATGCCGCGCCCCGTCGGTCCGACGACGGCCTGATAGGCGTCCCCGACTACGACCGCATCTTTGCCGCGCATGCGGACGCAGGTCCGCCCATACCAGGTGATCTCCATGGCTCGATTCTTGCACAGGTCGCTCCCCGGCCGCTTACCAATCCGGGGCGCGGCCAGGCGGGAACGACGTCATGACCCGCCGCAGCTGCCGGAAAAGGAGGACCGGAGGCGCCTGCCCAATCGGCACCTCCGGTCGGAGGGAGGGAGGATGGAACTTCAGGAGGTTCTTCCAGGGTTCCAGGTCAAAGATTAGGGCCCGGATATGAAACCGGTATCCACGGAAGGTTAAGAAACGCACACCGTGGAACGCAGAAAGTCCGAACTAATGGCCCCGGCGGCGATCGACGGTCCTGTCAGAATCGGCCGATGCACTTCTTGCGCGACAACCGCCCCGTCCGGCAACCCGGCGTTCGATGGCCGGCGCTGGCGGTTGCGCTTGCCCTCGCGGCGTCCGCATGCGGCTCGCCGGTGCCATCGCACTCGCCCGTGCCGTCGAGCTCGCCGATATCCAGCGCAACGCCTACCGCCTCTGTATCGCCGGCGAACGCTTCCCCCAACTCCTCCGACGCCGCGACCTACCTGCAGATCGAGCAGCAGGTCGAGCAGCTGCGCGGGCTGACGGCAACGAAGGCGGTCAACCCCGTCCTGCTCGACGAGAACGGCGTTCGGGACTGGCTGACGAAAGCGAACCAGGAGCAGACCGACCACGCGGCGATGGCCAGGGAAAGCCGCCTGCTGATCCACCTGGGCTTGCTTCCGCCGGGGTCGTCGCTCGAACAGCTCGAGCTGGATCTCCAGGAAGGCCAGGTCATCGGCTTCTACGACTGGGTCGGCAAGCAGCTATACGTCCTGTCCCAGTCGGGCGGAGTCGGCGTGCTGCAGAAGGTCACCTTCTCGCACGAATTCACCCACGCCCTGCAGGACCAGAATTTTGGTCTGGCCAAGCTCGGAACGGACACGCCCGACCAGAACGATCGGGACCTGGCCCGGCTATCGCTCGCGGAGGGCGACGCCACGCTTTCGATGACCCAGTGGTCGGCCAAGAATTTGTCGCTCGTCGAGATCCTCACGCTGGCCGCGTCCGCGACCACGGGGGCCGATCAGATGGCCGCCGCGCCCGCGATTCTGCGCCAGACGCTCACCTTCCCCTACCAGCAGGGCATGGCGTTCGTGCAGAGCGTTTACGACACGGGCGGCTGGGCGGCCGTCGACGCGCTCTGGTCGAAACCGCCCGACTCGACCTCCCAGATTCTCCATCCGGAGCTGTACTCGGCCGGGATCGAACCGGTGGCGGTCACGGTCCCGAAGGTGCCGGCCACTCTGCCGGCCGGCTGGCAGCTCGTCACGCAAGACACGCTCGGTGAACTGGCCCTTACCGTCTGGCTCGAAGGCGAGCATCCGACCGCCGCCGAGACGACCGCCGCGACCGGCGCCACTTCCCAGTGGGGCGGCGACAGGACCGCGTTGTACGAAGGACCGAGCGGCGGGTGGGCGGTGGTGCTGCGCACGGCGTGGCGCACCGACGCGGGCGTGCAGAGCTTCCGCGGCGAAGCTGCCCTGGCCGCGGGGCGGCTCGGGGATCAGATTGCGGTATGCAGCGGCGCAGGCACCGTGGACGTGTACGTGGCTTCGGACCGGGCCACGCTCGACGCCTTCTCGACCTGCAACCCGATCGGCTGACGGTCCCGGCTACATCGATTCGGGAGCGGCGATCCCCAGCAGGCCGAGGGCGTTGGCGAGCGTCGTCTTGGCCGCGGCCACCAGCGCAAGGCGCGCCGCCGACCGTTCCGGCTCCGATTCTTCGATGACGCGCGCGTCGCGGTAGAAGGCATGGAACGCAGTCGCGAGGTCTGTGGCGTAGGCCGTCACGCCGTGCGTCTCCTCGCTCGAGGCAGCGTCCTCGACAACGTCGGGCAGGCGCACGATCTGGCGAGCCAGCTGTGCCTCGGGGCCGCCCGGCAGGACGCCCGCCAGCAACGCGGCCAGCCGCGGGTCGTCGGCGGCAGGAGCCGTCATGCCCGATTCGGCGGCCCGGCGCAGGATCGAGGCGATTCGCGCGTGGGCGTACTGGACGTAGTAGACCGGGTTCTCGCTCGATTGCTTCTTCGCAAGTTCGATGTCGAAGTCGATGCCGCTCGAAGCCGCGCGTGAGGCGAAGAACCAGCGGGCCGCGTCGACGCCGATCTCGGCCAGCAGCTCGTCGAGGGTGATGAACTCGCCCGTCCGCTTGGACATCGGCACTTCCTTGCCGTCGCGAACGAAGCGAACCCAGGCGGTCAGGATCATCTGCACGCAGGACCGGTCGTAGCCGAGCGATTCGGCAGCTGCCTGAACTCGGGCAACGTAGCCGTGGTGGTCCTCGCCCCAGATGAAGACGATGCGGTTATAGCCGCGGCTGAGCTTCTCGACGAGGTAGCCGATGTCGGCCGCGAAGTAAGTGGGCGCGCCGCCCTTGGAGCGGAGGATGACGCGATCCTTGTCGTCGCCGTATTTGGTCGAACGGAAGACGACCGCGCCGTCCTCCTCGTAGACGTCGCCGGCTTCGCGCAGCCGATCGACCGCCCGGCCGACCCAGCCTTTGTTGTGGAGGGTGGACTCGGAACGCCAGACGTCGAAATGGCAGCCCAGGCGCTCGAGGCTGGCCTCGATGCCCGCTCGAACCTTCTCCGAAGCCCACCGTCCGATCGCCCAGGACGGATCCTCGCCGTTGCGCTTGGCGTCCGTCGAGGACTGAGGCCGGCAAATCCCGGGCCATCTCGTAGACGTAGTCGCCGCGGTAGCCGTCTTCGGGGATCTCGCTGGCCGTCGCGGATCGCCACCACCGATGCGCCGAGGTTCTTGACCTGGCTGCCGAAGTCGTTGAAGTAGTACTCGCGCGCGACTTCGTGCCCGGCGGCGGCGAGCACCCGGCAAAGCAGGTCGCCGGTGAAGGCGCCGCGCGCATTGCCGATGTGGAGCGGCCCGGTCGGGTTGGCCGATACGAACTCCACGTTGACGCGTTCGGGGTGCTCGGCGGAGACGTGACCCCAGGTGGCGGGCGCGGCGAGGACCCGCTGGACCGTGGCCGCGAGCGCGGTGTCGGCGAGGCGCAGGTTCAGGAACCCTGGCGCCGCGACCTCGACAGATGCGATCGGGGAGTCGGGGTCGGTGGCGGTCGTCGCGACGTGGGCGGCGATGGCCTGGGCGATCTGGAGCGGCGGTCGGCGAAGCGGCCTGGCGAGCTTGAGAGCCACGGTGCTGGCGAAGTCGCCGCGGACCGGGTCGGCGGGCCTCTCCACGTCGGTAGCCGACGTCCAGCGGCTCGTCGGGTGCCGGCTATTTCGGCGCGGATCTGCTGGCGAGCAGCCTCGATGGCCAGTCTGACCTGGCTGCGCAAGCTGGCGGTGGCGTCGGGGGTCATGTTCGAATGGTAGCGAGAGCGGCGCCGGGGCGTGGCACCGGCCGCTCCGACGATCGGCGCCGGCTATACCTCGAAACGATCGCCCTCGGTGACCAGCTGGATCGGGCCGGCGAAGGCGGCCTGGGCCGCCGAGATCGTCCCGTTCCGGGAGTGGGTCGCGAGGATGTGCGTCAGCAGGATGCGCGCCGCACCGCACCGAGCGGCGACCCGCGCAACGTCGCCGGACGTGATGTGCTGCGCACCCGGCGCGACCGGGCCGGCGCCGAACGTGGCTTCGGAGAGCAGCGTGTCGCCGGGTCGGATCAGCGGGGCGAGGTCGTCGGCACGGGCGCAGTCGCCGGAGTAGACAAGGCCTGCGGGCGCTCCCCCGGCGGCGGCGCCACTCCCCGCCACGCCACTCCCCGCCACGCCACTCCCCGCGACCGCGGCCCGGAACGCGTAGCTCTCGTCGGTATGCGCGACCTGCCTCACCTCGACCTCGAACGACCCGATGCGTTGCACTCCCTCGGTCAGCGCATCGATGTCGAGCGCCTCCGCCGCGAAGCCCGGTTCGCCGTTGATGATGTCAAGACGACCGCCCAGGCCGGCCGGCGCAGCCACTCGAAGCCGCCGCGACGGCTTGAATTCCCACTTGAGGTAGTGGCGCAGGGGCACGAGGTCGATGAAGTGGTCCGGGTGGAGATGACTCACCAGGACCGCCGCCAGTGAGCTCGGCTCTACCGTCGCGGCCAGGTTGGAGAAAGCGCCCTGGCCGAGGTCGAGCAGCAGGCTTTCCCCGCCGGCCTGCAGCAGGTACGCAGAGGCAGCCGAACCGCGACGGTCCGTGTACGCCGGCGCGGCGCCGAGGACGATCAACTCCAAGCGACGATCCACTCCATTCGTCCAGGGTAGGCGGCCCGGCCGGGAACGGGTGTCGGCTGTGCGTCAGCCGGCACGCTCATTTGTTTGGAAGAAACCGCCCGGGAAGGACCAGATCACCGCGTTCAACGGCTCGCTGCAGCGTCAGCCGGTTGAAGCCCGCGGCGGCCACTATCTCGCAGGCTTCCTCCAGTCCGAACGCGAACGACTGGGGCAGGTGCGCGTCCGAACCGACCGTCACCCGCTCGCCGCCCAGCTCACGGAAGCGGCGCACGACCCACGGCCCTGGATACGTCTCGCCGGTGTGGTCGCGCAGCCCCGACGCATTGACCTCCAGCGCTGTGCCGCTCTCGACCAGCGCCTCGAGCAGCGGCTCGTACGACTCCGGGATGGTGGCGAAATCGGCCGGCGAGAACCACGGGCGCAGCCAGCGCTTGCACTGGTCGAGGTGGCCGATCGTGTCGAAGAGGTGGCTGCGGATCGCGGCCTCCACCTCCCCGAAGTACGGCGCCACGGCCTCGGCCACGGTTTTGCCGCGCGCGAAGGCCTCGATCCGGTCACGGCAATACAGCGAGTCCAGCACGGCATGAACCGATCCGATCGAATAGTCGTACGAATGCGACCGAAGGTGCTCTCGTATCTCGTCCTCGAAGCGGCTCTCGTAAGTCAGCTCCACGCCGAAGCGGATCGTGACCTTCCCGGCCCAGCGCCCGGCGGCGTCGCGGATCATCCGCTCGCGCTCGCCGAAGTCGAACGCCTCGTAGCCGGGCGCCCCCGGGAGGAAGTCCACGTGGTCGGTGATGGCGATTTCGCGGATCCCGCGCTGCGCGGCCTGAGCCGCATACAACTCGAGCGGGACGCTCGAATCGTGCGAGAAGTCGGTGTGCAGATGCGAATCCAGCGGCAGATCGACCGCCTGGGCAGGGGCGCGATCGACCATCAGCCTGCGATCATTCCGAGCTCTCGGCCGACTTTCCCGAATGCGCCCAGGCAGCGATCGAGCTGTTCGGTCGAATGTTCGGCGGTCACGATCGTCCGGATTCGAGCCTTGTCTAGCGCGACCGTCGGGTACACGACCGGCTGGGCGAATACACCCGCCTCGAACAGCCGGCGGCTGAATTCGATCGCCGTTGCCGAGTCGCCCATCATCACCGGCGTGATCGGAGTCTCCGAGACGCCGGTATCGAAGCCGAGCCGCGTGCAGCTCGCCCTTGAAGTAGCGGGTGTTCGCCCACAGACGGTCGATCAGCTCGGGCTCGTCGCGCAGGACCTGGATCGCGGCGAGGCATGCCGCCGCGACGGCCGGGCGGGTGGGACGTCGAGAAGAGGAACGGACGCGCCCGCTGGATCAGCATGTCGCGCAGAGCCTGGCTGCCCGGCGACGTAACCGCCCAGGACGCCGACGGCTTTGCTCAGCGTCCCGACCTGGATCGCCACCCGGCCGTGGAGGTCGAAGTGGTCCACGCGTCCCGCGGCCGTTGCGGCCCAGGACCCCGGAGGCGTGGGCGTCGTCGACCATGACCGCGGCGCCGAATTCCTCGGCCGCGGCCACGATCCCGGGCAGCGGCGCGATGTCGCCGTCCATGCTGAAGACGCCGTCGGTGACCACGAGGATCAGGCGGTACGGCTCGCCGTCGGCGTCGGGTCGGCCCTTCGCGCGGGCCTCGCGCAGCAGCTCGCGCGAGAGCGGCCACGTCCTTGTGCGGAAACACGACCCGCGGCGCCTTGGAGAGGCGCATGCCGTCGATGATCGAGGCGTGGTTCAGCGCGTCGGAAACGATCAGGTCCTTCTCGCCGGTCGACGACGGGGATCACGCCGGTGTTGGCGGTGAAGCCGGACTGGAAGGTCAGCACCGCCTCGACGTGCTTGAACTCGGCCAGCTCGGTCTCCAGGCGTCTCGTGGATGCGTCATGTTGCCGGCGATCGTCCGGACAGCGCCGGAGCCCGCCCCGAAGTCGCGGGTCGCGGCGATGGCGGCGTCGACGAGCCGCGGGTGGGTCGTGAGGCCCAGGTAGTTGTTCGAGGAGAGATTGATCAGCTCGCGGCCGTCCACGGTTACCGAAGAGCTCTGCGCGGAACTCACGACCCGCATCGGCCGGTAGAGACTCTGCGCGCTTCAACTCGTCGATCTCATCGGCGAGGAAGGCGAGCGGGTTCGTGGCGGATGACTTCGCTTCGGCTCATTGGTGTCAGCTCCTCCTGCGGCAGCAGAACGACCTTGCCGGCGACGCCGTCGGCGAGCATCTCGAAAGCGTCGGCGTAGCGGGCCAGCGGCAGCCTGTCGGTGATGATCGGGCGGACATCCAGGCCCTCGCGCAGCAGGGCCGCGGTCTTGTACCAGGTTTCCCAGAGCTTGCGGCCGGTGATGCCGTAGACGCGCACGCCCCGGAAGATGATCGCGTCGTTGAGGTCGAGGGTGACCGGGTGCGACTGGGCAGGCCGAGGAGCGAGACGCGGCCGCCGTTGGTAGTCATCTCGAAGGCCTGGTGGATCGCCGGACTCGGCGCCGCTCATCTCCAGGACGACGTCCACCCCCGTGCCTCCGGTCTCGCGCCGAACCTCGGCCGCCACGTCCGTGGCGCCGTCGAGGACGCAGTCGGCGCCCATCCGGGCCGCCATCTCGCGGCGGTGGGGCATTACGTCCGTGGCGAAGACCCGCGACGCGCCGGCGAACTTGCAGATCGCCACCGCCATCAGCCCGATCGGCCCGCACCCCAGGACAGCGACCGTGGCGGTGGTGATGTCCTCCACGAACGTGGCGAAGACCGCGTTGCCCATCGGCTCCTGGATCGCCGCGATCTCGGGAGACAGGCCTTCGCTGGGCCAGGCGTTCCGCTCCGGCAGGCACCATGTACTCGGCAAACGCGCCCTGTCGCGTCCACACCGAGGATCTTGGAGGTTGGCGCAGACGTGCTCGCGGCCGGTCCGGCACTGGTAGCAGGTCCAGTCCACGAGGTGGGTCTCGGCGGCGACGCGCGTGCCCAGCGGCACCGCCCCGGTGCCGGGCCCGTGGCCGACGACCCGACCGGCCATTTCGTGGCCGAAGATGCGCGGCAGGTGCCTGCCCATGCGGCTCTGCGCCCATTCGTCCCAGCGGTAGATATGCAGGTCGGTGCCGCACAGCGACACGGCCTCGAGGCGTATCAGCAGCTCTCCCGGGTCCGGGGCGGGGGACGGGAACTTCGCGCATCTCCGCGCCGGCCTCGGGCCTGACCTTCACCAGCGCCCGCATCGTCTTCGGGATGCGCAGGTCGACGGAGCCGGCGGTGGCGATCAGCGCGGCCGCGGCTGCCGCTCTGGCGACTGCAGGTTGGGCGTCGTCGTCGGTGCCGTCACCGTCGGCGGAAGCGGCGCCGGGCGCAGCGGATTGTTGTCGATCGCTGACCACGAGTCGATTGTGCCACTTGTCCGCCCGGACGGCCGTGGCTTCCGAGAACCGCGCGTAGGATAGGCCTCATGAAGGACGCGGAAGTCAACGCGGCTTCGCCGGCAACGGCGGCGGCAGCCTCAGCCGCACCCGGCGCCCCGGCTTCGCCGGCGGCCCCGCATCCCGTCGGCGATCCGCAGTGGTACCGCGACGCCGTCATCTACGAGGTCCATGTCCGCGCCGTTCCACGACAGCAACGGCGACGGCATCGGCGACTTCCGCGGTCTGACCGAGAAGCTCGACTACCTCGTCGACCTGGGCGTGACCGCCCTCTGGCTGCTGCCCTTCTATCCCTCGCCGTTGCGAGACGACGGCTACGACATCGCCGACTACACGAGCGTCAACCCGGCCTACGGAACGCTCCGCGATGTGGAGACGTTCATCCGCGAGGCTCACCGCCGCGGGCTGCGGGTCATCACGGAACTGGTCTGCAACCACACCTCGGACCAGCATCCCTGGTTCCAGCGGGCGCGCCAAGCCAAACCGGGCAGCCCGTGGCGCGACTTCTACGTCTGGAGCGACACGCCGGATCAGCTACGCCGACGCTCGGATCATCTTCAAGGACTTCGAGACCTCGAACTGGACCTGGGATCCGGTCGCCGGCGCCTATTACTGGCATCGCTTCTACTCCCATCAGCCCGACCTCAACTTCGACAACCCCCGGGTTCGCGCAGGCGATCTACGAAGGCCATGGACTTCTGGCTGCAGCGGGGCGTGGACGGCCTCCGGCTCGACGCAGTCCCGTACCTTTACGAGCGCGAAGGCACCGACTGCGAGAACCTGCCCGAGACCCACGAGTTCCTGCGCGAACTGCGCCGCCACGTCGACGAGCTCTACGGCGATCGGCATGCTCCTGGCCGAGGCGAACCAGTGGCCCGAGGAATCGGCCGCCTATTTCGGCAACGGCGACGAATGCCACATGGCATTCAACTTCCCGGTCATGCCGCGGATGTTCATGGCCATCCGCATGGAGGACCGTCTGCCGATCGTGGACATCGTCGAGCAGACCCCGCCGATACCCGAGACCGCGCAGTGGGCCCTGTTCCTGCGCAACCACGACGAGCTGACCCTTGAGATGGTCACCGACGAAGAGCGCGACTACATGTACCGCGTCTACGCCGACGACCCTCGGGCGCGGATCAACCTCGGCATCCGGCGCCGCCTCGCGCCGCTGCTGGGCAACCATCGCCGCCGGATCGAGCTGATGAACGGGCTGCTCTTCTCGCTGCCGGGCACGCCGGTGATCTACTACGGCGACGAGATCGGCATGGGCGACAACGTCTACCTCGGCGACCGCGACAGCGTCCGGACGCCGATGCAGTGGAACGGCGACCGGAACGCCGGCTTCTCGACGGCGAACCGCGAAGCAGCTGTACCTGCCCGTGGTCACCGACCCGGAGCACCATTTCGAGGCGGTCAACGTCTCCGTCCAGCAGGGCAACCCGCACTCGCTGCTGTGGTGGATCAAACGGCTGATCGCGCTGCGCAAGCGCCACCCGGCGTTCGGGCGCGGCGACCTGCGAATGCTCCACCCGGCCAACCGCCACGTTCTCGCTTTCATCCGCAGCTACGGCGACGAGACGATCCTGGTCGTGGCGAATCTGTCCCGCTTCTTCCAGCCGCTCGAGCTGGACCTGGCGGCCTACGAAGGTCGGCAACCTATCGAGATGTTCGGGCGCATCGAGTTTCCACCGATCGGACGAGCACCTTACCCGCTGAGCCTCGGGCCGCACGAATTCCTGTGGTTCTCGCTCGAGCCACTTGCCGGCGGCGCCGACGGCGGCGGCTCGACTCCGGCGCTGGCGAAGCTCGCGGCAAATCAGATGGGCGACGTACTCGACGGCCGCCTCGAGGCTGCCCTGACCTCGATCCTGCTGCGCTGGATGAGGGATCGAGCCTGGTATCGGGGCCACGGTCGCCGCGTCAAGGACGCCGCAATAGTCGATCGGATCGATGTGCGGCCCGGAGTCGGGCACGACGGTCATGATCGTGCTGCGGGTCAACTACTCGGAAGGCGAATCGGACACTTACCTGATACCGCTGACCACCGCCGGGCTTCGCGGCGACGTGCTTGTCTTCGCCGACGGCGCCTCTCTGCGGACCGAGCCGCCCGGCACCCGTATCGCCGCACTGGTCTCGAGCGGTGGTCAGGAGGCCGGCTTCCTCGTCGACGCTTCGTTCGATGAGGGCTTCATCGGCCATATGATCGATGCGATCGACAGGGGCCGGCTGATCCGCGATACCCGAGGCGCGCTCCGAGGCCGGCGCGAGGCCGATCTTCCCGCCGGGCAGCCTGATCTCGTACTCGAGCTTCGCCACGCCTTCGAGCCCGGTCGCGACCCGGAAGCCGAAGTCATGGGATTCCTGACCGGCCACGGCGCGACATGGGCCCCGCGGGTGTTCGGCGAGCTCGAATACCGGCCGTCGCGCGGCCCCAGCGGCAGCGCGGCGTTGCTCCGGGAACGGATGGTGCACGAGGGTGACGTGGCCGAGATGACCCGCGAAGCGCTGCTCGGCTTCCTCGATCAGGCGGCCGCCAGCCCGCCCCCGAGCGTCGTGCCGGCCATCACCGCCGCCGACTTGATCCGGACGGCCGGCGACGAGCTGCCCGGTCCCGCCCATCTTCTGGTTGGTACATACCTGACAACCGCCCGATCGATCGGCAATCGGATCGGCGAATTCCACGCCATCATGGCGTCCGCGCCAGACGATCCGGACTTCGCCCCCGAGCCTTTCACGCGGCTCTATCAGCGTTCTCTGTACCAGTCGATCGACGCCGCCATCGTCCATGTCACGCGCCACCTCGAGGCCGGTTCGCCTGCTCTCGAAGGTTCGGCCGCAGCCGACGCCCGGTTGATCCTCCGGCGCAAGGGGGAGTTGCGGGAGCGGCTGCGAATGCTGCTGGGGCGGAAGTTCACCGGATCGCGGATCCGGATCCACGGCGACCTGAAGCTGAGCCAGGTCATGCGCGGCGAGCGCGGCCTGGTGATGATCGACTTCGAAGGCGACGCGAGCCGGCCGGCGGGGGAGCGGCTGCTAAAGCGCTCGGCGCTCCGGGACCTGGCGGGCATGATCCGCTCGTTCCACGACGTTGCCCTGGGCCGGATGCGCGATTCCGATGTCGGCGGCTCGTTGCGCTCCGAGGACGCCGCAACACTCGACGTCTGGGCGCGGCAGTGGTTCTTGTGGGTGGGCGCCTCATTCCTGCGCGGTTATCGCGAGACCACCGGAGCCGCCACGTTCCTTCCCGCCAACGAGGACGAGTGGGTTTGCCTGCTCGACTCGTTCCTGATCCAGCGGCTGCTCGAGGATCTGGACGCGGATCTCCGCCACGACCCGAGCCGCGTGCCGAGCTCGCTGCGAGGGTTGCTCGAACTGCTCGGGCTCTAGGACGTCGGGGCCGCGGGTGGCGCATTTCGGCGGCCGGGCCTAGGCTGGCCGTCAGGAGGCAAGATGGAAGCAAGCTCGGCCGGTCGATCTCGTGGACGCGCCGCGACTCGTCCGCCGGTTCGCTCGGACGACGCGAAGCGATCGGGCCGGGTGATCCTGGTGTCGAACCGGCTGCCGATTTCGGTTCGTGTCGATCACGGCGAATTGGTCGTGGAGCGGAGCTCCGGCGGTCTCGCCACGGGGCTAAGCGGCTACCACGAGCGCGGCAAGAGCGTCTGGATCGGCTGGCCAGGCGAGTCGTGGCGGCTCAACCCGGAACAGCGCAAGGCCCTGCAGGGTCGCCTCGCCGCCCTCAACGCCATTCCGATAGAGCTGTCCGCTGCCGAGGTCCAGCGCTATTACGACGGCTTCTCCAACGGCGTCCTGTGGCCGCTCCTGCATTACCAGCTGGACAAGCTGCCGCTCACCTCCGAGGGCTGGGAAACCTACGAGCGCGTCAACCGACGATTCGCCAATGCGGTCGTCGACGAATACCAGCCCGGCGACCTGATCTGGATCCACGACTACCAGCTCGCCCTGGTGCCCGGGATGGTCCGCCAGCGGCTGCCCGACGCGGCGATCGGCTACTTCCTCCACGTGCCGTTCCCGTCGGCCGAGATCTTCCGGCTGCTGCAGTGGCGCCGTGAGCTGCTCGAGGGCATGCTGGGGGCGTCGCTGATCGGCTTCCACACGATCTCGTACGGGCTCCACTTCCAGACTTCCGCCGCCAACGTGCTCGGCTGCGAAACTCGTCAGGGGCGCGTGAGCTTCGCCGGGCGCTCGATCCGGGTCGGCACTTTCCCGATGGGCATCGATGCCGCCCACTACGACAACCTCGGCGGCAGCCCCGCGGTCGTGGCGGAAGCCGAGCGATTGCGCCAGTCGGCGGACGGCGCCGCTCTGATCGTTTCGGTCGACCGTCTCGACTACACGAAGGGCATCACCCGGCGGCTGCTGGCGTTCGAGCACCTCCTCGAGAAGTACCCGAAGATGCGCGGCCGCGTCCGGCTGGTCCAGGTGGCCGCCCCGTCGCGCGGTTCGGTGAGCCAGTACCGTGAGATCCAGCGCGCCGTCAACGAAACGGTCGGCCGGATCAACGGCCGGTTTGCGTCGCCCGGGCACGACCCGATCCACTACATCTCGCAGAACCTCAACAGCGAGAGGCTGGCCGCGTTCTACCGGGCCGCTTCCATCGCCCTCGTCACGCCGCTGCGCGACGGCATGAACCTGGTCGCCAAGGAATTCGTCGCCACTCGCCATGACGGCGACGGGGTGCTGATCTTGAGCGAGTTCGCGGGAGCCGCGGCCGAGCTGACCGATGCGCTGCTCGTCAACCCGTATGACCTGGACGGGGTCGCCGCGGCGATCCACACGGCGCTCGGCATGCCCGAGGCCGAGCGAAGGGCGCGGATGGCCGGCCTGCGCGAGCAGGTCCGCAGCCACGACGTCCACCGCTGGGCCCGCGAATACGTCGGCGCGCTGCGTCTCGAGGCCCGCCGGCAGGCCCGTCCCGGAGCGGAGCTGGCCGCCACGAACACGCCGGAGGAAGTGGCACGCGCCGTCCTGGCGAGCCCCGGCCCGCTCACGATCCTCGTCGACTACGACGGCACGCTCGTCGGGCTGCGGCCCTCGCCGGAGGAGGCGAGCCCCGACTCGGAGATTCTCCGGATCGTGGCTTCGCTGGCGTTGCTGCCCGGCGTGGACGTCCACGTTGTGAGCGGCCGGCGCCGCGGCGACATCGAGCTCTGGCTCGGCAGCCTCCCGATCGGACTCCACGCCGAACACGGGCTGTGGTCCCGCGACGCTCGCTCGGAGAAATGGGTCCGCCGGGATGTCAACCCGGCCTGGCTGGGCGCGGCCCGCGACATCATGGCCATCCGGGCGGCGGCGGTCGAGGGCTCTCTCGTAGAGGAGAAGGACGCGTCGGTCAGCTGGCACTACCGCAAGGTGGCCGTGGCGAAAGGCCGGCGCGAGGCGGCGCGGCTGACGCGGGAGCTCGGCGCGGCCCTGGCCGACACGTCGGCGACGATCCTGCAGGGCAGCCGCGTGGTCGAGGTCAAGGACTCGGGCACGGACAAGGGCCTGGTGGTGAAGGAGCTCGCGGCTGCCTGCCCGGACGCGAGGATGCTGATAGTCGGCGACGACGTAACCGACGAGGACATGTTCCGGGCCGCTCCCGAAGGTGCGGTTACAGTCCACGTGGGCGGCGGGAAAACCGTCGCAAAGATGCGCCTCGTAGGTCCGGATCAGGTGCGCAAGATGCTCACGGAACTCGCGGAGAGGCTCGATCTGCGGGTCCATGCGGACCATGCCGAGAACGAGGACGAGGCGCCGGACCAGGACCGGGTCGCGGCCAGGACGAGCTAGGTCGCCGTACCGTCGCGACCCGGCGCTACCGCACTGGCCCGGCGCTACCCGGCGGCGGCCGCCAGGAAACGCGCCGCAGGCGAACCATCCGGCGCGCGGCCGCCTTGATCCGCGACCGGGCTGGTCAGACTTCCGATCCCCTCGACCTCGACCCGAACCAGATCGCCCGGCTCCAGGAACAACGGCGGCTCGCGAAACACGCCGACGCCGCTGGGCGTGCCGGTGACTATGACGTCGCCCGGATCGAGGGTCACCTCCGCGCTGATCAGGGCAACCAGCTCAGCCACGCCGAACATCAGGTCGGCGGTGTTGCCGTTCTGCATCTGGAGTGGCGCGGCTTCGCGACCCGCGGCTTCGCCGCGCGCCGTCAGCCACGACCGGACGGCGAGCCCGCGGCCCTCTCCCAGCTCATCGGCCGTGACAAGACACGGCCCGAGCGGCAGGAACGTGTCCGATCCCTTCGCCCGCAGCCACTGGCCGTCGCCCTGCTCGCCCGGCCCCAGCGCCCTGGCCTGGCCCTGCCAGTCGCGGGCCGTGACATCGTTCGCGGCCGTGTGGCCCGCCACGTAGTCGAGCGCTCGATCGGCCGGAACTCGCGAGGCTCGTCGGCCGATCACAACGGCCAGCTCGGCCTCGAGGTCGAGGGCATGGGTTCCGGCGGGCTTGCGGATCGCTTCTCCGTCGCCGATCACCGCGTTGGCGAACATCGAGAACAGCACCGGCCTGGTCGGTCGCTCGCGGCCCTGCTCGCGAACATGCTCGAGGTAGTTGTAGCCAACGCCGACGATCTTGCCCGGCCGCGGTATCGGCGCCGCAAGGCGCACCGAAGCGGGCTCGATCGACGCGGCCTCAATCGCGCCGGCGCTTGCCAGTTCGAGAGCGGCGCGAATCTTCCCGAAGCCGGGGTCCAGCTCGAAAAGATCGGCGAGAGGCGCGCGGCCGAACTCGCTCGGCAGCTCTGAAGGCGCGATTTCGGCGAGAGCGCCGATCGTCAGGATCCGGCCGCCCGAGAGCAGGATCGCCGCCTGGTGGTCCACGGCCGCTACATCGCCGCCGGTCCTCGGTCGGATCGTAACCAGCCGCATCGTCGAGCCTCCAGCAGCAATCTCAGCCCGCCGCGTCCGATGGCGCCGGGCGGCACCGAATTCTCGCATGAGGCCGCTCGTCCGGCAGTCGCCGCCACTCGCCGCGCCACTCGCCGCGCCGGCGTCCCGCCGATGCGCCGGCCGCCACGTTGACAGTCACGTCGCCGACGGAATAGCGTGCGACCGCAGGGGGCAGCACCGGCGCATCCGGCGTCACGGAGGATCGTGTGGAGGTCAGGACGAAGCGCGCCCGCATCGCCGACGTGGCGAGGGAAGCCGGCGTCTCGAAGACCGCGGTCTCGTTCGCCTTCAACAGCCCCGAGCGGCTGGGCTCGGCGACCGCCGCCCACATCCGTGAGGTCGCCGACGCCCTGGGCTACCGGCCTCGTTCCGTGGCGGGCGCCGCAGCCCAGACCAGCACGATGACCATCGGGCTGCTGACCCCGCAGGAGCTTTCGGTCAACTTCGCCAACCCGTTCTACTCGACCTTTTGCGGCGGCCTCGCCTCCGTTACCGAGGATGCCGGCTACGGGCTGCTCTTCGTGTCCCCGTTGCGCGGGTCGCTGATGCGGGCGATCAGCCGGGCCACGGTCGACGGCTTCGTGGCCGTCGGCCTGAGCGAGGACCACCCCGAGGTCGAGCAGATCCGGCGCGCCGGGATCCCGATGGTTCTCGTCGACGGCGACGCGTTCCCCGAGCACGGTTCGGTCGAGTCGAACGACGAGGTCGGCGCCCGGACGGCCGCCCGGCATCTCCTCGCCCTCGGCCATCGCGAATTCGTGATCGTCGGCGTCGAGCCGCCCAATATGCCGGGTTTGCGCGAGTACTCGCCCGGGCCTACCGAGACCGTGGCGTCGCGGCGCCTGGCGGGCTATCGCCAGGGCCTGTCGATGGGCGGCATCACGCTCGGCGACGAGCGCATCGTCGTGGGCTCGTCGTCGTTCGACGGCGGCGTGGCCGCGTTCCGCCGCATCTGGGAGGACGAGCTGCGGCCGACGGCGGTTCTGGCGATGAGCGACGTCATGGCAATCGGCGTCATGTGGGCGGCGCGCGAAGTGGGATTGCGCGTCCCGGAGGACCTGAGCATCGTCGGGTTCGACGACCTGGACGTGGCGCCGCATGCCAACCCGCCGCTGACCACGGTCCGCCAGCCGATCCGCCAGAAGGGCGAGGAGTCGGCGAAGCTGCTGCTGCGAATGATCGCCAGCCCCGACCTCGAGCGGCCCGAACACAAGGTGCTCGACACCCGGCTGATCATTCGGGGCTCGACTGCGCCCGTCGCGAAAGCGGCGTCCGGCCGGTGACCGACCCGACAACCCGCGGCGGATCGGCAGCCGGCCGCTCCTCCGGTCCCGACTGGGTCCGCGACGCCGTCTTCTACCAGATATTTCCGGATCGCTTTGCCTCGAGCCGGCGCGTACCCAAGCCCGGGGCAATGGAGCCGTGGGACTCGCCGCCGACGACGCTGGGCTTCAAGGGCGGCGACCTGCTGGGCGTCGCCGAGCACCTCGACGAACTCGCCGAGTTGGGCATCACCGCCCTTTACCTCAACCCGGTTTTCGCGTCGGCGGCGAACCACCGCTACCACACTTACGACTACGAGATGGTCGATCCGCTTCTCGGCGGCGACGCCGCGCTGCGCGAGCTGCTCGACCGGGCCCACAGCCGCGGCATGCGGGTCATCCTGGACGGCGTCTTCAACCATGCCAGCCGCGGGTTCTGGCCGTTCAACCACGTCCTGGAGAACGGTGCCGCCTCGCCGTACCGCGACTGGTTCTACCTCGACCCCGACGTGCTGGCCGGCCGCCGCGGCCTCGCCGCGTATCCCGAGCCCGCGATTCCCGCTCCGGCGGCGCTTGATCTCGGGGCGCCGGCCGCGCCGCGCCTCGGTTACCAGGCCTGGTGGGATCTGCCCGCGCTGCCCAAGCTCAACCATTCCAATCCCGCGGTCCGCGAATACCTCATGGCCGTTGCCGAACGCTGGATGAGATTCGGCATCGACGGCTGGCGCCTGGACGTGCCCGACGAAATCTCCGAGCCCGGCTTCTGGCAGGAGTTCCGGCGCCGAGTTCTCGCGATCAATCCCGACGCGTACCTTGTCGGCGAGCTGTGGACGCCCTCGCCGGAATGGCTGGCCGGGGATCGCTTCGACGCCGCCATGAACTACCCGCTGGCCGAGGCGATCCTCTCGTTCGTCGGCGCGGGCCGTCTCAACGGCGAGCTCGTGGCGAAGACGCACGAATACGGCCGCAACGTTCGGCCGATCGACGGGCCGGAATTCGGGCGGCAGCTCGAACGGATCATGCGGCTGTACCCCGAGGCGGTCACGTCCGTGCAGCTCAACCTGCTCGACAGCCACGACACTCCCAGGTTCCTCTCCCTGGCGAGCGGCGACAGGTCGGCATTACGCCTGGCGATGCTGGTGGAGATGACGCTGCCCGGCGCGCCGTGCATCTACTACGGCGACGAGGTCGGACTGGAAGGCGGCGCCGATCCGGATTGCCGGCGAGCCTATCCATGGGATCCCGTCCGGCAGGACGCGCCGTTGCGGGCTTTCGTCGCCGGGCTGACGCGCCTCCGCAGAGCCGAGCCGGTGCTCCGCCGCGGCCACTTCCACCTGCTGGCATCGGAGGGCCGCTCGGTCGCCTTCGGGATGTTCGGAGAAGAAGGTGAAAGCTCGGGCGCCGGACGGTCATCGGCCGGAGGCCGCCCATTCGATCGCCCGGTCGATCGTTCGGTGGTGGTCGCCATAAACGCCGGAGATCAGCCGACGCGTTTCGGTTTTCAGGCTCCTGGGCTGACGGGGTGCCGGGCGGAACAGCTAAGCTGGCCGGGGCGCGGGTGGATCAGCACGTTCGCGCCGCAGAGGCTGGCCGAAACGATCGAGGTGGAGCTGGCGGCCCGCGAGGGCATCGTGATCGCCGTCGAGCCCAAGCCCTAGGAGGGTCAGATGCCGGACCTGTCGATGAAGATGCCGTGCGAAGCGCTCGACGAAGCGTTCGCGGCTGTCGTCGACCGCGAGGGCAAGATCCCGGCTGCGCTCCAGGAGCTCGGGCCGGTAATCGGGCAGGAGGTCGTGGTCCTCGATTGCGGCCGCGGGGAGCGGGCCCGGCAGCTGGAGGAGTTCGGCGCGCGGGTCACGGCCCTCGAGATGCCCGCCTCCGAGGAAGCGTTGGTCGAGCTGGTCCGGCGCGTCGCCGCGCTGCCACAGGGCGGCGCGGATGCGGTCGTGGTCTTCTGGTCGGAGCTGGCCACGCCGGGATCGCCGTTCGTCGCCGATGCAGCGCGTCTGCTTCGGCCCGGCGGCCGGCTGCTCATCGTCCATGACTACGGCCGTGACGACGTGTGGCGGCTGCGCCCCGACATCCGAACCGAACGCGTGAACTGGAGCCAGCGCCACGGTCCGTTTTTGGGCGCCGGCTTCCGGATCCGCGTCATCCATTGCTGGTGGACATTCGAATTGATCGAAGCCGCCCACGACCTGCTCGCGGAGGCCTTCGGTGAGGCCGGCGTGGAGCTCGCCGCCGGCATGAAGCGGCCGCGCCTCGAGTACAACGTCGCGGTCTACCACCGCTCGGCGCCGCCTCGCGAATTGCCCGCCGCGTCTCAGGTGGCGGAGGGTCAGGGGCTGATACGCTCTCTGGCATGAGCCAGAATCAAGATGCGCGGGGGCCCCGCGGGCGGCAGCCGCCCCGCGCGCCGCAACGGCTGGGGACGGCCCAGCAGCCATACGCCGCGCCTAAGCCGAGTGCCGCGCCTCAGCCGAGTGGTGCGCCTCGCCAGCCCACGCCGGTGGCTCCGGCCCAGGCGATACTCGACGAGTCGGAGTACGACGAGTTCTGGGACGCGTTCGAGGAGGCGCCCGTCCGCCCGTCTCTAGGCGCGCGGCTCCGGCGTCTCCCGCCGTTCGTCGTCCTGTTCAGTGCCGCCTCGTTCGTGGCCGTGGCGTTTCTCGGCATTTCCCTGCTTGGCAACAACCTCGACTTTCACGTTCTGACCGCGGCGGCCGTCGTTTCCGGCCTGGTCTTTGTCGCGGACACCGCCGCCTTTGGCAGAATTGCGTACCTCGCCGGGGCGGACGGCCGGAGCGGTCGCGCGCTGATCCTCGCCCTGGCCGGGGGAGCGGCCGCGGTGATGGCCGGCCTGTCGCTCGGTTGGGCGGCGGTGATGCTGCTGCTGGGTGGCTGAGCGGCAACTGGTCCCGCCCCGAATAGCCACAAGGCCGCGTCGAGTGGCGCCTAGTCCCTCGGCCACCGGCACCGCGTCCGCGCCGCGCGCGAGCCACGACGCTTCGCCTGCTAAACTGCCGTTCGCGCCGAGCCCCCATCGTCTAGAGGCCTAGGACACGACCCTTTCAAGGTTGAGATCAGCGGTTCGAATCCGCTTGGGGGTACCACTCTCCGGCGCTCGCGGCCGCCGGGCCGATAGGCGGCCCGCGGTGGCGAGTCCCCTGGCCGAAGTTGGGTCCCATTAGCCTCGGGCCCGCCCTCTTCGCGGGCGACGGGGTCGCGCGGACTCAGGCGGGCAGCTTCTTGTCCAGTTCGCGCATCAGATCCGCCGGCGTCTCCAGGTGCAACGTGACGCCGATGTACGGACGATCTTCGAGTCCCTGGTCCAGCTCGATCTTCAGTGACGCATGGCAGGCGGTCACCTTCTCGATCGAGGCGACACGGTCGATGACCGGCCGGTAGCGCATCGCGTCCTCGCGAGAGAGATAGCCGACCTTCCCCCAGGGATTACCCCGCTTCGTAGGAATCACGACGACCCGGACCGCATCGGGGCCGTGCGGGCCCGACGGCTCCGGCAGCAGCATCGCGACCTGGTCGGGTTTCCGGGGGCCGTCGAGGGACCGGCCGCCGACGATCCGTTCCAACGTGTCCTGGCAATCCAGGACTTTCGCAACCTCGACGGTCGCCCCTTCCCTGGGCAGGAACACCGCGGCGGGAAACTTGGAGTTGAAGGATTCCCCAACGGGCCAGGTGGTGATGGGGCCGGGCGGCGGCCAATCCTGACCGTCGGGCACGGAAGGCTGCCGCGCGCTGCCGCCGACCAACCGTCGCAAGAACCCCATATCCACATCTCCACGTACTGCGGGTTGCGCAGCCAAACCATACGCCACCGGCGCCGGTGGCTACGAGATGGTTCGGAGGCTCGGCCAGAGCGTAGCCCAGGGCGCGCGCAGGCCGGTGCACACCGAGATGGGCGCCCCCTGCTCGCCGTTGTCGATGCCGAGCCCGTTGTCGATCGTGGCGACGACGTGGCAGCCGATGAAGTACTGGCTCCAGTCGGCCGGTCTCCAGTCACCGACGTGGACGACGACGGTTCGGTCGGCCGGCGGCGGACCCCAGGTCCAGAACGAATTGTGGCCCGAGTAGACCGGCGGCAGTCCCGAGCCGAGCAGCTCGAGCGGGCTCGCCTCGCTGTAGTCGTTGGCGAGGATCACCGCGTGGGCCCGCTGGTCCGCCGGCAGCGAGGCCACGACGCCCTCGACCGTCGCGACGAACTGCGGCCAGCCGACCGTGTTCGCCACGTCTGGGACAGTGGCCGGAAGCGTCGACTTCGCATAAGTGGCGAGCGGCAGGATCGGCAGCGTCAGGTAGGCGATGAGAGCGCCGGACAGGATCGCGGCCGTCGCGAAACTCACGGCCCGCACGCGGACGTGGCCACGGGTCAGCCAGCGGTCGAGCAGGATTGCGCCCGCGGCCATGAACACCGGCGTGCTGCCGATGGCGTAGTAGGCCTTCCCGCCGCTTACGACGACGAGGGCGATGCCGACCAGCGCGGCGATCCCGATGGCCCGCCACGGCGCCGCCGCCTTCGACCTCAGGACCCAGATTAGGCCCGCGGCGGTTACCGGGAAGAGAAGCGGGCCGGTGAAGAGCCACAGCAGCGGCACGATCTGGCCGCGATTGTCGCCGGCGTATTGCGAGATCGCCTGCGCCATGGAGAGCTGCGGCCAGCCGTTTGCCGCCTGCCATATCAGGTTCGGCAGCCACAGCAGGAAGGCGATGCCGATGGCCGCCCACGCCCAGGGCGACCGAACGACGTCCCAGCGTCGGGCCAGAACGAGCCCGGCCGCCAACCCCGCGCCGAGGAACAGAAGCGTGTCCTTGTTCTCCAGGCCGATCCCGGCGACGAGCCCGACGCCCAGCCACAGCCGCCGATCCCCGCCGGCCAGGAGCTTTACCAGGAGCCACAGGATGACCGCCCAGGCGAGGAGGTCGGGGTCGGTGGTGGTGTCGAGATGGCCGGCGCCGAGGTAGCCGGAGAGTGCGGCGGTGATGGCCGCCAGGACCTGGGCGCGGCGCGACCCGCCGAGGTCGCGCGCAATCAACGCGACCAGGGCCACTACGAGCGCCATCTCCAGGGCGGGCAGCAATCGCGCGGCTGTCGGCGAGACGCCGAACAGCGCCACGGACGCGGCGGAGAGCAGCGGTGTCAGCGGTGGCTGGTCGACGTAGCCGAAGGCCGGATGACGGCCGGCGACGATGAAATACATCTCGTCGCCGTGAAAACCGTACGCGGCCGAAACCGCCATCAGCCCGGCGAAGAAGAGACCGGCAATCATCAGGACCGGCCACGGGACGGCCAGCCATGAGAAATGGTTATTGGAGGTTGGGTCGGTGGAGGTAGACACTGTCCTGCCCGCCATGATTGTCGAACCCAAGGATAGGCGCGAAACCGGCAGCTGCATCGCTCGTGGTGCCCGCCGGCACGCTCCGAGACGTGTGCGTCCTGCGGGCCGAAGCGCTGCTATTCTCGACCGGACGATCGACGAAACGGCTCAGTTGACGCGTCCGGCGGGAGGCTTGTCATGACGATAGATCGCGAGACCTCGTTCACCTGGCTCGGCCACGCGGGGGTGGAGATCAAGACGCCGGGCGGACAGGTCGTCCTCATCGACCCGTGGTTCGGCAATCCCAAGAACCCCATCAGCGTCGAACAGCAGCAGCGCTGCGACGTGCTTCTGGTCACTCACGGTCACGGGGATCACTTCAACGGCGACACGCTCGAGCTCGCCAGGCGGACCCACCCGGCGATGCCCTGCATCCACGAGCTGAGCTTGTTCCTCCAGCCTGAGATCGGCGAGTCGGCAGAGATTCTCGGCATGAATATCGGCGGTACGCTCGAGACCAACGGACTGCGCGTAAGCATGGTTCCCGCGGTCCACTCCGGTGGCGACCTGTACGGCGGAGATACGGTCAAGTACTTCGGTGAGCCGGTCGGTTTCGTCATCGAACTCGAGAACGGCTATCGCGTCTATCACGCCGGCGACACGGCAGTTTTCGGCGACATGAGGCTCATTCGCGAGCTCTTCGCGCCCGATCTGGCGATGCTGCCGATCGGCGGTCACTACACGATGGACCCGCGGGCCGCGGCAATCGCGGTCGACCTCCTGGGCGTCCGCGACGTCCTCCCGATCCACTGGGGGACATTCCCGATCCTCGCCGGGACGCCCGCGCAGCTGAGCGAAGCGCTTGCTGCCCGCAAGCTGACGGCAACGGTCCACGCCTGGGCCCCCGGCGACACCGTCAGCTGACCAGCGGCGGCTCGCCGCAGGATCCCTTTTCGAGCTCAGGCAGCCCTCGAACGCCTGCGCGTCGGTAAATCGCCGGCGACATTGGCCCGCGGCGCGGTGGGACTTGCCGGTTCGGGCTCCATGTCTCGCTCGTCGCGCTCGAGCCTGAAGCGCGCGGTGGATCCCTCCAGCTCGTGGGCGATGCCGGTGAGCTTGGCCGCCGCCTCGTTCACGCCCTCGGCCTGCTGAGAAACCATGCCCGTGGAGGCGGCCACCTGCGAGGTCGAGGCCGCGTTCTCCTGGCTGATCGCGGCGACGCTCTCCACGATATCGAGCGTTTCTCGGATGCTTGCCGAGGCCATCTCGGCGCGCTCCCTGTTGGCCCTGATGACCGCGGAGACTCGCTCGATGGCTGCCACAAGGTCGTCCATGACGCCGGCGACCCTCTGGTTGGCGTCCGCCATCTCGCCGGTCTGAAGCTGCGTCACGCCCGCCGATTCGAGCAGCTCGTCGAGAGCATTGCCGGAGTTCTGGGCCAGCGACGAGCCTTCGTGGACTTTCTGCATGGCGACATCCATTGCCTCGGCCGCCCGCCGCGCGGTGGCCTGGACGGTGTTGATGATGGCGCCGATCTCCTTGGTCGCCGCGGCCGACTTCTCGGCGAGCTTGCCGACCTCGCTGGCGACCACCGCGAAACCCCTGCCCTGATCGCCGGCTCGGGCCGCCTCGATGGCGGCGTTGAGGGCGAGCAAGTTGGTCTGCGCGGCGATGTCCTCGATGGTGCCGACGATCTCGCCGATCTGCTGAGCCCGAGTGTTGGTCTCGCGGATCGTCGCCGCCGAGGTGTCCACCGCGCTCTCGATGGACTTCATCTGGGCCAGCGTCTGGCGAACGGCCTCGGAGCCGCTCTCAGCCGTGACGCGTGCCTGAATAGTGGCCGTGACTACGGACTCGGACCTGGCTCCGGCGACCGAAACGGCCTGGGCGATGTGGGCCGCCGCGGCTGACAGGCTCTCCGCGGCTTCGGCTTGTTCGTGGGCGCCGACGGCGATGGCGTCGACGGATTCGGTGATGTGCTCGATGCTGGCGTTCGCCCTGCTCATCGCGGCGGCTTCGGTGGTGGCCGCCTGGGCCATCTGCGCGATGTTCTCGGCGATCTGCCGTGTCGCGATGCCCGAAGACTGAGCCGATGCGGCCAGGTCGCTGCTGACTGACATCAGCTTCTGGGCGCGATGGGTCAGAGTGGCCATGAGCCCGCGCAGGCTGGACTGTTCGGAGTTCATCGTCGCGACCGGCACGCCGGCGGCGACGGCGCGGTTGATCGAGGAAACAAGGCCGGTGTCGATGATGGGCGTGACGATGGCATCCCAACCTTGCTCGGTCAGCCGCTCGATCGCCTTAGACCAGATAACGAGGTCGAAGTTGCCGCTGGCCTCAGGAACGATCCATTCAACCTGGGCGTTGAACGGCCGTAGCTCTTCCGCGGCGGCCAGGGCGCCGGTCCGGACGTGTTCCCAGAAGGCCGAGTCTTCCATCCCCAGAACTGCGATTCGCAGCCGCCGCGCCGATGTCCTGATCGGCCGGGGACGCCGGCCGGCCATCGTCGGGGACTCGATCATGCCCTTGCCGGACTGCCAGAACTGGCCGTAGTTGGTCGCGGTCACCAGGTCCATCGCCGTGAGCATCCGCGACTCGGACGGCTGCCAGGCGGCGGCGAGATGGTTGAACAGGTGGATGACGGGATCGTGTCCCTGTGCGTACGGGTCCTGGTTGAGGGCCGCCGAGATTACTCCCTTCGCCACGTAGGGCATCGTCTCCTTGGTGAGGTCGTGGCAGATTATCGTGACCTTCCCGGCCAGCCCCGCATCGGCGACGGCCCACGCGGCCCCGGCGCCGGCAACCGTGATGTAGATGCCGGCCAGCCGCGGGTACTTCTTGAGCATCGCTGCCGTCGCGGCCCGCATCTCGTTCGGGTCGTACGTACTCCGGATTGCCGGGATGATCTCGACCCCGGGGTATCGCTCGTGCAGAGTGCCCTCGAAGCCCTTGCGTCGAAGCTCCAGGCCCGCGTGCTTGAAGTCGGAGGTCACCACCAGCACCTGGCCCTGTCCGACGGCCCTGCCCATCGCCTCGCCGCACGTCTGACCCTGTTGGTACCCGTCCGGACCGACGTAGAACAAGCGCTGGCAGACCTCGTCGGTCGTACTGTTCAGGCTCGCGGCGCTCTCGCCCAGCCTGGCGATGATCTGGGAGATGCCTTCACCCAGCCGGTTCACCTCGCTCGTGCCGGCCGAGACAACGGGTTTGACGCGCAACTCCAGGCGGCGGGTCAGGTCGCCCTCGGCCACAGCGGCCAGAACGTCCGAGAGGGCCGCGGCGTCCGTTCCGGCGAGCGTCTCGGTGGCTTCGGCCAGCCTGGCGAGGGGGCGCGACACGGTGATCAGGTACATCGCCCAGGTCATCGCCCAGCCCAGCCCGATGCCCAGGCCCACCAGCGCGAACGAGCCGCCGACCGAGGTCGATCCGGCGAACAGAGCGAAGCCGCCGATCGCGCCGCACAGAAGCGCCAGCCCTAACCCCGCGAATATCCCCCGGCGGGCGAGCTGGGGACGCCGGGCGGTGAGTTGTAACAGGACGCGGCTGCTTTGCATGCCAGACCCTTGGCTCTCGTTCCTTGCCAGATCGAAGCTGACCCGAGCTGGCGCCGCCGCGAGCACTCACGGTCGGCCCCGACTGAGCAGCCAACCAGAGGTATCGGCCGAGAGTTGGCCGGCCTTCATGCACGGCTTCGGAGGCGGCGTATCGGCAAACGAGTGCGGCCGGCAACTCGCCTCTCGGATCGGCGGCAGCGGCCAGACGCGAATCCTCGTCAGGCGCGCGCGTGTAGCCCTCGAAGTCGCCGCCGGGGATAGCGAGTTCGAACGTGGACCGAACTGTCGGGCCCGAGGAATGTGATCGTCTCGCGTGCGCGCATGCCTGCTGGGCCGGCGTGCCGCGTCGGCGTGGCCGGCGGCTTTCGTCCTGTCTCTCGTTCTCGCTGGCTTCGAACCGGTCTCGACGGCGGCGCGCCGAACTGCGTCCTCCGGCCCCGAACGCACACTGAAGCACTTTACATTCCGCTGACATGCGGACGCCCGGCTGTTGAATAACGCATGGCTTCATGTCCGCCAGGAAAGGACTGCTGCCATGACCAGACGATTTCGATCCTCTCCGCGCCCTCAGCTTAGGAGTCGCGCTGGCGGTGGCCGGCTGCAACTCCTCGTTCGGGACTCCCGCGCCGAGCCCGTCGGGAAGCGCCGCTCCGTTGCCGCTGCCCACGCCCTCAGCCGCCGGCACGATCCACGTCATCCAGCACGTGATCGTGATCATGCAGGAGAACCGCTCCTTCGATACGTATTTCGGTACCTACCCGGGTGCCGACGGCATTCCTATGAGCAATGGAACTCCGACCGTCTGCGTCCCAAACCCGGCCTCGGGTGGCTGCGACAAGCCGTTTCACATGACGGCCAACTCCGACGCCGGGGGCCCTCACGGTCAGGCCAACGCGACCGCGGATATCGCCGGCGGAGCGATGAGCGGGTTCATCGGGCAGGCGGAGCGCGCCAAGCAGGGCTGCGCTACTTTGCTCGATCCGGCCTGTGCAGGCGCCGGCACGCCCGACGTGATGGGCTACATGGACCAGCGCGAAATCCCGAACTACTGGGCGTGGGCGGGCGACTACGTCCTGCAGGACCACATGTACGAACCCAACGCATCGTGGAGTCTGCCGGCGCATCTCTTCATGGTTTCCGGCTGGTCGGCCAGATGCAGCAACCCGACCAACCCTTTGAGCTGCACTACCGCGTTGCAGAATCCGGGGCTGCCGACGGCGGCGAACCCGACTCCCTACGCCTGGACCGACCTGACCTACCTGCTCCACAAGAACGACGTCAGCTGGGCCTACTACCTGTCCGACGGAACGCAGCCGGATTGCGAAGACGATGCCATGGTCTGCACACAAGGCAAGCAAGTCGCGAACGTTCCGAGCATCTGGAACCCTCTTCCCGGTTTCGGTGACGTGAAGGCCGACGGCCAGACCGGCAACGTGACGACGGTGGACCACTTCCTTACGGCCGCGCGGGACGGCACGCTTCCGGCGGTCAGCTGGGTCGTCCCCAACGGCAAGGTCAGCGAGCACCCGCCTGCCCTCGTGTCGGATGGGCAGTCTTACGTGACGAGCCTCATCGACGCCGTCATGGAGGGACCTGACTGGTCGAGCACGGCCATCTTCCTGGCCTGGGACGACTGGGGCGGCTTCTACGACCACGTCGCGCCGCCGACCGTCGACGGCAGCGGCTACGGGCTCCGGGTGCCCGGTATGGTGATCAGCCCGTACGCCCGCAATGGATACATCGATCACCAGACACTCAGCTTCGATGCGTACCTCAAGTTCATCGAGGACGACTTCCTGGGCGGCCAGCGCCTCAATCCGGCCACCGATGGGCGGCCCGACTCGCGTCCCGATGTCCGCGAAACCGCCCCGCAGCTCGGGGACCTGAGCGCAGACTTCGACTTCAGCCGGGCGCCGCAGCCGGGGGTGGTGCTGTCGACCACTCCGCAGACCGACCTCAGGTGAGTGATCCCGCACCTCTGTCTTGACGCGGGGGCATTTCGGCACAACGATCCGCGAATGTTCGATTCGCTGCTCCTCATCATCGTGGCCGGGCTCGTCGGGCCGTTGCTGGCGGCAGGCAAGCGACCGCTCATTCCGGCCGTGATCGGCGAACTGATTGCCGGCATCTGTATCGGTCGAACGGGCCTCGGCTGGCTCGATACCACGACGCCCGCCAATGCCCTCCTGTACAGCCTCGGGTTCGCGATGCTCATGCTCGTGGCGGGCTCGCATGTCGACCTGGGGGCGCCGGGTCTGCGGGCCGGGATACGCCCAGGCGTAATCGCCTTCCTCGTCGTTGCCCTTCTGTCGTTGCCGATCGGTCTGGCCATCGGTGCGGCACTCGAGCCGAAAGCCCCGGCGTTCCTGTTCGCCGTCGTGCTGGCGGGCAGTTCCGCGGCAGTCGCCTTCCCGATCCTGGAGGAGCGCAGTCTGATCGGACCCGGAGTCGGCCTCCTGCTCGTATGGATTCCGCTGGCGGATGCGATCACGGTTCTGGTGATGCCGCTCACCCTGATCGGCGCGGCGAAGATTCCCGAGGCGCTGGGCGGCGACTTCCTGATAGTCGCGTGCACCGTCGGAGCCCTGGTCGTGGGCCGGCGGGTTGGTCGCTCGCCCACCGCGCTGACCCTTCGAGATCGCTCCCAGACGCGTGGCTGGGCCCTCCAGCTTCGCGTGACCCTGCTGATACTCGTGGTCCTCTCGCTCATCGCCTCCAGGACCGGGGGCTCGACGCTCCTGGCCGGGTTCGGCGCGGGTCTGATCCTGGCCCGGCTGCGCGAGCCGACCCGGCTCGAGGTGCAGCTCTCGGGGATTGCCGAGGGCTTCTTCGTGCCGGCCTTCTTCGTCCTGATCGGCGCTCAGCTCGACCTGAGGTCTCTCGCCGGCGATCCCTCCGCGCTTCTGCTCGCCTTCGTGATGGCGATCTCCGTCCTGGCGATTTACCTGGCCGCGAGCCGGGTCGTGGCGCCGGCGCCGTGGAACGGTTTCGGGCTGGCTGCCGCCGCCCAGCTGGGCCTGCCGGCCGCGGCCGCGTCGCTCGGACTTACGGCTGGTACTCTCTCGCCGGCCGTCGCGGCCGCGCTTGTTCTGGCCGGTTGCCTGACGGTGCTGCCGGCTTCGCTCGGCACCCGCCTGCTGGCGGACGCCCTCGCCGCTCCGCCCGTCGCTCCGGCGGCGCAGTAACGCCGGATGAGGTCGTGCGTTACGGCTTGACGAGGTTCCAGCCCGGGTAATTGCCGTTCGTGTCGCCCACCGCCTTGTCGCCCGAGTAGAAGTAGAGCGGGAGGCCGTTATAGGTGACCTGGACCGCGCCGTTGTCGGTTCGGGTGATCGTGCCGAGCTTACCCGACACGCCGGAGCCGGCCGTGGGGGTGGTCCCGGCCGGGACCGTCAGAGGCGGCCACTTGGTCGCGCAGGTGCCGGTGCACGCGCTCGTGCCGCTGTTGGCGGAGTCATTGCTGAAGGCGTAGACGGTCATTCCATTCGCGCCCGCGACAAGGACGGTCGAGCCGCCGGCGCTGGCCGCCATCACCGTGGAGCCCGAGGCCGGGGCAAGGGTCGAAGTCGCCCCGGCGACTACCGAGGTTGCGGCGGGCGGGGTCTGGATGGGGGAACCACTGGAACAACCGGCCACGACCAGCGCGGCCAATATCGGAACAAAGGCGAGCTTCTTGAAGGGGATCATCGTGACACCTGTGGTGCGGGACGCCGACGCCGGTGCGCCTGGTGTCGGGTATGCGCCCCGCCGACACCCACGGTTCTTTCGCGTCCGCCGGGCAAGGAGCGCCGGGCGCATATCTCGAACCGCGCAACAAGGTGGGCCGCCGAGGCGACCGTAGCGGATTTCGCGCGCGATCTCTGCGGGCAGAAGATCCGCGCCGGGGGGTCCGGTGCGCCGCCGAGACTATCGATCGTGGCCACACGGGTAGCCCGCACTACGCGAGTAGGATGACTCCGGAGCCGCCGAGAATACCCGCCCGCTTCCGGCGAACGTGATCTTGTGGCGAAGGCGCGCACCCGCGACTCTATTGATGATGTTGACGGTTAGCGATCCCTACCGCGTACTCCAGGTCACGCCCGACGCGGAGCCCGAAGTGATCCAGGCCGCGTACCGCGCTTTGGCCCGGAAGCATCATCCCGATGTCGGCGGCTCCGAGCTGCAAATGGCGATGCTCAATGCCGCCTGGGAAACCCTGCGCGACGAGAACGAGCGGGCTCGTTACGACATGCAGCGCAGAAATTCCATCGAAGCCACCGCGCTCGCCTCCCAGAGCGATCCGGTCGCGAGAACCCCGTCGCCGGCCCCGGCGCCGAAGCCGGCTCCAACCGTGGAGACGTCGGGCGGCTGGCCG
Organism: uncultured Chloroflexia bacterium; assembly: GCA_963731635.1. Classification (GTDB taxonomy): domain Bacteria; phylum Chloroflexota; class Limnocylindria; order Limnocylindrales; family CSP1-4; genus Fen-1039. The sequence continues at coordinate 314,650 of CAVSWB010000001.1, read as the reverse complement.
CGGTCGTCGGCGCGCGCTCCGTCCGGAACGGTCCTCGACTACGGTCGCTATGCCGGGCTATCGCTCGGGCAGATAGCAGGCCAGGATCGAAACTATCTCGAGTGGCTGGCTCGGACGCCGCTGGGTCGAAGGCTACAGGCCGAAATCGAGGTGATCCTGACGGCCTCCCGGCCGATCGTGCCGCAACCGCTCACAGCACGACCGGCACGGGGCCACTCCCGGTTCTCTCGCCGGCATTAGACCGGAAGCCGGAGCTAAGCAGGCTGAGCCGTCGAGCCGGCCGATGGTTGCGGGGTTGCGACGGCGTTCGGACCGCCGCCCCCGAAGCCGTGGCCGCGGCCGAAGCCTCGGCCGAAGCCCGGGCCTCCGATTCCGCCGCCGAAGCCGCCCCCGCCGAAGCCGGGCTGATCGTTCGGGGCCGCCTGGACCCTCGTCGCGTTGAGAGAGCCGTCGGCATTCTGTGTGCCCTGCGCCGCAATCCGGTCACCGACCGCCACGTCGGCGAGGGTCGGGCTCGTGACGCCGCGGACCGAATACTTGGTCGTCGAGGAGACGTCGACCGTGACCGTCTTGCCGGCCGTGGTCGTCACCACGATCGTGGTCGCGGTCTTGCTCGCGACGGTTCCCTGAACCGAGGAGGGCGCGATCGTGACCGCGGTGGCCGTGAAATTCCCCGACGAATTGACGGTGCCCACGGCTGAGATTTGCACGCCGGTAGCCAGCGCGCTCTTGGAGGCGGTCGTGCCGGCCTCGGTGTAGGTCGTGGATCCGGTAAGGGTCAGCGTCTTGGAGGAGCCGTCGAACTGGGTGATAGTCACTGAGGTCCCGCCGACCGACGTCACCGTACCTGCCGCAGTCGGAACGGAGACATCGATGGTCGTGATTTTGTAGGTGCCGTCGGACTGGCGAGCCTCACGGAACGTGATCTTGTCGCCGACCTTGAGGGCCGAAACCGAGATCGTCGCGTCGGCCTTCGTGATCGTGGCCCCGGTGGCATCGATCGTTCGCGTCCAACCGTCGGTGGTCTGGAGCGAAAGCTTGCTGCCGTCGATCTTCGTGATCGTGATCGCGACCTGCCCGGTTCCGCCCTTGATTGAACCCGGGGCGTACCAGCCCGGCCCAAGCTCGGGATGGCCGGGGATCGTCGACGCCGCCGCCTGCGCGACGGGGCCTCCGGACGCAACGCCGGCGGCAAATGCGGCAACGGCCACGACCGTCAGCAGGAGGGCGCCCACAAGCGCGAGTGGTCGCCAGGTAGAGTTGGAAGCGGTCATTTTAAGTACCTCTGATGTAGCCCTCTCATGGCCACCGCCGGTCGGCCGTGGCGCGGGGACGATGCACTATCGAGATCCGGCGTCCCGTTGGCCGAGTTATCGCATCGCGCCGCTAAAGGAATCCTGAATCGCTGCGGTCGTGCCGCGAGCCGCGTCCGAGCCCGGCCTCAGGAACCGGCCGGGCCGTAAACCGTCAGGCAGGCCAGGACCGTGCAGCTGGACTCGATCGAATGGTAGTCCGGCGGCAGCAGGTCGGGGAAGACGCCCGGATCGGCAACCCAGAAGAATTCGACCTCGGTTGGCAACGACGTCGGCAGGGACGGCGTGGATCACCGCTCCGGGCGGGTACGCGGCCGTCCCGAGGTACCACGGCACGCCGCCCCTCGATAGGATGTGCAGGCGAGCCTGGACGGCTGGATCGACCTCGTCGAGAAGGATCAGGTAGTGGTCCACGGCGGCCGCTGCCAGGTCGTGCGGTTGAACCGCGGCATTCAGCTCCGGGACCAGCCCCGACGTATCGGTGTGAGTCTCGCCGGCACTCAAGGCGAGGGTCGGAACCGCCAGCGCCGCGACCAGCAGAACGGCCGCGCGTCGCGGCATCGCGGCGAGTCCCAACCCGGCGAGGGCGAACAGCGGCAGCCACATGACGCCGGCGTATCGGGCATCGAGCAACGGCCGCCAGAAACCGGCGAGGACGAGCAGCACGATCGCGCTCGAGGCGACCAGACAGAAACCGGCCGCGCGCCGTCCTTCGGCGCTGAGCTTCCTCCACGCGAACACCGCACCGACCAGGCAAACAACGCCGGCAGCCACTGCGATGGCCTGAAGACCGAAGAGCGCCGGTCCATAGGGGACGCGGCTGTCCACCGCAGGACCGGCGAACAGCTGGGCAAGCGTCCCGCCGAGCACGGTGGGGCTGAGCGCGGGCACCCAGAAGCCCTGCCCGGCATGCTCGAACTGGGAGCGGGCAACGATCAGCCACGGAGCAATGGTCGCCACGGAAACCGCAGTGGCGGCGAAAGCCGTCGCGGCCACGGTCCGTCCCGGCCGGAGCCAAATGCCGGCGGCGAAGATCCCCGCCAGAGCCACCGCGGAGAAGTAGTCGGTCCACACGGCCAGAGCGGCAACGACGACGTAGGCCGCCCAGCGGGCCGCCCCGGGTCGCTCGATCGCCCGCCACAGGAGCAGCGCCGCGGCGACCGTGAGCACCGCCGCCGGGCCGTACATCCGGGCGAAACCGGAGAGCATCGCGGTCGCGGGTGCGAGCGCCGCAAACAGCGCAGCCCCGATGGCGGCCCGGTCGCCGCCGGCTCGCCGCGCCAGGGCGGCGAGCAGCGGGATCAAAGCGATCCCCGCCAGCGTGGGCACGAGACGCAGTGCCACAGGTCCGCCGAGGCCGCCGAAAGAAGCCAGGCCGAACACGTCGAAGACCGACACCACGACCCGCTCGACGAGGTAGAAGAGTGGCGGCGCGCTGTCGTGGCCGACGATGTCGACCATCCGATCGACCGGCTGGTGGACGACGACGGCGGTGAAGTCTTCGTCGAGGCCGAGTGGCTGGCGGGCGATGAACGCCAGCCGAAGCAGCCCGCCGACCGCTGTGACCACGGCCAGCATCCGGCCGTAGGAAAGGCGGGCAGCGGCCGAAGCGGCGAGTGCCGCTAGAGTGGAAGGCCTTGGAGCCCGCGTTGTTTCGAGCATGTCGCCGACAGACTAAGCCACGGCGGCTCGAGCCCGTCAGGCGGGCTTGTCGTCTACGGGCCGGCGGGCCTCCACGATCGTATCCGGCGTGTTGTGCGCGGTGGTCGTGGCGGGAATGGTCCCGAGTCGGCCGGCCTGGTAGTCGGCCATCGCCTGCATGATCTCCTCGCGAGTGTTCATCACGAACGGGCCCATCCAGGCCACCGGCTCTTCGATCGGGCGGCCACCCAGGATCAGGATGTCGAAGTTCGGGCTGCGGCTTTCCTGGATCGGCAGCGCGGCGACGGTGATGGCATTGCCGGCGCCGAAGACCGCGAGCTGGCCGGTCTGGATCGGCCGTGCCTCCGAGCCGACCGTCCCCTGGCCGGCCATGGCGTAGACGAGCGCGTTGTAGTCGGCGCGCCAGGGCAGCGTCAGGCGGGCGCCGGGGCTCAGCGTCGCGTGAACGAGCGTCATCGGCGTATAGGTCGAGCCCGGTCCTTTGTGCCCCGAGACCTCGCCGGCGATGATCCGGACGAGGGCGCCGCCGTCAGGTGACGTGGCGAGCGCCACCTCGCCGGCCCGTAGATCCTGGTAGCGCGGCGGCGACCACTTCTGGGCTCGCGGCAGGTTGACCCACAGCTGGAAGCCATGGAACAGGCCGCCGCTCGTGACGAGCCACTCGGGCGGCTTCTCGATGTGGAGGATCCCCGCGCCGGCCGTCATCCATTGGGTGTCGCCGTTGGTGATCACGCCGCCGCCGCCGTTCGAGTCCTGGTGTTCGAACGTGCCGTCGATCATGTACGTGACCGTCTCGAAGCCTCGATGCGGGTGCCAGGGCGTGCCCTTCGGTTCGCCCGGCGCGTACTCCACCTCGCCCATCTGGTCGAGGTGGACGAACGGGTCGAGTTCTGCAAGATCTACGCCGGCGAAGGCACGCCGGACGGGAAAGCCCTCACCCTCGAGCCCGTGCGGGGCGGTCGTGAGCCGGCGAACGGGGCGCATGCGGGCGGTGGCCGGGTCGGGCTCCGGTATGCGATGCAGGACGGTGATGTCTGGGACGGTGATTGCGGGCACGGGTCGATTCCTCGGGTTCTGCGCGTCTTCGGGGAGCGCGTTGCACGCTCGACGGAGTCGATGATGGCCGCGTCCCCGCGGAACGCGGGCCATCGGCGGCCGGCGCACCGCCTGGTGAGGCCGGGCTGCGTCGAAGCAGAGGTCTCGATCCCGTGGGGCTCCTACTAGTGCCAGCCCGTCAGCAGCCGAATCGCAGCCACCGCGAGCAGGACGGCGCCGATCGCCGCGATCACGATCTTCCCGATGGCCAGGCCGATGATGATGACCACGATGCCGACGATGGCGGTGGGCAGTGGGGGAAGCTGATAACCGATCCGCATGCTCTCGACTCCGACATCCGATGGTTGATCGGGACCATTCTCGACCCCGGAGCGCTTTGCCGCCGCACGCCCGGATTGCGGTTCGCAGCCGAGCCTCGGATGTCATCGGCCCGTCACACGCCGCCACAACAATCGGAGGCTGAGCCGAGGCGGCGGCCGCTTTGACGTCGCCGGGCTCCGGAGGTACTACACCCGCGATGGTGCTCCTGATCGTCGTCGCCTTCGTTGCCGGTCTCGTGACCGCCGTCTCCCCGTGTGTCCTGCCGATCCTGCCGATCGTGCTCGCAACCGGCGCCGACGGCGACCGCCGCCGGCCTTACCTCGTGATCGCGGGCCTGATCGCCAGTTTCTCGTTCTTCACGCTCGCGAGCTCCCAGATCATCCTGGCGCTGCACCTGCCGAGTTCGACGCTGCGCGACATCGCCATCGCCGTCATCGCGATCTTCGGGTTGACACTGCTCGTCCCGGCTCTTACGGCCGGCTACGAACGCCTTACGGCTCGTCTTCCGGGGATGGGCGTGCGGCTGGCCCGGCCCGGCGTCGCGGGTGGGTTGATCACCGGCGTGGGCCTCGGCCTCGTCTGGACTCCGTGCGCCGGCCCGATCCTGGGCGCGATCACGAGCCTGGCGGTGACGCAGCCCGACTCGGCGTCAACGCTCACCCTTGTCGTCGTCTACTCGATCGGCGCCGGGCTGCCGCTGCTGGCGATAGCGCTGGGTGGTCGGGCCGCCCTCGCTCGGCTGCGGATGCGTTCGGCCTCGGCCTGGGCGAGCCGGGTCTTCGGGGTCCTCGTCCTGGCGACCGCCGGATTGATGGCCGTCGGCGCCGACACCGTCCTCTCGGCCGACCTGACCAGCGCGCTGCCCAACTGGACCGGCACCCTCCAGACGCTGGAACGGGCGGGCCAGGTCCAGTCGGCACTCGGCGGGCTGGGAGTTGGGCAGAGCAGTCTGGTGCCGACGACGACCGGTTCGTCCGGTGGAATCTCGGCGCTGCCCGTCGGCCAGCAGGCGCCGGACTTCACCGGCATCGATCACTGGCTCAACTCCCCGCCGCTGACGATGGCCGGCTTGCGGGGCAAGGTGGTCCTGGTCGACTTCTGGACCTACTCCTGCATCAACTGCATTCGCACGCTGCCTTACGTCGAGAGCTGGTATCAAAAGTACGCCGCCGAAGGGCTCGTGATCGTGGGCGTGCACTCGCCTGAGTTCGCCTTCGAGCACGACACGTCGAACGTTCAAGCCGCGATCGCCCGCTTTGGGATCACGTACCCGGTCGCGCAGGACAACGAATTCAAGACCTGGGGTGCGTACAACAACCAGTACTGGCCGGCCGATTACCTGATCGACGCCAACGGCCACGTTCGCGCGACCCATTTCGGAGAGGGCAACTACGACACCACGGAGGCCCAAATCCGGAGCCTTCTGGCCGAAGCCGGAGCGAAGGCTCTCCCGGTGCCCGCGATGTCGACCGCTACACCGCCGATCACCCAGAGCCAGAGCCCCGAGACTTACCTGGGGACCGACCGGCAGAGCGGCTACGTGACGTCGGTTCCGGCCGACGGAGTCGCCCAGTTCTCGCTGCCGAGCTCGCTGCCGCCGACCGACGAGTGGGCCGTCTCGGGCACGTTCGATTTCGAGGCGCAGTACATGCAGGCGACCAAGGCCGGAGACAAGCTCGAATACACGTTCGCGGCCCGCGACGTGTACCTGGTCATGTCCGCCGACACCCCCACGTCGATCCGCGTGACCGTCTCAGGAGCCGGCAACGTGGGCTCGACGGAGGACATCGCGGCGGACGGTTCAGGGACGGTGGGTCCGGCGCGCCTGTACCACCTGGTCCACCTCGGCGGCTTCGGCAGCGGCACGCTGACGATCACCTTCAACGGCCCCGGGGTTCGCGCCTACGCCTTCACCTTCGGCAGCTGAGGTCACAATCTCGATTGCGAGCCGTCGCAGTCGGTCGTTGGGGCGGAGAGCCTCCTGGCCGTATCGGGTGACGGGCTGAACGCCTGGGACGCGGAGGTTTGGTCCGTTTCGACCGATAGCGGTGCAAGCTGGCGAAAGCTCGACACCTATGGTCCCCTGGGCAAGGCTTGCCAGAATGGCTTTGGTTGCGGCTCTGATGGCGCGATCTACTCGATCGGAGGCCGTCTGCTGGCCGTGAACAAGGCGGGGCAGGCCTGGACCTCGTCCGATGCCACGAACTGGTCGCGGTTCGACCTGGGCGGGAGAATATTCAAGACCGAGCCAAACGGGGCGAACGAGGCCTACGACCTGGAGCTCTTCCCGACCGGCGTCTACGTCAACGGCTGGTTCGGGTCCGCTCGGTGACGTCAGGGCGTGCGGCGCGGGCTTCGGCCTTTCGGCGGAGGCTCATCCTCTTCGGCACGACGGCGCTGGGTGTCGAGGACCTGCTTGAACTGCTTGGCGAGACCCGTGCGCATGCCGGCCCGGGTTCGCGCGGCGGCGTCGTGATCGCGGCGTTTCTCCCGTGCCGCTTCGGACGGCGGCAGCGCAGATTCTTCGCCTTCGTCGAATTCGTCCATTGATATGAGCTTGTGCCATCAGTCAATAGGCCAACCGGCGGCGGGCGCGTTGTTGACCTGCTACGATCCGGCCGCGATGGAACTTTACGGCGTCAGGATTTCCACGATCGTGAAAGACAACGTGGCGGTCCGCTGCGGCGGCTGCGGCGAAGTCATCGAGGGCGAGCCGTGGCGGATCAGCATCCTCGACGTGGTCGCTCCGGAAGCGCCGGTGCCGTGGGACCAGACGGCGAGTCTGAACTCCGGGCCGTTCGAGTTCCACGCCGACCCAAGCCACGTTCTTGCGTGGATGGCGCGGCGCGGGACGTTGTTCTGCCGCCGCTCGCGAGTGCGCGAGCTGATGCGTCCCGTATGGCTGCCCGTGGAGCCCCGCCGGTTGGGGCTGTGCGACGGGATCCATCGCGACGACCACGAGTTCGTCGACCCGATGACAGTCGTGGAGCAGCCTGCTCCCTGAACCAAGGCCGCCGCGCCCGGCGGCGTCGAGTCCGGAACTGAGCTGAGGTCTGATGCGCGTTCGAAAGGCGGTCTTTCCGGCGGCGGGTTGGGGAACCCGCTTCCTACCGGCTACCAAAGCCCAACCGAAGGAGATGCTGCCGCTCGTCGACAAGCCCGTGATCCAGTACGCGGTCGAGGAGGCTGTCGAGGCCGGCGTCGAGCAGGTGATCATCATCACCAGCAGCCAGAAGCGCGCGATCGAGGATCACTTCGACCTCAATCTCGAACTCGAGCAGCTGCTCGAGGCACGCGGCGACATCGACATGCTGCGTCAGATCCGGGCTATCTCCGACCTGGCTCAGGTGTCCTACGTGCGCCAGAAAGAGCAGCTCGGCCTGGGCCATGCGGTCCTGGTCGCGAAAGAGTTGGTCGGGCACGAGCCCTTTGCGGTGATCCTCTCGGACGACGTCGTCGTGGGCGATCGTCCCTGCATCGGCGAGCTTATCCACGCCTACCAGCAGACCCATTGCTCGGTTGTGGCCGTGATGGAGGTTCCACACGAGGACACGTGCCGCTACGGCGTCATCGACGGTGTTCAGGTGGACGGTCCGAATTCGCGCCTGTACAAGCTTTCGGGCCTGGTCGAGAAGCCCGAACCAGACAAGGCTCCGTCCAACCTGGCGATCATTGGGCGGTACGTACTGACGCCCAAGATCTTCGACAAGCTCGAGCAGACGGCCCGCGGAGCCGGCGGCGAGATCCAGCTGACCGATGCGATCCAGGCGCTCATGCAGGAGCAGGACGTCTACGGCTACGCCTTCGACGGCGTGCGCTACGATGCCGGCACAACGATGGGGTGGCTGAAGGCGTCTGTAGAGCTGGCCCTCGAGCGCCCCGACATCGGCGCCGAGTTCCGTAAGTACCTGCAAACTCTGGATCTGAGCTAGCAGCCCCGGACGGGCCGGTATCGAACAGCGGCGCGTTCCAGCCGTGACATGAGAGGTTCTCACTTGGCCGAGATCGGACGGATGATCGGGGGCCGCTACAGGCTCATGGAGCTGCTCGGCGAGGGCGACTACGCCACCGTCTATCGGGCCAGCGACATCGAGCTGAACCGGGACGTCGCCGTCAAGCTGCTCCGGCCCGAGTTCGGCCGGAACGCCGACTTCGTGTCGCAGTTCCGCCAGACCGTCAGGGCCGCGGCGGGGCTCAGCCACTCCAATGTCGTGTCGATCTACGACTTCGGCACCGACGTCGCCGGAACCTACGTTGTGACCGAATATGTCGACGGCGACGACCTGGGCTCTCTGCTGCGGCGCCACGGCCCTCTGCCGGCGCGACGCGCCGCCCTCATAACCTCCGGCGTCGCCCGCGCCCTCGAAGCCGCCCATGCCCGCGGCCTCGTGCACAGCGACATCAGGCCGGCCCACGTGATGATCACGCAGGACGGCCGGGTCAAGGTCACGGACTTCGGCGTTGCGCTGGCGCTGGTCGAGGCGAAGGCCGAGTCGACCGTCGATGAGTCGACCACCGCCAATTCGGCCGCCGATGCGGGCGCCGATTCCGGCGAAGCCTCTGCCGCCGACGCTCCGGCCGAGTCCGCCGCATACGCGACACCCGAGGCCGACGCGGGAGTTCCGGCCGACAAGACCGGCGACGTCTACGCGCTCGGAGTGCTCTTGTTCGAGCTTTTGACCGGTCGGCGCCCCTGGGACGGCGACACTGCCGCTGCCGTGGCAGCCGCCCGAGCCGCCAATCCGACGCCCAGGCCCTCGCAATTCCGATACGGATTGCCCTCGGCAATCGAGGCGATCGTGGTCAAGGCGATCGCCCCTGCGCCCGAGAATCGCTACGAATCGGCTGCCGCCCTGGCGGCCGCGCTCGACGGCTTCCTGACCGCTTCGGCCCCGGTCGCGGCCGGCGCCGCCGCCGCGGCAGCTTCGGTCGGTGCCGCGGCTCCCGGTTCTGCCGGGCCGGGGGTGGCCGGGGTTGTTGCAACTGCAGCCGGAGCCGCGGCGCTCGGCAGCCTCGCCGCGGGCGCCGCCGGTGCAGCGAACGCAGCCGGCGCAGCCGGCGGCCCCGGCCTGGCAGGTGGAGTGGCCGGTGCCGCTCCCTCGGGTGCAATCCGGCCCAATCCCGCGGGACGCGTCAACTACTCCCCCGATGCCTACGTTTCCGGTTCCACGCCGCCCGAAGGCTTCTCCCCGGACTCGCGAGCCCCCGGAGGCTATCCACCGGAAATGGGCCAGGCTCAGAGGCTCGGCCGCCGGACGCAATTCCTGGAGACCCAGGAAGCGGAAGAAGAACCTGCCCCGAGCCCGTGGCTCTGGGTTGCCGGCATGCTCGCGCTGCTGATGGTCACGATCGTCGGGCTGATCATCTTCTTGCTCATCAATCAGAAGGGCGCTTCGGCGACCGTCTACGCGCCGAACCTCGTCAACATCCCCTTCACCCAGGCCCAGCAGATGGCCAGCGACGAAGGCCTGAAGCTTGTCGAGGCTACCCAAACCAACAACGGCGGGCAGACGGACAACATCGTGATCGCGCAGGATCCACCGCTGGGAACGCCCATGCACAAAGGCGACGCGATCACCGTCACCGTTGTCGTTCCCGCCGGCCTGATCGCAGTCCCGAATCTGGTGGGCCAGACCGAGGACGAGGCGCGGTTCGCCTTGATCGCGGCCGGCCTGACGGCGGGCGTGCGGACCGAGCAATTCGACCCGACCGTCCCGGCCGGTCAGGTGCTGAGCACCAACCCCAAGGCGGGCGCGATGGTGGCCAAGGGCTTCGTCGTGGACTACGTGATCTCCAAGGGCCCCGAGCCGACGCCATCCCCGTCGCCTTCGCCGAGCCCCAGCCCGAGCCCCTCGCCGAGCCCCAGTCCCAGCCCGAGCCCCAGCCCCAGCCCCAGTCCGAGTCCGTCGCCCTCGCCGTCGCCCTCGCCGACGCCGACCCACGAGGTCACTCCGACCCCCACCGCCACGTAGTAAACGGACCGTCTGAACAGAACGCGTGTGCGGTTATTCCGGCCTAGCGGCGGCTCGGCAGGTTGCCGGTTTCGGGAGCCGCTTCCGGTGCGCCCCACAGCCCGAACGGCACGACCGGCGGGCCGTCGGGACCGGAGCCGGAGCCGAATCTCTCGATCTCGGCGCTGCCGGGCTCGGCGTCCGGGCGCTCCCAGCAGGCCCGCTGCTCGTCGCCGGTGAGTGGGCTGCGCGAGCGATCCAGAGCGCAATAGCCGAGCTTCAGCGTGACGGCCTTGCGGAAATGGCGGCAGGTCGCACAGGTCGTCGTCGAGCGATGGCACACCCAGCACCGTGCCGTCTCCGGCTGCGGCGTTCCACAGAAGGGGCATCGCCAGCTGGCCATGCTTCGATTGTAGCTGCGAAGCTCGAACACCGCGGGCCGAGGTCGCTACGCAGGACGGCCTATTTCGAGATCACGGGGTTGTGGTGATCGTGGCGCTTGCCGTCATCGAATCCCCGGTGCTCGACGTGACTTGAACCGTGGCCAGGCCGCTGCCCGGCGCCGCGCCCGCGATGGTGGTTGTGAACGTGGCGCTGCCGGTCGCGTCCGTGGTCATCGACGCCGGGGTGATCGGCCCGAGGCCGGTCACGGTGACCGTGAACGTGACGCTGGCACCCGCCAGCGGGCCGCCGTTGGCGGAGGTTGCCACGGCCGTGAGCTTGACCGTCGTCTGGGCCGCGACCGAGAACTTCGAGGGGGTGACGCTGAGGTGCACCGCCAGCTGGCCGAAAGCGCGTTTGAGCGTCAACGGCACGGTCGTGGAATTGCCGGCCTGATCCGTCGATGTGATCTGGATCGAATTGGTGCCGGCCACGATCGCGACGGTCAGGTCGAACTTGCCGTCGCTGCCGACGACCTGGCTGCTCAAGCTACCGCCCGGCGCCTGGGGGTTGCGGATCGTGATCGTGGCGCCCGCGTCGGTCGTCCCCACGACATGGACCGAAGTGCCCGTCTGGGAACTGTTGTTGGCGGGCGAGGCGATCTTCACCGCGGGCGGTTTCGTATCGAGCGTGTAGACGACGGGTGGCGAGCTCGCGCCCTCGCCCGACGGAGTGACCAGGACCGCGACGAACGCGTTCGCGCCTTCGACCAGGTTGAGGGGCGGAGACTGGAATTGGCTGACCTGTCCAACGGGTATGTCGGCGACCGGACTCTTGGCCCCGCTCGCGGCGACGAGGAAGATGCGGACGAGATAGCCGCTCTTGCCGATCGCGCCGCCGGGCACGCTGCCCGTCAGGACGACCTGCGGCTGGTTGGTGAAGCCGTGATTGTCCGGCTGCGCGAATACCGGAGTGTCCAGCGCCACACCGGAGGGAGCAGCGGTCGCGGGTGTCAGGGACTGGGACGATACCTTCGATAGGGCTCCGCCGAGTGCGCCGCCGAGCTGGCCCGCCGCCCCAGACAGAACCCCGATGCCCACCGATATCGTGAGGAAGCCGAACACGAGGCACGCCCCGATAAGGGCGAGCGCAAGCGGGACGGGCATCCTGCCGGTGGTTCTGACCGGACGGTATCGGCGCAGCGAATCCTTGGGTGGTGCGGCGGCGCGGATGGTCTGCGACCGCAGGCGATCGCTGGACGGCGGGCGTGGCCGAACGTGGGCGGCTCTGCGTTCTCGCATCGACATGGGCGTTATTGTCGCACCTGCCAGCAGCCATCCGGGGGACGGTCGCCGGAAAGCCCGTTGGGGACTCCGGCTCGGCAGCCCGTGGGGCTGCGCACACCTTCGGTTCGGGAAGATTCGAGCCGACTACCTACCCAGATGGCAAGTCCGCCCCCGCATGCAGGCCGTGCGAGCTTTGGGCGGATCGATGTACTCTGCTGCGGAAAGCGGACGTCTCATAAGCGTCCCTTCAGGTAAAGAGGACACAGTGCAGGCACGCCCACCGAAGTTCGCGCGGCTCGGCACTCCGGACTCCGGCGCTCCGACTCGAGGAACGACCGGGCTACCGAACCGCGTCCCGCCGCCTGTTGGGCATCCGGCCGATCCGTCCCTCGGTCGCCGGTACTTGCCGGCCGGTCAGATCGCGCCGCGCCGAGCGCCGACGCTGACCCGCATCGATAACCCGACGGCGCCACGCTACCCGTCGTTGCCTGCCGGCCGAACGGGCTTTGGGCTTCCGAGTCTGCGTCGCAACGTCTGCCCGCACTTCTACGTAACCGGCTGCCGCGGGGCCATCCCGATCCAGGCGCCGCATCTCCTGAAGGCCCTGATCCGGCAGGACCAGAACATCTCCCGCTGCCAGGTGCGCGGCGGAGTTCACCTCGAACAGGGCTACGTCAACGACGTGTGCCTGACGCCGCGGTTCAACCAGTGCGTCTTCTATGAAGACGAGTTGACCAAGGATTGACCGAGGCTCTCGACTATCCGGCGGCGCTCGCCGCGCTGGACTCCCGCGGTCGCTTCGGCATCAATCTGGGATTGTCCCGAACGCGTGCCTTGCTGGCGGGCCTGGGCCATCCGGAGCGTTCATTCCGCGGCGTGCTGATCGGCGGAACGAACGGCAAGGGCAGCGTCCTGGCGCTCGTCGATTCCGCGCTGCGAGCCGCCGGTTACCGCGTTGGGGCGACGCCGAAGCCGCACCTGGTGACGTATCGCGAGCGGCTGCAGATCGCCGGCGAGCCGGTGGATCCCGAGACGTTCGCCCGTATCGCCAGCGAGGTTCTCGCGCTCGCCGACGGCGTTGCCCGGCGCCACGGCGACCCGACCGAGTTCGAGCTGCTGACCGCCATGACTTTCCGCTGGTTCGCCAATTCGGGCGTGGACCTGGCCGTGGTGGAAGTCGGGCTGGGGGGCAGACTCGACGCCACTCACGCCTGGGACGGCGGTGTGGCGGTCATCACGAACGTGGCGCTCGACCATACGGATCGGCTGGGGAACACGGTGGAGGCGATCGCGCGCGAGAAGGCGGCGATCGTCGTGCGCGGCGATCTGGCGGTGACGGGCGCCTCCGGCGGGGCGCTCGACGTCGTCGAGCGCCGCTGCCGGCGAGTGGCGTCTCCGCTCACCGTAGCGCCGCCCGCGCCGCTGCGCGGCCTGGACCGCGACGGCATCGAGGTCGACCTCGGGCGGCTGGGTCGGACGCGTGTCGGCTTGCGCGGCCGCCACCAGGCGGCCAATGCCGCGGTCGCCGATGCGACGCTCGACGCACTCGAGGCGGCGGGAATCGCCGCAGTCGGGGAGCGGGCGCGGCGCGAGGGATATGCGGCGGTTCGCTGGCCGGGGCGCCTCGAACTCATCGAGGTGGCCGGCCGGGAGGTGCTGCTCGACGGCGCTCACAACCCGGCCGGCGCGTCTACCCTCGCGACCGCGATCGACGACCTCGGCCCGTTCCTGCGGCCCGGCCGCGCCACGCTCGTGCTCGCGATCATGGCCGACAAGGACGTCGACGGCGTGATCGCAGCCCTTTCCAGGGCCGCCGCCGTCCGGGACGCTCGGGTCATCTGCACCGCACCCGATGGGGGTCGCGCGCTTCCCTCGGACCGGCTGGCGGCGCGTTGGGAAGCCTTGACGGGGCGGTCAGCAGAGGCGGCCGCCGATCCCCGCACGGCCCTCGAGCGGGCGCTTTCCACCGGGAGCGGCCCTGTCTACGTCGCGGGTTCGCTGTACCTTGTCGGAGCGGCCCGGGCCCAGCTCGTGGACGATCCGGACCTGGTGCCCGATCCGACCAGTTCTGCCGCGGAGACCAAGTCGCGATGACGTTCCGGTCCGAGTTCCCGGTCCCAACGCTAATCGGCGGGCGGCTCTTCGAGTGGGGCAGCCGCACCTTCGTCATGGGCATCGTCAACGTGACACCGGATTCGTTCTCGGGCGATGGGCTGGCGGCCGCCGGTTCCGCTTCGGACCCGGCCGAACTCGCCGTCGCGGCCGCGGCGCAGGCGGGCCGCATGGTGGCCGCGGGAGCCGACATCGTGGACGTCGGCGGCGAATCGACGCGGCCGGGGCATACAGTGGTCGGCGAGGACGAGGAAACGGCCCGCGTCGTGCCCGCGGTCGCGGCGATCCATTCCACCCTGCCGAGCACGCCCGTCAGCGTCGACACTTCCAAGCCGGCGGTCGCGGCGGCCGCCGTCGACGCCGGCGCATCGCTCATCAACGACGTCTGGGGCGTGGCGCCGGACGACGCCATGGCCCGACTGGCCGCGGAGCGCGGCGTGCCTTTGATCCTGATGCACAACCGCGTCGACGCGAGTTATGAGCATCTCATGGACGAGTTGATCGCCGATCTCCGGGCCGCCGTCGAGCGCGCGGTTCGCGCCGGAGTGCCGCGCGAGAACCTGATCGTGGATCCGGGCTTCGGCTTCGGGAAGACGCCCGATCACAACCTGCTGGTCCTGCGTGAGCTGGCGCGACTGAAGGAGCTGGACCTGCCGATCCTGCTCGGTACGTCGCGCAAGTCCACGATCGGCCGGGTTCTCGGCGGGCTGCCACCCGAGGATCGCCTCGAAGGCACGCTCGCCACGACGGCGCTGGGAATTGCGGCCGGTGTCGATCTGGTCCGCGTCCACGACGTCCTGGCCAACGTCAGGGTCGCCAGAATGTGCGATGCCGTGATTCGGCCGGGCAACTGGATCGCGCCGTGACGGAGCCTGCGGCCGGCGATCGGATCGTGCTCTCGAACATGGTCTTCGAAGGCCGCCACGGCGTGCTGCCGATCGAACGAACCCAGGCGCAGCCGTTCGAGGTCGACGTGGAGTTGCACCTAGACCTGCGCGGCGCCGGACGCGGCGACGACCTGACGAAGTCGGTGGATTACCGCGATGTCTTCGAGATCTGCCGCGGCATCGTCGAGGAACGGAGCTACCAGCTCCTCGAAGCGCTTGCCGAAGCCATCGCGCGCGACCTGCTGGCCCGGTTCGAAGTCGAGGAAGTCGTCATCCGCGTGCGCAAGCCGAGGGTGGCCCTGCCGGGGAAGCTCGACAATGCCGGCGTGGAGATCCGCCGCCGCCCTGACTAACTCGTAGTGTCGGGGCGAGTCCCGAGGGTCAGGTGGAGCGTCAGGGTCTGGCCGCCTCGATAGACGTTGACGCTGACCGTCCGGCCAGGCGCGTACTGGACCAGGATGTCCTCGAGCGGATGAGCCGCATCGATCGTCTGGCCTTCGATCGCGGTGATGATGTCGTCGTTCTTGATGCCCGCCTTGTCGGCCGGGCTGCCGGCGACGACGGCGTCGATCGGGTTGCCGCTGGCATCCTCGTTGTGGACCCAGGCGCCCTGGTCGAGCGGCAGGTTGTTCTGCGCCTTGAGCCCCAGATCGATCGCCATGTAGGCGATGCCGATGTACGGCCGCGACAGCTTTTCGCCGGCGAGCGCCTGCTGGAGGATCGGCTTGGCGACGTCGATGGGGATGGCGAACCCGAGTCCCTGGGCCGATTGGGCGATGGCGGTGCTAACGCCGATCACGCGTCCGTCCGCATCGATCAGCGGCCCGCCGCTGTTGCCGGGATTGATCGCTGCGTCTGTCTGGATCAGGCCGTGCAGGTTGGTGCCGGGGTTGGTCGAGCTGCCGTCGCCGGCCACCGTTATGTCGCGGCCCAGGCCGGAGACGATGCCCGAGGTGACGCTGTTGGGATAGTCGAGTCCGAGCGGGCTGCCGATCGCGATTGCGAGCTGCCCCACCTGGAGCCCCGCCGAATCGCCGAGCGGCGCGGCGGTAAGCCCGCTCGCGTTCGAGATCTTGACGATCGCCAGATCGGTCAGAGTGTCGAGGCCGTAGACGGTGCCTGGGAACTCACGCTTGTCGCTGAGCCGGACCACGATCGAGGAGGCGCCCGACACCACGTGCTTGTTGGTGAGAATCCAGCCCCGCGTGTCGTAGATGATCCCGGAGCCCACCGCCTGAGGCGCGCCGCCGACCTCGTCGATGATCATTACCACGCTCGGTCCCACTTTCCGGGCTGCGGCGACGACGGCCGACGATTCGGATTGGATGCTGACGTTGGAAAGCGATCCGCCGGTCTGGCTAGTCGCGGCCGCGTCGAACGCTCCGGAAGCCTTGAGGGCCATGTATGTTCCGCCGCTGCCGAGGACGGCGCCCACGATGGAAGCCAGCAACAGGACGACCACCACGGGACGAGCGGGCCATCCCGACGCAGGTGGACCGACCGGCCCCAGGTCGGGCGGGTCGAGGACGCCGAGCGGTTCGGTCGCCGCGGGCTCGAACCAGCGCTCGGGCGTGGCCTGGTCGTTCTCGTAACCGGGCGCCCAACTCGGGCGGGGTTGCGGGTTGGGAGCGTAGCTGTCCGGCTGCCCCGATTCCGGGGCCGGCTGGCCCTCCTGCGGAGGATCCGTCATATGGAAGGAATCCCGGTGCGCGTGCTCCGCGGCGGGTGAGCCGCTGCGGTAATACGTCGCGAATGCTACGGCCGGACCGCGATTCGTGCCTTTCCGGATGCCACCAGAGCAGCCGCCGCGACGGCCACGACGGTCGCGGCGCTAGCGACGGTCCAGCTGCCCGGCGTCACGTCTTCGAGGCCGCGACTCGGTTCCCGGCCGCGACCGAACGTGGGTCGGTCGGCAGAGTCACTGTGAAAGTCGATCCGGCATCGATGCGGCTCTCGACCATGACGCGGCCGCCGTGCATCTCCACGACCGAGCGGACGATCGCGAGCCCAAGGCCGCTGCCGCTGCTCCGAGCCTCGCTGGCCCGGGAGCCGCGGTAGAAGCGCTCGAAAATGTGGGGAAGTTCGGTCGGATCGATTCCCACGCCGGTGTCGATGACCTGGAGGCGCGCGCCGTGGCGGTATTCGCCCAACGTGACCACGACCGAGCCGCCACGGGGCGTGAATTTGAGCGCGTTGCCGACGAGGTTGCTGACCACCTGGCCGAGCCGCTGCGGATCGTGGCGAACAACGAGGGGCGTCTCCGGGAATTCCCGGGTGAGCTTCACGCCGCGCCGTTCGGCCGCCGCCTCCGCCTGTTCGACGGCCGACTCGACCGTCGCCCGAAGGTCGTCGGGGCGCAGATCCAGCCGCACCAGCCCCGAGTCGAGCTTGGAGAGTTCCAGCAGGTTCTGAGCCAGCCAGTCGAGCCGTTCGATCTGCTGGGCGCTCGATTCGAGGAATTCGGCCCGTGCGGCGGCATCGCTGCCGGCCTTCTCCTGGAGCAGCTCGTTGAAGGTTCGAAGCGCGGCCAGCGGGGTCCGCAACTCGTGCGAAACGTCGGCCAGGAACTCCCGGCCCGCGTCCCGGTCGCGCCGGATGACGTCCATCGTTTCCTCTACCTGGGCGGCCATGGCGTTGAACTGCCGAGACAGCTCCGTGATTTCGGTCGCCCCCGTCCGCGCGCGATCGGCCGGAACCCGCCGGGCGAGGTCTCCTTCGGCGAGCGCCCGCGCCGCCTCGGTCAAGCGGCGCAGCGGTGTGGTGAAGCGGCGGGCGAGCAGGGACGCCGCCACGATCGCCAGCAGCATCGCGCCCAGCGACGTGAGCGCCAGGAACCCGACGACCGCGGCGATGGTGCTCTGACGCGTGGTGTAGGGCGCGGACAGGCTTACTTCCAGATACCAGGTTGGCCGGACGCCCGAAGGATCCGCGACCTTGAACACCTCCAGGTAGCTGATCTGGTCGCGGGCCTGGCCGCGGCCCGGCGGCACGGTGAGAGGCGCGCTGAAGGTCGACGTCCCGCTCGCGGGTTCGAAGACCGGTCCCGTCGCTGTCTCGTAACCGAGCCCGAACCTGAGCCGCAGGTCGGCGAGGGCGACCTGGTTGGCGTAGTTGCTCAACTCTTCGGACGAGAAGACCGCGAGCGCGCCTGGGTTGAGCACGTTGTCGGCCGAAACGACCGTCGAATTGGCCGCTTCGTCCCCGACGGCCGCCTCGGCTCGGATCT
Source organism: uncultured Chloroflexia bacterium (assembly GCA_963731635.1). Lineage (GTDB taxonomy): Bacteria > Chloroflexota > Limnocylindria > Limnocylindrales > CSP1-4 > Fen-1039. The sequence goes on along the minus strand of CAVSWB010000001.1, from coordinate 296,455 downwards.
GGACCACCGCGGCGACCGCCCGGGCCCGGGCCTCGAGGTTCGTCTGTTCCTGCTGGCGCAGGTCGTTGTCGAGGACGAAAACGGTCAGGACGGAAACGATCCCGACGGCGACGGCGAAGACGGCGACGAAGGCAAGGGAGAGGCGACCCTGGAAGGTTCTCGGGAGAACGCGCGACAGGGGCCGGGAGAGCGTCCGCGCGAAGTTTCGCGGCGATGCCACCTCAGCGCTCCGCGAAGGCGTACCCCGCGCCCCTCACCGTCAATACGAAACGCGGCCGGGAAGGGTCGTCCTCGAGCTTCTCGCGAAGGTGGCTGATGTGGACGTTTATCGTCTTTTCGTCCTGGCCGAGAGCCTCGTAATCGCGGATCAGTTCCAGCAGCTCGCGTCTCGTGTAGACGCGTCCGGGCCGGCTGGCGAGGTGGCGCAGGATCTCGAACTCGGTGGCGGTCAGGGGTATGCGTCTCTCCCCGCGTTGGACGCGCCGGCGTTCGAGGTCTATCAGCAGGTCGTCGTGGCGCAGGAGCCGCCCGCCGCTCGCGTCGGATAGGTCGCCATAGGCGCGGCGCAGCAAGGCCTTGATCCGGCTCATGAGTTCGCGCAGGCCGAAGGGCTTGGTCACGTAGTCGTCGGCGCCGAGCTCCAGGCCGATGACCTTGTCGACCTCGTCGTCCCGGGCGGTGAGGATCAGCACCGGGGCCTTGGAGCCGGTCATCCGCAGTCGCCGCAGCACCTCGAAGCCGTCGATCCCGGGGAGCCGCACGTCCAGGACGACCAGATCGGGGGCTTCGCGGGTCGCGAATTCGAGGCCCTCTTCGCCCGATCGAGCCACGGCGACCTGGTAGCCCTCCTGCTGGAGGGCGTACTGGATGCCGCGCGCGACGGCGTATTCGTCCTCGACAATCAGGATCGTGGCAGCCACGCAGCGAATCTACACCCCGGGAGCGTGGCCGCGACCTCGGGCGCGTTGTCGCACCTCGGTCGCGTTGTCGCGACCCCGGGTGCGTTGTCGCACCTCGGGTGCGTTGTCGCACCTCGGTCGCGTTGTCGCGACCCCGGGTGCGTTGTCGCACCTCGGGTGCGTTGTCGCACCTCGGGCGCGTTGTCGCACCCGCTGGCGCGTGGTCGCGCCCCCCGGAAAGCGCGGGGCCGAATTGTTTACGGCGCCCGCGCGTGGTAGGCTCCTACGTCACGAAGTCATCAATCCCCGCGACCGGTTCGCTCGGCCGCGCTCGACCGAACCGCGCAGGAGGTTCCCGCAAGTGAGCACCGCCCCGACAATTCTGACCGCAACGAAGAGAACCGAGCTGGAGATGGGCAAGGGTGCCGCTCGCGTACGCAAGGCGGGCCGGGTGCCGGCGGTCGTCTTCGGCCACGGCATCGAATTGCTGCCCGTCTCGCTCGACGCCCACGAGTTCGACTCGCTACGCAAGCATCTCCATTCCAACACGCTGATCGATCTGCGCGTCGAAGGCGCCGAGAGCCGCAAGGTGATGGTCCACGGCATCCACATCGACCCGCGCTACCGCAAGCTTCTCCACGTCGACCTGTTCGCGTTCAAGTCCGGCGAAGAAGTAACCGTGGACGTCGCGCTCGTGACCGTCGGCTGCTCGCACGCTGTGGACAAGCTCGATGGCACTCTGCTTCACAACGTCGACCACATCCGAGTTCGCGCGCTGCCGGAGAACCTGCCGGAGTCGATCGAGATCTCGATCGAGCCGCTGGTGGACTTCGAGACCGCGATCCACGTGCGCGACCTGACCCTCCCCGAGGGCGTGACTCTGCTGTCCGATCCGGACGAAGTCGTCGCCAAGGTGATCCCGCCGGCCGTTGCCGAGGTCGTTGCCGCTCCGGCTGAGGAAGAGGCCGCCGAGGCTCCTGCCGCCGAGGGCGAGTCGTCGGCGTCCTGATCTCCGGTGATGCCGGAGGCGGCCGAGCCATCTCAGCGTTCGGCTGAGGAGCGCAAGAATCTCCTGACCGCCAGAGTCCGGGAGCTGACCCGAGAGAATCGCGCGAGCCTGCGCAGCCAGGGCGAGTTCGAGGCCGTCCTCGTCAGGGGCAGGCCCACGAATTCATCTCGTGATGTTCGTGACACTCGCCGTCGTCATGGTCGTGGCCGCCGTCGTCGGGCGGGTCCTGGGCGATCTCGGGGCAGGGGCGCTGGCTGCCGTCGTGTTCGGCGGCCTCTTCGGGCTGCTCTGGCTCGTGGTGGCGCTGACCGGTGGCGTGGAGATCGAGCGCCTGAGTATCGACGAGCGCGGCGTCATCACCAGCGCCAGGTCGGGGCGGAGCGTCGCTGCCCGCAGCGATTTCCTCAAGATCGCGATCCCGTCCGCCCTGCTCGTGATCTGCGCCTTTCTCACCTTCAGCCTCGCCCGGGACATCGTCAACCCGCCCCCGCCGAACTGCAGCGGCAACCCGCACGCGATCAATGACTCCGACCTCTGTATCGCACTGCCCAACCTGAGCAGCCTCCTCGGCGGCTCATCGGCGAGTACGAGCCCTGGGACGAGCGCGAGCCCTGCGGCCGGTTCCACGGCGGACGCGGGCTCGGCCCCGGCCGGGACCAGCGGCTGGACGGTCGGCAGCGAGAAGCTCGTCGAGCGGCTCGTTCGCAGCCTGCAGTTGCTGGTCGTGATGGTCGTTGCCGTCGTGGCCGCGATCTTCCTGGCCATGATGCTGGGCGGGCAGTGGGTCTTCGGCATCCGGCCCGTCCGCCGAAACTGAGGCGGAAGCCGGCGCATCGGCCTTCCGCGCGGCGGGCGCCGCGAGCTTGCCGGCTCCACGGGCTCGCCCCGCCGCGGACGCCCCAACCCGCGCCACCGACCCGAAGCCTCGGACGGCCGCGCGCCGTTACCATGGCCGGGTGGCCCGGCTAGAGAGTTCCCGTCTTGCGATGCGGCGTTCGGTACCGGTTCTCGGCGCCTTCGTCGTCGGGGCCGTCGCCTACGGTCCGCTGTACTGCTTTCCCCTGCTCGCGCCTGAGTTCGAGGCAACTTTCCATACCTCGCGAGAGCTCGGCCAGATGCCGTGGACAGTCTTCCTGCTCGTCTCGGCGCTGGCCTCGCCGCTCCTGGGCCGTGCCTACGACCTGTTCGCGGATCGGATCCTGCTGACGATCGGTTCGCTGCTGCTCGCCGCCGGCTGGCTCGTGGCATCGGCCGCCTCCGACGTCCTCTTCCTCGTCGCCGCCTACGGACTGCTTCTCGCGCTGGGCCTGCAGCTCGTGTTCGTCGGCACGACCACGGCCATCGCGCGGCGCTACGCCGGGGTCACCGGTCTCGCCCTGGGAATTGCCTATGCGGGGCCGGGGATCGGCGTCGCCCTGGCGCTGCCGCTCGCTTCCGGGGTCGTCCACGACCTCGGCTGGCGGGAAGTGGCCGTCGGGTTCGGTGTCCTGTCGCTGGTGGCGGTGCCGTTCGTCTGGCTGATGACGAGCGGCGCCTCGGTCATCGTGCCGGCCCGACAGGCGCGCGCCGCCGGCCCCGCAACGGCCACGGGATTGCACGAGACTTCGGCGCCGGGGGCCATCGGCGCTTCGCAGGAACCAGTCCCTGCCGGCGCCCGACCCGGCATGGACGCCCTGATGCGCGTTCTGCGGACGCGGCGCTTCCTCATCCTGCTGGTGGGCGCGATCGGCATCGGCTGCATCGACGAGGGCATCTTCCAGATGTCGCCGCGCCACCTCGTCACGCAGGGAGTGGATTCGGGCTATGCCGCCTTCGTCCTCTCGATCCAGGCTTACGCGTACGTCGTCGGTCAGATCGTCGGCGGCGGGCTGTCCGATCGATTCGGGCGGCGTTTCATCGGACTACTGTGCGGCGGGCTGATCGCGATCGGGGCGTCGGCGATCTTCCTCTCCAGCGGCTCGCTGCTGGCACTGGCGCTCGTCGGAAACGTGATTTACGGGTTCGGGATCGGGGCGACGATCGCCATCCGTTCGGCTGCCTTCTCGGACGTCTTCGGCGGCCACAACTTCGGTGCCATCGTCGGCATCATCGCCATGGCCTACCCGGCCGGCGGCATCATTGCCATGAACGTCGGCGGGATCCTGTTCGATCGACTTGGCAGCTACTGGCCCGTCTACTGGGTGGCGATGGTTTCGCTCGCAGCCTGGAGCATTGCGCTGCTGGTGGCCGGGCCGCGCCGTCACGGCCTGCGCAAGCGGCTCGGCAGCGTGCGAGACCGTATTCCGGTTTGACCTACGCCACTTCCCGCCGGATCGTGGTCACGGCGAGGGTCACGAATATCGCCGCGATGGCCACCAGCACGCCGAGATCCAGCAGGACCTGGCTCGATGTCAGGCCGGCGCCCGCGATCATGACCTGGCGCAGGCCGTCGATCGCGTAAGTCACCGGCAGGATGCGCGCCACCGGTTGGAGCAGCGCCGGCAACTGGTCGATCGGCCAGAAGAAACCGCCGAGCACTCCCTGCGGCACGATCACGATCGGTATGAACTCGAGGATCTGCAGCTCCGAACGGGCGAACGTCGACAGGAAGATGCCGAGCGACACCGCGCCCAGGCCCAGGACCAGCACCAGCAAGTAGGCGATGAGCGGGCTGCCGGCAGTTCGGACGCCCAGCCCGAGGGCGAATGCGGGCACGGGCCCGAGCGCCGGGATCTGGAGACGAGCCAGGACGAAGGCCAGCACCAGCGTGACCTGCAGCGTCGCGAAGAAGCCGAACCCGAGGCTGTAACCGAGCACGATTTCGGCCCGGCTGACCGGCGTCGCCAGCAGGCGTTCGAGGGTTCCGCCCAGCCGTTCGCGCAGGAAGCTGATGCCGGTGAGGATGAACACGAAGAAGTAGACGAAGAAACCGACGACGACCGGCGCGAGCGTGTCGAGCGTGGTGGCGTCGGGCGAGCCGTAGACGGTGGCCCGCTCAAATGTGGGCAGTGCGGCACCTACCGCACTCTCGGCCACTGCCGTGATGAGCGACCGCTGGATGGCCGGCAGGACGGAGGCCTCCGCCGTGGGGTTTAGCCCGAGCGTGAGCAGCTCGACCTTCCGGTTCTCGGCGCTGAAGTCGGACGGCAGGATGATCACCAGATCGACCTTGTTGTCCTTGAGCGCCTCGCGGGCGGTCGAATCGTTCGTGACCGATCGATCGAGGACGATCCCCGCCTGACCCTCGAGCACCGATTGGAGCCGCCCGGCCACGAGCTGCCCTGCGGGCCCTGCCGACTCGTCGACGACGGCGATTCGGGAGGTGATCGTCTGCTGGCTGCTCAGGACCCAGCCCAGCAGGGCGATGATCGCGATCGGGGCGGCGAACAGGAGCGCCAGCGACCTTGGATCACGCCGGAATTGGATGACGATCCTGCGGAAGACCGCGGCAACGCGCAGGGCGCTCATCGAAGGGTCTCGCTCGGCGTGGAAGCGGCGGCCTCGGCGGCTGCGTCCGGTCCTGCGGCAAAACTCAGGAAGGCCGTTTCGAGGTTGTCCGTGCCGGCACGAGATCGCAAGTCGCCCGGCGCTCCCTGCGCCAGGACGCGGCCGTCCCGGATGAACAGCAGCTCGTCGCAGCGATCGGCTTCGTCCATCACGTGGCTCGAGACCAGCAGCGTGGCGCCGCCGGCGGCGAGCCGGTGGAAGTGGTCCCAGAACTGGATGCGCAGCGCCGGGTCTACCCCGACCGTGGGTTCGTCGAGGAAGACGACCTGCGGGTGGTGGGCCAGAGCGCAGGCCATCGAAAGGCGCCGCCGCATGCCGCCCGAAAGCTGCGCCGCCGGGGTTCCCGCTCTCTTGTCCAGCTCGACGAGCTCAAGGGTCCGGTGCAGATCGTCCCTGTCCCTCTGACCGTACAGCGCTGCAAAGAAGGTCAGATTCTCCCAGACGGAGAGCTCGGGATAGATGCCGTCCGACTGGGTCATATAGCCGATGTGGCTCAGGTTGGCGCGCGACGGCATCGGCACGCCCAGGACACGGACCGTGCCGCTCGTCGGCGCAGCGAGACCGGTGAGCAGGCGGATGAGCGTCGTCTTGCCCGAGCCGTTGGGACCGAGCAAGCCGTAGATCCGCCCGGGGGGCAGGTTCATCGCCACATCGTCCACGGCCACGATCTCCCCGAAGGATTTGCGCAGCGCGATCGCTTCCACGGCGGGCGCGGCCGACGTCGTCATCTGGGTCCCTCCTGAGCTGCTGCTACGGGGTGCCGACCGAGGCGATCGCCGGGCGCCTCAGGGCCCACAGTGAGACGGACTGGATGGCGCCGGCAGCAAGCAACCCGGCGCCGAACGCGGGCACGATCCCGAACGTCTCGATGCCGGTCGTGACGATGAGGAAGAAGACGATCGTCCCGAACAACCCGACCTGCAGACCTCGCACCACGCCGATGGCCGGGTCGGGACCCTCGAGGCGGTGGGCGAAGATGGCGAGGACCGAGACGTAAACGGGGGCGGCGGCGAGCAGCCCGCTCAACGCCGGCCCCAGCAGTCGAGCGGCGGCGGTGATCGCCAGGACTATGGCCGTGCCGACGATCATCCGCGCCGGGATGTCCCAGGCCGGAGCCGCAGCCGTGGCGCCGGTGGCGCGTGTCGGTGGAGCGAGCCAGAGGCAGACGGCCATGCCGAGCGCGACGGTCGCGAAGACAACCACCGCCTGTGCCGCCAGCACGGGCTGCATCAGCAGCGCGGCCGCGGCGAACGCCGCAAGCCCGGCCGCCGCCGATAGGCGCCAGCCCGCCCGGCAGGCCACCCAGCCGTATGCCAGAGCAAATGTCGCGTCGCCGAGCAGGCCCGCAATCGAACCCTTGGCCGCTCCGGCCGCAAAAGAGTTGCCCTGGTCGAGTGCGATGTACAGCGCCACGGGTCCGGTGGTGAGTGGCAGGGCCACGATCCAGCCGCCCACGGATGGGCCCCAGCGGCGAGCGGCGAGGCTGGCACCGCCGATGAGAATCGGCGTCAGGACGAGTTTGAGCAGGAGCAGGGCCACGAGGGCAGGTTATCGCGGCCGGCGTTCGGGCGTGGGCCGGCGGCCGTGGCTGGTACAGCTAGTCGGCGGCTTCGACCAGAAGGATCTCGGCCGGGATTTCGGGCGCGGCCTCCCGAACGTGCGGTCGCAGCGCCGCGCGGAGCTCGACGAGCTGGACCACTACCACGACCGAGCCCGCCAGTGCGAACGAAGCCGGAATCCCGAGCGGGACGAGCGTGGCCGCGAGCACCGTCAGGAACGCGGCGAAACCCAGCAGACCGTGGGTCATCCCGCGCATCACTCCGATCGTGCGCTCCGGTCCCTCCTGGGCGTGGGTGAAGAGCGCCAGGACCGCCGCCACGGTCGGGATCGTGGCCATCATGCCGCTGATCGTGGCTCCGAAATAGGGGCCGACAGTGGTCACGAAAACGACCATGCCCGCGCCCGCGGCCATTCGGGCCGGCAGGTCGGAGGCGGTGGTCGAGCGGCGCGGCATCGGCGTCGCCCTGGGCAGGAGCCGGCGCGAAACCAGCAGGATCGCGACGGTGACGGCGAACGCCGGCGCCAGGCCGACGGCCGAGATGGGGAGCATCACGGCCCACGTCACTACGAACGAGCCGTAGGCAATCGCGCCCGCCACCGGCCAGCTCACGCGGCGGCAGACCAGGGCGTAAACCAGGCAGAAGACACCGCAACCGCCTGCTCCGCCGAGCGAGGCGGCGGCAGAGATCGCGGCGAACGACTTGCCCTGGTCGAACGCCAGGAAGATGAGGATCGGCCCGCCTTTGGCCGGCACCGCGCCCAGGATGCCGCCGACGGCCGGGCCGTAGCGGTGGCTGACCAGCGTGACCACGCCGATCATCACCACGGGCAGGACGATCTTGAGGAAGAGCTCGATCATGTGGACCCAAGGCTACCTGAGGGGCCTCGAGTCGGCCGGACCGACCCCGACTCAGGCCCGGCGCTGCGGGAGATGGGGCGATGTGAGATAGCGCGACGTGAGCCGAACCGGCAGTCTCGCCTGGCCGAGCCGGCGGGGCGATATAGTCGGCCGGTGAAGCTGCCATTCGCGCCGCCGCTCGAGCCGATGCTGGCCAAGCTGACCGACGACATGCCGCTCGGGGCCGGCTGGCAGTACGAGCCCAAATGGGACGGCTTTCGGGCCATCGTCTTCCGCGACGGCGACGAAGTCTTCATCCAGAGCCGCGACCTCAAGCCGCTCGACCGCTACTTTCCCGAGCTCCCGCCGGCGCTGCGGGCCAACCTGCCGGATCGCTGCGTCCTCGATGGGGAAGTGGTCATCGCCGGACCGCGCGGCCTCGACTTCGACTCGCTGCTGCTGCGCATCCATCCGGCCGCGTCAAGGGTGAAGCTGCTGGCCGAGCAGACGCCCGCCGGCTTCGTGGCCTGGGACCTGCTCGCCTTCGACGACCACGATCTTCGGGGCGTTCCTCAGGGCGAACGCCGCGCGCTCCTCGAGAAACTGCTCGGCGGCGCGGCGCCCCCGATCCACCTGACGCCCGCGACCGCCGACCCGAGCCTGGCCACCGACTGGTTCCATCGCTTCGAAGGGGCCGGTCTCGACGGCGTGGTCGCGAAGCGACTGGCCGACCCGTACATGCCCGGCAAGCGCGGCTGGGCCAAGATCAAGCACGCCCGCACGGCCGACTGCGTCGTCGCCGGCTTCCGCTGGCACAAGAACGGGCCCGGCACCATGGTCGGGTCGCTTCTTCTGGGGCTCTTCGACGACACCGGACGATTGAACCATGTCGGGATCACCGCGAGCTTTACCGCGGATAAACGCCGGCAGCTGGTCGAGGAACTTGCGCCGCTCCGCGAGAACGCCCTGGCCGGCCATCCGTGGGCGGAGTGGGCGGAGTGGGAGGAGACCGCGCGGGCCGCGGCGGCCGAGTCCGGCCAGCGCATGCCCGGCATGACCAGCCGCTGGAATCGAGACCGCGACCTGTCGTGGGAGCCACTTCGGGCCGAACGGGTTTGCGAGGTCGGCTACGACCACCTCCAGGGCGATCGCTTCCGTCACGCCACGACATTCCTGCGCTGGCGCCCCGACAAGCCGCCGGCAGCCTGCCGCTACGACCAGCTCGAAGTCACCGCCCCGTTCGAACTCATGGAGATTTTCGGGCCGCAGGCCTGAGATCAGCCCGGCACCGTGGCGGCGGCCTGTGCCAGCTCGGCGCCCCAGCGGCGCGCTCGATCGAGTTCGCCGTCCCGGAGCGGCCCGAACTTGCCGGCGACCACGAAACGGCGGCCCTTGACCAGCGGCCGGTAGCCGGCGCGTTCCAGGCCGCGGCTGAGCGCCGACGTTGCGCCGCCCGGCGACCAGCGGAAGGCCGTCTCGAATGCGGCGAAGCGGCCCTGCCCAGCGGCCAGGTCATCGAGCCAGGATCGCATCGAGAGGCCCGAGAGGTCGGCGGGTCTCGGGGCGCCAAAAGTCGTGGCCATGTTCGCGCGCATGCTGTCGGAGGGAAGCTGGAAACCCAGCACAGGTGAGCCGGCGATGATCAGGTCCACACCGGCCAGCGCCCCCGGCCCGGCCTCGGCCGTCGAGAGCGCGCAAGCCTCCGGGCCGAAACCCTCCGCGATCGCACGAGCAATCGCCGCCGTGTTGCCCCAGAAGGATTGGTAGACCACGACCACTTTCACCGGCACACCTCCTGCGCGGAAGATGCCACTCCGCGGCGCGGCCCGGTAGGGCCGGGAGGCACGCTCGGTCGCGGCCGGCGCGGCCGGCGCGGCCGGCGCGGCCGGCGCGGCGTGGCGCGGCGCGGCGCGGCGTGGCGTGGCGCGGCGCGGCGCGGCGTGGCCGCTCCGCTCGGCCAGGCGATTCCTACCGCACCGCGGCCCAGGGGTCGTAGTCCACTTCGAGCGGCTCCTGGTCCGGGCGCTCGCCGGGTGGGACGTGCTCGAGGTTCACCCGGATGCGGTACCAGAGCGTGTAGCGCCCGCGCATGCCGTCGACCAGCACGTCGGCCGGTTCGAGATGCGTGGCGACCCCGGCATGGCGCGCCTTCCAGAGCTCGAGGCCGGCCAGGGCTTCCTCCCGGGTGGCGGCGCGTGCGATCTCGATCAGCGGCTTGACGGAGACGCGGCGACCCGTCGGCGAAGCGGCAGAGCCGCGCGCCCGGGCCGCGCCGGCCGCGCCGACAGACTTGCCCGAGCCGCTCGCGCCGGCCGCGCCGCCGGACTTGCCGCTGGCCGCCGCCGCTTCTGCGCCCGTCTTGCGGGCTCGCGACGGCATGACTCTCGGCGGCTCCCCTTCGGCTTTCGCGTAGTGCGGCGGCCACGGCGCGTCGCCGAGCCCCTCGCGCTCCTGCCGCGCCGACAGCTCCATCAACGCCTCCAGCGAACCGACCGCCTCGTCGATGCCCGCGCCGGGATCACCCACGGCCGCGAACCGTGCCGGGACCGTGGCGACCGTGAAGTCGCCCAGCTCGCAAGCCGGCAGCTCGTCCCAGGTCACCGGCGCCGAGACGCGCGCATCGGGCACCGGCCGAACCGAGTAGGCCGAGGCAACGGTTCGATCCTTGGCGTTCTGGTTGTAGTCGATGAAGACGCCGTGACGTTCTTCCTTCCACCACTTGCTCGTGGCGATGGCCGGAGAGCGCCGCTCCACGTCGCGGGCCAGCGCCAGCGCCGCGCGGCGAACCTGGTCGAACGACCAGCGGCGTTCGATCCGGACGTTGATGTGGATGCCGCGCGAGCCCGAGGTTTTGGGCCAGCCGACCAGCCCCAGGTCGGCAAGCGCCTCGCGCGTGACCAGCGCCACCTGGCGGATCTGATCCCACGGAATCCCCGGCACGGGGTCGAGATCGACGCGCAGTTCGTCGGGGTGGTCGAGGTCGTCGGCTCGAACCGGATGCGGGTTCAGGTCCAGGCAGCCGAGATTGACGACCCAGGCAAGACCCGCCGCATCGTCGAGGACGACTTCGTCGGCCGTTCGGCCCGACGGGAACGCAAGTTGCACGGTCCGGAGCCATTCGGGCCGCGAATCCGGCGCCCGCTTCTGGAAGAAGTACTCGCCGTCGGCGCCGTTGACGAAGCGCTTGAGGGCCATCGGCCGCCCGCCCGCCCCGCGCAGGGCGCCGTCAGCCACGGCCATGTAGTAGGCCACCAGGTCGCGCTTGGTGTAGCCAGGTCCGGCGAAGAAGACCTTGTCCGGGTTGGTGATGGCGACCTGCCTGCCCGCGACCTCGACGACCTCGTTCCGCGTCACCATGCCGGAAAGATAGCGCCTCGCCGCAGGCGGGCCCACGCCGCAGAACGGGACGGCCGCCGCGTGACTCCGGCGGCCGCACACCATTCCGCTAATCGGTTCCAGTCCGGTCGGTCGTGACTTCAAGCCGCTTCCGGCAGCCGATCCGAGTTGACCGCGACCGCTCCGGCCCGATCGTTCCGTGCCGGCTGGGCCGTCGCGCGACCGGGCAGCAGAGCAAGGGCCACGATCGCGCCGGCGAGCGCCACGACTGCACCGACCAGCACCGCGACGTCCATTCCTTCGACGAAGGCCGAGCGCGCGACGCCGAGCAGAGCCGCTCCCTGGTCGGCCGGCAGGTAACCCGCCACGACGCCGGCGCCGGCGAGGGAGTCGTGGACCGCGCCCGCCGCCTGCGCCGGCAGCGCCGCCGTCGCCGGCCTGACCCCGGCCGCGTAGATCGGCGCCGAGAGGCTGCCCAGGATGGCCACGCCCAGCGCCCCGCCCAATTCGCGAGCGGTGCTGTTGATCGCCGAAGCCACTCCCTGCTTCGAGCGCGGCAGGGCTCGGATCATGATCACCGTCAACGGGCTCATGGCGAAGCCCATGCCGCCGCCCACCAGAAAGAGCGTCATCGCCACGATCGGATAACCGTCGGCGGTGCCCGCCTGGCGTAGGAGCAGCAGCCCGACGCCAACCGCGGCCATGCCGGCGGCCACCGTCACGCGCGTTCCGAGCCGGCCGACAGCCGCCATCCCGCCGGGGCTGAAGAAGGCCATCGCGATCGCGACGGGCAGGATGGAGACGCCGGTCTCCATGGTTCCGAAGCCGAGCACGCCCTGGAGGTACTGGCTGAGGAAGAACATCGAGCCGAAAAGGCCGAAGCTCGTCAGCAGGACCGCGAGCACGGCCGCTCCGAACGCCGGCTCGACAAGCAGGCGAACGTCGAGCAGAGGTTCCGAAGTCGACAGCTCCCGCGCCACGAACGCGACCAGGAGCACGGCAGCGGCGCCGAACAATGCCAGCTCGGTCGGGGAGGTCCAGCCGTCTGCGGGGGCTTCGATCACGGCATAGACCAGCGCAACCAGGCCCGCCACAGAAAGGGAGATCCCGGGCACGTCCAGCTTCGCCGGCGCCGCAGAACGACCTTCTGGAACGAGTGCCAGCGTGCCGGCGATCGAGAACAGCACCACGGGGACGTTGATCAGAAAGATCGAGCCCCAGGCGAAGTGCTCGAGAAGCCAGCCGGCCAGGACCGGGCCGGCCACGATTCCGAGACCGCTCACGCCGGTCCAGATACCGATCGCCTTGGGCCGCTCCTCCATGGTGAACACGTGGGCCGTAACCGACAGAGTCGAGGGCACGATGAGCGCGCCGCCGATGCCCATGCCCGCGCGAAGCAGGATCAGCACTTCGGCCGAGGGGGCGAAGGCGCTCGCCAGGGAGCCGATGCCAAACGCGACCAGACCCGCGAGCATGACTCGGCGTCGCCCGAACCGGTCGCCCAGAGCTCCGGCGGCCAGGAGGAGGCCGGCGAAGAGCAGGACGTAGCCGTCGACCATCCACTGCAGCTGGCTCGTGCCCGCATGGAGGTCGCGTGCCAGCGTCGGCAGCGCGACGTTGAGGATGGTGTTGTCGAGGTTGACCGTGAAGAGGCTCACGATGAGCACTCCCAGGATGAACCAGCGGCGGCTGTGGATGGTCTGGTCCGGCATGGCGACTGCGCTCCCTGACTTGCTGGTACGGCGTACTGCCTGTACTGGTACGACGTACGATTGACGTCGCACAAGTTACTAGTACAATGCACGAGTGTCAAGCCTTTTCTCGATCGAACGATGAAAGAACCGACAATGAGCGACGCAAACGACCTTCCGACACCGCCGTGGTGGAGCAGCCGAGAGACTCGCCACGCCGCCCGCGACGAGGCCCGGCGCCAGCGCCGGCAGGAGAAGGAAGCGCGCCGCGGCGGCGAGGAGCCGGTTCCCGCTCGCGAGCCCGTCACCCCGGAGCGAATCGCCGATGCGGCGTTGCGCCTGATCGACGTCCAGGGCCTCGACGGCTTGACCGTCCGAGCGCTGGCCCACGAGCTGGGTGTCGGAACAATGACGCTCTACTGGTACGTGCAGAACAAGGACGAGGTCCTCGATCTCGTCGCCGATCGGATGCTGGCGGATATCCCACTGCCGCCGGAAGAGACGCCGTGGCAGATGGCGGTCCGGCAGGTCGCGGCTGCGGTGCGCGCGGCGCTCCTGCGACACGCCGGTGCGGTGCCGGTAATGCTCGGTCGCGGCTCATTCGGCCCGAACGGGCTGCGGATCGTGGACAACGCAATCCACGCCTTCCGCGCGGCCGGGTTCGAGGAGGCGGATGCGGCGGACGCGTACTTCGCCGTCGCGAATTTCGTCAACGGCTTCGCGGCCCAGCAGACGGCAGGTTCCCTCGTCGCCAGCCGTCCGGGTTTCGACAGCAAGGGCTATTTCCGAATGGTCCAGGCTTACATCGAAGCCTTGCCGCCAGCCCTGTACCCCAGCCTCCAGGCGGCCGCTCCCAGGATCTTCTCGGCCAGCCTCGACGAGCGCTTCGCGTTCGGGCTCGATTGCCTGATCGGCGGCCTGGAAGCCAAGCTCGCCGCGAGCTGGGAGGCAGCGAGCCCGGAGGCGTCTTAGGGCCGCCAGTTTCCGGTGCGCCGGCTACCGCGGGCAATGGCGCGTGATACGATCCCGGTCGCGCCGACATAGCTCAGCGGTAGAGCAGCTGTTTCGTAAGTCTCCCGCTCCGCGCGCAATGTCACCACGCTTAACGAAGTCGACGAAATCGGCTCAGTTATCAGCTGAAGCGGGTTTCGTCGAAAAGCTCCGTGCTGGTTCTATCGGCCTAGCACTAGTTCCGTGAGAATTCTCGCGCCACCGCGTCAGTTACCGCCGACCGATGAGCACCTCAAAGGAACCCAACTCCGTCAGGCTCGGTGCTCGTCCGCTCGGCGGGCGGCGAGTACCTGATGCGGCATTCCATTGAACGCGGCGTAGAAGGCCTCCGCCGCGGCAAGGTACTGCTTGAGTTGGCCCTCGCCGGGTGGAGTCCGGTCGTACTTCATTGCATTGCGAGTGGCCCGGAGTGCCTGGAAGCGGCGAGCATAGATGCCCAGGCCCGGCTGGAACGCCTCGGTGTAGATCACGAGACACTCGATGGCGCGGGCGTGAAAGCCGGCCTCGGATCCCAAGAGCTTGTACCCGTGGGCTAGCGCAATCGCCTCGCCGCAAATCATCATCGCCTCTTCGAGGTTGTTCAAGGCTGACGATGTGTGGTTGACGCTGACGGCATGGCGCGCGTCGTCTATGTCTTCCGATGCGATGACGAGGTTGGCGGTGATCCGGCCGTACGTGTCCTCGTCAAATTCGGCATCGAGGCGCGTGGCGTCTCGATTGAGGAACGCGAGAAAGTCAGCCTGCGTCGTTATGCGAGCCACGATCGCCCCCCTTGAGCCAGATGACTGGGCCGGTGAGAACCTTGTTCAGGAATTCGCTCCCACCGGTGGCCTCAGCTTGGGTATAGGTGGTTGCGTTCACCTGCCGACCCGCATGGCCTGCGATCGTCTCGATTTTGCCAAGCAGATCAAATAGCGACAACGCCCCGGGATCGGTTGCCACCAACATCAGGTCGAGATCGGAATCGGCACGCTGCGAACCCTTGGCGAAGGATCCGTATATCGCCGCAGTCACGATGTTCTGATCATGGCCGATCTCTTCGACGAGTTCTTCGTAGCCGCCGAGCGTCTTGACCGCGATTGACGCCAACTCGTCGAACACGAAGCACCGGGGATTGGCTCGGTAGCGCGATGTTTCACCTTTACCGACCTTCTCAACGAAGCCGTCGGCAACCAGCTGGTTCAGCGTGTTGATCGCGGCCCGCCGGTTCACTGAATCGCGCAGAGCCGCAACGATCTCGATTAGGCGAAACGAGATCTCAGGGTTGATGTAGAAGAGGCCGATCAGCCGCATCGCGGCCGCCGTGCCGAACAGTCCGGACTGGCGCACGCGTAAGGTCCTAAGTGGCGGTGCATCTATAGTGCACTGCGTGTGCAGTATGAGTGCACTACTACCCCGAGTCAACCGCGCCGAGGATTGCGCCGCGACACCAATGCACCGGCGGTTGCGTCCGCCTCGCGGGCGAGTCGACTGTCACCGGGCGGGTGGGGAGCCCCTGACTGTCAATCTGAACGCCGGAGGACGATCGTGTCGCGACGACAATCGCTCTCGGCGTGCCTGTCGTCGCCCGCGAACCCCGCTCGCGCGAGCACGATTCGGATAATGGCACCCCACATGCGCCGTAAAGGCCAGGGTCCGATCCTCGAGCGCGGATGAGGGACTGGGCTGCCCGGGTGTCGCCGATCTCGCCGAGTGACTTGGCGGCCCGGTTACGCACGGTCTCATGCGGGTCAGCCAGCGCCAGGACCAGAGCCGCTATTGCGCCGTGGTGGTGCATTTCCCCGAGAGCCGAGGCGGCATCCATCAAGACCAGAGCGACTCATGCTCCACGAGTACGAGGTCGCTGCGTGACAGCTGATTGATGGCACCCCACAGCCTAGGCTGTCGATCACGTTTCATCTGCTAACAGAAGTGTCCGGCGCGAGGCGCCGGACACTTCTCTCGGTTGTGCCGGGAGTCGAATCGAGTGACCTACGAGGCTGGCCTACGCTACTCGGGACTTATTTGTCTGCCGGTCCAGCAGGGCCCGTGGTCACACCTATGCGCAGGCCGTCCAGATGTCATTCATATGGCTGTCAGAGTAGGTGCCCGTTGTGTGGGACAACGGCGTTCCAGTACTGCCATGAAGGTCTACCCACCACTCCGTAGGTTCCGAGTATGCCCCCGTCCAGCTGCCAGAGTTGGATCGCAGGACTTTCATGTTGGTCCATTTCGTCGAGCCGTAGTTGGTAAGGGGCTTGGCGCCCAAAGTGCCACCGCCCGATTGAACCGCCCTGGGAATCGTGGAGACTTTGCCGGAATTGGAATCAGGCGGCGTTCGCCTCTTCTAGTGTCCCGATTCGCCAATAGCTAATGGCTTGCGCACCGCTTTGGCCAGGATCTGGTCGGCGGTCTTGACCCAGGCGAAGGGCGTTGAGCCCTCGTTCCAGCTGGCCGTGAAGGCGTTGATCATCGCGATCAGTTCCTTGACCGAGCGAAAGCTCCCCCGGCGGATGGCCTGACGGCTCAGGATGCCGAACCAGGTCTCGATCTGGTTCATCCACGACGCCGACGTCGGGGTGATGGGAATGATCACGTCAAGTGGCCCCACCGTGATCACCAGAGTTGGCCCCACCCCGACCGGTGTGATGGCCTTCTGACAGGTCTCTAGATCAGGTCGCTGGCGATCCCTCCTTTCGCTTTGTCTGGCTGGTCCGGAGCCGATACGAGGCCGATCCGGTCTCGAGGATGTGGGCCCGGAATGTGAGCCGGTCGACGACCGCGGCCGCCAGGCGCGGGTCGGTGAAGGTCTGGCCCCACTCGCTGAATGGGGCGTTGGACGCGACCGCGATCGAGGCTCGCTCGTCGCGTTCGGTCAGAACCTGGAAGAGCAACTCGGCGCCCCGACGATCCAGATGGAGGTAGCCGAGTTCGTCGAGACAGAGCAGGTCCAGGCGCCCATAGCGGCCGATGACTCTGGAGAGTTCGCGCTCGTCCTCGGCCTCGACGAGCTCGTTGACGAGGGCCGCCGCAGTCACGTAGCGAACCCGCCGACCCTGCTCGCAGGCGGCGATGCCGAGACCGATGAGCAGGTGCGTCTTGCCGGTCCCGCTGTCGCCCAGGAGCACGACCGGCTCGCCCGCACCGATCCAGTTGCAGGTTGCGAGAGCCGCCAGAGTCCCCGGAGCGATCGTGGGCGTGGCGCCCAGGTCGAACTCGGAGAGGCGCTTGATCCGCGGGAAGCGGGCCTCGGCGATCCGGCGCTCCCGTCGCCGAGCCTCCCGGTCCTCGACTTCGGCCGCGAGCAGTTCGGCGAGATACGCCCGGTGGGTGACCCGATCGCGGACGGCCGCAGCGGCAAGCTCGTCGGCCTGCGCGCGGACGGTCGGCAGACGCAGGACGCGGGTGGCGACGTCGATCGCGACCGAGGCCGCTTCTTCGGTCAGACCTCTCATCGGGCGGTCCCCCCAAGGAGGCCGTCATAGACGGTCAGGGCCGGAGCCGACGCGGTCATAACGCGCCAGATGGGTGGCCGAAGGAACGGTCGAGCCGGTCGGGCCGCGGCGCTCGGCGATCCGGCGGGCCTCGATGGCCACGAGGGCAGCATCGGCCGAGCCCATGGAGTTGACGGCTTCGAGAGCGGCGTGGACCGCCGGGAACGGCATCCGTCGGTGGAGCAGGAGCACCTCGATAAGCGCCCGCGTGCCGCCCGCGTCGCCGAACTTGCGTCGCGCCCTGGCCCAGAACGCCTCATGTGCGGCCGTGAGCACGCCCCGCTCGCGGGCCTGATGGGTCGCGAGGGCACCGGGCATCGCGCCTGGCTTGCGGGACAGGATCTCCAGATAGTGGTCGAGCACCAGGGTCTGGCTGCCCCGCATCGTGCTGCGCTCGTGGGAGGCGACGACTGTGCCGCCATCGACGACCTCGATACGGGTGCCTCCGATCCGAGCAGATAGCTGCCTGCCGGCGTATCTGGCGGGCACCGAATAGAAGCACTGGCGGACGCAGACCCGGGCCTTGGAGTCGACCCGGACGGTCGCGATCCGGGCCGCATCGAAGGGCGCATCAGGCAGCGGCCGCAATGCCGCCCGATCGGCCTCGCCCATCGTCCCGACGGTCAGACGGCGGGTGCCGATGTGGCGGGCGAGGTCGCGCCGGTCCGCCTCTTCGAGGCGGCGGTTGAGATCGGCGAGGCTCTTCACCGTGGGCACCGGCACGAAGAAGTGGCGGCGCTGGCGGCCGACCTCGCCCTCGATGCCGCCCTTCTCGTGGGCACCTTCCTCGCCCGGGATGCAGAAGAAGGAGTCGAAGCCATAGTGGGAGCGCAGGGCGATGAAACGCTCGGTCTCGGTTCGGTCGCGTCCGCGCAGGACCCGGGCCACGAGCGAGCGGGCGTTGTCGTATCGGATCCGGGCCGGCACCCCGCCGATGCGGGCAAAGGCGGTGACGTGGCCCTCGAGGAACGCCTCCTGGCCCTCCGATCCGAAGGCGACGTGGACCGCGACGCCCGAATGGGACAGGCGCAGCTCGAAGACCGCGACCGAGGTGCGCTCGCCGGCCATGATCACGTCGGCCAGGCCGAAGTCGACCTGAGCTTCCTCGCCAGCCAGATGATGAGCCACGATCGCAACGTCGCGGTGCTCGAGGTGCAGCTCGCGGCGGCACTCGCGGACATAGCGGCGGACGGTGCTCTCGGCCACATCCGCG
The DNA here is from genome assembly GCA_963731635.1 of uncultured Chloroflexia bacterium. GTDB lineage: Bacteria > Chloroflexota > Limnocylindria > Limnocylindrales > CSP1-4 > Fen-1039. The sequence continues at coordinate 277,939 of CAVSWB010000001.1, read as the reverse complement.
CCGTGCTCATCGAGGAGGCGCTCCCAGATCCGCCGGGCCGTGTGGCGCTGCTTTCGCGGTGCCTCGGCGTCGGCGGCGAGCCAGGCCCGGATGGTGGCCGCATGCGGTCCGACCGCCGGTGCGACCCGCGACTCGACGGGCTTGCGTGGCGGCGGGACCGCGCAGGCGAGGGCCTGGCGGACCGCTCGCCGGTGCACCCCATGACGGCGCGCCAACTCGCGGATCGACACCCCTTCCTCCCGGTGGTCTCGGCGGATACGCTCGAACTGCTCCACCCTCGACAACTCCTTCCTCCGTCGCTCGTGATGGCCTCGCAAGACCAATCGAGCCTACGGAATTGAGGTCGGGGGTGGGGCCAACTCTGATGATCGAACCGGCCGAAAGTGGGGCCGGTTTAGGTGATCATGCCCAGGGTGAAGTGGAAGCTGACGCGAGGATGGTCTTCTAGCCATTCGCGGATGACCGGGGTCTTGTGGGAGCTGACGTTGTCGAGCACGACGTGTAGCTCGCCCTCGGGATAGGCCCGCTCGATCTCGCGCAGGAAGGCAAGGAAGTCCGCCGCGGTGTGGCGGGCACGGGTCTGTGTCGTCACCTTGCCGGTGGCGACTTCGAGAGCGGCGAAGAGATGCGTGGTGCCGTTGCGCTTGTAGTCATGAGTGTGGCGCTCGACCTGGCCGGGCTTCATCGGCAGCATCGGCGCCGTTCGGTCCAGAGCCTGGATCTGGGTCTTCTCATCGACGCTCAGGACGATGGCTCGCTCCGGCGGAGACAGATACAGCCCGACCACGTCGCGGACCTTGGCCACAAGCTCGGGATCGGTGCTGAACTTGAACGTCTCGGTCCGATGGGGCTTCAGACCAGCCTCCGCCCAGATGCGCTGGATGGTAGTCACGCTGATGCCGGTTCGGACAGCCATGGCTCGTGAGCTCCAGTGGGTGCTTCCAGCCGGCGGTGGCTCAAGAGTCAGCGCGATGACCCGATCGCGAGCGGCCCGATCGTAAGTGGGTTCGCGGCCCGGCCTGGGCGCATCAGTCAGACCGGCCATGCGTTCTCGTTCAAACCGGCCACGCCAGAGCAGCACCGTGTTCCTGTCCACTCGGAGCTGGGTCGCTATACGTTCGTTCGCAGTCCCGTCGGCTGCGGCGAGCACGATCCGGGCTCGCATCACCAGGCGTTGCTCGGTCGTCCCCGCTCGCAGCAGGGCTTGAAGCGATGCTCGTTCAGACTCGCTGATGGCCAGTGGAGACGCTGGGTGGTTCGGCATACACCAAATCGTAGCTGCGAACGGCGAGAACTGCTGAGCTTGTTGCGATGCGGGACACTAGTTGGCGATAGTAGGCCTCCTCGAACTCGGCCGGAGGGATGTCGCCGCAGGTGCCGTGGAGCCGCTCGATGTTGTACCAGTGAACCCACGCCGCGGTCGCGAGTTCGAGCTCCCCGAGCGTTCGCCAGCGTTTCCGCCGGCGGATGAGCTCGGCCTTGTAGAGGCCGTTGACCGACTCGGCCAGGGCGTTGTCGTAGCTGTCGCCCTTGCTCCCGACGGAGTTGACGGCCTTGGCCTCATCGAGGCGCTCGGTGTAGCGAATGGCGAGGTATTGCACTCCGCGATCGGAATGGTGGACCAGGCCGGGCAGCTCCTTTCCCCGGAAGGCGAGCGCCATCTCAAGGGCGTCGAGCGCGAGATCGGTCCGGAGATTCGCGCTCGTCCGCCAGCCGACGATCCGTCGCGAGAAGGCATCGGTGATGAAGGCGGTGTAGGCGAAGCCGGCGTCGGTCCAGACATACGTGAGGTCAGCGAGCCAGAGCCGATTGGGCCCCGATGCGGTGAAGCTGCGCTCGACGAGGTCGGCCGGTCGGGAAGCCTGATCGTCGGGTTTGGTCGTCCGGATCGTCTTTTCCCGCGTGACGCCCTGCAGTGCCACGGCCTTCATCAGGCGGGCGACCTGGTCGCGGCCAGCGTCCATGCCCAGGCGGTGGAGGGCCTTCCAGACCTTGCGGGCCCCGTATACCCCGAAGTTGGCCCGGTGAACGCGAATGATGACGTCTTTGAGCATCGAGTCAGAAACGGCCCGCGCCGATGGGGGCCGACTGCGAGCGGCGTAGTAGGAGCTGGGGGCGATCTGCAGTTCAGCGCAGATCGGCTCGACCCCATAGGAGCCACGGTTCTGATCGATGTAGCGGGTCACTTCTGCGAGCGGCGGTCGAGCTCCGCCCCGAAGAAAGCTGCGGCGCTCTTGAGGATCTCGTTGGAGCGGCGCAGCTCCCGGTTCTCCTTCTCGAGCTCGACGATGCGCCGGCGCTCTTCGGTCGTGAGGCCGGCTCGAGCGCCCTTGTCGACTTCGGCCTGGCGGACCCACTGGCGAAGCGACTCGGTTCCGACGCCGAGGTTGCGAGCTACTCGGGTGACGGCACCGGTGCGTTCGCCGGACTGCTCGATCGTCTCGAAGACCATCCGAACGGCGCGCTCTCGAAGCTCTGGCGGGTAACGGTGACGGTGGTCGTGACTGCCTTGGTTCTCTGACATTGCTCCATCATCCTCCAAGAGATGGAGCCTCCATCAGACCCAGGGCGGTTCACTGCCCGACGGTGCTTGGTTTGGTATAGCGGCCAAAGCGGCTGGTGGGGTTGGCCTCCTGCGCCGAACCGACAGCTGGCAAACCATATCCACGCCGATCGTCGCCAACCTCCAAGATGTAGCCGTCTCTCAGGGCACAGTCCTCGTTGCGTCTGGGGAAGCGGGGGGCGCTGGGCCGATCTGGGCGTCAAAGGACGATGGCCGGACCTGGAGCAGCGCCATCGACAGTCAGGGAGATGGCCCGCACGGTCTCAATTTCGCGGTCGGGCATGGTTTGGTTCTGCTCCTGAACGGGGCAAATGACCAAGGCGTTGTGGCCGTCGGGAGTCGCTGATACGAGGTGGTGCTTGAGCGCCCCGGTGCGGCCGCGGCGCCCTTCTGCCTGGAGCACCGGCGGCTGCCGCTGCGGATGCGTCAATCGACGCTGCGGCGGCATGGCCCATCGAAAGCTGCCGGCCCGGGGACCAACTCGTCCTTCAACACGTCGGTCCACGGTGAACGCTACGCGAAGGACCATGGGGTCGCGCTATAGCCACCGCTCCGCTCTCAAGGCGTCCTTCCGCCCAATGAGGCGCCTGTGGTCATCCCGCGAGAAACCGGTCGTCGCCGATCTGATCGACGGGGGTCGTGCCATGTGAACAAGCTCTGGGTCTCTCGCCGATCTGCAGCGGCCTTGGCAATTGTGCTGCTGGTTGTTGTCGCCTCATCGGTAGCCATCGTTGCGACCTCGCTCCGGGTGGGTTCAGGGTCGCAGCGCGTCCAACTCCCGACGTATGAGGCGGGCGACTCTCGCCCTCTGGCGGTGGTGAGCGGACGCCTGATCCTCCACGACGGTTGCGTCTACGTTGGGTCGCCGTCGGTTCCAGACGAGTACCTTGTCGTCCGGCCTATCGGCTACTACGAGAGCGACGAGGCGGTACGCGACGCGTCCGGACGGGCGGTCGCCCGCGTCGACGAGATCGTCTCGCTGAATGGGGGCGAAGGACCTCCCGTCGGCGACAGTTGGCTGATGGACCACGTGCTCTCTCCGAGCTGGATGCCGACGTGCTCGGCGCAAGCGTATTGGCTCACCTGGGGAGTCGCCAGCAAGTAAAGCGATCGCCAACCAGAAAGTCGTCACGTCAAGCAGGTCCTCGGTTCGAATCCGAGTGTCGGCTCCACCTCCCCGAGCCTCAGCTGACGACGCAATTCGACCGTAACGGCGCGCGAGCCGGCGAGTACGATGGGCGCCTCGCCGACGCGTGACCACGTTGGGGGCTCCGGGCCGTCACCTTTGCCCGGAAGGTCTTCCGCCACTCGCCGGCTACCTGGGAGGAGTCAACGTGACGCCCGGTTACACGTTCATCGTCCAGCGCATGGGAGCCGAGGAGGGACCGTTCTCGGTCGCCGACCTCCAGATGCAAGCTCGGGCCGGCTATCTGAAGCCGAACGCAATGGTGCGCCGGGCCGACGGTACCGGGAGCTGGTTCTCCGTCAGCGATATCCCCGGGGTCTTCTCCGAGAAAGAGTGGCTCACCGCCCTTCTCATCTCGCTCTTCGTCGGTACTCTCGGCATCGACCGCTTCTACCTCGGCTACACCGGCCTCGGGATACTGAAGCTGATCACCTTCGGCGGCTGCGGGATCTGGGCGCTGATCGACCTGATCCGCATCGCGACCGGCAGCCTTAAGGACGCCAACGGCCTGCCGCTCAAGCGGAGCTAATTTGCGCGAAGAACCGGGGTCGAGCCGCTTGCGGCCCGGCCCCTTTTCTTATCGGGACATGGCGGGCCTGGCGATCCTTGCCGCATGGCTGATCCCTGCCCGACGCCTGGATAGCGGCCCGGTCCTGTGCCCATTCCGCCGACTCACGGGTCTGCCCTGCCCGACATGTGGCATGACGAGATCCTGGAGCGCTCTATTGCATGGCCACCTCGGCGATAGCGTGGCGTATCACCCGCTCGGGCCGGTGACGGTGCTCGGGGCTGCCGCCCTGGCCGCCGCACTCGATGAGCGAGCGCCCGGACTGAGGAAACGACTCGAATCCCGCGAAGTCGCCGGTTTGCTCGTGGCCGGTTGGGTCGCGGTCTGGCTGCTTCGGGTACGGGCCGCCCGCCGGTAGCACATATCCCTACCCGCAAGGGTCGCGACCGCCCACCCTGTGCCACAAAATTGATCTGCGCTCCTCCCGGTCCGCCCTGGATGTGACAATTGCGGCCGAAACGTCCGGATGCGGCGATCGCCGCCGCACGAAGTGATGTGAGCGATGCGTCCCGTTTCTCACCGAGCATCTCTTTCCGCGGCCCTGGCTCTCGTCATGACGGTGGCACTGGCTGCCTGCACGTCTGGCAATCCGGCGCCGTCCGTGCCGGGCTCCGGGGGCGCGTCCTCGCCGACCACCATCGCCGGGGCCACGGCCACGTCAACTGCGGCGCCGACCGCGACCGGGAGCGTCACCGCGACCGCGAGCCCGCTTCCCGGCCTGCTCCTGCTCTACGAAGACGCGGGCGCGTGGGTCATCCGGCCGGACGGCACCGGCAAGCGCAAAGTGTCGAGCGGATCGCCCGTGGGCTGGTCGCATGACGGCTCCACGATCCATCTCGCGTCCGACACGACCAAGGCCGGTTGCCAGGTCACACAACTGTCGAATCTGCCCATCGACGGCGGCCCCGAGATGATCGTGCCTGCCAGCCTCAAGAACGGCGATTGGGATTTCACGTGGTCGCCGGACGACAGAAAGATCGCGTTCTTCCGACCCACGATCCAGAGGCCTTGCGGTCCCCAGCTCAAGCCGAATTCGCGGATGGACCTGATGATCGTGGACGCCGACGGCTCGCATCAGCGCAAGCTCGCCATCGGAGTGCCCGACGCCGCGGGCGCGTCCCTCGTGTGGACGCCGGACAGCCGTTCGATCCTGGTCATCCAGCAGGACGACGATGCGCCCTGGAAAGGCCCGATCGTCTCGATTCTGGTCAACTCCGGCGCGCCCACGCAGCTGACCTCCGCTTCCGGCACGTACGTGGACGTCGTCGTCTCGCCGAAGGGAAATCAGATGGCCTATGTCGCCAACGAGGACGGCTTCGGGGCGGCGCACGTGGCGACCCTGAACGGCACCGACGACCGGAAGCTGGGCGACGCCGCATCGAACGATCGCCTGGTCGCCTGGTCGCCCGACGGCGGCTCGCTGGCCATCCTTCGGACTGATCGCGCCGCCGGTCCCGCCCATCTCGTGATCGCCGCGCCGCCGACCGGGCCCCAACGAGACGTCTACGGCGCGCTTCTCTGGAAAGGCGCCGGACCGTCGATTTCGTGGTCGCCGGACGGCTCCAGCCTGGCCGGCATCGCGCAGGCCGGCGGCATCGTGGTCGTGGCCGCCGGTGGGACCGGCGCGGTACCCGTTCCGGGCACCGAAGGCGCCACGGACGCCTTCTGGCAGCCGTAGACGCCGGGCTAGGTCACGATGGGCGCCGGCGCCGCGACTTCGGGCGGCGCCTCGCCGGTGGCCGCCGGTGCGACCGCGAGCAGCACAAGGCCTGTCGCCGCGAGCACCATGATCGCGGCCCAGGCCGAAACGACGCCCACGCTGTCGCCGATCAGACCCAGGGCCGAGGGCGCGACCAGGACGGCCACACCCGAGGCGAGCGTTGCCCTGGCCGCCGCCTGAAGGGGAGCCTTCGGTGCGCCCTGGAGAGCCATGGTTATTCCCAGCGGCCACATGCCGGCGGTGCCGAGCCCGCCGAGCAGCAGCCCGAGCGCCGAAACGATCTGGTTGCTCGAGACCCAGATCAGGCCGGCGCCCACCAGGATCACGCCGAGACCGGCGGCCATCAGGTGCCGAATGCCGCGCCCGGCGCCGAGTCCGGAACCGATGGCGGCCCTACCGGTGAACATGCCGACCATGAACAGAGAAGCCAGCAACGTCGCGTCGGCGCTCGACATGCCCGTCTTGCGGCCGACCACGGTCGAGCCCCAGTAGACGAACGAGAACTCGATCGCGACGCCGATCACCATGAACCCCCATACGAACCAGTAGGAGGCCGGCAGCCCGACCTTCGGGCCGCGAGCGGCCGGCGGCATGTCGGGCTGCCTCGCCGCGAACACGGCCAGGAAGACGAAACCGAGGATCGGCAGCAACATCCCGATCCGCCAGGCATGGAGCTGTGCCGCCGCGAGCCCGATGGCCAGCGGCGCGGCGGCGGCCGTCACCATCGACCAGGCATTGGCCTGTGCCATCAGCTTGCGGCTATCTCCCTTGCCGGATCCCAGCGAGACGTTGATGCGGGTGCCGAGCGACGCGCCGCCCAGCCCGAGCAGCAGCGCCGCCGCCAGCGAAATGGGCAGCGTAGGAGCCGCCGCGAGCATCACGACCGCGACGACCAGGCCCACGACCGAGATGTCGAGCAGCCGGTTGGCCCCGATCTTCTGAGCCACGGAATCGGCGGTGAGTCCGGCCACGAGGACTCCCACGGCCAGCGCGGAGGCGTGGAGCCCGGCCTCGAAACCCGTCAGCCCGAGGTCCGCCCGGATGTAAGGGGTGGCGGTCCCGACGGCGTAAAGCAGGTAGCCCCAGATGGCCAGGTAGGAGAAGTCCGTCCACGTTGCGCTCAGCCGCGGACGCCGCAAAACGTCGTTCAAGGTTCGATTTCGACCATGAGGCACGTGTCGGCCACACTGCGCCCGACGTAGGCCTCGAACTGCCCCGGTTCGATGGCCCAGTCGCCCGCAGCCACGTCCCAGTGGCGGAGGGCCCAGCGGTCGACGGCGACCGTCGTCTCGATCTCCTGCCCGGCGCCGGCCTCGACCGCGGCCCAGCCGGCCAGCCATCGTGCCGGCCGCTCGATCGAGCTCCTGGGGCGCGAAAGGTAGAGCTGCACGATCTCGCGGCCCGCTCGATTACCTTCGTTGCGGAGCCGAACTCGAACGGCGGGACCGCCCTCGACCCGGACCGGCGTGGCGGCCATGTACTCCCAGGCGGTGTAGCCGAGCCCATGCCCGAACGGGAACGCCGGAGTTGCGCCCGACTTGAGCCAGGCGCGGTATCCGATGTGGAGCCCTTCCGTGTAGTGGAGCACGCCGTCCACCGGCTTGGTGTCGAGCACGGGCACGTCCGCCATCGCCGTCGGCCAGGTGGTCGGCAGCCGGCCGCCCGGCTCGACCAGGCCCAGCAGCATGTCGGCGAGCGCATTGCCCGCCTCCTGACCCGGGAACCAGGTGAGCAGGAGAGCGGCCGCGTCGTTTCGCCAGGGCATTTCGACCGGCGAACCCGCCGAGACCACCGCCACGGTCCGCGGGTTGGCCGCGATCACGCGCCGGGCCAGCTCGTTTTGACCCGGTTGCAGCGCCAGAGAAACGCGATCGGCGCCTTCGCTCTCGTCCTGATCGGTCGTGCCGACCAGGAGGATGACGGCATCGGCCTGGCCGGCCAGCCGTTCCGCGTCGGCCAGCGCTTCGCCCGGCGTCATGGTCGGCTGCTCGAGCGTGTAGAACATGAAGATCGCCGCGGCGTCGTAGAACTTGCGCCAGCGGACGACGACCTCGAACGGCCGGCCGGCGAGCGCGTTGATCTCGACGGCCTGGTAGGGCGGCTCATGCCACATGGCGTCTATGTCGTCCGACTCGGGCACGTCGCCTGCCTTGAGCTTCAGCTCCCCGTCGACCCAGATCGCGACGTGGCCGCGGATGCCGAAGCCGATGCGATGCTTGCCCGAGACCTCGGGCACGATCAGCGTCGAGACCTCCAGTAGCGGCGTGCCGGCGACGCGCGGATCGCCGCCCCAGTGGAGGCGGCCGTCGGGACGTCGTTCCCGGTGCAGCTCGGCTCCGAGTGGTTCGAGCAACGCGGCCTGCGTGTCCGGCCCCGTGGCCTCGAGGAACCGGACCAGGATGCCCGGCTGGCCGGCGTCGTCACCCGCCGCCGCGGGAAGTCTCACCTGCGTCGGAGTCAGCAACTGGAACCCCGGCCGGGCCCGATCGGCGCGGCTCGTCAGGATCTCCACGTCGGCCGGCAGGGCCGCGCGAATGCCCTCGACGGGCGTGACCGAGTAGTCCGGCCGCAAGTTGGAGCTGCCGCCGCCCTGGCTCAGTGGTACCGCCGAGTTGGGGCCGAGGACCGCGAGCTTCCGGATCCGGGTCAGGTCCAGCGGCAGGATGCCGTCGTTGGCGAGCAGCACCGAACCCGCCGACGAGGCTCTCCGGACCAGCGCCGAAACCACTTCCTGGGGAGGCCGGACGGCCGTGGGCGTGGCCGCGGGCACGGCTTCGAGGGCACCGACGCGTGCCGCCAGGCGCAGGATGCGCCGCACCTTCTCGTCGATCGTGGCTTCCGGGACGTCGCCGGCGCGAACAACGGCCAGGAGCGCATCGCCCCACGGGCCGTCCGGGCCGGGCATGACCAGGTCGAGCGCGGCCCGGCCCGCCGCCACGGTCGAATGCGTGGCGAACCAGTCGCTCACGACCATGCCGGTGAAGCCCCAGCGCTCGCTGAGCGGGTCGGTCAGCAGCGGGCTCTCGGTCATCTTGAATTCCCCGACGCCGCTGTAGGCCGCCATGACCGTCCATGCGCCGGCTTCCCGCACGACTCGCTCGAATGGTGCCATGTACAGCTCGCGGAGCGGCCGTTCGGCTATGTCGACCTTGAGGCTCTGGCGTTCGGTCTCGGAGTCGTTGCAGACGTAATGCTTGGGGCAGCCGCCGACGCCGCGGGACTGCAGACCCAGGACGTACGCGGTTGCCATCCGCCCGGTGAGGAGCGGGTCCTCCGAGAACTGCTCGAAATGTCGGCCACCGAGAGGGGAGCGATGCAGGTTGATCGTCGGGCCGAGCAGGACGTCGATGTTCTTGCGACGCGCCTCGCCCGCCAGCAGCTGGCCGATCTCGCGCACCAGCTCCTCGTCCCAGCTGGCCGCGAGCGCGGTCGGGCTCGGCAGGCTGGTAGTCGTCTCGTCGTGGACGACCGAGCCGCCCTTGACGCCGGCCGGGCCGTCGGAAACCAGCATGCTGCGAAGGCCCGCCTCGGGGGCGGCGTGGATCGCCCAGAAGTTGACGCCGGTAAGCAGCCGAACCTTCGTCTCGAGGTCCAGTCGTGCGAGCGAGTCTTCGACCGCAACTTCGACGTTCGCGACGTAGTCGGCCATCGCCGCCAGATTCGTGCCCGGTTCGATCATCTCCACGCCGAATCTCCCGTCTGTGAGCCCCGCTCGGTCCGCTTGTACCGGCCAGTCTAGGCCACGTACGGATTGCTCGGCCCGGCGGGACGATCGTCGGGCCCGGGCGGCCCCGCCGGCGGCTAGGATCGCCGCATGCGAACGGCCACTCGTCCGGCAGTCGCCGCCGTCTTCCTCGGAATCGTCGTGCTGGCGGTCGCCTTCGCCCGGTTTGTGCCACCGTCGGGGAGCAATGCGGCCACGGCGAGCCCCTCGCCAACGGATCTCCTTGTGGGGGAGAGCTCGCCGAACGTTCCAACGGGCTCGGCCGGATTCCGATCGGCCGGTTTCGACTCGGCCGCCCCGGCCGGCCCGACAGTCTCCGCCACTGCCTCTCCGACGACCGCTTCCTCCGCGACCGCCACGCCCACGACTCCGACCGCGGGCCCGACCGTCACCCCGCACGCCACTCCGCGGCCCACGGCCACGCCGACAGTCCTTCGCACGCTGCTCGCGTCAATTACGCCCGGCGCGACGGCCTCGCCGAAACCGATCGCCACGTCATCGGCGGCATGCCCGATCTTCCCGGCTTCGAACGTGTGGAACCGCGACATCTCCGCGCTCCCCGTCGCCAGAAATTCGAGCGCCATGGTCGGCGCGATCGGGCTGACGCGCTACCTGCACCCCGATTTCGACGCCGTCGGCGACGGCATCCCGTACAACATCGTCAACTCGAACACGCCGACGTCGCGGGTGCAGTTCGACTACGCGGACGAATCCGATCCGGGGCCGTACCCGATCCCGGCCGGACCCGCCATCGAGGGTGGCTCCGACGCGCATATGCTCATGCTGGATCCGGGCGCGTGCCGGCTTTGGGAGCTGTTCGCGGTGAGCAAATCCGGCACGACCTGGTCCGCGGGTTCGGGCGCGACCTGGGACCTGCGCTCCAACGCGCTGCGTCCGGCCGGCTGGACCAGCGCCGATGCCGCGGGGCTGCCGATCCTGCCGGGGCTGGTCCGCTACGACGAAGTCGCCAGCGGCGTCATCCGCCACGCCATCCGCTTCACGGCCAGTTCGACCTGTGGCTATATCTACCCAGCCCGACACCTGACGGCGGCGCCCTGCTCGAACCTGCCGCCGATGGGACTTCGCGTCCGGCTCAAGGCCTCGGTCGACATCTCCGGCTTCGGGCCGCAGGCGCAGGTCATCCTGACCGCGCTCAAGCGCTACGGGATGATCCTCGCCGACAACGGCTCGCCGTGGTTCATCAGCGGCGCGCCGGACTCCCGCTGGAACGACGACGAGCTGCATCACCTCCAGCAGATCACGGGTGCCGACTTCGAAGTCGTCGATACGAGCGGCCTCGTCAACGGCTGACTTTTGGCGCCGCCGGGGCCGCGGCCCTCGGTGGTGCGCGGATGCGCCACCGGTACTTCCTGACCGTAGAGTGTCGGTTCGCGGTTCCGCTACGCTCGCGGCGTCAACTTCCCGATACGGCCAGGCATCTTGTCGGTGGTCGTGTTCGCCGAGTGGAGGCCACGTGCTCATCCCGTTCATCGGCTACGCCGTTGGTCGCAGGCTGATCGGCTATGTCGAGTGCGAGAACGAGCGGCTCACGGACCTCCTCAACCGGTCCGAGTCGCTGATCATTCGCGACGCCTTCGTGGAGAACTTCGCCGACGAAACGATCGTGAACCTCGGCGACGGCGAGGTAGACCGCTCGATCCTGTACGCGGTGGAAGCCACCGGCGGCCGCGGCGAGGGCGCGCGCCGCATCCACACCGTGCGGCATCGGATGCAGGTTCAGCTCGGTCCCTACAGCGCCCTCGGATTGCTCCATGCCTCGCCCGGCCAGGCGCCCGGGACGCACCTGACGAGCCACGGGCCGATGATTCCACTCTCCGACGCCACGCTCGGCTACGAGAATCGCGGGCTGCTGGCCATGCGCGACGTCGGCACGCTCATCGTCAATCGCGATCTTGTGGATTGGGTGCGTGCCAGCGAAGACGAGGCCATTGCCTTCCCGGGTGTTCCGGTTCTGACAGACCGCAGCTGACGCGGCGCGGTCTCCGTCCCGGGCGTACCATCGAGCTCGAGCGCCCTTCGGCGCGTCGCGGTCGCTGCCCCGAACAAGGTGAGATTCCATGAGCCGACTCAGAGTGGCCCTCGTCCAGCTCGCCGCCGACCAGGACGTGAGCGCCAATCTCGAGCGAGCGAGCGCCCTCGTCGAGCGGGCCGGTGAAACGCATCCCGGCCTGATCGCGCTCCCGGAGCTGTTCCTGTACCGCGGCCCCGCTTCGGGATTTCGCGACTCCGCCACCGAGCTTCCCGGGCCGATCACGGAGCACTTCGCCGCCCTGGCGCGGCGCCTCGATACCTGGCTGCTGCTAGGCAGTCTGGCCGAGCGCTCGCCGGACCCCGAGCGGCCATACAACACTTCGGTCCTGCTCGATCCCACCGGCGAGATCAATGCCCGTTATCGCAAGCGCCACCTCTTCGATGTGACCATCGACGGCGGCCCATCGGATCGCGAGTCGGCGAGGACCACGCCCGGGCGCGACACGGTGATCGCGCTGCTCGAGGGTGCGGCCGACGGAGCCGACCTGAGGCTGGGCATGAGCGTGTGCTACGACCTCCGTTTCCCCGAGCTGTACAGAGAGCTGACGCTTGCCGGCGCCGCGGTCCTGGCCGTGCCGGCCAACTTCACGGAGGCTACCGGCAGGGATCATTGGGAGGTCCTGCTACGGGCCCGCGCCATCGAGAACGGGGCCTTCGTAATCGCGCCGGCCCAGTGCGGCACCGGCGGCGGCGTTCCGACGCACGGCCGGAGCATGATCGTGGACCCGTGGGGAATCGTGATCGCGCAGGCGCCGGACGGCCCGGGTGTCGTCGTCGCGGAGCTGGACCTCGATCGCGTAGCTGCCGCACGGCGCCAGATCCCGTCCGGACCGACGCCGCTCGTGGCGAACTGAAGCTAGGCGGCGCCCCAGCGCTTGTGCAGCGGCATATCCGGCTCTTCGTTCCGGGTCTCCTGGCGACCCACGCCGGCGGCGCCGGCCGCAGCTGCCTCGTTGTCGTCGAGCACGCTGATGAGCTGCTCCCGGTTGACCAGCGCGAATGGGAACCGGATAACGAGCGTGTTCTCGGCGAGCTTCCGGACCACCAGCTCCGTGAGGGGCAGGAAATGGGGATCGGGTGATTCGAGGACCTGCTTCATCGAGCCGTAGGCATGGACGTGCAGGTGACCGCGGAGGCTGTAACCCGGCGTCACGATAGTCACGCGGCGCCGTTCCTTCTGAACCACGACCGCGTCGGGCCGGACGGGCTGGACGGTGGCCCGCTCGGCGACGAGGACGATCTTGTCCAAGCGCAGCCAGAGCGTGCCCGTCTGCGCGTCCTGGTCGGGCAGATTGCCGTGGCCCAGGTGAACGATGGCTGCGTTCTGGACCGGGATGAAGCCCTGCTGCATGTTCAGCCAGTCGGAGAGCCGCGAGAACTGGCCGGCGCGGATCTGTCCCGCGATCTCGAAGCCGTCGCCGAAGACGTCGACGTCAACCGTGGGACCGCTTTCTTCGGATTCCTGCGGCCTGCCGATCCAGGGATCGCCGGCGGCAGCGGATGGTGCGCCTAGCGTGCCCCAGACGGGATCGAATCCCGGAGCGGCGCCGCCGTTCCGCTGACCGCCGAATCTGTCATCGGAGTCGATGGAGAAGGCGTCTCTCTCGGAGATGTCGCCCTGCCGCCCCCCGAAGAGCCCTGGACGTCCTGCCATTTCGATCTCGCCGTAATCCGAACCGATGCGCTCGATGCACATCCGGGTGAGAAATCGGTTGCCTGATGCGCAACCCTGAGCGTCACGCCGGCAGACTGCCGGCAGCGCTCGTTGGACCGAGTATGCCGGTGGCGAGAGGTCCGACCTATAACCCAGTAGGGCCAATGCATTTGAATGGGCCGCTCGCCGCCGCCCGGTCAGCCGGTCTACCGGTCAATTGCCGTCGCCGGGCCGCTCGCCGGGAAGCGACAGGGTGAATGCGGCGCCGGCCGAAGCGGCCGCAGGCTCGAGCCAGAGGTCACCGCCCATCGCGCGGGCCAGCTGCCGCGAAACGTAGAGCCCGAGCCCGGTGCCCTCGCCGCTGCCCGAACCGGCGCCGCGGCTGAACCGCGCGAACAAACGGGCACGGTCGTCTTCGGAGATGCCGGGCCCGTGGTCGGAGATCGTCGTCAGGAGCCGGTCGGCGGCATCGTCGGTGGTCATCAGCACCTCGACTCGACCGTGCGGGCCGCCGTATTTCACGGCATTGTCGAGGAGGGCCCACAGGACCTGGTCGAGCTGGTCCGGATCGGCGACCGCGAGCCAGCCGTGCCCGTCGTCGCACAGCTCGAACGAAACGCCGGCGGCACCGATGGCCTCCCACGCCTTGCGAACGCGTGGCGCCATGGCGATCACCTCGGCCTGCGATCGCAGCACTCCGGCTTCGATGCGGGTCACCGTCAGAAGCTGCCGGACCAGGCGGGTCAGGCGGCCGGCCTGCTCCTCGACGATGGCGAGGCGGCGGTCCTCCGCCGCCTCCGGGGAAGCGGATCGGAGCTGCTCCACGTACGCCCGGATGCTCGTCAGCGGCGTCTGGAGGTTGTGGCTGACGCTCCGCAGGAATTCGTCCTTGGCGGCGTCGAGCTCTACGAGGCGGGCGTTCTGAGTCTCTATCCGCCCGAACAGCTCGGCATTGCGCAGCGCCACCCCGACCTCGTTCGAGAACAACTCCAGCAAGTCCTGGTCGGCGCGCTCCCAGGACCGCGTCGCCGGCAGGTGCCCTGTCAGGACGCCGAGCGGCTCGCTGCCCGCCCGAACCTCGGCCCGGACCGGCCGCGGATCGCCGGGGATCTTTTCGGCGAGAGGGACGCCTGCGGGATCGCCGAGCCGGATCTGACTGTCGATCAGGCCGTATATGCGCCGGGCGTCGACCTCGGCCGCGGCCACCAGGGCCTCGACGCCCTGGCCCGGCGCATAGCCCGCGATGGCGGCCAGGAGAGCGGTCAACTCGCCGTTTCGCCGCTGGCTGTCCGCCGCGATGCGGTTGTGGCTCTCGGCCAGGCGCGCCAGTTCGTCGTCGCCGCTGACCGGGATGGGCGGCCCGGGTTCGCCGGCAGCGACGCGTTCGACCGCGATGGTGATGCGCCGCAGCGGCGCCGTAAGGCTCGCCACGGCCACGGCTGCAGCCCCCAACCCGAACAGCGCGGCGCCGACGATCGCGACGATGAGGAGCGGCACGATGATCTCGTCGCTCGTCTCCAGACTCGCCCTGAACATGATGCTGCCGAATACGGCCACCGGCAGCACCGCGGCCACGATCAAGGTGGCGGTCAACAACACTCGGAACGACAGGCCCAGACTGAGGCTGCGGAGGCGCCTGGCGTTCCGGAAACGGCGGCCGCGGCTTTCGGGGGAGCCGAGGCCCGAGCCCTCGGCGCGATCCCCGGGCCGCTCGTCAGCCGGCTGAGTCATCGCTCTCGACCAGCCGGTATCCGAGGCCTCGGGCGGTGAGCAGGTGGACCGGATGGTCGGGGTCGGCCTCGATCTTCTGGCGCAGCCGCCGCATTGACACCCAGACGTACGACGGTTCGGCTTCCTCGGTGTCCGACCAGCCGCGGGCGAGCAGCGTCTCCGTCGCCACGACCTCGCCGAGGTTGGCGGCGAGCGCGTGCAGGAGCCGCGATTTGGTCGGCGTCAGCTGGACCTCCTTGCCGGCGACAGTGGCGTTGCGGTGATGGAGGTCGAGCGTGAGCCTGGGGCCGAGAACGAGCGACTGGCGCGGGATGCGATCGCCGAGGCGGCGGAGGACGCGCTGGATGCGAGCCCGCAGTTCGGGGTAGTGGTATGGCTTGGAGACGTAGTCCTCGGCGACTTCGTCGAGGAGGCGAACCTTGCTGTCGGCGGTGTCCACGGCCGAGAGCACGATGATCGGCAGGTCCGCCTGGGCCTTGATCTGGCGGGCCAGGGCCAGGCCGTCCATGCGCGGCATGGTGAGATCGATGAGGATCAGGTCGGGCCAGCCGGCCTCGAGGCGTCGCAGCGCCTCCTGGCCGTCGCGCGCGGTCGAGACCTCGAAGCCGTCGTCGCGGAGCTGCTCGGCCAGGACGACGAGCAGGTTGGGATCGTCGTCCACGACAAGGATCCGTTGCTGCCGGGGCTCGCTCATTCGCGCTCGTCTCCTAGCTGCCGCGAGTATACGGGCGCCGAGGCGACGATTCGGGGTCGCGCGACCTATTCGGCCCTGGGGTCGAAGTAGCGGCAGCGCGGGGCAATGGGGCAGTGCTCGCAGTCGGGGCGCTGGGCGTGGCAGGTTCGACGGCCGTGGCCGATCAGCGACACGTGGGCCTCGTACATCTGGTCGAGTTCGAGCAGCGCCAGGAAGTAGTCGTGGGCCTGGTCCGGGTCCGACTTCGCCGGGGTCAGGCCGATCCGCTGGCTGACGCGGAAGACGTGGCGATCGACCGGCATGAGCGGCAGGCCGAAGCTGAACAGCAGCACCACGGAGGCCGTCTTCTTGCCGATGCCCGGAATGGCGGAGAGCCAGTCGCGCGCCTCGAGCGGCGGCTTCGTGGCCAGGAAGTCGAGTAAGTAGCTGCCGCCGTTGGCGCGCAGGGCTCCCAGCGCCGCCTGGATCCGGGGCGCCTTCTGCGGGGCGAGGCCGCCGGGGCGGATCACGTCGGTCAGCTCGGCCAGGGGCGCGGCTTCCACGGCCGCCCAGTCAGGCGGAGGCAGGTCGGGCAGGCCGCGGCCACCCCAGCCGGGGAAGACCTGTGGTTCGGTTGAAGCGCCGTCGGGCGTCGGGCCGGAAGGGTACCTGTCGCGCAACGCGCCGAATGCGACTTCGGCGTTGATATCGGCGCTGTTGGCCGAGAGGATCGTCAGGATCAGTTCGCTGGTGGGATCGAGGCGGGGCTGCCAGACCGGTCGGCCGTTCGCCTCGGCGAGGCGGTCGAGGACGAAGCCGACGAGCCCGGGCCGCTTCCTTGCCAGCTGCTTCGACCAGGCGTGGGCGATCTGCTCGGGGTCCTTCCTGACCCGGCGTTTGGCCGCCGGTTTCGTGGCGGGCCGGGCCGCGGGCTTCGTGGCGGGCTTGGCCGTGGCCTTGGCCGCGGGCCTCGCCGCCGGCGGGCGCGGCTCGGTCATGGCCGCGTGCCCCGGCGGGCGATTGCGCCGCCGACCTCGACGATCCGCGCCAGGCGCTCGCCGGCGGAAACCACGAGGGTCGAGACTTCGCCCATCGCCTCCGGCAGGGTCATCGGGCGGTCGAGGACCGGCATCGCCACGGCTCCCTCGGCGACCATCACCGCCGCTCCCTCCACCGTCACGCTGCCGCCGACCGCCAGACAGGGAACGCCCGCCGCGGCCGCGCGCCTGGCGACTCCGAGGGCCGTCTTGCCAAACGCGGTCTGTTCGTCAACCTGTCCTTCGCCCGTGATGACCAGATCGGCTCGAGCCAGGTGCGCGTCGAAACCCGTCTCCTGCATGACCAGCTCCACGCCGGGTATGAGGTCGAACGAGCGTAGCTTCGGGGTCAGGCACATGAGTGCAAAGCCCGTTCCGCCGGCCGCTCCGGCGCCGGGGTGATCGCGCGCCGTGATACCGAGCGCGGTTTCCAGCAGGTCGGCATAACGCGTCAGCCAGGCGTCGAGGGCCGCCACGTCCTCCGGCCAGGCGCCTTTCTGCGGACCGTAGACCGCGGCGGCGCCTTCCGGTCCGAGCAGCGGGTTAGTTACGTCGCAGGCTACCCGCAGCTCGATCTGGGCCAGCCGCGGGTCGAGGCCGGAGAGGTCGACGTGGGTCAGGCTCGTGGCGGCGCTCGGGGCGGCAGTCGCTACTCCGCCCGCGCCATTCGCACCGGGCGCACCTCCCGGCCCGCCACCGCCGAACCGCACCCCCAGGCCGCGGAGAAGCCCCGCGCCTCCGTCCGTCGTGGCGCTGCCGCCGATGCCGATCATGACGTGGCGTACGTCGGCATCCAGCACGGCCCGCAGGATCTCGCCCGTCCCTTCGGTCGTGGCGGCGATCGGGTTGCGTGGTTCGTCCCGAGGCAGGCGCGACAGCCCCGACGCCTCGGCCAGTTCCACGACGGCACGGGTTCCGTCGGCCGATCGCAGCCAGCGGGCGGTCAGCGGCCGGCCCAGCGGGTCGTGCGCCGGGCACTCCATCCACTCCCAGCCGCCGCATTCGGCGATGGCCGCCAGCGTCCCTTCGCCGCCGTCGGCGAGCGGAGCGAGAACGAGCGAGTCGCCGGGGCGGGCGCGAGACCAGCCCTCCGCCAGCCTGCGGGCCACGTCCACGGACGAGAGCGAGCCTTTGAACGAATCCGGGGCGATCAGGACGCGGAGCCGGTCGAGGCTCATGGCGCCGGCAGCGGCTCGGGCGACTCCACCGCCGACTTCGCGGGCTCGGCCGCCGACTCCGCGGCTTGCGCCGCCGCCGTGGCGGGCGCCGCCGCCGTGGCGGGCGCCGGCATCGCGGCCGTGACCATCGGAGCTGGCCCGGTGTCCGCGCGCCGCTTCTCCAGGTACTCCGGTATCCGGATCATCGGCGGCCGCTCGCGATCGGCCAGGTCGATGACTTCGAGCCCAAGCCGCCCGTGGCCCGATCGCGGCAGCTTCATCGTCGAGCCGGTCTCGGCGAAAAGACTCGTCTTGCGCCGCTCCTCGAGTCGCTTGGCCATGGCCTGCATGATGACGAAGCTCATGCGCGACAGCCCTTCGATGTCCTGGTTGCGGTGGATCCGGCGCTCGAGGTCGACCTGGCCGAGCCCTTCGAGCCCGACGCGCTCGGTGACGTCGATGAGGTGGCCCATCTCGACGGCATAGCTGGTGAAGAACGGGATCGTCTCGAGGAGGCTGCGCCGGCCGGCGTACTCCCCGGACAGCGGCTGGATCAGGCCGGAGAGTTCGGGGAAGAAGAGGTTGATCCAGGGACGCGCCACCAGCTCGGTCACCCGCCCCCCGCCGCCTTCCTTGAGCACCCCGCCCTCGACGATCGGCCGGCGGTAGTAGCCCTTGACGTACTGCAGCCGCTCGTCGGTGATGAGCGGGCCGACGGTGCCGTAGACCATCCGCGGGTGCCAGTTGCGAACGTCGGTATCGGCCCAGACGACGATGTCGCCGCAGGTTTCGTACAGGCTCTTCCAGAGCGCCTCGCCCTTGCCGCGGTAGCTGCCGTACTGGGGCAGGACCTGGGAGTGGATGACGACGCGCGCGCCTTCGGCCTCGGCGGCCTGTCGAGTTCCGTCGGTCGAATCGGAGTCGATGACCAGCAGCTCGTCGACGACCTGGTGGCGCTCGATCAGGTCGCGGCGAACCCGGGCGACGATTACGCCGATGGTCTCTTCCTCGTTGAGCGTCGGCAGCACGAGGCTGACGGTCAGGCCCTGCTTTCGCTTGAGGGCCACGAGTCGCTCGAGGTCGCCGAACTCGCGATGATGGAAGTTCGACTCGCCGAACCAGCGCTCGACACGCAGCGGCACCGTCTGGGAATCGATGGCGGCGCGCTCGGCGGCCGCGAGCGTTTCGGCTTTCTGCTCGAGCTGCTCGAACGTGGATTTGCCGATCGGGTCGCGGGTCTTGACGACGATCACCGTCTTGCGCGATCGGGCCGCAATGGCTTCCGGCAGCGCCCCGAAAAGGAAGCTTTTGCCGCCGTCCGCGGGCATCGCCGAGGCGCCCATGACGACGATGTCGGCCTCCTCGGCCTCCCGCAGGATGGCGTTGCGGACGTTCGTGGCTTCGCGAACGGCCTGCTCGACGTGGCCGTCGGCATGCTGCCGGATGAAGTGAGCGAGCGCCCGCTCCGCCTGCGCCCGAATTCCGACCGTGACCCCCGACGGGATCAAGTGCAGGGCAATGACCTTGCCGTCGTTGCGGCGAGCCAGCGAGTCGGCGAAGCGCAACGCCAGCTCGGCATGCGGGCCGCCACGGATCGGGACGAGGATCCGCCCGGCCGCTCCTTCGCCGCCCTGGCCGACGCTCTGCTTGATCACCGCGATGTCGCAGGGCGAGTCGCGGACGACCTCGTCGATCGTCGGCGAGAAGACGGTGGCGTCGCGCCCGGCCCGAGCCGGCGTCGGCTTGCCGCCCCAGCCGAAGACGATCAGGTCGGCGTCCAGCTCGGTCGCGGCCTCGATCACGCCCTCGGCCGCCCGCCGACCGATCCGAACGATGGGGTGGATCGTCACGCCTTCGGGGGCGAAGTCGAGGAGCCGCTGCAGCAGCCGGCGGGCCTGGCGGGCACGGGTGGCGCCTTCGCTCAGCGGCGTTCCCTCGGGTACTTCGACGATGCCGAGGACCGTGAGGCTGCCGTGCTTGTCCAACAGCGAGGCGCCGATCCGCACCAGCTCAGTGGCGGTCAGCGGGTTGGCCACCGGGATGACGATTCGAGAGGGCAGCGTTCCGCGGATCACCCGGCCGCCTCCGTCCAGTGCTCGACGAGATACGGCTTGAGCAGCTCGAACTCGCGGGCCTGGCGCTCGACGTGCTCCTCGGCCTGCTCCTCGGACATGCGGCGGTTCTCGATCACGAGGCTGCCGACGCGCCCGAAGTAGATCGGGACGAAGGCGGCTACGAGCCGTTCAGGCGGCGAGCCACCGAAGGTCGCCGATACCAGCAGGTCGTAGAAGACCCGCGCCCACAGGTCGTCGGGGAAGTGGAAGGCGGCGACGGTGTCGGATAGTTCGTCGGTCGTCGGCATGCCTCCATGACCGGCGGATGCATTGCCCGACTCGTCGGTCAGGCCGAGCTTGTGGGCCGCGGTCTCGGCGAGCTTGCCGGCCTCGGCTGCGAGCCTCATGACGCTCTCATAGCTCTCCGGGCGGAGCATCTTCTCCCATGTGTCACAGGAGGTCAGCGAGCCGGCGTGGAACTGGCTGAGCAGCCTCAGCGTGTTCACCTCGAGCGGCGGCGGCTCGGCGTAGCGCTCGAAGCCGTAGGCCGGGACTTCGTGGCTGCCGGTGATCGGAAGCCAGCGCTCGGCGTTGTCGCGGGCCATCGACATCAGCGTGCCCACGACCTGGCGGAACATCGGGCCGAGGTCGGAGCCCGGATCCTTGGGGTCGTGGATCTTGGAACCGAGGCGCGTCTGGCAGACCGCGAAACCGCCCGTCAGCGCGGTGGTCGTCATCCAGATGTCGATGCCGAAACGCGAAACGTCCGGCGTCCAGCTCTCCTGCTCCAGGTAGTACTGGATCAGGTCGCCGCTGACGCCGAAGTCGCCGCCGATCGGCTGGCGGATGCGGTGGCCGTACAGCGCCCGCGTCACCGGATAGGTGACGGTGTTCGTGATCGTGCCGTCGTACTTGTGGCGGGCATACAGCGGGGCGACGAAGTCGTAGCCGCCCTTGAGGATCGGCCCGGCCAGCAGTTCGATCCACTCCGGCACGATCGAACGCAGGTCCGAGTCGACGACGACCAGGGCCTCGACCTTGAGCGCGGCGGCCATCTCGAACAGCGTCCGAAGCGCCGCTCCCTTGCCGCCGACACCATCGAGCTCGGGGTACGTCAGGCTGACCCGCGCGAGCCGGTTGGTCGGGCGGACGAGCAGGATCTGCTCGATGTAGTCGGGCGGTTCGGTCTCGCCCACGACCCGCTGGGTGCCGTCCGGCGAGCCCGCGTCGGCGTTGACCAGCACCGGCCGCAGGTCCGGGAAGTACTGGACGAGCCCGGCCTGGGACGCCCGCACCACGTGGCCGATGGTCGCGGCGTTCCGAAAGCTCGGGATGCCGACCATGATGTCGGCAAATTCGAGCCGGGCTATCTCTTCCCGAATTGCAGGCGTGAGGGCGCTGGACGGCATCGGCGCCACGCTACCACGAAGGGGAAGGGGCGGTTTGCGCGTCTCAGGGCCGCGGCGCTCGGGCAGCGGCTCGGCAGCGCGGGCGCCGCCGCTCGGTCAGCGGCTCGGCAGCGGCACGCTGGACCAGTCGTCGTTGCGCTGGCCCGGCCGATAACGGCTGTTCGCGCCCTTGCAAACCATCTCGGTGAAGCCGAGCGAACGCCAGGTCGAGATGTACGGGCCGACGAGGGCGTGAGTCCAGGGCGTGACGCGGACCCGCTCCCCGGCCTGGAGCGCGCCGTCGAGGAGCCGCTTCCGCTCCAGCAGCGGAACGTCGAGCAACCGCGTCCCGTCGACGAGGAGCAGGTCCACTGCCACGAAGGCGATGGGCCGCTCCACGTCCAGCGGGCGGCTCCGCTTCTCCTGGCGCGGGCGGCGAGTGCCGATGATCAGCTGCGTCAGCGCCTCGGGCGCGGTCGGGGCGGCTGGGCAGCAGTTGGCTTGCGCCGACGGTTTCCTGCGTGGCCTCCAGAGTCAGGTAGCCGTCGAGCACCATGTCGCCCGCCAGCGCCGCGGCCGCGATCGCTTCCACGACCTCCGGGAAGTCCGGGGTCGTGTCCAGGCCGTCCTCGTCGATCAGCACAGCTCCCTCGGGACCGACGCGGGCCAGCACGCGCAGCCCGGTCCAGCCCGGCTCGAAGATTGCGTCCTTGAGGGCTCGGCTTCCCCGCCCGAACATCTGCGGGCGCCATTCGCCAGGGTCGAGCGGTGGCGGCGGCGCCGGGTCGCGGTGCATCAGCGGCATGTCCGCGATTCTACGCGCGGCGCGGCGCTGTTCCGCGTGGCCGGCCCGCGGCCGCTCGCTCGGCGCGAGCGCGTGGCCGGTCGCGCAGGATTGCTGCGCGGTTCCCCGTAATACCCACGCTGTGAGTGCAATGTGGAATGGCGAGGCGCGAAGGGGCCCGTTAGCCCGTGTTTGGGCCGCGACGGCGATTCAACAACTCGCTGCCACGCTCATCCAAGCTGGGACCGCGCTCCGAATGCGACTCCGCGAACCGTGTCAGGCGGGAAGCCTGGATTGGGCTCCTCCACGGTCCCACATTGCACTCACGAGGGGAGTAGAACGGGGAATCATTAAGGGTAGGCCCGGCGAGCGGGCTGTTCTGAGATGCCGGGCAACATAGAATTGCCGTCAACTCGGGGAGTGGTTCAAGCGGGCCTCAAGGGGACGCGGAAGGGGGGATTTCAACAATGGCTCTCGCCTGGCGGAAAGGCGGGCACTCCTTGGTGATCAGGACTCTCGTGGCCGCGGCCTCGGCTCAGGCGTGCTCCCTCCTGCATTCCTATCCAGATCCGCCGGCAACTACCTACCGGCCGACCCTGGTCGGAGTCATCGCTGAACTGAGCGGAGATCAAGATCTGCTACTCGCCGACGGCCGAAAGGTGAACCTACCGGACAGCGTCAAGGGCCTCGGCGGCCCTCCCAGAGTCGGGAGTCTCTACCTCGAGGGCAATGACCCCGAACGCTGGGAGTTCTCGCTCGCGCCCTCGCGGTACTCATTTTTCCAGAACCGGCTCGAGCTGCCCAAGGCCGCGGGTTTCCAGGCCACCACACAGCCAGAGAACGTGGATGGCCGGTCCGCCTGGGCATTCATCTCGGGCGGCGTGTCGGGGGTCTTCTGTGTCAACGAGCACGGTGAGGTGGCGTTCGGAGGTTCAGGGGAACCGAGCTCGGCATCTCCGTCGAGGTCTTGATCTCAGATCGGAGGCGGCGCGCCGCTACTCCCCGTGGCCGCCCGGGTGTTTGCGTCGCCACTCCCAGGCCGAGCCGATCATGTCCTCCAGCGTGCCGTGGAGTGGCTGCCAGCCCAGGACCTCGCGGGCACGATCGAAGCTCGCCACCAGGAACGGCGGGTCGCCGGCGCGACGCGGCCCAATCGAGACCGCGATCGGGTGCCCGACTACCTTCTCGGCGGCCGCCACCACGTCGCGATTGCTGAAGCCGACGCCGCTCCCCAGGTTGCAGATGAGCGGCTCGCTCGTGGCCTCGGGCGTGCCGATTCCGGGCGCCGGCGGGGCCGTGGCTTCGATCGCCAGCAGGTGGGCGCGGGCCAGGTCTTCGACATGGATGTAGTCGCGGACGCAGGTTCCGTCGGGCGTGGGGTAGTCCTCGCCGAAGAGTGTCATGGTTCGCCGCTGCTCGGCGGCCAGCAGGACGTTGGGGATCAGGTGAGTTTCCGGGTCGTGCTGCTCGCCGTTCAGCGCGCTCGCCCCGGCGACGTTGAAGTAGCGCAGGATCACGCTCCGGAGACCATAGCCGTGGCCGTACCAGCGGATCGCGCCCTCGACGCAGCGTTTGGTTTCGCCGTAGGCGTTGATCGGGCGGAGGGGATCGGCTTCGGTGATCGGCGTCCGGTCCGGCATTCCATACGTAGCTGCCGTAGAACTGAAGACGATTCGCTTCACGCCGGCGGCCCGCATTCCTTCCAGCAAAGCGATGCCGCCGCTCACGTTCTCGCGGAAGTATTTGGCGGGATCCGTCATCGATTCGGACACGACCGATTTAGCCGCGCAATGCAGCACGGCGTCGATGCGATGCGTCTCCAGCAGGCTCGCGACGGCGGCCGAATCGCCATAGCTGCCCAGGATGAACCTCGCGCCTTCGCAGACTGCGGCCCGGTGGCCGGTCGAGAGGTCGTCCAGCACCGTGACCTCGTGGCCTGCCGCGAGGAACGCCTCGACCGAAACCGACGCGACATAGCCGGCGCCGCCGGTAACGAGGATGCGCATTCTCAGCCTCCGATGATTCGCCGCAGGAAACCCCGGCGGCGTGGCTCATGGCCTGGTTCGTCGCTCACGGTCTCCGCGGTTGGGTCGGGCGCGGGGGCGGCGGCGGGCGCGCGGGCGTCGGTGGGCGGTTGAGCCGCCGCGGTCCCGGTTTCCGCGCCATCCCCATCGAGGACCATGGCAACGGCCTCGCGAAGAGCCGCAGCTTCGGCCTCGCGCTCGGACATCTCCAGGTCGGCTTCGTCGATCGGCTCGGCGGAAGCCGGTTCGGCTGTCCCGGCAACTTCGGGCTCGCGTTCGGCTTCGACCTTGCGGGCTCGCGTTCGGCTTCGACTTCGGGCTCGCGTTCGGCTTCGACTTCGGGCTCGCGTTCGGCTTCGACTTCGGGCTCGCGTTCGGCTTCGACTTCGGGCTCGCGTTCGGCTTCGACCGCGCGGTCGGCTTCGACCGCGCGGTCGGCTTCGCCTTCCACGGCGGCTTCCGGCTCGAGTTCGACCGCAGCTTCGGCTTGGAGTTCCACCGCCCCTTCGGCTTCGGCTTCGGCTGCGCCTTCGACGGCCGCTTCCGGCTCGACTTCGACCGCAGGTTCGGCTTCGACGGTCACGGCGCGGTCGGCTTCGACCGCCGTTTCCGGCTCATCCGCGATTTCGATCGCTCCAGGCTCGACGGCAATCGCCGTCTCCGCCCCCACCTCCGGCTCTGCGGACTCGACCGCGGCCGAGTCCGGTGTGTCGCCGGCCAGCGACGCTATCCGACTCGCAATGATGTTGTCGGCAGCGGTGGCGCTCGCGGATTCGGTCTCATCGGGCTCGATGCCGAGCGACCAGTCATCCTCCGCGGCCTCGAGGTCGGCCTCGCCGAGCAACGACATCCGCAGGCTGAGCAGGTCATCCGGATCTTCGGGGCCTTCGGTGGTGGGCTCGCCGATTTCGCCGCCGGGCTCGAAGCCGAGAATCGCGAGCCGGAGTGCGACGCTCTCGTCGGCATTCTCGCCGGGTGTGTCGTCAAACGGAGCCTCGGGTTGGACGGCAGACTCGGCTGCAGATTCTTCGTCAGATTTCGACTCAATTCGCGGTTCGGCCGGAGCCTGGGCGGTCGCGAAGTCATCGACGTCGTCGACGGCGTCCACCGCTTCGATCACGGCTTCCAATTCGGCCGCCGCAAAGGGGTCGTCGGCGAGTGCCGGCGCCTTCATCTCGTCCGGCTCGAAGCGGCGCCGTCCGCGGTCCTGGATCGGCGGGAAGCGGAAGTCCATGCGGCCCGTCTTGCGTCGGAGCGCGTCCGAGGCACCGGCCTCCATCTCGGCCGCCGCGGCTGCCAGCTCCCGCCCGAACCTGCGCTTTTCGGGCAGGGGCGGTTCCGAGGCCGGTTCCGGCTCGGCGGGCTCCGGCTCAGTCGCGGGTTCGTCCTGGGCTTCGACCGCGGGGGATTGCTCCGGCTCCCCGGGTCCCGGCTCCGCGGGTTCCGGCTCCGCGGGTTCAGCCTCCGCCTCTGGCTCCGCGGGCTCCGGCTCCCCGGATTGGTCCGACTCGATTGCAGTCTCCGGCGTGCCATCGATGATCGACGACTCGACCTCGGACGCCATCGCGGCGGTGTCCATGTCCTCGGTGGGGGTTGCCTCCGCAGACGGTTCGCCGGCGAGTGCCGTCTCCTCGGCGAGTTGCGGCTCCTCGGAGAGTACCATCTCGTCGGAGAGCGGCTCCTCAGCCACCGGCACCGCGCCTTCGCCCTCGACCGTCTCCTCGTCGCTGGGGACGCGCGCCCGACCCGCGGCTTCGAGCAGATGCGCCGCGTTGAGCGTCGGATCTTCGGGGATCGGCCGCGATTCCGACGGTATGCCCGTCGTGATTTCGTCGATCGTCTCGATGATGCGAGTGGCAGCCACGTTTTCCGGGTCCATGACCTGCGCCCGGATCGCGAAGATGCGCGCCAGCCGGATATCGCCCCGCTCCAGCGCCACCCGCGCCAGGCCGGCGATGGCGATCGCGTTCGTAGGGTCGAGTTCGCTGAGCTGCCAGTAGGTGCGCTCGGCCTGATCGAGGTTGCCGCCCGACAGGGCCCGATCGGCCTGGAGCAACAGCTCGAACATCAGTCTCCTTTGCCCCCAAGTCGATGGCGCGCGAGTTCCAGCAGGATGGCACGATCGTTGAGAGCCGGCTCGGCAATTACGCTCTCGGTCAGCTCTTCCAGGAGTCGGCCGACTTCGGGTCCGGGCCGCAGACCCAGTTCCGCGATCAGATCGCTGCCGTCCAGGGCCAGATCCGCACGGCCGAGGACCGCGTGAGCGGCCAATTCCGCCCGAACCCGCTCGCCGAGCTCGGGGAGACCGCCCGCGTCGGACGGCATGCCGCTGCCGATATTGTCGGCCTCGCGAAGCGCAAGGAGATCGTCGATCGAGCCCGGCCCGACCTTCCGAATGAACCGCCGTACCGCGGCGTCGGTCCAATTCTGCCGGTAATCGAACATGTGGTGGCGCACCAGGTGTGCGACCCGTTCCTGGAGAACGTGCGGGGCGTGGAGGTGCGCCAGGAACCGCCGCGCCAGTGTCGCCCCGACCACGTCGTGGCTGTGGAAGTGGCCGTCGGCGAGCGTATCCGGCTTGCCGACGTCGTGCAGCAGCCCGGCCATGCGAACGAGCGGCCGGTTGGGGGTCGCGTCGACAGTCCGGAGGGTGTGATCCCACAGGTCCTCACCCTCGATCTTGTTCTGGCTCATGCCGCGCTGGCGCTCCAGATCAGGCGCGAGCACGGCCAGGAGACCGGTTTCGGCCATGAGGCGAAGGCCGACCGAGGGCGCGGGTGCGGCCAGCAGCTTGGCCAGCTCGGCGCCGACCCGCTCGCCGGAGAGGAAGCGCGCGAGTTCCGCGCATCGCCCGACCGCCTCGAGGGTGGCCGGCTCAACGGCAAAGTCGAGTGTGGCCGCGAGCCGGACCGCCCGAACCATGCGCAAGGCGTCTTCGTGGAAGCGGCGCTCGGGATCCCCGACGGCCCGCAGGAGGCGCCGCGACAGATCCGCGCGGCCGTCGTGGGGATCGACGTATTGCGGCTCCGCATCCGGCAAGCCGCCCCAGGCCATCGCGTTCACGGTGAAGTCGCGGCGGGCCAGGTCCTCGTCAATCGAGCTGCCGAATTCGACCGCGTCCGGGTGGCGATGGTCCGAGTACGACACGTCCCGCCGGAACGTGGTGATCTCGTATTGCTTGCCGCCGTGGCGGACGACGACGGTCCCGAAGCGATTCTCGTAGAGGGAGCGCGGGAACAGATCGACGATGCGTTCGGGCGGAGCGTCGGTTGTCAGGTCCCAGTCGGCCGGTGTCCGCCCGAGCAGCGCGTCGCGGAGGCAGCCACCGACGACGTACGCGGCGTAGCCGCCTTGCCACAGGCCTGCAAGCAGCTCGGCCACGGATTCGGGGATTGCAGGCGCAGGCCGGCTCGGCGCAGGTTGCTCTGCCTCGGCATCGTTCACGCGGCCCCCCGTCAGTTGCTCAGTGGCCAAGGAACAAGTAGGTGCGCCAG
The DNA here is from genome assembly GCA_963731635.1 of uncultured Chloroflexia bacterium. GTDB lineage: Bacteria > Chloroflexota > Limnocylindria > Limnocylindrales > CSP1-4 > Fen-1039. The sequence continues at coordinate 250,130 of CAVSWB010000001.1, read as the reverse complement.
CTTTCGTTGCGATCGTCGCGCAGGTACGGAGTGAAAAGCGAGTAGACGTCGCAGCGCGGTTCGACCGGCCGGTGGGGCAGGCGCAGCTTCGCCTCCTCGAGGAACTTACCGCCCTTGCGGTGGTTGCAGGCCTTGCAGGCCGTGACCAGGTTGTCCCACGTATGCGTGCCGCCGCGGTGCCGAGGGACGACGTGGTCCAGCGTCAGGTCGCCCGACTGGCGGCCGCAGTACTGGCAGGTGTAGCCGTCGCGGGCGAAGACCTCGCGCCGGGTCAGCTTCACCCGGGGTCTGGGCCGGCGGATCTGGTGCTGCAGGCGGATGACGGAGGGCGCACGGTACTCCTGCCGCGGCGTCCTGATCACCTGATGGTCGTACTCGAGGACCTCGGCCTTCTGTCCGAAGACCAGCCTGAAAGCCCTTGGCAGGTTGCAGACGTTGAGCGGCTCGTAGCTCTGATTGAGAACCAGGACCACGCCGTCCATGAGCGCATCGTATCAGAGGATCACCCACGCTCGGTGACGGGACCGGCCGGGCATGGCGAGCACGGCAGGCGGGCGGCCAGGCGACGATCGCCAAACGAAAGGCCCGCCTGCGCGGCAGGCCTTTCGCTATTCGGGTTCGGATAGAGGCTACGGATACGTGTACTGGTCGAGAGTCGTGACGTCAGAAATGCCGCCCGGCGTCGTCACGACGACATCGGCGATGGTGCCGTGAGACTTTGCCGGAGGCGTCACCGTGATGCTCGTCTCACCCGGGGTTCCAACGATGGTACCTGGAGTCCCGTTGAAGGTGACCAAGGTCGCGCCTGTAAGATAGAAGCCTTGTACAGTCACCGAAGGGGACCCGGGGTTCACGCCGGTCACGACAGGGGCGGGATAGAGCTGAACCAGTCGGGCGTTCTGATTCGCGAACTCATACGCGATCTTGCTGAAGACGTCTGCCAGGGCCGTCGTATCCGATGACTTCAATACGCAGAAGAAGTCACCTGACCGGCCGGGGCAACCCCCGGGGATGTCATTAGCTGACGGCTGCGTCGCCATGCTGGCGAGCAGGTCCCGCGCTTTGTTGGTGCCGCTGGGATGCCATGAGTCCGGACATGTCGGGTTGCCGCCACTGGTGTTGTCAAGGCCAAATCCGACCGTGAAAAGCTGGATTGGCTGGCCTTTGGCGTTCTTGACGGCCTTCGCAGCCGTTGCCGCCGCATTGGCCGCGGTGCAGGTGTAGTTGCTCGTGTCGCCGGTGTTCATGTATTGCGGGTAACCGTCAGTCTCGAGCAGGATCCCCCAGGTCACGTTTGGTCGCCCGTAGTGCTGCAGGTAGTAGCTCGCCATGTTTATCGGAGTGGTCAGGTTGGTGCCGTAGTACCCGGCGTCGAAGCAGGCGATGGCCGACACGACATGGCTGCTGGGGTTCAGCGTATACGGGGTCGTCGATGTGTCCGAGTAGGCCTCGTTATAAGTGGGCGGCGGCGTGAGGCTGTCGGTGCCGGAAAAGCCGATCGGGATCCAGTTGCTGAGGTCGGTCGATGTGCTCGTGCCGTAAGTGTCCACGGGGGCGGGATTGATCGCAATGAGCACAGATGCCCACGGGCCGCTCGCGCCGGCAGTAGCCAAGTAGTCACCTGTTGATGTAGCGGTCGCCTGGGTGTCAGTGGCTGCCTCAGTGGACGGACCGGCACCATTCTGGTTCTGGACGTCGAACTGCTCGGTTGTCCCGGCGGGTTTCGTAAATGTTGTGTGCGTGTCCGTCCCGAAGAAGCCGACGATCGCAGTCTGGGCTGAAGTCGGCGTAATGCTTAGCGCCCGTACGCTGGTCCCCGAGGTGGCAGAGTTGCTGCTCGAGGCGGAGTTGATCGGGTTGGACGGGTTCTCGCCGGTGTAGCGGAGAATGCCACCGGATGCTCTCGCGTTTGGAGAGATCCCGAAGCTGTAAGTGACTCCACCTACGGTGTCGGCGGCAACGGCGACCTTGTAGAAGCTTGCGATCCCCACATTCGCTCCATTGTTGGTCCGGCGGATCAGCGTCCAGCCGGCAGGAGGGGTGATCGTCGTGGCGGTGCCGCCGTCGACAGTGATGCCCGCAACGAGGAGATCGTTTACGGCTGTTGACGTCGGCCTGGGGATCTTCAACGCGCTTGCGCCGCCAGTCCCGTTCTCGACGGATTGTATGTTTTGGGTGCCCGTGCCGGGTATTTTCGGCGCCGTGAGGGTACCGGCGACCTCCATGTCCACCGGTACGGCCGGGCCACCGGGGCCTGAGCAGGTGCGGAAGGATGAACTGGGTCCGAGGAACCCCATCGCAACTCGCTGGATATTCGGGTCGTACACGCTGAGGATCGCGTCGGCGGCGGTTCGAGTAGCAGTTACATCTGTCGCACTCATGCTCGCGGTCCGGTCGATGATGACCACCAGGTCCACTGGAACTACAGTCGCTTGCCCACACGGCCCAGCACAGGCGGCTGAGACAACCGAGCCCGTGGATCCGCTGGCAAGGCCGATGACAGGGGCGAGCTTGTATTGCGTCGTCGCGCTGCCTTCAATCACGACAACGTTGCACTTGTCCCCGAGAGCGGGATCGCAGGGAGAGATTCGCGTCTGGCCCGCACCGGTGAAGTCGCTCGGGACGGCAGTGTGCTTGACGGCGTGGCTCGGATTGCAGGTGCTTGGGACGTCCCTGGAGACCCATGCCTGGTTATTTGTCGGGTCTACGCCGACGAGGCACCGATAGGTGATCGTATAGCTGGAGGAGGGCAGGCCGGGGTAGTTTGCCTGGATTGTCTGGACCATCAGTTGATTTGCATTGCCGTAGTTCGTGCTGTCGACCGGCAGGTAGTGCCCGCCGGCCAGGGCAGCCGCATCCAAAGTGTTGACGAGGATCTGCCTATTGTTCCTGAGAACGCCGCCGTCGATGACCAGTGCGGCGACCGCCAGAATGACGATCAGGACGAGTTCGAAGAGGACCAGTATCTGCCCGCGTTGACGGTCGCCGCGTCGCCGACGTGAATGCAGCATTTCCGTGCCTCCGGTGCGTCTGAAGCTTCTTTGGCCGTTGGCGAACGGCTACTCGATGACCATCTGGACGGTTGAGCTGAGGTCGAAGGCCGCCCCGAACGCCAATGGAAAGAACGTCTTGTAGGAGTAGTGGACCGTTACCGACACGGAGTCACCGGGCTGAGCGCCGCTGGTGTTGGAACTGGTCCAAGCGGTCCACGAGCATGCGGGTGGTGGAGTGGCCGTCGAAGTCGTCTGCAGGCATTTCACATCCGCGGTCGAATCCGTGGCTTCATTCACCGTGATCGTCAGCCCCGCCTGTTTCGCCGCAGAAATCGCCCTACTAGCGGCCACATGCGGGATCGTGCTAAGTCCGCTGGTAGTGGTCGCATCCACCATGATGCCGGCACGGGCGCCCTCGCGGGCCGCGTTGATAACGGTCATTCGGGAGTACAGCGAGAATCCGAAGTCCAGGATGCCCGACAGGACGAGCATGAAGATCGGGATGACCAGGGCGAACTCGACCATGGCCTGGCCACGCTTGCGATCGGAGCGGTGGCCGCGTGGACTGGGCTTACGGTTCGACACGGCCTTGGCTCCCTCCTTGTGTAGGGCACGAGATGTTTCGACCTACGCCGACGGATAGTACCGGCCCAACCTTGCGGGTCACATCTCAACGGCGCTACCGATCACTGTGACGAATTGGGCGTAGAAACTCGGGACCAATCGCCGGACGCTTCGTGAGAAAGCGTCGCACCCGCTCAACTAAAGAGTGGCGACACTCGCGACGCTGAAGCCCGGATCGGGCCGTCGCCCCGCGTCAGCCCGCGAATCCAATGGCACGCCGGCGGCGACGGGCCATTGGCGAATTGGGACAGATCGGGATTACCACGAAAGCCTTTGAGCGATACGCCGCTGGAGCGATCCGGTCGGGGCCGTCGCTCTCAGGGCCAGGGCAAAAGGTGGACGGGGTTGCCGACGACGTTTACCGACCATGTCGTTGTGTCGTTCGCGGCCCCCGTGATCATTTTGACCTGCCACCAGCCTGGCTGCGCCGGCGTCAAACCGGGCGGCGACCACAACCCGCCGGTGCCGTAGGGTTGTGCGCCATCGAGCTTCACGAGGATATGGATCCAGGTGCTGTTAAAGCTGGACTTGCCAGCCTTGGCCGTCTGGATCTGGGTGACGTTGGTTCCGCTGCAAGCGTCGGACCCCTTTGTCCCGGACAGAGGAACGCAGTTGCTATCCGATGTGTAGCTGAAGGTGACCTGTTGCTGGGTTCCTCCGGGTCCGTTCGGGCCCAGGATCTGCAGATACGCATCCCCGCCGACATCGCCCGGGTCGAAGAGGTCGATGGCCAGCGACTTACCAGCGCCGGTCGCGGCGTCGATCCTCGCCATGTAGAACTGTTGCCCGGAGGAGCTGCCGGCCATGTTGTTGTACACCGCCATGCGGGATTGCCCGTAAATTGCCGAGCCTGCTCCAGTAGCCGACAGGGCGAACATGTTCTCGGCGTTCGTATTCTTGTTTATCGTGGCGTCGGTCGGGTCGGTAGTAGTTATCTGGATTTCGTAGGTACCTGCGGGAAGGCTACTGGCGAGCGTCCACCACTTGTTGTGATATGTATCGCATGCTCCGGTTCCGCCCGAGCCTCCGTTTGTGGTGTCCATGCCCTTTTCATTCTTGAACAGGGTTCCAGATGCATCTCCGGTTGGAGTCCAGCCAGCCGGATTCAGAGGCTGTCCGTTTGTGTTCCAGAGCGTGTAGAAGGTGGACACGGGCGTGTTGGACGTGCCGATCCAGTGGTCGCCTGCGCCGTAAGAACCCGTGCCGGCAGGGTTCGTGCCCATCGCGCAGAAGCCCGGGTCGAAGACGCTGATCGATCCACCCGCAGGCAGCGCAGCAGTGTAGTAGTAGCCGAGCGGGTCGTAACTTGCGTTGTTACCCCCGTAATTGACGTTGTATTGGGGCGAGTATGCGTCACCGTTCTCGGCGTTTCCGCCTCTGGTGATGATGGCGCCCCAGCCGCCGAGATTTGTGAACGGACCGTTCGGCACGCCGCTATCGCCCACGCCGTTGTTCTTCGCCACGGAACAGGCAGGCGGAGTCGGTTGGCCGGTCTTCAACACGAAGCAACCCACGCCGTAGTACGGCAGTGGACTGCCCATCGGTACTGGCATGACATAGCCGGCTCTCGCTGTCTTCGAGACCGTCCAGTTGTTGATGCCGAACAGCCTCACAAAGAACGTCTGCACTGGTGCGGTAATCGTCACATCTAGCTGATGATCGTTGGCCGGATTTGGCTCGACCGTAACGCTTGTCTTGCCCCCGATCGTGTATCCGTTGGCCTGAGCGATTGCGTCTGCTCGCAAAGTAGCGGTGCCCACATCTGCTGGAAGGTAGACAACGCCCGCAAGGGCCGCGGCGTCTGCGGCGCGCTGGATCTGCAAGCCACTTTTCCAGGCGAACGTCACGTCGATCGCGATGCCTACCAAACCGATGAGAGCGGTCAACATCAAGGCGAAGACAACGATGATCTGGCCGGCCTCCTTGACGCTTAGATCGACCGTCTCCCGGCCCTGACCGTGGTGAATATGGAATGCGGGCGTTCTCATGGGGTGGGGGGCTCCATTGCCATCACGGTCTGATCTGACATGGTGATCTGACCACTCGAGAAGAGGCTCTTTCCGACGGCCTTGATCACAGCGCCCAGCGGAGTGATGAACCTGTACGTATAGGTGATCTTGACGCCGATGTTCTGCGCAGTGGACACTCCCGAGCGCGTAGATGCGTCCCAGGTGCCACCGTTGGAGTTGCCAGCCGCCGGGTCCGGCTTGAAGGACAGCAGCGCGGTCGGCGACGAGCCGGGAATAGCGGGCCCATTGGGCAAGCCGGTAACCGAGTCATACGCCGGGACCCACTTGTCGTCGAATCCGCCAACGACGGCGCCAGTGTCGGACGCCAGGAAGATATCGATGCTCTGAACCTGAGCGATGTTGACTGGCGACCCCGGAGAGACCAGGACCCCTTGAACCGCGGCGACGATCTGGTCATCGACTGCTTGAGAGGCCGGGGTCACACCGCTCGTTCCCTTATGGTTGGTGCCGTCGACGAGCTCGGATCCCACCCGCGCCCCCTGGCGGGTCGCCGTTTCGATCGAGGTGTTATGACTGATGGCGAACCCGAACTCGACCATACCGAGGAACAAGAACAGGACCACGGGCAGGATCAGCGTGAATTCCACCAGCGACTGACCGCTGCTCGAGCGGAACCTGCTACGGAATTTCACTGGACCGGTTCCAAACGGCTGACGCTAGTTTGGACGAAGAGCGGTGCCGACCCAAGCCCCACCAGCCCTGGCAGTGGCGTAATCCAGTTGTACTGGTAAGTGATCGTCACGCCGAGATAGCCGACTCCCCCGCAAATCACGGTCGCGACAACGTTGCAGCGGTTGACCGGCGGGTAGCCGAGATTGGGGTCCTGCGTGTAGGGCACGGTCTGGGTGATGTCGCTGGGGTTCTTGTACACGCCGCCACGGGTGTACTTGTCCTGGCCGTTGTTCACCTTTCCGTACGCATCCGTCGAAAAGATCACGACTGAAACGATCTTCGCCTTGTTCATCGGCGGGGACACGTCCCTCTCGATGAGACTGAGGACCTGGAAGTCGACAGAGGCCCCGTTGCCCAACTCAGCGGCGAGTTGGACCGCGTCCTGGGTCGTCGTGCTGATCCCAACCTTGACCGTCAGCACGAAGGAGAATTCCATGATCGCCACGATCAGGGTGAGGAAAGGCAGCAGGACCAGGGAGAATTCGACCAGGGCCTGCCCTCGCGAGTCGGGGTGGCGGCGTGGGCGACCCCTCGGGCGATTCGGGACGGCCATTCAGGCTCCAGTTGGGTCAGGAGGGTCCGGGCTTCGGAGTCCGAAGGGTAGGTGCGCTTCCTTGCGCCTACCATAACGAAGAGCACCCCCATTGTGTAGGCACGTGCCAATTGGCCGATCCGGTACTAATAGCTTGTCCTGACTGCCGAGTTGTCCTACTCGCTGAAGGCCACCGCCAGCCGGTAGCCGTTCGCCGCCGTCAGGAGGTGCTGCGGCCGGTCCGGATCGAGCTCGAGCTTCTGGCGGAGCCGCCGGACGGTGACCCACACGTAAGCCGGATCGGCGGCATCCGAGTCGGCCCAGACCTTGCTCAGAAGGCGCTCGGTGGTGACGGCGTTGGGCATGCTCGCCGCGAGGGTCGCCAGGAAGCGAGACTCGGTGGGCGAGAGCGAAACCCGCCGACCGCGGACCATCGCCTCGCGCTTCCGAGGTATGAGCGTGACGTCGCCCAGATCGAGCTCCTCGACCGGTATCTGGTCCTGCAGGCGGCGCAGCGCGCGGCGGATCCGGGCGACCAGCTCGACGTATTCGTAGGGCTTGGCGACGTAATCCTCGGCGAAGCGGGCGATCATTTCGGCCTTGCTGTCGGCCGCGTCGATGGCGGAGAGGACCAGGATCGGGATGTCCGCGCGGCTCTTGATGCGCGTCGCCAGGGTCTGGCCGTCCATCCGCGGCATGAGCAGATCCATGATTACGAGATCCGGCCAGGCTTCGTCGAGCAGCTGGAGCGCCCGGGCGCCGCTCTGAGCCTTCGTCACCTCGAACCCGTCGCCCGCCAGCCGCGCGGCCAGAGCGTCGAGGTGCGACACGTCGTCGTCTACCAGGAGTAGTCGAGCTTCGCTCATCGCTCGCCCAGTCTAGAGGTCATGTCGGCCGCCGCTGCCAAGACCGGGCGGTTGGACGCCGGGTGGCTCGAGACCCGCCAGCTCGCGGGCCCGGAGCATCGCCTCGTCGAGCATCGGGGGAGTGAGCCGGCCCGTGAACGTGTTTTGCTGGCTCGGGTGGTAGGAGCCGACGATCGCGTACGGACCGATCCGAGCCTCTTCCAGATGGCCGAACCTGGGCCGCAGCGGTGCCCGGAAACCGAGCTCGCGGATGGCCCGGAGGGCGCCGTCCCAGGCGAACGCACCGAGGGCGACAACGACCCGCAAGTCCGGCAGGAGCGCCATCTCCCGCGCCAGGAATGGCAAGCAGCGATCGCGCTCTTCGGGCGTGGGTTGGTTGTCCGGCGGCGCGCAGCGGACGACCGCCGCGACATACAGATCGGCCACCATCAATCCGTCGTCGAGCGAGATCGAAGTCGGCTGGTTGGCGAAGCCGGTGCGGTAGAGCGACTCGAACAGGAAATCGCCGGAGCGGTCGCCGGTGAAGATGCGGCCGGTTCGATTGCCGCCGTGAGCCGCCGGCGCGAGACCGACGATCAGGACCCGGGCGCGGGCGTCGCCCCAGCCGGGTACGGGCCTGGCCCAGTATTCCTCGACGGCGAACCGAGCCGGCGGGTCCGCGGCAGCGGCCTCGCGCCATGCCACGAGCCGGGGGCAGCGCCGACAGGCCACGATTTCCGCCGTCAGCCCGATGATCGAGTCCTGCGCCATGCCCTCAATCTAGCGCGCCTGAGTCTCTCCGGCACGCTCCCGAGATCCGGCCGGCGGCTCGTCGGCCTGCGCCGCGACGGGGCCCGAGGATGGTCCCGGTATAATCGGAGAGCGTTGCGCGGGTCCCCGCCGTAATCGAGCACGCCCCGCAACAGCCGCAGCTAAGGATCGAGAGCCAGCATGACCGCCGAGACCTCCACCTGGGCCACTAAGAAAGGCCTCGCCCAGATGCTCAAAGGCGGCGTCATCATGGACGTCGTTACCCCCGAGCACGCCCGGATCGCCGAGGACGCAGGCGCCTGTGCCGTCATGGCGCTCGAACGAGTGCCGTCGGACATCCGCGCGGCGGGCGGCGTCGCGCGCATGAGCGACCCGGCGATGATCGAGGGCATCATGGCCGCGGTCAGCATCCCGGTCATGGCCAAGGCCCGGATCGGCCACTTCGTCGAGGCGCAGGTTCTCGAGGCGCTCGGGGTCGACTACATCGACGAGTCCGAGGTCCTGACGCCGGCCGACGAGGTCAACCACATCGACAAGCACGCCTTCAAGGTGCCGTTCGTGTGCGGCTGCCGCAACCTCGGCGAGGCGCTGCGCCGCATCAACGAAGGCGCGGCCATGATCCGGACCAAGGGCGAGGCCGGCACCGGCGACATCGTCGAAGCCGTCCGCCACATCCGCACCCTGATGTCGGAGATCCGCCGCCTGCAGTCGATGCGCGAGGACGAGCTGTTCGTCGCCGCCAAGGAGATGGACGCGCCCTACGAGCTCGTGAAGCAGGTCGCGGCCGAGGGCAAGCTGCCCGTGGTCAACTTCGTGGCCGGCGGCATCGCCATCCCGGCGGACGCGGCGCTCGCGATGCAGCTCGGAGCCGAGGGCGTATTCGTCGGCTCCGGCATCTTCAAGAGCGAAAACCCGGCCCGGACGGCGGAGGCGATCGTCCAGGCCACTCTCCATTTCGACAACCCGAAGATCATCGCCGAGGTTTCGAAGGGCCTTGGCAGCCCGATGCGCGGCATCGCGACGGGCGGGATCCCCGAAGCCGAGCGGCTGGCGGTCCGCGGCTGGTAGCCCGGCGTAGCGGGACGCACCGGTCGCGATTGGGACCGATGCGAACCCGGAGCGCGTAATGAGAATTGGCGTACTGGCGCTCCACGGCGCCGTCATCGAGCATATCCGGACCCTTCGATCGATCGGCGTCGAGCCGGTTTCGGTTCGCCTGCCCGAGGATCTCGAGGGCCTTTCCGGGCTGATCCTGCCCGGCGGCGAGAGCACGACGATGCGCAAGCTCGTCGCCCGCTGGGGGCTCCGCGAGCCGATCATGAGCCTGGCCGAGTCGGGCGCGCCGATACTCGGGCACCTGCGCCGGGATGATCGTTGTGGCGAAGGAGATCGCCGGCGGCGAAGAGCCCGTTTTCCCGCTGCTCGACGTCACCGTCGAACGAAACGCCTTCGGGCGGCAGCTGGACTCGTTCGAGACGGAACTCCCGATGCCGATCCTGGGCGACCGGCCGGTCCACGCCATCTTCATCCGCGCCCCGATCATCGAACGCGTGGGACCCGGCGTGGAGCTGCTTGCAAGCGCTGCCGGACGGCCGCATCGTCGCCGTCCGCCAGCGCAACGTGATCGCTATCTCGTTCCACCCGGAGCTGGCGGGCGAGACGCGCATCCATCGGCTCATCGCCACCATGGCGTCCGAATATTCGGAGCCCGGTGAAGGTTCGGCCGTCGCGGGCGGGAACACCGGTTGGTCGGCCGAGGAATCCGCGTGAGCGGCCGGGTCCGACTCGCCCGTCTGACCGACCTCGCCGCGCTTGGGGAGCTCTCCAGGCTGTCACAGCAGGAACACGTCGACGCTCGATCCCTCGGCCTGCCGGTCAGCGGCCCGCGCATTGGAGTCTTCAGCCTGTTCAGGCTGCCGCTGGGCGCATTCCGGCCAAACGACCTGCTCTTCGTCTACGAGGACGAGCGGCGCCTCTCGGGGCTGCTCCGGGTCGAGCGCGACGCTTCGCGGGACGAGATGGACGATCGTTGAGCTGGACGCCATCGGCAGCGGCGATTCGGGCGATACGCGGTTCCGGATGGTCCAGCACCTGCTGCGCGACGGCGCCAAGCGCGGCGCGATCCGGTTCTACGTGGCCTGTGCCGACGGCCAGGGCAACGTCGAGCTGTTCATGCAGGCCGGCTTCGCCCGCTACGGCCAGGAGAACCTGCTGTTCCGGCGCCCGAAGGAGCCGCTGCCGCGGCCGTGGACGGAGGATCGCACGCGGGAAGCCGGCATCAGGCCGTGCCAGCCGCTCGATTCGCTGCCGCTGGCCCGGCTCTATGCCTCGGTCACTCCCCAGCCTGTAGTCCGGCTGGAGGCCTACCGCCTGAGCGACTGGGAACGCCAGGGCTCCACAGCCCGGGTGCCGCGCTCCAGCCTGGCGCCGATCCTGCGCTTCGCCGACGTCGAGGCGTACGTCCAGGCCGCGCCCGGCGGCGACCGGCGAGCTGCAGGCGCTGCTCCAGGTCGGAGTCGCCCAGGAAGAACAGCCCCACTACCTCAAGATCCTCGCCAAACCCGGCGCCGATCTCGGGCCGCTCGTGGAATTCGGGCTCGGCCTCATCGGTGCCCGCATCGCGAAAGGCGGCAGCTGCCCGGACAGCGGCGTGCTCGCACCAGTTCGAACATATGAATTGCCGATAGATCGCCGCCTCGAGGAGGCGGGCTTCGCCGGGCTGGCCACCGTTACGCTCCTGATGAAGGAAGCCGTGGTCCGCGTCGAGGAGCCTGCTCTCGTCCCGGCCGTACGTTGACCCAAAGACAGGAGAGGACGTGACTGATCAAGGCGCGCTCCATCGGCGCGAGTCGATCGACGATCTCGATCTGCTTCTCGGCGCCATCCCGCCCGACATCGTCGTGGCGGTGCACGCGCTGACCGACCCCGCGCAGCTCATCGAAGTGGTGATGGACCTCGGCCGGCGGCCGGAGGCTCGCTTCACCAACGGCGAGGTGACCCTCCTGGAGCGGGAGATCACCGAATCCGACATCGACTACGTCGTCGACCACATCGGCACCTTCGGCGACGACAACCGGGCCGGCATCGAACGGACGCTCCACCGCATCAGCGCCATTCGAAATCGGACGGGCAAGATCGTCGGTCTGACCTGTCGAATTGGCCGGGCCGTCTACGGCACCATCGAGATCATCAACGACTTCGTCGAGTCGGGAAAGTCGATCCTGATCATGGGCCGGCCCGGCATCGGCAAGACGACGATGCTGCGCGAAGCCGCGCGGGTCCTGGCGGACGACCAGGGCAAGCGCGTGGTCGTGGTCGACACGAGCAACGAGATCGCCGGCGACGGCGACATCCCGCACCCGGCCATCGGCCGGGCGCGCCGGATGCAGGTCAAGACGCCGTCGGTCCAGCACGAGGTGATGATCGAGGCGGTCGAGAACCACATGCCCGAGATCATCGTCATCGACGAGATCGGGACCGAGCTGGAAGCGCAGGCCGCCCGAACGATCGCCGAGCGCGGGGTACAGCTGATCGGCACCGCCCACGGCAACAACCTCGACAACCTGATGCTCAACCCGACCCTCACGGACCTGATCGGCGGCATCCAGACCGTTACCCTCGGCGACGAGGAGGCGCGGCGCCGCCGCTCGCAAAAGAGCGTGCTCGAGCGCAAGGCGCCGCCCACGTTCGACGTGATCGTCGAGATCCTCGATCGTGAGCGGGTCACGGTCCACGCGGACGTGGCCGACACGGTTGATGCCCTGCTGCGCGGCGACCCCATCTCGTCGGAGCTGCGCTGGCGCGACGAAGGCGGCGTCCATCGCTCGCAGTCGCGGCCCAAGCCGTCCCCGCGCGAGGCGCTCAGCGGCGGCGATCGCTTCGGCAGCGACCGGTTCGCGGGTCTCGTCGGTGCCGGCCCGGGCTGGCGCACCGATCCGGGCTGGCGAGGCGGCGCGTCCCACGGGTCCGGCGATTGGCGTGAGGCCGAGCGCACGGGTCTGCGGCCGGGATACCGATCGGGCACGAGCGGCGGCTGGCGAGCGCCCGTTCGCGGGCCGCGCGGCGCCCATGACGGCGCCCGCCGGACACGCGACGGCGAGAGCGGCGGATCGGGTGGCGCGGCCGGCGGATCGGGTGGCGCCGCGCCCGGCGGGCCTGGCGGGCCTGGCGGGGCACCCGGCGAAGCCACGCACACACTCCCCGGGGAGCGCTTCGCGACGACGCCGCATCTTCCCAACGGCGTACTGCCCGACGGCGGGCCAGTAGAGCGGACCGTCGCGCCCGTCCCGGAGCCGCGACCGCGTGAGCTCCGCGAGCTGGAACGTCAGCGCTCCTGGCGCGACCAGGCCACGCGGGCAATGAATACGTATCGGGCCGAGGAAGTCGGCGACGAGGACGACGACGACGCGTCAGCGGCCGGGGCACGGACCGGAGTCCCCGCGGCCACGGGCCCGGCACTCGACGACGACGACGACGAGGCCCTGGCCGATCGCGTCCGCGAGCGCGAGGGCGACGAGGCCTTCGACGACGATGACGGCGGCCGGCCGGTGCTGCGGGTTCGGGACGGCGCGACCGTCCTGCCGACGCTGCGCGTGTTTCCCCACGGCATCAGCCGCAAGCGGCTCGAGCAAGGCGATCAAGGAACTCCAGCTGCCGGTGATCATTGCCCGCGACCCGGACGAGGCCGACGTCGTGATGACGCTCAAGAGCGAGTACCGCCAGAAGACGCCCGCCCTTCGCGACGCCGAGGAACGAGGCCTGCCGATCTACGTCCTTAAGAGCAACACGATCGTTCAGATGGAGGCGAGCCTGACTTCGATTTTCTCGCTTGAGGTCGACCCCCGCGAAGCAGCCCTCCGGGAAACCGAAGAGGCCATCGGGCTTGTCTTTCGTAACATCGAGCCGGTCGAGCTGTCGCCCCAGAACGCCTATATCCGGCGACTCCAGCACCAGATGGCCGAACGGGCCAACCTCATCTCACGGTCCCGCGGCCGCGAGCCATACCGCCGGGTCCGCCTCTACCCCTAGCGCAACGCGGTTCCCTGCTCCGTTCCGGCCCTTCCGGCCACGCTAGACTCGGTGGATGCACCCCGATCGCAGCCGGCAGGGCGGTTTCTTCCTGACACTCGAGGGGCCCGAAGGCTCGGGCAAGTCCACCCAGGCCAGGCGCCTGGCCGACCGGCTCGGCGCGGCGGGATACCGCTGCCTCGTGACGCGTGAGCCCGGCGGCACCGCGCTCGGCGAGCAGGTGCGCCAGATCCTGCTCCATGCTCCGGAGCTGACTCCGACTCCCGCGACCGACGCGCTGCTCTTCAACGCCGCCCGCGCGCAGCTCGTCGCCGAGGTCATCGGTCCCGCCCTCCAACGCGGCGACGTGGTCATCTGCGACCGCTTCACCGACTCGACCCTCGCCTACCAGGGCTACGGCAACGGGCAGGATCTCGAGCCGCTACGGGCGCTGGCGCAATTCGCGGTCGGCGATCTCAGCCCCGACATGACGGTGCTCTTCGACCTGCCGGTCGAGGACGGCCTGCGGCGGAAGCGCCGCGACGACGAGATCACCCGCTTCGAGTCGCACGTGGACGTGGCCTTTCATCGCCGTGTCCGCAACGGCTTTCTCGAGCTGGCCGCGGCGGAACCGGAGCGTTTCGTGGTCGTCGACGCCCTGGACACGCCCGACCAGATCGAAGCCCAGCTGCTCGACGCGCTGCTGCCTCGTATCGGCTCACAGCTGCTTTTGGCTGAGGCGTTCCAAACGGAGACCGAAACGAGTAGGCTGGCGGGCGTTTCGAGTGAACCGCAGCACGATCCGCTGCGAATGAAGAAGTGAGGGCTCACGTGGGAGCGCCTCCGCCCCTGGACGGAGACCAGGAGCCAACGACCGAGGAGTCCGAGGCCGAATTGATGCGCCAGGTAGCCGCCGGTGAGATCGGCGGGCTCGAAACGCTTTACGACCGCCATCATGCGATGGCATACGCGCTTGCCCTGCGGATCACGACGGAGCCCGGTTTGGCAGAGGATGTCGTCCAGGATTCGTTTCTTGGTCTGTGGCGCAATGCCGCTCGTTACGCCGAGGCCAAGGGCAGCGTCCGAGGCTGGTTGCTCGCCATCGTCCGGCACCGAGCCATCGATACGATCAGGCGCCGCAAGAATGGCGTGACGCTGGACGACGAAACCAACGATTTCACCCCGGCGGCGCTGATCCTGCCCGACATCTGGCCCGAAGTCGCCGGCCGTCTCGATGCCGAGCAGGTCAGGGTTGCTCTCGAAGGCTTGCCGCCCGCCCAGCGCGAATCCATCGAATACGCATATTTCGACGGCCTTACGCAACGGGAGATCGCTACGCGAACAGGTGCGCCGCTGGGCACCGTAAAGAGCCGGATGCGCCTGGGTCTCGTGGCGCTCCGTCGCGAACTCCTCGATGTGACCGATGCAGCGAGCGAGCCGATGCCCGCCGTAACCGCCGGTTCGAAAGGCCGGGCGTGACATGACGATTAGCTGCGATCGAGTCGGCGAGCTTGCGCCGGGCTTCGTCCTGGGCGCGCTGGACACCGCCGAAATGGCGGCCGTGCATGAGCATCTGATCGCCTGCCGCGAACCTCATCCGGAGCTGCGTGAGCTCGGGGGCGTGTTGCCGTATCTCGCGGTCGCGCTCGAACCCGTGGAGCCGCCCGCTCGCCTCCGCGCCGCCGTCATGGCCGCAGCCCAGGCCGATCTCGCCGCGCACCCGCGCAGCGCCCAGTCGAGCGCACGCCGCCCGGCTCCTATCCCGATTTCGGCTTCCATTTCGGAGGCGCCGGTCCTCGAG
This sequence comes from uncultured Chloroflexia bacterium, assembly GCA_963731635.1. Lineage (GTDB taxonomy): Bacteria > Chloroflexota > Limnocylindria > Limnocylindrales > CSP1-4 > Fen-1039. The sequence continues at coordinate 234,855 of CAVSWB010000001.1, read as the reverse complement.
GCCGACACTGTGCCCGCGGCCCCGGACGTCAGCGCCGGCACCGTCGTCTCGCTTGCGTCCGTCCGCCGATCTCGGGCGCGCCGCGCTCTGGCCTGGGCCACCCGGGTCGCCGCCGCGGTGGCGGTCGTCGTTCTCGTCGGCTATGGCTTCGGCGTCATTCGCGAGCCGAGCGCGACCCCGTCGCCGTCCGGCGTGGAGCACGTGGTGGGCTCCCAGAACCGCTTCGGCGTGCTGGCTCCACTGGGCTCGAGCCACGCCCAAGGCTTCGTGGTCCTCATGCCCACGAACCACCTGTACGTCTATGTGAACGGCCTCGCGGCGACGACCGGCGACCAGGTGTACATGGTCTGGGTCACCGCCGGAAAAGATGTCTCGCTGGCGGGCTATTTCCGCGTCGACAGCCAGGGCGACGGGACAGTCCAGATGGACAACGTGCCCAGGGCGCCGAACCTGTGGGTTCAGGTCTGCATCGAGCCCAACAGCAGCGTGACCAAGCCGACCGGCCCGACGGTCGCGAGCGGCTGGGTTCTGACCTAGCGACCCGGTCTGAGGCGCGCGCCTGACGCCGAGGAGCCGGACGCTCGCCGAGCCGCTACTCGACTGTTTGGGGCTGCGTCCCGACTCGTCCGCCGCCGGCTTCGTGGGCCTCCGCCACGACCCGTTCCGCGACCATCATCAACTCTTCGGGCGTGCGTCCGTCCAGCGGGAAGTTGGCCATGCCTACCGACGCGGAAAGGCCGATCGCACCCACCGGCGGCAGCTCGCCGATGCCGCGGACCAACCGCTCGGCGACCACGAGACCGTCGGGTCCCGGGGCGATGACCATAAACTGGCCGTCCGATACCCGCGCGACCGTGTCCACCAGCCTGACCGACTCGGACAGGACCTGCGCAACACGGCGCAGGACGTCGTCGGCGGCCGCGTTGCCGGAATCGCGCTGGATGTCGTCGTAACAATCGACCTGAACCAGGGCCAGGCTCATCGGCACTCCCTGCCGGCCCGCGCGCGCCACCTCCAGCTCCAGGACGCGCTCGACGGTGCGCCGGTTGGGCAAACCCGTGAGCGGATCGAGGTTAGCCAACCGATCGAACCACTCGGCCCGTTCGGAGCCCAGCGCCAGCGCGAGCGCCCGCTCGACGGCGACGGCCGCGAGATCCGCGAACGGCTCGGCCATGCCCCCGATCCGGGCGGTGGGCAGGGCGCCGTCGAAGCCCAGCGCCAGGACTCCAAGCGCCAGCTCTATGCCGTCGCGGCGAACGACCATCGGCAGAAGTATCGCCGTCCTGGCGCCGCGAAGGACGGCGACGTGGTCGGCGTCTTCGACTTCGAGCGGGGCGCGCGATCGGGCCGCGTCGGCCAGAGGATCGTGGCTTGTCGCGACGCTTTCGATCTCGGCCGCTTCCAGCGCGATCTCGGCCGGAACGCCCGAGGAGACGGTGAGCGACAGCTCGTCGCGGTCAAGGTCGAGGATGTAGATGGCGCCTGAGCTCGCGCCCAGACTCTCGGTCGCCAGGCCGAGCAATTCCGCAAGCGAATCGTCGAGGTCGTCGCCGCGGGCCACGGCGGCAGATGCGGCGGCAAAGACCTCGCCGTCCGACCTACTGATGGGCGCTCGTTCGCCGGTCACGGTTCCTCCTCGATCGGGGACGATGAAGCCCATCGATTGTACGGCGCGCAACAGAACGGCATCCGCCGAAGATTCGGCGCCGCATATACTCGCCTCGTGAAGCTTGTCTTGGCGGTCGTTCACAACGAGGACGCGCGAGTCCTCATCAACGCCCTGCTGGCGCATCACCACCGGGCAACGTGGTTGCACAGTTCGGGCGGCTTCCTCAAGCAATCGAACGCGACCATCCTGGTCGGCATCGAGGACGACAAGGTCGAAGAGATCGTCGCCCTGGTTCGTGACAATTGCCACTCCCGCAAGCAGGTCGTGAGCCCGATCCCGCCGATCATGGAGCCGGGAGAGTTCTTCCTGCCGTATCCGCTCGAGGTCGACGTCGGCGGCGCGGTGGTGTTCGTCCTCCCGATCGATCGATTCGAACGAATCTAGCCGCGACCTTGACTGCCACCGCATGAGCCCCCTCCGGCCGGACCTTGTCGATTGCTGGATCTTCAGGTCGCGCCGCGCCGGGGACGCGACGTTGACGGATCGCGACGCGGGTTTCGAGATCGAGATCCTGCTGCTTCGACGTTCACCCGGCCGGATCCTGCCCGGCTTATGGCAATGCGTGTCGGGATCGCTGGAGGCGGGCGAGACGCCGGTGGAGGGCGCGCTCCGCGAACTGCGTGAGGAGACCGGCTTCGGGCCGAACCAGATCGCGGCGTTCTTCGACCTGGACCAGGTGAACCAATTCCACGAACCGTCGGTACGGGCGATCCTCACGAGCGTCGTCTTCGCGGTCCGTGTTGCGCCCGAGATCGATCCGGTGCTCTCGCACGAACACGATTCCATGCTCTGGGTCACGCCGAACGCCGCGCTGGGCCGTGCGGTCTGGCCGGCCTACCGCGAGTCGATCCGCCGCATCGCCGACAATCTGACCGACCCGGGCCGGGCGACCTGGTTCGAGCTGACCCTGGAGGGCGAGCGGGCGCGCCGGTGAGTGCGGCGTCGGCCGACCGCAGGTTCGCGGCCGGGCCGGTCAAAGTCGAAGCGACCGCTCGGGCGGAGTAGGCTTTTTCGAGGGCATCGATACCCATTTGGGCCGTCTCGCGCCTCTTAGTGATGTGAGGGTCATCACGGCAACGTTCGACAGGGAAGACGAGGATCGGGCCTCGCGGTCGGCGGTTGTGCACCTTGCCCCCGCGCCGATCGCCGGCTGGGTGGCCACGTTGCACGACCACGGGCCGATGCTGCTGGCCGCCGCCCGGGCAATCGCCCGGGACGAAGCCGAAGCCGAGGATCTGGTCCAGACCACCTTCGAGCGGGCGCTTCGCGCCGAACCGACGATCCGGGACGCGCGGGCCATTCGGGCCTGGCTCCTGACCGTCCAAACGCGCGAAGCGCTGCGAGTCGTGAGGCGGCTGCGCCGGACGCTTCGTCTCGACCCGACGATCCACGAGCTGCCGGTCGGCGGCCCGGACACGTCGGAATCGATCGAGCTCGATGAAGCGCTCGGCCGGCTGTCGCGACCGATTCGAGCGGCCGTGGTCCTCCACCACATGGTCGGACTCTCCGTGCGCGAAACGGCCGATGCGCTGGGCGTCACGGAGAACACGGCGAAGGCTCGGCTCAAGACGGGCCTGGCGCGACTCCGGGAGTACCTCGATGAAGACTGACGACACCGGCGGCCCGTCCGCGGAAGACAAGGTCGAAGAGCGGCTTTCGCGCCGATATTCGGCGGAGTTGCAGCGCGCCGAGCGCGACTATCCGGTGCTGATGAGGCCGCGCCTCGATCCGGTGCGCTCGACTTCTGTCTGGCGGCGGATCGCGGCGCCGATGGCGGTGGTCGTCGCGCTGGTGGCGGTCAGCCTGGTCGGCGTGGGCATTGCGCTCCGACCGGCGGCCGGTCCAGCCGGGCCGAGCAGCCCGACCCCAGTTCGGGGCTCCGACGGAATCCCCAACTCGATCGACGGCCAGCGCGTATACCGGATCGGCGACAAGGCCGAATGGCAGAACCTGAGCGGGAGCTTCCTGCTTGGTGGCTACTCGGTCCTGTTTGCGCAGAGCTGCCCACTTCAGGTAACGCCGCTGCCGTCGGCCGAAAGCGATCTCATCAATCGGTGCGGTGGCGAGATGATCGCCTCGAGCCCCAACTCTGATGGAAGCTACTCGGGCGGGGGCCTAAGAGTGTCATCCGTCGGGTCGAAGGCTCTCGACGGCTGGCCGGGTGGGCCGGCAATCGTCATGCGCGTCCACACCCACGACCCGGAGGCCTCGCTGTGCGCCGCCGACCAGCGGGCGGCCTGCGAGGCCGCGGTTGTAGTCGAGGCGGTGGTCTGGCCGACGGTCCCGACGCAGCTCAACGGTGAGCGCGTCTATCGCGACACCGACTGGGCCTCGTTCCCGAAGTCGGGGAGCTTCCTGCTCGGCGGCCCGGCGACCAAGCCGAGCGTCGTCCCACCCTGCCCGATGCAGCCGGGTCTCACCGACGCCGAGCAGAAGCTGATCCAGTACTGCTACGTCCTCACGATCGACAGCATAGGCGTCGCGCCCATGAGCACCTTTGATGAGCCGAACGGCGAGATCGTGGTCGCTCGAGTTCACATCAACGACCCGCTGGCGGCGCAGTGTCCGGCCGACGTGCGAACCAACTGCGAGTCGTCGGTGGTCGTCGAGTCGGTGGTCTGGCGCTCGGCCGAAGACACCGCCTCGGCGATCCCAAGCTCGGGCGCATCGACTACGACTCCCAGCAACGCTGCCTCGGGGGAGGTCGTCGGACCCGTACAGTCGGCGTCGGTCGCGTCCGGCCCGTCCGCCGCGGCCGGATCGGCGTCCGCGGGGAGCGGCTCGGCGGGTTCGAACGGCTCGGTCGGGCCGCTCGACGGCGACGGCGTTCCGACCACGATCGGCGGCGTGCCCGTAATCCGCGCTGCGTCGCTCCCCACGACTCCGACGTTCCTGCTCGGCGGCCCGCTCACGCACGACACGGGCTGTGCGCCGACCACCGCGGCCGTGCCGCCGGGTTGCGGCTACTGGATGGTCGACGGCGTCAAGCTCGGAACGATGATCGCCTTGCCGGAGTCGCCGAGCGGCCTGCTCGTGGTCGTCCGGGTGCAGGCGTCCACGTCCATCGCGATATGCCCCGACAGTAAGTCCTGCCCTCCGACCCGGGGAGCGGTTGTCGTGACCGAGCTGGTCTGGTCCGGGCCGGCGACGGTCCCGCCTCCGCCGCCAACTTCGTCCGTAGCGTCCGCAACCCCGTAATTGCCCGGCGCCGGTTCATTCCGGATGGCCCAATATGAGCGCGACTTGCTGCCGCGGGACCATCCGGGAGGAACCCATGTACGTGACCCTGGTCTACGTCCACGTCAAGCCGGAGAACCTGGCCGACTTCCTCGAGTCCATTCGGGTCAACCACGAAGGTTCGGTTCGAGAGCCGGGCAACCTGCGCTTCGACGTGCTGCAATCGCCCGACGACCCGACCCGCTTCCTGCTCTACGAGGCGTATACCGACGAGTCGGGGGCGAAGGCACATCGCGAGACGGCGCACTACCTGGCCTGGCGGGAGAAGGCGGAAGGCTGGATGGTCGAGCCGCGACACGGCGTGCACTACAACGGCCTCTATCCCGCCGACGAAGCCGACGCCCGATGAATGCTCTGCCGGAGGCCGCCCATTCGCCGGAGGCCGAGCCGGCGGCGCTGGCGTGGCCGCCCTTCACGGTCGCCCGGCTGCCGAAGATCCTGTTCGGTCCCGGTCGGGCCGCCGAGCTCCCGGCGGTGGTTCGGTCGTTCGGCGAGCGAGCGCTGGTCGTGCTCCGGAAGTCGTGGGTTTCCGGCGACGATGAGTGGCTTCGAATCCACGCCGGTCTCACGGATGCCGGGCTGAGGCTCACCATCGAGGGCGTCTCGGGCGAGCCGTCGCCGGCCGTCGTCGACGCGATCGTGGCTCGGACTCGCGCCCGCGGCCCCGTGGACGCAGTGGTGGGGATCGGCGGCGGCAGCGTCCTCGACACGGCCAAGGCGGTGGCCGGGCTGCTCGTTCCGGGCAATTCGGTGCGCGACCACCTCGAGGGAGTCGGCCCGGAGCTGCCGTACCGCGGCCCTTCGGTACCATTCGTGGCCGTGCCGACAACAGCCGGAACCGGCAGCGAGGCAACGAGGAACGCGGTCCTGAGCGAGCGCGGCCCCGACGGCTTCAAGAAGTCGTTCCGCGACGACGCACTCGTGGCTCAGGTCGCGATCGTGGATTCGGACCTGCTCGCCGCCTGCCCGCCGGACGTGATCGCCGCTAACGGCATGGATGCGCTGACACAGCTGATCGAGTCGTACCTCTCCTCGCGAGCCAGCCCGTTCACCGACGCTCTGGCTTTGTCCGGGCTCGCGGCGGCGCGCGACGGGCTGCTTACCTGGCACTCCGAGGCTCTCGCGGGTCGGGGCGGTGGGGGCGCCGGGACGCTGGCGGCGGCCGCTCGCGAGCGAATGGCCTACGCGGCCCTGTGCTCGGGCGTATGCCTCGCTCAGGCGGGGCTCGGCGCGGTACACGGGCTGGCCTCGCCGCTCGGCGGGCAGTTCCCGGTGCCGCACGGAGTGGCCTGCGGGGCGACGCTCGCGGCGACGACGTGGGTCAACATCGCCGCGCTGGAGGCGCGCGACCCCGCCAGCGTGGCGCTCTCCCGTTACGCGACGGTCGCGTGGCTGCTCACGGGCAGCGCGGCGCCGAGCGACGCGGAAACGCGCGCCGCTCTGGTTCCGGAGCTGGAATCGTGGCGTGCCCGTCTCGGCGTTCCGCGGCTTTCGTCTTTCGGCATCGCCGTGTCCGACATCCCCGCCATCGTCGCCGACAGCCGCGGCAGCAGCATGAAGACCAACCCGATCGCACTGACCGACGACGAGATCGGCGAGATCCTGCGTTCCTCGCTCTGAGTCGCGTCCGGTGGCCGAGCGTCCGCCGCCCGCGCCGCCGGACCGGCTGCCGTCAGCGGCTCGACATCCGTCGCCCGTGGAAGATGAACTGATAGGTGAGCAGCAGGATCCCGACGCTCAAGACCGTCACCGAGAAGACATCCGGCGCGATCCAGACGACCACCAGGGCCGTCAGGTAGAGCAGGATCGCGACCGGCCAGCGGGACCGAAGCGCCGCCTGGGTCAAAGCGCCGCGCGTCTCGAGGTCGGCCAGATCGTCGAACACGCTGAGGCGCGAGCGTTCGAACCAGGTGGCGATTCGCGGCCAGCCCAGGCCGAGGTAGAACCTCACCTCGTGGTGGTCCACGAAGACTCGACCGAAGCTGTCGCGATACAGCTGCGAACCGGCGCCGAGGGCAATCTCCTGGCCCGGCTTCTCCTGCATGATTGAGAACCAGCTCCGCAATCGAACCAGCCCGGGCTCGAGGTCGACCCGATCCGACTGGACGACGAGCGGCACGACGATGGCTGCGAAGACCAATAGCGCGAGCCCGGTCGAGATCGAAAGACCGCCGTGGTGCGCAAAGCTCCCGAGGAAAACCGACACCATTGCCGCAACCCAGGCCAGAGAGTGGAGGATGACGGCCGCGAACGTCGGCTGCCCGATCGTCAGGCGTTGTCCGGCAGTTGGGCCGACGGCGTTCACAGGCACCTCGCGGCGTGGGTCGTCAAGTCGCGTGCAACGAGAGGAGTGTATGCCTGCGCCGCACTCGGCCCAGGTTGGCGGGCGGCCGTGCCGCGGAGTACCCTCCACAGGTCAATCGAATAGAGCCGCTCGATTCAGGGAAGCCGGTGTGAAACCGGCGCTGTCGCGCAACTGTGAGCGAGTAGCGGCTGGTCAAGCGCAGCGGGCGAAGCCCGCGGCGAAGCCACGGGGCCTCGGGCCCCGGAAGGCGACCAGCAGCGCAGTCATTGGCCGGGCCGATGACGAATCCGCGAGCCAGGAGACCTGACCGAACGGCGCACGTCACCTGTCTGCGCGGATCGGACGGGAGGCCTCCGGCGGCGAGGTCCCCTCCGGCAGGCGGGCAAATGCCGCCGGAGGAAAGATGCGAAGACTGGTCGTTGCCAGCGCGATACTGGCGACCCTCCTTACCGCGCCGCTTGCTCAGGCAGCCGCGGCTCCCACCGAATCCCCGGCCCCCGGTCCGGCTACTGGGCAGACCGACTCGCAGCGGGCGACCGCGGCGCTGTCCTACCTTCTGGCGGCCCAGAAGGCGAACGGCTCCCTCGACGGTTCGATCGGCGAAACGGCCGACTTCGTGATCGGCGCGGCGGCCGCGGGCTTCGATCCCGCCACGTTGCGCGGCTGCTCCGGCGCCGCGACCGGCGCACTCGACTACATCGCGACGGCGTCCGATCCGGCCGCCGCCGACCCCGCGAAGACCGGCAAGGCCGTGCTCGCGGTCGTGGCCGCCGGCGCCGATCCGGCCGCGTTCCAGGGACGCGATCTGATGGCGCGGCTCGCGGCGCTTTACAACTCGGGCACCGGCGCATACGGCGACGGTTCTACCTTCGGCCAGTCGTTCGCAATCCTGGCGCTCCACGCCGCCGGGCGGGACGTGCCGGCGGCTGCGCTAGCCGAACTGAGCGCGCTCCAGGATCCCGACGGCAGCTGGAGCTACGGAAAGGTTCCGGTGGCGGCCGGACAGGGCGACACCAACTCGACGGCGATCGCGCTGATGGCGCTCGACGCGGCCGGCGACCACTCGCTCGACACGACCGGGCTCGCCTACCTCCACAGCCAGCAGCTCGCGGACGGCGGCTTCCCGTATCAGAACTCGACGGCCTTCGGGCCGCCCGTGAGCGACGCCGATTCCGATTCGATCGTCCTCCAGGCTCTCGTCGCGGCCGGCCAGGACCCCGAAGGGGCGAGCTGGCTGCAGGGCTCGAATTCGGTCCTGACGCAGCTCCGCTCCGACCAGGCCGCCGGCGGCGGGTTCGCGTATCCGGGCATGGCGCCGAGTGCGTTCACGACCAGCCAGGTCCCCGCGGCTTTGCTTCGGATCGCCTACTCCGCAGCGGTGCATCCGGTCGTCGGCGCCGCGGTTCCTTCGACCGCGTGCCCGGCCGCTCTGCCCAGCCAGACCGCAGCGGTACAGGGAGCGGCGACTCCTGCCGCTACTACTACGGCGCCCGATCCCGCCCGCGGTCCATCCTCTCCAGGGCCGCTCGCCTTGCTGCTGGTCGTGGCGGCTCTTGTCGGGCTGGGGGCGGCCGGTCGAGCGGCACTCGCGAGATCGGAGCGCCGTTGATGCGCAATGCGGGCATCGGCCGCGCTGTCGCAGTCGGGCTGGCAGCGGCGACGCTCGGTGCGCTCGCCTCGCTCGCGCCGATTGCTCCAACTGCGCCGACGTGCGCCGCGGCCGGGTCGCATCGCGCTGCGATCGTCGTCGAGCACGGGGACGGGTCGGTCACGACCCGCTGCGTTGCCTTCACGACCGCCACCGTGACCGGCGAGCAACTCCTGACCCAATCGGGGATTGCCTGGTCGAGCCAGACCTTCGGCGGCTTCGGCGATGCCGTTTGCGCCCTCGACGGAGAGCCGGTGCGCTACCTCGAATGCCCCGGCAAGGACAGCTACTGGGCCGTGTTCGTGGCGAGCGGAGGCGGTTCGTGGCAGCTCGCGAACCTTGGGATCTCGAGCCTGGTGCTGCGGGATGGCGACGCTGAGGGCTTCCGGTACGTACCGGCAGCCGGCAATCCCGTTGCGCCGGTTTCCCCGGCCGGCGTCTGCGCAGCGCCGGCAACCGCCGCGCCTGCAACCGGCGGGCCCGCAACCGCCAGGCCATCGGCGGCGGTTTCGGCAACCGCCTCGGCCGTGCCCTCGAGCGCCACGACCGCGCCGCAGCCGAGCGTTTCGGCGAGCGTCGAGCCGACCGTCCGGCCGGCCGATACGGCCTCGACTTCGACTTCGACGGCACCGGCAGACTCGACCGCACCCCCGGTGGCCGCCGCTTCCCCGACTGCCAGTCCGCCTCCGGCCGACCCTCCCGTTCCTTCGTCTCCGGGGGGGCCGAACTCCGGTCTCGTCGCGGCGTCCGTGGCGGGAATCTCGTTGGCGGCGATCGCGGTTCTCGGCCTCGTCCGGCGGCGACGGCGGCGACCGTGAGAGCCGCCTCCTTCGCCGACGTCCGCACGCCGGGCCCGGCGCCGCGAGCCTGGCTGATCTGGTCGATCGCCGCGGTCACGATCGCGCTCGTGTCCAACAACCCGGTCTATCGCGTGCTCGTCGCCCTCGCCGCGCTCGACGTGCTCGTGGTCTGGACGCCGCCCGGCCGAAGCCGAAAGCCGCTCGCCCTGGCGCTTCTCGCGGCCGCCCTCCTGGCCGCTCTGATCAACGTCCTGGCGAGCCACACCGGCGCCGACGTGCTGGTTCGTCTGCCCGAGTGGCTGCCGCTCGCGGGCGGGCCGATCACGGTCGAGTCGCTCGCGTATGGCGGCGCGATGGCCATGGGCCTGGTTGCGGCGTTGCTCGCGGTTGCGCCGCTGTCGCTGGTCCTCGAGCCGCACGACGTCGTCGATGCGATGCCCAATGCCCTCGAGCGAACCGGCATCGCCGTGGCCACATCGATGAACCTCGTCTCCGGGATCGGCCGGACCTTCGTCTCGGTTCGGGACGCTCAGCAGATGCGCGGCTGGCGGCCGCGCGGCCTGCGGTCGTGGAACGAAGTGCTCGTGCCGGTGGTGTTGACCGCGATCGAAGATTCGGTCCTGCTGGCCGAGGCGATGGAGGCGCGGGGTTTTGGCGCCGGGCCGCGGACGAGCTACGCCGGCAATTCGTGGTCGCGCTGGGATACGACCGTCGCCGGGTCCGCGCTTGCGGTTGCCGTGCTGTTCGTCGCCGCGCGGCTCGCGGGCGTGCCGCTGGACTGGTACCCATACCCGACTCTGGCGCTGCCGCCGATCCAGCCGTTGCTCGCGGTGGGCTGCCTCGTGCTGGCGATGCCGGCATTCAGGCGGGGCTGACATGGGCGAGTGGACGGCCCGCCTCGAGGGCGTCTCCTACCGGTATCCAGGGGCGGCCGACCCGACGCTCCGCGACGTCGGCCTCGAGATCCGGCCGGGCCTGACGCTGGTCGCGGGCAGTTCCGGCGGCGGCAAATCCACGCTGCTGCGGCTCTTCGACGGCCTGGTGCCGCAGTTCCATGGCGGCAGGATTTCGGGCAGCGCGGACGTTGCTGGGCTGGACCCGATGCGCATGCCGACTCCGCGCCTCGCGACGCGCGTGGGCCACGTCTTTCAGGATGCCGAGACGCAATCGGTCTACGGCACAGTCGAGCGCGAGGTCGCCTTCGGCCTCGAAAACCTGGGAGTGCCCCGGGCCCGGATGCACGACCGCGTCGACGAGACCCTGGCCGCGATGGGCATCGATGCGCTTCGTGGGCGCCGACTTTCGACCCTCTCCGGCGGGGAACGGCAGCTCGTCCAGCTCGCGGCGGTCCTCGTCCTGAACCCGGAGCTGGTCGCCCTCGACGAGCCCACCTCGCAACTCGATCCGGACGGCGCGGCGGCGGTGATGGCCGCGTGCGAAACGCTCGCCGCGGCGGGCAAGGCCGTCGTCCTAGCCGAGCATCGGCTCGAGAATATCCTCGCCCGCGCAGATCGGCTGCTGATCGTCGAGCGGGGCGAGGCAACCGGACCGGGTAGCCCGCGCGATCTCGCCGCGTTGCTGGCCGGGCCGCCGTCGGTGGTGGAACTGAGCGTGGCGCTGGGATGGAGTCCGCTGCCGCTCTCCGTCGAGGAGGCTCGGGTTCATCTTGGCGAGGCCGAACGCCGGTTGGCCGCAGCCGCATCGGTTTCGCCGCCGGCCCCGCGGGCCGTGATCGCCGCGCTCGAAGCCCACGGACTGGCGGCCGGTCCCGGCCGCGAGGCGATCCTTGACGGCGTGGACATGACGGTCGGGGCGGGTGAGGTAGTCGCGCTGGTCGGACCCAACGGATCGGGCAAGACGACGCTGCTCCGGACGCTGGGCGGCCTGATCGCGCCGCTTTCCGGAACCGTGCGCCGGCCGGCCGGTCGGACCGCATACCTGCCGCAGAACCCCGGATCGTTGCTCCACCTGCCAACGGTGCGGGCCGAAGTGGAGCTGACGTTGCGCCGGACCGGCAGCGCCGAAACTGCGGCCTCGATCCTCGGCTCGTTCGGCCTGCTCGGGCTTGCCGACCGGTATCCGCGGGACCTCAGTGCCGGCGAGCGTCAGCGGGCCGCGATCGCCGTGACGCTGGCGGGCTTGCCGGCCCTGGCGCTGCTGGACGAGCCGACGCGCGGCATGGACCTTTCCGCGCGCCGTGCCCTCGGCGCCGCGATCCGCGCGCTAAGCGCTCGGGGATCGGCGGTGGTCGTCGCCACTCACGACGTGGACCTGGCCGCGGAGGTGGCCGACCGGGTGATCGCGATTCGCGACGGTCGCGCCGTCGAGATGGGGCCGCCGATGCGGGCATGCGCCGCCGGCTCCGATTTCGCGACCCAGATCGGGCGGCTCTTCCCGGGCGGTGCGGTCACCGTGAGCGCGGCCCTGACGGCGCTGACAGCGCTCGGCGACGGCGAGACCCAGGTGCCGCGCGGCTCTCGAGACCGGGTGAAGGTGGCGCGATGACGCTCGCTCTCGTCTCGCTGGCCGGCCTCGTGCTCTTCCTGTGGCCGTTTCTCGGTCTCGGTCTGGCCGGCGACGCGCCCGCCCTCGCGGTCACTCTCGGCGCCATCGCGTCGCTGGCGCTCATGGAACTCGGTGCGCGGCGCCTCGATTTGGGCCGGCTGGCGCTCCTGGCGGCGCTCGCCGCGATAGACGCCGCGTTGCGGCTTGCTCTGGTCACCGGCATCGGCGGATTCAGTCCGATCTTCTTCCTGGTGCTCGCCGCCGGCTACGAGTTCGGCGCCTCGTACGGGTTCCTCGTCGGCAGCTTCTCGCTCCTGGTATCTGCCCTGGTGACCGGCGGGGTAGGACCGTGGCTGCCGTACGAGACGTTCGCCGTCGGCTGGGTCGGCGTGTCGGCCGGTCTGGCCGGTTCGGCCGTCCGGCGCCTTCGGCCGGCTCGGGCGAGCTGGCTGCCGAGCCGGCTCGATATCACTGCGTTGATAGCGGTCGCCGTCGTGACCGGCTTCGCGTACGGCGCCCTGACCGATATCTGGGGCTGGGTGGCGTTCTATCGTGGCGTCGAAAACATCGGCTGGATACCGGGCATGTCGCCGGGCGCCACGGCGGCGCAGTTCGGGCGCTATTACGCTCTGACTTCGGTCGGCTGGGATGCCTTCCGAGCCGTCGGAAACTCGATCGCCGTGCTGGCGCTCGGGACGCCGGTGTTGATGGCCATGAGCCGTCTGCGGGCCAGGCTCGGCTACGAAATCGTGGCCGGCTGACCTGAGGACTGCGCTTACCCGCGCGGGCTCGGTCTCAACCGCGTCGCGTCAGGACCAGGCTCGTAGTGGCGAAGCTGCCCACGCACCAGACTCCCAGGATCAGGAACGCGCCCCAGGTGAGCGGGAAGCTGTTCGAGGCGATGGTGCCGCGCATGACCTCGCCCATCGCCTGGATCGGCAGGACGCTGTGGATCGCAGCCAGCCAGCCGGGCATTCGGTCGGCCGGGAAGTTGAGCGGCGAGAACATGAAGATGAAGACGACCAGCATCTGGCTGATCATGTTGGCGACCATCGGCGGCAGGACTGAGGCGAGCGCGTAGCCGACGGATGTGGCGGTCAGGGCAACCAGCAGTACCGCCGGCACAACGAGCAGGCTGACGTGCAGGTCGAGCCCGAAGCGGATCGAGCCGATGACAACGGCGAAGGCGACACCCGGCAGCACCACGACCAGCCAGACGGTCAGGTCGGCCAGCAGATACACGATCCGCGGGATCGGCAGAGAGCGCATGTAGGCGAGTGTGCCTTCGGTCTTGGCCGCGGACACCAGCTGCGGCACGGCCACCAGACCCATCGTGATCAGGGCGACGACCGGACCGCCGGTGGCCAGATACAGCACCGTGGTGTGGTCCATGGAGGAGAAGAGCAGCGGATAGCCGGCCACGATGCCCAGCGCGAACAGCGCCTGGACGACGATCCCCAGCGGCAGGAACATGCGCATCTTGCGGGCCTGCCAGACGACGAGCAATCGGTAGCTACGCAGCGCGGACATTGGTTTCCTCCTCGGGACTGTCGGTAGCTTCGACGAGCGCCACGTAGGCGTCTTCAAGAGTCGCGGGTGCGAGCGAGAACTCCTCGATCCGGCCGGAGCGGCGAAGATCTCCGGCCCAGGTCGCGGCCTCGCCGGCAAGTCGAGCCGGAACGGTGGCCACGATCCGGTTGCCCGTGACGGCGCACGGCCCGGAGAACCGCGGCCGTTCGAACGTGTCGGCGTCGATGGCTGTTTCGAAGACCAGCTCGAGCCGCAGGTCGTCGGCGACGCCCGACTTGAGGTCTGCCGGAGACCCCTCGGCCAGGACTCGCCCGTGGTCGAGCACGGCCAGGCGGTCGACCGATCGTTCGGCCTCGACGACGTTGTGGGTGACCAGCAGGATGGCTGAGCCCTCGTCTGCCAGCAATCGAACCTGGGCCCAGAGCAGGCGCCGGCGCACCGGATCGACGTCGTTGGTCGGCTCGTCGAGGATGACGAGCTTGCCCGGCTCGACCGCAGTCATACAGAACGAGACCAGCCGCTTGACGCCGCCGGAGAGGCGAGCGCCGTCGGTGTCGCGCCACTCGCCGAGGTCCAGCGCCTCGATCAGCCGCGCCGCCCGCGCCCCCACGACCCGGGTGTCGCCACCGCGCAGCCGGCCCAGCGTTTCGATGGCCTGGCGCGACGTGAGGCCGTTGATCGGGACCTGCGCCTGAGGCTGGATTGAGCAAGCCCGGCGAGCGAAGCCGGGATCGGCGACGGCGTCGCGGCCGTCGATCCGGATCGAGCCGGCGTCGGGGCGGAGGAGCCCCACGATCTGGTTGACCAGGGTCGTCTTGCCCGCGCCGTTGTGACCGAGCAGGCCGTAGACCTGGCCGGCCGCGACCGTCAGATCGACGCCGTCGTTGGCGTTGACGCCGCGGCGCCCGTACTTCTTGCGGACCCCCTCGACCTCGAGCAGCATTTCCGTTCTCCCTGCGTGGCCCCGTTCCTTCGGTGGCGATACCAGTCAGTATGGCAATACCGCGGAGTATGTCAATACCCTTGAGTATTTCGGTACCGACTGGTATTGTTCAGCCATGCAGGAGCGCAGCACTGAACGACTCAATCGCCGGGAGCGCAAGTCGCAGACGCGAGACCGGCTGATCGATGCCGCCGAGACCGTGTTTGCCAGGCGCGGCTTCGAGACCGCCACGCTCGACGAGATCGCGGCCGCGGCCGGCTACACCAAGGGCGCTGTCTACTCCAACTTCGCCAGCAAGACCGAGCTAGTCATCGCTTTGATCGAGCGGCGGATGTCGATCCAGGCAGCCGAGCACGCGCAACGGTTCGAAGGTCAGGACCTGGCCGCGATGACCCGCGGTCTCGAGAGCGGACCGCATGAAGATCCCGAAGCCCAGAAGCAGTGGCTCCTGCTCGCAATGGAGTTCTGGCTTCACGCCATGCGCGACGATCGCGCCCGGGTCTTGATGGCGGAGCAGTACGAGCGTGCCCGGAGCATCGTCGCCGCCGAATTGATCGAGCCGGTCTACAGGACGATGAACCCGCAACCGACTATCGCGCCGCGGGACATGGCCATCGTCATCGAGTCGGTCGGCATTGGCCTGGCACTCCAGGCTGCCCTCGATCCTGGGGCGGTGAGGATGAGCCTCCAGGGCGAGGTCATAGCCAGGCTGCTGAACCAGCCGCTGCCTCCGGATCCAGCGCCGGCATCCTCGCCGCCGGCAGCCGAAGCGTCAGTCGGGCCGTCAGTCGAGCTGTAGCTCTCGGAGGATCGATCCGCCGACGGCCGCCGCGCCGACCGTCGACTCTCTGACGACCAGCTCCGTCGTGAATATGACCTGCCTCGGGGCCTCCTCCGGATCCTCCATTTCGCGCATCAGCACGGCCACCGTTTCGTGGCCCATCTGCTCGATCGGCTGCCTGATGCTCGACAGCCGCGGATGGGCGACTCGAGCCGTGGGGGAATCGTCGAAGCCGATGATGGCCACGTCCTCCGGCACGCGGCGTCGGGATTGGGCGAGGACTCGCATCGCCGCGGTTGCCATCAGATCCGAGGCCGCGAAGACCGCTTCGACGTCCGGGTGGTTCAGCAGCAACCGCTCCATCGCCATGTGGGCCCGATCGGGCACGTAGTCGGCCACTTCCTCCAGCGTTGGATCGAGCGGGATCCCGGCTGCGATGAGCGCTTCGCGATAGCCCACGAGCCGGTCGACGGCGCCGGGCATGTCGAGGTTGCCGGCGATCGTCGCGATCTTGCGGCGCCCCAGCGAGAGCAGGTGGTTGACTGCCAGGGCCGCGCCCTGGCGATTGTCACTGTCGACGAAGCTGGCCTTGACGCCGCGCGGAGGCCGGCCGCACAACACCATCGGAATTCCTTCGCGGCTGAGCCGGGCGGGCAGTTCGACGTCCCCGTGCAAGCTGGCGAGGATGACGCCGTCGACGTGCTTGTCGAGCAGATACGCCTGGGCGAGCTCCAGGTCCCGGCCCGACTGAGGAGCGAGCATCACGAGCAGCAGCGACTGTTCGGCCAGCGCCGCGTAGATGCCCTTGAGGAGCGGCGAGAAGAAAGGGTCGCCGAAGAGCTTGGTCGTGGGCTCGGTGATGACGACCCCGACGGAGTTGCTGGTATATCTGGGGGCGGGCTTGCTCGAGGCTCCGGGCGCGTAGTCGAGTTCCTCGATGGCCCGCTCCACGGCCCGGCGGGTCTCGGGGCTGACGGCCGCGCTGCCGTTCACCACTCGGGCGGCCGTCGCTCTGGAGACACCGGCCTGCCGGGCGACGCTCTCGAGAGACACGTTCCGCGACGCGCACGCCTGGGGCTCTGGCAAAACGGTTGTCCTCCGGAAAGTCGGCTGTGTGTGGCCGCCTGAATGTACGCCCGCGAAACGGGCTTAGGCAGGGCCCAAACGTACTCGGGAGGCACCGTCCGCGGGAATGACGACGCCCTCCCGGAGGGAGATTCGGGAGGGCGTCTGGGAGCGGAAAGGAGTTCTGCGAAGAGGTGCTGGGACGCGGCGCGGAGGAGGCGAGGGCCGCGCCCCATTGCCCGAATTACCGCATCTGTCGCTGAATATGTCCTGAACTTGGCCGCCTCCCGTCGGACCCTACGTTCTCGATTGCCCGCGACGTTCGGCCAAAATGCCTGGCCGACCGGCGCGCCCCGCCCTAAGTACCTGTATCTTTTGCGAGCGGCGACATTCGCCGCACAGCTTCGAGGGACCTCTCCGTGGCTTTGCCTCTCCGTTCTCTGACGCCCGCCCCCGCCGACCCGATCCTCGGGCTCACGGAAACCTTCAGGGCCGACACCCGCCTGGACAAGGTGAACCTGTCGGTCGGCGTCTACGTCGACGACACCGGCCTGACGCCGACGCTTCCGTCGGTCAGGGAGGCGGAGGGTCGCATCCTCGAGAAGGGCGCTTCGAAGAGCTATCTCCCGATCGACGGGCGCTCCGGCTACAAGAAGGCCGTTCGAGACCTCGTTTTCGGACCCGACCACGAAATAGCGACCGGCGGTCGTTCGGTGACGGCCCAGACTCCGGGCGGAACCGGTGCTCTGCGTGTGGCGGCCGATTTCCTCCTCCAGACCGGGGCTTCGAAGACGATCTGGCTGAGCGAACCGACCTGGCCGAACCACCCTCAGCTATTCGGCCTGGCGGGGTTCGCCCTGCGAACCTATCCGTACCTCGACGAAACCGGGCGAGCGGTGGACGCGGCTCGAATGCTGTCCGCGATCCGGTCGGCCGCGCCAGGAGACGTCGTCCTGCTGCAGGGCTCGTGCCACAACCCGAGCGGCGTCGATCCCGACGAGGCGACCTGGTCAGCCATCGCCGACGCCGTCGTCGAGCGAGAGCTCATCCCGCTCGTGGACTTTGCCTACCAGGGTTTCGGGTTCGGCCTGCGTGAGGACGCCGACTGGCTGGCCGGTCTCGCCCGCCCAGGCCTCGAATTCGTGGTCTGTTCCAGCTTCTCGAAGAACTTCTCCCTGTACAACGAACGGGTCGGAGCCGTGACCGTAGTCGCCGCCGACGCTACCCGCGCGGCCTCGGCACTCAGCCACGTCAAGATCGCGATACGGGCCAACTATTCGAACCCGCCCTCCCACGGCGCCGACATCGTGGAAACGGTCCTCGCGGATCCTGCACTCCGAGCCCAGTGGGAACTTGAGCTGGCGGGCCTCCGCAACAGGATCCTGGGCAATCGAGCGATGCTGGTCGAGGCCCTCGTCGAGGCCGGGGTGCCGGGCAATTGGGAGCCGATCCGTCATCAGCGCGGCATGTTCGCGCTGCTCGGGCTGTCGGCGGAGCAGGTGGCCCGCCTCCGCGAGGAGTTCGGGGTCTACATGGTGGGCCGGGGCCGGGTCAACGTTGCGGGCCTCACGCAGGCCAACCTGCCGCACGTCGTCGACGCCGTCAAAGCCGTGATTACCGGTCCCGCCTCCTGACGCGGAACCGGGCCGGCGGTTCGGGCGTCTCTGGCCGGTAGACAATCTGACCGCCGCGGGGTGATCGCCATGAAAGTCCGCCGCTCGCCAATCTTCGAGTTCGGGGCCCGATTGGCGCTCCTCACTCTCGCTGCCGGACTGCTCGCCGCCGGCTGCGCCACGGGCGCGGGTCCGAGCGCCGGCTCGCCCTCGGTCGCACCGAGCGGCTCCGGCGGGCCGAGCGGCTCCGGCGGGCCGAGCGGCTCCGGCGGGCCGAGCGGCTTCTACCTCCGAATCTGGCAGACACAGGCCGTGGCGCCGATGGCGGCGTTCGGCCAGCTGCCACAGGTCACGATCAGCGACGGCATGTTCATCGACGGCCGAGTGGCCATCCCAATGATCTACCCGGGGCCGCTCTGGATCGATCCGTCGGCCCGAACCATAACGGCGGCCGGGATCGCCTCCATAGTGGCCGAGGCGCGGTCGGACGGCCTCCTCGGGACCGTGCGCGACTTCGCCGCCGGCTCGCCGCCAGGCGCAGTAACCGTCCACATCCAGATGGTCGTGGACGGCACGACCTACGACCTGACCGGCCCGCTCTCGACGCCCGACGCCGGTGCCGCAACGCTCGGGACCCCCGCAACGCCCGCGACCGCCGCCGCGTTTGAGGCGTTCTCGCAGAAGCTGACGGACGCGACCGGCTGGCTCGGATCAGCTCTGGGACCGGCCTCCCAGTACGAGCCGACGCGCCTGGCGGTTCTCGCGACTTCGCCGGCCGCGGCCGCGGCAGGAGTCGCGGGAACCGACAAGTCGTGGCCACTCACCACGCCGTTCTCTTCGTTCGGGAGCGTCTTCGGTGGCAGCGCCGATCGCTGCGCCCTGGTCTCAGGCGCGGAGCTCAGCACGCTGACCCCGGTCGTCAAGCAATCGAACCAGCTGACTCGGTTCGTTGATTCGAGCGGCGCGAAAGAGTCCCTCGTCGTGCGCGTTCTCGTTCCCGGCGAGCCCAGTCCCTGCGTCTGAGGCCTCCGGCGACTGGTGTCGCGCTCCGGGGCCCCAGGCGCCTCGTCGCCGTCCTCGCCCCGGTCGCACCGGAGCCGAACCGCACGCTCCAGCGATTGCCGCGGAACCCCGCCGCGGGTTGGGGTATTACCTTCCGGTGGGTGCCACTCCGCCAGATAGCCGTTAAGTTCCAACCTGTCATTACCGAAACCTCGTCGGGACCCGCCCTGCAAGAGGTCCTGGTTGGCCCAAGTCGGTTGGTGATCTCGGCCGGGTAGACCGAGCGCGCCGGTTGCGAGCGTGTAAGGAGTAGTTGCAATGGCCGTTGGCGCATTCAACCCGGGAGCGGGAGGCTCCGGGTTCATCGCCACGAGAAGGCGCCCCGGCCATTTCGTCGCCCTCTCCGAGGACGGCCGGATCGACGCGATGCTGTCGCAGGGCGGCGTCAAGCTGGCCGATGCCCTCGAGAAGCGCACCGCGATCCCGGTCAACAGCGCTCAGCAAGGCGCAAACGACCTCTCGACCCCGCTCAGCCCCGCGGGGGGCGTCAAGAACATCGATCCCTACGACGTCACCATCGTGATGCCGGCTGAGGACGGAGAGCCCGTCGTCAGCGACGCCGACCGCGAGGCGTGGTCCAAGTTCCGTGTCGCGTACGACGTCACGCTCGAGGCCGCGCCCTTCAAGGTGTCCGGAATCCTGCTCCTCCTCCCTTCCACCGATCCGTTTTCTCTGACCGAGCGCGGTACAGAGCTGTTCCTCCCCGTCTTCTCCCCGGCCGTATCGGTCGGCGGCGCCCCCATCAGGGATGTACCCCGCGACGCCATCCTCATGAACCGCTCTCACCTCCGCAGGGTGAACGCGAGCATGCGGCGCTAACCGGAAGAACATCGGTCGGGGCTCGAGCGAAACTTCACGTGCCAGGACGGCGCGGCTCTGGGCCAGCCGCGCCGTCCGCATGTCCCCCGCGACTCCGGGTCGGTTGCGCGTCCTCCTGCCGGCCGGTCGGCCGCGCTCTTTGAGGGCGGCCGCATGCCCGCAGGCCGGGTGCGCTTCCCGTCTCGCGATGCTTCGGTGAGACAATGTCGCGGACCAGCTCACCCCAGGCGGGCCAAGGCTGGTTTCGAGGAGCCTGATCCCAACAACCGCCGGCCCGTTGTAGAGGCCGGAGCCGAGTCAGTGGCTTAGGTGGCGTTGATCGCCCGGAGAGGTCGCGATGCTTGTCGGCGTGCCCCGCGAAATCAAGGACAACGAGTTCCGAGTCGGGTTGACGCCCAGCGCGGTCCGAGAGCTGGTGGCGCACGGTCACCAGGTCATCGTCGAAACCGGCGCCGGCGTGGTCCTGGATCTGGATGACGAGCGCTATCGCACGGCCGGCGCGGAAGTGGTGCCGGACGCGGCCACGGTCTTCGCCCGCGCAGAGCTCGTGGTCAAGGTCAAAGAGCCCCAGGCGCCCGAACTCGCGATGCTTCGTCCCGGCCAGGTCCTCTTCACCTACCTGCATCTCGCCCCGGATGCGGAGCAAACCCAGGCGCTTCTACGTTCGGGCTGCATCGCGGTGGCCTACGAAACGGTCACCGATGATCGCGGCGGGCTGCCACTGCTTGCTCCGATGAGCGAAGTGGCCGGCCGGATGTCGATCCAGGCCGGGGCCCACGCTCTGCAGGAGGAAGTGGGCGGTCGCGGAATCCTTCTCGGCGGCGTGCCGGGAGTTCCCCCGGCCAAGGTAGTGGTGCTCGGCGGCGGCGTGGTCGGCATGAACGCGCTGCGAATGGCGTTGGGCCTCGAAGCGGATGTGACCGTCCTCGACAAGTCACTACCGCGCCTCAAGGAGCTGGATCTGGCCTTCGCTCCCGCCCTCAAGACGCGCTATGCGACCACTGATGCGATCGAAGAGAGCGTCGCCACCGCCGATCTGGTCATCGGCGCAGTACTTCTACCCGGCGCCCAGGCTCCGCGGCTCGTCACTCGCGAAATGATCAAGAGCATGTCCCGCGGCGCGGTGGTCGTGGACGTGTCCATCGACCAGGGTGGCTGCTTCGAAACCTCGCGTCCGACCACGCACTCGAACCCCACCTACGTGGTCGACGGAGTGGTTCACTACTGCGTCACCAACATGCCCGGCGCGGTGCCGCGGACGTCAACGTTCGGCTTGAACAATGCCACGCTGCCGTTCACGCTCGCCCTGGCCGACAAGGGCTGGCGAGCCGCCATGATCGACGATCGCCACCTGCGCGATGGGCTGAACGTGTGCGACGGCAACGTGACCTACAAGGCCGTCGCGCAAGCTCGCGGGCTCGAGTACGTGCCGCCGGAGAGCCTGCTCGGCATCTGAGGCTGAGGCAGCGGGCGGAGGTCGTCCGATGCAGTTTGAGTTGTACCTGGAGTCCGGGCCGCAGCATCGAAAAACCTGGGTCTTCGTTCCGGGATTGCCCGGCTGTACTGCGCGCGGTCCGACGACCGACGCGGCGATCGAAAGCACGCCCGCCGCGATCCTGGATCGGCTTGCGTTCCTGCGCCGCCACGGCGAGCAAGTGGCCGACCCCGAACCCATCGAGCTGGTGGTTGCCGAGCACATCATCGAACGCAAATGGCTGGGTTTCGGCCTGCAGTTCTTTACCTCGGACCGCCTCCCACTGACCGAAGACGATGTTCGAACTCAACTGCGCTGGGGGGGGCTGGTCGCGCGATGAATTCGTCGCCACTGCGCGTGCCCAGACACTCCCGCTGGCTTCTCGCCCCGTCAGGGGAGGCAGGTCCACCGCCGATATAGTGGCCCATGTCGCCGGGGCCGAGTGGGGTTACGTCAGTTCCGTGCTGGGTTCCCTGCCCGGCCACGGCCGCACGATCAAGGCGATCGAGGAGGCCGGCCCCGATCCCTGGGAAGCGCTCGCCGGCGAGCGCGAAACCGTCATGGCCCGCCTCTCCGTAATGTCGGAAGACGAGCGCACGCGTGTTCTGGAAACCGATGGGAAGAGGCCCAGATCGGCCCGGCGAATGCTCCGGCGCTTGCTCGAGCACGAGTGGGAGCACACCCTGGAGTTGCGAGCGCGCCTGGAGCCCTGACGATCGGGGCCGGTCCGATCGACCGCGTCGGCGCGCGTGGCGCCAGTCAGACCCTTTCGCAGGTCTACAATCCGACTGCGCGTCGCCAGAAATCGCGGTTGTTCGAGAGAGGATTTCATGTTTGGTTCCTTCGTTACGCGCGGGCTGAAGCGCCCGCCGATGTTCCACCGGGTCGGTGTAATCGCGATCGCGTTCCTGGTGATCGCCTGCGGCAACTCCAATCCGACGGGTACGCCGGGCAGTTCGAAGATGCCCGGGACATCCGGACCGGCCGCATCCGGCAGCGCCGATGTCGCGAAAGCGCCCTGGCTCGACACCACCAAGACCGTCGATCAGCGCGTGTCGCTGCTGCTGGCTCAGATGACGCTCGACGAGAAGATCGGCCAGATGACGCAGATCGAGATCGGGGCGTTGCAGCGCGACCCGACCCCGGTCGCCTCGGCGTTCCTCGGCAGCGTGCTCTCGGGCGGCGACGCCAATCCCCAGGGCACCAACAATGCGGCGAACTGGTACGCCATGGTCGACGGCATGCAGAAGCAGGCGCTGACCACAAGGCTGGCCATCCCGATCCTGTACGGCGTCGACGCGGTTCACGGCGATGCCCATGTCGGCGGCACGACGGTGTTCCCGCAGAACGTGGGTATGGGCGCGACGCGTGACGCGGCGCTGGTGCAGCAGGAATGCAAGATCACCGCCGCCGAGATGAACGCGACCGGCGTGCGCTGGACGTTCGGGCCGGTGGTTGCGGTTCCTCAGGACGTCCGCTGGGGCCGCACATACGAGGGCTACGCCGAGAACACCGAACTGGTCACCCAGCTCGGCACGGCCTGCCTCGAGGGCTTCCAGGGCGCCAGCCTGACCGACCCGAACACGGTCGTGGCGGACCCGAAGCACTACATCGGAGACGGTGGCACCGCCGCCGGTACCGGCCAGCAATCCATCCTCGATCGTGGCACTGACCAGCTGACCAACGCCCAGATCGAAACCATGTTCCTGCCTCCGTACGCCGATGCCGTCAAGAACGGCGCCAGGATCATCATGGTTTCCTTCTCGGGTACCCAGGAGGGCGGCAAGGTCACCGGCGACAAGCACTGGCTGACCGACGTCCTGAAGACCCAGCTGGGCTTTACCGGATTCCTGGTATCCGACTGGGGCGCCATCGATCTCATCGATCCCACCGACTACACGGCCTCGGTCAAGCAGGCCATCAACGCCGGCATCGACATGGCGATGGTCCCCGACGATTGGGCCAAGTTCCAGTCGACCCTCAAGGGGCTCGTCCAGAGCGGCGACGTCACCCAGGCACGCATCGACGACGCGGTCAGTCGCATCCTCAAGGTCAAGTTCGAGATGGGGCTGTTCGAGAATCCGATGCCGCCTTCCGGCCAGGCCGACTCGGTGGGCTCCGCGGCCAACCGCGCCGTTGCCGCCAAGGCCGTGGCTGAATCCGCCGTTCTGCTGAAGACGACGTCCGGACTGCTGCCGATCGCCAAGACCGGCAAAACGGTCCTGCTCGCCGGCCAGGGCGCCGACGACATCGGCCTCGCCTCCGGCGGCTGGACGCTGACCTGGCAGGGCGCGCCCGGCAACAACACCACCGGGACCACCCTCAAGGCCGCGCTCGACGCCAAGCTGGGCACCGGCAGCGTCACGTACAGCTCGGACGCGACCTTCACTTCCGGCGCCAGGGCCGATATCGGCATAGTCGTCGTATCGGAGCCGCCCTACGCGGAGAACCTCGGCGATTCCCCGACGCTCGAGCTTCCTTCTGCGGACGTCGATCTGATTGCCAAGATGAAGCCCCTGGTCGGCAAGCTGATCGTCGTGATCTACTCCGGCCGGCCGATGTTGCTCGACGGCATCCTCGACAAGGCGGACGCGGTCGTGGCAGCGTGGCTGCCGGGTACCGAGGTCGAAGGCCTGGCCGACGTGCTGTTGGGCGACAAGCCGTTCACCGGAACCACGCCCTACACCTGGCCCAAGACTGCCGACGACGCTCCGCGGTTCGGCAAGACGGCCTGCCAGGGCGCCGTCTTCCCCTACGGCTACGGCCTCGACGCCACGGGTAAGCTGCTCGGTCCCGCGGCCTGCTGACACAGCAGCAGTTCGCCCGCCTGCGCAGGTCGGCGAAAGTACCGAGGATTCACGAAACCGGCGTCTCGCGGCGCCGGTTTCTCTTTGGCGCGATTTGGGGAGCCGGGGCTAGGCTCCCAGGACTACTCGCGCGATCTCCGGGTCGATGCCTTCGGCCAGCAGGACCGCCAGCCTGTCGGCAGTTCGCTGGGCGAGCGGGCTGCCCCAGGTGAGTCGCTGCGGCAGGGACCCCGGGTCGAACTCGTCGAGCCGCGACTGGCTGAAACGGGCGCGGTTGCGCTCGCAAGCATTGCGGGTCAGATCGTCTTCGTTCTCGATGCCGTGGCCGGTGATGAAGAATGACCCGACCTTGGCCACGACCTCAACGGGGCCGGTGCCGTTGGCATAGAACCCGAGCCCGGTAACGCAGTCACGCCCGAGCCAGCCGGCTATCGCATCGACGAGCACGGCCGACGCCTTCGATTCGTGCCAGCCATCGCCACGGACGATCTGGGCAACCGCTCGCCCGAGGTTGGCGGCTTCCTCGGACGCGAGGACGCCACGAAACTCGCGGTTGAGCGATGCGACCGCCTGGTTCGGCTTTGCGGTCATTGTGTTCTGGCGTTGAGGCTGATCCACGGTTGCCACTCTATCTGCGGGCCATGTGCGGGATCACGCTACACGAGGCAGGCGCGGCGTCAAGTACAGCCTTACGGCCCACCCGACCGGTACTTTTGGCTTTCGGTGCGTGGCCCTCCGGTCTTGCGCGCGCGTTGACCGCACGCAACCGCGAGGGACCGAACGATTGTCCCACCAGCGGCCGTCGGAAGGGCCGGTTCGATGAGCTGACGGACCGTGGCTAACCCGCCGCTAACCCGCCGCTAGGGCGTCGGCGACGACCGTCTGGGCCTCGCCGATGATCGCCTCCAGGTGGTCCGGGCCGCGGAAGCTCTCGGCGTAGATCTTGTAGACGTTTTCCGTGCCGGAGGGTCGCGCCGCGAACCAGCCGTGCTCCGTTGCCACCTTGACGCCGCCGATGGGTGCGTCGTTGCCCGGCGCCCGCGTCAGCACCGCCGTGATCGGCTCGCCGGCCAGTTGCGTGGCCCTGACCTGTGTCGGTGAAAGGCGGGCCAGGACGGCCTTCTGTTCGGGCGTGGCGGGAGCGTCGATGCGGCGATACGCCGGGGCGCCGAACCGTGCCGTCAGCTGCGAATAGGCCGCCGCCGGGTCGTGCCCGGTCTTCGCGGCCAGCTCGGCGGCCAGCAGGCAGGCGATGAGACCGTCCTTGTCGGTAGACCAGACCGTTCCGTCGCGGCGCAGGAACGAGGCTCCCGCGCTCTCCTCGCCGCCGAAGCCGAGCGTCCCGTCCACGAGCCCCGAGACGAACCACTTGAACCCGACCGGTACTTCGAGCAGGCGGCGTCCGAGGTCGGCGGCGACCCGATCCAGCATGCTCGTCGAGACCAGCGTCTTGCCGACGGCCACGTCTTTGCGCCAGTCGCGGTTCCGGTAGATGTATGCCACCGCCGCCGACAGGAAGTGGTTGGGGTTCATGAGGCCGGCGGCGCCCGAAACGATGCCGTGGCGATCGGCGTCGGTGTCGTTGGCGAAGGCGACGTCGAAACGGTCCTTGAGCGCGACGAGGCGGGCCATCGCGTAGGGCGACGACGGGTCCATTCGGATGCGCCCGTCCCAGTCCACCGTCATGAAGCCGAAGGTCGGATCGACGACTTCGTTCGTGACGGTCAGGTCGAGGTGGTAGCGGTCTCGAATAGCGGCCCAGTAAGCCACGCTCGCGCCGCCGAGGGGATCCACTCCGAGATGCAGCCCCGACGCCCGGATCGCGTCCATGTCGATGACGCTCGCCAGGTCGGCCACATAGGCGCCGCAGAAGTCGTAGCGCTCGACCTCGGCCCGGGCCCGTTCGTAATGGAGCCGCGGGATCCGGTCCGCTCCCGCTCGGAGGAGGTCGTTGGCTTCCCGCTGGATCTCGCTCGTTACATCAGTGTCGGCGGGGCCGCCGTTGGTCGGGTTGTACTTGAAGCCGCCGTCCTCCGGCGGGTTGTGGGACGGGGTGACAACGATCCCATCGGCCAGCCCGTCGGTGCGGCCACGGTTGTAGGTGAGGATCGCCAGCGAGACTGAGGGAGTCGGGGTCAACGCGCCGGCGAGGTCCGCGAGGACGGCGACTCCGTTGGCTACCAGGACTTCGAGCGCTGTGTTCGTGGCCGGTCCGGACAGGGCATGACTGTCCCGACCGATGAAGAGCGGCCCGGTGGTCCCGTGGCGCTGCCGGTAGCGGCAGATCGCCTCGGTCGTGGCGATGATGTGGTCCTCGTTGAAGGCCCGGTTGAACGATGAGCCGCGATGCCCGGAAGTGCCGAAAGCCACCGCCTGCGACGGCACGTTCGGGTCCGGCTTCAGGTCGTAGTAGTCGCCGATGAGGCGATCCACGTCGACGAGCATCGATGCCTCGGCCGGCTTACCTGCCCATTCGTTTGTCGCCACGATCAGTTCCCTCCGTCGGCGGCTGCCCCTCGGAATGATGCCCCGTCCGGCTTCGCCGCGCCCGCTCGACGTCGGTTCGGGCTGCGCCGCGGCTTCACGGATGGCTTGCCGCGATACGGGTCGGCCGAGAACCCCGAGCGCTCCGACCGAAGTCAGCCCCGGGCGCCGGACGACGGCCCCGATCCGAAATCGTCTTCGAGGAGCGCTGGGGCGAGAACTAGCCTCTCGCGCAAACCCGCTATCGAAGGGCGGCCTGGCGCCCTTCGGGATTCTGGGCCGAGCCGTCGTACGACGTCGCGGCCGCGGCCTGGTCGTCCAATCCGGCGGGCTTGGGCCCCAGGCCCATCCGAGCGGTCTGTTCGGCGTGGAGGTGCGCCCGAAGCGGCTTTTCCTTGAGCGCCAGCGCCGAGACGCAGGCCAGCCCGGCGGCCACGACTCCGATCCACATGGAGTCGGCGACCGCGATCGAGAAGGCCTGGTGGAAGCCGGCGGTGAAGGCCGGCACCAGCTGCGGCGGAAGATTTGCCAGGGCGCTCAGCGGCGAGCTTCCGCCCACCGAGGTCAGCGAACCGAGATCGAACCCCGCCGGAGCCGTTGCAGGAACCACGCTTGCCGGTGTGCCGGCAGGCAAGGCGCCCTGAATTGAAGTCCGAAGCAGATCCCAACTCAGGTAGTTGCGGAAGATCGTGAAGGAGATCGTCAGACCGACGCTCGTCC
This sequence comes from uncultured Chloroflexia bacterium, assembly GCA_963731635.1. Lineage (GTDB taxonomy): Bacteria > Chloroflexota > Limnocylindria > Limnocylindrales > CSP1-4 > Fen-1039. The sequence goes on along the minus strand of CAVSWB010000001.1, from coordinate 207,393 downwards.
CGATCTGGCGGATGAGCGTCAGGTCGCTCGTGGCTGTGCCGAGGCGCTCGAAGGAAACGTCGTTCTGGACGATCAGCGTCAGGATCGCCATCGTCGGGCCGACCCCGATGCCGGCGACGACCATCCAGAACCACAGGAAGGCAGTCGGCGTGTCGGCGCGCAGGTTCAGAAAGAAGGCCAGGCCGATGGCGAGCAGGCCCATCGAGCCTACGATCAGCCACTTGTAGTGGCCGGTCCGGCTGACGATCTGCCCCGCGGCGACAGAACTGAAGATCAGGCCGGCCAGGAACGGCAGGAGCAGGTAGCCAGACGCCGTGGTGCTCGCCCCCTGGACGATCTGGAACCATAGCGGCAGGAAGATGATCAGCGTCGAGAAGCCGAAGATAGCCAGGAAAGTGGCGACCGCGGAGACCGCGAAAGTGCGGTTTCGGAAGAGGTCGAGCGGGATCATCGGTTCCTCCGCTCGCGTCTCAGCGAAGAGGAAAGCCCCGAAGAAGATGAATCCAATTGCGAACGAGGCGATCACCGCCGGGTCGCCCCAGTTGCCATTCTCGGCCAGTGTCAGGGCGACCAGGACGGGCACAATGGCGCCTGTGAACGTGATGACCCCCGGGATATCGAGGTTGAACCGCGCGCCCTCCTTGCGGTGGGTCGGCAGCAGCCGTCCGATGAGATACAGCGAGACGATACCGATCGGGACGTTGACGAAGAAGATGTAATGCCAGCCCACCGAGTCGGTCAGGACGCCGCCCAGGAACGGACCGACCAGGAAGGCGACGCCGAAGACGGCCCCGAACAACCCCTGGTACTTGCCTCGCTCGGCCGGGGTGAAGAGGTCGCCGATCACGGCCAGCGAGATCGGGAAGAGCGCGCCGGCGCCGAGGCCCTGAACGCCCCGGAACACGATCAGCTCCCACATCGTCTGGCTCAGCCCGGAGAGGATCGAGCCGATCAGGAAGAGCACGATTCCGACCACCAGGGCCGGCTTGCGCCCGAAGAAGTCGGACAGCTTGCCGTAGACGGGTATGGCGGCCGTGCTCGTGACCAGATAGGCGGACACGACCCACGTGTAGAGGTCGGCGCCTTTGAGTTCGGTCGAAATGCGGGGCAGCACCGGACCGACAATCGTCTGGTCGAGTGCGCCCAGGAAGAGGGCGAGCATGATCGCGCCCATGATTTCGAGTCGGGCCCGGTTACTGACTTCAACGGCCGGGTGGACCGTCTCGTTCGTCATGGCTGCCATGTGATCTCCTTCCGCGCAGGACCGTAGCTCTTCCGTACAGCCTGGCGACGGCGTGTGAACGACTGGTGAATACTCAAGGGAGGATTGACGACTCGGGGACGGCTACCGCCTCAGCCCGCGACCAGGGAAGAGGCCGGCCTCCATACGCGATCCGCACCGGGCCCCGTAAGCGTAATTCTTACCTGATAGCTCGGCATTCCGTCAAGCCTACCGCACGGGCGAGCCACGGGCCGAGCGGCTGGCCTCGAGCGGCGGGTCGGCGAGCGTCGGCCCCGGCGCGCGGCCGCCTACCCGACTGTCGTCAGACGAACGCGGCCGCGGCGTAGCCGACCGTCCGGCGTCGATCTCCGCCCGCGTCCGCCGAGGTGGCGGCGGCCAGTAGATGGCCCGTGGTGGCGCCCATTTCCCGCAGCGCCGCCAGTGAGAAGCGCACCGGATCGATGCCGCACAGGCCGCAGACCAGACCCGGCAGGTTCGCCCCGACCAATCTGGCCTCCAGTTCCAGCAGGCCGTCTCCGTCGAGTCGAAGGAGGGGTTCGAGGAGTTCGCGGTCGACTGCCTCGCAAACGTTTGCGGGCGGGTAATGAGCCAGATCGGAGCTTGCAACGAGCAGGACGCGCTCTCCGGCGGATCGAAGATGGGCCAGCAGCCAGCCCAGCCGGGCGCCGGCTTGGGTGTGATTGCCCAATCGTGGGCTGACGGCCAGCGGGACGATTCGGGCGCCGGGGCAGGCGCGTTTCAGGAGCGGAAGCTGCACCTCCAGCGAATGCTCGGCTTCGTGCGCCGAATCCTCGGCGGCGAATGGTGGACCGAGCTCGGCGATCCGTGCCGCCAGCTCTCGATCGATCTGGACTTCACCCAGGGGCGTCCGCCAGGGCCCGCCTGTCCACACTCCCACGCCCCCCGCCCAGGCCTGATGATCGGTGCCGGCCAGCACGATCGTGGTCGGGTTCAACTCGCCGACCAGCCGCCAGCTCGTCGCGGCAACCGCCCCGGAGAAGGCGAGCCCGGCGTGGGGAACCAGCAGACCGAGGATTGCCGCGCCGGTCAGCTCCTGGGGCCGCGTGACTCCCGCCGCTCCGGCGAGCAGCGAATTGACAAGCGACCCAAGCCGCAGCGGGTCGGCCGGATAGAACGTGCCGGCCACGGCTGGATTGCGAGCCGTTCCGCTCAAACAGCCACTCCCACGCCGCCACCGACGTCCGCGGGGCAGTTCACGAGGAGGCTGCCCTTACGCCCGGGCCCCAGCCCGCGCTTGCGCTGGCACCGGCAGCCTCGAGCCCGATGCCCGCCAGCCGGTGGCCGCAGCGGGCGCACACGCCCTTCGCCAGCTCGACGGTCCTGGTGGTCCGGAATCCGTGCCTCCGGATTAGGGTCGCGCCGCAGCCGGCGCAGTGAGTGTCCTCGCTGCCGCCGGTCAGGTTGCCGGAGTAGACGTGTTTGAGCCCCGCCTCGCCGCCGAGTTCAACGGCCCGCCAGATGGACGCGACGGGCGTCGGATCCAGGTCGGTGAGGCGGTACGTCGGAAAGAAACGGCTGACGTGCCACGGCGTCTCGGGTCCCAGCTCGGCGGCGATCCAGCGCGCCAGGGCCAGCAGGCTCTGCGGGTCGTCGTTGAGGCCGGGGATGAGCAGCGTCGTGACCTCGATCCAGATCCCTCTCGCTTTCATGCCGGAAAGCGTCTCGAGGACCGGGGCCAGCCGCGCACCTACGACCTTGCGGTAGAAGTGGTCGTCGAAAGCCTTCAGGTCGACGTTGGCCGCATCGACGAGCGGGCCGAGGAGCTCGAGCGCTTCGGGCGTCTGGTAGCCGTTCGTCACCAGAACGTTCGCGAGCCCTGCCTCGCGGGCCAGCCGGGCCGTATCGACCGCGTACTCGATGAAGACCGTCGGCTCGGTGTACGTGTAGGCGATGCTGCGCGCCCCGGACGCCAGCGCCCCGGCGACGACTTCTCGCGGTGGCAGGTCGTACGCGGGAACTCCCAGTCCCTCACGCGCCGCCTGAGATATCGCCCAGTTCTGGCAGTTGGCGCAGTGGAAGTTGCAGCCGCGGGTGGCAATCGAAAAGGCGACGCTGCCCGGATACGCGTGGAAGAGCGGCTTCTTCTCGATCGGCTCGGAGTTCGCAGCCACGACTTGCCCGTACACCAGGCTCACCAGAGCGCCGTCGCGGTTCTCGCGAACGCGGCAGATCCCGGCCCGGCCGGGCCGGACCAGGCAGCGGTGTGCGCAGGCTACGCATCGAACCGAGCCGTCTGCCAGAGGGATCGCCAGGGCAGCGACGGCTGTGCTCGCACGCGATGACATTGGGACGACTCCTTGCCGCCATGCTGTCTCCAACCGCTCCGCCAATTCCAGGGCCGAACGGCCCGCGGACGATCCGGTCCCGGTCTCCGCGACGAGGAATGCGCCATTTGACTCTGTCGGCGGCGCGCGAACGCGGCTAAGCCTACGAGGTGAAGGCGGCCGGGCCGGTCCAGCTGACGCTGGCCGACCAGAAGACACTGCTGGCCGTGGCTCGCGCGGCGATCGAGGCGGCCGTGTGCCCGGAGGCGCCGTTCAGCCTGGCCCGGTCGACGCCGTCGCCGGTCCTCGTCGAGCCCGCGGCCGCATTCGTCACTCTCCGTGAGCGCGGCAAATTGCGCGGCTGCGTGGGGCTGATGCGGTTCGAGGTCCCGCTCTGGATGAACGTGCGCGATGCCGCGGTGGCGGCCGCGCTTCACGATCCGCGTTTCCTGCCGCTCGAGGCCGCCGAACTGCCCGGCATCGAGATCGAGGTATCCGTCCTGCAGCCACCGGTCCGGCTCCCGGACCCGGCGGGTTTCGAGGCGGGGCGCCACGGGATCGTCGTCGAGCGCGGCGGCTGCCACGCCCTGCTGTTGCCGCAGGTGGCCGGGGAGATGGGTTGGAACGCGACGCAGATGCTCGACGCGGTTTGCCGCAAGGCGGGGCTCGCCGGCGATGCGTGGCGCGACCGAGGCACGCGCCTGTCGGTATTCGAATCGCGATGCTTCTCGGAGCGACCCGGCATCCGCCCGACACGCGCCGCCGGAACGCGCTGACCGCCGTCAGGCCCGCGCTCGGTATCGCCCGGCGCTAATGGCTGGGCCCGGCGCTCGGGATGGCCCGGCGGCTTCAGAGCTGTTTCAGCCGATTGCCCGATCATGCCCACATAGATCCCGCCGGCCTACGAGGCGGCGGCGCTCAGGAGGTGCCCAGATGTCCGTATCGCCTCGACGCACGACAAAGCGCGTCGTAGCCCCAGTTGTGTCCGTTGTTCTCATAGCGCTGATCGCGGCAGCCTGCGGAACAGCTCCGGGGTCGGCGAAGGTCGCGGCTCTGGTCGCCTACCAGGGCTCTACCCCGCAACCGTCGGCTCCGCTCGCAGCCGCGACGGCGACGCCATCGACCTCGTCGTCGCCGACAGTGGCTCCATCGCCCGCCACCACAACTTCGGGCAGCGACGTAACGGGCGCCTTCAGCGTCCAGACCCAGATGGTCAACGTGATCAAGAAAGTCAATCCCGAGGTCGTCCTGATCGAAACGGACGCTGGCCTGGGTTCCGGCATCATCTACGACAGCAAGGGCGACATCGTCACCAACGCCCACGTCGTGGGGACTTCGACTACCTTCAAGGTGACGCTCTCCAACGGTAAGTCCTACTCCGGAACACTCGTCGGCTCGTACGCTCCGGATGACGTGGCGGTGGTCCGGATCACCGCTCCGGGCCTCGCGCCCGCAACCTTCGGCGATTCATCGAAGCTCCAGGTCGGCGACTTTGTCCTGGCCATGGGCAATCCGCTCGGACTTCAGTCGAGCGTGACCGAAGGTATCGTCAGCGCTCTCAGCCGGCAGGTCAGCGAGCCGACCGGCAACACCCTCCCCGATGTCATCCAGACCAGCGCGGCGATCAATCCCGGGAATAGCGGCGGCGCCCTGGTCGACCTTTCGGGCCAGGTCGTGGGCATCCCGACCCTTGCCGCCACCGATCCGCAGCTTGGCGGCAGCGCCCCCGGCATCGGCTTCGCGATCTCCAGCAACAGGGCCAAGGTCATCGCCGATCAGCTGATCGCGACCGGCCACGTCACCAACTCCGGCCGCGCCTACCTGGGCGTGACGATCACCGACAGCACGCAGGGCGTCCTGGTCGTGCAGGTCACGCCGGGCGGACCGGCCGCCGCGGCGGGTATCGTCGCCGGCGATACGATCGTCTCCGTGGGTGGCCAGGACACTCCGGACAGCGCCACGCTGCTATCGGTGGTATCCAAGCTGCACCCGGGCGACAAGACCCAGGTACAGGTCCAGACCACGAGCGGAACGACTTCGACGGTGAGTCTCACGCTGGGCCAGCTGCCCCAGTAATCGCTGAACGCCGGCGGTTCGCTACCGCCGGATCGGCTCTCGCTCAGCTGTTCCGTTCGATCGGAAGCTCGAACTCGATGACGGTGCCGCCCGGCTCTCCTCCGGTTGCCGTGCCGGACTCCGCACGGATCGTGCCACCGTGGGCCTCGACCAGGCGGCGGGCGATCGCCAGGCCGAGCCCGGAGCCGCGTGAGTCTTCCGACTTCGAGAACCGCTCGAACAGGTGCGGCAGGACTTCGGGCGCGATGCCCCGGCCTTCGTCCGCGACCGTGATTGCGATGGCGTCGCCCCGGCGCCTTGCCGCCACTCGGACGGCGGTGCCGGAAGGGGCGTAGCGGAGCGCGTTGGCGATCAAGTTCACGAGCACCTGGCGGATTCGGAGGGGATCGAGGTCGATCAGTGGCAGATCCTCCGCCAGCTCGACTTCCAGCCTCACGCCGGCCTGCTCGGCAAGGACCATGAGCGGCGACGCCGAGTCCTGGACGAGGATGGCCACGTCCGTGGGTTCGATGTGGAGCGGCAGCGTGCCGGCCTCCGCGAGCGCCAGAGTTCGGAGGTCTTCGACGAGCTGCGTCAGCAACGCAATCTCATCTACCGCGGCCGCAAGGTGTGCATGGTCGGCGGGGTGGATGCCGTCGAGCATCGCCTCCAGATCGCCGCGAAGGATCGCCAGGGGAGTGCGCAATTCGTGGCTGACGTCGGCAAGCAGCGAGCGGCGCTGCTGTTCGTCGGCTTCGAGCCGCGCGGCCATGGCGTTGAACGCCCTGAGCAGGGACCGCAGCTCTCGTGGCCCGAGGTGGTGTTCGGAGACGCGCGCCGAGTAGTCGCCCGCTTCCAGGCGACCGGCGGCTTCGATCAGGTCGCCGAAGGGAAGTGCGATCCGCCGTGCGCTGCGAGCCGCCCCGAACAGGACGGCCATCAGGGCGAGGAAGACAACGACCGTAAGGAGTCCGGTTGCCGGGGGGGGCAGGCCGACGGCGGCCAGCACCTGCCCGATGACGATGAGCGGCCCGGCCACGACGAAGGCGAAGACGAGAAAGGCGCCGATCGCGAAGCGCAACAAGAAGCGCTGCCGCATCTTGCGCCATGGGATCTCGCCTTCCGGGGGCCACGGCTCGTCTCGCGGCCACCAGTGCGGCTGCCCGTCCCGACGCCTCCAGCGGCTGTAGCGGTCCTGGAAGTCGCCGCGTGGATCCCGGAAGTCGCCCCGTGGGCCTCGTGGCCGTCGGCTCACTCGACGTCCTCGGCGAAGCGGTAGCCGACCCCGTAGACCGTCAGCACGTAACGAGGCCGACTCGGGTCCGGCTCGAGCTTGCGGCGCAGGTTCTTGACGTGGGCGTCGATCGCCCGCTCATACGACTCGAAGGCGAGCCCATGGATCGCATCGAGCAGCTGTGAACGCGTGAATATCCGGCCCGGCTGTCGTGCGAGGGCCACCAGCAGCTGGAATTCGGTCGGCGTCAGCTCCACGGCCCGACCGTCGGCTTCGACGCGCATTCGGGCCAGGTCGATGGTGACGCCCGCCGCCTCGATCCGATCGCTCGGCTCGTCCTGCCGGTCGACCCGGCGCAGGATGGCCCGGATGCGCGCGACGAGCTCGCGCGGGCTGAACGGCTTTGTGACGTAGTCGTCGGCGCCGATCTCGAGGCCGAGGACGCGATCCAATTCGTCGTCGCGGGCAGTCAGCATCACGATAGGGACTGCAAATTCGTGCCGGAGAGTTCGCGCCACGTCCAGTCCGTCGAGCCCGGGCAGCCCCAGGTCCAGGACGATCACGTCGGGCTTGCGACTGCGAGCGGTCTTGAGCGCGGAGGGCCCGTCGGCCGCGGTCAGCACCGCAAAACCGGCGTGTTCGAGGTAGTCGCGTGCGACCTCGACTATGCGAGGTTCGTCGTCGACGATCAGGACGGTTCTCACGGCTCCCTCATCCTACGGCCCCGGCGCCGACCCCGGACGAAGGTCGTGCTTCGCCCGGGGCCTGAGTGCCTCCGATCAACCGGCAGATGCTCCTCCCGATGGTGTCCCGGGAACCTGACCCGAGGACCGCTCGTGAGACTGGCGATGCCATTCGTCGAACGCTTCCTGGCGGGCGGACTGCCAGCCCGAGTGGCGCCAACCGCGGTGGAACCCCGGGCCGTCGAAGGGCGCGGCGTCGGGTCCGCCGGGCCCGCCCGGCCCGCGATCCCAGCCACGTCGTGAGTGGCCCCAGAACGCGAAAGCCATGACGCGGAAGATCATCACGAGCACGAAGATCGTCACGATCAGCCCGAGAACGCTACCCAGCCCCGCAAAGCCGCCCGACACCCACGGCGAAACGCTCGCGTTCGAACCCGCTCCTGCGGCGTAGCCGGCCGCATACGCTCCGGCAGTCAGAGCGGCGATGATGCCGGCGACGACCAGGGCGACCAGGAAGCGGAAACCGCCTCCGTATCTCATTTCTTCTCCTTGAAGTAGCTGCCCCTGATTCGATGGGCCGGCGGGGCCTGGCCCGACCATGTCCATCAGGTTGGTGCGCACGTGTGAAGGACCGATGAACCCGGGCCGGAGGAGTCGTGATCTCAATCGGGGTGCCAGCCGCTTGACCCAGGCGGGACACGTGCAGTAAATTCATCGCACGATGAGTTCATCGCATGATGAATATCGTCGACAGTGCGAAAGGGAAGTCTCGATGTGGGCCATGGCCGCCAAGGAATTCCGCGAACTGAGCCGTGACCGGCGGACCGTGGCGATGCTTGTGGCGCTGCCGCTGCTCCTGCTCGTCGTCTTCGGTTACGCCGCGAGCTTCGACGTGGGCAAGATCAACACGATCGTGGTCGGACCCCAGGCCCAGCAGCTCGTCAACGCCGCCAACACTTATGCGAACTCGCCGATCAACGTCGTGGCGGTACGGCCCGGCGATGGCCTGGCCCAGGCCGAGGACGACCTCCGGCGTGGCCAGGCAACCGTGGTCGTCGTCGCGGACCCGAACCGGCCGGCGATCCTGATCGACGGCTCCGACCTGTTCGGCGCCCGGGCGGCCATCGAGGCCTTCGCGAACCTCAAGGCTCATTCCGGCCCGGGCACGAACATCCCGACCACCCTGCCGACACCGCAGATCCTCTTCAACCCGGACCTCAAGACCTCCACGATCATGGTCCCGGCGCTCGCCGGCCTGATCCTGGTTTTCATCGGCACGATCGCGACCAGCCTGGGAGTGGTTCGAGAACGGCAAAGCGGGACGTTCGAACAACTTGCAGTGATGCCATTCCGAGCCGTCGACATCTTCGTCGGGAAAGTGCTGCCCTATCTGGTCCTGGCCGTCGTCGACATGACCCTCGTCATAGGCGCCGGAATCCTGATATTCGGCGTGCCGTTCAACGGGAATCCGCTGATCTTCGCGCTGGGCGCTGCCGTCTTCCTGTTCGTGACACTGGGACTCGGCGTGCTGATCTCGACGGTGTCGGAGACGCAGGGCCAGGCCATTCAGCTCGCGCTCATGACCCTGCTGCCCCAGATCCTGCTCTCGGGCCTCATCTTCCCGCTCGACTCCATCGCGTGGGGCGTCCGCTGGATCTCCTATTTCCTGCCGCTGACCTACTTCGTCGAGATCTCGCGCGGCGTGCTCGTTCGCGGGGCACCGATCGACTCGCTGGTCGGGCCGCTGGTGGCCGAGACGATCCTGGGCGGCCTCGTGTTCGGTCTATCGGTCTGGCGCTTTCGCCGCGACCTCGCGCCGGCCGGCTCCGCCGCCCGTGAGCCGGCGACCTCGGCCGGGACCGCGGCTCAATGACCGGCTCGAACCCGGTGGGGGCCACTGACGGGCTCGAAACGCCTCGGACGGCCTCCGGGCGGGCAGTCGCGGCCGGCGGCGACCCCGAGTCTGCCGTGGATTCCCAAACCGGCCCGATCGGGAGCTGGGGCGTTCGCGGGCTCGTGGTCCGGTACGGCCACCATGTCGCTCTCGAAGGCGTGGATTTGGAGGTGCCGGCGGGCCGTGTGACTGCGGTCGTTGGTGCCGACGGCGCCGGCAAGTCGAGCCTGCTGCGGGCACTCGCCGGCGCCGTCCGGCCGGCGGCGGGCCAGGTTCGGCGGCCCGACAGGCGCCACCTCGGCTACGTCGCCACCGACCGGAGCGTGTATCGGGACATGACCGCCGCCGAGAATCTCGCCTTCGCCGGAGCCGCGTACGGGTTCCGCGGTCGCGAGCTGCAGTCGCGGATCGAGGCCATGCTCGCTCGGATCGGGCTCACCGGTGCCGAGAAGCGGCTCGCGGAGCGCCTGTCGGGCGGTATGCGCCAGAAGCTGGCTCTGGCCATGGCGCTGCTCCACGACCCGGTGTTGCTGGTTCTCGACGAGCCGACCACCGGCATCGATCCGCTCAGCCGGGTCGAGCTATGGGAGCTCGTCTCCGAGATCGCCGCCGCCGGGACCGCCGTGGCGCTTGCCACGACCTACGTAGACGAGGCGGAGCGAGCGGCGCATGTGCTCGTCCTCTCGGCCGGCCGCCGGCTTGCGTCAGGGCTGCCGGACGATATCGTCGCCGCGATGCCCGGGTCGATCTGGATCGCGGATCGGCCGCTCGACGGTAGATCGTGGCGCTGCGGCTCGAGCTGGCGGACCTGGCGCGAAGACGGGGGAGCGGCCGGGCAAGCGCCGGGCGACGCAGCCGCGGCCGGAGCAACGGCCGGAGCCACTGCCGAGGCTGTTGCCGCAGGCGCCCGACGTATCGTGCCCGACCTCGAGGATGCCCTTGTCGTCGCGGAACTCACCGCCGAAGCCCGAACTGGCGGGCCGGATCCCCTGAGCCCCTTGCCGGCGCCGCCGCCGATCTCGGCGGTCGGGGTGGGCGAGCCCTTGATCGGGATCCGCGGACTCGGCCAGCGGTTCGGCCGGCTGCAGGCTCTCGAAGATGTCGACCTCGACGTCAAGCCCGGCGAGGTCGTGGGTTTGATCGGCGCGAACGGCGCAGGCAAGACGACGCTCATCCGGATCGCCCTCGGTTTGCTCAGGCCGACCACCGGCCGAGTCGAGCTCTTCGGGAGCGCCCCGACTCGGGAATCCCGGGCGAGGGTCGGCTACATGGCCCAGGGCCTCGGGCTGTACGAGGACCTGACCGTCGGGGAGAACCTGTCGTTCATCACGCGGAGCTTTGGCGTCGCCGATGCCCCGCCGGTCGAGTCCGAGCTCGAAGCCGTACGAGACCGGCTCGTCGGGGAGCTGCCGCTCGGGCTGCGCCGCCGCGTCGCATTCGCGGCCACGCTGTCGCACCGTCCCGACCTGCTCGTCCTCGACGAACCCACTTCCGGCGTCGGGGCGCTGGCCCGGGCGCGGCTCTGGGAGCTGATCCGCTCCGCCGCCGAGGGTGGCGCCGGCGTCCTCGTGACGACGCATTACATGGCCGAGGCGAGCCAGTGCGACCGGCTGGTCGTGCTGCTCTCCGGGCGAGTGGCGGCGCGTGGCACGGCCGACGACATAACCGGCGGCCTGGTCGCGACCGAAGTGCTGGCGGAGCCGTGGGACCGCGCGTTCCATGCGCTCCGGGCGGCCGGCTTGCCAGTGGCCCTGTCGGGCCGGCGGATTCGCGTCCCGGGCGGCGATCCGTCCGCGATCCGAGCGGTCCTGATCGCGGCCGGGTTGACCGCGGAGCTCCGCGAGTCGCCCGCCAGTTTCGAGGAAGCGTTCGTGCTGCTCGCCCGAAGCGGCAGTTCGACGCCGGCCGGCGGAGCGCCGCGCTGATGGCCCGCACCGGGCGCCGCCCGAACGGCGGTTCGGCCGACGGCGAGCCGCACGGCCCCGGGACGACCCGGGCCGCGATTCTGGCTGCCGCTCGGGCCGCTTTTGCGGAGCGTGGCTTCGATGGCGCCGCGTTGCGCGAGATCGCCGCCGCGGCCGGTGTCGACCAGGCGCTCATCCATCATTACTTCGGCAGCAAGCAGCAGCTGTTCATCGCCGCGATGGAGCTCCCTTTCGATCTCGCCGCGCTCCAGGCGATGGTTCATGCCGGCCCTCCGGAGGAGCTCGGGGGTCGGATCGTGCGCTTCTTCCTCGGTCTCTGGGAGGAGCCCGTCCGCCGCCAGGTTCTGCTTGGAATGGTCCGATCGGCGCTGACAGACGCGAGAGCGGCCGAGATGGTCCGCCGCTTCGTCATCGAAGGCGGCATCCTGCCACTGGTCCGGGAAGCGGGGGCGACCGATTCCGCCATGCGGGCGGCGCTCGTCGGAAGCCATCTGATAGGCCTCGGCTTCGCCCGCTACATCCTCTGCGTCGAGCCGCTGGCGAGCGCTCCGGTCGAGACGCTGGTGCACTCGATCGGCCCGACCATCGGCCGCTACCTGACGATGCCCCTCGAGGTCGACACAGCGGAATCGCCTTCCGGCTAGCGCTGGCTCAGGCCACGTCGCGGCGGGTCATACCCCAGGCGCCGAGCGCCAGCCCGCCGATCGCGAGGACCAGGCATGCCGCGATGCCGGCCGGATCCCAGATTCCCACCAGAGGGGCGCCGAAGTGATCGGTGAGGGCGAGCTGGTGGACCCAATCGGGGGCGTTGAGGGCCGGCGCCAGGAAGTCGATCAGGAACGTGGCGATGACGAGGACCGCCGTCACCTCTGCGGCGAAGGTGTTGCGGAACAGTCCGCCGACGGCGATCCCGACCCCGACCGCGGCCGCCGCGTACAACCCGACGATGCCGGCCCCGGCAATCGGGGTGAGCATGTCGCCGCCGGCGAACGCGACTCCCATGCCGATTCCCAGCATCGTGACCGCGGTCATAGCGGCGACCGCGCCGAAGACGCCGATTCCACCGGCGATGGCCCAGCGTGCCCGGCCGAGCGGGGTGGCGAGCAGCAGTTCGAGTCGGCGGCCGTTCTCGTCCGAGGCCCAGCCGGCGACCAGCGTGGCGGCGCCGAGACCGGCCACGATGAACCCGAGATAGGCGAACAGCAGCTGCAGGAAGCCCGCTCCGGTGCCGATGTCGTGGCCCGGGAAGATCGACTGGAAGAGCTTGTACGTGTCGGGCGACTTGACCAGCTCGGAGGCGAACGAGGCACTCGAGGCGGCGATGAGCAACCCGTATACGCCTAGCCCGAGTCCCCAGGCGAGTGCCAGTGGCAGGCGCTCGCCGAATGAACGGCCCGCCGGCCCGCGCACGCCCAGCAGCGCCTCGGGCATGGCCGGCAGCGGGACGGCGCTGGTCGTGCCGAGGTCGCGCCGGTCGAACGCGACCACTCCCACCGCGAACAGCACGATAGCCACGATCGCCACGGCGCCCAGCGAGAGCCAGTCGTACTGGCCGGCCAGCGGCAGGTTTGCGGCGGTCCAATGGAACCAGGAAAGGTCGGCGGGCAGGGTCAGCGCCGGCACGTAGGGCTGGTAGCCGCTCACGATGAAGCCCGCGGCCAGAAGGACGCCGGCGATGCCGGCCGCCGCGGCCCGCCCCAGGAACGGCGCCACGGCCCACGCCACGGAGCCGTAGACGAGGCCGATCAGGCCGACCCAGGCCCCGAACCCGATTGCCGCCAGGAGGGGGATCTGGTCGCCGGGCTGGGTAGCGGCGGCCGCACTGCCGAGCCAGGTCACGATCGCGAGGAACGCCACGGCGAGCGTCATGCCGGTCACGTGCGCGGCCAGCTTCTCGATGGCGATGCGGCGCTTGCCGAAGGGTGTGGCCGCGACCATGTCCAAACTGCCGCGGCGCGCCTCCGCGGCGAGCGTTCCGGAAAGCGCCACGATGGACCATACCGCGGCGATCACACCGAACATCGGGCCGTACTTCCACGACACCGAACCGCCGAGCGTCTCCACGTTCAGCGGCCGGTTGTACAGCCCGGCCAGCGCGGGCGGAATGCTGTCGATCAGGTTCTGCAGGTCCAGGCGCGACGCCGCCGTGGCATAGGCTGTGCCGATCGCCTCGAGGCCGGCGACCATGATCCCGGCGAGAAGCCCGGCCACGATGATGAAAGCCAGGCGCGAGTCTCGGATCGTCTTGGCGTAGATGCTGCCGAAGCCGTACAGCCGGCTGGACAGCGAGACGGCGGTGATCTGCCCGGCGATGGGCGGCCGATCGGCCTGCGCGGCCATCACTTCACCCCGGCTTTGCAGCGGTCCACCGCGGAGCCTCTGCCGCGGTCCCCCGCGGACCGGCTGCCGTACTGGGCGAGGAAAGTCTCCTCGAGGCTCGGCTCGCGGCTGAGGAAGTCCGTCACTCCCAGCCGTGCCGCGACCTGGAGCACCGGCGTGATCGGCCCCAGGACCCGCAGCCGGATCATGTGATCCTCGACCTGAACGTCGCTGACGCCGGGCAGACTTCGACGAATTCGCCGACCGGCGGCTCGCCCTCGAACCGCAGCTCGACCTGGTGGTGGGCCAGGTCGCGCAGCGCGTCGACGCGATCGACCTGCACCAGCCGACCCTCGCGGATGATCGCCACGCGGTCGCAGCTGCGCTCGACCTCGCTGAGGATGTGGCTCGACAGGAAGACGCTGCCGCCGTCCGCGACCCGCTCCCGGAGCAGCGCGAAGAATGTCTGCTGGACGAGCGGATCCAGTCCCGACGTTGGCTCGTCGAGCAGCAGAAGTTCGGGCTTGTGTTGCAGCGCCGCGACCAGGCCGACCTTCTGCTTGTTGCCCTTCGAGTATTCGCGGAATCGGCGGCTCGGGTCGAGGTCGAAGCGCTCGATCAGCTGAGCCTGGTAGGCGCGATCGACTCCGCCGCGGAGATTGCCGAAGTACTCGAGCGTCTGGCCGCCGGTCAGCCGGTCGTACAGCGCGAATTCGCCGGGCAGGTAGCCGAGGCGCTTGTGGATCGCCGCCGGGTTCGCCGAGCGACTCGATGTCGAAGACGTAGGCCTTGCCGCTGGTCGGCCGGATGAGGTCGAGCAGCGTCCGGATCGTCGTCGTCTTGCCGGCGCCGTTCGGCCCGAGAAAGCCGAAGACCTCGCCCTTCTCGAACGTCGAGGTCGACGTCGACGATCCCTCGATGAGTGCCGTAGGACTTGGTGAGCTTCTCGGTTCGGATGACGCTGGTCATGCGGTCCCTTCCCGTCGCCCCTTCTCCCAGCTTTCCAGCAGGGCGGGGATGGTGTTTTCGAAAATCAGGTAGACGTCCCTGAGGTCCTGCAGTCGCGCCCTGGCCGTCGGCGGCCTGTCCGCCATCAGAGCCAGGCCGCGATCCGTCATCTCGCGGGCGACCCTGGTTCCCTCGAGGGTGGCCCGGGTGATCGAGCTCATCGCGTCCGGGGCGATCAGATATACCGCCGCGCGTTCACCGCGGCGAGTGACACGCTCGATCAGCCGGGCGCTGAGGAGGAGCCGGGTCATCGAGCTGACCGTGCCGAGACTGGCGCTGACGGCGGCGGCGATCTGCGCGGCCGTTTGCTCGGCCGGCTCGCAGACGAGCAGGTACGCGAATATTCGCCCGCCGACCAGAGGCAGGCCCCGCTGGGCATGCATCAGGTGCGCGAAGCTGTCGATGAAGTCGTCGTAGCGGTGGTTCTCGTCCGGGGCCATGGCCAGATTATGGTTCTGTGCGAGTTTTCGTGCAACACAATAATCTCGCGGCTCGGGGCGGTCGCGGGAGACCGGCCGCGGCCCGCTAACATGGGCTGCGCCGATGTTCCTCCAGGAGAACGCGAATGATCGACGAAACGACCACGCTCGGGGCTCGCATCATCGAGCGGCTCAGGGAAGAGCGAGTGATCTGGCTGACCACCGTCGATCACGGAGCCCCGCAGCCCGCCCCGGTGTGGTTCATCTACGACCGCGGGGCCGACCGCGAACGGATCGTCATCTACAGCAAGACCAACGCCCGGCGCGTCACGAACGTCCGGGACAACGAGCAGGTTGCTCTCAACTTCAACTGCTCGCCGGGCGGCGGGCAGGTCCACGTGATCCGGGGAGTGGCGCGGATCGCGCTCGAACTGCCATCGGCGGCGGAGGCGACGGACTACCGGGCGAGGTACCGCGACTGGATCGAGGACGAGGCCTACCGCGGCGAAACCGTGGCAGCATTCGCCACGCAGTACTCCGTTCCGATCGAGATCACGCAACTCGAGGTCTGGGGCTGGTAGCGGCTCGATCCGCGAAGCTCCGGGCTGGTCGCCGGACGAGGCCGAACCCGGCAGCGTCGGCCGGGCTATGCTGTCGGCCGTGAGTACTTCGTCGCCGGTCCCTTCCGGCAGCAGCCGGGACGACATCGTTCGGGCGTTGGACGCCGCCGGATATCGAGTCACCGAATCCAGGCGCGCCGTCATCGACCTGATCTGCACGCGCGACGGAGCCTTCGAGACGGCAGATCTGGTCTCGGATGCGAGGCGGCGCAAGATCGAGGCGGCCCGGGCCACGATCTTCCGGACGGTGGAAATCCTGACCAGCCTCGGGGTGGTCGAGCGGCTCGATCTGCCGAACGGCGATCACTCCTACGTACGCTGTGATTCGCGCACTCACCACCATCATCTCGTGTGCACCCGCTGCCAGCGTTCGATCGACCTCGAGGGTCTCGGCATGACGCCGATCCTGGCGCAGGTCGCTCGGCGCACCGGCTACAAGATCGACCGGCACCGGGTCGAGTTGTTCGGGCTGTGCCCGGCCTGCCAGAAGGTGGCTCCGCCGACCGACTGAAGCTGCCCCCGGCGCCTCGCTGCCGGGCGTGGCCTCCGCGCGTGCCGCCGAACGAGGCGAACGGGCCTGGTGATTGCCCAATCGCTCCGCTGCGAGTAAGGTGGAGTAGTTGCCATAACTTTCGGGCCACCCCTCACGTAGTGCACGTGGTCGGCCAACCACCCCGCCGGCCTTGCAACTGCCACAAGCGTGAGACACGGATCGCGCGGTCATTGAACCGCCGCCGACGGCCAACGGGCCAGTCACCGGTCGCCCCGGCCTGATCAGGCACGCCAGAATCGAAGAGCTCCCGCGGAACGCGCGGCGAAGCCTATGGAGGATTTGAGCCATTTCGCGAACTGCTTTTGTCTCGACGTTTGCGCCTCGCCGCTGCGGCATCGCCACGTTCACCGACGATCTCTCCCGCGCCGTTGGCGAGCGGGAGATCGTGGCCCTGCATCCGGCCGACGAGCCTGGGCCATATCCGGCCGAGGTCCGCCACAGGATCCGCCGCGACATGCTGCCGGACTATGTCTTCGTAGCTCGCGCCCTAAATGACTGCGGCGCAAGCGCAGTCTCGATTCAGCACGAGTACGGCATCTGGGGCGGCCGTGACGGCGATTACGTCCTCGACTTCGTGCGCGAGCTGCGCCGGCCCAAGGTGGTCACCTTGCATACCGTGCTGCGCACGCCGACACCTTCGCAACGGCACGTGCTGGTCTCGCTGATCGAGGCCGCCGACGCCACCGTCGTCATGTCGCGGGCCGCCGCCTCGCTTCTGACGCGCGCCTACGGGGTCGATCCCCGCCATCTCGACGTGGTCCCGCACGGCGTCCCGAGCCTGCAGCAGGTGTCGCCCGACTCCGTGAAGCCCCGGCTGGGCCTGAGCCTCGATCCGATGGTCCTGAGCTTCGGCTTGCTCGGCCCGGGCAAGGGCTACGAAACGGTCATCGAGGCGATGCCGGAGGTCGTCCAAGCGGTTCCGAATGCCCGATACGTTGTGGTAGGGGCGACCCATCCGGAATTGCTCCGCCACGAGGGCGAGAAGTACCGGCGCAGCCTCGAAGCGCGAGCGCTGGAGCTCGGAGTCGCCGACCACATGCTGTTCGTGGACCGGTTCGTGAGCACTCGTGAGCTCGGAACGTGGCTGGGAGCCGCCGACGTTCTGGTGACGCCATATCCGAACCTGGACCAGATCGTTTCCGGCACGCTCTCGTACGCGATGGGAGCCGGCAAAGCCATCGTCTCGACACCGTACGCGTACGCTTCCGAGCTGCTCGCCGAAGGCCGCGGCCGCCTCGTGGAGCCCGGTTCGCACACCGAGCTTGCGGACGCATTCATCGAACTGCTGCGCGACAAGCATGTCCGGGAAGCGCTCGGAAACCGCGCCTACGAATACAGCCGATCGATGATCTGGCCCCAGGTCGGCGCTCGATACCGACAGATCTTCGCCAGGGTGGCCGCCCGGGCGGCCATGCCGGCCACGCCGGTCCGCCGTCTGTCGTCGGTCCATGGCTGACCTGAAGGCTCCGCCGGCAAACCGCGAGGCACCCGCCGCGAGCCTGGAGCTTCCACCGGTGTCCCGGGCGCATCTCGAGGTCATGAGCAACGACATCGGAGTCTGGCAGCACGCCATCGGGAGCAACCCGAATCCCGAGTTCGGCTTCTGCACCGACGACGTCGCGCGGGCACTCGTGGTAGACGTGCTGCACGCTCGTCCGCTCGGCTGGACCCGGGTCGCTCATAGCGTCGAGAGGTCGCTCCGCTTTCTGGAGGACGCCTTTCTGCCCGACAGCGGCCGCTTCCGCAACTTCCGAGACGCCGCGGGGGACTGGCTCGACTCGGGAGGATCCGAGGACTCCCAGGCCCGAGCCATGGTGGGGCTGGCCACAGTCGCGGCGGAAGCAGGCGATCCGGATCTCGTAGACCGGGCGACGCGCCTGTTCGGGCGCTCTCTGCCGGCGGCCGGCTCCCTGACCCGCTTGCGTCCGATCGCTGCGGCGATCCTGGCTTGCGACACGGCCATCGGCGGGGGGATGGCGGGCGAGACGGAGGCAGTTGTGCCCGGCCTCGTCGCGAAGCTGGCGGCGGCTTTCGATCCTATCGCCTCGGATCGCCACTGGCCGTGGCCGGCGGATATCGTCACCTACGAGAACGCGATCCTGCCGCACGGGCTGCTGGCCGCCGGACGTCGAACGGGCGACGTACGGCTTGTCGAGGCGGGCTGCGCGGTGCTGGACTGGCTGATCGACGAGCAGACTTCGGCGGACGGCTCGTTTCTGCCGATTGGCAACGGGTGGTGGCCGCGGGACGGGGCACGCAGCCGATTCGATCAGCAACCCATCGAAGCGACCACAACGCTGCTCGCGTCCGAAGCCGCCTACTCGGCCACCGGGAACGATCGATATCGTCAGGCCGCGCGTATGACATATGCCTGGTTCCTGGGCGACAATCTGCTCGGAGTGCGCCTGGCGGATACCTCGTCCGGCGGCTGCTGCGATGCCTTGACCCCAGCTGGGGTAAACCCAAATCAAGGAGCGGAGTCCACCCTCATGTGGCTGACAGCGCTGGAGCATATGCGGGCCCTGAGTTCGGCTCGATGATCGATATCGACGCCCGCCAGCTGTTCGTTCGCCACCCGGACAATCCCATCATCACGGTGGCCCAATTGCCGTACCCGGCAAATGCGGTCTTCAATCCCGGGGCCGCACTGGTCGACGGCGAGGTCGTCCTGCTGCTGCGGGTCGAGGATCTGCGCGGCATCTCCGGCCTTCAGGTTGCTCGGAGCGCGGATGGCGTGTCTGCCTGGCGATTTGACGAGAAGCCCCTCCTCGCGCCGGATCCGGACCATCCCGAAGAGGTCTGGGGCTGTGAGGACCCGCGACTCACATATCTTCCCGAACGCGAAGAGTGGGCGATCGCCTACACGGCCTACAGCAACCGCGGCCCCCTCGTTTCCCTGGCGACGACCAGGGACTTCCGCGAGGTCACCCGACTGGGTCCGGTCATGCCGCCTGAGGACAAGGACGCGGCTCTTTTGCCGAGGCGCATCAACGGTCGCTGGGCCATGATCCACCGCCCCTCGCCGCTGCGAGGCAACGCTAACATCTGGATCTCCTACTCCCCCGACCTTCGCCATTGGGGCGACCACACCCTGCTCATGGAAGCCCGCGACGGGGCGTGGTGGGACGCCGGCAAGATCGGCCTGGGGACTCCGCCGCTCGAGACGCCCGACGGCTGGCTGATCGCGTATCACGGCGCCCACGTGACTGCCTCCGGCCCAATCTACCGCGTGGGGCTGGCTATGCTCGAACTCGACGATCCGTGCGTGGTCTTGCGCCGGTCGGAGGAGTGGATCATGGGGCCGACGGCACCGTTCGAGCGCGTCGGCGACGTGAGCAAGGTCGTCTTCCCGAACGGATGGGTGCTCGATCCCGTAACGGATGTGCTGTCGCTCTACTACGGCGCCGCCGATACGGTCGTGGCAGTCGCTTCTGCCTCGATGAAGGACGTGCTGACCCACATGAGCCGGACGCCACCCCCGCTTCACAGACGTGCCACCGATGCCGACGGCTGGAGTCAGTCCCCGATGCAGCGCGACCGGTGAGTCCTGCCTAGAGGCCCATCAGATCGATCCAGCCGCTGCGGGCGGCGATAAGCGTGAGCTCCGTCCTCGAATCCACCGAGTAGCGGGAAAACAGCCGCCTCAAGTGGCTTTCGACCGTCCGCTCGGTTATATCGAGGACTTCCCCGATCTCGGCGTTGGACTGGCCCATGGCCACTCGGCGGATGACCTCGAGCTCGCGCTCGGTGGGCATCCTCTGGGCACGGCGGGCGCTGTGCAGGTCGCGTGCCGCGAAGGTCGAACCACCGCCGGCGACCGTCCGGATCCCGGCCACGACGTCCGCGATCGGGGCCGACTTGAGCACGTAGCCCGCCGCTCCGCCCTCGAGCGCGGCGCGAACGAACGATGGGTAGTCGTAGGAAGTGAAGAAAAGGATCGCGGGCGCCGGGCCGCCGATTTCGCGCGGGAGGCCGAGACTTCGCTCCCTGCCGACCTGAACGTCGCACAGCACGACGTCGGGAGAAAGCGATCCGATCAGGCTGCGGGCTCGCGAGAGCGTCTCCGCCACGCCGACGATCTCGATGTCGCCGCTTTCGCGCAGCGCGTCGGCTACTCCCTGCGAGGTCACCGGGTGATCGTCGACGACAAGGACCCGGATCATGCGGGCCATGTGAAGCTGATCCGCGTGCCGCTCCCCGGCCCGCCGGCGGGTCCCCCGGCCGACCGATCGACTGTGAGCGAAGCTCCGACCGCCTCTGCCTCGGCGCGCATGTCCGCCAGTCCCAGATGACCGCGCCGCCGGGCGGCAACTGCCTGGCCGGGCTCGAGCCCGCGCCCGTCATCGGCTACGACGAGCTTGAGGGATCTCGCACTTCCGTCGAGGGACACAACGGCCTTGGAGGCGGCCGCATGCTTTATCACGTTGTCGAGGGCGAGCTGCAGGATTCGATAGGCGGCTCGTTCCACGACGAGCGGCGGGCGCGCGCCGGTTTCGCCGGCGAGATCGATCTCGATCTCGATGCCGGCCCGGCTCTCGAGCGACTCGGCCAGCCATTCGGCGGCGGCGATCAGCCCCTCATCCTCGAGGATCGGCAGGCGCCGAGCGCTCACGAGATCGCGAACGTCGTGAGCGAGGTCGCGGAGGACTTCGGCGGAGGCCGAGTCGCCCTGTCGTTCGAGCTCCTCGGCGCGCGAGGCGATGGCCGGCAAGACCTCGGCGTGGAGGTCGCTTGCGAGCCTGTCACGTTCCGCCTGCGCTCCGGTATTGCGCACTCGACTTGCGAAGGGAACGGTCTCGAGGGCGACGGCCCGGACGACGGCGAGCCTCGACGTCGAGCCCGCGGCGAGGCTGGCGTTGGCGACTCGCCAGCGGAACACGATCATCCAGGCGACGGCCAGCAGGCCGAAGGCGGCGAATTCGAACGCGGTGGTGACGCTGTCGCGGACCGCCGCCGCGGCCGCTGCGCCGGCTGGGACCACGACCCAACCCGCCAGCCGCCAGAAGAGCTGCTTGGGCAGTCCGGCCATCTGGGAGACCTGCCCGAGGAGGCCTGCGGCCAGGACGATCGGGACGCCCGCAAGGACCCAGCCCGCCAGCCCGAAGCGCGGCGCGAACGCGGGATCGATCAGCGCCGCGGCAACCACCGCCAGAGTGGTGGAGGTTCGGCGCAGTCCCAGCGGATAGGCCGCCGCGGCCAGGATCAGGAGAGCCAGCGGCGGCACGAGGACGGGTGTCGGGTCGCGCTTGGTCAAGTCGTCCATGACGGGGACGACGTTGCCGATGCCGCCGCCGTACATGGTTTCACCCGTGGTCTGCGCTACGACCGTCCAACCCGGACGGACCCCGGAGGTCCATGCATCCGAGCCCACCTCGACCGAAGTCACCACCCCGGCCGCGTCGACCTGGACGCTGTGGCCCGCGACGGCCGGCGTGGCCAACACCGTGAAAGTCGCGATCGCCACGAAGAGGGCGCATGCGAGGGGCAGCGCCACCCTTCGCAGACTGCGGGCCGGGGCGCGCCGTCAGGCGTCGTTGTATTGGATCTGTTCGGTCGGTCAACTTCCAAATCACCCGGCGGCTGCCCGCAAGCCCCTATCGGACTTGATCTTAGCGGGTCGGGGGCGGTCGTTGCGTGGGAACACGCAACGTGGCCTGCGCGTTTCCACGCTTTCGAGGCGCCTTCCCGACGCGCATTCTGCGAGCCGGTTCGCCTTCGAGTCGGGGGAATTGGATACGACCGAACAGGCGTCGACCGGGGACCCGCGCACCAACAGGGGGGCTCGCGGGAACCCCGGCCGTCGCCATTTGACGCGGCTCGTCGAGGTTGGCATTGCGGTTCGAGACACCTCTCTTCCAGCGGACACTCCGCATAGGGGCTGCGATCGGAATCGTCGGGGCGCTGCTGCTGGCGGGCATGCCCGTGCAAATCACCGATGCGAGTCCGCTCCAGGTCACGGCCGACGACGGCACCGTGGTGACCGCCACGTACCAGGGAATCCGAATAGACCCGCGCACCGCATCGAGCTACTTCTGCCACACGCGTGACTATCCGCTAGTGCGTTGTTTCGCCAGCCAGGCCGAGGTGGACGCGGACCTTGGCTGGGTCGAACCGGCCGGGCCGGGCCTTCCGCCGCCGCCGGCGAGCGCCACGGACACCCGGCCGGATTGGCCGCAGGGCACGGCCTATTCGATCGCCTACTGGGACATCAACTACGGCGGCAACGCCCTGACGCTCTTCGGCGCACTGTCCAACCTCGGGATCCTGGGCTGGAACGACAGCATCAGCTCGATGAAGTCGGCCAACTGCGGCGTCCCGCGCTACTACGTCGATGCCGGCTACGGCGGAACCTACTGGCAGATCGGCTGCAACGTCTGGACGCCGACTCTTAGCTCGTACAACGACACGTTCAGTTCGGTCGAGAACGAGGCGCCCTGATCGGCCGCGAGGGCCTGGTCGGCAACATCTAGTAGGGTTTGCATGCACCGCAGACCGACCGAGGAACGGCCGGTCGACAGGGTGGCGCGACCCGGGTTCTCGATGGAACGCAAGTGGCTGATTCTGACCAGCGTCTCGCTCGGCTCTTTGATGGCGACGCTGGACGGCAGCATCGTGAACATCGCGCTGCCGGCGATCCAGAACGACTTCGGGATCGGCCTGACGACGATCTCATGGGTCGTGGTGGCCTACCTGCTGGTGGTGGGCAGCCTGCTTCTGCCCTTCGGTCGGCTGGGGGAAGTCCTGACTTTCAAGCGCGTCTACCTGGCGGGCTTCGCGCTGTTCACGCTCGCGAGCATCCTCTGCGGCGCGTCGCCTAACGTCGAGGCTCTGACCGCGTTCCGCGTCGTCCAGGGTGTCGGAGCGGCCATGATCATGGCCATGGGCCCGGCGATCGTCGCTCATACGTTTCCGGCCAACGAGCGCGGCCGCGCCCTGGGCCTGAACGGCATCAGCGTATCGATCGGGCTCAGTCTCGGCCCGGCGCTGGGTGGCATCCTGACCCAGGTCGCCACGTGGCGCGCGATCTTCCTCATCAACGCGCCGATAGGCCTGTTCGCCATCCTCTGGGCGGCCCGGATATTGCCGACCGAATCGCCAGGCAAGGGCCAATCGTTCGACGTTCGCGGAGCTGCGCTCTCGGGGCTGGCACTGTTCGCACTCCTGCTCGCCCTGAGCGACGGCCAGCAGTGGGGCTGGACGAGTCCGGCAGTCGTCGGCCTGCTGATCGCGTTCGTCCTTCTCGGGGCAGCCTTCATCCGGACCGAGCGTCGGTCGATCCAGCCAATGATCGACCTGGCTCTCTTCAAGATCCGGCCGTTCTCAGCGGGCCTTGTCAGCGTGGTGGTGGCCTTCTCGGGCCTGTTCACGGCCACGTTCCTGCTGCCGTTCCTGCTCCAGCAAGGCCGCGGCTTCTCGCCGATCGAGGCCGGCCTGCTGCTGACCCCGCTGCCCATCGCGATGGCTGTCGTTGCGCCTTTCAGCGGAGCGGCTTCCGACCGCTTCGGCCCGAGGGTCCTGGCCAGCGCCGGGATGGCGATCATGGCGCTTGGATTGCTGGCTCTGACGCAACTCCCGACCGACTTCGCCCTGCCCGACCTCATCTGGCGGCTGGTCGTGCTCGGGATCGGACAGGGCCTGTTCATGAGCCCCAACAGCAGCGCAGTGCTCGGCTCCGTGCCGCGCTCGCGAGTCGGGACGGCCTCCGGCACGCTGGCCCAGATGCGGGTCAACGGCCAGGCGCTCGGCATCGCGTTGAGCGGCGCGATCGTGGCGATACGCCTGCCGGTCCATCTGGCAGCCGAGGTCGGGACTTCGCATGCGGCCTCGCAAAGCGCGGCCCTGGCCGGCGCGATACACGACGCATTCGTCATCGCGGCGCTCGTCTGCACCGTCGGGATCGTGGCCAGCCTGGTTCGTGGATCGAGCCGCCCGAGCGCCGCAACGGTTCCGAGCCAGGCCGGAGCAATCGGGCCGGCGGCGCGGTAGATTCGAGCCGATATGAGCATCTCGAGATTGCGCGGCATGAATCCCGGGCGGATCGGCGTCTTTGCGGGGCCGGTCAGCGGCATGCCGGCCGCCGTCCAGCGCGAGTTCGCCATCGAGATGGAGCGGCTCGGCTACGGAACTCTCTGGTACGGCGAAAGCCTCGGCCAGGAGGCACTCGCCCACGGAGCGATCTACCTGGCCGCGACCGAGCGGCTCGTGATCGCGAGCGGGATCGCCAATATCTGGGCCCGCGATGCCGCGGCGATGGCGAACGGCGGGCGGACCCTCGCCGAAGCGTGGCCCGGGCGCTTCATCCTTGGCCTCGGCGTCAGCCACGCCCCGATGGTCAAGCTACGCGGCCACGACTACGAGCGGCCCTATTCCGCCATGGCCGAATACCTGGAGGCCATGGCGAACGCTCCCTGGCGCGGACCCGCCGTCGATATTCCGCCGGTGGTCCTGGCGGCGCTCGGCCCGCGGATGGTTGGCCTGGCCGGCGAGCGCACAGCGGGCGCCTATCCGTATTTCTCGACCTCGGAACACGTGCGCGAGGTCAGGGGCATTCTCGGACCCGAGCCGTTCGTCGCTTCGGACCTGCCGGTCGTGCTGGCGCCGGATCTGGCCTCCGCGCGAGCCATCGGCGATCGCCACCTCAAAAACTACCTGGGCGCCGCGAACTACCGGAACAACCTGCTGCGGCTCGGCTGGTCGGAAGCGGATCTCACTTCGCCCGGTTCGGATGGGCTGTTCGAGGCCGTCGTGGCCTGGGGCGACGTGGATCGGATCGCGGGACGAGTGGAGGAGCGCCTCGAGGTCGGCGCCGACCAGGTCGTGTTCAACCTGCTCGCGGCGGACGCTTCCGCGCCGCCCCTGGAGCTGCTCAGGCGGCTCGCCCCACTGGCCCGGACCAGCCGCTAGCTGCGGGCCGGCAATGGCGCGGTCCCGTGGCGCGCGGCGCGGTCTGTGGCGCGCGGCGCGATCCATCTGAGCAGGACCCGTTCCCCGAAACAGACCTGAGTGCAACAATCCCACGATGGACTCGCCGCTCCCAAGCACAACCAGCTCGCGGGTCGGCAAGTCCGACGCGGCCTCTCTCGAGTTCCGGGGCGTCACCAAACGCTACGGTGGCGGGCCGGCCGGGGCCGCTGGGCCGCCAGGCAGACTCGGCACCCAGGGGGCCGCCGGGATGCCCGGGGCCGTCAACGACCTCTCCTTCCACGTGCCGGCGGGCGCTATCTGCGTGCTCGTGGGCCCGTCCGGTTGTGGCAAGACGACCAGTCTCAAGATGGTGAACCGGCTGATCGAACCTACCTCGGGCCAGATTCTGCTCGATGGCGTGGACGTCCAGACCGTGGAAGTGACGGCCCTGCGGCGGCGCATCGGCTACGTGATCCAGCAGGTCGGGTTGTTCCCGCACCTCACCGTCGGCCGCAATGTGGCGGTCGTGCCGGCACTCGTCGGTTGGTCCAAGGAGCGCCAGCGCAGCCGCGCGGACGAATTGCTATCGCTCGTGGGTCTCGACCCTGAGCGCTACCGCAGCCGCTACCCCTCGCAGCTCTCCGGTGGGGAGCGCCAGAGGGTCGGCGTGGCCAGGGCGCTCGCGGCCGACCCGCCGCTGATGCTCATGGACGAGCCGTTCGCGGCAGTCGATCCCATTGCCCGAACCGGGCTGCAGGACGAGCTCCTGAGACTGCAGAAGGAGCTCGCCAAGACCATCGTCTTCGTCACTCACGACGTCGACGAGGCCATCAAGATGGGCGATCTGATCGCGGTTTTGGCCGAGGGCGGGCACCTGGCGCAGTTCGGGCCGCCGGACGAGATCCTGGCCCACCCTGCCTCCGACTTCGTCGCCCGTTTCGTCGGCGCCGATCGGGGCCTCAAGCGGCTGTCGCTTCGGACGGTCGCGGACCTGCAGGTCCAGTCGATCGGGGAGAGCGACGGCCTGCCGACATTCGCGGCGGCGACGATACTGCGCGACGCGCTCTCGATCCTGCTGGTGGCCGACACCAGAGGCGGCGTTGCGCTCGACGCAGCCGGCCGGCCACGCGGCCTGGTGACGGTCGACGAGATCGCAAGCGCGCTCGCCGACGAACGAGTGGCCACGGACGGACGACCGTGACCACCGAGCCGCTGGTGCGGTGGGACTGGCTGGGCGCTCACCTCGGCCCGATCGCCGACCGTGTGGGCCAGCACCTCTATCTGACCGTTATCGCGGTGGCCGTCGGCTTCGCGATCTCGTTCCTTCTCGCGGCCCTTTCGATCCGGCGGCGGCGGTTGTACCCGTTCATCGTTGTGCTGTCGACGGCGATCTACACGATCCCGAGCTTCGCCGTCTTCGTGGTCCTGATCGTGATCACCGGTCCGTCGGTCCTTTCGGCGGAGGTGCCGCTCGTGATGTACACGATCGTGCTGTTCGTGCCGAACATCGTGGCCGGGTTCGACACCGTGCCCGGGGATGTCATCGAATCGGCGAACGGCATGGGCTTCACGCCATGGCAGCGCTGGTGGCAGGTGGAGTTGCCGCTGGCTCTGCCGCTGGTCGTGGCCAGCATCCGTCTGGCGACAGTCTCGACGATCGGCCTCGTCACGGTGACCGCCGTCCTGGGCGACAGCCTGGGCGGCCTCGGCTACTACATCCTCGACGGCTACCACCGCACCTTCACGACCGAAATTCTCGTCGGCGGTTTGCTCTCGATCGCCCTGGCGGTGCTCGCCGACCTCACCCTCGTGCTGCTGCAGCGCGTCCTCACGCCGTGGGTGGCGGCGCGCGAGGTCGCGCGCTGATGGACCTCGTGACCGCCACCGCGCAGTGGCTGGCCGACCCGGCCCAGTGGCAGGGCCCGAACGGGATCCCGGCGCGGCTCCTGGAGCACCTCTACATCAGCGGCGCGTCGCTGGCGCTCGCGGCGCTCGTTGCGCTTCCTCTGGGACTGTGGATCGGCCACACGGGGCGAATGTCGTGGCTGGTCGTCAGTTCCGCGAACGCCTGGCGGGCGCTGCCGTCGTTCGCGGTCATCGGGCTGCTCGTGCCCTTCACGACTCGGATCGATCCGAGCCTGGGATTCACCCTGTACCCAACTGTCATCGCGATGATCGTGCTCGCCGGACCGCCGATCCTGGTCAACTCCTATGAGGGGATTGCCGGCGTAGACCGGGACCTCGTTGATGCGGCCAGGGGAATGGGCATGCGGGAGCGCCAGATCCTCATCCGCCTGGAGGTTCCGCTCGCCCTGCCGGTCATCGCCACCGGCATCCGGCTGGCGGCGATCCAGGTCATCGCCACGGCAACCTTGGGCGCCGTCTTCGGGTTCGGCGGGCTCGGCCGCTTCATCGTCCTGGGTGACGCGAACCAGGACAACGGGGAGCTGTTCGGCGGGGTCTTCCTGGTTGCCGCTGTGGCCCTGATCACCTATGGGTCGTTCGTGCTCCTGGAGCGACGATTGGTCTCACCGGGGCTCTCCCCGCGTATCGCCAGTTGAGTCGGACCTGCCGGGCAGGAAAGCCGCGGTGCGTCTGGCGGGCTCGCTGTCGGCCATTCGACGTTCGCATCCTATAGTCGCTGGACGTCGTACGAAGTCCGCTGATGGGCTGCGCGACCGCGCTAGGGAGGTAACCCAATGCGGCTTCCCCGCATGCTTGCCCTCGGGGCGTCGATGCTGGTGCTGCTGAGCGCCTGCTCGACGGGTGGGGGCAGCTCGCCAACCGCGACCGGCACGACTGCCGCCAAACCCACAATCAAGATGGGCTCCGACGGGTTTTACGAGTCGAAGCTCATGGCGGAGATCTACGCTGAGGCCCTCGAGGCCAAGGGTTACACCATCGATCGAACGGGACTTGGTCTGGGAACGCGCAAAGTCACCGCGGCCGCCATCGCCAGCGGCCAGATCGACATGAAGCCCGAGTACATCGGCAGCGGCCTGGCCTTCTACAGCCCCGGCAAGGCAACCGGCGATCCCGCTGCCAACGAGGCGGCCCTCCAGACCGCGCTCAGTTCCGTCGGCGGGGGCATCACGGTGCTCAACTACTCGCCGGCCGCGGATCAGAACGCGTTCGTGGTGACCAAGGCCACCGCGACGCAGTACAACCTGACCAAGATGAGCGATCTCACGGCGGTCCAGACGAAGCTCAAGTTCGGCGTTGCCACCGACTGCTCGACGAACCCCGTCTGCGCAGCGGCGATCAAGACCGCCTACGGGATCGACCTTTCCAACGCCCTGCCGCTCTCGGCGTGCGAGCAGCCGATGGTCAACGCCCTGGCCGCCGGCACGATCCAGGTCGGTGAGCTGTGCTCGACCCAGCCCGACATCGCCCAGAACGGCTGGGTCCTGCTGGCCGACGACAAGCACACGCAGCCGGCCGACAACATCGCGCCGCTCGTACGCAACGACCTGCTCGCCAAGGTAGACAAGGCGAGCTTCGAGCAGATCCTGAACGGCGTCTCGGCCAAGATGACGACCGATGAGCTGACCAAGCTCAACGCCGAGTACACCTTCGACAAGAAGGACATTCCGACGATCGCGAAAGAGTGGATCACCGCCAACGGGCCGTTCTAGACGACGGACCCGCCGATCAGGGCCGGGGTGAGAGACCGATCTCCCCCGGCCTTTCTCTGCCCGCGGTTACGCGGCCTGGTCGCCGAGTTCGCGGAGCAGCTCGCCGACCCAGGCCGGCTCGCCTTCCAGCTTTGCCACGACGACGTCCACGCCGTTGGTAAAGCCGAGATCGTGGATCAGCAGCTCCGCGAGCCAGCGTTGGTGGGGCCCGCCGCGTTCCGTGCGCCCGTCCCGGTAGCGCAGAAGAATCCAGGTCGGAGCGTGGGCTCTTGCCCGAGACGGGTTGGCGAACCTCGCTAAGCGATCGTGCCGCCTGGCTTGCGTTGGGTGTCATTCGGGGACGGTCGCCGCGTCTACGAGTCCGCCGCGACGCCTGCCGATGCCGTCGCGGGGTTCTCGCGGGCACCACGCTTCGCGGTGTCCGGGTCGCGAATGCCGATGCCGTTGACCACTGCGCCTGCCAGGAGCAGGCCCGCCGCCAGGGCCATCGCGATCCGGAACGAATCCGTGGACGCCTCTCCCGCGGCGATCACAAGCGTCGGCGAGACGGAGGCGCCGGGCTTGTTGAGCGGCGAGATCTCGCGGCGAATCGCCGCGGAGGATGTATCGACGCCGGGAGCGCGGTTGGACAGGTCGGCGTAGAAGGCGCCCGTGACCGCCACGAATATCAGCGCACCGGCGAGCTGCGGCCCGACCCGCGAGATGGCGTTGTTCACGGCCGAGCCGAGTCCGGCGCGGTTCTCCGGCACCGATGCCATCAGCGCGGTGGTCAGCGGCGCGACCGTGATGCCGAGACCGAGGCCGAACAGGATTGCGGCCGGCAGGAAGTCGACCATGTAGCCGCTCGACGGCAGCCAGCTGGCGGGGTCCCCGGGCTGGAGATTCCAGGGAGCGCTTCCGGCCGGCATGCGGGCGAGCCACATAACTCCGGCGGCCATGATTGCCGGCCCCACCGCCATGAATCGGCGCGGACCCAATCGAGCGCCCAGGACTCCAACTCGTGAGGACAGAAGGATCAGAAGCAATGCCCCCGGCGTCCCGATAAAGCCGGCGGCGGCGGCCGAATACCCGAGCGTGCCCTGGCTGAAGATCGACTGCTGATAGCCCACGACGTAGAGCGCGCCGTAGATCAGGAAGGTCGAGAGGTTCGTCACCGCGAAGTTTCGCGAGCGGAACAGGCCCAGCGGCACCAGCGGGTGGCGGCTGCGGGCCATCAGCACGACGAAGGCCACACAGGCCAGCGCCCCGACCGTGATCGCGACCGGACCGACCGCGTCCTTCCACTCGTGCTGTTGCCCGTATATGGCCCCGAACGCGAGCCCGCCGACCGCGAGCGCGACGACCACTGCCCCCAGCCAGTCGAACGCGCGGCCCGCGTCGGGATCGCTGCTCTCCTCGACGTAGCGCCAGGCGGCGAACAGGGCAATCGCGACCAGCGGCACATTGATGAAGAAGACGGCCCGCCACGAGATCGTGTCCACGAAGATGCCGCCGACGACCGGGCCGAGGATCGACGTCGCAGCCGATGCGGCGGCCCAGAACCCGAAGGCCCGGCCTCGCTCGGCGCCCACGAACTCGTGCGTGAGCAGCGCGAGGGAGCCCGGCACGAGGAGCGCTCCGGCCGCGCCCTGGACGATCCGGAAGAAGATCAGGACCTCCATGTTCGGGGCCAGCCCGCACAGCATCGAAGCGCCGCCGAAACCGATGAGGCCCAGCACGAACAACCTGCGGCGGCCGAAAGCGTCCGCCAGGGCGCCGGCCAGGATCAGCAGCGAGCTCAAGCTCAGGAGATAGGCGTTATAGATGTAGGACTGGCCCTCGAGGACCCCGAAGAAGCTGCTGGGCAGATCCTGGCCGATCTTCTGCAGCGCCACGTTCACCACTGTCGAGTCGAGGAAGACGATCCCCGAGCCGAGGATGGCGGCAAGCAGGGTGCCCGAGCGCCGTGTCATCGGCGGCTCACGTGATTGGGCCTGTCAAGGCCGAGATCGTGAACAGCAAGCGACTCCTTGTGACCGGACGGGGGCCTTCGAGGTTGGCCCGATGCTGATATTGGTCCAGGGCGGTGTCAACGGACGTCGCGCCAGGGGCGAAAGGGCTCGGCCGGACGGGAACGGCCCGGATCGATGAGGCGACGCCGGCCGGTTTCGTTCTGGCAGGCATCCAGCCAGGTTGGTCGGCCGGCGAGCTAGAGCAGTCGGCGTAGACTCGAAGGAGCCTACAAACGTACGAACCGGGACTCGCACTCTAATGGACAACTCGACTCAACTCGCGCTCAGCCACAGCGGCCTCGTAGACATAACAACCACGGGACGGACCAGCGGCAAACCTCGCCGCATCGAGATTGCCTACCACGTGATCGACGGCCGCATCTACATCAGCGGCATGCCGAATGCGCAAAGAAAGCGCAGCTGGCTGGCGAACCTCGAGGCCGACCCGCACTTCACTTTTCACCTCAAGCGCGGCGTAAAGGCCGACCTCCCGGCGACGGCGCGAATCGTCTCCGACGAGTCGGAACGGCGCGCCATCCTCGTGGACGTCGCCCGTGCCTGGAACCGCACCGACCTCGAAGCGATGGTCGCCTACAGCCCGCTCATCCAGGTCACCATCGAGGATCCGGATCTCATGCCGCCGTCGGGCGGCACCGAACAGTAAGGACGAGGAGCGACCATGGACACCAACTCGAACACCGGCGCCGGCAGCGACCTCGATCAGCCGATCGCGTGGCGTGCGGCCCTGGAGGACATTCCGGTCCGTTCGGAGGGCAAGCAGGTTGGGACGCTGTTCGATCTCCTCGGCTCGCACGAGGAAGACATCTTCCACGGCATCGTTGTCCAACTGCAGCAGGGATCGCGCCGCGTCTTCGTGCCGGCCGATGATGTGGACCTGATCGCGACGGGGCACGTGGACGTCTCCCTGACCGCCGCGGAGCTCGCCGCGCTGCCCGACCACACCGAGGAGAGCCAGTTCGAGCTGGG
The DNA here is from genome assembly GCA_963731635.1 of uncultured Chloroflexia bacterium. Taxonomy (GTDB): domain Bacteria; phylum Chloroflexota; class Limnocylindria; order Limnocylindrales; family CSP1-4; genus Fen-1039. The sequence goes on along the minus strand of CAVSWB010000001.1, from coordinate 175,638 downwards.
CATTGTCGGAACCTTGCGCAAGCGCGCCGGCTGGATCAGAGAGAAGGATCGCTGAGCGAGGAGCGCGAGATGTGCCGATCGATCCAGCCGCTTCACAACTACGAGCCGCCTACGACTACCGACGAGGTGGCCGCCGCCGCGCTCCAGTACGTTCGCAAGATCAGCGGCATGACGCACCCGGCTCGAGTCAACCAGGCGGCCTTTGATGCGGCGGTGGCGGATGTCGCGGCGGCGACCGAATCACTGCTGGCGTCGCTCGTGGCCACGAGTCCGCCGCATGATCGGGCGCTAGAACGCGAGCGCGCCCGGGCCCGCTGGGAGCCGCGCCGGGCGTCGGCGTGACTCAGGCCGTTACGGTGTGGCGAGAACCACCGCGCCCAATTCGCACGTGACGATGAGTTCCGTGTGCTCCGGGCTCCAGTAGAGGTACAACGCTCGTGAAGGCAGCTTCAGCGTTCTGATCTTGCCGGCGGTTGCTATCGCGAGCGTTGTCCCGTAACCGTCCACCGCGGCGATTGCGCCGGCAGCCGAAGCGACGGCGATTTGCGACCCGGGCGGCAGCCCTGCCGTTCTTGGCTTCGCGCCATCGGCAGGCACGAACCACCACTCGCCCAAATCGTCGCCGGCGAATAACAGCTCGTTGTCGACCCATGCTCCGTTGTACGCGAAATGCCCGGCCAGCAGATTCACGCGGTGGCCCTCCGACAGGTTCAACACGACCAGCGTGTTCAGGCTGCCGCTCACGGACGTAAGGGCGACTCGCCGACCGTCGGGGCTGAAGCTCGCGTGCAGATGCGCGCCGGTCAGCAGACCTGACCACGATTGGACATCCTGCCCACTGCCGGTGCTGACGACCTTCAATCCGGCCGAGTCTTCGACGGCGACGAGGTTTCCGTCCGCCGAGATCGCCACCGGACCGCAATCGCAAACGACTTCCGGCGCCAGGGAGCCGTCGTGCCAGACCGCGTATCCATGGGCGGTCGGCAGCGCCGCGGCGCCCTCGCCGCTGCCGATGATGTCGGTGTATCGACCCGGAAGCGCCGGCATGGAGCTCACGTCGTTGTAGCCGAAACTGGCGACGTATGCGGCCAAAAGGCCGTCCTGGGCGGTCGGGTCCCATGGGAGCACGAGGAGCGTGTCATTACCCACCCAGGCCGCACGTGAAGCCGGCGCTTCCCCGACCCAGATCCCGGCGCGGTTGAAGACGTAGACGTTGAAGACATCGTTCGAATCCGCACTGAGCACCGCGAAATGCTCGCCATCCGGGGCCCAGAGAGCGCCCTCACCCTGCATCGCTGGCGCCAGCGTCGTAAGCGCGCCCGTCGATTGCGGCGGGACTTGCGACCAGGTCGGCCGCGGAGTTGCCGGCGATCGTGACTGCGGCGACGAGTTGAGGATCGCCGTTGTCGGGGTGAGGGTTGCAGCCGGCGATGTAGTCCGACTGGCGTGGCCCGCTGTCGAGGCCGGCGGAACTGCAGAGTCGAGTTGCCGCTGGCGCATCAGCGACCCGCCGAGCGCCACCACCGCCGCGATGGCGACGCCCGAGACGATCAAGCCGAGTCGAGCACGAGACCGCCGGCCCGATCGATCTACTGTGGCTTTCATGCCCGGGCCCCCTTTTCGTTGCGCGTCTGGCAGTGCCTTCGCTCGAACATAACGGCTGCCGGGCTCGATATGTGTCAGCGGTCTCCCGGGCCTCGTTCGGACCCGCCGCTCCGGCCTCAGAGCTCGCTCATTGGAGTCGACAGCTGCCGCCAACGCGCCCGTATCGTGGCGCCGCTAACCAATGTGGATTCTCAGTATGCAAAAGGTGCCAGTCTGTAATAGGGTGCGTAGCATCTTGGAGCCGTCGCTGAGTGAGCGTCACTCACGGCCAGGATGGAGGAAACCGTCGCCCCCACACGGAACCCAATTGAGGTTCCCCTATGGCGGTTAGTGGAAGGGAGTGGAGATGAAGCGTTTAGCCTCGTTACTGGCCGTAGCAGCCCTGATCGCCTCGGCCTGCAGTGTCGGCGGCTCGTCGACGAAGACGATCGTCGTTGGGCTCGACGGCGACATGGTGTTCGCCGATCCGTCTCTGGTGAGCGACGGCAACTCGTTGTACGTTGAGGCCCAGGTCGTCCAGGGTCTGGTCGGACTCAAGCCCGGCACGATCAGCACGATCATCCCGGTCCTGGCGTCGGCCCTGCCGACTGTCAGCGCCGATGGCAAGACGTACACCTTCACGCTCCGGACGGGCGTCAAGTTCTCCGACGGATCCGCGTTCAACGCATCCGCGGTGAAGTTCAACTACGACCGCTGGCAGGCCTACACCAAGGGCGACCTCCAGGACAACGCCTACTACTACGGCGCGGTCTTCGGCGGCTTCGGTGCGGACTCGAACGTCACGTCGGTTAAAGCCGACGACAACGCGAACACCGTCGTGATCACCCTCAAGGCGCCGCAGTCGAACTTCCTTCTCGCCACTACCCTGCAGGTCTTCGGCATCCAGAGCCCGACTGCGCTGCAGAAGGAGAAGGCCGACACGACTCCGCTCAAGGACAACAAGTACGCCCAGGGCACCGCCCCGAACGCCGACACCATGGTCGGCACGGGCCCGTTCAAGTTCAAGGATTGGGTCGTTGGCGACCACGTCACTCTGGTCAAGAACAACGACTACTGGGATAGCGCCAACGCGGCCAAGCTCGACCAGATCACCTTCAAGTCCAACCTGGGCGACTCGACCGCCAAGCTGCAGGCTCTCCAGAGCGGCAGCATCGACCTTGCCGAGACCATCGCCCCGGCCGACGTCAACACCGCCAAGAATTCCGGCTTGACGATCCTCGACCGCGGCCAGTCCTGCAACCTTGGCTACCTCGGCCTCAACCAGAGCGTCGCGGGCACGCCGACCATCTACGCCGACAAGAACGTCCGGCTCGCGGTGGCCTACGCGCTCAACAAGTCGCAGTACATCACTTCGCTCTACGCCGGCCAGGGCAAGGTCGCCGACAGCTGGATGCCGCCGGCCATCGCCGGTTACAAGGCTGAGTCGATCCCGACCTACGATGTCACCAAGGCCAAGGCCGCCTTCACCGCCGCCAATCTGACGACGGCCCAGTCGACCATCGACCTCTACTACCCCTCCAACGTCGTCCGCCCGTACATGCCCGACCCCAAGAATGAGGCCCAGGCAATCGCGACGGATCTCCAGGCCGTCGGCTTCACGGTCAACCTCAAGACCGAGGACTGGCACGGCGGATACGTCAAGGACGCCACGAACGGCAACCTGCCGATGTTCCTCTTCGGCTGGACCTGCGACTGGGCCGGTGCGGACAACTTCCTCTACACCGCCTTCTTCGGTTACCAGAATGGCAAGCCGAACGCGCAGTTCGGTTGGAAGAACGATCAGGCAAACCAGCTGATGCTCCAGGCCCTCCAGGCCCCGACCCTCGATGCGGCCAACCCGCTCTGGGGCCAGGTCCAGGACCTGCTCGCGGCCGATATGCCGACCATCCCGATAGTCAACTCGACCCCTCCGGGTGCATATAGCTCGAAGGTTCAGGGCTTCGTTGGCTCGGGCAACGCGATCGAATACTTCAACACCGTCTCCCTCTCGTAGCCATTGCCCCGGCGACGGGGTTGTAACATCCAGCGATCACAACCCCCGGGGTCGCAAGACCCCGGGGGACCTTTAGTCCGAGGGAATTTCTCGACTCGTGCTCAGGTTCATCGTTCGCCGAATCCTGGGAGCCATCCCCGTCCTCTTCGGGCTGTCGGTGATCCTGTTCCTTTTCCTGCGACTCCTGCCCGGAAGCGCGGCCGAGGCAATTCTCGGGCAGCACGCGACGCCGCAGCTGATCGCGCAGATCAACGCCACCGAGGGCTTCGACAAGCCGCTCTACGTCCAGTACCTGAGCTATATCGGCCGGTTGCTGCAGGGCGACTTCGGCTCGAGCGTCCTGGACGGCCGGGCAGTCCTGGACACGTTCCTGGTTCGGTTCCCGGCAACCATCGAGCTGACCATCGGCGCGCTCATATTCGCCATCGGCCTGGGCATCCCGCTGGGCCGGCTGGCGGCTCGCCATCCGAACAGCTGGATCGACGGCATCGTGACGGTCATCTCGCTATTCGGCATCTCGATCCCCATCTTCGTGCTCGGTTATACCCTGGCCTTCGTCTTCGGAGTCCAGCTGCACTGGCTGCCAACTCTGGGTCAGAGCAACCCGAGGCTCGACATACAGGCGGTCACCAACTTCGCCGTCATCGACGCCATCCTCTCGGGTTCGTTCGGGAACGTGCTGGACGCGCTGTCGCACCTGATCCTTCCTTCGATAGCGCTGGGGTCGATCCCGCTGGCGGTGATCACCAGGATCACGAGAGCGTCGGTTATCGACGTCAGCAACGAGGACTACGTCCGGACGGCGCGGGCCAAGGGCCTGACCGAACGCCGCGTGGACAACCGCCACATCATGCGCAACGCCTGGCTGCCGGTCACCACGGTCATCGGCCTGCAGGTGGGCAGTCTGCTCGGCGGCGCCGTGCTGACCGAGACCGTGTTTGGCTGGAACGGGGTCGGCTCGTGGGTCGTCAGCTCGATCCAGAACCACGACTACATCGTCGTACAGTCGCTGATCCTGATCTTCGCCACGATCTTCCTGACGGTGAACCTGATCGTGGACCTGGGCTACGCCTTCCTCAATCCAAGGATCAGGTACGGCTGAGATGACCACCTCATCGAGAGCGGTCGTGATAGCGGCCGCTCCGCGCGCCAGCCGCGGGCTGTGGCACGACGCGATGCGCCGTCTGCGGCGAAACAAGCCCGCCCTCGTCGGGCTGGCGTTTATCTCCATCTTCGTCTTCGGAGCGGTCTTCGCGCCTTTGATCGCGCCTTACTCTCCGACTGCCGGTTCGCTGGCGAACGGCCAGCAGGGACCGAGCCTGGCCCACATCATGGGCACCGACCTGCAGGGCCGCGACGAGTTCAGCCGCATCCTCTACGGCGCCCAGATCAGCCTGACGGTCGGGGTGGTGGCGGTCTTCTTCGGCCTGATCGGCGGGACCCTCATCGGAGCGATTGCCGGCGGCGCGGGCGGCGCCCTCGACTCGGTCCTGATGCGCTTCATCGACGTTCTGCTGGCGGTCCCCGGCATCCTGCTCGCAATCGGCATCGTCGCCTGGCTCGGCCACGGCGAGCTGCAAATCATGCTGGCGGTGGGCGTCTCCTATTCGCCGATCTTCGCCCGGCTGTTACGAGGCAGCCTGCTGGCGCTGCGCGAATCGGACTATGTGACCGCGGCCCGATCGATGGGCGCGTCGCCGACTCGGATCCTGCTGCGGCACATGCTGCCGAATGCACTGACGCCGCTCATCGTCCAGGCCACGCTCGCCGCCGCCACTGCCATCATCGACGTCGCCGGGCTCGGCTTCCTGGGCCTCGGCCCGGGCGATCCACGCGTCGCCGAGTGGGGCGAAATGCTGACCGACTCGGCCCGTTTCCTGCAGTCGGCGCCGTACCTGATCTTCTTCCCGGGCGCCGCTATCGTCATCAGCGCCATCGGTTTCAACCTTCTGGGCGACGGATTGCGCGAGGCACTCGATCCTCGCCTGAAGAGGTAGCGATGGCTTTGCTTTCGGTGCGCGACCTGGTCGTGCAATTCCGGACACATGACGGAACGGTCTTCGCCGTCAACGGCGTCTCCTTCGACCTGGACGAAGGTGAGACGCTGGGGCTGGTGGGGGAGTCGGGCTGCGGCAAGAGCGTCACCAACCTGGCCGTCATGCGCCTGCTGCCGACCCCGGCCGGTCGGATCGAAGGCGGACAGGTCATGTTCGAGGATCGGAACCTGACCGCGCTCGACGAGTCCGGTATGCGAGACCTTCGGGGCAAGGAGATCGCGATGATCTTCCAGGACCCGATGACGAGCTTGAACCCGGTCCTCACCGTCGAGGAGCAGATGGTCGAAACCATCCAGGCCCACCGCAAAGCCACAGACAAAGAGGCTCGAGCGCGCGCCATCGAGCTTCTCGCGATGGTCGGGATCCCGCAGCCGCAGGATCGCCTGCGCAACTTCCCCCACCAGTTCAGCGGCGGAATGCGCCAGCGCGTGATGATCGCGATGGCTCTGGCGCTCGAACCAAAATTGCTGATCGCCGACGAGCCCACCACGGCTCTCGACGTCACGATCCAGGCCCAGGTGCTGGAGTTGCTGCAGCCGCCTCGCTGCCGACCACGACACCGCCGTGATCCTGATCACCCACGACCTGGGAGTCGTGGCCGGACTGACGCGCCGGACGAACGTCATGTACGCGGGCTTCATCGTGGAGAGCGGCACCACGGCCGGGCTGTTCGCCGAGCCCGCTCATCCGTATACGGTCGGGCTGCTGCACTCGATGCCGCGACTCGATGCCCAGCCCGGCGAGCCGTTGATCCCGATCGAGGGCACTCCCCCGGATCTTCGTTTCGCGCCGGTTGGCTGTCCCTTCGCCCCGCGCTGCGCCTGGCGAGTGCCGCAGTGCTGGCACGAGATGCCGCCGCTCGACCCGATACACGAGACCGCGGAGATCCGCACCACCGGGCCCGAGGCGACCCATCGGTCGGCCTGCTGGAACCGGCCCACCATCGAAGAGGCCGCTGCCGGTCGACCGCTCCGGGCCGATTTCGTCGCGGCGCCGCCCCCGTCGGCTCTCCCGATCGAGGTGCTGCCGTGACCGCTCCGCTGGCCCAACCCGAGGACCCGGCCGTGCCGGCAGCGGCCGAGACGGTCCAGTCGCAGCCGCTCCTCCGCGTCGAGGGGCTCAAGATGTACTTCCCGATCACCAGCGGGATGCTGTTGAGCCGTCACGTCGGCGACGTCCGCGCTGTCGACGGCGTGGACTTGACGATCGACAAGGGCGAGACGGTCGGACTGGTCGGCGAATCCGGGTGCGGCAAGAGCACGGTCGGTCGCACGATCCTGAGGCTGTACAAGCCGACGGCGGGCCACATCATCTTCGACGGGCAGGACATCACCCTGGCCGAAGGCGAGACTCTTCGGGCCGTGCGGCGCCGCATGCAGATGATCTTCCAGGACCCTTACGCCAGCCTCAACCCTCGCATGACTGCCGCCGGAATCGTCTCCGAGCCGCTCGAAATCCACAAAGTCGGCGGCGGGTCCGCGCGACGCGAGCGCGTCCGCGACCTGCTGGCAACGGTCGGGCTGGATCCCGATTACGGCGATCGCTACCCGCACGAGTTCAGCGGCGGCCAGCGACAGCGCATCGGCGTGGCCAGGGCTCTGGCCTTGAACCCGGACCTGATCGTGGCCGATGAGCCGATCAGCGCCCTCGACGTCTCGATCCAGGCCCAGGTCATCAACCTCCTGGAGCGGCTCCAGGGAGAATTCGGTCTGACGTACCTGTTCATCGCCCACGACCTGTCCGTTGTCCGCCACATCAGCGACCGGATTGCGGTGATGTATCTGGGCAAGATCGTCGAGGTGGCGGGGTCGCGCGACCTGTACCTCCGGCCGCTCCATCCGTATTCGGTCGCTCTGCTGTCGGCCGTGCCGATCCCGGATCCGGCCGTCGAAGGCCGTCGCCGCCGCATCATCCTGACCGGCGACGTACCCAGCCCCTCCAACCCGCCCTCCGGCTGCCGCTTCCACACCCGCTGCTGGCTGCGCGAGCGCCTCGGCAACCCCGAGCGTTGCGTGGCGGAAGAACCTGCCTTGCGAGAGCTGGCTTCCCGCCACCAGGTCGCCTGCCACTTCGCCGAAGATGTCGACGGCACGGCCGAGCAAGTCCAGATCACCGGTCGTTCGGGCGGGGGCGCGTCAGGCAAAACGGTCGCCTGAACTCGGCGCCGGAGCTGCCGGTTGGGCCGATACTCCGCCGATGACGAGTCGGAACGCGGCTCCGCGGGGCCCCAGGGCCTCGATCCCGTGACCACTGCCGCCCGAGCTCGCGCCGGCCGTGGTAGCGCCAGAACGGCCGCTATCGGTGTCCTGGCCCTCCTGCTGGCCGCCTGCTCCAACGCCGTCCCGACCCACGGCCCAACCGTGGACGCGTCGCCCCAAACCTCGGTCCTGGGGGCCACGGCGCCACCGACCGCGTCGGCGTTCGCCAGCCCGTCGGCGCTCGGCACCGCGAGCGCAACGCCGTCACCCGGAACCGCCGCTCCGACTCTGCCTCGGGTTACCGCCCTCCCGCCGGTCGCAGCCCGCGTGCCGGGCCCCGGCTCCTCGACGCAGCCAACTCAGCCGCCGGCTCGCGGAACAGCGCCCGCGAGCGCGCCGAGCCCCTTCGGACCCGTTCTGGCCCGGCCCGGCCTGACGGTCACCATCGCCGCAGCCGGTGACATCGCCTGCGATCCGGCCCACAACGTGGGCACGCCCATGGACTGCGACCAGGCCGCGACTGCTAACCTGATAGGCCAGCTCAACCCGACTGCGGTCCTGACTCTCGGCGACAACCAGTACCAGGATGGAACCCCCGCCGCATTCCAGGCCGTCTTCGCAAAGACGTGGGGCGCATACCGCTCGATCATGTTTCCGGCGATCGGCAACCACGAGTACCTGACGCCCGGAGCGGCCGGCTACTTCGGCTACTTCGGAGTGCCGGCGTATTACAGCTACAACCTCGGCAGCTGGCACATGATCAGCCTCGACTCCGAGTGCTCGCACGTGGGCGGCTGCCAGGCGGGCTCGCCGCAGGAGCGCTGGCTCGTCGCCGACCTCGCGGCCCATCCGACTGCCTGCACGCTCGTCTACTGGCACGAACCGCGCTTCAGCTCGGGCGAGCACCTCGACGCGACGCAGATGACCACGATCTGGGCCGATCTGGTTGCGGCGCACGTCAGCGTCGTGCTGTCGGGCCACAACCACGACTACGAACGATTCGTGCCGCTAGGGGCGACCGGCGCCCCGGATCCAACCGGCGTGACCGAGTTCGTGGTCGGTACCGGCGGCAAGAACCATTACGGCTTCGTTCGGCCGCCGCTCACGGGCGAGGTCGTGCGAAACGACACGTCATTCGGCGTCATCTCCATGACCCTGGGGCCATCGAGCTACAGCTGGCGTTTCGTGCCGGCGCCGGGCTACACCTTCACCGATTTCGGGTTCGGCCAACTGCGTCGGATAGCCGGCCCGCCGTGTGGCGCCGGCCGCCGCCGGCCGTAAGTCCCGGTCCGGACAGCCGAATGCCCGACCGGACGGGTGGGTTTTCATCCTCGCAGGCGCTGGCCGGCCCTCGCTACCGTGATTGGCAGGCAGTGGCCGGAGCACGCCCCGGCGGTGGATCTGAAGCCTCCGCTTCCCCGGATGTCAAGACATTAGGGAGAGGCCATGCAAACCGATCGAAACCGAACCCAAGACGCTCAGAAATCCGGAGACCCAGGCGCGAGGCGTCGCCCACTCATATACCTGGTCCGCGGCCTGCTGGTGATGGCGCTTCTGGTGCCGCTATCGCTGATCACGATCTCGCCCGCGTTCGCCGGCACCACGATCGCCGCCAACACGACGTGCGGTATGGGACTCGGCGACCTCGGGGGCCGTGGCCTGATCTGCGAAGTGACCATCGTCAACACCGTGACAACCGCCGGCGGTTCCTCGACGGTCACCGTCCGCGAGTGCCTGGGTTCCGCCGGCTCACCCACCGACGGGAGTGGCGGCGGCGGCTTCCCGTGCTCGACCGTGACGTCCGTCCTGACTGCGCCCGTGACCGCGGTCACTCAATGCAACGATTCGATCAACGGCGGAGGCGGCACGCTCCGCTGCAGCGTAAAGGTCACCAATGACTTCGTCGGGGTCAGCCCCGGTTCGACAGCCGTTTCGGTGGACCAGTGCGTCGGCTCCGGCGCGAGTGGGATCGTCGGCCAGACGATCAATTGCGACCCGTACCCGGCGAACACGACGAGCGCCGCGATCACCCAATGCAACGGCTCGGCCAACGGCGGGACCCTCGTCGGTCTCAACTGCACCGCAACCGGCACGATGGCCTCCGCGCTGGCGGTCAAGATCCTGCAATGCCAGGGTTCGGCCAACGGCGGCGGAGCATTGGTCATTTGCTCTGCCAACATAGTGAATGCGATAGCCCCGGCTTCGACGGCGACTCCGGTTTCGTCGGCAACCCCGGCCGTCGGCTCATCCGCAACGCCGGCAGTGACTGCCACGGTGGCGCCGAGCGACAACGGGAGCCGATCGGGCCTGCCGTTCACGCTGCTCGCCGCGCTGATCTTCGCCGGCTTGGGCGTTCTGGCAGTGGAGGCGCAGCGCCGCAGAATCCGCCGCTAGCATCCCCAGGGTCGCCGGCGGCGACAGCAAATCTCACTTTCGACGGGCCCTGCCACGGCCCGTCGAGCGCTACCTGGAGGGCACAAGTTGAGCGACCGGTTGACATTTCTTGGCCACTCGACCGTCCTCATCGATCTCGACGGCGTGCGAGTGCTCACGGATCCGTTGCTCGGTCATTTGGCCGCCGGCGCCATCCGGCGCCAGGTGCCGCACGTCCACGCGGACTCGCTCGGAGCGATCTCGGCCGTCTTCGTTAGCCACGGCCATTGGGACCACCTGGATGTGGCGTCGCTGCGAGCTCTGCCGGGCGAGCCCGTCGTGATCGTGCCGGTCGGCCTCGGGCGAGTCGTCGCAAAGGCGACTCATCGGGTCGTCCATGAGATGCGCCCGGGCGAGCGGTTGCATGTCGGGTCGGTGACTCTCGAGGCCGTTCCTGCCGAGCATGGCCGCCGTCGCTCGCTGTTCACGACCGCTGAGGCCGCCCTGGGCGTTCTCGTCGTCGGTTCCAGCAGCGTCTACTTCGCCGGCGATACCGACCTGTTTCCGGGAATGGCGCAACTGGCCGGACGAGTCGACGTCGCGCTGCTGCCCGTCGGCGGGTGGGGTCCGCGGCTCGGGCGGGGCCATCTGGGGCCGGCCCGCGCTGCCGAGGCGGCGGAGCTAATCCGGCCGGCGATCGCCTCGCCGATCCACTGGGGGACCCTCTATCCTCTCGGCATGCGGCGTTTGGGCGGTAGCCGGTTCGAGGCACCCGGTGAGGCCTTCCGCGAGGCGGTCGCCGCTAGATCGCCGGACATCGAGGTGCGAGTCCTGCAGCCGGGCCAATCGATGCTTCTCGACCGGAGCGCTCGACGATGACGCGCTGGGTTGCCTTCTATCGTCTCCAGACTCGTTTGATGTGGGAGTGGCGGCCGACGCGCCTGGCACTCCTTCGCCGGGCCGTTCTGTCCTATGTCATGGCCTGTCTGGCGCTCGAGATCACCACCGTCGTAGTGCCCGGACTGACCATCGACAGTCGGGCTTTGCTGCTGCTGGCGGCGCTCCTGTTGCTCGCACTCGACAGCGCCTCGGCCCTGATCCTCCACTGGCTCCTGGTGGCCATGCCGATCTTCGTTGCGCAGATCCTGGGCCTGGCGCTTCAGATCGTCGCCATCGTCGCGCTTGGGCGATTCGTTCCCGGCATCCGGGTAGCCGACGACGCGACGGCCGTTTGGGGAGCCGTGCTGCTGACGGCCCTCAACAGCCTGTTCGCGGAGCTGGTGGCGGTCAGCGACGACGACTCCTATTACAGCGTGCTTGTGCGGCGGTTGGTTGCCCGCGATTTCCAGAATGCCGCCGAGCCGAATCTCGGACTGCTGGTGGTCCAGATCGACGGCCTGAGCCACCCCGTGCTCAAGGAGTCGATACGCGCCGGTCGAGTGCCGGTTCTGGGCAGGATGGTCCGCGGCGGCGATGCCACGCTCCACCACTGGATCGCGATGCTGCCGCCGACGACGCCGGCGAGCCAGTCGGGCATTTTGCACGGTCGAAACGACGGCATCGCCGGATTTCGCTGGTACGAAAAGGCGAGCGGCAGGCTGCTCGTGGCCAACCACCCGGAGGACGCGGCCGAGATCGTTCGGCGAGTCAGCGACGGCTCCGGCTTGCTTGCCCGCGACGGGGCGAGCATCGGGAACCTCGTAACGGGCGACGCTCCGCGCAGCTATCTGACGATGGCCACGATGGCCGAGGGCCAATCGCACGGCGACGATCGGCGCATGCGGGGGCTGTACGTCACCACGGTCAACTACATCCGCCTGTTCGTGCTCATGGCCGGAGAGGTAGTGAAGGAGCTGTATCAGGCGGAGCGCCAGCGCGGTCTGTCGGTCGAGCCGAGAATGCACCGGGACTTTCATTACGCCGTCGAAAGGGCCGTGACCAACGTCGCCCTGCGGACCGTTTCCACCGCCCTGGTCATCGAGGAGATGTACTGCGGCGCGCCGACTATCTACGTCGACTACACCGGCTACGACGCCATCTCACACCACTGTGGGCCCGAGCGCGAAGAGGCCATCGACGCGCTGGCCGGCATCGATAGGGCCATCGGGTCGCTCGTCAAAGCCGCTCGTTACTCCCGCCGGACGTATCGGCTGGTCGTGCTCTCCGACCACGGTCAGTGCCTGGGTGCCACCTTCCGTCAGCGCCACGGCAAGCCTCTCGAGGCGGTCATCGCCGGGCTGCTGCCCCCCGCGATGACGGTGGTGGGAACGACGGACTCGGTTGAATTGGCCGGCATCGGGCGGCGTGTGGCGTCCGAACTCGGCCGTGGCTCCGGCACGGGATCGCTGCTCATGCGCCTGCTCCCAAGCGGGACTCGACCTTACGGCAGCCGATCGCGGGGTCATACCAGTGTGGCGGGAGGCGGCGCCGTGCCGGAGACGCCGCCGGACGTCGTGGTCGCCTCCTCCGGAAACCTCGCCCACGTCTACTTCACGAGCCTGCCCGGCCGCGCGACCAGGGACCAGATCGAGAGGAAGTTCCCGGGGCTGATCGAAGGTCTGTCGCGACATCCCGGAATTGGGTTCCTCCTGGTCAGGTCCACGGCCGGCCCGCCAGCGATCATCGGACCGGATGGCGAACTCGAGTTGAGCGTGAACGCGCGGGAAGGCGACGACATCCTCGCCGGCTACGGCCCCGGTGCAGTCGAGGATCTGCTGCGGTTGGATGGCTTCGGGACAGCCGGCGATCTCATCATCATGGGCGCGGTGGACCGGGATTCCGGCGAGGTGACCGGATTCGAGGAGCTAGTGGGTTCCCACGGCGGCCTCGGCGGGTGGCAAAGCGAGGCCTTCATTCTCTGCCCCAAATCCCTTGAATTGGTCGAGGACCCGCCCGTGGGTGCGCCGGCGCTATACCGTGAACTGACCGCGTGGCGCGACCAGATGGCGGGCGAAGGTCAGGCCTGAAGCCTGCCACTGAGCCTCGACCCTAGTTGAAGTAGCCGGTCACATCGAAGATGACCTGGACCGTATCGGCGGTGCTCGACGACCAGTACATGGCATCGAGCTTGCCTCCGGCACCGAGCGCGACCGTGACCCCGTTGGCCCGGATGTCACCGGCGGGGAAGTTGATCGTCGAGGTGATCGGCTGGACGCCCTGGCTAAGGAGCGGTGCCAACGTGACGTAGCCGTTGCGTGTCTGGCTCACGATCGTGACGTTGCCGGTGACCGCGACCGCACCCGCGGGCACGCCCCACAGCCCTGTGACCTGGAAGCTCTGCTTGACGTGGGAGTGGAACAGCCCGGCGCCGAAGCCACTCCGCGAGTCGAGAGCGCGCCCGGGAGCGATGGCGTGGTATGTGGCGCCGGTCGTGTCGTTGGCGAAGTAGCCGGTCACATCGAAGATGACCTGGACCGTATCGGCGGTGCTCGACGACCAGTACATGGCATCGAGCTTGCCTCCGGCACCGAGCGCGACCGTGACCCCGTTGGCCCGGATGTCACCGGCGGGGAAGTTGATCGTCGAGGTGATCGGCTGGACGCCCTGGCTAAGGAGCGGTGCCAACGTGACGTAGCCGTTGCGTGTCTGGCTCACGATCGTGACGTTGCCGGTGACCGCGACCGCACCCGCGGGCACGCCCCACAGCCCTGTGACCTGGAAGCTCTGCTTGACGTGGGAGTGGAACAGCCCGGCGCCGAAGCCACTCCGCGAGTCGAGAGCGCGCCCGGGAGCGATGGCGTGGTATGTGGCGCCGGTCGTGTCGTTGGCGAAGTAGCCGGTCACATCGAAGATGACCTGGACCGTATCGGCGGTGCTCGACGACCAGTACATGGCATCGAGCTTGCCTCCGGCACCGAGCGCGACCGTGACCCCGTTGGCCCGGATGTCACCGGCGGGGAAGTTGATCGTCGAGGTGATCGGCTGGACGCCCTGGCTAAGGAGCGGTGCCAACGTGACGTAGCCGTTGCGTGTCTGGCTCACGATCGTGACGTTGCCGGTGACCGCGACCGCACCCGCGGGCACGCCCCACAGCCCTGTGACCTGGAAGCTCTGCTTGACGTGGGAGTGGAACAGCCCGGCGCCGAAGCCACTCCGCGAGTCGAGAGCGCGCCCGGGTGCGATGGCGTGGTATGTGGCGCCGGTGAAGACCAGCACGCCCGCCGACGGATCGGATTCGGGTCCGTTGCCGACGCCGTTGGTCGCGTGGACGGTGAACGTGTAGGTGACTCCGCTCGAGAGGCCGCTGATCGTGCAGCTCAGCCCGCCGCTCTGGCAGGTCTTGCCGCCGGGAGAGCTCGTGACGGTGTAGCCGGAAATGGGGCTCCCGTTGGCCGCGGGCGCGCTCCAGCTGACGAGAGCCGAGCCGAGTCCGGCGGCGCCGGTCACTCCGATCGGCTTGTCGGGAACGCCGGCAGGCGTGACGGTGTTGGAGGGATTCGAGGCCGGACTCGTACCGGCGCTGTTCGTCGCCGTGACGGTGAATGTGTACGGCTGGCCATTCGTGAGCCCCGAAACCGTGCAGCTAGTGGCGCCGGTTGTCGCGCAGGTCTTCCCGTCCGGGGCGCTCGTCACCAGATAGCCGTTGATCGGGCTGCCGTTCGCCGGGCCGGCCGCCCAGCTCACCAGCGCCATTCCCGAGCCGGCCGTCGCGCTCACGCCCGTGGGCTTGCCGGGCGGAGTCGGCACGCTCGAAAGCGTGACCGGGTTCGAGGGATCCAATTCGATGCCTGGACCAACGACGTTGATGGCGTGGATCGTGAAGGTGTACTCGACGCCGTTCGTGAGGCCGCCGACGGAGCAGCTGGTGGCGCTTCCGATCGTGCAGGACACGGACCCCAGCCCGGCTTCGGTCTCGGTCACCGCGTACCCGGTGATGGGGCTACCGCCGTTGTCGACCGTGGGCCACGACAGGTCCACGAACCCGTTGCCGGAGCTGGCGACGACGGCGCCGGGCTTTCCGGGTGCGGTCGGAGGCGCGAAGGCACCGGTGCCATTCGGGGTGCCGAGCCCTGTGGGGCCGTCATAGCCCACCACGCCGTTGCAAAGGTACGGGTAGGCCGGTGGGCAGGTGCCCCACGTGACGTCGTTATTGCCGCCGACAACATCGTTGAGATGATCGGCATGGGCGTAGAGGTAGCTCGCCGGGTATGTTCCGGCTGCCGGCCGCCCCGCCAGGGCTGCGGTCGCGGCGATTATCGGAGTCGCGGCGCTCGTGCCACCGACCGAGAACGAATTCCAGGCCCCCTCGAAATAGACGGCCACTCCGGGCGAAGGATCGGCTATTGCCGAGATATCGGCTTGAGTGCGCCGCGCGCCGCAGCCGGGGTCGGACTGCCAAATGGGCTTGGCCGACCACTGGGAGCAGCCACTGCCGGCCCCGCCATTGCTCGAGTTGCCCCAGGCGATTTCCGTCCAGCCTCGGGTTGTCGCCGGCGCGCGTGTCAGCTTGGTGCCTCCTACGGCGATCACGTAGCGCGACGCCGATGGATACGAGACGTAGTTGGCGGCGCTCGGGTCGTTGAAGACGCCGATGCAGTGGTAGCCGCAATCGCCGGTGGCAACCGTGATCGCCACACCAGGGTGGTTGTAGTACGGATCGAGCTGGCTCGCCGTGTTGCTGTACTCGATGCCGCCGTAGCTATTCGACACGGCTACCGCACCCATTGACACCGCGGTATCGACAGCTTCCCCCAGGTCATCGAGGTTGGACGATTTCGCCTCGACAAGCAGAATTTTGCAGTTGGGGCAGGCCGCCGAAACCATGTCGATATCCAGCGCGATCTCGAGACCCCAGCCCTCGTCCACGGTCCCGGAGAAGTCGGTGCCGCCGGTCTGGTTCACTCTCTTGAAGCAACCGCTGGCGCTCGTGCACGGAGGCAGGCCGTAGTAGCTTCGATACGACGCCACATCGGCCTCGGCGGTAGGGAGCGTGCCGGCATCGACCACGGCAACCGTCATCCCGGTGCCCTCGCTTCCGGTCGGCAGGGCGTAGGCGCTCTGAATATCGGCCGCGCCATATCCGTGAGGCACGGATATCGCCGTGCCGGCGGCCGGAGTGGCGCCGCCCGTTCCACGAAGCGCGAAACATTGAGCCGTCCCGGGCGTGGCCTGGGGACAGACCGGCACGAACCTCTCGGTGGCAGCGCCAGCAGCAGGAGCCGCGGCCCGAGCCGTAGCGGCGACGGTCGGTGCGGCCGCCAGCACAGGTGCAATTCCGAGGAGAGGCGCCGCCAGGACGAACATGACCGCAACTGCTGCAAGCCGTCGAGTCGCCCCTGTGATGCTCTTCAATCGGGCCCCCTTATGCAGCCGCCCGATGATCGACGACCGGCAATTTCTACGCGCTGAATGGACGCGAGGCTCCAACAAGCCTACTCCTCTGATGCTGCCCGACAGAGTAGAAGCAGGCAACCAGGCGAAAGTAACCGGCCCGGATCGTCCACGCTGACCATGCCCCAGCGACGCCATTGCGGTAGCTGGCCGGGGCGCGCATGCTTTGCCGGTTATGTCCGATCCCGATCGACCCATGCGTCTCCTGGTCGTCGACGACCACGAGATTGTGCGCCGCGGCCTCATCGCTTTCCTGGATCGCCACGGCCAGTTCGAAGTGGTCGCCGAAGCCGGAACCTGCGCCGAAGCGATGGAGCAGGCCCGGAAGTTCGTCCCCGACCTCGTTCTGATGGACCTTCGGTTGCCGGATGCATCAGGCATCGAGGCTTGCCGGATGGTTCGGGAGGAATTGCCCGCGACTCAGGTCGTCTTTCTGACGAGCTCGCCGGACGAAGCCGATGTGCTCGCGGCCATCGTCGCAGGCGCGCGCGGCTACGTGCTCAAGCAGACGCGATCGATCGAACTCATCCGGACGCTCGAGGCTGTCGGGCGTGGCGAGTCGCTCCTCGACCCACACGTCACCGGCATGCTCCTCGAACGCGTGAGGCGCATGGCGAGCGGAGCCGACGCCGAAGGCACTGTGGAATTGACCGCGCGCGAGCGCGAGATTCTGCCGCTGATTGCCGCGGGCCAGACGAACAAAGAGATCGCCGACGTCGTGTTCCTCTCGGCCAAGACCGTCAAGAACTACGTCAGCTCGATACTCGCGAAGCTGGGCCTGGATCGGCGGGCGCAGGTCCCCTCCTTCCTGGCCGACCGCGAACCACCGCGATCGGACGAGTAACCGGGCGGACTAGCGGCAGGTCAGCAGGCCGTACGCTTCTTTCGAGCGAAGAACCGTCAGGGCCGCGGCGTCGACCCTGGACCCAAAGGCTGCGTCCGAGCCGGTCCGGGCGAGCACGGCCGCGGCCATCTGGCCGGCGGCCACGACGCCTCGAACGATCATGAAGTCGCCGCCGGCATCGATGAACTGCGTAGCCCGAACACCCGGCGCGATCGCGGCGACCGAAGCGGTCATCCCCAGATCGTCGGACATGACCACGCCGCCGAAGCCGAGCTTTCCTCGCAGGAGCCCATCGATGATGGCCGACGAGAACACGGCCTGGTGATCGGGATCGATCGCGGTGTAGGTGGCCAGCGACACCATCACGAACGGCGCTCCGGCCTGGATGCCGGTCCGGAACGACTCGAGATAAGGGTCGCCGACGGTCGTGGTGGAGTCGATGACGCCGGCGACCGTGTCGGTATTACCGACCACTCGACCTAGACCGGGGAAGTGCTTCAGCGTGGTCGGGATGCCGGCCTGCGCCATGCCGCGAACGACCGCCGCGCCGTGACTGCCGACGGTCGCGGGGTCGTGGCCGTACTCGCGCTGTAGCGCCCCGATCGGCAGGTTGGTCGAATCCGCGCCCGGCGGCACCACGTCCATCACCGGCGCGAAGTCGAGGTTGACGCCGGCCGCCGCGAGCTCACGGCCCCATTGCGCGGCATCGGCCTGAAGGGTCGTGGTCGGGAACCGGCCCTGGACGAGCGCACTCGGGATCGTCGAGAAGCCCGGACCCGAGAGGGTCTGGATCTGCCCGCCTTCCTGATCCGCGCCCACGAAGAAACCGACCCCATCGGTCGTGGCCGTAGTCGCCAGCGCCTGGATCGAATCGGTGAGGGGCCGAACGCCGTCCACGCCGCCGGTCCGCGCATTTACCAGCCAGACCGATCCCAGATGGTAGGTATCGATCGCGTTCTTCTCGGCGGCCGAGAGGACGCCGCCTTCTATCCCGAGCAGGAAGAGCTGGCCGACTCGCTGCGCCTCGGCCATCGCGGACAGCGTTGCTGCCGCGCAGTTCGGAGACGCCGACGGGGTCGGGGCCGCGGGTGTCGGTGTCGGTGTCGGCGTCGTCGTCGGCGTGGGGAGCGCGGAGGCCGCAGCTGTGGCGGTGAAACCGGCCGCGGATGGAGTCGAAGTCGCGGTTGCGGTTGGGCCCACCGTGCTGCCGCAGGACGCCGCAAACAGCGCTGCAATGGCTAATCCGGCCAGGCCCCGCCCCCGCCCCCGCCCTCGATCTGAGTGGATCATCGCCAAAGGTTAGGCGATTCCCTGGAATGCCCCGGGTCGGCTTCGGGTATGTCCGCCCGCCGCTCAGAGTTCCTGCCGGCGAAAGGCGACACCGGCGGCGCAGAGCGCGAGGACGATCAGGACAAGGTTGACGAGGATCGGACCCGCCAGATTGCCGCCCGGAAGGCCGAGTGCCAGGTCTACGGCCGGCGCGGAGAGGCCGCCCGGGGTATACGGGCCGACTCTCGGCAGGGCCGCAACGATCCCGGCGACGACGAAAGCCGCGAAGCCAACGCCACCCGCTACCAGCGCGGACCTGGTGACCACCGAAGCCAGGAACGTGACGGCGGCATAGACGGCCAGGGACAACCACAGCAGGCCGATCGACGCGACCGTCCCCGGCACCGACAGAGGTTCGAACAGGAAAGCGGTGTACGCGGCCGCGAGGAGACCGGCCAGCGCGAGGCCCAACCCGAGGACGATGCCGATCGCGCCGACTTTGGCGGCGAGGAACTCCCAGCGACCGACGGGCTTGGTGAGCAGGAACCCGGCAGTGCCTCGTTCCTTTTCGGTCGCGACGGCGCCCATCGAGACCAGGATCGCGATCAGCGCACCGATCTGGCCAACGTTCTTGCCGAACTGGTCCATGGCGTCTCGGACCGTCGGTGTCGGAACCGTGATCTGGAGGCTGCCCCCGGCTGCCTTGATGATGTCCGGCAACGCCTTCGCGAGTACCGGCGAGAGGATGCCGAATGCGCCGAAGACCGCCAGGACGACGATCAGCCGCATCGTCCGGAGTTGCTCACGCATCTCCTTGGCCAGAAGAAACCCGAGACTGTTCATTGGGCCGCGCTCCCAGCGGATTGGCTGTCAAGGCGATCGGCGCCGACGACTCGGAGGAAGACGTCCTCGAGCGACGGCCTGACCCGCTCGAATCTGGTCAGCGCAACGTCGGCGCTGCCGACGAGCGGCAGGATCGCCTTCGAGGCAGTGGCCGCGTCGGCCACGACGACCCGCAGGACGCCCTGCTCTTCGTGGACGTCGCGGACCCATGCCGCCGCCCGGAGCGCCGCGATCAGACCGGCAACGGCGCCCGCCTGGGAGGGCTCGGGATCCAGCTCGAAGATCGGCTGAGCGTGTCTCTCCAGTAGCTCTTCCATGGGCCCCTCTGTGACGAGGCGGCCGCGGTCGAGGATCCCGACCCGGTCGCAGATCCGCTCGACGTCGCCGAGGATGTGGGTGCTCATGACCACGGTCATCGCTCCGCGCAAGCCGCTGATGAACTCGAGCACGTCCCGCCGTCCGGCGGGGTCGAGTGCGCTTACCGGCTCGTCGAGGAAGAGCACCGCCGGCCGCGAGAACACCGCCTGTCCCACGCCCAAGCGCTGGCGCATGCCGCCGGAGTAGCCGCCAATTCGACGATCGGCGGCTTCGACGAGCCCGACGAGCTCGAGCACTTCTTCGACCCGCGCGCGCAGCTGCCGGGCTTCCAGACCGTAGCATCGCCCGACCAGGTTCAGCAATTCGCGCCCGGTAAGCCAGCTGTAGAAGCGCGGCTCCTGATCCAGGCAGCCGATCCGCCGCCGCAGCTCGCGGCCGCCCGTCGTGACGTCGATGCCATCCACACTCGCCGTGCCGGCGGTTGGGCGTCCGAGGCCCGTCAGAAGGCGGAGGGTCGTGGTCTTGCCCGCCCCGTTCGGGCCCAGGAAGCCGAAGATGCTGCCGGCCGGGACATCGAGGTCGAGGCTGTCGAGGGCGACGATGTTGCCGTATCGCTTGGTGAGTCCCCGGACGACGACGGCTCCGGGTGCTGACTGAGCGTCCATCAGGCGTCTTCCCGGCCGACTGCGAAGTAGAGGGCGGGGCCGATCCAGCCGATGAAGATGATTACGAGTGCCCAGACGGCCTTGTTGTTGCCGCGCACGCGACGTTCTATCCGCAACAGGTCGCGCAGGCTGAGGACGATGAGGACGAACTCGATGGCGATGACGGGAGCCAGGACGGCGAGTAGCTGACCGGTGTTCATGCGTCGTTTTCTCCGACTTGGCCCGCCGGTTTCGGATCGGCGGGAAGGAAGATGGTCGCGAGGAGGCGGGCCGTCCGCCCCTCGCCTGCCGGATTGGCCGCGAACGGCTGCAAAGCCGTGTTCACCGCGACCGACATGTCCGCCAGCTCGGCATCGCTGAGCTGCAGGACGATCGCGTTGTAGCCGACTCCGTCGCGTACCAGGTCGGGCACGCCGGCGGAGGCGTAGCGGCCGAAGGCGCCGATGAGGCTCGCCACGAACGAGGCAAACCATCGGACGTGGTCGTCGGCGGTGGCGTTGGCCAGGTCGCCCGGCCCCAGGAAGGCCGTGCCCGACTGCACCACGAAGCGATGCTCGATAGCGCCACGCGTCCGCTTCTCGGTCGCCGACGCGGGTTGCTCATCGGCCACGGCGACTATTCCGCCTTCGCGGAGCGCCTTGAGGTGCCGGTAGAGGGTGGCCAGGGGGACGTCAGGCATGCGTTCGTGGATCTCGGAAGCGGCCATTGGGTGACCCGACGCCAGAGCGAGGATCATTCGCATCCGGACCGGATGCAGGATCAGATCCGGGCCGCGGGACCGACCAGGCGTTCCTGGATCAGTATTCTCATTCATGAGAATGAGAATAGATCGACAGAGACCACCTGTCAAGGCCCGCCCCGCCCAGAAAGCCCGCCAGCGCAAAGAGCGACGCCGCCACCGAGAAGCCGGGGGCTCCGGCGAGGGCGAAGCCGACGAAGACGACGTTGCCGGTCATGTTCGCCACGAACACCCTGCCAAGGCTCAGGATGCTGACCGCGTCCACGACGCCGGTCACGCAGGTCATCAGGAGCAGCACGGTCGGCAACGTGCCGTGCTGCGGGTCCGCCGCAAGCCAGTGCCACCAGGGATGAGCTTCCCGGCGCGGCGCCGACGCCAACGCTACTGGTCGTACTTTTCGACGGTCGCTTCTGGACGGAGCTGCGCCTCGGCGGGGTCAAGTCCGGCGGCCCGACGGGCGCGCCGCTGGTGGAGGAGGTCGTAACAGCGGTCGAGTTCGACTCGAATCGCCTGGAGGCGGTCGGTTTCCTCGGCCGTCAGCCCGTGGCCGTCGCCGGCGTGCTCGTACAGGCGTTCCTCTTCTTCCGAAAGTGCGTTGGCGCGGCTGAAGATGTCGGGATCGTTCATTTGCGGCTCCTTGCGCTCGCCCTCATCTTCGCGGATTGCGCCGCGAAACACGGATTCGGCGAGGCCGTGGAGCCCGGAGCGGAACCAGGCAAGAGCGCCGGCGAATTGCCGGCGCTCTTGATCGTTGCGTTGAGAAACCGAAGCTACCTGGCCGGAGTCGTCGAGGCCACGGGCGCGCCGACCAGGTTGATCGACGTGCGCCAGTCGCCCTTCGTCTCGATCTGCAGGTGGATGTTCAGGTTCGCGATCGACTCGAGCTCGCGGGCGCGGGCGAGGGGCCCGACGTAGACCGGGCGGAAGCCCATTGAGCTGAGCAGGTCGGAGACGACAATGCAGGCGGTGTCGTCATCGGTGGCATAGAGCGCGTCGATCTTGACGCCCAGGGTCGTCGGGTCCGCCTGAACCGATGCGAAAAGCGTATTGAACGCCTTGACAAGCCGCGCTCCCGGCAGCCACGCGGCGAAGTTCTCGGCCGCGGACGGGCCGCCTTCGGTCGCGAGGCCCGAGTAGTCGGCCTTCAGGGGATTGGTCACGTCTATGACGATCTTGCCCCTGACCTCGGGCGCGATGGCCTCGGCCACCTCGCGCGCCGCGGAGACGTACGGCACCGCGATGACGACTATTTCCGCGCCGCGGGCCGCCTGGGCGATGCTGGTCGCGGCGGAGCCACCGGTGCTGACCGCGGCAGCCGCGCTGTCCTTCTGGTCGCGCGCCGCGTAGGTGACATCATGGCCGGCCCGGTGGAACGACGAGCCGAGGGCCTTCCCGACATTTCCGGCTCCGATGATCGCGATTTTCATTTCCAATGATCCTTTCCGACGGACCGGTGCGGTCCGTGTTTGGCTTGACAGTTGGCCGACGGCAAATCAATATTGTCGTGAGCAACAGTCTCCCACACCTCGCCAGGGAGGTCAACACGGATGGATGTCGATGCAAATCACGGAACACCCGCGAGCCGGCCGCAGGTGGGCCGCGAGGTCCGACACTGGCGCCACATCAGGGGTCGAACTCTGGCCGATGTCGGCGAACGCAGCGGCCTCAACGTCGGATACCTGTCTCAGATCGAGAATGACAAGGCAATGCCGTCGCTCGACGCCCTGATGGCTATCGGCGCGGCGCTCGAGATTCCGGTTGCGTGGCTGCTGGTCAATTCGACCCATGAGCCGCGTGTAGTTCGAGCCGCCGATCGGCCGCACCTGGCCGCCGTTCCCGGCGGTGAGGCGACCGAAGTCGATGCCGGCACGTCGGCCGACCTGTCGATAATCGAGGTGGCCGCCCCGCCCGCCGGCAAGACCGGTCTGCATGCACACGGCGGTCACGAACACCACGTCGTGCTCTCGGGCCGGTGGCGTATGACCCAGGGCGAGCACGTCGTGGAACTCGGCCCGGGCGACTACCTGGCCTGGGATCCAACAGTCCCGCACGATGTTGAGAACGTGGGGTCCGAGGTCGGCCGAATATTGGTCATCTACCCGCGCCACAACCGCCGGGCCTGAACGTGGCCCGGACAGTAACGAGGAAAACCTGATGGTCGAACACCGGGAGGCGGCTGTCGATCGCGTCGAGAAGGTCGCGGCAGCGCTCCGCTCTCACAACATCGAAACGATCGTCGTGGAGTCCGGCGCCGAGGCCCGTCGGGTCATCCTCGGCATGATCCCCGAGGGCGCCGAGGTCCACTCGGGCAAGTCGAAAACGCTGCAGGACATCGGGTTGTACGCGGAGCTCATGGAGTCCGGACGTTACGGTGCGCTCCGGCCGCGCTACATGGCGATGGATCGCAAGACTCAGGGACGCGAGATCCGCAAGCTCTCCGCGGCCCCCGACTTCATGCTCGGGAGCGTGGCCGCGGTCACGGAAGCGGGAGTTCTCGTCGCCGCATCGGCCACCGGCAGCCAGCTCGGACCGTACGCATCCGGGGCGGGCCGGCTGATTCTGGTCGTGGGCGCGCAGAAGATCGTGCCCGACGTCGAGACCGCGTTGCGGCGTATCGGCGAGGTTGCCTTTCCCTACGAGAACGCCCAGGTTCGGGAGCGAATGGGCGTCGACACGGCTCTCGAGAAGGTTCTGCTCATGTTCGGCGAGTGGAACGAGGGACGGACCACCGTCGTGCTCGTGCGGGAGGCGGTCGGGATCTAGCCGAGCCCCGCTCGATCGGCTCGACCTGGGGCGCCGCGGACGCTGCGGTCGGGGGCGTCGTGGCGCGGGCTTGACTCAACCGGGCGGCGCTATCCAGACCTGCGCGGAGTGCGTGTCGGGCCAGCCCATCGTGCCTGCAACCAGGACGCGCGGCGTTCCCAGAGCGGCCGCGAGGCCTGCGCCGGAGAATGACACATCCTGAGGCACGTGAACCCATGTCCGGCCGTCGGTCGAGCGCCAGACCACGGCCGAGCCATTGCCGGCGTCGGATCGCCAGCCCGCGGCGACGAAGCCGGAGGCATCCGCAGCGACCGACATCATGACCATCTCGAGCCCACCGTTGTCCAGACCCGGGCCCGACGACGAGCTCCACGTCCGACCGTCGAGCGAGTACCAGGCGGCGGCCGCGGTCTGATCCTTGCGCTCGCCGACGGCGACGGCTCCGCCGCCTGCTGTCACGACGGACAGCATCCGTCCCGCCGCGAAGCTGGGACTGGTGAGGGACTGCCAGCTGGCGCCCGCGTTGGTCGACTGCCAGACCGCAGCCGTTCCGCTCTCTTCATCTCCGGCGATCCCGACCGCGAGGATCGTGGCCGAACCGATCGCCGCCATCCCCGTCACCTCGCTCTGGCCGGTGGGGGTCGGCGCGGCGGTGCGGACCCAGGTCGTGCCGTCCGCCGACCGCCAGAAGCTCGCCGTCTTCTGTGCGGTGGCCGATTCGGTATACCCGCCGGCCACGAAACCCGCACCCGAAGGCGCCACGGCGGCCAGCCAGTCCGTCGTACCGGCCGCGGCCGCCGGCAGAGGAGTCAGCGTCCAGGCGGTGCCGTCGGTGGATCGCCACACCGCCGCGGTCTTGCCACTCTCGCCCACCGCCAGGATCGATCCATCGCTTTCGACGATCGCGTCGGCTATGCCGCTGCCTTCCGGCGCCGGCAGGGTCGTCACGCGATGCCAGGTGGTGGCGTCGGTCGATGCCCAGGCGGCCGCGTGCGACGGCGGCTGGTCGTGGCCGAACGCGAGATATCCGCCTCGGAACGAAATCATGGCGTTGATGTACGTGCCGATGACCGGGTGGCACGGCGAGCAGAACGCCGGAGCGTTGGTGGGAGCGGCCTCGATTTCCGCCGGCTGCTCGACCCGGGCGGCGACCCAGTTGGAACTCGGTTGGGCGGAAGCAATCGACGGCGTGGATGACGACGTCGATGCCGGGCGCGACGTGGGCGGTGTCGAGCCGCACGCCGCAACCAGCCAGGCTGCAGCCAGCCCGGTCAGTACGCGCTGGGCGACCCTGTTTCGCATTCGCCGCTGCCTCCGCAACGGATCGAATCTATCGACGCCGCGGAACCGCGGTGCCCCGGCGGCGGATGCGCCCCGTGGGCCGAGACAAGCGCCCCCCGGTGCTCCGGAGCACCGGGGGGCGCGATTCCGTGGCACCCAGTCGTCGCCCAGTCCCTCGAGGGCGTGACGGCCACGCCGACCCCAGCCGCGACGAAGACGCCCTTCCAGTCCTTCCTGGGCGCGATAGGGACCCCGGTCGGCGCGGTCACACCGCCTCCGACCAGCGCAACGATCGACTCCTCGGACGGCGGCTCGAGCCCGCTCCTTGCGCTGCTCATCTGTCTCGTGGCGGGCGCGCTCGCGGTCGCCGCCGCTAGGTCGCAGCGCCGGCGCCTGCGCCGCTAGGTCGTCCTCAGACGCGCGGCCGCGATCCGCTTGGATCCAGTCGGCGTGCTCCCAAGAGCGCGGCCGCGGAACCACCTGGCTCCGCGGCCGCAAGAGATGCCCCAGGTAACGGCCGCGCAGGGCGACCATGGCTTCGACTAGCGGCGAACCCGACGTCGCTGAGCCTCGATGGCCAGCATGCCGAAGGCGCCGAAGGTCAACGCCACCAGGAGGGAGAAGAGCGGAGACCCGCCGGTGCCGCCCCGAGCGTCGCCGCTCGTGCTGGTGGCCGGAGCCGTGGCCGAGGGCGCCGAAGTGACCCCCTCGACGATCATGACGGGGGTCGCCGTCGGTTTCGACGTGGCGCCCTCGAGCGATTGGCTGGGAGCTGCGGTAGACGCGGTAGTCGCCGTAGCGGTGGCGGTCGCTGTGGCCGTCGCGGTTGCGGTTGGAGTGGCGGTTGCGGTTGCGGTTGGAGTTGGCGTGGCCGTCGGCGTTGGCGTGGGCGTCGACTCGACCTTTTCCGTTGCGGTGGCTGTTGCCGTGGCCGTAGCTGTAGCCGTTGCGGTGGCGGTTGGAGTGGCCGTCGGAGCGGGGCTGCGGTCGCCGTCAGTTTTCGTCGGCGTGGCCGTCGGCGTGGTTGTACGCGTAGCCGTCGGCGAGGGCGTAGGTGTCGCGCAGGCGCCGCCGCTCCAGGCCGCCGAGTTCTTGCTGCTGTGGTCCGAAGCCCACCGCACGTAAAGCGTCGTCACCGATGCCGGTGTCGAGAGCGAGTTGGCTCCTACGTGCATAGTGACCGCCGTTGGGCTCGTGAAGGTGGAGTTCCCGGCCCATTCCATGTTGTAGTTGGACTCGGCGGCCAGGGTGACCGTCCAGTTATGGGCGGACTGATCGGTGGTGCAGGCCGAAGCGATGCTCGGTGCCGCCCAGGCGAGTGCCAGTCCCGTAGTTGCGGCGATGAGTGTGGCGAAGAGTCCGAGCCCTGCCACGAGCGAGAGAAGGCGGTGCGTCTTCAAGATTTCCTCCGACGGCGGACCACTTCAGCTCTCAATACCGCAGGTGGAGGGTCCGTCACGCGCGGTCTTTGTCTTCCGCCGAAGGCTACTCGATTGATTAGTAGACCACTACACGTTGCAGTTGCATGTGCCGGCTGGCGAGACGGCGCCGAGACGCGCCGCGGAATGAAGTGCGGCCGCGGAGCAGCCCGGCTCCGCGGCCGCGGGAGTACGTGGAATGGTTTGCGATGCCGAGCGCGGCCGCGACTCCTCGGCAGGCGCGAGCTAGGTCAGCCCTTGACGGCTCCGCTGACGTCGCCGCCCTGCAGGAACATCCGCTGGAAGACGAGGAACAGGACGACCGGGATGAGGGTCGCTATCGCCAGGGCAGCCAGGAAGATGTCGAGTGGCGTGGTCGGCTGTAGGGTCGGCAGCCGTACGGAGAGCGGCTGCATGTTCGGGTCCGGCAACACCAGCAACGGCCAGAGGAAGTCCTTCCAGGTTCCGATGACGGCGAAGACCGAGACGACGCCAATGATCGGGCGCGACAGAGGCAGAACGATCGACCAGAAGAGCCTGAACGCGCCGGCGCCGTCGACCTGGGCGGCCTCGAAGATCTCGCGCGGGATGTTGTCGAAGAAGCGCTTGATCAGCAGCACGTTGAACGCGCTGGCGCCGGCCGGGAGCCAGACTGCCCAGAAGCTGTTGATCATCTTGATGTTGAGGATCGGCACGTTGACGATGGTGAGGTAGAGCGGGACCAGCAGCACGATCGAGGGAACGAAGAGAGTCGCCAGGACCATGGCCGTGAGAATGCGGCTGAACCTCGGCCGGAGGACCGAAAGCACGTAACCGCCGGTCGTCGCGACCACGATCTGGACGATCCAGGACCCGATCGCGATCCAGACCGTGTTGAGGAAGTACCGGTCGATATGGGTCTTGGACCAGGCCTTCGCGAAGTCGCCCAGATCGAAGCCGTGAGGCCAGAGTGCCATCGGGTTTCGGATGGTGTCCTGGGTCGGAGTAATGGAGGACTTGGCCAGCCAGAGCAGGGGGCCGAGGCCGACGATCAGAAGCAGGACCAGCGTCCCACCGTTGATGAAGCGGAGCGACCAGCGGACCTTCGGGCTGTGGCGGTCCGAGTCGGAGATGATTCCCCGCTGCCTTTGCGGAGCGCTGTGGCGGCGCCCGGCCATCTTTTGCGACTTGATCATGATGTTTGGCTCCAGGACCGGGTCAGCCAGAAGTACACAGCCGTGAACAAGGCGAGGAAGGCGGCGAGCATCACGCTCAGCGCTGCGGCCATGCCGTAGTCACCGCCCAGACTGTTCTGGAAGGCGTAGTGATAGATCAACAGCAGCACCGTCAGGGTCGAGTTGGCGGGGCCGCCGCCCGTGAACAGGAACGGCTCGGTGAAGAGCTGCGACGTCGCGATCAGCTGCAGGATCAGGGTTATAAACAGGATCCCGCGCAATTGCGGCAACGTCACGTGCCAGATCTTCTGGCGAATGGAGGCGCCGTCCACCTCGGCCGCGTCGTAGAGCTCCCGCGGCACGCTCAGCAGGGCGGCGAGGTAGATGATCACGGTGCCGCCGAAGCCGGCCCAGGTGGCCTCGATTACGATCGACGGCATCGCCGTTCCCTGATCCTGGAGCCACGGAATCGGCCCCAGCCCGACCCAGCCGAGGATTGTATTGAAGACGCCCGTCGGACCGGCGTTGAAGAAGAACTGCCACAACAGGACCGAGACAACGGGGGGAACGACGACGGGCAAATAGGCCAGGGCGCTCAAGAGACCCTTGAAGCGCCGCGTCTCGCTCATGATCACCGCCAATACCAGCGGGATCGGGTAGCCGATGATCAGCGCGAGGAAGGCAAACAGCGCGGTGTTGGACACGGCCTTGCCGAACAGCGGGTCGGCCAGGACCCTGGCGAAATTGTCCAGACCGACGAAGGTCGGGGTGGTAACCAGGTTGGTTTCCTGGACGCTCATGACGAGTGAGCGGAGGATGGGGTACCAGGAGAACGCCCCGAAGACCAACAGCAACGGAAGCAGGAAGAGCAGCGTAATCAGCCCGTCTTTGCTGACTCGAACCCGCCGTCTACGGTGCTGTAGCTTGCCGCGGACTGCGACCGTCGACCCAGACGGAGCACTCATTACCGCGCGACTGCCTTTCTGCGCGTCGTTTGCCGCGCTCTAGAGGAGGAACAGATGGGGGCCCGGGAGCCTGGGCCCCCATCTCGTTGGGTCGACTATCCCTTGTCGAGGACGGTCTGGACTTGCTTGTTGGCGGCGTTGAGAAGCGTGTCGATGTTGGCGTTCTTGTCGGTCAGCACGGCCTGGAGGACCGGGTCGAGTGCCGCGTAGAGATCCTGGGTGTTGCTGGCCGGCTCGTTGATGAGCGGCTCGTCGAAGATCTTGGAGGTGAAGGGGGTCATCTGGTCGGTCGGGACGTTGATGTAGTCCTTGATCCAGAGCTGGGTCTGATCGTAGGTGGCCTTGTCGAAGAGGGGCAGAGTCGGAACGCCGACGGCCTGGTCGTTGGCCTTGAGGGCCTTGGCATCGGCCACCGCGCCGTCTTGGGTGAGCAGCTTGTTCATCCAGTAGAAGTCGATCCAGTCGACTGCGGCGTCGCGCTGAGCTTCGGTCGTGACGACGTTGACGGCCGCGAGGGTGCCGCCGCCGAGGACGCCCGCGTTCGGGTCGCTGGCGAGCGGGATGATCGTCACGCCGTAGTCGGCGGGGTTCAGGTTGTTGTTCTGGACCATGGCCGTGTAGAGGTCGGATCCGCCGGTGAACATGCCGATCTGGCCGGCCGCGAAGGCCTGATTGATCGAGGTCCAGTTGTAGTCGAAGGTTGCGCCCATCGAGTTGTCGTCCCAGCGGAGGCTGTGGAGGAACTGGAGCGCGCTCTTGGTGGCGGAGTTGTTGAGCGTGGCGGTGACCTTGCCGTCGGTGCCGGTCGTCTCCATGCGGCCGCCGAGGGCGTACGTCATGGTGGTCAGCTGCCAGCCGCCGGTATTCTGCGTGGCCATCTCGGCGAAGCCGGCGTTGTGCGTCTTGTCGGAGATGGTCTTGGCGTCGGCACGGACCTCGTCCCAGGTCGTGGGCGGCTTGTTCGGATCGAGACCGGCCTGGGTGAAGATCGTGCGGTTGTAGGTGAGCGACATGCCGTACGCGGTGTATGGCACGGCCCAGATCTGGCCCTTTTCATCCTGGCCGTTGGCGAGGATGCTCTTGTTGAATTTGTCGGCGTACGGGAGCGCCCGGACCCGAGAGTCGATATTGACGATCTGGTGCTGCTGAATGAGGCCCTTGCCGTCCGTGAAGGGGATCGTGAAGACGTCCGGCAGAGTGCCGGCCGCGAGGGCTGCGGTGAACGTCGGGGCGGTCCAGTTGTATTCCATGGGCTCGACGGTGATCCACGGATACTTGGCTTCGAACTCGCTGATTTGGAGGTTCAGCGCGTCCGTGGCCTCCTGAGTGGCGCCCGGCCGAAGCACGCCCACGGAGATGGTGACGGGCTTGTGGCTGGCGGTGCTGGCGGCGCTGCTCGGGTTGGTCGAAGCGGCGGCCCCCGTCGTGGCGGTGGGAGTGCTGGTTGCGGAGCTGCAGGCCCCCACGGTGGCGATGGTCAAAGCAACCATCACCAGCCCCTTGAGCCTGCTGTTCGGCTTTGCTGCCATGTTCTTCAGTAACCTCGGTTGTCGGTCCATTTCGATTTCGTTCTCAGGACTCGAGTCCCCCCGGACACCCGCTTGAGGCATCACACCATCCTCATTCTCCTCCCTCAATCGGGCTCCGGAGGGTGCGGTCGTGCATTGAAGCTCCCTGGGGACGGAGCCAGGCCGTTGCGTCCGGCGGCAGCAGGCCGCCGGCCAACTCGGTGCTGGCGAGAAGGAGCGAGCAGTCGGATGGAAGCTCAATCGGCGCCGCCGACAGGTTGGTGACGTTGATGAAATGGGAGCCCCTGGCGAAGGCGAGGACCTCGTCGGAGGAGGGCAGCCAGGCCAGGTCCGGCCCCGCGAGAGACCGGTCGTTCCGGCGGATCGCGAGCATCCTGCGGTAGAGGCTCAGCATCGAATTGGGGTCGCGCTGTTCGGCCTCGACCGTGCGAGCTGCCCAGTTGCTCGGTTGCGGCAGCCATGGTTCGGCGACCGCGTCCGCAGGGCTGAAACCGAACGGCGACCCCAATCCGGCCCAGGGAAGGGGCACGCGGCAGCCGTCCCGGCCGGGATCGGTGCCGCCGGAACGCAGGTACATGGGGTCCTGCCGGCGCTCGGGCGGCAGACCCTGGACTTCTTCGAGGCCCAGCTCCTCGCCCTGGTAGATGTAGAGCGAGCCCGGCAGCGCCGCACACAACAAGGCGGCTGCCCGGGCCCGGCGGCTGCCCAGCTCGAGGTGGGTCGGAGTGCCCTCTCGCTTCGTGGCGAAGGCGAAGGCCGTGTCCTCCCGGCCGTACCGAGTGACGGGCCGGGTCACGTCGTGGTTGGAGAGCACCCAGGTGGCTGGAGCGCCAACCGGGGCATGCGCAGCCAACGTCCCGTCGATCGATTCCCTGAGGCTTGCCGCGTCCCAGGGCCGGACGAGAAAGTCGAAATTGAACGCGGTGTGGAGTTCATCGGGCCGTAGGTACTTGGCGAAACGGCTGGCGTCCGGCAGCCAGATCTCGCCGACGAGGATGCGGTCGTCCGGGTACGACTCGGCAACGGCGCGCCAGCGGCGGTAGATCTCGTGCAGCTCGTCGCGATCCGTATTGGGGTGCTGGCCCGGCTCCGACTGGGCCGGAATCTCCGGCAGTGTGGGGTCCTTGACCAGCAGAGCCGCCGAGTCGATACGAATGCCCGCAACGCCGCGGTCGAACCAGAACTCGAGGATGGCTTCGTGCTCGGCACGGACGTCGGGGTGGTCCCAGTTCAGGTCGGGCTGTTCGTGCGAGAAGAGGTGGAGGTACCACTCTCCGGGAGTGCCGTCCGGGTTCTGCGTCCGAGTCCAGGCCGGGCCGGAGAAGTTGGACGTCCAGCCGTTCGGGATCTCGCTGCCGTCCTCGCCCCGACCCGGGTGGAACCAGAACCTTGCGCGTTCTGGAGACCCGGGCCCGGATGCGAGTGCCGCCTGGAACCAGGCGTGCCGGTCGGAAACGTGGTTGGGGACGACGTCGACGATCGTCCGGATGCCGAGTGCCCGGGCTTCAACGATCAGCCGCTCGGCTTCGTCGAGCGATCCGAAGGCGGGATCGATAGCTCGGTAGTCGGCGACGTCGTATCCGCCGTCGGCGAGCGGCGAGACGTACCAGGGCGTGAACCAGATTGCGTCGACGCCCAGTTCGGCGAGATAGTGAAGGCGGGACCGGACGCCGGCCAGGTCTCCGATGCCGTCGCCGTTGCCGTCCGCGAAGCTGCGAACGTAGACCTGGTAGATGACGGCGTGGCGCCACCACCGGTATTCGGCGGTGTCGGCCGCGGATGCGGGTGCAATTGCTGTGAGGGCCCCGTCTGTCACTTGGACTCTGCTCCGGTCGAGCGGCCGGTGCCTCACCGGGCGGGTTTCGGTGGCCGCCAGCGCAAAGTACACTATCAGATAATTCTACGCAAGATCTTGACAGGCCCACTTTTGTAAGTTGTGTTTCAGCGCGCAAGTGAGCTACGCTCGTCGCAACGGGACGCCGGCAGCCAGCGCCCGGCAGTCGAGAGTGCGGTGCGCGGCAGGACGACCGGACCGGTCGGGGGGGCGAAGCCTGCGGGAGACGGGAGGCTGGGTGGCCTTAGCGGGCCGCCACTGCGAGGACGGGCGGCGCGGTGGAGCCTCGGACAACCAGCTCGGGCTCGAAGAGCAACTCGTCGTGGGACATACCCGTCCCGGCGATCTGGGACACGAGAAGCTCTATGACCGTGCGGCACATTGGCTCGATCGGCTGGCGCACCGTGGTCAAAGGCGGGTCGGTGCAGGTCATCAGGGCGGAGTCGTCGAAGCCCACCACGGAAACGTCTCTTGGCACATTCAGACCGGCTCGTCTGGCGGCGCGAATGGCTCCGAGCGCCATCGGGTCGCTGGCGCAGACGATCCCGGTGACGCCCGCCTCGAGCAGGCGCATCGCCGAAGCCTGGGCACCTTCGAGCGAGTAGAACGAGTGCACTATCTGGTCAGCGTCGAGGGAAATGCCGGCCTTGGCGGCAACGACACGCGCGGCTGCGAGCTTGCGCTGAGAAGGAACGTGGTCCGGCGGGCCTATCAGCACGCCGATCCTGGAGTGCCCCAACGAGATCAGGTGGCCCATGGATTGCTCCATTGCCACGGAGTCGTCGCACGACACGCAGGGGAAACCCAGGTCGCCGAAGGCGGCGTTTACGAGAACCGTGGGCAGGCGCCGCTCCGCCAGCCGCGCGTAATGCTCGTGCGGCGCGTCGGCCTGGGCGTACAGCCCGCCGACGAAGACGATGCCGGAGACCTGCTGCTGAAGGAGCAAGTCCACATAGTCGGCCTCGGAGACTCCGCCCGTGGTCTGCGTGCAGAGCACGGGCGTGAAACCTCGCTGGGCGAGGACCGCGCCCATCACCTCGGCGAAAGCCGGGAAGATCGGGTTCTGTAGTTCCGGCAGCACCAGCCCGACGAGCCGGGCCCGTTCGCCCCGCAGTTTCGTCGGGCGCTCGTAGCCGAGGACGTCGAGGGCCGTCAGCACTGCCTGGCGCGTCGTTTCGGACACTCCGGGTTTCTCGTTGAGGACGCGGCTTACCGTGGCCTCGCTGACGCCGACCTTCCGAGCTACTTCCGCAAGTCGTTTGGACATGACGCAATTCTACGCAAAAACTCGCCAGTTGTTGCAAGCGTCCTGCAGCGGCCGGCGGGGCCCGACTCAATGTCCCGGTTCGTGCCTGGAAACCAGACCGACGACGGTTTCGACCAATTGCGGAAGCGCGGCCTCCACGGCCGGTGACAGACGTTCGCCGACGTCGAGGGATCCGGCCCCTACGCTCACCACGAACACATCCGGTGACGCGTTCCAGAGCTCGCGTGCCAGCGCGACGAGAGACTCCGGATCGACATGGTGCGACCAGGCCGATCCCGCGCTCGAACTGGCTGCGAGCCGGCGGACGGCGATCGCTCCCGGCTCCTGTTCGACGCTGACATCGATCAGGACCACGAGCGAGGCCTGGCCGATGTCGTGGGCGAGTTCAGGTGTCAGCTGGTGTCGCCACAGGACGGTGGCTCCGAGCAATCTCGGGTCTCCGGCGAGGCGCTCTACGGCGTACCGGCCCAGCCCGTCGTCGCTGCGCAGCGAATTGCCGTAGCCGACGATCAACGCTCCGGCCGCGCCGGGATTCACTGCGCCACTCCGATAGTCACGGGGCGCGGACGCCCGCCGCTCCGGCCGCTCCGGTCTGCGTCTCGAAAAAGGTCAGCGGGCCAGGTCGGAGAGGACCGCACCGTCGGGCCCCAGGAGCTGGATTCGCAGGGCCATCTCACCCAGAGCGTGAGTCGAGCAGCTCAGGCAAGGGTCGTAGCAGCGGATGACCGCCTCGACGCGGTTGAGCATCGGCTCCTCGATCTTGTCGCCCTTGACGT
This sequence comes from uncultured Chloroflexia bacterium, assembly GCA_963731635.1. GTDB lineage: Bacteria > Chloroflexota > Limnocylindria > Limnocylindrales > CSP1-4 > Fen-1039. The sequence continues at coordinate 141,417 of CAVSWB010000001.1, read as the reverse complement.
GATTGCGAGCCACCTGGAGCACGGCCCGGTTCATGGCCATGTTGTTGTGACCCGTGGCGATGACCAGGTTGGCCCACTGCACGATGCCGTCGTCGTCGACCTTGTAGTGGTGCATCAACGTGCCGCGCGGAGCTTCGGAGACGCCGATGCCCTCGTTGCGGTTGACCTGCGCGCGTGCCAGGACGTGCTTGGAGAGGATGTCCGGGCCGCGCAGGAGGCTCTCGATCTTTTCGATGCAGTGGAGGGTATCGATGAGCCGGGCGTAGTGGTAGTGGAACGAAGAGCTGGCCACGCGGCCGACGCGCCAGCGGAACTTCTCGAGCTCCTCGTCGGCGCGGGGAGTACCCATCCGGTCCGCCACGTTGACCCGAGCCAGCGGGCCGACGCGGTAGATGCCGTCCGGGTAGCCCATCGCCTTCCAGTAGGTCGACTTCAGGTATGTCCACGGCTCGGCCGCTTCGCCGATGTAGTCGTTGAAGTTGTGCGGATCGACCCGGTCGGCAAGAAGGTTGCCGTCGGCGTCGATGACGCGCAGCCAGCCGTCGTAATGGTCCACGTTGCCGTTGCGATCGACGAGGGCCATGAACGCCGATCGGAAGTTGCCGAAGGTTGCAGCCTCCTCTTCCCAGCGGACCATGTCCGTCTTGTACCAGGCGATGGCCCGTTCCACGGCCGCGATCGCCTCCGGGACGCCGGCGAGTATCCGGTCCCGGACCTCGGCTGTGAGCGGCAGCGCCATCCCGCCGGGGATGATCCAGGTCGGGTGGATGCGCTTGCCGCCGATCCATTCGATGATCTGCTGGCCCCACTTGCGCAGGGCGATGCCGTCCCTGGCCAGCTGCGGATTGGCCCGCGCGAGTCCGATGATGTTGCGCTTGGCCGGGTCGGCGTCGAACCCGAACAGCAGGTCCGGGGCCGACAGGTGGAAGAAGCGAGAGGGCGTTCGACTGCACGATCTGGCCGAGGTTGATCACCCGCCGCAGGTCCTGACCCGCGGGGGGCGGCTCGACGGCGAGGATGTCGTCGACGGCCTTGGACGATGCGATCAGGTGGCTGACGGGGCAGATGCCGCAGATGCGGGCCATGATGGCCGGCATCTCGTGGACGGGGCGTCCCTGCGTGATGCGCTCGAAGCCACGGAATTGGGTCACGTGGAAGTGCGCGTCGACCACCTCGCCACGATCGTCGAGCTGGATGGTGATTTTGGAGTGGCCTTCGATCCTGGTGACGGGATCGATGACGATTTCGCGGGTCATGTTGGCTCCCGTCAGCGACCGAACCGGGCCCCGGTCACGTCGGGGACGCGTCCGGCCAGCAGGTCATCGAGCATGTTGTAAATGAGGTCGGCCGACGGCGGGCAGCCGGGCAGGAAAACGTCGACGGGGATGACGAGGTGGACCGGCCGAGCCATCGGCAGGAGCTTCGGGACGACCTGCGTCGGGATCTGCGGGTTTACGTCGACGTTCTCGATGTAGGCCCGATCCAGCAGCGGTTGGACTCCGATCGGGTTCCGCATGCCCGGGACGTTGGAGGTCACGGCGCAGTCTCCGAAGGCGATGATCGTCTTGGTCCGTTCGCGGACCATCTTGATCTTGTGGAGGTCTTCCTCGCTGGAGACGGCGCCTTCGACGAGACACACGTCGACCTCTTCGGGATAGTCCTTGATGTCGACGAGCGGGCTGTAGACGAGGTCGGCCCGCTCGAAGATGTCGAGCAGGCGCTCGTCGAGGTCGATCAGCGACATGTGGCAGCCCGAGCAGCCATCGAGCCAGACGGTGGCGATCCTCGGCTTGCTCACAGCCCACGCTCCTCTTGCACGACCTTCAGCCACGGCAGGAAGGGCCGCTGGTGTTTGCTGCCCGACGACACGGCGCGGCCCTTTTCGAAGAGGGCGCCGGTCGGGCAAACCTGGACGCATTTCCCGCAGCTGGTGCAGGTCGTCGACTCGCCCCAGGGAATGCCCATGTCGGTCTGGACGCGGGTCTCGAGGCCGCGGTGCATCACGTCCCAGGTGTGCGCGCCTTCGATCTCGTCGCAGACTCGCACGCAGCGCAGGCACAGGATGCAGCGGTTGTGGTCGATGGCGAAGAGCCGGTGGCTGGCGTCGATGTCGAACTGGGGGTTGACCCGCGGCAGGTCAAAATGGGTCACTCCCAGTTCGTCTGCCGTCTCCTGCAGCTCGCAGTGGTTGTTGGCCACGCAGACCGCGCAGACGTGATTGCGCTCGAGGAAGAGCATCTCCACGACGGCGCGCCGGTATTCCATCAGGCGTTCGGAGTGGGCCGTGACGTCCATGCCCTCGGCGATCTGGGTCGTGCAGGCCGCGGTGAGTCGGGGAGACCCTCCGATTTCGACCATGCACAGCCGGCAGGCGCCGCGGTCGTGGATGCCGTCGAGGTGGCACAGGCCCGGGATGTCGATGCCGTTTTCCTCGGCCACCTGCATCACGGTCTCGCCTTCGGTGCCCGCGACGTCCTTGCCGTCGATCTTGAACGTTAGAACCGAGGCCGTCATGCCATCACCTCCGGCGCAGTGATCGTGCAGACGCCGGCGGGACAGACCTTGTCGACGATGTGGGCGATGTACTCGTCCCGGAAGTAACGCAGCGTGCTGAAGATCGGGTTTGGGGCTCCCTGCCCGAGGCCGCAGAGGGCCGTTCGCTGGATAATCCCGGCCAGCCTTTCGAGCTGTGCCAGGTCGTCCATCGTCGCCTCGCCGCGGCTTATCAGATCAAGAAGCATGTACAGCTGAGTTGTGCCGACACGGCACGGGACGCACTTGCCGCATGACTCCTCGCGGCAGAAGTCCATGAAGTACTTGGCGATGTCGACCATGCAGGATGTGTCGTCCATCACGATCAAGCCGCCCGATCCCATGAACGATCCGACTTCGATGAGGGATTCGTAGCTGACGGGCATGTCGAGGAACTGGGCGGGAATGCAGCCGCCTGAAGGGCCGCCGGTCTGGACCGCCTTGAACGGCCGGTCGTCGATGATGCCGCCGCCGATGTCGTAGACGATTTCTCGAAGCGTCGTGCCCATCGGCACCTCGACGAGGCCGGTGTTGACGATTCGCCCGGCCAGAGCGAAGACCTTGGTGCCCTTGCTCTTCCCGATGCCGATCTGCGAGTACCACCCCGCGCCCTTGCGCAGGATCGTGGGCACGTTGGCGTAGGACTCGACGTTGTTGAGCAGAGTGGGGCAACCCCACAGGCCGGAAACGGCCGGATACGGCGGGCGGGGGCGCGGCGTGCCGCGACGCCCTTCGATCGAGGCGATCAGGGCGGTTTCCTCGCCGCAGACGAAAGCGCCGGCTCCGAGCCGGATCTGGACGTCGAAGTTGAAGGCCGTGTCGCCGATACCGCTGCCCAGGAACCCGGCCCGCTGCGCCAGTCGGATCGCCGTCCTGAGACGAGACACCGCCAGCGGGTATTCCGCTCGGCAGTAGATGTAGCCCTCGGTGGCATGGACGGCGAAGGCCGCAATGGCCATCCCTTCCAGGACACGGAACGGGTCGCTCTCAAGGACGCTGCGGTCCATGAACGCTCCGGGGTCGCCCTCGTCCGCGTTGCAGACCACGTATTTCTGCGGCCCCTGAGCCTTGGCGACGGTCGTCCACTTGAGCCCGACCGGGTAACCGGCGCCGCCGCGGCCGCGCAGCCCGCTGGCTGTGATCACGTCGCGCACCTGGGTCGAGGTCATGTCGGCGAGGACCTGCTTGAGCGCCTCGTAGCCGCCCCGCTCGATGTAGTCGTCGAGGCTTTCCGGGTCGATGCGGCCGAGGTTCTCGGTTGCGACCCGCAGCTGCTTCTCGAAGAACGGCCCCTGCGGCCGGCGCGTGTCGGTCGGCTTCACGGCCTCGAGGGCGCTGACGATGCCCTCGACGTTCTCGGGGGTGACGTGGGAGAAGAGCTCGCCCGTTTCCGCGATCTCGACGAGCGGACCGGCGGCACACAGGCCGAGGCAGCCCACACGCTTGACGGTGACGTCGGTCAGGCCGTCTTCGGCCGTGCGCTCGCCGAGGCGCATGGTGATCTCGTGAGCCCGAGCTGACATGCAACTGGCGGCTTCGCAGACATACGCCGTCGCGCGCTGCGGCTCGTGGGAAGTGTCATCGGTCCGGCGGTGATTGGGCCGGGCCGCCGAGGTCATCTCGCTCACAAGGCCTCCAGCTGAGCGACGAGCTCCGAAGGGGTGACTTTGCCCTTGACCTCGCCATCCACGACGACGGCCGGCGCCAGGCTGCAAGCGCCCAGGCAGCGTGCAGTCAGGACGGAGACCTTGCCGTCGGCGGTGGTGTGCTTCGGCTTGACGTGGAGCCCGCTTTCGAGGCCCGCGATGATGTCCTTGGCCCCGTTGATATAGCAGGCGGTCCCGGTGCAGACCACGCAGGTGTGCTCGCCCTCGGGCTTGAGGGTGAAGAACGAGTAGAACGTTGCGACGCCGTAGACCCGCGAATGGGGTACGCCGAGCGTGTCGCCGACATAGTGGAGGGCGTCGTTGTCGATGTAGCCGAAGGCCTCCTGAGCGGCGTGCAGGGCCTCGATCAACGCGGCAGGTCGATCGCCGATGCGGCGCATACGGGTCTCGACGATCTTCCAGCGCTTGTCGTCGCTGGGCGCGGGTGGCTTGGCGTGCAGGACGGGCATGTGCCCTCTCTCCAAATCCGTAATGAAGAACGAAGCGCAGACGGTGGTCAGGTCGCGTTCGACCGGCGCGATCTGATGGGACTTGTTCCAGATGGTACGAAGCCGGCACGTCCGGTCCGCGGGCCGCACTTCCCGACTGTGGGGGCCGTATCTCCCCTGTCGCGTGGGCCCGCCCAGAGGCGGAGCACGACCACCGGCCCTGCGAGGTCGTGGCCCGGAGGGGTCGCCGGCTATTTGCCGCTCAGGGCGCACAGGAACCTCGCCGCGGCGCCCGCGGTGCCCACGCAGCTGCCCCCCCGGGGAGCCGCCTCGCGATCTGGAGCCGGGCCCTTCCCGGCCGTTAGTGACGGTAATGCCGGGCCGAGCAGTGAAGCTCGGCCCGGCATTCGCTCCGGCGACATGGCGCCGCCGGCCACGCACCGACTGATCGTCGGCGAAGCGCCCGGTGTCAGCGGGGGATCGTCTTGAGCACGCCGAATACGGCGCCCTGGGGGTCGGCCATGATTGCGAAACGCCCGCCGGAGAAGTCCATCGGGGCAAGCATTTCCCGTGCGCCGGCGTCGAGGGCCTTGCGGAACGCGCCGTCGACGTCACCGACGTTGAAGTAGACGATCCAGTAGCTCGGTACTTCCGGCGGGACCATGGCGTTCATTTCCGTGGCGCCGGCGATGCTGTCGTCGCCGAGCAGGAACTCGATGTAGGGGGGCTGACCTTCGCCCATCGGGCTCGACTTCGACGCCCAGCCGAAGATCGCGTTGTAGAACGGCAGGGTCTTGTCGGCGCCCCGCGCGTTCAACTCAGCCCAACCGAAGGCGTTCGCTCCGGTCGCGAAACCGCCCATTGCCATAGGCTGCCAGGCGGCGATGTAAGCGCCCGAGGGATCCTGGAACACTGCCATCCGGCCCTGATCCCCGACTTCCATCGGCGGGGCGATGACCGCGCCGCCCGCTGCGGTCACTCTGGCCGCGAGCGCATCCGCGTCGTCAGTGCCGATGTAGACCGTCCATGCCGTGGGAGCGTCGGGCATCATCTTGGGCCCGATACCGGCGACATCCTTGCCATCGACCTTGGCCATGGCGTATCCGCCGTATACCGGGTCGGGGTTGACCTCGACCTGCCATCCGAACAGCTTCGAGTAGAAGTCCCGGGAGGCCGCGGGGTCTGCGCTCGAGAGGTCCACCCACGCCGGCTTGTTGAGCACTGAAATGACGGCATCCACCATCACACGTCTCCTCCTGGTAGTTGCGGAGACGGCATTCTGGCACCGTGCCTCGCCCGAATGAGCGTTGTGCCGCCTGTCGGACTTGCTTCCCGCGGTCCGATCCGACCGGCTGATGAAGGAGCCTTATAGTCGGCGACATGGACCCACGACAAACAGAGCCGGGGACCTCGTCCGGCTCTCGATCAGATGCGCGGCTCGACCCACCGGTCCCGGTGACGCTTGTCCGGATCCGCGCGGCCGCCGAGCTCCTGCGCGGTGTGACGGTGCGCACGCCGTTGCTTCCGTTCGGCTCTCCGCTGGACGGCGACAGCACCGGCCGAACTCGGGCCTGGCTGAAGCCCGAGTCTTTGCAGCCGATTGGCGCCTTCAAACTGCGCGGCGCCTACTACAACATCGCCACCTTGCCGGCCGAACGCCGCGCCGTCGGGGTCGCCGCCTACTCCAGCGGGAACCACGCCCAGGGCGTCGCCCGGGCGGCCCGGCTGCTGGGGGTCCGGGCCGTCATCGTGATGCCATCGAACGCGCCGCGGATCAAGGTCGATCGGGTCCGGGCGGACGGCGCCGAAATCGTCTTCGTCGGACCTTCGAGCGAAGAGCGTGCCGTGCGGGCGACCGAGCTGGCGGCGAGCGAGGGCCTGTCGATCGTGGCGCCGTACGACGATGCCGCGACGATCACGGGCCAGGGCACCGTGGGACTCGAAATCGTCGAACAGATCGCCGCCATCGACACAAGCGGTGCGCCGCCGGCCGGCGCAGAGCGCGCCACTCCGCCGCTCACCGTCCTGGTGCCGGTCGGGGGCGGCGGGATCGCCGCCGGTGTAGCGGTGGCGGTCAAGTCGCTCAGGCCCGACGCGGTCGTGCTCGGCGTCGAGCCGGTACTCGCCGCCGACGCTCGCGAGTCCCTCGCCAGCGGTCATATCGTCACCTGGCCCGCCGACGTGGTCGGCCGAACGATCGCCGACGGCCAGCGAGCAACTCACGTTGGGCAGATCCCGTTCGAGCTGATGCGCCGCCATCTCGACGGCATCGTGACCGTGACCGAGGACGAGATAGCTCGAGCCATGGTTCGCGCCTCGCGCGAAGCGCGCCTGGTACTTGAGCCCTCGGGCGCCACCACCCTGGCCGCGTGGCTATTCCACGAGGACGAGCTGCCGGCGACGGGCCGTGTCGTGGCCATCCTGAGCGGCGGCAATGTGGATCCGGAGCGGTACGAAGAGCTCCTGGCCCGCGGCCTCGCCGCCGGGGGCTGACCGGGCGGCGCACCGAACGAGCGAGCCTGCCCGGCCGCTCGGAGGGACCCGACGAACAGGCGATACTGGCGAGGTTGAGCGGCTCGCGGCCTTGTCCCGAAACGGACTCGCGAATCTCGTGCCGGACGCTGCCGGTAGCCCGCCGCGGGCATTCGAGGAGCGGAACATGGCGACATGGGCCGAATTCGCCGCTGCGGCGCCGGATCTGGCGGCCGGAGGCGCGCGGCTTCTCCATCGGGGAGAGATCGACGAGGGCTTCCTGGCGACCGTCCGCGGCGACGATCCGCCTCGCATCCATCCAATCTGGATACGCGTGGTCGACGGGGTGCTGTACGCGTTCATCCTGAAGTCGGCGAAGCGCACCGACCTGGAACAGGACGGCCGCTACGCCCTCCACTCCCATCGGGATCCTGCGGCCCCGAGCGAATTCTCCGTGCGGGGCCGGGCCGCGCCAGTGGCGGCCGGGGCGGTCTACGATCGGGTGGCCTCGGGCTGGTATTTCGAGGTCGACGAGACCTACCGGCTCCTCGAATTCGACATAGAGGCGGCCGTCCTGGGAGTTCGAGGCGGTCCGGACGAATGGCCGCCGAGATACACGTCCTGGAAGTCCGGCCCCGCCCGGCGGTAGGCCCGGTTCTTACGGCAGCGGGCGCCAGGCTTTGCCGAGCAGCGCTGCCAGCGCAGCCAGCAACGCGCCGATCCCGACGAAGACGACGCTGACCTCCGTGGTCTCATGCTTGGTGATCAAGTTGGTCGGGAGGCTCTGGAAGACGCCGTTCAGCTGGGCCGCGTTCTCCGCCGGGTAGTACTTGGCGCCGGTCTTGGCGGCGATCTGCTGCAGGGTCGCCTCGTCGATCCCTCTCGGGAACCCGCCACCGCCGCCCTGGCCGAACCCGCCACCGAACCCGCCACCGCCGCCGAAACCACCGCCGAAGGCACCCGCGCCGCCGCCAGGCTCGCGGCCGATGAGCTGCGACGCGCAGGTCGGATCGAGGGCGCCGCCGTTGGCGGTCCCGAAGCCGATCGTGTAGACGCGGACACCACGATCGGCAGCTTGCTGAGCAGCGTCCAGCGGCGCCGTGCCGGTGTTGTTCACGCCGTCGGTGAGCAGGACGACGATGTCGGGGGCGTAGTCGCCCGGCGGCACCGGCGTCGGGGCGGGCCCGGTCGAGGTGTCGGTCTGGCTCTTCGCGACGGCGGGATCGACCTCGGATATGGCGTCGATGGAGGCCAGGATGCCATCGCCGATGGCCGTTCGCTGGCCCGTGGCGAGGCTGCCCAGCGCGTCGAGAAGGACCGTCCTGTCGGCCGTGGGCGCCTGGACCACTTCGGCGAAGCTGCTGAAGGCGACGATCCCGATCCGCGTCCGCGGCCGGCTGGCTCTTGATGAATGCCGCGGCCGCCGACTCCGCCGCCTGGATCCGGCTCGGCGGGATGTCGGTCGAGCACATGCTGCCGGACACGTCGATGGTGAGGATGATCGTGGTCTGATTGGTGGGCACGCTCAGCGACCACCACCGGCCGCGCAAGCGCCACCACCAGGCCGCCGAACGCCGCCAGGAGGAGCACGAAGGGCAGGTGGCGCCGCAGGCGAGAGGATCCCGGCGCCGCTTCGCGGACCAGCGCTAGGCTCGAGTAGCGCAGTCCCGCCGGCCGGCGCCGCCGCATCGCCCAGACGTACAGCGCCGCCATCGCCGGCAGCAGCAGGAGAAGCACCAGGAAGTCAGACCACAGGAAGTCCATCTATTGCCGTCCGGTCATGTCGGTCGCCCGAGCCACAGGAGCGAAGTCAAGGCGCCCCCGATCAGCAGTACCAGGCCCACGCCGGCGAAGATCGCCGTGATCTCCGTCAGCTGTGGCTGGATGACGACCGCCGTGTCGAGGTTGTCGTAGACCGCGTGCAGCTGAGCGACGTCGGTCGCGGCGAAGTAGGTGCCGCCGGTCGTCTGGGAGATCTGCTGGAGGGTGGCAGCGTCGAGCTGCGTGTGGAGCTGGAAGCCGCTGACGGTCACGGTCGCGCCGGCGGTGCTCCCGATGCCGACCGTGTAGATCCGCACGCCCTGGTCGGCGGCGCCTGGGCAGCCGTCTGCGGATCCGGGGATTCGTTGTTCTCCCCGTCGCTGAACAGGACGATGGCCGCCGGCGCGTGGGTTCCCGGCTGGCACGGGCGTAGGCGACGGCGACGGTGTTGCGCCGGCCGCGGGCTTGGTGTAGTAGTTGTTGGCGTACGGGCCGGCCTCGGCGACGGTTATGACCTTGAGCGAAGCGAGGATGCCCTCCGCCAGTGACGTGCCGCGTTGCGGAGTCAGCCTGTCGATCGCGGCCAGCACGGTTGCCTGGTCGGTCGTGGGCGTCTGGACCGACACGCCCGAGTCGCTGAAGGCCACGACGCCGATCGTGACGCCGGCCGGCTGGCGCGCGACGAAGTCCCTGGCCGCGGCCTTGGCGGCGGCCATCCGCGTCGGCTGGAGGTCGGTGGCCGCCATGCTCGCGGACACGTCGAAGGCGAGGATGACCGTGCCTTGCTCCTGCGGCAGGCTGACCACGGCCTGTGGTCGCGCCATCGCCACGGAAAGCACCGCCAGGCCGCCGAGCAGCAGCGCCGCCGGCGCCCGATCGCGGACGCGGCGTCGAGCCTGACCGCCCTGCGCCAGCGCTCGGACCGCCGTACGTCCGTCAACCGTCGGCGCCGTCGCGTATCGAGGAATCGGTAGAGCAGTATCCCCGACCGGGATCAGGAGCAGCGATAGAAGCAGTGGGGGCCAGATGAACGACATGGGCTACCTGCGCCTGGCCGGCGGCGGGTCGTGGCCATCCGGACGATGGAGCGCACGAGGTCCTCGTCGGTGGACAGCGACAGCGCCTCGACGCCGGCATCGCTTGAACGCCGCGGACATCTCGGCGTCCGCGGCGGCGGGCCGCCTCCTCGAAGCGGCGCCGGAATCCCGCGTCGTGGGTGTCCACGTAGAGCTGCTCGCCCGTCTCGGCGTCCTCCATGATCACCGGCCCAACGTCCGGCAGTTCGATCTCGCGCGGATCGGTCAGCCGGACCGCGACGACCTCGTGGCGCCGGTTGAGCAGGCTCAGCGGCCGCTCCCAGCCCGGCACGCTGATGAAGTCCGAGACGATGAATACCAGCGAGCGCCGCTTGATGACGCTCTGGCCGGCGGCAAGGAGCGGCGACAGATCCGTGAACGGAGCCTGTTCGGGGCTCGGCTGGTGAAGCAGCTCGTCGATCAGCCGCAGGACCTGGATCGCGGCCGCCGCGGGCCGGCATCGGTGAGTTCCACGGAGCTGCCGTAGAACATCGCACCGACGCGATTGCCGCGCCGGGTCAGAAGCCGTGCCAGCGTCGCCACGAAATCGATCAGGACGGTCCGCTTGACCCGCTCGGTCTCCACGGTGCCGAAATCCACCGACGGGCTGAGATCGAGCAGGAACCAGGCCGTGATCTCGCGATCTTCGACGTATTCGCGAACGTACGGCGTGTCCATGCGAGCCGTGACGTTCCAGTCGATGTATCGAACGTCGTCGCCCGGCTGGTACTCGCGCAGGTCGACGAGATCGATGCCGTTGCCGCAGAACAGGCTGCGGTAGTCGCCCTGGAGCAGGCCGTCGAGGCGCCGGATGACCTTCCAGTCGAGGCGCTGGAGGATCTGCTCGGGCGAGCGGACGCGGGCCGTCCCCGCGGCGTCGAGACGGGCGCGGGGAAGGCGCCGCGGCCCGAGTGGACGGAACGACGCCGACGCCAGCCGCCTGGGGCCGCGCCGCTTCTCCGGGCCGGGATTCGCATCGTCCCGCTGGAGTGGCCGGCGTCCAGACCACGGCTTCAGGCTCTGGGACGAGCATCGGAGCGCTCTCGGAGCGGCACCACCGGCACCGGAATCCGCTTGAGGATCATGGTCAGGACGTCGTCGGCGGTCACGTTGTCCGACAGCGCCTCGAACGAGAGCACCAGGCGGTGGCGCATCACGTCGCGAGCCATGTCGAGCACGTCCTGCGGCAGCGCGTAGTCGCGGCCACGGACGAAGGCCAGGGCACGGGCGGTGAGGATCAGGTTGATCGAGGCTCGCGGGCTGGCGCCGTAAGTGATGTAACGCTCCAGGTCCGGCATGCCGTGCGCTCGGGGCGCCCGCGTGGCCGTCGCGAGTCGCACGGCGTACTCCATCAGCGCCGGGTCGACGTAGACGCGATCGGCCTGCTGCTGCAGGTCGAGCAGCTTCCGTGGTCGAGAGCACCTCCTGCACCGGCTCGAGGCGCCCGGTCATGCGCTCGACGATGACGAACTCCTCGTTGGCGCTCGGGTAGCCGACCAGCACCTTGAGCATGAACCGGTCGACCTGGGCCTCGGGCAGGGCGTAGGTGCCCTCGGTCTCGATCGGGTTCTGGGTGGCCAGCACGAGGAACGGGTCGGGCACCGCGTGGGTCTCGCGACCGATCGTGACCTGGCGCTCCTGCATGACCTCGAGCAAGCGCGCTCTGGACCTTGGCCGGGGCGCGGTTGATCTCGTCGGCGAGCAGCAGGTTCGTGAAGACCGGCCCGAAGCGACGTGTTGAACTCGCCGGTCTTCTGGTTGTAGATGCGCGTCCCGATCAGGTCGGCCGGCACCAGGTCCGGCGTGAACTGGATCCGCTTGAACTCGCCGCCGATGGCTTCCGCGAGCGTCTTGATGGCCATCGTCTTGGCCAGCCCCGGAACGCCTTCGACCAGCAAGTGGCCGCGCGCGAGCAATGCCACGGCCAGCCGCTCCAGGAGGTGGTCCTGGCCGACGATGACCTTCTTGACCTCGTAGAGCAGGCGCTCCATCGGCGCCGTGGGCTCCGAAACCGCCAGTGTACGCACCTGTTGACCTCCTGCCTGTCGAGGCTAGTCGAGCGGCAAACCAGCCGCGCCGCCCGCCACGTCGATGGGAACCGCAAGCCCGATGCCGATGAACACGTCCTGGTTGGTGGGATTGATCAAGCCGGCGACGATGCCGATGACCTGGCCATCCCGGTTGACCAGCGGACCGCCCGAGTTGCCCGGGTTGACCGCGGCATCGACCTGGATGAGGCCCTGCAGCGTCGGACCGTTGTTGGGAAGCTGGAACGACCGATCGAGCCCCGATACGACGCCGGCGCTGATCGAGCCGGGCAGGCCGAACGGATTGCCGATCACGAAAGCCTCGCTGCCGACCTGGACGCTGCGCGGGTTGCCGAGCGTGGCGGGCTGGAGATTCGCCGGCGGCTGGCTGGCCTTCAGGACCGCGATGTCGTTCTGCGCCTGCGAGGTCTGGACCTGGGCCGGCGATTGGGTTCCATCGGCGAACGTGACCGTGATCGAGGTGGCGTTCGCGACAACGTGCAGGGCGGTCAGGATGTCGCCGCTGGTGTCGATCACGACGCCGCTGCCGAGGGATCCGCCGGCGGTCGGGGAGCTTGCCGGCTGGCCGCCGGAGCTCGGCGACGCCGAGGCGGTCGTCCCCTGCGTTTGAATCACGACAACCGAGGGACGGACGGCCGCATAGGCAGCTTCCGAGAAGGCCGGCGGCGGTGTAACGGATGCGAGCGCGTGAGCCACGCTCGTGGCGACGTCCTGCTGGGTCAAGGGGCGCGGACCCGGCGTGGCCGCGCCGTAGGCCTCAACGGCCAGGACGGCGATCAGCGCCGTCGCGGCGAAGGGCGCAGCAGAACGAAGGCGCCGCCTGGTTTGGAGTCGCCGGCGCAGCCGCGTCCACGGCCGCAACCGGGGGCGCGGCTCTTTCGGTGATGATGTCGCGACCAGATCGTCCGTCTTCGTGTCCGCCTGGGGTATTCGTCGGGCAGGTTCGCCGCTCGGGCTGAGTCCTGCCTGAAAGCCTCCTATTCAGGCCGACTGGCGCGTGGGGCGGGTGTGCCTGCTTGACCAGCCCCGCGAGCCGCTACCGCGACGCTACGCCCGCCCGGACCTCCGCGGGTGACCGGGACCAACGGCCACCCGCTCTCGTGCGCCGGGCTCGCCGGCGGCCCGGTCGCGCGACGCATCGAGCGGGATGTCGACGAGGTGAGCGGCCACGAACCAGACCTGCAGCTCGTTGCGGCGCAGGACGTCGCTCATGAGCAGGTCGTTCGTGCCCCAATCCTCGGATGCCTCGGTCCGGTCGATGGCATGCCGGACATTGGTGATCACGATTTCGTGGGCGTCGAGCAGCCGGTGAATCATGGAAGGCACGTCTTCGGCGCCGTCGGGCGGTCGCTCGATCGACGTCAGTTCGGCGGCATGTCGCGGGTCGCCGACCGCCACGCCGCCCAGGGTCTGAACGCGTTCCGCCAGCAGGTCGATCAGCTCGAGTTGCTCGCCCGCGTGCTTGTCGAAGAGCAGATGAAGCTGATAGAAGGTCGGCCCGGCGACGAGCCAATGATGTTTCTTGTACATGGCGTACAGGATCATGCTGTCGGCGAGGATGCCGTTGAGCAGCTGGCAGCTTTCCTGCCTCGCTTCGGCGGCCAGGGCGATGGGGAGCAGGCGCATGGCGCCGAAACGCTGGACCTCCCGTTCTTCGTGCGGCAGGCGGATTTCGGCGGACCGGGCGGCTGTCTCGGCGCGGTGGGTGGTGGTCATTTCGACGCTCCAATCCGGTCGGGGTCGTTCGGGTGGCTGGGTCCGACTACCGTGCCGCGCCGCGCCGTAGCCCGCGCTCCGGCGCAGGTCCGGTTTCGCGGGATGGGTCGAGGCGAGCCCGAGGCTACCCGCCGAACTGGACGGAAAACCAGGTGCGCCCGCCGTCGCGGGTCATCAGTAGCTGGCTACGGTTGCCGCTGTCGGAGGCGATCAGCACGCCCTGGGTCGGTGTGGTAAACCCGAGGTAGCTGACGTAGGGGCTGGCAGACTGGACCGGGAGGGAGGCGGCGCTCCATGTGAGCCCGCCGTCGATGGTCATGACCAGCTGGGACCCGCCGCTGCTGGCGACTATCGTCGAGGCCGACGGAGCTCCGATCGGCCCGGACACGGCGAGTTGTGGTCCCGTTTCCACGAAGGTCTGGCCCCCGTCGGACGAGCGATAGAGATGGTCGCCCTGCTGGCCTCCGGGCGCCGGGCCCCAGATCCCCTCGTTGCAGACGGCGTTCAGCTCTTGCGCGTTTGCCGCGGCCAGCGTCGCGGGGCCCAGTACATCCAGGCAGGGCGGCTGCCAGGTCTGCCACGTCCCATTGACGAGCCGCGCCCCGGCCGTGACCACTCGATCGTTCTCGAGCACCCAGCCGGCCTGACCCTGGAGCACGAGTTGTACTTCGGGCACCGGGCCGGCGCCAACGGGCACGCTCAGCTTGGCGAGCGTCAAGGCGTCGGAGGAGACCGGACTCGAGGCAATTCGGTAGTCCGTGTTTCCGTCGTAGGCGACGACCTGGACGGCCCCTGAGGATGCTTCGAGAGCGGCCACAGCTCCGTTCGGCAGGCCGGGGATCGAGATCTGCTTCCATGTCTTGCCGCCGTCGTGGGTAGCCCACAGGCCCGGCCCAAAGGCCCAGCCGTCAAGCGGGTCGGCGAAACGCAATCCGCTCACGCCGCTTCCGGCCTGGTAGTCGCCGGCGTAATCCAGCGGTGCCGGGGGCGCCGTGATGCGGGTCCAGGTCCGGCCGCCGTCGAGAGTCCGGACGATGACCGGGCAGGTGTTCGCGCCGCAGCCCGCGCTACCGAGGGCCCAGCCCATGTCGGCCGAGACGAACGTGACCGACAGAGGCTGGAAGTCGGGCGGGATCGCGTCCGGCGCTGTCGGGGATGCATTGGGTGACGACGACGGCGCCACGGCCACGAGGCTGGGCAATGGCGTCGAGGCGATCGCCGACGTGGACGAGGCGGGTGTCGGGCTGGCGGTCTCCGCGGCAATCGACGAGGCGCTCGCCGGGGGCGTGCTCTCGCTGGCGGCGCCCTGGATGCCGCCGCGGAAGTACAAGGCCCCGCCGATGACGATTGCCACGATCGCGGCCGAGGCCAGGCTGAAGCCAAGGCGCAGCCGCGAAGGGTTCGATCGCTGAAGTGCGCGAAGCGGCTCCGACGTCGGCTCGGCTGCCGGAATTGCGGCCACCTTGTCCAGGAGCCGGTCGGGCGCCGGTCGAGCGGCCATGTTTTCGAGTGTCTTGCGGATCTCCGCGTCGAGGTCCCGCTCGTCAGCCATTTCCATGCTCCTTTAGCGAGTCCTCGTCGAGGGTCCTGCGCAACTCGCGCAGGGCGTAGTGGAGACGCGACTTCACCGTGCCGGCCCGCGTACCCGTCCGTTCCGCGATCTGGTCGATCGTCAGGTCGAGGTAGAAACGCAGGACCACAACTTCGAGGTGTTCGGAGCGGAGCGCGCCAAGCGCCCCGGCCATCGCGTCCCGCCGGCCGAAAGCCTCCGCAGGGTCGCCGGCGCTTCGCAGCCACGGCCCCTCGGTCGGGAAGGTGGGGTCATCCAGGCTCAGCGTGTTGTGCCGGCGTCCGCGCTGCCGATCGCGACAGGCGTTGACCAGGATCCGCCCAAACCACGCCTCGAAACGGCTTGGTTCGCGCAATTCGCCGAACCGATGCCAGGCGCGGAGCGCGGCGTCGTGGGTCGCGTCCTCTGCTTCGGTCGGGTCGCCCAGGATCAGCGTCGCGTAGCGGTACGCCTTGTCGAGGGCGGCCCGGTCAACGAACTGCGCGAAGGCCAGGGATCGGCCGATTTCGAGTGCCGCCGATGTGCGCCGCAGCTGTGGGATTTCGCTCTCCTTGACCGCCATGTCCACCTGACGGTATAGACGGCGCAAACGTTCAGCGGGATGGGGCGGCCCCGAGCAGTTCCGGCGGCCGGCCCAGTTGCGCCGAACGGTCGGCAGCGAGCTAAGCGGCTACGCAGCTAGGCAGCTGAGCCGTCGGCCGGTTCTGGGTCGGGCACGGCGGCAGGCTTGGCCGATTCCACCATTTCGGCGACCTTGTGGTCCGGAGCCGCCTGGCCGAGATATACCACGCGGTTCCGGCCCGTCGCCTTGGCCTGGTAGAGGGCTTCGTCGGCGAGCCGCAGGAGGCTAAGCTGTTCGAGCGCCTGGATTGGCGCCGCAGCGATGCCGATCGAGACCGTGATCCTGCCGGTAATCCCTGGGGAAAGAGAAACGATCGTGGACTCGGTCCTCTCCCGGATGCGCTGCGCGATCGTCATCGCCGCCGCCGGATCGACCTTGGGCAGCATGACCGCGAACTCCTCGCCGCCGTAGCGCGCTGCGAGGTCGCCGTCGCGCATGCACGACCGCAGGACTTCGGCGAATGTCCGAAGGGCTTCGTCGCCGGCAGGGTGTCCATGGCGGTCGTTGAACTTCTTGAAATGATCGAGGTCGAGCATCAGCACCGAAATCGACTCGTCGGCACTCCGCGCGGCGAGCGCGTACTCGAGGCCGAGATCGAAGGCGCGGCTGTTGGCGAGGCCGGTTCGCGCGTCGGTGCTCGCCTGGTCGCGGAGGGCGTCGAGAAGGTGGCGGTTGCCGATCGTCAGAGCGGCGTGGGCGGCAATCTGGGCCACGCTCCGCCGGATTTCGATTGGGAGCGCCCGAGGACGGTCCCAATACAAGTGCACCACGCCGATCGACTCGCCGCTCACGAGGGGGACGCAGGCCAGCGTGCCGTGCTCGGCCGGATAGATCGGGCAATGGACGCTCAGGGGTGCTGCCAGATCCGACGACACGTACATCGCGCCGCGGATCATTCCCGCGCAGGTCGAGACAGCCTGGAGGGCCAGGACCTTCGCCTCCACCCCGCCCATTGTCGCTTCGGGGATGCCCCGATCCCGTGACGCGTTGAGGATGTGGGTCACGCCGGCGTCCGGATGAACGAGCAGCGTCAGGGCCTCGAGGTTCGCCCTCGCGATGCCGGAGTCATCACTGGCGAAGGAAGTCGTCTCCGTGAACCTGTTCAAGATGCCCGCCCGCACCGCGTCCTTCTCGAGCGCGTATCCGAATTTGCGGATGAGCCACAGGCTCAGCGCGGCGGAGATCACCAGGGCGCCCAGACCGAACACTGTCGCCGCGGTCCGGGTCGCCGCAAGCGCATCCTCGCGCTTTCTGAGGCCGTCTTCGGCGAGATTGAGCTGGGCGGTCATCGCTGTGAGCGCCGCCTGAACTGCATCCTCCTCGGACCCCAGTCCAAGGGAATGGGCCGAGAGGGCTGCGCCCCCGATCCCGACGGCGGCGATGGCCGGCCGGGCGAATGCCGAGCGCCACGACGTCGTCGCGGCCTCGAGATCTACGACGGCGCGGTCCAGACCCGGCAGCTCGATCGCTCCAGCGCGCATCGTCGATGCCACGGATGTCTCATCGGCGACGGCAACCTGGTACTTGCTCAGGAGAAGTGGATCGGCCGAGAGGAGGTAATCGTCTACGGCCGACTGCTGGGCGTCGACGTCGCCCATGAGAGCGGCCGACTCCGCCCACAGGTCGCTGGCCTGGCGGCTGTCGACCTGGATGTCGATCCGCTCCGACTCCGTCCAGGCGTAGGCGAACGCGACAAGCAGGATCGCGAGGACCGTCACGCCTCCGATCGCAATCAGGTACTTGTTGTTGCGAGAGATTCCCAGGCGCATTCACGCAAGCCTACCGAGCGTAAGGGCGACCGCATCTCACCTGTAAGTCCGTGACGCGGACACATTGGTCAGGAAAGCGAGCCAGCCCAATCGAGTTGGAACTTAGCTCACGCCCCGCATCCGGCCGAGCGGCGAGACCGAAACCGATCCCACTCTGCGGGCCATGGCTATCGCCGGGACGCGATGTGGGCGCAGAATTGGGACGGCCCTTGGTGCCGGCGAACGTGCCGTCGTACAGGTCTTCGCCGCCCGCAGCCATTCCATCTGCAACCCTACGGAGGGAGTGTCATGAGCTCCGCCCCTGCAGCCGCCGTCCCGGCCGTCGAGCTCAGCCCCCGCGCTCGGCTCGAGATCCTGGGAGCGATTCTGCTCGCGCTGTTCCTGTTCGCTCTGGACCAGACCGTCGTCGGCACCGCCCTGCCGAGGATCGTCACCGACCTCAAGGGCGACAACTTGTACACCTGGGTGGTCACGGTCTACCTGCTGACCGCGACGATCAGCGGTCCGATCTACGGCAAGCTGTCCGACCTCTTCGGCCGACGGCCGATCGTGATCTTCGCGGTGAGCCTGTTCCTGCTGAGTTCGGTAGGGTCGGGCCTCAGCCAGCAGATGTGGCAGCTGATCCTGTTCCGAGGACTCCAGGGCCTCGGCGGCGGCGCCATCTTCCCGATCTCGCTCGCGGTAGTGGCCGACCTCTATACGCCTGCGGAACGCGGCAAGTACCTCGGCCTGTTCGGAGCGGTCTTCGGGCTGTCCTCGCTGCTCGGTCCCGGCATCGGCGGCTTCATCACCGACACCATCACCTGGCACTGGATCTTCTTCATCAACGTGCCGCTGGGTCTGGTGTCGCTCGTGATCATGTGGCGGCTCCTGCCCGCCATCAAGCGGCCCGAAGCGGCGACTCATATCGACTTCCTCGGCGCCGGCGTGTTTGCCCTTGCCATCGCGCCGTTCCTGATCGGCCTCACGAACGAGCAGACGGGCAACTGGACCGATGCCGCGGTCGGCGGTCTGATGCTGGTCGGTCTGGCGTTCGCGGCGCTATTCGTCTTCATCGAATCTCGCGTGTCCGACCCGATTTTGCCCCTCGGGCTCTTCAGGATCCGAGCCTTTACGATTTCCGTCAGTGCCATGTTCCTGGCGGCGTTCGGGTTCTTCGGCGCGGTCATCTTCCTGCCCCGCTGGTTCCAGTCGGTTCAGGGCTCGAGCGCGACGGTCTCGGGCTACGACCTTCTGCCGCTCCTGGCCGCGCTCATCTTGAGCGCCACTCTGTCCGGCCAGATCGTGGCGCGCACCGGGCACTACAGGATCCTGGTGCTCGGCTCCTTCGTCCTTCTCGCTGCAGGCCTCTTCCTGCTGACCAGCCTTCGCGCCGACACTCCCCAGCCCGTGCTGTGGTTCTGGATGGTCATCGCCGGACTCGGCATCGGCCCGTCGTTCGCGGTCTTCGCGCTGGTGGTGCAGAACACCGTGAAGCCCGAGCTGGTCGGCGTCGCGACAGCCAGCCTGACGTTCTTCCAGCAGATCGGCGGCACCGTGGGGCTGACGATCGCCGGAACCGTGTTCGCCGGGCGCATGTCCACCGAAGTCCCGGCTCAGCTTCTGGGCGCCGGAGTTCCGAAGCCGCTCGTCACACAATTCGCGGCCGGCGGAAGTGCGGTCGACCTGACCGGTACCGGCGATCTCGGCCAGCGAATCCTGGCCAGCGTGCCGGCTGGGGCTCGCGACACTGTGGCGCCGCTGATACCCAACATCGTCTCCGCCATCCACCAGGCTTTCTCGATTGCCCTGGCATCGACTTTCTGGGTCGGCGCCGTCGGCGCGGTTATCGGCGCCGTACTGGTCGTCTTCCTGCCCGAGGCGCCGATGCGAGTGACGTTCGAGCAGCCCGAGACGATCTCAGAAGGGCCCTTGGCGGCGCCGGCTCCGGTGCGCCCGCGGCCGCAGACCGAACCCTCGTACAGCGGCTCGAGGCTGACGCGGCGCCGGCCTCCCGAGAACGAGCCCTGTCCGACCGTGCCCTGCTGACCGGGGGGCCTGTCAGCGGCCGTGGCTCGCCCGGAGGATCGAATCGACGGTGCGCTGCGCGTCCGCCCGGGTCGTCGCCCAGCCGGAAACGGACAGCCGCATTGCGGCGTGGCCGTGCCACACCGTACCTCCGGCCCAGAGCGTTCCGTCGGCCTGAACGCGCCGCACCACTTCCCGGGTCTGCTCGTCGTCGTCGCCGAAGCGGACGAGGACCTGGTTCAGAACCACGTCGTTGAGAATGCGTACGCCCGGATCCGTGGCCAGCTGCTCCGCCAGGTATGTCGCGACTGCGCAGCTCCGCTCGACCATCTCGGCCAGGCCGCGCTTGCCGAGCGATCGGAGAGCGGCGTAGACCGGAAAGCCCCTGGCGCGCCGTGACATCTCGGGTACGTATTCCAGCGGCTCCCGCTCGGTCGCCGAAGCCGGCAGATACGCCGCGCTCATGCTCATCGCGGCCCTCACGGCGTCCACGTTGCGGATGAAGGCGAGACCCGAGTCGTAGGGCGTGTTGAGCCACTTGTGCGCGTCGGTCGCGACCGAATTGGCGTCGGCCAGGCCGGCGACCTTGGCTCTCAGCCGGGGCGAAGCCGCCGCCCACAGGCCGAATGCTCCGTCCACGTGCAGCCAGGCGTTCGGCAGGCGTCGTACATGCGACAGGATCTCCTCGAGCGGATCGGAGGCGCCGCTGTTCACGTTGCCGATCTGGGCCGCGACGATGACCGGCCCGTCCGTGGAGTCCAGCGCCAGGGCCAGGGCATCGGGCCGCATCCGTCCCTGGTCGTCCACCGCGACACGTAACCCCGATCGCTGGCCCAGTCCGACCAGCCTGAGTGCCTTGAGCATGCTCGGATGGACTTCCTCGCCGGCCACGACCGTGATCTGTGGGGCGCCCTGGAGGCCGTCGGCTTCGACGTCCCAACCCGCCCGCCGCAACACCTCGTGGCGAGCAGCGACCAGGCACGTCAGGTTCGCCGTCGTGGCACCCGTTGTGAAGCCGACGCCGGTCTCGGCCGGCAGGCCCAGGACGTCGACGAGCCACCCACCCGCGGCCGCCTCGACGGCCGCCGCAGCCGGCGAGGGCCCGTACATGACCGCGTTCTGGTCCCAGGCGCTGGTCAGCCAATCCGCGGCGAGCGCGGCCGGCAGCGTGCCGCCGATGACGAACCCGAAGTAGCGCGGCCCGTTCATCGCCGTGAGACCCGGGTCGGCGGCGGCAGCGAGTTCCGCGACGACTGCCTCCGGGTCTTCGCCATCCTCGGCCAGGGGTCGCGTCAGCCGCGCGCGGGCTTTCTCGGCGGCGGCCGCGTCTACGCCGACGCGACGCTCCGGCAGGCTTTCGATGTACGAGAGCGCCAGCTCCGCGGCGCGCTCCAGAGGCTTGCGGTACGACAGGAAGGGTTCGGCCGGCAGGCCGACGTCAGTTGGGTGGGCGGACTCGGTTCGTTCGGCGGCGGTATCCATCGGTTAAGCCTATTGCTCCAGGGTCGGCCGGGCCACCACGTTGCGCGCGGCGCCTTCGGACCTGCCTCGGATCAGGTCCAGGGCAGCGCCGCTCGTGTCGCCCAGTAGCGCGCGGGTTGTTCGGCCAGGGCGGCGAGTTCGGCCAGATCGTCGGGGGAGAGAGCCACGTCCACTGCAGCGATGTTGCTCGCCAGCTGGCCGGCGGTGACCGCGCCCGACAGCACGACGTCCGCCCACGGCTGGGCGAGAACCGCGGCCATCGCGATCGTATCGACCGGGCAGCCGTGCCTCGCCGCGACCGACGCGAGCGGGCCGGCGTTCCGCGAGGGCCCGCCACCGCCCCCGCCCGTAACCGCCGGCGCTCGCGCCAGCCGACCGTTCGCCAGCGCTTCCTTGACCAGCACGCCCCAGCCCGCCGATTTCGCTTCGGCCAGCGCATCGCCTGCAGAAGTCTCGAGAAGGTTCCAGGTCGCCTGAACCGAGGCAAAAGGCGAAATGCCGTCCACCCGAACCTCGAGCGCGGTGCGAATGACCACGGCCTGGTTCGGGCCGCTGACCGTCAGGCCGATCGCGAGGCCGTCCTGCCCGAGTCGAGCCAGCTTGCCGAGCACCGCGCGGTCCGCCAGGACACCGCTCTCGAGGGTGGCGGAGTGGATCTGGTAGAGCCGCAGATTGTCGCCGAGCAGCGCGCGGGACTCGGCCAATTGCCACCGCAGATTCGCGAGGGAGTGGTCCTTCACCTCGTTGACCTCGGCGCCCACGCGCCAGTCCGCGGTGTAGCGATAGCCCCATTTCGAGCCAACGGTCACGTGGCCCGGCGCGAAGGAGCGCTCCGCGAGCCAGGTGGCCAGGAATTCCTCGGCCCGGCCGTACGAGCGCGCGGCATCGACATAGCGGACGCCCAGGGCGTAGGCCGCATCGAGCACTTCATGAGCCCGCTGCCGGAGTGCCTCCGGGGCCCGGTCGGTCCCGAGATCCCGGTCTCGCCCAAGGGTTATGTAGCCGGGCCGCCCGATGGCGGCGAGTCCAAGTCCGATCTCGCTGACGGGAATGCCGCTCGACCCGAGACCGCGCGATCTCATCGGGGAGGGGCAGCCGGCAGCACGAATTGCCGGCGGCGGTAATAGGCGTTCCACATCCGGAGCTCGAGGCGGGCGAGTCGATCCGGATCGAACCCGCGACCCCAGGACACCGCTGCGCTGCTCACGGCCGGATTGTTGCGGAGCCGGCGGCGCGCCGCGACGCGGTTGCGAATACGTCCCGCCAAGCGGTGTCGGTCCGATCGTCGCACGGCCCGGTTCGCGTCCCAACCGCGTCCCGTCCCGCGAACTGGTTGGCCGGCCCCACGGCCGCGACGAGACGCGACTTCTGCGAAGATCGACCGATGAATGCTCCGACCTACGTGCAAGCTCGGCGCGCCTTGATCCTGTTCGTCGCGATGTCTGTTATCTGGGGCATCCCGTACCTGCTGATCCGGGTCGCCGTGAAGGAGATTTCGCCCGCGACGCTCGTCTTCGCCCGAACCGCCGTCGCGAGCCTGGTGCTGCTGCCGATCGCCCTGCTGCGTACCGATTTCCGTGCGGTCCTGGCGCGCTGGCGCTGGGTCGTCGCGTTCGCCGTCGTAGAAGTCGGCGTTCCGTGGGTGCTCCTCGGTTCGGCCGAGCAGCACGTGACGAGCTCGCTCGCCGGCCTGCTGGTCGCTGGAGTGCCGCTGGTCGGCACGGTGATCGCCCTCAGCTCCGGAAGCCGGGAGCGCACGGGCGCCCGCGGCCTCTTCGGCCTGCTGCTCGGCCTGTGCGGCGTCGTCGCGATCATCGGGGTCAATCTCGGCTCGTCCGACACCACCGCGTTCCTCGAGATGGGCGTCGTCGTACTCGGCTATGCGCTGGGCCCCGCGATCCTCGCACGGCGCCTGGCCGGGTTGCCCAGCGTGGGTGTCATGGCTCTTTCCCTCTCGCTGTGCGCGCTCGTCTATGCGCCGGTCGCCCTGCTTCAGCGACCCGCGGTGCTCCCATCCGCGGACGCAATCGCGGCCGTCGCGATCCTGGGTCTGGTGTGCACGGCGCTCGCGTTCGTGTTGTTCTCGGCGCTCATCGACGAGATCGGTCCGGTGCGTGCCACCGTGATCACCTACATAAACCCGGCGGTCGCGGCCGTCCTCGGCGTCGTGGTCCTGAGCGAGACGTTCACGCCGGGCATGGCCATCGGGTTCGGGCTAGTCATCCTGGGCTCGACGCTGGCCACGCGGCCGGGAGCCGCACGCGGCTCGGGCGCGCGTCCGGTGATGGAGGAAGGTCGGCCGCCCCGGGCCGAGGCGGAGGAACCGGCCGCGTAGTCGCGGCGCGCTGACGCGGTCTACGAGCCGAATAGGCCTCCGAAGAGCGTGCTGAAGAGCGAGTCGAGGAGGCCGCGGGAGGCGGTGTCCGTATGGACTCGCAAGCTCGCAGGCCGGTCGGTTGGCGTCGTTGCCGAAGGAGCGCCCTGCGACTGCTCGGTCGGGCTGGCGCTCGGCGTCGGGCTCGGACTCGGGCTCGGGGAAGCGGTCGGAGTCGGTTCGAGGCTCGGCGTCGGGCTCGGCGTTGGGCTCGCTGTGGGGCTCGCCGTAGGCGCTACGACCGGGCGGGCGGTCGCGGGCTTCGTGGTCGGCTTGCGCGTGGGTGCCGGAGTCGCTGCGCGGACCACCTTCGCGGTCGCCACGGGTGCGGCCGTCGTGACGGTCGCGCCGCACGGAATCGAGAACAGGACCGCGTAAAGCTTCTTGCCGTCGGCCGCCTTATACGCGCCGACGCCGATGTGGGCCCAGGCGCCCAGGATGTTGGCGCGGTGGCCCGGGGAGGCCATGAACGCGACCTCGATGTTCGCGGTCACGACGTCGTCGCCGTAGGTGCTGTAGCCGATGTTCTCGCCGGCGGTCTTGAAGCAGTAGCCGTCGGTCTGCATGTAAGCGAAGACCAGGTTGTTGGTGGGCGGGATGTTGTGGCTGAAGTAGCCGTTGTCGCCCATGTCCTTGGCGCGCCACTCGGCTTCCTTGTGAAGGTAGGGGTCGTTCACGAGCGCGCCGAGCCCGGCCTGACTTCGGTCTTGATTGGTCAGCGAGAGCAGGAGTTGCTCGTCACTCGGGCTGAACGCCGAGCTGTTCCAGGCGAATGCCGTCCCTGCGGTCGAGGCAATCGTTACGATCGCAAGGGCGAATGCCGCGGCGGCTATCCGAATTCGATGCGCGGAGCGGCGCGGCGCGGCGTCTTGGAGCGTTCCAGAGCTGGGCATGTTCGGCAGTCCGACCTGTCTGGGCTTTGACCGTCCCACCGTAGGTCTCGGGAGGGCGCGGCCGGACTAGCCCTCTCGTCCTGCCGGGAGGGGTCAGGTGGTACCAAGCCCAGAGATCGGCTCCGGCGCGGGTGGGGATCGAGAGCCTCAGCCGGATGGGACCCGGCTGAGCTTCCGGGTGGTACGGGCCGGTGCGTGGGACGACATGCCCCGCGGGCGTCATGGACCGCGACGGGACTGTCGCGGGCCGCTCCCAAGCCGCCAGACTCTGCCCGCCACGGACCCGTCTTGTCGCGGTTTCGCGCGCCACCGCGACGGTCCCTGGAGGTCAAACCCTGCAGTCGAAAGCTGCGCATCGGTTCGGCGGCGCGCGCGGACTCGGGCGCAGGCTTGGAGGAGCCTCATGATCGTTTCGTCCCACCGGCTCGCTCGAATTGCCGCGGGCGGGCTTGCAGCCGCAATGGCCGTGACACTGCTCGGCGCCCCCGTCGCCACGGCCGCGTCGCCCGGGCTATACGTCTCGGCGCACAACGGCAACGACGCCAATTCGTGCTCGAAGCTTCAGCCGTGCCTGACCATCGGCCACGCGGTTTCGGTAGCGCCTGCCGGGTCCGTGATACATGTCGCGGACGGCACGTATGCCGAACAGGTATCGATCACCAAGCAGCTGACACTCGTCGGCGACGACGCCACCATCGACGCCACCGGGCAGAACGGCGGGATCCAGCCGCTGGCCGGAATGGGCGTCGTGGGTTACGGGCTGCTGGTGTTCGGCCCCGGCGCGGCCGGAACAGTAGTCGAGGGCTTCACGGTGGAGCACGCCACCGGTGAGGGCATCCTCGTGGCGGGAACGACCAAGGTTCGCATCCAGGACAACACGATCCGCCTGAATGACGCGGGCTTCAATACCACGCTCACCCTGGAATGCCAGGCTCAGGGCAACGTCCCCGGCGACTGCGGAGAAGGCCTCCACCTGCTCAGCGTGACCTGGTCTCGAGTCGTCGACAACGTCATCGAGAACAACGTCGGCGGCCTCCTCGTCACCGACGAGGTCGGACCGAGCGCGCACAACTACATAGTCGGCAACGTTTCGAAGAACAACGCCCAGGATTGCGGGATCACCCTGCCGTCCCACAACGCGAAGGCGATGACCGACCCGACCATGGGCGGCGTCTACGACAACCTGATCCTCGGCAACATCTCCGAGGGCAACGGCGGCGCCGGCGTCGGCATGTTCGCCCCGTTCCCGGGCACGGCTTCCTACAACAACCGAGTCGTCGGGAACGTGCTCCGCAACAACGGCGAGGCCGGGGTGGGCATCCACGCTCACGCGCCGGGCCAGAACGTTTCGGGCAACTCCATCATCGGTAACTGGATTTCGGGCAACGGCATCGACCCCGACTCGGGCAGCGGCCATCCCACGGGCATCGCGCTCTTCAGCGCCGTGGTCCCGGTGAGCGTTGCCGTGGTCGACAACCACGTTTCGAACGAGTTCTGGGGCATCTTCATCGCCGGGCCGCTCACGGTCCACGGCCTGTCGAGCAACCACTACTCGTCTTCGGTGGCCCACCACACCAACTAGCTCATTGGTGAGCAGCGGAGCCGGCGGTTCTTCGAGCCGCCGGCTCTTTCTCTATCGGCGATCGGACGATCCGACGCGGCGCAGACCCGGGACCTCGCCGATCGGCTCGGCGATCGGCTCGGCGATGTGGCGGCCGGCCGCCGGCAGGCTGAACCAGAACCGAGTCAGGCGCTCGTCGGATTCGGCGCCCACGCTGCCGCCGAGCGATTCCACGATCTGGCGGACGATCGCGAGGCCGATGCCTGCCCCGCCGCGGGCAGCGTCGCGGGACTTCTCGACGCGGTAGAACCGCTCGAAGACGTAGGGCAGGTCCGCGGGCGGTATGCCCGGCCCCGTGTTCGACACCGAAACGACCACTCTCCCCGGCCGCCGTTCGCCAGTGAGCGTCACCGAGCCGCCACGGGGCGTATAGCGCGCGGCATTCTGGAGCAGGTTCGCCAGGACCTGCGCGAGCCCGTCCGAATCCGCGAGGGCTTCGAGCGAGTGTTCCACGCGGACGTCGAAGGCCAGATCCGCCTGGGCCATCGAGGGGGCGACCAGCTCGGCCGCCGACCGCACGGCTGCCGCGACGTTGAGCACGACAAGATCCCGTCCGCCGGCCATGGAGTCTCCTTCGGCGAGCAGCTGCAGCGAAGTCGACAGCCGGACGAGCCGCTCGGCCTCGTCCCAGAGAGACTCGAACGTGGCTCGATCCGCCGGTATTACCTCATCGCGCAAGGCCTCGAGATAGCCCTGGAGATTGGTCAGCGGAGTTCGCAGCTCGTGGGCCGCATTGGCGATGAACTCGCGTCGGAGCCGTTCCTGCTCCTGGAGCGACTGGGCCATGTCGTTGAACGAGTCGGCCAGGCTCGTCAACTCCTCCGGCCCCTCTCGCGGGACGCGAGCCTCGTAATCGCCCTCGGCAATCCTGCGTGCCGCCCGCCTCACCTCGCGAAGCGGCCGGGCAATCCGGTACCCCAGCAATGCGGAGAGTGCCGCTCCGGCTCCGATCGCGACGACCAGCGCCAGGCCGACGATCCGCCCCACGGACTCGTCGAACATCGCCTGAGCCGATGCGGCGGTGTGGCCGTCGGCCGTCATAAGATGGACGAAGGAGTCGGCGCCGAGCACGAGCGTGCCGGCGGCAACGATCCCGACGGCGATCGTGGCCACGAATATCGCCGCCGCGGCGATCCGCGCCGCAATGCCCCGGGGCAGCCCGGGCCGAGTCATGCCGCACCCGCTTCGATGCGCGCCGCCCGGTAGCCGACGCCTCTGACCGTGGCCACGTACCGCGGTCGATCCGCGTCGTCGTCGAGCTTGTCGCGGAGGCGCTTGATCAGCGCGTCGATCGTCCGGTCCAGGACGTAGGTCTCGCCGTCGCCGTAGACCGCATCCATCAGCTGGTCGCGCGTCAGGACTCGGCCGCCGGCCTCGATAAGGGCGGCGAGCAGCCGGAACTCCAGGGCGGTCAGCTCGATCGGCCGTCCCGCAACGCTCGCCTCGTGCCGGTCGCGGTCGAGCACCAGGTCGCGGTGGACGACGATCCCGGCCGCCGGCCGCGCCGCATCCCGGCTGCTGGATCGCTCCAGGACTCGCTTGATCCGGACCACCAGCTCCGCCGGTGAGAAAGGCTTGGGCACGTAGTCGTCGGCGCCTTCCGTCAAACCTGCGATCCGGTCCGAGGTCGAGCCCCGGGCCGAGAGGACGACGATCGGCGTTCGGTCGGTTCGCCGGACCGCCCGGATGATCGAGAGCCCATCGACCTCGGGGAGCATCATGTCGAGCACGACCAGCGCCGGCGCCTCCAGGGCGATCGCCGCCAGCGCGGAACGACCGTCGGAGGCTTCGACCACGCGGAATCCTTCTCGCTCCAGGTACATCCGAACGAGCCGAACGATCTTGGCGTCGTCGTCGACGACCAGAATGGGCGGCTTCGGGTTGCTCATGAGCGGATCGTAGGTGGATCGGTCCAAATCGTTGCTCCACGCGGAAGGCCGGGAGACGCGTTGCGCCGCCCGGCCCAGGTCCGCGAAATTCCGCGTCAGGAGACGGCCAGCCCGCTTGCGCCGGCCGGCAGGACGGGCGCTCCGGAAATCGGAACGAGCGTTCCCCCCAGGCCGATCCGGTAGCCGCCGATCCGGTTGGCGCCGGATTCGTTGACGTAAAGGAACCTGCCGTCGGAGCTGGTCTGCAGATCGAGTGGCGCACTGCCGGTGCCGGTATCGGCGGCGACGGAGTGGACCAGCTCGATTGCGCCGCTGGCGTGGACTTCGAACGACGAGATCGTTCCGCCGTGGGCGTTCGTGTCGAAGGCCCAGCGGCCGTTCGGCGTGACCGTTACCCAGCAAGCTGCTATGCCGCCGGTCGGGACGCTTGCGGAGATCACCGTCGCGCCGCCCGAGCTGAGCCGGTAGGACGACAGCGCGCTATTCGCCGCTTCGGACACGATCGGGTGGTTGCGCAGGCCGAAGGCGAAGCCGTACGGCGTGGGACCGGCCGATGCCGTGGTGACCGGCGAGCCGGCCCACCCCGAGGCGCTCACCTTGTACGTGTCGAGCAAGTTGGTGGCGCGCTCGGTTACGACGAGGAAGCGGCCGTCGGTGCTGAAGGCCACCTCGGCGGGGTTGGTGGCGGCCCCGGAGAGCGGCCGCGTGGATCCGGGCAGGTAGTGCAGCTTGCCGCCGTCGAGCCGGAAGCCCACGATGTTGCTGCTGCCGCCGGCGTCGAGGACGTAGGCGATGTCGCGGCTAACGGTGATGCTCACCGGGTCCGTGCCCCGCGCGCCCTCGCGATCGGTCAGGACCAGGCGCCCATCGTCGGCCACCCGAAAGACCGAAATGTCGTCGCTCCCCGCATTCACAGCGAGCAGCCACTTGCCGCCGCCGGCGAGGATGACTTCACCCTGGGTAGCGAGGCCGCCGCCAGTCCCGGCGCCGTGTGTGGAGAACGTGCCGATCCAGTTCAGGTCTCCGGCGCTGCTCCGGGCGAAGGCCAGGATCGAATTACCGGTGGACGCGTTCGTCTCGGTGTAGACGTAGCCGGCGGCCCCGTCGTGCGCGGTCGCCAATCCGGGAACGGCAAGCGCCAGAACCGTCACCAGTCCGGCCGCGCCGATCAATCGTCGATGCATCAGCTGTTCCTCCTGTCTTCTCGGCGGTGCTTGCCGAGCCGCGGGACACGCTGATGAGCTTTCGTGACGCGGCTATGACTGCCTCGCGACAGACGCGTTACACGGCGCCTCGGGTCCGCGGAACCGGCCGCGCCGCAGCCGGGCGGCAGGCACGAGTCGCGCTAGGATGAGCCGATGAAAGCCGAGCTGGTTGCCTTCGGACAACTCGAGATCGAGGGCCAGACCTACCGCCGCGACGTCGTGATCGAAGCCGGCCGCATACGTAAGCGGGACAAGGCCCCGTCCAAGGCCTTGCCGCACCGCGGCCGGCACACGCCGCTGACCGCCGCAGAAGAGATCCCGTGGGGCGGCCGGCGGCTCATCGTGGGGACCGGCGCCAAGGGGCAACTACCTATCTCGACCGAATTGAGCGAGGAAGCCGGGCGCCGCGGGATCTCGATCGAGGCGCTGCCGACGGAGGAGGCGTGCCGGCTGCTGGGCGACGTCGACCCGGCCGACGTCTTCGCGATACTCCACGTCACCTGCTGAACGATCGGCGCAAGCGGCTCGATATCACCAAGGGTGACGGGCCGGCTGCGATCAGGCGCTCCGAGGTTAGACTGCCAGCGAACAGTGTGCGAAGGATGCCAATGGGACCGAGCTCGACCGCGGAAGCCAACCGCTTATTCGCGCCGGATCCGGCGCAGCGCCGTATGGCGCGAGACCTCTACGAGCCGATCGCCGGCCTGCCGATCATCAGTCCCCACGGCCACGTCGACCCGCGACTCCTGGCCGATCCGAACGCGGTGTTTGGGACGCCCACCGAGCTGTTCATTCTCCCGGACCACTACGTCCTGCGGATGCTGTACTCGAGGGGCATCCCGCTCGAGGCACTCGGGATTCCCGCGTGGGACGGTCGCCCGGGCGGCGACGAGCCCGCGACGCAGCCGGGTCCCGCTTCCGAAGCCGACCATCGCCGGGTCTGGCAGCTGTTCGCCGACAACTTCTACCTGTTCCGGGCGACGCCATCCGGCATGTGGCTCGCAGACGAACTGCGCGACGTCTTCGGCATCGAGGCGCCGCTCGGGAGCGCCAACGCGGGTGAGTTGTACGACGAGCTGGCGGCGAAGCTAGCCCGACCCGAGTTCCGGCCGCGCGCTCTCTTCGAACAGTTCCACATAGAGAGCCTCTGCACCACCGACGACGCCGCCGACCCGCTGGCCAGCCATCGGGCAATCCGCGACTCCGGCTGGCCAGGCGACGTCCGTCCGACGTTCCGGCCCGACGGCGTGATCAAGTTTCTCGTGCCCGAATGGCGCGATCAGCTCGACGCGCTCTCGGATTCGGTTGGTCGTGAGATCACGACGACCGCCACGCTCGTGGCTGCCCTCGAGGAGCGCCGCGCCTATTTCCGTGGAATGGGCGCGGTGGCGGTCGACCTCGGCGTCGAGTCGGCGTACGCGGCTTCACTCGGCGAGATCGAGGTTGACGCGATCCTCGCGAATGCTCTGCGCGGCGAGGCCAGCCCGGACGATGCCCACCGGTTCGCCGGCCACATGCTGATGGAGATGGCCCGGATGAGCGTCGAGGACGGCCTCGTCATGCAGATCCACGTGGGCTCGGTTCGCGACCACAACGCGGCCCTGTACGAGCGCTTCGGCCCGAACATGGGCGGCGACATTCCGGTCGCGCTCGAGTTCACGCGCAACCTCCAGCCGCTGCTCGAGCGTTTCGGGAACGATCCGCGCCTGACCCTCATTCTCTTCACGCTCGACGAGACCACCTATTCACGCGAGCTCGCGCCCCTGGCAGGCCACTACCCGGCGCTCCTGCTCGGGCCGCCGTGGTGGTTCCACGACAGTCCCAATGGCATCGCCCGTTACCTCGACCAGGTGATCGAGACCGCCGGGCTCTACAACACCGTCGGATTCAACGACGACACCCGCGCCTTCTGCTCGATCCCGGCTCGCCACGACGCCTGGCGGCGCTCGAGCGCCAACTGGCTCGCGGGTCTGGTCGTGCGCGGAATCCTCGGCGAGGGCGATGCTCACGCGATGGCCGCCGACATGGCCTACGGCCTGGCGAAACGCGCCTACCGGCTCGACGTCCAGCGCTGACCGGATTCGCGCCGACCAGCAATCCGGCGGCGGCCGCGCAGCTGATGCGGCGCGCCGACGAATTCCTGGCCGCGCAGCGCCATCCACCGAACTCCAGGCCCAGCAGGACGAGGCCGAGAATCGGCGATCGAGGAAGAAATCAGCGACCGAGGAAGAAGGCCTCGAGCAACGGGGCGAGCACTTCTGCCGGTGCGCCGTGGCCCTGACCCTCCAGCGTTCGCCGCTCGGCGCCGGGAAGGAGCGCTGCCACGGCCGCGACGGCATTGCGCATCGAGTCGGGGCTCGCGCCGCCGTCCATGACCAGGGTCGGGATTGTCAGGCGAGCCCACTCGGCGGGGAGCGGCTTGCCGGCCATGTGGCCGTCCAAGATCAGACTGTCGTATAGCACCGTGTGGCCCAATGCTTCCACCCCCGGCCACATCGGCCCGAGCCGCATCTGGGCGATCACGTCGGGTGGAAGCTCGACCGCGACTCGCCAGAAGTATTCGACCGCATCGCCGAGGTGGCCCGCGGCGACGAGTCCACGGAGCGTCGGGATGTAATCGTCGGGCAGGGGCGACCGGCTGTCGTCCACGACGTAGGGCGGCTCGTAG
The DNA here is from genome assembly GCA_963731635.1 of uncultured Chloroflexia bacterium. GTDB lineage: Bacteria > Chloroflexota > Limnocylindria > Limnocylindrales > CSP1-4 > Fen-1039. The sequence goes on along the minus strand of CAVSWB010000001.1, from coordinate 109,617 downwards.
AGCGCGAGTCTCGTGACATCGAGGCCGCGAACGGCCGCCTCGAGCGCGAGCGCCGCTCCCGAGGAGTGGCCGAACACGAAGGCGCCCCCACCGGCCGCGCCGATGACGGCCTGGAGGTCTTCGATCTCACGCTCGACCGCATACGGCTGGGTGTCGCCGCTGTCGCCTCGACCGCGCCGGTCGTAGGCGAAGACGGCGAACTTCGAGGCGAGAGCATCGGCCAGCGTCGCCGTCACGCTCCGATCCCCGAGCGCGCCGTTGACGACAACCAGCGCGGGGCCCTTGCCGGTCAGCTCGTAGGCAATTCGCGTTCCGTCCTTTGACGTGGTCACATTCATGTCGCGATCCTTTCCAGTCCAAGCCCGAGCTTCATGCGGGATCGAATTGGTCGCGGGGTCGTCCTGGGCGGTGGCCTTCCGCCGGTGGGTCACCGGAAGGGCTGACCGTGGCCGGCCTCAGGCCGATCGTCGGGCTGTCCGGGGCTGGGCCCGGCTCGGCATGGCGCCAGTTTCGTTGCCCGCGGGAATCTGTTCGCGGACCGGTCGGGGCCGATCCGTGCGGCGAGTCGACGGTGGCGACTTTGGCGGCACCGCGGTTCGGCGCCTTCGCGCTCGGCGGCTTTTCGGCGGGGTAGGAGCGCGGCAGCTAGTGGCGGCCCGATGTGACGAGAGTCACATGCCGGCGCCTCATAAGTCGCTGACGTGTTAGGACTCCGGCGGCATTCTTGGAGAGTGCCGGGGCCTGGTTCAAGGAAGCGGGCGGCCTCCCCGGTCGGAGAAAGGAGCCGCACGATGTACGGCGAAACGAGAACGAGATATCAGGATTGGATCGGCGTGGAATGGGCGTCCGAGAACCGCAAGACGGACCGTGACGGCCTGCCTCACTGGAACAAGTACGAATGGATCGGCGACCGCAAAAACGGCCGGCCGGCCGGGCTGGACGCCGCCGAAATGCCCGAAGGCGAGCGCGGCCTGAGCGGCTTCAGGCACACCGTCCCGCCGTCCCACTGGGCACCGGGGCATTGATCTCGCCGCCGTTCACGCTCGTTGATCGTTCTCCTGCGTGGGCCGAGCGCGATGCCTGCCGGCCGGAAGGCGCCCGGCGTCCGATGCTCGCGGTGCCACATTCCGAAGCCCCAGCAAAGGAGCGTTCATGGCCGCGATCGCAGGCACCAGTTCGGGCCTCGCCCACGTGAACGGGATCGACCTGGCCTACCGCATTTCCGGCAGCGGCAAACCGCTCGTCTTGCTGCATGGCGGGTTCGGTTCGTACGAGATGTTCGGCCCGAATACGGACGCTCTGGCCGCAGGCCGGCAGGTGATCGGCGTCGACCTGCAATCGCATGGGCGGACGCCGGCGGTCGATCGTCCGATGCAGTTCGAGACGATGGCCGACGACGTGGCGGCCCTGATTCGCCATCTCGGGCACGAACGAGCCGACGTCATGGGCTTCTCGCTCGGCGGGGGAGTGGCGCTCCGGACCGCGATCCAGCATCCGGAGTCCGTTCGCCGGCTCGTCGTCGTCTCGACTCCGTTCAAACGCAGCGGCTGGCATCCCGAGATGGTGGCGGGCTTCGATCAGATGGGCCCGGAGATCGCGGAGCCGTTCAAGCAGACGCCGATGTACCAGACGTATCGCACGATTGCGCCGCAGGTCGAAGACTGGCCGACACTGATCACCCAGGTGACGACGATGCTAAAGCTCGACTACGACTGGGCCGACGAAGTTCGACGGCTGCCGATGCCGGTGATGATCGTCGTCGGAGACGCCGACGGCCTCCCGCCCAGCCATGCGGTGGAGTTCTTCGAACTCCTCGGCGGTGGCAGGCGAGATGCAGTCTGGGATCGCTCGGGAATGACCAGGCACGCCCTCGCGATCCTGCCCCGGCTGACTCACTACGACATCGACGTTGCACCCGCGCTGGCGGCGACCGTGGCGTCGTTCCTTGACGAGGCCTAGTACCTTCGCGTCGCTCGTCCCGACGGCTCGCGCGAGGACCGCCTGCCAGCCTATTGCTGACGGTCCGGCGGCCAGGTTCCCATGACCTGCCGGAGGATCGCGAACTCGCCCACGTGATAGGCGTTGTGGTCGCCGATCAGTCGGACCTCGCGCAGGATGGTGTGGCCCGGAGTGTTGGCGATGGTCGCGAGCAGGTCGGTCAGGGGATCGGCCACCAGGGCGTGGAGCGCCGCCCGGTCGGCCCGGAAAGCGGCGACGCTCGCAGCGAACTGCTCTGGCGTGGCCGTGGCGTTGGGTGCCGGCCAGTATTCCTCGGGCCACGCCGGAGCGAGGTATTCCCGGTTCCGGATGTAGTCGAGCATGTCGTATTGGGCGATCCGGATGTGCTCGAGCAGGTGCCAGGGGGTGTACGAAACGTTGGGCGGTCGGCGGTTGATCGCCTCGTCCGGAAAGTCGGCCACGGCGGCATCGAACGGCATGTGGGCGCCGTGTCCCTCGAGGACGGCAAGCAGCTGCTCGCGCAGGATGTCGGTCGTGGTCATCTTGTGCCTCGATTGTTAGATTCGACCCAGTTTCGCATCCAAGCGACGATAATCTGGCCAACGCGTTGCGGCAATGACAGAACCTGGTGCGCGATGAGATTCCTGCGGAAAACCCAGCCGAAGCGGATCGTCGTCAAGCAGTACGGGCGCGACAGCATGCTGGGCTTGGCGAGCCCGATAGCGTCATTCTTCCTGCTGGGCGGTCAGGGCGTGAAGGGCGAGCTTGCCTCGCAGGCGCGTGTCGTCGAGCACATGGAGAAGGACGCCGTCGAGATGGCGAAACAGGGCTACCGGATCGTCTCGACCCGCGAGTACGAGCACCCGGCCTTCGGCGTCCGCTATCTCAAAGTGACCTACGAGCTGGTCGGTCCGCCCCAGGCTGCAACGCCTCCCTCGCCTGGGGACTGATCGCGATCACTCTACGGGGCTGCCCACTCCTCCGGTACAGGGCCCACCCGGCTCGCCTCCCTGCGCGCCGCCCGCGTAATGCTGGATGAACTCGAGCAGGCCCGGATCCGAAGGCGAGCTGACGTTCAGCTGGGCGCCCCAGGCGCTGGCAACGATCGGCGACCGGATGCCCGCGTACGGGCTCAAAATCAGGTATCGCTGGGTTCCAACGTATGAGGAGACGACAAGCTGCTGGAGGCTGGCGAGCTGGTCGGGCGGCAGCGTCGGCTGGTACGTGATCCAGACCGCGCCGTGCTCGAGTGAGTGGACGGCGTTCTCGTTCGGGACCGCCTGGGTGTAAACGCCGCAGTTCAACTGAACGGGATTGTGCGGCCCGCCGGCCGGCGGCACCCGGTCGTAGGTGACCGGTCCGGTTACGTGGGTGTGGTCGTTCTCGGCGAAGACCTGAGTGCCGGGGGGAAGTCCGCCGGTGCCGACCGACGTGAAGGCGGCGGCAAAAGCGATCGCCGCGACGGCCAGTGCGGAAGCCACGAGGATCACGGCGCCGGCGACGATGCCCAGCCTCCAGCGTCTGCCGACGGCCGCATTGCGCGGCTGAGTCGGCTTCGCCGCCGCGCCGACCCTTGTGCCGACCTTTGAACTGTTCCGGGCCCGTTTGCCCACGCCGCTGTGTCCGATCCGGATCGTTCTCCTGCGCGAAGCAGCCGGCCGATACTCGACCAGGTAGCCACTCGGGCCGCACGAGACGCCGCGAGTCTACCTGCGGGGTTGGCCTGGGCTCGCCGGCTCGCCATCGAGGCGCTCCTCGCGCAACTCCCACGCAGCCACCCGATCGTCGCGCCCGGGGCGAGTCGGATTCGGGAACGAAACCGAGGTTTCAGACGTGCAGGTCGCGGTAGTAGAACTCCCGGTCGTGCTCGGTGATTGCGCGCAGGACCCGGCACGGATTGCCCACCGCGACCACATTGGCGGGGATGTCCTTCGTGACCACGCTGCCGGCGCCGATCACGCTGTTCTCGCCGATCGTGACTCCCGGGTTGACGATAACGCCGACTCCGAGCCACACGCCGCTGCATATCGTCACGGAAAACGCATACATTTCGCCGTGCGGACGAAGCTCGGGATGGACCGGGTGCCCCACCGACGAAATCGTGACGTTGGGCGCGATCAAGACGTTGTCGCCGAAGGTCACGGTGGTGTCGTCGAGGACGGTCAGGTTGAAGTTCACGTAGCAGCCGCTGCCGAAGAAGATGTTTGAGCCGTAGGCGAAGTGGATCGGCGGCTCTATCCAGCATCGTTCACCGATGGCGCCGAACATCCGACTCATCAACTCCGCACGTCGCCGAACCTCCGACGGCCGAGTGAGATTGAAGTCGGCAGCCAGCTCTTTGCCGCGAAGACGTTCCTCGGGCAATCCGCCGGTCATGTCGGTGAACAGCAGCCCCCGCCGTATGCGTTCTCTATCGTCCATTCGCGAAGTCTAGGCCGCGGCCAAACAGAAACGCCCGACCATTTGGCCGGGCGCCGGGAGCGTTTCGCGTTGAATGTATTGAACCAGCCGCAGTTTCGAATTTGCAAGATCGATTCGGCCCGACCTCATACAACGCGCGACCCTACCGCGCAGAAGCTGCGATCCGTACCCTCCCCGAGCTGAGTGGCGCCGTCTTGTTATGGCTGCGCGCCGCATCCGCATGAGGAGGAGCTGAGTGAGCGACCACGTGGGCGCCCCGGCGGCCGAGACCGATACCGCGACACCATCGCGCAGGAGGCGATGGCATGCCGCCGAACGGCCCGAGGGTTCGGAGCCGGCCGAGGCGATCGACGAGGCCCTGATCGAGGAACCCTCCACGCCCGAGCTCGTGGCTCTCACCGCCGGCGACCCCCAGGTCGAAGACCAGTCGCTCGACCCCGTCATCGACGACGCCGCGATCGACGATCCCGTTCGGATGTATCTGCGCGAGATCGGCCGTGTAGCGCTGCTGACCGCGGAAGAGGAAGTGGTGCTCGCCAAGTCGATCGAGCTCGGCGAACAGATCGTCGACGAGCCCTGGAAGGCCGTCCTGTCACTGTGGGAATGGACCCGCCACGACACCGAGCGGCGGACTCGCACGGCCCATCCCGGCTATCGACTGCCTCACGCGGCCGAAGCGGATCGAATGGTTCGAGCTGCGCTCGACGGCGGAGACCTGCCTGCCGCACCCGACCTGCGCCTGGCCCGCGCTCGGCGGGAGACGGCCGGAGTCGTGGCAGGAAGATTGCTGGGCGAGGCTGAGGTGCGCCTGGCCGAGTATTCCGCGGCGCCTTCGGCCGAGGGGTTGATCGATCTTGTCGATTTCGCATTCTCCGCGGTGCACTCCGGCGACCTGGAAGCTCGCGACAACCCGGCCCTCCGCTCCCTCTACGACTGGACCCGGACCGAGGCCCATGCCCGGTTGGAAAGTTGGATCGGAGCCGGAAACGATGCGGTCGTCCTCAGCGAGATGGGCTGCGACCTCGCCGCGCGGCAAGGGGAGCCGGGCGATGAACGCGGGACGCTCGTCAACGCGGGCTTGGAGTCCCGGGCGCATCTGACCTCGGCCAACCTTCGGCTGGTCGTCTCGATCGGCCGCAAGTACATCGGCCGTGGCATGTCGTTCCTCGACCTGATCCAGGAAGGCAACATCGGCCTGATCCGGGCTGTCGAAAAGTTCGATTACGAGCGCGGATTCAAGTTCTCCACGTACGCGACGTGGTGGATCCGGCAGGCGATCACCCGAGCCATCGCCGACCAGGCCCGAACGATCCGCATCCCGGTCCACATGGTCGAGACGATCAACCGGTTTGTGCGAGTGTCGCGGACCCTCAACCAGGAGCTGGGCCGCGAACCCACCATCGAGGAGATCGCCGAGGCGATGTCGGTCGGCCAGGAAGCCGTCGTGACTCCCGACAGAGTGCGCGAGATCGTCAAGGTGAGCCGCGATCCAATCTCGCTCGATAAGCCGATCGGCGATGACGAAGAGTCACGGCTCGGCGATCTGATCGAGGATCGGGGCGCGCTCGCGCCGGCCGAGGCGGCTTCGCATCAGCTCCTGAAGGAGCAGGTGGAAGCGGTGCTCGATTCACTGACGGGTCGCGAACGGCGAGTCCTGCAGCTGCGCTTCGGGTTGGAGGACGGCCGGGCCCGCACTCTCGAGGAAGTGGGCAAGGAATTCAACGTGACCCGCGAGCGCATCCGCCAGATCGAGGCCAAGGCTCTGCGCAAGCTTCGCCACCCGTCCCGGAGCCGCAAGCTCAAGGATTACCTGGAGTAATCGCGAGGGAGAGGTGGGGGCGCTGCCGGGGGAGCGGCGCGGGAGCCGGCGCCGGGGGCGGAGATGCAGCCCCGCGGCGTCGCTCGCACGCCGGCGGCTAGACTTGGTGACCATGCATGACCTCTACCCCCCGATCGAACCGTTTCGAACAGAGCGCCTGAAAGTCTCCAATCTGCACGAGCTTCATCTCGAGCAGAGCGGTCGACCCGACGGCCAGCCGGTCGTCTTCCTACACGGTGGGCCGGGTGCCGGCACGACGCCGAAGCATCGGCAGTTCTTCGACCCCGAAACGTACCGGATCGTCCTGTTCGACCAGCGCGGCTGTGGCCGGAGCACGCCCGCCGCAGCTCTCGAGCAGAACACGACCTGGGACCTCGTCGAGGACATCGAGAAGATCCGGATCCATCTTGGCATCGAACGCTGGGTCGTCTTCGGCGGCTCCTGGGGCAGCACCCTCGCTCTCTCCTGTGCCGAGGCGCACCCGGACCGGGTGTCTGCGCTCGTCCTGCGCGGCATCTTCCTGCTCCGGCAACACGAGCTGCGGTGGTTCTATCAGGAAGGCGCGAATTTCGTCTTCCCGGACGCCTGGGAGTCCTTCCTGTCCCCGATCCCGCAGAACGAGCGGGCCGACCTGCTGCACGCCTACTACCGCCGGCTGACCGGTGACGACGCCGAGGTTCGCCGCGCTGCCGGCCAGGCCTGGTCTACCTGGGAAGCGACCACCATCACGCTGCTCCCCGACACAGAGACGATCGCCGATTTGGGCGGCCCCGCGCATGCCGACAACCTGGCTCGGATCGAATCCCACTACTTCGTGAACGGCGGTTTCTTCCGCCGGCCCGATCAGTTGCTCGACGGCGTCGACTCGATCCGGCACATCCCTGCGGTCATCGTCCAGGGGCGCTACGACATGTGCTGTCCGATGACCAGCGCGTGGGACCTCCATCGCGCCTGGCCCGACGCGGCATTCGAGGTGGTGCCGGACGCCGGCCACGCCGCGTTCGAACCGGGGATCGCGGATCGACTGATAGAGGCAACCAATCGGTTCCGGGGATTGCGCTAGCACTATCCGGAGAGCGGCCTCTATGCCTGCGCCACGTCCCGGCAAGCCCGGCAGCGGCCCACAATGGTGATATGAGACCCGTCGACGGCGAAGCCATGGCGCGAACCGAACAGCTCGCCTACCGAGGCCACCTCATCTTCGGAGATTTCTTCCACTGCCCCGCAGCTGCCGCAGTAGAGGTGACCGTGCTCGACTACCGGCAGGATGTGGTATTCCTCTCGGCCGTCGGCTCCGTGGCCATGGCGGACCAGGCCGATTTCCTCGAGAACGTCAAGGGTGCGATAGACCGTCGAGGGGATGGTCTCCGGATCCAGCTTGCGGCAGCGTTCGATCAGATCCGCGCCGGTAACGTGACCGTCGATGCCGGAGAGGACCTCGATCAGGAGGCGCCGCTGCGGGGTCCATCGAAGGCCGCGCGCGCGAAGCCACTCGGGCACGCCCGACCATGGATCCGACGGCCGGTCGGCGGGTGCGCGCTTGACGGAGGTCATGTCCGGCTTCTCACGATGCGGAACGCAACTGCAATGTGTGGCAAATACTCACGGACGCAGTATAGATTGGAGCCGAGGCCGGCCCCAACGGTCTCGCCGTCCGCACCTGCTATGGCGAAAGAACCTTGATCTTCACGGCACATCGGCTCTCACGCGGTTCGCCGGACCTGAGGCATCGGCTCGTTCGACTCTATGGCTTCCTGCTCGTGTTCAATGTGGCGGCCTGGGGTCTCGTCCTTCTTGCTTCGTCGTCGTATCCGATCCTGCTTCCGACCGCGTTCCTCGCCTACACGTTCGGGCTTCGACATGCGGTCGATGCGGATCACATCGCGGCCATCGACAACTCCACGCGCAAGCTGATGCAGGACGGTCGCCGGCCTGTGGCAGTCGGCCTCTTTTTCTCGCTCGGCCACTCCACGATCGTAGTGGCCCTGTCGGTCGTCATCGCCGCCTCGGCGGCTCTGGTGAGCGACGTGCCCACGCTCCGATCCGCCGGTGGGCTGATCGGGACGGCCGTGTCCGCGAGCTTCCTGCTCATGATCGGCGTGATCAACCTGGTGGTGCTGTTCGACATCTACAAGATGTTCCGCAAGGTCTCGGCGGGCGGCGCGTACGACGAGCAGTCGCTCGAGGACTACCTGTCCAACCGCGGGCTGCTGGCGCAATTCTTCCGCCCCGCACTCCGGATGATCAGCAAGAGCTGGCACATGTACCCGCTCGGCGTTCTGTTCGGGCTGGGCTTCGACACCGCCTCCGAGGTCGCCTTGCTCGGGCTGGCGGCCACCTCGGGAGCCTCGCACGTGCCGGTCTGGTACATCCTGCTGCTCCCGGCCGTGTTCGCCGCAGGCATGTCCCTCGTGGATGCGACCGACGGCGTGCTGATGCTGGGGGCTTACGGCTGGGCCTACGTAAAGCCGATCCGGAAGCTCTACTACAACCTGAACATCACCCTGGTGTCCGTCCTGATCGCCTTCGTGATCGGCGGCATCGAGGCGTTGAACGTGATCGGCTCCGAGCTGGGTCTGTCGGGCGGCATCTGGGGTTTTGCCGGGAGGCTCGACATGGGTCTGCTCGGGGGCGCGATCGTCGGCCTCTTCCTCGTCAGCTGGCTCGTATCGACGCTCGTCTACCGCTGGAAGCGTTACGACGAGCTGGGCTCGGCGCCGTGCCTCGACGATGAGGCGACGGCGGCCTGACGCCCGCGGGTTTGTCCCACGGTCCCGGCTTGACCCCGGCGCGCCGAATACAATGTGACATCCCTGTCAGGAGTCTCACGTGACCGTCACCGCGTCTTCCGTTCCCGTCGGGCGATCCGTTCTGAGCCTGCGCGACCTGCGCCTGTACGGCTTTGTCGCCGTCTTCACCGCCGGAAATGTCGTCGCGCCAATGGCCGTCCACTCGATCCCGCAAGGCGGATTGATCTTCCTGCCGATCTTCTTCTTCACCCTCGTCGCGGGCTATCGCTTCGGTTTTGCCGCGGGCGCTCTGACGGCCGTGGCCTCGCCGGTCCTCAACTACGCCCTGACCGGCATGCCATCCGCGGAAATGCTGCTCACGGTCCTGGCCAAGTCGGTCCTGATCGCGGCAATCGCCGGTCTCCTCGCTCGCAGGGCCGGTCGCCTCAATCTGTGGCTGCTTCTTCTGGCCGCGGCCTCGATGCAGCTGGCCGGTTTCGGGTTCGACCTCGTCCGTGGCGGCAGCGTCGCGGCCGGCCTCGACGCGCTTCGCCTCGGGATCCCGGGCGTCGCCATAATGGGTCTGGGCGGCTACGCGATCCTGCGGCTGCTGGATGGTGCCGGAATCGGCGGACGCGACGAGGGCGGGCTCGAAGCCTGATGCTCTACCGCTCACTGGCAGGAGAGAAGGTCTCGCAACTCGGCTTCGGCGCGATGCGCCTGCCCGTCGTGGATGGCGCGGTGGATCTGCCCCAGGCGATCCGGATGCTGCGCTACGCCATCGACAGCGGCGTCAACTACCTTGACACGGCCTGGGTCTATCACGACGGCGAGAGCGAAGGCATCGTCGGCAGGGCGCTCAAGGACGGCTATCGAGATCGCACCTTCATCGCGACCAAGTCGCCGGTCTGGCTGATGAAGGAGCCGGCCGACTTCGATCGATACCTCGACGCTCAGCTCGCCCGGCTCGATACCGACCGGATCGATTTCTATCTGCTTCACGCCCTCAACACCGGCAACTGGGAGAACTCCCGGCGCCACGACGCCCTCGAATTCCTGGAACGGGCCAGGAAGGCTGGCAAGATCCGGCACGCCGGCTTCTCCTTCCACGACGATTTGCCTGTCTTCAAGGGGATCGTCGACGAAGGCTCGTGGGAGTTCTGCCAGATCCAGTACAACTACCTGGATCGTGAATTCCAGGCGGGGCGTGCGGGTCTCCATTACGCCAAGGCCCACGGCCTCGACGTCATCGTCATGGAGCCCCTGCGAGGCGGGAGCCTTGCCCGGAGCGTTCCGCCGAAGGTGCAGGCACTCTGGGACGGCGCCGAGGCGCAGCGGACGCCGGCTGAATGGGCATTGCGCTGGATCTGGGATCAGCCCGAGGTATCGCTGATCCTTTCCGGAATGGGCGCGATCGAGCAGGTCGAGGAGAACATCCGGACGGCCTCGAGCGCACCGGCCGACAGCCTGACGCCGGCCGAACGCGCTCTGGTCGACGCGGTGGACGTCGCCTACAAGGGCGAGACCATGATCGACTGCACGGCTTGCCGATACTGCATGCCCTGCCCTTCGGGCGTGGACATTCCGCGCAACTTCGCCATGTACAACTCGTACTTCATGTTCATGCAGGACGCGCTCGTCAAATCCGACTACGGCCTGATCGCCCCGGACGAGCGATCGACTGCCTGTACCGAGTGCGGCAACTGCGAGGAACTCTGCCCCCAGCAGCTCCCGATCAAGGAGCACCTCAAGGCGGTCACGGCCGCTTTCGCCGGGACATGAGCACGCGATCGGAACAGGTTGCGGGCTCGCGGCCCATCGCAGAGCCGTTGGTCGTTGCGGCGGGAATTGCAATGCCCGCCGTTGTCCCGCCGCTGCCGTCGGGCGCCACGATGGCGCTCTGGCCCCTCGCAGCCGTACAGGCCGGCACGGACCCGGGGCTGCCGCTGCACGTCAGCGCCGGCAAGTGGCTGCATCCGTTGTTCGGTCTCCTGGCATTGCTTTCGTCCCCGGACCCGGAAAGCGATGAGGAACGCGCCGCACTCGCCGCGGCCGGCGAACTCTTCTTGCGGGACCGCGTCATCGGGCGAGGTGCGGCGTTCCTGATCCTGCGCGCCGGCATCCGCAACGCCTGGGCCGACGTCGTCAGCAATGGTGCGATGTCGGTGTTCGCGGCCCACGGCGCAAGCCTGGGCGGCGGCGAACTGGTACCGGCGATCGCCTGCCGGACGGAGTCCCTCCTCCGCGACGTCGACGACCCCGATATCGCCTGGACTCTCCTCCGGCACCGCCGGGACGGGCTCACTGCCGGCTGAACGACCCTAAGCTCGCCGGGCGGGACTGACTTGATAGCGGGCCAGGAGGTTGCCGGAGCCCTCGAATGTCCGGGCTTCGATGAGCTTGAACGAGACGGCCGGGCGAGTTGCGAATATCGGTGTGCCTGCGCCGCCGACTATCGGAAAGAAGGTCAGATGCAGCTCGTCCACCAGGTCGTGGGCGAGCAGGTCGTTCCAGAGCAGACGGCTCATGATCACCAGGATGTCCCTGCCCGTTTGCGCCTTGAGGGCGGCGATTTCGCGGTAGGCGTCGGCGCGTTTGATGATTTGCGTGTTCTGCCAGGGCGCAAGCTCGGCATCGGTCAGATTGTCCGAGATGACGATCTTCTGGATCGAGCTCATGAGGCCGGAAGTCTCGCGCCGGATCGGCGTGGATTCGGGGTCGCTCGGGACGCCGGGCCAGTACGCCTTGTTGGCCAGAAACGAGTTACGGCTCAGAAGCAGGAAGTCGGCGGCACGCAGCAGTTCGGCGTTGTAGTGGTCAAAGGCATGCTCGCCCGAGTAGTCCTGATGGAGGTAGTCGAACAGAGAGTCCATGCTCTTGCTCGTGCCCTCGTAGAGGCCGTCCAGCGTCACGAAGTTGCTCACGATGACCTTGCGCACGGTTCGGCTCCTCGTTTGGTGGTCGCAACGTATCGTCCTGGGTCGCGCTCGGAACTGCAAATCGCCGCGTGTTTGGCCCAAGAGGCGCGCCACCGGCGAGCCGGTATCACACCCAGTGGGCAGGGCGAAGCAGGTTCGCCGGCAGTCCGGTGGCGCGATCGCCACGCGCAGACTCGACCTGGGATTGCATCAGGAAGAGGGCGCTCGTGAGATCCGCACCGGCCAGGTCGGCGCCCCGGAGATCGGCTCCGGTCAGGTCGGCCAGGGCGAGGCTGGCGCCGCGGAGGTCGGCACCGATCAGGTTCGCGCCGCGCAGATCGGAACCTCGAAGGTCGACGGCTCGGAGGTCGGCGCCGATCAGGTCCGTGCCGCGCCGGTCAAGAGCCGGTCCCGGGGAGCTTTCGCGGGCAAGGGCGCCGGCCGCCCTCAGGAGGGCGTTCACCCGCACTCGATGGCCCGCCAGATCGAGCGCGCCCAGCGCCTCCGGTCCCATTCGAGCTAGATCGTCGGTTTCGTCGCGCGCCGCCTGCAGTTGGGCTCGAATCGGACTCGCCGCCGGGAGAGCCAGTGCCTCCGTCAGATACCACAGCAATTCGTGGAGCTGCCGCACCACAAAGAAGACCGCGAACATCCGCGGCGCCGTCTCGGGATCCGTACGCCAGTCGGCCCCGGCGAATATCTCCTGGGTCACGCGCTGGCCCGCGCCGAAGCAGTCGTAAGCGACGCAACCCGGGAACCCGCGATCTCGCAGCTCGGAATGGATCCCGCACCGGAAGTCCGGCTGAAGGTTCGGACACGGACGACCGGCGGGTTTGTCGATGGCGAAGTCCGCGGAGGCAAGAAACGCCGGCGCCACGCAACACAACCCGCAGCATTTCGCACAATCCGGACTCAACACCGGGTTGTGAGCCGACGATACCCCGCCCGCGGGACCATCTGCCAAGGCGCGTTCCTCCAAAGTTGTAGCGATAGCTGCGTCGCGTCTAGCGTCCCGGCCGCGCGTCTCGGGGATCGGGCGCGTCGGGGTTCCAGCCCTGCGTCAGCAGGATCTCCTCGTCGCCAGACTGGATCACGTCCACGATGGCCTGGGCCACCGACTCCGCGGAATGGGGTTTCGGCGCCCCCGAACCGCCGCCCACGCGACCGCCCGCCGCCAGCGATTGGTGGAATTCCGTGGCGGTAACTGACGGGTACACGATCGACACCACGATGCCGTCGGGCGCGAGCTCTCGACGAGCGACCTGCGAGAGCATATTCAGCGCCGACTTCGTGGCAGAGTATCCGCCGACGCCCGGCAGCACCATCCGCGAGGTCATCGAGCTGACGTTCACGATCGCGCCGGCACCCTGCCGGCGCATCGCCGGGATCACGGCTTGCATGGCGAGCAGCGGCGCGTAGAAGTTCAGTTCGGCGACGACTCGAAGATCGTCGAGTCGGATCTCCTCCACCGGCACGTGAAGACCCTGGCCGGCGTTGTTGACGAGCACGTCCACCCGGCCGAAACGAGCCAGGGTCGCATCGACGAGCCGAACGATTTGAACCGGGTCCCGCAGGTCGGTCTCCACGGCGAGCGCGTCGGGCAGATCGCCGGCCAGGCCCCTGATCCGGTCGCCGCGTCGAGCGGCGAGCACGACCCTGGCCCCGAGTCCGGCCGCCATGCGAGCGGTAGCCGCGCCGATCCCCGACGATGCCCCCGTGACGATGACAACCGAGCCGCCGAGCTCCATCTGACTTCTCCTGCGGATTTGAGGCTGGGCCCGGGTCGCCGCCTTACTCAAGGCCGGCTCCGGCGGCAAGGCCGCTGGGCTCAAGTCTAGGCATGTGGCCGCAGCTCGCCAAAAGGGTGCGGCAGGGACGGCGGGCCTTGACGCTGCACGAACGCGAGTCGGCCGGCTCCGTTCCGAGCTACTTCTGGAACGGAATGCCGGAGACCATCCTCACGACATCGACCAGGTTGACGAAGACCACGAACGTGATCAGCGCGCCCAGGCCGACGGTCGCCATGCCGCGGGCGACGCGCTCGGTCACGAGCCGACCCAGGAACCTGCGGAGTATCGCGAGGACGGTCTGGCCGCCGTCGAGGGGCGGGATCGGCATCAGGTTCACTAGGAAGAGCGACAGGTTGATCGCGGCGAAGAACAGCAGCAACCCGTCGACGCCCTGGGCGGCGAACAGACCCGAGGCACGGACCATTCCCGGCAATCCGACGAACGGGCTATCGAGCGGATTGGTCGCCGCGTGGGGCGCGAAGCCGGCGAAAGCCGCCGACGTGGAGGATGCGATGGTGCCGACCATGACGTTGGCGAACATCCACGAACCCTGGACGGTTTTGGCCAGGTTTCCCGAGAACATGGACCAGTAGACCGGCGCCGCGATGGCGATGAGCGCCAAGTAGGCGAGTACAAGGTTCACAAGTGAGCCGACGACATAGACAAGCACCTTTTTCCAGGCCGGGGCGGTGCGGAAGGAACCCGGCCCTTCGTCGCGGTCCTCACCCTGGAGGCTCACGTAGCCGCCGATCGGCAGCAAGTTGAGGCGCCACTCGATCCCGGACCAACGCCTCGACGCGACCCGCGGGCCCATGAAAAGACCATACGAACGGACGCGCAGGTGCAGGAGCCGAGCCATCAGGAGGTGACCGAACTCGTGCAAACCCACGGAGATGGTGAGGATGACCGCGAGTACCAGAAGGTCCACCTCGAGAGCGGCGACCGCACCAAGACCCGGCGCCAGGGCGCCGGCCAGTACAAGGGTGACGGCGCCCAAGGCGAGCAGGCGCTTGCTCCTGGTCGACAACGAGGCGAGGCCCGCGCTTGTGGCCCGGTAGGCGCCGGTCGGGCGAGAGCTCATCGGATCCTCCGTCCTGGACCCGCCCTGCCAGCAACCTGATTGCCTCAGGGAAGTTCGCGAATGCGGGGGCATTTCGGCAGGTCGACCGGCCGAGGGCCTCCGCTTCTGCGCGAATATGCTCCTGTGGCTCGGTCCTGTCGGCTCGGCGGGGCCGCCGCCCACCCTGAAGGACGGCCGATCCACCAGGTGGGCACGCGTTGTCCAGCGGAACGTCCGCGGGCCGGAACGAGAATGCCGCGCCGACGGCGTAGCGTTGAGCCGTGAGCCGCGAGGTAGAGGACTTGAACCGGCGCCTGCTGCGCGCCCGCGACGCGATGGACCGTGCCTACGCCGAACCGCTGAACATTCGCGCCGTGGCCGCGGTGGCTTTTGTCTCCGAGGCGCACTTCATCCGGACCTTCCGCGCCGTCTTTGGCGAGACGCCCCACCGTTACCTGCAGCGGCGGCGGGTGGAACGCTCGATGTTCCTGCTGCGCGAGACCCAGCGCAGCGTCACCGACATCAGCTTCGACGTCGGCTTCAACAGCCTCGGGACCTTCAGCCGCACTTTCCGGGAGGTCGTCGGCGAGACGCCGTCCGCCTACCGCCAGGGACACGGGCCGATCGTCGCCCCTCACTGCGTCCAGCTCGCGGCGATGCGGCCGCGATGGACAGCCGCGGAGGTCTTGCAACGGAGCAGTTTTAGAGAAGCGGTTCCGGCCGCGGGACCGTAGCGTGACCGGGTCGGCAGGCAACGCGCATAGGAGAACGATCCCGATGATCACCATGCTCAGCGTCGCATCGATCTACGTCCTCGACAAGGAAGAGGCGCTCGACTTCTACGTCAACAAGCTCGGGCTCGAGAAGGCAAACGACGTCCGCCAGGGCGAATACCGCTGGCTGACCATCCGCGTGCCGGGCCAGCAGGGGACCGAGGTTTCGCTGGAGCAGCCGGGTCCGCCGCTGCACGATGACGCGACCGCCGAACAGCTGCGCGCGCTCATCACCAAGGGTGCCCTGGGCGGTCTCGTTTTCATCACCGATGACGCGCGCGGTCTCTACGAAACGCTGAAGGCCCGCGGTGTCACCGACTTCACGATGGAGCCGACCGAGCACTTCTACGGCATCGACATGGGTATTCGCGACCCATTCGGGAACCCGATTCGGATCCTCCAGCAGGGCAAGGTCGGCGCGGCCCCCTCGGCCTGAGCGATCCGGGCCGCGCAAATCCCTACCGAAAGGACACGAGAAATGGCCGCTACGAAGGCACCGACCAAACGCGCCGGCCAGGCGCGCTCCGTTCAGATTTGGACCGATGAAGAGCGAGCTGCGATGCAGTCGAGCGGCCGCGAGCGCAAGGCTGCCTCCCGCCGGGGCTCGGCCGAAGACGAACGGGCCGAGGGCCAGCGGGCACTGCAGGAATGCATCGCCAGGATGCCCGAGCCGGACCGCTCCATGGCCGAACGGGTCTACGGCATCGTCATGGCGGCCGCGCCGGAGCTCGCGCCCACGACTTACTACGGGATGCCCGCGTATGCCAGGGACGGCAAGGTCATCTGCTGGTTCAGGAACGCGAGCAAGTTCAAGACGCGGTACGCAACCTTCGAATTCACCGACAGGGCGCGCCTGGACGAAGGCGCCATGTGGCCGGTCTCCTACGCCCTTCCGGAGCTGAACGCGGCCGGCGAGGCCCAGATCGCCACGCTCGTGAAGAAAGCGGTGAGCTGAAGACTCGACCGACCGCGGCCGGCAAGGCAGGCGGTGGGCCGCAGCCGGCGGTCGCTCGCCGGTCGCTCGCCGGTCGACCGCGGCGCCCATCGCCTCATAGCGCCATCGCGACCTGCTATCGTCGGGGCATGACTGACTCCGAGTATTGGGCTCGCTACTACGAGGTGACGGTCGATCGCCCATCGTGGGAAACGGTCAGACTCGCCATCGAGCTATTCGCTGCCGACGGCCCGGATGCGCCGCGCCCGCGATTTGCCGTGGACCTCGGCTGCGGCGCGGGCCGCGATGCTCGTGAACTCCTCGGCGCGGGATGGCGAGTTCTGGCGGTCGATCGAGAGCCCGGCGCAATCGAGGTGCTCGAGGCGGCCACGCCGCCCGAACTGCGTCCCTCGCTCCAGACCCGCGTTGCGGACCTGGCCATCTTCGACGTACCGGGCTGCGATCTCGTGAACGCCAGTCTGAGCCTCCCGTTTCTGGCGGCGGATCTGTTCTGGCCGACCTGGGAACGCGTCCTCTCATCGCTCCCGGTCGGTGGCCGTGTGGCGGCCAAGCTCTTCGGCGATCACGACGGCTCAGCCACGGACCCAACGATGACATGCCCACCGCCGCAAAGGATCCGCGAGAGCCTGTCGTCTTTCGAGATCGAGCACTGGCTCGACAACGAAGAGGACACCCAAACGGCCCTCGGTGAGCCGCACCACTTCCACCTTGTCGAACTGGTCGCTCGACGCGTCAAGTAGCGACCGGCGACGTCACCCCTCGCGGGCGTAGGGCCAGGCGACGATCGCGCCGTCCATGCAGGCCGCATGGCCGGGCCGGCAGCTTCCTCTGCACAGATCGCTCGAGTCGCTCCGTGCCTGGCCGCCTCCTGCCGATACCTCCTGAGGGCCGTGCTCGATTGCAAGGGCCCGGCACGGGAGGAGACAAATGGCTGACTGCGATTGCTTGCCTGGCTGTCCCTTCTTCAACGACCGATTGAAGGGCATGGAAGGCAGTGCCACGCTGTTCAAGAAGCGCTACTGCCTGGCGGACTACACGTCATGCGCCCGACATCAGGTCGTCGTGGCGCTCGGCAAAGACGCCGTGCCGCCCGATCTCTTCCCGAACAGAAACGAGCGGGCGCAGCTGATCATCGCTGGCGGACGCTGAGCGGAAGCGGTTTCGGCCGCGCGGGGCGGCGACAACCGGCGCTATTGGGCTTCGAGTCGGCTCAGGTCCCGTGCCGCGCCTTTGTCCGCGGACAGTGCCATCAGGGCGTAGGCGCGCAGGGCGGGCGAAACGGTCCGATCGCGATGTCGAGGCGTGTAGCCGCCGGTCGCTTCCAGGCGCTCGCGACGCTCGGCCAGCACCGTCTCGGAGACGTCCAATCGGATCGAGCGGTTCGGGATATCGATGACGATGGTGTCGCCGTCCTCGACCAGGGCGATGGCGCCGCCCGCGGCGGCTTCGGGCGAAACGTGCCCGATCGACAGGCCCGAAGTGCCGCCTGAGAAACGGCCGTCGGTGACGAGGGCGCAGGTCTTGCCCAGGCCACGGCCCTTCAGGTATGTCGTGGGGTAGAGCATCTCCTGCATGCCGGGACCGCCCCGCGGACCCTCGTACCGGATCACGACCACGTCGCCGGGCACGATGCGTCCGGAGAGAATGACGTCGACTGCCTCTTCCTGCGACTCGACCACCACGGCGGGTCCGGAGAAGGCCAGGACGGACTTGTCGACTCCGGCGGTCTTCACGACACAGCCGTCCTCGGACAGGTTGCCTCGCAGAATGGCCAGGCCGCCGTCGGGCGAGTAGGCATGAGCGGCGTCGCGAATGCAGCCTTCCTCGGCGTCCGTGTCCAGGTTTTCCCATAGCTCGGACTGGGAGAAGGCGGCCGCGGAGCGAACTCCTCCGGGGGCCGCGCGATACAACTCTGCGGCCTCGGCCGAGGGCGAGTCGCCGCGGACGTCCCAGGTGTTCAGCCACTCGTCCAGGGACCCGGCGTGGATGGCGTGAACGTCCTTTCGGAGCAGCCCGGTGCGGTCCAGCTCGCCGAGGATCGCCGGCATGCCGCCGGCGCGATGGACGTCTTCCATCAGGTATCTGGCGCTCGGCGCCACCTTGCAGATGCACGGCACATCGCGAGAAAGAGCGTCGATGTCCCGGAGGGTGTAGTCGAGTTCGGCCTCCCGCGCGACGGCCAGCAGATGGAGGACGGTGTTGGTCGATCCGCCCATGGCGATGTCGACTGACATTGCGTTCTCGAAAGCGGCGTGCGATGCGATGGCGCGCGGCAGAACACTTGCGTCGTTCTGGTCGTAGTATCGGCGGGCCAGTTTCACGATGGCGCGGCCCGACTGCTCGTACAGTGCCTTGCGTGCGGTATGAGTGGCGACGGTCGTGCCGCTACCCGGCAGGGCGAGGCCGAGGGCCTCCACCAGGCAGTTCATCGAGTTGGCGGTGAACAACCCCGAGCACGAACCGCAGGTGGGACAGGCCGCTTCTTCGATGCGAGTGAGATCCTCGTCGGACATCTCGCCGTCGATCGCGTCGGTCATCGCGGAGATCAGGTTGAGGCTCTGGCGTACCGAGCCGTCGGCCAGGACGGCCGTGCCGCCCTCCATCGGGCCGCCGGCGACGAACACGGCGGGGATGTTGAGGCGCATCGCGGCCATCAGCATGCCGGGGGTGATCTTGTCGCAGCCGGAGATGCAGATCATCGCGTCGGCGCAGTGCGCATTGACCATGTACTCGACCGAGTCGGCGATGAGGTCGCGAGACGGCAGGGAGTACAGCATCCCGCCGTGGCCCATGGCGATGCCGTCGTCGATGGCGATCGTGTTGAACTCGAGCGGGATGCCGCCCTCGGCCTTGACGGCCTCGGCGACGATCCGGCCGACCTGCCCCAGGTGCGTATGGCCCGGCACGAACTCGGTAAAGCTGTTGACGACGGCGACGATTGGCTTGCCGAAGTCCTCCCTGGCAACGCCTGTCGCTCGGAGCAGGGCCCGAGCGCCGGCCATGTTTCGTCCGTGGGTGACGGTTCGCGATCTGAGTTCTGGCATGCGCTAATGATGCGCCAGTCGAGCCGGCCGGCGCTGGCAGGCGAGATAGCCCCTCGACGTCCGGGTGGTCAGGTCCGGTTCTTCTGGACGAGAGTCCGCCCCGACGATTGCCAGGCGTTCATGCCGCCGTCGAGATTCCAGACGTTCGTATAGCCGAGGTTCAGTAGCGTCTGGGCGGCCTGGGCGCTTTCGACCCCGCTGCGGCAATAGACCAGGATCCTGGCCGACTTGTCGGCCGGAAGCTGACTCGCCCGGGCTGACAGCTGATCGTAAGGAATGTAGAGGTCCGTGCCGTCGATCTCGCCGATGTAGGGCGTCTTGACGTTCACGAACGTGAAGTCCTTGTGCGTCAGCATCTCGGCGAGCCGGTCGGGGGTCACGCTGGTCCAGTGGCCGCCCTGGCCCTGAACGATCGATTCACCGGACGCCGTGCTCGGCGCGGGACCGGAGCCGCCGCCGCCGAGAGCAACGAAGCTAATCGCGAGCACGGCCACGAGTGCGACCACCGCTCCGCCGACCGCCAGATAGAGCCTGCCTCGGTTCGGCGCGGCCGGCGCCGCCTTGCTGCGCGTTGCCGGTGCGGCGCTCTGGCCCGCGCCTCTGTTCCGTCGCTTAGTCGCCATTTCCCGCCCTCTCCGATCCTCAGTTGCTAATTGTCGTGTCCGTGCCCGCCGCACGAACCGGATCTGGATCCCGAACCGGAGCAGCCGTCCTCAGAGGCGACGACGCGCAGCGAGCTGCGGCGGAAGGCCGCGATCGCCGAGGCCACGTCGGGTCCGTCGGACATGTACACCGGAACGCCGGCCTCGGCAAGCCGGTCCATCGCACCTCTGCCGATGCCCTGGCATACGACCGCGTCGTAGCCGCCCTCGCCGAAGGCCTGCGATGCGGGGACGCACCCACCGTGTCCGTGGGAGACCGACGGGTTCTCCACCACGACGACCGTGTCGGCCTCGGTGTCGGCAATCGCATAGAACGGCGCGCGGCCGAAGTGGCCGGAGAGTTCGGCGCTGGCGCCGTTGGCGTCGTTGGTCGGGATGAGCAGTCGCATTCGTTCTCCTGGGTGCGTGGAAGCCCATTCTGAACGCCGGCCGAGCGTTCGGTTGCGTCGAGCGGCGTCAGCCGGCGTCGGCCGCGGGCTTGAGGGCGTAGAAGAACAGCGCAACCGGCCGGTAGATCACGTGGGCGAGCTTCATGAACGGGGCCAGCAGGACCAGTTCCATCGCCACGGCAACGTGGAAGAGGAACATCCAGTAGCCCCCGGCCGGGGCTTGCGGCAGGTAAAGAGCCAGCTCCAGGACGAAGCCGCTTACGCCGGTGAGCCACAGCAGCGAGAGGAGCGTCCAATCCGCCGCCTTGGACTCGCGGACCGACCGATTGGCCTTCTGGAGGCGATTGAGGATCAGCATCGTCACGCCGAAGACGAGCATGGCGCCGGCGACTGTGCCGAGGAGGCGGACCGGATACCAGATCGGGACGGCGGTGCCGGTTGCCTTGATGCCGAGCAGTTCCAGGCCGTAGTCGGCGATGGTCGCACCGAAGAGACCCAGGAAACCCCACATCGTTAGCGCATGCAGAAGCCAGCGCCGCCGGTACCAGACGGTCGGCTCCTGCGCCGCTTCGCAGTCCTTCCGATAGCGTCGCTGACCGATGGACTCGATGCCGAGCGCGACCCAGAGGGCGCGCCCGCTTCGCCGGAGCGCCGCGCGTCCGCCGAAGATGGTTCGTAATCCGACGCCTTCGGAGCGGGCAATGCGCCTCGACATGATCGCCAGACCGGCCAGCCCGGCGACTCCGACGATGATCATCACCGCCAGTCCGAGGAGGTGGATGAACTCGGAGGGAATGAACTGGAAGAGCGCCAGCGTCGTGCCGTCCTGCGGGCCGTGGGCGCCGTACATGAACAGGGCGAAGACGGCCGCGAGGATGACGGCCATCGCGGTGCCGAGGACGGGCTGGAGGTACATCGTTCGTGCCAGCCGGGTTTTGTCGTAGCTGGCGATGGCATAGCGGCGCGCCGCGGCCATGAACTCACCCGGCTCCGCCTGGCGCGGGCACGTCTCGGAGCACTCGCCGCAGTAGTAGCAGGTCCACAGCTCCTTGGATGCGAGCAGCTCCGCCTTCATGCCCACCTGGGCGTAACGGATGATCCGCCGCGGGAACGTGGCATTGTCATCGCTGAGCGGGCAGACGGCTGTGCAGTTGCCGCAATTGAAGCAGGCGGCCACATCGAAGGCGCCGTAACGCTGGATCTCGGGGAGAAGGGTCGGATCTACGGTCACGGCCATCAGCGGGGATCCTTTGCGGCAAGGGCGTAGCGGACGTACGAACCGTCCGTGGAGTCCTCGACGACCGAGCCGTACTTGCGCATGGCGGTGACGGTCCAGAGGATGGTCCTGGTCGGCAGACCCGATGCTTCCGCCAGCTCGGGAACCGTGAGCGGCCCCGCGGCAAGCGACTTCTTGATCGCCGATTTGGCGGCGTTGTTCTGGCGAACGGACTCCAGGAGCGCCGGGGACACCGGGCCGCGCCGCTCTTTGAGCTCGAGCATCTTGCTCCGGGGCTTTTCCGGGGAGGCCATCAGCGGGCTCCTGCGGTCAGCGGCTGGGCCGTGATCGCATCGATCATGGCCTTGTACTGGTCGATCTCCCAGCCGGCCACGTCCAGGGCGGCGACCGGACAGGACGGGACGCAGGCACCGCAGCCCTTGCAGGCCACCGGGTTCACGTACGCCCGTTTCTCGATGACGCCATCCTCGATCTCGACATCCTGAAGGGCGATCGCTCCGGCGTAGTGGCAGGCGTCCAGGCATAAGCCGCAGCCGTCGCACAACGACGGGTCCACCTTGGCCACGAACGGCTCCATCTCGACATGATCTTTGGCGAGAAGGGCCGTCACCTTGGCCGCCGCCGCGGAGGCCGCCGAGGTGCTCTCGGTGATATCCATCGGCGCCTGGACCGTGCCGGCAAGGAGCAGACCCGGGATGGCGCTCTCGACCGGGCGAAGCTTCGGATGAACCTCGAGCAGGAAGCCGTCGGCGCCGACGGGGGCATGGGTCATGTCGATGAAGCCGGCGACGTCGCGCGGCATCACGCCGACGCTCAGGACGACCAGATCGACCGGGACTTCGATCTCGGCGCCGAAGGTGAGCGTGTCGGTGACAGTCACCTTGAGCGGAAAGTCGCCGCCGTCGGCCAGTTGGACCGTGGGGCGGGCGTCGTTGGCGAAGCGCATGAAGACGACACCGGCCTTGGAGGCGTTGACGTAGTACGGCTCCTGATCGCGGCCGTAGGTCCTGATGTCGCGGTAGAGGTCGTAGACCGCGGTCTTGGGGTACTTCCTGCGGAGTTCGTTGGCGGCCTGGAGAGTGGCCGTGCAGCACACCCGCGAGCAGTACTCGTGGAGCTTGCCGTCGGGGCCCGGCTCGTCAACGCCTTCGATCTGGCGGCTGCCGACACAGTGGATGAAGGCGACGGAGCGGGGGACGCGGCCTTCGATCTCGAGACGGCCGGCAGTCGGGCCTTCCGGATCGAGCAGGCGGTGGACCTGGGGCAGGGTCAGGACGCGCGGCGAGGTGGCGTAGCCGTACTCGCCGACGCGCGGCTCGTAGTGGTCGAAGCCCGTGGCGAGGACGATTGCCCCGGCCTCGATCTTGATTTCGTGCGGCTCGCTCGCCAGATCGATGCCGCGCCCGCCGGCGGCCGTGACGCATTCGCCGCAGCGGGTGCAGGAATTCCAGTCGATGGCGGGCAGGTTCGGCTCGGAGCCGGGATATGGCTGGTAGATGGCCCGGCGCCGGCTGATGCCGTCGTCGAACTCGTTGGCAACCTGAACCGGACAGGCGGCCATCGCCGCCGCGGGATTTGCCAGTTCGGGGCCGACGCCGCGCGGCGTGGTCCGCAGCGTGATCGAGAAGTCGCCGACGTAGCCGGTCAGGCCGACGACCTCGGTATTGGTCAGGACGGTCAGATTCGGCTCCGCCTTCACCTGATCGATGAGGCGGTGGACAAGCGGCCGTGCCGGATCCTCCGTCGGGAAGACCGTGTGCAGTTGAGTGGCCTTGCCGCCGAGGAACGGCGATTTCTCCACCAGCACGACCGCGAGGCCCTGACGGGCGAGATCGAGCGCAGCCCGAAGACCGGCCACGCCGCCGCCGATGACCAGAGACCGGTGGACGGCCGCGACGCTGACCTTTTCCAGCGGCTCGAGCATTTGGGCCTTGGCGACCGCCGCCCGAACCAGCGCACTGGCCTTCTCTGTCGCGGCCTTGGGGCTGTGCGGATGAGCCCAGCTCGCCTGCTCGCGGACGTTCGCCGGCAGGAACAGATATGGGTTCATGCCGCCGCGCTGCAGCGCTCGACGGAAAGTGGCTTCGTGGAGCTTGGGAGTGCACGCCGCAACGACGACGCGATCCAGGCCGAGCGCCTCGATGTCGTCGACGATCGCCTTCTGGCCTTCGTCGGAGCACATGAACATGATGTGGCGGGCAACGGCCACGCCGTCGAGGCCGGCGGCCTCCGTGGCGACCCTGTCAACGTCCACGACGTCGGAGATGTTGCCGCCGCAGTGGCAGACGTAGACGCCGACCTTCTCGGCCAGTGCCGGCCAAGCTTCGGGCGTCGCCGCCGGCGCGATCCTTACCTCGTCCGCGGCCTCGGACTTTGCGCGCTGCTCAGCCACGGGCCACCTCCGCGTGTCCGGCCACGGCGAGAGCGTCGCCGGCCTTGATCTCACGGACTTCAACGTCCAGGCCGTCGTCGGGCGGGGCAGGGGAGTTGGCCGGCGGGCCGAGGTAAGTCGCCACTTTCGTGGCGGCGGCGCTCGCTTCCATGATCGTGTCCACGATGTCCTTCGGGCCGATGGCCGTGCCTGCGGCGGCGACGCCGGGGAGGCTCGTAAGCGTTGCGTCGAGCTTGGGATCCGGCGAGGCGACGAACCCGTACTGGTCCAGATCGACGCCGATGAAGCGCCGCGGATCGTCGCCGGGCTTCAGTCCGACCGACAGGACGACGAGGTCGTGGACGTTCTCGGTGACACGGCCGTCCTCTTCGATGATCTCGACTCGGAGTCTGAGATCGCCGTCCGGCTGCTCCTCGATCCGGGCCACCTTCGCCTTGACGAAGTTGATGCCCATCGATCGGGCGGTCTGATAGAACTGCTCGTAGCCCTTGCCGAAGGCGCGGATGTCCATGTAGTAGACGGTGATGTCCGCGAGCGGCAGCGAGCCCGAGAGCAGCATCGTCTGCTTGATGGCGTACATGCAGCAGACGCGCGAGCAGTAGGGCACCCCGAGAGTCTCGTCCCGCGAACCCGCGCACTGAACGTAGGCGACGTTCTCGGGAATCTTGCCGTCCGACGGCCGAAGGACACGACCGTATGGGCCGTTCGGGGAGAGGAGCCGTTCCATGTCCAGCGCGCTTATGACATTGGCCGCCTTGCCGCCCTGGTATTCCTTCTTGGCATCCAGGGGCGTGGTCTCGAAGCCCGTGGCGAGGACGACGGATCGAGCGTTCGCTGTGACCTCGATCGGTTCCTGACCGAAGTCGATGGCGTCGGTTGGGCAGGCTTTCTCGCATTTGCCGCAGTAGACGCAGGCATCGATGTCGATCAGGGCCTTCTGCGGGATGGCCGTTCCGAACGGGATGTAGACCGCCCGGCGGGCTCCCAGGTTGCCCTCGAATTCGTGGGGCAGTTCGACCGGGCAGGCGTACTCGCACAGCCGGCAACCGATGCACAGGTCCTCGATGACATAGCGGACCTTGCGCGTCAGCTTTGCCGTGAACGCGTCGCCGTCGGGCGTGATGCGGTCGACGTCGGTGTAGGTCCAGGTGGTGATGTTGTCGTGGTGCGCCGCCGAAGACATGCGCGGTGTGGTGATGCAGCTCGCGCAGTCCATGGTCGGGAAGACCTTGGAGAGGGCGATCATCTTGCCGCCGATGCTGGCCTCGCGCTCCACCAGCAGGACGCTGTAGCCGCGGTCGGCCAGATCCAGGGCGGATTGCAGACCGGCGATGCCGCCGCCGACGACGAGGACGTCGGTATCCATGTGCTGCTCCATCACGCGCCTGCTGCCGCGATCTCGCCGCTGACGGGCCCGAGCTCGGCCAGAACGGCTTCCATGTCGGCGACTTCCTTGAGGAATGCCTTGGTGCAGACGCTGCAGATCGCCGTCAGTTTGATGCGGCGGATGCTTATGCCCCGCGCCTTCATCTGGGCGTAGACCTTCGGGATGCGTGCGGCGAGTTGCTCATACGAGCCTTCGTACGGACTGTCAGTTCCGCACGAGGCGATCAGGATGCCGTCGATGCCCTTTTCGAAGCAGTGCATGTAGAAGGACTCGGGAAACATGACCGGGTCGGGGGTAGGGATGACGTAGGTGTTGGGCGGGTATTCCATGTGGGCCTGCCCCGTCGCGTCGATCCCCGGGTAAGAGCACAAGAGCGTCGCGATCACCAGCATCCTGGTGGTCGGCGCCTCTATCGCAGTGCCAGTCATTCGTTCTCCCGGGCCAATTCCAGAAGGTCTGCGGGCACCCGATGCAGGTGGGGCGCCCGCAGATCGGCGGTTACTTCTTGCGGCGCACGAAGACTCGGTCGTAGCCGTCGGCGGTCGCAAATCCCAGGAACTCGTGTCCGACTTTGCCCGACCATGCGCCGATATCGGACTTCGTGACCGGATCGCTCGACCAGATCTCGAGCACGGAGCCGACCGAGACGGTGGCAATGCCCTTCTTGGCTTCGAGCAGGGGGCCGGGGCAGGCGCTTCCGCGGGCGTCCACGATCTTCGCTGCAGCGACGGCGGCGATCTCGGAATTGGTCAGTGCGGTTGTCATCGGTGTGACTCCTAGTAAACGAGGGCGTTGGTGGCGGAGGTGATTTCGGCGACGAAGCGGGCTGCAGCGACGACCTCGGAGTTGTCGAGCAGATCTGCCGCGTCGATCTGGCGCGACTTCACGCAGGGGCCGCAGAGCAGCAACCTGCCGCCCAATTCGGCGTAGTCCGCCAGGAGCTTGGTCAAGGGGGGAAAGCCCTCCGCGGTGACGGAGTCGGCGGCACCCTTGACCGCAACTTCCACGCCGTCCGCCTGCAGCCCCATCACGACCTCCACGTCGGAGGCCAGCGCGGCAACGGCCATCACGAACGGGATGGAAACGTGCTCCGGGTGGTCCAGCCCGTGTGTGACCATGATCACGATCTTCTCAGCCATGAAATGCTTCCTCGCTGTTCGTGGGTGACGGTCCCGCAGCCATCGATGGCGTCAGCTCCTGGGACTCGGGCGTCGGAGTGGAGAACGACGCAGCCATGTCGCCCATGTGGGCAATCCGGCGCATCAGCACCTGTCGCATGAGGTTGCAGGCAGCCGCGATTTCGGGGTCGACGAGCCGATAGCGGACCTCGCGCCCGTCGCGGATCGGCTCGACCAGGCCGGCCGTCCGAAGTGCAGATAGATGCTGCGAAGCCGCGGGCTGAGTCATGCCGAACTGCTCGGCCAGACAGCGCACTTCGACCGGGCCGGACTCCGCCAGGTAGTGGATCAGCTCCAGGCGACGCGGACTGGCAATCGTCTTGAGAATGTAAGCCTGTAAACCGTAGATGCCGTCGGCTTGACGAAGCATCGTTCAGACCTCCGCCCGGCTGGCCTGCCGCAGTTCCGCGAAAGCTCGCTCGAATATCGACATGCCCAACCCTTGCTTGCGCACGTGGTGCCTCGCAACCCTGGCGATCTATGCGTCCAGTATGAATACATCTGGTGCATGGATATATCTACATCGGAACCAAGACGCTGTCAACCCGGACCTTGGACCTCGATCGGCCGATTCAATTCCGCCGGACCCGACAGACGGCCCTCAGTCCCCTCACGGGACCGTGTCGACCGGCCCGAACGGCCCGACCTGTAGACTTCGTTCGCCATGATCAACTTCACGCCCAATCCAATTGCGCTCGCGCTGGGCCCGCTCGAGATCCGCTGGTACGGCATCGCCTACGTCGCCGCGATCATCGCCGGCACCTGGCTCGCCTTCCGTCTGGCTCGTCAGCGCGGAGAGCGCACCGACATGCTCATCGACGGCCTGATCATCGTCGCGGTCGCGGCCCTGATCGGTGGCCGGGCCTATCACGTCATCGACCAGTGGGCCTACTACCAGAACCACCTGGCGCAGATCGTGCTGCCGCCCTACAGCGGCCTGGGCGTCTACGGCGGCCTCTTCACGGGCATGCTCGCGATTGTCTGGTACGCGCGACGGATGCATCTGTCGTTCTGGCGCTGGGCGGACATAGTCGTGCCGTGCGTCCTGCTGGCCCAGGCCGTCGGCCGGTGGGGCAACTTCATGAACCAGGAGCTCTACGGGCCGCCGACCAACCTTCCCTGGGGCATCGCCATCCAGTGCCAGTACCGCGTGGCCGAATTCGCCTGTCCGGCGGGCTCCAGCCCAACGGCGACGCTCGGTCAGCATTTCACCCCGCTCTTCCTGTATGAGTCGGTGCTGAGCCTGCTCGGGGTCGGGGTGATGCTCCTGCTGTGGCGCCGGTTCACGTCGCGCCGCCGCCTGCTCATAGCCGGCGACGTCGGCCTCATCTACTTCGTCTGGTACGGCCTCGAACGGAGTCTTCTCGAGACGCTACGCAGCGGCTGGAACTGGACCTTCTTCGGGCTCGCCACCGCCCAGGTCGTGGGCCTGAGCGCGGCCGCAGCCGCAATCGTCGCCATCTTCGTGCGTCATTGGTGGGTGCGAGGCCATCCCGAAGAGGCCGCGGGAGGTCCTACCGAGCCGAGCCCTGCCACCGCCGGGACAAACGAACCTGTGCCCGCCGCCTGACCCGGCCCCGTCGGCTCAGGTCTCGAAGCGCCACCGTGTGGCACCGCCGGGTTCGACGGTCAGCACGCCGAAGACCGTGGCCGGCGTCAGGGAGTAGAGGTCCCACGGCGGCGGGCCGGCGCTCGGCGCGCTGAATGAATGAGTGAAGGCACCGTCTTTGACGGTTGCCGGCCAGCCCTGGTCGGCATAGCGCCCGGCGATTCGTTCGAGCGTTGGGGCGTCGGTCACGCGGCGGGCGACGCCCTCCAGGACGAGATCGATGCCCGGCAAGGACATGGAGATAACGCAGTTGGCGTTCGCAGCCAGGTTCCGGCTCTTGCGTGTCGCGGCGCCGCTCACGAAATAGATCTTGCCGCCATCCCATATCGCGCCGACGGCGGCGACGTGAGGCCGGCCGTCCGGTCGTGTCGTGGCGAGGAAGGGCGTCTGGGTTCGAGGTTCGGCCGACTCGAGCGCCTCGAGCGCCCGGGACCACGGGATCGGATCGAGGCCGTACAGGTCCGCGAGGTTCTTCTGGTTCATGCGGCCAGCCAATGCGGAATCGGCACGAGTGTCAAACGTTGTTCCCCTCGACGGACCGGAGCGTAATCACTCCGGCAAGGCGTCGGTGGCGGCCAAGTACGACCGAACCGGGCCCCGGCCCGGGCCAGGTCGTCGGTGGTGTTGACGTTCAGGAAAGCGTCTTCGGCTGAGGCATTCGGATCCGGCGTCACGACCAGGACATCCAGCCGGGCCAGCAGGTCGCCGACACGCAGCGCCCCCGCGTCGAGCTGGGCCGACAGGATGGGCAGAATCGACCGGCGGTAGACGCCGGGAAATGGAGTCGTGCCACCGTCCGCGGCGAAGACTGCAGCCTGGCCCGCCGGTGGCCTTCGCTTCGCCTCTCTGGCGCCCGCCCCGGCTCACGTTTGGCCGCGCTCGCGCCGCCCCAGCCGCGCCGCTGAGCGGCCTCACCGCGGCCTTCTTCGGCTTGCCCGACACCATCGTCCGGCTCGCAACCGTTGGCTTCCCGGTAAACGACCAGGATCGCGCCCTGGCGTTCTATACCGGAAAGCTCGGGTTCGAACGATAGCGTTGCCGATCGGTCCGACCGGCGGTCGCCCGTACAGCTGTCGACTAGCTCGCGGGAAGAACCCGTATTCAATGCACGGAATGCTTCTCGTAAAGCCTCATCGACCAGACGTACGACAGCGCGGCGATGACCACGCACCACGCCACCGCCATGATTCCCTCGTTGCCGAACGACGTGCCCGTGAGCAGGCCGCGCAGGGTTTCGATGATCGGCGTGAACGGCTGATACTCGGCGAAGAGGCGCAGCGGCCCGGGCATGGAGTCAGTGGGAACGAAGCCGCTGCCGAGGAACGGTAGAAGGACCAGCGGCATCGGGATGTTGCTGGCTGTCTCGACGCCGTCGGTCACCATCCCGAGCGCCACGCACAGCCAGATCAGCGCGAACGAGGCTATCGCCAGAAGGCCGATCACGCCGAGCCACTCCGTCGGCGAGGCGCTCGGCCGGAAGCCGATGAGAACTGCCACGACGAGCACGAGGCCGATCGCCAGGAAGGCCTGGACCATGCTCCCGAGCACGTGGCCCGTCAGCACGGAGGCCCGGGAGATGGACATGGTCCGGAAGCGCGCGACGATGCCGCCGGTCATGTCCATCGCAACCGAGATCGCCGTTCCCTGAACGACGGCAGCGATCGTCATGACCAGGATTCCCGGAACCACGTACTCGAGGTAGGCGGACCGGCCGCCGGACGCGGCAACGGCACCGGACACGCCCGCCGCGCCGGCCGGGCCAAGGCCCGAACCCAGCGTTCCGCCGAAGACGAAGACGAACAGAAGAAGGAAGATCACCGGCATCCCGACCACGAGCACGCTCAGGGATGGGTAGCGCAGCATGTGGCGCAGCTGCCGGCGCAGCATCGTTGCGGAGTCGCTCATGGTGTAGGCAAGCGCGTTCATCGGGAAATCGCCTCCTCGACTTCGGGGTGAGTTTCGGAAAGGGCTTCGGACCGGGTTTCCTGGCCCGTGAGGGAGAGGAAGACGTCGTCGAGGTCGGGCGTGTGGATCGTCAGTCCGTCTACTTCGATGCCGGCGCCATCCAGGCGGTCGAGCACGGAGCGCAGCGATCGAACGTCGCCATGTCCGGGAAGCTGGAGGGTCAGGGCGTAGTCGTCCCGCGAGGCAGGCTCCAGCAGCCGAGCCGCTCGCTCGAGCAGGATGGCGTCGCCGAATTGCAGGCTGACGTGGCCGCCGGGCACGAGCCGTTTTAGCTCGGCTGCCGTGCCCTGGGCGACGAGCCGGCCACGGTCGAGCACGGCGATCCGGTCGGCAAGTTCATCGGCCTCTTCGAGGTACTGCGTCGTGAGAAAGATCGTGACTCCGCTCGCGACAAGGCTGCGGACGATCTGCCACATCGTCCGGCGGCTGCGCGGGTCGAGGCCGGCGGTCGGCTCGTCGAGGAAGATGATCCGCGGGTCGCCGACGAGGGTCATGGCCAGGTCCAGGCGTCGCTGCATCCCGCCGGAGAACGTGGCGACGGGCTTATGGGCGGCCTCGGCCAGGTCGAATTGATCGAGCAGCTCGGCCGCACGGCGGCGCCCGGCGCTCTTGCCCATGTGACGCAGGTCGGCCATCAGGACCAGGTTCTCCTCGCCGGTGAGGAACTTGTCCACCGCCGAGAACTGGCCTGTGACGCCGATCGCCGATCGAACGCCGTCGGGCTCGCGGCTCAAATCGTGGCCGCCGACGAGGACCTGCCCGCCGTCCGCGGAAATGAGGGTCGACAGGATCTGGACGATGGTCGTCTTGCCCGCGCCGTTCGGGCCGAGCATCGAGAAGACGGTGCCCTGGGCTACGTCGAAGTCGATGCCGTCCAGCACAACCTGGCTGCCGTAGGACTTGCGCAATCCGCGTACCTGGATCGCGGCGGGGGAGCGGTTGTTCGCCATGGTCTTTTCCTTGCTTCTCTTACTTAGCGGGCATGGCAAGGCCGGTGGCGGCCCTACAGGGATGCCCGATTTCGCGTGGATCTGTTCGTGATCGGTGTCGGCGCGCCGCCGCAGCCTCAGGCGCCCGGAGCGGGTCCGGCGCGCGGGCTAGATGTCGAGGTCTTCGACTGTGGGCTCGCTGACCGCCCCGACGACCATGTCGTAGAGCTGGGGAGGGATCTTGTCGCGCATCTGCTCGACAGATTCGAAGATCTCGAGGGTCGACTCGCCCGACGAGAAGGTCCAGCTGTAATTGCCCAGGCCGAGCCAGCTGCGGAAGCCGGCGGGATTTCCGTCCGCGTCGCGCCCGGCCCACTCCGGAGATTTGTCGACGTGCAGGACGAATTTGCCGGAGCGAGTTCCGTAGACCCGGTACATCTCCATCCGGCTATTGGTCGAGTTGCCCCACTCGCCAAGTAACCGGCCGCTGAAGCGCTTCTTGCGGTCGCCCTTCGGCCCGACCCGAACGACGATCTCCTTGAAACCCTCGAGGCGGCCTTCCTCCGCGTCCACGTAGCGTCGCAACGCTGCCGTGATGGCGGAAGAGAGGTTGCCGCCCGCAACCTCCTGAGCCCGCTGGTAGAGCGGTAGATCGCCATCTGAAACGTAGATCGTCTTGTTCGGCACCTGAGCATCCTAACTCCCAGTGTTCGGAGTCGTAACGGTGCCAGTATACATATACGTATAGCCGATGCAATGCCTGGTGCGAGGGGCGGCCCGTGCCGCGGTCTTGATGACTCACGCCTTCCCGGACCAAGAGCTCGAAAGGCCGCGACCGGGCGGATCGAGCTTCAGCTCGGGCATTCCGCCGGTCGCGGCCTGGGGCGCGCGGCTACCGAGCCGTCGTGCGGTCTTGCTCGGCGGCCGGCGGGTCCTGTTCGGGGTCCTCGGCGAGCAGCCGGTAGAGCGATCGCCGCGCCTCCATGAGGATCGCCTGAGCCTTCGCCAGCGTCTCGGAACTACCGACCCGCGATACCTGTGCCACGGCGGCGGCGAGCGGCCGGAACTGTCCGTACAGACCCGTCGTTTCCTCAGCGCCGGGCATCTCCCACGGTGCCGGACTGCCGGCGGATTGCCGGGCGACGTTTCGGCCTTCGTCGGTCAGCGCGAAGACCTTTCGTCCATCGCGCTCCTCGCCTTTGACCAGCCCCTCGTCCTCGAGCTGCTGGAGGGTGGGATAGACGGAACCGGCGCTCGGGCGCCACATGCCCCCGCTGCGCTCGCCGAGCCGCTGGATCATCTGATATCCGTGCATCGGCTCTTCGGCGAGCAGGGTCAGGATGGCCGTTCGAACGTCGCCGCGGCGCACCATCGGCCCGCGCCCGGCACCGAAACCAAAGTCCCTGGGAATCCAACCCTGGCCGCGGCCGCCGCGTCCATGTGCGTGACCGCCTTCGTGCGGGCCCCAGGGACCGCGAAAGCCGGGGCCGCGCTCTTCGTCCGTGTGGTGATGTCGGAAGCCGACTGCCCCGATCGGTGAATCTGCTGGGCGGCCCGGCCAGCCTCTGGCTTGTCCCCGCCCATTGTCCTGATGAAACACGCTAGTCTCTCCTGAGTTGTGCTGCGCTATGTTGCGCACCGTCACGATATATCGCGATGCTGCGTCCTGTCAACAGTGGCCAGGTCGCGCCGCCCCAGGTGACAATAGGCACGGCTGTTGCCGACTCGGGGCTGTTGCCGACTCGGGGCTGGAGCCGACTCGGGGCTGTAGCCGACTCGGGGCTGTGGCCGACGATCGACCGACCAAGGGGGCGCGAATGATTCTCCCCAAAGTCCGGGATCCGCGATTCATCACCGTCCGTCGGGGCGGCAGCCTCCTGGACGACGATCACCACCTTCTGGCGGTCTGGGCGGCCGATTGCGCGGAGCACGTGCTGGACTTTTTCGAGCGGGCGCGGCCGGGGGACGACCGTCCACGTCGAGCGATCGATCTTGGGCGTGCCTGGGCGCGCGGCGAAATCACGTGGTGGGACGCGCGCGCGGCGGGCGGCCACGCCAACGCGGCGGCCAGAGACCTGACTGGGGCGGCACGGAACGCCGCGTACGCTGCCGGCCAGGCCGCGGCTGTGGGTCATGTAGCCGCTCACGAACTCGGTGCCGCGGCCTACGCGATCAAGGCAGTTCGCGCGGCCGCCAGCGAAGACGAGCGTGAAGGGGCAGGTCGCCGAGAATGCAGGTGGCAGCGCGACCAGCTGCCCGACGAGATCCGCGCCCTCGTGCTCGACGACCAGCAGCTGCGAAACGAGCTGTGCTGGCTCGCCTTCGACTGCTGACCGGGATCCAGCGAAGGACGCCGCAGCCGGAGAGGGCACGGGACGGACCTCCGCGACAGGGCGGGTTCACACGCCGCCGGCAGACGCATGCCGCTGGTTGACAGGTCGGCTGTGCGGATCGCCCTTGGAGCGGCTCCGACCGTCTATGGGATCATCCAAACGGCCTGATCCACCGCCGTGGTTTCGCCGATCTCCGCACCCCCGACCTTGGCGCCGACGCTCTTGAGAGTCACGCCGGTGGGTAGCAGAAACGCAGGGCACATCGTGTAAGACTTATCCGGGCCTATCGAGCCTGTCCACGTGCACTCGGCAAACGCGCCTATCTCGTGGGAGAAGCCCGCGAATTTGGCGTCCGTGGTCAGGATCTTGCCGTCGGACCCGATCCCGTCTACGAGGACCTGCTCCTGAGCGGCAAAGGGCGAGTGATCGACGGCCGTGACCTCGAGTCCAACCCAACGGGCCCCGGCAGGGGCGGCGTCTGTGGCGTCGGAGAGCGTCGGGGGGTCTGCCACTTTGACGAGCGTGAGATCCGCCTTGGCGCCGCCGAGCATGATGACGGTCAGCTTGTCTCCGACGTGGCCGGTGACTACTCCGGGGGATCCGGCAGGCGTCGCGGTCGAACCGAGCACGCCGGCATCCGGGGGCTGGGAAGTATCCAAGCCGCCACCACTCAATGGGGAGTTGGAAGAGCTGCCGGAGCAGCCAACGGCGACGATTGACAACATTGCCAGCGCCAAGGCGCCCAGCGTGGTTCTACTGGATCTGTTGAACATCGGATTCCTCACTTTGAATTTCATGAATCCGCGGCAGCGTTGCGGTTTTCGCAACTGCCGGGGGTTGCTTTCGAGACCTCGATCAGAGCTTTGGCTGCAGGGTACGGATCAACGTTTCGGCGGCGGCGTCGGACTGAAGGTTCGACACGGTGATAGAGACGTTGCCGAAGAGGGCTTCCAGGCCGAGTGGGCCGGAGAACGCCTTGTCGCCGAGCCCGCTTATCTGCTTGGCGGATGTGACCTGACTGGTGGACGACAGGTCGGCGTCGTAACCGATTGCCGCGGCCATTCCCGCCACCGTGATGAGGACTGCAAATGTGCCGTCGCTGCTGGTGTAGTCACACACGTAGGTCTTGGTGGACAGGGTGTCTTGTTCCGTGGCGACGGTGAGCGGTTCGCCGGTGATCGATGCCACGGTGGCTACGGGCAGCAAGGTGCAGACGTTGACCGTGTGGCCGAGGCCGTCGTTCACGGAGCCGGCGCCTCCACCCTGCGCCTGCCCCTGAGCCGTCGCGCCGGCGACGACTGTCGAACCTTGTGCGCCGGCCGGCGGGGTGGCTGCCGCGCCGCCGCAGGCCGCGGCGAACATGGCTAGGAGGATCGTTGCGCCGCAACGGACGGCGAGATTCGAACGAGCTGGCATCGCGGGGATCTCCTTGGTCGGCCCTCGGTTTGAGTGGCGAGATCGACCGTATCGACGCCGTGCACCCGTGTTATCCGTGGAATCCCGGAGGAAGTCAGATCGTCTCGCGCAGTGCCATGACTCGGCCCAGCTCCGCCCGCGAGGTCACACCGAGCTTGCCGTACAAGCTTGCGAGATGCGTCTCCACCGTTCTCGGACTGATGCCCAATTCTGCCGCCACGTCGCGTGTCGAAAGGCCATCGCCGGCCAGGCGTGCGACGCGGGCCTCGGTCGGAGTCAGGCTCAATGCCGACGAGCGCGTCAAGCCCAGGCGAGCCTGCTCAGCACTCGCGCGCTGCGCCCAGACGGTCGCGCCGAGATCCACGAAGATCTCTTGCGCTCGACGGAGCGCTTCATGCGAGTCGCGCCGACTGCGCGCGTGTCGCAGGGCCTCGCCGCGGACCAGTAGCACTCGAGCGGTATCGAAGCGGCTCCATCCGGGGGGCGAGCCGGCCGCCACCATGGAAGTAGCGGCTATTGCGGGCTCAGTGTCGCCGTCCGCGATAGCGACTCGGGCTCGACCTCGCGCAATGGCTGCCGCGGCCCACGGTTTGGCCACTCGACGGTGGCGGGCCTCGAGCCCGGCAAGTTCCACGCGAGCCTCGTCGAGTCTGCCCAGGATTGCCAGCGCCTCTATGCGTTCGGGAGATGGGTCCAGCCGCATCGGCTCCACGTAGCCGGCGCGATCAAGGTGTCGCCGGGCCCGACCGGTCGCCTCTTCAACCGCTGCGGCGTCGCCTCGGCTGGCGGCTACGAGCGCCGTCACCTGGAGCCACGCGGCGGCTACCACACCGCTCCCTTCTCGTTCCATGCGCTCGGTGCCGTCGCCGGCTGCGGCCTGGGCACGTTCAAGACTGCCCTCGCAAGCATCCAGGAGTGCCAGCGCCCGCAGCGCCATCTCGGACGCGCCGGCGCCCGTCTCGAGGCTGGCCTCGACGGCAGCAACGGCATGCCGCCGAGCCGCCGGCCAATCGTCGGACCACAATTCGACCTCGGCCAGTCGCGTTCGAAGGTTCGCGATGTTCGAGTACTGGCCCTCGATGAGGTCGTAGTCGAGCATATGTCGGAACCGCTCGCGCGCCAGGTCCAGCCGGCCGATCGCAGCCCACCACATCCCCGGGCTCGTGAGCCGATCCGTCAAGGGACCCTCGGCCTCGACCTCCAAGCCCCTGGCAAGCAGGTCCATGGGTGGTCGACGACCCAGGGTGACGGTCCAGTGGAAGGTCTGCATCAACGCTGCGGCCAGGTGACCGCGGTCTGCGGTGCCTTCGAGCAACCTCGCTGCCGACGCAGAGTGGTTCCGTGCCTCCGCGATGTCGAAGTCGCGGAAGACCGCCAGATAGAAATGGAGCAACCCAAGAAGTTGACGATCGTTGCGGGCGGATGAGAGGGCGGGCAAAAGTTCGGCGACCGCTTCTTGCGCCGGGCCCGTATACCACGCACACAGACCCAGAAGCAGGAGCGCGCGGGCCCTCTGCGAACCTCGCAGAGACGGGATGAGTGCCGCTGCCCGATAGCGAGTCGCCGGAAGGTCACCGGCGGCAAACCAGGCTTCGGCTGCGACGAGAGACCGCTCGGATCGCTCCCGGCTGGCCGGCGGCGTGCGCTCCACCGCCATGTCTGCCAGCTCGCCGGCCATGGCCGGTGCGCCGCGTCCCCGGGCGCGGGCCGAGGCACGGGCGAGGGACCGGGCGACGCCGGCGTCGGCGCCATCCGACGCCAATGCCAGGTGACGGGCGCGGGCTTCGGGGTCCTCGGCGTCGGCATTCCCAAGGGCCGCGTGCGCGGCCCGCGTCTCTTCCCTGGAAGTCGCCGCAACGAGCGTGGAGGCGTAGAGAGGGTGATCGAAGGTCACCGTTGGCCCGTCGACGCAGATCAGGCCGGCCTCGATCGCGGGTTCAAGCAGGGTCCGAGTGTCAGGTCCGCTCAGCGACTCCAACAGGGCCATCGTCGGCTTTGCGCTCAGGGCCACCGTGAGCAGGACCCGTCGCGTCGACGCCGGCACTCGCTCCAGATGGGCTCCCACCAGACCACGTAGCGACGATGGCATGGGCAGGTCCTGGCCCGGGCGAACGGCCGTGCCCGACGCCACAAAGGCGCGCGCCAGTTCGAGGGCGTAGAACGGATTGCCGCCCGAGAGTTCCTGGATCCGCAGAAGCGTGGGGCGCGTGAAGCTGCAGTCGGTGGCGGAGCGCAGCAGCTGATGGAGCGCTCCCATCGAAAGGGGTTCGAGCCACAATCGTTCGATTGCGATTGGACGTGCCGCGTCCGCCAGGCCGAACGGCGGCGGCCCTCCCGGCGTGCCGCCGCGTTGAGCGACCAGGAGTCGCACCGGCAGATCGGCGAGCCGTCGCACGCTGAAAGCAAGTGCGTCGCGACTGGCCGGGTCGGCCCAGGGCGCATCGTCGATGGCGATCAGCAACGGCCCCCGCGCGGCGAGCGCCCGGAACGCGGCCAGGACGGCAATGGCGACACGCTGCGGGTCGGGTCCGTCCTCCGACAAGGCATCGGCCGACTCGGGGACTTCGTCGTTACCCAGTGCCCGCTGCAGCACCGCGCGGTGGCCCGCCGCCAGGCGAACGCGGATCGATGCGAGGGCGGGGCCCAACAGATCGCCAAGGGTGGCATACGCGTAGTTGGCCTCTGTCTCGACCGGCCGTGCATATAGGACGGTCGCACCTTCGGCCTCCGCTCTTGCAACGCCGGCTCGCAACAGGCTCGTCTTGCCGATTCCGGCCGACCCTTCGATCAGTACCGCCAGTGCATCTACATAAGGAGGTCGAACACCGGCCAGGACGCGCGCGACTGCATCGTCGCGCCCGATCAGGGGGGAGACGAGGTCGGCGAGCGGGTATCGCGCGGCGGCGTTCATCCGACCGAAAGCCACTTTCGGTAGGTGCTTTCCCGGATACCGACCCGTCCGTTCTGGTGCATGGTTGAGCCATGCAATGCGCCATCCGCGTCTTCGAGGCCTACGTGCCGGGTATGAATGGGAGACCTGAGGGTTGGTATGAACGCCTCCACGCCGACGTCGCTGCAGCCCTAAGTGTGGAGGGCCTCGAGATCGCTTTGCTGGCGATCCCAAGTGATGAAACCCTGCTGCTGCTCGTTTTGGGCCGACCCGATCGACGCGACCCGGGACCGGTCGTGGCCGAGACGATCGTGCGTGAGGCGACCGTCGCCGATGGCGCGGCCGTGATCGAGAGAGCGATCGACGGGCGCTTTGTCTGGGATGAGCGACTCCGTCGCGAGGCCGCGGTCGGTGAGGCGAACGTAGAATCGTGACACGGCACGCCGGGCTCACGGCAACTCCAGCAGCTCGCCCGGAGAAGCGAGTGCGACGGGACGGCCGGCTCGCGATTCGTGGCCGATTCCAGTCGGGCTCTTGTCTCGGAGCGCGGGCGAGGAACCAGGTCCCCTCGTCGATCCCGCATCATGGCGGGCGTAGGCCGCCTCGCTTGCCGATGCCCGAGCACCTCAGCCAGTAGATCCCTGGGAGTCCGCCGCGTGAACGGGAATACCCCTCCGAGCAAAGAGAGGAACGAGACCGTGCGCCCCCGACGTTCTCGCTACGTCGCTACCGCGTTATTGGCCGTCACAATAGCCCTCGCCGGTTGCGCTTCGCCCGCCCAGTCCACCTCGGCCCCTCTGGCTACCTCAACTACTCAGGGGACCCCGGCCGCGCCGAGTTCTACTTACTCCGACCCGATCCCTGTCGTGGCCGCGCCGACCGTGCCCTCATGGTTCAACGTGGAGATGACCGACGTGAACACGGGCAAGTCGTTCAAGATCAGCGACTTTTCGGGCAAAGTCGTCCTGGTCGACACGATGGCTACGTGGTGCCCAACATGCCAGGGCGAGATGAGCCAGGTCCAGAGGCTGCCCGAGCTGGTCGGCGCGGGCGCAGGCAATCTCGTCAGGATCAGCCTCGACGTCGACCCTAACGAAGATGCGTCGATCCTCAAGAAGTACGCCGCTGCGAACAAGTTCGATTGGTACATCGCCGTTGCCCCGATCGAGGTCGGCCGGTTCCTCGAGACGAACTACGACCAGCAATACCTCAACCCGCCTCTTCAGCCGATGCTCTTCATCGACAAGACCGGTGGCGTGTACGGGCTCCCCTTCGGCATCAAGTCGGCCGAGAGTATCCAGAAGACGATCGCCTCATACCTGACACAGTAGCGCGATGGACGTCGCGCTCACCTCGTTTGCCGTCGGCTTACTCGCGACGATGAGCCCTTGCGTGTTGCCGCTCTATCCGGGTTTCCTGGCCTACTTGAGCGGTCAGACTGGAACGGACACGAGCACGCTGCGCTACGTTCTCGGCCTGTTCGTCCTGGGCGGTGTGCTGACCTCGATGCTGATCCTTGGGGCGGTTATGGCCGCCCTGTCGGTCTCGATCGGCCGAGTGCTCGCGATCCTGGTACCGCTCGCCATCGTCGTGATCCTGATCCTCGGCGTGCTCTTGCTGCTCAACCGCAACCCCTTCTACCGGCTCCCCCAGGCCAAGGTTCCTCTGCTCCGCCGCCCCTCTCTGAATGCCTACGTGTACGGGCTGCTCTACGGCCCGATAGCGATGCCGTGTTCGGGTCCGCTCGTCGTCGCGATCTTTGTCTATTCGTTCACCTTCGGTGAGGCCGTCGGCAAATTGTGGGTCTTCTTCTGGTTCGGGCTCGGATTCGGTGTGCCCCTGCTCGCCATCTCGCTGCTATCGGGGGCGCTCCAGAGGCGGCTGAAACGCTGGTTCGCGCGCCACAACCGCGCGATCAACGTGGTCGGCGGGGTTCTTCTGATCGCGATCGCGATCTACGATCTTGCCGAGAACTGGAACACGCTCGCGCTCTATTACGGCTGACTTCCAGGAAATGGATCCGGGCCTAGTTGCCCGCCCGGCGCAGGCGCTCGAGCTCGCGGCGGAGGCGCTTGCCGGGCCGGCCCTCCCCGCGGATGCGCACTATTCCCGGTCCCGCCCCCGGCACGGCTTCCGGTACGACCGGCGGGCTGTGGTCCACGTAGCAGGTCGCGGCGGCCGGGGCCCCGACCCGCGACTCGATCGGCCGCACGACCTCGATGACGCGCTCGCGATCCGCGATGAGGGCTTCCACGCGATCGCCTGCGCGAACCTTGGTCGACGGCTTCGCCGTCGACCCGTTCACGAGGACGTGGCCGCCCTCGCACAGCCGCGTCGCGAGTGGGCGGGTCTTCACGAAACGCACCGCGCACAGCCAGCGGTCGATGCGCGTCTCGTCGGCAGCGGTGGGATCACTCACGCGATCCATGGTATTACCGACACATTGCTAACCAGAAGCAGGTCGAGCGGGATAAAGCTGCGACGACAGCGGCGGGAACGGCTGGCGGCTGAAGATGGCCTCGACCGGGAGGCCGAAGTACTCGGCCGCCCGGAGCGCCAGATCCAGGCTCGGATTGTATTCACCGCGCTCGAGGTAACCGATGGTCTGGTAATTCACGCCGAGAGCGTCGGCCAACTCCTGACGCGATAGTCCGCGCTCGGCTCGTAAGACGGTGAGCCGGTTGTGGAGGACGGGCTCGGTCCGCACGACCGCTCTATTCATCAGACTTCAGCGGGCGGGTCGGGCTCGAGCCAGGCCACCATTGCGATGGGTAGCAGGTTCAGGCAGATACCCAAGACGGACACGCAGATCATGAGGGCGAACAGACTCGTTGGGTCCAGGGTGACCAGCCCCCAGGAATTGAACGGGACCGTCAGCAGCGCGCCGAAGAGAATGACCACAGGTATCACGGCTGCCGCACCGACGATCCGGTAGCTCAGGTAGGCGGCTCTGTCGCGCAGCTGCTGCTGGCGCTCGTCAAGCCCCCTTGTCCCGACCGCGGCTCTCCAGCCACGCTCCAGAACCTCGCCGGCCAGGCCCGCTTGAGCCAGGACGAGTAACTCCAGCAGCGAGACACTCAAGCCGTACGACTGGGGTGAGGATGAGGGCAGGCTTGGGACTCCTGCGTGGAAGTAGAACAAGAGGGCCGCCTCCGGAAGCGACAGATAGGCCACCACCACGATCAGGCGCCTGGCCCTTCGGGAAAGCTGATCGATCGCTCGCCCCGCGAAGCGGGGCCGAGTCGACCCTGACGAAATGGACACGACTCCCTCCTTAAGAAGTGGTACGTCCACTATGGAATATAGTACAAGTACGGCCCTTCGTCAATCCGAAATACATGCGGGATCCCCGTAGCGGACGAGCTGTTCCAGGTGGCAGGTTCGCCAACCAAAACGGTGACGACTGGCGCGCTTCGTCCTGCCCGACCACGATCCGAACGATCGCAGGCAAGAGAACGTGCGGTCCGGCACTGGGCAGACTACGAGCCCCGCGTAGGCTCGACCGGTGACAATCGACGGCACGTTGGCGCTTTCCGCACCACGCCCCGGTCACAGATGAAGGAGACGGCGGACAGCCATGAAGGGCTTCGTTGACGACATCGGGCGGCTCACCGAGGGCAACGCGGACTTCCGCCGCGTGCTCTACACGGGTCAGCATCTTCAACTCGTGCTGATGACCCTCGCGCCCGGTGAGGAGATCGGCTCGGAGGTGCACCAGGATCGTGACCAGTTCTTCCGGGTCGAGGCCGGCGACGGCGAGATCACAATCGACGGCACGACGCACCGCGTGACGGCCGACTTCGCGATGATCGTGCCCGCCGGCGCCCGTCACAACGTGCGCAGCGTCGGATCCGCGCCGCTCAAGCTGTACACGCTCTACGGCCCGCCCGAGCATCGTGATGGTGTCGTGCGCCGGACGAAGGCAGACGCCGACGCCACGCCCGAACATTTCGACGGCAAGGCCACCGAGTAGCGGCCGCACGTCAGCGAGAGGCGAGACTCGACCCCGCCCCCTCTACAGGTCCAAGGTGCCCCCGAACTCTTCGGTGTGAATCGCCGCGATCCGGTCAGCCAGGTCGTTGAGCTGCGCCTTCATGGCCCCGTAGCCGGCCTCGTCGTCCACGACGCGTCCGGCAATGGCCTCGGGGATTCCGGCGGCGCGCTCCTGCAGGTCGCGCCCCCGGTCGGTCAGGCTGATCCTGACTCGACGCTCGTCGGAGCTCGTGCGCTCGCGCCGTACCAGCCCGGCATGCTCCAGCCGGCGCAGCAGCGGGGACAGCGTGGCTGAGTCGAGATCGAGCCGCTCACCGATCTCACCGACACCGAGCCCGTCGCCCTCCCAGAGGACCAGCATCACGAGGTACTGGGGATACGTCAGGCCGAGGTCGGCAAGCAGTGGGCGGTAGGCGGCGTCGAGCTCCCTGGCGATCCGGTGGAAGAGGAAGCACAGCTGATTGTCCAGGCGCAGCTGCGGCAAGCTCATGCAGCCGCGTCCGCCAGGAGCAGCTCGATGTCGCCGACGAGTTTCGCGGGCTCGGTATTGGGGGCGTAGCGCTTCACGGAGGTGCCGTCTGGGCCGACCAGGAACTTCGTGAAGTTCCACTTGACCGCCGTCCCGAGCTTCCCGCCCGCGCGCTCTTTGAGGAACGCGAACACCGGGTGGGTTCCCTTGCCGTTGACCTCGATCTTGGTCGTCAGGGGGAAGGTGACCCCGAAGTTGATCCTGCAGAACTCCTCGATCCCCGCGTCGTCGAGGGGCTCCTGGCTGGCGAACCCGTTGCACGGGAACCCGATCACAACGAGTCCCTGAGGTCCGTACCGTTCGTGGAGGCCTTGGAGCCCATCGTATTGCGGGGTAAAGCCGCACTTGCTGGCGGTGTTCACGATCAGCATTGGGCGGCCGCGGAAGGTCGAAAAGTCGATCTGCTCGCCGTGGTTGGACGTAGCAGAGAGGTCGTAGATGGTGTTCATGGGTGTATTGTGCACTATTTACTCGCGCACGTCCAATCGGAGCTCCTCCGTCACGCTTGCAGAGCGTGGATGAATCGGTTCGCGTCAGCTTCCTCAACTCATCGGGCGTGATGGGCGGCGCGGCGCGACTCGACGAGGCCGAGTAGAGCGCGAGGAGTGGGTCAGAAGAGGAAGGGCTCGACCCGGCGGAGGCGGTGGACGTCCTGCGCAACCTGCCGGCACTCTGGGAAGTTGCCGCGGTTACACCTTTGCGCCCGGCGAGTGGGCGAGTCCTTCGAGTGGCAGAGCCTCCGGCAGGTCGAGGCGGGCTACGCCGATCCTGTCGTCGGCCATGCCGTAATAGACGTCGAACCGGTCTGGCATCCCGAGGTCGTCGCGCCGGTCGATGCCGGTGGGGAAGACGACGTTGGCGATCGTCCCGCTTCGTTCTTGCGGCAGTTCAGGCGCCAGCACGGGCTGCGTGGATCGATACAGGAGCCTCTGTGGATGCTCCCTCGAAAGCACCATCACTCCGGCCGAATAGCACAGATGACGCCCAGCGTCGGCTCGACCGTCCTCCTCACTTACGCCGTGATACACGATGAGCCAGCCGTGGCGGGTCAGGATCGGGGGCGTGCCTCCGCCGATCTTGAGCCGCTCCCAGGGCGACACCGGACTCGCCAGGCGGTGATGCGAGGCGAACCGACCAAAGCGACCCAGGGGATCGCCCGCCGGAGCCTTTTCGCAATACGAGATCCAGATGCTCTCGCGGTTTAGGTCGACATCGCGGGTGGCCGGGTGCGCCGCCGTCTCCTCCGGACGCGTGCCCGGGAAGAGTGGGCGGTGCAAGATGGCGAGTTCGGGTCGCCCGGATGGATTGGGGATGGCGATCGGGAAGAGACTGGCATCCTTGTCGTCGCGGCCGCCGGGGTCGCGGCCGTCGTGGTAGTTCGTGAAGTCCACCAGCCCCAGGCGCTGCCAGTGGAAGATGTCCTTCGACATGGCCAGAGCGATGCGCGGGCCTTGCGGCGAGAACGCCGTGTAGGTCATGACGTAGCACGCCAGAGGCTCCACGAAGGTGACGCGCGCATCCTCGCAGCCGCCGCCTCCGTCGGGCCGCAGCTCGTATTCGGCTTCCGGCTCGAGGGCGATGCCCAGCCTCTCGACGCCCGTCGGATCGCCGTCGCTGTTGAACTGAACCCTTGCGATCCCGATCCGCGAGTAGTTGCCGGCCGCGACAAGCCGGGGGAACAGGTAGAGATTTCCGTCGGGTCCGCGCGCGGCGGCCGGGTTCAGCACGCCCTCGACTTCGTTGGGATTGCCAGGCTCCGGTTCCATAATTGTTCCCAGGCGGCGCAACAAGAGCGCGCCGGTCGAGCCCGTCACGACGCCGTCCATCGGTGTCCGGCTCCATCGGTGTCGGGATCGAGACAGGCGATGATCGCCTCGGTGACCCGCTTGGTCTCGTCAGGACTCTTCACCGGGATCGAGACGACGCCCGCTTCCTCGGCCGGGTAGTCGTTGCCGCCGACGAACAGGGCGTCGCCGATGAAGATCATCTCCTCGAGCGTGAGGCCAAGGGTGTCTCGCAGCTTCCGGACGCCGTAGGCCTTGTCGATCCCTGGTTTGGTGACATCGATCGAGGTGGCGCCGCCCATTCGGACCGAGAACTCCGGAAGCAGCTTGTCGAGGATCGCCTTGATCTTCTTTCGCTTGGCGAAGTCCCGATCCCATTTCTCCTTCTCGTCGAGGGGCGCCTCCTGCCCCAAGGCTGAGAACGTGATCTGGCTGCCCCGGTCTTCGATCTGCTCTCCCCAGAGCTTGCCGGGCTTGAAGCCGGCGTCCGAGACCGCCTTCTGCAGCGAGCTCTCGATCTTTGCCTTCTCGTCCGCGGCGAGGTCCTCTGAATAGACCTTCTTCCAGTCCGCGTCGTATCGGAAGAACTGTGTCCCGCACGTCGGAAGAAGCGACAAATTCGCCAGCCGCTCGTCGCGGGGAAGGTTCGAGAGCAGCTGCTCCTCGAACTGCTTCCAGGCGCCGCCCGAAATCACGGCCACTTTGACTATGCCGAGCAGGTCATGTAGCAGCCCCGCCATTTCGGCATCGAGCGCGGACTTGCTCGCGGCCAGCGTGCCGTCGAGGTCGTAGACGATGAGCTTCTTCACTGCGGCAG
Organism: uncultured Chloroflexia bacterium; assembly: GCA_963731635.1. Classification (GTDB taxonomy): domain Bacteria; phylum Chloroflexota; class Limnocylindria; order Limnocylindrales; family CSP1-4; genus Fen-1039. The sequence continues at coordinate 64,639 of CAVSWB010000001.1, read as the reverse complement.
ACCTGCTTCCAGCAGGGTTACCGAGCCGCTCGGCCGAAAGATGCAGGCTCCGATTGCCGCAGGGAGCAGCAGGACATCCCCACGGCGAACCGAGTAGCCCTCGCCATCGTGGTCGACCAGCCCCGCTCCCTTTATGCAGACCAACACGGTCGGCGCGCCCGCGGCGCCGACGCCAAAAGGCGATTGGCCACGCAGGCGCCACAACCGGAAGTGCTCGCAATCGAAAAGCCGCTCGTGCTCGACTGGCATCGTCTCCTCCAGCGCCGGAGAGACCGGGCCGACCGCACCCTGCGACACGTCCATGGCGGTCAGGGCCTGGTCGACCTGAAGCGCCCGCGGCCGGCCGGTCTTGGGATCGACGTGGCCCCAGTCGTCGAGGCGGAACGTCACGTCGCTGTTCTCCTGGGTCTCGAACACCACCACATCGCCGAGGGAGTGAACCGTTCCCGCAGGCACGAGGACTCCGTCGCCCTGTTTGGGAACGAACGATGCGACGTTGTCGGCCACCACTCCGCTGGCCACCGCCCGCCGGAGATCGTCGATCGTGGTGCCCGGCTTCAGGCCTGCATAGATCCGGCTCTTCGTTCCGGCTTCAAGCACGACCCATGCTTCGGTCTTGCCGGTTTCACCGGCCGGCAGCAGGTCCTTGCGATCATCCGCGGGATGTACCTGGAGCGACAGCATCTCGCGCACGTCGAGGAACTTGAGCAGCAGCGGGAAACGACTGAAACGCCCGGCCAGCTTCCCGAGCATCTGCTCCGGAGATTGCTCCATCAATTGAGCGACGGTCCGTCCCTCTAGCGGTCCATCGGCAACTCGGCTGGCATGGTCAGCGCGGTCGCTCAGCACCCACGCCTCGCCGATCGGGTCGTCACCCGGCAGCGGCGCGGCCAGCAGGTCGGCCAGCCGCCGGCCGCCCCAGAGCCGGTACTGATAGATGGGCTCGAATCGCAGTGGATACAGGGCCGTCCGCGCGGGGTCGCCCGGTTTCGTGGTCGCGCTCACGCGCTCTCCATCGCGGCGCTGTACTCGCCACGGCGCGCAGCCCGGTTGCAGTTGGCCCGATGGAAGAAAGCCTGCTGGGCGGCAGGGAATGGTCCATGTCGATCACGGTCATGTGCGGCTGCCACTCGGCCAGGATCGCCTCTGCCAGGCTTTGCGCAGCGCGAACGATAAAGAGGGCCGTGATTGAGCGTCAGTTCGATGAGGTCTACGACCAGCTGGCGATCATGGAGCACCAATGCGCGGCGAGGCGGGTGACCATTGGCCGCGGGCGGCCCAGCCAGGATGGGGATCGTCGTCTGGCGCATCGAGCTACGCCTCTGAGGTGTCGCACCGGGCCACGGCGACCAGGTCGATTGTCGTCAGGATAACCGACGGCACCGCCGACGCCGTGCAGCGCCACAGGTCCGTTGCCAATTCGAGCGGGTTGTCGCCGAACGCCAGACGCCCGCGGATGCGGCCCGAACGCCATGCCGGATACAAGCGCGCACCCGTTTCGCATGGCCCTCGAGAAATTCTGGGCGCCGGTTCCATGGATGCTCGAGGCGACGATCGTGCTCGAGGTGGTGCTTGGCAAATATGTCGAGGCCGCGATCATCGCAGGTCTGCTGGTGTTCAACGCCCTGCTCGGATTGTTCCAGGAGAGCGGCGCCCAGGCGACCCTTTCGGCGCTGAAGTCCAAGCTCGCGCTGAACGCGTCGGTGCTGCGGGACGGCAAGTGGAAGACGATACCCGCCGCGGAGTTGGTGACGGGCGATGTGGTGAAGCTCTCGCTGGGCGCCGTGGTGGCGGCCGATGTGCGCCTGACCGGTGGCGAAGTCCTGCTCGACCAATCCATGCTCACCGGCGAATCGGTTCCCATCGAAGCCGCCGGCGGGAAGCAAACCTATGCGGGCGCACTGGTGCGGCGCGGAGAGGCGGTCGGCGAGGTCACCGCGACCGGAGCGCGCACCAAGTTCGGCCGCACCGCCGAGCTCGTCCGCACCGCGCACGTGACGAGTTCTCAGCAGAAGGCGGTTCTGCGCGTGGTGCGCAACCTCGCCGCTTTCAACGCTGTCGTGATCGTGGCGCTGGTCGTCTACGCCTTCCTGCTCAAGATGCCGCTGGCCGAGATCATTTCGCTCGTCCTGACCGGGGTGCTGGCATCGATTCCGGTCGCGTTGCCGGCGACCTTCACCCTTGCATCGGGCGCTCGGGGCGCAGGCCCTGGCAAAGCTGGGCGTCCTCCCGACCCGTCTTTCGGCCGTCGATGAAGCCGCGACGATGGATGTCCTTTGCGCCGACAAGACAGGCACCCTCACGCGCAACGCGCTCAAGGTGACGACAGTCAGTCCGATGCCCGGTTTTGACGCGGCGCATGTCCTGACCCTGGCTGCGCTCGCAAGTTCGGAAGGCGGGCAGGACCCGGTCGATGGCGCGATCCGCGCAGCTGCGGAAGGCAAGGCGGCCGACGATACGCCGAAGCTCGTGAAGTTCGTACCCTTCGATCCGGCGGCGAAGATGTCGGAAGCGACGGTCAAAGATCCTGCCGGTGCGACCCAACGCGTCGCGAAGGGCGCATTTTCCGCGATCATCGGCCTTGCGAAGCCCTCCAAGACCGCGACGGCCGAAGCGAGCGAGCTGGAGGGGCAGGGCTTCAGGGTGCTGGCGGTCGCCGCCGGACCACCGACGGCCATGAAGCTCGTGGGCCTGATCGCCCTCAGCAATTCTGGAACGACTCGGGTCGGATAGCTGGCGATCGTGTCTAAAGGTATAGACTGCCCTGCATGAGCCCTCTAGTCCGAACGGAAGATCTCGTGGACGCGCAGGAGCTGGCGGAGATGTTGGGGCTGGCCCATCCGAACAGCGTCAGCACATATCAGCATCGGTACCGCGACATGCCGCGGCCCGTGCTGGACCTGGGGCGTGGGCGGCCGAAGCTCTGGCTTCGTCCAATCGTGCTCGACTGGAAGTCGGCTCGATCTCGATGATCGCTCTAGGCCCCAACGAGCGCTGCTGGTGTGGCAGCGGCAAGAAATACAAACGGTGCCATGGTCCGAGCGCCGAGCCCGTGCGGCGCGGGCGCGTTTCGCCGCGGCGTCCGGTTCCCGATGACATCGAGAGGCCAGACTACTCGGAGACCGGGATCCCAGTTCGCGACGAGGAGCCGCTGGTCCGATCGTCCGATGAGATCACCGCGATGCGGCATGCCGGCCGCGTCGCTGCGGAAGTACTGGCGGTAGTCACCGACGCCGTCGGCCCAGGCGTCACCACCGACGAGCTCGACGCCATTTGCCACGCCGAGTGCCTTCGTCGCGGTGCCTACCCGAGCCCGCTCAACTTCGGCGGCTTTCCAAAGTCGATCTGCACGTCCGTGAATGAGGTCATTTGCCACGGCATCCCGGATAGCCGACCGCTCGCCAATGGCGACATCGTCAACCTGGATGTAACCGTGTTCGTCGGCGGTGTCCACGGCGACGTCAACGCGACGGTGCCGGTCGGGACGGTCGACCAGGAGTCGGCTCGGCTGATCGAGATCACCCGAGAATGCCTGGTGCTCGGCATAGAGGCGGTGCGACCGGGTCGGGAGGTGCGTGAAATCGGGCGGGCGATCCAGCGTCATGCCGAGGGCCATGGCTACGGCGTGGTGCGCACTTACGTCGGCCACGGGATCGGCACGCTGTTTCACAACGGCCTGCAGATCCTTCACTACGACTCCTCACGCGCCACGACAATCATGCAGCCCGGCATGACCTTCACGATCGAGCCGATGATCACGCTCGGATCAATCCGGCACAAACTCTGGCCTGACGGTTGGACGGCGGTCACCGCGGATCTACGCCGTACTGCGCAGTTCGAGCACACGATCCTGGTCACGTCGGTTTCGGCCGAGGTCCTCACGGCCCAACGCTAAGAGCGCCTCTCAATCGGTCCGGTTGGCAAGCGCGAGGCCGGCGGCGAGCCCGAAGATGCGGGGTGTCGCGACTCGAGACAATGGCGCGCCCGGAGGATCCCAATCCCCGACGAGTTGAGCGTCAGTCGCCGGGACCGTTGCCGCGGCCCCGTCAGCGCGCCGCGACGGGGAGCGCATCCAGGAGGGCCGCCAGCTCGAGAGGCTTCGTGAACATCGGCCAGTGCCCGGTATCGATCTCCGCGTAGCCCCACCCGGGAGTCTCGGGCGTAATCGGCGACCAAGCGTCTGCCGCGGCGCGGACGTAGGTGCGGTCCATCGTCGTCGCGGCGGGATTGCCGAGCGACAGGCGCTCCCGATAGGTTCCGATTGGATGTGGCGTTCCGCGCGTGGCCAGAACCTCGAACAACCCGTCGTCGATGCCGTGCGCTCCGTAATAGAGATCGAGCTCCGCCCGCCCGATAACCGGCAGTCGGAACGGATCGCCCGCAGCGGCCGCGCCGGCCTCCATCCCTGCCTGCGCCTCAGGACCGATCACATCGAAGAGGGACACGCCATCCTGCAGCACGACGCCGGCCACGTATACGAGGCGCGCAATTCGGTCCGGGATGCGGTTGGCTACGCCGGTGATCACGGCTCCCGCGTACGAGTGGCCGACCAGGACGACATCGCGTAGGTCGCCCTTCTCGAACAAGGACACAACGTCGTCTACGTGGGTCGTGAGGTTCGTTTCCGGGGTCGCCTCGCCTGCGCGCTCGGCCAGGCCGGGAAGAGTGACGGGGCGAACGTCATGCCCACGGCGACCGAGGTCGGCCGCGACGGCATCCCATGCCCAGGCACCGAGCCAGGCACCGGGGACGAGGACGAATGTGCTCATGGTTGTCTCCTTTCGATCGACGCGTCCGGTGGTCGCGCTCGGTCACCACAATGCCACCGAATGAGGGCTGATAGTGTCCTCATTGTCGGTATCCTTCTGGATATGGCCGCTACCCTTCGCCTCTTTGCACTCCTCGACGTGCTTCAGGGCGGCGGCTGGGTCTCTGGACCCGAGTTGGCGAGGCGACTCGAGGTCGACGCGCGGATGCTGCGCCGCGACCTCGTCCGTCTCCAGGAGATCGGCATCCCAATCGAGTCGGAGCGCGGCCGCAACGGCGGCTATCGTCTCCGCCCCGGCTACCGCCTGCCGCCGCTCATGCTCAGCGACGACGAGGCGGTCGCAGTCACACTGGCGTTGAGGTCGGCGCGGGAACTCGGGTTCGTGACGGCCGCGCCCGCGATCGAGACGGCAAGTGCGAAGATCCGTCGTGTCCTGCCCACGCCATTGCGCATGCGCGTGCAAGCGCTCGAGGAGTCGCTCGCGCTCTCCGGCGGCGGAACCACCGGCGACCGGCCGCAAGGTGGAGTGCTGCTGGAGCTCGCCGAGGGGATCCGTCGACAACGTCGCGTGGTGATTCGGTATGCGTCGCCGGGACGCGAGCCTCGCGGACGAGAGGTGGACCCGTACGGGTTGGCGGTCATCGGCAGACGGTGGTACCTGGCAGCGCTGGACCACGGCAGCGGGGAGGTTCGGGTCTTCCGCGTCGACCGCATCCTCAACGTCAAGCTGGGGTTGGAGGCCGCCCAAGTGCCACCGGGATTCGACGCCGTGGCGTTCGTCTCACGCTCACTCGCGCGCGTGCCCTGGCGATGGGAGATCGAGCTGGTCGCCGATGCGAGCATGGACCAGGTTCGAAGGGACATCCCGGCCACGGTCGCGGAGATCGAGGAGCGATCCAACGGCGTGTTGGTACGGATTCGTGCCGAGGACCTGTCGGGTGCCGCCCGCATGCTGGCCGCCGTGTCGTGGGCCTTCGTCATCCTGAAGCCGGCCGAGCTAGCCACCGCGCTTCGAGAGCACGCCCAAACGCTCCTCCAGATCTCGAACCGGTAGCACGGCTCCAGATGATTGGTGCCGCCCGGCAGGCGAAGCCGGCCAACACGCAGACCAGCGCGTGCACCAAGGACGTTCAGGTCGGTCGCGTGCGCTTCAGAAGATGAGAAACGCGCTCGTCCGGCGATGGCTACCTGTTGAGAGCGAACTTGTCGGTCGCCGGGTTGAATAGCTCGGCCAGCTCCGTGCTCCCGCCACCGCCGCCCGACCCCCCGATGACGAGCGCGGCGCCGTTGGGCAGCGGTGCGATCAAAGGCAGGCGCGGGGGCGGGGCACCGTAATCCGCGATCGGCTGGATCGCGAGAGCGCCCAGGTCTATCCATTTGTCCGCGGCGGGGTCGTACAACTCGCCGGCCAGCATGAGCGAAACGGTCGCGCCGTAGGGCTCGCCGTTCGGGCTGGCCGTCGGCCTGAGGTCGAATAGGCCGATCTTGCCGGTTCGAAAGCCCTCTTGCTGGCTGAGCACGGTGATCGCCAGAACGCGTCCGTCGCTCAGGGTCGCGAAGTCGGCCACTCGTGCAGTTCCAGGCATGCTCGTAAGTCGGGCGAACGTGTCGGTAGAAGGATCGAACGCTTCGACGACGCTGCTGCCTCCGCCGAAGAGCATGACTCGGCCGTCCGGCAACCGCGCCAGTGAAGCGGACGAGTCGCGAGGCACCGTCGCCGTCGCTCCGACGGTGAAAATGTTCGTCGCCGGGTCGTAGATCTGTGTCTGAACCGGCTTTCCGTCGGGCGCGTCCGCGACGAGTACGCGGCCATCGCGCAGACGCACCGCCGACTTGCCCGTACCCGCGTGACTGCCGCCGGGGATCGAACCCGCCGGCGCGAAGGTTCCGCGGACAGGATCGAAGATGGCGGCCGTGTCGCTCTCACCGTCGATCAGCAGGACGCGGCCGTCGGAGAGCAGCGCGGATGCGACGGGGTCCGCCGGCGACACGGGCGCGATCGGGGTGAAGCGGCCGGTCCGCGGATCGAAGATCTCGCCGGAGGTCGGGACACTCCCGGACCCATCCAGGCCGCCCGCGACGAGGACTCGCCCGTCCGCCAGCAACGTCGTGGTGGCGTAGGTGCGATCGGTAGTCATCGGTCCGGTGGCGCTAAACGTCCGCGTGCTCGGATCGAAGATGTCACCGCACGAGCCCTGGGCGATTAGCACGCGTCCGTCGGCCAACGGCGCGAGGATGCCGAGGGCGCAATCGGGGGACTTGCCGGAGGCCGATCCGGAATTGGCGGTGGCGCCGGGAGTCAGACCGGGAATCAGCGTCGTCGTTGGCCGGGAGGATGGCATGGGCGAGGCCGACGCAGAGGCCGTGACGGTCTCCGTTTGGCTGGGTGTCTGCGATGCGCCGACCAAGGCCGAATCATGCGCTCGCAGCATCAGGGAAGCGACGAGGACCGCGGCGGCGGCGACCGCCACGCCGGCCGCTGCGAGCGAGCCTCGTCTGCCGGTCCGAGTTCGCAGCGCGATCTCGCGCAGGTCCGTGGCCTGGACGTCCGCCGAGATCATTTCCCGCAATCGCTCGTCGAGTTCTCGCTCGATCGGCCAGTCATTCATCGAGCAGGTCCTCCCGCAAACGAGCCAGGCCGCGCCGGAGCTGGGTCTTGATCGTGTTCTCGCTGACGCCGACGGCCAGGGCCGTTTCGCGAACCGAGTACCCCACGAGGTAATGAAGAACGACAGCGGCCCGGGCGCCAGGCGGCAGCCGCCGCAAGCTCTCGCGGAGAGCCAGCCGATCCTCTAGCCCTGGGCCGCCCATCGGTACGTCGTGGATAGCTGGGTGGAAGGGAATCAAGCCGCGAAGGCGGCGGATCCGTCTGGTCGCCTCTCGCGCTTCGATGGCCAGCAGCCAGGCCCGAAGCGAGCTTCGGTCGCGCAGGGTGTGTCCTCGCCGCAGCGCAATCTCGAACGTCGTCTGGACGACGTCCTGGGCTTCGTGCTCATCGAGGCAGATCAGCCGCGCGGCGCTCAGGAGCACCGACCCGTGATCGGCTAGAAGCACGTCGATAGTGGGCGGCGCCACCGTCGCGCCGCAAGCTTCAATCACGAACTCGGCCTCCCCTGCTTGTCAAACTACAGAGGCCGCGAATCGGCCGTTTGGGTGACAAGAATCTCGCGGGGAAGACAAAGAACTCGTGGCGCACCACCTCGGGCGCCCATTACGAAGCTCGTGAGCGCGGACTTCTTGATGTAGCGGCTCGCGCGGATGCATGCCGCGATTGCCCGCTCTGCTGGGCTCAGACCTGACCCTGCATATCGAAGCGCTCGCCGGACGACGACTTCCTCCCGGTATGGCCCGGAGGCGCAGATCAAGCTGCAGACCAGATGCCGGCGGTCCCCTGCCCTGTCATGACCTCGGCGATCGTCTCGGCTCTGAGCCGGCGGCCGCGGCCTCGAGCATGGCCACCATCGCGGCGAACGGTGCCTTCGACGTCCTGCTCGTCGGCTATGTCAGCCGTTGGCAGCGAAACCTGGCTATCAGGCCGCCGAGTATGAGCACGTGGTGGGCAAGATCCTGGAGCGTGTGTCAGCGCGCTCGCGCTCAATCCGAGCCAGGGGGAGGGGATAGGCATGATCCCAGTGCCGCGCTCCTGCTCGAGCTGCGCGCCGGCGCCTTCGAGCTCGTCACCTCGCCGATGCTGTTGGCTGAGCTTGCCGAGGTGCTGGGGCGCCCCAAGTTCCGCCCCTATGTCACTGCGGCCAAAGTCGCCGTATACGTGGAGCTCATTGGCCACGAGGCAACGATCCACTACGACCCGCCGCCAGCCGACGAGCCACTCAGCGGTGACTCGGACGACGAGTATCTGCTCGGCCTGGCGAGCGCCGCGGCTGCGGACGCGTTGGTGTCTGGCGACTCGCACCTGCTTGTCCTACGGGACATCGTGCCGGTCATGACTCCCGCCGAATTCCTGGCTAGCCTAGGCAATCGGTGAGGCAGTCGAACTGCCGGCCGCAGATCGAGCCGATCGAAGACGAGAGTATCGCCAAACGGGGATCGTGCGCGCTCGATCAATGAGGGTAGGCCACAGCAGACCTACCTGAATGGTCGGGGCGAGAGGACTAGGGCCGACACTATACGAATGCCATGAAAAGGCTATAAGGGAGCCTCGCCGGTGACAAGATTCCCTGATGTCCGCCAGCTCATCCCGCTCGGTCATGCCCCGCGTCTCTCGCTCAAAACCACCCGTATCTGCTGCGTACCGCTATGGCTGGAACTGAAAGATCGAGAGTCGCTCTGGACTGAGCCGACCGTAGCGACCTGAATGTCCCGCTCGTGCTTGAGTGTGAGGTTGTTGGGCTGGTGCGGTGGCTGGAGCGCGTCCGGTAAGCGCAGAAGGCGGCCTCGGCCCGGCGTCGGTTCTGTGCGTGACGAGTATCGGCGGGCGAATCTGCCGGGAGCGACTACATCAACGGCGCGTCGATGCTCACGCCCGACAGGCTGTCGAAGGTGATTTCGAGCAACATGGTCACGTCGTCCGTGCTGCCGGACGATGCTTGGGCGTAGGTCGCGGTCATGGTCATGCCGGCCGGGGTGCCGTCATCCTTCGCCCAGAAGGTGAGCGGCACAATCGGGTTCGTGATGCCGGTGGTGCCGGAGAAGAACAGGCTGGGCGGGACGCTCTTGGTCGCGTCGAGCCGGTGGAGCTGCTGGCCGAAGTGCGACTGAGCGCCCTTGTCGGTCAGGCCCAGGGTATTGACGACGCCGGTGATGGTAGTGGCGTCGGCCTTGTCGGCCGTCTTGGTCCAGGGGCCGTTGTTGTCGCGGAGGTACGTGTTGCCGCCCACGTCGATGGTATCGGTGGAAACGCTGAACGCTTGGGGTGTGGTCGCGTCGGCGGCGATCGTCATCGACATGGCGCTGTCCTTGCCCTTGATCTTGTCGGTGCCGGTGATCGTGGACTTGACGGTCGCGCCGCTGGCGGTTGTCGAGTAAGAACCGGTGAGGGTGCCGGAAGCCTGGAAGTTCGAATTGGTGATCTTGGACGTGAAGTTGTCCGTCAGCGACTTGGAGCCGCACGCGGCGACACTACCGAGGATGGCAACGGCCAAGACTGCGAAACCGATTCGCCGGGTCAGAGTGGCACCGGAGAGCATCTTTCCTCCCGCATTGTCCGCCGGTGGACGTGCTGGGCCCGGACCGTGGGCCGCGGCTATCTGGAAGCATAGACCGCTAGCCTCTAGACCTGACGTTCGGTGATTGCCGCTCGGTTTCGCGACGCAAAGCGTCCGCACACAGGCCAGGTAGGCCAGACTTACTCGAATGGTGGGGCGCGACAGGCGAGAGGAGTCAACCCGCACCGACCGACCTGAATGTCCCACTGCCGCTTGCGTGCGAGGTGGGGGGCAGGGACCACTGGATAAGTCGGGCTGTGTGACGAGCATCCGACTTCGCATTGCCCGGACCAATGCTCTAGTCCATCCTGAGCGTGTCTGCCCGGCAGTCTGGTTGGGCCGCTCACATGGCCTATCGGTCGACTTTAGCTGCCTCGGCCAGATCGGTCGCGCCAACCCACGCGCTACCGGGGCAGTGGTCTCAGGCTCGATCGTCACTTCGGGCTCGGCGGCTCTGTTCGTCCCATGCTCGTCTGTCTCTTCCTGGCGCGCGAATTGGGTGCGATAGAGCTCGGCGTACAGCCCCTCGGCGGCCAGCAGTTCGGCGTGCTTGCCACGCTCCACGATGTGGCCGGCCGCGATCACGAGGATCTGGTCGGCTTCGCGGACCGTCGAGAGGCGATGGGCGATGACTATCGAAGTGCGTCCGGCGAGAACGATCTTGAGCGCCGCCTGCAGCGCGAGTTCCGACTCCGAGTCGAGATGAGCCGTCGCCTCATCTAGGACGACGACGTCGGGCGCCTTGAGCAAAAGGCGGGCGATGGCGATGCGCTGCTTCTCGCCGCCCGAAAGCCGATAGCCGCGATCGCCTACGACCGTCTCGAGACCGTCCGGCAGCGACTCGACCAGTGGCAGGATCTGCGCCGCTCGCAAGGCTTCCACCAGCTCGCCGTCGGTCGCATCCGGACTGGCGTAGAGCAGGTTGGCGCGGATCGTGTCGTGGAAGAGATGCGCGTCCTGCGTCACGACGCCGATGACGCTGTGGAGCGATTCCAGGGTCGCGTCCCGAAGGTCGATGTCGTCGATCCGGATCGAGCCGGCCTGCGGGTCGTACAGACGCGGCACCAGGTTCCCGATCGTGGTCTTGCCAGCCCCTGATGGACCGACGAGCGCGACCAGCTCGCCGGGGTGGGCGGAGAAGCTGACGTCGTGGAGCACCTGTGCCGTCGGGGCCTGATCGAGAATCGCAACCGATTCAAGCGACGCGAGCGAGACCTCTTCGGCCCTCGGATAGCTGAAGTCCACGTGGTCGAATTCGATCTTGGCCGGCCCCCTCGGAACGGCTACCGCGTCAGGCTTTTCGGCGACCATGGGCGGCAGATCGAGGACCTCGAAGATTCGATCGAACGACACGAGGGCCGTCATCACGTTGACCTGGACGTTCGAGAGCGAAGTGAGAGGCCCGTAGAGCCGGTTTAGGTAGGCGCTGAGGGCTACCAGCGTCCCGACCTCGAGCGCCCCCGACGTCGCCAGAACGCCACCCAACCCGTACACCAGGGCCGTGGCCAGCGACGCAGTCAGCAGCAGCGAGACCATGAACACGGTCATGTACATCGCCTGGCTCACTCCGATGTCGCGGACGCGACCGGCCTTCTCCTCGAACATGCGGACCTCCCGCAGCGGCTGGCCGAACAGCTTGACCAGGAGTGCTCCGGCGACGTTGAAGCGCTCGCTCATCATCGAGGTCATGGAGGCGTTGAGGTTGTAGCTCTCGCGCGTTATGGCCTGGATCCGCCGGCCAACCCAGCGCGCGGGCAGCACGAATACCGGAAACAGCAGAAGCGCCAGAAGCGTGATCTGCCAGCTCAGAAAGAACATCGCCACAAGCGTGATCGCCACGCTGATGGCGTTGCCCACGACCGACGAGAGGGTGTTGGTGAAGGCGCTTTGGGCGTCGAGGACGTCGTTGTTGAGGCGGCTGATGAGCGCACCGGTCTGCGTCCGGCTGAAGAACGCGATCGGCATCTGCTGGAAGTGCGCGAACACCTTGGTCCGCATGTCAAAGATGAGGCCCTCGCCGATCCGCGCCGATATCCAGCGCTCCCACAACGACAGCATGGCATCGAGGACCGCCAGAACGGCCAGCAGTATCGCAAGCTCGACGACGACGCCGCTCTGCTTGGGCAGGATTCCGTCGTCGATGATCGCCCGATAGATGAGCGGATTGGCGGCTCCGACCACGGCGTCGATGACGATGAGAACCAGAAACCAGATGAGGAGTTTCTTGTACTTCGCCGCGAATTGGGCGATCCGGCGCACGAGGCCGCTGGAGAGTTTCTGGGATCGCACCGAATTGTCGCGCCGCATGGAGCGCATGAGACCCCGGCCGCCTCCGCCACCGTAACCGCCACGCATGGTCATCTGGCGGCTTCTGTACCGTCTGACGTGGCCGCCGCGGCCTCGGCATGGTCATTGCCGCGCTCGTCGGACGCGCCGACTTCATGCAGCAGCGCGAGCAGCTGGCCGCGTTTGGCCTCTGTCAGGGCACCGAATACGCGGGCGGCGCTCTGGCTGCGTGCGGTGTCGAGTTGGTCCAGCAGGCGCCGGCCGGCGGGAGTCAGTTCCACCAGCGTCGAGCGTCGGTCCGTCGGATCGTCGCGGCGCTCCACGAGTCCGGCAACCTCCGCGCCATCCACGACGTCGGTCACCGTCCTCGCCACAACAGCGAGGCGCTCCGCAATGACAGACATCCGCAGCGGTCCCTGGGCTAGCAACCGCACCAGCCGGGCCTGCGACCCGGAAAGGCCCAGGGGCGCCAGCGCTTCCTTGGTGCCCCGATGCAGTCGTCGGGCAGTGCGGCGGAATAGCTCGGCAAGCTCCGCCGACGTTTCAAGCGAGACGCTTGGCATGTGCTCAATCACATCCAACCTCCACGGCTAATCCGGCAGCGACGCGTCGGTCACCCGACGCGGCACAGCGGACATACAGAGTCTACCTCATTATGAGGTAGCTCGGTTATATGCTCCGCGAGCCAAGGCGTCGGCGGAAACGCTGCGATCACACTTCAACTGCGAGCCTGTCGGCGGAGGCCGGTGGTTGCTCGGTGCGCCCGCATGACAGTCCTCAATATCCAGGATGTGTCCGGGCGCGGCGGCCTGAGTGAGCCGACGTTGCGCTACCTACGAGGAGATCGGGCTGATCGGCCCGATCCAGCGCGACCCGAGCAGCCGTTACCGCCGCTACGGCGACGAGGACCTCGACACGCTCCAGGCACTCGCCTGCCTGCGGGCCATGGGCGTTGGGATCGAGGACATCCGGACTTGCCAGGCCAACCGCGGGCGTGGGCATGAGCGAAGCCCGGGCGCCTCAAGCGAAACTTGCGTTCCGAAACCCACCGGCGGCTACCTACCTGTTTGGTCGGGCGAGAGGAGTGGAACCGGCGGTTCCCAAGTGCCGGATCGTCGTGCCGATTGGGGTCGCGGTGGCTCTGCGGACGGGTGCCTGGACATGAGCGGCTGATGGGCTGATGTGGGTCAGGCCGCGGAGCGTTCACCGACGGGCCGGCGGCGGAGGCTCGAAACCTGGAGGGCCGGCGGCACGTATCTCTGGTCGAGCCGGCCGACGTCGGTGCCGGGCGGGACGATCTCGTCGATACGGTCGAGGATCCCGTCGCTGAGCGCGACGTCGAAGCCGGCGATCAGGTCGTCGAGCTGTTCCATCGTATGCGGCCCGATGAGCGCACTGGAGACGCCGGGATGAGCGATCGCGAAGGCCATCGCGAGGTGCGTCATCGGCATTCCCTCCTCGGCGGCGAGCGGAATGAGCCGTTCGACGGCATCGAGCCGCTGCTCGTCACTGAAGACCTTCTGGACGGCGGCTCGACGCAGATCGGTCTGCTGGCCTTTCCGGGCGCGGCCGGTGAGTATCCCCTGAGCCATCGGGCCCCACACCAGCACGCCCATCCCGTAGCGTTGCGCAATCGGCAGCACCTCTGATTCGATGCCGCGGCTGAGGATGGAGTAAGGCGGCTGCTCGGTCCGGAACCGTTCCAGGCCGCGCCGCTCGGCCACCCACTGGGCTTCGACGATGTCGGAGGCAGGCGTCGTTGACGACCCGATGGCACGGACTTTGCCGCTGTGGATCAGATCCGAGAGCGCGGAGAGCGTCTCCTCGATGTCGGTGGAAGGGTCCAGCCTGTGGACCTGGTAGAGGTCGATGTAGTCGGTCTGTAGGCGGCGCAGCGAGTTCTCGACCGCAGTCATGATCCAGCGGCGCGAGGTTCCCTGGTGGGAGGGATCGTCGCCTACCGGGCGGCCGAATTTGGTCGCGAGGACGACACCGTCGCGGCGCCCTTTGAGCGCCTTGCCCACGACCAATTCGGAATTGCCGTACGCGTCGGCGGTGTCGATGAAGTTGATGCCCGCGTCCAGCGCTTTGTGGATGACCCGGATCGAGTCGTCGTGGTCTGGATTGCCGATGGAGGCGCCAAGCACCATCGCGCCGAGCGCGTAGGGACTGACCTTGATGCCGGTCCGGCCGAGGGGGCGGTATTGCATGCGGCTTCTCCTGGCGTTGTGGTCGAGATGGGGTGAGCGCAGGTCATGACCCGCTGTTGGCAGCTCGGTCGGTGCTGGCGGTGAGGACTCGCCAGTCTTCCATTTCGGTCGTGCGCGCTTGCTGGGCTGCGGTCACGGCGTTCAGGGCGTCGGTCCCGAGCAGAAGATGGACCGGCGGGTTCTCCACGTCGAGGACCGCGAGGATCGCTTGACCTGCAAGTGAGGGATCGCCGGGCTGGTGTCCGTTGTAGGCGGCGCGGGCGGTCCGGATCGGATCGAGGAGGGAGTCGTAGTCGGCGATCAGACGGGCCGCCCGGACCATGGATCGGCCGGACCAGTCGGTGCGGAACCCGCCTGGCTCGATCGCGGTCACGTGCACCCCGAACTGCGCGACCTCCGCCGCGAGGGACGTGACGATGCCCTCCAGCGCGAACTTGCTGCCGTGATAGAAGGACAGAGTCGGCGATGCGACGATCCCACCGACCGAGGTCACGACGAGGATGTGACCGCTGCGTCGTTCGCGCATACCGGGCAGGACCGCCTTCATGACGGCGACGGTACCGAAGACGTTGACGTCGAACTGTCGATGCAGGTCGTCCATCGTCGATTCTTCGAAGGTGCCCTCATGGCCGTAGCCGGCGTTGGCGATCAGGACGTCGATCGGCGCAATATCCAACTCGATCGCCCGGACGGCTCCGAAGACCGCCGCCTCGTCGCTGATCTCGAGGATGCGGGCGATCGCCCGCCCGGGGGCGAGAGCTTCGAATTCGGCGGCGTCCGCATCCTTCCGCACGGTTCCAACGACGACGTGGCCGGCTGCGAGGGATTCTACGGGCGAAGGCCCGGCCGAAGCCGCTGCTCACACCGGTGATGAGGAAGGTCCGGGGGGTCATGACCCGAGTGTCAGCCTGACTTACGCGTACGTCAACTACCTGGTTGGAAGACGCTATCCTATGGAACATGGGAAAGCCAACGGACGGCGCAAAGCCGGATGGTCGGCGCACCGAGACTCGAAGCCGGATCAACGAAGTTGCCCTCGAGGTCTTCACCGAGCGCGGTTACGACGGCTCGACACTGCGCGAGATCGCCGAACGACTGGGCGTAACCCGGCCGGCGCTCTACTACCACGTCAAGAACAAGGAAGAGCTGCTGACAGGCATCCATCAGGAGCTCGCGGAATCTCTTGACCCGATTATCGACGCAGCCATCGACGCCGGACCGGGCTCGAGCACTCGCACCGACCTGCTCACTCGGATGGCCGGACTGATCGATGGCCGATGGGGTCGGTTCACCAGCTTCGCCCAGGCCAACGAGGCCGCCATGCGGACATTGGAAGCTGCCGCCGCATTCCGCAAACCAATGGAGGCCCTCACCGTCATCCTGGCCCCTACCGACGACATCGAAGGCCGCATGCGGGCCCGCCTCGCTCTCGACGCCCTGTTCATGGCCGGCGCCCGCGACCGCCTCCTCGGCGGCACGGATCGAGAACGGATGAAGGTCGCTCTGTCCATGGCCCTGCGATTGGTCGCCGACAGCGCTGTCCCCAAGCCCTCTGTGCGCCGAACGAAGACCAGCGCTACAGGGTAGGCGGTACCTCAATGGTCGGGGCGAGGGGGATAAGGGACAGGTAGACCCAGAGGTATGGTCCCGAGACGCGGCCGGCGTTCCGCGGGGTCGCCGCAAATGAGTCGGCTTGCTCGCCAACGCCGCGTACGCAATCCATATATGAAACCGTCGAGGTCCTGGCGATCGAAGCCGGATGTGGCCGCGCCGGTACGCAACTTGAATTGCGATGGCCGACCTCAATCCAGCGGAACGACCTGGAATGCTAAGCCGCGCGGCCGAAGCCACCGACCGTATCGCGTCCGCAGCCTAGGGCCGGGTCGGCTCGCCCCAATCGCGAGATCGACCCCGGTGCGAAGTCCGGCTGGCTCGCGGGGTGGCCTCGGCGACCGCCTCTGGACCGTCCATTCCCGCCAGCGATTACGCTCGGGCCGATGCCGGAGACCCCAAACCGCCTAGCTGCCGAGACGAGCCCCTACCTGCTACAGCACGCCCACAACCCGGTCGACTGGTACGCCTGGGGGCCCGAGGCACTCGCGTGGGCAGCCCAGACAGACCGGCCGATCTTTCTCTCGATCGGCTATGCGGCATGTCATTGGTGCCACGTCATGGAGCGGGAGTCGTTCGAGGACCCGGCGACGGCCGACCTCCTGAACGCCGGGTTCGTCTCGATAAAGGTCGACCGCGAGGAGCGGCCCGACCTCGACTCGGTGTACATGGCGGCGCTCCAATCGATGACCGGCGGAGGGGGCTGGCCGATGAGTCTCTTTCTGACGCCCGATGGCCGACCGTTCTACGGGGGCACCTACCTCCCACGAAACCCGAGATACGGCATGCCGTCGTTCCGGCAGGTTCTAGCGGCGGTGACCACGTCATGGGCGGAGCGTCGGGGCGACCTCGAGGCCGCGGCGGATCGGCTTACCGCTGAGCTGCGGGGCCGCGCGACGGGTCAAGCCGACGAATCGATGAGCGAGCCCCAGAAGGCACCTCCTGCATCATCCGCGAGCGTCGTCGGTGAGCCTGAGGTGGTCCGACTGCCGGGCCGGCGGCCGAACGAACCACAGACTGGTGTTGTGTCCGCGGCTGTGGAGCGCCTGGTTGCCGACTTCGACTTCGAGCATGGAGGCTGGGGTGGCCCGCCGCGTTTCCCACAGCCGGCGGTCATTGAACTGCTGTTGCGACGGGCCCGCGACGCACCCGACGATCGTGTCCTGGCCACGGCGGTTCGCGCCCTGGATGTCATGGCCGACGGCGGCATCCACGATCAGATCGGTGGCGGCTTCCACCGATACGCAACCGACTCGGATTGGCTGGTTCCGCATTTCGAGAAGATGCTCTACGACAACGCCCAGCTGGCGCGGGTCTACCTCCATGCCTACCAGCTCACGGGCGAGCCAGGTTTCAGGGAAGTGGCGGAGACGACCCTCGACTACCTGGTCGGTGAGATGCAGACTCCGGACGGGCTATTTGCCGCCAGCCAGGACGCCGACACCGATGGGATCGAGGGCGCGACTTACGTTTGGACTCTCGATGAGGTCGCGTCCGTTCCCGAGCCGGTGCAGCGCGACAAGGGGCCCGGTCTCGCGGAACTCTTCGCGTCAGCGTACGGCGTCACCACAGGTGGAAACTGGGAGGGGCGCACGATCCTCGCGCGCACCGCAAGCGATGAGCAGGTCGCGGCCCAGTTCGAACTCCCTGCTCGGGAGGTCGCCCGTCGGCTGGAACTGGCCTGTCGCTTGCTGCTGGAGCGGCGCCATTCGAGGGCCCAGCCGGCCCTGGACGACAAGGCAGTGACCGCCTGGAACGGCCTCGCCCTGGCCGCGTTTGCCGAGGCGATTCCGGTGCTCGAGCGGCCCGCGGATCTGGCGGTGGCACAAGGCATAGCCGAGGCTGCTCTGCGTCTGCTGCGTGGCCCGGACGGCCGGCTGGCGCGGTCGTTGCGGTTAGGTCAAACGGCCGGGCGAGGCGGCCTCGACGACTATGCCTGCCTCGCCGACGGGTTGCTTTGCCTGTACGAGGCGACGTTCGACGAGCGATGGCTGGTCGCGGCGAGCGAGCTGATCGGCGTCGTTGAGCGCGAATTCGCCGACGCCGCCGGTGGTTGGTTCGATACGTCCAGTGGCGCCGATCAGCTGATCGTCAGACCGAAGGAGACCCAGGACGGAGCCACTCCGTCGGGCAGCGCGGCGGCTGCTGCCGTGATGCTTCGGCTGGCCGAGTTGACCGGCGATGGAAGCCCTCGCGACGCTGCCGAACGGGCGCTGGGCCAGATGGGGCAGGTGGCGGCGCGATATCCGCGAGCATTCCCGGCCTGGCTCGGGGCGCTCGATTTCGCTTCAGCGGCCGTGGCGCAGGTCGCGATCGTGGGTGACCCTGAGGCAGCGGATACGCGGGCAATGCTCACAGTCGCCAGGAGCGGGTTCCAGCCGTACAGGGTGCTCACGCTCGGGAGTCCCGAGTCGAGCACGGTGGCACTTCTAAGCGGCCGTTCCGCGATCGGCGGCCGCGCGACCGCGTACGTGTGCCACGGTTTCGCCTGCCGTCGGCCTGTCAGCGAGCCGGCCGACCTGGCAGCCGAGCTGGCCTGAATCGGCCGATGGCTAGACTTGCCTCGCGGTGTATCCGCTGCGCTGCCGACCGCAGGAGGTGCATATATGGCGACGGTGAGTGTTCGATACATCGTTGACGATGTCGATAAGGCAATCGCGTTCTACTGCAAACTGCTGGCTTCCACGAGGAGATGCACCCGAACGCATACTTCACGATGCTCTCCCGGGGCGATCTCCGGCTGGTTCTCAGCCGTCCAGGAGGCTGCGGTCCGTCTCAGGATAATTCCTGCTTAGTCTCGTCAGTAGTTGACGCCTTGAACCCGGCAGATGTGCATGTAGTCCGCCCCGCCGACCTTGAGCCTGTCGCCATCCCTGGCCACGACTTCACCGGCTGGCGCCAACAGCTCGAAGCGGCCGTTAGGCAGCATCCTGCCGGTGAAGCCCGCGGGCATCACCGCCTTCTCGCCGCCCAGCGAAAGGCTGCGATGCGTCGCATCCCACGTAATAAGGATCGGCGTCAGTTCCGCGGCAGAACACGGCGTCGAGATCGGGGCGGTTTGGGTCGCGACTTGGATCTCGATCGGACCGGTCGGCATCGGGTACGTGGGGTCGTCGTCGTAGGCGCAGCCCGCGGCCACGCAGGCGACCAGCAACAAGATCGAGAGCAGTTTCATGGGGATTCCCCCTGTCAAGGTCAGGACAATCCGCGGCGCCGCATCGCGTGCCGGCAGAGCCGTGGTACCGCCCGAGCCCTCGGGCCTCAGCCGATCACGCAGGCGGTCCTTAGGCTACTCGTAGTGCGTCCACATTCGGAGCACCTTCACGATCTTGGCATCGTCGAGAATCTGATAGACCAGCCGGTGCTGAATGCTGATGCGCCGAGAGTACGCGCCAGACAGGTCGCCGACGAGCTTCTCGAACGGCGGGGGAGTCTGGTATGGGTTCCGCTCGAGGATCGCCAGCAGAGCCTGCGCCTTCGACTTCAGGCCGGCCGCGGCCAGCGTCTCGGCGTCTTTCTGAGCCTGCTTCGTGTAGACGAGCTTCCAGCTCACCAGCCGGGCTCGCTGTCGAGACCATCCGGCGGCGTCGCCATGCCCTCGAGGATGGATTCGCGCATGCCCGGAATGGATACGAGGTACAGGGTCTCCTGCACGGCTCGCCAGTCGTCCTCGCCCACCAGCACGGCGTTGCCGCGTTTGCCGGTGATCTGGACCGGTTCATGCGAGTCGGACACGTCGTCCAGAAGCTTGTAGAGCTGCTTGCGCGCCTCGGTCGCGGTGATGGTAGTCATTGCAAGGCCCTTTCTTTATACGTACGGACTAGCGTACGCTCGAAGGAATAGCGCGTCAAGTAGCACTGGTGGGAGCGATGGTCGGGTAGGTAGAACCTACTCAAATGGTGGGGCGAGAGGAGTGGAACCGGCGGTTCCCATCACTCGGATAGTGGTCCCGAGCTGGATTTCCATCTGCCTGACGCGGCCTTGTAGGCGCCTCAGCAGGGCCATGCCGGATCAGGCGACGGGACGCTTGCCAATGTCGGCGGGCTGATAACAAGCTAGCCGTCTGACCAAGTCGACACCGTGGAGGGGTGATCTCGTCGCGACGGGCGAAAGTCGAGCCCCGCGGTCCGAGACTGAGCTGCTCAGCGGGATGCGTCGAGGGCAGCCCTTATTGCCTGGTGATACTCGCGCCAGGACTCCCAGCCGGGGACTAGGCTCCCGGTTGCGAGGAACCGTCCTCAGCCGGCCGTTCGACGCGGTCACGCTCGAGCATCCGCTCCAGGCCGAACATGATCAGGTCGACCGTGTTCTGCCACCAGCGGTGCGGATCGCTGAGCCAGACCTCGGCCGTATCCTCCGCGCTTTCGATCAGGTTCGGGAACTGGTCTGGGGGCAAACTCATCTGTGCGAGCACGAACCGCCGCCTCAGAAGATCGATCTGGTGGGCGTCGGGGGGCGTGGCATCCCAGGTCGAGCCCTGCTGGAAGAGCAGCATGTAGCCGGCCAGGAGGGTCGAGATCATGCGGATCTGGACGATCGCCTCCCGCCGCCCAAAGCCCGCATCGAGCAGAATGGCCAGGAGGTCCTCGAGTTGCCTCCAGAAGCCCAGGGGACCCGTAGTGCCGTCGCCGTTGTAGGCGATGCTGAGGGGAAGGGCAAGCGGACGCGCCTCGATCTGCGCCGTGTAATTGTCGATCGCCAGGCGCATCCGTTCGGTCCAGGGCATCTCGGGTCGAAGCCCGGCGGTGGTGTTGATCCCATCAAGGACCGCCTCCGTCATGGCGTTGATGAGGTCCTGCTTGTCGCGAACGTGGCGGTAGAGGGCCATCGGCGTGACGCCGAGCTCCTGCGCGAGGCGCCGCAGGCTGACCGCCTCGAGGCCTTCGGCGGTGCCGATCTCGAGCGCGCGAGCAACGACGGCCTCACGGGTCAGGCCGGGCCGTCCCCGCGACTGTCGCACCTTCTCTGTCGCGTTCACCGGGTCCGTCACTTGACAAGTATACAGCGCATACCTAGACTCGCGAGTCTACGCCGTATGCGGACGGTGATAACAAGTCGCAGAGTATGAACACGAAGAAGAGAACCGATGACCACCAATCAAGCGCCTGAGCCCGCCATCCGCGTGCACGGCCTGGAGAAGTCCTACAAGGATCTGCACGTGCTGCGCGGCGTGGACTTCGACGTCGCACGGGGCAGCATCTTCGCCCTGCTCGGCTCGAATGGAGCGGGCAAGACCACGATCGTCAAGATCCTGTCCACGCTGCTGCGGCCCGACGCGGGGACTGCCACCGTCAACGGCTTCGACATCGCCACTCACGCTGCGGACGTGCGAGAGGCCATCAGCCTCACCGGACAGTTCGCGGCTGTCGACGAGATTCTCAGCGGGCGGGAGAATCTCGTGCTCGTCGCCCGGCTGCGACACCTCAAGGACTCGGGCGCAATCGCGGATGAGCTGCTCGCGCGTTTCTCGCTGGCGGATGCGGCCGGCCGGAGGGTGTCGACCTATTCGGGCGGGATGCGCCGCCGCCTCGACATCGCGATGAGCCTCATCGGCAATCCGTCGGTCATCTTCCTCGACGAACCGACCGCCGGGCTCGACCCCGAAGGGCGCCTCGAGGTGTGGCAGGCGGTCAAGGATCTCGCGGGACACGGCACGACGGTGCTGCTCACGACGCAGTATCTCGAGGAGGCCGAACAGCTCGCCGACCGGGTCGCGATTCTGCACGACGGTCGGATCAAGTTGAACGGCACCCTCGCCGAACTCAAGCGGCTACACCCGCCCGCGAAGGTCGAATATGTCGAGAAGCGGCCGACCCTCGAGGACATCTTCCTCGCGACCGTCGGTGACAAGAGCAAGGACGAGTAGGGAACCACGATGACCGCGCATTTCTTCGGCGATACCGCCGTCCTGACGGGACGATCCCTGCGCCACATCACGCGCAGCCCGGACACCATCATCACGACCGTGCTCACACCGATCGCCATGATGCTGATGTTCGTCTACGTGTTCGGCGGCGCGATCAACACCGGGTCGGAATCGTATGTGAGCTATCAGCTGCCCGGCATTCTGCTGATCACGATCGCCTCGGGCATCTCCTACACCGCATTCCGGCTCTTCCTGGACATGCAGACCGGCATGTTCGAGCGATTCCAGTCGATGCCGATTGCACGGTCGTCCGTGCTGTGGGCGCAAGTGCTGACTTCGCTGGTCGCCAATCTAGTCGCGCTCGTGCTCGTCGTGCTCGTCGCCTTCCTCATGGGCTTCCGCACATCGGCGGGAGTGGAGGCGTGGTTCGAGGTCGCTGGCCTCCTGATCCTGTTTACTCTGGCGCTGACGTGGCTCGCTGTCATCCCAGGCCTGGCCGCGACCTCCGCCACCGGCGCCAGTGGCTTCGCCTACCCGCTCATCTTCCTGCCCTTCATCAGCTCGGCATTCGTGCCCACCAACACCATGCCCGGCCCGGTGCGCGCCTTCGCCGAGAACCAGCCGGTGACGTCGATCGTCAACACGATCCGCAACCTGTCCACCCAGAAGCCGGTCGGCAACGACATGTGGATCGCCCTCGCCTGGTGCGTCGGCATCCTTGTTGTCGCGTACTTCTTCGCGATGTCCACCTATCGCCGCCGGATCTCGGGGTAGTGGCGACGCCGCAGTTGGCCATCGGCTGCGGCGCGCATGGTAGCGGCCGACGTGGTGCTCGACATCCAGACCGGTGGTGGCGAAGTGCTAGCCGACGTCCTGGCTCGAGTGCCACGCTGCCCCGACGTCCTGGCGGCGACCGAATCGTGGCCGCCCAATGCGGCCATTGCCAGGCGGAACCTGGACACTTTCGGTGTCAGGGTCATCGAGGCGAAGGACGAAGCCGATCTGCCGTTCCCGGATGCCTCATTCGACCTGGTGGTAAGCCGGCATCCGACCGTCGTATTGTGGCCCGAGATCGCACGTGTCCTACGACCGGGCGGGAGGTACTTCTCCCAGCAGGTTGGCGCCGGCACCAATCGCGAGCTGACCGACTTCATGATGGGGCCACAGCCGGTTGGTCAGGCCCGTAGCCCGGACCGAGCGGTTCAGGCGGCGCAAGCCGCAGGCTTGCGGGTAGTCGATTTGCGGCAAGAGAGTCTTCGGGTCGTATTCCACGACGTCGGCGCGGTGGTGTACTTCCTCCGGAAGGTCTTCCGGACTGTCCCAGACTTCAGCGTGGACAGCTACCGCGAGCGACTCGTCTGTCTCCACGATCTGATATCAAGCGAGGGGCCCTTCGTTTCCCATGCCCGGCGCTCCCTGATCGAGGCAGAGAAACCGCCTGATCATCGAGGACGATCACGACGCCGAGTATCGCTACGACCGTGAGCCAATCGGAGCAATGGCGAGGGTCCGCCCGCGCGCCACGGGCGTTTCGAGGCGGCGCTGCGATGCCGTTGAACGCACGAGTTGGGCGTCACGATCGACCCGCCGTCGCAGCGGCGATGGTTCGAGAGGAGTCAAACCGACGCCGACGACCTGAATGTCCCACTCAGGCTCGAGTCCGAGATCGCAGGCCGGGAGAAGTGGAACGCCCGGTCGGCTTGATGTGAGTCGGATCTGTCCCGGGGCCGTCAGCCATGGACCCGGCAATCAGCCCTTTGCGGTACGAATGTATGATCGCAAGCCGGAGGTAATCGAATGGCCGGTCTCGTGCTTGGGGCAATAGTTCTTGTCGTCCTGGTGGTGACGCTCGTGGCCATGGGGCGATCGGCTGCGGTGCACGGCACCCAACGTATCGGTCGCTGCCGCGCCGGTCATCTGTTCACCTCCACGGTAATTCCAGGTGCCTCCCTGAAGGCCGTTCGACTCGGCAATGTCCGCTTCCAGCAGTGCCCCGTTGGGCCTCACTGGAGCATCGTCGGCTGGGTGGATCCCGCCACTCTAACGCCGGACCAGCTTGCCGAAGCTCGATCGCGCCACGACCCTCCGTTGCCCTAGGACGATCAAGACCTCGGGTTCGGCTAAGGCGGGATGGAGGGCCGCCGGCGAGCAAATGTTCGGGATCGATCAGTATCGATCCTCCGTGCGTCCTGAATGTCTCGATAGGGCACGCCGGGAGTACCGACCTAAGAGCTAGAAGCACCCCCACGTCTCTTGCGTTTCCTCTGGCCTCGAGCGACGAGGCGAGTCGTTGCGTGGCCGCCTATCTCGCGGGCCACCCGCTCGACGATCCGGTCATCGACGCGTTGCACGCCGATCTGGGCGGCTTCCCGCGGATGCTGATCCAAGCCGCGACGGGCGACGCGAGGTCGAGCGATGCCAGGGAGCTCGCGACCCATGCCCGACGTCAAGGAGTCGCTGTGCGCCTCGAGCTCTATCCGGTCGACGCCCACGCTTTCCAACTCTTCTGGTCGTTCTTGCCCGAGGCCGCGGATGCCATGGAGACTGCCGGGGTGTTCATCCGTGAAGGTCGCCCGGAGACGGCGGCGTTCCCGTCAGCCGGCCTCTCATGAGGTCAAGCGGACCGCAGCGACATCAAAGGATCCTCACCCCGCAGTCGCCGTCTCTCAGGGCACTATGCCCTGGGCGACGATACCCAGCATGAACGTTCAGCCGCGAGTTGCCTGTCACTGTCGGAATTGCGTGGGGACGCGTGCGAGAGGTTGGATTGGAATGCCGATCGGCGCTTTGGCCGCAGGTTTGTCGCGGTGTTTGTGGCGCTTTACGTTGTCCTGATCATCCGCCGCAGAGAGTGACCACGTGTGGTTCGATTCCTGCGCTGCTACCGTGGCGGCAGCATGACTAGACCGAAAAGACTGGTGAAGCACTATGGCCGGGCGAGCTTGCTGGGGGTTCTGAGCCTGCCAGTCGCCTGGTTGATGGCCTCCCGCGGCGCCACCGGCTGGCAGGAGAAGGCCCAACGTGACAAGGAAAAAGACGCCGCCGAGATGATGGGGAGGGGTTACCAGATCGTCTCGACCGAAGAGAAGGCGGTTCCGGCGTTCGGGATGTACTGGCTCGACGTGACCTACGAGCTGGTTGATCGGACCTGAGCTGGACTCCCACGGATCGGACTCCAAAGATCCGGGCATTCACCGCGCGGAACGAGACGCGGCGAGCGCAGAATTGGGGACATTCGAGTCGGTCGTCTCATGATCTCCCTCGACCGGGTAGGTTCGCCCCAGCCAAAGAAACGCCTGCGGAAGCCGGAATTGAGCGTGGGAAAGGACGCCTCGGCAGCCTACCTACTCGAATGGTCGGGGCGAGAGGAGTCAAACCGACTGTGGCGATCTGAATGTCCCACTTGCGCTCGAGTGCAAGGTGGTCGGGCGGCCCGGCTGGCTCGACCGCGCTGGATAGCAACCAGTTCGGTGAATACGAGGCTGAGCCGCCTCCGTTACTAGCGCGCCGTACTAGCGCGCCGCCCGCTGTGGTTCCCTGTCAGCCGTTCGGCTAGATAGAGATACACTTCGCGCTCAAACCGTTCGCAATGCCACTGTTGGCGGCAGCCGAGACGCTCGAACGGCAGGCAACAGGCCAGCGATTGCGCCTATC
This sequence comes from uncultured Chloroflexia bacterium, assembly GCA_963731635.1. Classification (GTDB taxonomy): domain Bacteria; phylum Chloroflexota; class Limnocylindria; order Limnocylindrales; family CSP1-4; genus Fen-1039. Next base: position 39,079 of record CAVSWB010000001.1, on the reverse strand, counting down.
AGGATGGCTGGGAATGATCACGTCAAGTGGCCCCACCGTGATCACCAGAGTTGGCCCCACCCCGACCGGTGTGATGGCCTTCTAACAGGTCTCTAGATCAGGTCGCTGGCGATCCCTCCTTTCGCTTTGTCTGGCTGGTCCGGAGCCGATACGAGGCCGATCCGGTCTCGAGAATGTGGGCCCGGAATGTGAGCCGGTCGACGACCGCGGCCGCCAGGCGCGGGTCGGTGAAGGTCTGGCCCCACTCGCTGAATGGGGCGTTGGACGCGACCGCGATCGAGGCTCGCTCGTCGCGTTCGGTCAGAACCTGGAAGAGCAACTCGGCGCCCCGACGATCCAGATGGAGGTAGCCGAGTTCGTCGAGACAGAGCAGGTCCAGGCGCCCATAACGGCCGATGACTCTGGAGAGTTCGCGCTCGTCCTCGGCTTCCACGAGCTCGTTGACGAGGGCCGCCGCAGTCACGTAGCGAACCCGGCGACCCTGCTCGCAGGCGGCGATGCCAAGACCGATCAGCAGGTGCGTCTTGCCGGTCCCGGAATCGCCCAGCAGCACGACCGGCTCGCCCTCACCGATCCAGTTGCAGGTTGCGAGAGCCGCCAGAGTCCCCGGAGCGATCGTTGGCGTGGCGCCCAGATCGAACTCGGAGAGGCGCTTGATGCGAGGGAAGCGGGCTTCGGCGATCCGGCGCTCCCGTCGCCGAGACTCCCTGTCCTCGACTTCGGCCGCGAGCAGTTCGGCCAGATACGCCCGGTGGGTGACCCGATCGCGGACGGCCGCAGCGGCAAGCTCGTCGGCCTGCGCGCGGACGGTCGGCAGATGCAGGACGCGGGTGGCAACGTCGATCCCGACCGAGGCCGCTTCTTCGGTCAGACCTCTCATCGGGTGGTCCCCCCAAGGAGGCCGTCATAGACGGTCAGGGCCGGAGCCGACCGGTCATAACGTGCCAGATGGGTGGCCGAAGGAACGGTCGAGCCGGTCGGGCCGCGGTGCTCGGCGATCCGTCTGGCCTCGATGGCCACGAGGGCAGCATCTGCCGAGCCCATGGAGTTGACGGCTTCGAGAGCGGCGTGGACCGCCGGGAATGGCATCCGTCGGTGGAGCAGGAGCACCTCGATAAGCGCCCGCGTGCCGCCCGCGTCGCCGAACTTGCGTCGCGCCCTGGCCCAAAACGCCTCATGTGCGGCCGTGAGCACGCCCCGCTCACGGGCCTGATGGGTCGCGAGGGCACCGGGCATCGCGCCTGGCTTGCGGGACAGGATCTCCAGATAGTGGTCGAGCACCAGGGTCTGGCTGCCCCGGATCGTGCTGCGCTCGTGGGAGGCGACGACTGTGCCGCCATCGACGACCTCGATGCGGGTGCCACCGATCCGAGCAGATAGCTGCCTGCCGGCGTATCTGGCGGGCACCGAATAGAAGCATTGGCGGACGCAGACCCGGGCCTTGGAGTCGACCCGGACTGTCGCGATCCGGGCCGCATCGAAGGGAGCATCAGGCAGCGGTTGCAATGCCGCCCGATCGGCCTCGCCCATCGTCCCGACGGTCAGACGGCGGGTGCCGATGTGGCGGGCAAGATCGCGCCGGTCCGCCTCTTCGAGGCGGCGGTTGAGATCGGCGAGGCTCTTGACCTTGGGCACAGGCACGAAGAAGTGGCGGCGCTGGCGGCCGACCTCGCCCTCGATACCGCCCTTCTCGTGGGCGCCTTCCTCGCCCGGGATGCAGAAGAAGGAGTCGAAGCCATAGTGGGAACGCAAGGCGATGAAACGCTCGGTCTCGGTTCGGTCTCGTCCACGCAGGACCCGGGCCACAAGGGAGCGGGCGTTGTCGTATCGGATCCGGGCCGGCACCCCGCCGATGCGGGCAAAGGCGGTGACGTGGCCCTCGAGGAACGCCTCCTGGCCCTCCGATCCGAAGGCGACGTGGATAGCGACGCCCGAATGGGACAGGCGCAGCTCGAAGACCGAGACCGAGGTGCGCTCGCCGGCCATGATCACGTCGGCCAGGCCGAAGTCGACCTGAGCTTCCTCGCCAGCCAGATGATGAGCCACGATCGCAACGTCGCGGTGCTCGAGGTGCAGCTCGCGGCGGCACTCGCGGACATAGCGGCGGACGGTGCTCTCGGCCACATCGGCGCCGTGCTCATCGACCAGACGCTCCCAGATCCGCCGGGCCGTGTGGCGCTGCTTTCGCGGTGCGTCGGCATCGGCGACGAGCCAGGCCCGGATGGTGGCCGCATGCGGTCCGACCGCCGGTGCGACCCGCGACTCGACGGGCTTGCGTGGCGGCGGGACCGCGCAGGCGAGGGCCTGGCGGACCGCTCGCCGGTGCACCCCATGACGGCGCGCCAACTCACGGATCGACACCCCTTCCTCCCGGTGGTCTCGGCGGATACGCTCGAACTGCTCCACCCTCGACAACTCCTTCCTCCGTCGCTCGTGATGGCCTCGCAAGACCAATCGAGCCTACGGAATTGAGGTCGGGGGTGGGGCCAACTCTGATGATCGAACCGGCCGAAAGTGGGGCCGGTTTAGGTGATCATGCCCAATGGCCGAGGCGATGCCGCCCACCCACGCCTCGACAGGGATGACGACGGCCCAGCTCTTGGACCTAGTGTCCCGCATCGCAACAAGCTCAGCAGTTCTCGCCGTTCGCAGCTACGATTCGGTGTATGCCGAACCACCCAGCGTCTCCACTGGCCATCAGCGAGTCTGAACGAGCATCGCTTCAAGCCCTGCTGCGAGCGGGGACGACCGAGCAACGCCTGGTGATGCGAGCCCGGATCGTGCTCGCCGCAGCCGACGGGACTGCGAACGAACGTATAGCGACCCAGCTCCGAGTGGACAGGAACACGGTGCTGCTCTGGCGTGGCCGGTTTGAACGAGAACGCATGGCCGGTCTGACTGATGCGCCCAGGCCGGGCCGCGAACCCACTTACGATCGGGCCGCTCGCGATCGGGTCATCGCGCTGACTCTTGAGCCACCGCCGGCTGGAAGCACCCACTGGAGCTCACGAGCCATGGCTGTCCGAACCGGCATCAGCGTGACTACCATCCAGCGCATCTGGGCGGAGGCTGGTCTGAAGCCCCATCGGACCGAGACGTTCAAGTTCAGCACCGATCCCGAGCTTGTGGCCAAGGTCCGCGACGTGGTCGGGCTGTATCTGTCTCCGCCGGAGCGAGCCATCGTCCTGAGCGTCGATGAGAAGACCCAGATCCAGGCTCTGGACCGAACGGCGCCGATGCTGCCGATGAAGCCCGGCCAGGTCGAGCGCCACACTCATGACTACAAGCGCAACGGCACCACGCATCTCTTCGCCGCTCTCGAAGTCGCCACCGGCAAGGTGACGACACAGACCCGTGCCCGCCACACCGCGGCGGACTTCCTTGCCTTCCTGCGCGAGATCGAGCGGGCCTATCCCGAGGGCGAGCTACACGTCGTGCTCGACAACGTCAGCTCCCACAAGACCCCGGTCATCCGCGAATGGCTAGAAGACCATCCTCGCGTCAGCTTCCACTTCACCCCGACGTCGGCGTCGTGGATGAACCAGATCGAGACCTGGTTCGGCATCCTGAGCCGTCAGGCCATCCGCCGGGGGAGCTTTCGCTCGGTCAAGGAACTGATCGCGATGATCAACGCCTTCACGGCCAGCTGGAACGAGGGCTCAACGCCCTTCGCCTGGGTCAAGACCGCCGACCAGATCCTGGCCAAAGCGGTGCGCAAGCCATTAGCTATTGGCGAATCGGGACACTAGCGTACATGGCCGTTGCCGCGGCCCCGGCCAGCACGCCGACGACGCCGCCGATGACGGCGAGCAGGATCGATTCAGCGAGGAACTGCGCCCGGATCTGGCCCTCCGTCGCACCCAGGGCGCGACGGAGGCCGATCTCCGAGCGGCGTTCCAGAACCGACATGATCATGATGTTGGCAACGCCGATGGCACCCACGATCAGTGCCACCACCCCGAGCCCGAGAAAGAGGCTGTCGAACGCCCCCGCCGCGGCCGCCCGGGCGGTGAGCACGTCGGACGGCTGGCTGACGTTCACCTCGTTCGGGGCCTCGGGGTTGGCGGTCCGCGCGAGCAACGACTGCACCGCCGCCTCATGACCAGTGGCGGCGCGCACGTAGATCGAGCTCGGCGGGCCGGCCTTCTCCTCGCCGCCGACCACGCTGACATAGCCGAGATACTTCTGGGCGGCCGGATAGCCGATCAAGGCGCTGCTGTCGATCTCGGGCGTCAGCGGCGAGGGCTCCAGAACGCCCGCGACATTGAACCACTGGTGCCCGAGCCAGATCCGCTCATCAGGGTAGACCCGGTCGATGCCGAGCCGTTCCGCGGCGACCGAACCGAGCACCGCGACCGGCTCGCGCGCGGTGCCCTCGTTGAGCCAGTTGCCACGAGCGACGCCGGTGCCGAGCACGGACAGCAGGTTCAGGCTCGTGGCCCGAACCTCGATGCCGCCGCTGTTGCCGGCCGGGATCATGGGGTTCCGATAGACCTTCTGCTTCCTTCAACAGGGCGGTGTCCGCCACCTGTTGGACGTTGTCCAGGTGGGTGATCCGGGCCGGCGCTTCGCCGGGCAGCGTCGCCGTCCCACCGGTGAAGCTCTGTCCGGCCTGGACGGTGAGCAGGTTCGTGCCGAGCCGGTCGATCTCCGCGAGCAGCCCAGCCTGCGAGGAGGAGGACAACCCGAGAACCCCCACCATCGCTGCCGTTCCAATCGCGATCCCGAGCGCCGACAGCGCGGCGCGCAGCGGTCGGGATCGCAGCCCGACACTCGCCACCCGCAGCCTGTCCTTCAGCGCCAATCGTCCGTCCCTGGCACGCAAGGCACTGCGTCCTTCCCCCCTTTCCCCCGGGCACCATCCATGGGCGCCACGAGGGCGGTCCGATCGGGGGCGGTGTCGGAAACCACCTGGCCATCCAGCAGCCGAATCTGGCGAGGCAGCTGATCGGCGAGGCCCGCATCGTGAGTGATCATGATGATGGTGGCGCCGGCGACGTTGAGTTCGCGGATCAGATCCATGATCGAGGCACTGGCGGTGCTGTCGAGGTTCCCGGTCGGTTCGTCGGCGAGAACTATCGCCGGACGCCCGACGAGGGCCCGGGCGATCGCGACCCGCTGCCGCTCCCCTCCGGAGAGCTTGGTGGGCCTGAAGCCTGCGCGTTCGGAGAGGCCGACCCGTTCGAGCGCCTCATCCGCGCGCCTGTACCGCTCGGCGGCGGGGACACCGGCGTATAGCAACCCGTCGGCGACGTTCTCGCGCACCGTGGCATGTTCGGCCAGGAAGAACTGCTGGAAGACGAACCCGATCTCCCGAGCCCGCAGCAGCGACAGCTCGCGGTCGCTCAGCTGCGCTGCGTCGACCCCATCGATCCGGACCACGCCACTGCTGGGCCGCTCCAGCGTTCCCATGACGTGCAGCAGCGTCGACTTGCCCGACCCGGAGGGTCCGACGATCGCCACCAGCTCGCCTCGCCGGACGGAAAACGACACCCCTCGCAGGGCGGACACGGGTGGCTGCTCACCATGCGCAGAGCTTTCCCCAGTAGTCCCCAAGCGCCTCGATGTAAGGCATCTCGTCTGCCTGGAGCGCCTCCAGCAGCCGCTCGAGCCAGGCATCGCGCACGTCTACGTCAGCGGGCGAGTTGGCGATGATGGGCACGAGATCGGAGAGGGCGTGGTTCACCGCTGTGCCGATGGCGCCGGACGAGCTGTCGACTCGTTCGAGCGCGGGCGAGATACGCTCGATGAAGCTGACCGCGCCGTCGGCAGCAAGAAAGGGGTCCGTCCGCCCGACCTTCTTGATCTCGGTGACCGCCTGCTTGGTCCGCAGGATCGCCGGCTGCGAGCGCCATCCGAATGCATGGCGTCTGAAGCGAGTCTTGAACTCCCACTTGTAAGCACCGGCGCTGGCCGTCCCACTCATCGCCTAGCCGTCACCGGCAGCTGCCCGAAGGTCCTTCATCAGCAGAATGAGGTGCAGGGGGTCAGTGGGGCTCTCTTCAAACTCGCCGAGATGCAGATAGAAGTTCTTGGCGGCCTCGGACTCGGCATGGATTAGAAGCGCACGCACGCCGATCACGTCCGACGCCTGCATCGTCCGACTGAGGGCATCTATCACCAGGGCTCGCCCGAGCCCGGAACCCTGAGCAGACTTGTCGACTCCGAGTCGGGCGAGGAGGACGAGGGGGATCGGATGGCGTCCGGTCCCCTTGAGCGCCCGACCGGTGGCGTCACTCGGCTCTACAGAAGCGGCCGCGAGGGCGTAGTAGCCAACGACCGAAGCGGTGCCAGTCCGAACCGAGACATAGACTCGGGCTGTCCCAGCCGCCTGTGCCTGGCGGGCATGGTGCGAAAGCCACTCCGTCTGTGCCGGGGATCCGCAATCGAAGTTGTCCAGCTCGTGTTCGGCCGTTAGTGGAACGGGCGACGCGAAGGCGAGCACGCTGTAGGTCGGCTACTGGTCGCTGTCGTCGAAGACGTTTGCGGCGCGAATAGAGGCGGCCAGACGAGGCTTGGCGACTACCGGACGATCGAGCATCTCAACGAAGGCAGCCCATTCTTTGGGAGGCAATCTGAAGGAGCGTCGATCGGCCAGCACGTCCTCGGCCCGGCGGGTAGCCGCATCGAGCACAAACGCACTCAAGGTCCGCTCCTCTACACGAGAAGCCTCTTCCAGAAGGCTGTGCTCTTCCGAACTGACGCGAAGAGCAATCCGCTCAGCCTTCGGCTTGGTGGTTCTGCGATCCGAGTTCTTGACTGGTTTCGCTCGGACTTGTGCCGCATCCATGATTTTGACCGCCGCTCTTCTCGTACCAACAACGTGCGCACATCGTAGGCCTCACTCTCCGGGCCGTCAATGGCGAACACGACTGGAGCCGACAGCTGGCGGCTGCGAGAGTCATGCCTGCCCCGGAGCCCGGCCCGCCAGTATTGCCTTCGCAACCTGGTCCAGCCTCACTCGCGGCGTCGCGCGGACTGGGGTGTGTCGACGCCGTCTTACCCGGACGGAGGCCAACTTCCCAGGCGACATATCATCGGCCGATGACCGACAGGGCCCGACGCAAGGAGCTTACGGAGCAGTACCGCCAGACCATCCCCGAGGCCGGTGTCTATCTCATTCGGAACATCGGCAGCGGTATGGCTCTGCTGGGCTCGACCGTTGATCTCGGGAGCTTGCGCAACAAGCTCGAATTCGCCCGGACGACGAACATGCCGAGCGTGCTGGACGGGAGGATGGCCCGGTACATCGCACAGTTTGGGATCGGCGCCCTCTCTCTCGAGGTTCTCGACGTGGTCGACGTCACGCCCGAGATGACCGACGGCCAGGTCCGAAACGACCTTGCCACGCTCGAGAGCCTGTGGCTAGAGAAGCTGGGGCCCTCGACACTGTACTAGACGAGACGTGCCCGGGAGACTCGACCGTTTGCTCGCCGGAGTTGAAGCTACGACGAGGAGAGCCCCGGGAAGGCGTGCGCATGTTCTGACCTCGTCTAGCCCGCCTTCTTGAGCGCCACAACGATCGAAGCGGGCACGATCTGGTACCGAGACGGTTCCCTTGCCGAATTCGCGGCGGTCGAGGCCAGAAACCTGACCATCAAACCCGGTTCCGTCTCCCACGTCGACGCAGCGGCGTTCGCTATGGCCGCGCTGACGGCCTGGGCCGGCCCTCTTCGTCCACGGCCACCTCGAAGCCGGCCAGACGGTCGTCATCCACGGTGCGGGCCGGGGTGTGGGGACGTTGGCGGTCCAGCTTGCCGGGGCTTCGAGGGTATTCGAATCAGTCAGATCCGAGGCTGCACAAGCGAGGTAGCGATCATCTCAATCGCGAGGCGCGTTCGCGGCGGATAGCCGTTCCGCTGAACGGGCGCCTGCGTTGGGCGCCGATACCTTTTGGATCTTCCCCGGTCCAAGCGTTTGTAGGGCCGCCGTACGGAGACGGTTTGGCCAGAGTCACACGGACCTTAAGGAGTAGAAATGGCTGAGCGCGTGTGGGGGCCCGCGGCGTACTTCCCATCCATCGTGGCCAAGTACGGGCGGTCCATCCCTGAATGGCAGGTGCTGATGCGCGCCTCCGGGCTGACTTCGCACAAAGAGTTAGTTAAGTGGCTCAAGTCGGAACATGGATTTGGCCACGGGCACGCCAACGCTCTCGTGGGTTTCTTCCTGGCTCGGGGATCCGAGCGGCTGACGGTCGAACAGCAGATCGCCGCGCTCTTCCCGGCCGCGAAGGCTCACTGGCGCCCCGTCTACGATCGCCTCGCTACCGAGATCGACTCCTTTGGCAAGGTCAGGACTCTCCCCAAGAACAACATGGTCGGTTTCCGAGTGCGCCACCAGTTCGCGATGCTGCAGCCTTCAACGCCGGATCGGTTCGATGTCGGGCTGAAACTGCGCGATGTCGAGGCCACACCGAGGCTAGAGGTTGCAGGCGCGTGGAACTCGATGATGACCCACCGAGTCCGCGTGACCGATCCGAATCAGGTGGACGAGGAGCTGTTGGGCTGGCTCCACGAGGCGTACGATGCCGCCCTGTAGCCGCCAAGCGCGCATCTGAGCACCACGAGATGAATACGGAGCAGCTGGGCGCGAAGAACTGCCTTTGCATCCAGGCCATGAAGTCCAACCGCTCTATTCCGGGCTCGACGGTCATCCCGATCCTTATCTATCCAGACGTGCGCGAGGCCGTAGCTTGGCTGTGTGCCGCCTTTGGCTTCACCGAGCGATTGCAGATCGGGGAGAACCATCGTTCCCAGCGTCAGTTCGGCGATGGCGCCGTGATAGTTGGCGACGTCCGTGGTGACCGCCACCCGCCGGTCCCGGGTTCCGTGACGCACTCCGTGCTGGTGCGCGTAGAAGACGCCCGGACCCACTGCGAGTTGGCCAGAGCACATGGGGCCGAGATAGTGGCGGAGCCAGCCGACTTTGAATACGGCGAACGGCAGTACACCGCCCAGGATCTTGCCGGCCACCAATGGACGTTCTCCGAAACGCTCGCCGACGTGACCTGGGGCGGCACGCTGATCGGCGCCGACTGACAGTGGCGAAAGATGCGGGAACGGGCCCCTCGCGAGGCAGACTGACTGGCGCCGTTCTCCGCCATCCCGTAATGTCCGACAGGTCCCCTGCGGTTGGCTTGGGTCGGGTCCTGGCGCAAGCGTTTTTGAGGTCAGGCGTGATGGCGAAGCACAGAGTCACGCGCGGTTGGCCGAGGCTGCCCATTCTCGGTCGCTCGCCCGCGTCGACGTCCGGTCCGGAACCGCGAGTGCCGACCTCACCGACGAACGCCAGGCCCGACTCGAATGACCGAGCGCATCAGCGAGTCACCACCCAGATGCGCGGCGCGGGCGATGACCAGAAGTCCGCTTCGGCGGCGCTGGAAGGTCAGTTCGATCCTGGGCGCCTCGCGACCTTCAGCGACGGCGTCATGGCGATTGCCATCACGCTCTTGATCCTCAACCTGCATCTGCCCGATACGACCGCACGCAGCGATCAAGAACTGCTGCAACAGCTGAGAGCTCTCGAGGCGCCGCTCGTCGCCTTCTTGCTGAGTTTCGCGGTCACTGCAGTATGGTGGAACGGCCACCAACGGCTCTTCGCCGCGCTCGAGCGAGGAGATCGGCGGATCCTGTCGCTGAACTTCGTATTCCTCGCAGCTGTTGTCTTCCTGCCGTTTCCCACCTCAATTCTTGGTCGCTATGCGCCCCTGCCGACTGCGACCATCCTCTATGCGGGCACGAACGTAATCATCGGTACCTCCGCACTTCTGATGTGGTGGCACGCCTCCCGATCCGGGCTGCTCAACCCGGCCGTCCACGCCATGGAGCTGCGGCGCCTGATGGCCTACGCGATCACGGCCCCGAGTGTCTTCCTGCTTTCAATACCCGTAGCACTCGTCGATCCGGGCCTCGCCCCATGGTCCTGGAATGCCGTCTGGATCGTCGTCCTCGGATTTCGTCTCTGGTGGCGACGGAGCGGCTAAGCGTCCATTGGCGGTATCTGGCGGCCACATACCCTCCGTGGCCAGCGGTATAGCAAGTGGCGGCGTTGTCCACTTCAGCGGCCCAGCTTATGTCTCGTGCGAAGTCTCTATCCATCTTTCCGCCAGGTTGCGGCGCTCATCGCCACGCTCATCGTCATGACCATCCAGGTTGCGCAAGCGGTTGGCGGTCGGCTGCCTGACGTCGCGCCGGCGACCCTTCCGTCGGGCGTGTTCCGACTCGTGGGTTGGGCGGACCGGCTCATAGCGGTTCCAACTGCCTGTGGGGGTTCGCCGTGGCGTGGCAGGCCATGCTCGCGAACGTGCAGCCGAGCGAGGCGGTTGTGGTGCAATTCGAGACGTCTGGAAACCAGCGCTCCCGCACAAGAGGGTGTGTCCGAAATCGGCTACTGGCCTCGACGTTTCGGGTGGACGACGCCCAAGATGACGCCGACAAAAGGAGACCGAGATGAAGTTCATGATCTCTACCTATGCCACCCAGGCGGACTACGACGCCATGGGCGGCAAGCGCGCAGCGAACACCGAATGGTCGCCCGAGGACTTCGCGGCCATGGGCGCCTTCATGGAGTCGTTCAATCGCGAACTCGACGAGTCCGGCGAGCTCGTGGAGACCCGCGGTCTCGACGCCCCGGTCCATACGCGACGGATCCAGCTCAAGGCCGGGCTTCCGGTTGTGACCGACGGGCCGTATGCGGAGACAGCGGAGGTGCTGGCCGGATACTGGATCGTCGAGTGTGCGAGCTTCGATCGCGCGACCGAAATTGCCGCGAAGCTCTCGACCATTCCCGGCCCAGAGAGCGTCCAAGCGCGCGCTTACGCCGACGTCCGGCCGATCGTCGAGTCGCGAGCCGAGCTTGAAGGCTGAGCGCTGCCGATGACCGACCCCCGGCTCGAGGACCTGCTGCGCCCGTTGGCTCCGCAGGTCCTCGGCGCTCTCGTCCGCCGTTACGGTCATTTCGACACGGCTGAAGATGCCGTTCAGGAAGCGCTCATCGCGGCCACGACGCAGTGGCCGAGCGAAGGTGTGCCCGCCAATCCGAAGGGCTGGCTCGTCACGGTCGCATCACGGAGGCTCACCGATCTGCTGCGATCCGAACAGGCTCGCCGGCGGCGCGAAGACGCCGTGGCCGAGCAGGTCCTGCCGGTCGATCGACTGGCTCCCGCGGCCGACGCAGCTACGGACGATGGAGACGACACTCTCATCCTGCTCTTCATGTGCGCCCACCCATCTCTGTCGCCGGCTTCGCAGATCGCGCTGACGCTACGGGCGCTCGGCGGGCTAACGACAGCCGAGGTCGCCCGGGCGCTCCTCGTGCCCGAGGACACCGTCACGCGTCGGATCAGCCGAGCCAAGCAAACCATCAAGGAGAGCGGCATACCGTTCCGCCTGCCATCGATCGCCGATCGCGCCGATCGGCTCGCTGTGGTGCTGCACGTCCTGTACCTCATCTTCAACGAGGGCTATGTGAGCAGCGCGGGCCCGAGTCTTCAACGCCCCGATCTCGCGGCTGAGGCGATCCGGCTGGCGCGGATGGTTCATGGTCTCCTGCCCGACGATGCCGAGGTCGCAGGACTACTCGCGCTCATGCTCCTCACCGATGCCCGTCGGGAAGCACGCACAGGCCCTGGCGGCGAACTCGTCCCGATGGGCGAACAGGACCGGAGTCGCTGGGATCGCGAGGAGATCACCGAAGGGATTGAACTCGTGGACGGCGCTTTCGATCGCGGCGTCGCCGGGCCCTACCTGCTCCAGGCGGCCATCGCGGCGGTCCACGACCGCTCGTCGAGCGCCGGCACGACCGACTGGGCTTGGATCGAGCATCTGTATGAGCAGCTCGTGCTGATCTCCGACAACCCGATCGTCGCCCTCAACCGCGTCGTGGCGGTCGCGATGGCGCACGGTGCGGCTGCCGGACTCCAATTACTCGCGACGCTCGAGGCTGACACGCGGATCGCGGTCGACCACCGGTTCTACGCCGTACGAGCGCATCTGCTCGAGATGCTCGGCCGCATCGATGCCGCGCGCGAGGCGTATGAGGCCGCCGCCAGTCGCACGGCCAACCTGGCACAGCAGCGTTACCTACGCGCGCGTGCCGCGCGGATCTAGACGGGTTCCGGGTGCGTCACGTCGCTACGGGCGCTACTTGTTTTGCGCGAACGTCGATCGTCGGCCGGCGCGCTGCCGCGTACCTTATCGCGATCGAGTTGGAGGTTGGGATCGCAGATGGCAGCGTAGGCGCGAGGAACATCCTGACTCCGGCGTCTGCGCTCGACAGAGGATGAGGCGAGCATCAGCGACGCTGGTGCGAGAGGAGACAAGCCGCAGCCACCGACCCGAATGTCCCATTGAGGCTTTCGTGCGAGCTTCTGGGTCGATATCCCTGGCTTGAGAAAGCTGCTCGGTGAGGGGTGTGGACATCTGTCGCGTCTGTGCCGCAGCTCGGGGGTTATTTTGCCTAATGCGCATGTTTGCACACGCTGCACGCATCGGAGTATCCTGGCGGCATGGTCTCGACGGGCATGCGTGAACGCAAGAAGCAGGCGACTCGCCGCGCCCTCGGCGAGGCAGCCCTGCGGCTCGCGCTGGAGCGCGGCATCGAGCACGTCAGGGTCGAGGACATCGCGGAGGCGGCCGACGTCTCCCTGCGTACGTTCAGCAACTACTTCCGCACCAAATACGACGCCATCACGGCGCTGGGGTTCGACCTGGCCGGCGACCTGGGCGAAGCGTTGCGCGGCCGACCCGCGGATGAGCCGCTGTGGCCCGCCATCCGAGCCGCGGTCCTCATCCGCTACCCCGACGACACCGCCCTGACCGACCGCACGTCGGTCGCACGCGTTCGCCTGATCATGACCTCGGAGCCGGTGCAGGGCAGCCGTCTGGCGCTGACCGCCGCGATGGCGTCTGCCCTGGCAGATGCGATCGCGGACCGGTCCGGGGCGGATCCGAAGGCCGAACTCTGGCCCGAGGCGGTCGCCTCGGCAGTCGTTGCGGCTACGCAGACAGCGCTTCGCCGCTGGTCCACGGCCGACCCGCCCGTGGCGCTTCGCCCGCTGATCGAGGACGCACTCGACGCTCTCGAACTGCTGGCCCGCCCGGAGGTTCGGCCATGAACCGACGAGGCGTGTGCTACGACGTCGGGAGCGTCATGCTCGTCAACTGGCGTCCCGACTTCGACCCGCGCATCGTCCATCGCGAGCTGCAGATCATTCGCGACGACCTGCATTGCAACGCGGTGCACATCAGCGGACAGAAGCTTGCGCGTGTTGAGATCGCCGCCCGGGATGCGCTCGAACAGGGCCTGGAGGTCTGGCTCGTGCCCGGGCTCTGGGACAAGAGCCAGGACGCGACGATCGCCTACATGATGAAGGCCGCGCAGCTCGCGGAGCGCTTGCGATCTGAGTTCCCGGATCGGATCGTGTTGGTCCTCGGCGGCGAGCTGACCATCTTCATGCAGGGGATCGTGCCAGGTCGCGACTTCATGGCGCGGATGAAGAACCCGTCGTTCTGGCCGACCGTAAAGGCGGGGGGCCACAACGCGCCTCTCAACGCGTTCCTGCGTCGAGCGACCGAAGCCGTCCGCCCCATCTACCGCGGTCCCCTCACTTATGCGTCGCTCATCTGGGAGGCGGTCGACTGGAGTCTCTTCGACATCGTGGGCGTCGACCACTACCGCGGGGGACCGATCAAGGACCGCTACGTCGAGATGCTCGAGCCCCTGTTCGCGACCGGCAAGCCGGTCGTCATCACCGAGTTCGGCACACCGTCCTGCGAGGGCGGCGACGCCGCGATGGCCACGTCCATCGACGGCAACGCGGATTGGCGCTTTCTTCTCCTCCATGCCCTGCCGCTCGTCGGTCGCTTCGTCCGGCCGAGAGTCACGCGCGTGATCCCCCGCGACGAGGAGCTGCAGGCGCGCGAGCTGTCCGAGACGCTCGCGATCCAGGATGCTGCCGGCGTCGACGGGGCCTTTGTCTCCACGTTCGTGTACCCGATCAAACCGTACGACGCGGACCCGCGCTTCGACCTGGACGCCGCCAGCCCGGGCCTGGTTCGCCCCCTGACGGGCGGCCGTCGCGGCACGACCTACCCGGACATGCCCTGGGAACCCAAGGAGGGGTTCCGGGCGGTCGCGCACTACTACGAACGCGCTGGCCCCGCCGAGCAACCGGCGGCCGCGCGGCGGTCGCCGAGGATCGGGGGCTAGAGAATGGCGATCCTCCTTAGCGGATTGGGCATCATCCTGATCGTATCGCTCCTCGTGTCTTGATTTGAACCGGCGGTTCCCACATGCCGGATCGTCGTGGTCTGCGCGGCGGTGGGCCAGGCGAGTCGGCAGTACGAGAGCGGACTGGCCGCGCTCGACGCTGCCACGAAGAAGGCATAAGCGATGCGACTAGCCATCCTCGACCGTGGCCATTCGCTTCGTACGAAAGCCCTCCTTGGCCTGATCTGCCTCGTCTCCCGCCGACCAGTGCTCGACGCGGTGAAACTCGCCCTCTACCGACCCGACTTCTACGGAGCGGGGCCTCTTACCCACGAGGCCATGCGGGGTCCATCTGCCTGGTCGGTCGGCGACCGGGAACTGATGGCGGCCTACGTCTCGAAGGTCAACGAGTGTCAGTTCTGCATTGCGGCGCATACGGCCACATCGAGCATGTGGTACGGGGACATAGCCCGAGTCGCGGCCACGCTCGCAAACCTCGACTCTGCCCCGATCGAGGAGCCGCTGCGGGCCACACTCCGGATGCTCGGTCAACTCACCAGAGCTAACGCGGTCGATGCGGACGAGATGAGAGCCGTACTGGCCGCCGGCGTCAGCCGCGAGCAGGTGGAGGACGCCCTGGCCGTCTGCTTCGCCTTCAACGTGACCGATCGGCTGGCGGACGCGTTCGACTTCGAAGTTGCGAGCGCGGAGGCAATGGACGCAAGTGCACGCTACCTCTTGTTGCGCGGCTATCGCTGATCTCGCTGTTGAGCTGCGGGTGGCGTGAGCGAGGTAAGGGTTGGCAGCGTCAGCTTGGAGCTTGCCTCGAAGGCCGGATCAAGCCTCTGTTGGTCCACGAAATCGGCCGGTTCGCGCGATAGAACAGGGCTGGCGGAGTCGGCGCCTCGACCCATTGATCTTGGACACTGCGAATGGTCCCGGGGGCCCGTATTCGGGTCTGCGTGATCGACTAATGCAGGAGGTCCTGGTGCCGGGTATTCGACCCTTCGACCACGTGGGCATTGCGGTCGCGGATCTCGACGCTGTCACGGCGTTCTTCGTCGCGCTCGGATGCGAGGTCGAGGACAGGACGTTCGTGGAAGGCGAGTTCATCGACACGGTCATCGGCATCCCGAACTCCCGAAGCGAGATCGTCATGCTGCGGCCCCCGGCGGAGGGACGGGGCTCGAGCTGGCCCGCTTCGTCCGTCCTGACCACGTACCGGGACCGGCCAGGACGATGGCCAACTAACTCGGGTTGCGCAACGTTGGGTTCGAGGTGCACGACCTTCAGACGATCCTCGATCGGCTCGCGACGGAGGGCCACGAACTCGTGGGCGGCGTGGGCGAATACGAGCACATCTGGCATGGCCCATGTGCGCGGTCCGGAGGGAATCGTCGTATCGCTGGCCGAGCGCATCGGCTGACCTCCAAGCAATCGAGAAAGGAGCACTAGTCATGTCCGTCGCGCGCGTCCAATTCCTCTCCGTCTCGCTCGACGGTTTTGGAACCGGCGAAGGGCTGACCCGCGAAGCGCCTTTCGGCCACGCCGGCGACCGGTTGCATCAATGGTTGTTGGCCACCCGGTGGTGGCACGAGATGGTCGGCGAGCCTGGCGGCAGCCGCGGCCTCGACGACGCGCTCGTACGGTTGCATGACGCCGGCATCGGCGCCGAGATCATGGGCGCGGGCAAGTTCGGCTATCCCGGTTGGCACCAGGACCCGGAGTGGAAGGGATGGTGGGGCGCCAACCCGCCCTTCCATACTCCCGTCTTCGTCCTCACCCACCACACGCGTCCGTCGATCGAGATGGACGGCGGCACGACCTTTCACTTCTTGACGCGTCGCCGGCGGAAGCGCTCGAAGCGGCCTCGAAGGCTGCAGAGGGCGGTGACGTGCGCATCGGCGGGGGCCCAACCACGATCCGCGAGTTCCTGGCCGAAAGGCTCGTCGACCAGATGCACATCGTCGCGGTCCCGATCGTGCTCGGCCGAGGCGTACGGGTCTGGGACGGACTGGAGAGCCTCGAGAAGGACTATTCGATTGAGGTCACCTCCTCACCGAGCGGGGTGACACACGTGATGTTCACGCGGGCAGGTGTCTAGCCACGGACCTCCTGCAATGCCCTCCGACACGCCCCCTGTGATTTACGAATTTGACGGTATGACGCCATCCATCAGATTGAGGATGAGCCTTGGACAGCAACGACGTGAGCCGGTGGTTTGGTGAGTATCCCGATGCCTTCGTGGCATGCTGCCGAGGCGAGGCGGACCCCGCCTCCCTCCTGGCTTACGACGCCGTACCCCTCTTGTTGAGCACTGACGACAGGTTCGCCGCCCTAACGAGCGACGACCAGGTCAAGGCGGTCATGCAGCAGCAGGTCGACGGCCTGCGCGCTGCCGGATATGCGCGGAGCGAGATCATGGCGTCGAGTGTCACGATCTTGAACGCTACTTCAGCACTGTACCGCGGGACGATTTCGCGTCAGCGCAGCGACCGCGAGGAGATCAGCCGTGTCACCGCGACGTACCTGGTGACCGAGGGGACAGTTGGCCGGCGCATCTCCGTACTCGCGGTTCAGGTGATTCAGCCGTCGGCCTTGCCACAAGCCGCACAGACATAGAGAAGCACGAGTAGCGTGCCAACGGTGATCGCGCCGGCGGGCATCCTACCTTGGATACCAAATAGGCCGGAGGCGGTAGAGAAGCTCCGGGAGAAACGGCGTGGGGAGGCCAGATCCGCCTCACGGGTAGGTCCAACCTACTCCAATGGTGGGCGAGAGGGTCAGAGCCGACACACCGTCGCCATCTCTGCTGATCCCGGTCGCGAACGTTCCTTCGCATGTTCACCGCGTCCCGGGGATCGCGTAGGCAGGCGGTTGCGACGCAAGCGGCAAGCCGATCCAACCAAGCCTAGGCTCGAAGCCCTCAACCAACTCCTCAACCACGCCACCTCGGCGACGTGCTCCAAGAGAGCCGCCCGGCCGGCCGCCATGGGCGTTGCGGCCGTGCGGTAGGTGGCGACCCCGGGCACGATCGCCGACTTCTCCGTTCCTTCATTCCGCCTGAAGTACTTCGGCGATCCGAGTGCGCGCCGCGCGCTGAGCGGGGAGGTAGGCGCCGAGGGCGGCAATCGCAAGGCCGGCCAGGCCGAGTGCGGCAACGACCACAGGCGGCAGGACGTCTGTCGCGCTTGCGGGTATGGCCGTCTTGGCCGCTGCCTGCCCCATGAAGCCGAGGACAACGTGCTGAAAGGCCAGGCCGAGCGGTGCGCCAATGAGGCCCGCCAGCAATCCGAGGGGCACGACGGATGCAACAACCATTGTCACGATCTGTCTCGGCGTCATGCCGATTGCTTTCAGAACCGCGGTCTCGCGGATGCGTTGACGTGTCTCGAGCATCACGGTGTTGAAGACACCGCCCAGCGAGATTGCCACCAGAACGATCCCGAACGCAGAAATCACGCCTGAGAACAGCAGGAAGGTTCCACTTGCCGACTGACTGGACGTAGCCTCGACGCTTACGGCCCCGCCCAACTGCTGGGCCAGGGCGGACCGGTAATCCTCGAGATTGACGCCCGGCCTTGGCTGGACCTCCCAGCGACTCGGCTGGAGACCGGGATCGATCGAAGCGAGATCCGACCACTCTCCCCGGAGGACCAGAGACTCCGGGCTTTCGCCGGCCAGATCGAAGATTTCGCCGACAAGCTTCACCCTCGACTGGTGGCCGTCGTATGTGATCGCAACTTCGTCGCCGACGCGGAGACCGGACTGGGCGAAGAAGTTGGTGGGGGCGACTACTTCACCTGGACCGGCGAACCACCGTCCCGATATCAGCGCGTAACCGATCCAGGTTGAGTCCCCCTGGTAGGCGACGAACGGAACGGTAGTGCCGAGTTCCGCTATTCCGACGGCCGCCTGGCCGATCGATACTACGTGGCCGGTGCCGGCGTCGGCCGCAATTGAAGCCGAGATCTGGTCAGGCGCCGGCGCCCCGGGCCCCCGCTCGATGCGGACCGGGCTCGCTTGGTCTCGCACAAGGTCGGTCGCCACCACGCCCATCGAAGTGTTGAGAGCAACTGAGAAGACCATCGCGGCAACGCCGACCACCAGGGCGCCGAGGGTCATCAGGGCTCGCAGCGGTCTGGAGAATCCGGCCCCGAACCCCAGGCGGATCGGCGTCGGCAAAGATAAGCCGACGGCCCGTTGGCGCAGCGAACCGCCCGCTCCACCCGACGAAGGAGTCGAACCACGAGTCATTGCCGAAACCGCGCTCAGCCTGCCGGCCCGGACAGCCGGTCCGATAGCGGCCAGGAGGGCTGTGAGCGCCGCGGCGGCAAGTACGCCGACGACCACGGGTATCGACAGAGTGAACGCCGATGGCAGCCCGAAAGACAGCGCCGTCTGGGCGAGAATCGGCTGGCTTGCGACCGTTCCAACGGCCACGCCGACGACCGCACCCACCGCCACCGGAGCCATGATCTCAACCAGAAGCACAATCGCAACCTGTGATGGCGTGTACCCGATGGCCTTGAGGAGGCCGATCTCGCGATAGCTCGACAGGACGATGCCGCTGACCACGTTGGCGATGATGAACGCGGCCGCCAACATCGCGAACAAGGAGAACGCGACCAGGATCGGAACAAAGACGTCCGCGGTCCGATCGACCCCGGTCTTGAGATCGAAATAGGTCTGGCTGCTCACAACTGCGGATTGCGGCAGACCCTGGGTAATTGAGCCGATGGCCTTTGCGAGGTCGGCTGTGGTGGCCGCGGGTGCGACCTTGTAGAGAATCTGGTGGGCAAGCGACTGGCCGGGTGTCAAGGCGGCGATGTCGGCGGGACTCATCCAGGCGTCGAGGTTGGGCGTGCTGATCGAGCCCGCAATACCAACGACCGTTAGCGTCTTGGTCGCCATGCCGCCTGTGACGGGTCCGCTCTTGGGCCCGGAAGCAGGCGCGATCGGCGCCTGCACGACCACGATCGTGGAGCCGACGGCCTTGCCCCAGTACATCGCCGCGGTCTGCGAGAGCACGACCTCACCGGGCACCTTCCACCATCGGCCGGCACTGACAGGCATGCGATCGACGACCGTGTCTGCCTGGGTGCGCCCGGCGACCTGGCCTGCTCGAATCGTCTGACCGCCCAACTGAGAATCGGGAGGGTCAACGAGGAACCCGACCTGGGCAACGGGCCAGGGACCGCTGCTTGCGGTCACGCCGGCGGCCGTGGTCGTCGCCTGCAACCGGGTTGCGCCCACTCCGGCACCGTAGGTGACTGAGATATCGGCGCCGTTGTCCGCGGCAAACGCATGGTCAAACGGAGCCTGGGATTCCACGACGGTGTCGAGCGCAAGCGTCGCGGCACCGGTAGCCATGAATAGCACGGCCCCAATCACCAGGGCCTGGAGGCGGCGGTGGCGAAGGTCCGCCAGCGCCTTTGTTCTGACTGCGCCCATCAGACGGCCCGCCCGGAAGCCGCATCATCGACGATTGAGCCGTCCACGAGTCGGATGATTCGGTGGGCGGTCCGCCGAGCCAGGCGCTCATCATGAGTGACGAGGAGCACAGTCTGTCCCCGCCGGTTCAAGTCCTGGAGGAGCGCTAGGACCGACTCGCCGTTGTGGCTGTCGAGTGCTCCCGTCGGCTCATCGGCCAGCAATACAGTGGGCCGGTTGACGACCGCTCGGGCGATCGCCACCCGCTGCCTTTCGCCGCCACTCAGGGTTGCTGGAAACCGACGTCCTCGGTCGGCGAGACCGAGTTGGCCAAGCAGTTCATTGGCGCGACGGCGAGCCTCGGCTCGCGGAACACCGGCGAGTTGGGCGGCAACCACGATGTTGTCCTCGACGGTCAGATCGTCGAGCAGCTGGAAGAACTGGAACACGAAACCGACATTCGTCCGCCGGAAGCGGGCCGCCTCACCCTCGCTAAATCGATCGACTCTGACCGCATCGAATTCGATCCGACCTGTCGTGGGGCGATCGAGAATTCCGATGAGGTTCAGTAGGGTCGACTTGCCGCAGCCCGAAGGCCCCATGATTGCGGTGATTCGGCCGGCCTCTATATCGAGCTCGACTGCGTCGAGAGCCGGTTGAGCGGCGCCCTCGTATGTCTTCGTAACGCCGCGGATGGCGATGAGTGCGGGCATACAGATCTCCTTTCTGATGTCAGCACGATCGCCCCAGCCGGTTGCCATGTCCTCGGCAACGCGGCCGGGTTTGGCTCATCAGAAAGGGCGAACCATCCTGTGAGCCAACAAATAGGATGAGATCGATCCAACCTCGCGCCCGATGCGCTCCGGCCCCAGCCTGAGTACAGTGCGGCGGTGGCCGAGATAACCAGGGAGCCTGTGATCGACCGGGTTTGGACCAGTGTCCGAAGCCCGGCATTCATCCTTGATTACGGACCTGTGGTGGGCCTGCTATTGCTGTCCGCGGTCCTCTTGCGAGACGAGCGAGCCGCGGAGCTGGCGGCAACCTTCTTGCTCGTGGTGTTGCCGCTGGTCCGGAGGCGGTCGTGGCCGCTGGCGGTCCTGGTCGTGATCACGGCTGGTGTCGTCGTTACCCAGGCCAGTGCAAGTTGGGTCGATATCGCCGCAGTTGCGCTTGCCAGCTTTACGGTGGCCGACTTGGCCGACGACCGGGCGCTGTCGGCTCTCGCGGTGGTTCTGGTCGGTTTCGTCAGTGCCGGGTTGATTCTCTCGATGGGCGGCGACCCGGGCCCGTCGCTGACGGTGCCGTTCGTGGTTCTGGTCCCTCCCTGGCTGCTGGGTGACGCCGTCAGGAGCCAGCGTCTCGAGGCGAGAGCACGGCGCGAGGCGGCCGAGCGCGATGAGCGCGACGCGATCGAACGGCTCGTTGCAACCGCCGCCGAGGAGCGTCGTCACGTTGCCCGTGAACTTCACGATGTGGTCGCCCATTCAGTGAGCGTGATGCTCATCCAGGCCGGCGCTGCGCGACAGGTCGTGCGGACGTCACCGGATCGCGCCGAAGAGTCACTCCTGTCCATCGAAGCCACAGGGCGTGAAGCCATGGAGGAGATGCGCCACCTGCTCCGGGTACTCAGCGACGAAGGCGAATCCGGTGGGACCGCGCCGCAGCCCGGGATCGCGCAGCTCGAACCGCTGATCGAACGCGTCCGGCACGCCGGCCTGCCGGCCACGCTCGAGATCGACGGCACCATTCGTGCGTTACCGGCAAGCGTCGACATGGCGGTCTACAGAATCGTCCAGGAAGCGCTAACCAACGCACTCCGGTACGCGCAAAAGGCTGCCACGTTGGTCCGAGTCACCTACGGCACCGAAGACCTGCGGGTCGAGGTCCTTGACTCCGGCCCCGCCGCAGAGTTGAGCGCCGGTGACGGTTCGGGCCGCGGCCTCGTCGGGATGCGCGAACGAGCCAATCTCGTCGGCGGCCGGCTCGAGGCCGGACCGAGAATCGGCGGCGGCTACGCGGTCCGGGCCTGGCTCCCCGTGGAGGTTCCCGGACAATGATCATGCCGGCAGTTCGTGTCCTGATCGTCGACGATCAAGCGCTCATTCGGGCGGGCTTCCGGATGATCCTGGAAGCGCAGCCGGACATAGAGGTGGTCGCCGAAGCCGCCGACGGAGAGGCGGCCATCCGGCTGGCGCGTCGATACAGACCCGACGTGGTGCTGATGGACATCCGGATGCCGGGGCTCGACGGTCTCCAGGCCGCTCGGGAGATCCTGCATCCGTCCAACTCCGGCGGCGCCGAGTCGCCACGGATCCTGATGCTCACAACCTTCGACCTAGACGAGTACGTGTACTCGGCCATCCAGTCGGGGGCTTGTGGGTTCCTGCTCAAGGACGTCTCGCCGGAACAGTTGGTCGGCGCCGTTCGGACGGTCTCCATGGGCGACGCCCTGCTGGCTCCTTCGATAACCCGCCGGCTCGTCGAGCGATTCGCCCGGCCGGGTCCAAGCACCGCCGAAGTTCCGTCGTCACTCGAGAGCCTTACCGCCCGCGAGACTGAGGTGCTGAAGCTCCTGGCGCGCGGCATGAGCAATACCGAGATAGCGGATGCGCTGGTGGTCAGCGAAGCCACGGTCAAGACCCACGTGGCGGCGGTGCTGGCAAAACTGGGCTTGCGGAATTGGGCTCAGGCGGTGGTCGTGGCGTATGAATTGGGGATGGTTCGCGCCGGAACTTGACCATCAAGCGGCCGAGGACGAAGAGAAAGCCGAGCACGGCCAGAACGGTGTCCGCTCGCCGGTGGATCCCTGCGCGCCAGTACGATGACCACCACCCCGACGACCATCAGGAAAATGCGCCAGGTGGCGTGGAACATGAGGGCCGGCAGCCCGCTGCGGGTGATTGCCCAGATGACGCTCTGCGCGGCGCCCCGAGGAGGCCGCGGTTGCGACAACGGTGCCAATCGCCGGTCCCGGACACCGCCACCCGCCGGATTCCGGACATTCAGGTCGGGCGGTTCAGGATTATCCCCGAACGGCCAGGTCTGGGCCAGCCCCGAGGAACGCCCGGCGAGGCGTAATCGAGCGTGGGGAAGGGCGGCGCCGACGGTTACCTACCTGAATGGTCGGGCGAGAGGAGTCGAGGCTTCGCTTTCCAACTGAGATACGAGATCGCTCCGGCTGACGGGTTGGCGGTGGAGGTGGCGTAGCGGCCGTTCTTCCGGGTTGATCTTGCCGAACAAACCACGTTGGCGTAAGCTTTACCTATGAGTGCACGAGTAAAGACCGCCCGTCGTCGTGGGTATACGAAGGTGAGCGCCAAGAATCAGGTCACCATCCCCCAGGACGCCCTCGTTCGGGCTGGGCTCAAAGTGGGCGATCGCCTCCGGGCCGAGGCCGGCCGACCCGGCGAGTTGATCCTGGTCCGTGAGGAGGATCCGGTCGATCGATTTGCCGGCGCCTTGACGGGCGCTTTCGCTCCAGATCACCTTGACGAACTGCGCCGCGAATGGCGCTGACGATCCTAGACGCCGGCGTCATCATCGCGATTCTCGACTCGAGCGACGCCCACCATGCGGCGGCCAGAGAGGCCCTGACGCGCGCTCGGGGTCGGGCCGACGAGCTGACTGTCCCGGCCTCCGCCTACGCCGAAGTACTAGTCGGGCCATTTCGGCAGGGTGCGAGCGCTGTCGCAAAGGTCGATGAGTTCCTGGTGGCTCTCCCGGCTCGAGTGGAGCCGGCAACGCGGGAGGTTGCTGCAACCGCGGCGAGGCTAAGGGCCCAGCACGGACCGAAGTTGCGGCTGCCGGATGCGCTGGTCGTAGCGACCGCCATTGAGCTTGATGCCGCGCTACTGCTGACGACAGACGCCGGATGGCCATCACTGCCGATCCACGTCACAGTCGTTGGGGGATCAGCCACGCACTGACGCCGGGATGTCGGCGATCACTGCCCTGGGCTCAACCTACTCGAATGGTCGGGGCGGCGAGAGGATTACAGCCGAGACACCGTCGCCAACCATGATGATCCCGGTGAAGAACGTTCCGTCGTATGTTCACGGGGTGTGGGGTGCCATTATTCGATCGTGGGGCTGGCGACGAGAGGGTTCACGACGGTTAGCAGGTAACGCGGTCAACAGCCGAGCGGCGCATGATCAGCGCGCGGACCGAGGCCGTGATCTCGTCGCTCTGATCGTTCCCACTGGGAGGCACCCTCCGCATGCTGCCGTCGCTGCTCTATGTCCTGACCCGGCGCCTGCTCGAATTGGTGGCGCTGCGCTTCCGTTCGCCCCGATCCAAGGATCTCGAGATCGTCGTGCTGCGCCACGAGCTGGCTGTCCTGCGTCGGCAGGTCACCCGCCCCGATCTCTCCGACGCCGACCGGGTCTTTCTGGCAGCGGCGTCTCGCTTGCTGCCGCGCCGACACTGGTCGGACTTCTTCGTCACGCCAGAGACCCTGCTGCGCTGGCACCGGCGGCTGGTAGCCCGGCGTTGGACGTACCCACGGCGAGGTCGCGGTCGGCCGCCGATCGATCCCGATGTTGTCGCGTTGATCTTGAAGCTCGCCCGGGAGAACCCCCGCTGGGGGTACTTGCGCATCCAGGGCGAGCTAATGGGTCTCGGCGTGCGAGTCGGGGCGACCACCATTCGCCGCGTGCTGGCGAATGGTGGGCTCGACCCCGCGGGTCGGAGGTTCGGTCTCTCCTGGGCCGACTTCTTGCGGACTCAGGCGGCCCACCTTCTGGCATGCGACTTCCTCACCGTCGACACGGTCTTCCTGGGCCGGCTGTATGTGTTGGTCTTCATCGAGATCGACACGCGCCGGGTGCACCTGGCAGGGGTGACTGCTCACCCCACTGCAGCTTGGGTGACTCAGCAGGCGCGGAACCTGGCGATCACGATGGGCGACGCGCTCTCAGGACGGAAGTTCCTCCTCCACGACCGGGACGTGCTCTTCCCCGGGTCGTTCGACACGGTGTTCCGCTCAGAGGGCCTGCGAGTGATCAAGACCCCCGTGCGGGCCCCGAGGGCTAACTCGATCTGCGAACGCGTGATCGGCTCCATACGGCGCGAGTGTCTGGACTGGATCCTCATCGTCCACGGTCGCCAGCTTGAAAGGGTAATGGCCGAGTATGTCGGCCATTACAACGCACATCGCCCGCACCGAGCTCTTGGGCTCCAGGCTCCGGAGGCCACTCCCCCGCCAATCTTGGCGGGACCGGCATCGCCCCGCGAGGTCCATCGACGTGACCGTCTCGGCGGATTGCTCCACGAGTACGAGGTCGCTGCGTGACGGCTGATTAATGGCACCCCACAGGCTTCGCGGTCCTGGCCGCGCTCGGTCCGGAGCTGGTGAGGGTCGAGCTCGCAGAGGATCCCCACACGGCGGCGCCACTGGCGCTCAGTCTCCACCCCGAGAAGGCGGAGCTAACTGGAGAGAGGGCGCATGTCCTGAGAAGCTTGCTCGGCGGGAATCGCAGCCGGCTGCATTTCGCACAGACGTACGACGCGGCCAGGAAGCGCAGCTGGCGCGAACGTGGAAATGGGACATTGAGGTACGTTGGTCGGGGCGAGAGGAGTCGGGCCTAGGCTAACCCACTCGTCGGGGATCTGGATCCCACGTCTCTACCGGGGCCGTGTCCTCGTCACCATGGGCGGCGCCAGGCCACCGCTGCGCTCGGTGCGCTCTGCATGACAAGCTAGCGATCGCGTCCGAGATATCGGATGTGCTGGGTATCTTCGGGGCGAGAGGAGTGGCGCTCACGCTCTCCAACTGATCTACCGGGCTATTGGTCGAGGTGGCGTAGCCGTCGACGCGAGGCGGACACGCCAGGTCATTCGGTCGACTAAGGCACGCGCAGGACCCGGAGCGGATCCCGCGTGGCAGCCACCGCGGCCGGCGGCGCCGACGAACACACTAGGGCGATGACGGTCAGGACGCCCACCGAAACGGGGAACCGCCAGTCAGGCGCGTGGCCGAGCAGCGACCCGAGGTAGGCGGTGCCGATCGCGGTCCCGACGACTGCGCCAATGAGCGCGGGCCACAGCGTCGTGAGCATCACCAGAATCGTGAGCTGCCGCTGCGACGCCCCCAGAGCTCGACGCCGGCCGAAGTCCCGCCGCCCCGCGATGGTTCCGGTGAAGACCACGACGCAGGCAAGCGCGGTCGCGGCGGCGAGGATGACCAGGACCGACTCACGGTCGCGTCGGGCGACCTCGTCGGCGACGGCGCCCCGAGCATCGAGAAGACTCTGACTGCGCTCCACGGTTACGCCCGTGCTAGTTCCGAGCCCGGCCAATGAGGCGAGGTTGCCCGCGATCGCGTCGACCCAGCCCGCGTCGGTCGCGGCCACGATTATCCGGTCGAGCATCAGTTCGTCGTCGGTGCTCGGGATCAGGACGAACGAGTTGAGATCGGACAGCGGATCGCCGGCTTCGAACCAGCCGACGATCGGAGTTCCGCCCGGGTCCAGGAGCGAATACGCGCCGGCCACCCCGACTCGCGCGGCACTCGCCTCGGACACGAACGCGCCTGGGCCACTGGGGTTCGCGCCGAAGCGCACCGGTGCCCGCACGGCCCGGTATGCGCGAGCCGGTGTCGGGCTTCCGCCCGTGCCACGGACCCGGACGTCGGACACGGGCCCGAGACCCACGACCCAGGCCACGCCACTCAAGGCGGCGATGCGATCGACGGCTGCGGCGGAGATCACAGCTGTGGGTCCGGTGCCGACGAGGGTCATGACGGTCGTTCCGCTCTGGTCGATCCGGCCGATGATCGCGGCCTGAGACTCCACGCTGCGGCCCGCGATGGCAAGGACAAGCGCCGGCACCACGATCGCGAGAATGAGCACGAGCCCCGATACGACCCGCGTGGTCGAGGCGATCCGGGCGGATTCGGGACCGAGTCGCCACCAGGAGCGGTTCACAGGCGGAAGACCCGATCACATCGAGCGGCGAGGGCCTCGTCGTGAGTCACCAGAACCACCGCCGAACCCGCCCGAGCTTGCTCAAATAGGGTCGCTTCGACGACCTCGGCGTTGGCTCGATCTAGATTGCCCGTCGGCTCGTCGGCGAGGATGAGCGCGGGATTGCCCAGAAGCGCGCGACACAGCGCCACTCGCTGCATCTGGCCGCCAGAGAGGTCGTTGGCCCGGCGCTTGCCCTCGACGCCCACCTCGAGCTTGTCGAGCAAGGCCCGGGCGCGCTCCATCGAAGTCGCCCGCGAGTCGCCGCGGTAGATCGCGCCCTCGAGGACGTTGTCGATGATCGAGCGCCGCGGATCGAGGATCGCGTCCTGGAAGACAAAGCCGATGATTCCGGAGCGGATGTCGGAGCGGGCTCCGTCGCCGAGGTGGTCGACTCGCGAACCGGCCAGGCTCAGGCTGCCCGACCAGGGGCGGACCAGGGTTCCCAGAACATACAGCAGGGTTGACTTGCCGCTCCCGGACGGGCCGACGATCGCCGCGATCTCACCACCTGCGATCGATGCACTCCAACCGCTCACCACAGGCTTGCCGCGACGGTAGCCGAAGGTCAGGTCGGCGGCTTCGATCACGGTCCCGGGGGCGATGGAAGCCGGATGACCGCGCCCGGTTCGATGCCGCTGACGACAGCGAAGCCATTGGCCTCCGCGACGATCGTGACGAGCTTCAGCGACCCGTCCGAAAGCGTCACCGCCGACCCGCCCGTTGGCTGGACCATGAGGGCGGAGGTGGGTACGAGCAGGCCCGAGGTTTTGGGCACTAGCTCGACAGTGCCCTGTAGCGCGGTCTCGCCATCGACTGGTACGAGGCCGCAATCGGCGGCGCAGAGCGTCCCGCCGATCACAGCTTTGTAGCTACCGGGGATGCCGTTGGTCACGGGCTCGAAGGAATCGAGCGTCCCAGGCCAGGTGCCGCCATTCGGGGCGGCGATGGAGATGGCCTCTCCGGACCGCAGGCTGGCTCGCTCCTCGGCCGTGATCGTGGCCACGAAGTCTGGTTTGGAGCCAAGGACCTTCACGAGGTCGCCACCCTGGCCGACGAGATCGCCGACGGCCGGGATGACCGCCATCCGGGCGGGCAGGCTCGGCACGAAGACCAGCGCGCCGGCATCGACGGCGCCGCTCTGAGGGGCTCCCACGGAGCGCTGCCAGAGTTGGACCGCGGCCGTCGTGGACGCTCGGAAGTGGCCGTCGATGGCGCCCCCATAGAAGCCTCTTGCCGCGAGGAGTTGCTGAAGCTGAGCTACGTCCGGGCCGTCGACCCCTGACTCCAACGTTCGGAACATTGGGACCGATCCAATCGCAACCACTATTGGCGCGAGATCGATCGTGGCGATCACGGTGCCGGCCGCGGCCTCGGCGCCGCCAGCCAGAAGAACCGAGGTGACCGTCCCGCCATGTCCCGCGCGTAGCGTCCGGGTCGTTGACCACGAGGCCCCTAAGGAGATCTTCACGGTGCTGCCGACCGACCCGTCCTTCACCGTATACGCCATCGGATCATGCGAGGCGAGTGGCAGCGACGGGGGCACGACGGCGTTAGTGCCGGCCCAGTATCCAAGCACCGCGACGACGGCCAGCACTGCCAGCGATAGCAGGATGCCCGCTGCTCGACGTATCACCTGGCAGGGCCCCTTGTCGTCTGAGCACGTTCCCAGCATTCGGAAGGATCTAGCGTCAACATTCGGCGATGCTCTTCGAGGCTGCCGAGAGCTGCCCTATTGCGCCGGAGCACGGTCGAAGAACTCAAGCGTGCATCGCGCCTTGGCAGCACTGAACTCCGCGTCAGTCCAGTTGTTAGTGTCGATACCGTTAATTGGCATCCAGGGGCCGGTATTCCAGCTCGCCAGGAAAGTTTCGAAGGAGGGTGGGCTGTCGGGACCGTATCCGAGCCCCACGAGGCAGTTCCGCTCACCGACCCAACGGTCGTAAGTCGCGCGGATCTCCGTGTCCGTAAGGATGTGGGGTGAAGGCTGCAGGATGTTGCAATGGGAGCTGTCTTTGCTTGATGCGTCCGAGCTCCAGGTGTAGGTCTGGGGGGCCCCCGGCGGAACCGAATGGACCGCGAGGATCTTCCACCCGGCATCGAGCATGCAGCGGTCGAATGCGGTTAAATTCCCGGTCGGGATCGAGACCGCGCCAGCAGTTGGAGTGCTCGACTTGCCACTGGGCCCACCGCATCCTGCCGCGGCCACCAACAGAAGAATCCCCAAGCCGCATGCGAGGAGCCGGGACCCGATTATCCGATTGCGTGGAACAGCCGCCCAGCCGGACAGTTCGCCGGACTGCGTCTCAAACGCGTCGAGCATTTCTTCCCCCATCGCTTGAAGCAAACCGGACCGCTCATGGCGACCGCTTGCGGCTTGGCCCCACAGATCACGGGCGTCGGGTCTTTGCTCAGTGCCTTTCGGCCCACACCGCGACCTTAGCATATCGTAGAGTAGCGAAGTCCCGAGGCTCGATCGCGGGGATAGGGCCCGGAATGCACTTGGGGGTTCAGCACCATGACGCATTGCGTTCTTCGGCGAATCTCGGCAGTAACTGCTTCATTGATCCTGGTGTTGGCCGTGGCCGGCCCTGCATTCGCTTCGTTTGGGGAAAAGGACGGCACGATCTGGTGCCCGAGCCGCCCGACGTACCTCAGTGCCAGGTATCAGGGGAACGCCGTTCTCATCCCACCGGGTTTGTATGCCCTCAACTACAATTGGAACGACTACAACTGGCATGTTTCAGTAGCGCCCGGCATGTACGATGGCGGATACTGGTATGCGGTGGGTACGCCTGCGCTCGATGTGAATTACACCTTCGCCTATTGCCGCTAGCTGGCATCGGGGGGGGGCTCTTTGGGGCCCGTAACGGTTCGATGCAAGATCTTGGAACCCCGCGCGTCGGTCTTGGGCCGCACCAAGCCGTCGAGCGGGGTTCTGCCTGTCTTGATGCAGTAGAGAAACTCGTAACAAGCGGAACAGGGCCCGCGGCAGCTTGCTTGTCCCCCGCGACGGGGCTAGCGTGACGATCGATGACCCACGACAAGCCAACCGCTGAGGATGTTGCCCGCGAGCTTCTCGCTCGTTTGCCCGAGCGCGTCGCGCACACGGAAGGGGTCGCGCGGAAAGCGGAAGGGGTCGCCGCAGTCTTCGAGTCCGACGAAGCTGCCGATCTGGTTGCGGCCGCCTGGCTGCATGACATCGGGTACGCGCAGTGGCTCGTCGGCGAGGGAATGCATGCGCTCGATGGCGGCTGGTTCCTGCAGGAACAGAAGTTTCCGGAGCGCGTCTGTCAGCTCGTCGCTCATCACTCGGGCGCTCGGTTCGAAGCTCGCGAACGCGGCTTGCTGGACCGCCTGGAGTATTCGTTTCCGGAGCCAGATCCGGCCCTCCTTGATGCCCTCACCTATGCAGACATGACCACCAGCCCCCGCGGGCTCCCCGTGAGTTTTGACGAGCGGATCGCGGAGATAATCAGGCGATACCCGCCCGATGACCCCGTGCATCGGGCCATACTCGCCGGTCGCAGCGATCTAGGGAAGTCCGTGGAAAACACCCTCGCCAGGCTACGGCGACACGCGGCCGCCTCGGCACAATCGGATGTCGCCTGACGCTTCACCGTCCCGATCTACAGCAGACTCGACACGGGTCCCGGCTCAACCTGGCCCGACACGAGATCGAGCGTATCCCCAGTGTCTTTCATGATCAGGGGGCCAGCGAATGGGTATCCCCCGCAGGAGACGCCGTAGATCGCGCGGACGACCTCCCCAGACGACGCGTCGAGGACGATGGTCCGGAAATGTGGTTCGCCGAGGAGCGTCTCGGTGATGCCGATACGGGAGCCATCTCCGCTGTAAGTGCCGACGTACACATGTCCCTCGACGCCATGGTTACGCAGGGGAGTCGTCCAGAGCGAGTGGGAAAGGGAGCCATCGAAGCAATAAACCCGAGAGCCTGAACCGATCAGGAAACAAGCATCAAATGACGGCGAGAACCGCAGCCAGTGGACCACGGAGGGGATGTCGAGCTGGACGAGCGCGGCGGAGAGCGGATCGAACGCGAGCCGAGCTATCAAGCCCTTCCGAAGAGTGGGAAGCAACAGAACATTGTTGACAAGCTCGAAGGCGGCTTCTTCCACCCCCGGCAGGGAAGGAAGGCGTAGCTCGTCGGTTCCGTCGATCGCGTGCGCCCAGGCGCCCTTTTCGGAGTGATACACGACGAATCGGCTCGCCTTGTCGAAGCGGACACTGCCTATGCGCGACGGGCCAAGAGAACGGATGCGCTCACGCGTATCCGTATTCCAAATGTCCACGCCCGGCGTTCGGTACCAGTAGCCCGTCGTTAGTCGTTCGCCATCGGTCGACAGATCGAAGGTTCGACCGCACTCAGCAGCGGGTTCTATGCGCCCCACTTCTCGCCGTTCGACTACGTCTAGGAGCCCAACTCTGGCCGGGGTTTGGTCGGTTCCATAGCTGGCGGCGCAGAGTCCAGCCTCCGCTTGATAGAGGACTTTCCACGGCCTAGCCATCCTGGTCCCTCGTGCCGTGTCGCCGCCGAGAATCATAGGCACTCTCGGGAGCAGAGGACGAGCGTGAGGGCGGAGATGAGTGCGCGAGCGGCCTATCCCAGAAAGGGCGACGGCCGCCGCTCCAGGAAGTGGCCGATCCGTTGACGCATCGACGGGTGCATCCCGTAGCCATTGATCTCGTGGGCCGGCACCCAGCGAACGTCGAGTGACTCGCTGCTAGGCCTTGGCTCGCCGCCGACCATTCGCGCGGTGAAGACCAGCGAGCATTCCTGGCGGACTTCGCCGTTGCTGGTGTAGAGGATCACGTGGCGCGGGTTCGTGTAGACGCCGACGAGGCCCGTGATCTCGCAACGGATGCCGGTCTCCTCCTCGACTCTCTCGGACCCCGCACTGGGAAAGCGACTCGCCCGGATCCATCGCGCCGCCGGGCAGCGCCCAGTTCTCGTTGTCCGACCGTCGGATGAGCAGGATCTCGCCGGCGTCGTTGGTCACGACGACGTTCGCCGACGGGACGATCGTGGTCGCGGCCGGTGCCGCGGGGTCGTCAAGATAGTCGATGCGAGCCATTGGTCTCCTCTCTGGCCGGGGCGGCAGTAATCGGAGCAGAGACGGCCCACACACGCTCGAAGCTCTTCATGTAATGGTCGAAGAGCCGGCCGCGGGGGACCCGTCGGAGGTGCAACACGGGCGACTCGACTGCGGCCGCGCCGTAGGTGTGTGCGTTGACGAGCATGTCGTCGTCGAAGCGGTAGATGGAGTTGTAGAGGGTGGTCGAGTGGCCGCGCACCTGCACGCCGTCGACCTGGTCGACGCCGTCGAGGTAGTGAAGCGTCATGCGAACGCGCGAGGCCACGTCGTGGCCGATGCCTTCCTCGCGACCTCGGGCGATGACTGCGGTTGATCGCGGGTTGCCGACCAGGATCCGGACGCGAGTCCAGCGGGCGGCGGCACGGCGTATCGCGTTCGCCAGCTCGGCATGACCATCCGAGAGGAATAGGGCCGAGTAGAAGAGGAGGTCAACGGAGCGGTTCGCGGCTTCGAGAAGCTCGAACCACAGATGCGTCGGCACGGATCCGCGGCTTGGGTAGAGCCGCACGAGATCGGCGGCGACGGGCGTAGTCAGGTCCCGAGCGCTCGGCCAGAGTTCTTCTGCATCCGTGCCGACGAGGCGAGCGAAGGCGATCCGGTGACGGGGATACGGGGTGCGCCCAGTCGCAATCCATCGCTCGACGGTCTTGGCGTCGACGTCGAGCTGCGTCGCGACTGCATCGGCTGTGAGCCCCGCCGCCTCCATGGCGGTTCGGAGCCGGTCGTTGACCATCACTCCTTTCTCCAACTCGGAGTATCGGACGTCTTGCGGACGTCCTGCCATCGTACCCAAGACGCGGTTTCGCCGTCCGGTCCAGCTGCCGACGATCTGGCGGTGTCGTGCTTCCCGCTCGCTTGAACGGGGCCGGCGCCGGCCGATCGGCCGAACGGACTGGAGGTCCCAATGGCTCTTGGAAAGCACATTCCACTCAACTCCGATCTGGTGTTCCCGGCGGGCGCGTATGCCGTTGGCGGTGTCGAACAGGTCGTGGACTTCGAGGCCTCGACGCGCGAGCAGCGAGTGCAGGCGCACGATCGAGACACTGGTCTCCCGACGTGGTCCATCTCGGTCTTCGACGCCGACCCGGAGGCGCGAACGAAGGTCGTTCGCGTCAAGATCTCGGCCCGCAACCCGCCGACGCTGCCGCAGGCGCCTGCCGGTGCACCGTTTCCGTCGGTCGCCTTCGAGGGACTGACGGCGACGCCATACGTGGACGCTTCGGGTTCACGGCCGAGGCTCGCCTGGGCTTTTCGGGCAACGTCCATTCGCGGCGTGCCCCCGAAGACACAGGTTCCGGCGGCACCTCATCGCATCGAGCAGGGCGGCTAGGAGCAGCCCCGTGGTCGTCGATGCGTCTCGCACGACCTTCGAGCCGGCGTCGCTGGCGGTGCTCACGCGCCGCTACGGCGCCGGCGCGCCTCACGTCGTTGAGCTGATCAGGCGGACGAGAGGATGCACGTCGCCGATACGGCTGGTAGGCGAGTCGATCGCTGCGTCGGTGTCGACCGGGGAAGTCCTGGCGCGTCGCTCGACCGATGCCGAGGCGCCTGGCTTCGTTCTGACGGCGTGCGGGAACCGAAGGGCATCGCGGTGCCCGCCATGCTCCGAGATCTACCGCCGGGACGCCTACTTCCTCGTCGCGGCAGGACTGACAGGCAGCGAGGCGAAGGGCGTATCGACGTCGGTCGCCTCGCACCCGGTCGTATTCGCCACGCTGACGGCACCGTCGTTTGGTGCAGTCCATCGGCGGGTGATCCGCGGAGACCGAGTGTTGAGGTGTCGGACCAGATGGGATGGCTGGGCGAATGCGAGCACGGAGTCTCGACTCAGTGTCTTGAGCGTCACGCCGCCGGCGACTTCCGGATCGGACAGGCACTCTGCCCCGACTGCTACGACTACGAGGCGGCGGCGGTTTGGAACGCTGCCTTCGGCGCGTTGTGGCGCCGGACCGTCACGTACCTGCCTCGGGAATTCGCAGCCCTGGCGCGACTGAGCGTTCGAGTGCTGCGGTCACAAGTCCGCGTCACGTACGCCAAGGTCGCGGAGTTCCAGGCCCGCGGCGTCGTGCATGTCCACACGGTCGTCCGGCTTGACGGACCCGACGGTCCGGAAACCGCGCCGACGGCGTGGGCGACGGCGCAGCGTCTAGCGGAGGCCGTCGGCCGCGCCGCGGCGCGAGTATCGGTCACGGTTGAGGGATCCAGTGGACGCGAGCTGGTCGTCCGGTGGGGCGAGCAGATCGATGTGCGGCCGATAACTCCCGACCTGGCGGACGGAAGCGTGAGCCAGACCGCAGTCGCGGGGTACATCGCGAAGTACGCAACCAAGGATGCCCAGGTCGCCGGTGGGCTGGATCGAAGAATCCGATACGCCCGGCAGATCGACCTGGCCGACGTGACCGAACACGCTCGACGCCTGATGTCTTCGGCTTGGGGGCTCAGTCCGCGATGGGCGCATAGCTTTGGCTTCCGCGGCCATTTCCTCACGAAGGGTCGCCGCTACTCGGTGACGTTCCGCGCACTCCGAGGGGCGAGGGCGGCATTCCGCGCAGCAGGCGGACCCGTGGCTCGCCGAGGTTCGGATCAAGAGCGAGAGGGGCCGACGTCGTCATCGTGCGAGCCCTTCGATACGCGGGATCGGGTTTGAGCCCAGTTGAGCAGGCGATCGCCGCGAGCATTCGACTGGGCCAGACCGCGGCGGGGTCTCCATGGGCGCTCAGAGCACCGCGACAAGGATCGGCGCCATGAGCGAACGCCCGGTGGCCGATCCGATCATCACCGCCTTGCGCTTGGCGCTCGCGGAGATCGCCGCGCGCCGGGCTGCTGAATCCGCCGCAAGCCGTGGCAAGATGGCGGCGACAGCGAAGCGCAAGGACACGGCTGCATGAGCCCTTCGAAGGCAGCGGACCGATGAAACGACTACCGGCGACCGTCGATGACCTGCGCGGCCTTCGCGCCGCGAGGTGGATCCGCGAGTCGACCACTGGCCAGTTCGACCGCTACGGCCCGGAAGCGCAGGCGGAGCTGCAGGATGGCGCCGTGGCACGTCTCGGCCTGGTCGACACAGGTGCCCAATGGCGCATCGCTCACAGTGGGCGCACCGTCTATCGCAGCCCGGCCATGGCGACGATGCTGGAGGCCGCGGCGGCGGGTGCCTTCGACGTCCTGCTGGTCGGCTACGTCAGCCGTTGGCAGCGAAACCTGCGCCAGACGCTCAACCTGCTCGAAGACGTCCTACATCCTGCCGGCGTTGCCGTCTGGTTCTGCGACGAACAGATCCTGTCCAGTTCTGAGCGCGACTGGGATCAGCTCGTGGCCGAGGCAACCGACGCCGAGCGCTACTCGCGCCGGCTGGCTCGACGCATCCGCGAGGGCTACGCAAGCAAGCTCGCTAAGCAGCGCGACCCAGGAGGCCGACCCCCGTTCGGCTTCCGGCGGGACGAGCGAAAGCTCCTAGAGCCAGTCCCCGAGCAACTCGACACCGTGCGCAAGGTGTTCGAGCTCGCGGCAACGCGGCTCACCGATCGCGAAGTCGCGGACCAGACCGGGCTCGGCTTGTACACGGTTCGCGGAATGCTCAACAACCCGCTGTATGCCGGTCGCCTGCCTGACGGCAGTGACGCCCACTGGCCGGCGATCATTCCGCGCGGAATGTGGGATGACGTGCAGGGAGTCCGCGAGACTCGACGCACCCGCGACGGTCACCCGGCCACGCATCGGACCTACGCGCTATCGATGCTCCGATGCTCGGCCTGTGGTCGCCGACTGATCGGGGACACCGGCCGCTACCGCCACACGGAGCCGTGCGAGGCTTTCATCGCGGCATACCACGCTCCGGCCAAGGCGATACGCGGGCAGCACCGCCGTACTCCTGGTCACAGCTACCAGGCCGCCGAGTATGAGCACGTCGTGGGCAAGATCCTCGAGCGCGTGTCGCTCGGAGCCGAGACGATCGCCGAGGTCATGA
Source organism: uncultured Chloroflexia bacterium (assembly GCA_963731635.1). Classification (GTDB taxonomy): domain Bacteria; phylum Chloroflexota; class Limnocylindria; order Limnocylindrales; family CSP1-4; genus Fen-1039. Next base: position 3,392 of record CAVSWB010000001.1, on the reverse strand, counting down.
CAGGGGAGGCGACCGTCGGGATCGACCGCTTCGCTCTGGCCCGAATTGAGCGCGAGCGCGCCGACGTTCTGGCTGCCTACCGCCGGCATCGCGACCCGGTCCGTCTCGAAGCCGAAATGGCGCGACTCGACGAGGCCGAGCAGAGCGCGAGGAGTGGGGCAGAAGTGGAAGGGCTCGACCCGGACGGAGTCGGTCGACTTCCTGCGCAACTTGCCGGCCCTCTGGGAGCAGGCGCCGAACTCCCGCCGCGCACTGGCGGAGTCTCTGTTTGAGTCGGTGGACGTCCTTGGGCTCGACACGATGCACGTGGAGCCGACGCCAGCAGCCGTCCGCAGGGGCCTCGCGGAGGCATTTCGTGCTGATGAGCTTGTTATGGTCGGGGCGAGAGGAGTGGCGCCTACGCTTTCCAACTGATCTACTCGATCGCGCCTGCATCCGGGCTGCTGGTCGAAGTGGCGTAGTCGGCGGCTCGAGAGCCCCGGAGGGGCCGGATACTCGACCAGCCGCCATCATCGCGCACACCGCGTTCGGGAAGCGAGAGATTCGCGAACCTGCCGGCACCGATGCCCAACTCAAGGCGTTGTGCCACGCGCGGCTCGACCTCGGCCTTGATCGGCGCCTTCTGGCGAGCCGCTTCAACCACGTGCCATGGGACCCACGCACGTCAGATCCACGAGATCGAAGCGGCTGATGAGCATCGCGCCAAAAGCGAGTCAGTGACATGCGTTGTCGGCTGGCCAACGAGCCTTCGGGACTCACGAACCGCGGCACCAGGCCCAAGACGCTGGTTCGATGATCCTGTAAGGCAACGAACCTTGGGTCGAATTTGCCAAGGGGAGAGGGTACTTCTGTGACGCGCACCTGGTCATTGCCTGGTTATCATGGGCTCAGGCCGAAGCTTTGGCCGGGTGGGGAGCTGGGGGGCGAGGGGCCGAACGCGCTTCGATCGGCGGGCTGATCTCGTCGCCTGCTGGCTGGCCGTGCGAATCTCTGTGCGCCTCAGTCTCGAATTCCAAAAGGAGTCCGGGCATGGTGAAGAGACGTTTAGGGACACGCGTAGTGGTGGTGATTTTGGCGGTCATCTTGACGGCGGCGCTGAACCCGGGGTTGGCTCTCGGCTACCAGAACTACCCGACCAATTACGGAAGGGCAATCGAAGTCGTCAGCAGCTACTGCATCAATGCATCATCGGTGACATGGGCCGACTGGGCCCACAGGACGACGGTTCCAACGGCCAAGGCGACGCAAACCACCCTTGAGAACAACGTCGAGACCTTGATCAACTCGACCAGGAGCGACAGGCTGGCCTCAAGCTATGACCCAAGCGGGACCAATCTGTACGCGGCCTTTGGGGGAGGGCACGACCCCAGAGGTTGGGCCACTGCCGTATATCAGAACACCCCAGCTGGCTACTACGCTCAAGACTATCGGTATACGAGCCAGAATACGGCAGATTTGGAGCTTGTCTGGAATCTGTATCTTGATCAGGGCGATCCGCAGGGCGTTATCGTCGGCGCCCATACGCTGTCGAACGGCGAGGGAGTATCCCACGCGATCTTGGCATACGATTTCGTCACGACGACTGCGCCGGGCATGGGCGGTTTCGCGATGGAGGGCTTTTACGTCCTCGATCCGTGGTACGGGTCTGGCCTAGGCTCGATCGGTCTGCCTTCACCGTATCCATCTGGCGGATACAGCTCCTCCACCCTTATCGGGATGAGCGACTGGAACAGTATCTTCCGGCCGATGGTGGCCCACGGCTTCGATTTCAAGTACAACGGGTCGACGATAACTCTCAATAGCACCTACTACCAGGGATACTACAACCTGGTCTTGCGCGCTCAGCCCAGCTACGGTGCGCCAGCTGACAATGCGGTCAACGCGGCCACGACGTATGGCGATTACCTCCAGGTTCATGGCGGATCGATGCCGGCATCGAGTCCGACGGCATCCTCGACCGGGGCCTACCAACTCACTCCAGTGTCACCGACTCTGGCTGGCGCCGCAAGTTCCGGGTTGCAACAGCTGGTGACCGACCAGGGGAACACAAGCCTCGCCGGAGTCGGGCTGGGGACCTCAGTCCATGTCGACTCGCTCGATCAGAGCAGCCCATCGTACGAACTCGTGGACCTGGAAAGGTCGGGCCAGGCCCTCGCGGTAGCCAAGGTCAACGATGTGGCTGGCGGCTATCAGCTGGGAAGCATCCAGTGGGTCACCGATGCGTACAAACCATTCACGGCGGCGAACCAGTCGGCGTACGCCAACGCTGCTGGTCTTAGCGGACCCACGCGGCTCGTGTGGACCATGTCCGACGCCAGCTGGTCTCCGTTCAGCCAATGATCGATGTCGCCACAGCCGGCGGACATCGATACCTTGGCCCTGGAGGTGTGTCCACCGACGTCGGACAGTAGGCGGACCTACCCGCTCTCAGAATCAGGGGCTTGGGCTTAGGGCCGCGCCAGCACCACCGCACCCGACTCGCACCCGACGACAATCTCTGACCCGTCCGGTGACCAGTGGAGGCCCAGGGCCGCTGACGGCAAGGCCCACGTTCGGCTCGTGCCGGACTTCTCGACTAGGAGCGTCGATCCGGCATCATTGACGGCGGCGACAGTCCCAGTCGAAGACGCAACGGCGTCACGCGACGAGGTCGGCAATCCCGCTCGTTTGGGGCTTGCGCCATCGACCGGCAGGAACCACCAGCCGCCTGAGTCGTCGCCGGCGAATACCTGCGCGTCGCTCGCCCAGGTCCCGTTATAGACGAAATGCCCAGCCAGTAGGTTTTCCCGTTGGCCGTCGGCCACGTTCAACACAACCAACGTCTTGAGGCTGCCATCGACGTCCGAAAGGGCAAGATGCCGACCATCCGAGCTGAAGCTTGCGTGGAGATGTGCGCCTGTCTGTAAGCCCGGCCAGAAGTGGACATCCTGCCCGGTGACCGTCTTCGCCACGGTCAGACCAGTCGAGTCTTCAAGAGCGACTAGGCTGCCGTCCGTCGAGATCGCAAGCGGGCCGCACCCACACTCAACCTCGGGCTGCAGCGATCCATCAAGCCACACGGCGTATCCCTGAGCGGTCGCCAGTACGGGCGCTGCGTGACCGCCTCCGAGGACATCGCTGTATCGCCCAGGGAGCGCTCGCATAGTGGCCAAGTCGTTGTAACCGATGGAGGCGGTATCGCCGTCAGGAGGCCATCCGGTGAGGTGGGGTCAAGTGGCAGGACGATCAATGTAGTGTCGCTCGCCCAAGCGAGATGCCGAGCCTGGAGCTTCGCCGACCCGTTCCCCGCCCTTGTCAAAGATATAGACGGTGGAGACGCCACCAGGGTCCCCGCTGAGGACAGCGAAATGCATTCCATCTGGTGCCCAAAGTACGTTCTCGTCCTGCATCTG